>CAVTYE010000004.1:0-23938 GCA_963738925.1 uncultured Chloroflexia bacterium | reverse complement strand
GCCGCAGTCGCGGCCGTGCTTCGGAGGAGTTACGCGCTGGCTGCTGACTCAGCGAAGAAGTGTTGCACGCTCATGTTAGCAGCAACCGCGCTTAGGGCGATCGCCGCGAAGGCCTGCGAGACGGGCGAGTCGGGGAAGACCTTCGACGATCGGGACGCCGCTCTCCCAGGCCGAGCGGACGTCGGCCTGCCGCAGGATATCGCCAAGGAAATCAATGCCGAGCTCGTCGGCCATCACCTCACCGCCGCCGTGCCCGAGGCGCGTCGGTCCGGTCGCCGCAGTGAGGGCCGAGTGGAGTGGCTCGTGTTCTCGATCAGGCCGAAGACCGGGACGTTCCGCTTCTCGAACATCGTCACGGCCTTCGTGGCGTCCTCCGTGGACACGGCGTTCGGCGTGGTCGCGGATGACCACACCCGCGATCGGGGCCTCGCAGGCGGCGCTCATCGAGGCGTCGCTTTCTTTTTGGCGGCAGGTCGATCACCAGGTAGTCCAGCTCGGAGTCGGCGGCCCAGGGCAGGTCGTGCATGAGCTGGCGCACGCCGGTGCCGATCATCGGGCCGCGCCAGACCACGGGCAGCCCACGCTTCAAGACGAAGCCGAGGGAGGCGACGCTGATCCCGTACTTCTCCACGATAGCGAGGCCCGTGTCGGCCTGGAAACCTACCTCCAGGCCCAGCATCGTCGGCACGTTGGGGCCGGTGATGTCGGCGTCCAGCAGACCGACCCGCGCGCCGAACCGCCAGCAGCGCGATCGCCAAGGTTGACGGCGACGGTGGACCTGCCGACCCCGCCTTTGTTCGAGGCCACGGCGATGATGTTGCGCACGCCGGTGATCACCTCAGGCCCGCGACCGACGCCTGTGGTGCGTCTGCCCGTCGCGTCCATCTGGACGTCGGCTTGCTTGACGCCGGGCAGCGCCAGCAGCAGGCCTTCCGCCTGGGTCTTCATCTCTTCCCTGACCGGGCAGGCAGGCGTGGTCAGGACGATCCGCGCCCAGAGACAGCGTCGCCGCAGATGTTGATCCCGTCCTCAGGCACAAAGCAGAGCGAAACAATATCTCGATGAAGTCTCTGGGTCCTGGATGGCGCTAAGGGCGGTCAGTACCGGCCTGGCGGGTCGTCTCCGTCATGTGTTGGCTTTCCTTCCTACGGCCGGGGCTTCGGTAATCGTAGCGGGGGCGGCCTCATCCTTCACCAGGAAGCGGCAAGCGTCGGCGCCTCGCGGATGAACTGCTTGCACTCAACCTCGGTGCCAAGCAGCCGGCCCAGCAGCGAAAGGTGCCAGTCGCAGAGGTCAGGGTGGGTGTCGACGACGCGCTTGTAGGCGCAGTTGTGATCCGCGATCTTAATCCGTCTTCATTGGCCTTCCATTCGGGGAACCCGCCCTCTTCACGCAGGATGTCCGGACGACTGGACGCGGTTCGGCGGTCCTTCTCGACGACCTTCGCTTCGTGGTCACGGTAGACGCGCTCGGCCATCTTCATCAAGAGCCAGTGCTTCTTCTCCGTTGCGAGAGCCCGGCGATCTCCTCCGACTCCAGGAAGGCGACTTCTTCAGGGCCAGCTCGGCCAGCCGCTCGTAGCGCCGGGGAAGCGCTCCTCGCCGCTTTCGGTGAGGGTGTAGAGTAGGTGCGGGCGCCCGGTCTTGTGGCGCTCCTCTGGAGACGACGAAGTGATCGCGCTCCAGCTGCCAGGTGCTGGCGGATCGTCATCTTGGCGAGGCCGAATTCGCGGGCCAGGGCGTCAATTCAGCAGCCGCCTGTACGTTTTAGGTAGGCGAGGATGTTCTCTTTGGTAGTCTGCATGGAAACTTTTTGCCCCTGGGCTCGTTATCGTTATTAGTATACACAACCAGATGTGAGGATTGTGCAGTAAATAAAGTAGAAACCTACCTCTAATCGAATCCTCATAGAAGGCCTGTAACGTATCACGCATGAAAGCCATCTTTCTGAGCAAGCAACGGAGGTTTGAGTAAGATGGGCAGAAGCCAACTAGCAGACAAGCGAAAGACAGTCACAGAGGTCGTGGCGCCGGAGGTTTCCGAGGGCCCGACCTGCCAGCACCACTGGATCATCGAGTCGCCGCGGGGCGCCCTCAGCATGGGCCACTGCAAGGTCTGCGGTGAGGACCGGGAGTTCCGCAACTCCACCAGCGACTACGTCTGGGACGACGACTCCGGCAGCAGCTACAGCCCCTGGAGGGGCGTCCGCTCTACGCCGGCGAAGGCCCCGGACGATGATGAGATGGCTGCCTCGGCCCGCACCGGTCAGCACACGCTAGCCGTCTAACCGAATACGCATCCTGACGAAGGTCCTCGCCTTATGTGCGAGGGCCTTTGCTTATGCCTCCGGCGCCAGAGCTGCGCGCGTCACCTGGACGCCGCCGTCTTCGCGGAGGCGGACGACGTTGACGGTCTGCGCCAGGTCCGGCGAGCCGGAATAGTACGCCGGGACGGTGCCATCGCCGGCGGTCCCGGGCGCCGGCCAGTGCCCAAGCGCGACGTAGTCAGCGCCGGTGGCGGCGATCTCCTCGGAGTGGATCAGCCAGCTGCGGTGGCGGTCGGCGTCGGTCTGCACCCAGTGACCGTGGGCCATCGCGATCTGCCAGCGCGAATTGCGGGGCCGCGGATCGGCAAGCGGAGAGTAGTCGGCGTAGTCCAGGTGCGGCCGCCCCCAGATTTCGAGCTCGCCCAGGACGACCGATTCTTCCGTGCTGACGCCGAGAACGTGGACGCCCGGCACCTCGGACAAGCCGCCGCGGCGGTAGACGGAGTCCGGCGCCAGGCAGTCGTGGTTGCCGGGCAGGATGATCACGGGGAACCCGGCATCGTCAAGCACTCTCGCCGCGCGGTCGATCTGGGCCAGCGGCAGCCGGTTGTGGTCGAAGATGTCGCCGGCCAGGAGCAGGACGTCGGCTTGCTCGCGGCTGGCGGCGTCCAGCACCTTGCACAGCGGGTGGAACGCCTCCGAGTACTTGCCGTCGATGTGGAGGTCGGAGCTGTGGATGATCGTGAGGTCGCTCAAGGCGCGCCGCTTCTAGCCCGAGGCAGGCGTCATCGCCGCATCCGGCAGCGCCGCGCCGATCAGCTCGCCGACGCTCTCGACGCCGGTATCCGTCATGAACGTCTCGATCCCCTCGAGGACGTCAAGGCAGGCGCGCGGGTTCGCGAACGTGGCCGTGCCGACCTGCACCGCGGAGGCGCCGGCCATCAAGTACTCGACGGCGTCTTCGCCGGTCGTGATGCCGCCGCAGCCGATGATCGGGACGCTGACGGCGCGCGCGACCTGGTAGACCAGCCGCAGCGCGATCGGCTTCAGGGCTGGGCCGGACAGGCCGCCGGAGCCCCAGCCCAGCGCCGGCTTGCGTGTCCGCACGTCGATCTTCATCGCCGGGTAGGTGTTGATCAGCGTGAGCGCGTCGGCGCCGGAGTCGGCGACGGCCCTGGCGATACCGACGATGTCTGCGGCGTTCGGGGTCAGCTTGACGATCAGCGGCAGCCCGCTCTGGCGTCGCACGGCGGCGGTCACCTCGGCGGCGGCGCGCGGGTCAACCCCGAACTCCATGCCGCTCTCCACATTGGGGCAGCTGATGTTCATCTCCAGCCCGGAGACTCCGGGCACGCCGTCCAGCCGGGCGGCCAGCTCGGCGTAGTCGTTGACGGTCTCGCCGGCGATGTTGGCGATGACCGGCACCTCCCAGGTGGCCCAGACCGGCGCGACGTCCTTGAGGATCGCTGCGATGCCGATGTTCTGGAGGCCGATGGAGTTGATCATCCCGGCCGCCGTCTCGGCGATGCGAGGCTGGACGTTGCCCTTGCGCGGCTTGCGGGTGATCGCCTTGGAGACGATCGCGCCGAGCCGCTGAATGTCGAGGATGCGAGCGTACTCCAGGCCGTTGCCGAACGTCCCGGACGCCGTCATCACCGGGTTGCGCAGCGAAAGGCTGCGCTTGCCGCCGGGGACCAGGTCAACGGAGAGGTCGGTCACTCTGGCTCAATGATACACGCGCGCCCTCACCCGCTCCGAGTCCGCCGCCCGGCCGAACGAGGAGCCTGTCCCAAGCGTCCGGCATCTTAGCATTCGCTAATTTACGCTAATACGCACCCCGCTCTATATGCGCGACATCCGCATAAGCATATGCTGAATCGTGGAGGGTCCACGATGCCGCACGACAACGCCGACGAACGCCCGTCTGCCACGATCGAAGACTACCTGCAGTCCATGTACAGCCTGGAGACGGAGGGCGAGCGCATTATCTCCGCCCGGCTGGCCCGCTGGATGCGCGTGGCTCCGCCGACCGCCTGGGCGACCCTCCAGCGGATGCACCGCGACGGGATGGTCGAGATCGACGAGAAGAAGACGATCCACCTGACTCCGCACGGCCGGGAGCTAGCGGAGAGCGTGGCCCGCCGCCACCGCCTTTCCGAGCGCTTTCTGAACGACGTGCTCGGCCTGGGCTGGGCGGAGGCGCACGAGGAGGCCCACCACTTCGAGCACGGGATGACGCCGATCATCGAGGCCAGCATCGTCAAGCTGCTCGGCAACCCCACGACCTGCCCCCACGGCAGCCCGATCCCCGGCACCGGCGCCACCCTGGACCCCAACATGGCGGCCAATGGACACGTTTGAGATCGGCGAGAAGATGACGGTGCGTTTCATCTCCGAGGAGTTGGAGGAAGATCTGGAGCTGCTGCACTACCTGGACAAGCACGGCCTCAAGCCCGGACAGCACGTGACCGTCAACGACAGGGTGCCCTCGGCGGGGCTGCTGGTCCTGGGCGTCAACGGCGAGGACGTCTCGCTGGGCCTGCCGGTCGCCTCACGCATGCGCGCTGAGACGGTGGCGTGACGACGACCCGCCGGGACAAGGACGGCGCGGCCGCCCGGGCGTTCCTGGAGGGAGCTGCGGTGCCCGTCCTACCGACGACGATCACACCCGGCGATCCGGACTACGCTGCCAACCGCGATCACATGGCATCGCTCGTGGAGCGGCTGCAGGCGTCGCTGCGAGTGGTCCGTGAGGGCGGCGGGCGCGTGCAGATCAAGCGCCACCGGTCGCGAGGGAAGATGACGGCGCGGGAGCGCGTGCACCGCCTGCTCGACCCCGGCACCGGCTTCCTGGAGCTGTCCCCGCTGGCCGCCACCGACATGTACGGCGGCGAGGCCCCGTGTGCGGGGCTCGTCTCCGGCGTCGGACGCGTCTGCGGGCGCGAGGTCGTGATCATCGCCAACGACGCCACCGTGAAGGGCGGCACCTACTATCCGCTGACCGTCAAGAAGCACGTGCGCGCCCAGGAGATCGCCGAGCAGAACCAGCTGCCCTGCATCTACCTGGTCGATTCCGGCGGCGCTTTCCTGCCGATGCAGGCCGATGTCTTCCCGGACCGCGACCACTTCGGGCGCATCTTTTACAACCAGGCGCGGATGTCCGCCAGGGGCATCCCCCAGGTCGCGGCAGTGATGGGATCGTGCACGGCCGGCGGCGCTTACGTGCCGGCGATGAGCGACGAGACCGTGATCGTCGAGGGCACCGGCACGATCTTCCTCGGCGGGCCGCCGCTAGTGAAGGCCGCGACGGGCGAGCAGGTGACGGCGGAGGACCTGGGCGGCGCAGAAGTGCACACCGCGATCTCCGGCGTCGCCGACCACTTCGCTGAGAACGACGCCGAGGCGCTTTCGATTGTCCGCAGCATCGTCGCCAACCTGGGGCGCCCCCAGCACGACCTGCCGTGGGAGCTGACGCCGCCGGAGCCGCCCGCCTACGACGCCAACGAGCTCTACGGCATCGTCCCGCACGACCCGCGCCGCTCCTACGACGTGCGCGAGATCATCGCCCGCATCGTCGACGGCAGCCGCTTCCACGAGTTCAAGTCGACCTACGGGATGACGCTGGTCTGCGGCTTTGCGCGGGTGATGGGCTATCCAGTGGGGATCATCGCCAACAACGGCATCCTCTTCTCCGAGAGCGCGGTCAAGGGCGCGCACTTCATCGAGATGTGCTGCCGCCGCAAGATCCCGCTCGTCTTCCTGCAGAACATCACCGGCTTCATGGTCGGCAAGAAGTACGAGCACGAAGGCATCGCCAAACACGGCGCGAAGATGGTCACAGCCGTCGCTTCGGCGGAAGTCCCCAAGTTCACGGTGATCCTCGGCGGGTCGTTTGGCGCGGGCAACTACGCCATGTGCGGCCGGGCCTACGCGCCGCGCTTCCTCTGGATGTGGCCCAACGCCCAGATCAGCGTCATGGGCGGCGCACAGGCCTCCAGCGTGCTCCTGTCCGTGCGACTGGAGAACATGCGCGCCGACGGCCACGATATGACGACAGAGGAGCAGGAAGAGTTCATGGCCCCGATCCTCGACAAGTACGAGAAGGAGGGCAGCGCCTACTACAGCACCGCCCGCCTCTGGGACGACGGCATCATCGACCCGCTGGACACGCGCACCTCGCTGGCGCTGGGCCTCGCCGCCGCCGCCAACGCACCGATCCCGGACACCCAGTTCGGCATCTTCCGCATGTGATTGCGATGGACAATCAACAGGCTCTAGTGGTCGGTCGTCCGTTCTCAAAGGTGGTTCCACTGCTTCCGAGCGAGGTCATCCTGGATTCGACCTTGTGTGCGAATCGTCCCGGCTCTCGGTTCTGGAGGGACGGTGAACTCTACCTGACAACCCAGCGCTTGATTTGGACGCCGATGGCATCGCTCCCAAAAATTCGCATCTTGGTTCGGACGAAACCAATAAGCATCAATCGGAAGGACGTAACTAGCCTCACCAGCGATGCTCATCCCGAACGAGCCAGCGAGCCACCAACTCTTGAGATTGGTACCCAGGACACTGCTTATCTCTTCGGCTTTAACCCAGGCGATGAAGGCGCGAAGGCGGTCGCAGAGTGGACCGCCACGATCAAACAATGGGCGAACATCTAACCGTCTCCAAGCGCGGCCCCGTCGCCACCGTCATGATGGCGCGGCCGGAGGTGCACAACGCCTTCAACGAGGCGCTGATCGCAGAGCTGCACGCCGCCTTCCAGGAGCTCGGCGCGGACGAGGGCGTGCGCGTGATCGTGCTGGCCGGCGAGGGCAAGTCGTTCTCCGCCGGCGCTGACCTGGACTGGATGACGCGCATGGCCGCCGCCAGCGAGGCCGCCAACCGTGCCGACTCCCAGCGCCTCGCCGCAATGCTCCGCGCCATCGCCGAGTGCCCGAAGCCGGTCGTTGCGCGCGTCCAGGGAGCAGCGATGGGCGGCGGCGCAGGCCTCACCGCCGCCGCAGACATCGCCGTCGCGGCAGAGTCGGCCGACGTTCGCCTTCTCCGAGGTGCGCCTCGGCCTGGCACCCGGCGACGATCGCCCCGCACGTCATCGAAAAGATCGGCGCCGGCCGCGCCCTGCCGCTCTTCCTCACGGGCGAGCGCTTCGGCTCGATCTTCGCCACCCGCATCGGCCTCGTCCACCGCTCCGCGCCGGACGATGAGCTGGACGACACCGTCGCCTCGACCGTCGAGGCGCTGCTGTCGGGCAGCCCGGCGGCGCAGGCGACGATCAAGACGCTGGTCCGCAACGTCGCCGTGATGCCGCGCGAAGTGATGTCGATACCTACACCTCGGAGCTGATCTCCGCCATCCGCGCCTCAGAAGAAGGCCGGGAGGGCGTGGCCGCGTTCCTGGATAAGCGCAAGCCGGGATGGACGCCGGATGACCGCGATCACCCGCGTCCTGATCGCCAACCGGGGCGAGATCGCGGTCCGCATCGCCAAGACCTGCCGCGCCCTCGGCATCGAGACGGTGGCCGTCTACTCCGACGCGGACCGGCGGGCGCTGCACGTGCTGGAGTGCGACCGGGCGGTGCACATCGGCCCCTCTCAGGCCGCCGAGAGCTACCTGGACGTCGAGAAGATCATCGAGGCCGCGCGGCAGACGAAGGCCGACGCGCTGCACCCCGGTTACGGCCTGCTCTCCGAGAACCCGGCGCTGCCCGCAGCCTGCGAGAAGGCCGGGATCACCTTCATCGGCCCGCCGGCCAAGGTCATGCAGATGATGGGTGACAAGGCCGAGGCCCGCCAGATCGCCAAGAAGCACGACGTCCCCACCGTCCCCGGCTACGACGGCGAAGAGCAGACGATCGGGCAGCTGCAGGCGCGCGCCCAGCACATCGGCTGGCCGGTGATGATCAAGGCGGCGGCCGGCGGCGGCGGTCGCGGCATGCGGCTGGTAGAGGCGAAGAAGGCCTTCGCGGAAGCGGCGGAGGGCGCACGCCGGGAGGCCGAGCGCGCCTTCGGCAACGGGGCGCTGATCCTGGAGAAGGCGATCGTCGGCGGGCGGCACATCGAGATCCAGGTGCTGGCCGATTCCCACGGCAACGTCGTCCACCTGGGGGAACGCGACTGTTCCACGCAGCGACGCCACCAGAAAGTGATCGAAGAGTCACCTTCGCCGGTCGTCGACGAGGCCCTGCGCGCCCGGATGGGCGAGGCGGCGGTGCGGCTGGCCGCAGCGGTGGGTTATGTCAACGCCGGCACCGTCGAGTTCATGCTGGACGCGGGCCGCGAGTTCTACTTCCTGGAGATGAACACCCGCCTCCAGGTGGAACACGGCGTGACCGAGCTCCGCACAGGCACGGACCTGGTCGCGTTGCAGCTCGCCATCGCCTCCGGAGAACCGCTGCCGTTCGGCCAGGACGGCGTGCGCTTTGAAGGACACGCCATCGAGTGCCGCGTCTACGCCGAGGACCCGGCCAAGGGCTACCTGCCGAGCCCCGGCCCGATCGAGAAGCTGCGCCTGCCGCGCGGCCGCGGCGTCCGCAACGACGTCGGCACTTACGAAGGCGACGAGATCTCCACCTACTACGACCCGATGATCTCGAAGCTCCTGACCTCGGCGCCGACCCGTGTCGAGGCGATCGAGCGGATGGAGCGCGCGCTCTCCCGCTACCGCGTCGTCGGCGTCAAGACCAACCTCGATTTCCTGCGGACGATCGTCACCCACGCGACGTTCCGCGCCGGCCAGGTGACGACGGACTGGCTCGACACCCAGTTCGATGCCGAGGTGGAGAAAGACGCGCCCGGCGAAGTGATGATCGCCGCCCTGGGCGCGCTGCTCCTGGCAGAGGAACAGCCGGACCCCTGGCGCGCGGCCGGACCCACCGGCGCCGCCGGCGTAGCGCGGCTGGACATCGAGTTTGCGGGCAACGTGCACGTGATCCTGGCCCAGCGCGCCCCCGGAGACCGCTACCTCTGGAACGCCGCCGTCGACAGGCAGGAGTCCCACAACGTCCGCTTCACTCGCGCCGCCGGCGACCACATCCTCGTCGAGCATGACGGCAAGACGACAAGCGCGCGCGTATCGGTGAATCTGACCGGCATCGAAGTCACCAGCGGCGGACGGCGCTACGACTTCGCCTTCACATCCGGCGACCGCGTGCGCTCCGTGGCCGACCACCGCCAGCACGGGCTGATGGCGCCGATGCCGGGGCTGGTGCTGAAGGTGCTGGTCAAGCCCGGCGACCGCGTCCGGGCCCACCAGACGCTGGTCGTCCTGGAAGCGATGAAGATGGAGCATTCGATCGAGGCGCCACACGACGGCACCGTCAAGGCGGTGCACTGCGTGGAGGGAGGCCGCGTCTCAGAGGGCCAGCTGCTGGTTGAGCTGGAGCAGGAGAAGACGGAGACGGCCGAGTGAAGTGGCCGCAGCGGGTAACGATCACCGAGGTCGGCCCGCGCGACGGCCTGCAGAACGAGTCGCGCATCATCGATCTGGCCGACAAGGTGCGCCTGATCGAGGCCCTCTCGCGGACGGGGCTCCGGCGCATCGAGGCGGCCTCGTTCGTCAGCGCCAGGGCGATCCCGCAGATGGCCAACGCCGCCGAGGTGATGGCCGCTGTCGAGCGCCATGCCGGAGTCACATACATCGGCCTGGTCCCCAACGAGACCGGCGCCCGCAACGCAATCGAGGCGGGCGTGGACGAGATCGCCGTCGTCGTCTCGGCCAGCGAGTCCCACAACAAGGCCAACGTCAACCGTACGGTCGCCGAGTCCCTGGAAGCGATCCGCAACGTCGCCTCCCTGGCTGCGGAGGCCAATATCCCCTGGAGCGGCTACATCTCGACGGCTTTCGGTTGCCCCTACGAAGGCGAAGTGCCGGCCGAGCGCGTCCTCGAGATCGCGCGCGAGCTGCGCGGCTTCGGCGCGGGCGCGATCGCCCTGGGCGACACGATCGGCATCGGCAACCCGCGCCAGGTGTTCGAGCTGGTGACGCAGCTGGCCGGGCAGATGCCGGCGGCCGAGATGCGGCTGCACTTCCACGACACGCGGGGAATGGCCCTGGCCAACGTCGTCGCGGCGATGCAGGCCGGTGCGGCGCAGTTCGACGGATCGATCGGCGGGCTCGGCGGCTGCCCCTACGCGCCGGGCGCCTCCGGCAACGTGGCCACCGAGGACATGGTGGCGATGATCCACCGCATGGGGATCAGCACCGGGATCGAGGAAGCGGCGCTGCTGGAGGCGGCCTGGCTGGCAGAAGAGATCATCGGCCGGCCGCTGGAAGGGCGCGTAAAGCGCACCATGGCGCGTGAATAGCGCCGAAAAGCGCTGATCTTGAACAATCAGTTACAATAGTTCACGGTTTAGGCCACAGCCCGGGGAGTAGTTGGCAAGCGCCGCCGCCCCAAAGATATGGCGCTTTCGGAGGAGAGTCTATGACGCCCGAGCCACTGGTACTGGCCGTCGACGACGAGGCCGGCATTCTTCGCCTGATGAAGCTGGAGCTCACAGGCCAGGGCTTTCGCGTGATCACCGCGTCAACCGGTGAAGAGGCGCTCAAGATCGTCGAGGAGCAGCGGCCCGATGTCGTCCTCCTGGACGTGATCATGCCGGAGATGACCGGCCTGGAAGTGATGCGCCGCGTCCGCGAACAGATGAACGTACCGATCATCATGGTGACCGCCAAGGACAGCGACCAGGACAAGGTCCGCGGACTGGAGATGGGCGCCGACGACTACATCGTCAAGCCGTTCAGCCCGGAAGAGATGGGCGCCCGCATCCGCGCCGTCCTCCGCCGCGCCCTGGGCAGCCAGAACGCTGAGCGCATCATCCGCGTGCTGAACGTGGAGATAGACCTGGACCGCCGCGTCATGACCCGCGGCGGCGAAGTTATCTCGCTGACGAGGACGGAGTGGCTGCTGCTGCAGTACCTGGCAGCCAACGCCGGCAAGGTGATGCTGAACGCAGAGCTGCTGAGCAAGGTCTGGGGCCCGGAGTACCACGACGATGTGCAGTACCTGCGCGTCTGGGTCTCCCGCCTCCGCCGCAAGCTTGAGCCGGACCCCAGCACGCCGGTGATCATCAAGACGATGCAGGGCATCGGCTACATGCTGGACGCCGAGCCGGCGAAGTCGCCCACCGCCTAGCGCACCCTCAACGGCCCCGCGCGGAACTCGGCTCCGGCACCGACTGGCGGGCCTCTCCCTTAGAAGTCATCGGCTGGCCGGGCGCATTCTTAGTCTTAGGCTCGGCATCGGGTTCCTGGGGTGACTCTTCGTATCCGACCACGATTACTACCCGATGTCCGTCGGTTGCCTCAAGGCTCCTGCGAATCCCTGTCACCCTCATCCTCCTAGCGTGCGTGGTGTGTGCGGTTATGCCCACCATAGGTGCTGCGCGTTAACGGCAGGTTAGGAAAACGGGCATGGCGGGTTGCAAAAACGTAACGGTGATCCGGGCCTCGGCCGGACGGCTCCGCGCTTCCATCTTCCTGCCACCTGCGATAAAGTGCGAAACGCCCGCCAGAAAGGGGTGCATGTATGACTTCTTACGAAACGCTGCTCGTCGAAAACCGGGGACGCATCGGCCTGATCACGCTCAACCGGCCCGACAAGCTCAACGCCTGGAGCTGGAAACTGGAGCGCGAATTCCTGGCCGCGCTGGAACAGCTGAACGGCGACGCGACGGTCAACGTCATCGTCGTCACCGGGGCCGGGCGCGCCTTTTGCGCCGGCGGCGACATCAGCGGCTTCAACGAGGCGCTGGGCGGCCGCAACGCCAGCAACGGACCCTCGCCGCTGACGGCCGAGGACGGCAGCCCGGAAGTACCGATTGCGCTCTCCCGCAGCAAGCCGGTCATCGCCGCGATCAACGGCCACGCCGTCGGCATCGGCCTCACCATGCCCCTGGCCTGCGACATCCGCATCGCCTCCGACAAAGCTAAGTTCTCCGTGCGCTTCGTCAAGGTCGGCCTGACCCCGGAGTGCGGCAGCACCCGCTACCTGCCGCTCGTCGCCGGGATGGGCAATGCGCTCTACATGGCGCTGACCGGCCGCATCATCGAGGCCGATGAGGCGCTGCGCCGGGGCTTGATCGATCACATCGTACCGCACGAGAAGCTGATGGACGAAGCGATGGCGCTGGCCGAAGAGATCGCCGCCAATCCGCCGTCCGCCGTCTGGGCGGCCAAGCGCATCATCCACGAGAACGCCGGCGAAACTGACCTGCGCCGCGTCGTCACCCGTGAAGGCTTCGCGATCCGCACGGCGCGCGGCATACCGGACCACGCCGAGGCG
Organism: uncultured Chloroflexia bacterium; assembly: GCA_963738925.1. GTDB lineage: Bacteria > Chloroflexota > Dehalococcoidia > SM23-28-2 > RBG-16-64-32 > DATKKM01. The sequence goes on along the minus strand of CAVTYE010000004.1, from coordinate 11,391 downwards.
GTCAAAGCGTTCCTGGAAAAGCGCGAACCGAACTTCGGCAGATGACCGGTCGCTGGGGTCTGACCTACCCGCTCCAGGGCGTCTCACTGTCCGAGCACGGCCCGATCCTCAAAGAGGCCGAGGAGCTGGGCTACACCGACGCCTGGTCGGCCGAGGTCGAGTCCAACGACGCCTTTACACCGCTGGCAGCCTTCGCGGCCTGGGCGCCGAACACCCGGCTGGGCTGCGCCATCGCCAGCGTCTACACCCGCACGCCGACCCTGCTCGCGCAGACCGCCGCCGCCATCGAAGAACTGGCGCCGGGCCGCTTCTGCCTGGGCATCGGCACCAGCTCACCTGCCATCGTCGAGCGCTGGAACGGGGTGCCGCTGGAGCAGCCGTATCGCCGGATGAAGGAGACGATCGCCTTCCTCAAGCAGGCCTGGGCCGGCGAGAAGATGGTCACCAAGGTCGGCCCGTACGACGTCAAGGGCTTCCGGCTGGGCCGCGCTCCCGTCGTTCCGCCCAAGCTGTACATCGCCGCGCTAAGGGAGAAGATGCTGCGCCTGGCCGCCACGGAAGGCGACGGCGCGATCACGAACTACATCGCGCCCTACGACGCAGTGCGCCTGGCGAAGATCGCGAAGGAGGCGACCGATGCCGCCGGCAAGCCGGAGACGGACCTCTGCTGCCGTATCTTCGTGATCTGGACGGAGGACGGCCAGGCGGCGCAGATGATCGGCCGGTTCATCGTTTCCGCTTACCTGACCACGCCGTACTACTACGCCTTCCACGAATGGCTGGGACGCGGCGAGCTCCTGGCGCCGATGAAGCAGGCCTGGGACGCCGGCGACAGGCAGGGCGCGCTGGGCCACGTGCCGGCGAAAGTCGTCGAGGACATTTTCGTCTGGGGCAGCCCGGCCGCTTGCCGCGACAAGATCACGGAGTACGCTAAGAACGGCATCACGACGCCGATCATCAACATCATCCCTACCGCGCGAGACCCCGAAGGTCAGCGAGAGCAGAGCCTCGCCGCCTTCCGGGCGCTGGCGCCGCGCTGACGGAGGAGCCCCATGCCCGACTACACGATAACCCCCGAAATCCGCGAGATTCGCAGCAACGTGCGCGCTTTCATGGATGAGCACATCTACCCCAACGAGAACATCATCGAAGAAGGCGAGCCGGAGCACATCGAGTCCGTGGTCAAGGACCTGCAGGCCCGCACCAAGAAGATGGGCTACTGGGCGCCCCACCTACCCAAGGAGGCCGGCGGCATGGGCATCGGCTTTATGCCCTACGTCTACATGAACGAGATCCTGGGCCGCAGCTACCTGGCCCCGCGCGCCTTCGGGTCCCAGGCGCCGGACTCCGGCAACGCGGAGATCCTCTGGCAGTTCGGCAGCGACGAGCAAAAGGCCGCGTACCTGAAGCCGCTGGTCAACGGCGACATCCGCTCCTGCTTCTCCATGACGGAGCCCGAAGTCTCCGGCGCCGATCCGACCGGCCTGCAGACCCGCGCCGCCCGCGACGGCGACGACTGGGTGATCAACGGCCACAAGTGGTTCACCAGCGGCGCCATCGGGGCCGAGTTCGCCATCGTCATGTGCGTCTCCGACCCGGAGGGCGACGCACACCGCCGGATGAGCCAGATCATCGTGCCGCTCAAGACGCCCGGCGTCGACATCGTGCGAGCGGTGCCGGTGATGGGCGAGACGCGCGGCAACCACTGCGAGATCATGTACCGCGACGTCCGGGTGCCGGTGACGAACACGCTGGGCCGCCCCGGCGACGGCTTCATGATCGCCCAGAAGCGGCTGGGCCCGGGCCGCATCCACCACTGCATGCGCTGGCTGGGCCAGATGCAGCGCGCCTTCGAGCTGATGTGCAACCGCGCGCTCAGCCGCCAGGCCTTCGGCAGCACGCTGGCCCAGAAGCAGACGGTGCAGAACTGGATCGCCGATTCCGTCGCCGACATCCAGTCGGCCCGGCTGCTGACCCTGCACGCCGCCGAGAAGGTGGACCAGGGCACCGAGGCGCGGGTGGAGATATCTCTGATCAAGTTCTACGGCGCCAAGATCCTGCACGACGTGATCGACCGCGCGATCCAGGTCCACGGGGCGCTCGGCGTCTCCGGCGACACGCCGCTGGAGTCGATGTACCGGCAGGCCCGCGCGGCCCGCATCTACGACGGCCCGGACGAAGTGCACCGCATGGTGGTGGCGCGCAAGGTGCTGCAGTCGTTCAGCCAGGGCAACCCCTGGGAGTTCGAGTAGGCATAGTCGATTCGTCCACGTAACAGGAGGTACGCGATGATGGCTCCGAAGTATGATCTCGTGACGATCGGAGGCGGACTCGCCGGCTCCTCGCTAGCCAGGTCGATGGCGGAGAACGGCGCCCGAGTTCTCGTGCTCGAGGCGACGTCGGAGTTCAAGGACCGCGTCCGCGGCGAGCAGCTGAACAGCTGGGGCGCCGGCGAGGCGCGCGAGCTCGGCATCTACGACCTCCTCCTTTCGTCCTGTGGCAACGAGATGGCCTGGTGGGACATGTACATCGGCCCCGCCCGGCTTGAGCACCGCGACCTGCGGGAGACGGGGGCGAGCGGGCTACCGAACCTCGGCTATTACCACCCTCACATGCAGCAGACGCTGATCCAGGCCGCCGCGGAGGCGGGTGCGGAGGTGCGCCGCGGCGCTCGTGTGAAGGCCGTCGAGCCCGGGTCTCCGCCAAAGGTGATCGTCGAGGGAGACGGCGGCACAGAGACGATTGAAGCCGGGTTTGTCGCAGCCTGCGACGGCCGCAACTCTCCGACTCGCGCCTGGTGCGGCTTCGAAGTGAACCACGATCCGCAGCGCATGCAGATCAGCGGCCTCTTCTTTGAGAACATGAACACTCCCAGTGACACCGTGGTGCATTGCATCAACCCGATGCTCAATGCTCACGCGTTGCTATTCCCATCCGGCGGCGGGAAGGTCAGGGCCTACTATGCCACCTGGTCCAGGCCGGACAGCCCGCGACCGTCCGGAGAGAAGGACGTGCCACGCTACATCGAGCAGTCCATCGCGATCGGGATCTCTCCGCAGACCTTCGAAGGCGCCACAGCAGCCGGCCCGTTGGCCACCTTCGATGGCGCGGACACCTGGATCGAGCACCCATACAAAGATGGCGTCGCGCTGGTTGGCGACGCCGCGGCGGCCACAGACCCCAACTTTGGCCAGGGCCAGGCGCTGACTCTACGCGACGTCCGCGAGCTGCGAGATCAGCTGCTCGCTTCGGGTGACCCGGACACCGCCGGCCGCGCCTACGCGAAAGCACACGATGATTACTATCGCCGCCTGAAGTCCGTGGAAGACACGGCGACAGACCTCTTCTTTGAGCCGGGCCCGGAAGCGGACGCGCGACGCGGCCGCACGTTGCCTGTTCTCGCCGAAGTCTTCCTGGAGATTGCCATGCTCCAGAGCGGTCCCGACCACGTCGAGACGCGCCCGAACTTCCGCGAGCTGGTCATGGGCGGCGCCTAGAGCATCGGCGCGCCCAGCCGCCGGCGGATCTCCGCGTCGCCCAGGCCGTCAATCTCGAAGAGCTTCTCGCGGGACGTTGCACCGCGCTTGAGGACGACGGCACTCAACGGAACGTCCAGAGCATCGGCCAGCAACCTGGCGACGGCTGCATTGGCGCGGCCCTTCTCCGCCTTCTCGCGCACCTTCAGCCGCAGCACGTCATCCTTCCATTCGCTGACGGCGGACTCGCGGGCGCCGGGTGTGACGCGGACGCGGAGGTGGCCCATCGCGATCAAGGATGCGAGTACTTCGCCTGGTAGAGCTGCACGGTGCCTGCGCCGGGGACCTCAAACTCGGTTGTCCAACCCCACTGCTGCTCCTCCACTCCGCCAAGGAACCGCACACCGCGGCCCTGTAGCTCTCTGATCGTGGCGTTGATGTCGTCGCAGGAGAGCGCAATGCCGCGGGCAGCTTCCGAAGCGGGGTGGCAACCGATGATGCCCGACGGTGCATCGTAGAGCGGCCATCCGGGCATCGCCTCGAAGCCCGGAAGCTGAAGCTTGTCGCGGAGGAACGCCCGCGCCGCTTCCGGGTCTGTCGTGTAGAAGATCGCGTGGACACCTGTAATCATTGCGCTCACCGCCTCAAATCGTGTCTTGCTATGATAGCCCCCGCCATGCCGGACATGCTCGCGCGTCTCTACGACCTGCCGGACCCAGCGCCCGGCCTCGCCCGGATCGCCGCGGCAGGGCTGCGGATGCGGCGGGCCGATCCCTGGGACCGCGACCCGGTGATCGCCTTTGTCCGCAAAAACTTCCACGACGTCTGGGCGATGGAGACCGAGCGCGCCTTCGCCACGACTCCGATCTGCTGCTTCATCGGCCTCAAGGGTAACGAGGTCGCGGGGTTCGCCGTGTACGAAGGCACCCGGCGCGACTACTTCGGCCCCACCGGCGTGCGCGAAGACCTGCGCGGCAGCGGCCTGGGGGCGGCGCTGCTGCTGGCCTGTCTCGGCTCCATGCTTGAGATGGGGTACGCCTACGCGATCATCGGCGGAGTTGGCCCGGCCAGGTTCTACGAGAAGGCCGTTGGCGCCTTCATCATCCCCGGCAGCGACATCGGCATCTTCGGCACCCTGGGTGACCTGCGAGGAGGACCCGCATGACCGAGCCACTCTCCGAGACGTACGAATCGCAGCGCATCCGGCTGCACTACAACATCTGGGGCGACCCGCAGAGCAGCAAGCCGCCGCTGGTCCTCATCCACGGCGGCCAGGACCACTCCCGCAACTGGGACTTCGTGGCGGAGCGGCTGGAAGACCGCTACACCATCTACGCCCCGGACCTGCGCGGGCACGGCGACAGCGGCTGGGCGATCGGCGGGATGTATAGCATCCCGGAGTTCACGCTGGACATCGCCACCCTGGCCAACACGATCGAAGGCAAGCTGACCGTCATCGGCCACTCCCTGGGCGGTGCGATAGCCGCTCAATACGCCGGGACGATCCCGGACCGGGTCGAGAAGCTCGTCTCCGTCGAAGGCTGGGGCCCGCCGATGCAGGAGCACGTCCCGGCCCACAAGCGAATGCGCGACTGGATCGGCCATATGCACGACGTTGAGCGCCGACAGCCGCGCCGCTACCCCAGCATCGAAGACGCCACCAAGCGAATGCTGGAGGCGAACCCGTTCCTGACGCCGGAGATGGCCCGCCACCTGACCCTCCACGGCGCCAACCGCAACGAAGACGGCACTTACACCTGGAAGTTCGATAACTACGTCCGCATCCGCTCCCCCTACGAGTTCAACCTGGACGACGCGATGGTGATCTGGTCCCAGATCCAGGCCCCGACGCTGCTGGTCAAGGGCGCGCAGAGTTGGGCCGTCGACCCCGAGGCGACAGGCCGCGCCGACGTCATCCGCGACCACAAGTCCGTGATCATCGACAAGGCCGGCCACTGGGTCCACCACGACCGCCTGGACGAGTTCATGCGGCACGTCGAGGACTTCCTGGCGAGCTAGCATGATCGACCGCGCCAGCCCACCATCCGGAATCTTGCGCCTGTTCCTGCGGTCGCCCATCTGGCTCTACCGCTGGCACGCCGGCTGGCTCCTGGGCGGGCGCTTCCTGATGCTGGAGCACCGCGGCCGCCGGAGCGGAGATCTCCACCGCGCGGTGATCGAGGTGATCGGCCGCCGCCGCGAGATCAAGGCGTACTACGTGGCCGCGGCCTGGGCGCCCCGCGCCGACTGGTACCAGAACGTCCTCAAAGACCCGCAAGTCCGCGTCACGGTCGGTGGACGCAGCTTCCCGGCGCTGGCAAGGGCCCTGCCGCCGGAGGAGTCTCGCGCCTTCCTGGAGGACTATCGGCGGAACCACAGGCTGGCGGCGAAGGCGCTCTCCCGCGTCCTCGGCGTCACCCAGGACGAACTTCTGGAGACGCAGGTCGTCGAGTTCCGCCGCGTCTCCGGCGCCACGACCTCCGCATCCTGAACCCCGCGGCAGCGCCACCGGCCACGCCGCGTGTTACCATCCGTTCACACGCGACACACATTGGATACAAGGGGTGTGCAAATGGCCGTCAAGGAACCCGCCAGCGTAGAGGAGATCTCCGCGGAGTACCTCTCGCAGGTCGCGCAAAAGATGCTGGGCGATCCGTCCATAGAGGTTACCGGATTCGAGCTGATCCACGACCCGTTCGAGTTCCCGCGCTTCGGCCAAAAGGAGTTCTACGACATCCCCTTCATGTACAACTCCGGCTCCGGCGGCGGCGCATCCTCGATCATCCTGCGCGTGATGCCGGAGATGGACGCCGTGATGATGCTGACCGGCGACACCGAGCACCGCGAGCTGCTGGCTTTCAAGTCCGGCCTCCTCGACGAGGTGCCGAAGACCTTCGAGATCCCATACATAGATGTCATCCTGCGTCCGGAGCGCGGGCAGTACTGGGCCTGGCTGCGCGATGTGCGACCGCAGATGGCAGCCCTGGGCATGCACGCCAAGTGCCCCGATGAGACGGTGCGGATGATCCTCTCTCACCTGGCCGCCTTCCACGCCAGGTTCTGGGAACGGCGAGACATCATCGACCAGCCGTGGCTGATGAGCCTGCGCCGGCCGGTGGACTACTTCTACCGCTGCGTCGTGGACATCATGGACGGGATGAAGGACCCGTCCGAGTCAACGCTATACGTTTGCGAGCGCTGGCCCTGGCTTGCCGAAGGCGTCACCAACCTAATTGCAGAGCTGCCCCCGAACCTGAGCAAGGCCGTAGAGAAGCTGTACCGCGAACCGGAGCCTCTTTTGCGGGAGACTGAGGCGATGCCGATGACGCTCCTGCACTACGACTTCGACAACCGCAACCTCGGCATCTCAGACGACGGCAAGCGCACGGTGGTGATCGACTGGGAAATCCTGGGGCGCGGCATCTCCGGCTCAGACGTCGTGCGTTTCATGGTCTATCAGCAGCCGGACGACCTGGAAGGGATGCTGACCTACTACCTGGACGAACTGGAGCGGTATCTGGGCAAGAAGATAGACCGCAAAGAGTGGCGGCGCGGCTACGACCTGGCGACGATCGCCGAGTTCCAGATCCGCGGCGTGCTCTTCGGCGTGATGGTCGCGGCGCCCTCCGCCCCGGTGCCCGACGATCAGCGCCCGGCCATGAAGGAGCGCGTGTTCTCAGACATCGGGTACGTGGAGTCGCTGGTCAAGAAGACCGGACTCGCATAGCGAGCAACCACCCGACACTACTTGACAACTTCTGGCCCCTGGGCAAACAATGCCCGCAAATAAGGGGGGTGCGACGTGTTTACTTTGGTCTCGCGCGTATTACGCGTTCCGGCGATTTCAGCTGTCCTGACTCTCACAGCCCTAATACTCTTTGCGTCGATGACGCTGGCTGCTTCCGGGGATGTCACGGCCGACCGGGTGTTTGGTCAGAGCGGCAGCTTCGTCACCAATAGCTGCGGACTCGCCGCATCTACCTTGTGCTCGCCGTCCGGCGTTGCCGTGGATACCGCCGGCAACGTATACATCGTCGACTCAGCGAATAACCGTGTGCTGGAGTATGACACTCCACTTACTAGCGACTTCATCGCGGACCGCGTGTTCGGCCAGGGCGGCAGCTTCACCTCCGGCACCTGCAACCTCGGTGGGATCAGCGCGTCCAGTCTCTGTCTCCCAGTCGACGTTGCGGTCGACACCGCCGGTGACGTCTTCATCGTTGACTTCACGAACAACCGGGTCCTCGAATATCTGACCCCGCTCAGCACTGACACAGTGGCTGACCGGGTCTTCGGACAGGGTGGCAGCTTCACCACCGACACGTACATCGGCTTCTGGTACAGCGCCAGCGCAACCGCCGATACGCTTGCCAACCCGATATCCGTAGCCATAGACGGCGCGAACAACCTCTACATTGGCGATCGCGGATTCCACCGCATCCTGCAGTACAATCCGCCGTTTACTGACACCACAGCCGACCGGGTCTTCGGACAGTTCGGCAGCTTCACGACAGGCACGCCCAACAATGGCGGCGTCAGCGCCAACAGCCTCCAGGACTTCAACGGGATCGGCGTCGACACCGCCGGCAATCTGTACGTGGCAGACTCGAACAACTCTCGGGCGCTCATGTACAAGACGCCGACCACAACCGACACAACGGCCGACGTGGTATTCGGCCAGTTCGGCAGCTTCACCAGCGCGGCCGTCAACCTGGGTGGCGTCAACGCTGACAGCCTGGAGTCGCCCACCGACATCGGAGCGGACACCGCGGGCAACGTCGTCATTACCGATACCGGCACAGAGCGCACGTTGATATACGACAACCCGTCGGTCTACGGCACAACGGCGGATGTCGTTTTCGGCCAGGGTGGCAGCTTCACCTCCTTCGGTAACAACACCGGTGGCCTCAGTGCCAACAGCCAGGCCGATCCCTGGTCAATCGCTTTCGATAACACCTGTAACCTGTATGTCGTGGAGTACGGCAACAACCGTGTGTCAGAGTACGACCAGCCGCCGCACGCCTGCGTGTTCGCGGCCGGCACTCCTGGGCCGACGAGTTCTCCTCCACCCCCTACCCCGAGTCCATCTCCGACGCCCGTCAACACTGGCTGCCCACCGGTCAACCCCATCCCTTGCACGCCAACGCCACCCCCCACACCAAGTCCGACTCCTCCATTGCTAAGTCCACTCCCTGTTACACCGACCTCAGCAGTACCTACGGGACCCGTCGGCGGACTGGGCGAACTACTCGTGTCCGGAGGGGACGGGAACGGAACTTCTGAGATCGCCATCGTCGCCGGATTCATGCTGGCGGGAGCGTCGGCCCTGCTACTGGCCGCCTGGTACGCGCGGCGTAAACGCGGCGTTATTTAGAATAGCTGCAAACCAAAACGGGCCAGGACAATCGTCCTGGCCCGTGCGCCGGTACACACCGGCTCCTTCCGCTTAAGTAATCAGGCCGCGTCGGCGGGGGACAGGCGCGGTCGGTTGGCGTTGGCCGGGACAGGCTTCGGCGCCTCCGGGCCCCTGGCCTTGCGCATGCTCTTTTCGTTGTACATATCGACGTCGGCCTTCTGCATGATCTCGTCGACTGTGTCGGCGCTCGTCGGGTAGCTGGCGACGCCGAACGATGCCGTGACCTTGATGTTGACGTTCTCGCGCTCGATCAGGTCGATGTTCTCCATGCGTTTGAGCAGCCGGCCGCGCAGCGCCAGGGCCGCTTTGTCCGAGGTGTCAGGCAGGATGATGGCGAACTCGTCGCCGCCGGTGCGGGCGGGCACGTCGCTGGCGCGCGTGTGGTCCAGCAGGAAGCGCCCGAAGGAGGCCAGCAGCTCATCGCCGACGCGGTGGCCGAAATTGTCATTCACCTGCTTCATGAGGTCCAGGTCGACGACGATCACAGACAGCGGGCGCTTGAACGCTTTGGCGGTCTCCAGCTCGCGCTCCAGCCGCTCGAAGAGATAGCGGCGGTTGAAGAGCTGGGTAAGGTCGTCCTGCATCGCCATGTTCTCCAGCTCCATGTTGTGGACCAGGAGCCCCAGCCGCAGGCGCTTCTCCAGGTTGACGGCGATGCGCCGGGCCCGCGTCTCCGCGATGAAGACGTAGGCGGCGAAGGCGACGAGCGCGATGGAGTTGACGAAGAAGTTGGAGGTCCCGAAACCGCCGGTGGTGGAGATGACGCCGAGGGCGGTCACCAGCAGCACGATACCAACCAGGCGTGTGGCCCAGATGTGCCGTGTCAGGCTCCGCGTGTCCGGATGGCCCGGCTGTTCCACCTCTATCACCCGTTCCGCTGTGTAATCACTTGGCTTGCTCAAAGTTCCCCCAGGTTAGGTCGTTCCAGTCCCGCATGAGGATTGTGCGGCTACTTAATGAGACGACCGGGAACGTATCGTGTTACAGGTAGGCAGCGAACGGGGAACGAATACTGAAGCGATGGTGCATGGGCCCATGAGCCGTCAGGTACGGACGGCCATGCGGGGACGCCGTTGGCTAGCTGGTAAACTGCGTAGCGGCGGGCCCGTAGCTCAAGGGCAGAGCGCCCGGCTCATAACCGGTTGGTTGCTGGTTCGAATCCAGCCGGGCCCACCAAAACTGGCGCTAGACGGCGGCTTCTTCGGCAGGCTTCGGGTGCAGCGGCGTCAGGTGACCGTCAGAGGCCATCCGGTAGGCGATGGCGCCCTCAGAGAGGCCCTCGATCGTGTCCTCGCCGATCTGCAGGACAGAGCCTTCGGGCAGGTCCCAGCTCTCGCGGGCGGCGCGGCGCATCGCTCCGCGGCTCTCCAGGCCCATGGCTGCGTACGTGGGCTCCAGCACCTCTTTGATCACGGAGCGCGGCGAATCGATGCCCGTCGTCAGCACGGCTTCGATGAAGGCTTCGGCGTTGGGCAGCTTAACGATCGGCATGCGGTACTTCTCGTACACCTCCCACATGGCCTGCAGCGCCTTGTCCGGCCAGAACTTGAGGTAGGCGCGGGTGATCTGGCGGAAGACGCCTTCGTGGAACCCTTCGTCGATGGAGAGGGTCTGGCAGACCCCGGCGATGGCCGGGTAGACGGGGCGCTCGGACTCGTCTGTCGGTGAGCCGTATTCGGCCCAGATGCGCTTCTGCATCTCGTGGTAGTTCTTCTTGGTCTGGCGCTCCTGGGCGATGGCGTAGGCGGCGGCTCGCGGGGCGTGCCTTCGTGGCCCGTCTGCCGCTCGAAGGTCCAGGTGTCCTTGCCGCACTCGTCCTTGTAGGCGTCCAGCTCTCTTTCAGAGCAGAGCCCGGAGTCGGTCAGGCAGTACCAGAGCGCGTTGCTGTGGCGAGTCTCGTCGTAGACCCACTGCACGTATGTCTGCGCCGTGGAGCGGCAGTCGCCGGAGGCGGCGATGGCCTGCTGGGCGTAGTCTTCGACGAACGACTCGACGCCGAAGTCGCCGATCAGGATCTCCCGCGACTCTGGGCTGACGCGGTCGGCCCACTCCTTCATCTGGGCGCGCTGGGGAAGGTGCTTGGCTACCCACCGCGGCCCCTTGGAGAAGTAGCGTTCGTAGACCGCGGCCACCGCCTTTTGGATGGCGTTTTCACGTCCCTGAATCGTCCAGGGTGTGGACATCGTGTAGACCAAGTTAGCCTCCTCGCCGGCCTGCTGGGCATAAGGCCAAACGGGCGGCCTCGGCGGGCCGTTCTGTCCGGCATCCCGGGTTGATGTGAGTCAGGGGAGAAAGTAAGTAGGTTGCTGAAGAAAGACGCGCGAAGCTTGCGCGGCTACATCTTACCACCCGTTTCGGCCTGGCGACACTACGCGAATGTTAAATCTAAGCCTGTGCTAATAATCACCTCCCATGCTACTCTCTTGGCCATGCTTGAAGACCAGCTCGCCGCTTACCTGCCGACTTGCATCCCACAGGCGACCGAGGTGGAGATCAGCA
>CAVTYE010000003.1:0-45409 GCA_963738925.1 uncultured Chloroflexia bacterium | reverse complement strand
TCTATCCTAGTGCAAAATCAGCGATCAAAAGTTGAATGAATTGAGAAGCGGTTGGGTCTCGAAGTGAGCACACAAGCGGCGGCGCAAGACGGGGGGTGTCAGTTCGCCATCGGGTTCACAGACACCCCGTTTAGCATGAACCCAGCGGGGTTCAATCGGGTTGAGCCAGGGACTTTTGACGGGCAGCAGGTGGGTGAGCAAGCGCGGTTCGCCGACCGTCTTGGCCGCCCGGTTGTAAGCCCGTATCCAACCGCGCAGGTCAGCGCTTTTGTGCCAGCAAGCATTGTCCCAGATGATGACCAACACCCGTTTGCCTTCCGCCCGTGCCACCGCTAACAAACCGATGATGAACAGCCACATCTGCAAGCTGTTGGGTTGTCCAGTGCTGAAATACAGCAGCACGTCATCGGTGTCATGCCGCACCGCCCCAAAACAGGCCAGGGCTTTGTCGGTCTCGCCTCGTTTGGGTTCGCGCTGCACCAGTCGCAGTTCCTCTCCCGCTTCCGCCCAGGCATGAGCCTGGGGTTGGGCAAAGCGCGAAAACCAGCATTCATCTTCCTCCACCAACAACCAGTCCGGGTGCTGCTGAGCCTGCTGTTTCAGCCAGTCGCGCCGCTTTTTTTGACCGTATAGTGCGGATCGGGGCTGTGGATGAGCTGCTTGACCCGCCGCCACCTGATGCCCATTGCCGCCAGGGTGGCCCGGATGGTTTCCCCGGTCACCTGCGTCGCCGTGATGCCCTGCTCAAAACACGCCTGTGCCAGCAAATCCAGCGTCCACAGGCTCGTCTCATAGCCCAGGTCGCGCGGGGAGCGTCGGATCAGTTCCCGCAACTGCTCCCGCGCCGCATCATCCAGTGCCCGCCGATCTCGGATTGCCTTTCGCTTTCGGTTGCAGACAACTCAATCCCTCCCGGTGAAAGGCATGGATCGCCTGGCGCACCGCCTGTCCCTGGCAACCCACCCGCTGCCCAATGGCATCCACCTTCAAGCCCTCATCGGCGCTCAACAGCAGCATCTGCGCCCGCCGCACCGTAAAGCCGTTGCTGGATTTCAGGCTCTGCCGCAACATCTGTCGTTCTTCGTCTGTGAGTGGTCGTGCATATAGTGGTTTCATCCCTCCATTCTAACTCGATCCGCTCTTTACTCAACTGGTTTACTCTGTCCTTGCACTAGAACTGATTAACCTCTTACGGCGAATAGGTGACGCAGGTTAATCAGCGTAAAAGCCAGCTCATGAGCACCGAGAAAGTTGGTGTCCTTGCGGTCATAGCGAATGAGTAAGGCTCGGAATTTGTCAATCCAAGCGAAACTGGCGTTCACTGGTGAAACGCTGCTTGTAGATCACAGCATCGAAAAGACCTTATTGGCCTGTTCTCATCGCGCAGGATGAAGCAGATCACGGGCGATTTCCGTTCCCAGCTCGAACCCGTGCTCATCTTCAAACCTGACACGGTCTTGGGTTGGCATCCGCGAGCTGGTTCGGCGCAAATGGACCTTCAAGCGGAAATCGGTGGTCTGACGTTCGAGAAATCAGCCCCGAACTGGCAACCTTGGTGCTTCAGTTGGCGCGGGAAAACCCTCGGAGGAGCTACGATCGGATTGAAGGCGAGCTACTCAAACTGGGGTACGCCATGGATCGCTCCACCGTTCGCAATTTGCTCAAGCGGCTGGCCTTCCCCCCACCTTCCAGCGTCAACCGAAAAGCACCTGGCGTACTTTTCTCCGTCATTACCAGCAGCAGATGCTCGCCTGCGACTTCTTTGCGGTCGAAACCTTGTGGTTGAAAACTGTCTATGTTCTCTTCTTCATCGAGCTGGGAACTCGACGTGTTCATATGGTTGGCTGTACTGAACACACCACTTCCGCCTGGGTCACGCAACAAGCCCGACAACTCGGGAAACTCGAAGACCCGACAGCCAACCATTCGCTATCTGCTGCATGATCACGACGCTGAATTTCCGCCCCCTTTCGATCAGGTGTTTGCTGCACAGCAGATCGAAGTGATCCGCACGCCCATTCGCGCGCCGAATGCCAATGCTTATGCCGAGCGTTGGGTGCGTTCCGTCCGTCAGGAATGTTTCAACCATCTGCTCATCGTCAACGAACATCATTTGAATTCTGTGCTCCAGGAATGTTCAAATTATTACAAACGACGGCGTCCGCATCAAGGGTCTGGGCAGCACTTCCCCGAAACGGATAGTGAACCTCCCGCTCAAGGAGCGGTTCGTCGAAGGGATGTCCTGGGCGGAATTATCCATGACTACCATCGCGACGCCGCCTAAGGCGAGAGAATTTACCTACTCTCCTCACTCAGGATGATTTTTACACGGTACGGGGATACAACTCGGCTTTCTTGAAACAACATCAGGAGTTGTATCCCGTGAACTGTGAGCACATGCTATAGAGGAAGAGCTTATTCCTCGTTCAGTAGATTGCCGAAGAATGCTTTAAAGTAGCTGAAAGCTCCGGTACGTCCCTGATGCATTGGGCTGCCAGCATCCCAGGCAGCGACGTAAGACAGACGACATCGTTGGCGTCAACGCGAGCCGTCATGGAAGACCACACCTTCGCGCAGCTTGAACGTCCATTCGGTGAGATCGTCGTTGACGCTGTATTCCGTCGCCAGCGAAGGCTCCACGTCGGCGGTGTTGAGTTTGTAGCCAAGCAGCGACTCGTTGATTTGCTGGCAGTTACGCAACGTCGCCCCATCGATTTCATCGAGGCAGTACAACCCAGCTGGCTCCAGCGTCTGCATCCAGACGATGTCGTCGTCCTGTGGGTCTTCGAGGATTGTGAACTTCTCGTAACCGAGCGGGCTGGCATTTGCGTTGAGGATGCGGGCATTGTAGGCGACCGCCGAACTGCCGTGCGCGACCGGAACCATCGGCGCAAGATCGCGCAGCATGGTGTTTACCTGGTCATAAATCGGCGTGCGGAAGGCGGGATCGGCAGACTGGGCAGCCTGCGCCAGCAAATCCTCAAGCTCCGGGACCTTGTCGCCGAATTGTTCGGGTGCGCCCGCGCCAAAATGCACATCGAGCCAGTTAGTCGCGTCGGCGTAATCGGCGAGCCAGCCGAGCATGTACATCTCCAGACCGCCGCTGTAGGCTTGATCCAGGAACGTACCGGATTCGACAACATTTAGCTCGGCGTTGATGCCGACCTGCGCCAGTTGGGTCTGAATATCCTGCGCAATGATGGCGGGCTGGGGCAGATAGCCGCGCACGGCTTCACGATAGCTCAGGGTTATCGTCACGGGCAGGTCAAAACCTTCTTCAGCGGCAGCCTCTTCGAGCAACTGCCGCGCCATTTCTGGATCATAGGGAAAAGGTTCTACGTCCGGCGAATATCCGAAAGCGACATCCGGCAAAAATTGTGTCGCCACTGTCGAGCCGGGGGTATAAAAATTATCTACGATGCGCTGGCGGTCGATAGCATAGCTGACCGCCTGCCGGAACTTCAGGTTGTCGAAGGGCGGATAGTGATTGTTCATGCCGATATAAAAAACATTAAGGCTGCTACGCGGCATCAGATTCATCTCTGGATCGGACTGAACAAGTGCATAATCTCCGGGTGCGGGATTATCGAATGCATCCACCGAACCGGAGCGTAGTTCGTTCAGGCGCGCGCCTGATTCACTGCTCCAGCGGAAGATCAGGTTTTTCTCAACAGGAGGCGTTCCCCAATAGTTGTCGTTGCGGGTAAGCACGAGTTCAGTGCCCTGCACCCAGTGATCAAGCTGGTAAGGTCCCGTCCCAATCGGATTCAGGAACAATTCCGGTCCGCCACCATGTGTTGCCTCAAGCTGCTCCGTCGGGAAAATACTCAAACCGGGGGACGCCACCTTATAGGGAAAGGCTGCATCAGGGTAACACAGTGTGAACCGTACAGTCAGGGGGTCGATAGCTTCGATAGCTTTGAATTCACCGCCATAATCGCAGCTTTCCGCGGCGACTGCCATCAGATCGCCTTCCTGTGCCAGTGCAGGCGCGGAAAAAGTGAAGATTAAAGAGGCACGCGATCAGAAACACATGTAATCTCATCGTCTCTCCTTTCAAATATATCTTTTACGGGGGGGTGTATGTTTATTTATAACATATATTGAGATTAATACAAATTATTACCTGTGCGGGAGGGGTGCAGGGAAGGGAAGTAAGCTAGGAATAGAGGATTAAGTGAGTGTCCTTACTGCCTGTATGGTGCGAAAACCCTATCCATTCTCGTGTTGTGCTGGACTGATTGCCCATCCGTTCGAAAGTAACCTCCTGTTTTGGAATTGCGGCTCCTCAGGAGCGTGTTCCGATGTAAAATGATCGATTTACCCGGAGCATCTACCCTGTTTGAAAGTGAAGCCATGCTCCCCTCGTTCTGGTCAACCCTTCAGCACTCGATCATTGCGCTCCTTCGAACCATTCGTCAGCTCCTCAAATCCTGGACGAAACCGCTCACAGAAACCGTTCCAATGGGTGCCGTAACCGACCTCACCCGCCGCAGATCCGACCTTCTGCTCGAAAATGCCTTGCTGCGCCACCAATTGGTTGTGCTCCAAAGACAGAGCAAACGACCGCGGCTCACTTGGAAAGATCGCTTGTTCCTGGTGCTGCTTGCCAGTCAGCTATCCACCTGGAGACAAACCCTGTTGATTATCCAACCGGATACCCTGCTGCGCTGGCATCGCGACTTGTTTACCCGCTTCTGGCGATCCAAATCCCAGCATCGCGGCGGTCATGCTCCGCTTTCTCCCGAGATCATCGCCTTGATCAAGCGAATGGCAACTGAGAATCGGTTGTGGGGTGCGGAGCGTATTCGCGGTGAGTTACGCAAGTTGGGGTGGCGTGTGGGCAAAGGCACCGTGCTCAAGTATCTCCGCCAAACGCGTCCCATTCGCCCGCCGAGCCAAACCTGGAAAACATTTCTCCAGAATCATGCCAGTGAGATTTGGGCCTGTGACTTCATCCAAATCACCGATGTCTGGTTTCGCTCATTGTTCGTGTTTGTCATCATTGAACTTGGTTCGCGCCGCGTCGTTCAGATGGGCGTCACACGCCATCCGACGGATGCCTCGGTGGCCCAACAACTCCGCGAGGCGACCCCATTCCGGCAAGGGCCCAAGTATCTCATTCGTGACAATGACAAGAAATACGGACACCATTTTGCCGCCGTTGCCGCTGGTACCCAGATTGAAGTCTTGCGAACACCGATCTGCGCACCCAAAGCCAACACCACCTGTGAACGCTTCATCGGTTCCGTCCGTCGAGAATGCCTGGATCACCTGCTGATATTGGGGGAGCGGCATTTGTTCCATCACATGAAAGCCTACGTGGAGTATTACAATCTGTATCGACCGCACCAGGGTTTAGCCCAACGCATCCCTACCCAACTCGGAGCGGCGACTCTTCCGACTTAACCTCGTTTGATCGTTGCCAGACCAGTCTTGGGAGGTCTTCATCATCACTACGCGCCGGTGGCGGCATAGAATGACATCCGTTATCCCTTAAATCCGAACGGATGTGCAATCAGTCCAGCACAGCTACGGGGTGATCTCCACTAGCGAGACATTTCGTCGCAGAACTGGAAAAAGCAGTACAACCCTTCAGGTTTCTTGAGGTCGGGGGTTCGAATCCCTCCGCCCCTGCCACTGCCATCGCAAGACGCGAAAACAGGCCCTGTCCAGCCGGACAGGGCCTGTTTAGTTCCTGTTGTGGTGCGCTTACTTCAGAGCGTCGTTGAACAGGTTCAGCTTGTCGACGATCGACGTGCCGAGCAGCGTCAGAGCCGCCAGCGCGACGACGGCGATCAGGCCGAGAATCAGGCCGTACTCGCTGAGGGCCTGGCCGTCTTCTGACTGGAACCGAGCGATGGCGCGTACCACCAGAGCCGAGATGCTGTCTGCCATATGGATCCTCCCCTTTGGTTGTTAGCGTTTGTCCCCACCACGTTAGTTGCAATACAGGTGAAGAAGCAGTAAACGGGGGCCGGGGAGCGGTGAACGAACGGTTAAGACGCCGGCGAGGCGATGGCCGGGCAGCCGCTGGGCTGCTCCATCGCGTCGCCGGCCAGGTAGCGGAGAAGGCGCAGGACATCGTTGGCCGTGATGAAGCCGTCACAGTCGGTGTCCGTGCGGCCCTGGCAGTCGCTGGCGGGCCCGATCTTCGAGGCGTACCTGAGCGCCGGCAGGATATCGGCCATGCCGACGGTGCCGCTGCAGTCGGCATCGCCGACGATGACCACGCTGGAGGTCGGCGCCGGCGTTGGCGACTCGGTCAAAGTGGGGCCCTGGGTCACGGGCGGCGTCTGGGCGCCGGTTGGCGCCGGAGAAGGGGTCGGGGTTGGGCTCGGCGTCGGTGAAGGGGAAGGAGTCGGCGTCGTGACGGGGGAGTTGGTCACAGCCGGCGTGCTGGTGCAGTTCTGGCCGATGGCGATGCTGGCGTTGGTGATCGGCCCGTCGTAGTAGCCGTCGTCGTTGGTGTCCCCGGGGTGGCCATTTGCTCCGCTCAGATCGGGCCACAATGGCGCTACGGAAATGCTGGTTGTGCTGAGTGCCGGCCGCATTCGCGTGGAAAGTCAGGCGAACGAGAACACCGGAGCCGCTGACGCTCTGTTGACGCATCACCCCATCCAAGGAAGTGGTTGTGCGGGCCAGAGTCCGGTACAGGATCGGAAACCGGAAGTCCAGTAAACATCATCGGGTTCTGATCCGTCAGGGTCAGGAGATTGCCGTCGAAGGCGAAGAACAGCTCCCAGGCCTTGAGGTCGGTCACGTTGGCGATGTAGACGTCGACATCGAAGTCGGTGTCGACCTCGACGCGCTTGCAGCTGTCGATCGTGCCCAGGTGGGAAGCATCGTTGCCGCTGGTCGTGACGTCCACGCCGATCGTGAGCGTGGCGGCGTCGACTGTGGCCGGTCCCGTGCGCCCGCCGAGCGCGGCGGCCGCGACGGCGCTGAGCACGAGCACGAGCAGACCGAGTCCGATCGCGGGGCGCCTGGCTGACTGCGGGATTCTGATAGCGGTGGATCCTTCCGTGGGGAGATTGCTGTGTCTATTTCAACCGACGAAGGGGTGGATGTGTTGCCGATCGAGAGCGAAAAGCGAGGGCAATCCTTCCACTTTCGCGAATTCTCCCCGTCCTCTAACCGTGGTCTAACGCTTGACGACGAGATGCGTCGTGGTCACGGTGCAGAGCAGGCGGCCGGCTTCGTCGGTCACCCTGCCCTCGCAGACCATCATCGTCCGGCCGGCGTGCACGATTCGGGACTCGGCGGTGACCTTGCCGCGGTCAGTGTTGCGGATCAGGCTGGAGCTAATTTGCACGGCCAGCGGAAACGGCAGCTCGAGGGCCGTCGGGTCGGCCCTGTGCATCGCGTCGAAGCAGGCGGAGGTGGCGGCCACGTCGGCGAGCTGGATGAGGGCGCCGGCCGCGAAGACGCCGGTGCCCTGGCGGACGCCGGGACTCATCGACATCTCCATCACCACGCCGTCGTCGTCTGAAGAGACCATCCGCATGCGCATGGCGGCGATGATGTTGCCGCCGGTGTCCGCCATCATGCGCCACCACTCTTCGTGCCAGGCGTCATCGAATCCGGATGCGAGGCCGCGTTCGAAGTGGGTTGGCTGTTGCTCGGGCTCAGCCATTACCAGGGGTGATTGGGCAGCTTGCCGACGGCGGAGTAGACGCCGATGAAGGCGATCACGGCGAGCATTCCGCACCAGAGTGCCGGGAAGTACCATTCGGCGGCGCGCAACAGGTCGCCATCGATCACCTGCTCTTCCGGCTGTGGAGCCGCGGCGCCGGACTCAGCGGCCGGCGATGACGGCGTCTCCTGGGGCAGGTTCTCCCAGCCGCTCATGCGCCGGTCTTCTCTCGCCAGGCGGGGGAAAGGGAGCGCAGGCGGGCGACGGTGTCCGGCAGCACGTCGAGGACGTAGTCGATCTGCTCCGTCGTGTTGTCCTGGCCCACGGTAAGCCTCATGCTACCACGCGCCAGGTCTTCGGGAATCCCCATCGCCGTGAGCACGTGCGACGGCTCCATCGACCCGGACGTGCAGGCCGAGCCGCTGGAGCCGGCGATGCCGATCAGGTCCAGCGCCATCAGCACCGGCTCACCCTCGATGAACTCGAGGCAGGCCGAGAAGTTGTTGGAGGCTCGCCGGGTGGAGTCCTGCGGGCCGGTGATGTGCACGCCGGGGACGCGCTCCGGAATGCCGGCGAGCAGGCGGTCTCGCAGGGCGCGGTAGTGTGCGTTGCGGGAGTCGAACTCGGCGTAGGCCAGCTCCAGCGCCTTCGCCATGCCGACGACTCCGGCGACGTTCTCCGTACCGGCTCGGCGGTTGCGCTCCTGGGAGCCGCCGAGCTGCTGGGGCAGAAACGGCGTTCGGGGCCGGACGTAGAGCGCGCCGATCCCCTTGGGGCCGTAGAACTTGTGCGCGGCGAGCGAAAGCATGTCGACGCCCAGCGTGTCGACGCTGATGTCGAGGAGCCCGGCGGCCTGCACGGCGTCGGTGTGGAAGGCGGCCTGCGGGTTCTTGGCCTTGACGACGCGCACGGCCTCGGCGATCGGCTCGATCGTGCCGACTTCGTTGTTGACGTGCATGATGCTGACCAGCGCGGTCTCTGCGGTCACGGCCTCCTCCAGCTCGGCGAGGTCGATGAAGCCTTCGCTGTCGACGCCGAGGTAGGTGACGCGGAAGCCCTCCTGCTCCAGGCGCTCGGCGGCGTGGAGGACGGCGTGGTGTTCGATGGCGGTGGTGACGACGTGGTCGCCGCGGCCGGCCCGTCGCGCGGCCCAGGCGACGCCCCGCAGCGCCAGGTTGTCGGCCTCGCTGCCGCCGGAGGTGACGATGATGTCCTGCTCCCGGCAGCCGAGGACGCCGGCGATCGAGCGCCTCGCCCCTTCGAGGCCGCGTCGTGCTTCCTGGGCTTCAGCGTAGAGGCTGGAGGGGTTGCCCCAGGCCCCGCGCAGGTAGGGCAGCATCGCCTCCAGCACTCGCGGGTCAAGCGGCGTGGTGGCGGCGTGGTCCAGGTAGACGCGTTCGTTCACGCTTCAATTGTACGCCGGTGAAGGTGAAGGTCAGCGCTTGACGTCGACGGTGGCGATGGGCGAGTCGGCGTCGAAGAGGCCGGCCGGTGCGCCGCCGCCGTAGTACGGAGGCGATCCAGAGCATCTTCGGCTGGACGGCGGCCGTGAGGTCGACCGGGGCCTGGAAGGAGCCGCGCTTGTTGGAGATCGTGACGACGTCTCCGGCCGCGACGCCCAGCTTGGCGGCGTCGGCGGGGTTCATGCGGACCGCGTCCTCGCGGTGCAGGCGGTCGGCTTCCGGCGAGTGGGTGGCGGCGGCCTCGTAGCTGGTGAAGAGGCCGCGGCTGCTGACCAGGGTGAACGTCTTGCCGCGGCCGTTGGCGCCGGCGGGAGCGTCCACGGCCACCCGGTTCGCGGTCTTTGGGCCGAGGCCGTCGATGTACTGCTGGGCCCCGGAGTCGATCTCCTTGTAGCCGGAGTTGCGGTAGAGCGGGATGACCTCTGCCATCTCGTCCATGATCTCGGCGGCGCTGGTGTACTTGATGCGGATCTCGCCGGACTTGAAGGTGCCGGCCAGGTGGACGCCCAGCTCGGAGAGGATGCGCCAGCCCTGCTGGGCCTCGCCGCGCGGCGCGTGGGCCTGGTTGAGGCGCAGGACGCGGCGGTCGGCGCTGGTGGTGGTGCCTTCCTTGGCCCAGTAGCCGGCGTCCGGGAAGACCGTGTGCGCAAGCTTCGCCGTCTCGGTCGGGACGGAGTCGATCACGGCGAGGAAGTCGAGGCCGGCGAGGAGCTTGTCGGTGGCGGCGCGGCCGGGGGCCAGCATCAGCGGGTTGTCGTTGAGGACGACGAGCGCCTTGAGGCCGGCCATCTTGTCGATCGTCAGGCCTGCCTTCGCCGGGATTTCGGCGCCCCAGAGCTTGCGCAGCTCCTGGCGCGCAGAGTCGTCACCGGCGGCGCGGTGGCCGGGCAACAGCTCCGGCGAGCCGCCGACGTCTCGCATGCCGTGGACGTTGGCTTCCTGCGGGAGGACGAGCAGCGCCTTCGCGGCGTCCTCCCCGGCGAGTGAGATCGCGATGTTGGCGAGCGAGCCGACGATCGCGCCGGAAGCCGTGGCGCCGAAGTTGGAGAGCGCCGGCGATCGCGGTGAAGGGCTGCCCGGCCTCGGTCCTGGCGGCCTGGAGGACCGCGACGGCCTTGTCGAACGCCGCCTGCATTTCGGTCGAGAGAAGGCCGCGGCCGGCGGCAGCGTCCTCGCCTGCGACTGCGGCGGCGAGCGCTGCGACGACGGCGGACTCATCGCCCGGCTTCGGCTGGACCCAGGCCTCGGCGAAGTCGTTGATCTCGCCCCAGAGAGCGCTGACGTTGACCAGCCTGGCCTTGCCGCGGACGACGGCGTCCTTGGCGCGCAGCGAGTAGACGTTGTGGCTGGACTCGATATCGTCGGCGACGATGAGCAGCGTCTTCGATTCGGCGACGCGGCTGCCGTCGGCCGGCAGGACTTCGCTGCCGAAGGCGGAGCGCAGCGCCCCGGCCACGGCGCGGGAGACGGGCCCGGCGCTGGAGTCGATGTTGTTGGTGCCGACGATGGCGCGGGCGATCTTGCTCAGCAGGTAGTTCTCTTCGTTGGTGGCCAGCGGCGAGGCCAGGAAGCCGATCGCGTCCGGGCCGTGCTTCTCGCGGACCTCAGCCAGGCGGGCGGTGGTGAAGTCCATCGCCTCGTGCCAGTCGGAGTTGTCCTGGCCGCCGTTGCGCTTGATCAGCGGCCGGCCCAGGCGGACCATCGGCTTGATCGCGTCGTAGTGGAAGCGGCCGCGGACACAGACCTGGTCGCGGCTGACGGGGTTGGCGTGGGTGTCCGGCTTGACGATGACGCCGCGGCCGCGCTGGGTGCCGAGGTGGATGGAGCAGCCGACTGAGCACTGTGTGCAGGTAGACGGCGTCCAGCGCTCGGTCTGGGTGGCGCTCCACTTGTTGGGGTGCTCCATCAGGGTGGCGGTTGGGCAGACGTCGATGCAGGCGCCGCAGAAGTCGCAGTTGGATTCGGCGACTGCGCCGCCCTGCCCGAACTCGATGCGGGTGCTGAAGCCGCGGCCGGCCAGGGTGATCGCGCCGGTGTGGCGGATCTCGTCGCAGGCGCGGACGCAGCGGGTGCAGATGATGCACATCTGCGGGTCGAACTCGAGGAAGGGGTTGGCCTGGTCGGCCGGTGGCTGCGGCAGGTTGTAGTAGGTGCGCTCGTCGCCGTCCCAGGGCTCGTAGCCGGCCATCTCCAGCATCTCGCAGGTCGTCTGCAGCTCACAGCGGTAGTTCTTGGAGCAGGTGAGGCAGCGGTGCGTGACGCTGTCGTCGCGGAGGCAGGTGTCACCCGGCTTGCACTTGACGATGCGGTGGCAGGTCAGGCAGCGGTCGGAGTGGTAGGAGAGGATCAGCGAGAGCACGGCCTGGCGCGTGGAGTGCAGCTCCGGCGTCTTCGTGCTGACGACCATCTTGTCGCCGGTGACCCTGGTGGTGCAGGCGAGCTGGAAGCCGCGCATGCCTTCGATCTCGACGATGCAGGTGCGGCAGCCGGCGTACGGCGGCAGGCCATCGACGTAGCAGAGGTTGGAGATGAACTCGCCGCTGTTCTTGATGACCTCGACGAGCTGCGCGCCCTCCGGGACTTCGAGCTCGGCGCCATTGAGGGTGAGTCTGGCCATCGGCTAGCGGACCCGATCGCGCTCTACGGCCTTGCCGGTGTGCAGCGGGATCTCCTCCGGGAAAGGAGCCTTGCGGCCGTTGGGGTACGTGTACTCGTGGGTCTTGAGGTGCTTCTGGGCCATGCCAGTCAGGGCGTGCTTGTCGCGGTAGAGCTGGTCCCAGACGAAGCTGGCGTCGTCCAGCGGGCCGCCGGCCTGGATCGCCTCGTAGGGGCAGGCCTCGACACAGAGGGCGCAGTACATGCAGAGGCGGAAGTCGATCTCGTAGCGGTCGATGTTGAGCGCGCCGTCTTCGCGGGGTGACGTCTGGACGAGGATGCAGCCGTCCGGGCAGGCCTGGGCGCAGGTGGAGCAGCCGGTGCAGCGCTCCTCGAACCAGAGCAGGTTCGTGCGGGCGTTGACGGGCACGGGGCGCTGTTCCTCTGGGAACTGCGTGGTGTAGGGCTTACGGATCAGGTAGCGGAGAGTTACCGATAACCCTTTGGCGATGCCGGAACCAAACAAGAGCGCGCCCTTTCTGCGGGTGTTTACCCCACAGCGCCGATTGTAGCGCAGACTTTCGTCAAGTGAAATCCGTCACGAGGCGTGTGTCGCAGATATAATGCAGCCAGCATGGGCGCAGACATCCGCTACTGCACCGCGAAAGACGGCGTCCGCATCGGCTTCACGGTGGAGGGCCAGGGGCCGCCGCTGGTCATGTTCTCGCCCCCCTTTATGGCTTTCTCACTCGTGGAGGAGATCCCATCTGTCCTGTATCTCCAGAGGAAGCTCGGTGAAGGCCGGTCGCTGATACGAATGGACTTCCGCGGCATCGGCGTGTCCCAGCGCGAAGCCACTGACTTCTCGATTTCGGCGTATGTGCTGGACATTCTCGCCGTGATCGACGCGCTGGGCCTGGAGCGCATCTCTCTACTGGGACCCGGCCCCGCCGGCGGCACCGCGCTCGGCTTCGCTGCCACACACCCGGCGCGAGTTGCCGCCCTCGTTGTCTTTGGGGGTCAGGCCCGGACCGCGGATCGCAAATGGCAGGAGTCAATTGCTGCCATGATGCGAAGCAACTGGCAGACCGCAGCACGTACGCTGGCCGGAGGCAACCTCCGGCACTCATTGGATGATGCGAACAAGATGGTGAGCATATATCTCCGGTCAACCTCCGGGGAAGTGGCCGCGCACGTCATGGATGAGGGCCTCGACTTCGATATGAGAGCTGAACTCCCGAACATCTCCGCGCGAACCCTCATCATCCACTCACAGGACGATGCCTTGTACCCGTTCTCCGATGCGCAAGAGATCGCGGCCGGGATCCCGGACGCCCGCCTCATGCCGATCCAGGGTAACTACAGCTTCGTCAGCCTAGGCGACAAGAACGACGAGATCGCGGACGCCGTCAACTCCTTTCTCGACGAAGACCCAGCAACGCGCGCCAGCCGTTCCCACCGTGAAGCGTCGAGTCAATCAGGACTCCGCACCATCCTCTTCACCGACCTCGTCGGCCACACGGAGATGATGTCAGCGCCTCGGCGACGAGCGCGGCCGCGACGTGCTGCGCGAGCACGAGCGCATCACCCGCGAAGTCCTGCAAGGCAAACGGCGGCACCGAGGTGAAGACGATGGGCGACGGGTTCATGGCGTCGTTCGGGTCGGTGACGAAGGCGGTGGAGTGCGCGGTGGCGTTGCAGCGGGCCTTCGCGGACCGCGAGGGCGAGCCGTTGAACGTCCGCGTCGGCCTCAACGCCGGCGAACCGATCGAAGAGGACGGCGACCTGTTTGGTGCGACGGTGATCCTGGCGTCTCGGATCGCGGCGAAGGCGGAGGGCGGCGAGATACTGGTGGCGGACACGGTGCGCGGGTTGTGCAGCGGCAAGGGGTTCTTGTTCGCAGACCGCGGTGAGTTTGTGGCGAAGGGGATCGAAGAGCCGGTGCGCATTTCAGAAGTGAGCTGGCGAGAATGGCTGACCTGAGAGTTCAGTACGCAAAGACAAGCGACGGTGTGAACATCGCTTACGCCCAGTTCGGCGAGGGTGTCCCGCTGGTCTATGCGCCGGGCGCTTACGGGATGGCTGTTCATTACTATTCCGAGCTGACGTACTCCAGAGGCAACGTAGACAGCCTCGTGAGCAAGGGTTTCCGCGTGATCCGCTACGACAGTCGTGGAGTCGGTTCATCGGATCGCGATAACCTTGATTATTCGCTTGACGCGTCTGTCCTTGATCTTGAAGCCGTAATCGAACGTCTCGGGTTAGACCGATTTGTGCTTGCCGGTCACTTCCATTCCGCACGGGCGGCGATCGCTTACGCGGTTAGACATCCTCAGCGCGTGACACACCTCGTGCTGCGCGATCCCGCAACGTCCAAGGTGGATATGGACGCCATGTTTCCGGCCTCCGCCATCCTCGATGCGATGGTCCCTCTGGCGACGGAACAGTGGGAACTTGTGTCTCTAAACGCAGCAGCAGTTGGGCTTGGCATCACTGACCTCGCGGTGACAACGGAGTACGCGAAGGCGATCAGATCCGGGCTCACCGTAGAGTCATTTGTGGCGCAGCAGAAATTCTTTAGTGAAATTGATGCAAGCGGCCTCCTCGGATCGTTGCAGGTGCCAACCCTCGTAGTCGTTGACAAGGCATTCCCGGGACGATCAGCAGACCCGGCCGCCCGATGGAGCGTCCACGTGAAGAAAATCGCGGCGGCGATTCCGGACGCGCGCTTGGAGACGACCAACGACTTTGCGGGAGCTGTAGCGGCGTTCGTCAACGTTGACAAGGTTGCGAGCGCCCGGTCTGGATCCAGTGCCGCATCGGCCCTCCAAACTATCCTATTCACAGACCTCGTCGGCCACACCGAGATGATGCAGCGCCTCGGCGACGAGCGCGGCCGCGACGTCCTGCGCGAGCACGAGCGCATCACCCGCGAAGTCCTGAAGGCGAACGGCGGCACCGAAGTCAAGACGATGGGCGACGGGTTCATGGCGTCGTTCGGCTCCGTCACCAAGGCCGTCGAGTGCGCGATCGCGCTGCAGCGCGCCTTCGCCGACCGCGAGGGCGAGCCGCTCGTCACGTCCGCGTCGGCCTCAACGCCGGCGAACCGATCGAAGAAGACGGCGACCTGTTTGGCGCGACGGTGATCCTGGCGTCGCGCATCGCGGCGAAGGCGGAGGGCGGCGAGATACTCGTCGCGGACACGGTGCGCGGGCTGTGCAGCGGCAAGGGGTTCCTGTTCGCCGACCGCGGCGAGTTCGTGGCGAAGGGCTTCGAGGAGCCGGTGCGAGTCTACGAGGTGAGCTGGCGCGGCTAGTCGCTGGCGCCGGCGATGGGGGCGGGGGCGGGCTCAGAGGCGTGGCCGTCGAACGAGAGGCGCGGGACGACCCGGTCCAGCCACTGCGGCATCCACCAGTTCCACTTGCCGGCCAGCTGCATTAACGACGGGACGAGGATCAGCCGCACGACGGTAGCGTCGATGAAGATGGCAGACGCCAGGCCGATGCCGAACTCCTTGACCACGCGCTGGTCGCTGAGCCCGAAAGCGCCGAAGACGCAGACCATGATCGCGGCGGCGGCGGTGATCACGCGCGTCGTGGCGGAGAGGCCGCGGGCCACGGCCTCGGTGTTGTCGCCGGTCACCAGGTACTCTTCGCGGATGCGGCTGACCAGGAACACCTCGTAGTCCATGGAGAGGCCGAACAGCACAGCGAAGAGCATCATCGGCAGGAACGACTCGACCGGGCCCTCGCGGTGCACGCCGATGATGCTGCCGAACCAGCCCCACTGGAAGACGACGACGAGGATGCCGAACGACGAGCCGATGGAGAGCAGGTTCATGAGCGCGGCCTTGACCGGGACGAGGACGGAGCGGAAGACCGCCATCAGGAGCAGGAAACTGAGGGCGATGACGGCGCCCAGGAAGATCGGCAGGCGAGCCGTCACGTGGTTGCCGACGTCGATGAAGAGCGCCGTGGAGCCGCCGACCAGCGGTTGCGCCCCTGTGCCGGCGAAGTCAGCGCGGAGGTCCTTGCGGAGGCTGTTGATCAGGTCAACTGTGGCCTGGTCCTGCGGCGCCGAGGACGGGATCACGGTGATGACCGCGGCCGAGCTGTCGTCGTTCATCCTGACCGCTGAGACGCTGGCCACGCCGCTCTGGTCTTTCAGGAAGGCCGGCAGCGCCTGGACCTTGGGCAGCGCATTCTGGTCATCGATGATGATGCCGACGAGGATCGGGCCGTTTGTGCCGGGGCCGAAGCCTTCAGTCAGCAGGTCGTAGGCTCGGCGGGACGTGAACGAAGGCGGGTTGTTGCCGGAGTCAGAGGTGCCGGTGCGCAGGCCCAGGACAGGCGCGGAGAGCAGCAGCAGCACCCCGAGCGAGATCACCAGGCAGACCAGCGGCCGCGCCTGGACGATGCGGCTGAGCCTGTACCCGAAACCGCTCTTGGTGCCGGCGGCCGGCGCGTGGAGGAACGGCAGCCGCCAGCGGTCAACGTAAGGACCGACGTAGCGCAGGATGGCCGGCAGGATCAGCAGCGCTACCGCCACGGTCATGGCGACGAGGACGGCGCCGGCGGTGCCCACCCAGCCGATGCTTTCGATGCCGGAGGCCCAGAGGCCGAGCAGGGCGATGACGACGGTGCCGCCGGCGAAAAAGACGGAGCGCCCGGCCGTGGCCGCGGCCGACACGGTGGCCTCCTCGTTGGACATGCCGAGAGACTCGGCCTCGCGGAAGCGGTTGACGATCAGCAGGGCGTAGTCGATGCCGACGCCGATGCCGATCATCGCTGCGAACTGGGCCGTGAAGTTTGGCATCGGGACGAAGCGCGCGCCGACGCCGACGATGAAGAACCCGGAAGTCAGCCCCAGCAGCGCGATCACGATCGGCAGGCCCATGGCGACGAGCGAACCGAAGGCGAGAAGCAGGATGATGACCGCCGCGATGATGCCGATCAGCTCCGTGCCGCCGGGCGATTCGCGCTCGGCCCGCTGGGGGACTGCTCCGCCGGCCTCGACCTGGAAGCCGGGCGACTCAAGCGTCGGCCGCAGGTTTAGAATCGCTTCGTTGCTGGACGTCGGCAGGTCCAGGGCGCGCTTGTCGTACTGGACGGTGATCCGCGCGATCGTGCCGTCGGCGGAGACGTCGTTCGGGGAGGTGAGCGGGGAGGAGACGTCGGACACGTCCGGCAGCTGTTTCAGCTGATCGATGACGTTTTGCACCTTGGCCTGTGAGGCCGGATCGGTAAAGCCAGTGTCGGACTTGATGACAACGGTCGCCGTGTCGCCGGCCCTGGAAGGGAAGCGCTGGTCCAGCAGGTCGAAGAGCTCCTGGGCCTCGGCGCCGGGAACGGTGAACTTGTCGCCGTACTGGCCGCCGGCGACGGCGAAGAGCACGCCCAGCGCGACGAACACGGCGAGGCCCCCCAGCAACACGGCCCTGGCGTGGCGGTAGGCAAAGCGCGGCCAGCGCTCGAAGAGGAACGACTTGCCGTTCAGCCAGGTTTCCTTGGTGTCCGGCTAGTTCGACGGCACTACGAATTCGCCGCCGGCGGCCTGGTTGGACGGCTGCGTCTTCGTCTCGACCTTCTTGGCGGCCCAGAACGCTTCGGCGAACTTGTTGACGAGCGCCAGGAGCTCTTCCGCTGCTTCCTTGTCGATGTTCTGGCGGGCCTTGGAGGCCGTCTTCATGATGTTGTCGGTCAGCTCACCGAGGTCCTTCGGCGAGTTGTCCGGCTTGAAAAAGTCGCCGCGGATGACGCGGATCTCGTGCTTGACCAGCTCGGCGTGTGACTCCTTGATCGCCGTGTAGCGGGCCAGGTTGTGCATGTACTTGTCCCGCGCTCCCTTGTCCATCGCCGGGGCTTCCATCGCCTCGATCAGCTGGACCATGCGGAGGACGGTGAGAGCGCCGATCTGGGCTGCGTGCGGGTCGTAGATGCCGCAGGGGATGTCGCAGTGTGCGGAGGCTTCTTCCTGTGGGAAGAGCCGGTTGATCAGGTTGAAAGCTTTCTGGGGCAGCATTTGGGGCCTCCTTGTGTCTGTGTGGGGGGCGAATGTCCACTTAGAATGTAGCAGAGCCGCCCTATGCGCCGAAAGACCTTGAGATATCTATTGCGTATAGGCTCGCGTCTGCCCGGCGCTTACGCGACGCTGGCGTTCTTCGCCGCGCGGCGTGTCACCGTCCGCGGCTGGAGCATGTCGCCGGCGATTCTCCCGGGAGAGCGCCTGCTCTTCGACCGGCTGGCCTACGTAAGAGAAAGGCCGCGCCGCGGCGACGTGGTGCTGGTGGCGTATCCGCTGCGTCCGGAGCTGCGGATCGTCAAGCGGCTGGCCGGGATCCCTGGCGATGAGATCGAAGGACAGACGCTGGGCCGGGGTGAGTACTGGGTGCTCGGCGACAACGCTGAGGTGAGCACAGACAGTCGCGAGTTCGGCCCTGTACGGCGGGGAGACCTGCTGGGCCGGGCCTGGATCCGCTACTGGCCTTCGGATCGCTGGAAGGTATGGGGCTAGTAGTTGATGTTTGGCGGGAAGAGCGATTCCAGCTCCGCGCGGACGGGGTCGCCTTCGGGCAGGTAGCGGGAGAAGTCTCCGGCGGGCTGGATCACGTCGCGCGGACCCATCAGGCTCTCGTGCTTGATCTTCTCTTGCAGCAGCATCAGGCCGGTGAGCAGCGACTCCGGGCGCGGCGGGCACCCCGGCACGTAGACGTCAACGGGGATGACCAGGTTCACGCCGGGAAGCGTGCTGTACCCGTAGGCGAAGGGACCGCCGATGGTGGCGCAGCTGCCCATGGAGATGACATAACGCGGCTCGGCCATCTGGAGGTAGATGCGGCGCACGGGCACGGCCATCTTCCAGGTCACGGTGCCGGCGACGATCATCAGGTCGGACTGGCGCGGCGACGGCCGAAACAGCTCAGCGCCAAAGCGGGAGATGTCGTACCGGGGCATCGCCGTGGCGATCATCTCGATCGCGCAGCAGGCGAGGCCGAAGGCGGCGGGCCAGAGGGAGGAGCGCCGGGCCCAGTTCACGACGCCTTCCAGCGAGGTCAGCATCACGTTCTGCCGCACCGACTCTTCGATGGAGCTTTCGGCGCTATCGGTGACGCGGATCAGGCTGGGTTCTTGCATAGTCTCGCGATTGCGAATTATATCACGAGCGCTTCTTACAGGCCCCCTCGAACGTTGTTAGGCTGGAGCAGACATGAGGGCACGGACCAGGGGACTCATCAACGCGGCGGCCTTCGTCTTCGCCCTGTCGATCTTGATGTCCGGATGCGGGTCAATCCCGGAGAGCATCAACACAACGTCGAGCCAGGGAACCACGCCGAGCGCGACCTACAAGAAGGGGACCTTCCCGATTCCCGTTGGGCCGCCGAATGCGTCCGTGATCGCCAACGAACTGCTGACGCCGGAGCCCGGCCATCCTTGCGGCGAATGGTCCGCGGAATACGGAAGCGTTGGGAGCTATGTCATCGCCCACTATGGCGATGAACGGGACTGCGGCCTGTTGGATGACTCCTGGGTGATCACAACGCTGGGCCTGAGGCTGACCGACGGGAGCCGCGCGCAGGGCATCATCGCCCTGTACCATTGCGGTCCCGATGACGCCGCCTGTCTGGACGGGAGCACCGATCATCCGCTAGCCGGTTGGTCTTTCATCGCTCCGCCGTATCCGGGAGGCGTGACGTGGATGGGTGAGCGGGAACCCGACACAATCATCGTTGACAACGGCGGGCCTCAACTAGAGTTCAACGTGGCGACGGAGCAGTTCAGTCGGGAGGCCCCGGACTAACGAAGGCTATCCGGCGAGACGGCCGAGAACGGTGACCACGCGGTCCGGGAAGTTGGAGCAGACCCCGTCGACGCCGGCGCGGACCGCTCGCTCGATGGCGGTCTCCGTGTCCGGCGTCCAGGTGTAGAGGGCGAGGCCGCGGCGGCGGCAGTCCTCCACCACGCGCTCGTCGATGGCCGGCGTGAAGACGCTAACGCCTTGCACGCCGAGCTTGAGGGCCAGGGAGCGCATCCGCTCCCACTCCGGCATCGATTCGCCGCCCACCAGCAGCGCGCAGGGGATCCGCGGCTCGGCGGCGCGCATGCCCTGGAGCGCGGGCGGATAGAAGGACCAGGCCATGACGTCGTTGAGGGCCTGCTTTTCGTGGACGACTCTGGCGACATGCTCTTCGATGCCGGGAGCCTTGATCTCCATGACCAGCAGCACCTTGCCGATCGTCAGGTCCAGCACTTCGGCCAGGGTCGGTACCGGCTCGCCGCCGGCGTCAAGCGCGCGCAGCTCCTCCAGAGTCAGCTTCGCGACCTCGCCCGAGCCCTTCGTCGTCCGGTCGACCGTGAGGTCGTGCATCAGGACCGGCACGCCGTCGGCGCTGGCCTGCAGATCGATCTCGATCGCTTCCGAACCGAGTTCGATCGCCTTGCGGATCCCGGCCAGGGTGTTTTCGGGCGCGTGTCCGCCACAGGCGGCGTGGGAGATGATCAGCGGTCGCACGAGGCGATTCTACTAGCCGACAGTTGACAGTGAACAGCGGACAGCTGGCGCATGCCGCGGAATGACCCGCGCTAGGAGACGTTCGCGGAGGCGGTGGAGAGCATCACCTGGCGCTTTTCGGTGATGTCCGAGGAGAGGTCGCGGGAGATGGCGGCCAGTTCGAAGCGGCGTGGCGAGCCGACGAGCTTCTTCGGTTCGACGTTGGCCAGCCGGGAGTAGACGCTCTGGGCCATGAAGCGGATGCCGACGCGCCAGTCGATCGCGGCTTCGCACTCGGGGTCGATCCCGTTGTCCTGGCAGAAGAAGCGAGAGGCGCGGTCGATGTCCGAGTCCAGGCGGGTGGCGACGATGCGGTGCACAGCGGCGAAGGCTTCGGGGTCCGGCCGGCCGCCGGAGAAGAGGAAGAGCTGCTTGGCCGTGCCGAGCAGGCTGTGGTCCGGCTGGAAGGCGTCCATCTGGAGGTTCACCCGGCGCTGCTGGGAGAGGAACAGGCAGAAGAGATACTTCTCGTCGTCGTTGATCGGGAGGCCGCGCGGAAGCACATCCATGACGGACTGGGCCCAGGCGCGCACGAGCTTGTCCAGCTCTTCGCCCTTGCGCTGGATGGCGCGGAGCTGCCGTTCGTTTGTCGGTATGTAGAGGTCGTCAAGTTCCCGCAACAAGCTGAGGTCTCCTTCCCCAAAAGGCGCTGTGTTCAGCGCTCTCACTAGGTAGGAGTTGCGGGGAATCGGCACGTTACCCGCGGCGTCAACGAAGGGAGTTAACGTTGCGTTGAAGCTTGCGAATAGTTCGGTGAACAGAGTTCCCTGCTAGAATGTTGCGCACGGTCCGGCGCTGTCTGAATCGGCGCTTGCGGCCGCCTGCAGAAGGAGTTATTGATGGCTGAAGACCTGCGCTTTCCGGAGGGCTTCTACTGGGGCACGGCGACGTCGTCCCACCAGGTGGAAGGCAACAACCGGAACAACGACTGGTGGGAGTTCGAACAGGAACCGGGCCGGGTTAAGGACGGGACAAGATCTGGCCCGGGCACCGACCATTACAACCGCTTCGAAGAAGACTTTGCCCTCTCGCAGCAGTTCGGACACAACGCGCACCGGTTCTCAATCGAATGGAGCCGGATCGAGCCGGAAGAGGGCCGCTGGGACGAGAAGGAGGTGGAGCACTACAGGCGGGTGCTGGAGTCGCTGCACGAGCACAGCCTGGTGCCGTTTGTGACCCTCCACCACTTCACCCACCCGCTGTGGTTCGCCAGGATGGGCGGCTGGACCTGCGCGCGGGCGCCGGAGTTGCTGGGACGTTACGCGGGGTACATGGCCAAGCAGATGGGCGATGCGGTGCCTTTCTGGCTGACGATCAACGAGCCGCCGGTGCTCCCGATGGCCAGCTACCTGGCCGGCGTCCACCCGCCCGGTGTGCGCGACCTGGACCTGGCGATGGAGGCGATGCGCAACATCCAGAAGTCGCTGGCGACGATGCACAACGCAGTGCGCGAGAACGCGCCGCACAAGCCGAAGATCGGGCCCGTGATCAACATGACCTACTCGATGCCGGCCAGCGACTCCGAGGAGGACAAGGAAGGCGCGCGGCGGATGGACCAGTACTGGAACAAGTACTGGCTGGACGGCTTCCGGGACGGCGTCAGCGGCGAGCCGGCGGGCCAGGGCGAAGAGGTGCCGGGCCTGAAGGGCGCCTGGGACTTCGTCGGCCTGAACTACTACTCGCGCAACGTCATGGCTGGCTCGCGCAACCGGATGGGCATGAAGCCCGTCCCGCCGCCTCGTGGCGCAGAGTGCAGCACGATGGGCTGGCAGGTCTACCCGGAGGGGTTCTACCAGTGCATGCTCCGCCTGAAGGATTACGGCATCCCGGTCTACGTCACGGAAAACGGCATCGGCACCGACGACGACGAGCAGCGCCAGAGCTACGTTGTGCGGCACCTGCGCGAGGTGGGCCGGGCGATCAAGGCCGGCACGGACGTTCGCAGCTACTTCCACTGGTGCCAGCAGGACAACTTCGAATGGGCGGAGGGCTACCGCCAGAAGTTCGGCCTGTTCGAAACTGAGGAAGGCACGCTCAACCGCATCCCCAGGCCCAGCGCCTACATGTTCAAGGAGATAGCACAGGCCAACGCCGTCCCCGGCAATCTGATCGCGAAGTACGTCAAGGAATAGCAGACCGGAGGAAATGAAGAGCGCCGCCCCGGAGGACGGCGCTCTTCGTTCGGATGCTAGCCGCGCCTACTGTATCAATCTTGATCCACTGGTCAGCTGCGAGCCGATGGCGTTGAAGATGACCGTCAGGTCCTCCGTCTTCGGCTGGTTGTAGTAATGAGACGCGTCGGTGGCGAGCGATTGCAGGAACGAATTGGCCGACATGTTGTAGTAAGGGCTGTTGGTGAGCTCGCCGTTGGTGCATTTCTCACTTGAGCTGACGCCGAAGCCGATGACGAACACCTCGATGCCCGCAGCCTTGGCGGCGGTGGCCTGTTGGCCGGCCCAGTCGCAGGGGCCCTGGCTGTTGGTGAACGTCGTCGTCGTCGTCGTGGTGTAGGTGGTCGTCGTCACCGATGTCGTGTAGTCCACCTGCACCTGTATGTCATCGATGTAGAAGATGCGCGTCGTGTCGTTGGCAACGTCCGTTACGCGGACGCGGAAGTTCGTGTTGTTGAGCTGGGTCGCCGACCAGCTGGCGAAGCCCCAGAGGTCAGAGGAATCGCCGAACAGGTATGTCCTCTCGCTTGTGCTGCTCAGCGTGGCGGACTGCGCGTTGCTGTAGGTCAAGCCTCCGTCCTGCGAAACCTGGACGCAGAACATGCGGGTGCCGCTGGTTGACGAGACCTTCCCATCGATGCGGACGGTGATACCGGTGACCGTGGGGTTGGAAGGAAGCGAGATGCTGTAGTTGGCGAAGACGTGCTTGTCCTTCTTGTTGGCGCCGGTGCCACCGTTGTTCGTGCTGGACGATCCGGACGAGCCGGTCGTGTTCGGACAGGACACCTGGCTGGCGCTGGAACCGCTACCGTTGGATGATGTGCCGTCGGAAGCGTAATTGTTGTCAGGTGAGCAGGCGTTTGACTCGGACGTCTGGTAGCCGTCGTTGTCGCCGGAGTTGACTGTTACCGGGGCCGTCGAACCGCTGGTCGTGCAGTTCAGCAGACCGGTATCGTCAGGTGTCACTGTTGTGGTCGTGTGCGGCGTTGTCGTGGTCGTGGTCGTCCACGGTGCGACGTTCGCTGCGCCGTCGGTGATGAGGATGATCCCGTGCGTGACCCCAGCGCGACCGTTTGTGTTCAGCTCGTTGGTTACAGCCTGCAGAGGCGAGCCGATATCAGTGTGGCCGCTGCCCAGCGGGTAGTCGGTCAGACCGGTGGTTCGGTTAACGCAGGCTGCCTCCTTCACCGGAGAGCTGTTGTTGTTGAGAACGTGCGGCTTCGTCTGGAAGGTTGATGTCAGCGGTGATGGCATCCAGACCTGCGGTGAGGCCGACCAGGTGCTGATGGAGTTGCAGCTGGTGGTGCTGGTAAGAGGCGGCGTCATCCCAAGTCCGACTCTCTGGTAGGTGTAGTCGAAGTTCGTGAACATACTGCTGATGGCGTTCTTGGCGTTGGTCAGGTTGGCGTCGCTCATGCTGCCGCTGTGGTCCAGCACCGTCATGATGTCCGCCGGGCCGGTGCCGATGGGCCCGCACGCTCCTCTGCAGGCGCCGGCGGTCGCCGAGGCGGTGCATCCCTTCACCCAGCAGTTGTTGAAACCGAGGACGCTGAGGACGCCGCCGAAGTAGGTTGGGGACGGCGCCTTTTGGGTCACGTAGATCGTGTCGTAGCGGCCGTCGCCGGTCTGGCAAATGGTGGAGACCTGGCTGGTGCAGCCAAACGTGATGACGGTGTTGGTTGTACTGAGGCCGTTCTTCGTGACGTAAGTCAGCGCGTCCGCCTGGGCCTGGGTAGTGCTCCCGGGCAGGTCCTGGGCGCCGGCCAGGGCCGCTGCGTCCGCTGTCTGCTGGGCGTTCTCCCGGTTGTGCAGGAAGAAGCCCACGTCCACGGTCGCCATGACGGCCAGGAACAGCACGCAGAGCATGAACGTGAAGAGTATGAGGGCCTGACCGCCCTCTTTCGTGGCCTGTAATCTATCGAGTCGCATATGCCCATCCCCAGGCATGACCGGGTTGCGGTCAGCCGACTGAACCATTTATAGGTTGACGGAACGATTCACCATAATCAGGGACGCGCTGGTTATCGGCCCGTTACGTCGAGAGGAGGATGGGCAAACGTGGCCTGCCGCAAGATTCACGGACGATTCACCCAGGGCGGGTGAATATTTGAGGAAACGGGGGGTTCCGGGCCGTGAGCGAAAGGATTGGCGGGCTGGTTGGGGTCAGCCGATGCTTTCGAGGCCGGCCGCTTCGGCGATCGCCTTTTTCAGCGAATCGCTCAGGTCCTTGGTCGATCCCTGGCCGCCGCGCCCGCCGGAGAAGTGCTTGTGGTGGACGGTGCCGACGAAGCGCTTCTGGTAAACGGCGAGGAAGCCGCGGACCGCCGCCGGGTCGAACTGGGAGCCGCTGTGGCGAAGGATCTCGGCCAGGGCCTCCTCGGCCGGCATGGCGGAGCGGTACGAGCGGTCAGAGGTCATGGCGTCGAAGGAGTCGGCGATCATGAAGATGCGGGCGCCCAGCGGGATCTGCTCGCCGGCCAGGCCGCGGGGGTATCCAGCGCCGTCGTAGCGCTCGTGGTGGGCCAGGACGATGTCGCTGGCCGGGATCAGGAAATCGACAGAGCGCAGGATTTCGTAACCGCTGTGGGGGTGAGTGCGCATCGCGTCCCACTCCTCGGACGTAAGGGGCCCCGGCTTGCGCAGGATGTGGTCCGGGATCGCGATCTTGCCAACGTCGTGGAGAAGCGAGCCCCAGGCCATGTAGCGCCAATCGTCGGTGTCCGGAGAGATGCCCATCTCGGTCGCGATCGCCATCGTCAGGTCGGCCACGCGTTCGGAGTGGCCGGCGGTTTCGCTGTCGCGGGCGTCCAGCGCCGCCACTAGCGAGCGCAGGGTGCCGTCGTAGGCCTTGCCCAGGCTGGTCATGGCGGCCGTCACCATCTCGTGCGCGTTCTGCAGTTCGCTGTGGGTACGGCGCAGCTCGATCACGCCGGTGGCCGTGCGGTCCAGGTACTGCTTGATCGAAACGCGCATCATCAGCGGCGGCGCCAGGAAGACGGCGACGCCCCAGAGACCGATGGCGCCGTGGGCGGCGACGATGGCCAGGCCGAGGAGGGCGAGGATCACGTAGTGGGGCAGAAGCCAGAGGAAGTTCTCCTTCCAGACTTCGCGCAGGGCGGCCCGCCCGCTCAGCGTGATGGCGCAGGCGACGAGGACGGTGTTGGCCAGGAAGTTGGCGCTGCCCGCCAGGCCGACGGGGAGCAGCACCTGTGGCCAGTCAGCTACGTAGTCGACATTGAAGCGGCTCAGCACGAGCACGGCGGCGGAGCCAGACAGCATCAGCGCGCCGAGGTTGAAGAGGGTCTTGTGCAGAGGCCGCCCCCAGGAAGAAGCGATCATCGCGCAGGGAACGATTATGGCCAGCCCGGCGAGCCCGCAAGCGATCGTCGCGGCGAAGATGGGCACAAACGCCAGCGAGACGCGGCTGCTGCCGTACATGCTGAAGTCGGCGCGTTCCGCCGCCACGGCAAGCACCGTGAGGACCGCCAGGAAGGCCCAGTCAGTTGAGCTTGAGAAGTCCAGTACGCCGCGCACGACGACAGCGAGGCCGGCCAGGGAGACTGCGGCGATCAGGGCCGCCAGGAGGACGCGGGCGATCAGAGGCGGCTGCCCCTCCGGTTCATCCTCTGCAGAAGGGCCGGCGGGCGCCGAAGACACCGGCACACGCACGAACCCACGGTCGATTGTCACACCGAACAGTTTCATGTCTATTACGTAAGACTCCGGCCAGGGCCAATCGTTATCACCGGAAGCGGGACTAATTGCGACGCTTTATGTAATCGCCATGCGCCGGACATCGTCGTGCGCGCGACTGAGTTTCCAGTCGCGCGCACGTAAAGACGGGCGATCATGCGGGGCCGGAGCCCACCCTAGCCGCCTTCACCAGCGGAGTTCCACTTGATCACATCGAAGTTAACGGCTGACCATTTGATGACGTCAAAGTTAACAGCGCTCCATTTGATGACGTCCCATTTGATCGCGTCCCACTTAACGGAGTTCCATTTGATGGCGCTCCACTTGATCACATCCCATTTGATAGAGCTCCACTTGATGACGTCCCAATTAACGGAGGCCCATTTGATGACGTCCCATTTGATCGAAGCCCACTTGATGGAATCCCAGTCGATCAGCTGCCAGTTCACGTTTTCCCAGGCGATCGCCTCCCACTTGATCGCGCTCCAGTCGACCGTGTCGAGGGAGAGAGCGACCGTCGGGTCATCCGGAGTAGTCGTGACGAAGTTGGCGGCGGCCGGGTCGATGCCGATGCTGGCGGCCGCCGCGAATGGATCAGGCTGATCAAGGATGTAGGCCACGGCCCCAATCAGCGGCACCACCGGCGCACCCATCAGGCCGTACGAGGGCGCAAGGCCAGTGTCTGAGTCGCAGCTTGGCTTGGACAAGTTAAAGGTGTCCCCGGCCCTGGGCACAGAAAATCCTGAGTTGGCCCCGGAAAGTTTCCGGGATTTCGTGATCAGGCTGCACTTGAGTTGCCCGGGCGTCCAATTGGGGTGCTTTTGGATCACGAGCGCGGCGACGCCTGACATGACGCCCGCCGCCATCGAGGTTCCGCTTAGCTTGAGATATGGGCCAGGTGAGACGACCTTCCCGGTGAGCAGGCCCTGCGCGTAGAGGATGCTGGCCGAGTCAGTGTCAGAGACTATGTTCACACCGGGGGTCAACAGTTCTGGCTTCTTGATGCCATCCTGCGTTATGCCGAAGCTGGAAAAGCTGGCTGGAACATCGTCGCCCGTCGAGTCTGTTCCCTTATCGTCAATCGCGCCGGCCGTCATTACGAACGGATCGTTGGCGGGCGGGTATGAGACTGCGTCAGCCACACTTCCGGAGTTGCCAGAGGCCACGACGACGAAGATGCCGTTGGTCCACAAGAACTCAACGGCGGCGTCAATGGGGCTGGTCTTGTAGCTCTCAGCGGTGGCAGAGTGCAGCGAGAGATTGACGACGCGAATGTTGTACGCATTCTTATTCTGGTAGACCCACTGCAAGCCCGCCAGAAGATCGCCCATGCTGGAATTACCCAGGTCATCCGAGATCTTGACGTTGATGATGTTCGCACCGGGGGCGATGCCTGGATACTTGCCGTTGCTCAGGTCGCCGTCGCCCGCCACGATGCCGGCTATGTGCGTTCCGTGCCCATAGCCGTCGTTGGTAGTGGTCGCAGCACCATCAATCGCCACGGACGCGATGATGCGGTTGGCACCGCTGTAGCCGGTGAAATCAGGGTTGTTTGCAGACGAGACGCCGGTGTCCAGGACAGCCACGCCGACGCCGTCGCCGTAAAAGCCTTTGCCCCAAACATCTGGCGCCTTGACGGCCTGTGGGAATTCGCTCAGGACCTTGTGTTCGTCGATGAGTGCGTTGTCGTTGAGGGCTATGACCGGCGCATCGAGGCTGATGTACTCCACGCCGTCGGCGCGTGAGAGCGCTCGCAGGGAGGACGGTGGGACGTCGGCCTGGATCGCCGAGATGAAGTCGATGTCCTGCTTGACCACGCCGCCGTTATTCGTGACGGCTTCATCGGCCGAGGTCTGGCCGGAGGTCTGGAGGATTACCGGGACGTTTTGCCCGGGGTGCTCGCCGGCCCACTGGTAGACGCCAGAGTGGACGTTCTCCGGTGCGGCGTACCCGGTACTGCCGGATAGCGCGAGAAGGAGTGCGAAAGCAAGTACGAGGGCTCCCGGAGCCCAGCGCCAGATTGTGCGCCTGATAGTCTGTCCAGCCATAATTCCCCCCGGAATTTTGGCGCCTCCGCCGGAATGGCTGGCCGCTATTCGTTTCCGTTCGCGGCCAGCTTCCCGAATGAGACCCTCTGGTGTTGAAGGTCCTTCTTCACCCTCCCGTTTGGGCCGGCCACGAGATCCTTGTACGGCAATCTCTAGAAGTAGACTACCGATATGGGCAGAGGGTCACAAGACATAAAGTCGTCTCTGAAGCCGTATTCACGTAGCGTTCACCGCGGTTGTGGCTCCTTAACCATGGGGCCGCCTTCCCACCTTTTTAACCGGCTGCGATACTAGATGAAATGAAGGTTGCCGACGAACAGCCGCGCCAGGCCACGGTGGAAGAGATCGACGTGTCGATCATCATCCCGTGTTACAACGAAGAGGCGACCGTGGCCCAGTGTGTAGAGAAGGCGCGCGAGTGGCTGGACCGCTCCGGCACCAACGGCGAGATCGTCGTCGTTGACAACGCGTCCTCCGATGCCACGTCTGAGGTGGCCCGCGCGGCCGGGGCCCGCGTCCTTTACGAAGGGCTGCGCGGCAAGGGCAACGCCTTCCAGACCGGCGTTCGCGAGTCACACGGACGCTACATCGTGATGTCCGATGGCGACGCCACCTACGACCTTTCGGACCTGGACATGATGGTAGAGCCGCTCAAGCACGGCTACGACATGGTGATTGGCAACCGGCTCTCCGGGGAGATGGAGAGCAAGTCGATGCCGTGGCTCCACCGCCATGTCGGCAACCCGCTCTTCAACGCCTTGATCAGCCTGATCGCGCGGCAGCGGATGGGCGACGTGCTCTCCGGGCTGCGCGCGTTCACCCGGGACGCCTGGGTCACGATGGCGCCGGTGTCCGCGGGCTTCGAGCTTGAGTCCGAGATGTGTCTGCGGGCCGGACGTCATCACCTGACGGTGACCGACGTACCGATCTCTTACGCGGTGCGCCAGGCGCCGAGCAAGCTGCGCGGCTTTACGCACGGCTGGGCTATCGCTCGGTTCATCATCCTGGAAAGCGCTGACCTGCTGTTCATCCTTCCGGGGATCCTGGGGATCCTGCTGGGGATCGTCTCGCTGGCGATCGGCGTGGCGGCGAGCAAGGGCGTGGACGTTGGCTCTGTGAAGTGGCAGCCGGTGTTCGCCGGGGGCATCCTGGTGCCGGGCGGCATCTCTTTCCTGACCGTGGGCATCGCGGCCAAGTGGCTGGCCTGGCACAGGGGCGTGGCGCGCCCCGGCTTCGTCACTGACGTGCTGCGTGACCGCTCGATTCCCGTGGGCGACTACTTCCTGCTGGCCTCGGCGGTTTCGCTGATCGCCGGCGTCGCCCTCGATGCGTTTCTGCTCTGGAAGGTGCTGGACGGCGCGAAGCTGGACCTGGCGCTTGGGCTGGGCGCAGTCGCCCAGACCCTGGTGCTGTCGGGGCTGGCTCTGGGCGTCACCGCGGTGCTGATCGGGGTGCTGAGAGCCAGCGAACGCGACGACTTCAACCGCAATCCAATCGTTCCGGACGACGACCGGTGACAGGCGGCGAACCGGGAGAACTGCACCTTGGCGCCGCGCTGGGGGACATCGAGCAGGCGATGCCCCGATTCGCCCGCTGGATGTACGCCACCGTCAAACCATCGCTCGGGGATCGCGTCGTCGATGCGGGTGCAGGCATCGGCACCTACGCTGAGATGCTTCTCGCCGACGGCCACGAGGTGGTGGCGCTGGAGTACGACGCCGCGTTCGCCGAACAGCTGAAGGAGCGCTTCGCTGGCAACGCCAGGGTCTCCGTGTTCCAGTCAGACCTCTGCGACGCCAACGGCCTTCCGGACTTCGCGCCGGGCGACTCGATGCTCTGCCTGAACGTACTGGAGCACGTGCCGGACGACATCCTGGCGCTGAAGAACATGCGGGAGCGGGTGAAGCCGGGCGGCTCGCTGGCGCTGTTGGTGCCGGCCGGGCCGCGACTGCTGAACTCCATGGACAGGGCGATCGGGCACTACCGCCGCTACAGCAAGAAAGAGCTGGAACGGAAGCTGTCCAGGACCGGCTGGAAGGTGGAGCAATCGTTCCGTTTCAACGCTTTCGGAATCCCGGGCTGGTTCGTGGCCGGGCTGCTGGGCCGGAAGACGCCCGGGCGCACGCTCTCGGGGCTCTACGACGCTCTGACGCCGGGTTTCGCGATGGCGGAGAAGTACGCCATCCGGCG
This sequence comes from uncultured Chloroflexia bacterium, assembly GCA_963738925.1. Lineage (GTDB taxonomy): Bacteria > Chloroflexota > Dehalococcoidia > SM23-28-2 > RBG-16-64-32 > DATKKM01. The sequence continues at coordinate 15,066 of CAVTYE010000003.1, read as the reverse complement.
CATGGCCGGCCTCAGCCTCGTCGCCATCTGCTGCCGCGAAGACTAGCGGCCGCCGCTAGAACGTCGTCCAGACCCAGTCGTTGGTGTGGTGCGGGTCCAGCTGGTACCAGGCGAGCACTCCGAACAGGTTGACGACGACGCCGATAACGATCAGGGCGATGTGCCACCACTTGAGGTTGTCGCCGATCAGCCTGGCGACGAGCAGCCAGAGGAACGGCGTGAAGTCCAGCCCGTAGCGGTAGCCGAACTGGGCCCAGCCGGTGGCCGCGAAAGTGAAGATGGAGAAGGCCACCGGGATGATCGCCGCCCAGCAGGCGATGACGATCCGGTCCCGGTTGCGGACGGCGAAGCCGATGCCGACGGCGATCATGACCCAGAACGGCAGCAGCTCCAGGCCGAACGGGATGTGCGTCGTCTGCCAGCCGCTCTCCCACCAGCGCGAAACGGCCCTGGAGAGGATGAAGGCGCAGGAGAGGGCGAGGGCCAACGCACCGAACCACGCGACGCGCTTTTCGTTGATGCTGGTGAAGAGCGCACCGAGAAAGATCGGCGTCGTCGCCCAGATCGCCATGCCAGCAAAGGAAGTCGTGACCGGCGCGCAGTCCAGGTCGCCACAGGGAACTCCGTAGCCGTTGAAGACCGGCATCGCCTCGAGGGCGATCGGCGGGTGCCGCGTAACGTAGCTGATATCGAAGAGGCCGTGCGGGTAGACGAACTGCAGGCTGGTCTGGCGGGTCTGCTCCGTGTAGCCGTAGCCGGTCTCCAGGGGGTTATCGAAGCGCAGGTAGTTCACTGTCCCTTCCAGCATCAGGAAGGGCGCCAGGCCGGCCGCGAAGCCCAGGATCGGCGAGAGGTTGATGCCCCACTTGCCGTTGTTGTCCTGCCGGCTGCTTGAGCCAGAGGTGTGAGAGGCCGACGACGAAGAAGAGGCCGGTGGCGATCAGCGTCGGCCGGCACATGAAGGCCGCGCCCAGCAGAGCCCCCGCTAACAGCGGGTTTGGTCTGCAGACGACCCAGTAGATCGCGGCGAACATGAAGAAGGTGGCCGTGGTGTGGGCGAAGAACCAGACCCCGCCGTTGGCGGCCACCCAGAAGAAGATCGTGCCGAACATCATGAGACCCTGTGAGGACCAGCTGGTTGAGCCGCTTGCTGGAGAAGCGGGCGGCGATGAGGAAGACGATCGGCGCCGTCATCGCCCCGAAGATCACGGAGACCAGCGTCTGGTTAAGATCGTCCCCCCAGATCAGGACGCCGGGGATCACAATGAAGGCCGGCCCCAACGAGTGCTGCATGTAGACCTTGCAACTGGACGAGAAGCGCGGGTTCTCCACCTTGGCTGCTTCCGGGTCGCCCGGGGCGAAGCAGAAGTCGGTGCCGTCGTACATCACCCGCTCAAGGGTGTTGAAGTTCTTGCTGTACTCCGGTAGCCAGTTGAGGTGGCCGTGGATGATGTTGTTGGCCTGGTTCACCTGGTGCGGGTACGCCGTCTCCTGCGGGCCGAGGAACCAGTAGAGCCCGAAGGTCACGGCGAAAAGAGCCATGCAGATCGCGGCTATGTTCAGCCGTTTCTCGGTGAGGAGCGATTCGAACGGGTGGTTCAGGCTGGCTTCGAGTTCGGCCATCAGGGCGCCGCGGACTCCGGCGCGCGGTCGTGGTGCGGCCAGATGATGTATGAGCTGAAGGCCCAGTTGACCATGAAGGCGGCGAGCGTCCCCACGGTGTTGGCGATGTAGGGGCTGACGCCGAAGACCGGAGTGATGATGTTGACCGCGGCGACGGTGATCACCTGGGCGACGACGCAGCTGCCGTTGAACTTCACGAAGCGCGCGATGTAGTGGCCCTTCCGGGCGCGGTCAGGGAAGGCCCAGCTCTGGAGCGCGAAGAACTTGAAGACGATCGACAGCTCAACGGCGATGACCGAGGCGACGAGCAGGCTGATGTCCGGGTCTGTGAAGACACCGAAGCTCACCTCGGTGTCGTGCGAAGGGAGGACCGGCAGGGCGTCGTAGAGGAGAAAGAGGAAGACCTGGTTGATGACGTAGGCCATGCCGCCGACGACGAGAAAGACGATGAAGGAGTTGGAGAAGGGGATACGGGAGCGCTGCTGCCGCAATCGCGCCAACATGCCACGTCTGGTCGCCGGTCTGATCTCAGTCTGCATATCTGTGCTAAACGTGGCCGGGCAGTCCGATCCCACCGTTCAGGATAGCGGCAGCAAACGCGGCGGCGCAACCAAGGTCTACATAAACCGCGGCAAGGCGACGGCTATTGTTGACTGGATAGGTCACGTATTATCGACGCTGATGGGGCCTATTGTGATGCAAATTTCCGCCGGCAAGTTGCGCTAGCGCCGTGCTTGAGCTAGCGGGCCTGGCGCTCCTGGGATTCGCAGTCGGCGCGTACGGCACGGTGATCGGCGCCGGTGGCGGATTCATCCTCGTGCCGGTGCTGCTGATCCTCTACCCCGACTACGAGCCGGAGCAGCTGACGGCGATCTCGCTGGCGGTGGTCTTCGCCAATACCGTGTCGGGGTCCGGGGCCTACGCGCGGCAGAAGCGGGTGGACTACCTGACGGGCGTGATCTTCGCGGCGGCGTCGGCTCCGGGCGTGATCGCCGGGGCGCTGGTGGTCCACCTGATCCCGCAGCGCCTGTTCAGCGCGATGTTCGGCGTGCTCCTGATGGGGCTTGGCTACATCGCCTTTAGCGGCCGGCACGAGGCGATCCGGGCCCCGATTCGCGGGCGCGGAGTTCTCGTCCGCCGGCTGACCGATCCCGAAGGCCGGACCTACGTGTACGCGTACAGGATCTGGCAGGGAGTAGCGATCAGCGCCGGGGTCGGGTTCATCTCCAGCCTGTTCGGTATCGGCGGCGGCGGCATCCACGTGACGGCGATGATCATCGTCCTGCACTTTCCGGTGATGTACGCCGTCGCGACGTCACACTTCGTGCTGATGTTCATGTCCGGCGGCGCCACCATTCATCCACCTGCTGGACGGGAGCCTCAGCGGCGACCAGCTGGTACGGGCGCTGGCGCTTTCGGTGGGCGCAGTCCCGGGGGCGCAGGTCGGCGCGATTCTTTCGCACCGAGTCAAGGGCCGCGTTGTGCTGCTGATGCTCGGCGTCGCCATCGGTGTTCTCGGCGTGAGGATGCTGCTCAAGGCCACGGTCGGCGTCTAGATGCGGTAGACCCCGTCGAGCGCCATCTCCACCGCCATCGCCATCAGCAGCACGCCGGACAGCCGGCCGATCGCATGAACGTAGACGATGCGAGTCCGCTGCCACCACGACAGCGTCGCCAGGAGCCCAGCCGCAATCGCCAGTGCGGTCGCGGTGGCGGCGATCGTCTCGAACACTCCGAATCGTTCTGAGTAGGAGACGGCGGCGATCAGCGAGACCGGCCCGGCCAACAGCGGCACCGAGAACGGCGCCAGCCAAGAGTACCGCGGCAACTTCCAGCCGGGCACTGCCATGGAGTCGCCGAAGATGATGAGCCGGACGGCGAGCGGGACCATGACGGCGGCGGCCGCGTATTCGAAGTCCGGGCCGGAGACGCTCAGCAAGTCCAGCGACGGGTCGCTGAGGAGCGCCGCGAGGGCGAGCGCCGCGAACGCCGCTGCCGGCGCCAGCAGGATCAGCTGCTGGTTGGAAGAATCCGTTACAGAGTCAGCCGCGCGCCGGCAGGCCAGGACGGAGACGAGCGCCCCGAACGGCGCTACGGCAGCGACCATGCCCGCGAAGCAGACCAGCAGGTCCGTCACGGCTGCGGCTCGCGGATCGGGTTGTCCTGGAGGACGTCGATCGTGTAGATGATGCCGGACAGCGTGTGCTGCTGGTCGTCCATGCGGGTGACGCCGTCCCGGTACCAGGCGCCTGCGGCGAGGCCGGGCTGGGGATATGACTGCGCCTCTTCCGGCGTTACCTGGAGGTCGGCCATGATCCCGGCGATGCAGGTCGCGCGGTCCGCGACGGGCTCGGCGATGTCGGCCAGGCGCGGTTCGAACTGGCTGGCCCGCCAGAGCGCTGCCAGCGCTTCCACCCAGGTGCCGGCGCCGGCGCCGCGGACTTCCAGCCCACGCGGCAGCTTTCCGTAGAAGGAGCCCTCTCGCTGGGACTCAGTGCGTACGAAGAGCCCGAAGCGCGCCGCCAGGCGATGGGCGAAGTCGATCTCCTGGCTGGTCAGGCCGCCCCAGCGCGCGATTTCGCCGATCCCGTAGGCGGCCCATTGGTCGGCGGTCGGCGGACGGCTGGTCTGCTCGTCGTCGTCGCGCTGGGTGGCGATGTAGTTCAGGGCGTCCCGCGCGGCGATGTCCCAGCCCTCGCCGGGGAAGGTGTTGTTCATGAGGGTGAGCGCCCAGAGCGACTCGCCGGGGTAGTACTTGGAAGTGCCGGGCTGGAACTGGTCCTCTTCGAAGTCGTAGCCCAGGGCGAAGTTGCCGTTGTCCAGCTGCATGAAGCTGAGGAAGTTCGCCAGCTGGTGCATCAGGCCGTCGTACTGGTGGTCCCCGGTGGCGGCGCGGCGTTCGGCCAGGCCCAGCAGCATGAGCGCGCTGGAGCCGAGCGATCCGGCCTTGCCGCCCGGCGCCAGCGCTTTGAATTCGTGCCCTTCGACGAGGTTGTCCAGCTCCCAGGCGAGGCCGCGGTCGCCGGCGGCCAGAGCGTTGTCGTCGTGGAGGCGCGAGGCGGCCTGGAAGAGCGACAGGGTGACGCCGGCGTGGCGCACGTCGTTGTACTCGCTGGAGAACGTGTCCGTGTTGGCGTCGTACTCGTAGACGTAGGTGCCGTCGGGGAGCTGGTTGTGCTCGATCCAGGCCGCGGCGGCCTTTGCGGCGTTCTGGAGGGCGGGAACGTTGTCCTGGCCGCAGGTCTCCGGCGGGACGACGGTCAGGCGCAGTCCGGCCAGGAAGACGGCCCAGAAGGCGAGGGAGAGGAGCGCCGAGCGGAAGAGCACTCGCCCCAGTATTCCCGGCGCCGGGGGCGCTGACAAGCCGCCGGCAGGTCAGAAGACGAGGTCGATGGCGATGGGGAGAGCGGTGCGGCCCCAGTCGGTCAGGTCGCCGGAGTAAGTGGGCTCGTACTTGTGGAGGAGCATCTGGCGGGCCACTTCGTGCTCGCCGGTGTCGGAGATCACGCGGGCGTTGCCTTCGAAGGTGCGGTCACCGATGCGGAGCGCGACGTGCGGATTGGCCTGGAGGTTGCGGACCCAGTCGCTCTTTTCGCCGCCGCCGGAGAGCATGTAGACAGTACCCTCGGTCATCCCGAACCAGATCTCGATCTCGTGCGGGGATCCGCTCTTGCGGCCTGTCGTGGTCAGGTAGCAGAACTGTTCGGTGGCTAGCGCGGCCAGGTCGTCCACACAGCCAGTGTACCGGGATCAGGTCAGTCGAGCGATGGGGTGATCGTCCTCATTCTCGGGACGAACGCGCTCAGCGCCTCGTCTTCGGCCACCTGGTCCCAGCCGCCGATCCGGTTCTTGCCGCGTGACTTGGCCCAGTTCAGCGCCATGTCAGCGCGGTAAAGCAACTCCTCGGCGGACCCGGCCATCTCCGGGAAGCAGGCCACGCCCAGGCTGATCGTCGCCTGGCCGATGTTCTCGCCGCGGACGCGCGTCTTGACGGCTTTGAGAAGGCGATCAGCGATGCTGAACGCCTCAGACCGCGCGACCTTGGGAAGCAGGATAGAGAACTCGTCGCCGCCGTAACGATAGGCGTGCTCTTCGCCAACCACTTCGTTGATCGTGGCGCCGATCTCGCGCAGGACGTGGTCACCGGCCATGTGGCCGAGCGAGTCGTTGACGCGCTTGAAGTTGTCGATGTCCACCATTATCAGCGCCACGGGCCCGCCTTCCTGCAGCTGCTGGGCCACGACTTCACGGATGCGCTCATGGAAGATGCGGTGGTTCAGGAGCCCGGTCAGCGGGTCGGTCGCGGCCTGGTAGCGGGCGTCCAGCAGCTGGCGGTTACGCTCGCGCAGCTCCTCGTTTGAAAGCCGCAGCTCCTCTGTGCGCTGGCGCGCCGTGGCTGTCATCAGGTTCAGCCCTTCCGCCAGGCGCTTCAGCTCACGCGGACCGCCGACGGGTGCGCGCGCTGCCATGTCACCCAGCGCCACGGAGAGAGCCGTCTCCTCAAGCCTGGAGAGGGGCCGGATGATCGATCGTGAGACGAAGAAGGCGAGGATGAGTGCCATGGCGGAGCCGATCACGCCGGAAACGATAATCAGGGTGACTGCGAGGCCGCCGGCGGCGTCCGCGGCATTTTGCAATTGGTTGACCTCTGTCAGCTCCTTGTTCGCCATATCGATGAGCTGCAGACGGAAGTCGCGGAAGATCGGTACAACGTCCTCCATCGCGGCCGTCGCTTCGTCGACCTGGCCGGCCTGGCGCAGGTCGATCACCTTCTGTGCGCTGGCGAGGAGGGCGGTGGAAGAATCGGACAGCTCGGTCATTCCCGCCGCTGAACCGGTTATGTCCGGGCCTTTCAGTTCAAGCTCCTTGGCAGTGTTGAGGGAGCTTGTGGCGGCTGCCGCGCTCAGTTCGATTTCGCTGACGAGGTAGGCGTCTCCTGCGATGACATAACGCTGGAGCAAGAGAGCGGCGATGGCGCTGTTTGCCTCCGCCGTCTGGATCTGTGATGCAACGCTTGCGCGGCGCTGCATCTCCGCGGTCGAAGACTGGTAGTGCCGCACGGTAAGGACGGCGCCGCCGATGCAGACGGCGAGGATCACGATGAAGATCCCGAAGGCCGAGAGTATGGCCGAGCGCACTGAGCGTGTGCCCGGTAGCGATAGCATTTGCATTGTGTCTGTCCTTCCGCCCGGCCAGAGCCCATGGGGGCGCTGATGTCCAAATAGACGAAAGATGGACGTTTGGTGTTGCGAGTGTTGCGAATTCGCAGGTGAACGTTCGGGTATACCGCCGGGCGTGGCTAGTCGTCGCTGGAGTCGCGTCCTGGCTTGCGGCGGCGGAAGATGAAGCCAACCAGTAGGATGACCACGGCGGCGGCCGCCAGGAGCACGAATCGAGAGTTATCGGGGGCCGCCTCCTCACGCTCCGCGATGTCCGGCGGCGGAGGCGGCGGACTCACCGGCGCTATGGGCTCGCGAGCCGGGACTGGCGGCGGCACGCTCGGTGTGGGCGCGACTACCGGCGGAGCAGCCTCGCCATCGACGGGTTGCGGCGGCGGTGGGGCCGGCGTCGGCGGCTCCCTGCGGGTCCACTGGGGCGCTGCCGCGCTGCTTTCGGAGACGGGTCCCGCCATTGAACGGCGTACTTCCACAGGGGCCGGTGCCGGCGGCATATGGTCTGGCACTGGCGGTGGCAGAGGGCGTCGTCGTCGGCGGCGGGCGAGGATGATGAAGAGCGCCGCCAGGATGACCACGGCGGCGGCGGCACCGCCACCGATCAGCGCGTAGGTAAGGGTATCGCTGCTCCCGCTGGAAGCTCCCGGCGGACCCGACGGCAAGCACGCCGGCGGTGTCTCCCGGGGGGCGGGCAAACCGGCTGCGGGATCGATCGTATAGGTGACGTCTCCTTCGAGCGACGCCTGGCCGTCCGGACTGGTGACGCGGAAGTGGAACTTCCACTCTCCCTCCGGGGGGCCGACCGCATCGGCCGGGTAGACGGCGACGCCGTAGCCGTCGGGCTGGAAGACGTCCCTGCTGCCGATGCCGATTCCGTCCGGCTCTGTAATCGCGAAGGCGAAGTCGCCACCCTCGCCAAGGTCCTGGTGGTTAACGGGGGACTTGAAGCACAGCTGGTAGGCCAACGGCTCCCCGTCAAGGACGGCCCCGTCCTCCGGGAACTGATAGGTGAGCTCCGGCTGGGGGTCGGCGGCTGCCGGTTCGGCAAGTGCGATTGCCTGTGGACGCAGCAGGCAAAGAGCCAGCGCGGCGATAGGCAGGCCAACGAGCCATGCGCGCCGGCCGATTGAGTGCGGGATCACGGGCACGTCCAGCTCCCCGAAATCGTCAGTGGCTCCGTTGCGTTGGGCGTGGCGATGCTGGGTGGCAGGACGGCCTGGATGACGCCGTTCCGGCCGAATCGATGGTGACGGTACCGGATGCGGCGCGACTTCCGCCAAAGGCGAACCAGGCTGCGTCAACCGGCGAGCCCGTTCCCCCGTAGCGAACTGTAACGGTAGTATCGACCGTCTCCTGATCGAGGGCCAGGGTTCCGCCGTAGGGAGGATCCGAAGAATATCTGGATGGGAGTCACGTTAAATGTGCCGGTGAGTTGGGCGCCCCACTTTCGTCCTGCTGGTGGACCTGTCTGGCAGACGGTGCTGGCGATATCGATGGGGCCTGCCAGCGGCCCCGCCAACGTCCAGCCGGTGGGTACCGGCGGTGTCTGCGAAGTGTTCTCCTGCAGCGTTGTAGGCGTTGCGGACCTGGACCCGTCGCCGGAGCCGCACGCCAGTGGCAGCGCGGCAGCCAGCGCGAAGATCACGAACAGGGCTGGTTTCCTTAGCATAGCGACACCCCCCGCAGAGGGTGGACGAATCGTATCTCCCGGCAGGCAGCACGGCAACCTGGAGCGATTTGACCTTTCTGTTATCGTCGGCATATTGGGCGGCAGTGCCACCCTCAAGGCTGGAGCAATCAAGCCGAGGGTCAGTTTGAAGAGAATCTCACGGTTTTGCCTCGGCTCACTGGCGCTGGTGCTGCTGGCCGTGTCACGATCCGCTGGGCCAACGGCGACGCCACCAGCAACGGCCGCGGCCCGCCACTGTCTGGTATCGCGATGTTCTCGCGCTTCGCCCAGGAGAACAACCTGACGGCCCGCGAGTTTGTCGCCCCCTTTTGCCGCTACCCAACGGCAGGTGTGCGCGCTTGGCGCTTGCTACGCGCACGGCATGTTCAAGAACGGGATCAGGATGAAGATGTCGCTCAGGTTGATGGCGTCGCCGTTAAGGTCAAAACATGGCGACGAGCCAGGGTCGGTGATCGAACGTGTTGAGGTGGGGGATGATCAGGAAGATGTCGGTCAGGTTTGCCGCCTGGTTGTTATCGAAATCCACGGGCCATCACCACCGCAGGCTGCAAGGGCAACGATCAGGAGTAGGCCAACTGCCCCGGCGATGTGGCAACCCTCGCGTACAGCCTAGTTCCAGCGGTTCATATTGATCCCCCCTCGGCGTTCGAAGCGAACGCACCCTGGTTGCAATTAGGCAACAGAGCTTTGGCCGCATTATGCAGGGCGGCGATGCTGGCCGAGAATTGGGCCTTTTGAGCCGCCACGACCGGGCCCAGAGACTCTGAATTATTGCGCCATTTGCGTTGTGCCATTAGATATACGATTCGTATCTAAGATCGCCTAGTTATCTATGCAGAACGGGGACAAGGTTGGCCCCCCTGGCCACTAGCGTAACGGCGTTACCCCGCCTCCGCCTTGGGAGAAAAAACGTCAGAACGAAGACAAGATTGGCGCAGCGCCGCAGTAGAGTCCCAGGAAGTGGTGTAACAGAGGTCTAGCGATAAAGAGACCACCGCGTCATCCTCACGAGCAACATCAACACTAACTCGAGGAGGTGACGAAGTGGTCAAGGAGAGCATTGACGTTCTGGGGCTACTGCGCAAGCGCGGCGTGGAAGGGGACGTCGACTTCCTGCGTGAGGCACTAGCCGTGCTCGTGCAGGCGATCATGGAGGCAGAGGTGACGGAGCAGGTGGGCGCCGACTACGGGGAGCGGGCGCCGGAGCGGCTGACCCAGCGCAACGGCTACCGGCCGCGGCCGTGGGATACCCGAGTAGGTACGCTGGGCCTGCGCATCCCGAAGCTCCGTGAAGGAAGCTACTTCCCGTCGCTCCTGGAGCCGCGGCGGCGGAGTGAACGGGCGCTCCTGTCCGTGATACAGCAGGCCTACGTGGAGGGCATTTCCACCCGGCGCGTGGACGACCTGGTGAAGGCGCTCGGCTGTGACGGCATCTCCAAAAGCCAGGTCTCGCGCATCTGCCAGGAGCTGGACGCTGTCGTGGAGGCGTTCTTAGGCCGGCCCCTGGATGGCGGTCCCTATACGTACCTCTGGCTGGACGCGCTGACCCAGAAGGTGCGGGAGGCAGGGCGCATCGTGAACGTCTGCGTGGTAGTCGCCACGGCGGTCAACCTGGAGGGGCAGCGCGAGGTGGTCGGCATCGATGTGGGCACAAGCGAGGATGGCGCCTTCTGGCTGCAGTTCCTGCGCTCGTTGGTGGCCCGCGGCCTCAGCGGCGTGCAGCTCGTCACGACCGACGCTCACCGGGGGCTCAAGGATGCGATCGCCACGGTCTTCGCCGGCGCCTCCTGGCAACGCTGCCGCACCCACTTCATGACGAACCTCCTGAGCCGGGTGCCGAAGCGGGCACAACCGGCGGTGGCGACGATGGTGCGGACCATCTACCAGCAGCCCTCGCCGGCCGAGGTGCACGCCCAGCACCGACGCGTAGTGGAACAGCTCGAGGAGCGCTTCCCTGAGGCGGCGGCGCTACTGGCCGAGGCGGGCCCGGAGATCCTCGCCTTCACTGCCTTCCCCATCGCTCACTGGAAGCAGATCTGGTCGAACAACCCGCAGGAGCGCCTGAACAAGGAGATCCGTCGCCGCACCGATGTCGTCGGCATCTTCCCCAACAGGGCGGCCACCAGGCGCCTCATCGGCGCGGTGCTCGCCGAGCAGCACGATGAGTGGGCAACGAGCCGACGTTACCTCAGCGTCGGTGCGGCGGCGGAGCTAGAGGCGGTTGTGACCGGTGAGTTCGTGGAACAGAAGGAGGTGGTGCTTCTGTCGGCGTCATCTCGATGACCCCAATTGTGAGGCTGCCGCGCTTTTACACCACTTGACGGGACGTGACCAGCGCCGCCGCAATATCCCGCGCTTGGTGCTATACTCGCGGCACCAGGCGCGGGGGAGTTCTGCCAATGTACTTTCTTCGGGTTTTCGTTCCCGTACTGCTCGTTGTCCTGTTTGTTGCTTGTTCTAGCGCGGGTGATCCTACGGTGAGTTCCCCCTCCTCGCCTGTCGCCGCGATCATAACGCTCACAGCCTCAGCCTCGACTCCCCCTGTGCCCGCACAGCCACAAGAACTGGCAGCGCCGCTAAAGATGTCCAACGGCATTCTCGCCGACTCGCTGATTGCTCCAACGAGCCTGTCAGCGGCACAGGCTGCGGTCAAACCGGAGGCTTTGACCCCGTCGGTCATCGCATCGCCAGAGTCTGCCGCGCCCGCGCAGATTCTGGCTCAGGGTGGTCCTGCGGGCAACTCGATCTACAATCCGGCCACGAACGTTCACATCGCTCCGGCGCGAGGAACGAACGGGCAATCACCAATCGCTGCGGCTCCGTCGTCAACTGCAAATATGACTTACCACGGTGGACCCATTCAACAGAGCGTCGCGGCGTACACTATCTTTTGGAGCCCAACCGGCACCATCTCGTCCAGCTACCGGACGTTCATCAACCGCTACTTCCAGGATGTCGGACGGTCCGGTTTCTTTAATGTCAATTCGAGTACTACCAAAATCCTGGGCCTACTTTCATTCAGAACGTCTCCACCTTTGGTGGCACCTGGATCGACACGAACCCCTATCCCGGTGGCAGAGGAACCGCTGTCAAGCCGTTGTCGGATACCGATATCGAAAACGAGGTCACACGTGCGCTCAGCCTGAACCCAGGCTGGACCCCGGCAGGCCTCGGGCGTATGTACTTCGTCTATACAGAGCCTGGAATAGAGAGTTGTTACGATCCAACCGTTGCCTATGCCAATTTGTCTTGTACGCTAGGCGTAGCCTCTCCCAATAGCGGGTACTGCGCTTATCACAGCGCATTTGGAACCATCAATAACCCAGTCATTTACGCGAACTTGCCTTATGACGAGACGTGGCCAGACTGGTGCCGAGGCTTCGGAACCTCTCCAAATGGTGACATCGCCGCTGATGAAGAAATCTCAACGTCCTCTCACGAGCATTTCGAGGCTGTTACGGACCCGATCCCCGGCGCGCCGTATGCCGCTTGGTATGACTCAGATACCTCAGGCGAGATTGGCGACAAATGCGCCTACAGGTACGGCACGACTCTGGCCGATGGCCGCAATCTGACTCTTAACGGGCATCCGTATATCGCCCAGCTTGAATGGAGCAACGTCAATAACGATGGCGTAACCCCGTTTAGCGGTTGAGTTGGCAGCTATGGGGCATTCAACTTCGGTTGGTATGCGGACAAGTCAGCTATCCCAACGGATCGAGTGAGTGCGATCTGGGGAAGCCAATTCCACCCAATGGCCCGTTCGCCACAGGACTGTGCGCCTCGTTCGATTTGCAACTTCCGGACGGCACTTATTCTTTTCGGTCAGTCTGGAACTTGAATGGTTCAGTCTTTAGTGACGCCACATTCCCAAACATTCATTTGTATTCGGGTAGCTGGAACCTTTCGTATCGCGGCCTCAGCGCCGCCGGAAGCTACTTGCTCACAATGTATGTCGGTGGCGTGCTGCTAGGATCCGCCTCCGTCACTGTTTCGGGTTCAACGCTGACACCGTCACCCACCCCGTCGCCATCAACAACTCCGTCACCCACGCCCACCCCAAGCCAAACACCCTCACCCACGCCAACCCCAACGCCAACGCCAACCCCGACCCCGACCCCGACCCCAACGCCAACCCCGACCCCGACGCCAACCCCGACGCCGACGCCGACGCCGACCCCGACCCCGACGCCAACGCCAACCCCGACCCCGACCCCAACGCCAACCCCGACCCCGACGCCAACGCCGACCCCGACGCCAACCCCGACCCCGACCCCGACGCCAACCCCGACCCCGACCCCGACCCCAACCCCCACCCCGACCCCGACGCCAACCCCGACGCCTACACCCACACCAACCCCGACCCCGACCCCTACCCCTACGTCAACCCCTACGCCTACGCCCACACCTACCCCTACGCCGACGCCTACGCCTACACCAACCCCTACGGCTGACGACGCGGACGGTGACGGGGTCTTGAACGCCGTGGACACACCGCCCTTACCGGCATAACCCAGCCCAGAACCTGCCACCTTGGTCCCCACCGGCTGGCGATTCTGACTGTGACGGTTTCCCGGACAGCGTTGCCGCGGGCGCCCGAGCGGCAGAGTCATTCCTCGGGACGGATTCACAGCGTCATTGCGCCAACACACCAACAGCGAATGACGAACCTGTGCCGGACGCTTGGCCGTTCGACTTGAACGATGACCAGTTGGCAGGGGTGGCGGACGTATCGAAGTACACGAGCGTATTCGGCGCGCAGTCAACCGATCCGCGCTACGCCGTCCGCCTCGACCTAAACGGCGATGGGCGAATCAACGTGCTGGACGTGTCGCTATATACCTCGTTCTTTGGGAAGAGGTGCGCGCCTTAGCCGGCGTCTGACCGATGGGCGTTGACGGTCGAGTCCGACAGAAGTTGGCGACGCATCGTCGAGGGAGTTTGCCCGCGCTGCAATCACCTGCTAAAAGAGGCCGGCCATGAAGGGCGGTTGCTGCGACGCACCGGTGAACTATCGTTTAGCGGGCACGGCCACGGGCATCCGCCAGCGCCAAGTCGATCAGGTTGTACGTCGTCAGCGAAATTCGGACTTTTCGGCCCTCTTGCTAATGGACACTTTTTGGGGCGGGCTCTCACTCGTTGCTGGCTCGATTGTAGTCCCGTCGCTGTTGTAGTGTCCTCTGTATGACCTCCTCGCTCTCGGCCAGGATCTCGTCCCGGCGCCCGTAGTAGACGTCGGCCGGGGTGACGTTGGCGATGCCCTCGTGGCAGCGGAGGTAGTTGTAGTAGTCAACGAAGTCCGCGACCGCTCGCTCCAGCACCGCGGGCGTCTCGTAGACGACCAGCTTGACCCGTCCTTTGAGGGTGCGGTGGTAGCGCTCGATCTTGCCGTTGGTCTGAGGGTGGTAGCGGGCCGAGACGATATGGCGGATGCCGAGCAGCCTTAGGTAAGCAGCGAAAACGCGGGAGAGGTAGCCGGGTCCGTTGTCGGAGAGGAGTGAGGTACGGTCACTGAGCGGTACTTCGGTCATGCCGGTCTTCTCCACAGCATCCTAGACGACCTCGATCAAGGAGCCAGCCGTCATGTCCAGTTGCGGGCGCTAGGCCAGGATGAAGCGGCTGTAATCGTCGAGTACGGTGACGAGGTAATAGTAACCCCAGCCGGCTTCCATGAAGTCCTTGAGCCACGAGTAGTAGACGTTCGGTTTGATTCCCTCCCGGCGGCAGCAGCGACTCACCGGCACCTCGCGCCGGAACCCCTGCAGCACGACCCGCACCTTCTCCTCGGGGGTGAACTTGCGGCGGGTCGCCCTTCTCACCTGGCGGACGAATTGGCGGGTCTCGTCCGTCTCTGCCTCGGCCAACGCTTCTGCTGTCGAACTCTTCCTCGGCACTGCTTTGCCCCTTCCTCTGGGCGGTAACCTACCGCCCGCTGGGGAGCGAGAGCAAACCCTTCAACTGTTCATTAAGAACTGCTTACTCAGATTCCGAAAGTTGCTGACGGGAAACACGCCAAGCCGTCGAGGCCCTAAACGCTGTTCTAGAGGGCTGATCGGCGCGCGGTTGCCGTCAGGGTTGCCGTCAAACGGGGTCGTGAAGGCTTGCCGGCCCCGACGCGGGGTCGTGAAGGCTTGCCGGCCCCGACGAATCGGCCATTTTAGATACGAATAAATGGTGGCCCGGGAGGGACTCGAACCCCCGACAAGCGGTTTAGGAAACCGCTGCTCTATCCTCTGAGCTACCGGGCCAACAGATACGATTTTAGCGTAAAGCGCCGCGCCTCTACCTGATCTGACAACAGTTTTGACAACAACGCGCTTTTAAGTAATGGAGTCGAACGCTTTTGCAGATACGAATAGGGCTGGGCTGTGGGTGGTCGTGGGACTTACGCCAACGAGCTGGCTTGGACTTTGCATTGGGATGGGACATCGTGGACGACAGTTCCGGCAGAGGCTACACAGGACGAGCCGCAGCATGGACTAGACGCCCTAGCGGTCACGTCCCGTCAAGTGGTGTAAAAGCGCGGCAGCCTCACAATTGGGGTCATCGAGATGACGCCGACAGAAGCACCACCTCCTT
>CAVTYE010000002.1:0-1011203 GCA_963738925.1 uncultured Chloroflexia bacterium | reverse complement strand
CTGGCCGAGGCGGGCCCGGAGATCCTCGCCTTCACTGCCTTCCCCATCGCTCACTGGAAGCAGATCTGGTCGAACAACCCGCAGGAGCGCCTGAACAAGGAGATCCGTCGCCGCACCGATGTCGTCGGCATCTTCCCCAACAGGGCGGCCACCAGGCGCCTCATCGGCGCGGTGCTCGCCGAGCAGCACGATGAGTGGGCAACGAGCCGACGTTACCTCAGCGTCGGTGCGGCGGCGGAGCTAGAGGCGGTTGTGACCGGTGAGTTCGTGGAACAGAAGGAGGTGGTGCTTCTGTCGGCGTCATCTCGATGACCCCAATTGTGAGGCTGCCGCGCTTTTACACCACTTGACGGGACGTGACCGCTAGGGCGTCTAGTCCATGCTGCGGCTCGTCCTGTGTAGCCTCTGCCGGAACTGTCGTCCACGATGTCCCATCCCAATGCAAAGTCCAAGCCAGCTCGTTGGCGTAAGTCCCACGACCACCCACAGCCCAGCCCTATTCGTATCTGCAAAAGCGTTCGACTCCATTACTTAAAAGCGCGTTGTTGTCAAAACTGTTGTCAGATCAGGTAGAGGCGCGGCGCTTTACGCTAAAATCGTATCTGTTGGCCCGGTAGCTCAGAGGATAGAGCAGCGGTTTCCTAAACCGCTTGTCGGGGGTTCGAGTCCCTCCCGGGCCACCATTTATTCGTATCTAAAATGGCCGATTCGTCGGGGCCGGCAAGCCTTCACGACCCCGCGTCGGGGCCGGCAAGCCTTCACGACCCCGTTTGACGGCAACCCTGACGGCAACCGCGCGCCGATCAGCCCTCTAGAACAGCGTTTAGGGCCTCGACGGCTTGGCGTGTTTCCCGTCAGCAACTTTCGGAATCTGAGTAAGCAGTTCTTAATGAACAGTTGAAGGGTTTGCTCTCGCTCCCCAGCGGGCGGTAGGTTACCGCCCAGAGGAAGGGGCAAAGCAGTGCCGAGGAAGAGTTCGACAGCAGAAGCGTTGGCCGAGGCAGAGACGGACGAGACCCGCCAATTCGTCCGCCAGGTGAGAAGGGCGACCCGCCGCAAGTTCACCCCCGAGGAGAAGGTGCGGGTCGTGCTGCAGGGGTTCCGGCGCGAGGTGCCGGTGAGTGAGCTCTGCCGCCGGGAGGGAATCAAACCGAACGTCTACTACTCGTGGCTCAAGGACTTCATGGAAGCCGGCTGGGGTTACTATTACCTCGTCACCGTACTCGACGATTACAGCCGCTTCATCCTGGCCTAGCGCCCGCAACTGGACATGACGGCTGGCTCCTTGATCGAGGTCGTCTAGGATGCTGTGGAGAAGACCGGCATGACCGAAGTACCGCTCAGTGACCGTACCTCACTCCTCTCCGACAACGGACCCGGCTACCTCTCCCGCGTTTTCGCTGCTTACCTAAGGCTGCTCGGCATCCGCCATATCGTCTCGGCCCGCTACCACCCTCAGACCAACGGCAAGATCGAGCGCTACCACCGCACCCTCAAAGGACGGGTCAAGCTGGTCGTCTACGAGACGCCCGCGGTGCTGGAGCGAGCGGTCGCGGACTTCGTTGACTACTACAACTACCTCCGCTGCCACGAGGGCATCGCCAACGTCACCCCGGCCGACGTCTACTACGGGCGCCGGGACGAGATCCTGGCCGAGAGCGAGGAGGTCATACAGAGGACACTACAACAGCGACGGGACTACAATCGAGCCAGCAACGAGTGAGAGCCCGCCCCAAAAAGTGTCCATTAGCAAGAGGGCCGAAAAGTCCGAATTTCGCTGACGACGTACAACCTGATCGACTTGGCGCTGGCGGATGCCCGTGGCCGTGCCCGCTAAACGATAGTTCACCGGTGCGTCGCAGCAACCGCCCTTCATGGCCGGCCTCTTTTAGCAGGTGATTGCAGCGCGGGCAAACTCCCTCGACGATGCGTCGCCAACTTCTGTCGGACTCGACCGTCAACGCCCATCGGTCAGACGCCGGCTAAGGCGCGCACCTCTTCCCAAAGAACGAGGTATATAGCGACATGTCCAGCACGTTGATTCGCCCATCGCCGTTTAGGTCGAGGCGGACGGCGTAGCGCGGATCGGTTGACTGCGCGCCGAATACGCTCGTGTACTTCGATACGTCCGCCACCCCTGCCAACTGGTCATCGTTCAAGTCGAACGGCCAAGCGTCCGGCACAGGTTCGTCATTCGCTGTTGGTGTGTTGGCGCAATGACGCTGTGAATCCGTCCCGAGGAATGACTCTGCCGCTCGGGCGCCCGCGGCAACGCTGTCCGGGAAACCGTCACAGTCAGAATCGCCAGCCGGTGGGGACCAAGGTGGCAGGTTCTGGGCTGGGTTATACCAGTTCGGGCAGTTGTCCACGGCATTCAAGACCCCGTCACCGTCCGCGTCGTCAGCCGTAGGGGTTGGTGTAGGCGTAGGCGTCGGCGTAGGCGTAGGTGTGGGCGTAGGCGTAGGTGTGGGCGTAGGCGTAGGTGTGGGCGTCGGGGTTGGTGTGGGTGTAGGCGTCGGGGTTGACGTTGGGGTCGGGGTTGGGGTTGGGGTCGGGGTCGGGGTCGGGGTTGGCGTCGGGGTCGGGGTCGGGGTTGGCGTCGGGGTCGGCGTTGGCGTCGGGGTCGGGGTTGGCGTTGGGGTCGGGGTCGGGGTTGGCGTTGGGGTCGGGGTCGGGGTTGGCGTCGGGGTCGGGGTCGGGGTTGGCGTCGGGGTCGGGGTTGGCGTTGGGGTCGGGGTCGGGGTCGGGGTTGGCGTTGGCGTTGGGGTTGGCGTGGGTGAGGGTGTTTGGCTTGGGGTGGGCGTGGGTGACGGAGTTGTTGATGGCGACGGGGTGGGTGACGGTGTCAGCGTTGAACCCGAAACAGTGACGGAGGCGGATCCTAGCAGCACGCCACCGACATACATTGTGAGCAAGTAGCTTCCGGCGGCGCTGAGGCCGCGATACGAAAGGTTCCAGCTACCCGAATACAAATGAATGTTTGGGAATGTGGCGTCACTAAAGACTGAACCATTCAAGTTCCAGACTGACCGAAAAGAATAAGTGCCGTCCGGAAGTTGCAAATCGAACGAGGCGCACAGTCCTGTGGCGAACGGGCCATTGGGTGGAATTGGCTTCGCCAGATCGCACTCACTCGGATCCGTTGGGATAGCTGACTTGTCCGCATACCAACCGAAGTTGAATGCCCCATAGCTGCCAACGCAACCGCTAAACGGGGTTACGCCATCGTTATTGACGTTGCTCCATTCAAGCTGGGCGATATACGGATGCCCGTTAAGAGTCAGATTGCGGCCATCGGCCAGAGTCGTGCCGTACCTGTAGGCGCATTTGTCGCCAATCTCGCCTGAGGTATCTGAGTCATACCAAGCGGCATACGGCGCGCCGGGGATCGGGTCCGTAACAGCCTCGAAATGCTCGTGAGAGGACGTTGAGATTTCTTCATCAGCGGCGATGTCACCATTTGGAGAGGTTCCGAAGCCTCGGCACCAGCCTGGCCACGTCTCGTCATAAGGCAAGTTCGCGTAAATGACTGGGTTATTGATGGTTCCAAATGCGCTGTGATAAGCGCAGTACCCGCTATTGGGAGAGGCTACGCCTAGCGTACAAGACAAATTGGCATAGGCAACGGTTGGATCGTAACAACTCTCTATTCCAGGCTCTGTATAGACGAAGTACATACGCCCGAGGCCTGCCGGGGTCCAGCCTGGGTTCAGGCTGAGCGCACGTGTGACCTCGTTTTCGATATCGGTATCCGACAACGGCTTGACAGCGGTTCCTCTGCCACCGGGATAGGGGTTCGTGTCGATCCAGGTGCCACCAAAGGTGGAGACGTTCTGAATGAAAGTAGGCCCAGGATTTTGGTAGTACTGCGAATTGACATTGAAGAAACCGGACCGTCCGACATCCTGGAAGTAGCGGTTGATGAACGTCCGGTAGCTGGACGAGATGGTGCCGGTTGGGCTCCAAAAGATAGTGTACGCCGCGACGCTCTGTTGAATGGGTCCACCGTGGTAAGTCATATTTGCAGTTGACGACGGAGCCGCAGCGATTGGTGATTGCCCGTTCGTTCCTCGCGCCGGAGCGATGTGAACGTTCGTGGCCGGATTGTAGATCGAGTTGCCCGCAGGACCACCCTGAGCCAGAATCTGCGCGGGCGCGGCAGACTCTGGCGATGCGATGACCGACGGGGTCAAAGCCTCCGGTTTGACCGCAGCCTGTGCCGCTGACAGGCTCGTTGGAGCAATCAGCGAGTCGGCGAGAATGCCGTTGGACATCTTTAGCGGCGCTGCCAGTTCTTGTGGCTGTGCGGGCACAGGGGGAGTCGAGGCTGAGGCTGTGAGCGTTATGATCGCGGCGACAGGCGAGGAGGGGGAACTCACCGTAGGATCACCCGCGCTAGAACAAGCAACAAACAGGACAACGAGCAGTACGGGAACGAAAACCCGAAGAAAGTACATTGGCAGAACTCCCCCGCGCCTGGTGCCGCGAGTATAGCACCAAGCGCGGGATATTGCGGCGGCGCTGGTCACGTCCCGTCAAGTGGTGTAAAAGCGCGGCAGCCTCACAATTGGGGTCATCGAGATGACGCCGACAGAAGCACCACCTCCTTCTGTTCCACGAACTCACCGGTCACAACCGCCTCTAGCTCCGCCGCCGCACCGACGCTGAGGTAACGTCGGCTCGTTGCCCACTCATCGTGCTGCTCGGCGAGCACCGCGCCGATGAGGCGCCTGGTGGCCGCCCTGTTGGGGAAG
The DNA here is from genome assembly GCA_963738925.1 of uncultured Chloroflexia bacterium. GTDB lineage: Bacteria > Chloroflexota > Dehalococcoidia > SM23-28-2 > RBG-16-64-32 > DATKKM01. The sequence continues at coordinate 1,006,449 of CAVTYE010000002.1, read as the reverse complement.
ATGCCGACGACATCGGTGCGGCGACGGATCTCCTTGTTCAGGCGCTCCTGCGGGTTGTTCGACCAGATCTGCTTCCAGTGAGCGATGGGGAAGGCAGTGAAGGCGAGGATCTCCGGGCCCGCCTCGGCCAGTAGCGCCGCCGCCTCAGGGAAGCGCTCCTCGAGCTGTTCCACTACGCGTCGGTGCTGGGCGTGCACCTCGGCCGGCGAGGGCTGCTGGTAGATGGTCCGCACCATCGTCGCCACCGCCGGTTGTGCCCGCTTCGGCACCCGGCTCAGGAGGTTCGTCATGAAGTGGGTGCGGCAGCGTTGCCAGGAGGCGCCGGCGAAGACCGTGGCGATCGCATCCTTGAGCCCCCGGTGAGCGTCGGTCGTGACGAGCTGCACGCCGCTGAGGCCGCGGGCCACCAACGAGCGCAGGAACTGCAGCCAGAAGGCGCCATCCTCGCTTGTGCCCACATCGATGCCGACCACCTCGCGCTGCCCCTCCAGGTTGACCGCCGTGGCGACTACCACGCAGACGTTCACGATGCGCCCTGCCTCCCGCACCTTCTGGGTCAGCGCGTCCAGCCAGAGGTACGTATAGGGACCGCCATCCAGGGGCCGGCCTAAGAACGCCTCCACGACAGCGTCCAGCTCCTGGCAGATGCGCGAGACCTGGCTTTTGGAGATGCCGTCACAGCCGAGCGCCTTCACCAGGTCGTCCACGCGCCGGGTGGAAATGCCCTCCACGTAGGCCTGCTGTATCACGGACAGGAGCGCCCGTTCACTCCGCCGCCGCGGCTCCAGGAGCGACGGGAAGTAGCTTCCTTCACGGAGCTTCGGGATGCGCAGGCCCAGCGTACCTACTCGGGTATCCCACGGCCGCGGCCGGTAGCCGTTGCGCTGGGTCAGCCGCTCCGGCGCCCGCTCCCCGTAGTCGGCGCCCACCTGCTCCGTCACCTCTGCCTCCATGATCGCCTGCACGAGCACGGCTAGTGCCTCACGCAGGAAGTCGACGTCCCCTTCCACGCCGCGCTTGCGCAGTAGCCCCAGAACGTCAATGCTCTCCTTGACCACTTCGTCACCTCCTCGAGTTAGTGTTGATGTTGCTCGTGAGGATGACGCGGTGGTCTCTTTATCGCTAGACCTCTGTTACACCACTTCCTGGGACTCTACTGCCCTAGCGGTCGTCTCCTCGAACTACGTATGGGCCACTGGAGGAAAGAGCGCCCCTGGGCACGGTAACGTCATGCCCCTATTGCATACGCTATTCGAGCGATGGGACGGCTCGGAATGGTCCATTGTTGACAGTCCGAGTCCAACTGACTTCAGCGCCTTGTCCGACATTGGTGCCGTCTCGGCTGACGCGGCGTGGGCAGTGGGACTCAACTATGACTTCATTACCAACGTTCAACCTTTGATTGAGCGATGGGACGGGACTGATGATGAAGACTTTACGGCGTCTCTGCCGTGAATTCAGACGATGTCTGGGCAGTCGGTCAGCACTTCCACCAGCACGACAACGTCTCAACCGGTACGGTTCTCATCGAGCACTGCGTTCAGGACGCCGGTCGAGATGGCGTCCCGACCAGCATCGATAGCTGCCCAGAGTGGGCAAACCCTGCTCAAGATGTCCCCGCATGGTCGATCCCGCCTGGTGACATGGATGGCGATGGATTTTCTGGATCGGCTGAGAACCAGATGCAGACCGATCTAGCCAGTCACTGCGCGAGCACGTCGACGGCGAACGACGAAATGGTCCTGACGCCTGGCCGATGCCGGCGCCGGTAAAGCAGAGAATCGTCTCAAAAAGGCAGTACCATCAGAACCCCCAACGGTAAGCGTAGACGACGTAAAGTGTGCCCATCGTGACGGCGGATAACGTGAGCAGCGCCTGGTGAGCCTCCGGGTGGCGGCTCAGGCGCGCGAGGACTAAGTACATCGGAAAGATGGTGAGCACGTAACGCGGCAGGCTGATCTGGTACGACACCGAGAGCAAAGCCAACAGCGTCAGCCAACCGAAAACCTGGTATGAAGGCCGGAGCCAGCGCGCGCCAATCAGAAGCAGCAGCGCGACAATGGCCGAGGTGACAAGCCGCATCTCATAGATCGATGTGCGGAGGAAGCCGGGCGGCGCTTTGAGCCAGAGCCAGGCCTCCCTAATGCTCTCCCACGGCCAGATGCGGTGATGGAACCAGCTCTTTTCCTCGTAATCGATGAAGGCGAAGAAGTCGTTGTGCAGGTAGTAGTTGAGCCAGAGATAGAAGAGGAATCCGATTGGCACCAGGAGGAAGCAGGCGATCTGCTCTATGCCCAGGTCCTGAGGGCGCCACTTCTTCTGGTGCAGCGCTTCGACGATGAGAGCCGGAAGCAGGATGATGCCGGTGAGGCGGGACGCCGTGCAGAAGCCGCCTAAGATGCCGGCCCAGAACCAATTCCCTTTGCGCGCGCAGTAGAAGGAGCCGAGCAGCAGCGCCATGAACATGGCCTCCGTATACGGCATGACAAGGAAGTACGCCGTGGGGAAGACAAAGAAGTACCAGAGCGAGCGGCCAGCCTCGTCGTCGTCGCCGCCATCGACGCGGACGATCGCCTGGATAAAGTAACCGGCGGCAACGGACGCGATGGAAGAGATGATCAGGCCGGCGATCAAGAAGCTCGGGATAACGTACTCGAGTGCGTGGACGGTATAAGGGAAGAGAGGCGGATAGACAATGAGCTCTTGGTAGTCGCCGCTGGTCGGGTAACCAGAGTCCGCGATTCGCTCGAACTGGGTCGCGTCCCAGCGCCTCAGCATCTCGTGCATGGCGTTGTTGAAGCCTTCTCCTTCGCGGCCGACGATGATGGTGATCGTCACCCATGCCGCCGCAAGAATGGCGATGCGCACCATAATCGCGAGTAGCGTGGCGCGGAAGATGAACCGCCGGGTCTCCGTGCCGACGCAAAGGCGGACGATGGTATGCCACGCTCGGCTGAGCGCGGGCACTGACCGGGGACGTGATGAGGCAGGGGCCGTCATTTGAGATAGTTTAGACGATTCTCGTGGTCGTCGATTGGGGCGGATGTTGTAGGCGACATCAACCTAGGGGTTACGGCCGCTCTGGTCCGACGTGAGGTCCCTCGATGACAAACAGCCTGATCGACGGCATGAACGAGTTGGAGACGAGCTTCACTGCCTGGGCCGAGGCCAAGAAGGACATACGGGCGGCAATGGTCGTGGGCTCAAGGGCACGCGCCGACCATCCGGCAGACGAGTGGGCCGACCTGGACGTGGCGTTCCTGACGACGTCCCCTGCGAAGTATTACGCCAATACCCGGTGGATCAGCGAGATCGCACCGGTCTGGGCGATTCATAAGGACCAGGCTGGCGCCACGTATCATGTTCTCTTTGAAGGTTGTCGGGATGCCGGCATAGCCGCTATCCCTGCGACCTCCGTACGACTCGCGACCACAATCGTTCCGGCTCTGCGGCGCGTTCCAGGTGTGTCCTCGCTTGGACCGATGAAGCAGCTCCAGGCGGAGTTGGAGAGCGCGACCGAATACTACCGTCGCGGAGCCCGTGTCCTCTTCGACAAGGACGGTACAGCAGGCCGCTTCCTCACTGCCTTTCCACCCAGTCGCCATGCCTATGAATCGCCGTCTGCCGACGCCTTCGGCGCGACGGTCAACGAGTTCTGGATCGGCGCCGTGTGGACAGCAAAACACTTCATGCGGGGAGAAACTTGGTATGCCAGGTCAGTAGGTTGTGAGGGCATTCTCCGCGAGACGACCCTGCGGATGATGGAATGGAACGCGCACGCTCGAACTCGTGAGCGGGTTGACACCTGGAGCTCCGGGCGGTTTATCGAAGAGTGGGGCGACCCCAGCCTGTTGTCGGAGCTGAAGGCCGGGTTCTCTGGGTATGATTCTTCGAGTCTCAGTTTGGCGCTCGGATCGATGATGACGCTGTTCGACAGACTCTCTAGTGAGACGGCTGATTATCTCGGCTACCCCTATTCCTCGGATATACCTCGTCAAGTCGCGTCATGGGTTGGCAGCTTGGGTTCGAAGTGACTCGAAGGCTTCGTCTGCAGACTCCGTGGCGTTAGCATGGCCTCGCGTGGCGGCTCTACGCCAGCATCTCCAGCCACTCAGCCCCTTCGGGCCTCACGTCCGCTGTCAGGAGCGGAAGGCGTGTCATACAGCGTGCAGCTGGCCGACGTCAGCCAGGCAGTCATCGCCGGCGGCGACAAAGCTATTGACTGGCAGACCAACAACTATGAACCTGTCGGCGGTTCGCAGCCTGACTTCCAGCTCGTCGGCAAGAACCTTACGGTTAACGCGGTCTTCGACGACGGCACCACCGACGACATCGAGGCCATTCCGGGCACGCTCGTGGCCACCTGCCCCTAGCGCTCGCCCAGCGCCCAGGCGTGCTCGTTCAGCGCCATCAGGCCGCCGGACATCAGCGAGTGGCCGCCTAGGAGCACCGTGATCGTCGCGCCGAGCGCCGAGCGTGTGAACACGCGAAGGAACGGCTCCGATATCGCGTCCGCCGCTCCCTGGTCGGAGAGGAAGCGGTCTTCACGGCTCGCGGAGATCCGCTTGTGAGCTAGCAACACGCGCGTGTTCGATGAACACCGAGTCGCCGAGTATCTGCGATCGCCGCGCCGAGGCCGACCGACGGAAAAAACAAGTCCCTGCGAAGACCCCAGTTCCCGATCGCCGAAGCGGGACAGAACGACGGAGCGGGACTGATAGGCGGAGCGGCAGGAGATAAGGGGGCGGCGCGTGGAGGGAAGCGGTGGACGTTGAGCGATGGACGGAAGCTATCGGTGGTAGGTACGGCAGAGCGCCGTGGGCGGCGGTTACGAGGGGTAGTCCACGTTTGCCGCTCGGCTCATTGTGCCAATGAAGTTTTCCGCTGAGGTCGTAAATCCGTCGCAGTCCTCATCGCCGGGCGGAACGGCCCAGTGATTGACCACCGTCACGCACTGTAGTTGCTCGCAGGCGTCTCCATACTTGTCGCCATCCTGAATGCCAGAGTATGAAGGAGACGGGCAACCCCTTGTCGTTAGCGCGCCAATGCAACTGCTCCGGCGTGAGGTCACTCACGGCGTCGTCGTAGGTGTTGTGCATCTGTCGCAGGCTGGAGCGGATGAATTCGGCTGTGGACATAGGGCTCCTCTCTACAACGGCGACGAGCCTATGGCACCTTAGGAAACCGCTGCTCTATCCTCTGAGCTACCGGGCCCCGCGGCGATGCGGTCAAGTAGGCATAAAACTGGTGGAGATAGCGGGACTCGAACCCGCAACCTCTGCATTGCGAACGCAGCGCTCTCCCAATTGAGCTATATCCCCACCTGTGGCGCCGGATGGCGGGCGCCGAAGCCATTATAACGGGACGGGTCTGAGGTGTCAGGTATCAGGTTTGGCGCGTCAGTCAGGGAGCAGGCCGGGGATGGGTTCGATGACGAGCTGGCCGGCGGCGAGGTCCACTTCTCGCACAACGTCTTCGATGGCCGGGATCAGCAGCTCGCCGCGCGGGCCGCGAACGACGAAGACTTCGTTGCTGCCGGTGGTGATGATGTCCGCGATCTCGCCCAGCTCCTCGCCGGCGGTCGTCCTGACGCGCAGGCCGATCAGCTGGAACCAGTAGTAGGTGTCTTCGCCCGGCGGGTCCAGGGCGGCTTCGGGGACCTGCAGGTGTCGGCCGCGCTCTTCGGCGGCGCGCTCGCGGTTGTCGATGCCGGCAAGTTTGATATGTAGCACGCGGGCGGCGCGCCGGCTCCGCTCGATATTGTACTCGGTGTCCCCCAGGAAGACGGTGCGGCCCGGCTTGAAAGCGGCTGGCGGCGCGAGCGGCTCGACTTTGAGGTCGCCGCGCACTCCGAAGGCGCCGAGGATGCGCCCGATGGCGACGAATCCGTCGCGGATCTCGTCCGGAGGGCTAGGATTCCGGATGGAGGGCTCGGGGCTCGCCGATCTCGAGGATGGCGCGTGCGCCTCTGCGGATGGCCGCTACCTTGAGCAGGGTGCGCATGGCGTTGGCGATCCGGCCCTGCTTGCCGATGACGCGGCCCATGTCGTCTTCGGCGACCTTGAGGTGGTAGACGATGTGGTCGCCTGCGTCCTCTTCGGAGACTTCGACTGACTCCGGATTGTCGACGATGGCCCTGGCCATGTACTCGATGAGCTCTTTCATTGCGGGTCTCCCCTGGTCTACTCGCTAGCGGGGGCTTCCGCCTCGGGCGCGGCGGCCGCCTCGTCTGTTGGCTCGGGTGCTGCGGGGGCCTCTTCTGCGGGTGCTTCGGCTACCGCCGCGGGGGCGGCGGGCGGTGCTGCTGCCGGGGCTGCCGTAGCTGCCGCGGCGCCGGATGCCGCTTCCAGCGCCTTGCGCTTCTTGGCGCCGGGGGCCATCTGCTTGCCGCTCCAGACGAAGGCGGGGCGGCCGGCCTGCTCCATGAGGCCGCTTCGGCTGAGGATCTTGGCCGCGGTTTCGGAAGGCTGGGCGCCGACCTGCAGCCAGTGGATGGCGCGCTCTTCCTTGAGGGTGATCGTGGCCGGGTTGGTCAGCGGGTTGTAGGTCCCGATGATCTCCAGGTGCGCGCCCTCGCGCGGATTACGCTGGTCTGTGACGACGATCCGATATGCAGGCTGCTTTCGCTTGCCGACTCGTGACAATCTAATTCTGAGCATTACCACCTCCGTTGGGGGGCGAGTAGGGGACCAGTTACCGGAGGAATTGCGTGACCTTTGGGCCGCGGCCGGAGCTGATCTGTTGCATTATCTTCTTTGCTTCCTTGAACTGTTTTAGTACGCGGTTGACGTCTGCCGGCTGGGTGCCGCTGCCAGCGGCGATGCGGCGGCGGCGGCTGCCATCGATGAGGTCGGGGTGCTGCCGCTCCGCCATGGTCATGGACGTGATGATGGCTTCGGTGTGCTTGAAGAAGCTCTCGTCCATCTCATCGACGTTGAGCTGCTTCTTGATCTGGCTGAGGCCGGGCAGCATGCCGAGCAGGTTGCCGATGGGCCCCATCCGCTTGATGCGCTGGTACTGGCCGAGGAAGTCGTCCAGCGTCAGCTCGCCCTTCTTCATGCGTACGGTCAGGGACTCGGCCTCTTCGTCCGTGATCTCTGACTTCGCCTTCTCGATCAGGGTCAGGATGTCGCCCATGCCGAGGATGCGGGAGGCGAAGCGGTCCGGGTGGAACGGCTCCAGCGCATCAGCCTTCTCCCCCATACCGACGAACTTGATCGGGATGCCGGTGACGGCCCGGATGGAGAGCGCGGCACCGCCCCTGGCATCGCCGTCCAGCTTGGTGAGGATGAGACCGGTGAGGGGAATGGCGCCGTTGTACTTCTCGGCGCCGGTGACTGCTTCCTGTCCGGTCATGGCATCGGCGACCAGCAGGACCTCCGTCGGGGCGAGCAGTTTGTGCAGCGACTTGAGAACGGTCACGTCATCGCCTTCTAGGTCAACGTGGCCGACGGTGTCGACGATGATGTAGGTGGAGCTGAGTTTCTTGGCTTCCTCCAGCCCCTTCTTGGCGATCTGCTCCGCCTTGATCGCGCCGGTCTCTGCAACGACCGGGATGCTCAGCTGCTTGCCCAGAGACTGCAGCTGCTCCGCGGCGGCGATCCGGCCCGGGTCAGCGCCGACGAGCAGCGGCCGCTCCCCGGCCCGGCGCAGGTGGAGGCCGAGCTTGGCGGCCGTCGTCGTCTTGCCGGAGCCCTTGAGGCCGACGAGCATGATGACTGTCGGCGGCTTGTTGGAGCGCTCCAGCTTGGCGAATCCGCCGCCGAGCACCTCAACCATCTGCTTGTTGACGATATCGATGATCTGCTGCGTGGGCGTCAGGCTCTTGAGGACGTCAGCGCCGAGCGCGTTCTCACGGACGGCAGCCACGAAGTCCTTGACGACTTTGTAGTTGACGTCTGCTTCCAGGAGGGCCAGGCGGACTTCCCGGAGGGCTTCGTCCAGGTCCTGCTCGGACACAGTGCCGCGGCCACCGAGCTTGCGGAAGGCGCCCTGCAGCTTATCGGATAGGGAATCGAACATATCTAGGGAACAATTGTAATGGAATGAGGAGCTATAACCAATAACTCAGGGCGGAGATTGTGAAAACGGGTAAGCGTTTTACGGCGATTGTGCCTACCGAGAGGCCGTTGGGGCCGCCGAAGCGCCAATCGCCTCAAGCAGGGCCGCCTCGACCTCGGCTTCGGAGGCGATCCCTTCGAACTTGGCGCGGAGGATGCCCTGGGCGTCGCCGACGAAGATCCAGGGCTCGCTTTCCAGCTTGAAGTCGACCGTCGCCGGCACCGCGCAATCGCCGATGTTGGAGCAGTTCCCGGCGGCCATCCGCTTCACGTCATAAGGCTCGATGTGGATGAAGTTCACCTGGCCGTTGTACTTCTGGTACAGCTCGTCGAAGATATCCTTCGCCGGGCCGCAGATCAGGCTGGTGCAGTAGGCAGGCGTGGCGAAGGCGATGACCGTGGGCTTGCCGTCGGCGACTGCGTCGGCGACGGTCATGTCGTGCTCTTCGGGGATCGGGGTCTGGGACGTGTCGATGTCGCGGATGTCGGAGACGTCGGAGAGGATGGTCTGCCGGGACGGCGGGATCGGACTGCCGATGGCGATGCCGGGGTCGGTCTGCAGCACCTGGAAGCTAAGGTTGACGGGGTCCAGCTGCTCGCCTTCCTTGGTCGCGCCGGTCACCTCGATGCCCCAGTCCCCCGCGGTATCGAACGTGACGTGGCTGACGTAGGCCGCGGTGTCGCCGGCCTGGTGGGTCTCGACAGTGCCATCGGCGTGAGTGTGGGTGTAGCTCTTGGTGATCTGGATCGTCTGCGGGTCGGCCTCGAACTTGAGCGTCGCCTGGTTGTTGGCGCCGACCTCGAAGAAGCGCTCGTGCAGGGTCGCGCCGAGGACCTGCGAGTTGTCGTTCTGGTTGATCAGCCCGACGACGAAGCGGTTCTCGCCGACAGAGAGCTTGGAGGAGATGACAAGAGGCAGGTACTGGGACTTGATCGGGGTGAGGACGTTGTGGAGGGCGGCCGGCGTATTGCTGCCACCACCGCAAGCTGACATAACGAATAGCGCCAGGGCGACGGCGGGCAGGAGCGTGAGCTTAGGCATGGTCAAATTCGTGGGGGCCTTTCCAGGGGACGGGCTAGCGTCCAAACCCCAGATTGGCGCATATCTAAGTTACGGGCAAGGACGGAGCTTAGATTCAGACGCCGCGGTCAGACATCAAGGCGCAGAGGTCGGCGACGCGGCAGGAGTAGCCCCACTCGTTGTCGTACCAGGCCAGGGTCTTGATCAGCGTCCCCTCGATGACCATAGTGCTGAGCGAGTCGAAGATCGAGCTGCGCGGGTCGCCCTTGAAGTCGGTGGAGACTAGAGGCTCGTCCGTGTAGCCGAGAATGCCGCGGAGCGATTCGGTAGAGGCGTCGCGGAAGGCTTCGTTGATCTCTTCCTTGCTGGCCGGCTTGTTCAGCGTCGCCACAAAGTCGCAGATGGAGACGGTCGGCGTCGGCACGCGGAAGGCCATGCCGTCGATGCGGCCCTTGAGTTCCGGGATTACTAGGGTCACTGCTTTGGCTGCGCCGGTCGTGGTAGGGATGATGTTCTGGCCGGCGGAGCGGGCGCGGCGGAGGTCGCTGTGGACGGTGTCCAGGATCACCTGGTCGTTGGTGTAGGAGTGGATCGTGGTCATGAAGCCACGCTCCACGCCGAAAGCCTCGTGCAGCACCTTCACCACCGGCGCGATGCAGTTGGTGGTGCAGGAGGCGTTGGAGACGACGGAATGCTTCTTCGGGTCGTACTTGTCGGCGTTGACGCCGATGACGACGGTGATGTCTTCGTTCTTGGCGGGGGCGCTGATGATCACTTTCTTGGCGCCGCCGCCGTCGATGTGGGCGCGGGCTTTTTCGCCATCAGTGAAGATGCCGGTGGACTCGACGACGACGTCGATCTTCTCACCGCCCCAGGGGATTTTGCCGGGATCGCGCTCCTTGAACACCTTGATCGTGCTGCCGTTGACGCGGATCTCATCGTCCGTGGCGCTGATCTCGCCGGGGAAGTGACCGTAGGTGCTGTCGTACTTCAGCAGGTGGGCGTTGGTGCGGGGATCTGTGAGGTCGTTGACGGCGATAACTTCAAGCTTGTCGGGGTGCAGGTCGTGGATCGCCTTGTAGACCTGGCGTCCGATGCGGCCGAAGCCGTTGATGCCGATGCGGAGGGGCATGAATCGCTCCTTGGTGAGATATGGATAGGCGACTCACAGTATAGCGGACGCCGGCAACGACGACGGCGATGCTAGCTGGCGCGGGCGTAGCGGAACGGCTCGGCGGCCTGCTCTTCCCGCAGGAGGTTGCGCAGGTTGTGCAGGGCGCGGAACTGGATGACCCGCACGGCGCCGATGGACTTGCCGAGGACGGCGGCGACGTCTGCATAGGCCAGGTCATCCATGAAGCGCATGACGATGACCTGCCGCTGCTCCGTCGGCAGTTCGCGTACCTTCTTCCAGACGCGTTCGCCCTCGGACTTCATGGTGCAGGACTGCTCCGGAGAGCTGAAGGCGTCGTCGTCGACGAGCTGTTCGGGAAGCTGGGCGTGGATGCTGTTCTTGAGGGCTTTGCGGTGGTTGATCGCCAGGTTGACGGTGATGCGCAGGAGCCAGGCGATGAAGGGGACGCCGCGGTCTTCGTAGCGGCCGATAGCCTCCAGGGCCTTGAGGAAAGTCTGCGCGGTGAGGTCTTCGGCCAGGTTGACGTCGCTCGTCAAGAAGTAGGCGTGACGGAAGACTCTGACAGCGTGCCGCTCATACAAACGGCCGAATGCTTCGCGGTCCCCATTCGCCGCGAGAGCGATAAGTTCATCGGGTCCTGAGTCTACAACAGAGGTAGACCGAGCCATGTTACCCTCCCCTGGGCTCAAGCCTGCGGTTGTACCTCTGAAACCCTTACCCGCGGGTCCCTTCCGGCAAAGAACTTGCGGGGTTCTTGCGGGGTTTCAGTTAAGATTTAGTTTAGGGATGGTAACGACACTCGTCAAGTCTTTCTGCAACAAATATTGTGGAATTGGTGTTCTATTATCGCTCGATTTGACTCCCTGTCCTTGCTATCCTAATAATGACGGGATTGTCGCGAAGGAGGGCCCAGCAGATGGAGTTTAAAGAGGTCGTCGGCAGCCGCCGCTCCATCCGTTTCTTCGATCCCGACCGCCCGGTTGAGCGGGAGAAGATCCAGACGATCCTGGAGGCCGCGCGGCTGGCGTCTTGCGCTGTCAACGCCCATTGGCTGCGGGCCATCGTGGTTGAGCGGGACAAAATCCCGGCTGAAAAACTGAACCAGCTGAAGACGCCCGTGGCGGCGCTGACCCTGGACCTGGCGCCGGTGCACATCTACTTCTTCGTGGACCTGGGCGTCGTCAACCGCATCAAGGGCTCGCGGCTGAAGGAGCTGGTCGACGCGGGGGCGCTGGCGCCGACGCACGGCTGGAGCCACAAATTCGTCGACGACTTCGTGTACCCGCAGATCCTCGAGCCGATGACGCGCAACCTGGAAGGCTACGCGCCAGCCGCCTTCGCGGATGCCGGTGGTGCCGCGCACATGGCGTTGCTCACTGCATTCGATGAGGGGCTCGGCGCCTGCCTTAACACGCCGAATCCGATGCTTACAAAGCAGGTGTTCGGCGTGCCGGACGACTGGTTCTCGATGTGGGTGATGCTCGTGGGCTACCCTGCGGAGTCGCCAGACGCTGGCGGACAGAGGCCTCGCCCAGAGTTCGAGGAGCTGTACTGCGACGGTGAGTACGGGAGGCCCTTCAAGCGCGACCCGAAGGTGGTCGAGAAGCTGAAGAAGGCGAAGATGATCCAGCCGCCGGCGCCGCTGCCGGGACGCATGGAAGAGATCAAGAAGCTCGCCGAAAAATACGATCTGCCGATGTAGCGTGGCCGGGGCTATCGCGGACTACGACTCCGTCCGCCAGTGGGTGCGGGGTCTCGAGGAGCAGTGGGGCGACGAGCCCGACATGGAGCAGCGCCATGCCGTGCTCCAGCGCTTCGCTGATTTCGCGGGGAAGGACCCCGACGCGATGATCGCCGAGTGCACGCGAGAAGTGGAGAGCGGCAAGCGGATCCGTATCAAGGCCCGGCGTGAGTACACCGAGAAGATCGCTGCGTTTCAGGCAACAGTCGAAGGCAACGCGCGTCAGCAATCAAAGGCGGCGAACTTCGTGCGCAGCTTCTTTATCTACAACGGGATCTTTATGCAGGCGGGTCTCGGCGAGTAGCGGTTACGCCCAGGACGGTGGATCGCGGTCGTAGACGCCGGAGCAGACGAGATTGACTCGCACGCAGCGGTCATCGACTGCCTCGCAGTAGGCCTCTGCTCGACTTTTCCGCCACTCATCGTCCGTGTGGCCCCCGACGCGGTAGCCGATGCGGATCATATCGCCGAGGTATCCGGTCTCGAAGCCGACGATGCGGTAGCGGTCGTAGACGCCGAACAAGGGTTCAGCGCGCCGGCTGCCTCTTCGCTCGAACCGACCTCTACGACTCCGCCGGGCAGGAGCGCCCGGAAAGCGACCTCCTGGGCGAGGCTGCTTCATCGCCGCAAAGTCACGTTCGGCGAGCGCCTGGATGAAGGCTGCCGTGGCTAGGTGATCGACGCTTGTTTCGGACTCGAACACCATGCTGACCCTCCTTTGTTGGATGGCCATACCGCCCAGGCCGAGGAGCCCGCGGACGAGCTGGATCTCGCCCAGACTATACCGCTTGGCCTGCAAGCCTCCTTCGCGCAATAATTCAGAGAGCATGGAGCGTGTGTGCGCATTGTTTGCGGCCCTGGCGGTTCTCGTCGCTGCTTGTGGTGGCTCCGCCTCGACTGCGAGCCCGACGGTCACGCCGCGCCCGACGCCCGCGCCGGTGATTCTCCCGGATGTCAGCGGCACGATCGTCACCACCAACTCCGGGCTTCAGTACATCGATCTGAAGGAGGGCAGCGGAAAATCGCCAGGCCACAATGACCAGGTGGAGATCTGGTACACCCTCTGGCTTCAGCCCACAAAGGCCAAGGTTGATAGTTCCGTCGATCGCGGCCAGCCGGCCGTCTTTGCGCTCAGCGGGGTGATCCCTGGCTTTGCCGAAGGACTCTCGACGATGAAAGAGGGTGGCCGCCGCCGCCTGATCGTTCCGCCGGACCTAGGCTACGGAGCTACCGGGAGCTCATCGGTGCCGCCCAACTCCGTACTGGTCTTCGACGTTGAGCTCCTTCAGGTCTTGCCATCGACGTCGCCACAGGCGTCGTCACCGGCCGCCTCGCAAGGCAGCTAGACCTTCGGACTCGCTGCGCGCTTCGATTAAGCAACTGAAAGCCTGCTACATGTCGGGTGCGAAGGCGCCGGTGCTCGAGATTTGTTGCACAGGTCCATTGAGGTCGACCTGGTATTGCCACTGGTGGAAGCCGGTCGGGTCCTGACACGGCGGGTAGTTCGCAACGGTCGCGCTCCAGTCTTTGCAGAACCAGTTTTCGCGGAAGGTGATAAGCCAGAGGTTTCCCTGATTCTGCACGGTCCATAAGCAGGTGCCGAGGACCGGTTCGAACTGACTGGCCGGCGGTGCGGGTTGGTGCCCGATGGAGATCGTGCAGTTGTAGTCCTGGCCGATCGGCGGCAGGTTGCTCGGATTGTCGCCAAGGACAACCATGGCAGCCTTCAGCGCTTTCACCTGATCGGCCGCCTGCGTGTCACTACTGCTTCCGTTGCACAGACTGAAAGGGAGACTAACGCCAACCATGAAGGTTAGGACGAAGACGAGTCGTGGCAAGATCAAGGGCTAGTCTCGGACTGGCGAGTATGTTTCTGTATCCCAATCCGATTGTTAAGTATACGACAGCTACGAAATCGAGCCGTCAACTATCCAGGAATGTCACCGGAGGTTTAAGTGGTGGTATTTGAGTCTACGTTTAGGCCGATAGTTTATTACAAGTAAGTCTCGGTTTATTGCAAGGCCTAACGCGCGCATCTTAGGATTTGGAAGGAGCATGATCCTGGGGACCAGAAAGGGGAACTAAATGCGTATATCGCACCCTTCACGAATTTCTTACGCTGCCATTGCAGGAAGTATCCTCACGGGATCGCTCTTCTTCGTTCTCTTCACGTTCGGCGGTGCCGCTTCGGCCGACGATCCAAGCATCGACATCGTGGCGATAGACTCGGATCCAAGCGGAAACACGGCTACGCATATCGACACAATCGATAGCTGCGTGTCGGTGCCGGGCCCAGGTACCACCTTTTCCATAGATTTGGTTGTCGACCAGGTCCCGTCAACGGGGGCCGTCGCGATCGCCAGCAATATCCTGTATGACCCTTCAGTGGTCAACATTACCGGCATCGACTTCAACTATCTGCTGGCTTCCGCCGGACCAATGACTGTGTTCGAGGTCACGGACCCGCTGCCTGACACCGACGGTAACTTCCGTGAGGACTTCGCGGATCTAAGCCCGAATTATGAATCTGGCCCCGGCGTGTTGGCCAGGGTCACGCTTCAGGCCGTAGGCACGGGCTCGACCAACCTTACACTCGACGAACAGGTAAGCGGGGCCGGCGTGCCAACGATCGATGACCGGAACGGCATCCCGTACGCCGTCAACAACGTCCTGGGCGCCACCGTCGCTGTCGGACGTCCATGCTCGGCGGAGACAGACCTCCTGGCGACTGCCGCGACAATTTCGGCGCCTTCCTCGGCCATCGTTAACACTCCATTTGATGTGACCGCCGGAGGCACGATCGTGAACAATGGCCCCATCACGCCGGTCAACGCCAATGGAGTCGTAAGTTTGAGTACACCGCCTGATTGCACGGCCAGTGGCGGCAGCTCACGGACGATCTCGGGGCTCTCGCTCCCCGCCGGGGCACCCGTTACGATTCCTGACCAGACGTTCAGCGTAAGCTGCACGTCTCCCTCGTTCCACACGTTCACAAACCGTGTCAGTGTCGTGTTGGCTGACCCGACTGCCACCGAGACATCTCTCAGCAACAACCAGGTGAGTTCGACTTCAGCAACGCTCGGGGTCTTGGCCAACGCCGATCTCAGTCTGACCTTCGGTTCAATCACCTCGACCGCTGCGGCAACGGCAACCCCGATGGCCGGAATTGCCTTCCAGGTGGTAGCGAACCTGGCTGTGCACAACGCCGGACCGGACGGCCCGATTGGCGTGAACGGCACCGCTGCGCTCACGGTGCCTTCTGATTGCGCGCTCTACCCGGGAAACCCCTCAGTGTTCACGGCGCAACCAGCGTCAGGCGGGGCCGTTCCGGCGAGCCCAGCCTGGACTGTGACTTGCCATAACCCCGGCGAGCACACCTTCAGCGTTGCCGCCTCCGTCAGTGCCAGCGACATCCACGTGTCGGACGCGCCTGGCAACAATTCTGCCTCGGGATCTGGAACCACGACCGTTAAGGTCGGCGCGTGCGGCGCGGACCCCGCGCCGGCAGGGAGCCTGATCCAGAATCTGTCACCGCAGCTCCTTCTTCTAATTCAGTCGCTCACAGCAACCGGTACGCCCGTGGCCTCCAATCTGACGACGCAGCTGAGCTGCAACTTCGTGATGACGGCTAACGACCAGGCCAATACTCCGATTGACGAATGCGCGGTGGCACTGCCGACGGCGGCGCCCTGTTCTCTGGACTTTGATCTGAGCATCGACATGGCCGGCGGATCACCCATCAGTGAAGGAACTGTCCGCCTTAACCCGGTGGGAGTAACGTTTGTGCCGCCGGCCTTTGACTGGGCCAACGATACCTCCATTCCAAACGGCACGGTGACCGGCTCGGCCTCCTTTGCCATCCGCACAGACGCCGGTATCAGCGGGGTACCCTGCTCGATCGACGCAAGCTTCCCACTGACGCAGGCTTACGAGGGCGGCATCCAGGGGAACGTTCCTGATTCGAACAAGACCTCGGACCTGACGAATCCCAATGTCTGGCCGAACAACCTCAACGCCGAGCGGGCGCTGGTCGAGGCGAGCTTCACACCGATCGCCGGGCTTCCAACCGCCGTGCAGCTCTGGTCTCGCACGATTGCCCCACTGCAGGTGGCCGACCAGAAGATACCCTTGAACATCCTGACGTGGAAGGTCACGAATCCAGTCTTCGAAGCGGTTACCGGCGCGCTCTGGATCGTCGTGCCGTTCCCCGGTGACGCCCTCAACCCGGACCCAGCGGGTGCTGCCGGCGGAAACCCGGATGCGGACAATCCGCCGGCGCCGATTGTGCCAGTGACGTATTGTACACCGCACCATGTGAACCTGCAGTTCGACGGCCTGGCTGGCAGCAACACCTTCCTGAGCTGCAGACAGCCGGGCTCCCAGATGGCATGGAACCTCGTGGATCCGGACGCCGTCAATGTGACCGGTGACGAGGGGCCGCGCTCCGACACCTCGAAGTGCGGGCTTGACGCGGACAGCGATGGACTATCGGCAGACGCCGAAACCTACTGGGGGACGAACGCCCTCTCTGCTGATACCGACGGTGATGGTGTGAAAGACAGTCCGGACAACTGCAAGACGATCTCAAATGCAGCTCAGACTGACTACGACCACGACGGAACCGGGGACACGTGTGATCCTGACGCCGACGGCGACGGCGTGGCAAATGCCACTGACAAATGTCCAACCACAGCGCTGAATACGGCGGTTGACGCAAGCGGTTGTTCAGCGGCACAGGTGGACCGGGACGGCGACGGTTTCTGCAACCCGGGCGCACTTTCCACAGGCCCGCAAGCCTGTGTACCGACGGACAACTGTCCTAACACAGCAAACGCCGATCAGACAGATACCGACGGTGACGGTGCTGGTGACGCATGTGACGGATGTCCGGCGACAGCGACAGTCTGGGCTGTCCCCGCAAACGACAATGACTGTGACGGCTTCACGAACCAGGCGGAAGCGTTCATGGGTACCGACCCTGCCCGGGCCTGCGCGAGCACCACGACGGCTGACGACGAGCCGCAACCCGATGTGTGGCCCATGGACAGCAACAACGATAGGTTGGTAGGGTTGGCCGACGTCGCAAAGTACTCATCCGTATTTGGCTCGCACTCGCCCGGGACGCCATATGCTGCGCGCTTTGATCTAAACGGTGACGGTCGCATCACTTTGTCGGACGTTGCGATGTTTAGCTCGTACTTTGGAAAGCGGTGTTCGCCCTAGTAGGCGTACGGCTTTTCGGGCGAGAAGGCTAGCGATCAATGCAAGAGGGTAGTGACTCAGTCAACTGAGACAATACCCTCTCAAGCGTTCTGGGTTGCCGCAATACCTCTACTGGCGATACGATCGAAGCGGTTTCTGACATGATCCGCATCTTTGCAGCTATCACAACCTTCGCCATGGCCGTTGCGATACTCGCAGCGTGCGGTGGAGGGAACTCAAGCACCGATACGGTGACACCAACGTCGTCGGGCGTGGCGGGCGTGTGGACGGTCTCCGGCCAGCTCGTGGGGTCGATGAACCTAACGGTGTCCGGGTGCCAGATTGGTCCGCCGCGCGGAAATGCGTGGGGCGCCCAACTCACCGGAACTCTAAATGGCACTGCCATCGAGGTGGCCATAGCGTCTGGAATCGGCGGAACAGTTGACCTGGCGTCGGGTGCGGCGATCGTCGCGGTCCTTTACGGAGGCAGCGGTACAGCGATAGATGACCGCTGGTCCACGATAAGTGGAGGAGCGAGCGGATCAATAACAATCAACTCTGATGCCAGTGGCAGCATGAACGTGACGCTGCCACCATCTCTTGCCACTACCAGCGGCGCCGCACAGCCGATCACCCTTTCCGGGCAGTGGGCTTGCACTTAACACAAGCGCGGCCTCAGTCGTCGCGCTTCTGTACAAAGGCTCTCCTCCCGCACTGGCGGGAGCTACGTGCCGCAGGACCTACCGAAGAAGGACGAGAACGTTGCAATATCTGTGAGCGAGATCCGATGATCCGCATTCAGATCATAGCGGGCATCATAGGGATGAGACACCGTTGCCGAGCTGAGGAAGACGCCATACGAGGCGACGTCGGAGAGACTCACGATGCCATCGCCATTGATGTCTGGCGGCCAGTCGTTCGGGCCACAGGCAAGGTTCGGGTCGGTGCCGATAAATAGCTCCCGCGATGTTGAGAATCCGTCGTGGTCGGGGTCACTACTTGTAGGCGCAGGAGTCGCGACGGGTGTCGGTGCAGGGGATGGTGTTGGGGACGGCGATAGCGTGCTCGTAGGTCCGCCAGCGGGAGCTGCCGCACCGCTCGCCACCCCACCGAAGTCGTTCGTCCAGTACCAACCGTACGGGCTCCCGGAGATGAACTGCCGGGAGATCCCCATCGCGACGTAGTTCGAGCCGAGCATGTTGGCGTTGTGTCCGGGTGAGGCCTTCCAGGCCGCGAAGACGTCGGCAGCGGTGGTATAGCCAGCGGCGATGTTCTCGCCCATCCAGGTGTTGTAGCAGTAGCTGAAGTAGCACATACGCATCCACGGGTCGCGGCCGAGCGAGTCCGTGTGATTGAAGTACGCCTTTGTGCCCATGTCGTTGCTCATCCAGTCGGTCGAGTTCTGCATCTCCCAGTCAGTCGTGAGGGCCCCGAGTCCATTCTGCGCTCGGTAGTTGTTGATCAGCGTAACGAACGTCTGCTCTTCGGGATCGAGAACGGGGTCAGCCGAAGTCCGGGCAATGTGGCCGGACAGTGCGAAGACGACGGCCAGGGCGAGGCCGGCGACGAGAGCCGCCAGGGGCAGGGTGAGCTTGCGGGGCATGTTTATCCATCCTTCGTCTGTGTTACAGAAGGTAAGACTCGCCCGCGAAGCAGCGGTGACGGGTCGGCGGGGAAGGCGGAGTAGAGGAGCAGTCAAGGAACGGGGCAGGCAGTCGATTTGCCAGCGTCACAGATTCGCGTAGACTTCACAACGATGGCGCGCGCGATTCAGCGGCGGGACAACATCAGTAGGCGCCGGCTTCTGCAGGGTGTCGGGCTGGCAGGCCTGGGAACGCTTGCCTGGGCGGCCTGCGGCGGCAAGGGAGGGGAGCTGGCCTCGACAACGCTCGACCGCACGATTGAGGTCAATGACAACGGCGATCTCGTCTCGGGCCCCGGTGAGCCGTACTCTGTCCGCACAGAACTGGCCGACGCGCAGTCCGGCCGCGCGGACCGACGCACGTCGCTTGTCATCTTCCACCAATTTTCGGACTTCCGCATCATGGACGAAGAGTCGCCCGCTCGCGCGGAGTGGCAGGACCAGTGCCCATCTCCGGTGACGGACTCCTTTCGGCCGCAGGAAACATTGTCCGTGCAGGCGGCGGAGGGGATCATCGAGCGGGCGAACGAGGTGAAGCTGAGCCCGGTGACCCGCCAGCCCGTCCAATTCGCGATTCACACGGGCAACGCGACCGACAACGCACAGTTCAACGAATTGCGCTGGTTCGTCGACCTGCTGGATGGCGACAAGCCGGTGTACCCGGACAGCGGCGCGATCGGCTATCAGGGCGTGCAGACGGACTCCCCGGAGCCTGCTTACGGTGACCTCCTGCAGCGGGCTCAGCGTCAGTTCTCGCCCGTTGGGTTGAAATACCCCTGGTACTCTATGCCCGGCAATCGCGACATCCTGTTGCAGGGCAGCGTCGCGCCAGGCGAACGCACAGCCCGGCTGGCCAAGGGGGCGCAGAAGATCGTGGCACTGGGGCCATCAGCACTGGCGGAGGCCTGCCAGGGAGCGCAGGTCATTGTGGGCCCGGACAGCTCTGCAACGATCCTCAACGACCCGAAGACGATCGTCCGGGGCGTCGGGTCGGACGGCAACCGGCGCTTCCTTTCGCTGACGGACTGGATGACGGAACACTTCTCGACGGCGGACAAGCCGGGCCCGCCCGGCCACGGCTTCTCGGCGGACGCTCTGGCGGCGGGCACGGCCTACTACGTGCTGGTTGAGGGACCGGTGGCGGTCGTCGTGCTGGATACGGTGAATCCGGCCGGCTTCGCGGGCGGCAGCATCGACGAGACGCAGTTCATGTGGCTGGAGCAGCAGTTGATCGCCCAAAGCAGCACCTACTACGACGCGCGGGGCCAGCAAGTCGGGACGGCGAACCCTGACCGGCTGATCATCATCGCTAGCCATCACCCAGGCGACTCGCTGAACAACCCGTTCCCGGGCCCAAACGCGCAGGAGCGCCGCTATCAGGGGCCGGAACTGGAATCACTGCTCCACCGCTTCCCAAACGTTGTGCTGCATGTCTCAGGGCACACGCTGCAGCACCGTATCAACCCGCGGCCCTTCACGACGGACCCGGCGCGGGCATACTGGGAAGTGACGACCGGATCGCCGCTGGACTGGCCCGCGCAAGCCCGGCTGCTGGAGATCGTCGACAACCTAGACGGGACGATCTCCATCTTCTCGACGATCTATGACTCGATCGCGCCACTCAACCCGGGCGATGCGGCGGACCCGACGCCGGACGACGGCGTCAACCAGGTGCTGCTGGCCGGCGTTGCGCGGCAGCTTGCGGCGCGCGACCCGCAGCGCTCCCCCGACGCCGCTGGCCTGGCGGCGAGCGACCGCAATGCCGAGCTTCTGCTGAATGCGGCGGCGCCAACCAGTCCGACGCCGACGCCCGCCGAGTCGCCTCCCCCGAGCCGGGCCCTGCCGATGGCCAGCTGAGCGCAAGCAAAGAAGAAGGGGCCGGACGAATCCGGCCCCTTCGCTAATCTCTGGTGGGTTGGTTAAGCGCTCTTCTTGTTGCGGATCATGAGCGCGGCGCCGCCACCGATCACTACGATTGCCGCGATGACACCGACGATGACGAAGATGATCGTGCTGCTGCTGCTGCTGCCGCTGTCCTCACTCGCCGGCGTACTTACCTTCGGTGTGTCGGTGGTGCTGGGGGCGGGAGAACCGCTGGTGGCAGACGTTGGTGCAGGGGTAGCCTCGAACGTTGGCTGGATGGCCGGGTTCGGTACGTAGCCCTCCGTCCAGCAGTGCGGGCACTGAGCGGTGGTTGGCGCGTGACCCTTCACCAGTCCCGCCGGCGCCAATCGTAACGTCGGAGGATGGTGTGGCCACGCTGTACACGCCCTCCGTATCGGCCGTGGTAGGGTTGGGGTCGCAGGCGTCACCGATGGTGTCCAGGTCGGTGTCAGTCTGGTTGCCTACGCCCGCGACGTCCTTTTGCTCCTGGCCGTTGGCGATCGAGCGGACAGTTGTCCTGGCGGTTCAGGTAACCGTCGCCGTCCTCGTCGGAGTTGGTGCCGCCGGCGACGTTGTCGTTGGGGTCGCAGACGGCGTCCAGGCCGTCGGAGTCGAGGTCGCCGTCACCCGTGATTCGCGGGTTGCCAACGTTGAGCGCGAGCGGGCAGGTGTCGAGCGAGTTCTCGTAACCGTCGCCGTCCGCGTCACGCTGGCCGAGAGCAAAGGTGCCGAAGGTGTACTTACCGTCAGACGGGTTCACGAACAGCTGCGTCGCCGTCAGGCGTCACCCCAAATGTCAGGTTGGTCGTGCTGAGCGGCGTGCAGAAGTCGTTGATGATGCCGGGCTCGGGAACAGCGGAGTGGTCACCGATGTTCTCGAGGACCGTCACGGATGGGAAGCCCTGGCTGGCGTCGTGCGGGATCGCAGCGTCCAGTTCGGTGCCCGGCGGGAAGACGAGGAACTGAAGGATGATCGGGGTGCCGGCCACCGGCGTGACGCCGATTGAACGGCGGATCGGCACCTGCACGGCCTGTGTTGTGGGGTCAATGAAGATGCGGTTCAGCCAGTCTGGGTACTTGACGACGCCGAGGAAGAGGCCGTTGGCGTCACTGTCGGCGAAGTCTGGCGTGTTGTTGTTGTCGAGGTCGTTGAAGGACACGGTATCCGTGTTGTCGAGGCTGCCGTTCACCATATCGAATGTGACTGGCAGCTGAGTGTTGCATGCGCCGTTTACGAGGCCGAGCACGGAAGCCGCCTTTAGCGTGCCCACCGGCGCTCCGACCGGAATGTAGTCGCCGGTGACAATGCCCCAGTTGCTCGGGATGAAGGAGATGAAGGCGGCGAAGTTGACGTCTCCGTCCGGAATGTTGAGTGTGGACGTGAAGTCTGAGGGCTTGCCGGCTGTGGGATCCGCGACCGCGGTTGTAATCGTGGGATTGAAGGTAGTTGCATGGGCGGAATCTGTCGAGCCCAGTAGCATTACCGCCGCCAATGCGGCCGCCACCGCCACCCCTGACAGGAGCGGACGAAGTCTCACCTTCAACGTCTCCTTTCGTATTTCCATGATGTTAGCGACGCCTCCACAGGCGTGTCCCCATAAGGCCGAATCCGAAGCAAAGGCCCAGCGTGCCGAGGGCGGCGAGCATGGCAGCCCAAGCAGGAATGCCGGTGCCAGACGGGGCCAGAGTGCCGATACCGCCGGACGGTCCGCCGGTGAGGCCGCCTGTGGACGGGGCGTTAGTGGGGCGCACTCCGGTACTTGGGTTAACGGTTGGCGTGGGAGCCGGCGTAGCAGTCGCTCCTGAGGGGATCGTGGCGTTCAAGTCACAGGGGGCCATACCCTGTGGGTCGGCTGGCGTGGGACCGCCGCTACCAATCGTTACTGTGGTCACCTCGCAGATGGGCAGGCCCTCGCCGTCCCGCGTACCCTCATGCGGATCGCAGGCGTCGCCGATGCCGTCGCTGTCAGTGTCGGTCTGCTCGGGGTTGGGCACCAGCGGGCAATTATCCCCACGGTTCTGCCACCCGTCGCCGTCCTCATCGAGGCCAACGCCGTTGGCAGAGACCTTAAGGCTTGCTACTGCTGGGTTAGGATCGCAGTCGTTCGGAAGCCCATCGGCATCCTCATCCCCATGCTGTCCCGCGATCAGGGTGGCGCGGGGATCCCAACCGGATGCATTCGGCTTGTCAAAGCACGGGTCAAGACCGTTCTCGATACCGTCGCCATCATAGTCAGGTGCCGCCAAGACCCATGACACGAAGTTATAGGTTCCGTCACCCGGATTGCCGCGGAACGTGGCGCCGCCAGCGGTACCCTGCAAGGTCGACTCCGTCCACAGGGGCGCGCAGAAGTCGCTGATCGGGTCTTCTGCCGAGCCCGCTTGCGTCGGGTCCTGGAGCACGGTGACCGCTGGGTAGCCGAGACGGGGGTCTAGAGTGATTCGTCAGAGACGGTTGCTCCGGGCTGGAATACGAGGAACTTGAAGGATGACTGTCGTGCCGGGGACGTCACTCTTGTCGACACCCACGAAGCGCGCGATCAGCTGGCTCAGGTCCATCCCAGCCTTGGTCGCGGTGCCAGTAAGGTAACTCGGCCATCCACTTGCGGCAAGTGGCACGCCGTTTGCGTCCTTTACCGCCAGGTTGGACAGGCGGTCTTTGGCGCCCGGTGCTAGCGCGTCGACAGACTTACTCTGATCTATCGTGCCGTCGAGCAACGTGAAGTTAACGTTGACGATAGTATTGCAGGCGTTGTCAAGTAGCCCCAGGACAGCCTCGGACTTAAATGTCCCGACGGTTGTCCCGTCCGGAATATCGGCGTCCTTGGCCACGCCCCAGTCTGGCGGAGTGAAATAAATCAGGCCTCCGGAGTTGTACTCCCCCGGCCGCTCTGCTGCCGAGGAGTAGCGTCCGCAGGTAGCTGGATCGAGCCCGATGCCGAATGTGCCTGTGATATCAGAAGCCGTATTCGCGGTGGTTGCGGCGACTTGCACGCTGGCGCATGGGTTGAAGAAATTCGCGGCGGATGAATTATCCCGGCCGATGAAAAGCGCGGCCCCCGCAATTACGATCAAGAGCGCGAGCATGCCCGCGCTCATAGGCAAGTGTCTAGACATGAGCTAACCTCCACATTGGCGACGGATGAATTTTTCTCCTAATAACCCCATTTTGATTATGCCCAATAATGACTGCGCTGCCCCGTATTCGTCAAGCATTATCACGCCACATATCTCCCTATCTGAGTGATATGCGATAAATCTGATATTAGCGCGCCCATCCGCGCGTTTAACGCCCGCGGTGGTCATGTATCTGCCAAACGGCCATGATTGCCGCGGCTGGACGGGTTCCCGTAAGCTCTTCAATATGGCTGCACGCGCTCTCGGTGTCGTCCTTTGTGCGCTTCTGCTTTTGGGCGCTGCGTGCGGCGGCAGGTCCACAGATGTGACCTCGGCCACCTCGACCGATACGGGTATTGGTGGCCTGGCAACGCTTTCAGGACTACAAGGTCAGCTAGCGGCTGTGCTTCTGCAGCAGACAGATGTGCCAGACGGCCTCGACGCCTCGGCGCCGATCTTTAGCACGAACGAAGACGTGGCCGGCGCGAACGTCGCGCAGCTGCAGACGCTGGTCAACGAAGGCCGCCAGCTTGGTGTGGATGTTCAGTTCATCCCCACGGATCGGCTCGCGGCTAACTCGCCCGTACGAGGCGGCATCCAGAGCTCGGCCAGCGTCTATACGAACACTGTCGGCGCGACCCAATCGTTCCAGGACACCGTAACGCAGGCCCGTGCCAACAACTGGGCGGCGAACTATCCCGATTTCCAGGATCTGCACGTGACGGAGGTTCCGACCAGGTTCGGTGACGAGTCAATTTGGCTGCGCATCGAAGGCAAAGAGTGCTCTACATCCGCAGCGGCGTCGCCTCCCGCCGCGCCCTCTAGCACCTGCGGCGAACAGCAGCTGCTCTTCATCGACAACGTGATCATACGCGTCGGCCGGGTGCGGGAATTCCTGCAAATCTCGACGCTTTACCCCAGCACCGCGCCGACGGACTCGTTCGAAGACCAGGTCCAACAGTGGGCGCAGGCAGTCATGCAACGCGCGCAGACGACGTTCCCGACACCATGACCTGCGGCGCAACAGTTATAAGCGAGTCAACGTATAATTATCTATATCTAGGAGATTCAATGGATGGAATGCGACATTGGTGAGAATTCTCGTTATTGAAGATGATCCGGATATCGCGGACTTCATTCGCCGTGGTCTGATCTATAAGGACTACGAGGTAGAGGTGGCGTCCGACGGCCAGAAGGGACTGACAGCTGCACGTGACCGTCCGCCCGATCTCGTACTGCTCGACCTGATGATCCCCAAGATTGATGGCGTCGAAGTCTGCCGTCGCCTGCGGGCAGCGAGCGCCATTCCGATCATCATCCTGACCGCCCGCGACTCCGTCACTGACAAGATCAGCGGTCTGGACGCCGGCGCCGATGACTACATTACGAAGCCCTTCGCTTTCGACGAGCTGCTGGCGCGCGTTCGGGCGGCCCTTCGCCGCAAGGAGCCCGACGGAAGAAGTGATCACCGTAAGTGACCTGTCCATCCGGCCGGCCAGCCACGAAGTGACGCGCGGCAAGCGCAAGATAGAGTTGACGTTGCGGGAGTTCGACTTGCTGCTGCTGCTGGCGCGCAACGCGGGCAAGGTGTTGGACCGCAACACGATCTTTGAGCGCGTTTGGGGTTACACCTTCGACGTTGAGAGCGACACGATCAAGGTCTACATCCGCTACCTGCGCCGTAAGCTGAACCTCGAGGGTGAACCTGATCTCATTCACGCCATCCGCGGCGTGGGCTACATGTTGAAGGCCTGACATGACGAGGGGCGCCTCGCAGTCGACCGGTCTGGCGATTCGCTGGCGGCTGACGGCCTGGATCACCGCGGCGTTCATCGTCACGATCGTCGTCATCTTCATTGCCCTGAGGCTTGCGCTCGGGCAGATCCTTTACCGTGACGTTAACGGTGACCTACCGATAGAGTTCAACAGCGCGCAAGCGGCCGTCGTTTTCGGTGACACTGACGAACCTGTCAGCAGTTCCCCTTTCCGGTCGTCGTCCGGAACCCTAATGGAGACGTCACCGCCTCTAACGAGCAGGCCGATACGCGTGCGATGGCGCTGCGCGACAACGACCTCGTCAGCATAGTCGTGGAGAACAAATCGACTGACGCCGACCTGACCATCAATGGTGAGAACTTCCGCGTCCGTTCAGGCCGCGTGCTCGTACCGCGGGGAGATTTCCATAGTCCAGGTGGGGCGAAGCACGCAGGCCATCGATGACGTTCTCCGAACGCTGACCCTGATCCTCCTCGCCGGCGGCGCAATCGCCAGCTTGGTCGTGCTGGCCGTGGGCTACTGGCTGGCGCGGCGCACGCTTCGGCCAGTTGAGCAGATCACCCGAGCAGCGGCGGAGATCGAGGCGTCCGACCTCAAGCGCCGGATCGGTGCCAGAGGCAGGCCCACGGAGGTCCAGCGCCTCGCCGACACGTTCGACGCCATGCTCGCGCGACTCGAGAGCGCCTTCGCCCAGCAGCGGAACTTCGTGATGGACGTCTCCCACGAGCTGCGCACACCGCTGACCGCCCTGCGCGGCAACCTCGACGTGATGTTGATGGACAAAGATTTGGATGTCGATTCACGAGCTCAGCTGGAGAAGATGTCAGCAGAAGTCGGCCGCCTGATCCGTCTCACCTCGAACCTGCTGTACCTTGCGCACGCAGAGGCGGGCGGGACATCGTCGCGGCGGCCGGTCGAGCTGGACGCGCTCTGCCTGGAGGTCATCTACCAGGCCCGTGCGCTGAGCAATGACGTAACAGTGCGTCTCGGCCACGAAGAGCAGGTGACGGTCTCGGGCGACCGTGACCTCTTGAAGCAGCTTGTGCTCAACCTCGTGGACAACGCGATGAAGTACTCACCTCAGGGCGGCGAGGTCACCGTGTCCCTGTCAAGGCAGGGCGACGAGGCGGAGATCATCGTCGCGGACCAGGGTCCCGGCATTCCCGAGGATCAGCTCGGCAAGATCTTCGAGCGGTTTTATCGACTGGCGAACAACCAGCAGCCGGACGGTAGGCGGTGCGGGGATCGGTCTGGCGATTAGCCGCTGGATCGCGCGGGCCCACGGCGGCGACATACGAGCCGAGAGCGGCGTGGGTAAGGGAAGCAGGTTCATCGTTACGATGCCGCTGGCCCACGAAGAGTCGAGGGTGGCCATTTAGCCAGGCTCGCTCGGCGTGTCTGGCGATGCGGCGACAGCCTCGCCATGGCCGCGAGCGGCCGAACGCCGCCGCGCGACGAAGACCACTGCTCCTACGCCGCCGAGGGCAGCGACTAGAGCCGCGACACCGCCTGCCGTCAGCCAGGGTACCGAGATGCCGCTCGCGCCCGGGCCTGGCGGTGATGGCGCGATCTTGGCGCCAGCCGGGCAATCCTGGCTGACGGCGACTTCCCCATCAGTGAGTTCTCTGTCGAAAAGAGTGTCGCCGTTGGTATCCCCGATCGGTTTCCCGTCCGCGCCGCGCAGCAGCGTCCCTTTGTCCAGCACTCCATCCCCATTGAAGTCCCGACGTCCGAAACGGATCTTGGAATCACCGGCGCCCACGGCCTTGAGCGTAACTCTTACCAGCACGCCGCTCCCGCTATCAGGGGTAGGAGGGTCGCTGGAATCGAATGCAGCCAGGTAGTGGAAGCCGCTGTCGTCCGGAACCCTACCTGACAGGTCGAGCACGGACGATCCAGCGTTCGCTTGCTGGAATATCTTGGCGTCTTGGTCGACGACAGTGACGACGGTCGGATCGTAGTCCAGGTACATCTCCCAGGCGAGCAGATCCGATACGTTCTGGATGACGACGTCCACTTGGAACTGGGTGTCCTTCTGCACCGAGATGCAGTTCTCGATAGTGCCTACGGTGGTCGCCTGGTTGCCCCCGATGCCCGCGTCGATCGCGAGGCTCGGGTCAGCAGCGGCTGCGCTGTTGACGGTGTAGTGGAGTGCCAGGGCAGCGAGCACGACAAACAGGACCGTTGCTGCCCGCGGCGCGTTGCAGGTTCGTCTGGCTGACGTAAGCATTTGCATGGTGCCTGAGTAATCCCTCAGATCTGTACTAAGTGGAACAGTTGCGAGGGAAGTTCGTTAGTAACCCCGCGTCTGCTTGTCCTCATTCAGGGGGCAATGCGGCGGCGGCGCCAGCGCAGGAGGCCCGCTGCGGCTCCCGTCACGACAACGACGGCGCCCGCCGCAACGACTATCCAGGCCCACGAGTTGCTGCTGCCGCTGTCCGTCGCGGGGCCGCTGGACGCTGCGGAGACTACCTGCGCGCCGGACGGGCAGTCCGCACCGACGCGGATTTCCGCTCCTGAGGCCGGACCGTCGAAGAAGCTGTCCCCGTTGGTGTCGCCGATGATCGCGTTGTCGACGTTGCGCAAGAAGACGCCCTTGTCTGACGTGTGATCGGCGTTGAGGTCCACTGGATCCAGTGAAAGCTTAGAGGTCCCGGTTCCGACCGCCGTGAACGTCAGGCGCACGAGCACGCCGTCGCCGCTGTCGGGTGCTGGCGGGTCTGCCGTATCGACGGCCCCGGTGATGTATATCCCGGTGCCATTCGGTGTCTGATTCGACGTATCTATGACACTGCTGCCTTGATTTCCGGCCTGGAACAGCTTCACGTTACGGCCGTCGACGCGCAGGATCGCTGGGTCGAAGGAGACGGGTAGCTCCCAAGCGAGTAGGTTAGTCACCCCCTGGATCACAACGTCGACCAGGAACGTCTCGCCGCTGCTGGCCTGCCCACACGTGTCGATCTGTCCGACCTTCGTTGCTTCATTGCCAGTCGTCACGGTATCAATCGTCAGGTGCGTGTTGCCCACAGGCACCACGGAAGGTGCTGGCGTAACTGCACTGGCAGGGGATGGGCTTGGACTGGCAGTGGCAGCTCCCGTGGCGACGATCGGTGTAGGTGGCGAGTCGCAGGGCTGACCCGCGGTGATCGTTGCGTTCCGCAACGGGGAGACGAGGTAGTTGGAGCTGTCGCTAACCAGGACGTCGGGCACCGGACTCTCGCCTAACTCGTCATCTAGCGTCAAATCGCTACGTCCCACTCCTGTCGCTTTGATCGTAAAGCGGCTCAGGACGCCGTCACCGGACTCGTAGTTAGAGCTCAGATCCACGAAGTCCACTCTCATGTCGCCACTCGTTGCCGGGAAGGGATTGGCTGACCCGTTCGCCACGTAGTTGGCCTGAATGATCTGGAACGGGGAATCGGCACCCAACATCAGCGTGTTGTCGGCGGCGGTGATGTCCATGACAGCAGGGTTGTAGTGGAGGTTAAACCCAAAGCCAGCTATGCCGGCACCGGGAGCCCCGGCCGCACCAGGCGGGAGAGACGGCATTACCGGCACGCCCTTGACGACGACATCGATATCGAAAGTGTCGCCGACACTGACGCTGCGACAGGAGTCGATGGCGCCCACGGCGGTTCCGCTGTTGCCATCAGTGTTGAGGTCGATGGCAACTTCGATCGAGGCTTGGTCCTGGAAGGACAAGGCCACGGTGGTGGCGCCGAGAATCAGCGCCACCACCGCCACCACGATCGCCGTTCGGATCACTTCATGACCACAGCGAAGGGCTATTTCTTGCTTCCGTTGCGAGTGGCTACTACGCTGCCACCCGCCGCAATCACCAACGTGGCGCCCAAAGCCATGATCAGCAGGAGCATTGTTAGGTCGCTGCTGCCACCCGTCCCAGCCCCGCCTGTCTGTGGCAGGACCTTGGGCGTCACCGTTGCCGATGCGTCGTGCGTCGGTGTTGGGGTTGCCGCTCCATGCGCAGTCGCCGTGGGGGTCGGCGTGTGTGTGACGGGCGGCGTCGTCACGACGGCGGTAGGTGTCGGGGTATTGCTCGGGACCAGCGTCGGGCTCGGCGTCGGGCTCTCCGTCTGTCCGATGGGCGTCGGTGTCGGGCTCAGCGTCGGGCTCTCCGTCTGTCCGATGGGCGTCGGTGTCGGGCTCAGCGTCGGGCTCTCCGTCTGTCCGATGGGCGTCGGAGTCGGGGTCGGGGTCGGGGAGTTAGTGACTGCCCCGCAAGCGGAACCGACGAAGACCTCGCCGTTGAGAATGGAGCCGACTGAGTAGGGGATGCTATCCGATGCCAGAATCTGTGGGTTGCCTAGCAAGCCTGGGTCTTGATTGATCACCAGGGTGCTGTGCCCGTTGGCGATCGCCTGCAAAGTGATCCTGTCGACGACGCCGGCGCCGGAGTCGTAGTTAGTGCTCAGGTCAACTTCGTTCACGCTGAAGTCGCCGTCAGTATCCGGGACGGAGTTACTCAATGAGAACGGCGTATAACCGCTGCCACCGGACGCCAACAGCATGGCGGCGTTATTCGCTGTCACCTTTAACACAGCGGGGTCATAGACCAGGTCTATGCCGAAGGTGGAAAGGCCTGTGTGGTCAGTTAGCGTGGCCGGGTTGTCGTAAGTTGGGACCGCATCGACGATGATGTCAATGTCGAAGGTCGCCCCGTTCGCCACAACATTTCCAAGACAGCTGTCTACGGTGCCGACTGTGGTCGCCGTGTTTCCCGCCGTGTTGGCATCCACCGCGAGTGTGGCAATCTCCGCAGCCGCACTGGCCGGGGCCGCGGAGATTGCAGCGAGCACAAGTAAGAGCACGGAAGCAGCGCCGATAGCGGCAAATGCGCTAGCGAACGCACCGATTAGCAGTTTGAGCATTCAAATCCCTCCTGGTGTCTGCGATTTCTATGTAACCCAACGTTGTTAGTTATCACAATCGACATACAACGCGCAAGTTTGGACGCTCCTTCGTGGTGCTTATTGTGCGTCAGTCTGTCCGCGTTTGCGCAAGAACAACAGAGAGGCCCCCACAAGGATCACCAAAGCCGCAGCTACGCTTGAGGCCACAAGAAGGGTGTCCATGCCGCTCCCTCCGCGGCCTTGATCTGCAGGATCTGCGGCCTGACCAAGGGTGCCAGGCTGCTCACCGGATCCTGGACCTCCTCCCGTCCCGATGCCGGGAGAAGACCCGGCACTATTGTCTCCATTGCCGGAATCTGAGGTTCCAGGGCTGACCTGGATCACAAACGGGCTGCTGTCCGATGAAGATCCCGTCCCGTTGTCGGACCCGGACGGACCCGATCCGCCATCTGTCGCGCCAGCGCCCAATTCATCCGCTGGTGTCGGCGATGCCGAGCCTGGCGCTGGCGAATGGCCGCCCGTCGGCGGCGAGCTGACGACTGGCGTGGCTGCCGGGCAAGGACGCCCAACGTCAACAGTGCCCGCAGTGAGCGGGCCGTCAAAGTAGCCGTCACCGTTGGTGTCCCCAGTTAGAAGGCCGCCCGCGCCCGTCAACCGTGGACTGAAGTATGTTGGAGTCGACATAACGGTGAGAGAACTGGTGCCGTTGGCGAGGGCCTTTAGATGCAGGCGGGCGAGCACTCCGGAGCCGCTGTCCGGTGAATGGGGTTCGGCGGCGGCCAGAAACATGCGCCCCGGTTTCTCCTGATCGAACTCCGGAGCAATGATTTGCCCTCCGCTCTTCACCAGAAAGAGGTCATAGTCGGCCGATTCGAGGGAGACGATGGCGGGGTCGAACTCGACGCGTAACTCCCAGGCCGCGAGACTGTCGACGTTGGTGACGAACAAGTCGGCGGCGAATTCGTCCCCGGGTTTCACCTCAGTGCACGAATCAGTCTCGCTGGCCGGGTCCGTATTCGCCTGGCCCGGCGTCATGTCTATGCCGATGGCAGCAGGGCCGGCAGCACTGGAAGATGTCCAGACCACCATCGCGGCAACCGCTGCGATCACCAACCCAGCGAGCGGGAGAAGGGCCGGCTTCGTCCGGCCCTTCTCTGATGCCCGTCTTGATCTCGAGACGAAACTCACTCGCGGAGTCTACCTACGGAGTGCAGAATGTGCCGAATATCGAGGAGTACCTTGAGACATCTGCAATACCGATGCGATTGTCCATGCTGAAGTCCATGCGCTTCAGATAGAGTGGGTTTGGACTGATGGCGCCGAAGTGACTGGAGAACAAGGAGACGTCCTGGATGTTGATCGCCCGGTTGTCATCCAGGTCCGCCGGTGTCGCATCGGTGGCCTCGTCATTGCGGATCGTCGTCGTTGCGCACTTCTTGGTTGGACTCGTTCCGACGAATAGCTCGACCTGATCTGTCCAACTATCAGCATCGGAATCCTGGCAGGCGTCCCCGATCAGGTCGCTATTGAAGTCAGCCTGGTTCGAGTTCGAATTACTAGGACAATTGTCACAGGTATCGCCAACGCCGTCGAGGTCAGTGTCAGTCTGGCTGGGATTCGCGATGGCCTTGCAGTTATCTGCAGCATCGAGGACGTTGTCGCCATCCGTGTCCTGGCAGGCGTCTCCCACGCCATCATGGTTCCAGTCACCTTGCGTGGAATTCGAGACGAACTTGCAATTGTCGCTGGCGTTTAGCACGCCGTCGTTATCGATATCTGGGTCGCAGGCATCACCGATGTTGTCACCGTCTGTGTCTGTCTGGTTGCCGACGCCGGGGACATTCGCCTGGGCCGGGCCGTTGGCTACGGTCGGGCAGTTGTCCGCGCCGTTCAGCAGGCCGTCACCGTCTGAGTCCAGGCACGCGGTCGGGTCCTGAGTCGGGTTGTAGGTGTTGGGGCAATTGTCACTGGCGTTGGGCACGCCGTCGTTGTCAATGTCAGGGTCGCAGGCGTCGCCGAGGCCGTCGCCGTCGGTGTCAGCCTGGTTCGCATTCGAATTGTTAGGACAGTTGTCGCAGTCGTTGGATACTGTATCTCCGTCAGCGTCAGGCCTGTCCACGGCGATCTTGCCGGTAGCGTTGATGAATGGGCCGTCGAAGATGCCGTCCCCGTTGGTGTCGCCGGGGTGGGTCGCGCCGGGATCGGCCGTCAGCGTGACACCGTGGGATGCCGCAGTCGAAATATTGAAGGTGATAACGCTGCCGCCCGGGACAATGAAAGCCTGCCCCTTGATACGAACAAGCACGCCCGAGCCGGTGTGGTTACCGCCTGTGTCCAGACCAACAGCCTTGAAACTACCGCCAGAGGGCGGTGGATTAACGGGGTCTGAATAGTTGCTGACGCCCGCGCCCGTCCCGAAGAATTGCTTCACGTCCGCGTTCAGAATCTGCATCTTGCCGGAAGTGAACTGGAGATCGGACTCAAAGGCGAGGAGCTGGCTCGCATTTAGAACGAAAACGTCAATGTAGAAGATGCCGGTGTTCACGTTGGTCTTCACGTCGACGCATTTGTCGAATGTCGGCAAGGTCGAGTAAGTTCCGGGATCAGCCAGGTTGCTCTTCATGTCCAATCCTACCGTCACTTGATTCACGGCTTCGGCAGTGTGTGACTCTTGACCGATGCCAAGGCCAAGAACTGCGACAAGAGCCAAACCCAGCGCTGGAAGCAGGAGAACCCCCCAGCGGGCCTTCTTGTTCTTCATCATTGGTTTCCCTCCCTATACCCGTGCGGGGCCCCTCGTTCCCGTTGGCGGCGCCGGGCATCGCTTGTTTCGCCATTCCTGCCGGTCAAATAACAACAGGGCGAGGATAGGCCCCCTCGCCCTGTTGTCAACTATTGCTCTTTGGTTCACCAGGGTGGGGGTTGGTCGGACCCCCGCCCTGGAGCTTGTAACTACCTTACTGGATGATCACCTGCTTGGTAGCGGACTTGGTGTTGTCGATCAGGATCGTCTCAACGTCACTCCCAACCGGGGTCTCAGATGGATCCGTAATGTGAGTCACGCTGACCGTAACCGTCTGGTTGATGACCTGAATCGCCGCCGGAAGGTGGCACTCGTAGCGGACGCGCCAGACGATGACCTTCTGCTCGTGAGGAGCAAGGAAGAACGTGGTCTGGCCAGGCAGGACGAGGTTCTGAGTCCTGGCGCAACCAGCCGGGACGGCACCAGTGATCGTCATGTCGATGCTCACGGTTTCGGTATCGCTGGTGACGTTACCGATCTCTGTGATCACCCACATGTAGCGGCCGTTGGTGTCAGACAGGTTGACTGCAGCCGGGCCGACGAGAATGACGTACTTCTCAACCAGCACGTTGCTCTGGAGACTGTACTGCCGACAGAGGAGCGCCGAACCAGTCTCGTGCATAGCCGAGGCGGCTGCAGAGACGCAGATCTGGTAGGTGCACTCGTGGCCAGTCGGCAGCGTGATGTTGAACGACGCATTGATCGTCAAGTCCGGCGGGACTACGTCGGTGCCGGGGCCGCTTACCGGTGAGGTGTTCACCGTGCAGGGGGCTGAGCCCGTGCCGGTTGCGGCGGCTGTCCAGCCGACGTGAACCGACTGGCCGGTGTTGCTGATCGTCGCCGTCATGCTGACGTTGGTGCTAGACGGCGGCTGGCCAACTTCGGTCTCTGTCCCATCGGCAGGGCTCATGTCGTGGATCGTCAGGACGCCGTTCGCGAAGATCGCGACAGTCGCCGTGCTGGCGGTACCCGTGTTGTTGCTTGGGGTGGGGTCGCTCACGTGCAGCGTGGTCACGGCCACGGAGTCGTTCGCGGTCCACGTGTGGTCGGACGGGTTGGTGCACGTGACCGTGTAGGTCTCGGTGACGATCTGCGGGGTACCCATAGCCACCGATCCCGTGGAGGTGTGCGTGGCGCCGCCAGCGCTCGTGATCGTGCAGTCAGGCGGTACGGACAGGGTCGTCACGTCGCTGTAGCCGACCGGAGTCGTCGGTCCGTTGTTCGTGATTGTACACGAACTCTGGAGGACGATGGACTGCCCTACTGAGTACGGACCGGGGGTCACCCGCGTCAACGTGCACGCGCTCTTCGCGAGGTCAGCCAACGTAGTAATCGCCGTCGTTGAGGATGACGAGCCCGTGTTGTTGTTCGAGCACGTGGGGTGCCCAGGACCAGGGACCGGGCCCGCGGGTGGGTTCGGGCATGGGTCGTACACGTGCTCAGTTGTGACGGAAACTGTGTCGTTCACCGTGAACGTGTGGTCGGACGGGTTCGTGCAACTCACGACCCATGACCCGCCGACGTTGACGTGTGCGCCGCTGGCCAGCGTGCCCGTAGAGAGCGAGTTGCCGTTGGCGGTGGTGCAGTCATCCGGAAGGGTCAGGATCATAAGGTCGCTGTAGTCTGCTGCGGCCGGCCCGTTGTTCGTGATTGTGCACGAACTGGTCACCGAGAAGTTTGTTCCGCCGGCCGCAGTGGCAGGACTCGTGGTTGTGCAGCCGCTCTTGG
Source organism: uncultured Chloroflexia bacterium (assembly GCA_963738925.1). Classification (GTDB taxonomy): domain Bacteria; phylum Chloroflexota; class Dehalococcoidia; order SM23-28-2; family RBG-16-64-32; genus DATKKM01. Next base: position 971,469 of record CAVTYE010000002.1, on the reverse strand, counting down.
CGAGGTCTGCGCGATCCCATGAGGTGACGGTCGGGAAGTTCTTCGCCACGTTGTTGTGTGGGTTGTTCGGATCGGTGATTGGGTCGCCACCCAGGTCCTGCTCGACTACTGAGGTCGGCAGGGCGTCGACCTGCAACTCGAAGGCCATGCTGTGCGATGACTTCTGGAAGCAGTGGATCACGTAGTCGTAGTTGAGCGGGAGCGAGCTGTTGGCCGCCACGTTCGGGACTGTGAACTCAATCTGCGAAGTCAGGGTGTCCGGGTTAGGCGCACCTGCAACCTCGTCCGTGTAGTACTCGGAGTAGACGTCACCCGGGTGCGGAACCAGGCGGACTTCGCACTGGCCGATCTGGGAGACAGCCGTGATGTGGACGAGCACGTCAGAGGCGTGAGGACCTGTGTTGTTTACGACGATAACGACAGACTTCGTCGTATTGACCGAGTCGTCAACGCTGTAGTTCTCCTCCTTCGTGACGTGGACGCTGATGTCAGTGCCCGCTACGACGTGTACACACGGGTGGTTCTCAGCCTGCTTGTTGGGCGCGCCTGGGTCACCAGGGCCGCCCACAGCGTTGGCGACGACCTGGAAGCAGTAGTCACCAATTGGGCAGTTGATCGAGTACTGGATGATTTGCGGTCCGTCGACGCCGGAGAGGCTGATACTAGAAGTCTCCTGCCCAGAAATAACGTTCGGGAATGGGTCGAGAACAAAGTGCGGGTCGCAGATTGCCGGACCGGTCAGGGTCATGTTGAGAGTGGCGGGACCGGTGACAACGACGGTGATGTTCTCAATCGTCGGCCCGCTGTCGTCGACTATATCCCCTGTTGGGTTGCCGTCACCCAGTTGCTCGTCCTTGGTCATCGTAGTGCCAGGGGGCGAGCAGCCGACGGTGTCGTCAACGGACACCGACGTCAGAAGGTCGGCGCGTGTGAATACGGCAGTCGTTACATGAGTGCCCACGACGTTGCACTGGCGCTGCTGGTAGTCGAGTCCATCGGTGACGTTTGTGGTAAAGCCCAGCAGGTCACTCTGAGCAAGGAGCGGCGAGCAGAAGCTGCTTGACGGAGCAGCGGCCGGGTCGCCGGTAATGGTGACCGACAGGTAAGACACACCCGTGTCGAAGACCAGAGCGTTGACCGGCGTGCCGGGACCGCCCGTTGGGGCGATGCCCGAGTAGCGAGCGATAAGCGCTGCGCCACTCAGGTGGAACGCGTTCGCGGTCGGGTCTGATTCCAGGTTTGTCGGCCACACGAGCGGGTTGAACAGAGCCGCTGGGCCGGCAACTTCCGGACCCTCAGCGATGTAGGTCGGTGCGCCGAACCAGGGGGCGAGGGGGTCGGTGGCGTAGTCAGGTAGCGCGCCGTCAAACAGCGAGACTGCGGGGTACGGGACGGTGGCCGCGCCCGGGAAGCAGGGTGGGAAATTGACGCCGACGCTGAACCCGAAAGCCCCGACGACCGACCCGTTGCCGAGGCTGGTCGCAACGGCGCCAGTCCAACCAGGGGCGATAGTGAAGGCCGGCTCGGGCAGTATCGTGTAGTAGGCGTACAGCGGCTGACCTACGAGGTTGGCGGTGTTCTGAAGCATTTCGCAGGGGACACCGGCCGGGTACCCTAGGGAGTTGGTCGTGCAGTTGTCCGAGGACGGCACGGTGACGAACTCGCCGGGCAGAGCGCCCGAGTCGATCGTCAGCAGGTAGGTCGGTGTGAAGGACGGGATCGGCGTCGGCGACGGTGTCGGCGACGGTGTCGGTGACGCCGTCGGGATCGGTGTCGGCGACGGTGTCGGCGACGGTGTCGGCGACGGCGTCGGCGTCGGCGTTACGGGGACGCAGGGCTCGGTGCCCAGGGTCGTAACGTTAATGGAGCCGTTCTGCACCGTGCCGATGGTGTACACGCTGCTGTCGGAGGACAGGATCTGCGGGTTGCCGAGCAGGAGCGGGTCCCCATCGATCGCCAGCTCAGTTGCGCCGTTGGCGATGGCGGTAACGGTGAACCGGTAGAGCACGCCGGCGCCGTCGTCGTAGTTCGTGCTCAGGTCCGCCTCGCTGACACTGAAGTCGTTCGCAGGGCCCGGAGGAGAGTCCGAGAAGCTGAACGGCACGTAGCCGGTGCCGCCGGACGCGATAATGAACTTGGCGTTCGCCCCTGTGATCGTCAGGATCGAGGAGTCGTAGACCAGGTTGAACCCGAAGGCCGACATACCGGTAAAGTCGCCGGCCGGGGCTCCGGAGTAGGTCGGTACCGCGTCAACGACGACGTCGATCGTGAAGGACGATCCGTTCGCCACCGTTGTACACGGGTCGATAGTTCCGAGCGTCTCGACGTGAGGCGTTACGCTCGCCGCAGCGGTGGTGGTGTTACCAGTGGTATCGGTGTCCACCGCCAGAAGGTTGATGTCGGCGGCCGCCTGCGCGGAATGGCCACCGGAGAGCGTCAAGAAACCCAGGATAGCCAGGGCTCCTATTACTCCCACTAAAAACGTGCTTATGGTAAGGCGTCTCATCGCCGCACCCCCTTATAGAACTGAACTAGCCGCTTAGTTAAACTGATAGCCTCTTAAGTTGTTACATCCGGGTTGCGGAAGAAGCTTCTTCCGCAACCCGGATTGCTATTACTGGGTTTATTGCTGGACGTAGGGACCGGGCATGCCAGCCGTCCCCTGGCCACAGCGCTTGCCGAAGGCCGAGCTGAACTTGGAAACGTCACCGATGTCGATGGTGCCGTTGGCGTTCAGGTCCCACCGCGGCGCTGCAGGCGCTACGTCGACATTCTTACCGAAGCGAGAGCTGTAGGTTGAGACGTCGCCGATGGCAGCCTGGCGGTCGTCATTGAAGTCGAACGGCCAGTTGTCTATGGCCTCGTCGTTGGCTAAGCCTCCAGTTGCCGGCGGTACGGGAGTCTGGGCACAGGACTTCTCTGCGTCAGTGCCGAGGTACGTCTCGACGGCGTCGCTGAACCCGTCACTGTCAGAGTCCATCGCGGAAGTCGCGAGACCGGAGCCCCAGGCGTTGTGACGCACCGCAATGGAGTCAGCCCCGGTGTCCTGCGCGAGGCAGTAGCCGTCGCCATCAGCGTCAGGTCCCGGCCCGATGCACTTTGCTGTGACGTTGGTCACGACCATGGTACGTCCGTTGCCGATGGTCGGCGACAGGGTGACTGTGTTCATTAGCCCGTTCTGGAAAAAGGTGGACGATCCCGTGTCGCAGGCGTCACCTATTTCGTCGATGCGAGGACCGTTGTCGGCCTGACCAACGGCAATCTCGGCTTCTGCCTGAGTCACGTTCGCCGTCAGAGGACAGTTGTCCTGGCGGTTCTGGAAGGTGTCACCGTCCTGGTCCGGGACACCAGGGTTGACGATCGTGTCGCAACTGTTGCCAATGCCGTCCGCGTCCGTGTCGCTCGGGTTAGCAGGGTTACGCGGGTCGTGGGAAGCGTCAGGGATTGTCGGGCAGGTGTCCAGCGCGTTCTCGATGCCGTCTTGGTCAAGGTCTCGCAGAGAAGCGTTGTACTGCTGCGTGTAGATCGTGGCGGCAGCTCCAGGGTTCGTCGCGCGGACGTTCCCACCGGTCACAGACGTACCGAGGAGCGTGGTAGTGATGGCGAGCGGCGTGCAGAAGTCTGTGATGCTGCTGGTCGAGGCCACCGACGCACTCGGGTCGTTGAGCACGGAAACGCTGGGCTGGCCCATCGCCATTGTCAGGAGGCCGAGCGGAGCGGGCATCGTGCTGAGGCCGCCAGCTGAGAACTGAGCGAAGAACAGAGGAACCGCGGTGCCGGTGACGCTGCTTATGCCGCCATAGACGGCCTTAGGCAGGAGCGGCTTCGCTGGGCCGTCGCTGACGCCGGGCACCCAGTCCGGGTCGAAGATGTCGAGCAAGTAGCTCGGGTAATTGTGGATGGCGATGTTGGTGCCGCTAGCCTGGGAACCGGTGTAAGTGACGGCGTCCGCGGGGATTCCGGTGGATTGGGCCCCGACGTGCCAGAAGGCGAAGCGGTCATTGGTGCCCTGAGGCTGCGGGAAGGCGATGTTGGTCGAGGCGCCAGTGCCATTGGCATCAGCAAAGCCCGCTTCGGGGCTTCCCCCGGTGGATCGCGGGTCAAGGGGGTGGTCTGGCAGCGCCACGTTATAGAAGACGAAGTTAACGGGCACGAGCGAGGAGCAGGCGCCGTTGAGCAAGCCCAAGGTCGTGTCGGAATGCAGGCCGCCGATCTTCGTCCCGACGGCGGCCGGCGTGCCGGCGTTGATCGATACTGTGCCCGGCGCCAGAGTCACGACGTTGGAGAAGTTAAGGTCGCCGCTCGGATAGGTGAGGAAGTTGGTGTTGTCAGCGGCCGCGCCGGTCGCCAGGTTCTCCGCACAGGCCGGGACCCCTGCGATGTCCGGGTCTGGAAATGAAGCCGGCATGGCGTTGCAGAACTTAACGTTGCTAACAGGATTGTATGTGGAATCCGCATGTGTGGTCCCTACGGTCAAAAATGCGTACACCGCCAGTGCGGCTACAAGAACCGCAATAACGGTCGAAGCTGTGATCGCAGGGCGCAAAACCCTTGCTGTCATTTGGTCCCCTCCCTATTCCTAAATGGGCTCGAAGTCGATACCGATCCGCCGCCGGATTCAATGAGAGCCGACAAATCTCCTTGTGCTTTGCCTCGTTCCCCCTTGTTAAGTTGTTCCAATAATGAGTCATGTAATCTGCGCTTGTCAACAGTCTTTCGTAACGAAAATTAACTGTTTCGTAACTGTTGGCGCAGCCTTCCCTGATGTTGCCGCCGTCGCTTGAGGCTGTCAAGACATATTGACTTCGCTAAAGTTTCAATGTTTGGCTCCTGGATCGCTGCCAGCGCCTTCGCTGGTGCGAACGCCGGCCGGTAGCCAGGACTCCCGGTCGTACCATGCTCGGAGGGCGCTGGGCGAAGCACCGCGGTGAGGGTGTTTCTGAGAGCTCTCTCAGTTACGAAGCCGGTGTGGGCGTGAAGATTACCGACGGTTGCTCGGCGGAGAGCATTTCGACGTCATAAATGAGAGTTGAGTTTGCGGGAATCTGGTTTTGCCGAAACGAACCGTAAGCCAGTTCGGGCGGGATAATGAGGCGCCGCAGCTCGCCAATCCTCATCCCAACTAGACCTTCATCCCAGCCCTTGATGACCTTGCCGTATCCCAGCGCGAACACCAATGGCGTCCGTCCGGGGTTGAAGCTGCTGTCGAAGAGCTGCCCGGTATCCTGAAGCCAGACGCTGTAGTTGACGGTGACGTCTTCGCCAGCCGTGACTATGTCGCCGGTGCCCTTACGGACGACTATGTACTGCAGGCCGTCGGCAGTAGTGATGACGTCGCCGTTAACAGATGGTGGACTCGCCGGGGGGGTGACGCCGGGCGTCTGACCTATCGGCGTAGGTGTTGTGCTCGCGAATGCGGAAGTGGGAGAGGCCTGCGCGACGACCTCCTGGGCTTTGCCGCCTGAACCGATCAGACGGAGGACCACAACGGTAAGAACAACGAGGATGCTGATCGTTATGATCCCACCGCAGAGAATCATGAAGCGGTCGGACAGGATTCTCGCGCGGAACTTGTTAGCGGCGGTGGCGGGACTCGCCAAAATTTGTACGTCGTACTGGCGGCGACGGCGAGGATCACGGAGGACCTCATATGCCGCTGAGATGGCGGCACGTCGCTGCGAAGAGTGCTTCTTCCGCGTCTTTTGCGGGTCGAACATTCCAGAGAGTCGCTTGTACGCTCTCTCGATGTCTTCCAGCTTCGCGTCTCTGTCTACCTGCAGGATCGCGTAGTAGTCTTTTTCGTCAGCCACCAGCCAGCCCTTCGTTTCTATTCCACTGTGATGCGCTAGCGCGCTTAGCGTTCATTATTGATTGTAGTGGATATATCTAGATTGGGCATAATTTAACGGACAACAGAGCTCGCCGAGCCAGGGTCGTTCTAATGCAGATCCGGCGAAGAGGGCGGTAGACTGGCGCCAGTGAATACAGAGATCATCGGCGCTAAGGAAATGGAAAAGGGAGCCTTTCGGATTTCGGATGTTGGCTTGAGGCGCGCCTTGCTAGCCTTTGCCATCGGCTCCATCCTGGTTCCCATAATGGCCTGTGGTGGCGGAGGCAGCAATTCAAATGACTCGTCCGAGTCGACTCCCTCCTCCAGCCCGGGCCTCTTAACCTATCCTCTGCTGCAGCCCGACCAGTACATCGATTCTCTGCCGACCGTCAGCGGCGTCCCTCTCGACGCCACCCCCGTCGCCCTGCCGCAGCTCGCAACGGCAGCAGAGGAGATTGCCGTCCTCGAAGTCACCAGCGTTGTTGGCGTCGTCGTGCCGACGGCCGGGCCCGGGTCGGCGACTCCACGAAAACGCATCAGCCAACCGCTGCCCTGGACGACGTACAATGTTCACGTGGATCAGTGGATCAAGGGTGACGGGCCGACCGACACTACCGTGATCACGATCGGTGGCATCGACTACGATGGCCCGCGTTTGTATGAAGGCACGTTCTTGCTGCAGCCCGGGCGAAAGTACCTGATGCCCCTACGCGCCAGCACGGATCAGACGCCCGGTTCGGCGATGTACGAAGGTGCGGGCACCGGGTGGGCGAGCTTTGAGGTGACCGATGGCTACGTGCACGTTCTCAACGACGCACGGGCGCAAGATCTGCTAGGGCAATACGAGGGGGCGAAGCTGAGTGACATCATTCCGCAAGTCCATCAATGGATCGTTTCGCCGCCATCACCCGTCACCTCTTCACCATCACCGTCTCACTGAGTCGCAGGCCGCGGTCAGACCGCGCAACGAGATGCGCCCGCCACCAGGTGGCGGGCGCATCACTTCCTAGGCCTAAGGTCCTTAGCCGATTCTATCCTAGAGGTTTCGAGAGTGGCATCCGTTTTCGATCAGACTCCAGAATGCGTTCCAGAACCAGTCGTCGTCCCAGTGCTTGTTCGGTGGACAGGGGTCTGGCGTTGGATTCGGGCAATGGTCGTCGCGAACCCAATTCCAATGTCCGAACCACTTCCACAGAGCACCTCTGCCCAGCCGACCGATCCATTCCCAGTGTCCCTTCGTTGGGCAGGGTGTTGGCGTTGGTGCCCTTGTCGGCCTTGGCGTCTTCGTCGGTGTAGCTGACGGGCAGTGTTTTCTGAAGTTGTCGTTGTCGTACCGGTGGTCCTTCGTCGGACAAGGGGTCCCTGTGGGCCCGGGCGTCGGCGACGGTGAGGGCGCTGTTTGTATTCCGAAGTTCCAGGCGCTGGCCCCGCTCGTCAGGACCGTGATCTGGCCATCGCCGCTTCCCAGAGATGTGCGGCTGAGAACGCAGGGGTCGGGGATCGCCTGTGGTGCGCCGGTGCAGTTCAGCACAAGCACCCCGTTCTTGAAGATCTGCACGTTAGCGACGCCGCCCACGGGTAGCTGCGACGCGTCGATCGTAAAGACAAGTATGAGAGGGTTGGGCACGCTGGCAGGCGGCGCCGTGATGTTGACCTGCTGGCCGATGAAGCTGAACCCGTTCGGAGGCGACCCACCGATCGACGTTTCCTGGATGGTGACGACACCTGCGTTAGGTGACGTCACCGTAGTCTCGAAAGGATCGCTCGGCGTCGCCCCGTCGTTCTCTGTGTCGGTAGTGACCGACCCGCCCGCATCGACGGGCGCCGTCGTCGATTCAGGGGCCGGCGTTACCGCCGGCGCCGGCGACGGCGTGGCGGTTGGGGTTGGCGACGGCGTGGCGGTTGGGGTTGGCGACGGCGTGGCGGTTGGGGTTGGCGACGGCGTGGCGGTTGGGGTTGGCGACGGCGTGGCGGTTGGGGTTGGCGACGGGGTGGCGGTTGGGGTTGGCGACGGCGTGGCGGTTGGGGTTGGCGACGGCGTGGCGGTTGGGGTTGGCGACGGCGTGGCGGTTGGGGTTGGCGACGGCGTGGCGGTTGGGGTTGGCGACGGCGTGGCGGTTGGGGTTGGCGACGGGGTGGCGGTTGGGGTTGGCGACGGCGTGGCGCTTGGGGTTGGCGACGGCGTGGCGGTTGGGGTTGGCGACGGCGTGGCGGTTGGGGTTGGGCTGGCTGTAGGCGTCGGTGTTGGGCTGGCTGTAGGCGTCGGTGTTGGGCTGGCTGTAGGCGTCAGTGTTGGGCTGGCTGTAGGCGTTGGGGTTGGGCTGGCTGTAGGCGTCGGTGTTGGGCTGGCTGTAGGCGTCGGTGTTGGGCTGGCTGTAGGCGTCGGTGTTGGGCTGGCTGTAGGCGTCGGTGTTGGGCTGGCTGTAGGCGTCGGTGTTGGGCTGGCTGTAGGCGTCGGTGTTGGGCTGGCCGTAGGCGTCGGTGTTGGGCTGGCCGTTGGCGTCGGTGTTGGGCTGGCCGTTGGCGTCGGTGTTGGGCTGGCCGTTGGCGTCGGGGTCGTTCCGCAAGGTTCGGTGCCCAACGTCGTAACGTTGATCGAGCCGTTCGATACCGTGCCGAACGTGTAGGTGGAGCTGTCGCTGGCCAGGACCTGGGGGTTGCCCAGGGCCTGGGGGTCCCCATCGATCGCCAGGATGCTGTTGCCCAGGCCGACCGCGTGGAATGTGATCCTCTCCAGCACGCCGGCGCCGGAGTCGTAGTTCGTGCTCAGGTCAACTTCGCTGACCTGGAAGTCGCCGTCCGACTCCGGGAAGGTTGAGTCAGTGAAAGAGAAGGGCGTGTAGCCGTTGCCGCCGGACTTAATAAGGAACCCGGCACTTGCCGCCGTCACGTTCAGCACCGCGGGGTCGTAGGTGATGTCGACGCCAAAGGTGGACAGGCCTGTGTGGTCAGTTATCTCGGGCGGGTTGTCGTAAGTTGGGACGGCGTTGACGACGACGTCGACGGTGAAGGTCGCTCCATTCGCCACCGTTGTGCAGGGGTCGATCGCGCCTAGCGCCTCCGTGTGCGGCGTCCCAAGCCCCGTGGCAGTGTTGCCGGTCGTATTGGTGTCCACCGCTAACGTGTTGATATCAGCTGCTGCGCTGGCGCTAAACGGCCTCGCAAATAGGAGCGCGGCAACTATGAGACCGACCAAGCAAAGAAGTAGGGCGACAAAAGAGAGCCTAACGGTCATATAATTTCCTCCACGTAAGACGCAAAGTGGTTCGTGGGAATGCTCAAGCAAAATTACACTGGACGACAGCAGCGGTCAATGATTCATTGCGTTACGGAGGTGTAACAATGACGAGGAGGTTTCTTCTATACGGCCCAGGCTATGGTGGCCAAAACGCCGTCTGAACGGGTGCTGGAAGTGGCTGGCCGGCCCGTTACTGCTGAGCAACCGGGTTGGATTGGCCACTGAGGGGCGCAGAGCCCCCGATACGACCGGTTGGCGCTTGGCCATCGTTGGGGCTAACATTGTGCAAGGAACGCCATTCCCAGATTCTCGAGGTGTAGATGTTGCGGTTTGTCACCATTGATCCGAATCCGATGGCGAGAAGCGCCCGGCTGGGCGCGCTGGTAGTCAGTGTCCTCGCGCTCACGTTCTTTATCGGCTGCGGAGGCAGCAGCGGCAGCGGCTCGACGCCGACAACTTCGACCAGCGCCGGAGCCTCAACGAGCGCGTCTGTCGGCGTGTCCTCCTCCGTGGGGCCAAGTGGGAGCCCGGCGCCAGCGGCGACCAAATTGGCAGAATGCGCTCCAGTGGACGCCACGATTGGCCTGATCAGCCAGGTTGCCGTCAACGGAAATGACGGTCTCTTTACCCCAGGTCAGCCAGTCGACATAACGCTCATCTTGGCCAATTGCGGCGACAACAACGTCACCCTCTATTACGCCACCACTCAGCGTTACAACTTCCACATTCTCGACTCGAACGGCAGTGAAGTCTGGAGTTCGTCTGACGGCAAGTCTTACGAACAGACGATAGGCACCGAAGTACTAGCGCCACAGACAGATGAGAAATTCACCGAGACCTGGGATCAGAAAGACCGAAGCGGCGCTCAAGTCCCGAACGGCCTTTATAACGTGGAAGCGTTCAGCGTTGGCTGTAGCGATGCCGCGCGCAGCGGCTGCGAATTCGGCCCGGCCCGCTTGGTGCAGATCAGCGAGCCGACTCCTTCACCGTCTCCGAAACCCGGAGGCTAGGAGCGTCCGCGCCGACCGAGCAGGAACCACGAGCCCGCCAGCGCGATTAATGCGGCCGCGATTCCAGCTGCGGCATATCCCAGAGTGTGCGAATTGCTGTTGGCGCTGACCGGCAGGGCGTTTGCGTCATCCTGGGGCGCACCCGTGTCCACCGGCCCGGGTGCCCCATCTTGATCCAGAAAGGTCGTGTTACGTTCGAAGATACCCGGTTGGTGATTGGTGACTCCGAAGATGATGTTGCCAAGTGACGTAAACGCGACAACCGATCCATCGGCGTTAATGTCCGGTGCGTAGCTGGAGTCGCTGGCGGGCTGGTCGGTGGGGGTGACACTAACGATTGTCGTATTGCCACTGGCCAACTCGTGACGGAATACGTCCTCGCGCCCATTGGAGTCGCCCGGGACGACCTCACTGGCAGCCGAGCTGAAGACAACGAAACCGCCGTTTTCGCTGATGGCTACGCCGCTCGTTCCACTATCCGCGGGCAACTGGCTGCCATCGCTGCGAATACTAACTCGCGTCGTCTTCTGATCGCTTAGAGTCTCGACGAAGACATCGCGGGACCGGTTGGTGTCCTGGGAGACGAGGTTCGTGGCGGTCGAGTCGAAGGCGACGGTCTGGCCGTCCCCGCTGATAGCGAGCCCGGAAATACCGCTCGAGCCGTCGGAATTAGAGTTGAGCTGGACCGTCGCGCCTGAGCCGCGATCGTATGTGTAGACGCTGGTCAATTTGCCGCTAAGATTGGCTATCGCGACGACGCTTCCGTCACCGTCGATGGCTACGCGCTGGCAGCTGCTCGTCGGCTCCGCGGGCACCTCGATTGGGATCCGCGTGATCTTCCCGGTGGCCCGTTCGAATAGAAAGGCGGCGGCCGCTTGTGCGCTTGCACCCTGCACCAGGTTGGTGGCCCGCGAGCAGAACGCTATGAACGCGCCGTCGCGACTGATCGCTGGGCGGAAGCTGGAGCCGTTGGCGTCGGTTCCGTCGATGCCGATGCTGATGCGAGTTGTTGTTTGGGCGGTCAGATCACGGAGGAATATGTCGGAGGCGTTGTTGTTATCGCCGGCCACGAGATTCGAGGCGAGTGATTCAAAGACAACGGTGGCACCGTCGTCAGTGACATCGGCGCCGTAGCTGCGGTTGTTCCCCTGGCTGCCGTCAGTAGCCAGGCTGACGAGGAGCGTCGCCGACTGAGCCACGTCGCGGCGGAAGATATCTTCCACCGTGTTCTTGTCGCCGTCTCGAGGGTCCGGCGAAAGGCTCTGAAAGGTGACGTAATTTCCGTCTGAACTGACGGATGGGGAGTATGAGTAGGCGCCACTCCCGCCTGCGAACTTGGTATCGAGGCTATCCTGACTGACCAGGACATTGTTCTCAGGCGCGCCTTCGCCGCTGGTGGGGATGAGCACAACGAACGCGACAAGGAAAATTGGGAGCAGGCGGAGCAAACGCATGGGATGACCCGTGTCTGATTGACGCACGGGCCTACACGGGTGTCAAGCTGCCACTCTACCAGTGGTGGCGGGCGAGCCTCCAGGCGGCGAAGCCATAAGCCATGAGGTAGAACGAGAGCACGATCAACGTCGAGTTGAGCGACTCTGACCCGCCGATGGGGGGGCCGCCCGTGTTCGGCAGATGGCTGACGCCGAGCGAGGTCGCCGAAGGTGTTGGCGATTTCGTCTGTGCGCCGTGCGTCGTCGTCGGCGTTGGAGTCGCTGAATGCGTAGGGCTTGGCGATGACGTCGGCGTTGGACTGGCAGTTGGGGTGATGCCCGGCGTCTCTGTTTCGCCGGCCGGCGTCGGGGTAACGCTGGCACTGTGGGTCGGCGTCGGCGAAGGGCTGGCTGTCGGAGTTGACGTGGCAGTCTGCTGAGTTGGTGTTGCCGGAGCGGTGTGTGTCGGTGTTGGCGTAGCGGTGTGGGTTGGTGTCGCGGTGGCGGTGTCGGTCGGTGTCGCCGTAGCGGTGTGGGTTGGTGTCGCCGTGGCGGTGTGGGTCGGTGTTGCCGTGGCGGTGTGCGTCGGTGTTGCTGTCGAGTTGGACACCGTAGGAGTCGGAGACGGCGAATGGGTTGGCGTTGGCGTCGCCGTGTGCGGAGTCGGAGACGGCGTCGGCGTGTTGATCACGATGTGCGGGAAGTTCTTGTGCACGTTGTCAGACGCTGTCTGGGGGCCGCCGGTGACCGCCGGGACGCACCACGGGCTCGGGCACGGCTGCGGGTTACCGAGATCTGCTTCCTGTAACGGCGGCAGTGGTAGGACATCTGCCTGGATCTCATAAGGATTCGCGGGCGGGCTCGCGACGCTGCAGACAAGCGAGTAGGAGCGGTGGAGCGTACGCATCTCTCCGGCCGCCATTCCATTGAGATCGATGTCCAGCTCGGAGAATTGCGTATCCTTGATCCCGTTGTTGTCTTCGTCCGTCTGAAACTCGTTGTAGTCGTCGCCGACCACCGAGATGAGTAGCACCTGGCAGACGCCGAGCTTGGAGACGGCTAGGACGGTGAGGTGAACGTTAGCCGGCTGGTTGCCATTCGTTACCGTTATTGCCATGTCGTGCGTGGAGGTGACGTTCTTTTGAACAGTGATCTGCTCTTCTTTGACTACGGTCACGCCGACGTCGTCGCCGACGGTGACGGTCACTTGAACTATGTTCCCGGCCTGGTTGTCTGCCGGATGAGGATCATTGGGCATCGAAGCGCTGGAGACGTTCGCTACGATGTGCAGGTCGTACGGTCCTGGTGTGTCACACGAAATCGTGTACTCGACAACCGTCGTGCCGGCTCCGACGTTCGAGAGCGTCACAGCCGAGATCTGGTTCGGGAGGATGATGCTGGGACCCGGGTCGAGTGGGTTCGTCCACTGCGGATGGCAGGACGCCGGGCCGACAATCGATAGCGTGAGGCTAGTATCGGCAGGCCCAGTCGTGTCAACGACAACCTGGTGTGTCGTGGGAATTTGTTGGAAGACGCCCAGCACTTCGTCCTTTGTTAGCAGCACCGAGGGGTCAGTCTTTGTTGTGTTAGGCGTCGGGCTGGCTGTTGGCAACGGCGTCTGGGTGGCTGTTGGCAACGGCGTCTGGGTGGGTGTAGGCAACGGCGTCTGGCTGGCTGTTGGCAATGGCGTCTGGGTGGGTGTAGGCGTCGGTGTTGGGCTGGCTGTTGGCGACGGCGTCTGGCTGGCTGTAGGCGTCGGTGTTGGGCTGGCCGTTGACGTCGGGGTCGTTCCGCAAGGTTCGGTGCCCAACGTCGTAACGTTGATCGAGCCGTTCGAGACCGTGCCGAACGTGTAGGTGGAGCTGTCGCTGGCCAGGACCTGGGGGTTGCCCAGGGCCTGGGGGTCCCCATCGATCGCCAGGATGCTGTTGCCCAGGCCGACCGCGTGGAATGTGATCCTCTCCAGCACGCCGGCGCCGGAGTCGTAGTTCGTGCTCAGGTCAACTTCGCTGACCTGGAAGTCGCCGTCCGACTCCGGGAAGGTTGAGTCAGTGAAAGAGAAGGGCGTGTAGCCGTTGCCACCGGACTTAATAAGGAACCCGGCACTTGCCGCCGTCACGTTCAGCACCGCGGGGTTGTAGGTGATGTCGACGCCAAAGGTGGACAGGCCTGTGTGGTCAGTTATCTCGGGCGGGTTGTCGTAAGTCGGGACGGCGTTGACGACGACGTCGACGGTGAAGGTCGCTCCATTCGCCACGGTTCTGCAGGGGTCGATCGTGCCCAGCGCCTCCGTGTGCGGTGTCCCAAGCCCCGTGGCAGTGTTGCCGGTCGTATTGGTGTCCACCGCTAACGTGTTGATATCAGCTGCTGCGCTGGCGGTGAGGGCCAGCATTGTGGCGGCCAGGACGAATGATGCCGTGACAAGAACGAAATAGGTTGTTAGCCACTTCATCTGGAAAACCCTAACAATGATTCGGAAAGCCCATTACAAGCAGGCGTAAAAGGTTGACAAATGTCGTGCTGGGCCGCGGGGAATGATAGACGCCTACTCGAGGCGTCCCCTGAGTCGCAACGCTCGGGTTTCCTCTCGGCCCGGAGTGAAGTCACTTCCGGGCTATCCATGTGTGGTGCCCCCCGTTTCGAATTGCCCCCTCGACGTATAACTACGGTTGATTAGCCGTTAAGGTTCATGCTAGGGTCGATGTGGATAAGTGGTCAATGTGGGCAACCTACCAAATCTTGCTCGTTTGGCAAGTTTAACCAATTTTTCACTTCTTTCAGACGCTCTTGACAGAAGCTCTCGGCTTGTGCGATTTGTGACCGCGATGCATCTTGCCGCGCGCTTTCTCCCGCTCCTTGTTGGCGCCTGCTTCGTGCTGTCATCCTGCGGCGGGTCGAATGGCTCATCTGCGGTGTCCGGAGTCTTCGATCTGGCGAACTCTGGGACGCAGCTCGCGGTCACGTTCCCGGCGGGCGACGTCCGGCCGGGCGCACCGGCGTTGATTGCGGCCGGCGACTTCAACGGCGACGGCAAGACCGACTTGCTCCTGGGCGCTTCCTTCTCCAGCGGCCCCAACGGCTCGCGGCCTGGCGCAGGCGAGGCGTACGTCCTCTACGGCCCGTTGAGCGGCGACATCGATCTTAGCCAGAAACAGCCAGACGTGCGGATTCTTGGGGCCGTCTCGGGTGACAGCCTTGGCGCCGGTGTTGCGGCCGGTGATCTGAACGGAGACGGGATCGATGACATCGTCGTCGGCGCGCCGCTTTCCAATGGACTGCCAGAAGTACGGACGCAGATGGGCGTGGCGTACGTCGTGTTCGGTGGACCGCACATTGCGTCGACCGTCGACACGGCGACAGGTCAACAAGACTTCGATTTGCAACCTGCGGAGGGATTCTCGCATCTAGGGCAGACCTTTGCCGTGGCGGACGTAAATGGCGACGGTATCGCCGACTTGATCGCGGGCGCACCATACGCGGGCCGGGAGCCGAACACCCCTCCGGGCGGAGTTCGAACGACCGTCGGTGAGGTGTACGTTGTCTATGGTTCGCACGACCTGCATGGGCACGTGACGGTGGCACAGGACGATGAAGACGTGCGGCTCTCAGGCGTCAATCAGCTTGAACAGTTCGGTAGCTCCGTCGCGGCGGCCGACGTTAGCGGTGACGGCATCGCCGACATCATCGTCGGGGCGAGCGGCTATGACGGACCAGCGGGCGACCGAACGGACCCCGGTGGCGTGTTCGTATTCTTCGGCGGCAAAGATATGCCGAAGCAGGCGACGCTTCGCGATGCCGCGGTCACGATCACAGGTGCTGACGCTAATGACAACTTTGGAACTCTAGTTGCGGCGGCAGATGTGAATAATGACAACAGGGCGGAAGTGATCGGCTCCGCGCCGGGCGGCGCGGGCCCGGACAACAAACGCAGCGCCTCGGGCGAGGTTTCGATCATCGATATAGCAGCGGCATCCTCGACCACGATCGACCTGGCGAAAGCGGGGGCAGGGGTTCGGGTCTTTGGGCCGACTGCGAATGAGTTCGCCCCCTCCAGCGTGACGGCTACCGCACTTGGCGGAACGCCTCGAATCGCGTTCGGGTCAGATTTGGAAGGCCCCTCGGACAGACCCGCGGCCGGGACAACGCACTTGATCAATGGTAAGACGACCGCAGACATCGATCTAGCTCAGGCGGGGACGGATATCGTCTCGATCCTCGGTGCGTCTGGAGGCGAGGGGCTCGGTGGCTCAGTCGCGTTCGCGGACATCGACGGCGATGGCATACCGGAGCTGCTCGTTCTTGCTGCGGGCAACGCCTCGCAGACGGATCCGGATCCGAACTATGAAGCGCGACTCTATGCCATTAGTCTTCGCCAGTGGCCCACTCTTCCCCCAATGATGTGGGCCTCGCCGCAGGAGGGGCAGTCGCTCCGCGTCCCGCCGCCGCGCACCGAATCCGGTACACAAAAGGGGGGGTCATTCATCCATGAAATTGTCCAATAAGCAGCACAAAGATTTATTATGTGACCATGGATCACTCTCTTCTTTTTCCAAAGGCGTTGGCAGGTCTTCTGGTTGCGCTCGCCCTGGCGTTTGTAGCCTGCGGCGGCAGTTCGACGCCGGATGCTAAGCCAGGGCCCCTCGTTTGTGACACGCTAACGAGCGGGTCCTACCGCTACACGGAGACCGTGGCCTTGATGGTCACCGCTTTGCCAAGTCCGACGTCATCTGCGCCTGCTCCTTCGGGCTCCACTCAGCCTCACACCGCTCTTAACTTCACGTCGACCATTCAGGCCTCCGTAGCTGGGGCCGCAATCGACGCAACGATTCACAACGACACGGGAGACGCGACCGGCGATTACGAGGCGATCCAGCTGGCTGACAATCAAGGTTTCGTGAAACTGGACAACGTTTGGACGCAGTCGGGCAGCAGCGCACGCCCGGTTCCCATCCCTTACCAGCCGTACCTACTCTGTACAGCGTTGGCGCCAGATATCGATACGACGAAACTTGGCGCCGGGCAGGCTGAGGCTGTCAATGACGTAGCAAGCCAGAAGTTCACCCTCCAGGCGATGTCAACGGACTTCTTCGCGAGGGAGGCGGATTTTGGCCCTTCGAGCGACGTTGGTATCAACGTCAAGACTCTGGGCGGCACGATCTGGGTCGCGAACGGCGGTAACTACCCCGTAAAGATCGACCTGACCGGCTCTGGCCAATATTCGAATGGCCAGCCGATCAGTGTGAAAATGACGTACGAACTATCCGATCTGGGCGCGGACATCAAGATTGGCGCACCCCAGTAGCACGCGGGCGTCCCCGATTTGCCCGAACGGCGGCGTCCTAGCCGATTTCTCTGAACGACCCGCCGTCTAGCGATTGCGCGCGATCGCTAAGGCGGTGCCGGATCCTCCGAGAAGGGCCGCTCCCAGCGCAAGCAGTGCGCAGTGCCGCACGCTCGTGCCACCATCTGAGGACGGGCCACCCGTTGTAGGTATGGCGGCTGCGGGTTGGAGATCGTTGGAGCTTCCGTCACCGTCGCCTGCTCGGGAGTGGGCGATGGTGTCGCAGCGCTCGCGACGACAATGGTCCCCCTCATCTCGTTTTTATGCACTGGAGGCGAAGCCAAGCGCCGGCGGGCACGTCGCGAATTTGCCTGTGCACTCGGTGACGGTGTGCTGTCCCCCATCGACGCTCCAGGTCACCGTGTCGCCAGCGGTGATGTCTGGTGTTTCCCGTCAGCAACTTTCGGAATCTGAGTAAGCAGTTCTTAATGGACAGTTGAAGGGTTTGCTCTCGCTCCCCAGCGGGCGGTAGGTTACCGCCCAGAGGAAGGAGCAAAGCAGTGCCGAGGAAGAGTTCGACAGCAGAAGCGTTGGCCGAGGCAGAGACGGACGAGACCCGCCAATTCGTCCGCCAGGTGAGAAGGGCGACGAGACGGAAGTTCACCCCCGAGGAGAAGGTGAGGGTCGTGCTGCAGGGGTTCCGGCGCGAGGTGCCGGTGAGTGAGCTCTGCCGCCGCGAGGGCATCAAGCCAAACGTCTACTACGCCTGGCTCAAGGACTTCATGGAAGCCGGCAAGTCAAGGCTTCAAGCAGACACGGTACGGGATGCCACGCGGGCAGAGGTGGACGGCTTCCGGCGGGAGAACGAGCAGCTGAAGCAGCTGGTGGCGGAGCTCTCGCTCGAGGTGCTGGTGCTTAAAAAAACAGCCGTCCCGGACTTCGACTGAGGCCGAGGTACGCACGCATGGAGCCTGGAGAAAAGGCAACCCTGATCGCGCTCGTGCGAGCCTCGCCCCTGCCGCACAAGCAAGTGTTGGCCCAGCTGGGGCTGCCGAAGTCGACCTACTACGACTGGTGCAGCCGCGGCGGCCGGACGCTGCCGCCCAAGACACCCTGGAACAGGCTGCGGCCAGAGGAAGAGGAATCTATCCTGGCGCTGGCCCGGGCCTCGCCGGAGCTGAGCCCGAGGGAACTGTCGCTGCGCATCACCGATGCCGGCGCTTTTTCTGTATCTGAGTCCTCCTGCTACCGCCTGCTCAAGCGCCACGGCCTGGTGAAACCGGCCGAGGTGCTGGGCTTCGCCGCCCAGAAGGAGTTCTACCGCAAGACCTCGCACCCCAACCAGATGTGGGCCACCGACGGCGCCTACCTTAAGGTCGCCGGCTGGGGTTACTACTACCTCGTCACCGTCCTCGACGACTACAGCCGCTTCATCCTGGCCTGGCGCCTGCAACTGGACATGACGGCTGGCTCCTTGATCGAGGTAGTCCAGGACGCCGTGGAGAAGACCGGCATGACCGAAGTTCCGCTCAGCGACCGCACCTCCCTCCTCTCCGACAACGGACCCGGCTACCTCTCCCACGTCTTCGCTGCTTACCTGCGGCTGCTCGGCATTCGCCACATCGTCTCGGCCCCCTACCACCCTCAGACCAACGGCAAGATCGAGCGCTACCACCGCACCCTCAAAGGACAGGTCAAGCTGGTGGTCTATGAGACGCCCGCAGTCCTGGAGCGAGCCCTCGCCGACTTCGTCCAGTACTACAACTACCTCCGCTACCACGAGGGCATCGGTAACGTCACTCCGGCCGACGTCTACTCCGGACGCCGGGACGAGATCCTGGCCAAGAGAAAGGAGGTTAAACAGAGGACGCTACAACAGCGACGGGACTACAATCGAGCCAGCAACGAGTGAGAGCCCGCCCCGAAAAGTGTCCATTAGCAAAGAGGCCGAAAAGTCCGAATTTCGCTGACGACGTACAGATGTCTGGTTCACAGACGGCGCTGTGGAACGATGTTGAGCAGAAGTAGAAGTTGGCGACTTCGACCAAACGTCTGCTGCCGAAGCGGACGCGATGAGCGGTTCAGATTACCGAAAGATGTGACGGGAAATAGGCGATTTCAACTGAGTTGGATGCTCACGAGACTGACGGGCGCTGGCAGTACGCCGCCCTTGAGGATGGCGTACAGCTCTTGCATACCCTCCGGGGTTGCCCCTGCCAGGGTGATCAGCCCGGTCGTTATTTGGTGTTTGATCAGTGGCGCCATGAGGAGAGTGTCGTCCAGAAATACACCGAGCGGATAGTTCACGAATTGCCCGGACACTTCCTGGAGGATGGTAGTGCCGTCGCCGTTGAATTGGGCGTCCAACACCTGGGCGCCTTTGTCGTCTGTTCTCACGAGCACGTGATCGGACGTGATCATGCTGCCGGACAGTTGAGTATCGACCCCGTTCACCCTGGCAATTGCCGGCTGCCATTCGACCTGGCCCCGCTGACCCTCGCTGCCGGCGCACACGGGGAGGTCGCCGGCCTGTTGTAACGCCGTGGCGTCGATGTCGAACTCGTTTCCGCTGGTGTCCTGGCACTTGATCTGGGTGTCCTTCAGTTGTGGTTCCTTGAACTGCACGCTGTTTGTCACAAGGAGTTGGGTGACGAAGTCGTCCGAGAGTGCTCCTGAGAAGTCAATCGTGAACTGGCCGTCGCTGCCGCTGATCTGCGCGTCGACGCTGGCGGTAGTCATGCGGGCTTTGAGAACATCTGATACCGCAGTGAGCGAGTCGGGCGGGATCGGGGCCGGTAGGTTCACCTTGATCACGGCGTGTCCTTTGACGGGCGTGCCGGTCGGTGTTGAGGAGGACGTCGAATCACCGCAGCCCGCGAGGAGCGCTGAGATGCACACGATCACCGCAGAAAAGAGGATGTGTCGCAATTCAAACCGGAGTTTCGGGACAGCTGCTTTGATGCGGTCGTACGTGGGGGGTCGGATCGGATGTTGCATTCCTGTGATACAGGCTATCTGGCAGGGCGGGGGCCGGTCAATCGAATTGGCGACGTTCACTGGCGCCTCCAACCCGTCGCCCTTGGCTTACGGCAAGCTGGACTAGCCGCCAGCCAGCGTCTCGCCGGAGATCAGGTACGCTTCTCCGCAGTCTGTCCGGCTGTTGTCGGGCCCGTCGCCGCCCGGCGCCGAGACCAACAGATCGGTACGGCCGTCACCGTCGAGGTCGGTCATCGAGATCGACGGCGTGCCAAACGTTTCGTGACCGAGGATATCCCCAGTATCGAGGCCGCGCAGGGTGACGTTGGCGCCGGTCGCATTGCTCGGGTAGGAGCTGGCTACGAAGAAGACGAACAGGCGGCCCCCGCGACTGTCCAGATTGGGAGCCGATATAGCGAGATCGGCGTGCCCGTCGCCGTTCAGATCGCCGTCGGCCAGACTGCGGCCGAGCCTGGAGGTGGCCTCCGGGCCGTAGATGATCGCGTTTGTACCGCCTGCAGCCTCATCGATTAGAGTGCCTGCCGGGCGCTTTCCGGCCACCAGCACCGCTTCGCCCGCCAGGTCGACGGTGTTGCTTGGGCCGTCCGCGCTCACCGCTCCCAACCAGATGTCCGCAGCGCCGTCGCCGTCTGTGTCGCCGGTAGCGACGGAGTGCCCCAGTTGATCGCCCGGGTCCGCGCCGAGGATTTCGAGGTCAGCGCCGCCAGACGCCAGGTCGAGCGGCAACGTCGCGGGCGATGTGATGACGTACGTTTCACCTGCTCCCGCGCGCGATCCGTCTGGCCCGCCGCTGAAGGTGGCGACTAGCACCAGGTCTGGCTTGCCATCGCCGTTCACGTCGCCCGTGGTCAGACCCTCGCCCAGATGGTCGCCGGGGCTCGCAGCGTAGACGATGTTTCCGGTCTCCTCCAGGTTGGTGCTGCTGCCGGCGACCAGCGAAGGCCCCTTCACGACGTAGACCTCTCCGCCATCCGCACGGCTGTTTTGCGGGCCATCGGCGAGCATCGCGCCGGCGATCAGATCGCTCGCGCCTTGGCCATCCAAGTCGGCGGCGGCCAGCGTGAAGCCTGCGTAATCGCCGGCGTCGGCGCCGCTGAGAAGCACGTCGGGGTCAGACGTGGCAAAGTCGGTCTCACGCGGCCACGTGCCGCCGAACATCAAGTAGAGGAGCCCAGCCTGGCCGTTCGCCGCCGGGGCTGCCATGACGATGTCATCGACGCCGTCGTCGTTGAAATCGCCCACGGTCAACGCCCGGCCCAGGTCGTCAGCGGCGGATGCTCCATAGAAGACGGCGTCGTAATCTCCGGCACCCGCATCGAGCGACGTGCCGGGCGCAAACGGCCCGAGAAGGATGTACACCTCGCCAGCGTCGGTGCGCTGGTTGCCCGGCCCATCCCCGAACGGCGCGCCCAGTGCGGCATCCATGATACCGTCGCCGTTGAAATCGCCGCTTATGACTGCGCCGGCCTGGTCCCCGGCGTCCGCGCCGTACAGCGTCACGCGGTCTGCCGGCAGGCCGGGCACACCCGGGCTGGCCCTCGGGCTCGAAGTCGGGCTCGAAGTCGGGCTAAGCGTTGCGTTGTGGGTGGGACTAGCGTTGCTGTCGCCGCCGCCGGAGCACGCGGCGAGCAGGCAGATCAGGGCGAGCGCAGGGAGGAGTCTGGACACTGGCACGCTCGTAGTTTGCATGGCGCTCAGAGCCGCGACAAGTATTGCCCGTGACGCTATCACACGCCTTGCGGCGACGAATTAACTGAGGCAGCGGACGATCGCGTCGACGTCGCTCTCCATCATCTTGATATAGGTCGTGTTCGCGTCCGCGACCGCGTCCGTATCGAGGTTGCACACCTTGATCCCGGCAGTGGTTGCGATTTGCGCGAGTCCTATCGTGTCGTATCCAGTCTCCGTGAACAGGCCGGGGGGGTGCTTCGTCGCTACGATCTGTGCCAGTCCGTCCTGACCGTCGTCGGCGAGCGTGCCCGAAACGCCGAGACCGTAGCGTTTGGCGAACCAGATTAGCGAGTTGTGGTACGTAACGAGCAGCCCGCGGTTCTGCGCGGGAATGTTGTTCAGCTTCTGCGAAATTTCGGTGTCCAGTGCGTCCAGCTGTGGCTTGTATGCTCGGTAGCGTGCGTTGTAGTACGCTTGGTTTTGTCCGTCCTTGATCACCATGCTGTCCGCCACAGTCTCGGGATAGACGGAGATGAGCTTTGGATCGAGAAAGAGGTGGGGGTCGTCACCGACTTGCTTCGCGTAAATCGGGAAGTTCACGGGCTGTGATGCACTCGGTGAGGGAACGTTCCGCGCGAAGTCGATCAAGAGCGCCGGCTGCGTGTAGTGCTGCTGGATGAACTGCTCAGTCGGAGCTTCCAGGCCGAGGCCGTTGTAGAAGATCATATTGGCGTCCGAAACGACCTGCGCCATATCCTGCGAGGGGACGTACGTTTGAGGATCAGCGCCGGACGGGATTAGTGCCGTTACCTGCGCCTGATCCCCTGTTACCTGCTTGACGATATCGACGAAGATCGGCAGTGAGACGACGATTTGGAACGGGGCGTTCGAGTGATCGGTGACGAGGGCCGGGAAGTTGTTGCTCGGGGAAGGAGAGTTCGAATCGTCGCTGCCACCGCAGCTGAGGGCGAGAAGGCACGCTAGAGCGACGAGGGGCATCAGGAGCAGCGGCCGAATCCGCAATTGGCCTTTCATACTGGGATTTTACAGACAGGCCAAGAGACGAGCAATGGTAATCGGCGCGACTCGTAAGCAGCCGGCTCGGCGAGTCTTAAGGCCGGGCTGACGGGGGTTGCCGCTGTCCGGTGTCAGACTTTCTGAGACCGTCGTAATTCGAAGTGGTCTGGTCGTTACGAAAGGAAGTCGACTTGGGCAGCCCGAGCCAGCACCTGCTGTGCGGCGCTGGCGAGGCTCGGACGAGCGCGATCAGGGTTGCCTTTTCAGCAAGTTCCATGCGTGCGAGCCTTGCCTTCAGTCGAAGTCGGGGGCGGCTGTTTTTTTTAACACCAGGACCGCGAGCGAGAGCTCCGCCACCAGCTGCTTCAGCTGTTCATTCCCCTGCCGGAAGCCGTCAACCTCTGCCCGTGTGGCGTCCCACACCGTGTCTGCTTGCAGCCTCGACTTGCCGGCTTCCATGAAGTCATTGAGCCACGAGTAGTAGACGTTCGGCCGGATGCCCTCCCGGCGGCAGAGCTCGCTCACCGGTACCTCGCGCCGGAACCCCTCCATCACGACCCGCACCTTCTCTTCTGGAGTGAACTTCCGTCTCGGCGCCCTTCTCACCCGGCGCACAAACTGACGGGCCTCGTCGGTCGCGGCCTCCGCCGCAACCTCCGCTGTAGAGCGCTTCCTCGGCATGCCTTGCTCCTTTCCTTGGGCGGTAACCTACCGCCCCTCGGGGAGCGAGAGCCATCCCTTCAGTTGTTCATTCGGAACTGCTTACTCAGATTCCGAAAGTTGCTGACGGGAAACAGCAGGAGCATCACTTCGTGTCGCGTAAGTTCAGGAACGAGGGCTGGAAGCAGACGGTTTGGCAACTCTGAAGGAATCGCCTCCTCCCCACAACAGATGCGGTTCTTGACCGCGTTATAATCCTGCGTGGGTTTATTCACTAATTTGGGAAACCACGACGTCTTGAGCGGAGGACGGCCAAATGAAGATCAAGTTTACTCTAGCGACTGAACTCGTGTGTTTGATCGGCTTGATCATCGCAGCGCTCGTGATCCTTGTTCAGTTCGGCACCATCGCGTCGGCCAAGACGCCCTCGAACAGTCCGAGCCAATCACCTTCACCGACCTCAACAGCGGCGCCCTCACCCAGTCCTAGCCCCTCCAGCCCAATAGTCCACTTCACGGACGTCGGTGTGTCCGTAGTCAAGGAAGAGCAGATCACAACGCAAGAGGGTGTGGCGTCGACACACGCTATGACAATCACGGTCACAAACGGCAACTATCCCACCGATGTCCACCTCACCGTGCTGGCTGTGTCCAAGCTCGGTGTCTGCGAGGCACGGCTCATTTCCGTAAGCGGTGACGGTTATATTGAGTTCCAGACTGATGAGAACAATGACGGCATTCTCGAGACGCTCTACTCGGAGCTCGACATTGACCTCACCGGGATGGCGGTCGCTGAGATGCGAACGCTTCAACGATCCTACTCGCTCGTCTGTAGCGTCGAGAGTCCACCGATGAATCCTTACGAGATCCAGGCTGACGTCTTGCCACAATTGCCTGTGCAGGAAGCAAACCTAGGGAATCCGGCGCCGTGCCCGAGCCCATGGTGCGTACCGGCGGTCACTGGCGGCCCGCAGACACCGTCCGACAACGTCCACAAGAACTTCCCGAACATCATCATCGCCACGTCGACGCCTGGGCCAACGGCCACTCCCAACCCCACACCAGCCTGCCCTGGCGGCATTGTCCCGCCTTGGCTGATCCCGTCCGGTGACTTGGACTGCGATGGCTTCACGACCGCGCTCGAGGCGTTTATCGGCACAGATCCATCGCGCGCTTGCGGCGCGAGCGGTTGGCCACCCGACATGAATAACGACCAGTTGGTGGGACTGACGGACGTCTCCAGATACAGTAGTGTATTGGGCTCGCACTCACCCGGGCCGTCATATAACGCACGCTTTGACCTCAACGGTGATGGGGTGATCTCGTTGCCGGATGTCGCGGCGTTTAGCTCGTTCTTTGGGAATCGTTGTTCGCCATCGTGAGGCACACGAATTGTAACGCAGGGGTATTCATCCCTCAAACCGTAGTGTCCCCTAAGGCGCGCACCTCTGGCCGAAGAACTGGCTGAACTGGGCTATGTCCGCCAAACCCGATGCGACCGTCGCCACCTGCGCAGGCCGTGCCTGATCTTGGCCTCAGCGAATAGAGGCTCCACCCAGGCCTGGCGCTTCCGGATCACCCGCAAGCAGGGCTCGGTGTCGTGGTAGCGGCGGACTCGTTCGATGTATTCCTGGTCGAAGGGGCGGCGGATCGTGCGACCCTGAGGACTGCTGGTGCAGGCGGACAACGCCGGGCAGGCCTGGCGGACCCCGGCGGCAGCTCTGTAGAAATGGGCGCTAGAGCGCTGACTGCTCGTTCTCCTGGCGAGTTCCTGCCCCTGCGGGCAGACATAGACATCGCGCTCGGCCAGGTGAGTGAATTGCTCCTGGCCGTGGAAGCCGAGCCTTCTTGACCAGTTGGGCAGCGGCATGTAGGCCTTGATGCCATCATCTTCGAGACCTTGATGTTCTCCAGCGTGGCGTAGGCCTTGTCGCCGGTGGCCTGCCGCGGCCGCGGCTGCCAGCGAAAGCGGAGCCAGCGCACGAGATCCGGCATCGGGCTGTTCTCCATACCTGACACCGAAGTTTGTTAGCGTCTCCGTTGGCATGCCGTCCGCTCGGCGCGAAGCCGATGTGGTGGATACGACGCATTGACTAATGCTACGCCTCGACGTTATACGTAGATAGTCCCCGCCGTCCGCTGCAATGAGAAAGTCGACCAGCCGCCTGACCATCACTGTGGCTTGGAAGCTCGCCGCAGCGATATTGCTGCTCGCCATCTTCATCGCGGGCTCGTCGCTCTCAAGTCAGCGCAGTAGTGCACAGGTGCCACTCCCTTCAACTTACGGACCAGGCAACGTTCATCTCGCCTTGCCTCAAGCCGCGTCACGACAGGCGCAGCAAGCTATGCTCGTCGGAACTGCCCCTGCATCCGTGACCAACATGAGCTATAACGGGGGACCTATTCAGCAAACGGTTGCCGTTTACACGATCTTCTGGAATCCACACGGCACTATCTCCGCGGGTTACCGGTCGTTGATCAACCGCTACTTCCAGGACATCGGGTCGTCGGGCTTCTACAACGTCGTCAGCCAGTACTACCAACTCCCGGGCCCGATCTATATGCAGAACGTCTCGACGCTCGGCGGGACATTTGTCGACTCCATTGCATACCCGGGAAGCAGAGGGGCCGCGGCGCATCCTATCTCGGACCTGGATATCGAGAACGAGGTGACGCACGCTCTGACCCTTAATCTGGCCTGGCCCACGCCCGGCATCGGGTCCGTATACTTCGTATACACGGAGCCAGGCATCGAAAGCTGCTACGACCCCTCAGCGCCGTTCCCTGACAAGTCCTGTAGCCCCGGCATCAACTCGCCGTTCGGTTACTGCGCGTATCACAGCTACTTTGGCGCGGACATCTTCTACGCGAACATGCCGTACGACGAGAGCTGGACAACGGCCTGCCGCGCCTTTAGCCAATCTCCGAACGGTAACCTAGCGGCCGATTCTGAGATCTCAACCTCCTCTCACGAACACTTCGAAATGGCCAACGACCCCAACCTGGATGCCTGGTACGACAGTTCGAGCGCTGAAATAGGCGACAAGTGCGGCTACAGGTACGGCACGATCCAGTCCGGCGGCCAAAACATGACTTTGAATGGTAATCCCTACATTGTTCAACTGGAGTGGAGTAACGCCAACAACGATGGCGTAACTCCGTATTCGGGATGCGTGGGCAGTTACGGAGGCGCGACGGTAACACCTTCGCCGACCGCGTCGCCTACGTCTACTCCCACGCCGACCGCGTCGCCTACGCCTACGCCCACCGCGTCGGCAACGCCTTCGCCCACCGCGTCGCCAACGCCAACACCCACGGCAACGCCGACCCCTACGCCAACCCCAACGCCGACCCCTACGCCGACCCCTACGCCAACCCCTACGCCGACCCCTACGCTCACCCCAACGCCAACGCCGACCCTATCGCCCTCGCCCATACCCACGCCATCGCCATCGCCATCGCCATCGCCCACCCCAACATCAAGCTGCCCGAACGGCGTCATGCCCCCTCGGCCGGTGCCAACAAATGACCCGGACTGTGACGGATTCACGAGTTCGCAGGAAGTGTTCGTCGGCACAGACCCGAACAAAGGGTGCGCGGCAGACAGTATTCCCAACAACGAGCCGCCTCCAGACGCCTGGCCGGTGGACTTCAACAACGACCAGTTGGCTGGGATATCTGACGTGTCCAGGTATGGCTCTGTATTTGGCTCGCATGCACCGGGGCCACCCTACGACGTGCGCTTTGATTTCAACGGCGATGGGCGCATCGGTTTGCAAGACGTGACGCTCTTTAGTCAATTCTTCGGGAAACACTGTACGCCTTAGATGACACTACGGTTGTTAGCGGGTGCGGGACTCATCAACTCGTGAGACGTCAGCACCAGACGTTTTTCGGCTCCCGCTTCGTCTACAGCTGGAATCGCAAGCTGATCGGCACGCGTGTTAAAATGATATCCAATAAGCTATGCGCCTGATCAAACGCGCTCTGTAATTGTGGGGGTGAACGGTTTGCAACATCTTCGAAGTGTCTTCGCGCACCAGGCTCTAATAGCGCTCGTAGGCGCCCTCGTACTCCTCGCGTTGGCAGTCAGATTGTTCATCGTGTCCGCTGGCGCGGCCGCCGACATCAACCTTCTGGCGGTGGACACCGATACCACTGGTAACACCACCACCGCTGCGGCGAGCGTAACGCCTCACGTCGAGACGCTCGGAACTATCGACCCGTGTACAACGGTGGCGAACGGATCGACCTTCACGATCGACGTCGTCGTTGACGCGGTACCGACCTACTCCGGAGCCCCGGCCGGCGACTTTACCGGTATGTCGGCCTTCGGGTTCAACCTGGTCTACGACTCCTCGATCCTGACGATCACAGGGGCGAACGCCAAGTTCATTATCGCGTCCGGCGGCACCGGCTACGTGCCGTTCAGCTTCTCGGACTCTCCTCCGGGCCCTGCGAACGACTTCAGTGTCAGCGAGGCGGACCTGAGCACGAACTACGACGACGGCGCCGGCGTGCTCTACCGGTTCACCGTTACCGCCATCGCCAACGGCGCAACTGAGCTGGCGATCGATGGGGACCCGCTCCTGCTCGGCAACCCGCAGATCCTGTCCTCCGACAGCAGCGTGTACACCATCGGCACGGTGCAGAACGGCTCCATTAACGTTACGACCCTGGGCACCGAGCCATGCGTCCCCGTAACGCCGACACCGTCGCCGACACCGGTGCCAACGACAGTGCAGTTCCTCGTCCACAAGGACTTCAGTGATAAGCCGAGCAGCGACACGACCGACGTCACTATTGCGCTGTCGTGCACCAACGCGACTCACACCGACGAGGACCCGGGGGCCTCTGAGGCTGATCCCGCAAACTTCACCGTAACCGCCACCGGGGCAAATCCCACCTGCACAGCGACCGAGACAGTTCCGGGGGGCTACACGGCCGTTCAGACAGATTGCGCGAACAAAGCTGTTGCCCCCAGTCTCACCCCGGTCACCTGCACGATCGTCAACACCACGACGGCCACACTGAAGGTTACCAAGATCTACTCCGACGCTACGACTACGGCGGTCGATGTCACACCAAACTGCACTGCCGGCACGATCATCTCGCCGACCCCGCCGCAGAGCGTCCCCACCGGGGCCACTGGCGTCACCTTCACTCTGAGTGCGTTCCCGGCCGGGGCAAGCTGCACCGTCAGCGAGACCGGCGGCGAACCCGGCTACGCTGAAGATTTGACGGCCAGCACATGTGATGACGCGCAGAGCATCACCCCCGGGGTAGCCGCCACCTGCCATATCGACAACGTGCCATCCGTAGCTACGGTCAACGTTTCGAAGACTTTCATCCCGGCGAACCCCACTGGCACAGTCACCGTCAGCCTCAGCTGTACATCCGGGATCATCACTGGCGGCAATGGAGCCGACGCCCACACCAGCACCATCACCGGCGACTCCTCGGCTCCCCCCTTCACCGTCACCGCCTTCAACGCCGGCGCCACCTGCACGGTGTCCGAGACCGTCCCGGTGGCGGGATACAACCTCACAGGGTCCAGCGCCGACTGCACCACCGCCCCTCTCAGTAGCGGCGGTACATTGAACTGCGCCCTGACCAACCAGACTCACGCGCAGATCACCGTCAACAAAGTCTACTCACCGGCCGGGCCGGCCACGACCGTGCCCGTCGACGCCACTTGTGATGACGGTACGATCACACCGACCAGCAATACCGTTGACCCAGCCACACCTGGCGCTACGCAGTTCACCGCCCGCGGGTTCGCCGACGGCGCCACGTGCCAGTTCGTCGAGAACCCGGTTCCGGCCGGTTACAGCGCCGGGTACTCTACGGACTGCAATCCGACCCTTGCCACTACCGGAAGCTACACCTGCACCATCACCAACACCCTGAACAGCGCGACCTTCACCGTCAACAAGGACTTCTCCGACAAGCCGTCCAACGACACGACCACCGTCTCCGTCACCCTGAACTGCGGCGGCGTCGGCACGATCGTTACTAACCCGACTGACGCCAGCGAGGCTGCGCCCGCTGCCTTCACCGTCACCGGCATCCCGGCAGCCGGCGCTACCTGCACGGCGACAGAGGGTACGGCTCCGTCCGGATACACCTCCAGCGGCTGCACGACGGGCGTCCCGCTGCCAGCCAATGGCAGCGCCTCCTGCACCATCACCAACACCCTGAACAGCGCGACCTTCACCGTCAACAAGGACTTCTCCGACAAGCCGTCCAACGACACGACCACCGTCTCCGTCACCCTGAACTGCGGTGGCGTCGGCACGATCGTTACTAACCCGACTGACGCCAGCGAGGCTGCGCCCGCTGCCTTCACCGTCACCGGCATCCCAGCAGCCGGCGCTACCTGCACGGCGACAGAGGGTACGGCTCCGTCCGGATACACCTCCAGCGGCTGCACGACGGGCGTCCCGCTGCCAGCCAACGGCAGCGCCTCCTGCACGATCACCAACGCCATTACGGCGACCTTCACCGTATCTAAGGACTTCTCCGACGATGCCTCCATCAGTGCTACGGTGTCGCTGGCCTGCGCTCCGAACGGCGGGACGGTGACCGGCGGCAACGTCAGCGCCAACTCCGGCACCGTGACCGAGGCAACGCCGCGCCAGTTCACCGTCACCGGCTACTCTGGCGACCCAACCTGCACCGCCACGGAACAACCGGTCCCCGGCTACACCTCCACCGGAACCTGCAACGCTGCGCTCATCGCCGGCGGCACCTGCACGGTCACCAACACGCCGCGAGACGCCACCATCACGGTCAGCAAGGAATACTCACCCGCCGGGCCTACCGACAGCGCTCTGGTGACCGTCACCTGCTCTAGCGCGAGTCCCAACCTGTCCGTCAGCCCGAGTACCGCCACCGCCGTAACCCCCGGCACGCCGGTGACATTCCACGTCAAGGGGTTCAACCCCGGCGACCACTGCACGGCGACTGAGTCGCCCGAACCGGCGGGCTACACGGCGGTCTACGCGGGCTGCGAAAGCCAGGCCGTCGTCGACGGTCAGGACTTCCCCTGCACCATCACCAACACCCTGAACACCGCCACCTTCACCGTCAACAAGGTCTACTCACCTTCATCCATCACAACGCCGGTGGCGATCCACATCACCTGCACCAGCGGCACCCCGGACGCGGACAGCGGCTTCGCCGATCCCAACACGCCCTTCACGACGACGATCAGGGGCTTCAACAGCGCTGGCGCCACCTGCACGGCCACGGAGGACCCACCCCAGGGGTTCATCGTGAGCACCAACTGCACGTCGGTGCTGCTGTTGGTTGACGGGACCCTGTCCTGCACGATCACCAACGCCACCGCACCCACGATCACGCCGACTCCGCCGGTGACGCCCACGCCGGTGCCGACCATCTTCCACCCAACCGCGACGCCCACTCTCTCCCCTGGCACCTTCGGCCTCGGAGACACCGACTGCGACGGCAACCTCACGCCAATCGACCTGCTCGCGCTCCTCGCCTACGTGGCCAGCCACCAGAGCAGCGTGACAGCCCAGGGCGCCGGCTGTACACCGATCGGAGAGCAGGCCGGCACCCACCTGAAAGGTGACGTGAACTGCAGCGGAGCCGTCGACGACGAGGATGCGCTCACCGTCCTGCTAGCCCTGGCTGGTCTACCACTGGGGCTCCCCGACGGCTGTCCCGGGCCTTGAGGCGGCCTTCGCCCCAGGCCCAACCAGCCAAATATGCTACGGTTTTCGCGACCGAACTGACGGCTCCAAGGAGGAGAGCGGAATCTCATTGGGCCGTTCTTTCGACAAGGTGGCCCGGAATCTGAAGCCATCAACATGCGTGTGGCCGGGAGCAGACCTTATAATTGTGCAACCATGCCGGCTCGGTTACTGATCGGCGCACTTGCGCTCACTCTCCTTACTGCGATTGGCCTGTCGCACTCTCGGAGCGCCCAGGCGGACTCACCCGTCGTCGGCTATCCGAACTCAATAGCCAGCCTCGGTGATTCGATCACGCGCGCCTTTGACGCCGATCCAACAATGTTCGGTGAGCAACTCGAAAACTCCTGGTCGACGGGGACCTCACCGTCCGTCAACAGCATCTACTCGCGGTTGCTCGCGGTGCATCCCGGAATCTCCGGCAATCGATTCAATGACGCCGTCAGCGGTGCCAAGATGGCCGACCTCAACGGCCAGGCGTCAAACGCCGTCGCGCAGGGCGCCAACCTGGTGACCGTCCTCATGGGCGGGAATGACGTCTGCACATCCAGTGCAGGAACGATGACATCGGTAGCCACATTCCAGGCACGGTTTCAGCAGGCGATGCAAACCCTCACCAATGGGCTGCCCGACGCTCGCATCGCCGTCGGCAGCGTTCCGGACATCTACAACCTGTGGTCTATCCTTCACGACAGCGCAAACGCTCGGAACGTCTGGCAGTTTGCCAGCATTTGTCAGGCGCTACTTGCCAACCCGACTTCGATGGCCGCGGCTGACGTCCAGCGTCGCGCCGACGTGCGCCAGCGGAACATGGACTTCAACACGGTCCTGCACGATGTTTGTACGCAATACACCCACTGCCGCTTCGACAACTACATCGGCTTCAACACCGTGTTCACCACGGACGACGTCTCCACGCTCGACTACTTCCATCCGTCCGTGGCTGGCCAAACGCAAATCGCCTTTATCGCCTGGGCGAACTTCTATGACTTCACGGATGCGACGCCGCCCGTCTCCAACTCGATCGGTTCGGCGATGAGCGGCAGCGTCTCGGTGCAGCTAACGGCGACTGAGGCGGCGGGCATTTCCGGCATCGAGTACAAGATCGGCAGCGGCAGCTACCAGACCTACAGCGCGCCGATCAGCCTGTCTGTTGGCTCGTCGATCACCTGGCGTGCCGTCGACCTCAACGGCAACACGGAAGGCACTCACACTTGTCGCTCCGGAGGTTGGAGCTGGCCGACCGGTGACTCCGACTGTGATGGCTTTGCGGACACCGTCACCGCGGGAAGCAAAGCACCGGAGTCGGTCATCGGCACTGACCCGACGCGCGCCTGTGCCAGCACACCGATGCCGAATGACGAGCCGCTCCCGGACACCTGGCCGATGGACTCGAATGACGACCAGTTGGTGGGGCTATCTGATGTGAGCAAATACAGTGGCGTGTTTGGCTCGCACTCACCCGGACCACCCTACGACGTGCGCTTCGACCTGAACGGCGACGGGATGATTACCCTTCCGGACATCGCAACGTTTGGCCAGTTCTTCGGCAAGCGCTGCGCCTAGTCGTAACTATGAAAGTTAGTTGGATGTTCGTCATGGCGAGTGTGCTGAGCTGCTGCCTGGCGTCGGTCGCTTGCGGCGGCCACAATGCTACACCCGGCGGCACATCCGTACCAACCACGAACGCGACCCCAGTCACACCAAGCGGTTCCCCCGCATTCTCGACCGCCAGCATTGACGAATGCGCGCTTGTTACTCCCGCCGACCTCACCCGGATCATTGGCGTCAATTTCGCGAACCCTGGATCGGCCACAGGGGACCTCTGCGTTTTCGTCGGCGACGGACCCACCCAGGTGGGTATCCAAACGTACGACCTGGCAATCTCTGCCAGAGATCTCTTCGAGCTGGTGCCAAAGCAGAACAGCTATCCTATTCTTACCAGCCCCGGTGACGAAGCATACTGGTCAGACCTAACAGGGGCGGCGGTTCTCTCCGGCCAGATTGAGCTCACCACCCGCATAATCCGGTCCGGCACCGGACCCTCGGACCGAGATGCCTCGTTTGCAGTCGCCGCTGCTGCGGTAGCGAAGCTGCCGTGACGCGCGCCCTAGGCCTGCAAGTTCTCACTGAGCGCAATGGCCGGTCGCGGAGTTGCTCAAGCGGCCGATGATCGCGGCCGGAGCCTCCATCTCGCACGACAAGATATACGTTTACAGATACGCCCTGACGGTTGGCTCAATTGAACTGGGAAATCGCACCCCTGTCGTGCTAGACTCGCACAAATGGGTCGATATCGACGGTTTCTTCTTGCGATCATCACCTCGCTGGCAACCACGGCTACCGTAGTCGCTTGCGGCAGCGGAACCACGGGAAGCCAGACCGGGGTGGGCCAGACGACGTATGCCGACGCGGCGGCCGTCAGCGACGCCTTTGCGAAGACCGGGCATCCGTGCGACAGCTACGCTCCCCAGACGCCTGCCGGCTCCGGTAGCAGTTTCGTTGACACCGAAGCCAGTTGCACCCTTCAAGGCGTACCGCTCACGATCGATACATTTAATGATTCCGCCTCCCAAACGAGTTGGTTGGATGCTATGAAGGCATCGGTGTGTGCGTCTGCGAGTGTCCTCGGCTCGTCAAGTTACGCGATCGTGGAAGGTCATCTCTGGGTGATCACCCCATCCGGCGGAAACGGTGTAATAGCTGGCACGATCGCGAGGAGTGCAATTGGAGGAACCGCAGTCGCTCCTTGCGGCAGCCGTACACCGGCACCTTCAGCCACGAGTCAGCAGCAAATCCCAAGCCCCTAGCGACACCGAGGATCCTACCTGAACCTGTGCATGCGCCAGGATGAGTCAACAGCTAGAATCAAGATATCGCGGCGTCCGCACTCCGCGCTTGATCCCATGAGACTGAGACAGAGCGCACTCAACTTGAGATTCATCAGAGACCTGCTCAAACTGCCTCGAGCGAGTCTGCTCGTGACCGTGTCCATCGTCGTTTCCTATCTGGCCATCTCCGCCTGTTCGGGCGACGACTCCAGCCCGTCCACAACGGCGCCCGACTCCACAGCCGGTACCTCGGCGACGACTACTGCATTCAGTCCGGCACCTACCACAGATGCTAATGACCCCCTATCTGCGGCTCAGGGCATCCTGAGCGATCAGAATGCGGCGCGATGTTCCCCCCCCGGGCCAACGACTGGCTGCAACATACTCTCACTCGATCCCCAGCCTAGCGAAGCCCACTTCAACAACGGTATCGCGTACTTTGGGGTCACGGGCAGCGCCGGCGAAACCCTCACTCTGGTACTCGGCGAAACGCCAGGGGGCCAGTGGCACCTCTATCTGTGGGAGCAGCAGTTCTACAACCCCGTACACTTGCCAGAGATGGTTACGATCTGCGCTTTCGGCAACGGGGCGGCTGTTCACTCCGCAGCCAGTACGGCGGCTGACGTGGTGGCGACACTGAGCGATGGCTTGTCGGTCACCACCAATCAGTTTGTACTGAATCAGATCGGGACGCTCCCCAAAGCAGCGCCGGCCGTACCAGGCTACGGGTGGTATCACCTCGCCAGCCCGGACGGATGGGTCTATTCCAAATACATTACCGGAGGACCGAGCTGCGATCTCCATGACAGGCTGCAGGCGCAATGAGCAAAGCCATATGGCGCGCCTGGCTCCTTTGCTTGTCGTTGGCAGCTCTGGTTGCCTGCCTGCCTTATCCAGGTCTGACAGTGCACGCCCAATCTCCCGCCGACCCGAAGCCTCAGCTCGTCTATCAAAATCCGAAAGGCGGCGACGTTCTACGGCAGCCGGCCTTTGGCATTCAGCTCTGCTTCGCTTCGCCGATCAACATAAAGGATCTGGATGCCGGTGGCGACTTCCAGTTCGCTATCACGGAGCCAGATGGATTTGGGCTCGGCAATCGGGATGTCTTCCAGCCTGACGGCTACGGAGTCACGGTGTACCCAGGGGCTCCGCCAACTCTTGGCGAAACCGTCGGCAAGTGGAAGTTCCATTACCGCGTGACAAGCCCTGACGCGAAGTCGGCGCTCGAAGCAGAATTCAACTACACGGTTGACCCAGACGGCCAGCCCGTTCCCCAGGAAACGCCGCCGCCCTGCATTGGATCCGTCGGCACGGCGACCGCCGCGCCCGGGTCAAGTGGATCGACAACATCTACAAGCGGCGGCAGTAACACTCTGATAATCGCGCTAATCGCGGGCGGCGTCGCGGGAGCCGTCGGTATTCTGGCCATCATCCTCTGGCTGGTCGGCCGAAGACGTCGTCCCGCCAGACGCCCGACGCCCGGCTCTATCGGTCCGATCGCCTGGTCACCTCCCAAGCCCAGCACGTCGCCTGTCACAGAGAGCAGAGCTTCCATGGCGCAATCGAGTGCAGCACCGCCTCCGCCTGTCGTTGCAAGCGGGACCCCGTCGTCGCCATCAACTCCCCCGCCAGCTGCCGTGCCGCCGCCTACCGTCCCCTGGTCGCGACCGAGTGGTTCATCAACTTCCATGTGGCCGCCCCCTGACGTTGAGAGTAAGACACCATTGCCAGAGTCGAGTCCCCCGCCCAATTTCGCACCACCACCGCCTAGCCCTGAGAGCGGGACCACCTCGGCAGAGTCGCGTACCCCACCAGGTTTCGCGCCACCACCGCCTATCGCTGAAAGCGGGACCCCTTTGCCGGAATCGCGGCCCTCGCCCAGTTCTGCGACTCCAACTGAGGACTTCGCCGTTGACGAGAGCGCTGACTACAACCCTGACAACTCCAAATACGCGCTGCTCGCGATCGGCGCGGCTGTAATCCTGCTGATCGGCATCATTTTCCGCCGCCGTGGACGCCGCGATCGACGTCACGGCGTCCACGGCAAGGACGATTAAGCTCCGCTTTCTGGGCCGTTTTCCTGGCAGGCCTCCGCTGGCCGTCGTTCGCGCCCGAGACCTGCTGCTAGGATAATCCCGGCGATCCAGAACGCCGGCCATGTAGCGCAGCACAGCGAGCACGTCGCGAGAGTCCACGACCCCGGCGCAGTCAATGTCGCCAAGGCAATGCCGGCGCCGGAGTCCGACTGCACTTCCGTCAGGTCAGGACGCGGAGCTCGCCGTCATACGTTGGGTCTGGGCCGACTTCGTTCGCCGTCTGTTGGACGGCGTCCTGCACGGAATCCTTGTCGATGAGGTAGTGCTCGAGGAACTTCTCGGTGGCATCGTCCGTGTGGGGACCGGACACCGGCTTCGTCCAGCTAACGAAGGCGCTGGCGCCCTTGTCCAGGAAGGCTTGGGCGGTCACATCCGAGCGCAGGCCGTCGCAACCCATCGCAACCACGACCGCGTGGTTGAAGTTGCCCGTCATGCTTTCTGTTACGAACTTCGGCCCGATGCCGAAGAGTGGGTCGCCACCCTCGGTATACGTGGCTTTGCCGAGCCTGTTCAGTTGCTCGGAGGAGTACCTGCTTGCGTCATACGGCTCGTTCGTGAAGAGGCTAACGTAAGACTCGCTCGTCCGTTGGCCGGTCGTGACGTCCACCTCGGTCGTAATCCCGGCATGGGCGCGCAGCAAGATCAGGTCGTAGTCCTGGGATGGGAGGGTTCGGTAGAAGTCCACCGTGACGGCGTCGCCGGACACATAGTCCACTGAGTAACCCGCCTGTGCCAGCGTGGCCCGCGCATTTGAGACGAAGTTAGGATCCGGTTGCGTGAGGATCAGCTGGTCGACGATGATGGCGCGCTTCGTCGTCGTCGCAGGAGCGCTGCTGCCGCCAGAGAGAAGCACGATCGCGAGGACGACGATGGCGACAAGTGCCAGTGCAGCGCCCGCACCTCCGAACAGCAAGAGACGCCGATCCGGCGCCATCTTTGGCACAAGGGCCAGCGTCTCTTTGCGCTTCGGCGCCAGCGGCTTTTCTATTCGCTTCTTACGTTTAGCCATAGCGGTGGTGTCCTACAGGCAGGATAACACCGTCAAGTAGATCTTGCTTATCGGCGTCGCCTCGTCCACGCAATTCCCGCTCCCATCACCACGAGGCCGGCCAGCACGAGGAGCACGAGGCCCAACATGTCTGTTCCGTCGCTTGCCGTTTGCAACTGCGCCTGCGTCCCGAGCACCGGCAGGTCGACGATACCGCCAACTGCACCCGGGTTCGGGGTAAACGTGTCGGGTCCCAGTGTCGTACTGGGAGACGGCGATGGCGATGGCGTTGGGGTTGGCGACGGCGTCGGACTTGGAGACGGTGTCGGACTGGGCGAAGGTGTGATGAGCATGTTGATGATCGTGCAGGAGGCAGTGCCGTTGGCGGGCAGCGGAACGCCGGCGCAGCCGCTTTCGTTCTTTGTGTAGCCGATGGGAGTCGTCGGCTCGGTGGCCGTGCAGGATGTGGTTCCCGTGATGCCGGTGACCGTGAAGTTCACGTTGCCATCACCAGCGCGGACCTGCGGGCTGTTGGTGACCGTGCCGTTGGCGCCACAGGAGAGGCTGATCGAAACGCTGCCGCCGTTGTTCGGCTGGAAGTCCTTGGTGACGGTGAAGGTGGCCGAGTTCAGCGTGTTGACGATCGTGCAGGAGGCTGTGCCGTTGGCGCCCAGCGCCACGCCGGCGCAGTTGGTCTCGTTCTTGGTGTAGCCGTTCGGCGCTGTCGGCTCGGTAGCCGTGCAGGTCGTGCTACCGCCGGTGATGCCGGTGACCGTAAAGACGACGTTGCCGTCGCCGTTGCGGCCCAGCGGAGTGCTAGTTACGGTCCCGTTCCCGCCGCAGCTCAGAGCGAAGGAGACGGCTGCGCTGCCGTTGTCGGGCTGGAAGTCCTTGGTCACGGTGAACATGGCTGCGTTCACCGAGTTGATGATCGTGCAGGAGGCAGTGCCGTTGGCGCTCAAGCTGACGCCGACGCAGTTGCTCTCGTCCTTGGCGTAGCCAGGAGGCGTCGAGGGCTCGGTGGCCGTGCAGGACGTGCTGCCGGTGATGCCGGTGACCGTGAAGGCTACGTTGCCGTCGCCATTGCGGCCGAGCGGAGTCGTCGTGACGGTGCCGTTCCCGCCGCAGGACAGGGCGAAGGAGACGGCCGTGCCGCCGTTGTCCGGCTGGAAGTCCTTGATGACCGTGAAGGTGGCCGAGTTCAGCGTGTTGACGATCGTGCAAGAGGCCGAGCCGTTGGCGGCGAGTGAGACGCTGGCGCAGTTGGTCTCGTTCTTCGTGTAGCCGTTGGGAGTCGTCGGCTCGGTCGCCGTGCAGGAAGTGCTGCCCGAGATGCCGGTGACCGTGAAGACAACGTTGCCGTCGCCGTTGCGGCCGAGAGGAGTCGAGGTGACGGTGCCGTTGGCCCCGCAGCTCAGGGCGAAGGAGACGGCCGTGCTGCCGTTGTCAGGCTGGAAGTCCTTGGTGACCGTGAAGGTGGCCGAGTTCAGCGTGTTGACGATCGTGCAGGAAGCCGAGCCGTTGGCGCTCAAGCTGACGCTGGCGCAGGCGGTTTCGTTCTTGGTGTAGCCATTGGGAGTCGTCGGCTCAGTGGCCGTGCAGGAAGTGCTGCCGCTGATGCCGGTCACCGTGAAGGCTACGTTGCCATCGCCGTTGCGGCCCAGCGGAGTCGAGGTCACGGTCCCGTTCGCGCCGCAGGAGAGGGCGAAGGAGACGGCCGTGCCGCCGTTGTCCGGCTGGAAGTCCTTCGTGACCGTGAAGGTGGCCGAGTTCAGCGTGTTAACGATCGTGCAAGAGGCCGTGCCGTTGGCGCTCAGGCTGACGCCGGCGCAGTTGCTCTCGTCCTTGGTGTAACCAGCAGGCGTCGAGGGCTCAGTCGCGGTGCAGGACGTGGTGCCGGAGATACCGGTGACCGTGAAGACGACGTCGCCATCGCCGTTGCGGCCCAGCGGAGTGCTGGCGACGGTACCGTTGGCCCCGCAGCTCAGGGCGAACGAGACGGCCGTGCCGCCGTTGTCGGGCTGGAAGTCCTTCGTGACAGTGAACGTGGCCGAAGTCTGGGTGTTCGTGATCGTGCAGGAGGCCGGGACGCCGTCGCTAATCGCGACGCTGGCGCAGTCATCGCTCTCCGTGTATCCCGGCGGGACGGTGTCCTCACTGGCGCTGCAGGTGGAGCCGCTGACCGGGAACTGGGTAACGGTGGTCACAAACGGCGTACCAGGTGCCGACGAGCCGGTCGAAGGCGTTGCCGTGCCGCTACAGCTGACCGTGACCGGGACGCTGGTCACAGGGCCCGCCGGCGAGTAGACCTTGTTGACGGTGAAGGTGGTGCTCGTGTTCAGCGTGTTGGTGATCGTGCAGGACGCCGGGACGCCGTTGGTGATCGCCACGCTCGTGCAGTCGGAAGTAGCGGCGTAGCCGGTGGGCACGGTTGTCTCGGTGGCCGTGCAGGTGGCGCCGGTGTTGAACTGCGTCACGTTGGTCTGGAACGGAGTGCCCGGTGCGGAGTTGCCGGTGGCCGGGGATCCCGGAGACGGCGAGCCGCTGGTGCAGGACACGGAGACCGGGACGCTGTCAGTGGGGCCACTCGGCGAGTAGACCTTGTTGACAGTAAAGGTCGTGCTTGTCTGCGTGTTGACGATCGTGCAGGACGCCGTGCCGTTGGCGCCCAGGCTGACGCCGGCGCAGTTGGTCTCGTTCTTGGTGTAGCCGGCGGGTGTCGTCGGCTCAGTCGCCGTGCAGGAGGTGCTGCCGGAGATGCCCGTAACCGTGAAGCTGACGTTGCCGTCGCCGTTGCGGACCTGCGGGCTGTTCGTGACCGTGCCGTTGGCGCCGCAGGAGAGGCTGAAGGAGACGGAGGTGCTGCCGTTGTCGGGCACGAAGTCCTTGGTGACCGTGAAGGTCGCGGCGTTCAGGGTGTTCGTGATCGTGCAGGAGGCCGAGCCGTTGGCGCTCAGCGCCGACGCCAGCGCAGGCCGCTTCGTTCTTGGCGTAGCCGGTCGGCGTCGTCGGCTCGGTGGCCGTGCAGGACGTGGTTCCGGTGATGCCAGTGACCGTGAAGACGACGTTGCCGTCGCCGTTGCGGCCGAGAGGAGTGCTGGTAACGGTGCCGTTGGCGCCGCAGGAGAGGGCTGAAGGAGACGGCCGTGCCGCCGTTGTCCGGCACGAAGTCCTTGGTGACCGTGAAGGTGGCCGAGTTCAGCGTGTTGACGATCGTGCAGGAGGCCGTGCCGTTGGCGCCCAGCGCCACGCTGGCGCAGTTGGTCTCGTTCTTGGTGTAGCCGTTCGGCGTCGTCGGCTCAGTCGCTGTACAGGACGTGCTGCCGCTAATGCCGGTGACGGTGAAGGCCACGTTGCCGTCGCCGTTGCGGCCGAGCGGAGTCGAGGTGACGGTCCCGTTGGCGCCGCAACTCAGGCTGAAGGAGACGGCGGTGCCGCCGTTGTCCGGCTGGAAGTCCTTGATGACTGTGAAGGTGGCCGAGTTCAGCGTGTTGATGATCGTGCAGGAAGCCGAGCCGTTGGCGCCCAGGCTGACGCCGGCGCAGTTGGTCTCGTTCTTGGTGTAGCCGCCGGGCGTCGTCGGCTCGGTCGCCGTGCAGGACGTGCTGCCGCTGATGCCGGTGACCGTGAAGGCAACGTTGCCGTCGCCGTTGCGGCCAAGCGGAGTCGCTCGTGACAGTGCCGTTAGCCGCCGCAGCTCAGGCTGAAGGAGACGGCGGTGCCGCCGTCTGTCCGGCACGAAGTCTTTGGTGACGGTGAAAGTGGCCGAGTTCAGCGTGTTGGTGATCGTGCAGGAGGCCGAGCCGTTGGCGCTCAGGCTGACGCCGGCGCAGTTGGTCTCGTTCTTGGTGTAGCCGGTAGGCGTGGTCGGCTCGGTCGCCGTGCAGGTCGTGCTCCCGCTGATGCCGGTGACCGTGAAGACGACGTTGCCGTCGCCGTTGCGGCCGAGCGGAGTCGCTCGTGACGGTGCCGTTGGCGCCGCAGCTGAGGGCGAAGGAGACGGCCGTGCTGCCGTTGTCAGGCAGCGAAGTCCTTGATGACTGTGAAGGTGGCCGAGTTCAGCGTGTTGGTGATCGTGCAGGAAGCCGAGCCGTTGGCGCTCAGCGACGACGCTGGCGCAGTTGGTCTCGTTCTTGGTGTAGCCGGTGGGCGTCGTCGGCTCAGTCGCCGTGCAGGAGGTGCTGCCCGAGATGCCGGTGACCGTGAAGACGACGTTGCCGTCGCCGTTGCGGCCCAGCGGAGTCGCTGGTGACAGTGCCGTTGCCGCCGCAGGAGAGGGCGAAGGAGACGGCGATGCTGGCGCTGTCCGGCACGAAGTCCTTGGTGACTGTGAAGGTGGCCGAGTTGAGCGTGTTGGTGATCGTGCAAGAGGCCGAGCCGTTGGCGCTCAGGCTGACGCCGGCGCAGTTGGTCTCG
This sequence comes from uncultured Chloroflexia bacterium, assembly GCA_963738925.1. Lineage (GTDB taxonomy): Bacteria > Chloroflexota > Dehalococcoidia > SM23-28-2 > RBG-16-64-32 > DATKKM01. The sequence goes on along the minus strand of CAVTYE010000002.1, from coordinate 930,284 downwards.
TTCTTGGTGTAGCCGGCAGGCGTCGTCGGCTCCGTCGCCGTGCAGGACGTGCTGCCGTTGATGCCGGTGACCGTGAAGACGACGTTACCGTCGCCGTTGCGGCCGAGCGGAGTCGTGGTGACGGTGCCGTTGGCGCCGCAGCTGAGGGCGAAGGAGACGGCCGTGCTGGCGTTGTCCGGCTGGAAGTCCTTGGTGACGGTGAAGGTGGCCGAGTTCAGCGTGTTGATGATCGTGCAGGAAGCCGAGCCGTTGGCGCTCAGGCTGACGCCGGCGCAGGCGGCCTGGTTCCGGGTGTAGCCGTTCGGGCGTCGTCGGCTCGGTCGCCGTGCAGGAAGTGCTGCCCGCTGATGCCCGTGACCGTGAAGGCTACGTTGCCGTCGCCGTTGCGGCCGAGCGGAGTCGTGGTGACGGTGCCGTTGGCGCCGCAGGTCAGGGCGAAGGAGACGGCGGTGCTGGCGTTATCCGGCACGAAGTCCTTGGTGACTGTGAAGGTGGCCGAGTTCAGCGTGTTGGTGATCGTGCAGGAAGCTCGGGACTCCGTTACTGATCGGCACGTTGGTGCAGTTGGAGCTGGCCGTGTAGCCCGCCGGGACGGTGTCCTCGCTGGCGCTGCAGGTGGAGCCGCTGACCGGGAACCGGGTCACGGTGGTCACGAACGGTGTGCCAGGAGCGGACGAACCCGTCAATGGGCTCGCCGTGCCGCTGCAGCTGACCGTGACCGGGACGCTGGTGACCGGGCCAGCCGGTGAGTAGACCTTGTTGACGGTGAAGGTGGTGCTGGTCTGGTTGTTGGTGATCGTGCAGGAGGCCGAGCCGTTGGCGCTCAGGCTGACGCCGGCGCAGTTAGTCTCGTTCTTGGTGTAGCCGGACGGCGTGGACGGCTCGGTGGCCGTGCAGGACGTGCTGCCGGAGATGCCGGTGACCGTGAAGACGACGTTGCCATCGCCGTTGCGGCCCAGCGGAGTCGCGGTGACGTTGCCGTTGCCGCCGCAGGACAGGGCGAATGAGACGGCAGTGCTGGCGTCGTTCGGTATGAAGTCCTTGATGACCGTGAAGGTGGCCGAGTTCAGACGTGTTGGTGATCGTGCAGGAAGGCGTACCGCCCATGGTCATGAGGACGCTGGCGCAGTTGGTCTCGTTCTTGGTGTAGCCGGCGGGAGCGGTGCCCTCAGTGGCTGTGCAGGTGGCGCCGGGGTTAAAGCCGGTGATCGTGTAGGTGCGCGGCAAGGCCTCGGTGACCGAGCCGCTCGAGGGTGAGCGATCCGCCACTCGTGCAAGTGACACCCACCGTGACGGAGCCCGCGCCGTTGTCCGGCACGAAGTCCTTGTGGACGGTGAAGGCGGCGCCGTTGAGGGTATTGGTTATCGTGCACTGGCCAACGGCCATTGTCGCTGTGCACTGGCCGCTGGAAGTGTAGCCGCTGGGTACCGGTGACTCGGTGGCGGTGCAGCTCTGGCCGCCCGGGTAGGCGTGCACGGTGAACGTCCGGGGACTGGCCTCGCTGACAGTGTCGGCACCCGGAGGGGCTGACCGTCGTGCCGGTGCCCGTGCAGGACAGTGTTACCAGAGACGGTGGTGGTGTCGTTGGAAGGCTTGTCAGAGAAGTCCTTCTTGACCACGAAGTTCGCCGTGGGCGGTTGTAGAAGTTACAGGAAACGATGTCCTGGTTGCCCAGGGTGATGCTATTCACAGAGGTTCCGGAAGGCGTGCCAACCGGGTTGTTGTTCTTCTTACAGTTGGCGGAGATGAAGCTGTACCCGGACTGCGTTGTCTCGGTGACTCCAAGCGTCGCCGAAAGGTCATTGCCCAGGTTGATCGCGAAGTTGATCTTGCCGTCGTTGTCTGTCACGCCGGAGCCCGGCGTCGACGAGTCGGGCGAGTTCACATTCGTGGTGAAGGTCCAGCCGGCGGCGTCGTACTGGTCGCCGGTGGTGGCCGTGTTGCCGTCGATGTCGATGATCTTGTGCGCGGTGACCGTGCCGCCGCAGAGCTGGACGGCCTCGTCGTGCAGGTCAGTAGCCAGCTGGTTGAAGTTGGATGTGATCACCGCTCCCGGCGAGGAGATGGCGGCGAGGTTGCTTGTGTTCAGGTCGTTGCCGATTCCCAGCGTGATGATGCGGATGCCGGCGGTCTTGGCGGCGTTCGCCTGGGAGATCGCGTGGGACATCGCCGTCAGCGGCGGGGTCGATCCATCGGAAGTTGTGTTGTTACTGCTGTTGCCGCCCCAGTAGTTGGGGTCGCCGTCAGATGCGAAGACGATCAGGTCAGGCTTGTCGGCCCGGTTGGGGAAGAGATTGCGGGCATCGTACAGGGCGTCGTCGTAGTTAGTGAAGCCGCCGCTGGCCGCGCCGTTGATCGCGCTGTTGAGGGTGGAGACATTCGTTGTGAAGGGCGCGGTGACGCTGGCGTTGGTGTCGAACTCGACGACCGCCATCTGGGTTGGCGTGTCCGGCAGGAAGGTGGAGACGAAGTTGTTGAACGCGGACTTCATGCTGGCCAGCTCGGTGCTGTCGATACTGCCTGAGCTGTCGATCACCAGGGCGATATCGAGGCCGCAGGAGGTCGTCAGGACCGGGTTCGGCTTGATTACCCAGAGAGTGACGGCGATGGTCTTGTTCGAGCTGCAGCTGCCGCCGCCCGGGTTGATCGTTACGGTTCCCGAGTAGGTGCCGATAGACAGCGAAGATGATGTGACCGATACCGTGATGGGCAGAGTGTACCCCTGGTAGAGGCCGCTGCTGTAGGTGCCTGTTGGGTTCGTTGAGAGCCACGACTGGTTGTCCGTGATCGAGCCGTTTGACGACGTGCAGTTGGAAGGAACGGTCAGCGTAGCGATTTGGCTGCTGGCCGGGTTCGATCCCTGCTCGGCGACGAATGTCATCCAGGTGGGGTCGACGTTGTAGGCGTCGAGGAATGTTGTGGAGGCGACGACGGTGAATCCGTCCAGGATCTCGGCGGTGTAGGTACCTTCCTGGTTCGGCACTACGTAGGAGTATTGCAGCGTGTCGCCGGTCACGGTGACGTTGTCAGAGAAGACGTTGCTGTCGGGTTCGGTTACGTGGAGAGTGAGGGTCTGCGAGTCGTAGTTGATGAAGCCGCAGCCGTGAATGACGGTGGTCTCACCCGGCAGGTATTCGTCCTTGTCTGTGACGATGGCCGGCCCGCCGTCGGCGTTGCATGTCGCCGCGTGGGTGATGGTGACCAGGCTGCTGGAGCCGGAGTGGAGCAGGAGCAGAATCGCCGCAACGACCAATATGCCGGCGGCAGCCAGGAGGGAGAAGTAACGATGTGGCTGGCGTACGGGAATCATAACCGCGCTCCGATATCTTTACTGGCGGGGACGCGAGCATAAACACCCGGCATGCAATCGGGCGAATTTGATACAGACGAACTCAAGCGATAGGTATAGCTTGAAGAACGCAGATACAACAGCGCCGCACCCCCAATATTTTCTTGTGGCCATTATCAGGATGCCAGATAAACGTTGTCAAGTCGTAAAGAACAACCCTGAACTCCTCCGCTGGTTACACAATGTAGCTATTGCGTCCATATACGCGCTCATTCGTATCTGTTTGCTATACTCCGGCCATGGCGGCCCGGCTCGGTTTGGCAGTACTCCTGGCCGTGCTTGTGGGTGTGGCCTGTGGCGGCGGCGGTAGCAGTGACACGCCAACCAGCATCGATGTCGGGCAGAAGCCATGGGCCGTAGCCGTGAACACCAAGGCCGGGCGACTCTACGCCGGCAACGAGTTTGAGAACACGATCTCGGTCGTCGACCTCGGCAATGGCAAGGTGATCGCCACGCTCCCGTCCGGCAACGGGCCCGACGCGGCTGTTGTGAACCGCGAGACAGGGTTTGTTTATTTCGCCAACGGCTTCAGCAACGACGTCACGGTGATCGGGCCGGACGACAAGGTGGCGGCGACGGTACAGGCCGGGGCCGAACCCTGGGACATCAGCGTTGATGAGAGCGCGAATCGCGTCTATGTCGCCAACGCCGAGGACGGGACTGTCTCGGTGATCGACGGCTCTACGAACACGCTGGCGGGGGCGATCACCGGCTTCGCACAGCCGTGGGGCTCCCTGGCCATCGACGGGACGCTCTACGTGGCCGATGCCGGTGCGGACTCGGTCCGGACGGTGGACCTGGCCACGCAGCAGATCACCGGGGAGCTCAAGGTTGGAGCGCGGCCGCGGGGGCTGGCGTTCGATCAGGCAGCCGACCGGATCTACGTTACTAACGTTGAAAGCGCCTCGGTCTCGGTGATCGATAGGGCGAGCTTCACGGTGGTCTCGACGATCGACGTAGGCCTGTTGCCGCTGGAGATCGCCGTCGATCCGCAGTCGCACAGCGCCTACGTAGCCAACTCCTTTGCGGACTCAGTCTCGATCATCGACACGACGACCGACACCGTGACGGCCACGGTGGATGCCGGGAAAAAGCCCTGGGACGTGAAGGTCTCTGACGACGGCCTATATATATATGTAGCTAGCGCGGGCTCCAGCAAGATAAACATCTTCTCGCCGCAGCAGATCGCGGCCGCTTCGCCGCCGGCCTAGCGTTCGATGTCGGCGACGGCCGAAGGGTTCACCATGACCGTGGCGGAGCCCACGCCATCGACTGTGATGTGCAGGCCGAAGGGCACGCTGGCCGTCGAAGCGCCTTCACCGCTGGAGTAGACGCTGGCCGTTCCCAGGTGCGCGCTGGCGACGAAGATGATCTGGCCGCCGAGGGCCTGGACTTGCAGGTCCTGGGTGCGCTGGAAGTCACAGTTGTCGTCCGGGTAGGGAGACTGCGGCAGCACGGAGAACTTGGCGCCGTAGAGCAGGAAGACCGCCACGTTGCCGTCGTCGGGATCGAAGTTCGTGATGTCGGGGACCGGGACCGCTCCGTCCGGCTGGCCGTTGCCGGGGCCGTACGCCGCGGTGTTCAGATCCGAGCCCCAGTCCTGGACGCCGGAGAGGTAGTCCAGGGTCCCGAAGGTGTCCGGTGTCTGGCAGTCGGCGACGATGCGCAGTGAATACGTCTGTCCGGCGATGCCGTTCCAGCGAATGATGAAGGGTATGTCCTGGCCCTCTTCGTAGTTGGCGACGCTGCTGGTCAGGTCGCCGAACCACCAGCTGTGGGCGTTGTTGGCCCAGTACGCGACCGAGACCGGGCCCTGTGGGTAGGTGACCGGGACCGGATTGGCTGTCGGAGCCGCGCGTGGGACGGGCGGTCGGCCTGGCGGTCAACCTGGGTGTTGCCGTCGGCGCCACGGTCAATGACGGTGCAGGCGTGGCAGTCTTCGTCGCAGGCGCCGGAGATGACGTCGGTGACTGCGACGCCGGTGGCGGTAGGCTCTCGGTCGGCTTCGGCGTGTGGGTGACGACGCCGACGATGCCGCCGTTGCCGTCGCCAGTGTCCAGGGCCTCGACGGCGATGATCGCCCCAACGGCGATGATCGAGGCCAGGATGAGGCCGCTGATGACGGCGAGCGGGCCGACGAGCTCCTCCGGGATGGTCATCGATCCCACGCGATTGCCGGCCTTCTCAGCGACGGGGTGCTGTGGCCGCCGTTCGCTCCAGGTCGAGCTTGGGCCGCGGGGGACCGATTCGCGACCAGCGGATCGGATTGGCGCGGAGCCGTTCGAAGAGCGGCACGGTGCGCGGAACGTCGGCCCAGTCGGCGGGGGTTTTCCCGCCGGCCGGAGGCTCGGCAGCCGGTGGCTCCGGCGTGGCGCCGGGGATGGGCGCCCAGCCTCCCAGGAACTCCTCATTGTGAGAAGCGCCGTCGCCTGACCCGGCTCCGGGGCGGTTGGCGCGGGAGTTCCTGGCCCGCAGGCGACGACCCAGGGCCCCCAGGCTTGCGGAGAGCGCGGAGAGCCAGCGGCGCAAGGGCGGCCGCTGGTCTGGGCTCGGGCTCAGGCGGAGAATCGCCCTGCCATCGCCATTCGCCCTGCTTGCCTCGGCGGGCTACGAATCGTTCGTCGTCGTCGTCCATCTCGATACTTCTACCAATTTCGGTGTATCTTCGCGCTAATGTTTGCCTATCTCTATAGGGAAACCTGCGTTCTTATAGATAGGGAGGGGCCAGGATGTCCCCACAGATACATTAACAGGGGCGAGACGGAGCCGTTACGTGTGATCTGCGCGCTAAGGTTGGGGTTGCGGGCCGGCTGGACAGGCGGCAGATTGTGCGCAATGCCAAACCACAGCACGCATTTCGGCCGTCGGTTCGACATAACGCAGGGACGGCGAGCTGTTTTTGCGTGTATCGGCCGGTCCGTTTTGGGGCGCTCCCGGACCGCGGGCCGATTTTTTGGGTGTGCCAGCTGGTGGATCCGGCGGGCCCATAACGCCATCTGCGGGACCACCGCCGGGACCCGCCGCCGGCCCCCCAAAATCGGGCTGCGGAGGGGCCTGGCGGGACCCCTCGGCGACCCTGGCCGGGGGTTAAGAAGGCGGAAACCTGCCGCTAGATGCGGCGATGTGGGTAACCTTTCGCTTCCGGGGTGCGTTTTGGTCTTTGATATGGACTATGCCCATGACTATGCCTGCCGATTCGGAAGGAGCGTGAACGCATGTGAGGGGGTTGACTCAAATCTAGTGCCGATAGTAACGTCACACTCGATTGTCGAAGGATTAATGAAGCAATCAATGGTCAAAGAAGCAACAATATATCTAAGGAGGCTGAGATGACGCTAGCAGCGCCACGGTCTCGCCAGGGCAAACTTCTGTTTGTGCTGGCGATTCTGGCTGCCATAACTGCCGTCGCGGTCGCCCTGGTTCTGGCCACGTCCGCCAGCGCCGCTCCTCTGGGGGCCGGCGCGAACGAACTTGACCAGAGCCCGAATGGGCCCGGGACGATCCAACCAGGAGACCTCGTTACCTATGAGGCCTCCCGAACCATTTCGTCAGGTAACGTGACGATCGACGCCACAGTGGGTCCGGAACTGACCTCCACTGTGGTCACATGCTCTGGCGCCGGCGTCGCCGACCAGGACCTCCAGAGCTGTGTCTTCACGGGCGCCGGCACGCACACGCTGACCCTCGTCGGCACGGTGTCCGGTACTGGCGATGTCGATCCCAGCTTCTACCGCTTGTGACGACTCCGGTACGGCCGACGGCGACTGCAGCAACGAGGTTGCAGGCGACCAGGAGGCCATCACGACCGACGTCAACGGCGACACGGGCCCTCTGACTCTTCAGAACCCGGTACCGGCCGGCTCGCACACGATTAAGTTCACGCTCGCGGCCGGCGTCTCCTACTGCTCTGATGGTGGAGACGCCTCCCCGCGAACGTTCGACTCTGACCCGACAACCGGCGACGCGGTAGTCACACCGGCCGCCAATGTCAGCAGCCCGCTGAGCAACTCCGGCACTGACGAAGACGCCCAGGGCGTCGCTTCAGTCGGTGTTACCGGCGTTCCCGGCGACACGGTAACCGTAGACCTCTACACGCAGCCGCAGTCAGACGCACCTGGCTCTCACGATGACGGCTGCGATGTCTCGACGGTGACCATCAGCTTCGCAGCGCTGGCCGACCTTGAGGTTGGCACCGCGGCGATTCGCCACGTTGACGTTGACTGCGCCAGTGAGCGCGCTGCCGACGCCGGTGGCGACGACTACGATGGCAACGTCCTGGACTGCAACGGCTTGCTGAGCAACGGCGATGTCTCCAGCGGCGTAAACGCGGTAGATGGATACGCTCTTGACGACCCGGACGACGCCATCGGTTCCATGCACACGGTCTGCATCATCGGCGGCGCCCTGACTTCGGACGACAACCCGAACATCACCTGGGACGTCCACCCGACGGCCACGCACCAGCAGCCGTCTGATGTAAACCTCAACGGCAAGACCGGCGTGGATGTTTCCGGCAACAGCGACCTCGAGCCCTGCGTGCAGTGGCGCGTTGGCGACGTGGGAGTTGAGCAGGACATCAGTGCGGTTTGGACACCGACGGGAGAGACGATCTTCTCCAACGGCGTTCAGTCCACGGCAGCTGACTCGGTCGACTGTGAGAACTTCTCGGCCGACCCGTGCACACACAACCTGTGCCCGAGCGACGTCAGCAACACCGACGAACAGGACTGGGAAGTCTGCCAGCCGCTGATCAAGCAGTGGAACAGCATTGACGACACGATCATCGTCCAGGCCTCCGGCGACGTCGGTGGCGACGTCGGTGACACGATATTCAACAACACGCCGAACACGGACCTTTCCGACTGGTCAGGCCGCAACTGCACAGACAGCGGCATCTGCGCCAGGCTGGACCTGGACGGTCAGACACTGACAGTTCCGGGCTCCGTGTTCGATGGCCCCGGCCAGACGCCTGGCACTCTGCTGGCGACCGGCCGGTCCTTCATCGACTACGCCCGCGGTAGCCACGCCAACTACGATGGCCCTATCGACGGCGTGGAGCAGACATACTCCTTCAGCGGTGACTGTGGTTCGGCCAAGGTCGAGGACCCGAGCACGGGCGAGGTCTGGTACCTCTACCCGGGTGACTACGTGACCCTGCCGACCAACAGCGACAAGGGCGTCGGCTTCACGATCACGCCTTCGTCTGACGGCGACATCACCGTTGATGACACCAACCTCAGCGATGCTGACTGCCAGGACGGCGAGACCAGCACGATGACGATCTCATCGGTTGAGTCGACCTCCTTCTAGCAGCAGCGACCCGGACTGACGCCGCTGACGAGACCGTAAGCCTCTACTGGGTGGCCGGTCCTTCGTTGGAGAAGCAGCCGATGCTGGCCTGGGTTGGCCAGAGGGTCGTGCTTGAGCACAACTGGCAGGCACCGGACGGCTCCTGCCCGTGGTACGGCATCAACGACACGCCGTTCTACGTCCGCTACTTCCTCCAGTCCCCCAGCCCGGGTGGACTGAGCAACGTTCCGAGCGACGGTCCGGCCGAAGTTACCGGCCCCGACTACATCATCGTCCCGGTCTCCTTCGGCGATGACTGCATCAGCCGGGTCATCCTCGAGTCCCAGAACCAGGGCAGGGTCGACGTGACGGCGCACATCGTGTCGCCGCCTGACCGATTCCTCTCTGGCCCGCCGATCAACCCTGGGACCGACTGGACAGTGATCAGCCCCGAGTACGACTTCTGGTACTACTACATGAAGATCGAGTCCACGACTCTGACTCTGGTACCAGGCGAGCGCTCTGACCACAACTCCGGCGTGTTCTCACCGCAGAACCCTGACCCGGCCAACGACGTCACGTCGATGACCGGCGCCGATGCCGTCAACGTCTCGCAGGATGTCCTGCTACGTGTGGTGGTCAAGGGCTGGGTCCTGGCGGACAACTGCCCGCAGCGGCCGGAAAGCGCCGACGTGAGCGGTCTGTTGCTGCCAGCCAACCGCTGCATCTTCCCGGATGACTGGGCACAGGTGCTGGGTGATGACGAACAGTTCGACATCCTCGGCGCAACGCCGCTCAGCTGCCCCAACGTGGCTGGGCCGTTCAGCCTGCTCCAGGAAGTCCGCACCAATGGCGACCCGACGCTCGTGAACTGTGGAGACTCATGGGCTCCTCACGTTGACGGCGGGGTCCGCGAGTCAGTCTTCTCGGACGGTGTTGTCAACTCCAAGGACGCGCCGATGCCGCCGGCCCTGATCACCTTCAGCCTTGAGGGCTCCGGGTTCCTCCACGGCGCCGACAAGAACGACATCTACAGCCTGGACAACCAGTACTTCGACACGCACATCCCGGCCGAGCCTGGGATCGTGACAGCCGGTTCTGGCTACCAGTGGCACACCTGGACAGGCTCCGGCTTCCGCAGTGGTCTCTACCACTTCTGGACCGACCTGGCAGGCACCGGCGACCCGATCACGTCATGCCCAGGCGCTTCGTCAAACGGCTGCGCCGGCGGCGTCCCGACGGGCGGGTTCGACTGGATCCAGGTTTACAGCGACAACCACGGCGAGGCGATGGCCTGGGTTAACGGCGACGCTAACCTGGACTTCACAGACTGTGACAGCTCCACGCCGACAGAGAACGACCACGTATCGTCCTCCTCAGTGGCTACTACTGTGAGTCCGGCGACCTCGTCGGCCACACCGACATCACAGCCGTGGCTGACTACCCGGACAAGAAGCCGCACCGCGACGTTCCTTGCGGAACCTTCGATGACGGCATCTGCACAGTCAGCATCGACTGGACATGGGGCGGGATCAAAGAGATCTCGGTGGTAGGATGACCCGGCGGACGCTACCGGCCAGTACCACTACGTGGTCTTCCACGTAACTGACCGCGACGGCTTCTGCGACTACGACCACAGCCTCCACCCGGTCCTCGGTGAGCTCGTGACCTTCCGCATCGACTCGACCACCGGCATAATCTTGCCGAACGTCAACGGTGACTCGGCAGAGTTCGACGCGACGATCGACGATCACGGCAAGTCCGCCGATACCGAGACCTTCTACACCGGCGCCTACCAGTCCGTCGAAGACGGTGGAATCACCGTTGAGCCGGTCCTGGTGGACGGCGAGTGCCAGGCCTGGATCCACGTCAGCGAGAGCCTGCTCAACCAGGTCAACGTCGTAGTCACGGCGTACGACCCGGAGGGCACGGTGACGTTCGACAGCAAGGACATCAACCCGACGCCGGTCCCGACACCGGTACCGACAGACGCTCCGACGCCAACGCCGTTCACCCTCCACCTCACGTGGGGCGACTCGGACTGCAACGGCGCCGTGGCACCGAGGGACGGCCAGCTGATCCTCCTGCACTTCCTGGACAAGACGGAAGGCTCGCAGACCCAGCCGTGTCCGGCGATGGGTGAGACGGTCATGGTCGCTGGAAATGTCCAGCACTGGGGCGACTTCGACTGCAACGGCGCTGTTGCACCGAGGGACGGCCAGGGCGTGCTGTACAACTTCCTCGACAAGGACCCGATTACCCAGACTGACCCGTGTCCGGCAATCGGATCAGCGGTAGACGTCCAGCTCATAACCCCTTAGCAGGCAATTCTCCGGTGGGGAGGAGGGAAACCTCTTCCCCACCGGCGGTTATCTAATTGGCAGCACTGGAATCCAAGAAGGAAGAAGGAGGAAAAATAGTGACCAGACAGATGAAGTTAGGTCTCGGCGCGACGACAGTCGGCGTTCTCACGGCGCTGGCCTCACTGTTGGTCCTGACCGGCATGGTATTTGCCGTGACAGGAGCTTCAGCAGCGATTAGTGCACCGACAGCCGACGCCGATGGCAACGCCACGGCGACGCTGACGATGACGGCCCCGAGTGGCAGCGCCGTTGGCAACTGGGCCTTCGACGTTGGCTACACGCCGGAAGACTACGATGGCACACCGACCTGCACAGCCAGCCAGGGCGACTGCACAGTCAACCCGACCGGCACAAGCGGTGTCGTCCGCTTCGGCGGTTTTGCCAGCGGTCTGACGGGCACAACCACGGTTGGCCAGATCGCCTTCAAGACCAGCCTGACTGACGCCGGCGCTTGCAGCGACCTGACGCTCGCTATCGCCGCGGCCGCTGGCTCGGCCTTCCAGGACGGCAACGCCACGGACTTCGACGCCCCGACCTTCACCGGTGGTAAGGTCTGTGTCGCCGAGGCCGCGACTGCCTCCCCGACGGCCACTCCGAAATCGGTCCCGGCCACTGGTGGACCCGCTGGTGACAGCTCCAGCAGCACGCTGGGCCTGCTCCTCGGTGCCACCGGCCTGATCGTCATCGCTGGTGGTGCGTGGACAGTAGCCCGCGCCCGCCGCGAAGAGAACTAGCCGAACCAGGCGCAAACTGAAATGGGAAGGGCTCCGATTTTTCCGGAGCCCTTCCCATTCTCATATCCGGCGGCATTCGGTCTTTAAGCCCAAGATTATCCATTGCGGGGGAAAAAGTCGTTTGCAAAGGGCATCCGGTTTGGTAAACTCTGCCTTCAGTAAGCAGGGGCTACCGCCCCGGCGTTTACCCGTATCACGCACTTATGCTCAAACAGCGGACGATGCTGAACCGGAAGCTTCGCCGCAGAGGAACCGCCAGGCGCTGGCAAAGACTAGTCGAAATGAAACCAACCGCGGTGGCCGTTAACGGTCTGAGCGGGTAGGATAGTCGCCCAGAACAGGAGGCACACGATGAGCTCTTTCAAGGGAACCTGGTGGAGGCCGGCGACCGCGATCGTCGTTCTCGCACTCGCGGTTGGGGCCTTGTCCCTGAGCGGCGCGACTGCTGCTCACGCCGGTGGCACCGACGGTACGGTCACGGTCAGCCAGGTGGAGATCCCGCAGGGCGGCAGCGGCACTGTTAACGTTGTGCTGAACCCCGCTTCCGCCGGGACCAGCGTCTGGATTATCGAGGTCTCTTACGACCCGTCAGTCGCCCAGGTGGCGGTTGACTCCAATGACAATCCCGTCTGCACGTCGCTCAGCGTCCAGAGCCCGTTCGTTGGCGCCGGCGGCTGCGACACGAAGGCTGTGAGCCACGGGGCCACACCGGATACGCTGGTCATCCTCGGTGGCGCCATCCAGAACGACAGCGGCACGGCGAAGGGCCTGACGGCCCAGACAACCCTGGCCACCTTCACGTTCAACGCGGTCGGCTCACAGGGCGCTCACACAGACCTGGCGACGACGGTGAGCGACTTCCTCGGCCCCAACGGCCAGTCGCCCACTCCGGCGGTTGTGGATGGCGACATCGACATCACTGAGTCGGCCGGGACGTCCCACCTCTGGGGCGACACCGACTGCAACGGCGCTGTTGCGCCTCGCGACGGCCAGGGAGACCTGAACCACTTCCTTGGCAAGGCCGAGATCACCCAGACGCCGCCTTGCCCGGCTGTCGGCTCTTCCGTCACCATCGACGGCACCAGCCACGTCTGGGGTGACTGGGACTGCAACGGTGCGGTTGCCCCTCGTGACGGCCAGGGAGACCTGAACCACTTCCTCGGCAAGGGTGAGATATCGCAGACGCCGCCGTGCCCCGCTATGGGCACTTCGGTGATCACGCCTTAGATACTCGAGCAATGCACTAGCGCGGATTTGGTAAGTACAACGCGAAACGCGAAGTGGCTCCGGCCGGGATTCCCGGCCGGAGCCATCCTCTTTGTTCTCCTGGCGATATTCGCAGTCGGGGGCGTCCCGGCGGCTCACGCCCAGGAGAACCTCGTCCACATAGACCCGTCGGGCGCGGCCGTCGCTCCCGGTGGCACGTTCAGCGTGGCCGTAGTGGACGAACCCACGGAGGCGAGTACGAGCGCCTGGGTGCTGGAGCTCGCCTACGACCCCACCGTGGTCACCACGAAAGGCGAGGACTGCCGTTCGCTCTCGGCGCCGGGTGGCTCCGTCGGCGCCTTCGCCTGTGAGACAGCCGACACCGACGATGACGGCGTCGACGACACGGTGAAGATCCTCGGTGCGGTCCTGTTCCGCCGCAGCGGGAAAGGGCTGATCGATGAGACGACCCTGGCTGACATAACGTTCACTGCGGTCGGGGACCCCGGCTCCTGTACCGACCTGAAGCTGAGGATTCTGATCCACAGCGACTCAGAAGGCCATGAGACGGGCGCCAGCGTCCAGGACGGTCACGCGTGCATCGCGGGCGACGCACCGGCTTCAGGGACGGCCTCGCCGTTTCCCGTGACGCCGCGCACCTCGCAACCAACGCCGATCGGCACGGGCAACGTCGCCCTGACCCCCGGCAACGACACTGAGCAGCCAACCGAACCCGGTCAAACCGCGGCCAGCGGCGGCTCCGTGAGCGGCTCTGGAAGCGGCGCCCCAAGGACGACCAGTCCTGGCGGCGGCGGCACAGTGACCGAAAAGGATGATGGCGGCACCAGCGCCTGGGTCTGGGCGCTGGGCGGGGCCGCCGTGCTCGTGCTGGCGGCCGGCAGCGCCTGGGGAGTCGTCCGGGCGCGTGGCGGACGCAAGGGAGAGCCCGGCCCGGGGCCTGAAGCCTAGTTCAGGACGTTGAACGCCTGGCAGCCGGCCGTGTCCGGCGCCGCGGCGAGCTTCCAGCGGCCATCCTCCCGCGCGAAGGCGGCTTCCACCTTGTACTGCGAGTCGGCCTGGCCGCTGATTGCGCCGATGATCGTGGCGCTGGCCGTATCGCCGCTGATGGAAAGGTCAGTCATATCGAAGAAGACCAGCTGGGGCAGGTCTGCGCCGACGTTGTTCGCGCCTTCGACGCCGGCCTGGGTGAAGTCGGCCAGGTTGCAGCGCGCCTGGAAGTCGGCGGTGAAGTCGTCGTACAGAGACGGCCACTCGCCCTGCGGCAGGACTTCGATCGAGCGGCGGGCCAGGGCGCGGATAGTGGCGTCGTCGTCAGTGCCTCCGCCGGAGATCACTCTCGAGACCAGGAATGCGCCGAGAACGATGATCAGCCCCGTGGCGAGGAAGGCGACGGCGATTCGCTCGGTGCGGCCCAGGGGCAGGCGCGGCGCGCCCTGGCCAGTGCCGGACCTGTCCTTCCGCCGGCGTTCGGATCGAGTTGGCAACTTGGCGGCGGCCGCCTAGCTGGGCGGGACCTGCTGGTTGTTCCCGGCGTCGCTGGTCTGCGTCAGCTTGAGGAGCTGGGTGGCGTTGGAGTAGTAGATGACGCCGTTGTGGGCCAGGACCGTCCCCTTGCAGTCGTCGATGATGACATCGCTCGAGGCGACTGTGGTTGGTGACGACATAACGAAGCGCACCAGCGAGCCCGGGCTCACCACGTCGTTGTCGGAAGCGTCCTTGACGACAGACTTTTGGCTCTCGCAGACGAGCAGCCCGTCGGTCAGCTGGCTGTACGTACTGTCCTTGAGGAAGCTCAGGCCCTGCGTTTCGACAAAGGAGAGGAAGTCCCCGGGGGCCTGGCCGGCGCGAGCGTAGTTGTAGATCGGCTGTTCGCCGCTGCCCGCGGCGCAGTTGGAGAACGGGAAGTCGCCCATTGTGCCCCAGCCGTAGCTCTTGCCGGCGGTGATCAGGTTCAGCTCCTCGCAGGAGACGGTTGTGTTGTCTGACCCGTAGATCGCGCCGCCGGTGGGATTGAAGGTGAAGGAGAACGGCTCCCGGAAGCCGGTGGCGAAGACGCGCGGGTCAGCGGTCGGGTCGTCGGCGTAGGGGTTGCCGGCCGCGGCCGCCCCGTCGGCCTTGTTCAGGCGCAGGAGCTTGCCGATGGGCGAGGACGTGTCGTTGACGAGGTCCGGCTGATCGCCGTAGATGTCGTAGTCGCCGAGGGATGCGTAAAGGTCGCCGTCCGGCCCGAAATGGAGCTCGCCGTTGGCGTTGTATCCCTGGTGGTTCGGGAAAGACTGCGGGAAGTCGTCAGAGATGATTCGCTGGTCTTGGCCGGTGCCGTTGGCGTCCGTGAAGCGGATGATGGTCGGCCGGCCGACGTTCTCGCTGATCATGGCGGTGTAGAAGGCGTAGACGTAGTGGTTGGTTGCGAACTGCGGGTCCAGCGCTAGGCCGGTGAGGCCCCAGTCCAGGTCCAGGTAGTTGGCCACCTGGAGAGTGGCGAAGGGCGCCGGTTGCAGCGTCCCATCCGCCAGGACGATGCGGATCTGGCCGCTGAACTGCTCGGCGTAGAACATCCGGCCGTCCGGGGCGAAATCGATGGCGCGGACGGAGGCGGCGTCGGCGTCTGAGGCGATGACCTGGGAGGAGAGGCCGAAGGCGAATTTGGGGCCGGTTTCGCCCGGGCTGCTGGAGCCGCAAGCTGCCGCAGCCACGGCCAATACAAGAATCAACGGTAGCGCTAGAGCCGCTCGGCGATTCATTGGAAAAGAGGATAACAAAAGCGCGGTCTATGGGATACAACGAACGCGCATACGCAGCATTACGATTGCCCGCTAGATATCACTCGGCTAGACTTACATGAGATTGCTCGCCACCGCCGATTTGTCGAGATTTCCCTTCTGCTGATGTATGGCTAACCTCGAAGCACAGGCAAGCCCGCTGGCGGCGCCGGCGTCCCTGGTTGACTTCAACGTCCGGATGCCCGTGCTCATCCCGCTCCTCCTGGCGGGTCTCGTCCTGCGGCTGGCGCTGGCCAGCATCCACGGCTTCGGCATCGATATCGGGACGTTCCACTCCTGGTCTTCCAGCCTGGCCCACGACGGCCCCTGGAACTTCTACGGCGATGGCAAATTCACGGACTACGCGCCGGGTTACATGTACGTCCTGCTCCTGATCGGGGAGATGGACAAGATCCTCCATTTCTCCAACGACCAGTGGGAGTACGTGCTGAAGCTGCCTTCGATCGCGGCGGACCTGGGCGGCGCGTACCTGCTCTACCGCATGCTGGACGGCCAGAAGGCCGCGGTCCAGCTGATCTCCACGGCGATCTACATCTTCTTCCCCTGCGCGCTGCTTGTCGGCGCCGTCTGGGGGCAGGTCGACAGCATCCTCGCCTTCTTCTTGCTGCTGACGGTGCACTTCATCGGCAAGGACAAGCCGGTGGCGGGGTCCATCGCCTACGCGGTCGGGTTCCTGGTCAAGCCACAGGCGATTGCGGCGCTGCCGTTCCTGGCCGTCTGGATCATCCGCAAGCACCCGATCAAGTTCCCCAGGGGAGAGACGCCGCAGGTGCCGCGCGTCCTGGTTGAGTGCGTGGTCTTTCCGCTCCTGCTCACGCTGATCCTGGTGATTCCGTTCTTCAAGTGGGAGCCCTGGAAGCTGATCGACCAGCTCTACAACGCGACGAACGTGGCCAACTACCGCGTCAACTCATTCTGGGCCTACAACTTCTGGAACACCGGCGGCCTCTTCAAGATGGGCTTCAAGTGCGACCTGGCCGGCGCCTGCCCGCTGGGCGACGGCACCGGACGCGACGGCCCCGGCGACGACGTTCCTGGGCATTTCGACGCGCTTCTGGAGCGTGGCGATGCTGGGCGTGGCGCTAGTCTCCATAATCGTCCTCTTGCGGAACGTCCGCGACACCGGCTACCTGGCGCTGGGAACCGCACTGTCGATGTTCGCGTTCTACCTGTTGTTGACTCGCATGCATGAGCGATACGTGTTCCCGGCGTTCCTGCCGTTCCTGCTGGCCTGCGCCTTGCTGCGGAGCCGCGTGCTCTGGGGCCTATTCGTGGGCACGGCGGCGCTGCACCTGCTGAACCTGTACCACGTGTTCGGCTATTACTACTTCTTCAACGAGAAGGAAGGTCCAGGCTTCCCGGATTTCCTGCGTATCCCGGCCCTCTACGACTGGCTGAACGGTCGCGTTTTCAGTGTCAACACGCCCATTTTCGGCAACCTCACCAGGATCAAGTATTTCGGCGGCATGGAGACGATTCAGCTGATGTCGATCCTCTTCATGACGGCGTTTGTGGCGATCCTCTGCTGGACCTTCGTGACGACTGCCGGGCGCCGCGCCGCGGAGGCTGAGTGACGGACATCGAGGGAGCAGGGCCTCCGGCTGAAGAAGCGGGGGCCGGCCCACTGTCGATGCTGCCCGGCTCCACGGACTCGCCGATCAAGCTGCAGCACGCGCTGCTCGTCGGAATCGTCCTGATCGCGGCCTTCACGCGCATCTGGCGCCTTGGCGATCCGCCGAACTGCTACTTCGACGAGGTCTATTTCCCGACCAACGGAGCGCTGATCCTGCACGGCGCCGATGGCGACAACGGCGCCTGGAACTTCTTCACGACACGAGAATACGCACCCGCCGCTGTCCAAGGAGTTCATGGCCGTGGGCGAGGCGATTTTCGGCAACGACCCGGTGGAGACGGACAAGAACGGCTGCTGGGGAGACAAGGAAGACGCCGACAGGGCGGCCTCCACGGACTGGAACTTCGACATGTTCGGCGCCCGGTTCTTCGGCGCGGTGGCCGGCGTCTTCTCCGTGATCTTCATGTACCTGATCGCCAAGCGGCTCTTCAAGAACGATGTGGCGGCGCTCAGCGCGGCGTTCCTGCTGGCGATGGACGGCCTGGCGCTGACCCAGGCCCGGATCGCCACTCCGGACGGCTACGTGCTGTGCTTCATGCTGGCCAGCGTCTACTACCTCCTGAAACGCAACTGGTTACTTTCGGGCATCTTCCTGGGCGCCACCGCCACCTGCAAGTGGATCGGCGCCTTCACGGTTATCCCCGTGGGGTTGTACTTCGCCTGGACGACTTTCTCCAGGTGGCGGGAGGCCGGCCCCGATAAGACCCTCCGTGAGGCCGAACGGGTGATGATTGTGGGCGCCGCAGGCGTCCTGACCGGCCTGGCGCTGGCTTTTGCAATGTACATTGAGCAGGGACGAAAACTGGAGCCTGTCGTGGCCCTGTCGGGCGGGGTCCCGGCGCTGCTGGGGCTGTTCGTGATCCTCGGGGGGCTCGTCGCGATTCTGACCGATCCCAAGCTGCGCCAGCTGCCGCGGGGCAAGGTGTACCTCCGAGCCGGCTGGACGTTCCCCCTGTTCTTCATCATCGTGCCGTTCCTGGGCGTCTACATGGCCAGCTATACGCCGATGTTCCTGGAGGGGCACGGGATCAGCTACTGGTGGAACCTCAACGACAGCGCCTACAAGTTCCATTCCAGCCTGACGGCGACGCATCCGTACCAGGCGAATTTCCTGACCTGGCCCATCGATATGCGGCCCGTCTTCTTCTACCTGGGCTCCGGCGAGTCCAAGATCTACAACCTCGGCAACCCGATGATCTTCTGGATGTCTCTGCCGGCGCTGGCGTTCTGCACCTGGCAGGGGCTGCGCAACGTCCGGATCAGGATCGAGCCTGGTTCGCGGATCCGGGTCTGGGGGCACGTCGCCGCGGAGCAATGGACGCTGATCTTCGTCGTCCTCTGCTATCTGGGCTTCTGGCTGGCTCTTTCCACGCAGGGTCGCGCGCTGTTCCTCTACCACTACCAACCGGCGCTGGCGTTTGCCATCCTGGCGCTCGGCTACACGCTGGGCTGGCTCTGGCAACACCGCAACCCTTCCGGCCGGATGGGGGTGATAGCGTTCCTGGTCGTCGTCGGCGTCACCTTCATCTACTTCTATCCGCACTGGGCGGCCGTGGACGTGGCGCAGTGGCTGGATAACTCATACTACTGGTTCCACAGCTGGCAATGAGCGCGCCCCGGACCTGACGAACCGATGCTGTCAGTCATATATCTGATCGCCCTGACCGTCGCCGGCCTGGCCGTCGTCCAGCGGGTGATGCCGAACCTGCCGACGATGGTGCGGCTTTGCGGCGGCTTCTTCCTGGGCATCGTCGTCACGGCCTGGATTACGTACGCCGTCGCCTTCGGGCTGTCCTACGCGACCGACGACTCGCTGTTGATCGGCATGCTGGTGGCGCTCGGCGTGAACGGGGCCGTGATCGGCGCCTGGGGACGTGACCTGCGTCCCGGCCAGTTCAAGCTCTCCTGGTTCGAAGTCTTGTTCATCGGCGCCTCACTGGCCTTCTCATTCTGGCTGATGGACCAGCGGCTGATGATCGCCCATAACCTGGCGGACCACCCGCTGCTGGTCTCCTCCGAGACGTGGGGCGATACGGCGCTGCACACGGCCCTCTCGCGGTCGTTCGCCTGGGGCTCGAACTACCCGACGGAGTATCCGTTCTTCGCCAACGAGCCGATCAAGTATCACTTTGGCTACGACTTCTTCGCCGGCGTGCTGCAGCGCGGCGGCCTCTCCGTACTCTTGTCGTTCAACCTTCCCGGAGCGCTGGGCTTCACGGCGATGATGATGATGCTGTTGTCGATATCGCGGCTGCTGTTCAGCCGGGGCGAGGAGCCGACCGGCCACGACCCGCACTGGTGGCGCAACCGGGGAGTCTGGGTGGGCCTGATCGCCGTGGCGCTGTTGCTCACCAACCAGTCGATGGAGTTCCTGCGCTTCATCGACAAGCATGGCGACGTCTGGGAGGCGCTGAAGCCGGTCAACTGGTGGAACCACGAGCACTACTTATCGATCGGCCCATACGACCCGAGCGAAAAGATCGCGATCTTCAACACGCTCAACGTCTACCTCACGCAGACGCACCTGATCGTCGGGATGGCGGTGGTGCTGTTCATCGCCTACGCGCTGCTGCAGCCGTTGCGGCGCGGCCTCGAGCCGTCACGGAACCGGATGTTGCTGCTGGGCGTCGCCTTTGGGCTGGCGTTCTGGTTGAACGGCGTGCTCTGGATCGCGGCGGGGGTCTTCTTCGGCACGCTGCTCGTGACGTTCGCTCTTTTCGGGGCCTACCGCCACGCGCAAGGCGTCGAATCGGACAAGCGACCGCTTGCCTTCGGCAACGAGCTTGGGCGCTGGGCGGGCCAGATCGGCTGGTTCATCCTGCCGGCGCTGGCGCTGGGCATCCCGCAGGCGATCTGGCTGAACGGCGGCCTCAGCAACGGCGGCGCGGACACGGGCAACAGCATCACGGTGCACTTCGGGTACCTTGTCTGCTCCTCGGCGGATTCCGGCTGCCACGGTCACGACTCACTTGGCAACGCCCAGATGAGCCTCCTCAACCTGAGCGACTGGAAGGAGTTCTTCAACTACTGGCTCCTGAACGAAGGGCTCGTCCTGCCTCTGCTTGCCGTCGCGGCGGTGATCTGCAGGCGGTTCGACAAGAAGGTGCTGCTGGCCGTGATGGCCGTCTTCGTCTGGGGCAACACCTTCCAGCTCAGCCGTGACCTGGGCGGCCACAACCACAAGGTGATCAACCTCTGGGAGGTGTTGTCCGGGCTCTTCGTGGGCTACGCGCTGGTGGAGATCGCCACGTTTGGATACGCCGCTTCGGCCCGCCTCGGCCGGCTGAGGGCGACGCTTCGCGCGCCGGAGATCGAGCGCAACGTGGCTGTGTTGGCCGGATCGGTCGTGGCGCTGGTCGGAGCGGGTGTGGTGTTGATCGGGCTGGCGCTGCCGTGGTTCGCCACCCAGGACTCATCGGCGTCTGCGCTCAAGCTGCTGTTCGGCCACTGGGAGTCCGGCGGCGCGGTAATCCTGCAAAACCGGCCGGGCTTTGCGGTCTTCCCGCTGCTGGCGCTCTTGATCGCCTGGGATGCCGTCGCTGGGCTGGCGTCTGGGAAAGTCCGCGATGCCTGGGTCCGCGCCGCCGCCGGGCTGGGGCTGATCATCCTCGGCGTGGCGTTTGCCGTGGCCGTCAAGGCGGACCTGACGACCGCGGCGATCAGGCCCGGCGTCTACGTGACGATCATCGGCGGCGCGATCGTCTTCTCCAGCGCGCTGATGCGGCCCGGTCTCACGATTCGGATCGATATGGACCCGTTCCGCGCGCCGGCGATAGCGTTGTGCACCGTCGCCTTCGCCTTCCTGGTGGTGTCCGGGCTCGTCGACTTCATGACCGTCAAGAACGACTTCAAGGTGCGTGTCTTCGGCGACCCGCCGCAGCCGGAGGCGATCCAGTGGATCAACGACAACACTCCGAAGGACGCGGTCTTCCTCACCGACTGGGACCAGCTCTACACAGTGCCGACGCTGGCCGGCCGGAGCGTGTTCCTGGGCTACTCTCCCTGGGCGCGCAGCGCCGGCTACGATGTGACGCCGCGCACCGAGGTCATCCCGCAGATCTACGCAGCGACGGACAAGGCCAAGGCCTGCTCGCTGCTCACGCAGAACGACATCGACTTCGTGATGATCAGCCCGGCGGAGCGCGGGAGCACCCACTTCCAGCTTGACGAGACGCTGTTCCGGGGCCAGTTCACCCTGGCTGGTGCGATCCCGGCGGACGGCGACACGTTCACGGTCTACGACGTGAAGAAGTCCTGCCAGGGTACAGCGGTCTCGGCGGCGCCCGATTAGGGTTCGATGACGGCGGCTTCGGCCCGGTGGTGCGGCCAGATTACGAGCGAGTTCAGCAAGTAGTTCCAGCTGAACGCCACGAGCACACCGAAGCTGTTGGCCAGGTAGGGCGCGACTTTGCCGATCACGGAGCCTTCGCCGGCGGCGTCGCGGATCACGGGGGTCAACAGGGTCACGCAAAGCACGGTGACGATCGGGCTGACAATGGAGCCGGCGTTGAACTTGAAGAAGCGCGCCAGGATGTTGCCCTCGCGGTTGCGGCGGCGGAACGTCCAGCGCTCGTGCAAGTTGAACTGGCAGACGATGGCGACCTCAACGGCGGTGATCGAAGCGATCAGCAGACGTGCGTCGGAGGCCGTGAGGACGATCAGGTTGAGGTCGGCGTCCTTGGCCGGCAAGAACGGCGCGATGCCGGCATCGTAAAGCAGGAAGAGGACGAACTGGTTGATCAGGAAGCCGATGCCGCCTACGATGAGGAACTTCACGATCGTCGTGGGCAGGTGTAGGCGCGTGGCCAGGCGGCGGCCGTGGTCGCTCAGCGCCTGGGCCCGTGTGGTGGCGATGTCCGGTTGCATGTGAGACATAATTATATGTGCGGGCGCGCCGGAAAAGCGTTAAAGCCGCATAAAGGTTGACGCGAGGGGGTGCTCGCCTGTTTCAGCTATTTGGCGCGCCAGGGCCGTTCCCGGCGCATTCGCCAGAGCCCGCGCAGGTCCTCCGTGATCGTCGCGCCGATCTTGACGCGGGTGTCCCGGTCCTCGATCCAGCGCACGGGGACGTCCTTGATGCGGTAGCCCATCTTCTCGGCCAGGATCAGTAGCTCCGTATCGAAGAACCAGTTGTTGTCCTGGATCAGCGGCAGCACCTTCTCGGCGACCTCGCGGCTGATCGCCTTGAACCCGCACTGCGCGTCGCTGAAGCGGGTCTGGTGCATCGCCTTGATGATCAGGTTGTAGCCGCGGCTGAGAGTGGTGCGCTTGAGCGAGCGGTCTACCTTGGACTTGCGGGCCAGCCGGGAGCCGGTCGAGATGCCGTAGCCGCCATCGGCGATCGCCTTGATCAGCGGCGGGAACGCCTCGAGCCCGGTGGAGAGGTCGACGTCCATGTAGCTGCGGATGTCCGCCGTGCTGGCGCCCCAGGTTTGCTTGAGGGCGAAGCCGCGGCCCTTGCGCTCGATGCGGACGTACTGCACGTCGGCCGCGAACTGTTTTTCCAGGGCGCGACCCACGGCCGGCGTGTCGTCGATCGAGGCGTTGTCGGCGATCACGATGCGCCATTCGTAGGCGAATTCCGGGCCGCCGAGGAATTCACGCAGCTCCGGGATGGACCTGGGGAGCGCCTTCTCTTCGTTGTAGACGGGGATGACGACATCGACAGTTGGCATCGGAACCATGGTAATCGGGCAGGGGGCCGCGGGTCGAGCTACCCGAGGGCGATGCGCCTGGGCTGGCCGGTTGTGCCGCGGCGGAAGTTCTGGAAGAAGAAGTAGCCGTCGGCCTCCTCGACATAACAGCGCTTGCTGTTCGAGATCGCGATGGAGATGCCGCGCTGGATCGACGCTGCGTCGGCATCCAGCGTCTCGGAGACCTGGAGGACGCCGGAATCGATCGAGACGCCGAGCTGCTCGCCGGCCAGCAGCAGCAGCCAGCTTGTGATCAGCTCGGCCCAGCCAAGGTGGAACGCGCCATCGCCGAAGGACGACGGGATCTTCTGCAGGCTGGTCTCCGGCGCCGTCAGCAGCACCGCCGCGCCGAAGTGCGGCATGGAGAGCTCCATGAGAAGCCGGTAGAGGGTACCGAGACGTTCGTCCGCCGCCAGCGCGGAGGCGGCCTTGTAGCGGCCGGTGTCGATCATCAGGGCGGCCGTGGCGTGGTCCAGCGAGAGCGCGTAGGCGAACCAGTCCTCGTAGTCGGCGAAGCCGCCGGCGACGAGCGAGCGCTGGACGGCGATGAAGTCGAGGGCGCTGCGGAGGAGGGCGGGGCAGGAGGAGTAGGAGCCGGACGTCATCAGGGTGCAGGCGTCGGCGAGGTTCTGGAAGGCGCGCGCGCTGAGCGTGAACATGGCGGCAGCGTGGGAGCCCTTCGCCTTCGAGTTGTCGCTGACGATGCGCAGCTGCAGGTTCATCGCCGAGGCGAAGGTGGCGAGCTCCGCGCCGAGGACGAAGCCGGTCTGGCGGTGCGCGTCCTGCACGGCAGCGGAGGCGGTGGGGCGCTTCGGCAGCGAGTAGCGCTCCGGCAACGAGGAGAGGACGACGCGTGGCGGCTTCAGCGGCGGAAAGTTGCGGTCAGCAGGCACAGGAGCAGTGTAACAAGCTGCTACCGATATTCCTCGAACCGTCGCCAGATCTTCTTAACTGGCGGTCTACTGCCAGCCCTTCGTGGCGCCTTCGATCATCGCCAGCGGGCCAACCGGCCAGTTGAACCCGAAGACCATCGCCTTGTTGATGTCCTCCGGCGTGGCGATGCCTTCCTCCAGCACCTTCTGGGCCTCTCGGACGGCGGCGAAGTAGATGCGGTTGGCGATGAAGCCGTACTTGCCGGGGGCGTCTTTCACACGCACGGTGGCCTTGCCGGCGTGGGCGCACATCTCCTCGATGGCAGCGATCGTCTCCTCGGCGGTCTCCGGCGCGTGGATCACCTCAACCAGCTTCATCACTGGTGCCGGCGAGAAGAAGTGCATCCCGACGAACTTGGGGCGCCGGGTCTCGGACACGGCCTTGTTGAGGTCGGAGATAGCGAGGCCGGATGTGTTGGAGGCGAAGATCGCGGCGGCGCCGACGATGCCGTCGAGCTCAGCGAAGACCTTCTTCTTCAGCTCCAGGTCCTCGGGCACGGCCTCGATGACCAGGTCGACCTTGGCCAGGTCCTTCACGTCCGTTGTCCAGGAGAGGCGCGCGAGGGCGGCGTCGGCGTCTGCGCGGGTCGTCTTGCCGCGCTCCACGCCGCGGTCGAGGCCGTAGCGCCCCTCGAC
Organism: uncultured Chloroflexia bacterium; assembly: GCA_963738925.1. Classification (GTDB taxonomy): domain Bacteria; phylum Chloroflexota; class Dehalococcoidia; order SM23-28-2; family RBG-16-64-32; genus DATKKM01. The sequence continues at coordinate 905,644 of CAVTYE010000002.1, read as the reverse complement.
GATCGTGGCGCGGGACTTGGCGAGCATCTCGTCGTTGATGTCGCGGATGGTGACGGTTGCGCCGCCGACAGCCAGGGCCTGGGCGATGCCAGAACCCATGACGCCGCCGCCGATAACGCCGATTGTCTTGATAGTCATGCGAATTCTCCTATGCGTCTTCCCATTCTTGTTTGCTTATGCCGGCTTCGCGGATGATCTTCATCTGAAGACCGACCGAAACGTCTTCCCCGTGTTCATTCGGGATAGCGAGCCTCCGGTCAGCGCGCTTCATGAAGGGGTGCTTGCCTCGCTGATAGGGTCCCGTCCATTCTAGTGCTCTCAGCTTGCGGACCAACTCGCCGCGCCTCAGAGGTTTCATGCGCGGCTATCATTCAATGATTGCCGTTGCCCGTCAACGCCGCCCTCATCGTCGCGGCCCAGTGGATCAAAATACTAGCGCTGTGCCACCTTGGCGGGGACGCGGCGCGGGGAGCGCTTGCGGTTCAGGCTGATTCCGCCAACGACGGGAAGGCGGGCATGATCCTCGATGCCGAGGACGATCCAGCCCTCTAGCGTTTCCTGTAACTCGCGGCGGCAGTCTTCAAGCGTCTCGGCGTTTCCCCACACACCCTTGAACCCGGGTATCCGGCCGAAGTATGAGCCGTCGTCGAGAAGTTCGTACTTGGCTTTCTTCATCGCCGCCGAGATGTATTCGCTCAGCATTACCGCTTAAGTATACCGTGCCCGGCATAGTGCGCCCGGTCGCCAAGCTCCGCCTCGATCGCCAGCAGGCGGTTGTACTTGGCCAGGCGCTCGCCGCGAGCGGGGGCGCCGGTCTTGATCTGGCCGGCCAGCATGGCGACGGCGAGGTCGGCGATGGTGGTGTCCTCGGTCTCGCCGCTGCGGTGGGACATTACACAGGTCCAGCCGGCGCGGCGGGCTTCGGCCATGGCGTCCAGCGTCTCGGTCAGGGTGCCGACCTGGTTGACCTTGATCAGCACGCTGTTGGCCGCCTCCTGCCGGATGCCTTCGCGGATACGCGCCGGGTTCGTGCAGAAGATATCGTCCCCGACGAGCTGGACGCGGTCGCCGAGCCGGGCGTTGGCGGAGCGCCAGCCGTCCCAGTCCTCCTCCGCCATGGCGTCTTCGATGGAGACGATCGGGTAGCGCTTCATCCAGTCCGCCCAGAGGTCGACCATCTCCTCCCGCGAGAGAGCCCGGCCTTCGCGGTCGAGGACGTACATGCCGTCGTTGATCAGCTCCGAGGTCGCCGGGTCCAGGGCGATCGCGACGTCCTGGCCGGGGCGGTGGCCGGCCTTCTCGATGGCGCGGACTATCAGCTTCATCGCGTCCTCGTTCTTGTCCAGCGGCGGCGCGAACCCGCCCTCGTCGCCGACGGTCGTCGGCAGGTGCTCGTCGTGCAGGATCTGGCGGAGGGCGTGGTAGACCTCGGAGCCCAGGCGCATCGCCTCGGCGAAGGTCGGCGCACCGACGGGCGCGATCATGAACTCCTGGAAGTCCGTCGAGCCCTCTGCGTGGGCGCCGCCGTTGAGGATGTTGAGCAGTGGCACCGGCAGCAGTGTCGCCTCGTCGCCGCCGAGGTGGCGGTAGAGCGGCACGCCGGCCTGGTTGGCTGCGGCGTGGGCGTTGGCCAGCGAGACACCGAGGATCGCGTTCGCGCCGAGCTTGCCCTTGTTGGGCGTGCCGTCGAGGTCGATCATCGCCTGGTCCAGGGCGCGCTGGTCGGCGGCGTCCATCCCGCGCACTTTCGCCGCGATCGTCTCGTTGACGTTGGCGACCGCCTTGAGCACACCCTTGCCGCCGTAGCGCTTCGGGTCGCCGTCGCGCAGCTCCAGCGCCTCGTGGATGCCGGTGGAAGCGCCCGATGGAACCGCGGCGGTGCCGCAGACGCCGCCGTCCAGCGTCACGGTGACTGTGATCGTGGGGTTGCCGCGCGAGTCGAGGATCTCGCGGGCCTGGACCGACGTGATTTTGTTCGACATAACTTACTCCGTGGCTCGCCGGGCTTCGGCGAGTTCGATGGCTCTGGCGACGGCTTCGACGGGATCGGTCAGGCGGACGATGCGGTCCTGGCCGGTGAAGCCGTGGTAGTTGAAGTCCCAGGTGTCGAGGCCGATCAGCGGCTTGTCCTCGATCAGCGCGAAGGCGATCTCGCTCAGCGTGCCGTAGGAACCGTCGATGGCGATGACGGCGTCGCCTGAAAGGACGACGATGACGTTGCGGGTGAAGCCCATGCCGGTGTAGACCGGGAACTCGACGTGCTGGTTCGGCGGCGAGTCGTCGACACCGCGGCCGGGCATAATGCCGATGGTGTGGCCACCGGCCTCGCGCGCGCCGCGGCAGGCTGCCTCCATGACGCCGCCGCGGCCACCGCAGACCAGGGTGGCGCCGCGCCTGGCGATCTCCCGGCCAATTTTTTCCGCGATCTCAAGAGTCGCCGGGCCGGACGCTTCGCCGCCGATTACTGAAATCATGACCACGGGACGTAATGATAGCGGGCGGCGCTGGCAGGAGGTAGCGCTAAGGGCCGATTGTCCAGCTATAAGAGGCGATGTCGTTCGTGCCGGGAGTGGCGGCGGAGATGGCGATCCGCGCCCCGGTGCCATAGAAGAGCACCTGGCCCGTGTTGTCCGAATCCAGGGTTACGCGCTGGACTTCGCCGCTGTCCTTGATCAGCTGGACGATGAACCTCTGCGGCACCGGCCCCGCGATCTGCGTGAAGCCGCCGGCGGTCCAGAGACTCGGATCGTCAGAGGTATCGTGGAAGCCGATCTCCGGGATGCTGACGTTGTCCACGGCGAAGCCGGTCAGGTTCGTCGCGTCGTCGGTGATGTACTCGAAGCGGAGGAGGACCTTGTGGCCGGCGTAGGCGCTCAGGTCGACTGTCTCCGGCACCCAGCCGCCGCTTTCGCCGGTGTAGCCGGGGCCGTAGGCAGCGCCGGCCGGGTTCTTGTCCGTGGTGTGCTGGCCGGGGAGCGTCGTCCAGCGGGCGCCGCCGTCGGAGGAGACGGTGACGTAGGCGTAGTCCCAGCCGTCCTCGATGTCGTACCAGGTGTCGAAGTTGAGGGTGGCCGCGCTGACGTCCGAGAGATCGACTTCCCGGGTGAGCGTGGAGTCGATCGAGTCGCTGCGGCCGGACCAGTAGAAGGCGCCGGTGTCGTTGGGAATGCCGATCGTGGCTTCCTGGGAGCCCTGGAAATGCCAGACGTCTCCTGAGCCGGGCAGGACGCGCAGGTAGTCCGTGCCGAACTGGCTGACCGTGCCGGTTCCGGAAGCGCCGACTGCGTCGGTGACCGCGCTGGTCGTGCCGTCGAAGTTGTCGTGGCTGTAGGGGCCGCTGGGCAGGTCCAGGAGGTCTGCCGCGACGAAGTCGGCGAAGACGTCGTCGAAGGTGGCGCCGAAGCCGTCGAGGTAGGCCTGGACGCCGGCGATGCCGTTGGCCGGCTCGTCGACGAGGGCCCTGGCGTTCTGGCGGCCGCCGTAGTGGTCCAGCAGGTAGTCGAAGAAGAGCTCCGATTCGGCGTAGTGGATATTCGACTCGCCGATCGAAGGCCAGAAGTTCAGCTGGGTGTCCGGTTCGGCCAGGAACGACGCGATGCCGTCGGTGCTGCCACCGGCCATCTCGTGCGCGACCTGCGAGAGGCCTTCGTTGACCCACGACTCTTCGTTGGGATCGCCGTTGTGGTGCACCAGGTGCTGCAGCTCATGGGCCAGGAGGGAGTTGTAAGGCGCGCCGGGAGCAGCCAGGGCTGCATCCGATATGTAGACGATCTCCCGGCCGGCGCTGTCAGTCACGGCCTGTGGCGGGTATTCGTCCAGGCTTGTGAAGTAGCCGGCGGCGCCCTTGATCGTGGCGTTGAGGACGGTGATCCGGGGATCGCTGTCGATGCCGGGGGTCCAAGGCTCGCCGAAGGCGGAGGTCACCGTCGGCCAGACGATCTCCTCGAAGTCGGCGGTGATCTGGTCCAGCGGCTCGTCGGCGTATTGCGAGTCGTCCTGGACGAAGAAATAGGCGTGCGGAGTGATCGCGCGGACGCTGGCCGTGACGGTGTAGGGCGTGACTTCGTCCAGGTCCAGCAGGTGGAACTGCTCCTTGTCGCCGACCTGGTAGTCGAACGGCGTGGTGCGGGCCAGGCTGGGGCCTTCGTAGCCCTGGTAGCGGCGGGCCAGGTCCAGCAGGTCGCGTTCCGGGAGCTCCGCATCCGGCGCGGGCGACGGCGAAGGCTCCGGCGTGGGAGAAGAGAAGGAAGTTGTGCTGGGCGACGGCGTTGGGCTCCCGCTTGATGATCCGCCCGCAGGCCGCCGCCAGGGAAAGCAAGAGGAGGGCGACCCAGAGTTGGATCGCCCTCCTCCCGTTCACATCTCTATGTTACGAAAGTTACTGGGCGCGCGGATGGGCCCGCTCGTAAACCTCGCGTACGTGTTCGCTGGTCAGGTGCGTGTAGACCTGCGTGGTCGAGATGTTGGCGTGTCCGAGCATCTCCTGGACGTTGCGCAGCGGCATGCCTCCGCGCAGCATGTGCGTGGCGAAGGAGTGGCGCAGCGTGTGCGGTGTGATGTCGGCGCTCAGGTTGGCGGCCTTGGCGTAGCCTTTGAGGATCAGCCAGAAGCCTTGCCTGGTGAGCCTGTCGCCACGGCGGTTGACGAAGAGCGCCATCTCATCCTTGTTGCGGACGAGGAGGGGGCGCCCGTCGTCCAGGTACTCCGTCAGGGCCTCGAGCGCCTGGTCGTGGATCGGGATGCTGCGCTCTTTGGCGCCTTTGCCCAGGCAGCGGACGTAGGGGCTGCGCGGGTCAAGGTTGAGGCTGGTGACGTCGAGCGATACCAGCTCGGTCACCCGCATGCCGGTGGCATACAGGAGTTCGAGCATGGCACGGTCTCGGCGCGCCTCCGGAGTGGACCGCCGGGCCGGCTGTTCCAGGAGCTCGTCGACTTCATTGGGGCTGATGGCCTTGGGGAGGGTCTTGCCGACGCGCGGTGAGCTGAGGCCCTCAGTCGGGTTGGTCGCGATCAGCCCCTCAGCGCTGAGAAAAGCGTAGAAGGAGCGGACAGCGGCAACTTTGCGGGCCACGGAGGTCTCCGTGTAGCCGCGCTCCTTGAGGTCAAGGATGAAGTCCTGGACCAGGGAGCGGTCTACGGAGACCCAGCCGGCGGAATCGGGCCGGGTTCCAATGAAAGCGGCGAGCTGCTGGAGGTCGTTTCGGTAAGCAGCGACGGTGTTGGCTGAGGCACCCTTCTCAACGGATAGGAACGTGAGAAAGTCGTTAAGAGATTTCAGCATTGAGGTGCGGGCCTCTGGCCTACTTAGCCGGTCTGGTGAGACGATTGCCATATTCTATTTTCACCTCCTTTCAGGTGTCCAGCGAAGCCGGACGGGATTGAACCACCATTTGTTGATAAACATAAGCGGACTTATCATCCATCACTACTTCACTTATGTTTCATGCAAGAGAACGCGCGAAATGCCCGGGTAGTTAACGTTTGTTCACGCAGTTTTGCCGCAGTTTGCAGAATGCGGCCGGCTGGCTCGGCGGCGATGCGTGACTAGCGGCGGCGCTCCGGCCAGGCGGCGCTGCCCACCAGCGGAACGAAGCGGCAGGGCCCGAGGTTGTGACGCTGGGCCCCGGCCGGAGTCTTGACGATGCGGACCAGCTCTTGCATGTCCCGCGGGCCGACCGGGATGACCAGGCGCCCGCCGGTCGCCATCTGATTGAGCAGGGCCAGCGGCACTTCAGGTGCGGCTGCGGCGACGACGATCGCGTCGTAGGGGGCGCCTTCCGGCCAGCCGAGGACGTCTTCCACGGCGTGCACTTCGACATTCCGGTAGCCAAGCCGCTCCAGGCGCTCCGCCGCCGCCTTCGCCAGCTCCGGGACGCGCTCCACTGAGACGACTTGCCGCGCCAGCATGGAGAGGACCGCCGCCTGGTAGCCGGAGCCGGTCCCCACCTCCAGCACCTTCTCATCGCCGGTAAGGAGGAGCGCCTGGGCCATCAGCGCCACGATCAGCGGTTGGGAGATCGTTTGCCCAAAGCCGATCGGCAGAGGGCGGTTTTCGTACGCTTCGGCGCGGACCTCGCGGCTTACGAACTCCTCTCGCGGGACGTTTCGGAGCGCGGCCAGGACCCGGCTGTCCGAAACCTCAGCCGCCAGCTCACCCAGGAGCCGTTCTTTGGCCTTGTCGCTCACTATTCAATTGTAACGCGGCGGCTGGAATGGTCTGGCGCTTAGGCACGACATTCGCTATAACTGGCGACGGAGGCTTTAATGAGACTGGACCGACTCCCGGTTGGCGAAGCGATTATAGGGTTCCTGGTGGTCGCGCTCTTGGTGACGTTTGTGCTGGCGCGCCACGAGATCGGCAGCACCGAGAGCGCCGACGAAGGCGCGAGCGTTTCGGCCACGGAGAGCACGGGCGCCAGCAGCGCTCCGGGCGAGCTGGAGATCACGATGACGGACAACAAGTTCGATAACACGCAGCTCACAGCCCCTGCCGGTGAGGACGACACGATCAACATCAAGAACGACGGCATCGGCGTCCACAACGTTCACATCGCCGGCCCGGACGGTCAGTACGACGCCCAGTACTGCACGGCCAGCGGCGCCGACCCCTGCTCAGACCCGAACCGGGTCGGCGGCGGCGCCACGGCAACGCTGACTTTCAACCTTCCCGCGGGCACCTACTCGTATCGGTGCGATTTCCACCCCACCGAGATGACGGGCACACTGACCGTCCAGTAATCGCGGAGGCCAGGGTGGCCGGCGCCTACGGCAGGACTGCGCCGATGTTGGTGCAGGGCTCGTGCTGGGGCAGCGCGGCGGCGTTTGCCGTGAAGACAAGGATCGCTACGGCGTCTTGCTCATTTACGGCGCCCGAGCAATCGACATCGCCAAACTTGGGGGTGCCGGAGCCGACTGCCGGACAGCCATCGCCGGCGGGCTGCGTGATGCCCACCGCGAAGGTCAGGGCGCGCAGTGCGTCCAGGCCGTTGACGTGCTTGTCGCAAGTGAGGTCGCCCTGCAGGTGCTGGCCGGGCGCGAGTGTGGGCGTTGGTGCGGGTGTTTGTGTTGGCGCAGACGTCGGAGTGTGGGTTGCTGAGGTTGCGGTTGGTGACGGGGTCGGTGTGGAAGGGCACGCGCCTGCATTGGAGAGGAGTAGGGCGATGTACGAGAACTCAGAGGTATTGCCGGCAGAGTCGGTCGCCGTTGCGGTGAAGTACGTCGAACCGCCCGGGAGACCGGTGCCGCAGATTGACGCGGCGAAGTTTCCGGCGCCGTCGGCGGTGGCGTCGCTGATGAAGGTCTTGCCTTCGCCGTAACCGGTGGGGTCCGGGTCGGCTACGAAAAGCTCGACCAGGCAGTTGGCGCAGGCGGTGCCGTGTACGGCCTGGGGGTCGCTGGCGCCGATGACCGGGTAATTGAGGAAGCCGTTCGCTCCAGTGTCGGCATCGCCGTCGTCGTTGAGATTGACGCCCTTGCCCCTTGTCTCTGTCTCGAGATCGATCCCTAGCTTGTCGTTGGCGGAGGTTGAGTTTCGGGAGACGGTGACCGTGATCCTGGGGCTCTGAATGCGGATGCCGGCGTGTGTAACGGAACCAGTCACGGTGTTTCCGCTGACGGTGTTTTCGCCGCCGCCGCCGCTGTTGAGGATTGTGATGCCGGTGCCGCTGGTGACTGAGTTGCCTTGCATCGCCACGTTGCTGATGTCGCCGTTATCTGAGTCGACGTTAATTCCAGCGCCGCCCGAGATGTTGTTATTTTGGATCGTTGCGTCATTGATGGTCGAGCCGTTGCCACTCGCACTCACCTTTATCCCGGAGCCGGCGTTGCTGTTCTGGACGGTGTTGCCATGTACAGACACGCCGCTGACAGCCGAGGCGTCGTCATAACTATCGATGGAGATGCCGGTCCCGCTGTTGATGACTTTGGAGTCGGACACGGTGATGTTTGAGAGGTTGTGGTCCGATTGGAAGAAGATGCCGGAGTCTGTATTGTTTTCGGAATCGACGCGGGTGAGCGTGGCACCCTCGACATCGTGGACGTCAATAAAGATTCCGTCGTGATTCGAACTTTGGGCGACCGTGTCCATCATCTGGAGCCCGTAGAGGCCCGAGCCGCGCAGATGAATGTTGCCGTCCGTGTTGAAACCGGAGTTTGAGTTCGTTATCGATGGGTTGTCGATCCCGCCGCTGACGCCGCCGTCGATGTCGATGCCAATATGCTGGTTGAACGCCGAAATCACGTGGTCGAGATTCGTACTGTTTATCTCGTAACCAAGGACCTCGATGCCGTCGTGGGCGTTGAATTCAGTGGTCACGTTGTCGAAGTTAACGTTGAATGTAGTGCCGTGGCAGGTGCCGGTGCTGTAGTTCGGCTGCGGGCAGACCTGGAGGCCGTCGTAGTTGAAGCCCTGCACGGTGATGTTCTTGACCGTGACGTTCTGGACCGTGGTGTCGCCGATGAAGGCCAGCCCGAAATTTATGCCGCTGTTGGCAAGGTTTTTGATTGTCACGCCATTGGCCCCGCCGTCAATCGTGATCCCATCCGGGTCGTCGGGGTAGGGTAGGGGGGTGACAACGTTAATTGTGGTGCCCGGCGTGAAGACGCTCTGGTCGAAAACGATGGTGTCCGCTCCCGGATTGATGTTGGCCGAATCGATCGCGTTTCGCAGGCTGCATTGGCCGTCGGCGGCGGAGCAATGTGTAGCCGAAATGCCGTCCGTGGGGGTGTTCACGACGTATACGAATGCGTGGGCGGGGCGGGCGTTGATGAGCGCTAGCGGCAGTAGCACGCCCAGCAGGATGGCCAAGGAGACCAGTGAGCGCACACGGATTCGCATGGGGCTGGAAGGAGTCTTTCACGGTGCGAGGGCTGGGTCAATCGTACGAGTATCGGTGCGACTTCCATCCGACGGAGATGACGGGAACGCTGACCGTCCAGTAAAGGCTCAGCCCGGGAGTACGCTGCCGACGTTCGTGCAGGGTTCGTGCTGGGGCAGCGGGGTAGCGCCGGCGACGTAAGCGAGAATCGCCAGCGAGTCGATCTCGTCGATCGCGCCGCTGCAATCAACATCGCCGAATGGCGGGTCGCCATCGCCAATGATCAGGCAGTCGCCAAGCGGCAGCTGGAGTCCGAGATCGAAGCTCAGTGCGAACAAGGCATCGAGTGCCGTGACGTCCTTGCTGCAATTCAAATCGCCCTGCAGGTGCTGGCCGGGGGCGAGGGTGGGCGTGGGGGAAGCCGTCTGTCCCACCGGTGTAGCCGTTGGCGTCTTGCCGACGGGTGTGGGTGATGGCGTCTGGCCGACGGGTGTCGGTGACGGAGTCGGTGTTGGCGTTGCGCAGCCCGTTGCTGTGTTTGCTATGAGGGCGACGTTGGTGGAGAACTCGGAAGTGTTGCCGTCCGGATCGGTGGCAGTGGTCGTGACGACGGTTCCCGCCGCTTTGTTGAGCCCACAGAGGGAGACGCTGAAGTTGCCGCTGTCGTCCGCGGTGGCGTCCCGCAGGAAAGTCATTCCATCACCACGCTGGCCTGCGCCAGCGTCTGCTACAAACAGCTCGACCAGGCAGCCCGCACACGTCGTGCCAGTGAGAGCCTCGGCGGTGTTGCCTGAGAACTCCGGGAAGTTCAGGAGCCTATTGGGGCCTTCATCGGCGTCGCCCGGGTCGTTCGGCGTCAAGCCATCTGCGCCGTCAGAGCTCTTATAAAGGTTTATGCCTGCTTAGTTTACCCCCGAGATGGAGTTGCGGGTAATTCTCACCTGCGGGCTCTCAACACCGTTTCCATCGACACGGATCCCCTGAGTGCCACCCGCAATCGTGTTGCCGCTAACGACGTTGCCGCCCCCGCCTCCGGTGCCAGGGTAGTACTGCACGGCCCTGTCGGTCCCGTTCGAGAACGTATTGTCTTGCACCGTAACGTTATCGATGCGAGAACCGGTACTCATGTAGACAGCGGCGCTGGAATTCACAAATTGGTTGCCGGAAATCAGGCCGATGTTGAAGTTGCCGGCCAGGATGTTGACCGCTACGTCTGTGTTTTTAGAGTAGTTCCCGTCTGTGATTGAAACGGTGGACAGACCGCCCGCGACGTTGATACTCACACCCCGCCCGTGGTTCCCCCCGGCATCAACAGAACTGAGAGTCAGGCCGGAGAGAACATTGGCCGCGACTGCGATGCCATTCCCGTCGTTATTGCTGGCATCTGTGCCTGAAAATGAGATGCTGTTGGCGAAGCTGCCGCTAAGGTTGTACCCATCTCTGTAGTTGCGGTCAGATACCCCGCTAATGTTCACGCCGGAGAGATCGCCCGCGGACTGGATAGCAATCCCGCTCCAGGTGTTGTACTGCGAATCCACCGCGGTCAACTGCACGTTGTAGATGCCGGCGCCGAAGATGTCTATGCCGTTGCGCTGGCTATCAGACACCTCGACGTTATCCAGTGTTATCGCATCCGCTAGCCCCTCGCAGGTCGATTCCACTGGTTTTGCGCACACCTGTATGGAGTCGTACACGAAGCCTTTGACGCTCAGGTTGTTCACCGTGACGTTGTGTACTGACTCTGTCCCTGTGAAGACCAGGCCATAGTTTATGCTGGTGCTGGTAGCTGGGCTGACTTGAACGCGCATATTGGCCCCCAGCGAGCCGTTAACAGTCACGCCCTCTGGATCGGTGAAGTACGGCAACTCGCTGTTGAGCTTGATGATGGGTGGATCGCCGAATGCCGCTGGGGCGAAGATGATGGTGTCTGCGCCTGGGTTTGAGTTGGCGAGTTTGATCGCCTCACGCAACGTGCAGCCGCCAAGTACCTGCTGGTTGCAGTTCAAGTCATCGGCATCAGCCGAGGAATTGACGAGAATGAAGGCCCCGCCGGCGCCGCGCGCCGTCGGCGCCGAAGCGAGCATGGTGAGCCCGCACAAAACGACGGCCAATGTGACAACGGCGAACGGTACGCGTGTAGTCAGCGACACCATGAGGATTGTCCGAAGTCTATTGGCCGGACATTGGCATCGTCAATCACCCGGCGACGGGGATTCTTCCTGCTACAGCGCTTCCAGCACCTTCTCCGCGACGGCCCGGGTGAAGCCGGGGGTGGCCGCGATCTCTTCGACCGTGGCGTCTTTGATGGCGCGTGACGGAGCCGAACTTGCGGAGCAGCGCCTTCTTGCGCTTGGGGCCGACGCCGGGCACTTCGTCCAGCGCCGACCGCATGCCGGTCTTGGAGCGGACGCCGCGGTGGTAGGTGATGGCGAAGCGGTGCGCCTCGTCGCGGACGCGCTGGACGAGGTAGAGCGCCTGTGAGGTGCGGTCGAGGACGATCGGCTCGCTGACGTCTTTGACGTAGAGCTCCTCGAACCGCTTGGCGAGCCCGGCCAGCGGGATCTGGCCGACGCCGAGGTTGCGCATGGCGTCGTGGGCGGCGGAGACCTGGCCCTTGCCGCCATCGACGATCAAGAGGTCCGGCATCTTGCCGAACGAGTCGTCGGGCTCTTGCGGTTCTTGTGACTGCGAGGCGGCGGCCGATTCCCCGGGTGCGGTCATCGTGATGCCGGCGTTGGCTTCGGCGAGCGCGCCTTCGACGGCCTCGCGGTCTGTCTCGTGGCCGGCGCCGGTCTCCAGCGGGTCGGTCTCGTTGGCGCCGTCCTGCTCGGTCTGGCGGCGGGCGCGCCAGAAGCGGCGCTTGAGGACCTCCTGCATCATCGCGAAGTCGTTCTGGCTGCCGACGCCCTTGATCCGGAAGCGCCGGTATTCGCTGCGTTTGGGGTTGCCGTCTTCGAAGACGACCATTGAGCCGACTGCGGACGTCCCCTGGATGTTGGAGATGTCGTAGCACTCGATGCGCCGGGGCAGCGCGGGCAGGTTGAGCTCGTCCTGGAGCTGGAGGAGCGCCTCGTCCTTCTTGCTGCGGTCGGCCATCCAGCGAGCGCGGGCCTGGGCCAGCGACTCGCGGGCGTTGTCCATGGCGCGCTGGAGCAGCTGCAGCTTTTCGCCGCGCTGGGGCACCATGACCTGGACGGGCCGCGCCCGCCGCTCGCCGAGCCACTGCTGGATGAGGTCGGCGTCATCGATCTTGACGGGCAGGACGACGCGCGCCGGGATGAACGGCGCCGCCTCGTAAAACTGCTCGACGAAGCTGCGCAGCACCTCCGCGTCGGTCTCGCCGAGGGTGCCGTCCAGCTGGAAGATGTCGCGGCCGATGATCAGCCCCTTGCGGACGAAGAAGACCTGGACGTAGGCTTCCTGCTCCTCCCGGGCCAGCCCGAAGACGTCCATGTCCGTGCGGTCGCGGACCTCCATCACCTGGCGCTCGGTTGTCCGCTCGATCGCCTGGACCTGGTCCCGGAGGCGGGCCGCACGCTCGAACTCCAGGTTGTCGGAGGCGTCGGCCATGTCGCGGCGGAGGTCGCGGGCGATCTCGTCGGTGCGGCCTTCGAGGAACATGATCGTCTGGCCGATGACGCCGTCGTACTCCTCCTTGGAGCACAGCGAGGCGCAGGGGCCGATGCAGCGGTGGATGAAATACTCCAGGCAGGGGCGCGGGTCTTTGCCCGTGATCTCCTTGGTGCAGGAGCGCCAGGGAAAGAGCTTCTTGACCAGGTCCAGGCTCCTGCGCACCGAGCCGGCGGAGGCGAACGGCCCGAAGTAGCGGACGCCCGGGCTGGTGCCGACCCGCCGCGTGATCTCGACGCGGGGCCACTGCTCACGCAGGTCGATCTTGAGATAGGGGTAGTGCTTGTCGTCCTTGAGGCGGACGTTGAAGAAAGGCTGGTGCCGTTTGATCAGGGTGGCCTCCAGCAGCAGCGCCTCCTGCACCGTCGCCGTCAGGATGAACTCGATGTTCGCGATGCGCTCGACAAGCTGGCGAGTCTTCGTCTCGAAGGCGTGAGTGGCGCCGAAGTATGACCGCACGCGGTTGCGCAAGACGGCGGCCTTGCCGACGTACAGGATGTCGCCCCGGGCGTTCTTGAAGATGTAGACGCCGGGCTTGGCCGGCAGCGCCTTGAGCTGCTCAGCGAATTTCTGCTGGGGCACGCGGGTTGGCATCGTGCTAATAGTTTATCGCGCGCCAACCCGGCTCCCCGGCAGGGGATTGCACTACTGGACGGTGAAGTCCCCGTGCATGCCCTGGACGTAGTGCGCGATGCCGCCGCCGCCGCCCTGCTCGACGATGTTGCAAAAGTAGGCGTAGTGGCCCGGCTCAAGCGTCGCCTCGAAACTGCCGGCGCTGCCCGGCTGGACGTTTTGGATCTTGTCGATCGGGCGTCAGGGCCGGGTCCCCTTCGTTGACCGAGCCGTCGCTGTTCGTCGGCAGGGCGTTGGCCTGCAGGTCAGTCTTGACGAGGACGAACTCGTGGACCGAGGGGCCGGCGTTTGTGATGTCGAATTGGAAATCGCCAGCCGGACCCGAAGTCGGGTTCGGAACGATCGAGTAGTCCTGCAGGCGGACGTTGACAACGGTCGGCTCAACTCCCGGCGAAGGGCTGGCAGTCTCCGTGGCCGTGGCAGTGGCCGTCTGGGCCCTTGTCGGCGACGATGTTGCGTTGTCGTCACCGCCGCAAGCCGCCAGGGTTACGGCGGCAGACGCAACCAGGATGAGAAGCAGATATCGCATTGGCTTTCCTCCCATGCCTCCAGTGTGCTCTTTTTGGAGGCTTAGCGTGAGGGGGGGTAGCCTAACAGTCGCGTGTCGATTGCTGTCTAGCGAGCCTGCCAGAGCTGCCGCGTCAGGCCGATATGCGCGATGTGCTCACGCAGGTGCTCGATGGCGTGGAGGGCGGCCCAGGTTGCCGGCACCTGTTCCGGGGCGTCGCCGGGGCGGGCGTGGGTCTTGCGCACGGCCGTCCAGTCGAGGTCCTTCGCCTCGTCGAGGAGGGCGATGATCTGGCGCGAGAAGTCGTGCATGAAATCCGCCAGGGCCTTGGCGTCGTCGGCCTTCGCCCGGAACTCAGAGTCGCGGTCGCGGTCCGGTAGCGGCGCACCGATGGCCACGCTGAGCCAGGAGCGGGTGCTGTGGAGGACGTGGGTAGTCAGCACGGCGATGGAGTTGGTGTCGTCGCCGGCGGGCTTCCAGTCCAGCGCTTCGCCGGGCAGCCCCTCGACGGCCTCGCGCAGGTCCCTGAGGTCTTCGGAGACGACGAAGCGGATGGAGGTGAGGAGTGTGTCTGTCATGTCGCGCCGATTATGGCATGGCCCTCCGCAGGTGGCCAGCATCGGATGGCATTACTACCCCGCGATCTCCACCACAGTCACGCCGTCTCCGCCCGCTCGTGACTCGGCCGACGCCGATGCTCTCACCAGCGCGTGCTTGCGGAGCATTTCGCGGACTGCCTGGCGGAGCGTGCCGGTGCCCTTGCCGTGGATGATCCGCAGCTCGGCGATGCCGGCGCGGGCGGCGTCGTCCAGGCGCTGATCGACCAGCGGCAGCGCCTCGTCGACGGTCATGCCGCGGAGGTCCAGCTCCGGCGCCGGGCGGGGCATCGCCGCGAGCGGTTCGCTGGGGAGCGACCGGTAGTCTGGGCTAGGGCCCTGACCTACGGTTGACGATGGCTTGTCGACGTTGGCGATCTGCTTGACGTTGATCCGCGCGCGGAGCGATCCCAGCATGACATCGAGGTCGCCGGCGGCGTCGGGGGAGGTGATCGCCTCGCCTGGGGTCGGGACGTCGGTCAGGTAGACGCGGTCGCCTGGTTCGATCGGCGGCAGCGGGCCGCGGCGCGGCTTGCGCTCCCGGCGCTGGACGCGCTGCACGCCTTCGTCGACCGCTGCCACTTCTTCGCTCAGCTTCTCGATAGCCTGCGCGCGCTCAAAGACTGTTGTGCGTTCGGCCTTCTGAAGTTCCCGCAGCGCTTCCCGGAGGCGGGCGCGGGCGTTCTGCAGCTCGGCCTCCATCTCGCGGCGCGTTTGTTCGACGAGCTTCGTGCGGTTCGCTTCCAGGGAGGCGAGCTCCTTGGTAACCCGGGCCCGGGCCTGCTCCGTCTCGCGGGAGGCGACGCGCTGCGTCTCGCTGGCGGCGGCGGCCTCTTCGCGGTGGCGGTGGAGGTCCGTGATCATCGACTCGACAGCGAGACGGTCCGGGTCGATGCCGGCGCGCGCCTCGGCCAGGACTTCGCCGGGCATGCCCAGCCGCTCGGCGATGGAGAGGGCGTTGGACTGGCCGGGCAACCCGATGTGCAGGCGGTAAGTCGGCGACAGGCTCTCCGCGTCGAATTCGACGGAGGCGTTGGTGACGCCGGGCGTCGTGTGAGCGAAGGCCTTGAGCTCGCCGTGGTGGGTCGTGGCGATGGTCAGGCAGCCGGTGCGCAAGAGCTGCGAGAGGATCGCCTTGGCCAGCGCCGAGCCCTCCACGGGGTCGGTGCCGGCGGCCAGCTCATCCAGCAGAACGAGCGAGCGTTCGGTGATGCCGTCCAGGATCGAGACGATGTTGCCGATGTGTGAGCTGAAAGTGGAGAGCGACTGCTCGATCGATTGTTCGTCGCCGATGTCGGCGAAGACGGCGTCGAAGACGGGCAGGCGGGAGTCAGCGTCGGCCGGGATCGGCAGGCCGGACTGGGCCATCAGGGCCAGCAGGCCAACGGTCTTGAGCGCCACGGTCTTGCCGCCGGTGTTGGGCCCGGTGATCAACAGCACCGTGAAGCCGGCTGGGCCGGAGGTCGGCGCCTGTTCGGTGGAAGTCGGGCCGCCGGCGCCGATCCAGACGTTGATCGGCACGACCTCGCCGGCGATCAGCGGGTGGCGCGCGTTGCGCAGGTAGAGCGAGCCGGGCTGCTCGAGGAGCCAGGTCTGGTCGCGGCCGCCGCTGTGCTGGTCGGGGTCGTGCGGGAGCTGGTTGGCCTGGATCGCCTCGCCGAGGCGCACCTTGGCCAGCAGCAAGTCGATCTCGGCCAGGGCGTCGAGGGCGAGGCCGATCTCCTCGGCGCGCCGGCCAACGAGGACCGAGAGCTCGCGCAGGATGCGGGCGACCTCGCGCTGCTCTTCGGCCAGCATCTCCCGCCAGCGGTTGCCCATCTCGACAGTCTCCAGCGGCTCCAGGAAGACGGTGGCCCCTGAGGACGAGACGTCGTGGACGATACCGGGCATCTGTGACCGCGAGTCCGCCTTAACCGGGACGACGTAGCGGCCGTCGCGCAGGGTGATGATCGGTTCCTGGAGCGTTCCCTTGCCGGCGCTCGAGGCCAGGATGTGCTCCAGGCGCGAGCGCAGCCGGTCGTGGACGACGCGGGACTCCCGGCGCAGGTGCTGCAGGTGCGGCGAGGCGGAGTCCATCACCTCGCCGCGGTTGTTGATGGCGCGCGCGATCTCGGCCGTGACCTCGCTGAAGTCGCCGATGCGGTCGGCGGTCTCGGCCACGTGGGGCATGTAGGCCCGCAGCTTGTCGATCGTCTGGTGCACGACCCGCGCTGCGGCCAGCGTGGTCTGTACATCAAGCAGCTCCGCGGGATCGAGCGTCCGCTCAAGGGACGCTTGCTGAACGATCGAGGCGACGTCTTTGACGTCGGACAATGAGACGTTCGGCTTCAGCTCCAGCAGCCGCCGCGCCTCGGCCGTGAACCGCTGGCTGCGCAGGACGTCGGCGTAGTCAGTCGACGGCTGGAGGGTGAGCGAGAGGTCGCGGCCGCGCTCCGTGATGCAGTGCCTGGCGAGCCTGGCGATGACTTTGTCGTATTCAAGAGTGGTTAGTGTCTTGCCGGAGATAGTCACGGGATAAGTTTCTCACAGCGGAGCAACGGAAAAGCGGCTTTGCCAGCCCTTCGACAGGCTCAGGGTAAGCGGGCGAAGCAGGTGACTTCGTGGTCGTTGACGAGGCCGGTCGCCTGCATGAAAGCGTAGCAGATGGTGCTGCCGACGAAGCGGAAGCCACGCTTGCGGAGGTCTTTGCTCAGGCGTCGGACTCCGGGGTGCTCGCCTGGAGGTCGCGGACGGAGCGGATGGCGTTGACCTTTGGGGCACCACCGACGAAGCGCCAGAGGTACGCGTCGAAAGTGCCGAACTCCTCACGGAGCCGGAGGATCGCGGCGGCGTTGGAGATGGTGCTGGCGATCTTGAGGCGGTTGCGGACGATGCCGGGGTCGGCGAGCAGGCGCGCCACGTCGGCGTCGGTGTAGGCGGCGACGCGCTCGATCTTGAAGTTGTCGAAGGCGCGGCGGTAGCCCTGGCGCTTGTTGAGGATGGTGTTCCAGGAGAGGCCGGCCTGCGCGCCCTCTAACGTGAGCAGCTCGAACAGCGCGCGGTCGTCGTGGCAGGGCACGCCCCACTCGCTGTCGTGGTAGGCGAGCATGAGCTCGGAGCCGCCGCGCGCCCAGGTGCAGCGGACGGGGTCAGTGGGCATGAGGCGTGTGCACGACGCCGCGGGACTCGCACCAGGAGTCGTAGTCCGGGACTTCTTCCTGCACTACATATAGGAAGTAGTAGCAGCCGGTCTCGCCCATGAAGCGGAACTGCTTGCGCAGGTCGGCGACGGTGCCCTCGAACCCGCCGTGGGAGCGCAGGTAGTTGCGGAAGCCTTTGTGCGCCTCGTCGAGGTCGATCATGCGGCGCGCGTTGTCGACGACGGCTTCGACCTTCTTGCGGTTGCGGATGATCCTGGTATCGGCGCAGAGGTCGGCGATCTGGGCCTCGGTCAGGGAGGCGACGGCCAGCGGCTCGAACTCCAGGAAAGCATCGTGGGTGCCAGGCCACTTCTTGTGGACGACGGCCCAGCTCATCCCGGACTGGAAGACGGCCTTGCTCATGACCTCCAGGTAGTCGGCGAGGCGCCTGGGGTTGATCTGCTCAGGCGCTCCTGCTGGCATAGCCGGCCTCCGTCAAGCTCTGTCGCGCCTCCGGGATCTGGTCGTATATCGCGGCGGCTATGGCGTCGCGCAGCCTCGTCTCGCCCTCGAACAGGTTGGTCAGCCCCCACTCACCGATGGCGAGGATAACCGGCAGCAGGCTACGTCCGCGTTCGGTGAGCTCGTAGCCGGCGCGGAGCGGGTGCTGGCTGTAGACGTGGCGTTCGATCAAGCCTTCCTCGGTCATCATTTTGAGGCGGGCGGAGAGCACCTTGGGCGGCGGCGCCGGCGACGAATCCCGGAACTCGGTGAACTTCGTACGTCCCATGAAAAGGTCCCGCAGGATGAGCAGCGTCCAGCGGTCGCCGATGAGGTCGAGCGTCCGGGCGATGGGGCAGTCCTGATCATATTTTCGCACTGTGATCGCGAGTTTACCGGAGGGCGTTGACACATGCAAGGAAGTCACTATACTTGGTGAACCGAGACTCAGTAGGCACGACAGAAGAAGGAGGACAAATGGTCACCAACGCAGCCCTGAAGGACAAGTTCGACGAGAAGGCCACGGCGATCGAGTCGATGGTCTCCGGCATCAGCGAGGAGCAGGCGAACCGGCGCCCGGCAGACGGCGAGTGGTGTGTGCGGGACGTGCTCTGCCACCTCTCCGGCGACGCGGAGCACTCCTTCCGCGATGACCTCGGACGCTTCCTCGAGGAAGACATGCCGGCGCTAGACCTCTCGCCCGGTTCGCTGTACTGGACATCGGAGCGGGAGGGCGCATCGGTGCAGGACCTGGCGAAGGCGGTCGCTCAGCAGTACCGGGACATCGGTGTCCTCGTCGGCGGCCTGACCGACGAGCAGCTGAGCCGGCCGGGCCGGATCGCCTTCCTGAAGGAGGTCCGAGGCAGCGACGAGATCAAGCTGGGCGAATGGATAGCCGTGATCTCCGAGTACCACCTGAACCAGCACCTCGGGCAGCTCAAGGCGCTCTGCGGGTGACGTTTGCCCCTCGCGTCTGAAGCAGCCCTTCGCGTACAAACAACTGGATGAAAGGCCGGGCAAACCGGCAAGTCAGAAGGAGGACGCACCCATGGGCAACCCAGTAGTGCATTTCGAGGTCACGGGCAAGGACGGAGCCAAGCTCCGCGACTTCTACGGCAAGGTCTTCGGCTGGTCGTTCAACGTGATGCCGGAGATGGACTACGGCCTCGTTGACAACGGCGGCCGCGGCATCAACGGCGGCATCGGCACCAGCCCCGAAGGCGGCAACGCGCTGTTTTACGTCGCGGTGGATAGCCCGCAGGCGACGCTGGACCAGGCGGAGAAGCTGGGCGGGAAGACGGCGATGCCGGTGATGGAGATCCCCGGCGTCGTCACGCTGGCCCAGCTCAAGGACCCGGAAGGCAACCTGGTCGGCCTCGTCTACAACGACCCGAGCCGGACGCCGCCTCCCTCAGAGGGCAAGGCGGCAGCCAACCCCGTGACCTGGTTCGAGGTGGCGGGCAAGGACAGCGGCAAGCTGCGGGACTTCTACGGCAAGCTGTTCGGCTGGACGTTCAACATGCCGCCGGACATGGACTACGGGATGGTTGACGCCGGCGAGAACGGGATCGGCGGCGGAGTGGGCGGCGGCGAGACGCCCCACGCGATCTGGTATGCCGAGGTGGAGAACCCGCAGGCGGCGATGGACAAGATCGTGGCCAGCGGCGGCAAAGTCGCCACGCCGGTCATGGACGGCGGGATGGTCACCTTCGGGCTGTTCACGGACCCGGAAGGGAACCTGGCGGGCATCTTCAAGAGCAACCAGTAGAGCCCAGACGACCGCGGGGCGCCGGGCGCGGGCGATTCGTCGCCATTGGCCGGCGCCCCGCTGCGTCTACATCTGGACGAGGCCGACGCCGTTGCCCTCCGGGTCGGTGATCTGGGCGATGGTCGGGCCGTTCGGGACGTCGAACGGTTCCATCACGCGCTTGCCGCCGAGCGTAACCGCCCTGGCGAGGGACTCCTGCAAGTCGGCGACCTGGACGAAGAGCAGGATGGCCGGGTCGCCGGGAAAGATCGTGCCGCCGATGCCCTCGGGGGGAGCACCGATACCGGGCGCGATGGAGGGGACTGCCAGCGGATTGTCAGTTGTGATCTCCCAGCCGAACAGCTGCTCATAGAATTCGCGCAGGGCGGCGGCGTTGCGGCCGCGGATCTGGAAGGCGACGACTGGTCGTGTCATGGGCGGCTCCCTTCGAGCGTTTTTCGGCGTCTGACGCCGCGGCAGAATCATATCGCATCCGCATTCGGAAAATTTGGGCCCGGTGCTATACTGAAATAGCTTCCGAGGAGCGTTTTTTTGTGCGTGGCCGCGATCTACTTTCGATATCTGACCTGACGCCGTCGGACCTCGCCCGCCTGCTGGATACGGCGATGGCGCTCAAAGACGCCGGAAAACGCCCGATCCTGGCCGGAAAAACGCTCGCCCTCGTGTTTGAGAAACCTTCCCTCCGTACCCGCGTTTCCTTTGATGTAGCAATGACTCACCTTGGCGGCCACTGCATCTACATCTCACCGCCGGAAGTCGGACTGGGCCAGCGCGAAACAGCGGCGGACGTCGCCCGCGTGCTCTCGCGGTATGTCGACGCTATCGCCGCGCGCACGTTCACCCAGGCGACGGTGCGCGAGCTGGCCGACCACGCCGGTATTCCCGTGATCAACGCCCTTTCCGATGAGGAGCACCCCTGCCAGGCCCTGGCCGATCTGCTCACCGTCCGCGAGAAGCGGGGCGGTCTGAGTGGCGTCACCGTTGGTTACGTCGGCGACGGCAACAACGTGGCGAACTCGCTGGCTTTCGCCGGCGGCATGGCAGGCATGCACCTGCGTGTCGCCTCGCCCAAGGGCTACCAGCTATCGGACGATGTCCTGGCCCAGGCGCAGGCCCGGGCCGGCGAAAGCGGCGGCAGCATCACTCAAACCACCGATCCCGCGGAGGCCGTGACCGGCGCGGACGTCGTCTACACAGACGTCTGGGCGAGCATGGGCCAGGAGGACGAGGCGTCCTCGCGGCGGGAATCGTTCGCCGGCTACACCGTCGATGCGAAGTTGATGTCGCTGGCCAGGCCGGACGCCATCTTCATGCACGACCTGCCGGCGCACCGCGGCGAAGAGGTGACCGCAGACGTGATCGATGGGCCGCAATCCGTGGTCTTCGACCAGGCCGAGAACCGGCTGCACGCCCAGAAGGCCGTGCTGGCCCTGCTTCTGGCCGAGGACGTGCCCTGATGTTCGGTTCTAACTCCGTCACCGACGCGCTGGACCGCTTCACGTACGCCAGCATCATCGACATAATCAGCATCGCCATCGTGATCTACCTGGCGCTCTTGCTGCTCAAGGGCACGACGGCGATGTCGCTGCTTGCGCGGCATCATCATCGTCATCATCGGCGCCGTCATTCTCACCGAGGCCCTTAACCTGACCGTGCTCAGCTGGCTGCTGCGGAACTCCTTCCCGGCGCTGCTGATCGGCATCCCGATCATCTTCCAGAGCGAGATCCGCCGCTTCCTGGAGCGCGTCGGCCGCACCGGGCGCTGGCCCTGGCCTGGCCGGGCCCTGAACGAGAGCGTCGTCGACTGCATCGCAGAGGCGACCGTGCTCCTTTCGGAGAAGCGGATGGGCGCGATCATCGTAATCGAGCGCGAGACCGGCCTTGAAGACTACATCGCCACCGGCGTCAAGCTGGACGCGCTCTGCACGACGAAGCTGCTGATGAGCGTCTTCTTCCCGAACGCGGCGCTGCACGATGGCGCCGCGATTGTGCGGGAGGACCGGATCGTCGCCGCCAGCGCCACCCTTCCTCTCTCAGAGCGGATGGAAGGGTTCCACGGCACTCGTCACCGCGCCGCGCTGGGCATCTCCGAGCGCACGGACGCTGTTGCGGTGGTGGTCTCGGAGGAGTCGGGCGGCATATCGATCGCCGCCAACGGACGTGTAATCTCGAACCTCGACGGCCCACGGCTGCGGGGCATTCTGCGCAGCCTTCTTCTGCCGGCGATGGACCTTGACCGGCCCGCAGGGAGGCGGCTTCCCAGGCTCAGCCGCTAGGACCCGATGCAGGCGATCGCCAGGTTCCTCCGGGAAACATTCCTCTTCATCGGGAGTATCGTGCGTCCCACGGTGCGCTCGCTGCGAGAGAACAGCGGGCTCGCGGCGCTCTCGGTGGTGCTGGCGTTCGGCGTCTGGATTCTCGTAACCCAGGCCGAGAGCTCGTCCGGGACGCGGATCGTTCCCGAAGACATCACCGTGGAAGCGATCCACACGCCGGACACGATCGCTGTCGTGCAACCGCTGCCGGCAGTGCAGGCGCGTGTGACCGTGGCCGACTACGTTTTCGAAAGCCTGACCGCCGCCGATTTCCAGGCCACCGTCGATCTCCAGGGTCTGTCAGTCGGCGACTACGACCTGCCGGTGCAGGTGGTGCCTTTGACCACCCGCGGCAGCCTGCGCGTCGATGCTGTGCGGCCGGAGACGATACATGTCAGCTTGAGAGAGCTGCACACTTCAGTCGCTGGACGTGACCGTCGATGTGCAGGGGACGCCGGCTTCCGGCTACAGCATGGGCAAGCCGACCGTCGGCGATCCAACTGTGCTGGTGAGCGGCCCCATCGACCAGGTCGTCGGAAGTGTCGCAGGTTACGACGACGATCAACGTGGACGGTCTGACTGACAGCGTCGACCAGTCCGTGCACCTGGTTGCGCGAAACGCCAAGGGTGAGCTGGTCCAGGGAGTGACTGTTACGCCTTCGCTGACGAGCCTGCAAATCGATATCGAGCAGGCGCGGTTCAGCCGCTCGATGGCGATCAGCCCGCAGATTTCGGGCAGCCCCGCTGATGGCTACAACGTTGTCTCTGTCAGCGTAAACCCGCCGGTGATCACGGTGCGGGGAGAGCAGGCGTTCGTCGGCTTCCACATCATCGGTGCCGACGAAATCGGTGGACATCGCGGGCGCCACGGCGGACGTGGTGAAGACGGTCTCGCTGGACCTGCCGTCCGGCGCCGAGGTGACCGGCGGGCCGCCGGTGGTCACGATCACGGTCAGGATCCAGCCGGCGACGGGGCTGTACACCTTCAGCGTACCGGTGACGGTGACGAACCTCGGGGGCGGCCTCAGCATCAATGGCGCGCTGCCTTCGGTGACCGTCACCCTGTTCGGACCGCTACCGGTGCTGGAAGGGCTGAGTCCAGCCGACATCCCGGCCACGATCGACCTCTCCGGCGCCGAGGCCGGCCAGCAAACAGAGCAGGTCACTGTCAGCCCGCCGGGCGGGACGTCCGTCCGCTCCTTGAGTCCGAACGAGATCCAAGTGGTCCTGGAAAACCGCTGATGCAGTCCGATTCTGCTTCCGTGGCCACCGTGGTGGAGACGCGCCGGCCCGTCGTCGCGATCGTTGGCCGGCCGAACGTCGGCAAGTCGACGCTGTTCAACCGGCTCGTGCGGCGGCGGACGGCGATCGTGGAAGACATCCCCGGCACAACCCGGGACCGGCTCTATGGCGAAGTTGAGTGGAAGGACGTTCACTACAGCATCATCGACACCGGCGGCCTGGAGCCGGACTCCACCGAGGAGTACCCCTCGCATGATCCGCGACCAGGTGCAGGTGGCGCTGGTGGAGGCCGATGTCATCCTCTTCGTCGTTGACACACTGACCGGGGTCACGGCCGTCGACACGGAGATCGCCGAGCAGCTCCGGCGCACCGAAAAGCCGGTGCTGGTGCTGGCCAACAAGGGCGACAACGCAACGCGGCAAGAGACCGCCGTCGAGTTTTACGAGCTTGGCCTGGGTGACCCGATGCCGATGAGCGCCCATCACGACATCGGCGTGCGCGAGCTCCAGGACCGGCTAATCGAGCTGCTGCCGCGCTCCGAAACCCCGGCCGAGACACAGTTCCTGCGAATGGCTGTCGTCGGCCGGCCGAACGTCGGCAAGTCGGCGCTGATCAACGCCATCCTCGGCGAGGAGCGCGTAATCGAAAGCGAGGTGGCCGGGACCACGCGGGACGCCGTCGACACGCCGTTCACGCACAAGGGCCAGGAGATGATGCTGATCGACACCGCGGGCATCCGGCGCCCCGGCAAAGTGGAACGCGGGATCGAGAAGTACAGCGTGATGCGCGCCCGCGACGCCATCGCCCGCTGCGACGTCGCCGTGCTGGTGCTGGACGCGACCCAGAAGCTGGCGGCGCAGGACCTGCACATCGCCGGCTACGTCGCGGACGAGCACAAGGGCCTGATCATCGCCCTCAACAAGTGGGACTTGCTGGAGGACTCGGACGAGCTGCGGGAGCGGATGGCGCACCGTGTACTTTCGCGGTTCAAGTTCGCTCCGTGGGCGCCGCTGGCCTTTCTTTCCGCCAGGACGGCCCTGAATGTGGAAGGGCTGCTGGACCTGGTGGCCGAAGTCGGGGTCGCGCGGTCCACACGCATCTCAACGGCAGAGGCCAACTCCGCGTTGCGGGAAGCGGTAGCCGCGCACCCTCCGGCGTCGTCGGGGCGCAAGCCGCTGCGGCTCAAGTACGTGACGCAGGCCGAGGTGCGGCCGCCGACGTTCGTCTTCTTCGCCAACGACGCGACACTGGTGCACTTTTCGTATCGGCGTTACCTTGAGAACCACTTCCGCAAACGATTCGGCTTCGAAGGCACGGCGATCCGGCTGGAGTTCCGCAGTGGGAGCGTAGACGAATGAGCGACTTGATGAACTACGTCGTTGTGGTCGTGGCGTCCTACCTGATCGGGGCGATCCCGTTCGGGTACCTCATGGTGAAGATCGCCAAGCGCGGAGAGGATATTCGCAACTACGGGAGCCACACCATCGGCGCTACCAACGTGCTGCGCGTGCTCGGCACCAAGGCGTTCATCGCCTGTATGATCCTGGACGCGGCGAAGGGCTACCTGCCGACGCTGATCACCTGGTACGCCTTCCACAGCTTCGACCTGCAGGTGGCGGCCGGGATCTCGGCGGTGATCGGCCACGACTTCCCGGTCTACATCCACTTCAAGGGCGGCCGCGGCGTCGCGGCCTGCTTCGGCGTCTACGCGGCGCTGGCGATGCCGCTGGCGATCGGCATGGTCGCCGTCGGCATCTTCATCTTGCTGGCCCTGCGCTACATGAGCGTGATGTCAATGGTGACAGTGCCCGGCGGGGCAGTCGTCCTGCTGCTGCTCGCCATCTTCCACGTCAGCGACGACTTCAACTACACCAAAGCGATATTCGGAGCGTTCGCCACGTTCTCCGTCCTGATCACCCACATCCCCAACATCCGGCGGTTGATCCGCGGCACCGAACCCAAGATCGGCGAGAGCGAGCGCCGTCCCGTCGGCGCTCGCGGCCGCGCTCGACCCACCTAGAAAGAAGACGCCCATGGAAGACGCTGAGAGACTCGTTTCACGCGAGGGGATCGAGGCTGCGGTCAAAGGCCACAACGCCGACTACGTCGAGGTGCGGATCGACGACACGTCGACGAACCGGCTGGTCTATCGCGGCAAAGAGCTGGAGGAGATCGGCCGCACGCGCAGCTTCGGCGGCTGTGTGCGGGCCCTGATCAACGGCGGCTGGGGCTTCGTCAGCTTCAACGAGCCGTCTGACCTGCGCCGTCGCGCCGAAGAGGCCGTCGCCCAGGCGCGCCACGTCGGCAAAGAGAAGAGCGTCCTGGCGCCGGTGGAGCCGGTCGAGGACATCGTCAAAGCGGACATCCTCAAGGACCCGCGCAAGATCACGCTGGCCCGCAAAAAGGAGCTGCTCGACGGCTATAACGAGCAGATGCTCTCCGTCGAGGGCGTGACAAGCACCAACATCGTCTACTGGGACGGCTGGAAGCGCGTCACCTTCGCCAGCTCTGAGGGCTCATACATCGAGCAGGAGCGGATCGACGTCGTCTCCCGGCTGGCGGCGACCGCCAAGCGCAACGGCGACATGCAGCAGGCCAGCATGAGCCTGGGCGCGCTCAACGACTTCTCCTACATCGAATCGATGGGCGAGGCGGCCGACATGCTGGCCCAGCGGTCCGTAGACCTGCTGAACGCGCCGTACGCCGAGCCCGGCGTCTACCCCGTCGTGCTGGACCCGATCCTCGCCGGCGTCTTCTGCCACGAGGCGTTCGGTCACCTTTCCGAGTCCGACTTCGTCTACGAGGACGATCGGATGAAGGAGATCATGGTGCTGGGCCGGCAGTTCGGGAGGAAGCACCTGAACATCGTTGACGGCGCGGCGATCCCGGACCTGCGCGGCTCCTACAAGTACGACGACGAGGGCGTCCCGGCCCGCCGCACGGACCTGATCCGAGACGGTGTGCTCGTCGGCCGGCTACATTCCCGGGAGACCGCGGGCAAGATGGGCGAGCCAGCCAGCGGCAACGCCCGGGCCCTGGACTACCGCTTCCCGCCGATCGTGAGGATGACGAACACGATCATCGAGGAGGGGGACGTCCCGTTCGACAAGATGATCGGAGACATCAAGCTGGGGGTCTACGCTCGCAACTGGTACGGCGGCACGACTAGCATGGAGATGTTCACGTTCTCCGCCGGCGAGGCCTACATGATTCGCGACGGCAAGATCGCCGAGCTGGTGCGGCCGGTGAAGCTGACCGGCAACCTGTTCACGACGCTGATGAACATCGACGCGATCGGCACCGATCTGGACATGAACCAGGGCGGCGGCTGTGGCAAGGGCGGCCAGATGCCGCTGCCGGTATCGAACGGCAGTCCGCACATCCGGATCCAGGACTGTGTAGTGGGAGAGCGGTAGGAATGACACAACTCGAAGCGATACTCGCAGCCGCTAAGAAGCACGGCGCGGCGCAGGCGGAGGCGTTCCAGGTCAGCAACGAAGAGTCGCCCGTAGCCTTCGAGGCGAACCGGCTGAAGGAGATCAACTCCCGGCACACAAGCGGCGTCGCGCTGCGGGTCATCGCCAACGGCCGCATCGGCTTTGCGTCCAGCACACGGCCGGGCGACGTCGAAGACCTCGCGAAGGCGGCCCTGGACACGGCGCCGTTCGGGCCGGAGGCGCACTTCGACTTTCCGAAGCAGGCCGAAGCGCCGGCCGTCGAGGTGTTTGACCCGGCCACGGAGGCGATCACCGTCGACGACATGGTGCAGCTCGGCCAATCGCTCATCGACTCTGTGCGCAAAGTCGAGCCCGATCTGCTCTGCCAGGCATCGGTGCGGCGGGTGATCGGCACGACGACCCTGGTCAACTCCAACGGCGGCGGCTTCACCTCGCGCGGCTCAATGTACGGGACGTGGATGTACGGGACGCTGATTCGCGGCACCGATATGCTTTTCGTCGGCGACGGCGACGCGTCCTGCTCGCCGAAGCTGAGCACGGAGACGATGATCCGCGAGATCGGCTGGCAGCTGGAGTACTCCCGCCGCAACGCCACCTGCCGCACGGCCGAGATGCCCGTGCTGTTCACCGCGGCCGGATTCTCCTCCGCGTTGGTGGGTCCGCTGATCATGGCGCTGAACGGCCGGCTGGTGCACCAGGGCCAGTCGCCGCTGGTGGGGCAGCTGGGCGAGGAGAAGTACGACGCGCGCGTCTCGCTTCACGACGACGCCACCCTGGCGATGCGGCCCGGCTCCCGCCCCTTCGACGACGAGGGTGTGGCCAGCCGCCGCATCCCGCTGATCGATCACGGCACCGTGAGCAGCTTCATGTACGACCTGCAGACCGCCGGCCTCGCCGGGACCGAGTCGACAGCCAGCGCCGGACGCTCGCTCACCTCCCAGCCGGCGATCTCCACCAGCTCCATCGTCTTCGCGGAAGGCGACACGACGATGGCCGACATGGTGAAGAGTGTGAAGGAAGGGATAGTGGTGGAAGAGTTAATGGGCGCCGGCCAGGGCAATGTGATGGGCGGCGATTTCTCCGGCAACGTCCTGCTCGGGTATAAGATAGAAAACGGGGAGATCGTCGGCCGCGTCAAGGACACGATCGTTTCCGGCAACGTCCACGACGCCTTGCGGGGCATCCTAGCTCTCGGCAGCGAAGGGCGCTGGAACAACGGCACGGTTTACGCGTCGCCCGTCCTGTTCGAAAGGCTGGCCGTCTCCTCGAAGGCATGATCACACGACGGGGTGGTTGAATGGACTTTGGGGAATACATCGATGAGCTTGCCGACGGATCGAAGAAGCTCGCTGTAGCCAGCCTGCAGCGTCTGTCGGCGCTGGACCGCGAGCAGCGCACCGAGCTCGAGAGGCGCTGGTCGGAGATCGATGTCCGGCGGAGGCGCCGTCTCGTCCAGGAGCTGATCGACCTCTCCGAGGACAACGTTGAGTTCGACTTCGACGCCGTGTTCATGCGCGGGCTCGCCGATGACGACAGCGACGTCCGGCTGGAGTCGGTGCGCGGCCTCTGGGAACATGAGTCGACCGGCCTGATCGGCACCCTGATCGAGCTGCTGGAAAGCGACGAGGACGCGGCCGTGCGGGCGGAGGCAGCGCTGGCCCTGGGCCGCTACGTCGTTAACTTCGAGCTGGGGCGATTGCGCGAGAGCCACTTTGAGCGCGTCGCGTCCGCGCTCCGCCGCACGATTGAGGATGCCCGCGAGATCGAAGAGGTGCGCGCCCGCGCCATCGAGGCGATCGGCCCCAGGGACGAGCCGTGGGTGCGCCAGGCGATCCGCGAGGCATACGAGAGCGACGAACACCGGCTGAAGGTGAGTGCCGTGCACGCGATGGGCCGCAGCGGCTCCAACCGCTGGCTGCCGCTGCTGACCCGCGAGCTGGCCAGCGATGAGGCCGAGCTGCGCTACGAGGCGGCGCTGGCGGCGGGCGCCATCGGCGACGAGTCGATCGTGCACCAGATACTGCCGTTGCTGATCGACCAGGACGATGACGTGCGCGAGGCCGCGGCGGCGGCGCTGGGTGAGATCGGAGGCTCCGAGGCGAAGAAGGCGCTGACGGAAATGTTGGACAGCGATTCGACGGTGGCCCGGGAAGCGGCCGCGGCGGCGATGGCCGAAATCGAGTTCGAGGATGATCCGCTTGGCTTCAAGTTCGGCTGACCAGCCGGCGCCGGCCCGGGGGCGGCGATCGGGTGGCGGCGGCATGCGCGTGGAACGCGCCACTTCGGCCGGCGGCATCGTCTACCGCAGCGGCGAAGGCGGCGTGGAGGTGGTGATCTGCGGCCGCAGCCACGACGGCGTCTGGGGCCTGCCCAAGGGCACTCCGGACGAGGGCGAAACGCTGGAAGAGACGGCTCTGCGCGAAGTCTCGGAGGAGACCGGCCTGGACGTGCAGATCCTGGACAAGGTCGGTGTCGTCGAGTACTGGTTCGCCGCCGACGGCATACGTTTCCACAAATGGGTTCATCATTACTTAATGGAATGCGTGGGCGGAGATACATCCAGGCACGATTCGGAATATGATATTGTCGAATGGAGGCCGGTCAAAGACGCGCTCAAGGCGCTAACGTTCCGGAACGAGGCGAACATGGTGGCCAAGGCGATCGAGATGATCAGGGACCGCGAATGAAGGACATCTTCTGCGACGACGTCGTCGCGCGCGGCCGCCGGACAGTTGTCCGCCGCAAGCGCCTGGCCGATGTCAGCGATGAGTTCCGCTGGCGCTCAGACGCCGAGTTGGCGCACTTCGACGCCTCGCGGCCGGTGCAGAGCCCCTACGCCAACTACGAGCGCAACTGGTCGTTCGACTTCCGCTTCACTGACATGCCGCAGCGTTCGTTCGCCATCGAGGACTTGCACGGCGCCCACATCGGCAACGTCATGTACTACAACTACGACCAGGCCCGCGGCGAGGCCGAGATCGGCATCAGCATCGGGGAGCGCAGCTACTGGGAGAACGGCCACGGCTCCGACGCCCTGGGAGCGCTGGTGCGGGCCCTGTTCGCAGCCGGCGAGATCCGCCGCCTCTACCTGCACACGCTGGACTGGAACGTCCGCGCGCAGAGAGCCTTCCGCCGCGCCGGCTTCCGTGAATGCGGCACATCCTGGCGGGATGGTCACACCTTCGTGATGATGGAGATGCTGCGGGAGCAGGTCATCGCGCGGGTGCCCGTCAACGCCTGACCCCCGCGAAAGCTAGTTCCGGCTCGGCAACTCCACCACGGCCGTGCCCGGCGTTGTCTTGTTGCCCTTCGGGTCCTCTGTCCAGACTTCGAGGTCGACCAGGTGGTGGCCGCCCTCGTTGCGCTTGCCGGTGACGACGCCGCGGCAGGTCACGTCCTTGGCGATCATGTCCATGCCACGGTACTGGCAGGCCACGCGCGAGACCGTGCCGCCCTCGCCGGCCCATTCGTGGAGCAGGCGGCCGAGCAGCGCGTGCTTGAGCGCGCCGTGGACGATGCATTCCGGCAGTCCCGTGCCCTGCGCAAAGTCCTTGTCGTAGTGGATCTGGTAGTAGTCGCCGGAGCCGGCGGCCCAGAAGACCAGCCGCTGCGAGTCGCAGTTCTGGACGAGCTTCGGGATCTCCGCGCCTTCCGTGACGTCTTCGAAGTAGACCTGTGCCATGACGCCTCCTAGTACCTGATCGCTGAGCCGCGCTGAATCGCGACGGTGTCGCCGGCCGCGTTGCGGAAAGTCGTCTCGGTGTCGACGATCAGCATCGGACCGACCTTACCCTCGCGCTCGGTCAGGTTCGTGAGCTTGGTCGCCGCGCTCAGGACGTCTCCGGCGCAGACCTCGGCGAAGTACTCGATGTCCGTGCCGCCGTTGAGCACTCGCTTGTAGGGGATCTCCAGCCGGAACGCCTCCGGGACCCTGGCCGGCTGTCCCGGCACGACGATCGGGTGGCCGAGGAAGCCCACCGGCGCGACGATGCCGCGGTGCCCCTTGCTGCGCGCGTACTCTTCGTCGAAGTAGATCGGGTCCGTGTAGCCGACGGCCCGCGCGAACTGGCGGCATCCCGTGTTATCCACTTCGTAGCGCACCGGCTCCGACTCGACGCCGATCTTGGCGCGCATCTGATCGGTGATTACGGATGTCTGCTGGGTCATCGGCAGCCTCCTGAGAAGAGCGAGGGCTGGAGGGCGGAAGGGGCGAGAAACAACCCGCCCTCCAGCTTGCAAACCTTAACGTGCGCGGCAGAGTGTAGCGCCGGCGTTACAGTCGTGTCAATGGCCGAAGAGGCGGCGTGGGATCTAGTCGCCGCGGCCGAAGAGGGTGCCGGCGGAAGGCTCTTCCAGCGTCATCTGCCCGGTACTGCCGGCATAGGCCAGACCCAGTGTGTAGAGGAGCAGTGTCGTGGAGCGGAGGATGAAGGCGGTGCCGGCCAAACCCGTGAGGCCGGCCATCGTCGCCGGGTGGCCGACGACCGGGGAGAGCGGCCCGTCGTAGGCGATCGTCGTGTCCGGCTGCCGCATCGAGAAGAGGCCGAGTCCAGCTCCGGTTGCCAGCAGCAGCCCGCCAAGCAGACGCGATCCCGGCCCCGGCAGCTTCGGCACGTCCGTCCGCCGTTCGAAGGAGACGAGTGCTGAGGGCAGCGTGATCAGCCAGAGGCGCGAGGACAAGCTCTTCGGGACGCCGAGCCGCTTGTGCAGGAAGTCCATGGCGGTATCGATTGTCGCGGCGGATGCGCGGCAGGTCAAGCGCCGGGGGTTACCGGCGCAAGACAACCGGGCGGCAGCGGCCCGCGCGCAGCTCAGCGATCAGGTCCGCTTCGCCTGAAATCGGTGCGTCGAACTCAGTGGCGCAAGCGCCGACGTCGCCCAGCTCGTGGGAGTCGCTTCCGGCGGTCGCGGGCAGGCCGAGAAGCCGGCAGACCTCGGCCGAGAAGTCGTTCTGGCGGAGAGTTCCGCGGCCGTTGTAAGTCTCGATCGCGCTGACGTGGGCGTAGGACTCGTTGCGGGCGGCCTTCTCCAGGGCCGCGGTCCAGTCGCCGGAGTCGCGCAGCTCGAAGGGGAGCTGGCGGCGGTGGGGGTGCGCGCCGACCATTGCGCCGCCGGCCTGGCTGACCAGCCTGACGAGATCGGCCAGCCGGTGCATCCCGAAGACGAAGCGCTCCAGCCCGAAAACGAGGATGTGGCCGTGCTCGACGTTCACTTCGTTGCCGGGGATCACGAGAAAGTCGTGCCGCCGCGCAAGGTCGGCCGCGGCGTCGCGTTCCCAGAAGAAGTCGTGCTCGGTCAGGCAGATCCCGTCGAGGTGCGCGCGCTTGGCCGCTTCGACCAGATCGTCCGGGGAGAGGAAGGAATCGTGGGACAGCGGCCGGGTGTGGGTGTGCAGGTCGATCAGGGGCATCTAGAGCCGCTAGTCGGTCCCGAGGATCAGCGTGCCGGTGGAAGACATCGCGCCGCCGGTGCCGTTGACCAGGGCCAGCTTCGCGCCTGGGACCTGGCGCTCCTGGCACTCCCCGCGGAGCTGTCGCGTAGCTTCGATCAGGAGGAACATCCCGAACATGCCGGGGTGCGTGTAGGAGAGGCCTCCGCCACTAGTGTTCATCGGGAAGTCGCCGCCGGGGGCAGTCCGCTGGCCGGAGACGAAGGCGCCGCCCTCACCGGGCTTGCAGAAGCCCAGCGCTTCCAGCGTCGCCAGGACCGTGTACGTGAACGAGTCGTAGATCTCGACTACATCGATGTCCTTGTGCGTGAGGCCGGCCATCTCCAGCGCGCGGGGGCCGGAGATCGCCGCCGGGGTCGTCGTCAGGTCGGGCTGGTTGACCATGCTCATGTGGGTCGTCGCCTCTCCCGAGCCGAGCACCCAGACCGGCTTCTTCTTGAGGTCGCGCGCGCGCTCCGCGCTGGTGACAACGATAGCGCCGCCGGCGTCGGTGACCAGGCAGCAGTCCAGGAGGTGGAACGGGTAGCTGACCCAGCGCGAGGAGAGCACGTCATCGATCGTCAATGGGTCGCGCATCATCGCTTTCGGGTTCAGCATCGCCCACTTGCGGGTGGCGACGGCGATCTCGGCGAGCTGCTCGTGGGTCGTGCCGTACTGGTGCATGTGGCGCATGCAGGCCAGGGCGTAAGTGCTGGGCGGCCCGCCGATGTGGTACGGCGCCTCAAACTGCGATGACGGGAACCAGGGGTCATTCCCCGGACGGCCGGCGCCGGGACGAAAGCGGCTGGAGTGACCGCTTTCGCCGTGCGTGATCAGCGCGACATCGATCAGACCGGTGGCGATCGCCGCCGCCGCGTGCTCGACGTGGATGACGAAGGAAGAACCGCCGACCGCCGTGCTGTCCGTGTATCGCGGCTCGATGCCGAGATACTCAGCGACCTGCAGGCTCGGTGCCCAGCCCGCGCCGCAGGTGAAGATGCCGTCCACCTCGCGCTTGTCGATTCCGGCGTCCGCCAGTGCGTTGAGGGCGGCCTCGGCGTGCAGTTGCAGCACGCCTTTGTGCGGCACGATCCCGATCTCGTCGGATTCGTCGGCGCCGACGATGGCGACGCGCTTGAGCCACCCGGCCGTTTCCCGCGCGTCGCTCACGATTGCTCCTTCAGGTCGACCACCGTCGCCCCGCAAGCCTCAACCAGCGCCTGCGGCCCAACCGAAAACACGCTCATCGGCGTGCCGGCCGCCGCCCAGACGACTCCGAACGAGAGCAGGTCACGGTCGCAGTACACCGGCAGCGGTCCGGCGTGACCGAACGGCGGCACGCCACCGACGGCAAATCCTGTGGCCTGGCGGACGGTGTCGGCGTCGGCGCGCGCGATCTTCGCCGCGCCGATCGCCGACGAGAGGCGCGCCGTGTCGAGGCGGTTTGAGCCGGAGACGAGACAGACGATGGGCGCGCCATCGGCCAGGAAGACGAGCGACTTGACGATCTGGCCGACCTCCACGCCGATGGCCCGGGCGGCGTCTTCGGCCGTCCGCGTGCCCTCCGGGAAGTCGCGGACCTCGATCTCCAGGCCGAGATCGCGCGCCGCGTCGGCGACCCTTTGTGCTGAAGGCGCGAGGCTCATGCCGGCTTCCATTTCGGGAGTGTCATCTCCGGCGTGACGTCTTCAAAGACGACTTGCAGCGGCATATCGCAGCGGATCAGCTTCGGGTCCGGCTCGACTCCGACAAGGTTGGAGAAGAGCCGCACCCCATCGTCGAGATCGATCAGCGCGGTGACGTAGGGGACCTCGTTGGCCCAGCCGGGGTGGAAGGCGCGGTAGTGGATCGCGAAGGTGTAGAGCTTCCCCCGGCCGGTGGACTGCCGCCACTCCACGTCGCGGCTGCCGCAGACCGGGCAGAAGTCTCGCGGGTACCAGTAGGAGCGCCCGCAGGGGCGGCAGTAGGGGATCCAGAGTTCGTGGCGCTTGCAGCCGTCCCAGAAGCGCTGCGTCTCCGGGCTCGGCGTTGGTAACGGCTTGCCGTACTTTTCCTGCGTCACGGGGTACAGGGTCGAGGGTTGGGGGTTGTCGGTCAAGTGGTTCTTTGCTGGACGTTCCTGCGGCGTCTCGACCCTTAGTGTGGCACCTGCTATACTTCCGAACCGCTAGGGATGGATTTCACAATCCCTTAATCACACTTATGCTGCCAGAATGGGGACAAGCCGGCTTCATGATCCTGCTGGCGCTGATTTTCCCCATCGGGGGGATCGGCTCCAGTTGGCTGCTTGGTGTACTCGGCGTCCGTCCCCAGCACGCCGACAAAATCAAGGAAGCGACTTACGAATGCGGCGTCGAGACAGAGGGCCCGACCTGGGTCCAGTTCAACTTCCGCTACTACTACTACGCGCTGCTCTTCGTCATCTTTGACGTTGAGGCGGTGTTTCTCTACCCGTGGGCGGTTTCGTTCACGCACGCCGGCACTACTGCCTTCGTTGAGATCGTCGGGTTCGTCGGGATCCTCACCATCGGCCTGCTCTACGCCTGGCGCAAGGGCGCGCTGGAGTGGATGTAGCGATGCCCACGAAGGAGCTAACCGGCCTCGAGATCGCGCACCTGATCGAGCGGCGCTTTCCCGACGCGGTTGAGGAGGCGCAGCCGGAGTTCGCGATGATCGCGCCGGACAGGTTGGTCGAGGTGATGACCTGGCTCCGCGACGACGAGGACCAGCAGTTCAAGTTCCTGAGCTCGCTGACCGGCGTCGACCGCGAGGACTGGTTCGAAGTCGCCTACCACCTGGAGTCGATCAAGTTCAACCGGATGACCGCGATCAAGGTGCGGAGCTGGGACCGCGAGAACCCGGTCGTGCCCTCGGTCGTCAGCGTCTGGCAGGGCGCGCACCTGCAGGAGCGGGAGGCCTATGACCTGCTCGGCATCGTCTTTGAGGGCCACCCGGACCTGCGGCGCATCTTCCTCTGGGAAGGGTTCGCCGGCTGGCCGTTGCGGAAGGACTATCTGAACCTCCCGGGCGGCCAGATGCCCGGCCTGGAGCATTTCCCCGGCGAGCCCGGGCTGGAGCTGACGGGACGGGGGACGGAATGACCCTCAAGTCCGATCCCTTCGTCGTCAACATCGGGCCGCAGCACCCCAGCACCCACGGCGTCTTCCGCCTGCGCCTGACCCTGGACGGCGAGAAGATCATCGACGCCGATATGGTGATGGGCTACCTTCACCGCTCGATGGAGAAGCTGGCGGAGGAGCGCACTTACACCCAGAACATCCCCTTCACAGACCGCACCGACTACCTTTCGGCGATGACCGGCAACCTGGCCTACGTCATGGCCGTCGAGAAGCTGATGGGCATCGAAGTGCCGGAGCGCGCGCTCTGGCTGCGCACGATCATGGCCGAGCTGCAGCGCATCGCCAGCCACGCCATGGCGGTCGGCATCTTCGCCAACGACTGCGGCGCCTGGCAGACGCCGGTCATGCACATGTTCCGCGACCGCGAGAAGATCCTCGACCTGTTCGAGATGGCCTGCGGGGCGCGACTGACTCTGAACTACATGCGCATCGGCGGCGTCTCCAAGGACATTCCGCCGGAGTGGCTGCCCCAGGCCCGCAAGCTGCTGGCGGAGCTGCCGAAGCGTTTCGCCGAATACGAAGACCTCCTGCTCGACAACGAGATCATCGTCGCGCGGTCGCGCGGGATCGGAACGCTGACGCCGGAGCAGGCGATGGCCTACTCGGTCAGCGGGCCGATGCTGCGGGCCAGCGGAGTCGCCTGGGACATTCGCAAAGCTGACCCCTACGGCGCCTACGACAAGGTCGACTTCGACATCGCGGTCGGCCGCAACGGGGACGTCTTCGACCGTTTCGTCGTGCGCCTGGCCGAGATGCGCCAGAGCCTGCACATCCTTGAGCAGGCATTGGACATGATGCCGGAGGGTCCGGTCTGCGCCCGCTGGGGCACCGCGACCGTCCAGCCGTGGGGCCAGGCCGTGGCGCCGCTCGCCTTCCGGCCGCCGGTCGGCGAGGCTTACGCTCGCATCGAGTCTCCGCGCGGCGAGATCGGATACTACATCGTCAGCGATGGCGGTCCGGCGCCGTTCCGCTTCCACATTCGCTCGCCTTCATTCATAAACCTGACGCCGCTGAAGCTGATGAGCGTCGGCCGCACGGTCGCCGATGCTATCGTGATCCTCGGCAGCGTCGATATCGTCGTCGGCGAGGTTGACCGCTGATGCCCGGCTTCTTCTTGAAGGGCGAGTGGTACGACGTCCGGGACCTGGGCAACGTGCTCGGCGGGCTGCTGCATGACATCGACAAGCTAGGCGGGCCGCACTGGATCATCTACGTCGTCTCCACGTTGGTTGGCGCGGTCGGGATTCTGCTCTGGACGGTGCTCAGCGTGCTCGCGTTCATCTGGATCGAGCGGCGGGTCGTGGCGCTCATGCAGAACCGCAAAGGCCCGAACCGCGTTGGCCCGGCGGGGCTGCTGCAGCCGGTGGCGGACGCCCTCAAGCTGCTTCTGAAAGAGGCGATCACGCCCAATTCGGCGGACAAGATCCTGTTCTGGGCCGGGCCGGTGCTGATCTTCGTGCCTACACTGGCCGTCTTCGCCGTCATCCCCTTCGCGCCGAAGATGACCCTGGCTGACCTCAACGTCGGCGTGCTCTTCCTGATCGCGATCGCCGGCATCAACACCCCCGCCGTCTTCCTGGCCGGCTGGTCATCCAACAACAAGTACGCGTTGCTCGGCGCCATGCGCACGATCGCTATGCTCATCAGCTACGAGATCATCCAGGTGCTGGCGCTGCTGGGGCCGGTGCTCTTCGTCGGCAGCATGAGGCTGGGCGATGTCATCGGCTGGCAGGACCACTACAACACGTGGCTGGTGCTGGTCCAGCCGGTTGGCATCCTGGGCTACATCATCGCCGGGGCCGTGGAGACGAACCGCTCGCCCATGGACATCGCCGAGGCCGAGTCGGAGATCGTGGCCGGCTACCACACAGAGTACGGCGGCATCAAGTTCGGGTTCTTCTACCAGGCTGAGTACCTGGCCGGCTTCGCGGTGGCGGCGGCGATCGTGGCGCTGTACATGGGCGGCTGGACGCTCTTCGGCGCCGAGAAGTACGTGCCGCCGTGGTTGATCTTCCTCGGCAAGCTCTACGGCGTTTTCTTCATCTACATCTGGACACGCGGAACGCTGCCGCGCCTCCGCATCGACCAGCTGATGGCCTTCGCCTGGAAGTTCCTGCTGCCGATCATGCTGACCAACATCCTCGTTGTCGGCGCGGAGGTGCTGATCTGGCGCAAGAACGACATCTCAGACGTGACGGCGCTGACCGCCATCGGCTTCGTCAACTTCTTCTTCGGGCTGGCGCTGGTCGTCGGCTGGGCGCGCTTCCTTGGCCACGGCAAGGGCAACCAGAAGGGCGGCCGCGCGATCCTGACGCGTGAGGTCGGCGCGATCTACTTCGGCGCGGAGTCTGCTCCCTGATGGACAGCGCCGGTGTAGAAATCGCCTTCTGGGTGCTGGCCGTCATGACGGTCGGCTCGGCCGTCGCCGTCGTCGCTGTGCGCAACATGATCCACGCCGTGGTGGCGCTGATCAGCACTTTCGCTGGGGTCGCCGGTCTGTACGTGACCCTTTCCGCGGACTTCATCGCTATCACCCAGATCCTCATCTACATCGGCGCCATCTCGATCCTCTTCATCTTTGCGATCGTCCTGACACCGCAGTCCAGCCGTCAGAACCAGGAGAACTTCATGCGTTTCCCGGCGCTGGCGCTCTGCGCGCTGGTCTCCGGCCTCCTGGTCTACGTCGCGATCGACGCGGACTGGACTTCACGCGGCGCGGCGGACTTTCCGGAGACGGCTTCGATCATCGGCCAGCTGCTGCTCGACAAGTACGCGCTGCCGTTCGAAGTCGCCTCGGCGCTGCTGCTGGTGGCGGTGGTTGGATCGATCGTCCTCGTCTCGCCGGAGCCGGCGGAGGAGGACGAGTAGTGGCGATCCACCTGGAGCACTACCTGGTCGTCGGCGCGATCCTCTTCGGGCTGGGGCTGTACATGGCGCTGGCCAAGCGCAACTTCATCGGCGTGCTGATGGGCATCGAGATGATGTTCAACGCCTGCAACCTGACCTTCGTGGCGTTCTCGCGCTTCGTGCAGTCGGACAATCCGCTGGCCGGGCACGTCTTCGTGGTCTTCGTGATCACGGTCTCGGCGGCGGAAGCGGCCGTGGCCCTGGCCCTGGCCGTCATGGTCTACCGCACGCGCGACACGATCGATGTCGACCGCATCGATCTCTTGAAGTGGTGATGGGGGACGACTGATATGTGGGCGAAGTTCATGGAAACGAAGAACGGCTACACGGCCGAGATCTGGAAGGAGCTCTTCAACAACTGCGCGCTGTCCGTGCGCATCGTCCCCAAGTGCGGCTACGCGCAGGCGACGGCCGAGGATGAGTGCGAAATCTACGTGCCCTGGGGCAAGGTCCACGTGGCCGAAGAGATCGTGCGGAAGAGCTGACGATGCGGGCGTGCGGGAAGTTGGAAGCTGGAGATTGGAAATTGGATGAGCGTCTGTCCTGCTTCCCGTGTCGTGATTCCCGTTTCGCCGGAGTAAGAGGGGCGGGGGTGGCCCGGTGAAAGAAGGCTTCGTGTGGGCGATCATGTTCTTGCCGCTCGCATCGTTCGCGTTGATCACGCTTGTCTCGTTCCTGGGGCTAACGCGGTCGCAGGACGGGCGACCCGCTGTCTGGGACGTGCGGTACAGCGGTTACGTCACGATCCTGGCGATCCTCGGCTCGTTCCTGCTGTCGATCTGGGCCTTCGCCAAGGTCGCCGACGCCGACGGCACCCGCGTCGGCTACGAGGCACACGACTGGCTAAACATCGGCACGCTGAACATCTCGATCGGCATCACGCTGGACGGACTGACGGCGGTGATGCTCGTCGTCGTCACCGGCGTCTCGCTGCTCGTCCAGATCTACTCGCAGGAGTACATGAAGGGCGACGAGGGGTACAACCGCTACTACGCCTACATGTCTCTGTTCACGATGTCGATGCTGGGCCTTGTCCTGGCTTCGAGCGTCATTCAGATCTTCGTGTTCTGGGAGCTGGTCGGCCTCTGTTCGTACCTGCTGATCGGGTTCTGGTTCTTCAAAGACTCCGCGCGCAAGGCCGCGACGAAGGCGTTCATGGTCACGCGCATTGGCGACCTGGGCTTCATGGCCGCGCTGCTGATCATCTTCACCCAGGCGCACACGCTGGACATCGCCGGCATCCACCAGGCGGCGATCGCCGGCACCATCGGCTCCACCTGGCTGACGTTGTTCGCGCTCGGCCTCTTCGCGGGAGCGGCCGGCAAGTCGGCGCAGTTCCCGCTTCACGTCTGGCTACCGGACGCAATGGAAGGCCCAACGCCGGTCTCGGCGCTGATCCACGCCGCCACCATGGTCGCGGCGGGCGTCTACCTGGTGGCGCGGTTCTTCCCGGTCTTCACTGAGTCCGAGACGGCGCTGGTCACGGTGGCCGCGATCGGCGCGATCACAACGATCATCGCGGCGCTGATGGGCATCGTCGCTACCGACATCAAGCGGGTGATGGCCTACTCCACGATCAGCCAGCTGGGCTACATGATGATGGGCCTCGGCGTCGGCGGGATGGTGGCGGCGATCTTCCACCTGTTCACGCACGCCTTCTTTAAGTCGCTGTTGTTCCTCGGCTCGGGATCGGTCAACCACGCTACCGGGACGTTCGACATGCGGCGGATGGGCGGCCTGCGCAAGTTCATGCCGGTCACCTACGGGACGATGCTGGTGGCCAGCCTGGCGCTGGTCGGGATGTTCCCCCTGGCGGGCTTCTGGAGCAAGGACGAGATACTGGCCGACGCCTGGTCCGACAAGTGGTGGGTCTTCGTGACGGCGATGGTCGGCGTCTACCTGACGGCGGTGTACGTCGGACGCATGCTGATCCTGACTTTCGAAGGCGAGTACCGCGGCGGGCTCGAAGCCGAGGGTGGCGACCACGCGGGCGACGCCCACGCCGGAGGCCACCACGGCGACCCGCACGAGTCGCCCCCGACGATGACGTTCCCGCTGCTGGTGCTGGCCGTGCTGGCCATGGCGGCCGGCGCTTTCCAGCTCAACCACTGGCTCGGCGATATCATCAGCGGCTGGCTGCCGGAGGAGACCGAGGCGTTGGCCAATGACACTTCGTTCAAGCTCTGGATCGCGACGCTGTCCGTCGTCATCGGCCTGGCGGGGCTCGCGACTTCGTACCTGGTCTACCAGGTGAAAGTCCTGGACCCCCAGCGCATCCGGTCCTTCCTGGAGCCGCTGCCGGAGATCCTGGAGAACCGCTTCTACCTGGACGCGCTGTACCAGGACGTGATCCTCAAGCTGGTCATTCTCGGCGGCTTCGCCTGGGTGGTTTCGCTGTGGGACAAGTACGTTGTCGACGGCGTTGTCAACGGCGTGGGCACGACGACGCGGTGGGTGTCCGGCCAGATCAAGGTCGCGCAGACAGGGCAGGCCCAGCTCTACGCCAGCATCATGTTCTTCGGGACGATTGCAGCGGTCGTCGGCATTCTCGTGGTGAGCAGGGCCTGATCGCATGCTGACGTTCGCCATCTTCTTCCCGATCGTCGGCGCGGCGTTGATCGCCACGTTGCCGAAGGACCAGGAACACCAGGCCAAGTACGTCGCCGCCCTGGCCTCGGCGATCGTCCTGGCCGTGGTCGTGTACATGTTCATCGACTACGACCGCGATCAGTCCGGCTACCAGTACGTGACGAGCAAGACCTGGCTGGACTCCGGCGTCTCGACCTTCAAGCTGCACTACGCGATCGGCGTGGACGGCCTCTCGCTGCCGCTGGTGGCGCTGAACGCTTTCCTGACGCTGGTCTCGGTCCTGATCTCCTTCAAGGTGGAGCTGCGGCCCAAGGAGTACTTCTCCTGGCTGCTGGTGCTGGAGACGAGCCTGATGGGCGTCTTCTGCTCGCTGGACTTCGTGCTCTTCTTCCTCTTCTGGGAGGTTGAGCTGATCCCGATGTACTTCCTCATCTCGATCTGGGGCAGCGGCAACCGCGTCTACTCGGCCTGGAAGTACGTCTTGTACACGTTCTTCGGCTCCGCGTTCATGATCGTCGGCATCCTCGTGCTGGGCTTTACCGCCGGCACCTTCGACATCCGTGAGCTGAGCGTCCTCGGCGATATCCACGGCGCGATCATCCCGGCCTGGCTGATCTTCGGGCTGATCAGCATCGCTTTCCTGATCAAGCTGCCGGTGGTGCCGTTCCATACGTGGCTGCCCGATGCCCATACGGACGCGCCGACCGCCGTCTCGGTGATCCTGGCCGGCGTCTTGCTGAAGATGGGCGGCTACGGCATCCTCCGCCTTTCCTTCAACATCATGCCCAACGTCGCCAATGACGTCGCCGTCTACCTGGCGATCCTCGCCGCCGTCAGCATTATCTACGGCGC
The DNA here is from genome assembly GCA_963738925.1 of uncultured Chloroflexia bacterium. Lineage (GTDB taxonomy): Bacteria > Chloroflexota > Dehalococcoidia > SM23-28-2 > RBG-16-64-32 > DATKKM01. The sequence continues at coordinate 864,141 of CAVTYE010000002.1, read as the reverse complement.
GCTGATGACGCTGCTCCAGAAAGACCTCAAGCGGCTGATCGCCTACTCCTCGGTCAGCCACATGGGATACGTCCTGCTCGGCGCCTCGTCTGTTGGCGTGATCGGGATGACCGGCGCGGCGACGCAGCTGGTCACGCACGGCCTGATCACCGGCATGCTGTTCGTGCTGGTCGGGATGGTCTACGACCGCGCACACACCCGCGACATCGGGGAGCTCTCCGGCCTGGCCCATCGCATGCCGTTCATCTCGGTGATGATGGTGGTGGCCGGGTTGGCCTCGCTCGGGCTGCCGGCCCTGGCCGGGTTCGTCGCGGAGGTTACGATCTTCCTCGGCACCTTCGATGAGCACCAGATCCCGACGCTGGTCGGCGTCGTCGGCGTGGCGTTCGCCGCCGGATACATCCTCTGGACGATCCAGCGGGTGTTCTGGGGCGAAGCGAATCCGAAGTGGGCCGAGCTGCCGGACGCGACGACCTGGTGGGAGCGCGGTCCGCTGCTGGCGATGGGCCTGGCGATCCTGGCCATCGGCGTCTACCCGGCGTGGGTCGTGGACCTCCTGCGCGACGGAGTCACCCCGATCGCGACGAGGCTCTCTTGAGCGACGTCATCCGCTTCTCTCCGGAGCTGGCGCTCTTCATCGCTGCGGCGGCGGTCATTGTCATCGACGCGTTGCTGCCGCTGGCGGGCAAAGAGGTGTACGCGTGGCGCAGGGCCCTCTCGGTGCTGATCGCGCTGGGCGGAGTCGCCACCTCGATCGGGCTGTCGCTCTTCCTGGTCCTGGACGACCGGCGTGGTCCGGCCGCGCACGCAATGATCACCGTCGATGACTTCTCGCTGTTCTTCAACTTCCTCTTCGCGGGCGTTGCCGGGATGATCGTTCTGGGCTCCGTCGATTACCTGCGGCGCAACCGCTTCCAGGCGGAGTACCTGGCTCTGATCCTGGCCTCGTCGGCGGCGATGATGCTGATGGCCGCGGGGACGGACCTGATCATGATCTTCGTGGCGCTGGAGACGCAGGCCGTGGCCTTCTATATCCTCGTCGGCTTCCTCAAGGACGGTAGGTCCAGCGAGGCTTCGCTGAAGTATCTGCTCCTCGGCGCGACGAGCTCCGCGCTGACCCTGTATGGGATGGCCTACCTCTTCGGGCTCTCCGGCGAGACCAGCCTCGACGGGATCGCGCAGTACGTCTCGCACGCCGGGTCGGAGAACCGCTCGGCGCTGGTGCTGGCGGCAGTGTTCCTGACCGCCGGCCTCGGCTTCAAGATGGCGGTGGTGCCGTTCCAGATGTGGGTGCCGGACGTCTACGAAGGCGCGCCGACGCCGATCACGGCCTACCTCTCGGTGGCGAGCAAGGCGGCGGGTTTCGCCGTGGTCATGCGCATCTTCCTTGTCGCGCTGGGTGAAGGGCTGATCTCCAGCGACTGGGCCAACATGTTTGCCGCCATCGCCGCGATCTCGATGACGGTCGGCAACGTGACCGCGCTTTCGCAGAAGAATATCAAGCGGATGCTGGGCTACAGCTCCATTGCGCAGGCCGGGACGTTCCTGATCGGCCTCGCCGCGGTCGCCGCGCAGGACCGGCAGCTCGAGCTGGGGACAAGCTCCGTCGTCTTCTTCCTTGGCACCTACGCCTTCACCAACCTCGGCGCCTTCATCGCTGTCATCGCGATCTCGGCGAAGATCCGCTCCGACCAGATCGCAGACTACACCGGGCTGTTCAAGCGCTCGCCGTACCTTTCGCTGGGACTCGCCGCCTGCCTGATCTCGCTGACGGGAATCCCGCCCACGGCCGGCTTCATCGCCAAGATCCTGGTGTTCAACGCAGCGGTGCAGGCCAACCTCGTCTGGCTGGCGATCGTGGGTGTGCTGAACAGCGTGATCTCCGCGTACTACTACCTGCGCGTGGTAATGAACATGTTCACAGGCGAACCGGAGTCGAGCGCCACCTTCCAGCCGAGCCCATACCTGGGCCTGGCGATGCTGATCGCCGTCGTCGGCCTCTTTGCGATCGGCTTCTACCCAAGCCCGCTGGTCTCGGCCGCCGATCACGCCGCCCGCATCTTCGGCTAGACTCAAGTTGTGGCCGAACACGACGTCCTCGTTTCGATCGATCCTGCCTTCGGCAAGCGCATGGCTGCCGATTGGCTGATCAGCGTCGCCCGGATCACGCTGGAGATGGAGCGCGTCGGCACCTGCCAGCTCAGCGTCGCGGTCACGGGGGAGGAGCAGATCCGCGAGCTGAACCGCCAGTTCGCCGATGAGGACCACGCGACCGATGTTCTATCGTTCTCCCTGCGCGAGGGTGAGGCTTTCGTTTCGCCGGACGAGCTCGACCGCCTGGGCGAAGTGATAGTCTCGTTCGAGACGGCGGAGCGGCAGGCGGAAGAGGCCGGGCACCACGTTGAGGATGAGGTGGCGCACCTGCTGGTGCACGGGATACTCCACCTCCTGGGCTACGATCACGTTGACCCGCCGGACGAGACGAAGATGCGGGCGCGGGAGCGCTCCATCCTCTCGGAGCTGGGATACGAGGCGCACTCACTATGAAGACATACGACCTCTACGTCGAGACCGGCCCCCAGCACAAGAACACGATGGTCCACGTCTTCGACCTGTTCGGATGCGTCGCCACGGGCCGGACGATGGACGAGGCGATCGAAGGCGCGAACGCCGTCATTCCGGCATATCTCCGGCTCCTCAAGCGCTGCGGGGAGAACGTTGACCCAAAGCAGCCGTGGAAGGCTCGCATCGCGCAAGTCCTCGAAGTTCCTGGCAAGTACGTCGGCATGGACTCCTCGGCCGTCACCTTCGATCCCGATCTGAAGCCCGTTACGCCTCGAGACATCGAGACCTGGCTCGGGCGTTACCACGGAATGAGTGGCCTGCTCGTCGGCTGGATCGCCTCACAATCAGACAAGCAGCTCGAAGTCGTACCCGAGTCGGGTGGGCGCAGCGCCCGGAAGGTCATCACCCACTGCTACGATGGGCACGGCTATCTCTCGCCGGTCATCGGCGAGATCAGGGGCATACCGACCAACCTACGCATCGAGCGGGGCGAGGTCACCCTGACGGAGGCCATCCGCCGCGCGGAGGAGATCATCACGGAGCGCGTCCGCGCCGCCACGCCGGAACAGCGCCGCGCCGTCATCCGCTGGGACAGCCGCGTGCGCACGCTGCGCAAGTCCTTCCGCCGCCTGCTCGAACACTACTGGGAGCACCTGGCCGAACTTTCGCGGCGCCCCGGCGGGCCGAAGCTTTAGCGGCTGGACGCAGGCATATCCCCAATCTGCGACGCCTGCGCCTATAACCCCTCGGCCGGCTCGACTATAATCCCCCTGTGAGCGAGGTCCTCTACCGCAAGTGGCGCCCCCAATCCTTCGCTGAAGTGGCCGGGCAGGACGCTGTCACCCGCACGCTGCGCAACTCCGTAGCGGCCGGGAAGCTGGCCCACGCCTACCTCTTCTGCGGCCCGCGCGGGACCGGCAAGACCACGCTCGGGCGGCTGCTGGCCAAGGCCGCCAACTGCGCCGCCCCGGCGGACGGCGAGCCGTGCAACAAGTGCGACTCCTGCCTCGCCTTTATCGAAGGGCGGGCGATGGACTTCGTCGAGCAGGACGCGGCCAGCCACAACAGCGTCGACGACATCCGCCAGCTGCGCGAAAACGTCATCCTGACGCCGATGTCCGGCGAGCTCAAGGTCTACCTTCTGGACGAGGTGCACATGCTGAGCGGCGCCGCCCAGAACGCCCTGCTGAAGACGCTGGAGGAGCCGCCGCCGCACATCATCTTCGTCCTGGCCACGACCGAGGCGCACAAAGTCTCCGGCACGATCATCTCCCGCTGCCAGCGCTTCGACCTCAAGCGCATCCCGATGGGTGCGGCGATCGAGCGGCTGGCCTTCATCTGCGAGAAAGAGGAGCTGACCCTGGAACCGGCCTCGCTGGAAGAGATCGCCCGCGCCGCCACCGGCAGCCTGCGCGACGGCATCAACGCCCTCGAGCAGGTGGTTACGTACTACGGCAAAGCGCCGACGCACGAGCAGGTCTGCGAAGCGCTGGGGCTGAGCGTGGACGCGCGCAGCGGACAGCTGGCACGCCTGGCGCTGGAGGGCGACCTGACCGGCGGCCTGGTGCTGATCTCGCAGGTGCGGGACGATGGCGTTGACATAAAACAGTTCGCCAAGCAGGTCGTGAAGTACCTGCGCGGGCTGCTCCTGGCCAAGGCCGGCGCCAGCGAGTCGCTGGACCTGCCGGCGGAGATGGCCGAAGAGGTGAAGGCCACCGCCGTGCAGCAGCCAAAGGGAGAGATCATCCGCGCGCTGCAGCTCTTCGGCCGGATCGATTTTAGGGAAGACGCGGCGGCATCTGGAGGCTCGCTGCCGCTGGAGCTGGCGCTGGTGGAGTTCGTGTCCGGCGCGGCAGAGCCACCAGAGGCCCCTGCGCCCGCGCCGCAAAAGCGAGAAGCTCCCGCCGCGGCGCCGAAACCGGCACCCAAAGCTGCCAAACCACCAGTTGAGCGCCCGGCCCCGGCGACCGTGGTGGAAGCGCCAAAGGCTAGCGAGCCGGCGATGGCCGAGATACTCGTCGATGAGCCGGCGGCGCCGGAACCAGCAGTCGCCGCCGCACCCGCTGCACCGGCCGCGAGGGTGTCCGACGACCTGCTGGACCGCGTGCGAACGGCGCTCAAGGAGTCCGAGTACCAGCTCGCGGCCCTCCTCAACGGCTCGTGTGAGGTCAAGTCGAGCGAGGGCGGCAGCGTCGTTCTCGGCTTCTTCCATACCTTCCACCTGGAACGGATCGAACGCGGCGGCTACAAGGGCAAGCTGGAGCAGGCGTTCACCTCGGTGCTCGGCCGCCAGGTCACCGTTGAGTACGTACACTCTCCACAGGACCGCTCCACAACTGACAAGCAACGCGCAGGGGGCCACCTGGTCCAGGCGGCGCGGGAGATGGGCGCGCGGGCCGTTCCACGACAAGACTAGCGAGAAGGAGGCAAGACATTGGCGAAGGGAAACCCCGGCGGCGACTTGATGAAACAGATCCAGCAGATGCAGTCCAAGCTGGCGGAGGCGCAGCAGAAGCTGGAAGAGATGACCTTCGACGCGACGTCCGGTGGCGGAGCGGTGACGGTCAAGATGAACGCGCGGCCACATCTGCTGGAGATCGTCGTCAAGCCGGAGGTACTGGACCCGGACGATGTGGAGATGGTGCAGGACCTGATCATGGCGGCGATGAACGACGCGCTGGAGAAGGTCCGCAACGGCCAGATGCAGCAGCTGGCCGGGCTGGCCGGCGGGATGAACATCCCGGGGCTGAACCTGGGCTAGGGGGCCGGCCCTCGCGGGCAAATCGCTCACCCGGCTGTATAATTCTTCTCGACATATGAACTTCTACCTTTTGTGGGTCAGGGCCCCAGCCCTGGTCACACGCGAACGCATCGAGGCTGGGGCCTCGAGGCTACGGGAAGGGGCGGTGTGAACGAGCACATCCCGGTCACCGCGGCGCCGCTCGCTCGGCTGATCGAGGAGTTCTACAAGCTCCCCGGCATCGGCCCCAAGAGCGCGCAAAGGCTCGCCTACTACCTCCTGCGCATGCCAGCCGCCGAGGCGCACTCGCTGGCCCAGGCGATCCTGGAGGTGAAGGAGCGCGTGACGCTCTGCTCCACCTGCCAGAACGTTACCGAGAACGACCCCTGCCGCGTCTGCAGCAGCGAGTCCCGCGACCGCAGCGTCATCTGCGTCGTCGAGGAGCCGCTGGACATTCTTTCGATCGAGCGGTCGGGGTCGTACACGGGGATGTACCACGTGCTGCACGGCGCGATCTCGCCGATGGACGGGATCGGCCCCGAGGACCTGAAGATCGGCGAGCTGCTTTCGCGCCTGCGCCGTGGCGATGTCACCGAGATCATCCTCGCCACCAACCCCAACCTGGAGGGCGAGGCGACGGCGATGTACCTGGGCCGGCTGATCGGGCCGCTGGGGCTAAAGGTGACGCGGCTGGCTCGCGGCCTTCCCGTTGGCGGCGACCTGGAGTACGCGGACGATGTGACCCTGGCGAAGGCGCTGGAAGGCCGCCAGGAGATGGACGGCTGATGCCGCTTTCGACTCGCCTCTACAAGACGGAGGCGATCATCCTCCGCCAGCGCAAGCTCGGCGAGGCGGACCGCATCCTCACGCTGTACACGCCGACGCTCGGCAAGATCGACGCCAAGGCCAAGGGCGTGCGCAAGACGACCAGCCGCCTCTCCGGCCACCTGCAGCCGCTCAGCCGCATCGTCGTCCAGATGGCGCAGGGCCACACCGCCGACGTCATCACCGGCGTCGAGACGCTGGACAGCTACCGCGATCCTGCACGAGAACCTGGAGCGCCTGAGCCGCGGCCTCTACGCCGCCGAGCTGACGGACCGCATGACCGTGGAGCACGTGCACAGCTTCCCGATCTTTCGGCTGATGACCGACACGCTGGAACGCCTGGACAAGGGCACAGATGGTGATGCAGCACTCCGCTACTTCGAGATGAGGCTGCTGGACCAGGCCGGGTTTCGGCCGCAGTTGGATGTCTGCGTCGGCTGCACGCGGGAGCTGGAGCCGGCCGATCATTTCTTCGCGCCGGTGGCCGGCGGCGTCGTCTGCCGGAGCTGCGTGCCGGGGCTGGCCGGGCCGCGCGTGCTCACCCTCAACGGGCTCAAGCTCTTGCGCCTGGTCCAGCGCGGGTCGTATAACGATCTGGCGCGCGTACGTGTGCCCGCGGATTTGGCCGACGAAGTGGAGCGCCACCTGCGCGGCTATATCATCACCGTCCTTGAGCGCGACGTGAACTCCGCCGTCTTCATCGAGCGGCTGCGGCGGGACGGCGCACGCTCAGCGACGATGAAAGTCTGACATGCCGATTTACGAGTACTACTGCGACAAAGACGACCTCGTCTTCGAGGCGCTGCGTTCAATCGCCGTCTCCGACAAGCCGGCGAAGTGCCCGAAGTGCGGCGGCGACGCGGACCGCATCATGCCGACGACTTTCGCTTCGATGATGCGCAACAAGGGGCTGAAGGAGCGCGTTCCCTACCATCACCACGACGTGCGCGCCGACAAGAAGAAGCGCACAATCGCCCGCGTGAAGCCGAAGGCGGCGCCGGCGCGTACCCCAACTGTGAAGGCCAAGAAGAAGGGTTAATCCATGCCGCTGTACGAGTACTACTGCGAGAGATGCCACGCGATCTTCGAGGAGATCCGCCAGATGCGCGAGGCCGCGCTGCCGGCGCCCTGCCCGGAGTGCTCCCGCGAGGCGCCCCGGATCATGTCCGGCTTCACAGCTTTCACCCTGCGGGACGGCTACCCGCGCCGCATCCCGGACAAGGGCACGTACTGGCACATGGGCCAGGAGGTCAAGACTAAGGCCAAGCGCCTGCCGAAGGGGACCCACCCGGAGTTGCTCAAGCCGGAGCCGAAGAAGCGTGTCTCCCGCGGCGACGCGGTCGTCAGCCTGGAGAAGCGGGTCAAGGAGCGGCAGGATGCGCTCTACCGCGACAAGTGGGGCATCAAGAAGGACGGGATGCGCGCGCTCAAGGCGAAGAAGAACAAGCCGGAGCGCAAGGTCGTCTGAGTGGACAGCGGGTAGCGCGGCTGTCCTGGTTGTAAGCGACTAGCTGCGGCGCTCCAGGATGTAGTCGGCCAGCGAGGCCAGGGTCTGGCGGTCCGGGCCTTCGGGAAGCACGGACAGCGCTTCCACCGCCCGGCGAGTGAAGTCCCGCGCCATCTCGAACGATTCCTCCAGGCAGCCTGAATCGCGCACGGCTTCCACCGCCGCGGCCAGCGCGTCTTCGCTGGGCTCGTCGAAGTAGCCCGCCACGGGGTTCTTGTCCGGCAGGCGCTCCATCAGCAGGAATGAGGGCAAGGTCAACGTGCCCTGCATGAGATCGCTGCCGACGGGCTTGCCCATCTGCGCCGGGTCGCCGGCGAAGTCGAGGATGTCGTCCACGACCTGGAACGCCATTCCGAAGTTGTAGCCGTAGTCCCGCAGCGCCGCCACCTGCTCTGGAGTCTGCCCCGCGACGAGCGCGCCACCTTCGCAGGCGGTGGCGAAGAGCGACGCCGTCTTGCCGCCGATCCGCGCCAGGTAATCGCGGATCGTCTGGCGGCTGTCGTAGGCGGCGAGGTCCTGGCGGATCTCGCCCTTGGCCATGATCATCAGCGTTTCGGAGAACAGCCGCACGACGCGCAGGTCATCGGTGCGCACGACCTGGTCGGCGGCGTGGGCGAAAAGATAGTCGCCCAGCATCACCGTGGTCGAGTTCTGGAAAGCGCTGTTCACCGTCGGTCGGCCGCGGCGGGTGTCGGCGTTGTCGATCACGTCGTCGTGGACCAGGGTGGCCGTGTGCAGGAGCTCGACCGAGGCGGCGAGCGGGACCAGGCGCCCCAGGTCGTAGTCACCGAAGCGGCCGGACAGCAGGGCGAGACCCGGCCGCATCAGCTTGCCGCCGCCGGAGAGCACCATCTTCAACATCTCGCCCAGCGGCCCGTAGTCGACGTTCTTGACCTCGTCGAACACCTGCTCGACGTGTCGCAGGTCGTCCTGGACGGAGCCGTACAGCGGGACGGTCTTCATCGGACCTCTCCCGCGCGCTGGGTCGCCGGCTCGCCCACATCGCCGAGGCCGAACAGCCGCGCGGCGGTTGTGGCCGTCCCGTCGCAGAATTCGGCCATGGTCTCGCCGCGCAGTTCGGCGACGTACTGCGCCACCTCGCGGACGTAGGCGGGTTCGTTGCGCTTGCCGCGCTTGTCCTGGGGCGGCAGGTACGGCGCGTCCGTCTCCACGGTCAGCCATTCCAGCGGGATGCCCTTGGCGACGGTGCGGGTCTTCTCGGCCGCGGGATAGGTAACCGGCCCGGCGATGGAGATGACGAAGCCGAGATCGATGTAGCGCAGGGCGAGGGCCAGGTCGCCGGCGTAGCAGTGCATGATGCCGAGCGGGCGGTCACCGGGCCAGTCGCTCTGAGCCGCCCTCGCGTAGTTGGCGAGGACGGCGAACGACTCCTCGTCGGCGTCGCGCGAGTGGATGACGACGGGCAGGCGCAGGCTACGGGCCAGGTCCAGCTGCTGCTGGAAGGCGCGGTCCTGCTCTTCGCGGGGCGAGAGGTTGCGGAAGAGGTCGAGGCCGATCTCGCCGATCGCCACGACGCTCGCCGAGTCAGCCATGCGTCCGAGCTCTTCGATGTCAGCGGGGCGCAGGTCCTTCGCGTCGTGCGGGTGGACGCCGATCGCCGCGTAGACGTCCTCGTAAGAGTCGGCGATTTCGACGGCGCGGCGGCTGCTCGGCATGTCGTAGCCGACGACGACCATCGCCGTGACGCCGGCCTCGCGCGCCCGCCGGACGACGTCGCCGACCTCGCGGCCGAACTTCGGGTCCTGGAGATGGCAGTGGGAATCGATCAGCATCAGGTGCCGAGCCTCGCTTCCTCGGCCTCGATGATCTCCGGGTCGAGCTTTTTGAACAGCGGCTGTGGCTCGGCGATCGGCTGGCCGGCGCGGGGGACTCGCAGCGTCCAGCCGGCCGCCTCGATTGGGCCCTCGTTGCCGAGATAGCCGTGCAGCGCCTGGCTGGTGAACGGCAGGTACGGGGCGAGCGCGGTGTTGATCCCGCTGATCGCGCCGATCGCCGTGTACAGGACCGTGGCGCAGCGCTCGCGATCCTCCTTCAGGAGCTTCCAGGGAGCGTTCTCTTCGATGTAGCGGTTGGCCTCCCGGGCTGCGCTCATCGCGGCTTCCAGCCCGGCCCTAAAATTGCAGGCAGCGATCTGCTTCCCGGTCTCGGCGATCGCTGATTCGACGCGTTCCAGGAGCGTCTTGTCGGCGTCTGCCAGCGCGCCGGCCTCCGGGACCTGCCGATCGAAATTGCGGTAGGTGAAGGTCAGCACGCGGTTGACCAGGTTGCCCCAGGTGGCGACGAGCTCGTCGTTGTTGCGCTGGACAAAGCCGGACCAGGTGAAGTCGGCGTCGGAGGCCTCCGGCATGATGGCGGAGAGGTAGTAGCGCAGAGGATCGGGGTCGTAGCGCGAGAGGTAGTCGGGCACCCAGATCGCCAGGCGGCGGCTCGTCGATATCTTGCTGCCCTTGATCGTCAGGAACTGGTTGGCCGGCACGTCATACGGCAGGTTGTACTGGTCGCCGGTGGCCCTGGAGTAGCCCATCAGCTGGGCCGGCCAGATCAGGGTGTGGAACCAGATGTTGTCCTTGCCGATGAAGTTGTAGACCTTGCACGCCGGATCCAGCCAGAAGTCGCGCCAGCGCTCCGGCTGCCCGATCTTCTCCGCCCACTCGATGGCGGCGGAGAGATAGCCGATCACGGCGTCGAACCAGACGTAGATGCGCTTGTCCTCGTAGCCTTCCAGGGGGATCGGGATGCCCCAGGCGATGTCGCGGGTGATGGCGCGGTCGTGGAGGCCGTCGTCAGTCGTCGTCGTGCTGATCGAAAAGTTGAGGACGTTGCGGCGCCAGTGCTCCTTGTCGTCCTGCAGCCACTTTCGCAGTGGCTCGTTGTAGGCGCTCAGCCGGTGGAAGAAGTGGTCGGAGGAGCGGATCTCCGGCTTCGAGCCATCGAACTTGCAGCGCGGGTTCTTGAGGTCGATCGGGTCGAGGACGTTGCCGCAGTTGTCGCACTGGTCGCCGCGGGCGCCTTCAAAGCCGCAGATCGGACACGTGCCTTCGACGTAGCGGTCCAGCAAGAAGCGCTTCTCGACGGTGCAGTAGGGCAGGTCCATCTTGCCTAGGTAGATGTCGTCGATCTCCATCAGCTTCAGGAACATGTCCTGGGTTACGCGGGCGTGGTTCTCGGTGCCGGTGGTGGTGTAGATATCGAAGCTGATGCCCAGGCGTTCCCAGCAGTCTACGAACTCGGCGTGGTACTCGGCGGCGACTTCGCCGGGGGAGCGGCCTTCCTCCTCGGCGCGAACGGTGATCGGGGTGCCGTGCTGGTCGGTGCCGGAGGCCATCAGCACTTCGTTTCCGGCCGCGCGGTGGTAGCGCGCGAAGATGTCAGGTGGGAGGTAGGCGCCGGCGATCTGGCCTATGTGCAGAGAGCCGTTGGCGTAGGGCCAGGCGACCCCGACAAAGATACGTTCCGACATCGTGTGGATTGTAGCATTGGGCAGGTTCAGGGAGCATCCGCCGCGTCGTCGTTCAGCGGGCCTTCCAGCTCCAGCGAGAGGGCGTAGACGCGCCGCCTCGCCACTCCGCTTCGGCGGGCGACCTCCGTGGCGGCGTCGCGGGGAGACGCGCCGAGCTTGCGCAGGCGCCGCAGCTCATCCCGCAGGTCGTCGTCGGAGACTTCGGCTGCCTCCTCCGGCGCGCCCTCTATGACGAGCGTGAACTCTCCCCGGGGCTCCGTGAAGTGCTCGATCGCCTCGGAGATAGAGCCGCGGAAGATCTCCTCGTGCAGCTTGGTCAGCTCACGGCAGACGGCGATGCGGCGGTCTCCCAGCGTGGCGCGGATGTCTTCCAGCGCCTTCTGCAGCCGGTGCGGCGACTCGAAGCCGACGAGCGTGCGTTTCTCCGCGGCCAGGGACTCGAACAGGCGGCGGCGTTCCACTGAGCGGCGCGGCAGGAAACCGGCGAACGTGAACTGCCGCGAAGGCAGGCCGGACGCTGCGATCGCGGCGACGCTGGCGGACGCCCCCGGGATCGGCGAGACTTCGTGGCCGGCGGCGAGTGCGGCCACCGTCAGCTCGTAACCGGGGTCGCTGACGCCGGGCATCCCGGCCTCTGAGACCAGCGCGACATCGCCGGACTCCAGCGCGCGGATGATTCGAGGCGTGCGTTCGCGCATGTTGTGCTCGTTGTAGCTGAGCAGCCGGGTGTGGATATCGTAGTGGGAGAGCAGGTTGCGGGCCGTCCGCGTGTCCTCCGCCGCGACCAGGGAAACGGCGCGCAGGACGTCGAGGGCTCTCAGCGTGACGTCCGCGAGATTGCCGATCGGCGTCGCGACGAGGAAGAGGGTGCCCATGAAGTGAGTAGTGCGCTTAGCGGTTATCGTGTGGAAATGTTTATTTGAATGCTCTATTGACCGTCTCTCGCGCCGCTTGATACACTGATCGAAACCCCGCTGCATCCAACAGCGTGTCGTTTATCGGACATATCCCCTATACCGAGGCGAGGCAATATGAGTTTATCTGTTGGCTCCAAGGAACTCCGACCCGCCTACGGGTTTGACGAGGTTGCGATTGTCCCGGGCACCGTCACCGTCAATCCCGAGCTGACGGATGTTCACTTTAGCATAGCCCACCTCACGTTCGATCATCCGATCGTGGCCGCGGCCCTCGACGCCGTGGTCAACCCCGATTTCGCCATCGAAGCGAGCAAGCGCGGCGGCCTGGCCGTGATGAACCTCGAAGGCCTGCAGTGCCGCCACGAAGACGCCGAGGCGAAGATCCGCGAAGTCGCCGAGTCCGGCCAGGAAGACTCAGCCGCGCTGATCCAGCAGCTCACCGCCGCGCCGCTCAAAGAAGAGCTGATCGGCCGCCGCGTCCGCGAGATCAAAGAAGGCGGCGGCATCGCGGCCGTCTCCTGCACACCCGCCAACACCAAGAAGCTGGCGCCGCTGGCTGTTGACGCCGGCGCCGACCTATTCGTCGTACAGTCCACGGTCACCACCGCTCGCCACTACTCGCGCTCCGTCCGCGGCCTCGTCTTCGAAGAGCTGGTCGCCAACGTCCGCATCCCGGTCATCGTCGGCAACACCGTCGGCTACGCGGCCACCAAGGAGCTGATGGAGACCGGCGTCGCGGGCGTCCTCGTCGGCGTTGGCCCGGGCGCGATCTGCACCTCGCGAGAGGTCCTCGGCATCGGCGTGCCGCAGATCACGGCGACGATCGACTGTGCCGAGGCGCGCGACGCCCACTACCGCGAAACGGGCCGATACATCCCGATCATCACCGACGGCGGCATGCGCAACGGCGGCGACATCTGCAAGGCGCTGGCCGCCGGCGCCGACGCTGTCATGCTCGGCACCGCCTTCGCCCGCTGCGAAGAGGCTCCAGCCAGCGGCATCGCCTGGGGCATGTCCACCGGCCACGCAGCGCTGCCTCGCGGCGTCCGCATCCACCCCGGCGTGGACACGACGCTGGACCGCCTCCTCTACGGCCCGACCTCCCGCACCAACGGCAGCGAGAACCTCGTCGGCGCGATCCAGACGTGCATGGGCGTCTGCGGCGCGAACAACATCGGCGAGTTCCACGACGCCGAGCTGATCGTCGCGCCCTCGATCAAGACCGAGGGCAAGGTTTACCAGCTGTCGCAGTAGCCTCGAGGGCGAGATTGAAACGGGGTTGTGCCCGTGCTGAGAGTTATCCACATCGATTTTGTCCACTTGGGTTGCTTTTTCCGGTCGCGTTCGGTTGAATAGAACATATGGACGAAAGCAATCTGTACAGAATTCTGCAGGTCGATCCAGCGGCGGACGTCGAGGTCATCGACGCCGCCTTCCGTCGATTGGCCAAGAAGTATCACCCGGATACAGGTGGATCTGAGGCTTCAGACCAGACAATGAGCGCGCTGAATCATGCTTACGAGGTGATCAGCAACCCTGAGAGGCGACAACAGTATGACGCGGAGATTGCCGCCTCCGAGGAACGAGCGCGACGAGACCAACTTGCCGCGATTAAGCGTCAGGCCGCGAGCGACGCCCAAAGGTTCGACTTGCGGGAGGCGCTTCTTCGCGCGACTCGTGGCGGCGGGAGCAGCGTACCTAGGATTGGCCGACAACTTTCGTCGCTCGCGGATCTAAACGGCAGGGCAATCATTCAAGCACACGACGGAGCATATCTCGGTTTGATCTCGACTGACCGATACAAAGTGGATTCCATTTGCAATCCGTATGGAACCCACGGCAGCCGTTACTCGACCCACAGTGTCCGAAATAACTATGGGACGTACGGAGGACCGTATGGCTCGGGAAGCCCATTCAATCGGTATTCTCAGACACCACCGGCGATCGTAGCTGGCGGCAAGATTGTTGCGTACCTCACGGTCAATCCATATTTGAAACCAGCAATCAACCCCAACGAGTTGCTGGCACACTACTCGGCCTAGCTAAGCCTTTCAAGTCTGGTTGACGCCGGACTTGCTCCCTAGATCGCCAGCGACATCTGCGTCGCCGACGGCTTCACCAGCTCCCGCAGCATTTGGCGGTGATTTTCGCCTGACGTGAAGCCGTACTTCTCCCGCAGGCGGTTCACGCTGGCGATCACCTCTCGCGTGTAGTCCTTCGGGGCGTAGGCGCCGCGGTAGTAGCGCTCGTACTTGCCGGCGAGGTGCGGGTAGGCCGCGCGCAGGGCCGGCATGAACCACTCCTTGGTGCCGGGCTTGAGGAACAGCACGTTCGGCGCGACGAAGGCAGCGCCTGCCTCTTTCGCCGCCGAGATCACCGGCTCGATGTGCGCATCGTCGTCGGTGACGCCGGGAATGATCGGCGCGATCATCACGCCGCAGCGGACGCCGGCCGCTGAGAGCTCCCGCAGAGCCTCGAAGCGTTTGGTGGGCTTCGCCGTGCCGGGCTCCATCTTCTTCCAGATCGTCTCGTCCAGCGTCGGGATGCTGAAAGCGATCTGGGCGTCGGTCGCCCGCGCCAGCCGGGTCCAGACATCGATGTCGCGGACAACGGCCGGCGATTTCGTGAGCATGTGCACCGGCTGGCCGAACTCCAGCATCACCTCCAGGATCTGCCGCGAGATGCCATACTTCAGCTCGGCCTGCTGGTAGGGGTCGCAGGCGGTCCCCAGGACGATCAGCTCGCGCTTCCAGGACGGCCGGCGCAGCTGCTCGCGGAGGACGGCCGCGGCGTTGGTCTTGACGATGATCCGCGACTCGAAATCGCGGCCGGAGTCGTAGCCCAGGTATTCGTGGGTACCGCGGGCGAAGCAGTAGACGCAGGCGTGCTGGCAGCCGCGGTAGGGGTTGATCGTGTAGCTGAACCCCATGCCGGGCGCGGCGACCTTGTTGATGATGGTCTTGCACTCGATCTCTTCGAAGATGATCCCTGACGGCATGTGGCGGAGAATAGAACACATGTGCTAGACGTGTCAAGCTACCCTTGGCACGTGCGGGTCTACCTGGTCGACGGGACTTACGAGCTCTTTCGCCACTACTTCGCCGTCCCCCAGTCCCAGAACGAGGCCGGCCAGGAGATCGCCGCCGCGCGCGGTGTCGTCCGTTCGATCCTGGGGATGCTCGACGACGGCGTGACGCACCTCGGCGTGGCGACGGACCGCGTGATCGAGTCGTTCCGCAACGATCTCTACGACGGCTACAAGACCGGTGCGGGTGTGGCGCCTGACCTCCTGTCGCAGTTCCCGCTGCTGGAGCGCGCCCTGACCGCGATGGGGGTGCGGGTCTGGCGGATGACGAAGTTCGAGGCGGACGATGCCCTGGCGGCAGCGGCGAAGGAAGCGTCCGCCTACGCCGAGCAGGTGATCATCTGCACGCCGGACAAGGACCTCGGCCAGTGTGTCGTCGGCAAGAAAGTGGTGCAGCTGGACCGCCGCAGCGGGGTCGTGCGAGACGAGGCCGGCGTCATCGCCAAGTTCGGCGTCGGCCCGGCCTCGATCCCTGACTACCTGGCGCTGGTCGGCGACAGTGCCGACGGTTATCCCGGGCTGCCCGGCTGGGGAGCGAAGTCGGCGGCGGCAGTGCTCTCCAGGTTTGCGCGGATCGAGGACATCCCGGCGAAGGCCAGCGAGTGGGACTTCGGGATGTCGTTGCGGGGCGGGCCGGTGCTGGCTGCAACGCTGCAAGAGTGCATGGCTGAGGCGCTGCTATTCAAGAAGCTGGCGACGCTACGCACAGACGTGAAGGTCAAGGCGACGGCGGAACGTCTGCTCTGGGCGGGGCCGCGGAAGTCGTTCCGGCGGGTCGCGGCGGAGCTGGCCGCCCCTGATCTCTACGAGCGGGCTCAGGAGATCGCGCGAAAGGTCTAGAGCCAGCGGGCCTGCTTGTACCAATCGTAGGTGAGGCGCGCGCCTTCCGTGATCTGCACGTCAGCGCGCCAGCCCAGGTCGCGGCGGAGGTCTTCGGCGGAGCAGACCCAGGCGTTCTGGGCCATCTCTCGCACCTTGTCGCGGTTGAAGATCACGGCCCGCCGGGTGACAGCGCCGAAGGCCTCGCTGCCCAGCGCCGCCAGCTGGTAGGCGAAGCGCGGCGTCGGCACGGTCAGCATCTTGTGGCCGGCTGCGGCTTCGATGGCGGCGAGCATGTCCAGCCAGGTGTAAACGTGACCGTCTTCCGGATAGTAGAGTGCGGCCCCCGATGTCCGCCTCCGCGGTGGCGGCGAGAAGCACGGCGCCGGCGGCGTCGGTGGCGTAGATCATCGAGACCTTGTTGTGGCCGCCATCCAGCAGCGGCGCAAAGCGGTAGCGGGCCAGCTGGAAGAACGGGAGCAGCGCCGGGTCGCGCGGCCCGTAGATCGCCGGCGGCCGGAAGACCACCGTTCGCGCTCCCAGCGGGGACTTTCGGGCCAGGAGCTCTCCCGCCAGCTTGGAGCGCCCGTAGGCGGTGACCGGCTTCGGAGCTGCGTCGGCGGGACGCGGCTTGCCGTCTTTGGCGGACCCGTGGGCGGCGATGCTGGAGATGTAGATGATGCGCTTGACGCCGGGATTGTGCGCTTCTATAGCGCGATAGAGGTTGGTGCTGCCGTGCTCGTTGACGGAGGCGAATTCGGCCTCATTTCGCGCTTTGATTAGCCCTGCCGCGTGTACGACGACGTCCATGTCAGATACGGCGGCGGGCAGCGAGGCGGCGTCGGTAACGTCGCCGATCGCCTCGTCGTGGGGGAACTGCAGGAACTTGCGGCTGCTGGTCGGGCGCAGGAGCGTGCGGACCTCGTGGCCGGCGGCGGCGAACTGCTCGGCGATGTGGGAGCCCAGGAAGCCACTGGCTCCCGTGACAAGAACGCGCATCAGAGCGGTTTTTCGTAGACGCGGTAGGTCTTGTACTGCTCCGCGCCGACCTTCTTGATCAGCGAGTTGACGAGCCCGTTGTCCTCCAGCGTCCAGCCGAACTCGGCCCACTCGTAGCCGCGGTCCTTGGCGCCCTGGTAGATCTCGTCGCAGATCAGGTAGGCGAGGCCGGCGTACTCCCGCTTGCGGAACTCCTTGGCCACCCCCAGCAGCATCAGCCTGCCGGACTTTGGCCGGCTGACCTTGAGCCGCCAGAGCAGCCGCAGCCAGCCGAACGGGAAAAGGCTGCCGTTCAGCGGTTGCTGGGCCCAGTTGTAGTTGGGAACGGCCAGCGCCATCGCCGCCGGGACGCCGTTGACCTCGACGATCGGCACGATCTCCGGGTCGACGATGAGCTTGAGGTCGCTGGCGATCTCGTCGGCTTCGGCCTTGGTGGCCGGGACGAAGCCCCAGTTCTGGCTCCAGGCGTCGTTGTAGAGCTTGAGGATCGTCTCGTACTCTTCGCGGAAGTTGTCCATGCTGGCGCGGCGGACCTTGACATCGCTGCGGGCCCGCAACTCATCGACCATGCGCCGGGGCGCTCCGTCCGGCACCCGGGCACGCTCCCAGCGCCAGGCCAGGACGTCCTTCACCTTGGCGTAACCGCAGCGCTCAAGCAGCTCCGGGTAGTACGGCATCGTGTACGGCATCAGCGGCATCTGGGGCAGATCGAACCCTTCGATCAATAGGCCGACCTCACCGTTTGTCGAAAAGCTGAGCGGGCCGCGGACGCTCTGCATGTCGCGCTCTTTGAGCCAGGCCTCGGCCGTCTCCAGGAGAGCGCGCGCCACCGCCGGGTCGTCCTCGCATTCGAAGAAGCCGAAGAAGCCGACGCGCTCGTGCCAGTAGCGGACGTGCTCGCTGTCCACGTGGGCGGAGATGCGGCCGACGGTGCGGCCGTCCTTGCGCGCGATGAACAGCTGGATATCGGCGTGGCGGTAGAAGGGGTTGTGCTTGGCGGAGAAGCGGTGCTTTTCGAACATGAAAAGCGGTGCCACCCAGTTGGGGTTGCCCTTGTAGAGGCGCCAGGGAAGGTGGATGAACTCGTCGAGGTCGCGCTTGGACTTGACGGGGACTACCTGGACGTCGACGGCGGCGGGAACGCTAGGAGATGACACCAAGACGTCGGCCCACAACCTGGAACTTCTCGAGAGCCTGCCCGATCTGCGCTTCGGTGTGCGTGGCCATGCAGCTGGTGCGGAGGATCGCTTCCTTCATGTTGACCGCTGGGTAGATGGCCGGGTTCGTGTAGACGCCTTCGGCCAGCAGCCCCTTCCAGAACATGACCGTTGTGTACTCATCGCCGACTTTTACCGGCACGATCGGGGTGCCGGAGCCGCCGGTGTTGTAGCCCATGCTTCGCAGCCCCTCCCGCCACATGTCGCCAAGACGTTTCAGCCGGACGGTGATCTCCGGATCGCCCTCCAGCACATCCAGCGCGGCCAGGGCGGCGGCTGTAGAGGCCGGCGGCAGGCTGGCGCTGAAGAGCATGGACCGCGCGAAGTGCTGGATCCAGTCGAGGGCGCGCTTGGGACCGGCGACGAAACCGCCGATCGAGGCCAGTGACTTGGAGAATGTGCCCATGATCAGATCGACGCGCTCCTCGACGCCGAAGTGGTTGGCGGTGCCGCGGCCGCCTTCTCCCAGCACGCCGAGCCCGTGCGCATCGTCAACGACGATCCGGGCCGTGTGGCGTTCGCAGGCGTCGAGGATCTCCGGCAGCGGGGCGATGTCTCCGCCCATGCTGTAGACGCCGTCGATGACGACCAGGGCTGCCTTGTCGTCGTCAATCTTGCCGAGTACGTGGTCCAGGTTCTCGGCGTCGTTGTGGCGGAAGCGCACCATCTCGCCTTCGGAGAGCTGGCAGCCGTCGTAGATGCTGGCGTGGTCCTGCTTGTCGACGACGGCGACGGCCTTCTTGTCGACGAGCGCGGTGATGATGCCGAGGTTGGCCTGATAGCCGGTGGTGAAGACGATGGCGGCCTCGGTGTGCAGGAACCTGGCCAGGCGGCCCTCCAGCTCTTCGTGCAGCTTGTTCGTGCCGTTGAGCAGGCGGGAGCCGGTCATGGAGCTGCCGTACTTGAGGATCGCGGCGCGGGCAGATTCGACGACGTGGGGGTGGCGGGTCAGCCCCAGGTAGTTGTTGGAGCCGAACATGAGCACGCGCTGGCCGTAGATCTGGGCCTCCGTGCCGTCGTTGTTGTCCAGGGCCTGGAAGAAGGGGTAGATGCCCATTTCGCGGGCGCGTTCGGCCAGGGTGAAGCTTTCCAGTTTCGAAAAGATATCCCGTTGGTCGCTGCCGCCGTAATGCTCGCGCATCAGACCGTCAACGGTCATATCGGCCGGGAGCGGGGGAAACGGCGTGGCTTCAGGTTCGGGGGCGCGCTCGGTTTTTCTCATAGCGCTGGCTTTCGTCCACTATACGGGAAACCGTTTACAGGGAACAAGAAATGGAGTACTGCGCGTGTGTTGTCCACATACTGCTCGCAGCGCTTATTCCCCCAGCTTCTTCAGGTACTTGGACAGCCAGGCCACGGGCCGAAACCCCATTCGGGCGTAGATGTTCTTCGGCGTGTCCGTGGGATCGGCGACGATCACGACCGGGCCGGCGCCATTCGAGCGGCAATCGGCGACGCCGTGGTGGATCAGAGCGCTGGCGACGCCCCGCTTGCGGCGGTCCGGCCGCGTGAAGAGGTCCTCCACCTGCCCGACGCCATCGATGCCCTCCCAGGAGTTCAGATAGCCGACGGCCTCACCGCCATCGTAGGCGAGCCAGTACCGCACCGGAGGCGACTTCAGGCGCTTGGCCTGCCACATGCTGCGGGCCACCTCCTCCTTGACCGGCTGCTTGATCCGCTCGTGGTGCTCGTTCCAGTCCTGCAGCATCAGCTCCCAGAACGCCTCCCAGTCGGCCTCCGAGGTCATCGGCCGGATGTCCCAGGCCGGCGCCGCGCCGCGCAGGTCCCCTTCGAGGACGGAGATCAGGCTGTCCTGCCGCTCGTAGCCGCCGCCCAGGAGCAGCCGGGCGACGAACTCCGGCGGCGTCTTGTAGTCCACGTCGAAGCGGCGGTGTCCGGCGTCCTTGTACTCGCGGTCGGCGGCGGCCAGGAGCTCGTCGCACTCGGCGGCGGTGCGGGCCTTTATCCGCGTGACGTGGTTGGAATCGTAGATGCTTGGCGTCTGGAGGTTGCGGACGAAAGTCGCCTTGGCCATGGAGAACGCCTCATTGCCAAGCTGGAAGTTGGCAGCGTCGGTCTCGATGGCCTGGAGGGCGAGGTCAGTCACAAGCGGCAATCATAGCAGAGGGGCGCTTGTGACCGGATAAGGCTGGGCGGAGCGAGCAGGGGGGCTTGCTCGCTCCGCCTCAAATACACGGGTCGAACCCGGTTCCGAGGTAGGCGCTGATTACGCGGGGCGAAACTGCGACGAGAAGCGCACGCCGTTGCGCACGAACGGCTGAGCGGCGACTTCCTCCATGACGGCCTTGGCGCGAGCCGCGACGGTCTTCGAAGCAACCACCTGTTCCTGGTGCTCCGGCTCCGCCTGTGACTCGGCCACTGCCTCCTCCTCTCTTGGGGCTTCCTCCTTCCGGCCGCGCGAGTTGCCGACGACGAGTGAGACCACGGGGCGGTGGCTCACCTGCATCTGGAGCTCGTCCCCGCCGAAGACGCGGACGCGCTCTTGTTCAAAGCCAGACTCCAGCAGAGTCTCAACGAACTGCACGGCCGCTTCCGGCCCGTCCAGGATGTTGATCTCACCGTGGCTGGCATCGTCAAGGTCTGAAACCATCACGATAACTTTGTTTGACATGTCTAGCCGCCCTCCTGTGGAACCAAAGTTTGCCCCGTTCCTTGTGGCCACAGTTTCTCTTTACGCTCTCGCCAGAATCTCGCCACGTTATAGTCAAGTTCTGAGGGATCCGACCCCGTTAACCCTGCGCCAGAACGTCGTTGACAGCTTCTCAACCGCATACCTATGCTGGCCTTAACTCGCGACGTCCAGATCGCCCGCCAAAGTGCCCTTTGCCTGACATTTACCAAGCCCTTCAGACTCTCGCGGCAAGTCGCGGCCAGGACCCCCTGGCGCCGGTCACGGTTATCGCACCGACGCACGCCGCGGCGCTTCAGCTGCGTCGCCGGCTGGCCGGGCACACCCCGTTTGCCGCCGTCCGCTTCGAGCCGCTGGCCCGCGTGGCGGAGCTGCTGGGCGCTGGCAGCCTGGCGGCGGCGGGCCGTTCTCCGCTGGCCCGGCCGATCGGCGACTACGCGGCGGAGATGGTGGCTCGGGAGTCCCGCGGGCCGCTATCGGAGGTGGGCGACCTGCCGGGCTACGCGCGCATCCTGCGCCAGATCTTCCGGCGGCTGCGGCGCGGCGGGATTCGCTCACGGGCAGACGTCCGCGCTCCGCTGAGCGGGCACCTCGGGGAGATCCTGCGCCTGTACGATAGCTACCGGCAGGCGACGGCCGCCTTCTACGACGAAGAAGACCTGCTAGACGCGGCCGCGACCGCCGTCCGGGAGCACCGCTCAGGGTTCCTCGCCGACCTTGGCGAAGTGTCTGTCGTGCCGCCGCTGCCGCACAGTGCTGCCGGCGCGGATTTGCTCGAGGCGCTGCGCGCCGTGACCACCGTCTCGCTGCTCGATGAGCCGGCCGCATCGCCCACTCAGACGTTCCTGATCGCGCCGGACCCGGCCAGCGAGGCTCAGCAGGTCGTGCGGATGGTCCTGGAGGCGCTGGAGGCGGGCGTGCCGCTGCACGAGGTGGCGGTGTTCCACGGCGCCGGCGAAGGCAACGGGCGGCTGCTGCGGGAGGCGTTCGCGTCATCGGGGGTCACCGCCGTGCCGCTGCCGGGCGTACCGGTGGCCGAAACGCCCGCCGGCCGCGGGGTGCTGATGCTGGCGCACCTGCCGGAGCTAGAGTATTCGCGAACGGGAACCATCGACTTCCTCAGCGTGGCGCCGATCCGGGAATGGCTGCCCGGGACGGACGGCGCCGTCCACGAGATGACCTCCACCTGGGACAAGATCTCCCGGGACGCCGGAATCACGCGCGACCCCGCACGCTGGCGCCAGCAGCTGGAAGCCTACTCGCGAGACCGGGTGACGAGTGCCGACCGCCTGGATCCGGTTGAGTTCGAGCCGCGGATCGATATTTTGCGGCGCGAGGCCGAGCAGGCGACCCGCCTGTTGAGCGCAATCGAAGCGCTGGTTGGACTGCTGGAACCGCTGCGGAGGCAGCAACCCGCCGCCGACTTCATCGCCGCGTTCAAAAGCGTGATCGAGGCGTACATCGCGCCCGACTCGGTCGGCCTGACCGAGGCGCTGGAGGAGATCGACCAGCTAGGCACGGTCGGCGCGCTCGGCGGCGAGTTCTCCCTGGCCGGTTTCGCCGAAGCCCTGCGCGCGAACCTGGAGGCGCGCTTCACGCGGCCCCAGAACATCGGCAGCGGCGTCATCATCGCCGACTACCGTGCCGCGGCCGGCATGCGGTTCCAGCGCGTGGTCCTCTGCGGCGCGTTCGAAGGCGCGTTCCCGGCCGGCCCGGGTACGGACGCGATCCTCGACGACCGCACTTGGCAGGCTCTGCGCGCCGAGCATCCGTTCATCGAAGACGCGGCGGCACGAATCGAACGGGCGAAGGAAGCGGCGGGTCGCGCCGTCGCCTCAGCAGGTGACGGGACGCTGACCTGGTCCGCGCCGGCGTACGAGTCCGGCGGCGCGCGGGAGTACTTCCCCTCTCCGCTGATGGCGAAGGCATTCTCGGAAGTCGTCGGCCGTCCGGTCACGGCGTCGCAGCTGCGGCGCGGCGCCGGCCAGGAGGCGGCGCTCCAGCGGCCATCATCGCCCCTGGCGGTGGCGCTGCGGGGCCAGGTGCTGAACACGGGGGAACTTGCGCTGCGTCAAGCGGTGGGCCTGGCCCAGGCGAAGGTCGCCGTCCCGCTGGACCATCCGCGCTACCGAGCCGTCTCGTCGCTGCGCGCGCGCCGCAGCGCCGATCTGACCGAGTGGGACGGCAACCTCGCCGAGTTACAGGTTCCGGAATGGCTGGAGCTGCAGGGTGCGGTCTCGCCGACTTCGCTTGAGCACTACGGCTCGTGCGGGTACCGGTACTTCCTGCGGTCCCTGCTCAAGCTGCAGACCGTCGAGGAGCCGGAAGAGCGGCAGATGATGGACGCCCGGGAGAAGGGGACCCTAATCCACGAAATCCTCGACAGGTTCTTCAAGGAACAACAGAAACGCGGCCGCCCCCAGCCAAACGAGGCCTGGACGGCGGCCGACCTGGAGCTGCTGGTGGATATCGCCGACAGGCAGCTCGCCGGGGCCAGGGCCCGCGGCCAGACCGGCCTCGACGTCTTCGCCCAGCACGAATCGCGCACCATTCGCGCCGACCTGGCGCAGTTCCTTGAACAGGACACGATCTTCCGGCGCGAGACCGGCGCCGTGCCCTGGCAGCTCGAGACAGCGATCCCGGAGCAGACGATCGCCGGTGTCCGGCTGCGCGGGAAGGTTGACCGGATCGATCGCACTCAGGACGGCCGGCGGGCCTGGGTGATCGACTACAAGTCTGGCAGCGACCGCGGCATGGAGAAGTTCGATAGCGATCCGCTGGTGGGCGGCACCAAGCTGCAACTGCCGGTCTACCTGGCCGCAGCCGGCGCCGAGGAGGCGACAGCGCTCTACTGGTTCATCAGCCGCCGAGCCGGGTTCAAGCGCTTCGAGTACGTGCCCGGCGCCGAAAAGGATGCGCGGTTCCAGGCGACGCTGGAAGCGATCGTCGGCGGGGTGCGCGCGGGCTCCTTCCCGGCCGTGCCGGGCGAAGAAGACGAGTGGCGAAACAAGTTCACCAACTGCACCTACTGCGACTTCGACCGCATCTGTTCCCGCCGCCGCGACGTCGAGTTCCACGCCAAGGAGGCTCACGCCGGCGTCGCGCCGTGGCAAGCCGTGGCCGCTGCTGCCTCCCCGGAGCCGGCCGAATGACCCAGGCGATGGACTACCTGGCGCGGGACGAGGAGGCGCGTCGCACCGTCTGCGAGGCGCTGGGCGAGACGCTGTTTGTCGAGGCCGGGGCCGGCACCGGCAAGACGCGCGCCCTCGTCGACCGCATCGTGGCGCTCATCGTCAGCGGCGTCCCGGTTGAACAGATAGTCGCGATCACTTTCACAGAGCGGGCCGCAGCGGAGCTTCGGGAGCGCGTCCGCGGCGGCCTGGAGGAGGAGCTCGCCGCGCGGCCGGGGAATGGCGACGTGATCGCGGCTCTGGACTCGCTGGACCGCGCCCAGATCTCGACGATTCACGCCTTCTGCCAGGCGATCGTCCGCACCTACTCGCCGGAAGCGGGGGTCGATCCCGATTTCGACGTCCAGGACGAGCTGATGACCACGCGCCGGATGCAGGAGCGCTGGCGGCGTTACCTGGAGGAGCTCGGCCAGGACGAAGAGGCGCGGCAGGCGATCGACCGGCTGCTGAGCCTCGGCCTGCGGGTCGGGGACCTTGAACAGATGGCCCTGGGCCTGGCACAGCGCGGAGAGATCGCCGAGCTGCTGAGGGAGCAGCCGCTGACCGCGACGGAGCCGGCGTGGCCGGACCTGAGCGCGCTCAGGCAGCGACTGGTCGACACCGACTACGAGGCCGTGGATGCGACGGACTATCTGCAGATGCGCATCGCCGGCGTCGTTGGCGTCATCGATGCGATTCTCGCCGGTACCCAGGCTGAGCGGGAAGAGCTGCTCGCCGCCGGCGCCTACGCACTCGCAGAGTCGCGGAAGGGGAACAACGGCGCCTGGGGCGGCGCTTCAACGAAAGACGCGGCCCTTGGCGTCGTTCAGGAGGTGCAGGACACCCTTGGCGGACTGCTCGATGGCCTGCGCTCAGCCTCCCTGTCCGAGGTGCTGCCGCGCCTGCTGGAGTTCGTGCAGCGGGACGAGACAGCGCGCGGGCGCGAAGGGGCGCTGACCTTCGACGACCTGATCCTGCGGGCGCGTCGGCTGCTCGCTGCCGGGGGCGAACCCGTGCGCTCGCTGCGGCGCCGCTACCAGGCGCTGCTGATCGATGAGTTCCAGGACACCGACCCGGCCCAGGTCCAGATCGCCACGGCCTTCGCCACGGACCCGGACAGCGGGCGCCTCGAGCCGGGGCGGCTGTTCCTCGTCGGCGACCCAAAGCAATCGATCTACCGCTTCCGCCGCGCCGACATGGCTACCTACGCCGCGACTCGCACGCAAATGGCCGCCGCCGGCGCAAACACGCCACAGCTGGCGCTCAACAGGCGCTCACGCGGCGTGGTCCTGGAGTGGGTCAACGGCGTCTTCGCCAGCCTGATCGGCGCTGGCGACGAGCCGGAGCTGCAGCCGCCCTACGCCGCGATCCACCCGCTGCGAGATGTCGACCTGCGCGGCCCCGGCGTCGCCACCATCGGCGAGCAACTTTCCGTCAACGCCCGCGAGGTTCGGTCTGTGGAGGCCGGCCAGCTGGCAGCGCTCTGCCGCCGGGCCATCGACGAGCGCTGGCAAGTCGCCGAACGGGAAGAGACGGTGCGCGACGCCGGCTATCGTGACATCGCGATCTTGATCCCGCGGCGGACGGGGCTGACCGCGCTGGAGCGGGAGCTGGCCAGGGCTGGTGTGCCCTATCGCGTGGAGAGCGGGAGCCTCATCTACCGCACGCAAGAAGTGCGTGACCTGGTCAACTGCCTGACGGCGATCGACGACCCGGCGGACGAGGTCGCCGTCGTCGCCGCGCTCCGCAGCCCCGCCTTCGCCTGCTCCGATGTGGACCTGGCGCGGCACCGCGCGGTCGGGAGGCGCTTCAACTACCACCACCCGGACGTAGAGGGCTGGGACGGGCCGGTCGGCGAAGGGCTGAAGGCGCTGGCGACGGTCCATAAGACTCGACATAACGACTCACTCGCCGCGCTGGTCGAGCGCTTCGTGCTCGCGCGTGGAACGGTAGAGACCGGAATCCTCGACCAGCGGGATCGCAACAGCTTCCGCCGCGCGAGATTCGTGATCGAACGGGCGCGCGCCTTCGAAAGCGCGGGGCCGGAGAGCCTGCGCGCCTTCGTCACCTGGCTGGAAGGGCAGTCCGACGCGGCGATCCTGGACAACGAGGGTGCATCGGTTGACGAAGACGAGGACGCCGTGCGCGTGCTGACGATCCACGGCGCCAAGGGCCTGGAGTTCCCGATCGTTTTTCTGGCCGGCCTCAGCGCCGCGCCCAGGTTCGAAGCGCCGATCTACAGCGCCGACTTTCCGGGGCGGCGCGCGGCTATCTGCGTCGGCCGCAAAACCTACCGCGAACAGTTCACCCTCGGCGACTTCGAGACGCTGAACAACGCTGAGAACGCGCACGGCAAAGCCGAGTTCAACCGCGTGCTCTACGTAGCGGCGACGCGCGCGCGGGATCACCTGGTCGTCTCGCTGTACCACGGCCAGAGGTCGGGGGACTGCGCGGCTTCGCGGTTGATCGCGGCCGGAGCGGCGGACCTCGCCGGGCGGATCGAGATCGCAGACTTGGCCCAGCGGGGCGATGTGTCGGCGCTGGACGGCCTTGAGACCGAGATCCCGGACGGCCTCGACGAGGCGAACTTCGCTGCGCGGAGGACGGCGCTCCTGGAGGCGGCGAAGACGCTGCGCTTCACGAGTGCCACGGCCATCGTCGACGAGCACAAGGGCGAGGCGACCGACGACACCGAGCCCTGGGCCAGGGGCCGCGGCGGCACCCGGCTGGGGCGCGCCGTCCACGCCGCCATCCAGAGCCTGCCGCTGGACGCCGACGACGCGACGATCGCCGCCTTCGCGAAGGCCCAGGCTGTCGCCGAGGCGATCCCTTACCGGGAACGTGACGTCGAGCGGTTGGTCCGCTGGGTTGTGCGCGAGTCCGGCGCCTGGCAGCGAGCCCGGACGGCCATGCGGGCGATGCGAGAAGTCCCGTTTGCGATGGAGAGCGGCGGCAAAGTGCTGGAGGGCTTCATCGACCTCGTCTTGCAGACCCCGGAGGGGATCGAGATCGTCGACTGGAAGACGGACCAGATTCCGGCGGACAAGGTGGCGGAGCGGCTGAAGCAGTACGAGCCGCAGGCCGGGCTGTACGTCTACGGCCTGGAATCGGCGACTGGCGCCCGGGTCACGCGCGTCACCTACGTATTCGCCAGCGCGGGAGTCGAACAGTCGCCCGGAGAGCCGGCGGCGCTGGCCGAAGCGGCGCGCTCATATCTCCAGGCTTAGGGCTTTCTAAGGACGCTCTAATCCTGCTTTAAGGCACCGCCTCTAGTATCGGTGGTGGACAAAGAACGAAACCCCTCCTTCTGGGTCCAGCGCGGTAGACCACCTCCACTGCGCAATCTGTGCCGAATCAGCCGCCGATTACCCCCCGGCGGCTGATTCCTTTATGAGGAGTATTCGGCGCGCTCTAACAACTGAATGCGGCACCTGCTATTCTGGCGGCGATATGCCACAGGTGACCGTCGCCACGCTCAATCTCTTCAACCGCCAGGGCGAGTGGGAGCAGCGATTCCCCCTCGTCGTCGAGCAGTTCTGCGGACTCTGGCCGGACGTGATCGGCTTCCAGGAGATCGACCTCGGGATCGACCAGGGGATGCAGATCAGCCGCGCCGTCAATCGCAACCTCACGACCCGGCCGCACTATCGCATCAAGCACGCGACCAGCCCCGGTCAGCGGGCCGCCGTCTTCGGCATCGGCACCCTGGCCAGGATCGAATGCGTGGAACATGAGATCCTGGACCTGATGACGTTCGACCGCATCGCCCAGCGTATGGTCTACGAAGTCGACGGCAAGCGGTTCGCGCTGGTCAATACGCACCTGCACCACCCGGTGGAAGCGCCGGAGGAGCGGGCAGTGCAGGCCGAGTACCTGCTGGCCTGGCTGGACCGCCGGGAGAAGCTGCCGCTGGTCGTGCTAGGGGACTTCAACGCCTACGCGGGAGAGAAGACGGTGGCGATCATGAAGGCGCGCTTCCGCTCCGCCCACGAGACCGTCCACGGCGCTGAGCCGGAGAAGACCTGGCCGACGCCGGTCAACACCCACGACAACTCCCCGGCGGGCACCCTGGACTACATCTACGTCTCGCCGGAGTTCAAGGTCCACGACGCGGGGCTCGCCTTCCACGCGCCTTCGCCGGAGAACCCGGACCTCTTCCCCTCCGACCACCTTGGCCTCTTCGCCCGGCTGGAGTGGTGAGCGCGACGTCCGAGCAGCCGTTAAGCGTCGAAGTGCCCGGCGCAGGGCTAATAACAGCGCTAGAATCGCTGCCTGAAGGCAACTCCGCGGACTGGACGTTCATCTACGCGCCTGGCGCCGGGTCCAACGTCCACGACCCGTTCGGGACGTTCGCCTGCCGCCAGCTGGCGGGCCGCGGCGTCCACTGCCTGCGAATCCAGTTCCCGTACCAAGAGGCCAAGCGCAAGGCGCCGGACCGCAATCCGGTCCTAGAAGCGACGTGGCGGGCGGCGATAGAGGCGGTGCGCGGCCTGGGGCGCCTGGTTGTCGGCGGCCGGTCGATGGGCGGGCGGATCGCCTCGCAGGTCGTCGCCGCCGACGGCGGTGCCGAGGCGCTGGCCTTGTTCGCCTACCCGCTGCATCCGCCCGGAAGGCCGGAGCGCCGCCGCGACGAGCACCTCCCCGCGATCGGCGTGCCGACGCTTTTCTGCTCCGGCGACTCAGATGCCTTCGCGACGCCGGAAGAGCTGGCAGCCGCGGCCGCGCTCGTCCCGAAATCGACAGTGCACATGCTGCAGGGCGCCGATCACGGTTTCGCCGTGCGCAAGGCGTCCGGCCGAACTCGCAACGAGATCTGGCAGGAGGCCGTGGACGCGATGTGGGAGTGGCTGACCGGCCTGTGAACCGCTAGCCCAGGACGTTGGGGCGGCCCAGGCGCAGCTCTTCGTCCGAGGTGACGGCGATGATCCGGTGCTGCGAAAGGAAGGCGTAGGCCATCAGCACCAGCAGGTTCGCCGTCGTGAAGAGCGAGCAGAGGAACACGAAGAAGATGCCCGGGTGATTCCACCACCCCGGCGAGTAGTTTTGCATCCGCAGCATCCAGCCGGCGTAGAGCCAGCTCGGGTGGCTATCGTTGAAGAAGGGGTGGAAGAAAGAGGCGTAGAGGCAGAGGAACTGCATCAGGGAGAGCCCCACGAAGGTTATCCAGAGGAGCGGCTTGTTCAGGTAGAAGCAGGCGCAGAGCAACGGCAGGAACATGCTGAAATGTAGCGTTCGTGCATGCGGGTCTGGAAGACGAAGAAGGCGAGCGCTGTCAGCCCCACGCCAAACGCTAGCATGCCCAGGCCGCGTGTGTTGCGCAGCGAATAGATGATGAAGAACTGGCAGAGGATCGTGAGGACGAGACCCCACTCGCGCCATGTCACGAACCAGGTCTTGACGTTGTCGTTCTGGAACCAGCCGAAGATCGCCCAGAAGCTGTAGGTGAAGGACGAGGCGAAGACGAAGATGTTGGTCGAGTCGTAGAGCTGCTGGAAGATGTCCCACGGGTGATCGGAGAAGAACGGGAACATCAGGACCATCGCCGTCACGAACGAGGCCCCGACGCACCTGGCCCAGTCGATTGGTGTTGAGTCCCGGATACCCCAGAAGGCAACGAAGGGCAGCACGGCGATCGCCTGCGGCTTGATCATGAATCCAACCGTATAGGCGACGGCGGCCGAGACCAGCCGCCCCTTATTCAGGTAGTAGATGACGACGAGGATCGACAGCGAGAGAAGACTGTCCACCTGGCCCCAGAGCGGCCCGATGAACAAGGCCGTCGGCAGGAGCGCGTAGGTCAGCGCGGCGAGCAGCCGCGTGCGCCGGGGCTTCTCATCGAGGATGACGTAGAGCAGCAGGCAGGAGGCGAGGTCGGCGAAGATCGAGGGGAACTTGAGAAGCCAGGAGTAGGTGTCGTGGCCGTAGCCGATCCACTTCGCGCCCAGGCCGATCGCCCAGAGGTAGTACAGGTACCCCGGCAGGTAGTCCTTGAAGTTCGGCCCCTCGTAAAAGTGGAGCGGGCCGTCCTTGCCGAGATCGAGGCTGAAGTTCTCGAAAGTGAGGAGGTCGGACTCGTGGCCGGGGTCCCGGGCCAGGAGCAGGCGGATGATGAGACCGAGGAGGAGGATGCCCCAGATGGCGTAGGGCGCAAGCGTGCTGCGCGAAGGCCATGTCCACCCCTGAACGGTCGCCGGTGTGATCAGATGCCCTCCTGGCCGCAGGTTTGCGGACATTGTGCTGGAAAGCAACGTGGCGGGCAACTGCCGAAGCTCCCGTCCGAATCCGGTTGTCATCCAACCCGGGCTACCGTAAGATTAATGAGCAAAGCGGGTTTATCCCCGCTTTATTTGCGCTCGGCGCAGCATGCTGAGGGTCTAGCCGAAGTGGCGAAATGGCAGACGCGGCAGACTCAAAATCTGTTGGGGGGTGACCCCCGTGCCGGTTCAAGTCCGGCCTTCGGCACCAGTACAACCGAATATTCCCGGCCTTAGTGCCGAGTGGTGTAACGGTAGCACACGGGACTTTGAATCCCTTGGTTCAGGTTCGAATCCTGGCTCGGCAGCCAGAACCGTTTTCACCGCCAAAAATACGCGCTCCCGGGTAGCTCAATGGTAGAGCGAGCGGCTGTTAACCGCTAGGTTACAGGTTCGAGCCCTGTCCCGGGAGCCAAACTTTGTCTCTGATGCCGTTTTTCCGTCTATGTCTTGCAGAACCCCGTCGGAAGGCTGTACGTCGGCTCGACGGGTGACCTCGAACGACGATTGCAGGAGCATCAGCAAGGACTGGCGCGCTGGACAGGAACTCGCGGACCGTGGCTACTGGTTCACCACGAGGAGTTCCAGTCTCGACCGGAAGCCATGCGTAGAGAGCGACAGCTGAAGGCTGGAAGGGGCCGCGAATGGCTCAAATGGATGCTCAATGATGGGGCGAGTCCGCCTCAGGCGGATTAACCGCTAGGTTACAGGTTCGAGCCCTGTCCCGGGAGCCAAACTTTGTCTATCTGCCCGATCCCAGCTGCTGCATGAACGTCAGCCTGTCGTAGTACGCCGTCTCCTGGGCGATTCGGCCCTCGCCGTCGAACTGGAAGTGGGCGATGATCCTGAACTCCAGGTCGCGGCCTGTCGCCGGCCTGCCGCGGAACGTCCCCGATTGCTTGCCGGTCAGGCGCAGCTCGATCACGACGGCGTCATCGCCGAACGTCCAGCGCACAACCTCGCGCTTGAGGCCCGGGAAGCCCTCCCAGAGGTGGCGGTAGTTGTCGTTGACGATCGCCTCGCCGCCTTCGTAGCGGACGCCGGCGGCCACGTCTTCGAAAACCGGCGCTTCGCGGCTGTAAGTGGCGATCACGCGGGCCGCGTCGTGGACGTTCTCGGCTTCGACGTGTTCTGCGATGACGGCGCGCATCTGCTCGCGGGTTAAAGCCATGCGCGGATTATAGCCCGGACGGTGGCGTGTGGATCAGGTAAGCGCCGGCCAGGATCTGGAACCCCGGCTGGTCGAAGCCGGGGTCGAGGAAGGGGCTGGTGACCGGCGTGATCGTGCGCGCGTTGATGTCGATCAGCGCCGGGGCCTCGGCCGTCACCAGCGGCGAGCCCGAAGGCGCCGGTACCGTGGTCATGCCGACGAATTGGCCGTCGCCCAGGTAGGCGGCGACTGCGGCGGCATACGTCACCGATACCGCGCCGCTTTCGACGATCGCGAAGCCGTCAGAGGTGTTCACCGCGAAGCGCCCGTCGCCCATGTCGATGATCGGGTTGAAGACGCCGGGGTCGGGCACGTCACGGGCGAGGAGCGACCCATCGTCGAGATACCAGTTGCCCAGGCTGGGCCAGATGAGACGGCCGTCACTCAGTACGGTTGGCATGTCTGAATTGAGCGACGGTAGCGGCACGACTTCACCATCCGGCTGCCACGAGAACTCTTCTTCCTTCGTATCCAGGACGTTGTTGGCGATCAGCACTCGTCCGGCGCTGGTGACGCCAACTATGCGCACGTACGGGCCAAGCTGCACCAACTCGCTCCAGGTCTGTCCCCTGTCCAGCGACAGGTAGAGCTGGGTGATGCCCTGGTCGTTGGGTGCGGCGTTGACGCCTTCGCAGGCGCCGCGGATGCAGAGGCCGACCGCCATCGCCTGCGAGTCCTGGCTGACTCCGTAAGTCGCGACGTATGGCCTGTCCTCCGCAGGCGCTTTCGCCGAGGCCTGGGGCTTCGGCGTCGGCACGGTCACGCCGTTCGCCTCGTACTCGTCGCGCGAATCGAGGGAGCCGTCGGCAGTGTTGAAGATGTGGCTCCCGGCCGAGAAGAGGACTTCGCGGAGGCCGTTGCCATCTTCGTTGCTGATGCCGACGAGGCCTGTCAGCGGTGTCTCGCAACAGCCGATCTCCATGACCACGGCAAGGTTTGGCGGCAGTGGGACGGCCGGTTGGACGGTGAGGGCCTGCGGGCCGTTGTTCGGCGCGGCCGGAACGTCCAGCAGGCACTGCACGGGCTTCTGCTGGACGCCATCACCAACTCCGCCGGCGGCCGGAGCGAGCAGCCAGCAAGGTCCCGGGCCAGGCGAGTCCGGTGTGTCCGGGTTGACGTGCGCCCAGACGATCTTGGTGCTGGCGGTCCCGGTTTCGGAGAGCGGAATGTTGCAGGAGATCTGGAGCGGGGCAGTCGACGGGTCTTGCGATCCGTCAAACAAAAAGGCAGAGATAGCCGAGCATTCGTGACCTGAGGACGGACCGGCTGCAGAGTCCTGGGGCGAGGGCGAAGGGCCGGCGGTTCCGAGCATGACCAGGCTCACGGCGCTGAGCCGCAGGACGCCGTTGCCCGTATCAACGAAGGTCAGCCGCGGCGCCTCGAACCCGATGGTGCAGGTGACGGGGTTTGTCTGCGCGTCGTTGGGCTTGACGTCCAGGTAGGTGAATATCTCCTCGCAGGTGGTAGCGTCCGTCGGCGGCGAGCCGTAGGTCAGGACGCGGATCGTGTCGCCGGGCTGGACAAAGACGACGCGCGGGGTCGCGCTGGGAGTTGTCTGCGTCACCGCTCCGTCGTCGTCGCCACCGGATCGCGCGACGCCGTATGCCAGCACGCCGACGCCGACGACGGCCGCCGCGACGACGGCCCCGCCGGCGATGCGCAGCGCCAGCGGCCAGGCCCGCCAGACCGCCGCCAGCGGACCGAAGGCGCTGGCCCAGGCGGGGCGGAAGACGGGGCGCTCCGGCGGCTCCGGGTCCCAGGCGGCGGCCTCCTCCCGCGTGGAGAGGCCGAGCTTGGAGAGGATCTCCGAGACGTGGTACTTGACTGCATCGCGGGAAACTCCGAGCTCTTCGGCGATCTCCGGGTTGCTGCGCTGCTCCCGGAGCAGGGTCAGCACTTCCCACTCGCGGGGCGTGAGGATATCGGGATGTGGGCGGCGGCCTCTTCGCGTCATACTTCGACGTTAGAGTGTCGTGAAGGGAATTGCACTACCCAGCCGGGGCGTTAGCTCTGTGAGGCCGGTTCGCTGACGATGTGCAGATAGTCGGCGCTGGCGTAGCCTTCCTTACCGGATGGCGTCCGAACGTGCCGCCACGCCGGGTCGTTTTCGGCGCCGAGATTCGCCAGCAGCACGCCGTCGGCCACGCATTCAACCACGGCAGCGCTCTCTGATGGCTCGCTACGAACGTTGAGGCATGAGCCGGTACCGGTCACCAGCGCTCTCGGGCCTATCATCACCGCATCGATGGTGTTGCGGCCGTGCTCGAAGCCTTCGTCTCCGAAGGGGTGGATGATGGGTTGCACGGTGCCGTCCTTGGGGTCGAGCAGCGCCGGGTAGACGGTGAAGCTGAAGCCGCCGGTCGGCGGCGGCGACGGCTCCGGCAACCCGACACCGACGACCGCCAGGTCGCCGGTAGCCCAGACGCCGGGGACGGCGAAGCCGGGGAGGAGATACGTGCCGGACGACTTGCTCTGGACCTGCAGGTAGTTCAGACCGCCGCCACCGGGCGACCAGACGACGGCGACACCATCGGGAGGGTTGAACGAACGCTGGGCGTAAGTGAACTGGCCGTCGACCTGCAGGACTGTGCCGCCGTCGCTGTCCAGAATCCGTCCGTCGCTCGTGGCCCAGCCGATCGTGTCGTCCGACAGGCGGATCGGCGACCAGGTGCCGTCGGCGCCCGGAGGCGTCGGGATGGGGTCGCCGCTGGGATAGAGGCGGTAGATGCCCGGCGGATAGTACGGAGTTGTCGAAGGAGCGACAGTCGCCCCGGAATCGGCGCCGCGCCCGGCGATCACCTCGCCGCCGATGATGTCGCTCAGCATGAACTCGCCCGCGTCCAACGAACCGAAGTCGCTCCAGGTCACGCCGCCGTCAGTGGACTCGAACAGCAGGGTGGAACCGATGGAGCCGCCGCCGAGCTCGTAAGTGTACGTGACGTTGACGACGATCTGAGACGCGTCCGGCAGCATCGCGAACCCGGCGATGGTCGGCACGTCCTCTTGCGGGCCCTTTTCCGTCTGTACCGTCCGCGGCTCAAGCCCGACGGTTGCCGGCGTGAACAGTATGTCACTGACGTATGTTCCGTCGGTGTCGCGGTAGACGCGCAGGAGGCTGGTGGACGGTCCGTCGCAGCCCGTGCAGCCGGTCTCGAGGATCAGAACCAGCCCCTCTTGCAGGCCGATCCCATCGGTCATCGTCAAGGGGATGGCATCGGCAACCGGGGGCGGCGACGACGTCAGCGAGGCATCGCCGGTCGGGCTGACCGTGGCAGAGGTCGTCGGGAGGTTGTCGTCATCATCGCTGTTGTCGGACTTGAGGACGGCGTAGAGCAGGACTCCGAAACCAACCGACATTGCCAGGATGATGGCGGCCGCACCGGCTGCCCAGGCCGGGCGCAACACCGGACGCTCCGGCGGAGCAGGACGCCAGGCCGCCGCTTCCTCGCGGGTGGAGAGGTGGAGCTTGGAGAGGATCTCGGCGACGTGGTACTTGGCGGCGTCGAAGGAGGTCCCGAGCCGCTCGGCGATCTGCTGGTTCGTCAGCCCCTCCCGCACAAGCGTCAGCACGTCCCACTCGCGTGGGGTCAGGACGTCCGGGTGTGGTGGCCTTCCCCTTCGTTTCATGCAATGACCGTAACAGCGCCCATTTCAGATTTACACTACCCGATGGCGGATTGCGAATCCCTACGGATCAGGTCGTGTTTGAAATGCGGGCGCGCCTACCCTTATGCTCCGTTTCACGATGCCACAGGCTGACCTCGCATACGACGACATCGAGCTGGGGAAACAGTTCGGGCCGTACTACTATCCGCTGCGCGACCGCATCAGCCGCATCCTGGAGGCGACGGAGAACGCCCACCCCTGGCAGCACGGCCGGTCGCCGTGGGGCCCGCCGGTCGCGCCGCCTTCGATCCTTGGTAGCATCTGCATGCGCTTCATCGATTGGGTCGCCCCGATTGCGCCGGGGACTCTGCACGCGCGCCAGGACGTCAGCACCGCCGCGGCCTTGCGGCTGGACCGCCAGCCCATCGGCTACGGCAAGTTCGTCGAGAAGTACGAGCGCCGCGGCCGCCGCTGGGCCGTCTTCGAAGCGCGCTTCCGCGATGAGACAGGGATCATCATCGGCCACGGCACGACGACGCTGGCGTTCCCGGAGCGGGTCGAGACGAAGGACGAGCCAGAGGAGCCGCGTGAGACGAAACCGGAGCGCAAGGGCGAGCTGACGCCGATCACGCGGACGATCACCCAGGAGATGATGACGGCGTTCTCTGAAGACTCGGCGAACGCCCAGCGCGGCACGTCGATCCACATCAGCCCGGACGTCGCCAAGAAAGCCGGATTCGAGACGACGATCGCGCAGGGGATGATGGCGGCGGACTACATCTCGGAGATCATGACCGGAGTGCTGGGCAAGGAGTGGTTCGAGTACGCGGACCTCTCGCTGGCTTTCCTGCACCCGATCCTCTGTGGAGACACCCTGACGGCGAACGGCCGCCTGAAGGAGGCGACGCCGGAGGGCGCAGTACTACACAAGGTGTATGAGGTCTGGGCTGAGAACCAGCGCGGCGAGGCGGTGGCCGCCGGGACGGCTGGTTCGCTGGTGATGCCGGGCCGCTAGCGCCGGCGGCGTCCGCCGGGCGGTGGGCCGCCGCGACGGCCCCGAGAGTCTTCCAGGACAACATCCATGAGGCGGCCGTTCAGGTCCTTGCCTCGCAGCGCTTCCATTGCGGCGTGGGCTGATTCCTCATCCGCCATCTCCACGTGCCCGAAGCCCTTGGCGCGGCCGCGCCGGTCCGCCGCCACTTTCGTCGAAATTACTTTGCCAAATTCGGAGAACCTCGCCAGGAGGTCCGCTTCTGTCGTTTCGTGAGCCAGGTTGCCGATGTAAAGCTTCTTCAGATTCTCACCCCTTATCTATTCGGAACTCGAACTAACGTGCTTGCACATCCAGTATACGCTCCGCACTCCTTAGGTCGATAAACGCCGCGCGCCGTGTGACAGGAATGGCTCGTGGCAGCGGCGAGGCTTGTGCTATCTTCCGGCCATGGGCGACCTGGAGATCGACACAAGTCTCAGCGGGGGCGACGGCCGCTACACGATCACGCTGTCCCGCGACTGGGAGATCTGGGGGCCGAACGGCGGCTACATGGCGGCCGTGGCGCTGCGTGCCGCGGGCATGGAGGCGGCGATCAGGCGGCCGGTCTCTATCTCCTGCCACTTCCTCAGCGTAGCCCGATTCGAGCCGGCCGATGTCGAGGTGCGCGCGGTTCAGCGGGGCCGCCGAGCGGAGTCGCTCCACGTCACGATCACCCAGGGCGACCGGGCCGTCGTGCAGGCGATCGTCCGCACAACGGCGGAGGGCCCAGGCGTCGAACACAACTTCGCGAAGATGCCGGAGGTGCCGCCTCCTGCCGCGCTAAAGTCGTTCCTGGAACACTGGCCCGACGCGCCGGCCGGCTTCCCCTTCTGGCAGAACGTCGACTCGCGGATCATCCGCCCGGAGCGCATCTTCGACCAGGAAACGGCGAAGCCCGCTGACCTCCTGGAGTGGTATCGCTTCCAGCCAACGGACATGTTCGACGACCCGTTTGTCGATGCTGCGCGCTCCGTAATTCTCCTGGACACGATGGCCTGGCCCACGGGCGCCAACCCGCACCCCCATTCGACGCGGAAGTATGCCGCAGTGAACCTGGACGTCGTCGCCTGGTTTTATGAGCCGGCGCCAGATTCGCCGTGGCTCCTCTGCGACTACGAATCGCCGCTGGCGACGGGCGGGCTCGTCGCCGGGCAAGGGCGCATCTGGTCCGAGGACGGGCGCCTCGTGGCGATGGGTGGCGCGCAGCTGATCTGCATCCCGGACCCGAGGCTGAATCTGGAGACAAAGTAAAAGCTTCCCGGGCCTGGTTGGGGTATGCCTTGATCGAGGTCTCGGGGTCGCTGGCGGTTGCCCGTTCGCTCCTTCGAGTCCCCTCTGCCGGCGTCAGTTGCCTTGCGCGGGAAGCAGAATTCAATCTACGGCGCGCGGTCAGCGCGGGTCAACGTTTGTCCACAACGACTCGACAAATCCACCGGGCGGTGCGAGGTGCGAGGTGTGAGGTGCGAGAGTGGGGCGCGAGGCTTGAGGTACGGGGTGCGAGGTTTTGCGGGGGAGGGTGCGTCGCTTATAATGCTGGTCTGCGTGGGCGATTAGCTCAGTTGGCTAGAGCGCAGCGTTGACATCGCTGAGGTCATTGGTTCAAGTCCAATATCGCCCACCACTTTTCCCCCTTCCATCTTCCGGCGCGTTGATGCAGAATGGAATTTGCTAGCCCCGCCCAGGCGGCGGGGCTAATCGTTGCCCGCTTAGATAGCGCGTGCTATACTGCGCAAACTTGAAAAGTGGACACAACCCGGGCCACTAGCTCAATGGTAGAGCAAGCGACTCTTAATCGCTAGGTTCCAGGTTCGAGTCCTGGGTGGCCCACCAAGAGAGGTCATGAATTCAGGGGAACAGGAAGGGTGTATATGAGGATGGGTCGCCGCTCAACCCAGCCTCCGGCATTCGCTTTCGGCGTCCGTCGGGATCAGGGGGAAGTGTCGGAATTGGCAGACGAGCGTGACTTAGGATCACGTGCCCTCGGGCGTGGGGGTTCGAGTCCCCCCTTCCCCACCACAACAGCGAACGAGACTGTACAATTGCCCCAGGGTCGAGGAGGACAAGTTGGCTGAGCCACTCCTGCAAGTAAAGAACCTGCGAACCCAATTCTTCACGGAAGAGGGTGTCGTCAACGCCGTCAACGGTGTCAGCTACGACATCCTGCCCGGCGAAATCCTCGGCCTCGTGGGGGAGAGCGGCTGCGGCAAGACCGTCAGCGCCCTGTCTATCCTCCGCCTGATCCCCAGCCCGCCCGGCAAGATCGTCGATGGCGAGATCATCTTCGAGGGCCAGGACGTCCTGAAGATGGACGAAGACGAGATCAGGCATATTCGCGGCAACAAGATCGGCATGATCTTCCAGGAGCCGATGACTTCGCTCAACCCGGTGCTAACGATCGGCCGCCAGCTCACAGAGACGCTGGAGCTGCACCTGAAGATGGACCGCCAGGCCGCCACTCAGCGAGCCGTCGAGCTGCTGGAGATGGTGGGTATCCCGGAGGCCAAGTCCCGCATCGGCGACTACCCGCACCAGTTCTCCGGCGGTATGCGCCAGCGCGTGATGATCGCCATGGCGCTGTCCTGCAACCCGAAGCTGCTCCTGGCCGACGAGCCCACGACGGCGCTCGACGTGACGATCCAGGCCCAGATCCTGGAGCTGCTGACCCGCCTCACCCGCGAGCTGGGCACTGCGGTGATCATCATTACGCACAACATGGGCGTCGTCGCCCGCTACGCCGACCGGGTCAACGTCATGTACGCCGGCCGCGTCATCGAGACGGCCTCCGCGATCGAGCTGTACCACAACCCCCGTCACCCCTACACGCTCGGCCTGCTGAAGTCTGTGCCGAGACTGGACCAGGTGCGCAAGGCCAAGCTGGACCCGATCGAGGGGATGCCGCCGGACCTCGTACACATGGACGATGGCTGTCCCTTCCGGCCGCGATGCCGCTTCGCCGTTGACCGCTGCAAGACCGAAAATCCGCCGCTTATCTCCGTTGGCACAGACCACTCCGCCGCCTGCTGGGAATGGGAACGCGTTAAGAAGGCCGACGACGCATCGGCCGCAGCCTAGAACCGAGGGATGCCATGACGCTGGAACAGACGACACCGACACCGACGCCGTCCCCGGGCGAGAACCTCGTAGAGGTGCGCGACGTCAAGATGTTCTTCCCGGTCACCTCCGGCATCCTCTTCCAGCGCAAGGTCGCCGACGTCAAGGCCGTCGACAACGTCTCCTTCGACATCCGCAAGGGCGAGACCCTGGGCCTCGTCGGTGAGTCTGGCTGCGGCAAGACGACGCTGGGCCGCGTCATCCTCCTCCTCTACAAGCCCACCGGCGGCACCATCCGCTTCAAGGGCAAACAGCTGGAGACGCTGGGCAGCGGCGAGCTGCGCAGGATGCGGCGCTACATGCAGATGATCTTCCAGGACCCGTACGCTTCCCTGAACCCGCGAATGACCGTCGGCAGCATCATCGCCGAGCCGCTGATCATCCACGGCCTGGTCAAGGGCCGCAAGGCGCGGCAGGAGAGGGTGCAATCCCTGATGCAGGTCGTCGGGCTCAACCCTTACTACGCCAACCGCTACCCGCACGAGTTCTCCGGCGGCCAGCGCCAGCGCATCGGCATCGCCCGGGCTCTCGCCGTGGAGCCCGACTTCATCGTCTGCGACGAGGCCGTCTCCGCGCTCGACGTCTCCATCCAGGCGCAGATCATCAACCTGCTGGAGGACCTTCAGCAGCAGTTCGGGCTGACGTACCTGTTCATCGCCCACGACCTATCCGTGGTCCGCCACATCAGCGACCGCGTGGCCGTCATGTACCTGGGCAAGATGATGGAGCTGGCAGACCGCCAGGAGCTCTACGACAACCCGCTCCACCCGTACACCAAGGCGCTGCTCTCCGCCGTGCCGATCCCGGACCCCGCCGTCGAGATGCGGCGCGAGCGGATCATCCTCACCGGCGACGTGCCCAGCCCGCTGCACCCGCCGTCCGGTTGCGTCTTCCACACCCGCTGCCCGATCGCCATCGACGAATGCTCCAAGGCGATCCCGGAGTGGCGCAACGTCGGGACCGGCGACAAAGAGCACTGGGTCGCCTGCATCCGCGTTTAGGGCCGCCCTGACCATCGAGACCGGCGCCTACGCTCCGCAGTTCACCCTGCCCTGGCTGGACGGCGGATCGCTCTCCCTGCCGGGGGATGCTGGCGGTCTGCCGGTGTTGCTCGTTTTCTTCCGTGTCTCTTGCCAGACCTGTGACGTCGCGTTCCCGTACATCAACCGGCTGCAAGCGGCGTACCCATCCGGCTGGCGCTTCTGGACCATCTCACAGGACACAGCGGAGCGCGCGGCGGACTATCGCGACCGCTTCGCCATCGCCGCGCCGGTGTTGGTCGACGATCCAGACCTCGTTGTCTCGAGGCTGTACGACCCACCGTCGACGCCGACGCTCGTTCTCGTCGCGCCGGAGGGAACCGTCGACTACGTGTCGGAGGGGTTCGCCAAGGACGATCTCAACCAGGTCAGCGCCCGGATCGCGGCGTACCTGGGCGTGGCCGCGGTGGAGATCGCGCCGGCCGATGACGGCGTTCCCGCGATGAGGCCCGGCTGCCTGGCGCGCCAGCTGTTGCCGCAGCATCGCCAAACGCCTTAGGAGGCCGTTTCAGCGCCCGGTTGCAATTGCGTTACGACCGTCTTGACTCAGTTGTAGCGCTGTTTCCTCGCTGTTACCATTACCGCAAACGAATTTAGCTCCGGGGGAACGCCCCCGGAGGGTTAAGTTCCGCTAGTCGTTGCACCGGCCCGCTTATGCCAGCCAACGCTCGATAACCGGAAGATAACCAGGCCACAAAGGAGGACCATCGAGTGGCATACGCAGACCGGACCCTGACCTGTGCTGAGTGCGGATCAGAGTTCACATTTTCTTCCGACGATCAGGAGTTCCACGCGAAGAAAGGTTATCAAGACCCGAAGCGTTGTCCGAACTGCCGGGCGGCCCGTCGCGGCGGCGGCGGGGGCGGATACGGCGGTGGCGGCGGCTACGACCGCGGCCCGCGCCAGATGTACACGGCGACCTGTGACAGCTGTGGCAACGAGGCCCAGCTGCCGTTTGAGCCGCGACAGGACCGGCCGGTCTACTGCAGCGACTGCTTCAACAAGGTCCGCCCGGCCCGCTAGAGCGCCCGGGCAGTCACAACTGAATACAGGACGAGGGTGGGCCAGGCGCCCGCCCTCGTTTTTCTTTGCCACTCGCGGCCCTTGCCGTGCGTCGGTGTCCCAGCCACCCGGATTGCGTATCCTTGTGGCATGACTTCTGACAGCCGCCGCGGCCCGCTGACCGACATCACAGTCCTTGACCTGACCTGGGTGCTATCCGGGCCGTTCGCGGCGATGGTCCTGGCCGATATGGGCGCCGATGTCATCAAGGTCGAGCGGCCGCCGTTCGGGGACGTGGCGCGGACCACGGGGCCCTACATTGGCGAGGAGAGCGTCTACTTCTTCTCCATCAACCGCGGCAAGCGCAGCATCTGCCTGGACCTGAAGAGCGAGGCCGGCCGCAATCTCTTCCTGCGCCTCGCCGAGAAGGCCGACGTCGTGATGGAGAACTACACCCCCGGCACGATGGACCGGCTCGGCATCGGCTACGAGGCGCTGCGGGCGCGCAATCCGCGGCTCGTCTACGCCGCGACTTCGGGATTCGGGCAGACCGGGCCTGACCGCGAGCGCCCGGCGCTGGACATCATCGTCCAGGGCATGGGCGGCATCATGAGCATCACCGGCGAACCCGGCGGACCTCCGGTGCGCCCCGGCATCTCCCAGGGCGATATCACGGCCGGCCTCTACACCGCGATCGGGATCCTGGCGGCGCTGCACGAACGCGAGACCAGCGGCCAGGGCCAGATGATCGACATCAGCATGCTGGACTGCCAGATCGCCATCCTGGAGAACGCCTTTGCACGCTACTTCGCGACCGGCGAGGTGCCGAAACCGATCGGGACGCGGC
Source organism: uncultured Chloroflexia bacterium (assembly GCA_963738925.1). Lineage (GTDB taxonomy): Bacteria > Chloroflexota > Dehalococcoidia > SM23-28-2 > RBG-16-64-32 > DATKKM01. The sequence goes on along the minus strand of CAVTYE010000002.1, from coordinate 822,063 downwards.
ACCCGCTGACGACGCCGTTCCAGGCGTTCCCGACCGCCGACGGTTACATCGTGATAGCGCTGTCGTGGGGCGTGGAGAACCAGTGGGACCTCTTCTGCGCCACGATCGGGCGGCCTGACCTGATCAACGACAAGCGCTTCGATACGCCGGGCCTCCGCACCCGCCACCACGACGTCCTGGAGCCCGTGTTGAACGAGGCTCTCCGCCAGAAGACGACAGAGGAGTGGCTGCGCGAGTTCGACCAGATCGGCCTGCCCTGTGGGCCCCTCAACGACATCCCGCACGCCGCGGAGCACCCCCAGGTGAAAGCGCGCGAGATGCTGCAAGACATCGCGCACCCCTCCGGCATCTCGCTGCGCGTCCCGGACACGCCGGTCAAGCTGAGCCGCACTCCCGGGGGCATCCAGGGGCCGCCGCCGGCCATCGGCGCGGACACGGACGACGTGCTCCGACAACTGCTGGACCTGTCGGCGGCTGAGCTGGCGGCATTACGTCGCGAGGCGATAATTTTCGGTCCTTTGCCGAGCCCCGTCTCCCGAATCCTTGAGGCCGAAAAGGGAGCGCCGTAACGGGCGCGCCGGAGAATTCGTGAGTCAGGACGCGAGAATTGGACGAGACAGAGGCAGAACTATTGCAAGTTCGTTTTCGCCTGGTTACAGAGCAGTCTTGACGCCTTATCCGTTCCGTGGATAATTGGCCAAAGGCAAGCGGGGGTTTAAGGGACTGCGGACTTCCTGGTGCGGCATCGGGAGCCCGGACTTAACCTGAGCTATAAGGTCACCTGTGGGGGTGCAGGTGGCCTTGCCTTTTCTCCGGGGAATTGCTTTCCGGTGCAACTTGCCTCCCGGCGTTCGCCTCGCCTATCCTCCGACCCATGAAGATCACCGAGGTCCGCGTCCGGCTGTTCGAGATGCCGATGCCGCGGCCTTTCCACCCGACGTGGGAGCCGTTCCCGACCGTGAATGCGCGCCAGCACGTCGTCGAGATACACACGGACGAAGGGATCACCGGCATCGGCTCCGGGGGCGTCCCGGTGCGCTGGGACGCCGCCGGGCGCTTCCTCGTCGGCCAGGACCCGTTCAAGATCGAGCAGCACGTCTACAACCTGCGCTCGATGGCGTTCTTCACCGGGCGCGTCTGGCCGGTGGAGATCGCGCTCTGGGACATCATCGGCAAGAAGACCGGCCAGCCTATCTACCGGCTCCTCGGCGGCGGCAGCGACAAGCTCCGCGCCTACGCCTCCACCGGGGAGTGTCGCCCAACGGCCGAGCGAGTCGACGCCGTGCAGGAGACGATCGCGGCCGGGTTCCGCGCGGTCAAGATCCGCTTCCACAGCGAAGACTGGCGAGACGACGTGAAGACGCTCGACGCCGTCCGCAAGGCCGTGGGAGACAAGATCGACATCATGGTCGACGGCAACTGGGGCTGGCGCATCCCGCCTGACCTCCAGCGTCACCGCTGGGACCTGCGCACGGCGATCTCGGCAGCGAAGGCGATGGAGGAGTACGGCGTCTACTGGCTGGAGGAGCCGCTGGACGCCTACGATTACGATGGCCTGGCCGAGCTGCGGCGCCACCTGACCACCCTGCGCCTGGCCGGCGGCGAGCTGAACCGCGGCCCGGAGGAGATCAAGACCTACCTGGAGAAGGGCTGCTTCGACGTGTACCAGCCGGACTGCACGATGATTGGCGGCATCTCCACGACACGGAAGATCGCGGCGCTGGTGGAGGCGCACGGGCTGGTCTTCACACCGCACACCTGGACCAACGGCATCGGCGTCGCCGCTAATCTGCAGTGCGCCGCCGCCAGCGCCAACGTCCCCTACGTCGAGTTCCCTTACGACCCACCGAACTGGACTCCGGCCGAGCGCGACTTCCTCTTCAAAGAGCCGCTGATGATCGACGCCGAAGGGTACGTCGCGCTGCCGCAGGGCCCCGGTCTCGGGATCGAGATCGACGAGGAGAAGGCGCAGCGATACGAGAAGACTCGCGCCACATAGCGCGCTCGACATCTCGCTTATACTTGTAGGCGAGGTATAAAGACCGATTCCGAAGCGTGACCTGCATCCGACTACCGCGCCGCGGGAGCGCGTGTACCTCGTCGCCGTAGAGCGAAAGACCCACGGGCCGGAAAACGGACGCTGGAAGGCCGACGCCTCGCTGGAGGAGCTCTCGCTACTGGCCAAGACGGCCGGCGCCGACGTCGTGGGCTCGACGAAGCAACGGCTCGACTTCGTCCAGCCGTCGACGTACATCGGCAAGGGCAAGATCGCCGAGATCGTGGCCGACAAGGACGAGCTTGGCTACACCACCGTCATCTTCGATGACGAGCTGCGCCCTTCGCAGCAGCGGAACCTGGAGGAGGCGCTGAAAGTGAAGGTCGTCGACCGCACGGCGTTGATCCTCGATATCTTCGCCCAGCACGCGCACACGAAAGAGGGGCGAATGCAGGTGGAGCTGGCCCAGCACGAGTATCTGCTGCCCCGGTTGCGCGGCCAGTGGGAGCATCTGGAGCGGCTGGGCGGCGGCATCGGCACCCGGGGTCCCGGCGAGACGCAGATCGAGACTGACCGGCGCCTCATCCGCAACCGCATCACGCTGATCAAGAAGCAGATCGACAACGTCCGGCAGCAGCGCGGGCTCCATCGCAAGCAGCGCGCCAAGCAGGGCGTGCCTGTCGTCTCGCTGGTCGGCTACACAAACGCCGGCAAGAGCACCCTGATGCGTGCGCTGTCCGGCGCCGACGTGCTGGTGCAGGACCAGCTCTTCGCGACGCTGGACCCGGTGACGCGGCGAATCCGCCTGCCCTCCGGCGGCCCGGCCTTGCTCACGGACACTGTGGGCTTCATCCAGAAGCTGCCTACGCAGCTCGTCGCGGCTTTCCGGGCCACCCTGGAGGAGCTGGAAGAGGCGTCGCTGCTGCTGCACGTAGTCGACATAACCCACCCGGACGCTGAACAGCAGGCGGTGACCGTGGAGGAGACGCTGGATGAGCTCGGCCTGGACCAGCGGCCGCTTTTGACGGTATTGAACAAGGTGGACCGCCTGGACGTCGACGAGGAGTCAGCGGTGACCTCCGCGATGCCGATCTGGGCGCACGGCGGCATCCCGGTCTCGGCGGCGAAGAAGTGGGGGCTGGACGAGCTGTTGAAGGCGATTGAGATGACGCTGACGGACGTGGCGGAAGAGCGGCGCTTCGCGACGACGGGCTAGCAAACACGGCTGCGGACGGGCCACAAAGTCCGTATGATAAGCCCCGTTGCAAGGAGGGACCCCATGAAAGCTGCTGTTTACTACAAGACCGGCGCCCCGGACGTCTTCAAGTACGAGGAGCGGCCTGACCCGACGCTGGCCCCGATGCAGGTGCTGGTAGAGGTCAAGGCGATCAGCATTGAGGGGGGCGACGTGCTCAACCGCGCCGGCGGGGATATGATGGGCAGCCCGCACATCGTCGGCTACCAGTGCGCGGGGATCGTCAAGGAAGTGGGCTCGGCGGTGACGGACCGCAAGGCCGGACAGCCGGTCGTGGCGATCATGCCGTTCGGTTCCCACGCCGAGCTGGTCGTGGTGAACCCGTTGCAGACGTGGGTCCTCGCAGACGGCATGGACCTGGCGCAGGCGGCCTGCGTGCCGATCCCGTTCGGGACGGCCGACGACTGTCTCTTCGAGTTCGGGCGGTTGCAGGCTGGGGAGACGGTGCTGATCCACGCCGGCGCCGGCGGCGTCGGGCTGGCGGCGATCCAGCTGGCCAAGCGGGCCGGGGCGAAGGTGCTGGCGACGGCCTCGAGCGATGAGCGTCTGGAGCGCCTGAAGGAGTTCGGGATGGACGACGGGCATCAACTACCGCGAGGGCGACTGGGTTTCGAAGGCCAAGGCGCTGAGCGGCGGCCGCGGCCCGGACCTGATCGTCGACTCCGTGGGGACGACGCTGGAGGGCAGCATCACAGCGGTCGGCTACCGCGGTCGGGTCGTTAGCGTCGGCAACGCCGGGCGCAAGGAGGGCCGCCTGATCGACGTGGACTCGATGTCCCAGATGAACAAGAGCCTGACCGGCGTCTTCTTTGGCGGCGAGATGTTGATGCGGCCGGACGTGGCTCGCGGCCTGGTCCAGCGCCTGCTTGACGAGGTGGCTTCGGGAGAGTTGCGCGTCGTCATCGACCGCACGTATCCGCTATCTGAAGCCGCGGCGGCCCACGCCTACATCGAGAGCAGGCAGGCGTTTGGCAGGGTAATTCTACTGCCGTAGCCGCAACACGGGCCCGCCGCCGGCGTCTGTAAGTTCGGGATACAACTGTAATGCGCACCCCCTTGCCCCAGGATTGCGCGCGCATTCACGATGACTACGATGCCGAAATTTCAGATGCAGAGTGTCGAAGAGGCGAACCTTGAGCTAATCAAAGCTCTCTTGGCCGCGTTCGCGAAGGGCAGCCTGACCGCCGTCGGCGAAGTGTTGACACAAGACGTCAAATTCCACTTCCCTGGCCATAACTCTTTCTCCGGCGAGTACAAGGGCCTTGAAGCCTCGATGTCACTCCTGGCGCGGGTCTTTCAGTGGACCGGAGGCTCTACCCGCATCAGGATTCACGACGTGTTGGCGAACGAACAGCATGGCGTGCTAATGTACACCGTCACAGCCAGGCACAATGACAGTTCCATCCGCTATCGCTACATGGACGTATACCATTTCCGGGATGCGCAGATTTCCGAGGTCTGGGGCTACCCGGCGGACGATGCTGCCGGATTCGACGAGTTCTATTCAGACTGATTTTGAATATGACACGGGGGACTGAGTTAGCGATGTCCCGTAAGATGCCTGCATGACGCTCGCGCGGGCGAAGAAGCGGCTGGGCCAGCACTGGCTCACAGACCGACGCATCCTCCAGCGAATCACCGCCGCCGCAGAATTTACCCCGGAAGATACCGTGATCGAAGTCGGGCCGGGCCGGGGTGCGCTGACCGGCCTGCTCGCGGAGCGGGCAACGCGGCTGATCGCCGTCGAGGTGGACCCAGCACTGGCTGTGGCACTGGCTGAGACGCACCGGGATCATCACAACGTCAGCGTGATCGAAGGCGATGTGCTGGAGCTGTCTGTAGAGGAGATACTCAACCGCGGCGGTGGCGGCCTGCCCTACGTCGTCGTCGGGAATCTGCCGTACTTCATCGGCTCGCCCATCGTGCGCAAGTTCCTTGCCGCGCCGGTCAAGCCGCGGTGGCTCGTGGTGATGCTGCAGTCGGAAGTGGCCCAGAGGATGGCAGCGTCAGTGGGGAAGATGTCGTATCTTTCGGTGGAGATGCAGGTGATGGCCGATGTGCGTTTGCTGTTTCGCATCCCCGCGCGCGCCTTCAATCCGCCCCCGAAGGTGCAATCGGCCGTCGTGAGGCTGGACGTGCGTGATTCGCCTGAGGTGGAGGTGGACAACATGGCGGAGTTCCTGAAACTGGCGCAGGCCGGGTTCGCTGCGCCCCGGAAGCGGCTGCGCAACTCGCTGGCCGTTGGGCTGCGGGTGACGCCGGCGGAAGCGGCGGAGGTGCTGGCCGAGGCCGGCGTGGACGCGGAACAGCGGCCGCAGATGCTGACACTGGAGAACTGGCGCGACATCTACTTCGCGATTAGGCGGCGCCTGGCGGTGGCCCGGTGATCCACGCCATCGCTCCGGGCAAGATCAACTGGACGCTGGAGGTGCTGGGCAAGCGCCCGGACGACTACCACGAGGTCCGCACGATTCTCCAGACGATTGAGCTGCACGATGAGCTGACGTTCACCGCCGCCGAACGCGTATCTTTGAACGTCACCGGTGAGTACACCGCGACCGACGAAGACCTGATCCTGCAGGCGGCCCGATTGCGCCGGGAGCGAGACCGCGAGTTGACCGGAGTCAGCATCGGCCTGACCAAGCGCGTGCCGGTCGCTGCCGGGCTGGGCGGCGGCAGCTCCGACGCGGCGGTGACCCTCCGTGTGGTCAACGAGATGTGGCAGGCGCGGCTGGGCCAGCACGGCCTCAAGCGGCTGGCGGCGCGGCTGGGCTCAGACGTGCCGTTCTTCTTGCACGGCGGCACGGCACTGGCCGGTGGCCGCGGCGAGGTGACCAGCCCCCTGGCGGACGCGCCGATGACCTGGTTGGTGCTGCTGGTGCCGGGGAGCTCGATAGAGGACAAGTCCCGGCGGATGTACGAAGCGCTGACACCGGAAGACTTCACCGACGGCTCGCGCACGCGGGCGCTGGCGGACCTGATCAACGCCGGCGGCCGGGTTGAGGACAAACACCTGTTCAACGCCTTCGATCGCGTGGCCTACGAGGTGTTCGGTGGGCTCGCTACGTATCGAGACGCGCTGCTGGAGGCCGGGGCCGCCTCGGTCCACGTCTGCGGGGCCGGGCCCTCCCTCTTCGCGCTGGCCAGCGGGGAACCGGAGGCTCTGGCGATCCGGGCCCGGCTGCACCGGCTCCGGCACGGCGAGCGCGTCCATGTGGTGCGTACCGTCACGGCGGCCGAATCCACCCTGACCTGGACGACCGACGCCTAGCAACGCTTGACCGCCGACGCCGCACCCTAGACCCTAGAGAGCGCTATGTCCGGCACCATCGTCGATATGCACGTGCACACCGTCCGCGGCGCGGCTGACTCCTCGCTTACGCCCGACCAGCTGATCGAAGTCGCCCAGCGGATTGGACTGACCGGCGTCAACATCACGGAACACGACCGGGTCTGGGAGCCGCACGCCATCGAAGAGTTCCGCCAGAAGAGCGGTCTTTTCGTCTCCCGCGGGATGGAAGTTTCGACGGACATGGGGCATATCATCGCCGTCGGGCTCACGGGCTACGTGCCCGGGATCCGCCGCGCCCTGGAGCTGCGCAAGGTGCTGGATGAGGTCGGCGGCTTCATGATCGTCGCCCACCCGTTCCGGCACTTCTTCGACCCCATCCACTTCCGCCGCGAGGGCCGTCCGCCGTTCGAGATGACCCCGGAGGAGGCGGCCGAGCGGATGCCGATCTTCGGGATCGTGGACGCCATCGAGGTGGCGAACGGCGGTACGGCGCCGATCGAGAACCAGTTCGCGCTCAAGGTGTCGCAGATCGTCGGCAAACAAGGGATCGGCGCCAGTGACTGCCACTCCACGAACGGTGTCGCCTACTACGTCACCGTGTTCGAAGAAGAGCTTCGTGACCAGGACCACATGCTGGAGCAGCTCCACGCGCGCCGCTACCACGCGGCCAAGGGCCTGCCCACCGGCGAGCTGCAGCCATACGGGCTGGAAGAAGTGTCCACAAGCAACTGACAGATCGCTGTCCTGCCAGCCTGTCCGCGCGTGCTACGATGGCCGCGAATTGCCGCCCCAAGACTATGTAGCCTTCGACCTCGAGACCACGGGCCTCGACACTGAGCGCGACTCGATCATCGAGATCGGCGCTGTACGTTTCTCCCGCGAAGGCGTGCTCGATACCTTTCAGACGCTGGTCAACCCGCGCCGCTCAATCCCGGACCCGATCCAGGCGCTGACGGGTCTCCGCGACGCCGACGTACGCGACGCGCCGCCGCTGGACGTGATCGCCGCCGACTTCGAGAAGTTCATCGCAGGCTCAACGCTTGTCGGCCACAACATCTGCGGCTTCGATCTGCCGGTGCTGGACGCCCAGGGCATCCGCCACCCGGGCGCCGCGTACGATACCCAGCGCATCGCCTCGATCGTGCTGCCGGCGCAGGGTCAGTACGGCCTCGTCGATCTGACCGATCACTTTGCGGTCGAATTTCCGGTGCACCACCGCGCGCTGCAGGACGCCGAGGGCGCGCGGGACGTGTTCCTGGCGCTGATCGAGGCTTCGCTGCGGCTGCCCGCCGAGGTGCTGGGACAGATCGCCCAGTGGCTGACCCCGACGGCGTTTCCCTGGCGCGACTTCTTCCGTGACGCCTGGGAGCTGGCCGCTTCGCGACCCCCGGTGTCGCGACCGATGCTCCGCGAACCCGTGGAGCGCGACTTGCGCCCGCTGAAGCCGCGCTCGGACGCGCCGCCCGTGCCCGCCGGGGAGCCGTTGGCGATACTCGCCTCCGCGGCGACGCGCTCTGACGTCTTCGCGCAGTTCGAGGAGCGGGCTGAGCAGCGCCAGATGCTGGAGGCGGTAGGCGAGGCGCTGAACGACGGGGCGCGTTTGATGGTCGAAGCCGGGACGGGCACCGGCAAGTCGCTGGCGTACCTGATCCCCGCGGCTTGCCAGTCGACGGCAAGCGGCAGCCGCGTCGTCGTCTCAACTTCGACGATCAACCTTCAGGAACAGCTGGCGCGAAAGGACATCCCGGCGGTGCAGGCGCTGATGCCGGGCGCGGGTGTCATGGCCTGTCAGCTGAAGGGGCGGCGGAACTACCTTTGCCTGCGGCGCTTCGAAGCGCTGCGCAGCGGCCCGGCTCTCTCCGATGCGGAGGCGTACATTGCTTCGCGGATCCTGGTCTGGCTGGGCGAAACGGAGACGGGAGACCGCGGCGAGCTTCGGTTGTCTCCGGACGAGGAGTCACTCTGGTGGCGGATCAGCGCCGAGCGCGCGGAGTGCACGAACGATAACAGCCCGTTCGTGGTGGACGGCACGTGCTTCCTGCAACGGGCGCGGCGCCGCGCGGAGGCCTCGCACATCGTCGTTGTTAACCACGCGCTGCTTTTGTCCGACATCGGAACCGGGGGCCGTGTCGTCCCGCCCTACGCGCACGTCGTAATCGACGAGGCCCATCACCTGGAAGACGAGGCGACGCGACAGTTCGGCTTCAGCTGCCGCGAGAAAGACCTCGAGACGCTGCTGGACCGCTGTGAGGCCGTGGCGCCGGCGCTGACGAACGCGCTACGGACGGCGCCGGTCGCGCTGGAAGCGCGTCAGGAGATCGCGCAGATCGCCGCCGGCCTGCCCGAGGCTGCGCGATCGGCCCGTCCCAGAGTCCGCGAGCTGTCCGGGCTGCTGACTTCGTTCCTGATGGAACACTCTCTGCTCGGCGAGGAACAGAAGCTCCACGTAACCCAGGCCACGCGTGTGCAGCCTGACTGGTCACACGTAGAGATCGCCTGGGAGAATTGCCGCCTGACCCTGAACGACGTGGCGGGGCGTCTGGGTAAGCTGGCCGAACGGCTCTCCGCCGCCGAGCAGGTCGGGATGCTGAACCAGGAGCTGATCGTGGCCGACGTCGGCCGGGCGCTGGAGGACGCCGAGGGGTACATCGCCGGCCTCTCGCAGGGGCTGGAGTCGGACGATCCGCAGCGAATCGTCTGGCTGGAGGCGGACCGCCAGGACGGCGGCGTCGCGCTCTCGTGGGTGCCGCTTTCCGTCAGCGAGCTCCTCCGCGACGGGCTCTACGGCGAGCGCAAGACCGTCATCATGACCGGCGCCACGCTCCGCACCCAGGGCGGCTTCGCGTACCTGCAGAGTCGGCTCGGCATGGACGACTGCGAGACGCTGGCGCTGGGCTCCCCGTTCGACTACCGGCGGGCGGCGCTGGTGCTCTGCCCCCGTGACATGCCGGACCCGCAGTCGCCGGTGTTCATCGACCACGCTTCGCAGGCGATCATCGATCTTGTGCGGGCTTCGCGGGGGCGGGCGCTGGTGCTCTTTACGTCCCACGCGATGCTGCGGGCGGCGCACAACAACATCAGCGCGCAGCTGCAGGACGAAGGCATCACAGTGCTGGGCCAGGGGATCAACGGCTCGCCGAGGCAGCTCGTACGGATGCTGCGGTCGGAGCCTGAGTCGGTGATCCTGGGGACGTCCAGCTTCTGGGAGGGCGTCGACATCCCCGGCGACACGCTTTCGCTGCTGATCATCGCGCGGCTGCCGTTCGCGGTGCCGACGGACCCCGTCTACGCAGCCCGCGCCGCTTTGTACGACGATTCGTTCGGTCAGTTCGCGCTGCCCCAGGCGGTGATCCGCTTCAAGCAGGGTTTCGGCCGGCTGATCCGCACCAGGACCGACCGCGGCGTTCTCGTGGTCCTGGACCCTCGCATCGTCCGCAAGGAGTACGGGACGTCGTTCCTGCAATCGCTGCCGCCGTGCCCGATCAAGCAGGTGCCTGTGCGCCAGATGCCGGACGAGGTCGAGGCCTGGCTGGCGCGCGCGCCCTCAACCGCGAAGGCCTAGGGTGGCTGTTACGCGCCTGGCGACACCGCGCGCGGTCCTGCGCCCCATCACTCAAGCGGACTTTCCGCAGGTTGAGCCATGGTACGCATCCGCCCTGGCGCTGGCGCACGCCGAACGGCCGCTGGAAACGAGGTACGCCGATGCGAAGGAGTCCGGCTGGGAACTGCTGGCGATAGTCGCGAAGGGCGACGACAGGGTCGTCGGCATCCTGGACTACCGGCTCGATCAGCCAGCGGCGGGCTGGCTGACGACGGTGTACGTGGCGATCGCCGATGGCCTCCGCGGCTTCGGCTACGGCTCGGAGGCGGTGCGGGCGCTGGAAGCATCGCAGCGAGCTACCTCCTTCCTGGCGGAGGTAGACCCGCGCAACGGACTCGGACTTTATTTCTGGCTGCGAATGGGCTACCGCCCCGCTAATGTATACGAAGTTTTATGGCGCGAGCCTGACGAGGGCGGTATCATCGCCATGATTCGTTCCGAGGAGCCGACCTAGGAGCGCTCTACGGATCGAATTAAACTGGGCGCGGACCTTTTGGCGGGATGCGCGGAGCGGCGAGGAGCGTGTGATGGACGATATCTTCAAGTATATCGGCGAGCACCACGACGAGGCGATCGGCAAGCTGATCGAGCTCTGCAGCTTTCCGACGGTCTCTGCCCAGGGCCGCGCGATCAAAGAGACTGGAGAGTGGGTGGCGGGCCAGTTGAAGTCGCTCGGCTTCGAGGTGCAGATCCTGCCGAAGCCGGAGGGGGCGCCGGCACAGCCCGTGGTGTACGCAGAGGCGAAGGGCACATCAGCGAAGACCTTGCTCTTCTACGACCACTACGACGTGCAGCCGGAGGAGCCGCTCGATCTCTGGAAGACTCCGCCGTTTGAGCCGGTCAAGAAGGACGGCAAGCTCTTCGGCCGGGGAGTCTCCGACAACAAGGGCAACATCGCCGCACGGTTCGCGGCGATCCGCGCCTGGCGGGAGACCCGCGGCGATCTGCCCTGCGGCATCAAGTTCTGCATCGAAGGCGACGAAGAGATCGGCTCGCCGCACATGGAGGCGTTCGTCGAGCGGCACAAGGACCTCCTTGCCGCCGACGCCTGCATCTGGGAGGGAGGCGGCGTGACCTGGGAGGGGCTGCCCCAGATCACGCTCGGCGTGAAGGGCCTCCTATACGTCGAGCTGCAATGTGAATCGATCACGCACGACGCCCACTCCTCCTATGGCACGGTGCTGCCGAACGCAGCCTGGCGCATGGTTTGGGCGCTCTCCACGATCAAGGGGCCGGATGAGAAGGTGCTGATCGATGGCTTCTACGACGACGTGCGGCCAGCGACTCCAGACGAGCGCGCCGCCGTCGAAAAGATGCCGCACGACGAGCTGGAGACGGCCAAAACGTACGGCATCGAAGGCTTCCTCGGAGGCGTGCGCGGGATGGACTACGAGCTGCGCCACTACTTCCAGCCGACGGCGACGATCGACGGGCTGTCCTCGGGCTACGAGGGCGAAGGGCCCAAGACGGTGCTGCCGGCAAAGGCGATGGCCAAGATCGACTTCCGCCTCGTCAACGACCAGGACCCGCACGACATCGAGCGCAAGCTCCGCGCGCACCTGGACAAGCACGGCTTCAGTGACATTTCGATCAAGAACCACGGCGGTGAGCATCCCGCGCGGACCCCGCTGAAGGACCCGTTCGTCGCGGTGATGCGGGACGCAGTCATGCAAGCCTACGGCGCCGAGCCGCTGATCGTGCCGACTATGGCTGGGACCGGTCCGCTGTACCCATTCGTGACGACTCTAGGTTTGCCGACGGGCGACTGCGGCATCGGCTATCCGGACGCCTCGATCCACGCGCCGAACGAAAACATCCGCACCGAAGACTTCCGCGCGGGCACCAAGGCGATCGCGGCGCTGCTGGGCCGCTTCGGGGAAGAATAGCTCCGGCGTCTCAACCGGCGCGCGCTGAGTTCCGTTAGACCCCGGCGACGATGTAGGGGTCCAGGTCCGGGAACGTCTTGAGGAAGTCGCGGCGCTCACTGCGGAGCTTCTTCACCCAGGCGTTGTACTCTTCCATGCGGCCCAGGCGCTGGAAGGCGCGCTTGGGCTGCAGGAGCTCCGCATCTTCGGCGGCGAGGCCGGGCAGGTGGCTCGCCACCTGGTACCCGAAGTCGGCGTCCTCTTCCCACTCGACGCCGCCCTCGGCGATCGCCGTGAGGCAGCAGGAGGAGTTGGCGACGGTGATCTTTCTGGAGTCGGGCCCCTTGTCGTCGACGATCCAGCCCGTGTTCATCATGTAGACCTCGATCGGGTGGGTGCGGAGGAGCTCCAGGAAGCGGTTGCCCTGGACGTCGTGGGGGAGCGGGAAGAAGGGGTTCGTGCCGGGAATTCGCAGAGCCTTGCCGGCCTCGTCCTTACCGCCGGCGCTCGTCCCCTGCGTCTCGCCCAGCTGGAAGTAGGCCGCGGCCTGCTGCTGTGAGAGCTTGGAGAGCGCGGGGAGGACGGCCCGGGCCCGGTTCAGGATGACGATCGCTGAGACCGGCGGGATATTGCGGGCGTCCTCGTAGCGGCCCAGCGCTTCCAGCGGGAAGACGGCGCGGCCGTTCTGTGTGAACGATTCGTTGAAGAAGTCAAGGTTGCCGTCCTGGTCCATGAAGACGTTTTCCAGGTAGGCGATCGGGCTGGTCACGGCGCCGTAGATCTCGGGCTCGTTCTCGGCGGAAAGGGCGAAGGTCTTGGCGAAGCATCCATTCTCGCTGCCGTGGACGATGCCGCCGGGCATGAGCGCGATGAAGTCGTCCTGGACCGGCTTGGAATCGCCCTGGCGCCGGAACGTCGACGTCGTCTTGCCGGTGCCGGAGAGCCCGATGATAACGATCGTCTTGGGGCCCTTGGAGGTCTGCACGACCTTGGCGCCGGCGTGCATCGGCAGGCCACCCTTGTCGTAGACGATCTTGTTCCACATCCGCAGACCGCCCTTCTTCGATTCGCCGAAGTAGTCGGAGTTGAGGACGCGGGTGACGTTGTTCTCAAGGTCAACGGCGATGCAGCGGTCCAGCGGGTAGCCCGGCGCGACCAGGTTTGGCGTGTAGATGACGGTGACGTCGGGTTCGCCGCCTTCGCGCGGGAAGTAGAGGAACTTTTGCATACCGGCCACGTTGGCGTTGGCGCGTTCGATTATTAGGCGGGCAGCGGTCTGGACCTCCGGAGCGTTCGAGATGTAGCCGTCGATGACGATCATCTCCTGGGTGGCGATGTATCGCTCCTGCATGTCGACGATCTTGGCGTAGTCCGCGCGGGACATGGTCTGGTGGCCGCGGTGCTTTTCGGGGTGTCGGTCACGATGAAGGTGGAGGATGTGCTGCGGGAGTCGACGCGGGTAAAGACGTCGTAGTTGCCGAGAACGGTGACCTGCGCGTTGTCCATCTGCGCGGTGAACTGGCGGAGGTCCTTATGTGACGGATTATCGATGATCGCCTTCGCCTCCCCGGCCTGGGAATGGTTCCTCTTCGTGACCATTTCGTCTCCTTAAGGATGGATAGCTTGAGCTAGATTACGCCGTCATGTACTCGTAATCAATATAGACGGAACGAATTGCATATGAATTTCGCTACAAATCTTGCTAATAACAAAGACATGTCTTTGGCGGTCTGTGTTTCATCCCACCAGGCACGATTTCCGGCGAATTATCCGCGCAGAACGTCTGCGCTACCCGAGCTCCTTCAGCCTGGCCTCTGCGTCGCGGACGGCGGCCATGAAGGCGCCCCGGGCCATCAGCGACTGCTCCTCCGAGGCGCGGGCGGCGAAGAGGTCCCGCCACAGGTCCCAGGCCTGTTTGTTCTCCGGCTCGCCCCTCCGCACGAAGTCAACCAGGTGACAGGCCATCTGGAGATCGCCTTCGGCCTGCGCCTTGCGTGCGCGATCGAGGATCGGCTCGGCGCCGGTGGCGCCAACCAGTGCGGCGGCGACGTCGGACGGGTGCGCCGGGAGCATGTTGGCGGCGTCGCCGTCCCACCAGCCGCCGTAGAGCCGGTAGACGTTGCGGGCGATGAACTGTGGGTGATCGTAAACGGGGCGCAGCCACGGCTTGTCGGTGGAGGGCCAGTCCATGTCGCGCATGATGTCTTCCAGCCACTTGCCCTGGTTCATGCCGGCCACGACCTGGTCGTGTATGGAGCGCAGGAAGTGTGCCGTGGAGAGCAGAGCCTCCTCGATCCGGCCTTCGCCGGAAAGCGCGGGCCCGTGGCCGGGGAGCAGGTGGGCCGGCTTGAGCGCGGCCATCGTCTCCAGGGCATCGGCCCAGTCTTTGGCGTAGCGCTGCACCTTGTACGGGTTGCCGGCGTTTGGCGAGCACCAGACGAAGGTGTCGCCGGTGCAGAGGACTCGCGTGTCCGGCTGCCAGACCCAGGTCTCGTCGTCCGTCTCGCCGCGGGCATGGTGGAACTCGAAGCGCATGCCGCCGACGACGGACTCCAGGCCGTGGCTGTAGGAGACGTCCGGATAGGTCAGGGCGGCGTTCGTGAAGGGCTTGACGTCCGGCGGCAGGTTGAACTGGATGTGGTTGATGTGATCGTTGTGCGCGGCGGTGAGCCGGTAGCGGTCAAAGCGCGGCGCGACCAGCTCGTGCCCGATGATGCGCGGCCGCCTGTCGCCGCGAGACTGCGCCTCTTCGATGATCTTGTCGGCGCCGGTGACGTGATCGACGTGGCCGTGCGTGTAAACGATCGCTTCGACGGGAGCTTTCGAGTAGTTTTCGCGCAGGTCTTCGAGAACGCGCGGCGTGAAGCGCTCCGTAGATGTGTCGACCAGCAGGATACCGGCCTCGCCCGTGAACGCGACGACGTTCGCAAAAGAGGAGAGGAAGACGACGCCGTCGGTGATCGGCTTGGAGGGGCCCAGGTAGAAGAAGGCGGCCTCTTCCGGCGGCAGGCCGCGTGCTGCGGCGATGTTGAGCAGGACGTTTTGCGGTTGGGTCATGATCAGCCTCCATTCATGCGTGCCGCCAAGTATAGCGCGGCGGCAATCGTTACGTGCTTGCAACTTCGTAAACCGATGGAGCTGAGCGCACGTGCAACCGCGCAAACGGTACGGTGGAGACATACGCGGACGAAATTCGCGTAGGTGCGGGGCTCACACACAGGTTGCGCTGGGCAGGCGGAGCGGCGGGTGTGGGCCCCGCGTCATTTGTCGGTATGGCGCGCACGGCCCTACAATTGAAATGTGAAGCTGGAAGGCGAGATCCCCACTCCGGCCGCGGTTGGCTGGGTGCGGCGGTCGGTGCCGTATCTCCAGCTCCTCTTCCAGATCGCTTTCGCCGCGGCCTTGCTTGGCCTGCTCCTCTGGCGGGTCGATTTCTCCTCAGTCCGTGATGACCTGAAGGGCGCGACGCTGTGGTGGCTGCCGGTGGCCGCCGCCGCCAACCTGTTTTCCGACTACTTTCGCGCTGTACGCTGGCAGGAGTTCTTTCGCCCGCTCAAGAAGGTCAGCGTCTGGTTCCTCTGGGCGGTGGCGATTCTCGGCGTGGCCTGCAATTTGGCGCTGCCGCTGCGTGCCGGTGAGTTCGTGCGGATGCAGGTGCTGCGTAAGCGCACTGGTCTGGGCCTGCCACAGGTGCTGGCGACGATCCTTTCGGAGAAGTTGATGGACGTCGTCGCCTTCAGCGTCTTTCTCGTACTGGGAATGCTGCTATTCGCCGACGCGCGGTTCCTCTGGCCGCTGGCAGTTCTCTACGCCGGCGTACTGGCTGTGGGCATCGGCGGGGCGCGGTGGCTGGCCCGTCACCCCGAGGAGGCGGAGCGCTGGAAGCCGGAGGGCCGCTGGCGCTCCTGGCTGGCGGAGCAACTGGGCGCGCTCGGCACTGGGCTGCAGTCGTTTCGCAGCCGGCGGTCGCTGGTGGTCGTTTCGGTGTCTTCCGTGGCGGCGTGGGTGACCGAGGCGGTCGTCTACTACGCCTGCGGGCGCGCGCTCGGCATCGATCTCAACCCGGCGGTGTACCTGCTCGTCGTCGTCGCGGCGACGGTTGCGGTCTCGCTGCCGTTTACGCAGGCCGGGGTCGGCGTCTTCGAGGTGGCGATCACGGGGCTCATGGTGGCCTTCGGTGTGGACAAGTCGCAGGCCGCGGCGTTCGCCATAGTCGCCCACGTGATGGAGGCGTTGCCGTACTTCATCACCGGTCCGCTGACCGCGATCGCTCTGCGGGTCAGCCCAAAGGATGTGTTCTTCATCTACAAGCGGGAGACCGAGGAGATCGAAGGCGCCGTAGCCGGCTAGCACGATGCGAGAGTCAGCGGAGGAGATCGACCGGCTGCAGGCCATCCTCGATGAAAGCTACGGACGCGCCGGCGCCCACCTGCGCTCGATCATCACTCCGGAGCGCCGGCTCAATGCCGAGCAGGTCTGCACCGAACTCCAGGGGATGACGCTGCTCAGCCTGGCCACCGTGAATTCCCGCTGTGAGCCGATCGTCGGCCCGGTAGATGGAATGTTTCTACGCGGCGTGTTCTGGTTTGGCTCGGCGGAGAACTCGCTCCGCTTTCGGCATGTTCGGGCGCGTCCGCAGGTCAGCGCCACTCACACGCGCGGCGAGGAGCTGGTAGTAACGGTGCATGGCCGGGCGCATGAGATCGACAAGTCAGTGGGCGACTACGAAGAGCTGAAAGACTGCTTCCGCGAGATCTACGGCGCGGACTGGGACAAGTCTGGGTTCTGGGAAACCGCGCCATACGCCTGGATCGAGCCGCGCGCGATGTTCGCTGCGTCGTTCAAGCAACCAGCTTAGCGGTAAACGCAGAGCACCCGGTCGCGGCCGGCGAGGTCCGGCGCAAGATTGACGTGCGCGCTGGGAAACGCAGCACGCGCCAGGCTCCGCGATTCGTCTCCCTGCCAGGCGCCGATCTCGCAGAAGAGCGCGCCGCCTTGCGCCAGCCGTGCCGGCGCCTGCCGGAGGAGCCGCCGGATAACATCGAGCCCGTCGGCGCCGCCGTCGAGGGCAAGACGCGGTTCGTGGACGCGAATCTCCGGCGGCGCGTCCGCCCACTGCGCCGTCGTGACGTACGGCGGGTTCGCAGCGATGATCTGCACTTTGCCGCTGAGGGGTTCGAGGAGATCGCCGAGCCGGAAGTCGATTCGCGCGGCCACATCGTGGCGCTCGGCGTTGCTCTGCGCCAGGGCGATGGCTTCGGGTGAGGTGTCGCTGGCGACGACGCGGGCCAAAGGCAGCTCGTGCGCCAGCGAGACGGCGATGACGCCGGAACCCGTGCCGATGTCGGCGATCGTGACCGGCTGGCCCGGGTAGGAGGCGCGCACGAAAGCGATGACAAGCTCCACGAGAGTCTCGGTCTCCGGGCGGGGGATCAGCGCCGCCGGTGTGACCTCGAAGTCGAGGCCGAAGAACTCGCGGCGGCCGGTGATGTACGGCAGCGGCTCATGCGTGGCGCGCCGAGCCAAGAGTCGGCGGTACGTTTCGCATGCTTCCGGGGTCAGCGGCTCCAGGAGACGCTGGTACAGGCGCGCCCGGTCCATGTCAAGCACGTGCATCAGCAGCAGCTCGGCCTCGAGACCTGCTTCGTCGCCGTTCAGGAGGCTGCGCCCCTCGCGCAGCGCCTCGCGGACAAGGAGTTGCTTCGTTGCGGCGGTCACCTCAACTGGGCCTCGAGCTTGGCCGCTTCCTCCCACTCTTCAAGCGCGTCGATGACGTCGTTCATGTCGCCGTCGAGGAGGGAGGGCAGGCCGTGGCGGGTGTACGGCGGCCGGTGGTCGGTCATCCGGTCCTGGGGGAAGTTGTAAGTGCGGATCTTCTCGGCGCGATCGCCGCTGCCGACTTGTGTCCGGCGTGAGCTATCGATTTCCTCGCGCTGCTTCCGTTGCTGGACATCGAGAAGGCGGGAGCGCAGGACGGCCATCGCCTTGTTGCGGTTCTTGAGCTGGGAGCGTTCGTCCTGGCAGGTGGCGACGATGCCGGTGGGGAGGTGGGTGATGCGGACGGCGTTGTCGTTCTTCTGGACGTTCTGCCCACCGGCGCCGCCTGCGTTGTACGTGTCAATGCGCAGGTCCTTGGCCTCGATCTGGACGTCGATCTCGTCGGCCTCGGGCAGGACAGCGACGGTCGCCGTCGAGGTGTGGATACGGCCCTGGGCCTCGGTCTCCGGCACGCGCTGGACGCGGTGGACGCCGCTCTCGTACTTGAGGCGGCTGTAGGCGCCCTGGCCGTGGACTTCGAAGACGATCTCTTTGAAACCGTTGAGGTTGCTTTCGTGGGAGTCCAGGACTTCGACGGACCAGCCGTGGCGCTCGGCGTAGCGGCTGTACATGCGGTAGAGGTCGCCGGCGAATAGCCCGGCCTCGTCGCCTCCGGCCGCGGCCCTGATCTCCACGATGACGTCCTTGTCGTCGTACGGTCCCTTGGGTATCAGCGCGCGGCGGAGCTTCGTCTCCAGCTCCGTGATCCGGGCCTCCGAGGTGGCGATCTCATCACGGGCCATCTCCAGCATCTCCTCGTCGGCGCCTTCGCTGACGATGTCGCGTGCCTGGGAGAGCGCCTCCTGCACTTTGAGGTACTCATCGCCGATGCGCACGATCTCACCGAGCTGGGAGTGCTCCCGGGCGAGCTTCTGGACGCGTTCGTAGTTAGCGGAGACGGCCGGGTCCGCCATCTGCTCGGCGAGCTCCTGGTGCCGCTGGCGTATTGAAGCGAGTCTGTCCCACATGTTGTGATACCCCGAAAATACGAGATTGGATGAGCAAAGCGAAAGCGGGGCCCGAGGGCCCCGCTTTCAAAAAACGCTTGGGTTAGAAGCGGCGTCCGCTGGACGGCTGCTTGGAGAAACAGTCGCTGCAGTAGACAGGTCGGTCGCCGCGCGGCTGGAACGGGACTTCGGTGTCTTTGCCACAGTTGGCACAAACGGCCGGGTGCATTTCGCGACGTCCGCCGCCACCGCCGCCGTAACCGCCCCCACCGCCTGCTCGGCGGTTTGACCGGCATGACGGACAGCGCTTCGGTTCGTTCGCGAATCCCTTTTCGGCGTGGTACGCCTGATCGTCCGCACTAAAGGTGAACGATGTGCCACAGTCCTGGCAGGTAAGTTGCTTGTCTGCGTAGCTCATTGATGGCCTCCTTTCCTCAGTATTGGCAAGTTCGACCATCTGAGCCAAGACTTCTGGGGACCAGGGTCACTGACGTGGGTGCAAACTGTTACCGGCCTCAAGTGTAGCATAGAAAAGCTCCCAATCCCGCCATACGTATGTCAACCGCGGGTTGATTCGATGTATCTGCGGTGGGCCTCGATGTGCTCGTAGCCGTCGGCGTGGGCGATCGCCTCAAGCGCGGGCGTCCAGCGGTCGGGAGGCGTGGCCTGGAGCAGCGCGAGCCGGCGGTCGAAGGCGAGGTGGGCGCGCCGCCTCGCTTCGGCCAGAGACAGGCCGGCGTCTTCCTTCTGCCAGCGCTCGTTGATCTCGTCGTCGGTGCCGGCCGGACGCGGGATGCTGCGGCCGGCCAGGGTCGCCGCGAAGTCGTCGGTGGAGTGGTTGAGCCAGCGCGCGAGGTGGGTGTAGACATCACGGGCGTTCCAGTCGGGCGAGCCGAGGTCGTGGACAGGGGCGTCGGACTGCGAGTCAAGGAGGGCGACGAGGAGGTACCACTCGGTCCGGTCTCGGTCCAGCATCTCAGCGATCGCTCTGGCGTTCATGGGGGGATTGTAGCGGAGTGATATGCAGGCGTTATGTGATGGGCCGGCTTGTTCGCACATTGGCGCCCGCTGAGTTGCGATGATGGGTGCATGTTAAGAGCACTTGTACTCACCGCCTTCAGTGTTCTGTTGGCGGTTGTCCTGACCCTGGTGGGTTTGCGCTTCCTGGCGCTGCTGGTGGACGCGAACCGGGACTCGCAGCTGGTACACGATCTGTACCGCTACAGCGAGTTCTGGGTGAAGCCATTCTTCAACGTCTTTGGGCTGAAGAACGAGGCGGTTGACGGCGGCGGCACATTTGAGCCGGCGTCGCTGCTGGCGTTCGTGGTCTACGTGGTGATCGGCGCGTTCGTGGAGAGCATCCTCACCGGCGGCTTCTACTTCCGCCGCGCGGCCGTTGTCGAGTAGGCCGGCTCGTGCGGGGAGTGTCGGGGCGGCTGGGATGGCTCGCCCTTTCGGCTGTGCTGGCCTACGTTACTTTTGCAGCGGCGGCCGGCGTCTTCGCGCGTTAGCCGTTACTTGCGCTTGAGGGCGACGACGGGGATGGTGCGGCCGGCCCTGGCCTGGTATTCGACGAACTGGGGCATGATCTTGGCCTGCTTGGCGTAGAGGCGGTCGCGCTCTTCGCCGGTGAGGACTTCGGCTTCGACCTCGAATTTCTCAGTGCCGACTTCCGCGGTGGCGTGGGGGTTGGCGACGAGGTTGCGGTACCAGTCGGGGTGCTTGGTGGAGCCGCCCTTGGAGGCGAAGATGAGGTAGCGGTCGCCGTCGGCGAGGTAGACGAGTGGGTTGGTGCGCTTGGTGCCGGTCCTGGCGCCGGTGTGGGTGAGGAGGATCATCGGGGCGCCTGCGAAGGATCCGGCGACTTTCCCTTCGTTCTCGTGGAATTCCTTGATGATGTTGTTGTTGTAGTCCTGCATGTGTCTGGGTCCTCCTGGTGTGAGGATAGCACCGTTGATTGATTTGCGGTTTTAGACGTGGTGGGTGATTGTTTTTCGTTTTTGCGGTGCGTTTTGGGGGTGGTTGGTGCTTGCGGCGGCGGTTTTGGGTTGATTGTTTGCTGATCTAGCGCCTGGGGCTTCGGTTCGATTAGGCGCTGTCAGCGGGATTCGTGACTCTGGGAGTGCGGAAGAGGGCCCCGCAGGGCCCTCTCTCGTTTGGCCGTTGCTATTAGTAGCGGCGGGCCGGGGCTGCTGGGCGCTTGCTGAAGCAATCGCTGCAGTAGACGGGCTTGTCGCCGCGGGGCAGGAACGGGACCTGGGTCTGCTTGTTGCACTCGGCGCAGGTGGCGGGGTGCATTTCGCGCTGCGAGCCGTAGCTGTCGCCGCTGCTGTAGCCGCCGCTGCTGTAGCTGTTGCTACCGCCGCCGTAGCTGCTGCCGCCGCTGTTGCGCCGGGCGCTGCGGCAGCCGGGGCAACGCTTGGGCTCGGTGTAGCCCTTGGAGGCGTGGAACTGCTGGTCGTCAGCGCTGTAGACGAACGATGTGTTGCATTCGACACAGGTGAGGTTTTTGTCTTCGCTCATGGTGATGGTTCTCCTTTCTCTAGTGTGAGGCAAGGTCGGACCATCTGAGCCGAGAGTCTGCTTGGGAAACAGGTCAAAAGCAATTGAGGGGGTGCGAGTGGTTTGCCTGCGGGTAGTATAGCACGTTTGTGCGGGTGGTGGGTAGTCAGCGAATGCCTGCGGCGAGCGAATTAACGGATGGCGTTGGTGGTAGGTGGATTGTAGGGGGTTGGGGCGCGGGGGCGAAGGGGTAAGTGGCGTCGGGCCCCCCGCCTCCCCCCGGAAATATGGTTCCCGCCCGCCCACCCTAATTTGAGCCAAATGGGCTGCGGCCCCTCTGGACACTCCGGGACTGTCACGATGCCGGGCCTGACTAGGCACAGGTCCGGCTTCGTGACGCGTGTTCTATGCCGCGACCGGCTGGTGTTGGATGATCCACTTGCTGGCGGGCTCCGTCAGGAACCCAGACCAGTCTCGGGAAAGCGGACGACGAGAAAGCTGTCGTTTTGATCAACGACTGCCCGGACACGATCACGGATGGCCGTTGCCCCGAGGGAAGTGTCGATGAGCCAAGTCGAGTCCAGATAGTGCCACCACGAGGAAGAGAGTTCTTTAATGGTGTCGTACAGGCGGGGATACTCTTGGCCAGGCTTGTTGAGGTCGTATGTGATTAGGTAGATCAATATAGGTTTCTCCTATGGGGAATTGCGAACTGGGACGTTTCCCCCTTACACTTAAGTGCGAAAGGGGCGTATGCTCTGTGGTCTCATGGCTATGGCGGCATAATGTCTCCTTCCATGGTGGCAGGGAGTCCGAGACGCCAATCTGAGCTCCCTGCCATTACTATTTGTTTGTTAATTGGACGGAGCGAACCGCATTCCGTCTAGGTTTACTTTCCGTCTAGATCTGCGGGGTGTCCAGCCCCTTAGCAGTCGGTTTGCACAATTGATACCAGTCTTCTGCGACTCTTGGTCTTAGTCTAGCGTAAGGGCCATGACGCTTGCAATTCTGCAGCTGCTGCTGGTACGCTTGTGCATGGAAGTAAGTTAGTGCCTAATACGAGAACCGATAATAC
Organism: uncultured Chloroflexia bacterium; assembly: GCA_963738925.1. Taxonomy (GTDB): domain Bacteria; phylum Chloroflexota; class Dehalococcoidia; order SM23-28-2; family RBG-16-64-32; genus DATKKM01. The sequence continues at coordinate 799,713 of CAVTYE010000002.1, read as the reverse complement.
CATGAGCGCAGTACCGGATGCGAGAGCCGGGAGGAAGCGCGACAACGCGAACGATTTGTCCGCGCTGATTCCCGAACTCTCGTTGAATCACGCTGCCTCTCTTGCTCAAAGAGTCAAGCATCGGTCCGCCCCTGTCCGGCGCGCATTTTTGCGGGTGGGTGAGGCCCAAACCATATCCTCCGTTGCGCGCTTTCTGCGCGGCGGGCAGGGCGGAGCTGTGCGCCTCAAGCTCTACTTGAGTCTCCTTTGGATTTCAGGAAAAGAGCCGTATGATACGACGTTTCCTGCACGCGCTTGGGCCGAACTCATAGGCCTCCCGGACCCCGAGAAGAAGGGTGGACGGAGGGTAATTGAAGCTCTGGAATGGCTGTCTGATCAGGGCTTCATAAACGTCGTAAGGAAGGCCCGGGCGACCATCGACAGTAATACTTCAAGACGATGCCGGTCGTAGGCAAACGTATGAGCCGCCACACGTGGCCCATGAATCGTACATCAAGCTCCCAGAGCATTTCTGGACTCAGGGCTGGCTGATGTTGCTGTCGGCGTCAGCCATAGCACTTTTGTTAATTCTCATGGATCAGCAGACGTACTCACGAGAGCAAAAGGAAGTCTGGCTGTCTCCGCGCAGGGCAAAAGAACTGTACAATCTTTCGCCAAGCACCTGGGCTAAAGGGACGTCCGAATTGGAATCGCGGGGGTTGATCGAAAAGCGACACGCGCGAGTTAACGCTGATGTCTTTGGGTGGCGTCGAGTGAGAAATACCTACCGTCTATTCGACGAGAGACTGACAGTCGATCCGTCTAGAGCGAAGCAAGTGATTGAAGTCGACTTTTCTTTTCTCTGACCTCACTCCCACTCAATCGTGCCGGGCGGCTTGGACGTGATGTCGTAGACGACGCGGTTCACCGCCGGGACCTCGTTGACGATGCGGTTGGCGATGCGCTGGAGGACGTCGTAGGGGAGGCGGGCCCAGTCGGCGGTCATGGCGTCTTCGGCGGTGACGGCGCGGATGGCGACGACCCAGCCGTAGGTGCGGTAGTCGCCCATGACGCCGACGCTGCGGGTGTCGGTGAGGATGGCGAAGGCTTGCCAGAGGTCTCGGTAGAGGCCGGCTTCCTTGACCTCGCTCATGACGATCCAGTCGCAGGCGCGGAGGGTGTCGAGCTTGTCTTTGGTGACTTCGCCGATGATGCGGATGGCGAGGCCGGGGCCGGGGAAGGGCTGGCGGAAGACGATCTCTTCGGGCAGGCCGAGGGCGAGGCCGACCTGGCGGACTTCGTCTTTGAAGAGGTAGCGGAGTGGCTCTACGAGCTGGAAGTTCATGTGCTCCGGGAGGCCGCCGACGTTGTGGTGGGTCTTGATGACGGCGGAGACGTTGGAGCCGCCGGTGCTGGAGTGGGCGCCGGACTCGATGACGTCGGGGTAGGTGGTGCCCTGGGCGATGTAGTGAGGCGGGGAGGAAGGGGGAAGGGGGAAGGAGGAAGGGGATTTGGCCCCTCGCGCTTCGGCGGGCTCAGTGGTCGCCGCCACGCTGGGGAAGAGGTGCTCGGCCTGCTCTTCGAAGATGCGGATGAAGGTTTCGCCGACGATCTTGCGCTTCTCTTCGGGGTCGGTGACTTCGGAGAGGTTCTGGACGAAGCGGTCGGCGGCGTCGACGTGGACGAGGTTGATGGCGAGGTGGCGGCGGAAGGTCTCGACGACGCGCTCGGGCTCTTGCTGGCGAAGGAGACCGTTGTCGACGAAGACGCAGGTGAGCTGGTCGCCGACGGCTTTGTGGATGAGCGCGGCGACGACGGCGGAGTCGACGCCGCCGGAGAGGGCGCAGAGGACGCGGCCGGCGCCGACCCGGGCCCGCACGCTTTCGACGGCGGTCTCGACGAAGTTGGCGGCTGACCAGTCGCCGCGGCAGCCGCAGACCTTGTAGAGGAAGTTTTCGAGGATGGCCTTGCCGTCGCGGGTGTGGACGACTTCGGGGTGGAACTGAATGCCGATGAGGCCGCGGCCGTTGCCCATGCTGGCGATGGGCGAGGAGTCGGAGGAGGCGAGGACGCGGAAGCCCGGCGGGGTCTGTGTGATGCGGTCGCCGTGGGACATCCAGACGGGGAGGTCGTGGGCAGGTTGTGGAAGATGGAGGCTGGAGGTTGGAGGTTCGGAGGCGGGACTCAGGCTGCGGCCTTCGTTGAGTGGTAGTCCTTCGACTCCGTCAGGATGAACGGACAGTATGGCGTGCCCGTATTCGCGGTGGCCGGAGGGTTCGACTTTGCCGCCGAGCTGGTAGGCCAGGAGCTGCATGCCGTAGCAGATGCCGAGGACCGGGAGGCCGGACTCGAAGATCCATGCCGGGACCTGGGGCGCGCCGTCTTCGTAGACGGAGGCGGGTCCGCCGGAGAGGATGAAGCCGGCCGGGTTGAGGGCGCGCACCTGTTCTTCCGGCGCGTCGAAGCTGACCAGCTCTGAGTAGACGCTGCATTCGCGGACGCGGCGGGCGATGAGCATGGCCGTCTGGCTGCCGAAGTCCAGGACGACGATGGTCTGCGGGTGGGCCCTCGGGGAGGCTTCGCCAGGCTCAGGGTGAGCGGCGATCTCCAGGTAAGAGGCCAGCTCCAGGTCTTCGGAGGTGGGGTGTTCGCGGGGGGATTCCGGGCCCGGTTCGGTGGTGTTTTCGGCGGGCAGGGGGCGCGTAAGTGGTTCCATAGACGAATATTATCAGGCGGTCTTAGGGCGGGCAACAAACGGTTGACCTTGCTTAGCGATTAGCGAGTGACGAGCTGTGGTGGGTCGCTCAAAGTGAGCGGGTTGGGGTAACCTCAGTCTGTGGCGGAGATCATCCCGGCGAACTCACAGGCGGTGGATATCGCCGTGGGAGTATTGAGGTCGGGCGAGCTGATCGCCTATCCCACCGACACCGTCTACGGGCTGGGGGCCCCGGCGAGCGATGACAACGCTGTCCGCAAGCTGTTCGCGGTAAAGGGGCGGCAGCTCTCCAAGCCGCTGCCGCTGCTTGTCGCCGATGGGATGATGGCGACGTGGGTGGCCGATGTGACGCCGGTGGCGCACTCGCTGGTCTCCAAGTTCTGGCCGGGCCCGCTGACGATTGTCATGCACAAGCAACCGGAGTTCCGCAGCGTGGCGCTGGCGAAGCAGGACACGGTGGCGGTCCGGGTGCCGGCGCACGACCTGGTCCGGGATATCATCCGCGGCCTGGGCGAGCCGATCACGGGGACCAGCGCCAACCGCAGCGGGTCGAGGGCGCCGGTCTCGGCGTCGGAAGTCGCGTTCCAGCTGGGGGAGATGATCCCGCTAGTGGTGGACGGCGGCCGGACCGAAGGCGGCATCGAAAGTACGGTGATCGACCTGAGCCAGGAGGGCGGCCCGAAGATCCTGCGGGAGGGGCCGGTCAGCAGGGAAGAGATCGAGCGCGTGCTGAACCGGAAGATCGCATAGCAGATGGACGCGGGACGGTGGAGACGCGGGGCTTTTGCCCTGTCAGCCGTGATGTTGCTGGCGGCCCTGGCTACCGGCTGCGGCAGCGGCGGCGGAGGAGGCGACAACCCGACCGGTGAGGAGGTCGCCGCTAAGGTCAGCGAGGCGATCAACCAGCCGGGGATGGTGTACCACGCGGTGGCGAGCGACGGCTCCGAAGTCTGGATCGACGCTGCCGACCAGATGTACCTGAGGACGGAGGCGACCTCGCAGGGGACGGCGCTTTCGGTGGGCCAGGGGTGGCAGCTGACGGAGTACGACCCCTACCAGAACGCGGTCACTGAATCGAACGACCAGCCGAACGGCGCGGCGACTCCCCGGATCGCCAACCCGGGCGGTTCCTGGACCGAGGCGCTGAGCGCGCTCTCGTACGGCAATTCGCTGCAGTTCGTCAGCAAGTCAACAGCCGACGGCGTCGATGTGTACGTTGTCCAGGCCCTCTCACCGATCGTCGGCGCCAACGGAGGCCTGGCCGGATCGCTGGTCGGGCGGGTGGAGGTCGACGTGGCGACGAACCTGCCGCACGCCTTTGAGCGCCACCAGACTGACGTCAGCGGGGCAACGCCGACGCCGGGAATCGATGGCCTGCCGGCGAACCGGCGCATCACCTACACGACGTCCGAGATGATCGCGCGGAGCAGCCTGCCGGAGAACTTCTTCGACAAGGCGCAGGTGGCGGCGCGGGTCAAGACGGCGCAGAGTGAGCTGGACGCGATCCGGGCGCTGGGGCTGACCCCACTCTGGCTGGGCGAAAGCTACGACGGGAGCGCTGGCCTCCTCAAACTGCCCGAGGCGACGTCCATCTCATCCGACCCGTCGTCGACAAGTGCCGTGATCCACTACTCGCTGATGGTGCCCGTATCTGCGACGGAGACCCGGGAACAGACAGACAGCGTGCTGATCCGCCTGTCCAACGACGCGACGAGGTTCACGCCGCCGGTAGTCCCGCAGTTCGCCGGCGCCCTGCCTGAGAACAAGGACTCGGTGACGGTGGACGGCGCGGAGGCGACGTTATACACGAGCATCCTGACACCGAACGACCTGGGCTGCGCGGCGGGCGACACCTGCCCGCAGACCGACGCCAAGCTCTATCGCCGGCTGGTCTTCACGCTGGGCACAACCGGTGTGCAGATCGAGGCGTCGGCGCGGATCGGGGCCGGCGGCCAGGACGCTAACTTGTACAACGATCCGACGGCGATCGTGGCGCTGGCGGAGGCGCTGGTGGAGGCTCCGCCGGGGTCCGGCTAGACCGCCATGCGCAAGAAGACGATTCGCGATGAGGACGTGGACGGGAAGCGCGTGCTCGTGCGCACCGACTACAACGTGCCGCTGGACAAGGCGACGGGGCAGATCCTGGACGACACGCGGATCAGGGCGACGCTGCCCACGCTGAACTACCTGCGAGCGCACGGCGCGAAAGTGATCATCGTCTCGCACCTGGGGCGGCCGAAGGGGAACGCCGATCCGAAGCTGAGCCTGCGGCCGGTAGCGGAGCGGTTGTCGGAGCTGATCGCGGCGCCGGTCAAATTCGTGGGAGATTGCGTCGGACGCGAGGTGCAGGACGCCGCGTTCGCGCTTGGCCCCGGCGAAGTGCTGATGCTGGAGAATGCGCGCTTTCACCCGCAGGAGGAGGCGAACGACCCGGAGTTCGCGAAGGCCCTGGCCAGCCTCTGCGAGGTCTACGTGAACGACGCTTTCGGGACGGCGCACCGGGCGCACGCCTCCACGGAAGGGGTGGCGCACCTGCGGCCGGCGGTGGCGGGGTTCCTGATGGAGAAGGAGCTGGACTACCTGGGCCGGGCCGTGGCGGAGCCGCAGCACCCCTACGCGGCGCTGATCGGCGGGGCCAAGATCAGCAGCAAGATCGCGGCCCTGGACAACCTGCTCAGCAAGGTCGACAAGCTGCTGATCGGCGGCGGGATGGCGAACACGTTCCTGAAGGCCGAAGGGTTCGACGTAGCGGAGTCGCTGGTCGAGGATGACTACGTGGCGAAGGCGGCGGCGATCATGGAGCACGCGTCGGAGCGCGGGGTGCGGCTGCTCCTGCCGTCGGACGTGATCGCGGCCGAGCGGTTCGAGGCGGACTCGCCGGCGCGGCGGGTCTCGGTGAAGGACGTGCCGGCGGGCTGGCGGATCATGGACATCGGCGAGACGACGGTGGCGGTCTTCGCGAAGGCGCTGGAGGACTGCAAGATGGTGGTCTGGAACGGGCCGATGGGCGTGGCCGAGATGGCGCCGTTCGCGCACGGGTCGCACCGGATGGCGGCCGTGCTGGCGAGCCTTCCGGACGCGACGACGATCGTCGGCGGGGGCGAGACGGCGGCGATCGTGGAGGAGATGCACCTGGAGTCGAAGTTCTCGCACGTCAGCACCGGCGGCGGCGCCTCGCTGGAGTTCCTGGAGGGGAAGGAGCTGCCGGGAGTCGCTGCGCTGGCTGAATAGTGAATAGTGAATGGTGAAGGGTGAAGGGTGAAGCGGGGGCTGGGTCGTGGGACTGGGGGTGAAGGTTGGCTGCGACAGGTCCCTTCGCGGAGGAGGGGGTTCTCTGGAAAGCACGTGGTCGGCGGTCAGGATGACAACGTTGACGGGCTTTCGCTCGCCGCGCACACTCGAAGCATGAGTGAGGACGAGGTTTCGGGGTTCGAGCGGATGCGGGGCTACCTGCGGGCGATTGGGCAGGGGCCGCGGGCCGGGCGGGACCTGACGCGCGAGGAGGCGTCGGACGCGCTGGAGCTGATCCTGAGCGGCGGGGCGACCCGCGCGCAGATGGGCGGCTTCCTGTTGCTGCAGCGGTACAAGGGCGAGTCGGTCGATGAGCTGGTGGGGTTCGCGGCGACGGCACGCGCCCACGCGACGGTCATCCAGCCGAAAGTGAAGGGGCTGCTGGACATTGGCAGCCCGTACGACGGACGCAAGAAGAGCATCGTGGTCTCGCCGGCGTCCTCGATCGTGGCGGCGGCAGCGGGCGTGCCGGTGGTGATGCACGGCGAGAAAGACCTGGGGCCGAAGCACGGCGTGCCGATCGGCGATGTGCTGGAGGAGCTCGGCGTCGACGTTGACGCTTCGCCGGAGGAGGTGACGCGCCAGATCGAGGCGACGGGGCTGGGCTACATGCACCAGGCCCGCTTTGCGCCGGACATCTTCGCGATTCGGGACCTGCGGGAAGAGGTGGCGCTGCGCAGCTTTTTCTCCACGATCGAGAAGATCTGGAACCTGGCCTCGGCGGACTACAGCATCATCGGGCTGACCCACCTGCCGTACATGGAGAAGATGCTCGGCGGCGCGAGCAACCTGGGCTTCAAGAAGGTGCTGGTCGTGCAGGGGATCGAGGGTAACGAGGACGCGCCGACTTCGCGGCCCTGCCGGGGCTTTCTCTGGACCGGCGGCGAGACGGAGGAGTTCAAGATCGACGCCTCGGAGTTCGGCTTGCAGGCGGCGACGAAGGAAGAGATGGAGGGCGGCGACGCCGCGGAGAACGCCGAGATCGCGCGGCGCATCCTGGCCGGGGAGCCGGGCGCGCACCGCGACCTGGTGCTGCTCAACGCGGGGCTGCGGATCTGGTTCGCGGAGCGCGCGGGGTCGATCGGAGATGGGATAGAGATGGCGCGAGCGGCGGTCGATTCGGGAGCGGCGCGGCGGAAGCTGGAGGAAGTGCGGGGAGTGACGCCGGGCAAGTAGGGGCTGCCGGGCGTTGTGGCGCGAGAGTCGCGGGGGACGTGGCTTAGGGTCGGGGATTTCTGCGACAGGTGCTTCGCCGGTGAAGTAGTCGGCTTTTGAAGGCTGTCGTTTGGGCTCGGGATGACAGATGGCGGGTGTTCGGCCTCAGAGCTCGCGGACCTCCCTGGAGCCGATGCCGAGGACCGTGGCCAGGCTCAGGGCGGTGAAGGCGAAGCCGGCGACGGCGGCCTGGACGCCGAAGATGTCCGCGGTAAGCCCGATGCCCAGGTTGCCGAAGGGTGTGGAGCCGGCGGCCATGGAGTAGAGCGAGAGGACGCGAGCCCGGTACTCGTTCTCGACGTTTAGCTGGAGGAGGGTCTGGTTGAGCGTCACCATCATCGACCAACCGACCCCGGCCACGCAGAGGATGGCGAACGACAGGATGAACACGGTGGAGAGCGCGAAGAGGGTCACGCAGGCCATGTAGAGGCAGGCGGCCGCGCCCATCGTTCTGCCTTTCCAGCGGGAGTTGGTCATGCCGGCTACGATGAAGCCCCCCGGAATCGAGCCGATGCCGACGCCCGTGAGGAGCACGCCGTAACCGGCCGAGCCGACGTCCAGGATGTCCCTGGCGAAGATGGGGATCAGCGCGACGTACGGATAGATCAGCAGGTTGGGGATGGAGTTGAGCAGCACCAGGCGGGCGATCTTGGGGTCACGGCGGGTGTAGGCGAAGCCGTTGCGGATGCTGCGGAGGTAGGGCTCGCGGACGGGCTCGGCATGCATCATCGGGTGGAGCATCCAAGTAGCGCCGGTGGCGAGGACGAAGAAGACCATCTGGGTGTAGTAGGAGGCGCTGATGCCGATGGCCGCGATCGTGACGCCGCCGGCGACGGGCGCCAGGATGCGCGAGATGTTGGAGACGACGGAGCTGAGGCCGATGGCGTTGGTGATGCCTTCGCCGCCGACAACGTCGTAGACCAGCACCTGGCGGCAGGGGATGTTGATCGCGCCGCTGATCCCGGCGATGGTGACCAGCGGATAGAGCTGCCAGATCGCGATCTGCCCGGTGGCCACGAGCGTGCCGACGATGACGGCGTCGGCGGCGGGCATGAGCTGGGTGATGATCGCCAGGCGGCGGCGGTCGATGCGGTCAGTGAGGACGCCGGCGAAGGGTGAGACGATGAGCTGGCTCATGCCCCGGATGAAGGCGAGGATGCCCAGCTGGACGGGCGAGTTGGTGAGCTGGAGGACGAGCCAGCTGCGGGTGACTTCCTCCATCCAGCTGGCGACCTGGGAGAGGGCCGTGCCTGCCAGCAGCCAGCGAAATTGGGACGACTGGAGCGAGGAGAAGCGCTGCCCGCGAAAGAGCGAGAGGAGAAGCGAACGTTCGACCTCGGCGATTGGCGGTTCGGTGGTCTGGAGCTCTTCCATGGGACGTGACTAGCAGTTTAGTTGAGCGGGCGCTTAGGGGCAGCGCGTCTGAGAATGGTGAATGGTGAATAGTGAATTGTGAGGGCGGTCAGGATGGCGCGGAGAGGTAGGCCGCGCAGGACTCGGCGGCGCGCTGGCCGGAGGTGAGGGCGGCCTCTGTGTAGGGGCCGACCAGGTAGTCGCCGGCGAAGAAGAGGCGGTGGGTGCGGTCGGCGCGGCGGAGGAAGCGGCGCAGCGAGCGGTGGTAGCCGGGCCAGAATTGCGGGACGAGCGAGGGCCAGCGGTGGACGACGTAGCCCTCGATGGTGTCGAGGCCGGGGAGCGGGAGTTTGCGGAGCTCGCGGTTGACGGCCCAGATGACGTCTTCGTCGGGGGCGTCCATCAGCTCGGCGGCCATCTCTTCGGAGAGCGCGCAGTTGAACAGGGTCTTGCCGGGCGGGACGACGCCGCTCTTGGCGTTCTCAACGGCCAGTCCGTAGAGGCGGACGCGCTCCCGGCGGGTGATGCCGGCGCCGTAGAAGGGCGGAAGGGCCTCGGCGCCGGCCATCACGAAGACGATGATGCTGGCAGCGTAGCGGACGCCGGCGAAGAACTGCCTTTCCATCGGCGTGAGCGGTCCGCAGAGCCGGTTGACGGCGTTCCCGGGGACGGCCACGACGGCCGCGTCGGCGCGGATGATGTCCTCGTCGGAGCCGCCGACGGGGTAGACGGCGACGCCGTTGCGGTTGGCCTGGACGCGCTCTACAGGCGTGGCGAGGCGCACATCGAGGCGCGAAGCGAGGGTCCGGGTGAGGAGGCCGTTGCCGCCGCGGAAGGAGAGCAGCCGGAAGCCCTTGAAGATCGTGGCGAAGGTGTTGAACATGAAGGCCTTGGACATGTTCTCCGGGAGGACGGTGAAGGTGCCGGCGAAGGCGGGCTCGATCAGGTAGTCCAGCGCCTCGCGGCCCAGGGTGCGCTCGGTGTAGGCGGCGGCGCTCTCGTCATCCAGGCGGGTGGCGCGTTCCGGGTGGTAGAAGTCCAGGCGTTTGCGGTACTTCCAGATCGGCCAGAGGAGGGCGGGCAGGCGCACCTTGCTGGAGATCGAGAGGTCGCGGGACTTGCGGAGGGCGCCGAGGCCGTCGTAGTTGGTCATCACGAACTCGCCGTCCTTGAGGACCGCGTTACGTGTGTCCGCCAGCTTTTCGATCTGGTCGGCGATTCCGAGCTCGGCGGCCAGGGCGCGCATGTTGCGGTAGGAGGAGGCGATGAACTGTGCGCCGCGTTCGATCACGTAGTCGCCGTGACGCTCGGAGCGCATGCGGCCGCCGGGAGTCGCCTCCTTTTCGACGACGACGACCTCGAGGCCGCGCTTCTGAAGCTCGTAGGCGGCGGTGAGACCGGCGATGCCTGCGCCGATGACGATAACTCTGGGCATGGAGACAGTGTATTGGTGGACGGTTGATAGTGGACAGTGGACAGTTAAGCGCGGCGCGGGGAATAATCAAGCGCGATGGACTTTGAGCTTGTGCGTGAGCTTGCCCAGGAGGGCGACACGAAGATCGTGCTGTTCGTGATGGACGGGCTGGGCGGGCTGCCGCACCCGGAGACGGGCCGCACGGAGCTTGAGGCCGCCTACACGACGCACCTGGACCGCATCGCGCGCGAGAGCAGCTGCGGGTTCACGCTGCCGGTGGCGCTCGGTGTGACGCCGGGGAGCGGGCCGGGGCACCTAGCGCTCTTTGGATACGACCCGCTGGAGTACACGATAGGCCGCGGCGCGCTGGAGGCGACGGGGATCGACTTCGACCTGCGGCCCGCGGACATCGCTGCCCGCGGGAACTTCTGCACTGTCGATGGCGAAGGCCGGATCACGGACCGCCGCGCCGGCCGCATCGCGACCGAGGAGAGCGCGAGGCTGTGTGAGCAGTTGCGGTCGATCAAGGTTGACGGCGTGCAGGCGTTCGTGGAGCCGGTGCGGGAGCATCGCTTCGTGCTGGTCTTGCGCGGCGAGGAGCTCTCGGACGCGGTCTCGGACACGGACCCGGAGAAGCTGGGCGAAAAGCCGCTGGCCGCGCGCGCCACGGCCCCTGACGGCGAAATGACGACGAAACTGGTGAACAAGTGGATCGCCCAGGCCGAAAAGGTGCTGGCGGACAAGTCCCCGGCGAACATGCTGCTGCTGCGCGGGTTCGCCAGGCGGCCGGACTGGCCCCAGATGCCGGAGATGTTCAAGCTGCGGGCGGCGGCGGTGGCCCACTACCCGATGTACCGGGGCCTCGCCAAGCTCGTCGGGATGGACGCGCTGCCCGTCGGGCCGACGCTGGAGGACAGCATCGCCGCCGTCTCGGAGAGCTGGGACCGCTACGACTTCTTCTTCGTCCACTACAAGGCGACGGACACCGCCGGCGAGGACGGGGACTACGACCGCAAGGTGGACAAGATCGGCGAGGTGGACGCGGCGATCGAGGGGATCATCGACCTCGATCCCGACGTGCTGATGGTGACGGGAGACCACTCGACGCCGGCGATCATGGCCGCGCACTCCTGGCACCCGGTGCCGTTCATGCTGCGGTCCAAGCTGGGGCGGGCCGACGGCTGCGAATCGTTCAACGAGATCGAGCTAACGAAGGGATCGCTGGGCACGTTCCCGGCGAAGGAGGCGATGGCGCTGGCGATGGCCCACGCCCGCCGCTTCCGGAAGTTTGGAGCATAGAGATGCTGGAGACAGGCGAAACGGTGATCCTTGAGGGCCGGGCCGGCTACGAGACGCCGATCACCCGCGGCAAGCTGACCCTGACCGACCGGCGCTTGATCTGGGAGAAGAGCCTCAGCATCGATCCGTTCGGCGACCACGAGATCGCGCTGCGGCTGGAGAAGATCAAGAGCTGCGAGGCGGACGGCGACGCGATCAAGCTGGAGACGGAGAAGGGCGAGGTGGTGATTTTCCCGCAGTGGTGGGCGCTTTCGCTGCTGACCGGCAACCGCCGCACGAAGGAGTGGCTACGGGAGATCACGCGGGCGATGACGGCGGCGCAGGCGGCGGCCCGGAGTTAGGGGATGGGAACGAGGCACTTCGGCAGGCTCAGTGCGACGAGAGCGCGGCCCTTCGACAAGCTCAGGGTGAACGGGGCATAGGCTAGACGGATGCGACGGGTGAGTACGATGCTGCGGGCAACTGGAAGTGCAACATGCGGCTGGACACTGCGTTCCGGCTGGCGGACGGCATTTGCCAGCAGGTCGGCGAGGTGGATGGGCTGGATGTGGTTCTCTGCCCGCCGTTTGTGTACCTGGCGACGGTGGAGTCGGTGATCACGATGAGCAGCATCCGGCTGGGCGCGCAGGATGTGCACTGGGAGGACGACGTCGCCGCCACCGGCGAGGTCGGGCCGCGGCAGCTGGAGGAGCTCTGCGACTTCGTGATCATCGGTCACTCCGAGCGGCGGCACGTATTCGGCGAGACGGACGAAGAGGTGAACCGCAAGGTGAAGGCGGCGCTGGCCGCGAACCTGCAGCCGATCATGTGCGTCGGCGAGACTCTGGAGGAGCGGGAGGCCGGGCAGATGGAGACGGTGCTGGTGCGGCAGACCCGCGCCGGGCTGGAGGGGACGGAGGTCCCGGACGGTTTCGTGATCGCCTACGAGCCGGTCTGGGCGATCGGCACAGGGCGAGCCGCGACGGCGGACGACGCGGAGGCGGCGATCTCTCTGATCAGGCGCGAGGTGGCATCGATGTTCGGGGCCGCGAAGGCGGAGACGGGGCGGATTCTGTACGGCGGCAGCGTGACGCCGGAGAACATCGCGCAGTTCCTGGAGCGCGAGGGGATCGACGGTGGACTGGTGGGCGGGGCCAGCCTCAAGGCGGACGCGTTCTGCGGGATCGTCGAAGAGGCGCTGCGGGTCCGGGCGTAGCTCGCGGCGATGCGGCGCAAACTTATCGCTATAGTTGGCCCTACCGCGTCTGGAAAGACGACTCTGGCAGTTCAGCTGGCGCGCTCGCGGCCCGGCTTCGAGGCGATCAACGCCGACTCGCGGCAGGTCTACCGCCACATGGACATCGGTACCGCCAAGCCGACGGCGGAGGAGCGAGAGGCCCTGCCGCATCACCTCGTCGATATCGTCGACCCGGACGAGCCGTTCGGGCTGGCGACGTGGCTGCGGCTGGCGAACGAGGCGATGGAGCGCATCTGGGCCCGCGATGGCGTGCCGGTCGTCGTCGGGGGGACGGGGCAGTACATCTGGGCGCTGCTGGAAGGCTGGCGGGTGCCGGAGGTGCCGCCGCAGGACGATTTGCGGCGCGAGCTGGAAGGGCGGCCGCCGGAGGAGCTGCTGGCCGAGCTGCGGCGGATCGATCCGGAGTCGCAGGAGTTCATCCAGCCGCAGAACGTGCGCCGCGTGATCCGGGCGCTGGAGGTGTACCGCGCGACGGGCAAGCCGTTCTCTTACTGGCGCACGAAGGAGCCGCCGGAGTTCGACTGGCTGGCCATGGGGTTTCGCCTCTCGCGGGAGGAGCTCTACTCGCGGATCGACTCACGGGTGGAGGCGATGTTCGAGGCGGGCTTCGTCGAAGAGGTGGAGCGGCTGCTGACGATGGGGTTCGGCCGCGAGCTGCCGGCGATGTCCGGGATCGGCTACGGGGAGATCTGCGCGTACCTGGCCGGAGAGCTGACGCTGGAGCAGGCCGTTTCGCGGACGAAGATCGGGACGCACAGGCTGGCGCGGCACCAGAACGCGTGGTTCAAGTCCAGCGACCCGCGGATCCAGTGGCTGGACGATGCGGAGGCCGTGGCCGGCGTGGGCCACAGCGATGGCTGAGCCGGCGATCATCGTCGTCACGGGCATACAGGGAGCCGGCAAGTCGACGGTTGGCGCGTTGTTGGCGGCTCGATTCGAGCGGGGGGCGTTTGTCGAGGCGGACGCGCTGCAGAAGATGATCGTTAGCGGCGGCGAATGGGCGACCGAGACGGGAGAGCCCGGCGGCCCGATGACGGAGGAGACGCGGCGACAGCTGCGGCTGCGGCTGCGGAACGCGTGCCTGCTGGCGCGATCGTTTCGCGAAGCCGGGTTCACGGCGGTGATCGACGACATCATCATCGGGGAGCGCTGGGACCACCTGCGTGAGGACCTGGCCGGGCTGCCGTTCTACTTCGTGGTCCTGGCGCCTGAGGTGGAGACGGTGATCACGCGGGATGCGGGACGGCCAAAGACGGTGGGCGCGGGGTGGGCGGAGCACCTGGATGGAGAGCTTCGGCGGACGATGGCGGGCGCCGGGTTGTGGGTGGACGGCACGCGGCAAACGGCGGAGGAGACGGTGGACGAGATCATGCGGCGCCTTGATGAGGGGCTGGTAGAATCGTAGGACAATGGACGCCGAGGTCGCGACGTACAGCAAATTCATCCGCGAAAAGATATCGCAGATTCACGCGGCGCTCGGGGAGCTGAGCGAAGAGGAGTTGAACCGCGCCCCGGACGTGCCGGGGGCCAACAGCGGCTTCGTTATCGCCGTCCACACCTTCGGGAACGTGCGGGCCTGGGTGCTGGGGATCATCTGCGGGCAGGAGCTTCGGCGCGACCGCCCGGGCGAGTTCGCCTCGCGCGGGACATATGAAGAGCTCGGCGCCGCCGCTGCAAAGCTGAGTGGCGAAGTTGAGGCGGCGCTGCAGAAGCTGGACCCGGCGACGCTGGGCGACCACTTCGTGCCGGCGCAGGAGCTGTGGGGAGAGGGCACGCCGACGGACTACGAGCGGCGGGGCTCGCTGGCGCACGTCCTGGAGCACGCGGGCATCCACCTGGGCCACATCCACATGACGGTGGCGATGCTGAAGGCCGCGCGATGAAGTTCGCCAAGATGCACGGCGCGGGGAACGACTTCCTGATCGTCGAATCGGCGGGAGAAGAGCGCGACTGGGCGGCGCTTTCGATCGCCATCTGCGAGCGGCACCTCGGGGCCGGCGCGGACGGGCTGATGCTGGTGTTGCCTTCCGACAAGGCGGACTTCCGGATGCGGCTGTTCAACGCCGACGGCTCCGAGGCCGAGGTCAGCGGCAACGGCGTCCGCTGCCTGGTGAAATACGCCGTCGAGCGCGGAATTGCAGCGGCGAAGGGCGACCGGGTGACGATAGAGGCGGTGCACGATGTCCTGGAGGCGCAGGTCTTCCGCGAGGGCCTGAAGGTTGTGCGCTCCCGGCTTTCGATGGGGCAGCCGAAGTTCGAGCCGAAGGAGATCCCGCTGCGTGCCGAGGTGAAAGCGCCGGTGCTGGACTACGAGATCGATGTCGAGGGCGAGAAGATCCCAGTGAGCTGCATGGCGATCGGCAACCCCCACGCGGTCAACTTCATCGCCGGAGATGTGAACGACCACCCGCTGGAGCGCATCGGGCCGAAGGTGGAGCACCACGCGGCGTTTCCGGCGCGCGTGAACTACGGCGTCGCGCGCGTGGTCTCGCGGGAGCGGATGGACGTGCGCGTCTGGGAGCGCGGCGCTGGCGAAACGCTGGCCTGTGGCAGCGGCTGCTGCGCCGCGATGGTGATGGCGCATCTGAAGGGGCTGGTTGGCGACAAAGTCGACATAACGCAACCCGGCGGCCTGCTGACGGTGGAGTGGGACGGGCGCGGCGACGTGTACCTGACGGGCCCGGCGGAGTTCATCTTTGAAGGCGAGTGGCCGGAGTAGCGGACGGAGGACGCTGGTGGATGGTGAGCTGACGCTGAGCAAGAAGGAGCGCGAAAAGCTGATCGAGCGGTACGCCGACGGGGCGGGGGTGCTGCGGGAGGCGCTGGCCAGGGCGCCGGAGCGGATGCGGAAGTGGAAGCCGGAGCCGGAGGAGTTCTCAGTGCACGAGATCATCGTTCACTGCGCGGACTCGGAGGCGAATTCGCACGGGCGGATCCGCTACCTGATGACCGAAGACAACGCGACGATCATCGGCTACGACCCGCCAACCTGGGCGGCGGCGTTCCATTACCTGGACCACCCGATCGATGCGGCGATGCTGACGGTCGAGGCCGTGCGGGCGAACACTGTGCCGATCCTGCGGAGGGCGCCGGAGAGCGCCTGGGCACGGGTCGGGACGCACACGGAGTCGGGGCGATATTCGGCGGAGGACTGGCTGCGGTCGTACGCGGCGCACTGCCACGACCACGCCGAACAGATTCAAGCGGTGATCGAGGCCTGGACGGCCTCGCAGGCCTAGACCCGGGTCGCGCTACGCGCGGAGGGAGGCCAGGCCTATTGGTCTTCGGCTTGGTGCGCGCGCTTGCGCGAAGCGATGACGGCGGCGCGGACGCCGAGGAAGACGATGACGCTGGCGGCGAAGATCCCGGCCATCTCGAAGCCTCCGCTGAGGTAGGCCATGAAGTCGACAAAGGCGAGGCCGATCGCCGCCGTGAAGAAGCTCAGGAGGTTGGCGTGCCTTACGTTGATGTCGTGCAGTTTTTTCGAGCGTGGTTGTGCCTGGCTCATAGCTATCGCCTCCACACGGTAAGACGCCGGGAGGCGGGCCGCGTTGCAAGTCAGGTGTGAAGAATCAGGCTAGCCAGGGCACCCGCACGAGGCGGCGGGATATCTGATCGACGCTGGTGACGCCGCAGAGGGCCATCGCCCACTCGAACTCCAGCTTGAGGAGGGAGAGGACGTGCGAGACCCCGGATTCGCCGTCAACGGCGAGCCCCCAGATGTAGGGGCGGCCGATGAGCACGGCGCTCGCGCCCAGGGCCACCGCCTTGAGGATATCCGTGCCGCGCCGGACGCCGCCGTCAACGATTACGTCCAGCCTCCCGCCGAGGGCGTCAACGATCTCCGGGAGGACCCGGACCGTCGCGGGCGAGCCGTCCAGCTGGCGGCCGCCGTGGTTGGAAACGACGATGGCGTCGACGCCGTGCTCCGCGGCCAGGACGGCGTCTTCCGGTGTGAGGATGCCCTTGACGACGATCGGCATCTTCGTGATCGAGCGTAGCCAGGCGATCGTGTCCCAGGTCAGCGACTGGTCCATCAGGCTGGCGGCGTAGGCGGAGATCGCGGAGCCCTGGGAGCCGAGCGGGATAGAGCTGAGATCGATCTCCTGCAGGAAGTTGCGGGGGAGCACGTCTTCCGGGAACTGGAGCATGTGGCGGAGGTCCCGCTCGCGGCGGCCGAGGCGCGGCACGTCGACGGTGAGGCAGAGGGCGCGGAAGCCGGCGTCCTCGGCTCGCTTGACGAGACGCTCGGTGACGCCCTTTTCGGAGTAGCAGTAGAGCTGGAACCACTTCGGGCCGTCGGCGGCAGCGGCGACGTCTTCGATGGTGACGCTGGACATCGTGCTGAGGATCATCACCGTCCCGGCGGACTTCGCGGCGCGGGCGGTCGCCTTCTCGCCCTCAGGATTGGCCAGCATGTGCATGGCGACCGGCGCCAGCATCAGCGGGAACGGCAGCTCCTGCCCGAGCACCGAAGTCGTCGTGTCGATGCGTGTGACGTCGACGAGAACGCGCGGCCGGAACTCGATCTCTTCGAAGGCGGCGCGGTTGGCGCGGAGGGTGACCTCGTCCTCGGCGCCGCCGGCGATGAAGTCGAAGAGCGGCGGCGGGATCTTCTCGCGCGCCAGGGGTTCCAGGTCGTGGAGGTTGAGGTAGGGCACGGTGCGGGACAGCCCGGGGCTACGCCGGAGCGCGCCTGGCCAGCACCTGCTGGGCGACTTCGCCGATGTCGGCCGGGGAGTCGACGATGGTGGCGCCGGCGGCTTTCAGCGCTTCCTTCTTGGCGGCCGCGGTGCCGGCTGCGCCGACGATGATGGCGCCGGCGTGGCCCATGCGGCGGCCGGGAGGCGCGCTGGCCCCGCCGATGAAGGCGATAACGGGCTTGCGCATCTCCGCGGCGATGAACTCGGCGGCCTGTTGCTCGGCGACGCCGCCGATCTCGCCGATGAGGATGACGGCGTCTGTGCCGGGGTCTTCGTTGAACATGCGCAGCGTTTCGACCTGGCTGGTGCCGATGATCGGGTCGCCGCCGACGCCGACGCAGGTGCTCTGGCCGATGCCGCGTGCGCTGAGCTGGGCGACTGCCTCGTAGACAAGCGTGCCGGAGCGGGAGATGACGCCGACGCGGCCCGGCGAAAAGACGTGCCCGGGCATGATGCCGACGCGCGCCTCGCCGGGGGTGATGACGCCGGGGCAGTTGGGGCCGATGAGCGTCAGGCCGGAGCCGCGGAGGAAGCGCTTGACCCGCACCATGTCCATCGTCGGGACGCCTTCTGTGATGCAGACGATGACGGGGACCTCGGAGTAGGCGGCTTCCAGGACGGCGTCGGCTGCGAAGGGCGCGGGGACGAAGATCAGGGCGACGTTGGCGCTGGTCTTCGCTACGGCGTCCTTCACGGTGTCGAAGACGGGAACGCCTTCAGCGGTCTCGCCGCCGCGGCCGGGCGTGACGCCGCCGACGACGTTGGTGCCGTATTCGATGCAGCGGCGGGTCTGGAAAGAGCCTTCCTTGCCGGTGATCCCCTGGACGATGAGACGCGTGTCTTTGCCGACGAGGATGCTCAAGCAGCCGCCTTGCTCTTCACGTGGGCCTTGACCCATTCGCCGATCTCGTCGATGGCCTGCTGGCCCTCGGGCAGAGTGGCGGAGAAGATCTGGAAGACGTGGATCATCTCGTCCCAGACCTTGAGCGTGACTTCGACGCCAGCGGCCTTGGCTTTCGCTGCGACACGGGTGGAGTCATCGAGCAGGACTTCGGCGTCTCCGACGTGGATCAGCATCGGCGGGAAGCCGTCGTAGTCGCCGTAGAGCGGCGAGACGAGCGGGTCGGTCAGCTCGGCACGTCGCCGGCGTACATCTGGGCCATCTCCTTGAGGGGTCCGGACCGGGATCATCGGGTCGCGCGTCGGCGCGGGTCTTCATCGACTCGCCCGTGCCGTCGAGGTCTGTCCACGGCGAGAGCAAGACGGCCGCGCCGGGAAGCGGATCGCCGGCAGCCTTCAGGGAGAGGATCGTCGCCAGGGCGAGGCCGCCGCCCGCGGAGTCACCGGCGATGACGATGGACTCAGGGCGGATGCCCTGGGCCAGGAGCCAGCGGTAGGCCGCGGTGGCGTCTTCAACGGCGGCGGGGAACGGGTCTTCCGGGGCCAGACGGTAGTTCAACGAGAAAGCGCGGGCTCCGGACGCCCTGGCGATTCGCGAGACCATGTCGGCGTGGGTGTTGATGGAGCCGATGATGTATCCGCCGCCGTGCAGGTAGTAGATCGTGACGGCGTCGCTGGAGTTGGGGACGGTGATCCACTCACCGGGCACGCCGTTGGCGCTGGCGGGCTCGCGCTTGACGTCGGCGGCCACCGGGAACATCTGGGCGATCAGCTCGAAGCTGGCGCGAGTCTCGGGGGCGTCCAGCCTTTCGGACGCCGGGCGTGATTTGAGCATCTGGATGATTGCGTCTAGGGCTGGGCTGGCCATTCTGGGCCTCCTTCTTCGGTTTCTGAGGCAATCTTGGTGCGAATGCGCGGATGTGTCAATTGGTGAAGAGTGAACGGGGAGGTGAGGGCGTAGGTTAGCGGAGCGCGGGAAGGATGTGTTCGGCGGCGTCGGGGTGCTTTTCGGCGAAGGCGGCGAGGAGCCCGAAGCAGCCGGAGAGCATCATGTCGCCGTGGGGGACCGCGAAGTAGGGGTTGAGCGTAGAGCCGCGGAGCCGGGCGCGCTGGGGGCCGGTGACGGCGACGAGGGGCTGTGCAGCGGCGTTGGGCGCGGCGGCGTAGTAGACGCCGTGGCCTTTGCTGTTGAAGACGTCTTCGTGGGGGAGGGCGCCGGCGATGAGGCGCCGGGTGAAGTCTTCGATCTGCGCGGTGGTGAGCTCGCCGGTGTGGTGCTCGTACAGCGAGACGATCTGTGCGCCGCGCAGGTGGAAGCAGAGGGCGTGCATGTTGCCGAGGTTGAGGACGACCTGCTCGTCGCGATCGCCGACGGTGGGGTCCTGGAGCGCGCCCAGGGCGGCGGCCGGGCCGGTGTCCAGGAAGACGACGGGCGTATCGACATCGACGGAGGCGAGCAGGCTGCGGGCGCGGGTCAGGTACTCGGGCACTTCGGCGGGCAGGCAGGCGAAGGCGCGCAGATCGTTGCGGGCCTCGACGACGCGGCGCAAGTGCTCGAAGCGGAAGAGGCGGTCGGAGTAGCCGGGCGGGGCTGCGCCGTGGTCCAGGCAGCCGAGGGCGAGGCCGTCGAATTGGCCGGGCACGTCAAAGGCGGCGAGGGCGCTGCGGATCGCGGCGAGGTCGAGGTCGCGCAGGACGACGTGGTCGGCGTCGAGGCGGGCGATCTCGTCTTCGGAGACCAGCGTGACGCCCATGCGCTGGACGGCCTCGAGGTCGTCGTCGAAGGTCTGGGCGGCGTCGCGGGTGGCGTAGGCGGGGAGGCCGGCGCGGAGGTGGTCTTCGAGCGCCCAGTGGCAGGGGCCGCCGCCGGCGATGGCGCCGCTGATGGCGACGGCCCGCCGGGCCTCGGTGGCGCGCCGGATGCGGGCGGCGGCGATCTGCGTCGGCGACGGCATGACCAGCTGGAAGGCGTTCTCGATGGGCTGGGCGGAGTCGAAGAGGAGGATGTCCTGGGTGCCGGTGCCGACGTCTACGGCGAGGATTCGCATGGGGGAATGGTACGAGGTGGACGGGGGAATAGTGAAGTAGGAAGTGTGAAGAGTGAGGGGTTTTGTCCAGGTGTGGCGATCTGGCTGAGTCCCGGGATGCGGTTCGACATCTCTTGGGACGGCCCTAAGCCTGCGGGCCTCAGGGCGAGGAGGTGATGCGCTCCAGTCCGTTCATGTAGGGGCGGAGGGTCTCCGGGATGACGATGGAGCCGTCGGGCTGCTGGTAGTTTTCGAGGACGGCGATCATCGTGCGGGGGAGGGCGAGGCCGCTGCCGTTAAGGGTGTGCGGGTGCTCCGGCTTCGCGCCCTTTTCGCGGCGGAAACGGATGTTGGCGCGGCGGGCCTGGAAGTCGGTGCAGTTGGAGCAGGACGAGACTTCGAGCCACTCGTCGGAGCCGGGTGACCAGACTTCGAGGTCGTAGGTCTTGGCGGCGTTGAAGCCGAGGTCGCCGGTGCAGAGCTCGAGGACGCGATGGGTCAGGCCGAGGGCCCCGGCGACGGCTTCGGCTTCGGCGATCATCGCTTCGAGGGCGGCGGCGGACTTCTCCGGCTCGACGAAGCTGTACATCTCGACCTTGTCGAACTGGTGGCCGCGCTTGATGCCGCGGACGTCGCGGCCGGCGGACATCTTCTCGCGGCGGAAGCAGGGCGTGTAGGCGACGTAGTTGGCGGGCATAGCGCCGGGCTCGAGGATTTCGTCTCGATGCATGTTGGTGAGCGCGACTTCAGCGGTGGGGATCCACCAGAAGTCCTCTTCGGCGTCGTGGTACATGTTCTCGCCGAACTTGGGGAGCCAGCCGCCGGCCCAGAGGTTCTCCTCCTTGATCATCGCCGGCGGGTAGACCTCGCTGTAGCCGCGGGCGCGGTGGAAGTCGACCATCCAGCTGATCAGGGCGCGCTGGAGGTGTGCGCCTTCGCCCTTGAGGATATAGAAGCGGCTGCCGGCGAGCTTGGCGCCGCGGTCGAAGTCGATGATGTCGAGCGTTTCGCCGAGCTCCCAGTGGGGCTTCGGCGCAAAGCCCAGGTCTGGCGGCTCGCCGGACTGGCGGACGACGACGTTGCCGGACTCGTCGGGGCCTTCGGGGGCGGTCTCGTCCGGGATGTTGGGGATCTGGAAGAGCAGGCCGCGCAGCTCCGTGTCCAGCTCTTTGAGGCGGCCTTCGATCTGCTCCAGCTTCTCGCCGACGAAGTTGGAGCGGGCCATGAGGTCCGTGCGGCGGTGCTCGGCGTGGAGGGCGTCTTTGGTGTCGGCGGACTTCATCTGGCGCGCCATCTCGCCGACCTCCTTGGCCAGCGCGTTGCGTTCGGCGCGGAGGCCCTCGACTTCGGTGAGGAGGGTGCGCCGCTCGCTGTCCAGGGCGATCGCTTCGTCGAGCGGGGCCTCGGTGTGGCGCAGTGCGAGAGCGCGCCGGACTAGGTCAGGCTGCTCCCGCAGGAGCTGGATGTTCAGCATGCGACAAGGGTACGAGGCGGAAGGGGGAAGAGGGAAGAGGGAATGGTGAAAGCGGTACTGATTGCTCAGGACGAGTGGAGGGTTTCGATGGCGGCGAGGGCCAGCTGACGGACGTCTTCGGGGACGGCGGCGGAGACGCCGCAGCCGGCGACGTCCAGCGGGGCGTTTTCGCGCAGCTCGGCGGCTGTGAGCCAGCGCAGGGTTGGGTCGTCGACGCGGCCGTGGGCGGCGGTCTCGACGGGGCGGACGAAGTAGATGTGATCGATGTGCTTGTGGGGTTCGCCGGGGCCGGGGATGTCTTCGAGGAGGATGGTGTAGGGCGCGGGCAGTTGTTCGGGGTAGGTGAAGTCAAGGGCCGGGGATGTCGGGACGATTTCGCAGATGAGGCCGGTCTCTTCGCGGACTTCTCGCAGGGCGGCGGTGGCGGGGTCCTCGTTGGGTTCGACGTGGCCACCGGGGGGCATCCACTGGCCGAGGCGGCGGTGCCAGTGGAGGACCGTGGCCTCGCCGCGGACGACGAAGGCGGTGGCGGTGAAGTGACGGACTGAATTGTGAATGGTGAATTGTGAAGGGTGGAGGGACGGGGCTTCGCTTTCGAGCCAGGCGACGAGGTTGCGGGCGAAGGCGTCCAGGCGGAGAGCGAACGGGCCGCAGTCGGCTTCGACTCCGGACTGGAAATCGTCCCAGCGGTCGACAGTGTCGACGATCTGGAGCTCGTTCGCGTCGCTCAGGAGTGGTCGGAGGTTGGCGATTGAGACGGGATACTCGCGGCCGGCCAGGAGCTCGCGCGCTTTCATGGCGAGGATGGCAAGCTTGGCGGCGTAACGCAGGAGGCGGGCGTTGCGGCGGCGCTGGAAGCCGGGCATGTGCGGCTCCATCTCGCTGTAGAGGGGCTCGCTGTGGAAGAGGCGGTACCGCGTCTCGAAGCTGATGTTGAGGGCGAGGATGCGCAGCTCGTCGATGATGTTGTCACGGGTCAGTGGGGGCGGATCGAAGTCGCCGTAGAGCTTGACGAGGCCGAAGTGGAACTGCGGGCGGCCCTCCGCCGGGTACTGGCGCAGCTCCTCCTCTGTCCGCACGAAGGTGGACCAACCCTCGCGGCCGCGGAAGATCTCCTGGAGCCTGGCGAGGAGGGCGTCGTCGAGGCGCTTGAGGACGATGATCATGTCGTGGTCGGACCAGGGTCTGGCCTCGCCGCGGGCCCAGGAGCCGTGCCAGAAGACGGCGCGCAGGTCTTCGCCGAGGCCGGCGATCAGGCGATCGAGTACGTCCTGGACTTCGGGCGGCAGTTCGGGAGGCATGTCGCTCCACAGGATAGCGGCTCGGCGGCCAAATCTCACGGGCTGTGCCATTTACCGCTTCGCTGAGAACGTTTGTGCTGGTAACGTCGCGTCAAGCAGATGCTTTCCAAAGTCAACAGCTGCGCGGTGATCGGGATGGACGGCGAGATCGTCGACGTCGAAGTCGACATCGTCAACATGGGACTCCCGAAGTTCGCGGTCGTCGGCCTGCCGGACGCGGCGGTGCAGGAGGCGCGGGAGCGGGTGATGTCGGCGATCCGCAACTCCGGCCTGCAGTTCCCGGCCCACAAGATCACCGTCAGCCTGGCGCCGGCGGACCTGCGCAAGGAGGGACCGGCCTACGACCTGCCGATCGCCGTCGGGATACTGGTGGCCTCGGGGCAGGTGCCGGAGCCGCGGCGGGACGCGGTGTTCATCGGCGAGCTTTCGCTGAACGGGCGGCTGCGTCACACCAACGGTGTGCTGCCGATGGTCGGCCTGGCCAAGGAGCGCGGCTTCACGACGATCTTCGTCCCGGACGTGGACGCCGGCGAGGCGGCGCTGGTCGAAGGCGTCGAGGTGATCCCGGTCGACTCGCTGCGGGCGCTCGTGGAGCACCTGGGGTTCAACGCGCCAGATCGACGCTTTTGTGCCACAGCGCGACGTAGACCTCGGCGAGGCTGCGCCGCACGAGGGAGCCGACTTCCGCGAGATCAAGGGGCAGGAGCACGTGAAACGCGCGCTGGAGGTGGCGGCGGCGGGCGGACACAACGTGCTGATGGTTGGGCCGCCGGGCTCGGGCAAGACGCTGCTGGCGCGGGCGATGCCGGGCATCCTGCCCAGGATGTCGGCGAACGAGGCGCTGGAGGTGACGAAGATCTACAGCGTGGCGGCGATGTTGCCGAACGACACGCCGCTGATGCGGATGCGGCCGTTCCGGGCGCCCCACCACACGATTTCGCACGCGGGGCTGGTCGGCGGCGGCAAGCAGCCGCGTCCGGGCGAGATCACGTCTGAGCCACCGCGGGGTGCTCTTCCTGGACGAGTTGCCGGAGTTCGCGCACGCGGTCCTGGAGTCGATCCGGCAGCCGCTGGAGGACCGGAAGGTGACGGTGAGCCGGGCGGCCGGAAACGTTACGTTCCCGGCGAACTTCACGCTGCTGACGGCGATGAACCCGTGTCCCTGCGGGTACTACGGCGACACGGCGCGGCAGTGCACGTGCGCGCCCTCGGCGGTGACCCGCTACCAGCACCGGATTTCAGGTCCGCTGCTGGACCGGATCGACATCTTCGTCGAGGTACCGCGGGTGGACTACGAGAAGCTGTCGCAGGGCCCGGCGCCGGAGGGATCGCTCGATGTGCGGGAGCGGGTGGACAAGAGCCGAGGGGTGCAACGGCTGAGGTACTCGGAGTCGCACCTTTCGGCGAACAGCGAGATGGGCCCGGTGGAGGTGCGGCAGTTCTGCCAGCGCTACCTGGAAGACGCCGCTCGCTCGCTGCTGAAGCTGGCGGTGAATCAGCTGGCGCTGTCGGCGCGAGGGTATCACCGGGTGCTCAAGGTGGCGCGGACGATCGCCGACCTGGCTGGGTCTGAGGTAATCGCCTCGTCGCACGTGGCGGAGGCGCTACAATACCGGCAGCGGGGGCAGGCATAGCAGGAAAGGACGGGCATGGCCGAGGAGCTGCAAGACATCGAGCCGCTGCGGCCACTGCTCTCCCACAAGCCCTTCGCCATCCTCAGCGACATCGACGGCACGCTCGCGCCCATCGTTCCGAACCCCGAAGACGCGCGGATTTCGAGCCGCGCCAGGGATGCGCTGCTCCAACTGACGGGCCAGGGCGTGCTTGTGGCGTTTGTGACCGGCCGGGCGCCGGAAAAAGCGCGCGAGCTTGTCGCGATTCCGGGCGCCTTCATCGCGTCTAACCACGGGCTGAACGTCGAGGCCGACGGCAAGACGCAGACGCCCGACGAAGTGCAGCAGTACGCCGGGTGGGCGCGGCAGGTGATCCGCGATGCGTCGGCGCTGCGAGTACGTGGTGTCATCGTCGAGGACAAGGGGCCGGTCGTCGCCTTTCACTACCGGACGGCGGAGTCGGAGTCGGAAGCGCGCGCGGCGATCGCGGATTTTGTTTCGGGGTCGGCGGCGGCGGCGCATTTCCAGGTGCACGAGGGCCGCAAGGTGATCGAGCTGCGGCCGCCTCTCGATGTGCACAAGGGGACGGCGGCGGAGCTGCTGATCGGCCGGATGGGCGCGAAGTCAGTGCTGGCGATCGGTGACGACGTGACGGACCTCGATATGTTCCGCGCGGTCCACAGCTCCGGGGGTTTCGGGGGCCAGCGTTGCGGTCTGGAGCGAGGAGGTGCAGCCGGAGGTGCTGGATGAGGCGGATTACTTCGTGCGCGGGGTGGAAGGCGTGGAGTGGCTGCTGGAGGAGCTGGTCAGATCCCTTCGCCGGTGAGTGCGAGCAGGTCTTTGAACTGCGACTCAAGCCAGTAGACGATATCGAAGTCCTCAATGCTGCGGCGCAGTCCCTCGGCGCGGGTGCGGCGTTCGTCTTCCGGCATCGTCAGGGCGTGGTGTAGCGCGCGGACCGTACCCTCCAGGTCCGAAGGGGCGACGGGCAAGACGTGGGACTGGAGCTGCTCGAAGGAGCCGGCCTGCTCTGAGAGCACGAGGACGCCGTCCCTGGCGTTGATCAGCGGCCCCTCTTTGGAGACGAGGTTCATGCCGTCGATGATCGGGTTGACCAGCAGGACGTCGTAGAGGGTCATCCCGGCGATGGCCTGCGCGTAGTTGTCCTCGTAAAAGACGCGGATCGGCTGCCAGTCAACATCGCCAAAGTGGTCGTTGATCGACTCGACCAGCTCGAAGATCTCGTCGGTGTAGGTCTGATAGACGCCGAGCTCGCTGCGGGAAGGCACGAGGAACTGCAGGAAGTTGACGCGGCCGCGCAGGTCCGGGTAGCGCTCCAGTAGAAGCTCCAGCGAACGGAGGCCGCGGATGATGTTCTTGCTGGGCTCGGAGCGATCGACGCGGACGATGGTCTTTTCGCCGAGCAGCGGCCGCAGCCTGGCGACGTACTTCTGGACTTCGGGCGAGTCTCTGAACTCCAACAGGCCGCCGGAGTCGATGGAGATCGGGTACTCGCGGACGTGGATGACGCGGCCGCGGAAGCGCACGGTGCAGGTCTCGTAGTCGACGGAGGAGCCTTCGAGGATAACCTCGGAGCAGTGGAGGAAGTTCTGGACGTCGGCGCGGGTCTGGAGGCCGATGATGTCGCTGGCGCACATGTCTTCGTGGATGCGGCGGCGCATGAATTCGGGGAGGAGGCCCCAGTAGCGCGGGCCGGGCCAGGGGATGTGCGTGAAGTGGAGGATGGTGGCGTTGGGGACTTCGGCGCGGACCATGGCGGGGGCCAGGTAGAGGTGGTAGTCCTGGATCAGAACGCAGGCGGGCCCCGTGGACGCTCGCGCCTCTTCGATAATCGCGTCGGCGATCGCCTGGTTGACCGGGATGTAGCCGCTGTCCCAGGCCTCGTAGACGGCGCGGCCGATGTTCGGGGTGCGGGGCGCGTTCCACATCAGGTGCTGGACGAACCAGAGGAGTGGGTTGCAGAAGACGTAGTAGTGGCGCTGGTAAGTGGGGCTGGCGACGGTGACGAATTTGACGGAGAGGTCTTCGCCGGGGCTGCGGATTAGATCGCCGTTGGCTTCGGCGGCGGCGCGGCGGTCGCCATCGGTCATGGCCATGGCGACCCAGGTCATCGGCACCATCTGGGCGGTGGCGAGCAGAGCGGTGACCATGCCGCCGGAGCCCCTCTGGGCGGTTAGCGCGCCGTCCTGGTCGATCTCGTACTGGATGGGGCCGCGGTTGCTGGCGATGATCAGGCGGCGGTCCTGGAGGAGGCGCCTTGCGAGGTCGTCGAGGCGGCGAATCCGGTCTCGAATTGCGCCTTCGGGAGTGGTCACACTTCGAGGATGGACGAGCGCTCCGGAGGCTGTCAACAACACCTGGCGGGCCAATCGGTTGCGTGCGTGTTGCATGTTACAATCGGCGCTGCGCCCCCGTAGCTCAGTGGATAGAGCACCGGCCTCCGAAGCCGGGGGCACAGGTTCGAGTCCTGTCGGGGGCGCCAAGATGAGCCCGTCGCAAGGGAGTCTCAGTGACCGATAGCCAGAACTACACTCCGAAGTCGGCGATGGTCGTCGTGGCTCACCCTGACGACGCCGAGTTCATCTCCGCCGGCACCGTCGCCAAGTGGAGCAAGGCCGGCAGCCGCGTCACCTACGTCGTCGTGACGAAGGGCGACAAGGGCAGCGATGACCCGAAGATGACGCCCTCCCAGCTCGCCGAGATCCGGGAGAAGGAGCAGCGGGAGGCCGGCCGGATCCTGGGGGTCGCGGAGTTCGTGTTCATGGGCTATCCCGATGGCTATCTGCAGCACACGCTGGAGCTGCGGCGGGACCTGGCGCGGGTCATCCGCACCCACCGGCCCGAGGTGGTGATCTGCTACGACCCGACGAACCGCTTCCTGACGGAGACCTATGTCAATCACCCGGACCACCGGGCCAGCGGTGACGCGACGATCGACGCCGTCTTCCCAACCGCCCGCGACCGGCTGACTTTTCCTGAGCTGCTGGCCGACGGGCTGGAGCCGCACAAGGTGGCGCAGCTCTGGCTGGCGGCATCCGCCCAGCCGAACACATTTGTCGACATCGGCGAGACGTTCGACCTCAAGTGCAAGGCGCTGCTCGCGCATTCGAGCCAGCTCGGAGAGGACGCGGTGGAGTTTGCGCGGTGGCTTGGTGGCTGGATGGCGGAGGGGCAGGACTTCGAGCTGGGCGAGGCGTTCCGGCGCTTCGTCCTCGAGGCCGAATGACTTCGTGCCAAGAGCGTCGCCGACCGCGGCGTCAGTATGACCAGTGACAGCTTCTGAGTTTCGCCTGGCGGAGCCGCTGGCCGCCCTCTCGGTGGCGACGGACCTCGTGCGCGGGCAGCCGCCTGGGCAGGCGCTGTACAAGACGATCATCGCGACGAACCTGGCGGGACACCTTGGCCTCTCGCGCGAGGACCGGACCGTGGTCTATTTCTCGACGCTGCTGCGCGCCGCCGGCTGCACGTCGACCTCGCACGAGTTCGCGCTGTACCTGGGCGGCAATGACGTCGCCGTCCGCTTCGGCGGTGACGCGATCGACACGGACGACCTCGATCAGCTCACGCGCCTGCTGACCAACCTCGGCAAGGACGGGATGGACCCGGCCGAGGCGATGCAGGTGGTGGCTGAGGGAAGCAAGACGGACCGCGAGGTCGGGGGCCGCCTGGTCCGGCGCCTGGGGCTGGAGGAGAGCGTGGCCGACAGCGTGCGGCACATCTTCGAGCGCTGGGACGGCCAGGGCGTTCCCAACGGCGTGGCCGGAGACGACATCCCGCTGGCGACCCGCATCGGCCACGTGGCAAGCGCCGCCGCGATGTTTGGCCAGGCGGCGGGGCCAGAGCACGCGCTGGGGACGGTGCAAGCGTGGTCCGGACGCGTGCTGGACCCCACCATCTCGGAGATGTTCGTCGAGCATGCCGACGAGCTGTTCGAATGCCTCGAGGCCCCGGACTCCTGGCAAGCGGTGCTGGCCGCGGAGCCCGGGCCGTGGCGGATCGTCGGCGGGGAGCGCCTCGACGACATCTGCCGGGTGTTCGGGGACTTCGTCGATCTGAAGACGCCGTTTCTGCACGGACACTCTTCGCGGGTCGCCCGGCTCGCCGAGGGGGCGGCGAGGTCGCTGGGGATGAGCGATGAGGAGTGCGACACGCTGCGGCGGGCCGGACTGCTGCACGACCTGGGCCGCGTGGGGATCTCGACGGGGATCTGGGAGAGGCCGTCGCTTGGCACGATTGAGCTGGAGCAGGTGCGGCTGCACCCATACCACACTGAGCGCATCCTGGAGCGCAGCACTTTGTTCCAGCCGCTGGCCCGGGTGGCCGGCCTTCACCACGAACGGACCGACGGCAGCGGCTACTATCGCGGTCTGCCCGGGTCCTCGCTGGACAGGCCGGCGCGCGTCCTGGCCGCGGCGGACGCCTGTGCGGAGCTGCTCGTGGAGAGACCGGGCCGGCCGGCGCTCACGCCTGACGAATGCGTCGCCGAGCTAGCGAAAGAGGCGCTGGATGCCGACGCCGTGCGGGCGGTGCTGCAGGTGGCGGGCGCGAAACCGCCGGAGAAGAAGCGAGCGCGGACCGGCGGGGCTGACCCGGCGGGAGATCGAAGTGCTGCAGTTCCTGGCGCGCGGCCTGACGCTTAAGCAGATCGCCGAGGAGCTAGTCATCTCGCCCTCGACGGCGCACACGCACGCGGCGCACGTCTACGAGAAGGCGGCGATCTCCACGCGCGCCGGTGCAGCGCTGTTCGCCATGGAGCACGGGCTCCTCGACTGAGAAATCGACAGTTCTGTCGATACCATCCCCTGCCGCACCTCAATAAGGTGAGTTGGAAGCGACTTGCTTCGAGATCAAATCACCAAGAGGAGGACGGCAATGGCAGACATCAAAGTGGGGGTCATCATGGACCAGACCGGACCGCTTTCGTTCATGGGCCAGGCGAACGCGAACGTGGCGAGGATGGTCATCGACGACATCAACGCCGAAGGCGGCCTGCTGGGGCGGCGAATCGAGTTGATCCTGGAGGACAGCGAGACGAACGACAGCGTCGCGGCAGCGAAGGCGGCGAAGCTGGTCCAGCGCGACAACGTCGACCTGGTTCTCGGCGGCATCTACAGCTCCACGCGGCAGGCGATCAAGGGGCCGGTGGTGGCAGAGGCGAAGAAGCTCTACATCTACCCGGAGCAGTACGAGGGCCAGGAGTACGATCCGCTGCTCTTCTGCACAGGCCCGGTGCCGGCGCAGCAACTCGAGCACTTCATCCCCTGGATGATGCGGGAGACGGGCGCGAAGCGCTTCTACCTGCCCTCCGCCGACTACATCTGGCCGCACGTGATGAACAAGAAGGTCCGCGAGCTGGTCACGGCCGCGGGCGGTGAGATCGTCGGCGAGGAGTACTTCCCGATGGACGAGATGGAGTACGGCGAGACCGTCAAGAAGATCGTCTCCAGCGGCGCCGACGCGGTCTTCAACACCATCGTGCCGCCGGGGCTGACCCCGTTCCTGGAGCTGCTGTACAACGCGGGCTTCACGAAGGGCGGCGGACAGCTCATTTGCACCTACTTCGACGAGAACTTCCTCAACCTGGTGCCGGCGGAGCACGTCGAGGGGCTGTACAGCTGCCTGGACTTCTACGAAAGCGTCGGCGATCCGTTCAGCCGCCAGCTTCTGGACCGCTACAACACGCGCTTCCCGGGCGACGTGAAGTTCACGGCCGGCAGCGCCTGTTCCGGCACTTACCGCGGCCTCAAGCTCTGGGAGGCAGCGGTGAAGGAAGCCGGCACCCTGAACCAGGACGACGTGATCCGGGCGCTGGACCACGCGAAGATCGCCCAGGGCCCCGGCGGACCGGCGGAGATGGTCCCCGGCGAGCACCACCCACGCCTGAACATGTACGTCGCGCAGGCGCACGACGGCGAGTTCTCCGTGGTCAAGAAGCTCGGGATGATCGACCCCAAGGAGGGCGTCCACGCCCAGGCCGCGACTGCCTGAGCCAGTCCCGTTCCGGCCCGGCCGGGCGCTGATGTGAACGTTCGCATCGGCGCCCGGCCGGTCTCTGGTTTCCGAAGCAGGTCAGCCTGCGCCAGCTTGAGCGCGGGGCGCAGCCGCCCTATGCTCAATGTGAGACGAACGAATGCTGGCGATCTACCTGACCTGGAGCTCCGGCGACATCATCGAGGTGACCGTGACCGCGGTCCTGATCCTGGCCTTGATGGGCGCCTTCGTGGCGATACCGTTTCTTGCCGAGCACTACATCGACGATCGGCGCGACAAGACCGAGTAGCCGGGCCTAGTGGCCCACGTCGTGCGTGTCCTCGTCCTTGATCGTCCCGTCTTCCAGCCAGACGATGCGGTGCGCGAACTGGCGGATGCGGTTGTCGTGGGAAACGACGACGACGGCCTTGTTCAGCTCCACGGCCTTCTCTCTTAGCAGCCCCATCACTTCCTGGCCGCGGCGCGCGTCCAGGTTGGCGGTAGGCTCGTCGGCGAGGAGAAGCTCGGGGTCCTTGGCGAGGGCACGGGCGATGGCGACGCGCTGCTTCTCGCCGTCGCTCATCTTCTTGGGCAGGGAGTTGAGGCGGTGGCCGAGGCCGAACATCTCGAGCAGCTCACGGGCGCGATTGGCGGCGTCTTTGCGGCTGCTCTTGTTGTGATTCTGGATGACCAGCCTGACGTTCTCCGTGGCCGTCAACGACTCCAGCAGGTTGAAGCTCTGGTAGACGAAGCCGACTCGCTGGCGCCTGACCTCGGCGAGCTGGCTCTCGCGCATGTTGGTGACATCGATGCCACAGATCTCGACGCGCCCGACCGAGGGCCGGAGGAGGGCGCCGGCGATCGTGAGGAGCGTGGTCTTGCCGGAGCCGGACGGGCCCATGACGGCGACGATTTCGCCGCCGAAGACCTGGAAGTTGACGTCCTTCAGCGCGGTGACCGTGAAGTCGCCTGTCCGGTAGAACTTGCTGACGTTCTCCAGGTGGAGAATCGACTGCCGCTCTCCGGCGGGGTCCGGGCTAGCCTTTGAAGACGGAGACTGGATCAATGCTGGTCAACCTTCTAATTGGGATATACGCCGCGAGCAGCGACATGACCAGCGTCGTCCCGGCGACGGCGCTGATGTCCTGCCAGCGGACAAAGACGACGAACTGGGGCACGCTTTCCTGGGCGAACGGAGCGACGATCAGGGTCAGCCCGGCCCCGACGAGAAAGCCGAGCAGCCCGGTCAACAGGCTCTGTTCGAAGACAAGCCGGTATAAGTAGCGGTTCGTGAAGCCCTCCGCCTTCAGGATGCCATACTCGCGGGATTTTTCGATCGTCGCTGTGTAAATTGTGAGGCCGGCGACGGCGAGGCCGACGATGAAGGAGATGATGAGGACCACGATCAGGATCGGCAGGATGTTGCCGAGGATGCGCTTGCGGGTCTCGTGGGCGAAGTCGGAAGGCTTGATGAACTTGACGCCCGGTGTCGCCAGCTGGAAGCGCGCGGCCGCCGAGTCGACGTCGACGCCGTCCTTGAGCTTGATGATGAAGAACGTGCGCTGGCCCTGGGGGTTTAGCGAGAGGAAGTCGATCGCGGTGTCCAGGGTGACGAAGCCGACCTGGGTGTAGACGAAGTCGCCGCCGGCCGAATAGCCGGTGACGGTCAGCGTTTTCGTGCCACGGACCAGCTTGTCGCCGATGTTGACGTTGTGCCGCTTGTGCATCTGCTCATCGACGATGATCTCGCCGGGGCCGGGCGTGCTCTTGCCCTCGATGATGCGCAGGGGGCCGCCGATGGCGACTTTCGGATCGTAGCCGACCATCTGCAGGTCGAACGTGTCAGTCGGCGGGTCCTGTTGGCGGTAGACGCCCATCGGCCGGACGATCAGCTGGCTCACGGTTTCGACGTCGGGGGCGTAGCTGAGCTGGGTGCCCAGGGACTGCGGGAGAATGGAGGCCGCGGCGGCGAAGTCGGTCGTACCATCACTGGCGACCCAGAGATCGGCCGGGACCTGCTCGACGAAGCTGCCGACCTGCTGGTCCCAGCCGCGATAGAGCGAAAGCAGGATTCCGATCAGGAAAACGGACAGGGCGACGCCACCGATGGAGATGGCGAGGCGCGTCTTCTCCGAGAAGAGATTCTTACGGGCGACCAAAAGCATGTGGGGGTTCCAGTGGGATTGTAGTTTAAGGGGAGTGAAAGTTACGCTGCAAGGAACAGACCGGTCAGTCACTAAGAAACTATTACGTAGACGTTAGAGTTTCGCTTGACTTGCGAGTCGCTCAATAACAAGAATCGAGTGCATTTGAGCATCCCACCTCTGGTTCGGCGCCCGTCAGTCAGGCGCGCTTGTCTTTGCGCGCCGCTCTTGGCGTTGGCGCTGGTGGCGGCCGTCGCCTGTGGCGGCAGCGAGGCGATTGACCGGGTGACCGGGACGCCGCTGGTCACCGGAACGCCGGTGGGAGCGCGGGTGCTGGCGTTCGTCGCCAACGTGCAGGGGGCGACGGTGATCCGGACTGTCAACGAGTACGGCAGCGATCTCCACCAGCCGTCCAGCACCGGGTACGCCACGAACACGTACCCGGCCTGGTCCCCGGACTCGCGCCAGATCGCGTTCACGTCCCAGCGGGAGGGCTCGGCGGATGTGTACGTGATGAACGCCGACGGCAGCGATCAGCATAGGCTGACCTTCGAGGACTCGGACGACGGGTTCGCCAGGTGGTCGCCGGACGGCAATCGCCTGGCCTTCGCCTCCAATCGTGACGGAAACGGCGAGATCTACGTGATGAACGCCGACGGGACGAACCAGACGCGCCTCACCAACGATCCCGCCGACGATGGGTTCCCGGACTGGTCGCCGGACGGTTCGCGCCTCGTCTTTGAGTCGGACCGGGGCGGCACCTACGACATCTGGGTGATGAACGCCGACGGCTCCGGCCAGCAGCTGCTTTACGGCAGTGAGGGGCAGGACATCACGCCGAAGTGGTCGCCTGGGGGAGACCGCGTCGCCTTCGCCTCTGACCAGTCGGGCAACACCGATGTGTACTTCGTCAACATTGATGGCGGGGGGCTGCGGCGCGTGGTCCACGACCCGGCCAACGACGGAGACCCCGAGTGGTCGCCGGACGGGTCGCAGCTCGCCTTCTACTCCGACCGCGACGGTCTGCGCGAGATCTACAAGATCAACATCGATGGGTCCGGCCTGCAGAAGATGGCCTCGCAGCAGCTGTCTACGCTGGCGACGCCGGCCTGGTCGCCGAGCGGGCAGTACATCATCTTTTCGTCCAGCCGCGACGGCAATCTGAGCATCGAAGGTGTGAAGGCCAGCGGGTCGCCGACGTCCCTGTACACGGACCGCCCAAGCAGCGACCGTTCGCCGACGTGGCTGATCGACGGCTCGAAGATCATCTTCGATACGCTGCGCGACGGGCGCCGCTCGATCTACTCGATGAACGCCGATGGCAAGTCGCAACAGCTCCTGATCCCCGATGCGGCGGAAGCTCATGACCCCGTGATGTCCCCGGACGGGTCGTTGCTCGCCTTTGTCTCGAACCGCAGCGGCCATGATGAGGTCTACACGTCGAAGCCGGACGGGACGGACCCGGCGCTGCTGGCCGACAACCCCAACGGAGCCAGCGAGCCGGTCTGGTCCCCGGACAGCAAGCGCATCGCCTTCATCCGCACCACCGGCGCCCTGCAGGAGGACATGAACGTTGACCTCTACGTCGCCAACGTGGACGGCAGCGGCGAGATCCGGCTGACGACCAGCCGCGCCGTGGACAACCACCCGGCCTGGTCGCCGGACGGCTCCCAGATCGTCTACGAGTCGACGGCGGACGGGCAGAGCACCTTGCGCGAGGTTGGCTCTGACGGGAGCGATGATCACGTGCTGGTGGACACGCCCGGGCAGCAGGCCGACGCCGCCTGGTCGCCTGACGGGTCGCTCATCGCCTTCAGCAGCGATGTCGATGGCAACCCGGACGTCTACACGGTGGCCGCCGACGGGAGCAACCTCACCCGCCTGACGGATGCGAGCGGCGCTGACAGCGAGCCAGAGTGGTCTCCGGACGGCAATTTGATCGCCTTTGTCTCCGAGCGGGAGGCGCCGGCGGGCATTTACGTGATGAACGCTGACGGCTCAGCCCCGGCGCGCGTGAGCCCGACGGACGGCGCGGCCAGCGACCCGGTGTGGAGGCCGGCGCGGTGAAGCGGCTGGCGCTGATCGCCGTAGCGGTCATCGTTGCGCTGGTTGCGGGGCTGGCCGGCGTCGTCATCGTGGCCGAGTCGCTGGGCGGGAGCTCACCCGGCTACGGCCACATGATCTTCATCTCCCGGAAGAACGGCGACTACGTCGTCCGGCTGCCGCGCCTGGGCAACCGCTCTCCGCAGGAGCTGGGGGCGTTCTTCCCCTGGGACGCCGAGCCGATCTGGTCGCCGGACGGATCGCGGATCGCGTTTTACAGCGACCGCGTGTTCGACCTGACGAACGCCGACGACAACACCGACGTGTACGTGATGAACGCCGACGGGTCCGATCTGACGCGGCTGACCAGCGGCAAGGAGCCGGACGCCTTCCCGGTCTGGTCTCCAGACGGCAAGCGGATCGCGTTCTACAGCGAGCGCGACGGCAACGGCGAGATCTATGCGATGGACCCGGACGGCGGCAACGTCACCCGCCTGACCAATTCGCCGGGAGTCGATATCCCTTACGGCTACTCGCCGGACGGGACGAAGCTGCTCTTCGCCAGCAACCGCAACGACGACTTCGATATCTGGGTGATGAACGCCGACGGCAGCAACCAGGTGCGCCTGACCGACGACCCCTACGACGACCTGCAGGCGAGCTGGTCGCCGGACGGATCGCGCATAGCCTACGAGACCACGGACATCGCCAGCGTCGACATCTTCGTGATGAACGCCGACGGCTCCGACAAGGTGAACATGACCGTGCGGCCGCTGTCCGACGACTCGCCGGCCTGGTCGCCGGACGGCGTGCGCTTGGCCTTCGTCTCGCACCGGGACGCCGACGGGGAGATCTACACGATGGACACGCGTCTCTCCGAGTTGACGCGGGTGACCGACGCGCTGCGCGACGACACGTCGCCGGCCTGGTCGCCGGACGGGAGTCGCCTGGCCTTTATCTCGATCCGCGACCTCAACCGGGAGCTGTACGTCGCCAACGCCGACGGCTCCGGGCAAAAGCGGTTGACGGACGATCCTGCCTGGGACGCGACGCCACACTGGTCGCCGGACGGCAGTGTGATCGCCTTCTCGTCCACCCGGAACGGCCGCCGCGACGTCTATACGATCCGCCCGGACGGCACGGGGCTGACGCAACTGACGACCGACCAGGCGACGCCGGTCACATCGGTAACACCGACGCCGTTCCGCTAGTTTCCACTTTTCGCCGCCTCCCGTAGACTGGGCACATGGTCACGCGCACGGACGAGAAGTACGTCGGCCGGTACTACGGCGAGCGACGAATCGAGATTACGCCGGAGCTGGTGGCGCACTACGCGGGAGCGGTCCAGGACCAGAACCCGTGGTACTTCGGGGCCTCGCCGTTCGGCGGGCCGGTGGCGCCGGCGCTGATCCTGCACTCGGAGGTCTACCACACGATCGACTGGTACCTCAGCTACTTCGGGAACCTGCACGCGCGCCAGGAGTTCGAGGTCTTCGCGCCGATCATGGTCGGCGATACGGTCACCGCGCGGCGTCAGATCGTCGAGCGCTATCTGAAGCGCGACCGCGAGTACGTGGTCATGGAAGTCGGCGTCTACGGCGACGATGGGCAGCTCCTGAACCGCGGCCGTACTCACCAGAGCTTCGTCAACAAGTCCTCGGGCGTGGTCGTCGACAAGGACCGGGAGAAGCGGACCGACCGCAAGTTCGAGATCGAGCAGGCGGGGGTGATCGAGACGCTCGCCGGCCCGGAGCGCGAGATCACCATCGAGATGTGCCAGCTCTTCTCCGGCCCCAACAAGAACTACCACAACGACGTGGAGGAGGCGCGGAAGCTGGGCTTTCCGGACATCGTAGTGCAGGGGATGATGTCGCTCTGCTTTGTCTCCGGGATGATGACGGAGCGGTTCGGGGAGGGCTGGTTCAGGGGCGGCAAGATGAACGTGAACCTGGTCAACGTGCTCTGGCAGGGCGAGCGGGTCGCGGCCGGCGGGCAGGTCACGGAGGAGACGGCGGAAGGTTCGCGGATGCGGGCCCACTCGCAGGTGTGGGTGGCGAAGGCCGACGGCACGAAGGTTGTCGTCGGGTCGGCGAGCGCCCTGACGGCGCGCTAGACTACTGCGTACCGCGGGGCAGGTGATCGACGATCATGTCCAGCGCCTCGCCGCGGCGCACCCAGCGCATCAGCTCTTCCTGGAGAAGCTCGCTGGCGCGGCCGAGGGCGCCGGACCGCTCCGGGTCTGGCTGGGAGTCGCGGGCGGCGTTGACCTCTCGGAGCGCACCTTCGCAGGCGGCGGCCATGCGCCAGGCGAAGAACCAGCGGCTGCTGAGATCGGCCCAGCTATCGGATGCAACGGAGTTTGTTGGTTGTGTGCCCTGTCTCAGCGTCATTTGTCCCCCCATTTAGTTTGATTGTCGGAATATTTGATGGACGGGTGGGGCGAACCGTTACAAAAGCCGCTTTCGTATTGTTGAATGGGCAAGCACAGGGTCGGCCGGCGCTAAAGTCCGGCATCAGATCGTAACAAGGCGCTTTGCTATACTGAATCGTGATTCAGAAACAGGAGTGACACAGATTGGCGAATAAGCAACGAAGACGGCGGCGGCGAGGCCCGGTTGTAACCGAAGGGGAGCGAAAGACAAAGCTGCCGTTTCCGGTAAACCTGATCTTCAACGTCAAGGCGTTCTATTTCCTCTTCATCATCGTCATGATCGTCTCGATGGCGGCGGTAGGGCTGGGCGTCTCGCAGGGGAAGAACAACGTGGCGCCACCGGAAAACATTGACATAACGCCGACACCGCAGGCTTCGGCGGCGGCGAAGGTCTTTGCCAGCCCGGCTGCGGTGATTGACGGGACGAAGGCCTATGTGGCGACCCTGACCACTAACAAGGGCGACATCGAGATGACGCTGGCGACGGACACGCCGCAGACGGTCAACAGCTTCGCCTTCCTGGCGGCCAAGGGCTACTACGACGGGACGGCCTTTTTCTACCTCGATCACCAGTACTGGGCGCAGGCCGGCGACTCCGAGTGCGTCCTCGAGGGCGTGACGACCTGCACCGGCACCGGCGACGCGGGCTACAAGGTGCCGGTGGAGACGACCGCGGCCAAGCACGTGACCTGGGCCGTCGTGGCTCCCGTGGTGCAGGGGACTGAAGACGTCAGCGGCGGCCAGTTCCGCATCCTCTTCACGGACGACCCGCGCCTGGACGGCACGGAGACGGTGTTCGGGACGGTGACGAAGGGGATGGACATCCTGGAGGCGCAGCCGGACCTCAGGCTCTGCTCCGCCCTCACCCAGGCCGTGGTCGGCTGCGACCAGGACCTCTCGAACGCGCTGATCATCCAGCACGTGGACGTCGAGCCGGCCTCCTAGCTTTCACAGCGGGCAAACAGAAAGGCCGACCAATCTGGTCGGCCTTTTCGCATGTCAGAAGGAATGGTGCTAGTGCGTCTGGCTGGGCTTGTCCTCGGACGGCTTGGCGGAAGCGGCTGAGGAGACGGTCTTGGTCTTGGCCTCTTCGTCCTCTTCCTGGCCCTCACGCAGCTCCTTGCGGAATTCGCGGATTCCCCGGCCCAGGCCCTTGCCAAGGCCGCTGAGGCGCGACGCGCCGAAGAGGACGACGACGATCGCCAGGATGATCAGGAGTTCCGGAGCGCCAAGCGAGCCAAACATTTCTACCTAAAGCGTACCACCTAATCACCCGCGCGACTACTGCCGTTCAAGCGCAAAGGGCGGTCAGGAAGTGCGGGAACGGGCGTCGGCGCCACGTTCGATGAAGAACATCAGGAAGAGGAAGAGGACGGTGACGCCGGCGCAGGCCAGGGCGGGGGCCCAGATGGCCCCGATGAGGAAGAAGATCGAGCCGGCGGCGGCGAAGCTCATCGCTGAGACGACGATGATGCGCGCGAAGATGATGCCCAGCGGCACCTGGCGCATCAGAGCGCGACGTTCAGAGCCTCCTCGTCGTCTTCGTCCAGCTCGTCGTTGTCGGCTGCCGTAGGGAGCCATAGCGGGATCATCGTATCGCGCGGGACGGGGAGCGGAAGCGAGACGGTTAAGGGACCGCGGGAGCCTTAACGCTAGCGCGGCGAGAGGCCGGTGAGAGCGCCGGCGGAGAATGCGGGTGAAGGAGGAGACGTCCATGAAGGTCATGATACTTTTAGCGTTCGTAGGCATCGGAGTGATACTCGCCTTCAGCAACAGCGGGACTGACGCCCAACAGCAGCCCGGCTGGGAGCAAGGCATGAACCGCGCCGACACGTATCTGCAGGGCGTGTTCACCCCGGAGGTGAGCCTGACCTTCCAGGAGAAGGCGCACGCCTCGGCGGACTGGCTGGACGGCTTGAAGGAGCGAGTCAAAGAGGCGGCGGACTAGGTTGGAGGTTGGTCGGGGCGCTCGGATTCGAACCGAGGGCCTCCTGGCCCCAAATTAAGTCAGGCCGGTCATTTCCCATACTCGGCCGTTCCTTGTGGTGCCTTGTGGTATCTGTTCTCCGGGCGCAACGACCGATAAGATGACGGCTGGTAGCCCCCTGTTATGGCGCGTTCGTTTGCAGTTTCGTTTGCAGGCGGGTCCTTGGCGTTTCAGTTGTTGGTAGAGCATCTGCTTCCCAAGCAGAGGGTCGCGGGTTCGAGCCCCGTCTCCCGCTCCAGATACGAATTGTTGAGTCTCTTGGTCCCTTGTGCCACGCTGTGCGAGCGTCCGGCGGTGAAATGCGCGCTGTTGCCGTTCAGCCGCGACGGACCCGTCGGAGTCGTGACCGTGTCAACATAGATCGCCAGTGAACCACCCAGCGGGGCCAGCCGCCGTCTTGATAACGCTATAATCGGCGAACTACTCGCTGCACTGGGGGAAAGTCAGATGGATGGCGCCGACCCTGGCCCAAAAGGCGTGCAATCCGGACAGGAGCCGCACGGTTCTGACGCCGCGATAGCCGTTCAATTGCTCGGCGGCTTCCGCGTCGTGCACAAGGACAGCAGACTTCGGAAGTTCGCCCGTGACGATGGAGCGCGTAGTTACAGACACCATGGCGGCACTTGGATGCATTTCGCCGCGTGCAGACGGTTCTTTGCGCATAGCGTTGTATCATGCTCACCTGAGCGCAGCTTCGAGAGGCTGATTAACGATGGCAGAAGCAAATTCCCCATATATCGAGGTGGCGGCGAAACTTGCTCGGAGTTTGAAATTAGACCGCCCATTGGCTTTTATCGATCTCGAAACCACGGGTACTAACCCAATGACCGCGCGCGTAGTGGAGGTCTCAGTTGCGAAGGTGTCTCCATCTGGTGCCTTGAATGTCGTTACGCGCAGGGTGAATCCGGAAATGCCAGTGCCGGAGGAAGCTACCGCCGTTCACGGCATAACTACTGCCGACGTCGAACACGAGCCAACATTTCGGAGAATAGCGCGTTCATTGGCTAGGCATCTTGATGGATGCGATTTGGCTGGGTTCGGAATAGCACGATTCGATTTGAAAGTACTCAGCGCTGAGTTCCGCCGAGCTGGGCACTGGTTTTCTATTGACGATCGCGCCATCGTCGATGCGCTCGCGATCTATTTCGAGCGCGAGCCTCGAGATCTGACAGCAGCGCTCCAGTTCTATCGAGGGCGAGAGCACAACGGCGCCCACTCATCAGAGGCCGACACGCTGGCTTCCATGGACGTGCTACTCGGACAACTGGAGCGGTATCCCGATCTCACGCGCGAACTGCGGGAGCTTGATCAGATTTCTGCGCCGAGAAGGGTCGACGAGAATTGGATAGACGAGCACGGCCTGCTAATCAGAGCAAACGATGAAATCTGTTTGAACTTTGGAAAATACAGGGGAGTACCACTAACACAGGTGAAGTCAGAAGCCCCCGATTATTTGACCTGGATCCTGAAGGGAGACTTCCCAGATGACGTGAAGGCCGTGATTGGCGAGTCGCAAACCGGCGAATCTGCTTAGTTCTACTAGGTCAGTCCTGCAGGGGGATACTTAAACGCCCGACCGACAGGGCGAGACGGCGCGGCGGACTTCTTGCTCCCGATCTTCTTTCGGGAGAGGAAGTCTTCGATCGGATCGATTTCGATGAATCCTATCGACGCCTGCGGTTGCCCGTGAAGATGGAAGACTTGGCGATCGTATTGCTCCCGATAGGGCACATAGGCATTGCTCCCGCCAAATTCCCCATTATTTGCGACAATGACCATCTGGAACATGTGGTACTGAAGAGAGAGCGCCATCTGGTCAAACGTGTTGACGTCCTTATTTAATGCGGGGATCGCGTACACGTCGGAGTTTTCACGAAGATCCGATGCAAGATCAACGTCGGTTGCGTCGTAACAGATTGAGGCTGTGAGGCGAAGGGGCGGTTTATCATTCGCCCACGGATACTGGATGATCCACTGACATGGTCGATAACCCTGAATGCCCAGGCCCTTCTCATCCTGTGCTAGATACTGCTTGCCTTGGTAGCGCTGCCTAATCTGCAAACCGCGGCTCGCCGACAATTCGGGGACGATCCATACTCCCATGTTGACGAGTGGCCCGCCTGGGCCCTGACTCTGGTAAGTGAGCCCGGCGAGAATTATTGTCTTGTGCTGAAGCGCAAAGCGCCTCAAATGGGTTCCGACGTCGTCCGGGTGAACAGAAAGCTCCGGAAGAATCAACCAATCCAGCCTCGATCCGTCGGGTTCGTGCGTACCTCTGACCGCCAGCATTCTTTTAACGGACTCTAGAATCGTGGAGAGATGACGGCGTTGTACGCGTCTTGCAGCTGGGTCAGAGACCGTAGCGTCTTTCAGAAGATCTTTCATCCGGGGTAAAACGGTCTGGACGACGCAACCCCTCAGCTTCCTGTCTTCCGCCGTGCTGTCCGGTCGACGTACATTCAGGGGAAGAATGAAGACGCTGCGAGCCGGTCCCTGAAGCTCTTCCAAGTCGCTTAGCCTCTTTCGCACGGCACGTAACGTTGCTAAACGTCCTCGGCGAACGAAATCTAGATCGGATGGCTCACATCCGGGCCAAAGGAGCAACTCAAAGAGAAAGAGTTCCAGCCAGTCGGACACGGCTAACCAGTCGTCACCAAATGCTGCGTGCGCCGTGAACATGCCGTACAGGCGCTGGTACCAATTGCTCTCTGGTCGGCGATAGCGGCCACCCTCGGCCTGGATACGCCTAGAACGTCTGACAATTCTTGTGAAATCAGGTTGGCCAGCGAGAATAAACCGTATGAGATAGCCCAATTGAAACCGCCATCGTTCAGTTGGATCGCACCAGTCCGGCGGACGATACATCGACTGTTCACGCTGAACTCTAAGTGGCTTGAGTTTCAAGCGAGTAAGCAATACGTCTGTCTCATCTCGCGTCCTGCTATCGGACAGCTCCAGAAATGCATCAGAGGGTGTTATTACCTCGTCCGTGAGTCCGGGTGCCTGCGATAAGAACTGCTCCGCGAATCGCAGGATCGTCCGTTCATTCCGAACTTTGCCCTTTGACTCACCCAAGACAAGCGACCGGAGAGTCCCAGGCTTCGGCTCCACTCCTAGGTCGCGGGATAGTCGACGCGAAATACCGGTGGATGGTCCGGTGGCGACAATCTCAGCTGCGAATGATGGATCCATCGCTCCGATCATGTTCAGAATTCCTCGATTCAGTCGGCCGCGAACAAGCTTGATTGCATCGCCGGCTGAAAGGAAGCTCTTTCTCGCCAAGACTGAGTACGTGGCAAACTTCCGCTCGCTCCATCCTTTCCCTCCGCGATTCAGGAACCGAATTAAGTCTCGGTACCTTCGTGTTTCCTCGGTTCGGTCGCGCCCAAGGTCGACGTCGTTCGGGTCGAAGGCGGCCAAATATAGCAAGGCTTGCTGTCGCACGTACCATGGCACGCTGGATACCGGCAGGGACAGAAGTCGGCGAGCCTCGTTAGCAAGGGTGGCCTTGAAACCCGCGAAGTCGACGGCATCTGGCAACATCTCCTCGTCAGTAACCAAGCCGGTTTCGGTAGCGCCAGCGCGGAAGACTTCCGCCAGGGCGTACCAAGCGACGAAGTCGGCTGAAGTCGCTCGTCTAGCCGTCGTGTAGGGCCGCAGGAGCTCCAAAACGCTGTCGAGGAGCTGTGAATCCGGCCAGATGTCCAATCCAATTCGAAGAAGTCGGACATGTGAAGGATCGCGCAC
Source organism: uncultured Chloroflexia bacterium (assembly GCA_963738925.1). Taxonomy (GTDB): domain Bacteria; phylum Chloroflexota; class Dehalococcoidia; order SM23-28-2; family RBG-16-64-32; genus DATKKM01. The sequence goes on along the minus strand of CAVTYE010000002.1, from coordinate 756,848 downwards.
CCATTTTTCTACAAGGTCGAAGGCGAATGCTTGGGCTTCCGCGTCAAGTTCTGCTTTCGTGCGTAGCGGCTCTAAACCTGAGCGATGAGGGGCCTCATCTTGCGGAGCAGTATCTTCGAGGAGCGGACGTAGCGACCGATAAGTGGTCCTGAAGCGATGAGCAGCGAATCTTGACACCGTGTCGTCTTCCACATCTGGGGCTGGCGACATTCGCCACGGCTCATCTTGGCTATCTGCCACTTCAAGCCGTTCGGCGAGCCTCTGCTGAGATTGCACTAGAGCCTGTACAGACGCAAGAATCTCCTCCGCTTGAGTGGGATCGAATCCCCCTGATATTGCATGCTGGATGCGGTTCATCTTCCAGCTTTGCGGCACCAATGGCCGTTCCGCCGCGCCAAATGGCGCTGGTACTGTCTTTTCCTCGGATGCGAGCAAGTCTTCAGCATTCAGGTCCAGCAAGTTCTGAACCCAACGATAAACGATTGTCTTAATTTCACTGAGTTGCCGCGAGCCCTCGACCATCAAGACTAGGCGGAGGTCGTCCACATATCGGCAGGCGTCCTCGAGCTTTACTCCGGGCTCGATTTCTTCGCCGAGTGAGTTTCGTAGAGCATCATCGAAGTCAAGGAGCGCCACGTTCGCGAAGAACCCTGCTGTTGCTAGGCCTTGCGGCAATGCGACAACGTTGAAGTCTTGGATACCGGCTCGGCGCGCGTAATCCTGGACTTGCGGTAGGTCCTGGGCATCCCAGTGCCAGTTTAGGACCCGACTGGCGAGATCAAGGAACCCCGCATCGTCATAGGGACGCATAAGAGCCGCAAGTTTGGCCTGCAATAGCGCCGGCGAAACGCGATCGTAAAAATTTCTGAGGTCTGACTTAACTATGACCACATCGGAGTTTGGCTGCGTTCTAAGAGACTCCGCGACGGCCTGTGGCCGCTTCAGAAAGTTGCGGTAGTCTTCAAAGAAGCGGCGATACAAGGTCGACGACCCCCAGCGATGCAAAAGTTCGCCTTCTACCTCCTGACAGAAGAGCCGATTGCCATAGGATATGACTCGCCTTCTCGCCAGGTTGTCAGTTATTGAGACTCGTGGAACTCCTTGTATAGTCTCGACTCGGTCCGCAATACACAAGGCAATGGCGGTGGCGATAACTTGATCGATGAGTCTGACATTGGCAAGCGGACGGAGCCTATCGATTGGTTCTACGGACTCCGCGGGAGTCCAGGCGCCATTCGCAATGACCCACTTCTGATTCTTTGGTGCGGGAACAAGTCGCAATAGTCCCGATCTCCATTGACTCGGTTCGGTCAGACGTTGTTTGAGCTGTTGAAGAAACCCTTGGAGATCAGAGCTCGCCAGATCGAGCTCAACAGTATCTGCATACCAGTTGTGCTGGCGAATGTAGTTTGATGTCTTCTTCCATGCTTGGACGAGAACGTACTCCTCCCGAAGAAGATCGAGATCTGGATCCAGAGTCTGCAAAGGCATTTGGAATCCTCACGGCTGCCTGGCACGTTCCAGGACGTTTGTCCATGACTATAGACGCCCATCAAACACTGCCGCCAGTGGACTGCGTATGAATTGACGCTTTGACATCGCCCGATCTTGCGTTCGTAGACTTGAAGTGGGCTCAGCTTGAAACAAGCCATGAAGGACAGTGAGCGAGGTGAATGGCGTCAAGGGCAAAGAGGCGCGATCGGGGAGGGATGAATGGAAGGGGCCCTACGGGACGGAGGTCGTTTATGCTCACCGTTGGCGCCGCCCCTTGACGGCAGAGGGTGAAGACCTCATCGGACAGAGCCATAGGCAGCAAGTACGTGACTGGCACACCGATCCGCCAGGATTTTCTGGAAACGGCCATATCGTGGCTGTTCGGCGACAAGATCGAGCAGTACATGTCGGACCACCAGCATGATCCGAACGCCAACGAGCTGTGGTCATACTTCCAAGCCGTCATCTCGTGGGTGGAGTTGACGTTCACCACGTATCGCAAGGAGATGAAGACCATCGACTGGGGCACCCTCTACAACCTGTCCCAAGTGCGGCAAGCATTTCGAGATCGGCGAGATGGAAGCGGACCACATCACCCCGTGGTCGAAGCGCGGGAAGACAAACGGAGCCAACTGCCAGATGCTGTGCCTGGAGGACAACCGACGCAAAGGCGCAGTCTAGGCGGCAAGCCCGGAGCTAAGACTATCGGCTGACTCGACTTTCCTGTGCACCCATGCCCAGGCTCGAGGAAGCCTTACGTCTGTTTGTCCTCCGAAGTTTGATGCGGGATGGCGCTAACTGTTAACCAGGGAAGCAACGATCCGCATCACCGAAGGTGACCGATAGGTCGAGAAGTGAGCCGCGAATGGCTCACGGCCTGTCGATTCCGCTGTCACCCTAATCACCTCGGCGCCCATTTGAGTGAGGCTGCCAATAAGGCCCTCATCGTACTCTGCCAATCCATCGGCAACGCTAAGGATTACTGTCACGGGTATTCCCAATTGCCGTATTATTCGTAGACCTTCAACGGTGTATGGCCCGTCACCACCCGCCATCAACTCAGCCATTGGCGCCGGAATTACTCGAGCGCCGTCCCGGAGCCAATCCTGCATCCACGTAGGAGCTCTGAACATAGGTCCGACGAGCACGAGCCTGCGAATTGACGAAGCCCATCGGGAGGACTCGGACGTTGGGAGTTCCGACATCGCCCTCGCAAGGCCTCCAACAATTACATTAGAGCCGATGCCAATGCCGACATAGGAGATTGTCGAGTCGAACGGCCTTTGAGGCAGATATTCTCGTAGAGATCTTGCCAGCGAACTCAGAGACCTATGCGTGTCATATCGGCCATAGCTCCGGCCTACTCCGCTGTAGCTGACGGCGCGGAACTGAATGTCATTTGATGATTTGGACGAAATGTCCCGCATCAGTTCCTCGCTTGACGCGGATGAGCTTGCCAATCCATCCGCGACTACACAGAACCGTCCGCTACCGCTCGGGGATCTTGCCGCCGCCCAAGGCTCCGCGGGTCTGGTGGGTTTCGATTGGACCAGGCGATCCAGGAGGCGCGATGTTTGGTTCAAATCCCAACGTGGCCTAGGAAACGATGGCAAAGCAGGAACGAGTTGGAGGAAGGTCGGAGGGATGCTTGCCTTGAATTGCTCGAATAGTTGGTCGTAGTTGACCAGGTGACATCCACCAGGGAGAAGTCCCGCCATTTGTTTGGCCAAGACTTCTTCCGCTACCTTTCTTGCGATCTCATCGGACATACCCATGATGATGAAGTTGTAGGCTGGGTTTCCGAGGATCAGTGAACGCTCACCTCCCACAAGAAGTGCCTTGCGCAGTTTTCGCGCGTAATTTTGGGCCTGCCTAACTGCTGTCTGTGCGTCACTGGTCAACTCCAAGAGGTCGGCTCGCTTGACTCGCACGACCGAAGCATCGTTGCGCTTCAGTTCAATTACGCCGTAAAACGGGATCGGACCAACGGCCCGAGGGTGGATTATGAAGTCTGCCTCGCTCTGACCCGGTCTACCACCCGGTCTGATGTCGCCTGGTTCCAGGCGCAAGGGTAGCGCTTGCGAGAGGATGTGTGGATTTGATGAGAAGAGACGCTGCCACTCGGATTCCTTTGGTTTGGCCGCGAGGAGTGCCGCAAACTCATCTAGCGACGCGCGAGCCCTCTTTAGGTCGAGGTCACTTTCCATGGTCTCTTGATCTGAACTCCTCTCAAATACCTGACATCACGCAAGGTGTGTTGGTAGCAGGGATTATACTCATTGGTCCCGATTACTCCTCCTAGCAGCGTGGCCGGCTTCGGGGGTTAATCCGTATCCACAAACTAGTGCCACTTTGGGTCAGGGATTCCACTAGCAGAGAGATACGATGGCAGCGACACACTCCATGTCTGACACAATCGCTGCAACTAAACCGCTGGACGTCAGGAGCCTCTTCTCACGCCTTATCGATGGCCCGGACCCCATCTTTCTGCTGGGGGCGGGTGCGTCCGTTAGCTCCGGAATTCCAGCGAGCGGCGATCTGGTTCGACTTGGTGCTCGTTGGCTTTACGCCAAACGACAAGGATGGCTACCTGACGATCCGCGCATTCGCCCCGGCGACATATCCACGGTGCTCGAATCGGAACACTGGTACCGTGCGGACAGAGATTGGGCAGACATGTTCCCCGATCTCATTCGGTTGCTAGACAGTCCGAGAGAATTTCGCCGACGATTTCTTCTAAGCCTACTAAAGCAGACCGCTCCTCCCAACGTCGGATACCAGTGTCTCGCTTCGCTACTGCGGCGACGAATCATTCATTCCGTATTGACGACTAACTTTGACGATTTGATTCGCACCGCTTATGGCCCCGGGTCGCTTATCACGATCGGTAAACAAGAAGAGTATGTTGCGATCACAACGGCGCCCGCATATCCCCAGGTCATTTATCTTCACGGCCAAGCCGAATACTACAAAGATCGCAACCTCCCGGGTGAGACAGAATCGTTGGATGAGCTTCTAGTTGCTCGTCTACTTCCCATGCTGCGCGACCACCCATTGGTCGTTGTTGGATACCGTGGTTCTGAGAGGTCTGTAATGCATGACCTTTTGTTTCAGAACGTGCAGTCTGTCGATCGTTTCAAACATGGGGTCTACTGGTGCTCACGAAGGCCAAGCTCCGGATTGGCACCCATGGTATCTGACTTGGCAGATGCTTTAGGACGCAACTTCAATTCGGTCGCGATTACCGACTTTGACGCGCTGCTGACGGAGCTTCGTGAGTGCTGGCGGTCCTCGGGGACAGAGGGCGCTCAGGGCTATACATATCCCACCGGCGCGCCGCTGACATTTGACTTAAGATTGCCGACCTCGCCAGTGCGCGCTCCTGACACGCTGCCAATCGAAATGACGGACTATGCGGAGCGATTTTCCTCGGACTCCACAGAAAGAGATGCTGCCTTCAATCTTTTGGCCACGGCGGGACTTGCGGTTCGCGACGGCGATGCAACCAACCTTACAAACGCAGGTGTCCTCTTGCTCGAGAAAGATCCTCGCGTTGTGGCACGAGGCGCCTGGGTAGAGATTCGACTTCCAGGAAAACCCCCCACGGCCCTCGATGGCACGCTCTGGACACAGTTCGAATCCGCCATGAGCGTCATATCAGATGTGAATCCACCCGTCCGGATGAAGGGGCAACGCTCTAAAACGGTCAGACGCTATTCCCGAGATGCAATCAAAGAAGTACTCGCAAACGCTTTAGTTCACCGGAGCTATGAATCGCCAGACCCGATCGTAATTCGCGTCGAAACGAATCAGATATCCATCGAGAGTCCCGGAGGAATCGAACCCTCATTGCTGCGTCGGCTCCTGGGCGAAGACTATGACGAGTCCGAGTCGCGCATACCACCTGATCTTCTGCAACGACGAATTGCTCGTGGAGAGAGGGGGCCAGGGATCACTGGATACCGCAATCCTGTGATAGCCGACCTTTGGTTCGGCAATGGTCTTATAGACAAGGCGGGATCTGGACTGTCAGATGCATTGGCATCCATGGAAGCAATTGACGGACAATTACTAGTCGAGGTTTCAGTTCAGAATACCGCTTTCACGGCACGCCTGATACCTCGCCAAGCTGCGGTTGATTCTCGCACGTCGACGGCTCGTCCATCCGATTTACAGGTTCGAGCACACACTAACCTATTTGAAGTCATCGAGCTTCCGCGAACCCTCTTCGCGATGCCAACCACGTTGAGAGACCGACGTGATTTGCCAACTCGTGAACGTGCGGCGTGTCCTCCGTTCGTTCCGCACGAAGGTCAACTGTTTGCCTTGGTAAATCCCGCTCTGTTTCCCGCACTCTATGTGGGTCCGCTCGATGGCCCGAACGTCACGCTGCTCGACATGCGTGACTTCCAAGATCGAACGGACGGCAAGAACATTATTACTGAGCTTCTAAACGAGACACTACTTACTGTCCTACGCCGACAAGGATTACGCGTTGATTGGAAGCGCCGCCGAGCGTATTTTCCATGCACAAAGGGCCCCGTACGAAGGATTAAGTACCAGGCGCGCGTTCATCAACCTAGTCGTCGCGTCGCGTGGTGGCCTGGTGCAACGCGAACTTATTGCATTCACAAGGCGGCTGAGTTTCATTTCGAGCACATCTCTGGCTATTGGTGCCTCAGAATTGCACCCACATACGTCTTTACGCTCGACGGTGATCGTGATCGCATTCGAGGGCGAGAAGCTACCTCCCTCGCAACGTCAAACAGCACCGAGGACTACAACCAGAAGGCACTTGCAGATGTCTTTTTCTGGCGATCGATATTGGAGCCTGAGGAGAATGAGATTCGTCTTACGCTGACAGGCGACAACCCCATCGTCATTCGTGCGCGTCCATTGGCCGCCGACATGCCGCAGGACGGAATAAACGTGGACGAGCCCAGAATCAAGACATGACCATCCCAATCCTTCTAAGTAAATTGCCTGAACCTGAACTAGAGTTCGGCGGTCGCGACGTAGACGCTGACCCAAAGAGTGGGCTGACCAGAAGTGGCCCATTTAGCCTTCAGTATGGTGGCGGCCACCCAAGCCAAACAAGAATCGGTATAGTCGGCCCCCCTTCGATGATTGCGAAGGCGACCTCTTGGTTCGAGAGATGCCGAGGAACGGTGCTATCAGGAGGAACAAATAGGCGACGATTCCCGGACTTTCCCGGGTTCGCCAGCGTCTTTCACTCGTCTCTTGAATTAGCTGATCGGTGGAAATACGAGATTTCGGACTTGCGGCTGGCTCGAGCGCTCGGTCTTACAAAGAATGCTCGCTTCGACTCGATTGTTGACCTCTATTTAGAAGGCATTCGCGCTCTCACAACGCGGGAAATGGGTCCAGCTCTAGTCATCTGCGGCATACCTGAAGAGGTCTTGCGGACTACCGCTACACTTCAGCAGGCGGGCCCCCAACGCCTCTCTTTGACGCCGCGCGGGCGCCGGGAGCAACTACCGTTGCCATTCGACTTTGGTGAGTCTGGAGATGCGGAGCATTTGGCATTCAGAACGTTGCGTCGGGCGATTAAGGGAAAGGTGATGCTACTTCGCGATCGAGTGCCAGTACAACTGGCGACGGATCATTTGTTTCTCGATGGCCCGGAGAAGGACGATCCCGCCACTCGGGCATGGAGCGTCGGCGTTGGCCTATTTTATAAGGCTGGAGGTATACCCTGGCGACTAGCGTATGACTCACCTCACGTTTGCTACGTCGGCATCAGTTTCCATCGTCTCGTGACCACCACTAGAACACTCATGTACAGCAGTATTGCCCAGGCATTCTCTTCTGAGATCGATGGATTCGTTCTTCGAGGAGATCGTATCCCATGGACCGATGGAACGGAGGTTCACCTCTCCGAAGATCAAGCAGCTCATCTAGCCCGTGCCGTTGTGTCGGAGTATCGCGAGCGGGCAGGTCGTACGCCGACGCGCGTAACCATCCACAAGACAAGCGTCTATTCCGATGCCGAAGTCGCTGGCTTCCACCGGGGCTTCGCGGATATTGGAACCCTGGAACTTCTCTCTGTTCGGGGATCGGACCTTCGCTTGATGCCTGAGACAAAATATCCTCCGCCCCGAGGTACGGCACTTATTGTGGGGGAAGAGAAGATCTGTCTGTACACGACGGGCTTTTATCCCGATTGGGGCACTTACCCAGGGCCACATATCCCACAACCGATTGAAATACAGGGCGGGGGTGCGGATATACGAAGAGTTTGCGAAGAGACGTTGGCGTTGACCAAAATGAATTGGAATGCCGCGTCTGTTGGAGGCAAATTCCCGATAACGATGCAAATGGCTGGCGTAGTAGGACCGATCATGGCGGAGGTTCCCGAAGACGTAGACCCTGAATTGTCATACCGTTATTACATGTAATCTCTAGAAGTCGTCGGAGCCTAGCATGGAAGCAGATGGCTTTACGACTCGGCAAGCGTCGGAGCAAGCTTCAATCAGATGATTCGCCGGGGCTGCCAGCATCATGAGTAGCTCAATTGGACAGAGCGTCTGACTTCGGATCAGAAGGTCCCGATTTGTTGCCAACGTTCGCACTATGGCCATTAGGCCCGGGCCGGCCGGACTGTAATTATGCGTGGTACGCAAACGGGGGGCAGGTCATCATCATTCGACGATAAAACGTGCGTACGCCCAATCCTCAGGAATATCGTCACTGCAGCCGCCGATGTCGTTCAGATGGAGTCCTTGCGACAGAAGGGGGGAAGTGTCCCCCACGTCGGCCACCGTCTTCCAGCCGTCCGCTTGGGTCCAAACCGAGGTAGTGCCCCTCTGATACACCAAGCTGAGCCCGTCGGGGAGATCGACTGCAACCCGAGCGGCGGTGTCGGCATTATGCTCGCTAGAAGCAATCATGATCACGTCCGTCGAGTCGCCCTTCTTTGCGGTCTCAATTTCAAGCGTCGCTTTGCGAAGCCACGAGCCGTTCGCCATCGGACCTAATCCGATGTCAAAATCAACTCGATCTCCGCTCTTCACCGAAATGCTCGCCGGGGATTCGAGCCGGTTGCCGTTCAGATAAACGACCGACGCCAACCAAGGATTCGATCGCGGCTCGAGAGACGGCGACGAGGCATCCACCACCGTGAAATCGAGTCGCAGGAAAGCCCCACCGTGGACACTCGTAATTCGCATTCCTGTGCAAGTCGCTACGGAGATTCCATTTATGTCCAACAATTGCGTAATGTTCTCCTCGTTGGGGCCGGACCCGTAGACGGTGGATCCGGTGTTGTATTGGAGGCGCACTCCCGGTGGGACTTTGATGTGCGCTGATGAAGAGCTGGTCGCACCGCCGACGACTTGTAAGGTCCCTTCTATGGTCGCGTCTTCCCCAACGATGGCGGGATCCACGGAAAATTTTACGTCATGCAACGGCAGATCGGTCTGCTGTATGGAGAGTTCCACCCTGACCGTTTGTCCGACAGTAGCGGAGCCATCTTCAGCAAATGGATCGCCGTTTACTGAGACGAGGGCCTGGAAGGCATTATCTGCCAGAACCTGAGGCGCGACGTTGCTGGATTCTTGCAGGTGGAGGGGTATGCTCACCTCAAGCACATCTTGCCCGACTGGCAGAACCGGCAAAGCTAACGTGCCGTCCCTGTTAACCGCGACGGTAGTTGGTTGGATGGCCGCAGTATCCCCAGCGACGACTACCGCGGTCGGGGTTGTGATGCTTAGCGAATCAGAGGCAACGGGCAGCCTGCCCGCCGCGATAGGAACCGTAAGCTCTGTATGAACGAAGCTGGTTGTGCAAGACTTGGTGTCTGATATTCTTTAACACCGACTCAAATCACACGAGTCATCACTGAGGAAGCGCTATCTCTCGTGCAGGCGCTCGGACCGACCAGTCGCGCGCGGGTCTGCATCGTCTATGAGGAAGCTCACTCCCTTGTCCCGGAGTGGAATTCGACGGCGGCGCCTGGCGACCAAACAGCTTCAAACGGGACGGCGAAGGCAATACTGCAAGGCCGAAAGTACGGTCTCGGGTGCCTTCTAGTCACTCAGAGAACCGCGAACGTGACGAAGTCCATACTCAACCAGTGCAATACCATCATAGCGATGCGTGTATACGACTCGACCGGGATTGAGTTCCTTCGGAACTTACATCGGCGATGACTTTGCCAGTGTCCTGTCGACGATGGAAGACCGTCACGCCATAGTATTTGGCAAGGCCTCCTCTTGTGCAGATCCCGTTCTGGTGCGCCTAAACGATCGGCAGGATTTCCTCAACATGTTTCAGTCACCACAGAGCAGTAGCGGGACAACTAGTCAACCGTGAATTCACGAAGCGTCACGTCACCCATGGAGACTCGGCATCATGCCCCGACTGACTGAACAAGAGCAGCAAGAGATCCTCCGCTTCCTGGAAGCGGACAAGCCGTTGTCGGACAGATACCGCTTTTTGCTGTTCGAAGACAAGCGCGAGGTGGAGTTGGTCTGGAACGGCAAGACTAGTGAAGTCTGCAACATCGTCCTGCCGTTCCAGGTGATCGAGCAGCACGCCGAGACCGCGAAGCTTGTTTCCCGTCAGCGACTTTCGGAATCTGTATAAGCAGTTGTTAATGGACAACTGAAGGGTTTGCTCTCGCTCCCCAGCGGGCGGTAGGTTACCGCCCAGAGGAAGGAGCAAAACAGTGCCGAGGAAGAGTTCGACAGCAGAAGCGTTGGCCGAGGCAGAGACGGACGAGACCCGCCAATTCGTCCGCCAGGTGAGAAGGGCGACGAGACGGAAGTTCACCCCCGAGGAGAAGGTGAGGGTCGTGCTGCAGGGGTTCCGGCGCGAGGTGCCGGTGAGCGAACTCTGCCGCAGCGAGGGCATCAAGCCGAACGTCTACTACTCCTGGCTCAAGGACTTCATGGAGGCCGGAAAGTCGAGGCTTCAAGCAGACACGGTAAGAGACGCCACGCGGGCAGAGGTTGACGGCTTCCGGCGGGAGAACGAGCAGTTGAAGCAGCTGGTGGCGGAGCTCTCGCTCGAGGTCCTGGTGCTTAAAAAAACAGCCGTTCCCGACTTCGACTGAGGCCGAGGTACGCACGCATGGAGCCTGCTGAAAAGGCAACCCTGATCGCGCTCGTACGAGCCTCGCCCCTGCCGCACAAGCAAGTATTGGCCCAGCTGGGGCTGCCGAAGTCGACCTACTACGACTGGTGCAGCCGCGGCGGCCGGACGCTGCCGCCCAAGACACCCTGGAACAGGCTGCGGCCAGAGGAAGAGGAATCTATCCTGGCGCTGGCCCGGGCCTCGCCGGAGCGGAGCCCGAGGGAACTGTCGCTGCGCATCACCGATGCCGGCGCTTTTTCTGTGTCTGAGTCCTCCTGCTACCGCCTGCTCAAGCGCCACGGCCTGGTGAAGCCGGCCGAGGTGCTGGGCTTCGCCGCCCAGAAGGAGTTTTACCGCAAGACCTCGCACCCCAACCAGATGTGGGCCACCGACGGCGCCTACCTTAAGGTCGCCGGCTGGGGTTACTACTACCTCGTCACCGTCCTCGACGACTACAGCCGCTTCATCCTGGCCTGGCGCCTGCAACTGGACATGACGGCTGGCTCCTTGATCGAGGTGGTCCAAGACGCCGTGGAGAAGACCGGCATGACCGAAGTTCCGCTCAGCGACCGCACCTCACTCCTCTCCGACAACGGACCCGGCTACCTCTCCCACGTCTTCGCTGCTTACCTAAGGCTGCTCGGCATCCGCCACATCGTCTCGGCACCCTATCACCCTCAGACGAACGGCAAGATCGAGCGCTACCACCGCACCCTCAAAGGACAGGTCAAGCTGGTGGTCTATGAGACACCCGCTGTGCTGGAGCAGGCCCTCGCCGACTTCGTTGACTACTACAACTACCTCCGCTACCACGAGGGCATCGGCAACGTCACCCCGGCCGATGTCTACTACGGTCGCCGGGACGAGATCCTGGCCAAGAGAAAGGAGGTCAAACAGAGGACGCTACAACAGCGACGGGACTACAATCGAGCCAGCAACGGGTGAGAGCCCGCCCCAAAAAGTGTCCATTAGCAAAAGGGCCGAAAAGTCCGAATTTGCTGACGACGTACATGGGGTGGTCAGTGAATTGTGGAGCGACAACACTGTTTACGAGCTTGGGCGCGGGTACCTGGTAACGCTCGACATAGTCGGCGACGCGTTGGAGGGTTATCTAAACGGTGTGCGGTTGTTTTCGGTGCTGGATAGCGGCGTCACGGCGGGCAAGATTGGTCTCTATTGCTGGGGCAACACTGGCGCTCGTTTCCAATCGGTCCGCGTCACAGCCGCTGACTGGTCGACCCATTACCGTTTTGGGCCAGATGAGGAGCCCGTGCCGGCCGGCTCACGTATTCGCATCCACTCCGGCAACGGCAAGGACTGGACGTCGCCGCCAACACCCGGCCTCTCGCATCGGTTCCTCGCCGCTATGCAGGACTCCGGCCGCGCGCGACTTCCTGTTAGCCTCCCCGTCGAACTGCGGTTGCGCGACGCTGCGGGCCCGGCCGGCCACTCGCGCCGATTCCTGCCGCCGGGAGCTTATTCAAGCGTGCCGGCGATCAAAGTGCTGCGCCGGGCCGACGGCCTGGACACCATCATCCTCTTGCCAGCGGCGACAACCCTTGGATCTCAGCTTGTCGAAGGTCAATATCGCCTGTCCCTGACCTACCGGCGAGACAACACTGCCGTCGACGGCGCCAGCGTCGTGCTCAGTCAAGCGGGCGATCGTTCCGACGAGGCCGTCATCCTAGACATGCCCTGGCTCAGCTCCACTTGAGCAGGCTGGGCACCCTTCTGCCTGCATCACACGCAAGTAGAGCGTCAGCTTTTGCGGCGGACTAAGTGACGGCAGTCTGACGTTCAATGCTTGAGGGGAGACCGTCATTGTGGTTACTTAGACTACATTTCACCTCCGCCTGATGGTTAGGCCCGTTGTTAGAGACACGCCAACTCGCCTGGACACCGATAAATCACCGATGGTTTTGGCCAGAGCGTGAAGCCGCTGTGCAGCACCTCCGAGACCAGAACAAGTCCAGACTTTAGCCAGCGATTCGCCCGGCTCGGCGTACGCTGCCCGGCTTTTTCGGCGAAGCGCGTTACGGCAACTGAGTGCGCTGCACCAAGAACGAGTTTACGTCCAAGGCGAAGAGTTCGATCTCGTTTGTATAAGTGTCGCGAAACAGCACCGGCCGTTTGCGAGGCTCGTCCGGCCCCCGGGACGTCTGTGAAATTACGTGGCGACGACGAGACGAGATTTGGCGTGTCTGGTAGTTCGCGAGCCAGGCGCTTATGGCCTCCGGCCCAGTGCAAACTCCCAAGTGCTTAGCAACATCTCCTTGATCGCGTCCCAGATGGCGATTGCCGCGTTGCGTATTCGCGCTTGCGCTGGAGCCAGAGGGCCATAGCCAGTTAGGCCAACGCGTGTGGCTTCAATCTTAATCCACTCCAGCCACCTACCGCGCTTCCGTGCCTCCGCCGCAGCTGGTGCGAGCGAGCGGAATCCCCCCACTTTGCCAGCGGCTGCCAGGTCTCTCATGGCAACTGTCAAGCCATCGGGATCGCCCCAGTATTCGAAGAATTCCTTAACCTCACCGAAGCCTCGCACGGCGTCCGAGGAGTTTCCGCGGATGAGTTGTATTCGTGCAAGGTCTCTCTTCATCAAGTACTGTACCCGCAACTCAAGACGATCGATCTGTGACGCCAGCAGCACAAGATCCACCTCAGCAGCCGAGAGCAATTCGTCGCGCTCCCTAAAGCTCCATGAACGAGCGGCGAGGCGGATCAAGTTTCCAGCTCTTCCCCGCAGCAGTTGATCCATCAAATAGGGATCGAGTTCCGCGGCGGCTTTGCCGCTGGAGCGAAGAGACTCATTCGCCAGTTCGTAGTGCTTCTGCGCTGTTAGTACGCGCCCCCCGGCTGCGGCACAATGGGCGGCCCCACAGTGCCAATCGATCGTCTTGTCCAAACGCTCGTCCGGGTCTGTTGGGAGTTCCGTGTTCAGCATCCGATCAAATAGAAAGACAGCCCGACGATATCGCCTGGCCCGGAGGAAAGCGCGGGCGAGTGCGTGAGTGTCGACGCTGGTCGCGTCAGCGGAGCGAGCGGCGCGGAACAAGCGAAGAGACCTCTTTCCGTCTTCTAACCAGTAGTACAGGGACGCGAAAGCCTTCAGGCGCTCGGCGAGAGAAGGCTGATCTGCCAGGCCTCGAAGAGTCGACGTCACAGAAGCCTCCTGCTCTTCGTTTGAAGGCCAGCGGGCCGGTGAGGTTTTGGAGGGGGCATTTGGGCAGAGAGCGAGCAGCAGATTTCTATTTGGATCACTCAAGTCGTGGTCGATTGTGGACATCGTCGCGAGAGGGAGAGTTGGGGGGAAGCTTTGGTTCGCCCAGAAGAATTCGGCGCCGTCTCGCTCTGCTTGTATCAACGCCGGCGTCAGGTCAAAGCGGTCCTGGAATCCGTAACCAACGAACAAAACGCGGCGGCCCCTGAGGAGGGACGCGAGTGACGCTTGCCAAGACACGCGCGAACGTTTTGCAAGGGCGTCAGGATTGACGGCGACCGTCGAGAAGTCGCTGATCGTACCATGCACTTTGACGAGGGCGGGAGTCGCGTTCGGTGGAGCAAAGGCATCGGTCGGAACGACGATTGTTCCTCTCCAGATCTTGTCCAGGCACTCGTCGAAGTTAGTTGTCACAACGATATCGGCGAGTCCAGACTCGGCGATCGCCGCGATCGCTGCATGGTTGAGATTCGGCTCGGAGTCGGCGCTTCTCGGAAACTGGGCATCGAGAAATGACTGAACCAGGTTGCCGGTTTGACTGGTAATCTCGCCCATGATGGCCTCGAAGGGCATTCGCCAGCCGGTGGTCATTGCGACGTTTTTCCATGGGGCGACGAGGTCCAGGGACCCGCACCGCGCAAAATCGCTCATTACCGTGTCCAGTAGCCGATTCGTCTCCGGAGTATCAGCCAGGTGCGCACAGAGGGCGCGGATGATTGGCTCAGCCATGGGCAGGAGCGAAGGGGCGGGACGCGAGATTGCAGAACCTACCCAGAGGATCCAAGGCGACTCGAGTGCCGACTCGTGGAAGTAGTCCACGAATTCTTTTAGATCAAATCGTCTCATTCGCTTCGTTGTAGATGCCTCGAGGTGGCGGTGTTTCTCAAGTCACAGGGTCTAAGCAGATGACTGCTGTAGCGGGGGGTTCAGATGGTCCCCTCGCAGGTACGCCAGTCCTGATTGCTCGCCTGTGAATCCGTGAGTGGGTGTGTCTCCGGATGTGGCAGGTCACCGAGCGCAAACAGCGGACGACGGCAACTATTCGAAGCCGCTTTCCTCCGGCCCTTCTTGGGAATATCTATTCCAAGAGCCTATCCAGTTACCAACGCGTAAGCGACGAAGGCTGCGCCGCACCCCGCAAAGGCAAAGGTCAGAAGCGTGCTGAGAAAGAGGGCAGCAGATCGTGAAGGGTGAAGTTGCCAGGCGCGCAACCACTTGGAGGTAACCCTTTGGAACCTTTCGTCATAATATCGAAATATGAACTCAGCATTTTTTCTCCTTCTTCGGAACGAATAAATGCTCAGGATTAACAGTCCGATTCCTGCGACGAGAGTAAAGTAATCCATAGGCTCTAAACTTTAGAACAGCCGCGGAAAGCCAGACGCTAAGCAAGACAAGCCGCCAGCTTCGTACGCAGGCAAACCATTCGGATTTCGTTCAAGATACTGAACGATTAGTTGCCCAACGGTTACGAAGAGGGCCCATGCGCCACACTGTGCTCCAGGTGAGTGGATCCCCACATCGTCAAGTCCTCGACCGAATATACCGGCGAGACAGCCAGATCCGGCCAGAGTGCCCTTTGATAGGTTCGACAAGCCCACCCCTCCGATTCCGGCGGCTAGCCCCCACACCATGCATTCGACTAGCGGGCTGTTCGGCCATTCTTCCTGTAAAATACGTGAGGCGACGCCGGCTATACATCCTGCGATGCCGCCGATAAGTGCGTTTCCGTACCCTGCCGCGCCAGCCAAACCCCAGAGTGCACACTGCACAATATACGGGCCGGCCGTTGCCCATGCATCTTCGAGTGAATCACGGAGCCCAGGGACGTACGGAAAGTCACCGACTGCGTGCGCTAAGTCTTCCCAACTCCAGTTCCCAATCGAATTGGTTGCATCTGCGCCGAACTTCTCGATGATGTTTGCGAATCCGATCGCTCCGTCTATGCATGTCGGTGTGAACGCGCAAATCAACACGGGAAAGGCGATTGACATGATCGTCAAAGGAAGGCCGACTAGGGTGCTGTCAGACAGCTTGCTGAGAATAATGGATAGCGGATTGGCTAGCACCTGCGCTGTGTCAGCCTGCCACTGCGTCATCGCGCTGTGACCCGACGGGTCCATCCAGTTCGTCGGGTTGTTCGCCACATAGGCGTAAAGGTTATATCCCTGAGTACCGGGCGCATTCGGCTGCACGGTGTCCGCGCTGATGAATCGGCCGACGGCGGGGTTGAGGTAGCGCGCACGCAAGTAAGTCAGGCCTGTCTCAGGGTCTGATTGCTGGCCTGTGAAACCGAGTGCGGAGGTGTCTCCGGATGTCGTGCGTTCGGAGCCGAAGGCATTGTAGTCGGTGGAGCCGGTCGGATCGCCAGAGTCGTTAGTCACGACTCGCACCGAGCCGAGCGCGTCGTCAACAAAATACGACGGATCGTCGCTGCCATCATCAATTTGGGCCTGGGCACCACCTTGCTGAAGATATGAGTTGGTGCCGTCGTCGACTACTTGCGGCAAGCCAGACTGCGCGTCGTAAAGATAGTTCGTCGTGTCATCGCCGGTCGTCTTGCTGGACCGCGTACCGTCGCCGTCGTATGCGAATTCAGTTGTCGTCGAGTCAACCGTCGCGGACGTTAGCTGGTTAGCGTAGTCGAAGGTATAAGAGTCGCCGCCGTCGCCGGTCATGTTACCGTTCTCGTCGTAGGTGAAGGTGTTCGTCCCATCGGACGTGAGTTGGCCGCCGTCGTCGTAGCTGTACGTCGTGGTCGTGGCGCCGACGGTCATCGTGTGGATGTTGCCGTTGTCATCGTACGTGTACGAGACGTCGTCTCCAGTTGGGTAGTCCACGCTGGACACGCGATTCAGGTCGTCCAGGGTGTACGTCTCGGTGCCAGCGTTGGACGTGACGGCCGTGCGGTTGCCGATCGCATCGAGTGTGTAGTCGAAGCTCTGGATCGTACCGCCGCTGTTCGCGTGATCAATTGCCGTCAGCCGGTCGGCGAGATCGTAAGTGTAAGTACTGTCAAGGCCGTTCGGCCGGGTGATGCCAGTGCGATTGCCGTCGGCGTCGTAGGTGAAGTCAATCTCGCGGTCCTGCCAGTCGGTGATGGAGCTCAGCATGCCGCTCGTGGCGTCGTAGCCATACGTGAACGTGCGATCACTGGGCAGCGTCATCGTCTGTCGGTCGTTGGCGTCGTCGTACGTGTACGCCACCGTGCCGTTCGGGGAGTTGATCGAAGTGACGTTGGAAGCCGCGTCGTAGTTCCAGGTCGTGGTGCCGGTGCTGTCGTACATGTGCTCGCGCCGGCCGATGTCGTCGTATGTGTACGAGACGTTGCCGCCATCGAAGGTGACGTCCTGGAGCTGGTTGTTGTCGTAGTAGTCGTAATCGACCTCCACGTCGCGCGCGTCGATAGTGTCGAGGAGATTGCCAGCGGGGTCGTACTCCCACTGCTGTGTGCGATCGAGCGGGTCAGTCTTCGTGGCGACGTTCCCGAGGTCGTCGTAAGTGTAAGCGGTCGTATACCCGTCCGCGTTAGTCACGGACGTTTGCTGGCCAGCCAGGTCAAAGCCGAACAGCACCGAGTGGGTCAGGGCATCGGTCATTGATGTCATTTGCCCCGCTGGGTCGAAGCCGTAATCAGTGGTATGGCCAAGCGCGTCGGTCATTGACGTTCGCCGTCCGGCGGTGTCGTAACTGTAGATGGTCGAGGGACAGCCGTCGTCAA
Organism: uncultured Chloroflexia bacterium; assembly: GCA_963738925.1. Taxonomy (GTDB): domain Bacteria; phylum Chloroflexota; class Dehalococcoidia; order SM23-28-2; family RBG-16-64-32; genus DATKKM01. The sequence goes on along the minus strand of CAVTYE010000002.1, from coordinate 739,320 downwards.
CGTAGGTGTCGCTGTCGTCGTCCAAGCCATCGCCGGTGCCCGCGGTGCCGCAGTCGCCGCCGCTTTCAGGTGTACTCTGCGGCTGCCGCAGAGGATCGGTCAGCGAGAGCAGGTGGCCCATCGGGTCATAGGCGTATGTCGTTATGCCGCCATCGGCCTTGGTCACCGCGGTCATCCGCCCCGCGTCGTCATAACTGTAGATCGTCGACGGACAGCCGTCGTCGGCGTGGGTGTCTGTGTCGTCGTCCAGGCCGTCTCCTGTCCCAGTCGTGCCGCAGTCGCCGCCGCTTTCCGGTGTGGTGTCCGGCTGCCTCGCAGGATCGGTCAGCGAGGCCAGCCGACCAGCTGCATCGTAGTCGTAGGAGGTCACTCGGCCCAGGGCGTCGGTGACGCTCGTCTTTTGTCCAGCGTCGTCGTATCCAAAGGTCTGCATATGCTCCATCGGATCCGTGATGGACGCGAGATGGCCGTCATTGTCGTAGCTGTAGTTTGTCGTGTTCAATTCGGCATCTAGAGTGGAGATCAACTGACCAACAGGGTCATAGGTGTAGTCAGTCTCGTTCAGCAGAGGATCGGTCGTCGTGATCCGGCGGTTTAGAGGGTCGTAGGTGTAGGTCGTGGTGTGGTCAAGGGGGTCGGTCTGCGAGATGAGGTTACCGTTCTCATCGTAGTCGTAAGCCCAGACACCATCGTTGGGCAAAGTCTTCTGAAGGACGTGTCCGGCATCGTCGTATTCGTAAGAAGTCGTACGCCCTATCGGGTCTTCTTCAGAGAGAAGTTGGCCAGCTTCATCGTAAGTGTAGTTGGTCGAGCCTCCATCGGCGTCGGTGACCGAGGCAAGCTTGTTGTTCTGGTCATAGGTGTAATACGTCGACGGGCAACCATCGTCGACGTATCCATCGCTGTCGTCGTCAACGCCGTCGCCCGTGTGCGAGTCGCCGCAGTCGTCACCAGTCTCCGCATCGCCGTGCGCCAATCGTGTCGGGTCGGTGACCGACGTCATGTTGCGGTTAGCGTCGTAGGTGTAGAGCGTGGAGTTGCCGTCAGCGTCGATCTTTTCGTCGACGAGGCCGCGATCATCGTAGTCCCAGAATGTGTCGTGACCGAGAGGGTCCTCGACCATCAGGAGGTGGCCCGCCAAGTCATATAGGTAAGTCGTCTGTTGTCCTAGCGCGTTCTCTTCCAGGATTGGCCGGCCGAACAGGTCGTATTCGTAGCTGGTTGTCTGGTCCAGTGGATTGGTCTCGGACGTAACGCGGCCAGAATCATCGTAAGTCCACGCCCAGGTCTTGCCATTTCCATCAACCTTGCTAGTACGGTTCCCTGCTGAGTCGTATCCATAGCTCTCTGTGCGACCGAGCGCATCAATAGTCGACGTCAGCTTCCCACCCGTTGCATAGGTGTTGATCGTTGACGGGCATCCATCGTCGATCCTGCCGTCGCTGTCATCGTCGATCCCGTCGCCGGTTCCGCCGGTGCCGCACCCATCGACAGAGGCTTCAGAGGTTCCAATTGTGACCCGTGTCGGATCAGTGACACTTGTGACATTCCCGTGCGTGTCGTATGTGATATAGGTCGTAAACCCTCGCCCATCCGTCACGGTTGTCGGCAGATGGTTGGCACCGTAGGTGATCGATACTGGATTGCCCAAGGGGTCTTCGGTGTGAGTGAGATCGCCGCTGCTATCGAATTCAAAGGCCCACTCGTTGAAGTGCGGATCGACGATGCTTTGGAGGCTTCCATTGTCGTCGTAGACATACGAAACAGTGTTCCCCAGCGCATCGACCTTGTCCGTCGTACGGTCGTACTGATCGTGATAGAAGAGCGCGGAGTTTCCGTTAGGATCGGTAACCGTCGTCACACCTTTATCCGGATCGTCGTAGCTGATGTGAATCGTATTGTCCTGGGCGTCCGTTTGCTCGGTGACGCGGTTAACGGAGTCGAAAGTGTTGGTGAAGATTGGATTGTCATTCTGGTCATCGGCTTCGATCAACCGATGCTTGTCGTAGCTGTACGTACGGACGCCGTCCTCGGGATCAGAGACTGATGTCAGATCGCCGTTGGAATCGTATGAGTAGCTAACGACGGCCTCGTCGGGGCCGCTAACCGTCTCCAGATGACCGTTTGCGTCGTAATCGAAATTGAGGGTTCGCCCGTCCGGGTCTTCGACTTCACTAAGACGGTCCGAACTATAGGTCAGGGAGACAACATTTCCCTTGAGGTCAGTAATCGAGTTGAGCTTTCCGTAAGAATCGAAGTCGTAGTTGGTACCGTTCTTCGTCTTAAGCGTGTAGGTACCATCCCCGTTGTGCGTTAGTGAATCGGTGATTCTCCTGTCGGCTGGATAGTAACCGCCTATATAGTTGGTGATGAAGAACTCTTCGGTCCCCGACCCGAACGCCACACTCACATGTTCGGTGCCGCCTTCAAGCACCAGATGAGTATCGAACGAGTTAGACCATCGGTATCCTAGCTCTCCGAATTGGTCGGAGTGACCGTTGTAGTAACGCTCCAAGACAAGAGGCACCCGGCCGTTGGTCTTGAGATCAAGCTCTTGATATCCGAAGTTGCCGGTCGAAGTATCGACCTGCTGCCCCACTTTTTGGGAGAAGGGCTCTTGAAGTTGCTCCGTGGCAACATTATCCCCAAGCGAGTAGACGCGGACTCCATATCCGTAAATCTCGAATCGGCCGTTGCCATAGTAGTCTGGCAACCAGATGAACCCGGTGCGTGTCGATGGCGAGCTAGCGCCATCCTGGAATATCTGCGTGGTCGAATCGTCATCGCCATGCCAGTAGACTTGCAGAAGGCTGCTTGAGACGTAACCGAGGGTGTACTTGATGTCGAAGTAGGCCAGGTCTGTCACTCCAGAGCGGTCCAGCAGGTTCACTGAGATGTGCGACGAGTAGAGGTCCATCGGGTCGCCGTTTTCCGATGGCGTCACGAAGGTCCCGTTGCCATCTTCACCGGTGACGACTCCGCCGACACCGGAATAGCTATTCACCGTCCACCCCGGCACGGTGTCCTCGATCGAAACGTCGTCTAAGAGCGACACGCCATACCATTGATGGAACCTGATCTTGACCGTCTGACCGGCAAACTGGCTGAGACCTACGGTCATCCACTGCCAGCCTGTGTTGTAGCCATCCTTGTAGACCATGTGGGTCTCGGTGCCAAAGTCCGTGCCAGAGAGCACGTCGATGTAGTACTCATCGACCGCCGCCCCCTCTGTCTTCCAGCGGAACGACACTTGCTGGGTTTCGTCTGTTAAATCTATCGGCGGTGTGATTAACCAGCCGCGGTTGATAACGTAATCATCGGTGCCGTCACGAACATGTGATACGGAGCCGGCGGTAGACCACCCGGGTACTTCGTTCCATAAGGAGATATTGTCGACGCCTATGCCATCTTGGTTCTCTCCAACCACGATCTTGACAGTCTGCCCTTTATACCCCTCGAGACTGATCCATCGGGTACTCCACCCGTAAGGCATGTACTGCTGATTGATGACCCAGTCCGTCGTGCCAAAGTCAGTTCCGCTCAAGATAGCGACGGAGACCTTACTCAAACCAGCATTGTTATACCCGTTGACGTCAAGCCGGAGAAAATCCGCGTCGTCGGGCACCGTAACAGCCGACGACGTGACGGCCGCGCCACCGTCCAGATGCGCAAAGTCATTTCCGTAGCCGTCTCCATATCGCCTTACGTTGCCCGACAGGTCATACCCCGGAAGCATGATTGCCTGATTGACGTCATCGACGGCCGTTGTCCCTGGAGTCGACGAATTAAATATCAGCTCAATGGACTGACCCCTGAAGGCCTCGGCATTCGCCGTCAACCACCCCCACCAAACACCGTTGCAGAACCAACAAGAGTAGCTGGTCAAATAAGTCTGAGTGGAGTACCCGGATCCAGAGAGAACTGAAACATCGAGCCAGTTGGTGGTGTATGGGCCAAAGAAGCCTGCCGTGAAAGTGAAGACCTGGGCATCGTCATCAACATCGAAGGGGGCGGTGATCAATTCACTGTATCCGCCCATTTGACCGTAGTAGCCCTGACCGGAGTTGTATTGGATAGATGTGTTGTTTACCCGCGACCAGCCAGTGAAATCGCCTGTAGAAAAATCTGAGTTGCTGGGAGGGCTGCCAGCCCACGAGGTGGCGTCGTTGAAGTCGTTGTTGTCCGGCGCGGCCGCCGGTTCCGAATCGGCTGCGAAGTCCCCATTTGTTAGACCAACGTCAACCGTGTGCGAGTCACCGTCGAACGTGTGGTTGAGAGGATAAGGAGCATCAGCACCGGAAGCTGAAGGATCAGCGAGGGTTACCGGAACGTGTGCTGATGACCACGCGAAGAATAGGGCGACCAGTAGTAGAGCACCGATTGCACGAACTGTTGTGGACAACATGTAGAACCCCCGCTAAAGATAATAGTTTGATCCTTATCTAAGGTAAGTTCGGGCGTTCGGCGCAGCAATTCCTAACAATACGTATCCCAATTCGGGTGGTGAACGCGACTACGTACGCTAGAATGCGTAAGGAGACGGCCTACGCGGAAAGGTGACTGCCATGCACCATGACGTGGAAGGGAAACCTCGTATCCTCATCGTCGACGAAAACCCACTCTTCGTTGACGCGTTGACAAGAACTATCCAGACGATCGATGGTTCGATCATCTTCTCTTGTTCACCAGGCGATGATCTCGAATCGCTGGAGTCGAGGTGCGTTGATGTAGTGGTGTGCGACCCAAGTGTCGGAGGGAAGTTCGACGCCAGCTACATTGCGGTCCTCAAGGGACGCTTCCCAGAGTGCCTACTTATGGTTCTCACGAGCGATCTTGATCAGACTGTTGTCTTTGGTGCCATGTCCTACGGCGCACAATCGTTCGTCCTAAAATCAGAGCCCATCGAGACAATCCGTACAGCGGTTGAGTTGACTTGTCGAGGGGGAATCGCCTTTTCGTTGTCGGTCGCGACGCAGCTAGTGTCGGCGGGAATCGAGCCTGTCCGAGAATCCCCCTTAGTCTCGCCAGGGTGGCGAAGTCTCAGCCCTCGCGAAGTCCAAGTAATCGAACTCGTTGCGCAAGGGTACAGTGACGCTGAAATCGGTCAAAGGCTGGGAATCTCTCCGAGAACTTCTCAACAACACGTGCGGAACATATTGGGGAAGTTGGACTGCCGAAGCCGCAGTGAGGCTGTCGCGCGCGTGGTTGGCGGGGAGTCCCGCCTGGTAAGAGCAAACATTGCCATTCCGATTGATGATCAACTCGCCCTGCGCGGCGCGGGATCTCGTCCGTAGACCCTTCATTTGTATCTGGCCTGATTCACGGAATCATCGTCGTGGGCGGCGATCACCAAATCGCACGAGAGCAACCCCGACCTTAGTGTGGCATCAGCGGAACCTCGATCGCTATCCCGGGCGTTGACAGCTTTGACGGGCGGCAGTAGAGTCCCAGCAGTCGAATATCGCGTCCTCGAGTTCGAAGGCTGCCACCTTCCAAGCCTTTTGGATCCGAGGCTAGGGGAGTAACCCTGGCCTGTCGGCCTGAACGCGCTGAAGCGCGCCTCAACATCACTGCCCAGGGCTAAGCTCTCCGCTACAGCGTACGTCGCTAGGAAGAAGGACGAGCGATGCCCAAGACTCAAAAGCCAGCAGGCAGAACCAGCGCCATCTCCATACGCGCCTACCGCGGTGACGAAGCGGTTCTCCTCGCGTTCGACCTGGACTAAAGTCTCACGAAGGACCTCGCTGGTTTCGCCATCAAGCGCACGGCTCCCGATGGACAGTCGGAGTACCTGCTTAACCGCCTGAACTTTGACGATCAGTACACTGCGGCAACGACGCCAGAGCAGCGGAGATGGACAGCAACAAACAAGGCTCCGATCCAGAAATTCCGTTGGATGGACTTCCCGCGAGTGTACGTCGTCAGCAACTTTCGGACTTTTCGGCCCTTTTGCTAATGGACACTTTTTGGGGTGGGCTCTCACTCGTTGCTGGCTCGATTGTAGTCCCGTCGTGTACGTCGTCAGCAACTTTCGGACTTTTCGGCCCTTTTGCTAATGGACACTTTTTGGGGCGGGCTCTCACTCGTTGCTGGCTCGATTGTAGTCCCGTCGCTGTTGTAGCGTCCTCTGTTTGACCTCCTTTCTCTTGGCCAGGATCTCGTCCCGGCGACCGTAGTAGACATCGGCTGGGGTGACGTTGCCGATGCCCTCGTGGTAGCGGAGGTAGTTGTAGTAGTCAACGAAGTCGGCGAGGGCCTGCTCCAGCACGGCGGGTGTCTCATAGACCACCAGCTTGACCTGTCCTTTGAGGGTGCGGTGGTAGCGCTCGATCTTGCCGTTCGTCTGAGGGTGATAGGGTGCCGAGACGATGTGGCGGATGCCGAGCAGCCTTAGGTAAGCAGCGAAGACGTGGGAGAGGTAGCCGGGTCCGTTGTCGGAGAGGAGTGAGGTCCGGTCGCTGAGCGGAACTTCGGTCATGCCGGTCTTCTCCACGGCGTCCTGGACTACCTCGATCAAGGAGCCAGCCGTCATGTCCAGTTGCAGGCGCCAGGCCAGGATGAAGCGGCTGTAGTCATCGAGGACGGTGACGAGGTAGTAGTAACCCCAGCCGGCGACCTTAAGGTAGGCGCCGTCGGTGGCCCACATCTGGTTGGGGTGCGAGGTCTTGCGGTAAAACTCCTTCTGGGCGGCGAAGCCCAGCACCTCGGCCGGCTTCACCAGGCCGTGGCGCTTGAGCAGGCGGTAGCAGGAGGACTCAGATACAGAAAAAGCGCCGGCATCGGTGATGCGCAGCGACAGTTCCCTCGGGCTCCGCTCCGGCGAGGCCCGGGCCAGCGCCAGAATAGATTCCTCTTCCTCTGGCCGCAGCCTGTTCCAGGGTGTCTTGGGCGGCAGCGTCCGGCCGCCGCGGCTGCACCAGTCGTAGTAGGTCGACTTCGGCAGCCCCAGCTGGGCCAACACTTGCTTGTGCGGCAGGGGCGAGGCTCGTACGAGCGCGATCACGGTTGCCTTTTCAGCAGGCTCCATGCGTGCGTACCTCGGCCTCAGTCGAAGTCGGGAACGGCTGTTTTTTTAAGCACCAGGACCTCGAGCGAGAGCTCCGCCACCAGCTGCTTCAACTGCTCGTTCTCACGCCGGAAGCCGTCAACCTCTGCCCGCGTAGCGTCTCTTAACGTGTCTGCCTGAAGCCTCGACTTGCCGGCCTCCATGAAGTCCTTGAGCCAGGCGTAGTAGACGTTCGGCTTGATGCCCTCCCTGCGGCAGAGTTCGCTCACCGGCACCTCGCGCCGGAACCCCTGCAGTACGACCCTCACCTTCTCCTCGGGGGTGAACTTCCGTCTCGTCGCCCTTCGCACCTGGCGGACGAATTGGCGGGTCTCGTCCGTCTCTGCCTCGGCCAACGCTTCTGCTGTCGAACTCTTCCTCGGCACTGTTTTGCTCCTTCCTCTGGGCGGTAACCTACCGCCCGCTGGGGAGCGAGAGCAAACCCTTCAGTTGTCCATTAACAACTGCTTATACAGATTCCGAAAGTCGCTGACGGGAAACAGTCCCGTCGCTGTTGTAGCGTCCTCTGTTTGACCTCCTTTCTCTTGGCCAGGATCTCGTCCCGGCGCCCGTAGTAGACATCGGCTGGGGTGACGTTGCCGATGCCCTCGTGGTAGCGGAGGTAGTTGTAGTAGTCAACGAAGTCGGCGAGGGCCTGCTCCAGCACGGCGGGTGTCTCATAGACCACCAGCTTGACCTGTCCTTTGAGGGTGCGGTGGTAGCGCTCGATCTTGCCGTTCGTCTGAGGGTGATAGGGTGCCGAGACGATGTGGCGGATGCCGAGCAGCCTTAGGTAAGCAGCGAAAACGTGGGAGAGGTAGCCGGGTCCGTTGTCGGAGAGGAGTGAGGTCCGGTCACTGAGCGGTACCTCGGTCATGCCAGTCTTCTCCACCGCGTCCTGGACCACCTCGATCAAGGATCCAGCCGTCATGTCCGTCTGCAGACGCCAGGCCAGAATGAAGCGGCTGTAGTCGTCGAGGACGGTGACGAGGTAGTAGTAACCCCAGCCGGCGACCTTAAGGTAGGCGCCGTCGGTGGCCCACATCTGGTTGGGGCGCGCCGTCTTGCGGTAGAACTCTTTCTGGGCAGCGAACCCCAGCACTTCCGCTGGCTTTACGAGGCCGTGGCGCTTGAGCAGGCGGTAGCAGGAGGATTCAGATACAGAAAAAGCGCCGGCATCGGTGATGCGCAGCGACAGTTCCCTCGGGCTCAGCTCCGGCGAGGCCCGGGCCAGCGCCAGGATAGATTCCTCTTCCTCTGGCCGCAGCCTGTTCCAGGGTGTCTTGGGCGGCAGCGTCCGGCCGCCGCGGCCGCACCAGTCGTAGTAGGTCGACTTCGGCAGCCCCAGCTGGGCCAACACTTGCTTGTGCGGCAGGGGCGAGGCTCGTACGAGCGCGATCACGGTTGCCTTTTCAGCAGGCTCCATGCGTGCGTACCTCGGCCTCAGTCGAAGTCGGGAACGGCTGTTTTTTTAAGCACCAGGACCTCGAGCGAGAGCTCCGCCACCAGCTGCTTCAGTTGCTCGTTCTCTCGCCGGAAGCCGTCCACCTCTGCCCGCGTGGCATCCCGTACCGTGTCTGCTTGAAGCCTCGACTTGCCGGCTTCCATGAAGTCCTTGAGCCACGAGTAGTAGACGTTCGGCTTGATGCCCTCCCGGCGGCAGAGCTCACTCACCGGCACCTCGCGCCGGAACCCCTGCAGCACGACCCGCACCTTCTCCTCGGGGGTGAACTTGCGGCGGGTCGCCCTTCTCACCTGGCGGACGAATTGGCGGGTCTCGTCCGTCTCTGCCTCGGCCAACGCTTCTGCTGTCGAACTCTTCCTCGGCACTGCTTTGCTCCTTCCTCTGGGCGGTAACCTACCGCTCGCTGGGGAGCGAGAGCAAACCCTTCAACTGTCCATTAAGAACTGCTTACTCAGATTCCGAAAGTCGCTGACGGGGAACAATCAGTCGTCGTCAGATACGAATTCTGACCAGGGCGAAGGGGATTCTGGACCTCTTGAATCAGAGTCAAGAAGTCTCGATCCGCAGTCAGAGGGAGCGGTGTATGTCCGCCGTCCAGATACGGCTTCCGTACAGGTTCAGGTGATTTCGCCCCGACACGGCCCCTCGGAGAATCTGACTTGGGCTGTGATAAAGCATTGACCGTAACTGAGGGGCGCTGTGTCGGCAAGCCTTCTGACTCTCGCGAAATCTGGATTCTCTGTCTCGAAGTCATCCCGCTGGGGCAGTTGGAGTCGATTTCCATTTCGTCGAGGGTAGTCTCAACATAGTGTACCGAAGCCGAGTTATCCACATTAAGAAGGCGTTGACGCGTTGTCGAGCTCCCTCATGTGACTTAGCCTAACCGGGCCAACTAGCGCCCTAAAGTTCCAGCTACTGCTCCGAGTCCGAGCGGTCAGGAGAATGCCATGTCCTGGTCAATCTTCGGCAGTCACGGGATCCCCGTGCATCTCGTCCAATCCCGAGTCACTTGGCTCCTCTCGATCTTTGTCGTCGCCATCGCCCTTTTGTTTACCGTGGGCGACTATTCGACGGTATTAGCGACTTGTCCCTCGACGATCAGCTACGGCGACACGGTCGAGTGTTCGATAGCCAGCACGTCACAGGTGGACGAATACACACTTACGGGGTCCGACGGCGACGCGGTGGTTCTGCTGATGACCACCATGTCGTCGGACCTTGATCCCAAGGTGTCTCTGACACGACCGAACGGGTCTGTCCTCTGCAGTACCAGTTCTTCGGCCGGTGACGATGGGAGGTGGATTGAGGTTTCGATCGGTTGTGTTTTGGATGGAACAACGGCCATTGTGAAGGCGACCTCTCTGAGCGGATCGGGCACGGGCGATTATAGAGTCTCCCTCCTCAAGAAGGCCTCCGGACCATCCCTGGCTTACGGTGATACGGTATCTGGTTCTCTAGCGTCAGGAGAAGCAGCGACCCTTACCTTCAGCGGCTCCTCGGGAGATCGCGCCTACATCAAGTTTGTCACGGATACCGACGACGACATTAACACTTTCTTCCGTGTCTTTCGCCCGAACGGTCAGCTGTATTGCGGCGCCGGCGGCCCCGACCTGGGGTACGGCAACAGTTCCAATCACTACTCGGATATGGCGTGCCCGTTGATTGACAGTGGCACCCACACGCTCCTTATTGAGCGCCTCCCAGGCGACACGTCTGTTGATTACTTCGTCCACATTCAGAGAACCAATTCCCCCGTTGGAGCGACCTCGACAGGATACGGGCAAACCAAGACAGGGTCGCTGGATCAAGGGGAAGTGAAGGCCTACACATTCACTGGGCATACCGGAGACGTCATCAACTACGAGCTGGATCCAGCGTACGATCCGTACAACGTTCATGGCATGGTCTTCCCTCCTGGTGGAGGCTCTAGTTTCTGCCTAAACGTTCTTGAAAACTGCACGCTTCATGCAGACGGCACGTACACGATTCTCGTTTCCTCGTACGAAGGCATCATCGAGACTGACTACACGTTCACTCTCAATGGGCTGACCAGCGCCTACGATCCGAAGTCTCCAACCGCATCGGCTTGTCCTTTTCAGACATATTGGCTTTGTCACCCCGATGCGTGGAGCCCAGACCCGGTCAATCTAGCTACGGGAGACTTCGAGCATGTCCATACAGACATCCAGATGCCAACGCCGGGCATCGGTCTCGCTTTTACCCGTACGTATCACTCCGGAGCGCCAGAAGACGGGCCGCTGGGGTACGGATGGACTCATAACTACGACATGCACACTGAGACCTCTGGTTCGGACATCTACGTCTACCACCCCGATGGCCATGCTGTCCTGTACACGTACTCGGCGGGCGACTTTCTAGCACCGTCAGGGGTTCTTGAGAGTCTCACGTACGACTCACTTGACGATACGTTTACGATGACCACCCAAGGCGGGATGAGATTCGTCTTCGGCGAGGCCGATGGCTCAATCCGAAGGCTGGCCGCGATCCTGGACCGGAACGACAATCAGGTGGACGTCACCTACGACGAGGACGGCCGACTTGATAGAGTCGCCGCTCAGGCGGGTACCCCCTATCTGCAATTCGGGTACGACGGGGAGTCGACTCGCATTGAGACGATAGAGGATTCGCTCCCTAATCCGGATACACGAACGGTAGCCTTCCACTACGACGAGAACGGGGATCTCACGAGTGTCAAGGACGTCGGATCTGATCCCGCTGAAGGGCCATTCACTGAGTACACATACGACGAAGACCACCGGATGCTCACTCTCACAGATGTGAACGGGCACAGCTCGCTTGGTCTCAATGTTTACGACTCAGCTGGAAGGGTCGTTGAACAGCACGATGCCCTGGATCAGATTACTTGCTTCCACTACGGATACGACCCGACTTACAGCAGCAATTGCCCAGAAGACGAGGTAACTCCGAGCAACAACCAGACGGTCGTTTACGATCCTTTGAGGCATGCCAAAATCTACACATATGACTCGAGATTTCGCCTGTCGGGCGTGACGGACGCCAATTGGTACCAAGTGGGGTTTCAGTACAACAGCGATAACCAGCTGACCTGCATCAGCGACCAACTCGGGCGCTTCACTGCCTTGGAATACGATGAGAATGGCAACCTGGCCCTACGCACCGAGGGTGACGATGATTGTGTCCCGACGACGTACGCCGCCCAGTGGCAATACTCCTACGACGAGAACAACGACCTCACTCAGGTCATTGACCCGAACGGCTCGAAAACGAACTACGTCCATGACGACGATGGGAGTCTGACGCGAGTCGTCCGGATGGATGACGAAGAGACCATTTTGATGCTCACCTGCTACGAGCACGAAGACGGCGATGGCCTTGTGACTGCAGTGGTCGAATCCACCGACTTGGAGCTCCCCGAGGAGGCGGATGATCCGTGTACCGGGCATAGGACCGAATTCGAATACGACGCGAACGGTAGCCCGAGTGCGGTGACAGACGCGCGATTCACAGGACAGGTGGATCCGCCGCAGACGATTATCGACGCGGATGACGCCGGTCGCGTCTTGTCCATAACCGATGAACTAGCGCATTCGAGGGAGATGACTTATAGCAACGCTGGCCTACCGCTCACCTTGGCGGATGAACTCGGACACACAACATCGAACTCGTATGACGCGAAGGGTAATCTCATTTCAGTTATGGACCCAAATCGCCAACAGGCCGACGCGACATCCGAGTTGGATGTCGATGGATGTGGAACTTTGGGCACGGGAGATGGGGTCGATGATGACAGTGGCGACTCCGACGGGGTTGCCGACGATGGCTGTCCCAATACTGTTTACGAGTACGACGCGGCCGACCGCTTGGTCAAGGTAGTGGACGCTTGGAGCGCCGATGTAGGCGGCGCGCCGGTAACGACTTACGCTTACGATGCCGTTGGCCACCTTATCGCAGCAACAGAACCCAACCGGCAAGCCATCGGTGCCACTTCCGAAGCTGATATAGACGGGTGCGGAACCTCCGGCACTGGTGATGGCATTGATGACGATACAGGTGATAGCGATGGCATAGCCGACGACGGTTGCCCGTCAACCATTTACGCGTACGACAGCGTGGACAAACTACATACAGTGACCGACGCACTCGGAAACGTTACGAGCTATGAGTATGACGAAGCATATAACTTGCGGGAGCGGGTTGACGCGCGCGGCCTGATCACGGATTACACGCCGGATGCCCTCAACCGACTGGACACAATCGAATACTGGGACGAGACCCACTCCAATATGCTGTCGTCTGTCGACTACGATTACGACCCCGCTGGCAACCGCATCCAGATGATCGACTCCACGGGCACGACGACATACACGCCGGACGCGCTGAACCGCTTGCAAAGCGTGACGTTCCCTGGGTCCGTCACCGTGTCATACGGTTACGACGAAGTCGGTGACAGAACCAGCATGACATATCCCAGCACTGACGAAGTTGACTACACATACGACGAAGGTCACCGCATGGAAACCGTGACCGATTGGCTCAGCCAGCAGACCGTCTACCACTACGACGATGCAGGGCGACTTGACTACACGGAGCTTCCCAATGGAGTCACAACTGACTACAACTACGACGACGGCAATCGTCTAACCGATGTCGAAAGCGTTGGTCCCGGGCCGACTACGGTTTCGGATGTTCACTACGAGTTGGACTCAGCCGGCAACAGGACCGAGATGACGGATCTCTCGGGCGCGAGTGAATATGTCTATGACTCGCTGAACCGCCTTGTCGAGGTGACTTATCCCGATCCGGAGACCGACGCATACACCTACGATGCAAATGGAAATCGGCTTGGCCTCGACTCCATTGACTACACATACAACGCGGCTAACCAGATGTTGACGGCAGACGGAGTCAGCTACGTCTACGACGAGGATGGCAACCAGATAGAGCGTGGCGACGATACGTTCGAGTATGATCACGAGAATCGCTTGGTCGAGGCCGTAACGGGTGACGTCACTTCCACGTCTGGGTATAACGGGGATGGCCTGCGCGTGAGCGTAACGGTAGACAATGGGAGCCCGGTAACCACGGACTACGTCTGGGACGTAAACGGTCAGCTGCCAGTGGTGCTGGATGACGGCTCGAATCAGTACGTATACGGGCTAGGTCTGATATCTGCCACCGATGGGGTGGATAACCAACTCTACTACATCTCCGATGGGCTGGGATCCACAACTGCGTTGACTGACGACACAGGAGCGGCGACCGACACGTATTCGTACGATGTCTTTGGCACCGTTCGCGACAGAACTGGAACCACCGAGAATTCGTTCGACTTCACGGGTCAACAGACTGACGCTGATTCAGCTCTACAGTTCCTTCGAGCTAGATATTACGACCCCGGCACCGGCCGATTCATTACCCGGGACCCGATTACGGGCGACGTAATGTCTCCGGTTACACAAAACCGCTATGTCTATGCAGGTCAGAATCCAACGCGTTGGACAGACCCACGTGGAACCTGTTTCGGGCTCGGCCATTGTCCAGTCATCGACGACGCAGCGGATTGTGTCTCAGGCCTTATGGATTGTGTCAAGGATGCTGGCGGCGGTGCGTTGAGTATCATTGGCTCGGATGACTTTACTGTAGCCGCTTGCACCGGGGGCGGCATAACGAACCCGTTGTGCCAGGTCTCCCTCCTAGTCAATGATCACACTAGGCCTTACATCATCAATGGCATCCAGATCTTAGACATGGCTCCGCTGCCTGAGGGAATCAATGCCCCAGTGGAGATTGCGGCGTTTCTTGCTAGCGAATACCAGATACTGTCGAACGATTGTCTCTCCAATGATCAGAAGAACCTACTCACGCAGTCGAATATTGGAAACCTCGGGCTCGGCCTCATTGGGGGCCCATTCGCAACATCTTACGAGTGGGCAAACTACGCCGGAACTAACTTCTTCACAACGTGCGGAATCGCTGAGGCTCCAGGGACCGGTTCGCAGCCTAGCAAGCCTGGCAAGGAGTAGACTCCCCTCGTGGATACGGTTGCCATCAGCAGTATAGCCGGGGGCGTCGGTCTTCTTGCCGGCGCCGCATTTTCAAAGCAGTCCGGACGTGCACCCGGCCTTCGGGCCATCTACAGACTCGTCCTCCTGGCCGGTGGGGTTATGGCGATCACGGTTGGCATACTATGGAGTTCGGTTGACACCGACTCTGGCTTCTTCAGACGCGGAAGCTATCTGCTTTCAGGTGCGCTGGGGGCGTTGCTCCTCGTCTTAACGGGCGTCTACTTTTACCTGGCTAGCAGGGAATCAGCAGACTCTATCAGAATAGAGAACGACTTCAGTCTGTCGCCTTCGCAGAAGCATGCGTTAGCGATTCTCTTATGGGTGGGCGCGGCGACAGCGATGGTCGCGTCGGCTCTACTCGCAGCAACAAAACCTTGAGGCGGCCCCCTGTTGTATCCACGAAACGGCACCAGAATCATACGACGAAAGAGTATCGCCGACGTGTAGAAGGATTCGCCCCGAGTCCTAGAGCGCCAAAGACTCACGAAGGCGTGATCCGCGTCACAGTCTGACCATCATTGAGGATTGGACTGTTCCGGTTCGGCACGGATACTCGGGGGATTCCGACGCACATCCAAATAGTCCGGTTCAAAGTGCAGGACTCAGATGAGGTCCTCGACGCTGCTCTGCGCTTTATGCGCCGCGGCGC
This sequence comes from uncultured Chloroflexia bacterium, assembly GCA_963738925.1. GTDB lineage: Bacteria > Chloroflexota > Dehalococcoidia > SM23-28-2 > RBG-16-64-32 > DATKKM01. The sequence goes on along the minus strand of CAVTYE010000002.1, from coordinate 724,093 downwards.
ACCGTGGAGCTCAAAGCCGGCAGTATGATTTCTTGCGGGGTCCACTTTCAGGGCTTACCTGGGTTGCCTGAGCCACAAACGCCTGTACGTCTTGGCCTGGCTTGAGATTGGAGCAACAGTAGGTCATTCTTGGATCTCCTTTTGACCTGCTTCCGGGATAGTTCGTCTCGAATCCGCCTCTGGCGGGGAGACGAACATGTTCGATCCTGACGACATGGACCCCCCCCCAGACATTTTCGGCGACCTGGGCCGCGACGCCCTGAAGGTCGTCTGGGCGCTGGCGCTGCTGCTGTTCGCCCCGATCTCGCCCGTCTTCTTTGCTGACCTCCCACATGACCGTGAGCTGGTTCGGCGTAATCTCGGACGCGATCTGACTTCAAACCCCAGCGATTGCTGAGCCAGCCCTCCTCCCTAATCCCCTTTCTCAGTCTCACCCGTCCCGTGCTGGGGTCTATAGGGCAAGTCGACACCCTCGGCTTCTGCCACCTTCGTCTTCACGAACTCCTCCAGCGCGCACAGGGGTATACGCCGGGACCGTCCGATCTTTACCGATAGGACCTGGCGCTCAAGGATGAGGCGGTACAGCAGGCTTCGGCCAATCCCCAAGCGCCGCGCCGCCTCGCTCACGCTGAAAAGCATCTCATCTACCATGCGCTACTCCTTTGTAGGCTTATTCCGCACCCACATCTGTCCTCGTATCGCCACCGCCGAAGGTTCACTAAACCCCAGAATCGTGCCAGCCGACCGTGCGCACCGAATCGAGCGTGCGCCAGATCCTGCGCCAGCCGTCCTCTCCGGGCCTACGGATGTCTTGGCGTAAGAATTTCGTGTCGGCTCGCTACTCTTCCCGTCGTCAAGAAACCACTCGAGGCGAACTATGACAGTCGTCGCTCTAAGAACACTCCCAGAAATCCGTCAAATGACGCCAATTTAGGGCTGTTTTCACCAATTTCGCTCTAAAAGTCTTCTGCGACCCCAATTCAACACACACAACGCCCGAACGAGCGATCGCTTTAATGAGAAACGTCCTTATTGAAGGATAGGCGTCCACTCTTTAATAGCGGGCGGCCTTAGTGCTCGCAATTTCCAGGTGGGCGACCATCGAGCCGACGGCTGGTGAGTCGATTCAATCGGTGGGCTAATGGGGGATCTTAACGGCGGTCACGCTCGGCCCGGACATCCGGCGAGCCTTCATCAGCCGTCGTAGGACGGCCGAGAAGGAGTCCTCACCTGTGGGTCGGCAATGCGGCGGACAGAGGACGAGCACGCTGCTGAATCCGGCGAGGTAAGCGGCCGCTGCGCCGATGGTGGTCTTGCCGGTGCCCATCTCGCCGACGAGGTTGGTGCCTCGATGCCGCTGAAGCGAGACGGCCACAGCTCGAATGGCGTCGCTCTGCGCACCGAGCGGGCGACGTCGCATCTGTCGGAGGTCGAAGCCCCACTGATCGCGGTTCTGTGCCGTGTAGACCGGCGGGTACGTGCGCAGCACCGCCTGTGTAATCGCTGCCTGGTATGTCTCGATGAACTGACCGAGGTTCATCGGAGATTTTTCTCGTTCATGCGCATCTTCCTTTCTGGGCGGTCTTCCCTTTCGATGGGGGGGATGTCAATTCCCTGATCGTCTGCTAGGCTCGCGGGTAAGATGGGTAGGCAACGGAAGCGAGGCGATGCGGTCGACTTGACGGCGCGCGAGCAGGAAGTCTTTACGCTGATCCGTACCGGCTTAACGAACCCTCAAATAGCCGAGCGGCTCGAAATCAGCTTGGAGACGGTCAAGCATCACGTCTCCGAGATCCTCTCGAAGCTTGGCGTCTCATCTCGGGAAGAAGCGGCTGTTTGGCAGCCCGAACCGCGTAGGAGACGGACGATCGCTCATTGGGGATTGCTGTTCGCCGGGCCCGCGGTCATAGTCGCGGCCGTCGCCGGTGTCGCGTTGTTGGCGTGGGGCGTATCGGAATCGGGCGCTGGCGGAGATTCCAACCCATCTCAAACCGACACCTCCACGCCCCCCTTGGAGCTTAGTATGGAGGCGCCTTCCGTTATACATTCGGGGGAGATCGCTCAGCTGTCATTACATGTGAGAAACGTAACGTCAGGGCCGCTAACCGTCACCAGTGGCATACCGCCTCAGGAATTCGTTGTAAAGAACTCGGACGGCGACGAGGTATGGAGTTCGCTTGCGACTGCCGCTTGTCCGGGTGCAGGTGGTTCTCCGTGGGCGATGACTCGCGAAGACTGCACGGTGATCAACGGATTCAGGGTGAGCGCCGGCCACGAGTGGACGTTTGATCCTGGAGAAGAAAAAGTCCTTTCGGAGACATGGGACGGGACCACCAGCAGAACGATTCCGGTCCAACCCGGCGACTACACTCTTACCTGCCTTGTTGAGCTAAGCGACGGGCCGGTCTCAGCAGGACCAGTGGCCATTACAGTGTTGCCCTGAGTCTTGAGGTTGCAGCGAAGCCATCAAGAGTAGCCGCGGTGAGCGCGTCCCGTGAGCTAATGCACAATCGCCTCGAACCGGCCCGAACGCAAGTCCAGCGTAACGACAGACGTGCGCAGGACCTCCCGTTCGATCTCGACATCGGGATCGTCGGACTCGACCGGGATGGTCTCCTTGTACGTGCGTCCCTTAACCAAGACGCGACAACCCGCTGCCTCCAGGAGGATGTTGTTCAGAAACCCTGCGGCGATCAGAAGCGCCAGGTGGCCGCGACGCAACGGCATCAGGGGACGAACGCGCCGCTCTTCAGCCGGCCAGAGGCGATCTGCGAGAATCGGATTCGTCCAGAGCCCGGAGCACCGCGCCTCCTCCGCGGATGTCTCCGGATCGAACATCTGGGACGCGAACAGGATCGGGCCGCCGGGAAGTACTCGAAGGTCGTATAGCGGTTCAACAGAAGCTGCTGATGGAAGCGCCGGCAGATCTTCGACTGCCCAGGCCTCGATCTCCTGCTGGACATCGTTCTTGCCGACGACGGCGTCGCGTTTGAGCGCCAGAAGGACGATCTGGCTGGCTGCTGCGTACTCGGGGTCCGGGAAGCGGTAGCACGTTAACCGCGTGTAGTGGGCGGCGAGGTAGCGGGCCGAGACGGCCAACCGTCGCTGGGGGATGATGAACACGAGCAAGCCGCCTGGGCTGAGCGCGCGAGTCATCACGGTCAGGAATGCGTGCTCCAGGCGCTTCGACTCGTCGTCGTGATCGTATGGAGGGTTCAGCCAGAGGCACGAGAACGCCCCGTGCGCCAGCCGCATTGCGAAGGCGCTCCCGCAGATCACATGGTCGACAGCGGCCTGCGCCTCATCTGCACGGTCCCGAGCGATCTCGACGCCGTACGTCTCGCCTCCGATGGCATTGGCGATTTGCCGAAGCGCGGCTCCCGTACCGCAGCACGGATCGAGTAGCCGCATCGCTTGCCGTGTCGAGTGCGACGCCGAGCGGATTAGCGCAGCAACGCGCTCGACGACGGACGGCGGGGTGGGGTAGTAGCCAGCTTTGGCTACGCCTTCTAGTCGCATGGTGACTTCCTTTCGTTGTCTTGCGCGGGCTTCAATCTGCCGGGTGAAGAATGGGCGCGCCGCATCGTACAAGAGGAGTTCGGCGGGACGGTCCGCCTGAACGACGATGGACGTTTAGCTTTGGTGGTGCGCCAACCCTAACCGCTGACGGATTCGTTTTGCCAACGAAGGTCTCGTACGCCGCCACCCACCAACCGATCCGCTACTATCTCGGTCCACGCCAACTATAAACTCTTGACTGACCAAATCCACGTTGCAATCGGCATCGATAAACAGAGTGCATCTGTACGTACCTGGCTCAATCATGCGGTTCGTGCCGTTGCTGACTTACTAACATGCAAAAGTTATCCATTGTTGCAACCGCATACCACAAGCCGTAGATATTCGGGGGCAAGCGGAGAATGTCAATTGAGTGGTTATCCGTGTTGATCGTGCAGGGTTGGATGGCAGTCCATAACTCGCTCAGCGGTATCTAGGCAGTCCACGGTGATACTCGTGCACGCGATGAAATCGTCAATGCCGATTCGCTTTATCACCAAACCATTTCAATAGTCCCGAGGCAGAGAGGCGCGTTAAGAATCGTCACCAATGAGAACCTCAGAGTCCTCATGCACCTCTTCGTGAATCTGGCCGCACCTTTGGGCGTCGGAGAAATGCTAGAAGGATGGCCCATCCCAAGCAAGGGAAAACAATGACTGCGGCAATGACGAGAACGACCGCTCCGACCATGGGGCTAGCGCTAAGCCGCCTCCGCCAGCTCAGCATCGTCCGGAACCGTCAGTCGCCCGCGCCGCACGGCATTACCAATGTCTTCTTCGAGCTGCGGACGTCCGGTGCGGCAGCGGTAGGCGTGGATGCCCACCGACTGAAGCGCCTCGGTCTCGCCGGAGGCGAAGCCGCGATCCCAGAGCCACTCGGCCCAAGACGGGTGCAGCGGCAGATCGACCCGGCGGTTGAGGAAACGGTAGTGCAACATCGGCGCTTCGTCCTCGGTTCGAGCGAGCAGCAGGAAGTCCGGCCGCTCGCACGTGTACGACGCCAGATCAGGCACGAGCATGCCGTGATAGGCGGCGCTCGACGGGAGACGGGCGCCGTGAAAGCGCCACGTCCCCCACGCCTCGCGAGCGAGCCAGCACGGCGAGCCTCCGCCGAGATCGTCTTCGCTCAGGTAGGCGGTCTCGCCCTTCACGAGCCGGGCCCAGAGAGCGCGAACGCTCTGCTGGCTCCCGAGCATCGAGATCAACCATAGCTGCTCGCCGTCCTGGGCGAACGCGTCGACGGTGGCCGTGAAGCCGGCGGCGCGGATAGTATGAAGTTGCATGTATGCTCCTTTCTAGGGAAACAAGGAAAGTGTCCACCGTTGGCGGGATCAGGAAGCTGGTATACTCTGCTTCGCGCTGAGGCTTCCATCGCGTGTTGGCAGACTCGCGGGTGGCGCTGCGGACTACTCTTTCGGCTTGGCCTCGGCGCCTCTTTTTGTCACAACACACCCTGATCCTTCAGGCTCACGAAGCGCCCGCGGCCGATCACGATATGATCGAGCACCTCGATGCCGAGGATCCGTCCTGCCTCCACCGCCTGCTTAGTGAGACTTACGTCCTCCGGGGACGGAGACGGGTCACCCGATGGGTGATTATGAGCGAGGATGACGTTCGGTGCGCAGACGACGATCGCCTCGCGGAACACCTCGGCCATGCGTACGATCGTCGAGTTCACGTTGCCCTGGTAGATCATCAGTACGTCGAGGACGCGGTTGCGCGTGTCCAGGAGAATGACTCGCAGCTGTTCCTGGGTTAGCATCTCCATCTCGGGAGCGAGCAGCGCTGCCACATCCTCGGCCGACCGGACGATGCGGCCGTTGGTCTCGCCGCCGGCGGCCTGATAGGTCGAGCGCAGCTCCGCGAGAAGGCGCAGGTTCTGGCGCACCAACTCGACCAGGGCTGCCTCGCTCGGCGCGAGGAACGTCAGCTGTTCGTTGGGGCTAGGCTGCGCGACGGTCATCAGGGATTTTAAATAGACATCGATGCGTTCGTATAGCGTGAGACGCTGGTCCGGATCGCCGCCATTCGTCAGGGCCAGCAGAGAGGTTGGTGGTGGCAAAGTTGATCGACGGGCGAACATTGCCACTTCTTTTCAAGCAGCCTTCTTAACGCGGCGGAGTGATAGGTCGGTGTGAGAGCTGATGCCGTCGGCCTGGTCCACGAGGACGATGTCGTGGCTGGCCAGATAGGCATCGAGGGCCTCGGCGACAATCTTGGTCATAGGCTTGCCCCGCGCTCTGGCCAGTCGGTAAAGGGCGGGGATCAGCCGGTCGGGAATCTTGGGGCTGTACATGATGACATCTCCTTGAGAAGCGGAGTCAACGCCCCGGTGAACGGGGTGTTGCGAGGCACTGGCTCTGAACTGGCTTGGAGTTCAGGGCGTCGGTCGGTGGTCAGGGAACGCCTGGTAGAGGTCAGATACTGCCTGTTCAGCCCGGTAAGCCAGGAAGCGCTGGTAGCGATCGGCCTGGGTGGGGGAGACCCCCAAGGCATCGACGAGAAGACGCGGACCGGCCTCCTGGGCATAGGTGGAGAGGCAGGTAAACCGTAGCTGTTGCTGGGTGACGCCGGCGCGCCGGATGCGTCGTGAAAGGTAGCGCCGCGTGACGGGCCTGTGATTGTACCGGGTCGTCCTGTTGGCGAAGAGATAGGGATTGCCGTTGGGTGTGAAGCCTTCCGTGCGGTCCGATAGGTACATTTCCATGGCCTGTCTCGTGAGTTCATCGAGTAGGACGGGTACTGGCCGTCCTTGGGCTTTCAGTCGGCCTGTGCGCCGGTCGAAGTCGGCGAGTTGGAGTCGCAGTAGATCGCCGGTGCTGAGGCCGTGAAGAAGGCCCAGACAGCCGACGAGACTCTCCAGCGGGTCGTCGAGCCGGACCCATCGCTCCAGGAGTCGGCGTTGGTCAGCCGGCGGAAGGGGACGGAACGACGGCTGCGCCTCCCTCGCCCGCTCATTTGGCACCGGGTTGTGGGTGACCTGGTGGTGGCGAAGGCAGAACTGGAAGAAGCTGTGAATGGTCCAGCGGACGACGTTCCGAGAGTTGGGATTGACGCGGAGGGAACGAAGGAAACGTACGACATCGCCCTCAGTGACGAGGGCCCAGGATTCCACGTCCAAGCTCTCGCGCAGGAGATGCCTGGCGAAGCGGTGCAGCGTCCACACGTCCTGGGCCACCGTTCGCAGGGCGAGCACTCGCGACAGGTTCCGCCGACGCTGCTCTTGACGCACGCCGACTCGGAACTCCGCGTACTGCTCGACGAGGCAGCGAAAGGGGGCGGGAACTCTCTCTACCCCTGCCGTGATGGCCCTCAGCCAGCCAGCATCCTCGTCGGGCGGAGGCAGCAGGCCCGCTTCGCGGAGGAAGATCAGGAAGCTTGGACGGACCGGTGGACGTGGGCTGATCGTAGCGAAACCCCGCTCAAGCCATGCTGCGTTAATGGCCTCCGCCGCCGCCAGCTCCTCCCCCATCCGCTGGCAGAGGACGAGGGCGACGCGAAGCAGGCGCCAGCAGCCTTCGGGGGAATAGCCGCGCCTCTGCAAGAAGGCAGCGTACCCCTGGAAGAGATCCCGTGACCATGCTTGTGGTAGCGAGGCCTGTACCGTCTGCTCGCCCAAGAGCCTGGCCAGGTTTCGCTCCGCCAAGCAGTCGGCGCAGGTGAGGCTAAGTCGATGATGCCAGCTCCGGGAGAGCGCAACGATCCGGCTGCACCGTCGACACGGCAGTTGGCGCCTAGGCGGGGACGTCACTAGGCCGGAGGCTCCGGGCGCGGTCTCCTGTTCCCGGAATCGCCCTTGGCCGCTTGCTGGCCACCGCCAGCGGATTGCGATCGCCGCGAGGGGGAGTGGGAGAGGAGCTCTTCAGGCGAGCAGTCGAGGGCCGTGCAGAGAGCGTCAAGGGTGTCCATCTTAAGCTGACGGGGCTGTCGAGACATGAGGTCGCTGATGGACGGAGCGGTCAGCCGGTAACCCGCCTTCTCCCCTAGCAATCGTGCCAGCTCAGCGCCGGTCCAGACGCCCCGCTCGGCCATGACCCGCCGCAGCCGCCATTCAAGAGCCATCACTCAGCCTCCTGTCTCCCAAGCCCCAGCTGACTCAGCCGTTGCTGGAGCGCTTGTTCGTAGCAGCGCTCGATGTAGCGATCCGACGGTTGCACGTAGGCCATGGTGGTGCCGACGTGCTCGTGGCCCAGGAGTTGCTGCATCGCCAGGAGCTCCAGCCCCGCTTCGCAGTTGTGGGTCGCGCAGGCGCGACGGAGCCCGTGGGGTGAGAACCGCCGCGCTTCACCGATCCCCGCCGCCTCCAGCTTGCGCTGGAGCGAGGCCCGTACGGAGCGCGCGCTCATCCGATGGCCAGACTCTGCCAGGAACAGGGCAGTGCTGCCCAGGGTGGACGAAGCTCGCACCTCTTCCAGGTACCAGCGTAGCGTGACATCCAGGCGGTTCAGCATCGGCACCCACCGGCTTCGCGGACCGCTGCCCCGGGTGGCCTTCCCGTGACGCACGTGGAGCTTGCCCATCGGCCCCAGCCCGAAGTGGAGGTCGTGTACATCCAGCATCACTGCCTCCGTCACACGCAGGCCTGCTCCATAGAGAACCTGAAACGCCGTATAGTCGCGGGCGGCAGTGGCCCACTTCCTGCAGGCCTGCAGGTCCTGGCGTAGCCAGGCGAAGAAGTACCCTACCGTTTCCTGGGCGGGCGGTGGGACTTGCTGGTCGCGGTCGTCGGCGCGGTGGCTGTGCCGATTGTAACGGTCGATGATATCCGGTACCGTCACTCGCAGCCTCTGCCAGATCTCCTCGCCCCGCCTCGCCCGCAGGTAGTCCAGAAAAGACCCGAGGGCAGCGCTGTACCGCCGGCGAGTGCTGTAGGTCAGTCCGCGGCCAATGAGGCCGAGGTAGAATTGATCCAGGTCCTCGCGGGTAACCTCCCAGATGAATTTACCCACCGTAGTGAGGAAGTCGTTGACCGTCTGAATGTTCAGCGCGATGGTTCGCGGGCTGTAGTTCAGAATGGCCTGCTGTGCTTCCCAGGCCCCCAAGAGTTCCACCTGATACGCGGCCAGCTCGTCCTCCGTCAAAACAGACAGCGGTGCGTCGCTGGAGCTAACGAGGGTCAGGTGGTCTCTCTGGGTCATTCCTATTAGGTGTTACCTCATTTTGTTAGGTCGTACCTAATATAGACTCCTTTGAGAATTACAGGCAACCTTGCCGCACACCAATGATTGTGAGCGAGGATGACGTTCGGCGCGCAGGCGAGGATCGCCTCGCGGAACACCTCGGCCATGCGTACGATCGTCGAGTTCACGTTGCCCTGGTAGATCATCAGGACATCGAGGACGCGGTTGCGCGTGTCCAGGAGAATGACCCGCAACTGTTCCTGGGTCAGCATCTCCATCTCGGGAGCGAGCAGCGCGACCACATCCTCGGCCGACCGGACGATGCGACCATTGGTCTCGCCGCCGGCGGCCTGATAGGTCGAGCGCAGCTCGGCGAGAAGGCGCAGGTTCTGGCGCACCAATTCGACCAGGGCTGCCTCGCTCGGCGCGAGGAACGTGAGCTGTTCGTTGGGGCTAGGCCGCGCGACGGTCATCCGGGACATCCGGTGGGACATCGATGCGCTCGTATAGCGTGAGACGCTGGTCGGGGTCGCCGCCGTGCGTCAGGGCCAGCAGGGAGTACGAGCGCCAGCCCGGAATCGGGCATACCGGTTCTGGGACTTGCACTACGTATCTGGGTCCGGTGCTGGTGCGGATCAACCGCACCAGTCGTTCGCTGACGATCACCATTGTCAGGCGGCTTTCGGCTGCTTGCGCTCGCTCGCCGGGCGGGCGTTGCGGCGGTTGAACTCCTCAGCGAGCGCACGGATCGCCTCGGTGAGTTGCTCTTCGGTGAGGGCATCGAGGGGCTCGCCGTAGCGCTCTCTCACCTGCGCGCGTGCCTCGGGCTCTTCCAGACCAATCCGGGCAGACAGCTTGATCACGTTACTCCGCATCTCCTTAAGCTTCTCCGGGGTCGCCGGCAGCGAGACTGGCGGTGGCCGATCTGCGATTGCACGACGGTCGTAGAAGCCGTTGCCAAACTGGTTTCCGAAGTAGCGAAGCGCGCGTTTGAGGGCGTCGGTCACAGCACCTTTGTAGGCGGTCTCGTGGGCTTCCGGCGTGTCGGCCGTGACGAAGCCACATCCGGCATCGCTACGCGGTGCGCAGCCCCGAACAGTGACCCGCACGACGGCTGAGTACATCCCGACGGCCAGCGTCGCCTCGGTGTCGGGATCAGTGAGGTGGATCGGCCGGAAGCCGACTTCGCCCACGAGCTCCGTGCCCCAGCCGTCGTAGCCGAAGATGCGATTAGCCTGGTTGATGGCTGTCCAGCCCTCGATGTAGTGGAGGATCCGGCCATCGCGGCGATTCTCGCTCGGCGACGAGCAGCCGGTCGAGCGGCTTGGCGAGGAGTCCGCGCACGCGAGTCGGCACGCGTTCACGCGACGCGTTGTTCGGCTGTGTCAGGCCGCTCGCCGCGCCGTCGGTTCTTCCGTTCGTTTCCATTTGTTGTCCTTTCCCTTCGTTGCTATTTCAAGGCATCGCTCAAACGCTTGCCTGCCACCGGTTGAGCGTCCGAGGTCGTTCAGGTCGTGCACTCCGGCTGGCAACTCGACGATGGTCGCTCGCGCTCCGAGAGCCGAAGCCAGTTCCGCGGAGGCGCGCCGGCCGGCGTCGTCTGAGTCCAGCGCGATGTAGACGTGTGAGAATCGTCGTAGAGTCTCAACGGTGTGCTTCGAGACGCGCGTCCCGAGAAGCGCGACGGCTGGGAACCCCCACTGGACGAGGGTCAGCCAGTCGAAGACGCCTTCCGCCAAGATCACTGCTTCCTCTCTTCTGACGCTCCCGAGGCCGAGAAGTGGCGTCGGCAGACGCAGGTTCATGTAGCGGGGCGTGGCCTCGCCGAGAGTCCGGCCGGTCAGCCAGGTCGCGCGGCCATCTCGCATGTCCGCGATGATGATGCGGCCAACCATGCTCTCCCATTTGCCGTTGAGCAGCCCTAAGCCGCGCGCGGTCTCAAGGCTGAGTCCGCGATTGCGGAGGTGCGGGGCCAGACCTGGACTGCCGTATCCAACCTGGCTTTCCTTCGCGGTCCGGCGGTCGATACCTCTGAGAGCGAGGTACGAGAGCGCGCCGGGACTGCACCAGAGAGACTCGTGGTAGAACGCGGCAGCGGCGTCGATCACCCGCGACTCTGCCTCCGTTGGTGGACCCGCCCGGAACCTGGATGGGACCTCGGCTATCCGAGTGTCGTCGCGGCGACGAGGTTCAACGGACGCTGCTGACAGCATCGATATCGCCGCGCGGAACCCGACGCCGTTGAGCCGGGAGACGAAGTCGATGACGTCTCCGCCGACGCCGCAGCCGAAGCAGTAATAGCTCGCGTCCTCGGGGTAGACCACGAGACTCGGTTGTGCGTCGGTGTGAAACGGGCAGCGACCGATCAGGCGCTGGCTCAGCCGGCGTAGATCGACGCCGGAGTTCGCGATGACATCGGTGATCGGGTTCGCTCGTCTGATGGACTGTATGTCATACATGGGCGCCTCTTCAGGCCGCCCGCCGCTCGACGAGATCGACAGGGATACTCCGCAGAAACCGCGACGGCGCTGACGGCAAGACACGACCGTGCCCACCGCGTCGCGCGGCATATGTCAGGTAGAGGCGGTCAATCGCTCTTGTCGCTGCGACGTAACAGAGCCGTAGCTCCTCCTCCAGCGGCCCGCTGTCGACCTCCAGTCCGTTGAGCGCACGAGCATGAGGCAGAAGACCCTCTTCCAGTCCGGCCACGAAGACGATCGGCCATTCGAGCCCTTTAGCGGCGTGGATAGTCGAGAGCGCCAAGCCTTGCGGATCGGAGCCAGTGTCGAGCTCGCCTGCCAAACTCAGCTCGTCGAGGAACTCACGGAGGTCTTCGGCATCCGAGCGCTCGGCCAGCTCGTGGAACGCGTCCAGGTTGGCGAGGCGCTTCTCGCCGTCATCTTGCGATCTCAGCCAGTTGCCGTAGCCGGTCATTTCGAGCACGGCCTCGATCAGCAGCCCCGGCGGTCCCTCCGCCATCGCCGTAAGGATGCGGTTGATATCGAGAAAGTCGCCCAGGGCTTGAACGCCGCGCTGAGATGTAAGGCCGCAGGGAAACTCCTCCGTCAAACGCGTCAGCGTGAGCTCGTCACCGGCCCGGATACGCTTCTCCAGCGCGGCAAGCCGACGTGGCGGCGTGTTGATGATCCTGCCGAGGGCAGCGACATCCTGCGGGTTGTGCAGCAGCCGGAGGTAGGCGAACAGATCGCGGATCTCTTTGCGAGCGAGGAAGTCGCTGTTGCCGCGAACGCTGTAAGGCAGGCCGGCTTCCAGGCAGGCCATCTCCAAATCGCGCGCCTGCGCGTTCGTGCGGTAGAGCACCGCGCAGTCTCCCGGGAGAATGGATGGCCGCATCCGCGATCAGCCGCTGCACCTCCGCCACGATGAACGCGGCCTCGGATCGCGGATCGTCGCATACGCGGAGGATGACGCTCACCCCGGGCTGATTGGCGGTCCAGAGGTTGCGCGCACCGTAACGGAGGGCGGCGCTCAGCGCGTTGGCTACGGTCAGGATGACCTGCGTGCTGCGGTAGTTTTGCTCCAGCATGATGACCTGGCCGTCTGGATAGTCGCGCTCGAACTCCAACAGGTAGCGGATATCGCTGCCCCGCCACGAGAAGAGATTCTGAAGCGGGTCCCCGACCACGCAGAGGTTGCCGTGGCCGGCTGTGAGCAACGCCAGCAGCCTGTGCTGGGCGTGGTTCACGTCCTGGTACTCGTCGACGAGGATGTAGCGATACGCGCCGCCAACTGATGTCGCAGCGTCTTCGTTCTCCTCCAGCAGCCGAACGGTGAACAGGAGGAAGTCGTCGAAGTCCAGAGCATTCCGCCGGCGCAGTACCTCCTGGTAGGCCTCGTAGACAGTCCCAAGTTCGGGATCGTTCGGCTTCACATCCGCCGGCCAGAGCAGGTGGTCTTTGGCGCGGCTGATCGACTGGAGAAGCGCTCGCCGCGGCTGGGTCTTGGGATCGATACCGAGATCGGTGAGCGCCTGTGTAAGCGCGCCCCTGCGGTCGTCTTCGTCCGCGTAGACCGAGATATGGTCAGGGTCAAAGCCGAAGTGGCCTCCCCACTGGCGCAGAAGACGCAGAGCGAATGCGTGGAAGGTGCCGGTGCAGACTTCACCAGCAGCCTCTCCCAGCACCGAGGCGAGCCGCCGTTTGAGCTCGCGCCCGGCCTTGTTCGTGAACGTCACCGCGAGGACCGCCGAGGGGTCGGCGAGCCCTTGATCGATGATATAGGCGGTTCGCGCGGCGATGACCGCCGTCTTGCCTGAGCCGGGGCCAGCAACGACCAGCACCGCTCCTTCGGTGGCGGTCACGGCCTCCCGCTGCTCGGGGTTCAGTCTGGAGAGGTCAAGCAAGGCCGGACCTCGTCTGAATGAAGGGCTGGGGCCGCCCGAAGGCGGCCCCAGAGGAAGGCTTACGACTCTCGTTCATGACTTGAGCGGCCGGGCGCCCTTGAGCGCCACGCGCGAGAAGTGACGGCCCGCCTGCCAGCGCGGAAGTCCTATCGCTGATACAACCTCAAGCTGGCTGTTATGCGTAAGAACAAGAACTGCACCCTTACAGAACCCTACCGAGTAGATCACTGCATCGTCTGTGCAGAGCCGGTGACAGGCTTGGATCCAGCAACCGTATATCTGTCGAGCGAGGGCGTCCGGTACACAACTCAGGTCCAGTGGTTCCAGCAGGGCGATCGCCGCTTTCGGATCACGCCGGTTTCGCCGCGCCGATCGGAGCGCTTGCTCTGCCATCGAGGTCTTGACGGCCCATTCGCGTCGCCGTACGTTGTCGATGCACGAGGCCAGTTCGGGATCGTTGGGGTGTTCCTGACCAAGGCAACCCAACATCCTGCGGGCCTCGTCAAAATTTCCGGCTCTCGCCAGCGCATCTGCTTCAGCAAGCGCCTCACTCAATCGAGCCTCTCTCTCGCGCTTCTCAGCTTCTCGTTGCGTCGCTTCCTCACGCTGCCTTTCCTCAGCAAGAAGGCGCGCGACGTCATCTCGTCCGGCTAGGTTGTTCGCCTCGTCGGTGACAGCCGTGAACCGATCCGATGCGTCACTCGCAACCATCGCGGCCGCCTGAGCGATCCTCGCAGCGCCTTCCTGGCACTCCGGCGAGAAGGCGTGGTCTGCGAGCACCGACGCTTGGTCGGCGACCCCTTGCGCTTCAAGTGCTATCCGCTGCAGGCGGGTCGCATCTCCGGTCAGCCGGCGATATCTGACCAGCGCTTCCTCGGCGTGCTGCCTCGCTATGGCGTCAGCTTTGGCGAGCCCGTCAAGTTCCTGTGCTGATGCCCTGAGCGTCTCGATAAGGGCAGCGACATCGAAGGTGGCTATTGGCTTCGGTGGCTGAGGAACGAGAGCGCGTTCGTTGTTGACCGGCTCGTCGGTAGCGATCAGGTCAGCGAACTGCCCGAGATCCTCCAGGCTTGTCAGTACGATCTGTTGCGTCACTTTGGTTACCTCCTCTTTCCTGGCTATGAAGCCTTGTGTTCGATCCGTTCGATGGGGATGGCGCCGCGCTCGTGGCCGTTCTCCGGCGCGTGACCTTCCGGCCTCAGCTCGACAATCGGGGCTGAGGCGCGCAGCCTCGGCACTTCGAGGTCGAGGGGAACGCTGAGCGCCGGCTGACCGACCACATCACCGACTACTTGCGCCAGCTGATGCCGGAACGCCGAGAGCAGTTCGTCCTCCCCCACCTGGCGGCCGTTGACGGAGAGCGCCAGATAGATGACGTACCGCCGGCTCTCAGCCCGGCCATCAAATGCCTGGAGCAACGCGTTGAGTTGTCGTCCTTCGTGGACCACACGCTGGATGATCACCAGCAGGTCCCGTGTCAGCTCGACGCCCACTCCGCTGGCGTATGTGTGAGCCGCTCGGCGAACCGATGCCCGCAGCGTTCCTGCTTGCCGTCGTCGCGCGTCGACGATGATTGTGGGGCCTTGTCGCCGTAGTCGCCGTTGCACAATCGTCCAGCAACGTGGGCCGAACCATGCGGCGCAGCGCGCACTGCTCGCGGCGGCGCGGCGGATAGGCTGCATCAACCGTCGCCAGGTATTCTTCTTTCGCCTTGTCATTGCAGTTCGCTCCTTCCCTTGTTGAGGTCCTCTCGGATGGTGTTCCAGACGAGGTCCGCGTACTCGCCCATGAAGTGGCGGTAGCAGTCCTCGCCGCGGGTCTCTCGGATCGCCTGACCTAGCAGCCTGACGTGACTGATCGGGACGTCGGTCGCGACAAGCGCCAATGCGACTTCCTGATACGCGATCGGGTCGATACGCTCTGCTGCTTGGTGCAGAATTGGACTGAAAGTTGGACTGACGGTTCGTCTCGTGATCTTGAGCGGTGCCTGCATGGCCTAGGCCACTTTCGCCAGCAGTAAGATGCGCGAGACCCGCGAAGGTGACGAGCACGGTCCACGCGATGATTCGACGGAAGCGACGCCACCTCAGGCGCCGGTGGTTGGACGTCATCGCTGTTCGCTCTCCGACGGGTTCGCCGTGCCACCGCTGGCCACCGCTATCCCCTCACGCATGTGCTCGATGCGCTGCCGCTCCTGCTCTTGCAGAGCCTCCAATGCCGCCTCGAAGATGGGGAACTCCGACGGCACCACGTATACGCACCGCTCCATGTCGACGAACTCGAGCCACTCCTCAGCGACCTTGATCAGGTGCTCGCTCGTCTTAATCTGCGCTTCGAACAGCTGGACGCTATGCCTCAGTCCTTCCGGGGTCGGTGTGACGTCAATCGCCTTCAACATCGTTTGTCCTCCTAGGGAAATGGAAGAAGCCCCACGGCATGACCCGTTGGGGGCTTCTCTTGTGAGCGACGAGCGGTTAGCCCGTTACTCGCGTTTATCTGAGCGCGACACTATCGTGCGCGTTCTTTTCCGGCACTGTCGCCAGACTCGGTATTCGGTTGTAGCTGTGTGAACCTCCTTTCAGTTGTGGATTTCGCGGGCGCAGTTTGGACGTGCATGGTTAGATCAGTGCTAACACCTCCTTGAAAACTCGTATTTCGTTGTCCGTCGTTGGCGTCTGGCGTGGAGAGCGAGCTCGTTTCCTCGTGAGAGGATGATCCATCCAGTTGCCCTGTCGGTTATTCGGGACGATACCGACGAAACGCGCTTATTACGGTGTAAGTCTAGTGCGGGCGAGTCCAATTGCGATCCAAGAATCGGGCGTGATCGGTCCAAAAGACCTGCTTTTACGCCAATTCAGCGCCCGAAATTGCAACTGCCACGTTTCACGCGGAGAGACACAATTGAACCGAATGTCTGCAATCCACTTGACAGGTTCTCGGGAACGGGGGATACTCGCGGCAAAATAAGGGGGTGCGGCGCTACGCCCGTGTCCGAACATAGGGCATAACGCTAGGGGCTGGTTATCGAAGGCGATAACGGCCCTTTTCTGTTTCCCCCAAGAAGGGGACCATGGCATTTCTTCTGTACTTGAGAATTAGCCTAGGGCTTCTCTTTGTTGCGACAGGGTTGGCCAAGGCGCGCGACCTGCGGCAGTTCCGGCAGGCCGTCGAGAGCTTCCATATCATCCCTGCCACCGCAGCTTCGCGGATTGCGCCCGCTATCGTTGGACTGGAGCTTCTTGCGGGCTTGCTCCTGGTGCTCGGGTTGTTCGAATGGGTGGGAGGCCTTCTGATCGTCGGCCTGCTACTGGCATTTACGTTCGGCCTATCGCTGAATCTTATCCATGGCCGCCGAGAACTCGATTGCCGATGTTTCGGCCGTCCAACGGCTGGCATTGGCTGGGGTCATGTCGTTCAAAACGTGTTCCTACTGGGAATAGCCGCCGTGATCACAGTCTTAGCACTCCGAGATGGAGTCGGGCCGGTCAGCGATGAGGTGCTGCCCAATGTCGAAGGGTTGTCATTCGGCGAAGCTGTTCTACCTGTTCTTGGCGCTGTTTACTCGGTGCTCGCTTTCCTTGCCTTCCAGGAATTCATGTCACTTCGCGGCTTGCTACCACGCCTGCTGAGTAATCGGCCTCGCAGAGTGGAAAGCGCCCGGTAGGCTCAAGATGGACAGCGCGCTGGCGGCATCAAACATCGCTTTGTGGGTGGTCGTGATCGCCCAGGCGATCTTTATCCTGGCGTTGTTCCACTACGTCGGCGTACTCCTGGCGAGATTTCCTGCGGACGGCCCTGTCGTCGGTCAGAGAGCCCCTAGGATGGAGCTAGAGGACACGGAAGGCGGTAAGTACGTCATCGGAGACCGGGCAGCCCGCAATCGGGTGCTCATCGTTACATCACCGAGTTGTCCCTGGTGCGAAAAGCTGGCGCCTGACATTGCGCCCTTCGCCGGGTCTCTGGGTTCCGACTACGAAGTCCTCGTCGTCAGCGCAGCGGAGCTCGATCGAGTTGAGGCGCAAACGTATCTCAGGCGGCTTGGCGACGGTTCGTCACTCAAGGTAGCAGTGGCGCCGCACTTGCTAGAGCCATACGGGATCAAGGGCACACCGTACGCGATTCTGCTTGATAAGGACGGAGTTGTCCGTAACAAGGGAGTGCCAAACACTGGGACGGACCTCGAGACGCTTGTCTCTGCGACGCAGCAATCCGGGAAGGGAGCAACGATGAGCAACGGCCGTTACGGCTAAAGACGTTTCGGCATCAAACAACTGGCAAGAGGGGGCAACCATGAAGAACCGAATCGGGAACCTGGTGGGGCCGACAAGCAGGCGTGGGTTTTTGAAGCGCGTCGGTGCGGTGGGGTTAGGCCTGGCAGCCGCAGTCGCAGCCAGGGGGCTCTTGGGGCCAGAGATTGCTGGGGCTGCGGGTGGGACTTGCGAGGACTTGAACGAGGACGACCACCGTTGTGACGGAACGGTCGTGGGCAAGAAGGGGCTTTGTCCGGATAGCTTGACATGCCAGGCACCTTTGCCAGCATCGCCAAAAAGGTGCTTGTGTCTTCCTCTCTTGGCGGCGGTGGGCGGCTCGGTCGACCTGCAGGTAAGACCGTCGTCTATCTCGGGATTGGCCGGCGGCAAGGATACCGCGGTAATCGGCGGCGCCGCGGCCGGGGCCGTTGCGGCTGCTATCGCGGCTGGCGTCTGGATCGGGCGGAGGGCTGGCAGTGGGGCTAAGGAGTAGTAGGCGCTAAACAAAGCCAGGACCGCGCGTTATCGGCGTTGCGAGGACGCGTGCGCTCCAGACTGCTAAGAAGGGGGAGACTGCCATGGAGAAACTGATCAGGAACCTGGCGGGGTCGACAAGCAGGCGTGGCTTTTTGAAGCGCGTAGGCGCGGTGGGGTTAGGCCTTGCGGCCGCAGTCGCAACTAGGGGACTTCTGGCGCCGGGGATCGCTCAAGCAGGAGTTTGCAGCCTCCAGAGCACGGGCGGCTGCACCCCGGCAAACGAGCCGGGTGATCCGTGTCCGACAGGAACCTGCGTTTTCGAGAATGCCCAGTCTCTCAAGTGCGTTTGCCAACCCGCCAGCGTTGGCGGCTCGGTCGATCTGCAGTCAGAGTCGCGACCGGCGGCCGTGACCGGATCGGCCGGCGGCAAGGATACTGCAGTGATCGGCGGTGCCGCTGCCGGGATCGTTGCGGCCGCTATCGCGGCTGGCGCCTGGCTCGGGCGAAGGGGCTGGCAGCGCTAACAAGGAGTAGTCGGCGCTAGACAGATCGAGAGGGCTCGGCCAGTCATCCGCATGAACCGCTAACGTAGACTAGCGGGAAGGACGAGCGCCTTGTAGTCAGCCGCTATCAGGAGCTCGTCGAGCTCATCGACTGCCAGTTCCAGCCCCAAGCTCCACAGCAGAATCAGAGCGCCTCGACTGGGGTGTGAGGGTTCGCCCGAGATCAGTCGCGGCACGTAGACGGGCCAATCGCCGGGGTGCCGAGAGGCTGTTTGGCGTGCAATTGGCGTGAAATAGGACTGTGCAGGATATAACTACTCTTACTTGTCTAGTGGTTGGTATTGGTGACTACACCGTCACCACAGTCCACGTACTGCTACCTCGTGTTCGGTTCTCGATTCGCGTATTCGCGATACGTGTTCTAGTTCTTCGCCTACTCTCAGATCTTGTTTCTGTTTCTGAGTCACGACATGGGCGTACTTACTTCCCAGTGCCAACTCTCGTCATCCGGGATGATTGTCAGCGGTCGGTCAGACGATTACCCGCTACAGTCAGCGCGCCAGCGGAAGCGGCGCTCCGGACGCGGTGCTGCTTCCCGTTGCGCTTCCCTGCTCCGTTGCCGCTGCCGTTCCGGGCGCCACTCCCGGCGACACCGCTGGCACAGGGCAGGCCTTCGAGCTCGCGCAGCCGGCCGGTCAACCGCAGCACCGCGTCCAGGCTGTCGTCGCTCAGGCCGACGAGGCTGGTGGCGGTGGCACGAGGGAGGCCGTGCTTGGTCGCGGCGAGCAGACGGAGTTCCGCCTCCGGAAGGTCAGTGAGTTCGGCGTCGAAGAAGTAGGCCGGCGAGACGTCGAAGAAGCGGGCCAGCGCCTCGATGTGCCGGATCGTCGGGTTGTCCTTAGCGCCCGTGCGGAGCTGCCAGAGGTACGCTGAGGAGAAGCTGATGCCGTCGTGAGCGGACATCGCGGATGCCGCCTCGCGGTATGTGTATTCGCGGCCGCGCGGGCTGCGGTGGGTGCGGAAGAGGCAGTCGATCCTCTCCGCGAGAGCCTTGGTCATTCGGTTTGTTCCTCTTAGCGCCCGGCTTGCGGCGGGAGGCGAAAGCCTGACCAACGGGTGGGCGCGCCGTACTCTGTCCCGGTGCTGGGACTGATGCGCTGAGGCATCGTACGCAGAATACCAGAGCTGTCCGCTAGAGAGAACAGCTATCGCAATATGTTTTCAATGGTTGACAGATTATGCGCGGATGAGTAGTATCGCAGCCACCTCTGTTTGTAGTGTTCCGCGATCAGCCGCTTCTTGGGGGAGATGTTGGCAGACAGGAGAAGGTCATGGCTACGAGCGCTGCCCCACAACGGTGGACACGCCTGGTCACTGCCGGGCGAATGGATGGGCGCATGCTGCTCGGCGTTGCGCTTGTCGCGGTGTCGATCATCGGCGGCCTGCTTCTCTGGGGCTCTGCTAGCAACACGACTGCGGTTGTCGTGGCAAACAAGGACATGCCTCAGGGTCACGTCATCGCGGCTGGCGACCTCTCGACGACGCAACTGCGCGCCGAAGGCGGTCTCTCTTCGCTGGTCATCCCCCAGGCCGAAGTTAGCTCTCTTGTCGGACGTACACTCGGCACTCGCGTCGTTGCCGGCGAGCCGGTGATCCGCCCTGACCTGTCGACCGGCCCGGTGATCGGTCCCGGCGAGGTGGCTATCACGATCCCTGTCAATGCCGATTCCGTCTATCCGGGTTTGCGGCCCGGTGATGCCGTGACCGTACTTGGCACCGCCAGTGGCAGCCAGGCAGGCGGGCCCACGGTGACCGTTCTCGATCGCGCCCTTGTCTACGACGTATCCGCGAAGCGAGCGGCGACGACGATCGGAAGCGGTGGGCAAGCTACCAGCGGACTGAGCAACGTGACGCTCGTGGTGCCGAGCGCCGTCGCCGAGCAGGTAGCGCACGCGTCCGTCAGCTGGACGGTCACCCTGGCGCTACTCGCCCCGGACGGCGCCGCAGCGCCTGGCTCGCAGTAGGAGAACTCGCTTGGTGAGTCAGCCGGAAGAACACGACGAACGGCCTCCACTGCGGGTCCTGCTCGCAGTCGGCAACCCGGAGCGCGAACACCGCCTGCGGGATGGTCTCGCAACCGCCGGCGTCGCCATCGCCGGACGTTGTCTGGACGGGCCTTCGCTGGCAGACAGGGCGGGCAGCTTCGACTACGACGTCGCCCTCATCGCCAGCGACCTGCACCGGCTCTCAGCCGCGACCCTCTCGGCGATCCGCGAGGCCCGGCTTCCCGCCGTCCTATTGGCGCCAGCGGGGGACCTCGACCGTTTCCGTGGACTCGCCCACCTGATGCCAGCTGATGCCGGCGCCGATGAGATCGCCAGGGCCCTTCGCGAGGCCTGGTCGAGGGGCGCGGTCTACGCAGACAGGTCTGTACCGGCCGACGCCCGGGAATCACATGACGCTACCGGCGCGAGCGCCGCCGAGGATGCGGGAAACGTGATCGCCGTCCTCAGCGGCAAGGGAGCGCCGGGCGTGACGACCATCGCCATCGGCCTGGCCGCTGCTCTGGGCGAACGCCGGCGCCGCTCCGTCCTCGTCGACGCTGACCTGCGCGGCGGCAACGTCGCCGCCTACCTGGACCTCGACCCCCGCCGAGGGCTGCTCGCACTGACCTACGGGGCCGACGGAACGCCACTCGGCGGGCGCATCGAGGACGAACTGCAAGACTCTGCCGGGTTCACGGCCCTGGCGGGCATCGAGCGCAGCGAGTCGCGTTCGAAGATCTCCGCCGAACTCTTGGTCGGTGTTGTATCGGCCTTGAAGAGCCGTTCCGATCACGTCGTCGTCGATCTTGGCGAGGTGATCTCGGGTGTCGCGCCGCGAGCGCTCGATGCCGTCCTCCGAAGCGCGGACAGCGTGCTCCTGGTGACTCGCAGCGACCTTGTGTCCCTCTGGAATGCGCGTGCCTGTCTGCGGCATCTGCAGGAGGGCGTTGGAGTTGAGACTGACGCTATTGGCATCGTCGTCAACCGCCGTGAGGGGCGCGATCAGTATGCCGCGAGCGAAGTGGAACGTGGTCTGGCGGCGCCGGTCCTCGCGGTCGTTCCTGAAGACCGTCGCGCGGCCTCAGCGGCGATTCAGCAGCAGCTACCGCTGACGCGCAGTTGGCGGCACTGCCGCACGCGAACTGCGAGCGCTGGCGTCACGCCTGACAGGCGACGCGGACAGGGCCGCCGCTCCCACTCGGCGCACTGGATTCGGGCGTCTGCGCAGGTCCCCGGCGGAGCGAGCCTGATGCCGGGACCGACGGCGGCTGTACCAACTCTCAGCGGGCAACGGGAACGCGCCGTCCGCGAAGAGGTGCGCGAGGAGCTGCGGCGTGTGATGGACATCGAGGCGCTGACGGAACCCGGTCCGGCGGAGGTCGAGCGCGTGAGGCACGTCATCGCTGAGTGCGTCGAGGTGGCCAACAGGCGAGCGGCCTCGGCCGGTGAGCCGCCGCTCGCCGACGCAGCCGGACTGGCGCGCCGCATCCTCGACGACATCCTCGGCCTGGGGCCGCTGCAGCCGCTGCTGGACGATCCGGCGGTCGAGGAGATCATCGTCAACGGGCCGCACCGCGTCTTCGCCATCGAGGCTGGCGGCAAACGCCTGACCGATGTCCTCTTCGAAGACGACGAGGAGCTGCTGCGCCTTATACGCCGGGCGATCGGGCCGCTGGGGAGACGCCTCGACGAGACGAGCCCGATGGTCGACGCGCGGTTGGCCGACGGGTCGCGCCTGAACGCTGTCGTGCCGCCGCTCACGTCGCGCTGGACGCACGTCACGATCCGCAAGTTCCTGCTGCGCGCCCGCACCCTGGAGGACCTCGCCGGCCTCGGCACGCTGACGTCCGAGGCCGCTGCCTTCCTGGAGGCGGCGGTGGAAGCCGGGCTCAACGTGCTGATCTCAGGAGGCACAGGCTCCGGCAAGACGACCTGCCTGAACGCTCTGGGCTCCTGCATCGCCGGGGCGCACGAGCGCGTGGTGACGATCGAAGAGACGGCGGAGCTGCAGCTGGAGTCGATGTTGCCTGACTGTGTCGGCCTTCAGTCGCGGATGCCCAACGTCGAGGGCGCCGGCGCCATCTCGATCCGCAGCCTGGTCAAGAACTCCCTCCGCATGAGGCCGACGCGGATCATCGTCGGCGAGGTGCGCGGCGCTGAGGCGCTGGACATGCTCTCGGCGATGAACAGCGGCCACGAGGGGTCGATGTGCACGATCCACGCCAACGGCCCACGGCAGGCGCTTTCGAAGCTCCGCACCTACGCGATGATGGCCGAGGAGTCACTGCCCGCCCGCTCGGTCACAGAGATGATCGCCGAGGCGATCGACCTGGTCGTGCATCTGCGGCTCGACGCGGCCAGTGGCCGGCGGCTGATCTCCAGCATCTACGAGGTGACGGGTCTCGAGGAGGACGCCGTCGCCGGCAGCGAGATATTCGCCCTCACGGACGGCGCGCTCCGCTGGACAGGTATCCGGCCTCGCTCCGCAGCCCGGCTTCAGGGCGTGGGCCTGCCGTGGACGCGGCCGGACTCCACTCAGGAAGGATTGGCGTGAAATGGGTGCGAAATGGGTGTGGAATTGGTGTGCGCGAAGCCGGAGAGGCCGCGTTATTGGCGTGAAATTGGTGTTTCCGAGGTGATGATGACAGCACGAGGAGGAGAGACGTGCCGTTAGTGCTATCGCTGACACTCGCCGCCGGAGTGCTGCTGGTCTATCTGTCACTCACGTCGGGCCGAGCGCCGGCAGAACAAGCGCCGTCGAGCCGAGCGCTGACTGATCGCCTTGAGGAGTTCATCCAGGCAGCGGGCCTCGGTATTTCCGCGAGCGACTTCGTGCTGTTGAGCCTCGGCGCCGGAGCCGCTCTCGCGGCGGTAGGGCAGCTCATGCTCGGCTGGCCCATCGTGACCGTCGTTGCCTTCCTCATCGGCCTGGCACTCCCGTCGTGGTATTTGCGTCAACGCCAGGAGACGCGGCGCTCGGTGCTGCAGGCGGCGCTGGCCGAGGCGGTCGATAGCCTCCGCGCCGCCGTACGGGCCGGGATCAGCATCGAGGAAGGGCTCGCCTCCCTCGCCCGCAGCGGTCCGGTCGCACTCCGCCCGGCCCTGACGGAGCTCGCCCGGGATATGCGCCTGAGCGGGTTCGAAGAGGCTGTGCAGCGCACCCAGGACCGCTTGGCCGACCCTATCTTCGACACGGTTGCAGCGGCGCTGCTGATGTCTCACCGCGTCGGCGGCCGCAACCTGAGTACTGTGCTGGAGGGCCTCAGCCGCTCCGTGCGACAGGCCGTTCAAGTCGAGCGCGAAGTACGCGCCGAGCAGGCCAAGAACGTGCTCTCAGCGCGCATCATCGCAGCGTTGCCTATCTTCTTGATCCTCGTGATTCGGGGAATGAACCCCGCTTACCTCGACGTCTTTTCGACGCCTACCGGGCAGGCAATCCTGGCGCTGTGCCTGCTCAGCACGTTAGTTGGCTACGCGGGCATGCTGTGGGCGACTCGCTTGCCCGGCAACGAGAGAGTCTTGCGATGATGGCTGTCCTGCTCATCAGCGCGGCTTTCGGCGCCGGTCTCTGGCTGATCGTCGCCGCACAGCCAATTGGGCGCCCGCGGCTGGACCTTGCCCTCCGCCTGCGGGCGATGTCGTCACAGGGCCGGACGGAGCTGGAGACCGGGGCGCGCCGGCAGGGCAAGCGAGTGTTCAAGTCGCCGCTCCTCGAACAGCTGTTGCGTCCGCTGCTTGAAGACGTCGGCGGGCAAGTCGGCCGCATCCTCGCCCGCTTCGGGATCGCCTCCGGGAACGTTGAACAGCGGCTGGCCCTGGCCTGGCCGGGGGTGACGCCGCCCCAGTTCTACGGCCAGAAGCTGGCGAGCGGACTCCTCTTCCTCGCGCTCTTTCCTTTCATGAACGTCGCCGCCATCCAGCCGTTCGGTCCCTGGCCGGTCTGGATCTGGCTGGGCGGGTTCGCCGCCGGCTTCGCGATGCCGGACTGGATGCTGCAAGGACGGCTCGAACGAAGGCGAACGGCGGTCCTGATGGAGCTCCCGACAGCCCTCGACCTTCTCGCCATCGCGGCGAGCGCTGGCATGTCCCCCGAGCAGGCGATCGTGGAAGCGAGCCGCCAGATGGGTGGCACGCTCGGCGAAGGCCTGCGCGGAGTCGTGCAAGAGGCAGGGCTTGGAACGGCCACGCACGCCGAGGGGCTACGGGCGCTCGCCGAACGCGAAGGCGTCTCCGAGCTCGTCTCGGTCGCCGACGCCTGGCAGTCAGCGCTGGAGCAGGGGTTGCCGCTGGGCCACGCGATGCTGGCGCTGGCGGAAAACGTGCGGGACAAGAAGCGTGCGCGGCTTCTCGAAGAAGGCGGCAAGAGCACCGTGCGCATGCTCTTCCCGGTGGCGACGTTCATCTTCCCGGTATTCCTGGTTATCTTGCTTTACCCAGCCGGGTCCGAACTGCTCGGACTCGGCCGATGAACGGACTGACATTGGCAAAAGTAAAAGGAGGTGCCCGATGGAGAAGAAGTTGATGGATGTCCTGCTACGGCGGGAGGAGGGTCAGACGATGGTCGAGTACTCGATCGTCGCCGCTCTCATCGCGGTCGTGGCGATGGTGGCGGTCCAGGCGCTGGGCGTCGGCATCACGGGAGTGTTCAACAATATTGTTTCGTCGATCTCTTCGGTTTAGAGCGCGGTTCCGGCGCTTCAGCGGAGACGAACACGGCCAGTCGATGGTCGAGCTGGCGCTCGTCCTGCCGGTCCTGCTGCTTGATCCTGATCGGCATCGTCCAGTTCGCGCTCGTCTACCACGCGCGGGATGTCGCAACGACGGCCGCACAAGAGGGTGCGAGGCTGGCCGCAGCCGAGGGCCGAACGCCCGAAGAGGGCGAGGCGCGCGCGCGTGCTGTGCTCCAGTCCGGCCTCGGTCAGACTGGCGCCGGCTTCAACGTGACCGCTGAGGATACCGGCGAGACTGTCGTAGTCGAGACAAGCGGCGACTACCCCCTGATCATTCCCTGGGTGACCGGGAACAGCATTCCGATCGAGGCGAAGTCTGAGGTTCACCTGGAGGGTTTCCGCAGTGGTCCGTAAGATCGCGGCTCGTTTCGCCCGGGATGAGTCGGGGCAGGCGCTCGTCGAGGCGGCGCTGGTCTTGCCGGTTCTGCTCGTGCTCGTCTTCGGCGTCGTGATGGCCGGCCGGGTTGTGCACGCCAAGATCGCTGTGCAGGCGGCTGCGCGCGAGGCGAGCCGGACGCTGGCGACCGCGCCGTCCGAGGAGCAAGGCCTGACCGACGCCAACGACGCGGCCCGCTCCGCTGCTGACGGCTATGGCCTGTCCGCAGATGGCTTGTCCGTGGACCTTGAGTCCAATGGCTTCGAACGGGGTGGAACGGTCTCTGCGTCGGTGAGCTACGACGTCGGGCTCGGCGGCTTGCCGCTGCTCGACGCGGTCGACATCACCGTCAGCAGCAGTCATTCAGAACAGGTCGATCCCTATCGAAGCCGCGAGGCCGTGCACAGGTGAGAAAGCTCCTTCGCCGGCTGCATGAAGAAGACGACGGTCAGGTGATGATTCTCGTCGCCATACTCATGGTCGGCCTCGTCGCGGTCGTCGGCCTGGTTACTGATGGCGGCATGGTCTTTACCCAGCGGCGCGACCTGCAGAACGTGGCCGACGCAGCCGCGCTCGCCGGTGCCTCGCAGATCGACGAGAGCGCCTACCGGGCGTCCGCGAGCGAGACCGTCACGCTGGACGAGACGGCTGCCTACGACGCCGCGGTCGCCTACCTGGAAGACGAGGGCGGACTGACCTACGCGGTTGACGTTGCACCTGGAGGAGTGGATGTGTCGGTATCGCGCCGAGCGAGCACGGGCTTCCTTCGAGTGCTTGGCATCAACGGCGTCGATATCAGCGCGAGCGCAAGCGCTGAGCCACGCCACGGCATCGCGGCGGGGCAGCCGTAGGATAGTCACATGAGATTGATTATTTCGACGCTTGCCTGCCCGCTTCTAGTGATTGCGTTCCTCACCTCCTGCGGCGGAGGTAGCGATTCGGCAACGCCGACGCCGTCGGCAACGGCATCGACATCAAGCACCGCGCAACCGTCCGCGACATCGTCCATCGAAGACGAAGTCGGCGCCGCCTATCTGCAGTATTGGGACGCATACAGTGCTGCGCTTACTCGACGCTCGACTCATACGCCAGTCGCGCAGTTATGCCTCCGGACAGCACTTCAGCGAATACGGATGAGATCGATGGTCTGCACGCGCAGGGAGTTGCGGAGCGAGTGGTAGTCGAACACCATTTCGCCGTCATCGGAGCGACGGCGACTACCGCAACTGTGTCGGACATGATCGTAACAACAGCTTCTTTGTGGATCCCGTGACTAAGGACCCGCCAGAATGCTGCCGGAAGCGGCGAGAGGTTCACCGACACCTACAAGCTGGAGAAGGTCGGCGGACCGATGGGTTGTCGTCAACGGGAGCCGACAGAGTAGCGGGGCCTCATGCGACAAACATCTTGCGGCGATCGTCGCTGGTTCTCGCATCGCTCTTAGCCTCGACGCGGCGCCTTTGCCGACGGACCTCAACCCGGCGATCCAGCGACGCCTGGCGACAACCTTGCCGGAGACCTCGGTGTCGGTCACATCCAACAACGACGGCGTGACGATACACATCAGCGTGACCGACACATCATCCGGACAGTCCGGGGGACCCGGCGGCTGATGGCAGCGGAATCGGAGGCGACTCCAGCGCCCCATCCTGTACCGCCGAAATCATGGACGTCGGGTTGGGACAGATGGAGTGGCTACTGGCCGAGTCGCAGCTCCATCCCGGAGACGCTCCCTGGACCGTTACCTGTGATGACGGATACTTCGGTGTCGCATGGGTACCGATCGACACCGACCCCGCCGACGTCCAGGTGGTCGTAGGCCCGCCTGACCCGATTGATCCGGTGTCCGTCGCCGCTGAGCTGCGCGATCACCTGCCGGTTCCCGACATGACCGTCAGCGCGAACCCCGATACGGGCCTGGTGGCACTGCCATCCTGGTTCTGGATCGACGGATACGATGGCGCGCCGATCAGTTCCTCGGACACCCTTGGCGGCATCACCGTCGAGGTACAGATCGTGCCGCAACGCTACACATGGAGTTTCGGAGACGGCGCAACCCTGGAGACGACTTCGCCCGGCCAGCCGTATCCGGCGCAGAGCGATGTCCAACATGCCTATGAGCAATCTTCGTTTGGCGCTGGCGGGGCTTTCGCCGTAACCGTTGAGATCAGCTTCTCGGCGCAATATCGAGTGAACGGCGGGGCGTGGCAATCGCTCGATGCGATCACGCGGTCGTTCACAAGCGACTATCCGGTGCAGCAGCTCCAATCGGTACTAACTGAGGACTTGAGCAGACGATGAGAACTGCGGAGCGAGCGAGGCAAGCCCCCCAGGACGAGACAGGACGTTCGCGGGGAACAGTCGGCCTGCTTGTGCTCATCGCGGCGGGAACGGCGCTGGGCGTCCTGCTGTGGCGACTGGCCGGTCCGCCAGAATTACCATCCGGCGTACCCAGCTGGCACTCGATTCACGACCGCCTTACTGGGACGAACCTCGCCTCGGAAGACGTCATCAGCGTCGTGACCGCTGTCGGCTGGCTCGCGCTTGCCTATTTGAGCGTCACGGTTGTCCTGCGGACACTGTGCGAGATCGCGGCGCGGGCAGCTGACGGCGCAGCCTGGGGGCGGGCCGCCCTGCGGTTCAGTGACCTCATCACGCTGCCACCGGTGCGTCGAATGGTTGATGGCGCTCTTGCGGGCGTGATCATCGTCGCCGCTTCGCTTCGCGCAAGCCCGTCGGCAGCATCGGCAGAACCTGCCGTAGCCGCGGTCCATTCTGCAGAGCCTCGAGCGTATGCCTGGGCGGATATCGGCCGGTCGGGAACGTCCGAGCTGTCGAACGTCTATTTCGGCGTCGCACCTACAACCGCCGAGCTAGTGCCCTACACGGTTACCGATGGCGACTCGCTGTGGAACATTGCCGAGCGCTTCTATGGAGACGGGTCACTCTACACCAGGATCTTCGAAGCCAACGCGGGCCGAACCATGACCAGCGGCGAGACCTTTTCAGACCCAAGACTCATTCGGCCGGGTTGGGTGTTAGAAGTGCCGATGTCTGGACAGAATGTCGAGCCGGGCCGCGACAACACATACCAAGTCCGCGAGGGCGATTCGCTGTGGCGAATCGCGGAGAACATCCTCGGTGGCGGGCTGCGTTGGACCGAGATATGGGAACTCAACAAGGGTCATGACATGGGCGGCGGTGCCCAGTTCACCGATCCCAGCCGCATCTTTTCCGGTTGGGTTCTCAATCTGCCGGTGGCCGCATCGCCGAGCCAATCTCCCCCTGTCATTCAGCCAACCCCGCTGCCAACCTCGACAATCGCAGCGCCCTCATCGACGACCGCCGAGCCGAGCGCGCAGACCAGTTCGCCGGCCCCTCCGATCCCGACCGCCTTCCCGTTCCCAGAGTCGCCAGGTGGCGGCAAAGGATCGTTGGAGTTGCCAACCCCGTCCGGGAGGACCGTACTCGCTGCGGCTACGAGTCTCGCCGCCGCCGCCGGCGTCGCCTTGATCGTTCGTCAACTCCGTCGGCGCGGCGGCAGTGCGAACGGCGCCAGCGCCGGGCACAAGCATTCGACTGGTGACGCTGGCCGGGTGGATCTCGCGGCGAGCAGCCTGCTCTTGGCACTTCGCGAGCTTGGGTTCGAAGACGCGCGTCTGCTTCTTGTCCGAGAGCGTGAGCAATTCCTTGACTTCACTATCGACTGCGCCCCTGGCGACGCCGCCGCGCTCGTGGGCAGACGTTTCGATGTCGGCCGGCGACTTGCCTGCGCGGCCGACGCCGAAGCGGTTAGTCCAACTCGGGTCCAACTAAAGCTGTCGCGCTTCCAGAGACTCGCCGGGATGCTACTCGACCGTGACAGTGCGTCATCAGGGGTCCTACTTCTCCCGGTGGGTGCTACCGAAGACGGGATCTATTACCTGAACCTTACGGCAGCTGGCAGTGTCCTTCTGACCGGCGGCGAGATCGAGACTTCGCAGGCGATCTCATCGTGGGTGTCGAGTCTCAGTACGCTCCACACACCAGAACAACTGTCGTTGATGGTGGGCGGTTCCGGCCAGGACAACATCGTCGGGAGGATTCCACACTTCGCTCAGGTAGAGACCGACACGCGTTCGATCGAGCAACTGGCTGCCGAGCTGGAAGAGGAGATCGTATCGCGACAGTCGTCCGCCGATAGCGGCTCTCGGCCCTTGATCGTGGCGTTGTCAATCCTATCCGGCCAAGATATGGATGAACTGACTCGGCTTGAAACCGCCATACACCGCGGTCCAGAGCACGGGGTCTTCACGATCTGCGTAGCACTACAGCCCATCGACGTCACCAATATGTTCGGCGCGCGGGTTGCCTTCGAGTCGAGCGAGACTGAAGCCGACGAACTTGCGCTTACCATCGGCCGGGACGCGCCAATCGTCCTGAAGCCCGTCGAGGTGCGCGCCCAGCCGCTCCGACGTCATGCGGATCCGGCGGAATGGGTTGCGGCCGAGGCGCTTGCATCAAACCATGCTTCGAGCGAGAGCGCCGACCCCGACGAAGCGGACGTAGAACAAACTGACCTGTCGGATGACGGCCTCTTGCTTGACCGACTTGCGTCCTCAGCAGATGCAGTCGCGACGGCGGAGCTACCTCTACCCACCGGCGACCCGCGACCGCTCAATGGTGGTGCTGGCCAGGGGAGCAGACAGGCGGTGCTATTGGTGGCGGATGAGCCTGCGCTCGCCATCGAGACGGCGTCCGCAGCAGATACGACGTTCGAGATCCGGTTCTTCGGATCGTTCCAGGTGCTGACAGGGGGCCAGGAAGTGACCGGCTGGACCATTCAGAAGGCGCGGGAACTCCTTGCCTACGTCATCGCACGAGGTGGCACTAGAGTGCCGCGGGGCGAAGCCGCGGAAGCACTCTGGCCTGACGAACCGCCCAAGAGAGTCGCTCATTTGTTGAACAACGCAGCCTCTTATCTTCGCAGGACCCTCAAGGCAGCCAATCCGAGCGCCAGCAGGCAATTGCTCACGGTTTCGGAGCAATGCTATCAGTTGCTGTCGGGCGTCTTCCGGGTTGACCTCGACGCCTTCGACGCGCACCTCCGACGCGCCGAGACGTTACAAGGCGCCGACGCACTTATCGAGTACGACCGCGCACTGGACATCTACAAAGGCGACTTCCTTGGCAGCGAGCCATACGAATGGGCCGACGCCTACCGGCGCGACTACCAACGCCGCTTCAGAACGGCAGCCCACCAAGCCGGCCGCTTGGCGCTTGAGTGCCGCGACGTAAAGAGGGCGATGGCTTTCTTCGGCGCGATACTCTCGCGAGATCCGATCGATGAGGAAGCTGCGCGAGCTCTGATGCGATGTCACGCGCAACTCGGCGATGGGAACAGTGTCCGTCGGACGTTCAAGGTGCTGACGGAATCGTTGCGACGCGAGCTAGAGGATGCGAAGGCAGAGCCGCTACCGGAGACGAGCGGACTGCTGCGGGAACTGACCGCGTAGACGCCTGCTACCTTAGCCATTCAACGCGGTCTAAGGCTAGTCGGTTTCGATCAGCCATTTGACTGACTGAATTTACCGCTTTCGACGAGAGTTAGAGCCAAACCGCTCCGATTGGAGTGAATTGATCCAATTCTTGGACTTTTCTTGGACTAACCTCACGGACACTGACTCCCGCAATCGCCTGAACGCTCGCGGTAGGCGTGGGCGGCAGGCGGTTGCAAAGGAGGAGTCATGCGACGTCTGCTACTCGGAGCAACCGTTGTCGCCGCGGTCACGCTGGCTATGTTCGTCGCGCACGGAGTCGTCCGGGCCGATGAACCCGTTCCCCCCGACGGTGACGCGCTATCCGAGCTCGTCTTCGCCGGCGCACCGCTGATATCGGACTCTACAGCCGCAGCGGCGCCTGGCTCCTCCTCTGGCGTTGGGACCCCTCCCATCGGGCCAGCGGCGGCACCGGCAGCAGTGACGGTGCCGCCGCCTAATATCGATCCTCCGGTGAATCCCCAGCTGCCGAGCATTCCGAACCCACTGGACGTGCTGGGGTTGAACCCCAAGGACTGGGCGGGTGACATCCTCAACGCGATCCTGACGACGATCGGGAAGGCGCTGATCGAGGCCTTCCGGGGGTTCACCGACTGGGCGCTCGGCGTCGGCGACAGCTCGCTGAACTTCGTGACCCGCACGCCCGCTGCCGGAACCTACGAAAGCCCGACCGTGCTCAGCCTGTGGAACTTCTCGCTGGCGCTAGTGAACATCGCGCTGGCCGCCGTCGTGATGTGGGGCGGCTTCAACATCATGGTCAAGGAGCACACACGCAGCCCCTACCACGAGGCGATGGAGCTCCTGCCCCGCGTCATCCTGGCGGCGCTCGCCGCGAATCTGACTCTTGAGTTCGCTCACGCCCTCATCGACGGCAACAATGCGATTTCGGCGGCCATCGGGCAGGTGACCTTGCCCGGCTACGACCAGGCCACGCCATCGCAGGATGGCATCGCGCTGATCTTCACGGCGCTGGCGTACGGGATCGTCGCCATCCTGCTCGTATTCCAGATGTTGATGCGGCTCGCCCTCATCGACATGCTCATCGTGCTGGCGCCGGTCGCGGCGCTTATGTGGGTGCTGCCGCAGACGCAGAACTGGTTCCGCTGGTGGGCCGACCTCTTCCCGATCACGGTGTTCCAGCAGGCGATCCAGGTGATGGTCTTGCGACTCGGCACCGCGCTGATGGTGGAGCTCACTCCAGGTAGTCTGTCCAACGCCCTGCTGACGTTGATGCTTGGCATCGCGGTCTGTTGGTTGACGCTGAAGGTGCCGTCGCTGCTGCGGAGCCGGCACAGTCAGGCAGGCCTGTTTAACGTAGTCACGCTGGTGGCGGCGACCCGCGCTGTCGGTGCCATCGGCGGAGCGGCTGCGGGCGGCGGTGCGGGTGCCGCCGCTGGTGGAGCGGCAGCGGGCGGAGCAGCAGCGGGCGGAACGCCGAGACAGGGGCCGGTTGCCAGTCGGGCTTAGCGAGAGTCCAAACAATTCCGTGGCAAGAGGGATTCGTTTTGTTACGAGCCAGATGGCGTCGGTTTCGGGTTGAGGTTCGGTGCCGAGAAAGCCTGCAGGACAGCCATAAACTCCTCCGCGTAGTCGCCAGACCCTAGTCCGGTGGCGCCCAAGTAGTCCCAACGCCACGTCAACGTCCCTTGCGTTGATGGGAGCAACGCTATCCAGCTACCCTTATCGGCGCCGACGGGAGGGCAATAGAATTCATAAGAGGTGGCGTGTTCGGCGAGGGTGGTTGGGCCGGCCACACTTGACGGCGTCTCAGTTCCGCAATTCACATCGGCCGATGAGAGGGGCCCGCTGAAGTAGCCGAGCTCGAATCCCCCTTTGGTACCGTCTGGTGGGGACAGCGTTACTAAATCCTGTATCCAGGACATTCTCCATCCGTCTGGCACCGGAACTTGGATGTCATTCAGGTTGGATGCCGTTTCAAAAGCGAGTCCAGGTGGCGTCGCTGACAATTGACTCGCCACGGTAGTCGCGGGTGAAGAGGGAGAACCGGACGTTGTGGCGCTCGATCCGCAGGCGACTAGCGACGCCAATGCGACGAAGAGTGTGGCGATTGTAAGAACTCTCTTCACGACTTCAGAGGCATGTAAATGTGCTTCTATGGTCACGATCGCCCGGCGACAATGGGCGCGATCGCTCCCGTTATGGCATTCTGCCATGTGGTTTCCGCACCGGTCTTCGTGTCGCGCAGGACCAGCGGGGGGTCGTAAGTATTGAAAAGGGCCAGCCCGTCGGAGCTGAGGCTCTGAATGAAGCCCGGTACGTGGTCGTCAAGGAGCGTCGCCTGCGAGCCATCCAGCGCTGCCTCGGATACTACGACGCCAGTTCTGAAACCATAGTCGGCCCAGACGAAGCTCGCGCTAGTGGGAGAAGTTTGAATGTTCTCTTGCGGAATGAAGTCTGAGCCATAACTCACTGCCAGCCCCTCCAGCGCGGTCTCTTGTCCGGTCGCCAGATCATAAACGCCCAGCGTCACGCCAGCTTCCTTGCGGTTTGATTGCTCGCCGAGGACGACCGCCTCGTTAGCGGGCGCGCTGATCCAGAACTGCTGATGGTTATCGAAGCGTTGCACGCGCTCCGTTTCACCCGTCGACAAGTTGTACCAATTCGCCTCGAAGTTGTGGAATGGCACCACGTCGCCCATGACGGTTGCGGACTGAGGGTTGAGGCCAAGCAAGATCTCATCCTGGCGGGGCCAATCCATCAGGATAGCGTTGTCTTTCAAGAGCGTGTCTTGGCCGGAATCAACTTCAAACATCCGAACGACCGCAACTGGCGGATCGCCGTTGATGTCCGCCGTCTGGTATGCGATTCGGTTATCCGTCGGCGACCAGCTGTAGCTGGATACGTTCTGGACCACTACCGGATCACCCGGGGTAGTCGCATCGTAGATCTCAACGTAAGGCTGCCCGCTAGTGCCGAAGAGGCCGCAAGGGACGGTTACTCGATCTGCCTGAGTGGACCAGGTCGGCCGCAGCTTACCGATGCCAGTGCCTCCGCAGATTGACGGGCCGATCACTGCGTCTTCGGCACCATCAGCACGTGCAACGTGGAGGGCACCAAACGTATCCACGTATGCCACCTTGCGGTCCGCACGAAAGTCCGGCCAGCGGCTGGCAAGCGGACCTGCCGGCGCCGCCTCTGTCCAGAGCTGCCAGGCCGTGAAGTTCGCCACAGACTCCTCTGCAGACGGATCGAGGAACTGGACTGGCGATCGCTGAAGCTGCGTGATGAGCCAGCCCTGGGTTGTGCCTGATACAAAGAAGGTGAGCACCTCACGTTGCGGAGTCTGGTTGGGCGATGCGTTGATCCGAGTGGCGATGATCTCGTACGTGCCGAGCTGGCCTTGGCTGCCTTCGAATTGATCCGGCATATCGGCAAGAGCGTAGACGCGCGGTGCGCCAGGACCATTTGCGTCACTCGAGTCACGGAGCACGTCGTAAATCCAGTCGGTGAGGAAACGGCCGTACGAGGGGCCGTTGTAGATTTCGCCTTCGGACGCATAGGCACCGATGTCGATCCCTTTGGCCCCCTGACCTTCACTGGCCTCCTCGCAATTCGGCCCGCCAGCCGGGAAGTAGTTGTTTTGGCACTGCCAGTCGCCGAACTGGGTGAACTTTGTCAGGTCGATGTTGGCCTGCGCGAAGGCTTGGTCCAGCTTACGCGCGAAGTCCTTCACGCCGGATGGGAACTCGCCGGCGGGCACCGTCGCCGTCCCGGTTGGCGTTGGCGTACCAGTCGTATCATCGCCACCGCATGACGTGAACGCCAGCAGCAGAGCGGCCGCGGCTACTCCCGGGAGCAACCGTCTTACTTGCAGATGAACTCGATCAGCAGGCATTTGCACCGCCTACAAGCCGCCCATAAACGTCATCAACCGCAGACGCTCATTGCTGGCCCAGACGATTCCCGCCACCATCGACCCTCTGGTGATCTGCCGGGCCTCCGAACCGTTCGGCCGGACGACAAACACGCCGCCATCCCCTCCGTTGGGAGCGGCTACAGTAGCAAGCCACTGTCCGTCCGGCGACCAGACCGGGCCACCCGCTCCCAGGGAAGCGCCCGCCAGCACGAGTTCTTCGTCCATGCCGTCAATGTTCGAGACGAAGAGTCCGCCCGTATCGCCTGATGCCAGCTCGTATGCAAGCTTCTGGCCGTCCGGCGACACTGACAGCCCACCGAGGACGCGGTTGTCGCCGTGAATCGTTGTGGTGCCACTCCCATCAACGGCGCTGACCATGATGTCGCTGCCGTCCTCGCTGTTGAAGACGGGGTACAGGAGCTTCGTCGAATCTGCTGACCACGTCGGTACGCCCTTCTCAGTCCCGGGCTCAACGTTCGTCAGTTGACCCGTATCGACATCAAGCACCCGCATTGGAGCGCCTGGAAAGACGACGAGCCTGCTGTTTGGCGCCCAGAAGATTGGCCCGCCGCCCTTGTCGAACCCAACCTCAGTCGTCACCTCGTGCAGTCCGCTGCCATCGGCATTGACCACAAACGTCGCTCCCCCGTCC
Source organism: uncultured Chloroflexia bacterium (assembly GCA_963738925.1). Taxonomy (GTDB): domain Bacteria; phylum Chloroflexota; class Dehalococcoidia; order SM23-28-2; family RBG-16-64-32; genus DATKKM01. The sequence continues at coordinate 688,606 of CAVTYE010000002.1, read as the reverse complement.
GGCTTAGTCGTATCGACGGCGACGAACAAGATCCGGGAACCATCTGGGGACCACGCGAACATGCCGACGCTGCCGGCGACATCCACTCTTTGCGCGTTGGAGCTATCGGCGTCTGCAATGTATAGATCAGCCGTCTTGCCTTTCGGCGTCACCCAGTAGGCGATGCGCTTGCCGTCCGGAGACATCTGCAGCGCGAGTGGTGATCCCGCCGAGCCGTCGTTGGCGAAGAAGAGCTTCGTCTCGAAGCCCGAGCCGTCGCGATTGACCTCAAAGAATCGGGATCCCTGCTTGTGGAAGCGGACGAAGGCGACGTGCTTCTCATCCGATGCCCAGGACAGGCTTCCATATCGCCATCCGGCAGCCGCCGGCGCCAAGCCGGCTACCAGTTGCCCGCTTAGATCGATCCGCCGCACACCGTCATCGGCCACGGCCAGCGTGTCGCCGCTCGGCGCAACGGCGTTGGGTGCCGCCGCTGCCAGCTCCTGCTGAGCGCCCGTCGTGGCGTCGATCTTCACGGCGATCGGATCACCACCGCCTTCACAATTCACGCAGCTGAGCTTCTCGGCCATTATCTGCCCTGCGCTGTTCCAGGCCTCCACATTGTCAAGATCGGTCGCGAGCTGTTTCGTCTGCCCGGTCGCGACATCAATCGTGTAGAGATAGGAGCTATCTCTTCCCAAGAGCACGGAGAACGCCAGTTGTCTGCCATCAGGTGACCAGACCATCCCTCCGCTACCACAATAAGATTCCGGCGTCAGGCGAGAGGTGGCGCCGCTCGCAAGGTCGATCGTCCAGATGGACGTCGACGCGGATAGCCCATTGCAAGCCGGGTCGTTGACGGACCCTGCCGAGACCCAGACCGCGATCTTTGTCTTGTCCGGCGAAACCTGCGGTACACCGAAGTAATCGGTCCACACGTTTAGATCAGCCACCTTCCTGGAGGCTGCCGTCTGGACGTCTATTGCGAGCAGGTCAGTTTGTCCGGAGCCACCTACGCTCTCTTCCACCAGAAGCTCGCCGGTCGGCAGCCACCCTGACTGAAAGATCGACGTCGGGTGCGTTGCCGAAGGAGCCGGCGCCAGCAAATCAAGCGGGGCACCTCCGTCAACGGGAATCGCGACGATAGAGTCCGCGCCTGACTCGTAGAACTTGCTGATTACATACTTGCCATCTGGAGACCAACTCAGCTCGCCCGCGGACCCATCGTGCGTGACGCTCGCCCGCTGCGTCCCGTCGAGCGCTAAGAAATGCATCGTCGTCGACATGTAATTCGACTCTGCCACAGCCAGCTCGCTGCTGTCCGGCGACAAGGCGTACCGTACGTCTCCGGTTCCCGTGGAGAACACGGTCTTGTCGCCGCTGCCGTTGGACGCTGCGATATGTATTTCCCAGGGGTCGAGTATTGGCAGACTGCCAACGTCCACCGTCGGCGTCGGTGAATGACTTGAGCCGTTGCCGTTGTCATCGTCCCCGCAAGCAACGGAAAGCAGGAGCACCAAGGCTGCTCCTACCAGGCCGATTCGAATAATGGCAGTCATCACAATCTCCAGTCCGCCGCGGCGGTGCCCCACTCATTGAACGCGCTCGGCTAACGGCTATTGTTGCGCTGAAGCGCCGTGCGCCATAGTGCCAATCGACCCGCCTTCTGTCGGCCGAAAGTCCCCCTTTGGCTGCTTCTCTGGATATCCATCGCAGCGTGTGGTGGACGAATCGCCAGTGGTTTCGAGTGCTTACCGAGCCTCCTTGGACTCCCTTTAGACCTCCCCCGCCCATAGTTCGTCTCAAACCGCCAAGAGCGGAGACGAACAATGTTCGACCCAGATGACATCGACGCCCCGGACATCTTCGGCGACCTCGGCTCCGACGCTATAGCGAACGGACATGCGTCGCGTCATATTCGCCGTACAACCGCAAATTGGTGAATTTCGCCTCCATTTGGACTTTCCGAACGCGATTCTTGGACTGTCGTTGGACCTCCTCCCGCAATAGTTCGTCTCGAACCGCTCGAAGCAGGAGACGAATCATGTTTGACTCATCCGACGTCGATACGCCCGACATCTTCGGCGATCTCGGCCGCGACGCTATGAAGGTGATCGGCCCACTGGGTGTACTGCTGTTCGCTCCGGTGCTGCTCCTCGTAGCGGCTTTTGGTCAACTGCCGAGCGCGGTGCAGACGACTGCGGCAGCCCCTTCTGTCGCCGAGATTCCGGCTAACCAGCTCGCGGTCATGCGACAGGTGAGCAATCAAACGGGCATCCCGTGGCAGATCCTCGCCGCGATCTCCAAGGTCGAGAGCGGCTTCGGCGCAAACATGGGCCCGAGCTCGGCCGGGGCAGTCGGCTACTGCCAGTTCTTGCCCGGAACCTGGGCGGCTTACGGCGTCGACGGAGACGGCGACGGCATCGCTGACCCTTACAACTACCGGGATTGTATTCCCGCCATGGGCCGGTATCTCATGGCGAACGGCGCGCCCGCCGATATGCGCCGCGCCATATTCGCCTACAATCACTCGTCGTCCTACGTCGAGCTGGTGCTGGCTGTGGCGGCCAGATACGGGTATGTTGATCCGTCCAGCATTCCTGGCCGTGCTGTCAGTCTCGCCCGCTCGCAAATTGGCGCTCCTTACGTCTGGGGCGCCGAAGGGCCCGACGCGTTCGATTGCAGCGGACTCGTGCTCTGGATCTACGGACAGCTCGGGCTGCAGGTGCCCCGTACAGCCCAGCAACAGTTCGACTGGGCGACGCCGATCGAGGAGTCGCAGTTGCAGCCCGGTGACCTGGTGTTCTTCGAGAATACCTACCCATCTTCGGACCGCATCACGCACGTTGGCATCTACTCGGGCGGCGGGATGGTCGTGATGGCGACGACGACCGGCGACTACGTGCGCGAAGTCTTGCTGTCCGACTCATACTGGAGCGCCCATTTCGCGGGAGCGGGCCGTCCGCCGTACGAAGAGGTGTCAGTGTGATCGCCGGGCGCGGTGCCATGGTCGCTGTGTTCGGGCTCGCCGGACTACTGCTCGTCATTGCGCTCGTGAGCGGCTGGCAGGGGGCAAGCCGTTTGACGAGCCGGAGCGACGATACCAAAGCAGTCGAGGTAGCGGCGACAGCCTTCGTCGAAGCGTACGGTACCTTCGATTTTCGCGACCCCGCGTCCTACCAGCGGCGGCTGCTACCTCTGACCAGCGGCCAGGTACGAGAGGCGGTGCTGACCGCCGGCATCGATCCCGCAGCGTTGGCACAGCAGCAAACGATGACGGCTCGCGTCCTCGCCGTCGTAGTGACCGCCCAGTCGGACGCCGGGTCGACTGCATCCGTCACGGCGGAGCAGACGCGACGCGCCGTGGATCCCGCCTCCGGGACGTTCACCGAGGAACGACTCGTGCAGAGAGCGGACTGCCGGTTGGTCAAGGAAGCCGGTACCTGGGTTGTGGCGGAGTTCCACCTCCAATCGGAGGACCCGCAGACAGCATCATCCAGCAATTGAAACGAGGCGGAGCTCATGGACCAGATCAATACGCTGTTCAACAACCTGCTCAACATTGGCCTCGGCGTCGGAGCGGCGGTCGCGGCTTTCTTCGTCATGTGGGGCGCTTTCCTATATATGTCAGCAGCGGGTAGCCCTCACCAGATGGAGCGCGGCAAGGCGGCCATCGTCAACGCTCTTGTTGGCTTGGCCATCGTCCTAATGGCTCGCGTGATCGCCGGTATGATCCAGAGTTCACTCGGGAGTACGGGGCCGTGAGAACGGCCATACGGCTTCTGTGACAATGCTCCTGAAGCGGGAGCATGGTGCGTCTGGTACGCTCGCCGTTGATGTGTGGTCGCTTCACGCTGACCTACCGTAAAGCCGAACTTCTGGCGGCTGAACTCGGCGTTCCTATCGAGTCGCTCGCCGACTACAGGCCTCGATTCAATATTGCTCCCACCGACCCTCATTGGATCGTTCGTGCGCGCTATGAGGATCGTGAGATTCTTCCGGCCAAGTGGGGCCTGATCAACTTCTGGATGACCGACCGCAAGCAAGCGTTCAAGAACATCAACGCCAGGGCCGAAACCGTGCGCAAGCTTCCATCATTCCGCGCGGCATTCGCGGAGCGACGATGCGTTATCCCATCTGACGGCTTCCTCGAGTGGACCGGCCCCAAGGAAAACCGCCAACCGCTTTGGTTCCATCGGAGCGACGGTGGGCTGATCTTGTTCGCCGGTCTGTATGACTCATGGCGCCCGTCTCCAACGGAGAAGGAGCGGACGTTCACGATCATCACGACGACGCCGAACGCGCTGCTGGAACCAGTACACAACCGGATGCCCGTCATACTCGAAGAAGACGCGATCGATGACTGGCTCTACGCTCGCCAATCACCGGACTCGTTGATGGATTTGCTTCGACCGGCGCGCGAAGACTTGCTCGTCGCGAGCCAGGTCTCCACTCGCGTCAACTCAGTCAAGAACGACGATCCAGAGTGCCTAGCCAAACCGGGAATCGAACCGTAGACTTTCGTCGTTTGGTGTGAATTGGGTGAATCGCACGCCAATTTAGCGCGGTCGGGGCCAATTCTTGGACTTTTCTGAGACCACCTCCCGCCATACTTCGCCACGAGTCGCATGAACCGACACGAAATACCCACCCACCTGAACGTCGAAGACAAGGCCTTCGCTGGCCTGACGATGCGGCAGCTAATGACCGCCGCGGTTGGATTGGGCATGGCGTATGGCACTGCCAGCGAGCTGCCTCTACCCATACCGGTGCGGCTGGTCGCGGCAGGCATCGTACTTGTCGCGGTCGCCATCGTGGCGCTCTGGCGGCCAGCGGGACGCCCGATGGAAGACTGGGTGTTCGTCTTGCTCCGTTACTGGGCGACTCCGCGCATAGCGGTCTGGCGCCCGCGAGAGGCGAGCGCAAACGTTGAGGAGAAAACGACAAGCTATGAAGTCGTGGTCGCGGAACCAACGGATGTCCCGCGATCGATCAACGGAAGAGAGGAAATGGATGGAATCTAACAGCAAGAAGGCACTTGCCGGCGTGCAGGACCTGCTGCCGCTGGACGATATCGTGGACGGCGTGATCTGCCTGCGCGGCGGAGACTACCGGGCGGTACTTGAGGCGGGGAGCGTCAATTTCGCGCTCAAGTCGGAGACCGAACAGGAGGCGATCATAGCGGGCTACCGCGCGTTCCTAAACTCGCTCAGCTATCCGATTCAGGTCGTTGTGCGAATCTTGCCGACGGATGTTGAGTCGTATCTGGCCGGACTGCGCGAGCGCTTCGGCGGCCGCGGAGGTGAAACCCTTCACCGTCTGGCGCTCGACCACGAGACGTTCGTGCGCCGGTTGGCGCGCGAACGCACGCTGCTTGAGCGGCGCTTCTACGTTGTCGTACCGGCCAAGATCGAGGGAACGTTCGAGCGGAGGGGCCTGCGATGGCCCTGGCAGGTAGCGTTCGGGAACGCCCGTCACTCACTTGAGGCAGCGACGCGGCAACTCAACTTCCGCTGCTACGAGCTCATCCAGGCCATGGCGTCCTTCGGAGTGACCACGCGACGACTCGGCAGTCGGGAACTCGTGGTCCTATGGAACGACTTCCTCCGCTCCGAGCTGGCATCAGGAGCTCTGGTCGTGCATCAACAGCCGGTCGTCACCGGTACGAGACGCGAGGAGGCGAGCTCGTATGCCTGACCTACTGTCGCGCCTGCCCGGACACCGCAACGGAGTGAGGCCGTCTGACTCGGACCAGCGTTTCCAGCGTGGAACGCGGTCCGTCGTGGACGCGATCTCGCCGGGAGTGATCGAGGCCGGCCGCTCACACCTCATGGTCGACGGCCAGTACCTGCGGATCCTGGCGCTTGCAGAGTACCCACGCTACGTCCACCCCAACTGGCTCGGACGCCTGATCGACTTCGATGCACCGCTGGACGTCAGTCTGCACCTGGAGCCCCTGGACTCAGCGGTCGCTATCCGCCAACTGACCCACAAACTGGTCGAGCTTCAGTCCTCACGCATGCTGGACGCGCGCAGCGGCAAGATCGCTAGCGCCGAGCGCGAAGTGGCCTATGAGGACGTCGACCGCCTGCGCGACTCCCTGCAGCGCGGCGAGGAGCGGGTCTTCTCGTCGAGTCTCTACCTCTGTCTGCGCGCGCCCAATCCGGCGGCGCTGGACGAACTGACTCGCCGCGTCGAAGCGGCCCTGAGCGGAATGCTTGCCTCCTCGCGGCCGGCCCTCTACGAAATGTTACCCGGCCTTCTTTCCTGCCTACCAGCTGGCCAGGACCACCTCGGTCGCTGCCGCAACCTCGACACAAGCAGCGCCGCGACGATGATCCCATTCACGTCCAGCCACCTTTCGATGGAGCGCGGCATCCTCTACGGCATCAACGTGCACAACAACTCGCTGGTCGTCTTCGATCCCTTCAGCCGCGACTTGGAGAACGCCAACAAGGTCGTCTTCGCGAAGAGCGGCGCGGGTAAGTCCTACGCCTGCAAGGTTGAGGCGCTGCGGGCGCTGATGCTTGGGGTCGAGTACTACGTCATCGATCCCGAAGACGAGTACCGCCAGGTTTGCGAGGCCGTCGGAGGCCAGTACATCCGCCTGTCTAGCACCTCACCGCACCATATCAACCCCTTCGACGTGCCGGCTGTCAGCGGAGACGACGGCGAGGCCGCCGATCCACTCGCCGAACGGCTGATCGCGCTGCAGGGATTGCTCGGCCTTATGCTGTCCGATCGCGGCTCGGCTCTAGATCAGCGCGAGAAGGGCGCCTTGGATGCTGCGCTCCTCGAGACCTACCGCCGCGCCGGTATCAGCCGCGATCCGCGCACACACTCTCGCCCTTCGCCGGTCCTGCGCGACCTCCACAAGGTCCTCCGTGAACAAGGCGATCAGTACAGCCTTGCTGACCGCCTCCAACGCTACGTCGACGGCAGCCTCGGCCAAGTCTTTTCGTCACAGACCAGCGTCGACCTCGACCGGCCGTTCGTCGTCTTCAACGTGCGCGACCTCGACCCCGATCTGCGCCCTATCGGGATCTACCTCATCGCCGACTACATCTGGAGTCAGGTGCGCCGCAATCGACGCCCGCGGATGCTGCTGATCGACGAGGCGTGGTCGCTGATGCAGCACGAGGAGGGTGCAAAGTTCCTCGCGTCGATGGCCCGCCGCGCCCGGAAATATTACCTCGGTTTGACCACGGTGACTCAGGACGTCGAGGACTTCCTGGCGACACCAGAGGGCCACACCGTGCTGGCGAACAGCTCAGTCCAGATCCTCATGCGCCAGGACAGCTCGACGATCGACGTGGTTTCGCAGACCTTTCGTCTGAGCTCCGGAGAGCGCGAGTTCCTTCTTGCCTGCCAGAAGGGCGAGGCGCTCTTCTTCGCTCGCGGCAACCACATTGCCCTGCGTGTCGAAGCTAGCCCGATGGAGCACGCACTGGCGACGACGGACCCCGCGGAGTTGGCCGAGGCGGTTCCGCCGGCATCAGCGTCCACACATGGACGTAATCCGGTACGCCAGCGGCTACATTGAATCAAGTACGTCGGCCCTACACGGCATCGACCGAGGGCCACGGCTGACCCTGGCGCAAGGCGCTGATCCATTCCGCCCTTCGTGTATTGCCCGGGTGCTGGTCGTACCAACGCCAGTGGCACGCTGCGACTATCGCAATCACGAGGCCCCGGCACTCGGCCACCAGTTCTTGATCAACGTGCGGGTAGTGCTCGCTGACCTCTTTGGGAACCCAGGCAAGGTCGAACTCGACGGGCCCGCGGACAGAGTTCTCGAAGTCTATGAAGAGCGGCCCGTTTTTGGTGGTGAGCACGTTCCACTGGTGCGGCTCGCCGTGCAGCAGTTGCTCGGCGGCACCGCGGTCTACGATCGACCGCCTCAAGCTTCGCAGCGTATTGGCGAGAAGCACCCGGTCCGCGTCCGGGAGCTCCGGCGTGACGTCGCGGCTCGCAACGTCTTGTTGATTCTCAGCGACTCGATCCATGAAGTGCGGCGTCGTGAGGTCGATCTCCCGCATGCCGGCATGCACGCGCTCGAGCGCCTGCGCGTACTCGACTGGCGAGAGCTCGCGAGACGGCACAGGTTCGTAGGACGTCCACATGTCGATGACGAATCCGTCACGCACGTACACGCGTGGCTCGACTCGAGACTCAAGCGCGGCTACCGGGCTGTCGATCTCCGCGAGCCGTTGAGCAATCTCAACGGCTGTTTCTGCGCTCGCTTGATACGCCATGGGCGCGACCCGGGCAACGACATCGCAGGGCATCAGGCGGAGGACGAGCCGGTTCGAGTCGCTAAGGATCGTTGCGTCCTCGACGCGTAGGTCGAGGGCTGCGGCGCACGACTTCGCCGCAGCCATCGCACACCGAGCCTCTGATGCCTGCATCTTCGCCTGCCCTCACCAGGTGCGGACTTACCGCTTATTTCTTGATCTCGTAGCGCAGTAGTGTCGCGCAGCTTCTCCCGCTCCCGCCGACCAGTATAAGGTTAGTTACGTGTGTTCAATGAAATTATTCGTTCCGGCTTCGCGCCGAGGCCCGCAATGACGTTTCGTCGCCTGCAGATCCCTGAGTCCTTGCACACTCACGTGCGCGTCGCCGGAGCGGAGGCGTGGCTACGCGACCTTCCGGCTCTCGTCGCGGATTTCGAGCGCGCGTGGTCGATCACGGTCGGTCGCACGCTCGAAGGTGGCCACGAAGCATTCGTGGCCGAGGCAACGATGGTCGACGGGACGCCCGCCGTACTGAAGATTCTCGTCCCGCGAGCTGATGAGGTTAGGCACGAGATCACCGCGCTGCGGCTGGCGGACGGTGAAGGATGCGCGCAGCTCTATCACGCAGCCGAGGGCGACGGCGCGATGCTGATCGAACGGCTCGGGCGGATGCTGTCGGAACTCGACATGACACTGGAGCAGCGGTTAGTGATCATGTGCGATGCCGCCGCGCGGGTCTGGCGACCGGCGCCGAACAGCGACTTACAGACCGGCGCGGCGAAGGGGCGCTGGCTCGTCGACTTCATAGCGCGGACATGGGAGGAGGCGGGGCGTCCGTGCTCTGAGGGAGCCGTGGCCTACGCGATCGGCTGCGCCGAACGCCGCATCGCCGCACATGACGACGAACGCGCGGTGCTCGTCCATGGGGACGTGCATCAATGGAACACGCTCGAAGCGGGCGACGGCTACAAGCTCATCGACCCGGACGGCCTACTTGCTGAGCCGGAGTACGACCTGGGCGTACTGCTGCGTGGCGACCCGGTCGAGCTGATGCAAGGCGATCCCACGGAGCGCGCGCGATGGCTGGCAGGTCGCACAGGCCTCGACGCAACGGCGGCCTGGGAGTGGGGCGCGGTGGAGCGCGTGTCATCTGGCCTCGTGTGCCACGTCATGGAGATGCAGCTAGAGGCGCGGCAATTCCTGGAGGCTGCAGAGTACGTGACTACAGTGGGCGCACCGTAGGAAGGCTGCGCATCGTCGCGAACCAACGGGCCGCGCGCGGGGAGATGGCGAACATGCCGGATGTTCCCGTGGTCGCGACGAGCCGCCCGAAGTCCGCTTGCCCGGTACCGGCGGTTGCCGGCGAACGGCGTCAGAGGGCGCACGCTTAGGCGCATGCACGCACTGTGTGAGTTTTTGGTGAATCCGACCTCTAATTGGACCTTTTCGACTGAATTCTTGGACTGTTATTGGACTACCCGCTGCCATAGTCCGTCTCGAACCGCCCTCACGCGGTTCAGAGATGAACAATGGTCTACGACATCGACAGTATCAAGCAGCGGAACCCGATTGAGCATGTCGTCGCCAAACGTGGCATCGTCTTGCACGACAGCGGGGCGCATCTCGTCGGCCTCTGCCCGTTCCATGAGGACGAGCATCCAAGCCTGTGCGTCTACCCAGAGACTCGGAGCTTCTACTGCTTCGGTTGCAACGCCGGCGGCGACGTCATCGACTTCGTGCGGCGCGCCGACAACCTGAGCTTCCGCGACGCTCTGGAGCGGCTCAGCAACGGACAAGCGCCGCCGACGCCCAACCCAACTCGGCCGGAGACCCTGTCGCTTGACGACAGGATGATCCTCACCGCAGCCACCGCGATTTATCACGAAACGCTGCTGCGGACACCGACCGCTCTCAGGTATCTCGAAGCACGCGGTGTCGGTATGTCTGTTGTCAGACGCTGCCGGATCGGTTACAGCGACGGACGGCCACTTCGGCCATACCTCCAGCGGCATCGCCTCAGTCTGCGGCGGGCGACTGAGATGGGACTGCTCTGGGCGAAGGGCAGTCGCGGCGAGACGATGGCCGGCCGGATCGTGATCCCCGAGCTTCGAGGCGGACAGTGCATCTGGATCCTGGGCCGCGTCCTGGACGAAGAGCGCCAGCCCAAGTATCGCGGCCTCTCGCTACCAAAGCCGATCCTGGGCTACGAGCGTGTGCGTGGCCGACATCGGGTGTTCGTCACTGAAGGCACGTTCGACTACCTGACCGGAGTCGCCTGGGGCCTGCCAATGTGCGCGCTCCTCGGCACTCAGGTACGTGCCGAACGACTTTCGTTCCTTCAGCGAACACGGAGGGTGCTCATCGTCTTCGACAACGATGTCCCCGGCCGCGAGGCGGCTGCGAATCTGGGGAGGTCGCTTGGAGCCCGGGCGCGAGTGATCACGCTCCCCGAGGGCATCAAAGACCTCAGCGACCTCGCGGCTGTTCCGCACGGCCGTGCCACCTTCTTCCAACTCGTGAAGGACGCCGATCGCGGAGAGGCTGGCGGCGATGAAGCGTAAGTCTATGCCGGTGCTGATCGAAGTTATCCCGTCGCGCTGGGACGACGAGCCGATCACCCGCGCCAAGTCGACACTCCTGGGTTTGACCTCTCTCGGGGGCAGTCTCTCACTAGAGTTCGCCGCCACAAGCGATGCGGTCCGGTTCTACGCCCGCGCTTCATCCCGGCAACTCGCGGATCGGGTGAAGGCACAACTTGGCGCCGCCTATCCGCAAGCTGGCTTTCGTGAAGTGTCGATCCAAAACCGTCCTGCGCTCGACCCGATGTTCCTGAGTCCTGGGGAACTCATGACGGGGGTTCAGCTTGGGCTTCACAGGGACGCGAGTCTTCCACTGAACTCGGACTGGCGACACGAACGTGATCCCTTCCTTGCTCCAATTGCTGCCGCCGCTGCCTTCGGAGACGGCGAACGAGTCGTCTCCCAGCTGATCCTGTCCGTCGCGCCGTTCGCCTGGGCAGACCGGCTGAGGGCGCAACTGATCTCATCTCAGGACAAGCCATGGCGGGCGCCGGAAGCCAACCCGGCTCAAGAGGTCATCCCCTTCCTCGCGCTGTGCGGCATAGCCGCGGCCGGCCTCCAGGCATACGAGTGGTACCAGGGCGGACAGATCGCGTACCTAGCGGGTGCTGGCGCTGCCGCCGCATTCGGCGTGCCGTTGGCGGCCCTCCTCGCGAGCCGGCTCATGTTTAAGGGGTCGCTAGATCCGCGCGTGATCGAGGAGAAGCTCGCGCATTCAGCGTTCTCCGCCCACCTCATGGTCACCGCCTACGGGCCGCATGACTCCTCCGATGTCCACCTTCGATCGCTCGCGGCGAGAGTCGCCGACGCCTATAGAGCCTTCGATCATCCCGCGGGACAGAGTCTTCGCCCCCGGCTGTGGTCGAGCCGCCCGAGCCGGTGGCTCAACAGCGGAAGACGATCGCGCCGGCCGGACATCCTGAACGTCGCCGAACTTGCGGGGCTCTGGCATCTGCCATGCGATTCGGCTCCCGGGCCGACCGAACGCGCGGCTTCACGCCGTGCCCTGCCGCTGGCAGAAGACCTATCTCGCGGCTGCCGGGTCGGCGTATCTGCTCACCAGAGCACCACAACGCCCGTGCACATGCCGCGCTCGCTGCTCGCGCGGAACCAGTTGATCGTCGCCAAAACGCGCCGTGGCAAATCGACACTCCTGCTGCACCTTGCCTCGTACCTCATGGAGCGCCTGGCGGCCGGACGAGAGCGGGTCTTACTCGTTGTCGTCGACCCCCACCAGGACCTCGCCGAAGCCGTTCTCAGTCAGGTGCCTCTTGCCATCGAAGATCGTGTGATCTATCTGGACGCCGCCAACCGCCAGCGCCCACCGGGACTGAACCTGCTTGACGTCGCGCTCTTCCCAGACCGGGACCGGACGTCGGAGAACGTGATCACGATGATGCACCGTCTCTGGCCGGATAACTGGGGGCCGCGCATGGAGGGCGCCTTGCGCGCCTGTACCTCGTGCCTGCATGAAGCCAACTCGGCGCGCAAGCAGGAGGACCAGTACACCCTGCTCGACGTGGTGCCGATGCTGACCAGCGTCGACTTTCGGGACGAGGTACTAAAGCAGGTGCCCGACCGCGCGCTATGGGTGTGGTGGCGCGACAACTACGAGAAGATCAGCCGTACTTTCCAGCAACAGACAGCGAACCCGATCACAACGAAGATCGGCCGCTTCATGATTACGGAAGCCTCCCGCCTCATCCTCGGCCAGTCCCGATCGACCGTCGACCTCGGGGCAGCGATGCGAGATGGCGGCGTCCTCGTGGTTAATTCTTCGGTGGGCGCCCTTGGTGAAGGCGCCGCCGCGCTCATCGGTGCCACGCTCCTCAATCTTGTGGGACTGCTCGCGGAGGAACAGGTCTCCGTCCCGCCAAATGAGCGCTGCCGCCTCGTCGTGCTGGTCGACGAATCGAGCACTTTGGGTGCCACCGACTACGGCCAGATGCTCAGCGAACTCGGCAAATACGGCGCGAGTTTCGTACTCGTGACACAGTCACTGGCCAAGCTCGACGCGATCGACCGCGCACTCAAGCCCACGATCTTCTCGAACATCGATGGCCTGACCGTCTTCCAGGTCAGCGCTGAGGACGCGCGCTACCTCGTGCCTGAGCTCGGCGGCGACCTCGACATCTCAGACCTCACCGACCTCAGCGACTTCGAGTGCTATGCTCGCTGGTCCGCTGGTGGCCGGCATCTTCCGGTCTCCTCGCTACGAATCGACCCGCCGCCGTCCATGAATCGCGAGAGGGTGCGCGCGATCGCCGCCCGATCCGCCGAACGCATTGGACGTCCTCGCGAACTGGTCTGGGCGGAGATCGAGCACAACCTGGACCAGCGAGCGCCTCCCGCTCCGCGTCGCATAGACCAGTCCCAGGGTCAGTCAACCGACGACGGCGCCTCTTCCGGCACCGCCGTCGAGACTGAGGCCACCCGCAAGACCAACCCCAAGCCGGCGCGCAACGAGAATCGGGATCGGAGGAAGAGATGAGCCCGACCGCTGAGCTGCGCGCGCAAGCCCTCGACTGGCTTGCCCGGCTGCCGTTCCTTTGCGCTTACGACCTGTCGGCGCTTCTATCCATCGGCGAGACGCGAGCGCAGCGGATCCTCTCAGAGCTGGAAGGCATGGGCTGGTGCGAATGGGTCTCGGCGTCATCACGCGAACTAGACGAGCGTCGCCTCTACGTGCTGACGGAGGCGGCCCAGAACCGAGTCTCTGAGCTCCCGTCGGCCAGGACACTGCCGACTGGCCGTCGCGAGACGCTGGCACGCCTGCAGAGGCTGGAGACGGCGGCTGGACTGAACCGATTTCTCCGTCAGCTTGCTGTTGCCGCCGCCGCTCACACCCTGGTGGATGTGCAAACGCTTCCGTGGACCGCCACCCGGAGCAGTCGCTTCTGGCCACCTGACGTCGAGGCCTACGCATGCTTCAAATGGCAGTGGTCCGCACCATGTTTCATCGCCTGGGACCGCGCCGCCGCACCGGCCGTCCACCGCCGCAAGCGCGTCTCTGGCTGGTACACCCATGCCCTTTCGCGCAGGTGGCAGACGCCGCCCATACTGGTAGTCTGTCCCAGCGAACGCGAGGTCGAAGAGTGGGCGCGCGCCATCGTCATCAGCGCCGACCGCCGGGCGTGCCCGCCTCTAACCGTTTTCCTGGCGACTGCTCGCGCGGCGCAGATCGATCCGACCGGCGAGATCTGGCGGAGGGCTGACGGCCGGGCTCTAGCCCCCTTGCTTGATCTCCTCACGCATCTGCCCCACGAGAAGGCGCCGATTCGACCTTCTCCCCGTCTCGATCTCGACCTGGGCAAGCCGCCAGCCGTCAGGGTGCCTCTCCGCGAGTGGGCGGTACGGGTCGCGGACCATCCCGACGGGGTCTCAGGAACCGAGCGCGTGGCCGCCCTCTCCCTTGTGACCGGCGAGTTCCAGAAAAGAGCGCTCGAATGGATCAGCCACCACACCCTGCTCAGGCCGAGCGACCTCTCATCGCTCATGAACGTTCCGGAGCCGCTTGCTGAAAAGCTGCTTGCTGGCCTCGAGACCCGCGAGCTCGCTAGGCGTCTTTGCCGGCCAGATGCAACCGGAACAGAAGCGCCCCGCTACCTCCTGACGGGCCTCGGTCTTCGTCTGGTCGCCGCCCGCGATGGCGTCCCACCGCGCCGCTACGTCCGCTACGGTGTAGTCGCCGCGCCGGACACATATAGTGGAAAAGCGAGCCGGCGGCTGGACACCCTGGTGTCTCAGTTTGAGCACACCGTCGGCACCAACAACTTCTTCGTTCGCCTCGCCCGCGACCTGCGAGCCCAGGGCGGGCTGCTGCTCCGCTGGCTGAACGCCTCGGAAGCAACCGAGCGGTTCGTTTACAGGGAGGATCAGCACTGGCTACGCCCCGACGGGTACGCTGAAATCGAGCTGGGAAGAAGAGTGCACCGCCTCTTCCTGGAGTGGGACCGGGGAACGACTCGCCACACAAAGCATCTGACGGAAAAGTTCGAGAACTACGCCCACTACTTCGCCACGCACACGGAACCGCCGGATCTGCTCATCGTCACGGTCACGCCTCAACGTGAGAGTGTCATCTGGGGTTTCGTGGAGAGTGCGTTCGGCTCCCATCAGGCAACGGTCGGAGTGCTCACGAGCATCGACTCGCTCCTCGACCGGCTCGGTCCGCTGGCCACGATCTGGCGATCGTCTGATTCGACGCGCAGGGTCAGCTGGCCGATGGCGCTACCCGCAGCGCTCGATAGATTCGCGGGCCTTGGCACGATGAAACAGAGGGGCGGATGACGATCACAAACCGTATTGACGACTCCCAGCTTCTGAAGGTTTCAGAGGCGGCGCAGCTCCTACGCATCTCACGGAACCTGGCGTATGAACTCGTCGCAAAGGGCGAACTCCCGTCTGTTAGGTTAGGTAGGTTGATCAGGGTCCCGCGCTCCAGCCTTGAGGCTTGGATCGCGCGCCAGACAGGCCTACCGGATCCACTCTCAAAAGCTGTATCCTTCCCTTTGCCCCAACAGCGCCACTAAGAGAGGCGGAGTCGCCCCTTCAGCCTTACTAACCATCGGAGGACGCGATGAGCCGGCGGGACTACGGTAGCGGGACGATCGACGAGCGCCGGCCCGGGCGCTGGCTGATCACGATCGAGTCCGGGCGTGACCCTCAGACCGGTAAGCGTGAGCGCCGGCGTTTCTCGGTCAGCGGCACCCGCCGGGACGCGCAGAAGGCCCTCGAGAAGCGTTGCAGCAGCGTGACAGCGGAACTTGGGCAGCCCCGGACAAGATCACCCTTGCCGAATGGCTCACTCCCTGGCTGGCCCGTCATCAGGCCGATGGGCACATTGGGCCCAAGTCCCACGACCGCTATCGCATAATCATCCAGCGTCACCTCATACCAGCGCTCGGCCGGCTGCGCCTTCAGGAGCTTCGCCCCGATCACATCGGTGACATGAAACGAGGTGGCTCTCGGGACAGACTTCAACGGCATCGCAGCCTCTGAGTGGGGCCACGGTCCACAAACACCTGGTGGTTCTTCGGCGCGCGCTCGCCGAAGCCGTAAGGTCCGGCATCATCATCCGCGATCCTCCGACCTGGTCCGGGCGCTGATTGATCCGACGTGGGGGTTATCGCGGGTATTTCATCCACGACACCGACTCGAGTTGGTACGACAGTGACGGCTTTGGCCGATTAATCATCGATCTCGGGAAAGGAGCGCTAGAGTGAAAGGACACACGCGGAAGCGGGGCAAGAAGTGGGCGTTCGTCATCGACGATGTGAGGCACGAAGACGGTCGTCGACGCCAGCGCTGGCATTCAGGGTTTCGCACCAAGCGGGAGGCAGAAGACGCGCTTGTGAGAGCCGTCAGCCAGTTCCAAGATGGCGCGTACATCGCGACCAACAGAGTGACGGTTGGGGAATGGATCACTCGTTGGCTAACCCGAGCGGATCGACGCCCAAGCACCCAAGCGCTCTATGAGATGCTGGCGAGGAACTACATCATTCCAGCGCTCGGGTCCATCCGGGTTCAGAAGCTGACGACGGCTAGCGTCAACGCCCTCTACGCGCAGTTGAAAACCAACGGCGGTCGAAGGGGCACGCTCAGTCCCAAGACGATCCGTCATGTACACGCGACACTCAGAGCTGCCATCAACGCGGCGGTCGCCGAGGGCGGAATCGTCCACCGCAACGTCGTGACGCAAGCCTCGCCACCACGAGCGGAGGCGAGGGAGATGATGACGTGGACAGCCGCCGAACTTAAGAGATTCCTTGAGTCGATACAAGGCGACCGACTTTATGGCGCGTTCATGCTCGCCGCAAGCACTGGGATGCGAAGGGGAGAAGTGCTCGGACTGCGATGGCGCGATCTCGACTTCGACGGTTCCAAGCTGGCGGTGCGCCAAAGCCGTGTGGTGGTGAACTACAAGGTGCTGACCTCATCACCGAAGACCGAGAAGGCGCGACGTAGTGTGGCCCTAGACCCGGACACAGTCGATGCTCTTCGCCGCTGGCGGGCGCAAGCGCTTGGAGAGCGAATCGCTCTCGGCCTCGGAGCCCCCAAGCTAGACGACTTTGTGTTTGTGGAACCCGATGGATCGCTGATTCATCCGGGCGAGTTTGCCAAGAGGTTCCGCCGTCTTGTTAATGCCGCCGGTCTTCCGGCAATCCGCTTCCACGACCTTCGGCATACTCATGCGACGCTCTGCCTTCAGGCTGGTGTTCACGTGAAAGTAGTCAGCGAACGTCTGGGGCATTCGAGCGTCGGAATCACGTTGGACACGTACAGTCACGCGATCCCGGCGATGGAGGCAGAGGCTGCAACCCGTGTGATGCAGATCGTCAAGAGCGCCTGACCTGAAGGCCAAACTTAGACGGTGCGTTTGCAATCCGTTTGCAAATGCGGTGGCCCCTCAGCAATTGTGGCGTGCTGAGTGGCCCGATTTGTATCTGAAATATTGGTCGGGGCGCTCGGATTCGAACCGAGGGCCTCCTGGCCCCAAACCAGGCGCTCTAACCTAGCTGAGCTACGCCCCGACGCCAAACAAGCGTAAGCGGCGTGCGCTCAGCGGGTCAAACCTTCAGGCCGGCTGCTGCATCGCGGCCATTCGCTCTTGCATCTGCTCGGGAGTCGGGTCCTCCTGGTGGGTGGCGATGAACCACTGGTTGCCCTGCGAGTCCGAGACGCCGGCGCGGCGGTCGCCGTAGAAGGCGTCGTTTGGCTCCTCCAATGATGTGCCGCCGGCGGCCAGCGCCTTCTTGTAGGTAGCGTCCGTGTCGTCGACGTAGACGTAGATCATCGCGGGCATCAGGCGGCCGGCGCCATCGTCGCCGGGCCGGACACCAGGGGCGGGCGAGCCCATCATGACGATGGAATCGCCGATCCTGACCTCGGCGTGGGAGAGCTTGCCGCCTGGCGCCGGGCATGCGCACCGTTTCGGTGGCGCCGAAAGCCTTGATCGTGAAGTCGAGGACCTTCTCGGCATCAGCGACGACAAGGTACGGGGTGACGGTGTGGTAGCCGTCAGGGATTGGCTTGACCATGGGATTCCTCCTCAGTCAGTTGGGGCGGGCGGAACTGCGATTCCACGCTAGTACCGCGGCGGTGCGTCGTCAACAACTGGACGACAACTAGGCGTTCCCCCTCACGTGAGGGTTATGGTATCGTGAGCTTGCCGCACGGCCCGCATGCCGTGCGTACATTTCCGCGAAAGAGGGAGCATGGGCAGCATCATCGATATGCACATCCATACGGTCGTCGGATCGATGGACAGCGACATATCGCCGAAGCGGCTGGGGGAGCAGGCCAAGCTGGTCGGGCTTTCCGGCGTCGCCATAACGGAACACCTCCACGGGTGGCGCCAGGACGAGGTGGAGCACTTCCGAGCGGAGCACGGCCTCTTCGTCTTCAACGCCCGCGAGTGGAACACGGACATGGGGCACATCGGCGTCTTCGGGTTGCCGCCGGACCTGAAGGGCATCCGCTACGCCAGCGATCTGCGCAGCGCCTGTCAGCAGTACGGCGGATTCATGGTCATCAACCACCCGTTCCGCTACTTTCCGGGCCCGTCCAGCCTCCTCTTCGGGGACCGCTGGCGCGCCGGCGACCTGACGATCGAAGACCTGGCCGCGCACCCGGTGTTCTCGCTCGTGGACGCGATCGAGGTGCTGAACGGCGGCTGCATCGACCGGGAGAACCGGCTGGCGATGGAGGTGGCGGCGCAGATGGGAATGCCGACCGTTGGCGGCAGTGACGCTCACATGCCGCTTGAGGTGGGGCGCTTCGCGACGTTGTTCGAGAAAGACCTGGAGACCGAGGCCGAGATGCTGGAAGAGCTGCGAGCGGGCCGGTTCAGGGCGGTGCGGCGGGTGGAGCCGGGCGTCTTCGCGCCGGTGGAAGAGGCCGTTTCCAGCTAAGCGGCGGCGGAGCGCGGCTTGAGGCGCTTGAGCACGGCAACGATGTCCGAAGGCTCGGCGCGGCGCGTGAAGTCAGCGTCCACGTTACGGGCCCGAATCACTCCGAGCTGATCGACGAAGAACGTCGCCGGGATCGGCAGCCGCCAGCCGGTGCCGGGGTTCAGGTCCGGCAGGCCGATCGACTTATAGTCGTCCCGCAGGTACTCGGGCATCTCGAATCCCACCCCGAAGGAGTCCATGACGTGGCCATCGGTGTCGCAGAGGACGGGGAACGGGGCGTCCCACTTGGCGCGCATCTTGGCAGCGTTGGGGCGCGTCTCCGGGCCGACGTAGAGGATGTTGGCGCCCAGCTCCTGGATCTCCGGGAAGGCCTGTGAAAGGGCGCTCAGCTGGACATTGGAGTAGGGGCACCAGTGGCCGCGGTAGAAGGAGACGATGAGCGGGCCTGAGTCCAGCAGCCAGGAGAGCCTGACCTGGCGGTTGCCGGTGGCCGATTCCAGCTGTATCTCCGGGGCCTTATCGCCGATGTTGCGGACACCGGGAACGACGTTCTCCCTGAGCTCGGCGAACAGCCGCTCATGCAACGGCGCCAGGTGGGGCAGCCGTTCGGCGCTGGCGGCTCGCAGCGCGGCGAGCCGGGATTCGAGGGTTTCGGGCTTATCCATAGGGTCTCTGCAATATAGAAGCAGCAGGTGGGGAGGATGTTACGCACATATACGGCCCAAATCGTGATTCGGCACGCGCGCGCTCAGACACGGCCCCGTATATGATCGGAGCCACATCAGGAGGAGGGCCAGATGTCACGGATATTCGAGATAGCAGACGGTTACATTGACCAGATCGCGGCGCTGGAGCCGCTGGCCGCCACGTCCATGGGCATCCCCGGCCACGAGCGGGAGATGCCGGACCTCTCGCCGGCGGGGCCGGCGCGCCTGGCGGAGCTGAACCGCAAGACGCGGGACGCGCTGGCCGCGGCGCCGGTGGAAGGCGAGCCGGACCGCATCGGCCGGGACGTCATGCTGGAGCGGTTCGGGGTGCACCTGGACATCTTCGAGGCGCGGGAATACCTGCGGGCGCTGCGGATCATCGCCTCGCCGCTGCAGGGCGTTCGCGGCGCCTTCGACCAGATGCCGAAGACGAGCGAGGACGAGTGGTCCAACATCGCGGCGCGGCTCAAGCTGGTGCCGGAGACCCTGGCCGGGTACCGCGAAACACTGAGCGAAGGGCTGCGAAACAAGATGTACGCCTCCAAGCGGCAGGCCGGCGAAGGCGCCGACCAGGCTCGCGTCTGGGCCTCGCTGGCCGAGGGCGAGGGCAAGCGATCGTACTTCAGCCAGCTCCAGGAGCAGTTCGAAAAGGACCGCGCCGGCAACGGCTTCTCGGAGGGGCTGGCCCGGGACATCGAGGACGGTGTGAAGGCGGCGATCTCTGGCTACGGCGAGATGTACAACTACCTCCGCGACGAGTACATCCCCAACACCTCGGAGCGGGAGGCCGCCGGGGAAGACCGCTACAAGCTGATGACCCGCGCCTTCCTGGGCGCGACGCTGGACATGCGCGAGACGTACCAGTGGGGATGGGACGAGCTGCACCGCATCGAAGACGAGATGAACAAGACGATCGAGCGGATCATCCCGGGCGGCACCTGGGACCAGGCGATGGAGCTGCTGGAGACTGACCCAGGGCGCGTCGTCGAGGGCGAGGAGAACTATCGCATCTGGCTCCAGGAGCTGCACGACCAGGCGCTGGAGGAGCTGCACGGCAAGCACTTCGACATCCCGGAGAAGATCCGGCGCACGGAGGTGATGATCCCTCCGCCGGGCGGGGCGCTGGCCGCGTACTACACGTCGCCCTCGGAGGACCTGACGAGGCCGGGCCGGACCTGGTGGCCGACGGGCGGCAACACCGTCTTCCCGAAGTGGGGGGACGTCACCACTGTCTACCATGAAGGCGTGCCCGGCCACCACCTGCAGGTGGCGACGGCACAGATCCAGGCACACCGGCTCTCGCGCTACCAGCGGTTGTTGATGTTCGTCTCCGGCCACGGCGAAGGCTGGGCGCTCTACGCGGAGCGGCTGATGGCCGAGCTGGGCTACCTGGACAACCCGGACTACTACCTGGGCATGCTGAGCGGGCAGGCGCTGCGGGCCGTCCGCGTGATCATCGACATCGGGATGCACCTGGAGCTGCCGATCCCGGCCGGCGAGAAGTTCCATCCCGGCGAGGTCTGGAACTACGAGCTCGGCGTCGAGTTCGCGGTGGAGAAGACCGGGCGGCCCCGGCAGTTCATGGAGAGCGAGGTCGTCCGTTACCTGGGCTGGCCGGGGCAGGCGATCAGCTACAAGGTCGGCGAGCGCTACTGGCTGCAGGCGCGGGAGGCCGCGAAGAAGGCCAAGGGGAAGGCGTTCGACCTCAAGGCGTTCCACACGGAGGCGCTGAACATCGGCCCGATGGGGCTGGAGCAGTTGCAGCACGAGCTGTCGCGGGCCTAGGCTCTTGCTGAGGGGAGTCGGTTACAAAGAGGTGTCGTATGGCACGCAATAGGCGCGGAATGAAGGCGGCGGACTATCGAATGCTCGCCGGGTTCCGTCAGCGCATCCGGGAGTACCTTCATTTCAGCGAGCGCGCGGCGCGTGGGGCGGGGCTTGAGGCGCAGCAGTACCAGCTCTTGCTGGCGCTGAAGGGGCTGCCGAGGGGGACGAAGCCGACGATCCGCGAGCTGGCCACGCGCCTGCTGATCGAACATCACAGCGCGGTGGGGCTGGTTGACCGGCTGGCCCACAACGGGCTGGTGGAGCGGCAGGGTGACACCGAGGACCGCCGGCAGATCAAGGTGGTGATGACGGCCCGGGGCGAGAAGCTGATCGCGCGGCTGGCGTTGTATCACGCCGAGGAGCTGAGCAGGGTGGCGCCGGGCCTGATTGAGGCGCTGGCGAATGTCATCAGCGCCGCCAGCGGAGATGAGCAGGGGAAGCCGTCGGAGCAGCCGATGAGCGCGCCTGCGACTGACGTACAATTCGGGCAGGAGGTGGAGAGTGCCCCAGATCCTTCCAGCGGAGATTGACAGCTACGCAGCCACGCATACGAAGCCGCTGCCGCCGCTCCTGGAAGAGCTGATCCAGGAAACCGAATCGAAGTTCGCCGACCGCGCCGAGATGCTATCCGGCCAGGTCGAGGGGCAGTTCTTGCGGATGCTGGTGGCGGTGAGCGGGGCGCAGCGGGTGCTGGAGATCGGCACGTTCACCGGCTTCAGCGCGCTGATGATGGCGGCGGGCCTACCCCCGGACGGCGAGCTGGTAACGCTGGAGCTGAGCTCTGAGCACGCGCAGTTCGCCCGGGGCTACATCGCGCGCAGCGAGGACGGTGGCAAGATCAGCCTGATCGAAGGGCCGGCGCTGGAGAGCCTGAAGAAGCTGCGCGGACCGTTCGATTTCGCCTTCATCGACGCCGACAAGGTGGGCTACCCGGCTTACTTCAAGGCGGCGCTCCGGCTGCTCTCCCACGGTGGCCTCATCGCCATCGACAACGCGCTCCGCGAGGGCGACGTCCTGGACCCGAAGGACGAAGGGACGGTGGCGATCGCCCAGCTGAACGACCTGATCACGAAGGACGACAGCGTCGAGAACGTGATGCTAACAGTGCGCGACGGAGTTATGCTCGTCCGCAAGAAATAGGCGACAGGGGGTGCCCATTGGTTAACCCGAAACTGGTAGAGACGAAGCCCGAAGACGCCGGCGTGGACGCCGAGACCCTGGAATCGGTCTTTGCCCGGGCGCAGCGTGACGTCGACGCGGGGATCCTGCCGGGGGCGCAGGTGGCGGTGGCGCGCAACGGCAAGCTGGCCGGGATGCGCAGCTTTGGCGAGGCGACCGACGACACGCTCTTCTGCATGTTCTCCTGCACGAAGGTTGTCGTGGCCTCGGCGGTCTGGCTGCTGTTCGAAGAAGGGCTGCTGCGGCTGGAGGAGCGGGTAGCGGAGATCATCCCGGAGTTCGGCACTAACGGCAAGGAGAACGTCACGGTGGAGCAGGTAATGCTGCACACCGGCGGCTTTCCGCTGGCGCCGTTCCGGCAGGAAGACTGGGGCGACCGTGAGAAGCTGCTGGAGGCGTTTTCGAGCTGGCGGCTGAACTGGGAGCCGGACACGGACTGGGAGTACCACGCGACCTCCGCGCACTGGGTGTTGAGCGAGATCATCTACCGCCGGACCGGCACCGACTACAAGACTTTCATCCGTGAGCGGATCACCGAACCGGCGGGACTGGGTGAGCTCTTCATCGGGCTGCCGGCGGAGCAGAGGTCCCGGTTTGCGGGGCCGCGGTGGATGGGTGAGCCGATCGAACCGCCGGGCGGCTGGGGAGAAGTGACGCCGGAAGCGATCCTCGGCTTCAACCAGCCGGCCGTAGCCGCGGCGGGCGTCCCGGGCGGAGGCGGCATCACGAACGCTGCCGAGCTCGCGCTCTTTTACCAGGTGCTGATCAACGGCGGCGAATCGGCCACCGGGAATCGGGTCCTGAAGCCGGAAACGATCGAGTTTGCGACAAAGGTGCGGACGGAGGACCGGCACCGCGACAAGGTGTTCGGCAACCCGGTGAACCGCGGCCTGAGCATCGTCGTCGCCGGGGACGACGGGAACGCCTTCATGCGCGGCTTTGGCCGGACGGCGTCCGGGCGGGCGATCGGACACGGCGGCGCCGGCGGCCAGATCGCCTGGGCCGACCCGGAGACCGGGATCTCCGTCGGCTACCTGACCAACGGCTTCGTCGACTTCACGACGATGGCGAGGCGGATCACGGCGATCGGCAGCCTGGCGGGGAACTGCGGACGGTAGCCGTCTAAGCTGAGTCGCCGCGGGCTGCGAAGGGGCTGAGTTCCGGCGCGATGTGAGCGGCGGCCGCCCGCGCCGCTTCAAGGTTGCGCCCGGTCAGGCTTTCCCCGAAGAACCGCAGCGCCTGGTCCCTCGTCTCCTCGCCTAGGTCGGTGCGGAAGACGTTGCGCGCATCCTCGATCAGGTCCGTGACCACCCTCTCGCAGCGGTAGTAGGTGACCGCGAGCCAGTTGACGGCCACCGGCCCATAGCCTTTGAAGAACGGTGAGCCGCCGGCCGGGGCAGCCGGTTCGCCGACGAAGATAAAGTCGCGCTCCCGCGGGGCGAGCATCACGTCGTCCCAGTCGACCACGAAGACGTGGCCGCTTCGATCGCGCAGGAGGTTGCCGGGATGCAGATCGGCGTGGCAGATGACCTGCGAGAGCGATTGCGCCGCGAGTATGGCCGCGAGCTCATTCATGGATGCTAGGAGGGCATTGATGGTCGGCCGGTGGTTTCTCCACGCGGACCTCAGGCCGAGCCTGATCCTGTCGCCTCCGTCGGCGTCCTCCAGGTCGGCGGCAAGCTTCTGGAAGGACTGCTCGTATCCGGAGGTGTCGAAGGACTCGGTCCTGATGGCGGCGAAGCCGGACGGCGGCGGCGCGATGTCGTGGATTCGTCTGAATATCCGTCCGGCTTCGGACCAGTGAGTGTCCGTGATGTCTTTCCAGCCGGTCGAGCCTTCGACGTAGGGGTACAGCACCGCGGTCCAGTCACCGACATGAGTCCAGAGCGCCTGCGTCTTCGTGGGAATGGGCGCGATGACCGGGTCGATGCCTTGATCGGCGAGGAACCGCGAGACCAGGCAGCTCGGCGGGTAGATAGCCACGGACTTGATCTTCAGGAAGTACGTGACGCCCTGGTCGTCGCGGACGCGGTAGACGCCGGCGTTGGTGTCGGCGCCGATGGGGAGAAAGTAGATCGCAGCGGCGCTGAGGCCGTATTCCTGGAGCAGACAGGCGCGGAGCTTCTGATGTGGTATCGCCGGCTCTTCGCGCATTCAGTCTGTACTGGCGGAGGGGGTGGGATTCGAACCCACGAGGGAGAATAAACCCCCTACCCACTTAGCAGGCGGGCGCACTAGGCCACTATGCGACCCCTCCGCAGGAAACGACGAAGTCAGTATAACAAAGGGCTTGAACGGGAACGGCGCTTGCAGCCTAGGCCTTGGCGGCGACTTCGGTGAGCTCGATCGGCTCGAAGATGCGCTTCTTCAGGGCCTCGCGCGGCGGGTCGATGTAGATGGCGTTCCAGCCGCAGGACTGCTCACAGAGGCGGCAGCCGGTGCACTTCTTTTCGATGACGGAGGCCACGCCGAAGAAGTCGCCGACGCGGTTGCCGGAGAGGTCGAGCTCCAGGGCGTCGAAGGGGCAGACGTTGATGCAGAGCTCGCAGCCGGAGCCGATGCAGTTGTCCTCGATGACGATAGCCTTCGGCCACTCGCGCCGGGGGAAGCCCTTGCTGAGGTCTCCGTGATCGTCGGCGATGCACTCTACGGGGCAGACGACACCGCAGGCGCCGCAGTCGATGCAGAGCTCGGGGCTGATGATGTGCATGCCGTTGCGCACGCCGGAGATGGCGTCAGTGGGGCAGCGCTTCGTGCAGGCGGTGCAGCCGATGCAGGTTTCGTGAATCTTGTAGGCCATTTGTACTAGTTCAGTATATGGAGCGGGCCGCCACTCCGGCAACCCGTGGGGGAAGGCCTACGTGTGGGTCCCAACCTGGGGGCAGTGTGGAATAGACGTCGTGTTGCCGGAAAGGAACCTGAGAATGATGACGACGTCCTGTCCATCGGCGTGGCCGTTGCAGTTGACGTCCGGGGCGCCGGCGCAGGCGCTGGTGGTGGACAGCTGGCCGAGAGAGAGCAGGATCTGGAGCGCGTCAAACGAGTTGACGTTGTTGTCGCAGTTGGCGTCGCCCTGGATGGGGGGGACTTCCTCGGTCGGTGCCGGGCTCGGAGTCGGAGACGGCGTCGGCGAAGGGGTGGCCGTCGGCGGCAGGGTTTGCGACGGTGTGGGCGTGGGCGATGGCGTAGGACTGTCGGTCGGCGCCGGAGTCGGGCCGTGCGTGGGGGTGGGAGATGGTGTCGGCGTTGGGCTGTGGGTTGGAGTCGGCGATGGCGATGGCGTGGGTGTGGTGACGAGGCCGCAGGAGTTGCCGACGTAGAGCACGGGCTCCGGAATGCCGTCAGGGTCGCCGGTGAACCCGCAGGCGCTGCTCTGCAGGCGCGTGTAGCCGGCGGCCGTGAACGCGGCCATGACGGCCGGCGCCGCTGCCGAGGCGTTGTAGCCGGTGGCGACGACGAACAGCGCAAGCGCCCCGGCGACGTGCGGCGAGGCCATGCTGGTGCCGCTCATGGTGGCGTAGCAGTAGGGCAGCGGCGCCGCAGCCGGCCTGGTCGTGGATGAAGGTGGAGACGATGGCGACGCCCGGCGCGGCGATGTCGACGACGGCGCCGTAGTTGCTGAAGCAGGCGAAGGTGTCATCGTAGACGGACTGGTTGCCCTGGGGGCAGCTGCTGAAGGTGGTGTAGAGGTTGGAGAGAGCGCCCGGCTTGCCGTCGTAATCGGCGAAGGCGGAGACGGCGATGGCGTTGGTGCAGTTCGCCGGGCTGGTTGAGCTGGCGTTGACGTGGCTGTTGCCGGCGGCCACGGCGTAGATGACGCCGGCGGCCACGGAGTTGGTGATGGCCTGGCAGAGCAGCGGATCGTTGCCGCCGCCCAGGCTCATGTTGACGACCTTGATGTTGATGCCGGGGTCGCCGTCGCCGGGCCCGTCGTTGTACTCGGCGCGGCGGTCGGTGACCCAGTCCACGCCGGCGATGACGCAGTCGTCGGTGCCGCTGCCGCCGGAATCCAGGACCTTGACGGCCCAGATGCGTGCGCCGGGTGCGACGCCGACGACGCCCTTGTTGTCGTCGATCGCCCCGATCGTGCCGGCCACGTGGGTGCCGTGACCGTTGTCGTCTTCGTAGGACGGGTTGACGCAGAAGTCGCCCGAGTACCCTACGCCGCCGCCGATGTTCAGGTCCGGGTGCTGGGTGTCGACGCCGGTGTCGATGACGGCGACGTCGATGGGGAGGTTGGTGCCGGGGCTGCCGCTGATCGCCGCCGTGGCGTTCTGATCGGCGTCGATGCGGTCAACGCCGCTGGGCAGCGTCTGGAAGTTGTTGGTGTGAAGGTCGATCGACATCCGCTGGACCGGTTCGATCAGGGCGACGGATGGGTCCTGGGCCAGCGCCTGGGCCTGGCCCGCGGTCATCCGGGCCGAGTAGCCGCGAAAAGCGCGAGTGTAGACGGCGTCGGTCTGCACGCCGGAGAGGGCGTCCGCGCTGGCGGCGGCGACCTGTGCGTCGGCGTTGTCCTTGAGCTTTACGATGTAGCGGCCCGGGATGGCGTCTGGCCCGGCAGCGGCGACCTTTGACGCTGACCCGCCCGGCGAGACGGCGAGGACGATCAGAAGAGCCGCAAGCAGCAGCCCCGAAAAAAGCAGGTAGCACCGTCTTTTCACTGGCCGAAGTCCCCCCGCAGGTTCCCGCCTGCCGTCATCTACGCCGCGCATGGGAACGCAAGAGTGCGCGCGGCCTGCATTACATAAGACGCCTCGGGTTCCAGCAGGTTACAGAATTAGCTTGTCCAGGCGTTCCTGGCGGGTCATATTGGGTTAAGACATGAAAGACAGCGTTAACTTTGACAGGGCTGCGGGCTTTTACGACGCGACTCGCAGGCTGCCGGAGACGGTGGCGGAGCGCGTCACGGAAGCCTTTCTGCAGGAGATTAGCGCAGCCGGGGCCGATCGGGTACTGGAGGTGGGGATCGGCACGGGGCGGATGGCGCGGCCTCTGATGGCCCGCGGCGTGCAGATGGTTGGCGTGGACATTTCGCAGGAGATGATGAAGCGGCTCCTGGCGCAGCTTGGGCCGGAGCACAGGACACCTCAGCTGGTGCTGGGCGACGCGACGGCGCTGCCGCTGGCCGCCGGCTCCTTCAGGGCGGCGATGATGGTGCACGTGCTGCACCTCGTGGCTTCGATTGAAGGGGCGGTCGGGGAGGTGCGGCGGGTGTTGGCTCCCGGCGGCGTGTTGCTGCACCAGACCCGGCGGGCGGCACCCGAGACGAAGCGCTTCTGGGATGAGAGCCACGACGAGATCGGCCGGCTGCTGAAGGCGCGCAACTTCCTGCGGCGCTCCCGCTTCGATGAGTTGGGCATGCGGGAGCGGATCCAGGCCACGGGCGGCAGCGTGCGAGTTGTTGAGGTCACCGAATCGACGGAGACGAGCACGGTGGACGAGGAGATGGAACGTCTACGGAATCGGAGTCAGTCCTGGACCTGGCAGGTGCCCAACGATGTATTCGACGACGCGCTGCCGGAGTACGAGCAGTGGCTGCGCGCCGCGGCGCCGGACGGCTGGACCGACGAGGTGACGATCGAGCTCGAAGTCTGGAGCTGGGACTGACGCACAACCGCTGACGCGATAGGATACGGCCTACACCACTCTCCCGGAGGATTGACGTATGGCCGCCAAACGACGCTTCCAGCCCGATGACCTGTTCCGCATCAAGATCGTCTCAGACCCGCAGATTTCCCCGGACGGGCGGCTAGTCGCCTACGTCCTGACCTGGCCGGACAAGGGACGCCGACGAGACGCGCTCATCGATCTACGTGGCGGCGATCGACGGGCGGCCTCCGGCGCGGCGCTTCACCCTCGGCAAGAAGGAGCATTCGCCGCGCTGGTCTCCCGACGGCAGGCAGCTGGCGTTCGTGGCGGACAGGGGCGAGAAGAACCAGATATTCGTCGCTCCCATGGACGGCGGCGAGGCGCGTCAGGTCACGAAGGCCAAGTGGGGAGTCGGATCGCCGGCCTGGTCGCCGGACGGGACGCGCATCGCCTACAGCGCACGCACTGGCGTGTTCACAGAGCGCAAGGAGCGCACGGGCGCGGACAAGAACGCGCCTCGGGTCGTCCGGGACCTGCGCTACAAGCTGGACGGCGTCGGCTTCTTCGACGAGCGGCGGCTGCACATCTTCGTCTGCGACGTTGAGTCCGGCAAAGAGACACAGCTGACCCGCGGCGACTTCTACGACGACCAGCCGGCCTGGTCGCCGAATGGGCGGACGATCGCCTTCGCCTCAGACCGCGAGCGCGAGCGCAATCAGCGCCAGTGGCGGACCGACGTCTGGGCCGTGGCCTCCGAGGGCGGACGGGCGCGGAGGCTGACCCGGGCGCGCGGCTCGGCGGCGCACCCCACCTACTCGCCGGACGGCCGCTGGATCGCCTTTGTCGGCCACGAGAACGGCGACGAAGGCGCGGCCAAGAACACGCACATGATGGTCGTCTCAGCCCGCGGCGGCGCGCCAAGGTCCGTGAGCGAGGAGTTGGACCGGGCCGTCTCCGGCTGGCCGGCGTTCGCTGCGGGGCGCTCCTTCAACTGGGCGCGGGACTCGAAGTCGCTGCTGTTCCTGGCGGTGGACCAGGGCCGGCAGAGCGTCTACAAGGCTACACTTAGCGGTAAAACAAGCATGGTCCTGAACGGCGAGCGCCAGATCGAGTCGTTCGTCATGACTCCGGCCGGGGACAGGCTCGCTTTCACCGCGGCCTGGCCCAACGTGCCCTGGGAGCTCTACACGGCCTCGGTCGGCGGCGGCAGGCGGGAGACGAACCTGAGTCACGCCAACGACGAAGTCGTCGAACAGCTGCAGCTCGCCGAGGTGAAGCGGCTTTCCTACAAGGGCGCCGATGGGCTGCCCCTCGAGGCGTTCGTGATGTACCCGCCGGACTACGTGCGCGGCCGCAAGTACCCCCTGGCGATCAACGTCCACGGCGGACCGCACAGCTATCACCCCGGCTCGCGGTCGATGAGCGAGTACCACGCCTTCGCTTCGAAGGGGTACGTCGTGCTGCTGCCAAACCCGCGCGGCAGCGTCGGCTACGGCGAGAAGTTCACGGAAGCGTGCGTGCGCGACTGGGGCGGCGCCGACTACGAGGACATTCTGCGCGGTATCGATGTGCTGGTCCGGCGCGGCGTCGTCGACCCGGAGCGCGTCTACATCGGTGGCTACAGCTACGGCGGGTTCATGGCGAGCTGGGCCGTCGGCCACACGGACCGCTTCCGCGCGGCCTGGGTCGGGGCGCCGGTCTCCAACCAGGTCTCGATGTTCGGGACCGGCGACATCCCGCTGTTCGACATCCACGAGACGGGCGGCATCCCCCAGGAGAACATGGGCACGTACATCGACCGCTCGCCGGTGACGCACCTGGCCAACGTGAACACGCCGGTGCTGCTGCTGCACCACGAAGGCGACCTGCGCTGCCCAATCGCGCAGTCGGAGGAGATCTTCCACGCGCTGAAGGCGATGGGCAAAGAGGTGGAGTTCGTGCGCTATCCCGGCGGCTTCCACACCTACGTGACGCACGCGCCTTCCCAGGTGGCGGACCGGATCAAGCGCCAGATCGCCTGGTACGAAGGGCACAAGCCGAAGCGGCGGTAGCTGTCAACGAATGGCCTGCGGCGCAACGAATTAACGAATGCTGACGGCGAGGGTGCATTCGGTAATTCGGTCTTGATTCGTTGACAGGCGCTACTCGCAGTAGCTGCGGAGCTCGCCGGGGTCGCGGATGATGATCTTGCGGCCCTCACGGCCGATCAGGCCGAGGCGGCGGAACATCGAGAGGTTGCGGTTCACGCTCTCCCGCGTCACGCCGATCATGTTGGCGAGCTCCTCCTGGGTCAGCGTGACTTGCAGCAGCACGCCGTCCTCACGCTGGACGCCGTTGGTGACGGAAAGGTCTAGCAGGCGGCGGGCGAGGCGGCCGGAGACGTCCAGGAAGGCGAGGTCGGAGGCCATCTGGTCGCTGTCTCGGAGGCGGGCGGCGATGACGGCGAGGATCGAAAGCGCTGCGTCGGGACGGGAGCGCATGACGTTGGTGAACTCGCTGCGCTCAAGCGAGAGGAGCACGCTCTCCGAGGCGGCGGCGGCGCTGGCGGAACGGGGCCGCCCATCGAGCAGGGACATGTCGCCGAAGAAGTCGCCGGGGCCCATCACGGCCAGGGTCAGGTCGGCGCCCTGCGTCCCTGGGACGTAGATCCGCACGGAGCCGCTTTCGATGATGAAGAGCGACTGGCCGGGGTCGTCCTTCTGGAAGATCAGGTCGCCGCGGGCGAACCTGCGGCGGCGCACGCGTTCGGACAGCCAGGCCAGGTCTTCGGCCGGGAGCGCCGCCAGAAAGGGAACGCGTTCCAGTAGTCCCATCAGCGGGCATGGTGCTTGAAAGGTGGCGGAGATGCAATAGCCGTACTTTTGAGCCAGCCGTACGCGGCTGTTAGCATTGTCGTCACCATGAGGCTTGCACACCGGGTCGATGCGCTGCCGCCGTACCTGTTCGCAGAGATCAGCA
This sequence comes from uncultured Chloroflexia bacterium, assembly GCA_963738925.1. Taxonomy (GTDB): domain Bacteria; phylum Chloroflexota; class Dehalococcoidia; order SM23-28-2; family RBG-16-64-32; genus DATKKM01. The sequence goes on along the minus strand of CAVTYE010000002.1, from coordinate 657,638 downwards.
AGAAGATCGCGGAGAAGCGCGCGCAGGGTGTCGACGTGATCTCCTTCGGCATCGGCGATCCTGACCTGCCGACCCCGGGGCACCTGCTGGATGTGCTGGCGACGGCCTCCCGTGACCCGGCCAACCACCGCTACCCGGAGAGCGAGGGCCTGCCGGAGCTGCACGAGTCGATCGCGCGCTGGTACGGCAAGCGCTTCGGGGTGGAGGTTGACCCGAAGACCGAAGTCCTGCCGCTGATCGGTTCGAAGGAGGGGATCGGGCACATCGCCCTCTGCTTCATCGACCCCGGCGACATCGCGCTGGTGCCGGACCCGGGCTACCCGGTGTACGGCGTCGGGACGCTGCTGGCCGGCGGCGAGCCGTACTACCTTCCGCTGACCGAGGAGAACGAGTTCTTGCCGGACCTGGACGCCGTGCCGGAGCAGGTCGCCCGCAAGGCCAAGGTGCTGTGGCTGAACTACCCCAACAACCCGACCGGCGCCGTCGCCGACCTGGAGTTCTTCGAACGCGCGGTGGCCTTCGCGCGGAAGTACGACATCGCCGTGCTGCACGACGGGCCGTACTCGGAGGTCGCCTACGACGGCTATCAGCCGGTGAGCTTCCTGCAGGCCCAGGGCGCGAAGGAAGTCGGCGTCGAGTTCCACTCGCTCTCGAAGTCATACAACATGACCGGCTGGCGGATCGGCATGGTCGCCGGCAACGCCGAGATCGTCGACGCCCTGATGCGCGTGAAATCGAACCTCGACTCCGGGATTCCGCAGGCGATCCAGCGGATGGCGATCGCGGCGCTGGAGGGCCCGCAGGACGTGATCGCCGAGCACAATGCGATCTACGAGCGGCGCCGCGACCGGCTGGTGGCGGCGCTGACGAAGCCGGGCTGCGGCTGCGCGCCCCCAAGGCGAGCCTGTACCTCTGGGCGCGGGTGCCGGAGGGGATGACGAGCGTGCAGTTCGCGACGCGGCTGCTGGACGAGGTTGGGGTCGTGGTGACGCCGGGGATCGGTTACGGGCCGACGGGCGAGGGCTATGTGCGGCTTTCGATCACTGTGCCGGACGATCGCCTGGAAGAGGCCGTGCGGCGGATTGAGACGCTGGCCGGCAGCTGGCGCTAAGCGGCCGTCCCCAGTCCGATCACCCGCGCGGCAACGGGCTCGCTCTTGCCCTTGAGGTCCAGTTGCACCATGGGCGCGTCCGGGAAGCGCGTCGCGGCGGCGTCCTGGTAGACGTGTTCGGAGATTACGATCTCGCCGGCTTTGGCTGTGCCCTGGAGCCGCGCAGCGACGTTGACCGGATCGCCGAGTGCGGTGAAGTCTTTGACGTCACCCGAGCCGACGTTGCCGACGTATGCCACGCCGGCGTCCAGCCCGACGCCGAGCGTTAACCAGGGCTCGGCCCCGTAGCCGACGGAGCGGAGGAGCGCCTCGGCAGCGGTGACCATCTTGCCGATGTACTCTGGGCCGGCGAATCCGGGAACGAAGAGCGCCATCACCTGGTCGCCGACGAGCTTGTCGATGATGGCGTCCTCCTCCGTGAGGATATCGGTGGCGGTCTCGTAGAAGCGGTTCATCAGATCGGCGACCTCAGTTGGGCCGCGCTGCTCGGACATCGATGTGAAGCCGCGTACGTCGGCGAAGAGGATGCCGACGCTGACTTCAGCGCCGCCGAGTGGCGCGGCTTCGAAGCAGCCGCGGCAAAAGCCGGGATTCTTGCGGGACGGACCGTTGCCGCGCATGCGATTGAAGCGGCCGCCGATACCTCCGAACGGGATGTAGCACATCTTGCAGCGGGGCGCAGAAGGCACCTTGCGAATCATCCGGCGGAAAGCGCGGTGGTCAGACTCACCTTCGGTCAGGAAGCGGTACCAATCTTCGTCCGGCATGCCCTTCGGGACCGCTGCCATCGTCAAGCCGCCACGGTTGCTTGTGGTTCGATTCCGCAGAGCGGCGAAGACGGTATCGTGCGGAACAGGCGGCGCACCCTCATCGCCGGCAGGTTCCCGTCCACCAGCGACTTCCGCCATGCCTCCTGCTGGCGCTATCTTTGCTCAGCTTTGGCGTCTTGCTCACGGCAGCGCCAACGTACACCCGGCAGGCGCGCGGGACAAGGCGCTAGGAGATGCCGCCGAAGCCGGCGGGCATATCGGCCAGGTGGGCGACGTCGTTCAGGCGCCAGATCACGCGCTGGTCGCCCTTGGCGCGGACGGAGGCGATGCTGGCGTTGAAGGGGTAGAAGATGAAGTCGCGCGGGTGCTCCAGGACGAGCGAGATGTAGGTCTGGATGACGCCGGCGTGGCAGACGACGGCGACGCGCTGGCCGGGGTGCGCGGCGACGATCTCGTCGATGGCGTTGCCGACGCGTTTGCGGGCGTTGGCGCTGCCCTCGCTGCCGGGGAACGCGTCCCAGGTGCCTTCGTCCACGATCCGGCGTGCGATCACGGTCTGCTCGGCCTCCGGCAGCTTGCGGATGTCGAGATCGGCCTGGCCCATGACGATTTCGACGAGGTCATGGCGGGGCCGCACGTCGAGCCCGGCGACGTCGGCGATGGCGAAGGCGGTCTCCTGGGTGCGGCGAAGGGGGCTGGCGTAGATCACGTCCAGCTTCTGAGATTTCATGCGCTCGCCCAGCCGCCTGGCCTGCTGCAGCCCGACCTCGGTGAGGTCCGGGTCGCCGGTGGTCAGGTCTTCGCCGGTATTGCCCTGGGACTGGGCGTGGCGGATCAGGTAGAGGCGGGTGGCGTCGCCGCCGGTGAGCATGACGTCCTGGTAGAAGGCGAAGATCGGATCGCCGGGCGGCGGTTGCCTTGTAGTGGGAGACACGAGGCACATGTTACGGGGCGGGGGACGGAATTGTGAAGGGTGAAGTGTGAATGCCGAAAGGGGTTGAAGGCTTCCCTCTTTTTGCGGGGCGCGCTATTCTGCCTTCGCTATGAGCCTGGATACGGGACCCGCGGTGCGGGTGCGGGAGATGACGGCGCGTGACGTAAAGCCCCTGGCGCAGACGCTTGGCTGGCCGTCCTACGGGATCAAGCGGCGCTGGGAGGAGAGCCTTCTCGGCCACCGTGAGATCTTCATCGCGGAGCTGGAAGGTAGGCCGGTCGGCTCAGTGAGCATCAATGAACGCGAGGAGTTCCCCCGCCACCTGCATCTGTTTGCGCTGGACGTTGCCCAGCCCCTGCGGCGCCGGGGCATCGGCACGCGCCTGATCGGACACGTGGAGGAGGAGGCGAGGGCGCGCCGGCTGGCGGGTGTGTACCTGGAGGTGAGCAGGGACAACGTCGACGCGCGGCGGCTGTATGAGGCCCTCGGTTACGTGGAGGACGGGAAGCCGTTCCAGAACTCCTGGAACCGCTACGACTCCGAGGGCAACATCATCGAAGAGGTGGTAGAGCTGGTCAACCGGATGGTGAAGCGCTTCCGCTAGAGCAGGCCGTCTGACTGCATGGCCGCGACCGTAGCCGCGAACGCGCTGACAGTGAGGTCGATATCCTCCGCAGTGTGGACGCCGGAGACGAAGCCGCCGCTGCCGCCCATGAAGTCGACGCCGTTGTTTAGCATGCCGCGCCGCAGGGCCGACGCAACCCTGGGGTCTGCGCGCGGAGGAAGACTTTCGCCGGGCCACTCGATGCCGCCGTTGGGCGGGCGCGGCACATCGTGTCCGAGCGTGATGTGGAAGTACGATGCTAGCCCGTAGACGCAGCCCCTGGCGCTGGTCTTTTCGAGGACGCCGTTCATCGCCGGGACAAGGCGCTCGTTCAGGCCGTCGGCGTGGCGGTGGTGCTCTCCGGTGCGGACCATCTTCAGCATCGCCGAACCGGCTGCGGCCGAGACGGGGTTGGCGTTGAAGGTGCCGGGGTGTTGGACCCGCTGGCCGGCGTTCCAGCGGCCGTCCCGGAACTCGATCATTGAGATGATCTCCGCCTTGCCGCAGACCGCGCCGCCCGGCATTCCGCCGGCCAGGATCTTGGCCAGGGTCGTCATGTCCGGAGTGACGCCGTAGCGGGCCTGGACACCGCCGGGGGAGACGCGGAAGCCGGTGACGACTTCGTCGAAGATGAGGACTACGTTGTGGCGTAATGTCGCCTCCCGTAGCTCGGCGAGGAAGGCCGGGTCCAGCGGCAGCGTCCCGTAGGATGCGCCGGTCGCCTCGATAATGACGGCGGCGATGTCTCCCGAGGCGAGCTTCTCTTCGACGGCCCGGATGTCGCCCTGGGGGACGGATACGGTGTTGGAGGACGTGGCGGCCGGGACGCCGGAGGACACGAGGCTGTCCGACTCAGCGGCGCGAGTGCCGACGACGGCGTCGTGCCAGCCATGGAAGTGCTGATCGAACTTGAGGATGCGGTCCCGGCCGGTGTAGGCGCGGGCCAGGCGGATCGCCATCAGCGTGGCCTCCGTGCCGGAGCTCGTGAAGCGCACCTCTTCGGCGCTGGGGACAAGCTCTTGCACGAGCGACCCCCACTCCAGCTCCAGGCGGTGGTTGGCGCCGTAATGCGTGCCCTTCGCCGCCTGCTCGACGATGGCGGCCGTTATGGCTGGGTGGGCGTGGCCCATGAAGAGCGCGCCGTGGCCCATCACGTAGTCGACGTACTCGTTGCCGTCCACGTCCCACTTGCGGCTGCCGGCGGCGCGGTCGACGAAGATCGGGAAGGGGGAGACGTAGCGGATGTCGTGGGTGACGCCGGAGGGGAAGACGCGGGAGGACTCTTCGTAGAGCTTTGCGGAGCCGGGGTGCTGTTTGACGTACGCGTCTAGGATGGAGTCGCCCATGTGGCGATTGTAGCGCAAGCGGCGGCGGTTACTCGGCGGCGAGCTTGGCCGCGCCGTCGGCGTCGCGGGAGACGGGGCGCGGGCGGTAGTAAGGCAGCAGCGGCAGATCGCGCATGGAGATAAGTCCGACCATGCGGCTGCGGGCGATGGCGGGGATGCAGTTGGCCATGATCGCGGCGGTGGCGGCGTCGCCCTGGATCGATCCCGGCGCGATCATCCGGATCGGCGGCGTGGCGTCGATGTCGATCAGGTCACGGGGTTCCTTGGCGCCCAGCGACATCTCCAGGTCAAGACGGATCACCTCAGCGCCGCCCATGATCCCGCGCGCCGACTGGCGGAGGCCGAGCGCGTAGCCGCGCTCGACGCTGTAGAACTCGGTCTTCTTGCGGTCGGTCGCGATCACCGGCTCCAGCGTCTCGGTGACGTCTTCCAGCCGCCAGCCGAGGGTGTCGGCGATCATGAAGACGGATTCGCGCAGGCCGACGTGGCCGATCGCGCCGTCGGCGGCGCCACGCTGGAAGCCCTGGGCGCTCAGTCCGACGCCGGCCTTGCGCTGGAGCTGGATGCGGCGGGTGGAGACGTCCACGACGCGCTCAACGCGGATCGCCTTGGGGGCCTGGCACGTAGTCAGCAGCATCAACGGCAGGAGGTCCATCACGAAACCGGGGTTGATGCCGGTGCCGAGAATGCGGACGCCGGTCTCGCGGGCGCGGCGGTCCATCTTTTGCGAGATCTCGGGGTAGCGGACCCAGGGGAAGGAGAGCTCCTCGCAGCTGGAGACGATGCTCTTCTCCGCGGCGACGATCGCCATGATCTGGGGGTAGACCTCGGTCAGGGAGGAGCCGGTGGAGTGGACGACGACGTCGGCGTAGACGTCCTTGAGGACAGGCTCGACTTCGTACTGGACGGGAATGCCGAGCGTGTGGCCGATGCCAGCTGCCTCGCCCAGGTCGCGCCCGGACTTGGACGGGTGGGCATCGATGGCGGCGACGATCTCGATGTCGGGGTTGTTCAGACACGCCCGGACGACTTCGGAGCCGATGGCGCCAATGCCGTAGTGAATGGTGCGTATCTTCTCTTGCTGCACGTAAGCCTCCACGTTCCAGGGTATTGACCGGCTGCCGTCGAACTCCCCGAACCCGTTAGCGGCCCTCACGGTGCCTATTATCGCCGAGGCCGAGTCCTGCCAGCCAGTTTCGGCAAGATCGGGCGGGAAACCCGGGCGGTCTGCCTGTCATTAGATACAACTAAAGACGTATGACCAACATTACATAAGACAGGAGTCAAGGAAAGTCAACGTTTCGTTGACGAATACCTCCGGCGCTTCGAAGTACACGGAGTGGCCCGTTTCCGGCACGACGACCATGCGCGAGGAGGGGATCAGCGAGCGGGCGATCTCCATCAGGGAAACGGGCATGACCTCATCGTGCTGACCGCCGATGAAGAGGACAGGCATCGGCAGGGCGGCCAGCGCCTCTTTCGTGGCGCCGGTGTCGGGGGCCCGCTCAAGGGCGCGCAGCCGTTGCACTTGCTCCTGGGTCTGCAGCCGGTTGGGTCCGGCCTCGTTGAGGAGACGGATCTGCTTGTAGAGGAAGGCGCGCTCGCGGTTGTTGCGGGCGAAGTCGGGGGCCAGGGCTCGCTTGATACCGGAGGTGCGGCGGCGTTCCCAGACCACGCGCACATCCTCGCGGTGGGCTTCCGTGGCGGCCAGCCAGACCTCGCGCCGCATCCCGGCGAAGGTGTTGGCCATGACGAGGCCACAGACGCGCTCCGGCTGCGACAGGGCGAGGCCCAGGCAGGTCAGTCCGCCCATCGATTGGCCGACGAGGAGCGCCTGTTCGACCTCCAGGTGGTCGAGGAGGCCCCGAAGGTCGTCGATGAAGGCGGCCGGGCCGCGGTCTCCGGTGTCGACCGAGAGGCCCCAGCCGCGGTGATCGAAGGTGATGCAGCGGTGCTGCCTGGAGAGCTGCGGGACCTCCTGCCACCAGCTCAGGTGGTTGCCGCCGGCGCCGTGGGCCAGGACTATCGGGAAGCCCTTGCCGTTGTCTTCGTAGTAGAGGTCGATTCCGTTGACCGGGGCGTAGGGCATGGTGAGGGCGATGGTAAACCGCAGGTCACAGCTTCGCAACAATCCACATATGTTGAGAAGAATTGAGCAAAAGCCATAGCCAATGACACACCGCCGCAATACAATAACGACAGATGGCACAGGCGGACCCGGCACTCGCGACGGATGAAAGCGGAATTCTGCCGCTTCCGGTGTCACGCTCCCGCCAGCGCGCTGCCACACCACCGGCAACCGTAACTCCACGTGAGGGTGCGCCTCGCCGCCGGGGTTCGCGCGGGGGCCGGCGCCACCGCAAGCGCGACGTCGCCGCCGAAGCCGCGACCGCGCCGAAGACCGAGCCGGCGTCCGTCGTGATTGAGCAAGCTCCTGCCGTCGAAGAGAAACCCAAACCTAAGCGCACAAGAGGCAGCCGAGGCGGTCGCGGCCGCAAGAAGACGCCAAAGCCGGCGGCGACGACCGCCGCGCCGCCCGTGGCCGAGAAGCCGGCCAGGCCCAAGCGCGCGCCGGCCAAGCCGAAGCCCGCAGCAACCACAGCGCCGGCCAAGCCCAAGCGCAGCTCGCGACGCGCCCGCAAGCCGGAGCCGCCGCAGGCCTACGACGACGCCGCTCCAGCCGTGGCGACTGCGGCCAGGCCGCGGGTCCCGGTCACCGGCGAGCCGATCGATGTCCCGGCCCCGTTCGCCCACAACGCCGAGTACGAGTTTGCGCGCATCCTCGACTTCTACGGCATCGACTGGAAGTACGAGCCGCGCTCCTTCCCGCTGCGCTGGGAGAACGGCCACGTGACTGAAGCCTTCACGCCGGACTTCTACCTCAACGACCTCGATCTCTATGTAGAGCTGACGACTCTGAAGTCCAATCTGACGGCGGAGAAGAACCGCAAGATGCGGGCGATGAAGGAGCTGTTCCCGGACATCAACATCATCATGCTCAAGAAGCGCGACTACCTGCGCCTCCTGGCCAAGTACGGCTACGGCTCGATCGCGCCGGGGCAGATCCCGGACATCGACAGGGTGCTGATCCCTGCCGCCAAGCTGCAGCAGCGCGTGCAGGAGCTGGGGGAGCAGATCACGAAGGACTACGCCGGCAAGGAGCCTATCCTGGTCGGCGTGCTGCGCGGCGTCCTCGTCTTCATTGCCGACCTGATGCGCCAAGTCTCGCTGCCGACGTCAGTCGACCTGATGTCGATCTCCTCGTACGACGGCAACGCGGCGGCGGCGGTGCGCATCCAGAAGGACCTGGACCTCAGCATCAAGGGCCGCGACGTGATCCTGGTGGAGGACATCGTGGACACCGGGATGACGCTGAACACGCTGATCGACTACCTGCAGACGAAGCGCCCGGCCTCGCTCAAGGTGTGCACGCTGCTGGACAAGCCTGCCCGTCGCCTGGTGAAGGTGCCGCTGGACTACGTCGGCTTCGAGATCCCGGACGAATTCGTGGTCGGCTATGGGCTGGACTACAACCAGCGCTTCCGAAACCTGGGCTTCATCGGCACGCTGAAGCACGAACTGCTGCCGTAGCACCCGTAGAGATTTCGTTTTACTGCTGCGAAAAGGCACGCTTTCGTCTATAACGCGTATTGACAACTCCCACAGCGTCTGTTATCGTTAACTGTGCCTGAGGAAGAAGCAGGGCAACTGAAGGGACTGCGGCGCAAGCGGCAGACCTGGAAACAGCCCAGCGGACGCCCCGGGCATTTTGTTGTCTGGCGCTTAGCCTGGTTGGGCGATCTCGCTGCGTTCAGCTGTGTCCCGGTGGGAGTTCTGGACAGGCGAGGCTTTGGGACAGGCCCCTTCGGCTGCGTTCGCTACGGCGAATTTCGCTCAGGGCGAGGGCGAGTCTTCGGGCGGAATGATGAGCTTGGAGGCGAGCTTGGCGTCGATGTCGGCGGCCAGGGAGAAGTCGCGGTCGGTCAGGGCGTTTTCGGAGTGGGTGATCAGGCGCAGGGTGACCTTGTTGTAGTTGATCGTGATGTCCGGGTGGTGGCCCGCGCCTTCGGCCAGGTAGGCCACGCTGTTGACGAAGGCGATCGCGCGCAGGAAGGTGCGGAAGGTGTACTGCTTGCGCAGGCGGCCGTCGCGCAGCTCCCAGCCATCCAGTTTCGCGAGACCCGTCGCGCACCTGCTGCTTCGGTGTAGACCTGCGGCTCCGCCATGGCGACAGAATAGCATCAGCCGTCCGGCATAATGGACGACAGGAGGTTCCCATGCGCATCTACGACGTCACTGTTCCCCTGCGACCCTCGATCGCCACGTACGCCGGCACGGAGCCGGGGCCGGTGCTGGACTTTCACTCGCTGATCAAGAAGGGCGATTCGGCCAACGTCAGCGCCCTGGCGCTGGGATCGCACACAGGGACCCACGTCGATTCGCCGGACCACTTCCTGGACAACAAGGTCACGGTGGAGCAGATGCCGGTGGAGGCGATGGTTGGCCCGGCCTACGTGGCCGAGTTCAAGACGGACTCGCACATCACGGCCGCAGACCTGGAGCGCGCGGGAATCCCGGCCGGGACGACGCGGCTGCTGGCCAGGACCTCGAACGGCCGCTTCTGGGACGACGACGCCTTCCACCCGGAGTTCATTGGCTTCGCAGACGACGCTGGCGAGTGGCTGTTGGCGCACGGGATGGTGCTCGTGGGCATCGACTACATGTCGATCGAGCGGTTCCATTCGCCGACGCACGCCGTGCACCACGCATTGCTGGCGAAGAACGTCGTGATCCTGGAGGGGCTGGACCTGCGCGCGGTGCCGGCCGGGGAGTATTTCCTGGTCTGCGGGCCGCTGCCGGTCGTCGGCGCGGACGGAGCGCCGGCGCGGGTGTACCTGTTGGAACAGTGAATGGTGAATGGTGAATTGTGAGCAGGACGCCGCGCTAGATGTCGAGCGTGCGCTCGCTGGTCAGGTCTGTGACTGACACCGATTGAATGCCGGCAGGGCGCCAGATGAAGAGCTCGCCGTTGGGCTTGGCCACAGGACGCAGCCGGACTCGCAGCTTCTCGCCGTCCCAGTCTTCGGCCGCGATCTCCATCGCGCCCTGGGTGATGTGTAGCGTTGAGCCGACGATCTGCGGACGGCCGAGCTCCGGGGTCAGCCTCAGGAGGCGGCAGCCGTGCGCCGGGACGGCCAGGATGACCTCGCCTTCGTGGACGCCGATGTACTCGCGCTCCCAGAGTTCGAAGGCGTGCCAGCGGCCCGGCGGGAGCGGGGCTTCGATCTCGGAGCTGTCGTCGCTCCAGTTGAAGACGCCGAGCAGCCGGTGGGTCCCGCAGTCGAGCTCGAAGAGGCGGGGGATGTCCGGCGTCTGGAAGAGGTCGAGCGGGACGGCCGAGGCGCCGTAGACGGGCAGCAGTAACGAGATCAGCTCCTGCCGCGCCGGGCTCAGCTTCGGGAGGTTGTCGCTGGAGAGGACCATCCCGCCGCTGAGGCCGATGACGGTGGCCAGGGCGCGCACTTCGTCGGAGGAGAGCGCGGCATCGGTCTCGCGGACGAGGAGGCAGTCGGGGTCGTTCATCCAGAGGCGGCCGTGCATCCAGAAGCGGGTGATCGTGTTGCGGATGCTGTTGACGGCCGCGGGATCGCTGAGCGAAGAGCGCGCCGCGCCGCGGGCCAGAGGGTACCAGTAAGGCGCGACGTCCGGGCCGATGCGAGCGCCATCGGCGAGGCCGATGCTGGGGCCCATCGGGTTGCCGCAGGCCAGGACGAAGCGCTCCCCCACGGCGTCCCGGATGGCCTCCAGGCCGCGCCGGTAGGCCTGGGCGCGGGTGACGTTGGGGTCGTGGCGGATGCCGTCAACCGCGCCGGCGAAGATGAAGTCGATCTTCACGTAGTCGTAGTCCCAGTCGTGGCAGATCGTGCGGAAGAGCGCTCCCAGGTGATCGATGACCTCCGGGTTCGTGAGGTCCAGGGCGTAGCAGGGTTGCATCCAGTTGATCAGGGCGATGGACGGGCCGCCGGTCGAAAACTGGACGAACCAGTCCGGGTGCTCGGCGAAGAGCCGCGACTTGGCCCCGGCGATGAACGGCGCGAGCCAGAGGCCGGCCTTGTAGCCGCGAGCGTGGATCTCGTCGGCGATGTGTTTCATGCCGTGCGGGAACTTCTGCGGGTCCGGCGTCAGCCAGTCCCCGATCTCGGACTGGTAGCCGTCGTCGACCTGCACATACTCCACCGGGAGGGCGCCGGGGTTGGCGGCGAGGTGTTCTAGGTTGGCGATGACCTCTGTCTCGCTGATGCCCTGGAAGTAGTAGTACCAGCTGCACCAGCCGCTGGTGACCGTGTTGTACGGTATGGCGTCCATCTCGCGGGTCAGGGCTTCGCCGTAGCGGCAGAGCGCCTTCGCGGATGCGTTCCCGGGCTCGATGTAGAGACGCTCCGAAGTCAGCACCTCGCGGTGCGCCAGCTCGATCCCGTCGGCGTGGGATGCGGCGGAGACGGCGGCAGAGTCGCGGTCGAACCAGAGGTGCGAGAACTGATCGGCGGCCGAGACGAACCCGGCGACGAGGCCGTAGCCGGAGTGCGGCTCAACGATGACGGTGACGAGATCGGAGACGAAGCGGCCGGGCAGGGGCGGCGGCTGTGTGCCGGGCCCGATCACCGGTGGCGAGGCGGGCTCGTCCTCGCCCCAGCAGCTCAGCACGACCGTCGGTGACCAGGACTGCCAGCCGTGCTTGTAGAAGCGCAGCGCGTCGCCGGGTGCGCCGACGTCCAGCGTCGCGCCATCGAGCAGGTGGAAGGCCTGCACGCGGAGCGTCGACGGCGTGGTGTTGTGAAGCTGCGTCTGCGCAATGGCGTAAGGGGAGTCTTCGTGCAGCGTGAGGGTCAGGGAGAGCTCCGGCTCGTCTTCGTCGGTCTCGCGGATCAGGGTCAGGGAGAGGCCCCGGCCGTGCGAGTCCCGGGCCTCCGAGGGGCCGGCGTACTCGAGGCCTTCGCCGCGGCTGCTGAAAGTGGGGCCGTCCCGCAGAACGACGGATGCAGCGGCGTCACGCAGGACGGTGCGCGCGGCCCGCAGGTCGATCACGTCGAAGGTGCCCTTGTTGAGGTTGACTTCGATGCGGAGGACGCCGTTGTCCAGCGCCGGACCGTGCTCGCCGTCCTCGACGCGGACGTCAGGCATTGCCCACTCGCAGTCCGTCCACGGCGCGGCAGACGTGGGCCTCCGCCTCGACGCCGGTGGTGCGCCTGTAGTCGGCGAGAACGGACTCGCACAAGCGCGGGACGGCGTCTTCGCGGACGAGGTTGACGGTGCAGCCGCCCCAGCCCGCGCCGGTGACCCGGGCGCCGACCGCCCCGGCCTCGCGCGCCAGCTCTACGAGCGTGTCGACTTCGGGAGCGGAGGCTTCGAAGTCGTCGCGCATGCTGGTGTGGGATTCTGCCATGAGCTGACCCAGGCGGTCGAGGTCTCCTGTGCGCAGCGCCTGCACGGCGGCGAGGACGCGCTCGTTCTCGGTGACACTATGTGGCGGGCGCGCTTGAGCAGGTCGCCGGAGAGTTTGGGCAGCACCTGGGGGGTCGCGTCTCTGAGCGAGTCGACGCCCAACCGGCGCGCGGCCTCGGCGCACTCCTCGCGGCGGCGGTTGTAGGGCGTGTCGGCGAGGCGTCGCTCAACCTTTGAGTCGATGACGACGATGGCGATTCCGGGCGGCAGCGGGACGGGTTCGGCCTCGAGGCTGCGGCAGTCGATCAGCAGCGCGTGGCCGGCCTTGCCGAGCGCGGAGGCGTACTGGTCCATGATCCCGCTCTGGACGCCGACGAAGAAGTTTTCGGCGCGCTGGCAGAGCACGGCCAGGAGCGTGCGGTCGATCGTGATGCCGGCGGCGGCGGTGAGGGCGCCGGCGAGCGCAACCTCGATCGCGGCGGAGGAGGAGAGCCCCGCGCCCTTGGGGACGTCGCCCGTGATCGCGATGTCGGCGCCGGTGATCGCGTACTGGGAGTCGGCGAGCGCCCAGACGACGCCGCGCAGGTAGTCGCGCCAGCCCCGGCTGCCGGCGAAGCGGCGCACGCGGCCGGCCGGGAACTCGTCGCACTGGTCGTAGTCCAGCGAGTAGGCGCGGATGACGTCGTCGTCGCGGCGGGAAAGGGCGACGGCGACGGTGCGGTCGATGGCGGCGGGTAGCACGAAGCCGCCGTTGTAGTCGGTGTGCTCGCCGATCAGGTTGACGCGGCCGGGGGCCTCGGCGATCAGCTGCGCGGGGTGGCCGAACTGCTTCTCAAAGGCGAGCCGGAGCGCTGGGAGGTCGGCCGTCATGACAGCGCCCAAGTATATGGGTTGCCGTGGCGTTTGCCATCCGAGCGGGTGCGGCCTATCATTTCGGGCACCATGGCTGAAGGCGCGCTGCGAGACCTGACCGTAATAGAGTGCGGGAACACCGGGGCCGCCGCGTACGCCGCCAAGCTGATGGCCGACCTGGGCGCGGACGTGATCAAGGTCGAGCCGCCGGAGGGCGACCCGGCCCGCGCGATGGGGCCGTTTCCCGGCCACATCCCCCACCGCGAGAAGAGCGGCACGTTCCTCTACCTCAACACGAACAAGCGCGGCGTCACCCTTGATATCGCCAAGCCGCACGACCGCGACCTGCTGGACCGGCTGCTGGCGAAGGCCGATGTCTTCGTCCACGACTTCGAGCCGAAGCAGGCGGAGGCGCTGGGCCTGACCTACGAACGCATCCACGCCCTGAACGGCGACCTGGTGATGACATCGATCTTCCCGTTTGGCGGCAGCGGCCCGAAGCGGGACTACCGGGGCGGCGACCTGACCCTGCTCTCCGCCGGCGGCTGGACCTGGCTGAACGGCTGGCCCGGCCACCCGGAGATGCCGCCGCTCAAGCCGTACGGGATGCAGAGCTCCTACCAGGGCGGCGTGACGGCGGCGCTGGCGACGATGGGCGCACTCCTCGGTAGGCAGCGCGGACTCGCGCGGGGTCAGCACGTGGAGATCTCGGTGCAGGAGTGCATCGCCTCGATCCTGGAGATGACGCTGGCGATCCACAGCTACAACAACATTCCGGCAGTGCGCTGGGGCAACCGGCCGATCCAGCCGATCGAGATGTTCCAGTGCAAAGACGGCGCCTGGCTCTTCGCCCTGACGATCGAGGAGCACCAGTGGCAGCGCCTCGTCGAGCTGATGGAGACGCCGGAGTGGACGACCTGGGAGGTCGCCGCCAACCGGTTCGCCCGGGCCTCCAACTGGGACGTGCTGAAGCCGCTGATGGAGGAGTGGGTCTCGCAGTGGACGGCCGCCGACCTCTACCACGCCGCACAGGAGAAGCGGATCCCCTTCGCGCCGGTGTCGACGCTGGGCGATCTCGTCAGCTCTGAGCACCTGAACGTCCGCGGCTTCTTCGTCGAAGTCGCGCAGACCAAGGCCGGGACGCTGACCCAGGCCGGCCCGCCGTACCACTTGAGCGCGACGCCGTGGGAGATCCGCAGGCCCGCGCCGACGCTGGGCCAGGACAACGATGAGGTGCTGGGCGCGCTGGAAGGGGCCGCCGGATGAGCGGGCCGCTGACCGGCATGCGCGTCGCCGACTTCTCCTGGGTCTGGGCCGGGCCGACCTGCACGATGCAGCTGGCTCACATGGGCGCCGAGGTGATCCGGATGGAGACTTCGACGCGCATCTGCACGCTGCGGATGCTGCCGCCCTGGGCCGGCGGAGGGCCCCACCCGGACCGCGCCGGCTACTTCAACCAGTACAACCAGGGCAAGCGGGACATCTTGCTCAACATCGCCGACCCGGAAGGTGCGGCCATCGCCAGGAAGATCGTGGCGATGAGCGACGTCGCCGTCGAGAACTTCGCCGGCGGCGTGATGAAGAAGCTGGGCCTGAGCTACGACGAGCTGACGAAGGTGAAGCGCGACCTGGTGATGATCAGCATGTCCGGGTTCGGGCAGACCGGGCCGGAGTCCGGCTACGTCTCCTACGGCCCGGCCCAGGTGCCGATGTCCGGGCTCTCACAGCTGACGGGCTACCGGGGCTGGCAGCCGATGCACGTCGGGATGTCCTACGGCGACCCGAACGCCGGGCTGCACGCGGCCTTCGCCGTGATCGCCGCGCTTTGGCACAGGGAGCGCACCGGCGAGGGCCAGTACATCGACATGTCGCAGTGGGAAGCGAGCATGGCCGTCATCGGCGAGGCGTTCATGCACTACGCGATGAACGAAGAGCAGCCGGAGCGCAACGGCAGCCGCAGCGACACGATGGCTCCGCACGAGGTCTACATGGTCGCCGGCGACGACCGCTGGATAGCGATCGCCTGTGCCGGCGACGACGAGTGGCGGACGCTGGCCGGGATCATGGGCCGTCCGGAGCTGGCCGACGACCCCCGCTTCAAGACTCTGGCCGACCGCAAGGCCAACGAGGACGCGCTGGACGAGCTGATGATGGAGTGGACGCTGCAGTTCGAGGACCCGTACGAGATCGAGGCGCTGCTGCAGGCCGCCGGGATCTCCGCCGCCGTCCCGCAGAAGAACAGCGAGGTGCTCAGCGATCCGCACATGACGGAGCGCGGCTTCTGGGTGGAGAAGGAGCACGCCGACCCGGTCGTGGGGGTGCGCCGGCACGCCGGGATCCCCTGGCGGATGTCCGAGACTCCGTGCGAGGTCTGGCGCGCCGCACCGAAGATGGGCCAGGACAACGAATACGTCTTCGGGGAGCTGCTGGGCATGTCCAGCGATCAGATCACCGACTTGACCGAGCGCGGCGTTATCAGGTGACCCCCGACAACTCCGGCGTCAAGGCGGAGTTCGACCGAGCCGCGAAGACATACGACTCCGTCCGCCGCTTGATGATCCCCTGCTTCGACGATTACTACGGCACGGCCGTGCGCGCGCTGCCGTTCGGACGCGGCGATACGTTTGAACTGTTGGACCTGGGTGCCGGGACGGGGTTGCTCTCGGCGCTGGTGCGCGCCCATTTCCCGAAGGCGCGGCTGACGCTGGTCGACATCTCGGATGAGATGCTGGCGCGGGCCCGCGAGCGCTTCGCAGGCGAGAAGGACGTGCGCATCATGATCTCCGACTACTCGGTGGAAGCGCTGCCGGGCAAGTTCGATGCGATCGCATCGGCGCTATCGATCCACCACCTGGATGATCCGGGCAAGGCTGCGCTCTTCCGCCGGGTATACGGCGCGCTTAAAACAGGCGGTCAGTTCGTGAACGCGGAGGAGGTACTGGCCCCAACGGTCACGCTGGACCAGCTGTACTGGGATGAGTGGGAGCGGCAGGCACGAGCGGCCGGCGCGCCGGAGGACGAGTTCGCGGGTGTGGAGGACCGCGCAAAGTACGACAAGCCGGCGAAGCTCGACGACCAGCTTCTCTGGCTGCGGGAGGCCGGATTCGCGGACGTGGACTGCTACTACAAATACCTGATGTTCGCCGTATATGGCGGACGGCGTGCCCCGGAGTCAGCCAAAGCTTAACGTCAGCGTCATTGACCCGCCGCTATAGCCGGTGATACCGTGCGGGAAAGCGTTAGCTTAGCGCGCGATAAGAATGGTTACACAGAGAAACGTCTCCCCCAAGCCCAGCGTGAAGCGCACGCGAAGAGGCCCCTATACCCGGCAGCAGATCCTGGACGCGTCTTTGCGCCTCTTCTCCGAGCGCGGGTTCGCCCGCACGACAGTGCGCGACATCGCCCGGCAGGCGGGGATCACAGACGCAGCGATCTACTACCACTTCGACTCCAAGCGGGAGCTGCTGGAGGCGCTGGTGGAGGAGCGCGGCTTTCTGACCAGCCTCCAGAACCTGGAGCAGGTGGAGCCACACCTGCCGCTGCCCGAAATGCTGCTCTGGATGGCCGCCGGCGCCATCAACATCATGGACGAGAACCGCGACTTCCTGCGCCTGATTATCATGGAGGGCCTCGGCGGCGACGAGGCAGCGCTGGAGCAGTACAGCCGCCTGCTGGACATGTGGGAGAAGGCGCTTACGATCGTTCTCCGCCGCTACGAGGACGCAAAGGCTTTGCGGAGCGGCCCGGCCGAAGACCTGGCGCGGCACGTCATCTACACGATCCTGATGGCGTTCCAGGACAGCCTGCTCGGCCGCCACGAGCTGGCGAAGCCGACGCCTGAGCAGCGGCAGGACGCCCTGCGGTCGTTCCTCGGCCCCAGCCTGAAGCGGCTGCTCGCCGGCGACGTTGCCGTCGCGGTCTAGGCCGCAGATGACGCTCAACGTCGGCCTGATCGGCTGCGGGCTCAACGGGCGCTTCCACTCCACCGCCATCCGGGCCATCGCGCGCCGCGGCATGCTGGACATCAACTACGCCGCCGTCTGCGACACCGACCCTGACCGCGCGCGCTCCTTTGCGGAGGTGACCGGCGCGGAGCCGTTCACAGATCCCGCGCAGGTCACGGACTCGCCCGGCATCGACGCGGTCTACGTCTGCGTGCCGACGGCGTACCACAAGGAGATCGTGCTGCGCGCGGCGGCGCACGGGAAACACGTCTTCTGCGAGAAGCCGCTGGCGACGAACGTGGCCGACGTCGTAGAGATGACGGAGGCGACGGAGAAGGCAGGGGTCAAGGCCGGCGTCGGGCTGGTGCTCCGCCATTCGCCGATCATGACCGTGATGAAGGAGCTGATGGACGACGGCTCGCTGGGCCGCCAGATGGCGATCATCTTCCGCGACGACCAGTTCTTCCCGATCCAGGGCCACTACGCGAGCGAGTGGCGCAAGGACCGGGCGATCGCCGGGGCGGGCACGCTGATCGAGCACTCAATCCACGACGTGGACGTGCTGCACTGGTTCGGCGGGCCGGTGAAGGCGGTGCGTGGCAGCACGCGGAACTTCGCGGGCTATGAGGGCATCGAGGACCTGGCGCTGTGCTACCTGGACTTCGAGAGTGGGGCGCAGGCAGAGCTTATCTCCATCTGGCACAGCGTCCTGGGCCGGCCGTCCACGCGGCGGCTGGAGGTGTTCTACGAGAAGGGGTTCTTCTCGGTCGACAACGACTACATGGGCCCCGTCCACTACCAGGTGCACGCACAGAACGCCGCCGTCATCAGCGAGCAGGAAGTGCACGAGCGCTACGTCTCCAGGCTTGGCCTGCCGACGGATGTCTTCCAGGGGCTGATGCGGCACACGCTGGAGGACTACATGTTCCTCAAGGCGGTGATCGAAGGGCGGGACCCGTTCCCGGACTTCCGCACGGCGCTGGCGGCGCACCGCGTCGTCGATGCGATCTACCGCTCGGCCGAATCCGGCGGCGAGCTCGTCGCGCCCTAGGGCTCGCTGAGGTACGTTCCCAGCTCTTCGCCGCGGGACCAGTCCAGCATCAGGACGTCGATCTCCTCACCGGGCTCGACCACGTCGATGTCGGCAGGGATGATCGTCAGGGCGTTGGCGCGCACCATCGAGGTCAGGATGCCGGAGCCCTGCGCCCCGGTCAGGCGGGCGTAGTAGCGGCCGCCGCGTTCGCTGACGATACAGCGGGCCAGGAACACGCGCGGGTCGCCGGCGTTGGTGATGCGCTCCTCGGTGATGGCGCGGACGATCGGGCGGCGGGTGTCGCTCTTGCCCATCATCTTGAAGATAGCCGGCCGCCCGAACAGCTCGAAGGCGACCATCGAGCTGACGGGGTTGCCGGGCAGGCCGATGTGCGGGATGCGGCGGCCTTCGCGCTCGAACGCCCCGAAGGCGAGCGGCTTTCCCGGCTTCATGGCGACGGTCCAGAACGCGACTTCTCCCTCTCGCGCCAGCACTTCCTTGACGATGTCGTAGTCGCCCCGGGAGACGCCGGCGGAGGTGACCAGCATGTCCGCTCCGATACCTTCGTGGATGCGCGCGGTCAGGTCGTCGATCGTGTCCCTGGCGATGCCGAGGAGCCGGGGGACGCCGCCGAACCGCTGGACTAGAGCGGCGATGCTGTAAGCGTTGGCGTCGTAGATACGTGCGCCCTCCCGCGGCTGGCCGGGCTCCAGCAGCTCGTCGCCGGTGGAGAGAACGGCGACAACCGGCCGCCGGATCACGCGCACGCGGTCCCGCCCGAGCGAGGCGATGACGCCGATCTCCTGGGGGCGCAGCACGACTCCGCGTCTGAGGACGACGTCGCCGCTGCGGACGTCCTGGCCGGCGGGGCGGATGTTGGCGCCGGGTTCGGCCGCCTTGAAGATGCGTACGTTGTCAGAGGACCGGCCGGCTGTCTCCTCGTCGGTCTCTTCGAACGGGACGACGCCGTCAGCGCCGGGCGGGATGGGCGCCCCGGTCATGATGCGGACGGCGGTCCCAGGCTCCACGCGGCCGTCGTAGATGTACCCGGCGGCGACCTCGCCGATGACGCGGAGCTCTCTCGGGGACGCCTCGCTAGCGCCGGTGGTGTCGGCGGCGTGCACGGCGTAGCCGTCCATGCTCGTGTTTTCCAGCGGCGGGATGTCGAAGCCGGCGGCGATGTCCTCGTCCAGGACCTGGCCCAGCGCTTCCAGCGGGTGCTTGTCCTCAGCCGGCAGGGCGCTGACGTAGGAGAGGATGCGTTCCAGCGCTTCTTCGATGGTGATCATGGTCTGACAGCAAGAGTGGTGGCCCGGCGGACCACCATCCAGTCTAGACTCGCGAGGCCGGTCAGCCCAGCTTGACCACCAGGCAGGTCGTCGTGCGCTGAACGCCTTCGACGCGCTGGATGCCGTCGGTGATCGAGCGGCCCAGCTTGTCAAGATCGTCCGACTCCAGGACGGCGATGACATCGAAGGGGCCGGTGACGGCTTCGACGCCGACGAGCTTGGCTTCGCTAAACGATGACTTCTGGATGCCGCGGGCGATGTCGCTGGCCTTGCCGACGGCGGCTTCGACGAGGACGTAGGCTCGCATATGATGTCTCCTTCGTAGCTAGCCGGGGGTTGTGCTGACTCAGCATACTAGCGGGCCGCAAGCTGTCAAGGCGCGGCGTGAACAATGGCGCAATCGAACAGGCGCTTCGTTTGTACCAGCCGTGCCGGTAGCGATACTCTAAGGTCGTGAAGACTGTAAATTTCGGGAAGACAGACCTTCGTGTCACAAACCTCTGCCTGGGCACGATGCAATTCGGCTGGACGGCGGACAACGAGGCTTCGATCAAGGTGATGGACGCCTACGTCGAAGCCGGGGGCAACTTCATCGACACGGCGGACATCTACAGCCGCTGGGCTACAGGCAACCCCGGCGGCGTCTCGGAGGAGATCATCGGGGCCTGGATGAAGGCGCGCGGGAACCGGAATAACCTAATCATAGCGACTAAAGTGCGCGGCCCGATGTGGGAGGGCACCGACGGCGAAGGGCTGAGCCGGGCGCACATCACACGCGCGGTGGAGGACAGTTTGCGACGCCTGCGCGTCGATACGATCGATCTCTACCAGACCCACTGGCCGGACGACGCGGTGCCGCAGGAAGAGACGTTCGCGGTGTTCGGGGAGCTGATCGCAGCCGGAAAGGTGCGCTGCGTCGGCGTCTCCAACTATCCGACGGCGCTGCTGCGGGAGGCGGTCGCTCTGACGCCGGGCCCGGTCTCGCTGCAGCCGCACTACAACCTGGTCTGGCGGGAAGAGTACGAGTCCAAGAAGATGCAGTTCTGCGAGGCGAATGGGCTGGCGGTGATCCCGTACAGCCCGCTGGAGGGCGGCTTCCTGACCGGCAAGTACAAGCGGGGCCAGTCGCCGCCGAAGACGCCGCGGTCCTACGGCGCCAAGAAGTTCATGACCGACGACGGGTTCGCGGTGACCGACGCGCTGTCTGAGATAGCCTCGGCCAGGAAGGTGAGCATGTCGGCGGTGGCGCTGGCCTGGCTGTTGCACCGGCCCGCGGTAACCGCACCGATCATCGGCGCGAACAGCCCGGCGCAGCTGGCTGACCTGCTGCCGGCTGGAGACCTGAAACTGAGCGACGCCGAGATGCAGCGCCTCATCGACGCCAGCGAGCCGTTTGCGAAGAGGGCCGCGGCGTAGAGGGTCTCGCGATGAGCAAGCTCATTGTCTGGATGAATCCCAGTCTCGACGGCTATATCTCCCGAGAAGACGGGGCGCTGGACTGGCAGAGCGTCGACGAGGAGATCCACCGCCACATGAACCAGAAGGCGCAGCAACTGAGCGCCTTCCTCCACGGGCGCAAGATGTACGACTTGATGGCCGCGTACTGGCCCACTCCGGAGGCTGCCTCGTCAGATCTCGACTACATTCGGGGGTTCGCCAAGATCTGGACGGAGAAACCAAAGGTCATGTTTTCACGCACGGTGAAGACCGCGGACTGGAACACGCGGGTCGTAAACGACAACGTTGCTCAAGAGGTCATGCGGCTGAAGGAGCAGCCGGGCGGCGACCTGGCAGTGGGCGGCGCGAACATCGCCTCGTCTCTTCAGAAGCTGGGGTTGGTCGACGAATATCACCTCTTCGTTCAACCCGTCGCCATCGGCCGCGGCGCGCCGCTCTGGCCGGCCGACAGCGGGGACGTGAGGTTGCGGCTCAGCGAGACCTGTACCTTTCCCTCCGGCGTGGTCTTCCTTCGCTACGAGGTCGTCGACAGCAAGTAGCGCCGGCCGTACGGCCTTGTTTGCCGCTCCTTCGCGCGCGCCGATATAATCTCGCCATCCCCATGACAACCGAAGCCGAATCCGTCTCCGCCATCGAGTCTGCCGCGCTCCGCGACCTGAAGGCAGCCGCTGACCTCGACGCGCTCGAGGCGTGGCGGCTCGCCTACCTCGGGCGCAAGGGGCAGCTCAGCCTGCTCCTGCGCACCGTCTCCCAGCTGCCGATGGAGGAGCGCAAGACGATCGGCCGGGAAGGCAACGAGCTGAAGCTGCGGCTGGAGGCGGCACACGAAGAACGGCTGGCCGAGCTCCAGGAGCGCCGCCTCGCCCAGGTCATCGAGGGTGAGCGGTTGGACGTGACGCTGCCCGGGCCGCCGCTGCCGCGCGGCCGCCTGCACCCGATCACGCAGACGCTGCGGGACATGCTGGCGGCGTTCGGGTCGATGGGGTTCCAGGTGGCCGAAGGGCCGGAGGTGGAGTGGGACTACTACAACTTTGAGGCGCTGCGCATCCCCCAGGACCACCCGGCGCGGGACATGTGGGACACACTCTGGATCGACTACGAGAAGGACGGACGCCGGCCGATGCTGCTGCGCACGCACACTTCGCCCAACCAGATCAGGGTGATGGAGAAGAGCGAGCCGCCGATCCGCATCGTCGTGCCCGGCAAGTGCTACCGCTTCGAGGCCACGGACGCCACGCACGAGTGGATGCTGACGCAGATCGAAGGCCTGGCCGTCGACGAGGGGATCAGCCTGACCGATCTCAAGGGCACCCTGGCCGAGTTCGCGCGGCGCATCTTCGGGCAGGACCGCAAGGTGCAGTTCCTTTGCTCGTACTTCCCCTTCGTCGAGCCGGGCATGCAGGTGAACATCGACTGTTTCATCTGCCACGGCGCCGGCTGCCGCACCTGTCACCGCAGCGGCTGGATCGAGGTCCTGGGCGCGGGCATGGTGCACCCGGAGATCATCGCGGCGCAGGGCTACGACCCGGAGCGCTACACCGGCTTCGCCTTCGGCGTCGGCGTGGAGCGGATCGCGCTGCTCCGGTACGGCGTCGACGACATCCGCCACTTCTACGCCAACGACCTGCGCTTTCTGCGCCAGTTCTGAGCGACGATGCGAGTACCTCTGCGCTGGCTATCTGAATACGTTGACCTGACCGTGGGCGTGGACGAGCTCGCGCGGCGGCTGACCGTCGCCGGGTCGGAGGTCGCCGAGATCATCCGTAGCGGCGACTGGGAGAACATCGTCGTCGCACACGTCGAGAAGATCATGCAGCATCCGAACGCCGACCGGCTCGTGCTGGCGACGGTCGATATCGGTGGCAACGTGCAGCCGCAGGTCGTCTGCGGCGCGCCCAACATCCGCGCCGGCCAGAACGTGGCCTACGCCGCGATCGGGGCGAAGCTGATCGACGGGCACACCGGCGAGCCGACAGTGCTCAAGGCCGCGAAGATCCGCGGCGTCGAGTCGCAGGGGATGATCTGCTCGGAGAAAGAGCTGGGCATCTCCGGCGAGCACGAGGGCATCCTCGTGCTGCCGGAGGACGCGCCGGTCGGAGCGCCGCTCTCGCAGATCGTCGGGGACACGATCCTGGACCTGGAGCTGACACCGAACCGGCCGGACCTGCTCTCCATCATCGGGGTCGCGCGGGAAGCCGCGGCGGTGACGCAGCAGAGCTGGCGCGATCCGTCGATCGAGTACACGGAGAAGGGCAAGGCGGCGAAGGACATGGTCGCCGTCGAGATCGCAGACCCGGACCTCTGCCCGCGCTACGTCGCGGCGATCGTCCAGGGCGTGAAGATCGGCGAATCGCCGGAGTGGATGCAGGAGAGATTGCTCGCGGCAGGGATGAGGCCGATCAACAACGTTGTCGACATAACAAACTACGTCATGCTGGAGATGGGCCAACCCCTTCACGCCTTCGACTACGAGAAGGTGCGCGGGAAGAAGATCATCGTCCGGCGCGCCGCGGAGGGCGAGAAGCTGCGGCTGCTGACCGAGGAGACGGACCGCACGCTGGGCGGCGACATGCTGGTGATCGCGGACGGGGAGAGCGCGGTAGCCGTGGCCGGTGTGATGGGCGGCGGCGAGAGCGAAGTCACGGAGACCACGCGCACGATCCTGCTGGAGTCGGCGAACTTTCAAGGGACGAGCGTCCGGCGGACGAGCCAGGCCCTGAAGCTGCGCACCGACGCCTCCACCCGCTTCGAGAAGGGGTTGAGCCCGCTGCTGCCACCGATCGCCGCGGCGCGCGCCGTCAAGCTGCTGGTCGAGCTTTGCGGCGGCCGCGCGGCGACGGGCATGGTCGACGTATTCCCGGGCAAGACGAAGGAGCAGCGCGTCACGCTGACGATGGAGCGCCTGTCCCGCGTCCTCGGCCTGGAAGTGCCGGCGGCGCAGGTGCGCACCATCCTCAGCTCGCTCGGTTTCACCTGCCGCTGGGTGCCGCCGGACCGCTTCATCGTGCGCGTCGCCTTACTGGCGGACGGACGTGACGATCGCCGACGACGTGATCGAGGAGATCGCGCGGATCATCGGCTACGACGAGCTGCCGATCAGTCAGCTCCGCGGCCGCATCCCGTCCGGCGCCCCGCAACCGCTGCCAGCGCTCCGCGAACGAGTCCGCGACCTGATGGCCGAGATCGGGATGCAGGAGATCATCACCTACTCGATGACGGACATGGAGTCGCTTTCCAAGGTGCTGCCGCGCGAGGAGCTGGCGATCAACAAGCCGCTAAAGCTGGCGAACCCGCTCAGCCGCCAGTACGAGTTCGCGCGGACGACGCTAAGGCACGCGTTGCTGGAGACGCTGGCCGCCAACGCCCGCGGCAGCCAGGAGCTGGTCTCGCTGTTCGAGACGGCGCGGACTTATCAGCCCCGGGATGGCGAACTGCCACACGAGGTCGAGTCGTTGTGCGGGGTGGTCGC
Organism: uncultured Chloroflexia bacterium; assembly: GCA_963738925.1. GTDB lineage: Bacteria > Chloroflexota > Dehalococcoidia > SM23-28-2 > RBG-16-64-32 > DATKKM01. The sequence continues at coordinate 633,385 of CAVTYE010000002.1, read as the reverse complement.
CGGCCGCGCCCCTGACCGCTGGGGCCAGCCGACGAGCGAGCCCGCCGGCTTCTTCGACGCCAAGGCGCGGATGGAGCACCTGTTCCAGTCGCTGCGAGTCCCGGCCGAGTTCCGCGAGGTGCACGAGTTCGCGTACCTGCCGGGGCGGACCGCCGAGGCGTTCGTCGGGGACACGCCGCTGGGCCTCGTCGGCGAAGTGCACCCGCGGGTCTGCGGGGAGTTCGGGATTGACGGTCCGGTGGCGATGTTTGAGGTCGATCTCCAGGCGCTGCTCAGTGTCGTCCCCGGCGTCGTCCGCTACGAGCCGGTGTCGCCGTATCCGGCGGTGGAAGAAGACCTGGCGATCGTCGTGCCGGAGGACGTCGCAGCGGGCCGGGCGCTAGCCCTGATCCGGGCCTTCCCGATCGTCTCCTCGGCGCGAGTCTTCGACGTGTACACGGGCGACCCGATCCCGGCCGGGAAGAAGTCGCTGGCCTTTGCGATCACTTACCAGTCCGACAAAGAGACGCTGACCGACGCCGACGTGGCCAAGCAGCGCGGCCGGATCATTGAGCGGTTGCGTCGCGAGCTGGGCGCGGAGCCGCGGGGATAGTCTAGCCGCAGATTGAACGCAGATTGAACGCAGATTTACTTTGGGCGCTCGCCGTAGTCGGACCACGGCGTGTCGCGCTTGCGGACGGCCTCCCGGAAGCCGATCTTCATCGCTTCGTCGCGCCAGGCGATGCCTTCGGGCGTGTGGCGGGCGATGCCGTCCATGAAGGTGCCCAGGACCTGGGTGGTGCGCAGGCCCATGTTCTCGTAGGCCTGGTTGACCAGGAGCTTGCTCATCACGAGCTGGTTGAGCGGTATCGTCGACAGCTTGCGGGCCATGTCGTCGACCACCGCGGGCAGGTCAGCGGCCGGCACTGACGCTGAGGCCAGGCCGACGCGGACAGCCTCGGTACCGGTGAGGGACTGGCCGGTCAGCATCAGGCGCTTGGCGGTCTCCAGGCCCAGGCGGTAGGCCCACATCACTGTCGTCGGCTCGCCCCAGATGCGCGCCGGCGGGTAGCCGATCTGGGCGTCGTCGGCCATGTAGATCAGGTCGCTGCAGAGAGCCATGTCGGTGCCGCCGCCCACGCACCAGCCGTGGACCTGGGCGATCACGGGCTTCGGGCTTTCCCAGAGCGACATGAAGGCGCGGACGTTGCGCGACATGCCCATGTAGTCGCGCACGGGGTCCCAGTTGCCGGACATCGCCTTCTGGGTGGCGTCCTCTGCCTTCGTGCCCCAATCCAGGTCGTAACCGGCGCAGAAGGCCCGGCCGGACCCGCTGAGGACGATCACCCGGACCGTCGAGTCCTCGTTCGCCGCGGAGACGGCCTTGCGCAGGTCGTCGGTCAGGATGGCGTTGATGGCGTTGAGGCGCTCCGGGCGGTTCAGGGTGATGCGGGCGATGCCGTCCGCGGCCTGGTAGAGGATCGTCTCGAAGTCACGGGTCATCGCGCCCGGAAGCTAGCACGCGGCAATTCGGGGCGTCAAGGAGTGTGAGGTGTTGTGAGGTGCGAGGTGCGAGGTGCGAGGTGTGAGGTGCGAGGTGCGCGCAGGTTGTGGCCGGGGCCCTTCACTGCGCCCGGCGGCGGCGCGGGGCGAGGGGTTGACCGGCGGGGTCGGCCGGTTGAGGCTGGGGGCATGCGTTTGCAGGAGCTTCACCCGTGGGACGTGACACCGACGGAGGCGATTGCGCTGCAGAAGGAGCTGGCGCCAAGGGTGGTCAGCGCCGGCGATCCCCTGGATGTGCGGCTGGTCGCGGGGGTGGACGTGGCGTTCCCGGGGAGCAGGCGCGGCTGGCAAGGCGGGCTCGCACGGGCGGCGGTCGTCGTGATGTCGTACCCGGAGCTGGCGGTGGTGGAGCAGCATGTGGCTGAGATACCGGTTGTGTTTCCCTACGTGCCCGGGCTGTTGTCGTTCCGCGAGATCCCGGCGCTGGCCGCTGTCCTTGAGAGGCTGAGCGCCGCGCCGGACCTGTTGGTGGTGGACGGGCAGGGCGTCGCGCACCCCAGGCGGTTCGGGCTGGCGGCTCACCTGGGCCTGCTCGCCGGCATTCCGACGATCGGGTGTGCCAAGTCGCGCCTCTGCGGTGAGGCCGCGGAGCCCGGCCAGGAACGCGGCTCGACCTCCGATCTGATCGATGGCGGCGAGCGCGTGGGCCTGGTCGTCCGGACGAAGGATGGCGTGAAGCCGCTGTACGTCTCGGTTGGGCACAAGGTCAGCATTGAGAGCGCGGCGGAGTGGGTGTTGCGGCTGGCCCCGACCCATCGCCTGACGGAGCCGGTGCGGCTGGCGGACCGGCTGTCCAAGGGGCTGGCGATAGCTGATAGACCGGCGACTCCCGTATAATCGAAGCACACACCCGCGGAGGTACCGATGCAGGAAACTCGACCGACTCTCACCGACGTAATAAGCCGCATCGATAACGTCCTCCGCCGGCTTTGACATCGCCGGACTCGAATCTGAGATAACCCGCCTCGAAGAGCAGTCCGCCCAGCCCGGCTTCTGGGACGATTCGCAGTCCGCGCAGAACGTGATGCGCCGCCTCTCCGAGATCCGCGAGGAGGTGACGACGTGGCGCACCGCCGAATCGAAGGCGCACGAGCTAACGGAACTGCTGGACTTGGCCGAATCCGAGAACGACTCCGACCTGGCGCAGGCCGTAGCGGCCGACGTGCAGGAGATAGCCTCGCGCGTCGAAGACATGGAGCTGGAGCTGGCGCTTTCCGGAGAGTACGACCGCCGCGCCGCGATCCTGGCGATCCACGCCGGCGCCGGCGGCACCGACGCGCAGGACTGGGCCGAGATCCTGCTGCGGATGTACATGCGCTGGGCGGAGAAGCGCGGCTACACCGCGAACATCCTGGACATGATGCCGGGGGAAGAGGCCGGCATCAAGAGCGCGATGATCGAGATCAAGGGCCGCAACGCCTACGGCTACCTGCGCGGCGAGCGCGGCGTCCACCGGCTCGTCCGCATCTCTCCGTACGACTCGTCACATGCGCGGCACACTTCGTTCGCGCTGACGGAGGTGATGCCGGAGGTGGAGAGCGCGGCGGAGGTGAACATCAACCAGGACGACCTCCGGGTCGACGTTTTCCGGGCCAGCGGCCACGGCGGTCAGAACGTCCAGAAGAACTCGACGGCGGTGCGCATCACCCACATCCCGACCGGCATCGTCGTGGTCTGCCAGAACGAACGCTCGCAGGGCCGCAACCGGGAGTCGGCGCTGAAGGTGCTGGAGGCGCGGCTGCTGGAGAAGGAGCTGGCCAAACAGGCCGAAGAGCAGGCCAGGATCAAGGGCGTCCACGTCTCCGCCGGCTGGGGCAACCAGATCCGCAACTACGTGCTGCACCCGTACAAGATGGTGAAGGACAACCGCACCGGATATGAGACCAGCGACGCCGAAGCCGTCCTCGACGGGGACCTCGACGGGCTGCTGCGCGCCTACCAGAAAGCGACGATTGGTGAGTAGCCACCCCCGGCGGATCGGAGCCGCGGCGCTGGTCATCGTCGCGTTGGCGCTGACGGTCCTCGTGTCGCCGACGCCGCAGGCTGTCGGAGCGGCCAGGCCAACTGTCACAGACGGCGGCGTGGAGAACAACTTCCCGGACGGGATGACCTTCAGCTTCCACGCCGAAGGGACGGCTGAGATAACGAAGGTCCGCCTGCGCTACAAGATCCTGCCGGATGGCACCGACGCCATCGCGCAGCCGGACTTCACTCCTTCGACCGACGTGGACGGGACGTATCTCATCGCCGGGAACATTCCGCCGGTGATCTACCTGCCGCCGGGGACGGTCGTCGACTACCACTGGGAGGTCACCGACGCCGACGGCAACACCGCCGAGACGGAGCCGCAGAGCTTCTTCTACAGCGACAACCGCTTCGATTTCAAGAAGCTGTCGGAGAGCGACGGCGTCGTCCTCTATTACTACTCCGGGTCGGACAGCAACGCAGAGGACATGCATGACGTGGCGCTGAAGGCGATCGACGACGCGGAGGCGCTGCTGGGAACGACCGTGCCGTTCGATGTGCAGGTCTGGATCTACGACAACCAGGACGACATGCGGCCGGCCCTGCCGAGGCAGAGTCCCGGCTTCGAGAGCCAGATCATCACGGAGGGGATCAAGGTCGCCAGCAACACGGTGATGGTGCTGGGCAACGTCTCTTTCGACACCCTGCGGCACGAGCTGACGCACGTCGTCACCGGGCAGGCCGGGGACAGCGCGCTCGGCAGCCTCCCCACCTGGCTGGATGAGGGGACGGCCGTGCACGCCCAGCAGGACCAGGGCGGCTACGGCAGCGCCATCGCGCAGGGGCTCCGTGACGGTGACGTGCTCTCAGTCCGGCAGATCACGGCTTACCCGGGCGACGCTTCGCAGATCGAGCTCTTCTACGGCGAGGCCTGGAGCCTGGTCTCGTATCTCGTGGACACTTACGGGCAGGAGAAGTTCGCGCGGCTGTTCGCCGATATCAAGACGGGCAAGGGAGTCGACAAGGCGTTCGAGGCGGTCTACGGGTTCGACCAGGACGGCCTGGACAACGCCTGGCGCGTGGCCAACGGTCTCTCTCCGCGGCCGACGCCCGCCCCGACAACCCCTGCGCCCAGCGGCACGGAGATCGTTGCCAGCACGCCGGCGGCTTCATCGAGCGGGGGCGGCGCGTCCACCGGCACCGTCATCGCTATCGCAGCGGCGGTCGCGCTACTGGCGCTGGTAGTGGCGGCCGGCGGGATAACGGTCGCGCGGCGGCTGTAGAGGTCACGCGCGGCGGCGGAGGGCCTGCTGGATACGGCGGTCGGACTCGCGCTTGGCGATGTCCTGGCGTTTGTCGTACTTGCGCTTGCCTTTGGCCAGGGCGATCTCCAGCTTGGCCTTGCCGTTTTTCAGGTAGAGACGCAGCGGCACGATCGTGGCGGCGGAGGTCGTAGCCTCGCGCTCCAGCTCGCGGATCTCGCGCTTGTGGAGCAGGAGACGGCGGCTTCGCGTGGGGTCGTGGTTCATGCGGCTGGCCGGGGCGTAGGCAGCGATGTGCGCTCCCACCAGCCACATCTGGCCGTTGTCCGGGCGCACATAGGCCTCGCGAATGCTGACGTGGCCGTCGCGGATGGACTTGATCTCGGTTCCGGTCAGGGAGAGCCCAGCCTCCAGCGTCCGCAGGATGTGGTAATCAAAACCGGCTCTCCGGTTAGAGCTGACCGTCTTTTCGCCCGCGCTCATGAGCAGGGTAGGGCTTTACATAACCCGTTATGGAGAACCGGTGGGGACAGGTGTCGGCGTCTCCGGGGCAGGGGTTGGTGGGGGAGTGAAGATGGTGCCGTTTATCTCGGAATGGAGGAGGTCTTCGGCGGTGTAGAGCTCGGGGCCGGGTTCGCCGGCGATGTCGGCCGGGGTCGGGTCCATCTTGACGTCCGGGGTCAGGCCGACGCCTTCGATCAGGGTGCCGTTCGGCGTCAGCCAGCGGGCGATCGTGACGTAAAGCGCCCCGCCGTTGGAGAGCTGGCGGAGATGGTTGACAGAACCCTTTCCAAAGGTCTGCTGGCCGATCAGCTGGGCCCGGTGGTGGTCCTGCAGCGCGCCGGAGAGCACCTCTGAGCCGCTGGCCGAGTTCTTGTTGACGAGCACGACGACCGGGATGTCGGTGATCGTGCCGGAGGTGGCGTCATACTCCGACTTGTTGCCGTCGCGGTCGACCTGGGTGAGGACGATGCCGCCGTCGAGGAACATGTCGGCCACGTGGACGGTGGCGTCCAGGCCGCCGCCGGGGTTGTTGCGGAGGTCCAGGATCAGCCCCTTGTAGCCGCTGTCGCGAACGTTTTCCAGGGCGGCCTGCATGTCCGGGACCGTCTGATCAGTGAATTGCTGGATCTGGATGTAGGCGAGGTCGGGCACGATGTCGCCGTTGGCGTCGACAACGTTGTCCACGAAGACGGTAGGCACAGCGACCGTGGCCCGTACGATCGTGATGTCTTCAGTGCTGCCGTCGGCGTGGCGAACGCTGATCGTGACCGGGGTGCCGGCCGGGCCGCGGATCTGCTTGACGGCCTGCGCCGTTGTCCAGCCAGCGGTGGATTCGCCGTCCACGGCCAGGATGGCGTCGCCGGGCAAGACGCCGGCCTTGTCAGCCGGTGAGCCGTGGAAAGGCGCTGTGATGATGATCTCGCCGGTCGTCGGGTCCTGGTTGACGTTGGCGCCGATGCCTTCGAAAGTCCCGGAGATCAGGTCGACGCCGTTCTGGTAATCAGTTGGTGGAATGTACTGGCTGTGCGGGTCGTTGAGCGCGGCGATCACGCCGTCGATGGCGCCTTGCTGCAGCACGTCCGGCTTGACCGCGTCCGGGAGCACGAAGTCCTGCTGGAGGATGTCCTGGACCTCGTTGAGGATGGCGTAGTTGTCAGAGCCGGAGTTCGAGCTGGCGGAACCAGAACCGTCGTCTCCCACGGCGTAGCCGGCGACGGCCGCCAGCGATATGAGCAGCCCGACTGTGAGTCCGGCTAAGCTGTACTTCAGGAAGTTCCACATGGCTGTTACCTCTGCCGCATACGGCATTTACATAAATAGCGGCCTCTCACAGCCGCTTTTGGTCAGCATGGGTCGGGAAACGGGTTGCCAGGACGGGCTATCTGGCCGCGCTTGGCTGGAATCCAGTCTAGCATCGGCGCGGAAGCGAGGGCAATTTGCATGCAGGTGACGTCACGGGCTCTGTGAATTGGTACGCCGGCGGCGAACGTTCGGATCGTGTCGCACGCCGGGACGCCTATCTGTAAAGGACATAACATATATAGTGCGAACACATGGAGCGGGGAGGGGAATTGCCCCCCGGCCGGGCTCCCACGTATCCTCAGGGCCTATGTCGCACCGGATCACCCTGGAACGAAACACCCTCCGCTTCGCCGCCGCGCATTTCACGACATCCGGCGGCGAATGCGAGCCGCTGCACGGCCACAACTACGATGTGTTCGTCCAGATCGACGGCGCCCTATCGGCGGATTCGTGGGTGATCGACTTCGGCGCGGCCAAGCGGATTGTGCGGGGCCTCTGTAAAGAGCTGGACCACAAGTTCCTTCTGGCCAGGGCCAGCCGTGACCTGACGATCACCGAGGAGGCCGGCGAGGTCACGGTCATTCACGGCGGTAAGCGTTATGTCATGCCGGTAGGGGATGTCGCGCAGCTGGAGATCGACAATACGACGGCCGAGCGGCTGGCTGAGTGGCTGGCCGGCCGGCTGGCGGCGGCGCTGCGGTCTGCGGGGGCCGACAACCTGACCTCGGTCACCGTGGGCGTGGAGGAGATGCCCGGACAGGCCGGCTGGTTCCGGCTGGAGTTGGCCTGAAACCGGAGAGTTTTCTGTGGTTGACAGCGCGTTGAAAAGCCATAGTATGTATCCTTGCCGAATCTCGGATCAGGGATAGAGCATTCCGGGGGGAAGGGGCCATGAAAATCGACTGGCAGCGCGCCATAAACGACATCCTGGCCAAGAAGCTGTCTTGCCCGCGCTGCGGTACGCTCACCGACGACGTTCTCGTCGGCTATTTGCGATCACCCGAGGCCGCCGAGTGGGCGCCGCTCTGCGGTGGCTGCACCAAGAAGGAGAACTGCGACGCACGCAAGTTCGTCGTTCTCTGCGAGGACTGCGCCATGGGCCTGCGGCTGCGCGGCCGGCGCGTCGACGAAGAAGGGTTCATGACGGCCCTGCTCGACGAGTGCCGCCGCAACCTGGACGAGACGCTGGACTACCTGAGCGACTTCTGGCGCGAGGACCTGGACATTGAGCCGGAGGAGATGGACAAGCGCCTGGATGAAGTCGACCCTGACCTGTTCGATGAGGAGAACACCTGGCGCACCTATCTCGAAGAGCAGTACCTGAAGATCCACGCCTGGTTCCGCGAGCGCCGCCTCGCCATCCCCAACCCCGGGTGGCGCTCAGAATACGTCGAAGATATCGTCGCCCTGACCTATCCGACGCTCCTCGGCGACTAACATTTATCTGAACTGACGCTCCATCCTATCAGTTGTGCTCAACCCGGCGATGCCCATTCGTGATGGTCAGCGTCATCCAGGACGAGACTGACTGCGCCTGAGGCTCACCTGCTAAACTGCACCGGAGAGCAATCGCCTCGATTGAAGGAGATTCCGGATGACAGTCTTGCAGAGCCCCTGGTACTCGCTGGCGCCGTACCCCGAGATCCCGCTAACCGAACTTCTGGCGCCATCGGCTGAGCGGTACGCCGACCGCCCGGCGTTCATCAACTACGACGGCACCCAGCACACCTTCGGCGAGATCTGGTCCGCCTGCCGCCGGATGGGCCGCTTTCTGCAGGACAACGGCATCAAGAAGGGCGACCGCGTGGCGATCTTCTCCGCCAACTGCCCGGAGTACTTCGTCGCCTTTTACGGGACGCTGTTCGCCGGCGCGGCGGTGACCACGCTCAACCCGCTTTACAAGGAGCGCGAGCTTCTGCACCAGCTGGAGGACTGCACCGCCTCCGCAATCTTCTGCATGGGCCCGCTTGTCCCGATGGCGCAGCAGGTCCGCGAGCACATCCCGAGCCTGAAGCACGTCTTCGCGATCGAAGACGCCTTCAAGCTGGCGATGGAAGCCGACGCCAACCCGAAAGCGGTGAAGATCGACGCGAAGAAAGACCTGGCCGCCCTGCCCTACTCCTCCGGCACTACCGGACTGCCAAAGGGGGTTATGTTAAGCCACTACAACCTCGTCTCCAACGTGCGGCAGACGCTGTCCACCGGCATGACCAGCAGCTATTCGGTCTACCTGGACTTCCTGCCCTTCTACCACATCTACGGGATGATCGTGCTGATGGCCTGCGGATTTGCGGCCGGGGTCCCGCAGGTGGTGATGCCGCGCTTCGACCCGACGCTCTGCCTGGACCTGATCCAGAAGCACAGGGTGACGAACCTCTTCGCGGTGCCGCCGGCCCTGCTGGCGCTCTCCAACTTCGGCGACATCGGCAAGTTCGACACGTCCAGCCTCTTCATGATCATGAGCGGGGCCGCTCCCCTGCCCCAGGAAGTGGCCCGTGCCTCGGCGAAGGCGCTGAACACGATTGTGCTGCAGGGTTACGGGATGACCGAGACCTCGCCCGTGACCAACGTCAACCCCGTAACGCGAATCAAGGACGCCACGGTCGGCCCGCCAATCGCTGATACAGTGGAGAAGGTCGTCTCCCTGGACGACGGCAAGGAGCTTGGCCCCGGCGAGATCGGCGAGCTGCTGGCGTTCGGGCCGCAGGTGATGCAGGGCTACTGGAACGCGCCCGAGTCGACGGCCGAAACGCTGATCGGCGATGGGTGGATACGCACCGGCGATATCGTCTCAGCGGATGAGGAAGGTTATGTCACCATCCTCGACCGCAAGAAGGAGATGATCAAGTACAAGGGCTACCAGATCGCGCCGGCCGAGCTGGAGGCGCTGCTGCTTGAGCACCCGGCCGTGATGGACTCCGCGGTGATCCCGAAGCGCGACGACGAGTCCGGAGAGATCCCGAAGGCGTTCGTTCTGGTCCGCCAGGGCCACGAGGTGACGCCCGCCGAGTTGATGCTGTTCGTGGAGGAGCGTGTCGCGCCCTACAAGAAGGTGCGGGAGATCGAGTTCGTGGAGGCGATTCCGAAGACGCCCTCCGGCAAGATCCTGCGCCGCGAGCTGATCGAGCAGGAGCGCGCCAAGACGGCCAGGTAGCCCCAGATGGCCGTCTCCATCGTCTACGAGACGCATTCCACGACCCTCGACAATGAGCGGGGGATCGCGACTGGCTGGCTTCCCGGTGAGCTTTCGGAAGCCGGCCGGCAAAACGCCGCCGAACTGGGCCGGCGAAGACGCAACGATGGCATCGATGTCGTCATCTCGTCAGACCTGGCGCGCGCGGTTGAGACAGCGCGGATAGCGTTCGAAGGGACTGGCATTCCCCTGCTCCAGGACGCCCGCCTCCGAGAGTGCAACTATGGCGATCTGAACGGGGCGCGGCGTGAGCTCGTTCATGCCGACCACGCGGCCCGGGTGGAGAACCCGTTTCCGGGCGGCCAAAGCTACCGCGACGTTGTCGACCAGACCCGCGATCTCCTGCGAGACCTGTCGCGCGACTACGAAAGGAAACGTGTGCTGCTGGTGGCGCACTCCGCGAACCGCTGGGCTCTCCAGCATTTGCTGGAAGGGGTGCCGCTGGCGCAGGCCGTTGTCGCGCCGTTTGAGTGGCGGGAAGGCTGGGAGTACACCTTGCCGGCCGGCTGGACCGGCGACTAGCGGCGCGCCTTCAGCTGCTGCAGCAACTTTTCGGTGGAGTCCGCGATGTCGTTGACGGCGGCATCGAAAGCGGCTTCATTGGCGCGGGACGGCGCGCGGTAGCCGCTCACCTTCCGCACGAACTGCAGGGCCGCAGCGCGGATCTCCTCGTCGGTCACGGCGTCCTGCGTGCGTAGTGTCTTGATGCTTCGGCACATGCCGATTATTGTACGGGACTCAGCAGCAGTTTGCGCCGCCGCAGCACGCACCCTCGGAGGCGTTGCCGGCGACGACTTCCAGCGGCACCCAGTCGCCCTTCTGCGCCGGCGAACCGCCGGGCTTGCGAGCGCGAACGACGGCGCTGAAGATGCCGAGCCCTTCGTCTCCGGAGGCTGCGAACTCGCGCACCTTCTCGCCGAGGCCGCCGGCTTCTGCGTCGGCTGCCGTGTACTCGCGGAACGCCTCGATCTGGACGTCCTCGAAGCCCGCCGCGGCCAGCTTCGCCCGGTAGTCGTCTTCGGCCAGCGCCCCGGCGATGCAGCCGGTCCAGGCGGCCATGCTGTCGCGGACCGCCGTCGGCAGGTCTTTGCGCGTGACGATATCGGCGATGGCGACGCGACCACCCGGCCGCAGCACGCGGAAAGCCTCGGTGAGAACGCGCGCCTTGTCCGGCGAGAGGTTGACCACGCAGTTGCTGATGATGACATCGACCGAGGCCTCCGGGAGCGGGATGTCCTCCATCTCGCCCTTGAGGAACTCGACGTTGGCGACGCCCGCCTCGCCCGCGTTCTTGCGCGCCAGCTCCAGCATCTCGTCTGTCATGTCGAGCCCGTAGGCCTTCCCCTTCGGACCGACCCGGCGTGCGGAGAGCAGGACGTCGATGCCGCCGCCGGAACCCAGGTCCAGTACGGTCTCGCCTTCGTGCAGGTCCGCGACGGCCACGGGGTTCCCACAGCCGAGCGAGGCGACGACGGCCTCCCGGGGCAGATGCTGGAGCTCATCGGTCTGGTAGAGGCTGGAAGTGATAGCGCTTTCACCATCAATGCTGCCGCCGCAACAACCGGCGCCCTCCTGGGCCCGTTTGGCGGCCTGGCCGTAGCGCTTGCGCACCTCTGTCTTGATGTCCTGGGGAGTGGCCATTGGGGAACCTCCTATTGAGTACTTTCGATATGTGGAGCGACAAACATTTGCGTCATTGCGTCGAGCGCTTTGGGGCCGGCGGTGATCCTCAGCGTGACACCGTCACCGGTCAGCACCTGCCAGCCCATGCCACCACAGCAGTGCCGCTCGGCCGCGGCGAAAGCCTCGACGGTCGCGCGGGCCCCGCCCGGGAACGAGATGGCCAGGGCGCCTTCGTCCCGCGTGACGTCGAGCACGATCGCGGCCAGGTCGTCGATGCTCGGCGCGCCGGCGGGGCGCTTCTCGATCTCGCAGCCGATCACCGGCAACAGGTCCAAGTGGTCGATGTGCCGGGTCGTCATTCGGCGATCTCCGTGAGCGCCCGAACGGCTTTGAGCAGCGCGCGGCGGTTGACCTGGTGCCAGACCCACTGCCCGCGCCGCTCCGAGGTGATCAGCTCGGCTTCGCGCAGGACCTTCAGGTGATATGAGATCGTGGGCTGCGAGAGCCCGAAGACCGGCACGATGTTGCACTCGCACATCTGCTCCATGTGAGCGATCGTCTTGAGGATGCGGACGCGCGTGGGGTCCGAGAGCGCCTTGAAGACGGCGGCGGACTGCTCCAACGCCTCCGCGTCTTCCGGGATGATGACTTCGATTGGGCAGCAGAGCGGCTCCGGGGTCTGTGTCTTGAGTTGTGTTGCCATGCCGGTATCTTAGGTGCGATATAGAGGATTGTCAATATCCTTTGTAATCATTTTGTTAAATGCCGCCCACCGCAGCCATAAGCGCTTGTTCGTTGTCCGGCTGGCGTTTACGTTTCGCAGCATGGCAAGTCAGACCGTCCGCGATACCCCCTCGGCTGCGCCGACAGCCCCGCGCCCGCACCGTCATCCGCTGGCGCCGTACCTGGCCGAGGCGCTGGGGACGTTCGCGCTGGTCTTCGCCGGTCCGGGGGCTGCCGCTGTCAACGCCTCGTCCGGCGGCGGGGTGGAGAACGTCGGTGTTGGCCTGTCGTTCGGGCTGATCGTGATGGCGGCGATCTTCACCTTCGGTCACATCTCCGGCGCCCACATCAACCCGGCGGTCTCGCTCTCCTTCAGGGTGCTGGGCCGGATCGACAACGTGAAGCTCGCGGGCTACCTGGCCGCCCAACTCTTGAGCGCCGCCCTGGCCGGACTGGCCATCTACGCGATCCTCGGCGACAGCGTGGACGCCGCGGCGACTGTGCCCCACATCGGCGGCTGGGACGCCGCGCTGATCTCGGAGATCATCCTCACGTTCTTCCTGGTCATGGTCGTGCTGGCCGTAGCGACGGATGACCGCGCGCAGGGGACGTTCGCGGCGATCGCCATCGGTGGTTATGTCGCCTTCGCCGCGACCGGGTGGGGTCCCGTCGCGGGAGCCTCGATGAACCCGGCGCGCTCCTTCGGGCCGGCGGTCGCCTCCGGTGTCTGGGACTACCACTGGGTGTACTGGCTGGGCCCTCTCGCCGGGGCGCTGCTCGCCGTCGGGGCCTACGAGGTGTTGCGACCGCCCAGAGTGGCGGCAAGTTCTGAGGAGACGTTCGATGGCCGACCTGTCGAAGTTCGATTCACGGATAGCTGATGCGGCCGCCCGCCTCAGCGACGAGTTCAAGGGCGTATTCGCGCTGGAGACGATCAGGCGCTGCGCGGAGGACAGCGTGCTGCGCTACAAGGACTCGCCGATCATCGAGTACGTCCCGCTGCTGGTGTATCGTTTTACACGTGAACGGCTTCGCGCGATGGCGCAAACGGAGGGAAAGTTGACGAAGGAACTACCGGAGGTACTGTACGTCTGCGTCCACAACGCCGGCCGCTCCCAGATGGCGGCGGTGCTCACGGACTCACTGAGCGGAGGACGCGTTCACGTGCGCTCGGCCGGCTCGACCCCGGCCTCGGAGATCAACCCCGTGGTCGTCGAGGCGATGCGGGAGCTCGGGCTGGACCTGGCCCAGGAGTTCCCGAAACCGCTGACGGACGAGGTCGTGCAGGCTGCCGACGTCGTGATTACGATGGGCTGCGGCGACGCCTGCCCGCTCTACCCCGGCAAGCGCTACCTGGACTGGGAGGTCGAGGACCCGGCCGGACAGGGCCTCGAGGCGGTGCGGCGCATCCGGGACGACATCCGCGGCCGCGTCGAGGGGCTGCTGGCGGAGCTCGGCGTGACGGCTGTGGGGTAGTCCTACGGGATCAGCGGTAGCGCGTCGAGCGCCATCTGCTTCTCCGCCGCCTCCTGGATATCGGTTGTGAACCGGCTGCCAAGGTTGCCAATCGGCGTCACCGACGTCTCGAAGACAAGATCGCCCTTGCGAAAGTCCAGTATTGCGGTGCCCGCGAGCTCTGAGTAGTAGGCCTCATCACCGACATCGGTCACAGGTGTGATCGTAAACCCGGCCCCGGACCCCTGCTGGTCTTCCCTGATGACTTCCATGTCCACGTTGTCTGTAATGGTCGCTATGACCAGGGACACAGGGTCGGTGGGGTCATCGTATTCGAATTCGCAGGCATGAGGGTCCTTCACGTTCGAGCCGGGACCTACTGGCTCGCCGGTCGCAGCAGCCACCTCATCCTGGGTCAGCAGCGAGCAGGGGTCCGGCACCTGGCCTGCGTTGTTGGCCGTCGCCGTTGCGGTTTCCGCAGCGGAAGGTGCGCCAGTCGCCGTTGCGGCGCTGGTGGTCGCTCCCCCGCCGGCCGTGGGCGTCCCCGTTCCGCTGCTCGACGAAGAAGAGCAGGCGGCGAGCAACATGAGGAGGACGAAGGCGAGGGCAGGGCCCAGTCTCTGCATCATTGTTCCTTCAAGTGGCCCCGGCTTACGGCAGGTTGGGAACCGCGTAGTTGGCCAGCGCCGTCTCCATGGTTTCCTGGATGTTCGGAGGCACCTGGTCGACGAGGCTGCCCGCCACATTCATGCTCACGTCGTATATGTTTTGGCCTTTCCTGAAGCTGAGAATGCTAGCGATGCTGGCAGACTGAAAGTAGGCTTCATCGCCCACGCCGCTGACAGCACTGACCCCGCTGCTTCCCGCAATCTGCTGCTCCTCCTGGAAGGCTGTTTGGTCCTCGTCGACTGCCAGGCTGATGCCCAGGCCGCTGAGCTCATCGCTCGGATCGGTATAGTCCCAGTCACACTGCTGCCCGTCGTTTAGTAGTTGTCCCGGTCCTACCACCTGGCCGACCGCTGCCTGGACCTCGTCCTGGGTCACGACCTGGCACAGGTTCAGCGCACCCGGGGTCGGCGTTGGGGTGTCGGTCCCGCTGGCGCCGCCATCGTTGGGGGCGGCGGTGCCCGTTGCGGAGCTGTTGCCGTTGCCCAGCGGCGTCGGCGACGCGGTCGTAGTATCGTCGCCTGAAGAGCAGGCCGCAGCCAGTAGGAGAAACGCGGAGAAGACTGTGACCACCGAGAGCTTAGAAATCATCACTCTACCTCCTCTTGCATATCCGGCCACGATACTACTCCGAATATCGGTACAGTCATTAAAAGTTCGTGAAGCGGCTACAGGACGTGCGCCGTGCTATCGTTGTGCGTACATCCACTGATAAGGAGCATCATGCCACGCATCTCAAGCAAGATTCAGACAGCGCTCAACAAGCAGATCAACCGCGAGCTGGCTTCCGCCTACGTGTACCTGGCGATGTCGGCCTGGGCCGATGAGCAGAACCTGCAGGGCGCGGCCAGCTGGCTGCGCATCCAGTGGGAAGAGGAGCTGGTCCACGCGACCAAGCTGGTCGACTACATCGGCAACCGCGGCGGCACAGTGAAGCTAACAACTATCGCCGAGCCGCCGGCGAAGTACAAGGACCTGCTGGACGTGTTCAAGAACGTTCTCCAGCACGAAGAGGACGTGACCGCGGCGATCAACGCTCTCTACGGCATAGCCGCCGGGGAGAAGGACTACGCCACGCAGACCTTGCTGGACTGGTACGTCAACGAGCAGGTGGAGGAAGAGAACCAGCCGATGGAGATCATCAGCCTGCTGGAGCGCGTCGGGAACAGCGCCTCCGGTTTGCTGATGGTCGACAGGCACCTGGCCAGCCGCGCGCGGGGCCAGTAAACCAAAGGCCGCGCCGCGCCGTATCTATTGGCGAAGGAGGAGCGATGACTCAATCTGAAACCGCAACCCTGGCCGGAGGCTGCTTCTGGTGCCTGGAGGCCGTTTACAACGAGCTCAACGGCGTCGAGAAGGTCGTCTCCGGGTACGCCGGCGGCGAAGTCAAGAACCCGAACTACGACCAGGTCTGCGGCGGCCGCACCGGCCACGCCGAGGTGGTCCAGATAACGTTCGATCCGGGCGTGATCACGTTCAAGGAGCTGCTGGAGGTGTTCTTCACCATCCACGACCCGACGACGCTGAACCGCCAGGGCAACGACATCGGCACGCAGTACCGGTCCAGCATCATGTACCACGACGACGAGCAGAAGCGCATCGCCGAGGAGACGATCGCCGAGCTGGGCAAGGCGCGGATATGGGACCAGACGATCGTCACCGAGGTGGTGCCGCTGGACGTCTTCTACCCCGCCGAGGAGTACCACCAGCGCTACTTCGAGCGGAACCCGCAGCAGTCGTACTGCCAGATCATCGTCGCTCCAAAGGTGGCCAAGGCGCGGAAGAAGTTCATGGCGAAGCTGAAGAAGGCCAGCGTCTAGCACCTTCCAATCGGTGAGATGAGGCCCCTCGCCCTGGTGAGGGGCCTCTTGTTTTCGTCGAAACCAGCGCACGAGAGACGTTTACTCCGGGGCGGCGGGAAGCGGCTCTTGAACCCGAAGGCGTAGGCGCTGGGCCCGTGCCCCCGCAGGTGGTCCAGCCGCTCCTCGGCTTCCTCGACGGTGGGCTCGTGCCCGGCGGGGACCCACCAGAGGACGAGCTGGGGCAGCTCCGAAGCCTCGAAGAACTCGCGGCGGCGGCGGAAGATCTTGACGTGGTCGCTGTGGTAGGTGTACTCGAACATCGCCTCGATCGATTCCCAGACGCTGAAGTTGATGACGATGAGCGGGTCGCCGCGCACGCGGATCGAAGTGGAGTTGCCCTCGGCCGTCTGGTGGCGCCAGACGAAGCCGGGGCTTTCGTCGCCGAGCCGGTTGATCGGGTCCAGCGCAGCGATGAAGTCGGCGATGCGCGGGTCGTCCAGCGGCGCGATCAGTTTTGCGATGTTGTACTGCGCTACGTGGTACCTCATGGGAACGCAAGTATAGCGGCAGCGGAATCCGGGCATCCAGCCCCATTCGGACGCGGCCGAGTGTGCGATAATCTGTGCCGCCAACAGATGTGAAAGGTGAGAGAAATGGCCTACTTCCTGGCTAAGACGGACCCGGAGACGTACTCGATCGATGACCTCAAGCGGGACGGCACGACGGCCTGGGACGGCGTCCGCAACCCGACCGCGGTCAACTTCATCAAGACGATGAAGCCCGGAGACACCGTCATCATCTACCACTCGCAGAAGGACGCGTCCGTTGTCGGCCTGGCCAAGGTCGTTTCCGAGGCGCGGCCGGACAAGAACGACTCGAAGTCCTGGGTCGCCGATTTCCAGTACGTGAAGCACGCCAAGCGGCCGGTCAGCCTGCGCGAGATCAAGGAATCTCACAAGTTCGACGACTGGGCGCTCGTGCGGATGGGTCGCCTGAGCACGATGTCAGCGCCGCCGGAGTTCTGGAAGTGGCTGCAAGACCAGGGCGCGTTCTAGACGCGGTATGACTGCACAGACCACAACCATCGCGACCCTGGAGCGGGAGCTTGCCCGTATCGCCTCAACGCACAGCGGAAAGTGCACCTACGCCGTGACCGACCTCGGTTCCGGGGCGCACCTTTCGCGTGATGAGGATGACGTGATGCCGACGGCTTCGCTGATCAAGGTGCCGGTGCTGGTCTCGCTCTATCGCGCCGTCGCCGAGGGCCGCGCCGCCCTGGCGGACCGGATCACCTACACACAGGACCACCGCTGCCTGGGCTCCGGCGTGCTGAGCCGGATGAGCCCCGGTGTCGAAATGACGGTACGGGACGCGGCCGTGCTGATGATTATCATCTCCGACAACAGCGCGACGAACATGATGATCGACCTGGTAGGCATCGACGCGGTCAACCAGACGATGCGGGAGCTGGGCCTAACTGAGACGACGCTCTTCCGTCGCCTGGGCGATCGCGGCGCAGGGATCGATCCGCGAAAGATGTCGGTGAGCACGGCCGGGGAGATGACGCGACTCATGGAGCTCATCGGCAGGCACGAGGCGGTCTCTGAGGAAGCCTCGGAAGACATGCTGCGCATCATGCGCCGCCAGGACTACCGCCACGAGCTCTCGCGCAACCTGCCGTGGAACGAGATGAACATGCTGGACGACCACGAGGTGAACTGGGTGGCCGAAAAGGGCGGAGCGTTCATCAACGGCGTGCGCACGTCCGGCGCCGTCTTCAGCGGCGCGCGAGGCAAGTTCGCGATGTCGGTGTTCTGCGAGGGCGGCACCGGCGAGGGGACGGGCCGGGAGGCGGAGGGCAACCGCGTGATCGGTGAGCTGGGCTACGCCGCCTGGCGGGCGCTGGCCGCGCCGTAATCTAAACGACGACACAAGAAGTTAGGGGGAGACGATGCCAAAGCGGATTCTGATCACGGGCGCGGCCACGGGGTTCGGCCGGGGGACGGCGCTGGCGCTGGCCAAGCGCGGGCACACGGTGATCGCCGGTGTCCAGATCGCGCCACAGGTGACTGAGCTCATGAAGACGGCCGATGAAGCCGGTGTGCAGCTCAAGATCCAGGTGCTGGACATCACGGACGAAGGCGACCGCCAGGCGGCCTACGCCAACGAGGTAGATGTGCTCATCAACAACGCCGGCGTCATGCAGACCGGGCCGGTGGCCGAGATCCCGATGGAGAACGTGCGCCGCAACTTTGAGACTAACGTGTTCGGCACGCTGGCGATCACCCAGGGCTTCGCGCGGCAGATGGTGAAGCGCGGCTCGGGCAAGATCATCATGGTCACCTCCATGGGCGGACTGGTCACGGTGCCGTTCGCCGGCGTCTACTGCGCAACGAAGCATGCCCTGGAGGCGCTGGCGGAGGCGCTGAAGGCGGAGCTGGCCGGGACCGGCGTCGAGGTCTGCACCGCCAACCCCGGCGTCTACGGCACCGGCTTCAACGACCGCGGCGCGGAGACGATGATGCGCTGGTTCGACATGTCGAAGTCGCTGACGCGGCCGGAGGTGCTGATGGCGGCGGCGACGGGACTGGCGACGCAACTTGATCCGCAGTCGATGATCGACGCCTTCGTGCGTATCGCTGAGGAGGACGTCATCGAAGTTCCGCAACGTGGTGCCGGACTCGACGGCGGAGTGGATCAAGGGCCTGCAGACCACGACCTGGGCCGCCGGCAAGGACGACGCGATCTGGAGTTCGCCGCCGACGACGTGATCGGTTTGTCTGGAGCGGGAGACGGGGATCGAACCCGCGACCCTCTGCTTGGAAGTAAGAGGGGCTATTTGGGCCTTAGCAGGCGGGCAGCGGGAAGTCCGTTGGCGACGCCGCGAACTTCATGATATCGAGGGCGTCCTGGGCGTCGATGGGGATCTCGCAGCCGACGTTGCCCGCGCAGGGGGCCCCCGGCGGGACGTCCGCCACTTCGCGGAGGACGGCCAGGGCGTCGTCGACGTCCACATCGCCGTCGCAGTCGGCGTCGCCGGGGACATCGTTGGCGGTGGAGGACGGAGTCGGGGTTGCAGAACCAGACGGAGTAGGAGTTGCGCCCGCCGCCTGGACGCACTCGGAGAATTCGCTGGTACTGCCGTTGTCATGCGTCGCGGTGGCTGTGATCTGCTCACCTGTGGTAAGAGTGCCCAGCAGCTGAGCGGAGAACTCGACATCGCCGCCGCCATTGGTATGCACCGTGGTCGAGCCGATGAAGTCCTCGCCGGTCCCCGGCAGCAAGCCAACGTTGCAGGCGTTCGAAGAATAGAACTCGAGTACGAAATCGGTATTGGGGTTGCTGTTGAGCGAACCTTTTACAACCGAACCCCCGCCCTGGATCACAGCCCCGCCAGCCGAGGACGCGGTGCTGGCGCTGGTGAGAACAGGGTAGTTCTGGAGGTTGTTAGCGCCGGTGTCCGGGTCGTCCGTGTCGTTAGGAGTCCGATTCTCTGGCGCCAGGTCGATTCCGCCGCCGATGTTGTCCTTCATCGAAACCTGGCTGATTGTGTTGCCAATGCCTTCTCCAATGAGAACACCGGCGCCACCGTTGTTCCAGATCACGTTTGTGACTTCCGGACCACCTTTCGGTACGGCGCCTCCGCCGTTGGGGTTGAGCGGCGCTGGCCCGATCCGGTTGTTAGCGCCTTCCACGAGGATGCCGTCTGCTCCGTTGCCCATGGGTGTGGGTCCGGACTGGCCGATGAAGTTGCCCTCAATGACGTTTGAATTGCCGTGGATGTGGATGCCCGTCAACATGTTGGAGACGATGGTGTTGCGCTGAATCGTGTTGGAGCTGGCCGTAACCTCGATGCCATTGAGGTTGCCACTGATGTCGGGCACTCCACCGATCCAGTTATTGATGATCTGGTTGTTGTCTCCTCCCCCACCAACACCGTTGATGAATATGCCATCGTCAGCGTTGGCGGCGATGAAGTTGCGAGCGTCTCCAGTGGCGAAGCCGCCGATGGTGTTGCCGCCCCCACCATCGATGAGGACGCCGAAGTTTCCGTTCCCGAAGCCAGTAGTCTGGGCGGCGTCAGTGCCAATGTTGTTTGCCTGCACCGCGACGCCGCTTGCGTGATCGATCACGATGCCTGAGCCGGTGTTGCCGGAGACGGTGTTGCCCAGGCCCGGCCTGCCGATGGCGATCCCGTTGCCCCCGGCGGGCGTGGCCCCCAGCGAAGCGAAGCCCTGGTTCTGGATGACCCGGATGCCATCGCCCTGGTTGGGCAGGATGCCGTCTCCGGTCGCGTCGAGGCCGATGTTGTTACCGGAGACTTCGACGTTGGAGGGGGACTGGATGATGATGCCTGCAACGTCGTTGCCTGAGATGAGGTTGCCAGCCGACGAGGAGCCGCCAATGGTGTTAGAGCTGCCGTTGTTGGAGGCGATAAGGATGCCACCGGCCTTGTTGGGCCTGGCTTCGCCGCCCGGGTTGGAGCCGATGATGTTGAACTGGACCTGGTTGCTGGTGCCGTTGATGATCACGCCGTGGGAATTGTTGCCGGAGATGACGTTCGGGTGCCCGCTTGTCCCGATCTGGTTCCCGGAGCCGATTATCGAGACGCCGTCTCCATTGGGTACCGCGGTCGCCCAGCCCGGGTTTAGCCCGATCGTATTGCCTTCGACCGTGTTGTTATTAGCACCGGAATCCAGCCTGACACCGGCGACGGTGTTTCCGGAGATGATATTGCTTTCGTCCCCACCGATGGTGTTGTCCGTAGTGTTTTGCAGGAAGATGCCGTTGAGGTTGGGGATCGCCTGTGCGCCGTTCGTCCCAATCCCAATCTTGTTGCCCAGAATCTTGTGGCTGCCGCCGCCAGTGATGGATATGCCCGCCCCGCTGTTAAATTGGTCGATCACCATGTGCGTGATGGTGGAGCCGGTATGGTTCTGCAAAGCCAGGCCATCCGTTTGCACATTGGTCCCGTAGATGTTGATCGCATCGGCGCCGCCGGTGGCGCCATCCATGAGCACCGGCTGCGTGAGGGCGGGAAGCGCTGATTGAAGGACAATCGTCGGGACGCCGGTGCCCGTGTTGAAAATGATCGCTTTCAGGGCGGGAATCGAGTTGGAAACGGTAATGGCGCCGCGGAGTGAGCAGTCCCCGTCCGGAACATGATCCTGGCAACCGCTGGTCAGCAGATCGTCGGAAGTCGTGTCCACAAGCAGATAGGTGCCGGCGGACGCCTCGCGCACGCCCGTCACTCCGATGAGTGCGACGAATAGGGCCAGCCCAAGGGCAGCGCGGAGCATTGCACCGGATTATACGGGACGCGATGCCAGAAGTCGCCAGGGTTACTGGCGAATTGTTTCCCGTTATCGCGCGTTCTGGTGAGGAGGGGGCTGGGGTGGGCGAGGGTACGTGTCGGGGTTGCTTACGGAGCGAGCGTGGGTGAGTCGTCGTCGCCGGAGCAGGCGGTGATGGCGAGAAGGAAGACGGCGAGGGCCGTGAAGGTGGTCTCCAGGCGCTTGACCATACTCCGACTGCCGGGCGGGCAGGAAGCAGTGGGTGAGGGTTGGACGGCGGCTGGTTTGTTGAGCCCTGGGTGTGTTGGTGCTACATTCATGCCCAATCTACTTAAGAGGGGGACTGCCATGAGGACATTGGACATCCGGAGTCTTTTGCTGGGCATCGCACTACTGGCCGTCGTGGCCATTGGCACTTTCGTGGCGCTGGGCCGCGGCGACGACACGGCGCAGGCAGCGCCGCAACCGAGTCTAGATGGAGCGGCGCCACAAGGGGCCGGGATTATCAGGGACCCTTATTTCGAGTGTGCTAGCTACGGAGTCGTGACGCTGCTTGACGGGGCGGACGAAGCCAACTACTACTGTTCCTCGGACGCGGCTGAGAACATCGATTGCCTGTGGGCCCTGCCCGGGAATTCGTTCAATTGCAGCGACGGCACGAACAACTCTGGGTGCGGGGTTACGAATTTGGGGGACACCCAGGCTGACTGCACCGATACTGACGGTTCCGAACACACCTGCGTACTTGGCGAGTTCGGGGTGACCTGCTCCACCAACGATGCGAGTGTAGGTAAGGACTTCGTCTCTTGCAGCCACTCCAGCCCATTCAAACCGCACACCTGCGGTACCGAGGATGGCCCATTTGTGTGCTTCAACACAGGTGAATCGCTCTTCAAAATTGCCTGCGGGACGCTCACGTCCATACCAGACGGCAAGTGGGGAGATGTGGACTGCAACGGCGCGGTCGCTCCGCGTGACGGCCAGCTCGTCCTCAACGCATTCCTCGGAAAGCCGCCGGCGAGCCAGACGGAGCCGTGTCCGGATCCGGGTAGCACGGTGTCTTTTGAGGCAAACAGCAAATAGCACACCGTTCTCTCCGACGGAAGATTAGGGTTCTGACAGACACGCGGGGCTTTAGGTTTCCGCGGGCGTGACCGTTCGCCAGTCATAATCGTATCTGGAGCGGGAGACGGGGCTCGAACCCGCGACCCTCTGCCTGGAAGGCAGATCTGTATCACTCTCTCTGGTCGACTCACTGACCACCGTTACGTGAGCGGGGGGCAGCCGGCCGGGAGATCAACGTCTATTGAGGCCGCGTGGGCGAGGGAGACGAGCAGGTCGTCGGTGGTGACAACGCCGTCACAGTTAAGGTCGCCGAAGGTGGAGACAAGAGGCTGCTGCGCGGCGTCGTCGTTGTCGTTACCATCCTGGGTGAGCTTAGCCTCGTGCGAGCCGTCGGCGTCCATTCTGTAGATGTGCTGGACGCATGGATCGCAGTTCTCCGGGTCGGGGTCGTCGCGCGCGGAGTCAAAGAGTATGGAGGTGCCGTCCGGCGACCAGTTGGGATCGCTGTCGCGCGCGGCGTTGTCCGTGAGGTAGTTCGGGCTGCCGCCGGACGCCGGGATTACGGCGATATCTGCGTTGTCGTTGACTGTGTCGAAAACGATTTTCGCTCCGTCCGGAGAGTAGTGTGGTGAGCCCTTGTAGTAATCGTCGTCATAGAGCAACTGAATGTTGGCGCCTGTTGGAGTCATCGTGTAGATGTCGATCCCGCTGTTGCCGGCGCGGTCGCTCATGAAGACGATGCGGGTGCCGTCCGGCGACCAGTCCGGGTAATAGTCGTCGTGCGGTCCGGTGAGGATGGCGTGGCGGTTGGTGCCGTTCGCGTTGACCATGAAGATGTCGTTATCGTTGCCGTTGTAAGAATCGAAGATGATCTGAGTGTCGTCCGGGGACCATTGGGCGGTTGCATCATCGACGCTGCTTGTCGTGAGTGGAGTTACGTTGCTGCCGTCGGCGTCGGCGATGAAGAGCTGATCGTGGGGGCCGCTCCGTCCGGAGGAGAAGACGACGTGCTTGCCGTCGTGCGACCAGGCCGGGTAGACGGCGTACGTGGACTCGGTGACGATGTCGCGCTGGTCGCCGCCCTCGGGCCCTATGGTTGCGAGGTTGCGGCCGTGCTCGAAGGCGATGAGGCCGTTGGCGACAACCTTGTCGCCGATGTCGTCGCAGCCGGGGTGGGCGAGCTCGTCGCCGGCCAGGTATGAGACGAGGAGGAGGGAGTCGTAGGCGGTGGCTTCGTTGTGGCAGTCGAAGTCGCCGGGGTTGGGTGAGCCGGCGGCGACCGGTCTGGAGGCGCTGACCGCAGAGGTAGTAACGGCGAAGGCGACAGCGAGCGCGAGGACGGTGAGGCGGGTGACCACCTGTTCATCCTATGCGTTGGCGGGACTAAGCAACAGCAGTTTGCGGCGCTGGAAAATCTCTCCGCGGCATTTCGGATCCGTGGGCCGGGCGGATGGATTCGCCTTCCAGGTAACCAAGTAGCGTGACACTTACATCCTCCTCAGACTCAGACTGATTGGCGGCGGATCGGAGACAGATCCTCAATGACTTACGTTTAGGCGGATTTCCAAAACGTCTTCTCAAGCCACGTTTCGCATCTGCGCATGTCATCCGCGGGGTGAAGTCCTCCGAATTAGCCTATAATCCGACTCAATATTCATTTGGCTGCCATCTGAGGACTGTCCGGCCATTGGCTGCGAATGTATCGATCTACTGACCAGAGGGAGACTGAAGGGATAACACATGACGAAGCGAAGACTCTTGGGCCTTTCGGCAATCGGCGCGGTGGTGCTTGTAGCGTTGCTGGCGATAAGCGCCCGCTCGCCGCAGGCGACTGACGCCGGCGATGCGCAACCGGAAGGAGTCGCCCTTCACTTCCGCTGGGACTGGAACAAGGATGGCTGCCCCGACTTTTACGATAGCTTTCCCGGAGGAATAAACATTTACGTCGGCACTTGCGCCAACGGCCAGTACACCTTCGGAAATGCTAAATCGATGGGCGTGGGCGGCGTCGACCAGTTTCTGTTGGTCGGGGACTGGAACCGGGACGGCTGCAACGACATGGTCTGGGTCATCGGGACAGGACTCTACCTCGGTGAGGGCGATTGCGGCACTGGTTTCGAAGACATCGAGCCGCCGTTTATGGGAGACGCTTCGGACTACAACTACTTCGTTGCGCCCGGCCTCTGGGATGGCGGCAATTTCCTCCCGGACCTGCTGGCCCGGAGGACGTCTGACAAGACCCTTGTGCTGCTGTCCGGCGATGGCAACACTAGTTTCGCGGAGCCGGTGGAGATCGGCTTCCGCTGGGACTCTGCCCAGATAATCGTTGGCCTGGGTGACTTCGATGGTGACGTCTGCGGGGACCTGGGAGCTGTCCGGAGAGACGACCACACGTTGCGCTTCTACCCCGGCGACTGCCACGGCGGGTTCAAGGACGTGGGCGGCGAGCAGCCAATAATCGGCGGGAGCACCGATTGGAGCTCGTTCGACTGGCTGGTCGCGGGGGGCGACTGGTTCCCGGTGGCCGGCCAGACATGTCCCGACATCATGGGATGGCGATCGAAGTCCCCGTCCTCGATCGTGTTCTTGCCGGGAAACTGTGACGGGAAGCTTCTCGCCGGCGGCGGTGCACTGTCATCGACCGATCCGTTCAACGCACCGTTCCCCAGTGACAATTCCACGCTGAGCACCTGGGGAGACGGCGATTGCGGATATTCGGTGGCTCCCAGGGACGGCCAGGCTGACCTGGCGTTCTTCCTTCAGCAACCCCCAGTCACCCAGGAGTATGGCTGCCCTCCGCTGGGCACGCAGGTGACGGTCAGCGGAACGACGCATCTCTTCGGCGACTGGGATTGCAACGGCGCCATCTCTCCGCGTGACGGCCAGCTCGTCCTTAACGCATTCCTCGGCAAGCCGCCGCTGAGCCAGACGCCGCCGTGCCCGGCCCTGCGCAAGCCGGTGCCGCTGTTCGTCGTGCGCTAGCGAGGCAGAGGGGAGGGAGCGGGAGACGGGGCTCGGACCCGCGACCTCTGCCTGGGAATCGAATACGACGGATTTCTTGTCCACCCATGTTTGCGTGGACAATTCGCGCTCCAAATTCGGCCATTTCGGGCATCTGACTCAGGCAACGCTGAGCAGCTGCTGAGAGCTTGCTTCGAGCCTTGTCAGATCGTCAAGCCATCTGACTTCTGGCCCGAATGCAGTCACGACAGCTGGTCAGTTTGTCGCACCATGCGTGGCGCGCGTAAGAAGACGAACGTCGCTACAGCCGTTGTGCTGGCCGCGGCAATGTACATGGCCAATGCAAAGCCATCCACGAAGGCCGATTGCGCCTGGGCGGCCAGAGGAACGCCGTCCGCCCCTAACTGGTGGGTAATACCGAGCGCAGCTGGTAGCGACTCTTTCGCACGCTCAGCAACATCAGAAGGATAGCTCGCGAAGGCGCTGGAGATTCCCGACTTGTATTGGCCTGATAGAGCACTACCCAGAACGGCGATGCCAAGGGCCCCGCCCACTTCACGCGCAGCGTCGTTCACCGCTGAGGCGACCCCCTGCTTATTGGCAGGGAGTGACGAGACGATGGCAGTCGTGGCAGGAGTTGTCGCGAGGGCAAGCCCCGTGCCAAGAAGGCAAAGAGCTATGAAGAGGGGTAAATAGTTAGAGTCGGTACTTACCGTCGAAAAGACCATAAAGCCAGCCGCCATCAGCAGCAGTCCAGTTGGGCCCACTCTGGCGGGTCCAAACTGGTCCACCAGGCGCGGGACTCGCGGGGAAAGTCCCATCATCGCCACCGCCATCGGTGACAGCGCAACGCCGGCTTCCAGAGGCGAGTAATCCAACACGAACTGCATATACTGAAGCGTCACAAAGACAAACCCGAAAAATGCGAAGAACTGCACCGTGATGGACGCGGTGCCCGCGGCGAAACCTCGCAGACGGAACAGCCTCGGATCCAGCAACGGGCGCTCACGACGAAGTTCCCAGACCAGGAAAACGCCCAACACCACGATCCCGAGGGCGAGAGCGGCCATCGTCAGGGGATCCGTCCAGCCGCGCTCAGGACCCTCGATGACGCCGTACACGATGGTGGAGAGCCCTATGACTGAAAGAGCTCCCCCGGCGATATCGAGCGCAGCCTCATCCGCCGTTGAATTTGGCGTGGTTAAAGCTGAGGCGACTAGGGCGAACAGTCCGAGGAAGCTGCTAAATGCGAATACGGACTGCCAGGCAAATGCCTCAAGCAATGCTCCGGAAGCGAGAAGTCCGAGTAGGGCACTCGCCCCGGCGACGCCAGCCCAGATCGCAACAGCCCGATCGCGCTCATCGGGCGGAAAGACGTTGGTGATAATCGCGAGCGTCGATGGCATGATCGCTGCCGCTCCTAGGCCCATGAAAGCACGAATTGCAATAAGCCCGCCTGAGGAGTCGATAAACAGCGCGATGGCTGCGGAAGCGGAAAAAATGGCCAGGCCCGCCAGCAGCACGGGACGCCTCCCTAAACGGTCGCCGACAGCGCCAAAAAGCAACAGGAGCCCGGCGAAGACTATAGCGTATGCATCAACGATCCACTGTAAGTCGCTGGACGTTGCGTTGATGTCCCGCGCTATATCTGGCAGTGCAACATTCAACGACGAGACGGCGCTTACCACTGTCGCAAGCGCGGTGCACATTACTGCCAGAACGAGAAATCGACGTCCTCTGCCAATTGTATTGCCTCCCGTTGCGTTCAAGTGGAGCCCTCCCCATAACGATTGCTTCTTCGATTGCCTCCGTCTGACCTGGTCCGCTCTGAATCGGCGCGAACGCGTGGTCGAAGATCTTGTCGAGAACTTTCGGTAACAGCCCTTGTTATTCGCGGGTCAATAAGGACCGTAGGAGCCCGGCAAATGTGGAAGAGTGGAACGTAGTCCGAGACGGACGGGCGTACAGGTCCAAGCTCGTTGTCGGGCCATGCCCAACCACAGCGACTACGAACAAAAGAGCAAAAACGACCAAGATCGTCCAAGAACCGATGACAGATCGGGCCAGGATCGCATGTGCCCCCCTTGGCTACAGATGAAAGGAGTATGAAAAGCCTGTCCCTCCGCTTGTCAACGTGAGAGTCGCTGCGACGTGGCAAGACCGTGAAGAATTTACACTTCGCCTACGTCATCGCCGGAATCGCGCTGCCCGACCTCTGAGCGCTACCAGACGAAGCAGAGGGCCATCAAAATTCCAATCAACTGGAATGATAAGCCAATCCCAAGCAATCCAAAGACTAGTTGGCGTAACTAGATCTGAGCCACCACAACTCGTCAGTGGACGCGCGTCTCGGCTCACCCCCATTCTGACGGACAGTCGTAGCACGCCGTTGAGCGAATGTTGAGTGAAGAGGCCCAGTTGTTGAGGGCATGTTGAGCGCTATCGGGCGGACGATATACGGGTTAGACGACCCGTATGTCAGATCAGCCACCTCAATCAGACGCGCCGGATCACCTTGAGAAAGCTCCTTCATTTGTCCGGCGTTCGCGCCCCGCCGCTCCGCCGGGACAGCACAGGCCTCCCGCCAAACCGAGTCCACCGGCCAGCCCTTCCGAGTCCCGTCCTGCGCCGCCGTCGCGGAGGATCGAACGGCACGGTGACGACCACACGCGAATCGTCGTCCCGCGCCAGGAGCGGGACGCGCCCCCGTCCGGACTAAACATCGAACTGCGGGAGGTCCGCCGCGGCGTAAGCGGGACACCATACATCAGGGTCGTTCCCAGGCAACGGCGGCTGAAGCAGTCCGGGCCGGGAACGATCGAAGCGACGCTCCTCGGCAGCCAGCCTCGCAACCCTGTCGAACGGGCCCTCGCCATCGCCCGAGCGACGTTCATCGGCAGTCCGCTTGCCGCCTCGCAGGCGATCCACGAGCGGCTGACCAAGGTGAAGGCGCTAGCGGTTCTTGGCTCTGACCCGCTCTCGTCATCAGCTTACGCTACAGAGGAAGCGTTGATCGTGCTGGCGCTGGCAGGTTCAGGCGCATTCCACTACGCGCTGCCGATCGCCGTCGCCGTCGTGACGATCATGGCGATTGTCGTCGTCTCGTATCTCCAGACGCAGAAGGCGTACCCGTCGGGTGGCGGCGCCTACATTGTCGCCCACGAGAACCTGGGTGCCTTCCCGGGGCTCGTCGCCGCCGGAGCGCTCATGGTGGACTACAGCCTGCTCGTCTCCGTCAGCGTCGCCGCCGGGGTCGCGGCGATCACCTCTGCCGCTCCTGAACTGTACGATTGGCGCGTATTCTTATCGGTGGCGATCATCGGCATCTTCACACTGGGCAACTTGCGGGGGATCAGGGAGTCGGGCAGCCTGTTCGCCGCACCAACCTACTTCTTCATCCTGGCGATGGGCGGCGTGGTGACACTGGGACTGGTGAAAGTCGTCATCGGTGACGCGCCGGGGTCGGTCCTGCACGCCGCGCCGCCCCAGGAAGAGGTGGTCGCAACGCAGGGCCTGACACTGTGGCTGATCCTGCGGGCGTTCGCCTCGGGCGGTGCTGCCCTTACCGGCGTCGAGGCGATGTCGAACGGCATCCCGAATTTCAAGCCACCGGAGAGCCAGAACGCACAGAAGACGCTGATCGTGATGGCCGTGATCGCAATCTACCTGTTCTCCGGGATCACCTTTCTTTCGTCGCGTTTCGGTCTCGTGCCGGTGGAGGACCAGACGATCGTCTCGCAGCTCGGGCAGGCCGTGCTTGGCAAGAACTTCCTCTACTACGGCTACCAGGCAACGACAGCCCTCGTTCTCTTCCTTGCTGCCAACACCAGCTTTTACGATTTTCCGCTCCTCTCAGCCATCCTCGCCCGGGACAAGTACATGCCGCGCCAGTTCCAGTTCAGAGGTGACCGCCTCGCCTACTCGAATGGAATCCTCGTCCTCGCCGGGGTAGCCACTCTGCTTCTGGTCATCTTTCAGGCGAACGTCACCAAGCTGATCGCCCTGTACGCGGTGGGCGTCTTCGTCTCGTTCACGCTCTCCCAGTCCGGCATGGTGAAGCACTGGCTGCGGCTGAAGGAGCCTGGCTGGCGCTATAGCCTCGCGCTGAACGGAGTCGGCGCGGTGACCACGGGCGTCGTTGCCGTCGTGATCGGCGGCACCAAGTTCACGCACGGCGCCTGGATCTCGCTGATCATGATGGCTGCACTTGTGATCCTCTTCTCGCTCATCCGCCGTCACTACACATGGTTTGAGCGCCAGATCGGAGTCAAGCAGGAGGAGTTGCCGGTGAACGTCGCGCCAGCCGTAGAGCTCGAACCGGCAGCGATGAAGGAGCATGTCATCGTGCCGGTCGACTCGATCAACAAGATCTCGCTGGGCGCAGTAGCAGTGGCGCGTGAAATGTCGAGCCTGGTCACCGCCGTCCACCTCACGCCGGATCGCGAACAGGGCGAGGCGTTTCGTGACGAATGGAACCAAGCCGTGCCGGACGTGCCACTCATGCTGATCGAGTCACCGTACCGCTCGTTCGTCGCGCCGATGCTCGCCTATGTCGAGTCTTTGACTTCAACACGGGGCAAGCGGGTCGCGGTCGTCCTCCCGGCGTTCCTGGCCCACCGGCCCTGGCAGAACCTGCTGCACAATCGCGACGTCCTGCGTCTGCGGCCCTACCTGAAAGCACTTGGCGTCCGCATTCTCGACTTCAAGTACGACCTGGAGGCTGCGGCCCCTGTCCGCCAATAGCCCGCCGGGCTGCTCCTCTTAGCCTTCGTCCGTCTTCGCTACAACGTACACGTCAACATCCTTCGCCACCTTCACGAGGCGCTCTACGATAGATGACCCTGCGACCCGCCGCAGCAGTCCCCCTCGCCCCTTGCCTACGACCAGGCTGCCGGCGTTCTTGTCGTGTGCCATCCGCACAAGGCCATCGGGCACGTTGTTGGACTGAAGGCGGTGGACGTGTGCGCCAAGGTCTTCCGCAAAACGCAGGTTCTCCTCCAGCTGGCGCCGCTCCTCAGGACCGGTCTTCCCCCAGCTAGGCGTCTCGATGAAGACTGCGATGAGGTCGGTCTGCAAGCGATTGGCCAGGCGCCAGGCGCGACGGATCACATGCTCAGCGTCGGGTGACTCCCCGACGGCGACGATCACGCGTTCGCCGGCCGCCCAGGAGGCGTCGACGTGTTTGGCCTCCATGTACTCCGCCAGGTCTTCCTCGACCGCCGTCGCCACTTTGCGCAGCGCTAGCTCGCGCAGGGCATTGAGGTTGCCTTCGCGGAAGAAGCTGTGCAGCGCCTGCTGAGCACGCTCCGGCGGGTAGACGTTCCCATGGCGAATGCGTGAGCGCAGCGCCTGCGGCGACATGTCCACGATCTCAAGCTCGTCGGCCTTGTCTACGACCTCGTCAGGGATGCGCTCGCGAACCGGGACGCCGGTGATCGTCTGCACGATGTCGGCGAGGCTTTCGAGGTGCTGGATGTTCACGGTGCTCAGTACGGTTATCCCGTGTTCAAGCAGCTCGTAGACGTCGCCGTACCGCTTCTCGTGCTTGGAGCCCGGCGCGTTCGTGTGGGCCAGTTCATCGACGCAGGCGACCTGTGGTGCTCGGGCGATTACCGCCTCCGTGTCCATCTCCTCCAGCGTCACGCCCTTGTACTCGACTTTCGTGCGCGGGATGACTTCCAGGTCGCCGAGTGCCTCAACTGTGAGCGGCCGGTCGTAAGTCTCGACATAGCCGACGACGGCGTCCGTGCCCCGCTGTTTGCGCCGCCGGCCCTCGTGCAGCATCGCGTAGGTCTTGCCGACACCGGGCGCCATTCCCAGGTAGATGCGCAGGCGGCCGCGTGCCCCCGTCCCCGCCTGGAGACGCACGCGCTCCAGCATCTCTTCAGCGCTCGGCCGCTCGCCACTCGCGGGTTCGATGGGAGGGTCGGACATGCTGTTAGTCCAACTCGTCGAGAGCCATGTTCAACTCCAGGACGTTTACAGTCTCTTCCCCCATGAAGCCGAGTGTACGCCCATCTGTATGCTCGTCGATCAGGTCCAGTACGACGCTCAGGTCGAGCCCGCGCGCCTCAGCGACTCGCGCGGCCTGGAACTCGGCGGCCTCCGGCGAGATGTCTGGGTCGAGGCCGCTGGCCGACGCGGTCACCAGCTCCGCTGGCACCTCCGCGTCCGCCGGCAAGCCGCGTGCCTCGCGCAGAGCCGCGGCGCGTTCCTCTGCCCGCTGACGGAGCTTCGCGCTGGTCGGCCCCAGGTTCGAGCCGCCGGAGGACGACGCGTCATAGCCGTCTCCCGCCGCCGACGGGCGGCCCCAGAAGTAGCGGTCAGATGAGAACTGCTGGCCGATGAGCTCAGAGCCAACGACGTTGCCCGCGCTGTCTTTAGTCAGGCTTCCGTCAGCCTTGCCGGGGAAGACTACCTGGGCTACGCCGGTGATCGCCAGCGGGTATGCCAGCCCCAGCAGCAACGTGAACAGGACAACCATCACGATCGCTGGCCGTACCTCTTTTAGTGCCGTGCGCATCTGCTCCTCCTATGCCAGTCCGATCGTCGACACGAGTAGGTCGATGGCCTTTATGCCGATGAACGGGACGATGATGCCACCCAGGCCGTAAATCATCAGGTTGCGCGTCAGCAGCTCAGCGGCGGGCGCGGCACGGTAGGCAACACCGCGCAGCGCCAGCGGGATCAGGCCGATGATGACGAGCGCGTTGAAGATCACGGCCGAGAGGATCGCACTCTCCGGCGAGTGCAGCTTCATGATGTTCAGCTGGTCAAGCTCCGGGTAAGTGACCACGAAGGCAGCCGGGATAATGGCGAAGTACTTGGCGATGTCGTTCGCCAGCGAGAACGTTGTGATCGAGCCGCGCGTGATCAGGAGTTGCTTGCCGATGCGCACGACCTCGATCAGCTTCGTCGGGTTCGAGTCGAGGTCGACCATGTTCGCGGCCTCTTTCGCCGCCGCGGTCCCCGAGTTCATCGCCAGCCCGACATCCGCCTGGGCGAGCGCCGGCGCGTCGTTCGTGCCGTCGCCGCCCATGGCGACAAGGTGCCCCTCCGCCTGCAATTCGCGGATCCTGGCGATCTTGTCCTCAGGCTTGGCCTCCGCCAGGAAGTCATCGACGCCGGCCTCGGCCGCGATCGTCGCCGCCGTGAGCTTGTTGTCGCCAGTGACCATGATCGTCCAGATGCCCATGCGGCGCAGCTCGTCGAAGCGCTCCCGCATCCCCGGCTTCACGGTGTCTTTGAGGTAGATCGCAGCGACCAGACGTCCGTCCTGGGTGACGGCTAGAGGCGTCCCGCCTTCGGTAGCGATTCGATCAGAGGCGCCTCGCAGGTCGTCTGGCATCTCGCCTGGGAGCGTGGCGGCGATGGCGTCGACAGCGCCCTTCATCCAGGCGTTACCGTTGAGCCGCAGGCCGCTCATCCGCGTCTCCGCAGCGAACGGGACGACTTCGGCGCCGGACGGCGCGTCGACGCTGCCTTCCGGCGCCTCTGCGCCGAGCTGCCGGGCCAAGGCGACGATGCTGCGGCCCTCCGGCGTCTCGTCGCCGAGCGACGACCAGAGCGCGGCCTTCACGGCATCCTCCTTCGAAGCGCCGGCAACAGGGATTATCTCCGCGGCGAGCCGGTTGCCGTAGGTGATCGTGCCAGTCTTGTCGAGCAGAAGCACGTCAACGTCGCCCGCCGTCTCTACGGCGCGGCCGCTCATCGCCAGCACGTTGAATCTCGTGACGCGGTCCATCCCGGCGATGCCGATCGCCGAGAGTAGCGCGCCGATCGTGGTCGGCAAGAGGCAGACAAGGAGCGCGATGAGGACGACCGTATCGATTGGGTCGCCGGCGTAGACGGCGAACGGCTGCAGCGTGACGACGACGATCAGGAAGATCAGGCTGAGCGCGGACAGCAGGATCGTCAGGGCGATCTCGTTCGGCGTCTTCTGCCGCTGCGCACCTTCCACGAGCGAGATCATGCGGTCAAGGAACGTCTGACCGGGGTCGGCTGTGATGCGAACCTTTAGCCAATCCGAAACGACCTGGGTGCCGCCAGTCACCCCGCTCCGGATGTCCGTACCCGGCTCCTTGAGCACGGGCGCCGACTCGCCGGTAATCGCGGCCTCGTTGACGTAGGCGACGCCTTCGATCACCTCGCCATCGCCGGGAACGATCTCACCTTCGCGGATGACGACGATGTCGCCCTTCCGCAGATCGGCCGATGAGACTGATTCCTCATGTGAGTTGCGGATCACGATGGCAGGGGTTTCTTTCTTCGTCGCTCGTAGCGTGTCGGCCTGCGCCTTGCCGCGTGCCTCGGCCATCGCCTCCGCGAAGTTCGCGAAGAGGACCGTGAACCAGAGCCACGCGGTGATCTGCATCTCGAACGCTACGTTCTCACCAGAGACAGCGGTCTCAGCCGTCCAGAACGCGGTTAGCGCGCTGCCCACTTCAACCACGAACATGACGGGGTTGCGGGCCATCAGCCGTGGGTCCAGCTTCCGGGAGGCGTTCACAACGGCGGACCGCACCAACGGCCACGTCCAGACGCTGCCGGAGCGGCGGCTCGCCGCGACCTCCTTCATGTCTTGGGTCTCCGGTGTTCGCTGGGACGGCGGCTCGAGTCCGCGCGCCGGATCGGCATCGCGGTCGGGGTGCGCACGCACGGGTCTGCACGCCTCATCAGCGTCGCGGTCCGGCACTCTGCGCACCGGCCGGTGCCGTCCTTGCTCTCCATTGGGCTGCGTTGGATGGTCTGACACCTGTCGCCTCAGTACGTGATTCCGTTGTTGCCCTGGAAGTGCTCAACGATAGGCCCCAGCGCTAGCGAAGGGAAGAAGGTCAACAGGCCGACGATCAGCACCACGCCCACTAGCAACCCAACCCACAGGCCGCCGGTTGTTGGGAAGGTGCCCAGCCCCGGCGGCACCGGCTGCTTGCGTGCCAGCGAGCCGGCGACTGCGAGCGTCACAATAATGACGATGAAACGCCCCGTGAGCATGGCGAAGCCGCCGGCGCTGTTGTAGAAGCCAGTGTTGGCCCCTAGTCCCGCAAACGCCGAACCGTTGTTGCCGGTCGTCGAGCTGAAGGCGTAGAGCGCCTCACTGAATCCGTGCGGGCCGGCGTTGTTCATGGTCTGCGTCCCCCAATCGGTGACGACAGCCAGACCCGTCAGGCCCAGGATGAACACTGGGAAGATGAGGATGGCGATTGCCACCATGCGAATCTCGTAGCTCTGTATCTTCTTGCCGATGTACTCCGGCGTGCGGCCGACCATCAGGCCGGCCAGGAACACCGCCAGCAGCGCGAAGAAGAGCATCCCGTTCAGGCCTACGCCCACACCGCCGAACACAACCTCGCCGAGCTGAATCATCGCCAGCGGCACGAGACCGCCCAGCGCCGTGAAGCTGTCATGCATCGAATTCACGGAGCCGTTGGAGGCGGCCGTCGTGGCAACCGCCCAGAGCGCGGAGAGCGGCATCCCGAAACGCATCTCCTTGCCCTCCCAGTTGCCGGCGTGCTGATCGATACCGAGGCCGCGCAGCGCGTCGTTGCCCTGCGTCTCGGCCCAGTAAGTGAAGCCAACGCCGAGCAGGAAGATAACGCTCATCGCCGCGAAGATCGTCCAGCCCTGGCGCGTGTTGCCGACGGCCTTGCCAAATGTGTAGGTGAGGCCTGCCGGAATGGCGAGTATCGCCAGGCACTCGAGGAAGTTGGTGACAGCATTCGGGTTCTCGAAGGGATGCGCGGAGTTGGCGTTGAAGAAGCCGCCGCCGTTCGTCCCCAGTTGCTTGATCGCGACCTGTGATGCGACGGGGCCCTGGGCGATCGTCTGGGTAATGCCCTCAAGGCCGTGGGCGACGGTGTAATCGTTGAAGTTCTGCGGCACGCCCTGCCAGATCAGGATAAATGTGAGAACGATCGACATCGGCAGCAGGATGTAAAGGGTCGAACGCGTCATGTCCACCCAGAAGTTGCCAACCGTATCCGCCCGTCGCCGCGCGATGCCACGGATCAGCGCGAAGGCGACGGCGATCCCCGCCGCCGCGGACACGAAGTTTTGCACGGCGAGCCCAGCCATTTGTGTCAGGTAACTCATCGTAGACTCGCCGCCGTAGCCCTGCCAGTTGGTGTTCGTGCTGAAACTGACCGCTGTGTTGAAGGCGGAGTCTTCCTTCACGGCCGGCATGTCCGCCGGGTTCAGCGGCAGATCGCCCTGTAACCGCTGTAGCCAGTAGACGGCCAGGAAGCTCACGAGGCTGAACAGCAACAGTGCGATTGCATAGCGCAGCCAGTTCTGCTCTTTGGCCTCGTCCACCCCCGAGGCACGGTAGAGCCCCACCTCAACTGTCCTCAGGATGGGGGAGAGCCAGGTCCGCTCGCCGGCGAAGACCTTGTACATATAGAGCCCCAGCGGCTTCGTAATCGCCAGCAGGACCACGAAGTAGAAGACGATCTGGAGCCAACCGGCGAAAGTCATCTCAGCGTCCTTCCTCGTCCGGCAGTCGTCGCAAGCGGATAACGAGGGAGTTCGGCATCCAGTCAACTTCAGCGGTCAGGCAATGCTCCTCTGCGTAGCGGCGAACAGCTTCACCCACTGCAGAGTCCTGAGCGGCTACAGGAATCGACAACACTGTCGAGCGAATCACGGAGTCGTCAGTCCTAGCCAGCAGTCCGCAAGCTATACGGAGGTGTTGGTGGACGCTGGCGGTATCTAATAGACTTGGCCGGTGGATCCGGCGCTCATCGAGATCGCTCATCGTCAGCAACCTAGAACCTCTCCGGCCAGATCAAGACGTAGAGGAGATAAGCGATAGCCAGGACGGCAGGGACTCCGCCAATCACGTATTCGGCCGTCATCACTTGTCTCCCATAAGCAGTTGACACGCGTAAGCAACCAGCGCCGCGAACCCGAAGAAACCCAGGGCGCCGATCATGAAGAGGAGATCAGCCATTCGCTTCTCCTTCCGCAGTAGCCACCTCATCGCCCATCACCACGCGGATCAGGGCCTCGATTGGGAACGGCTTCGGCAGATACGCCAGCGGTTGGAACTCGGCCAGGCGCTCCGCGCTCACACGGACCGCCGAAACGATGACAGTGGGGATTTTCCGGCCTCCACGCTTGAGGTGACGGAGGATGTCCCACCCCGTTCGGTCCGGCAGATTGATATCGAGGAGAATGAGGTCCGGCCCGTCCGCGAGTCGCTCGATCGCGCTTTCCGCCGTCTCCGCCTCGATCACCTCGCAGCCCCGCGCCTCGAGGTTCCGGGCGATAATCGAGCGCAGGACTTGTTCGTCTTCGACGATCAGGACGCGCTTGTTTCGGGCCATCTCGTTCTCTCCAGAACCATTGTCTGGAGAAAACGCTCAATGCGGCCTAAACGCGCGGATAGTCTCGCTCAAGAGAGTCTCAACGTCGATTTGAACGACTCTACGCGGACTCGGAGACGAGCCGGTAGCCGACGCCGGGCTCCGTGATCAGATGGCGTGGCCGCTCAGGATCATCTTCGATCTTGGCCCGCAGCCGGCTCATGTAAACGTGCAGGTAGTGCGCCTGCAGTTGGTACTCCGGTCCCCAGACCTGTTGTAGCAACATACGATCCGTCAGGAGCTTGTCCGGGCTCTGGATGAAGGCGCGGAGAAGATTGAACTCCGTCCGGGTCAGATGGACATCGGCGCCATGCACCCGGACGCGGCGTTGCTCAATGTCGACTTCCAGATCCCCATTTCGGAACACCGCCTCCGCTCCGCTCTTCGGCCGGGCCGTGTGTCGCAGCGCCACTCGGACCCGCGCCAGGAGCTCATCGACGCCGAACGGCTTGGTCAGGTAGTCGTCGGCACCGAGGTCCAGAGCGTGGACCTTCTCTCGCTCGGCCTCCCGAACGGAGAGGACAATGATCGGCGTGTCGCTGCTTGAGCGGATCTTCCTGATCACGTCCGTCCCATCCATGTCGGGCAGCCCTAGGTCCAGTATGAGAACATCGGGGCGCTTCCTGGCGTAGGACTCGAGCGCCTGGGTCCCGTTTTCCGCAACTTCGACACCGAAACCTCGCGCTTTCAGGATGCGGCGCACAGCTGTAGCGATGGCAGGCTCATCGTCGACAACGAGAATCTGAGCACCGGTCGCATTCAACTTGCCACCTCCTCTGGCTCAGGCACCTCTTCCTCCACGGGCAGCGTGAAGACGAAGCGCGCTCCGCCTTCGCGGCGGTTCTCCGCCCGGATCGTACCTCCGTGCGCTTCGATGAGTCCCTTAGCCACGGCAAGTCCCAGACCGGAACCAGCAGCGGGAGTCCGCGGCGCACGGTAGAACGCATCGAAGAGGTGCGGAACTGCTTCGGGCGAAATCCCGGGGCCATGGTCTGTCACTTCAACCTCAATCGTATCCCCTTCGCGATGCGCTGAGACAGTGATCTCAGTGCCAGGAGGAGTGTACTTGATGGCATTCTCGATCAGGTTTGTCACCACCTGGTCGAGTTCCACGTAGTCGAAGTGCAGCGGGGGTAACCCGGGCGACACGTCCAGGGTCAGGACGTGTGAGGCGGCCACACTGCGCAGCCGGCCGGCAACCTCCCGAATCAGGGCGCCGATGTCGTACCAGCCCTTCTCCGGCCGCAGGCTGCCAGCCTCGATCCGCGAGAGGTCCAGGAGGTTGCCGACGAGCCGGTTCAGGCGGTCGGCCTCGTTCTCAATCGCCGATGCGAACTCCACACGGTCATCGACCGACCAGTCGATGTCTCGCTGGCGCAGGCTGCCGGCCGAAGCGATGATCGACGCGAGCGGGGTTCGCAAGTCATGCGACACGGCGTTCAGCAGCGCCGTCCTCAGCTCATCGGTCCGCCGCAGGATCTCGGCCTCGGTCGCCTCTCGCTGCAGCCGGAGCCGCTCAAGGGCCAGGCCGAGCTGGCGGGCGACGGCGGAGACCAGACGGTCGTCGCTCACCGTGAACTCCGAAGCCCCCGGCCGGCGCACGATCACGATGGCGCCCACTCGCAGGTTGTTCAACTCGACAGCAACGCTGCGAACGCGCTTACTTCGCGCTCGCGGAGCATGCGATTGTGCGTGCGGCTGGACGACGCGTATCCAGCGTCCCGGGCGTCCCCGCTCGGCGCCGGTGGGCCTTTGGCCGTAAGCCAGGATCATCTCTGCGGCTTCGTCATGCGCAATCCTGATCGCTTCGGCATCGCCAACGTCCGCCTGTACGCGCGCGGGCGCGGCCTTCCCAAACGCCATCACGACTGCCGCCACGCCGAGCTCTGTCCGCAGCCGCTCCGCCACAGCTGTCAGCGCCCGCTGCAGGTCTGGCTCCGTCATCAGAGTCACGACGTCATACATCACAACGGCTTCCTGCTCACGCCTTTCGGCCTCCAGGGCCCGGTCCCGCAGCGCTACGGCGAGCTGTCCGGTCACGATCCCTGTCACTAGCAGCAGCCCGAGCGAGATCCACTCGTCCTCGTTGGCGACGGTGAAGACGTGCTGAGGCTGGACGAAGAAGAAGTCGTACGCCACAAAGGCCGCGACGGACGCCGCGATCGCCGGCCCCCGCCCGGAGACAACGGCAACTGCGATGACAGCCAGCAGGTAGACCGTCGAGATATTGCCGACGTCCGCCGCCCACCGAATTATCGCGATTATGCCGGTGCAGGCAGCGAGAAGTGCGGCGGTCAGCAGGTACCCTGCGACGGGATGACGAAAACGCTCAATCACAGCATGAGTTTACGCCCACGCACCATTGCGTCGGAATCCGTAGTTCTTGCGCGGCGTGCCCTTAGTGTGCGCCCGTCGTGACCCTGACGTGACGCCGCTGTGCCTGTCAAGCAGAGGGTCGGGAATTGCTCAAACTAATGGCGTTCCCGGATACGAAAGCAGAAACCGGCGAAGGCCAAGCAGA
The DNA here is from genome assembly GCA_963738925.1 of uncultured Chloroflexia bacterium. GTDB lineage: Bacteria > Chloroflexota > Dehalococcoidia > SM23-28-2 > RBG-16-64-32 > DATKKM01. The sequence continues at coordinate 594,144 of CAVTYE010000002.1, read as the reverse complement.
TGGTCGCGAGCACCGCTGGGCCCCGAAGTCATCGTCGGTGTACGTCAGCTACGAACGCCCAGTGTCGGTCGCGTACTCTGAGGGGAATTAGTGACCAAGAGACTGACGCATTAATGCCGTTTACTCTCGAATACTCTGCATGGAGCGGGAGACGGGGCTCGAACCCGCGACCCTCTGCTTGGGAAGATTAGGTCGCGCGATTTGTATCTAGCGGAGCGCTTATCCGACGATTTCGGAGTGATTTGGCCCTTTGTCTCCAGAGGTCATGACCCTAAAACTCCAGAGCTTCCGCCCGGGAGTCATCACTTCTCAGGAACATACTACCACCGCTATGGCCACGCCCTCACCACGACAAAGGCCCACTGGTCTCAGAAAAAGTACCCGTGGGACCATCCTTGCCGATGGTGGCCATACGCACGATGACCTCGGCGCCCTTCTCGACGGACTGCCCAGCCCCACTGGCGGGAGTGAGGTCAGTAGCGGTGAAGCCGGGCTCGACCGCATTAAACTTTATCTCTGGCAAGGCCTTGGCGTACTGGACAGTAAGCATCGAGACAGCGGCCTTACTCGCGCCGTAAATGATGGAGGGGAAGTGAAATTGGCGTCGCTCAGGATTGGTAACGGCCCAGAACGAGCCGAGGGCGCTAGAGACGTTGACCACAACCGGGTTTTCGGACTTGCGGAGCAGCGGCAGCGCGGCCTGGGTGACACGGATGAGACCTATCACATTGGTGTCGAACACCTTCATTGCAAGCGGGCCGGTGACCTCCGCCGTGGGATCACTGATGCCGGCGTTGTTGACGAGGACGTCCAGGTGGCCCTCACGTCCGTCGATCACACCCATGGCGGCCTCCACGGACGCGTCGCCGGTAACGTCGAGCTGCACGAAATATGCGCCGAGTTTGTCAGCCGCTGCTTGGCCGCGCGTTACATCGCGCGCACCGACGTAAACAGTATGACCCTGCTCGATCAGTTGGCGAGCAGTCTCGTAGCCGAGACCTTTGTTGGCCCCGGTTATAAGCGTAATAGTTTTAGATTGTTTCACTGGTCTACTTTAACCTTGCGAACGGCGTCCTATGTTAGCAAACGAACTGAATTCGCGATTGGACGGCAGCGTGATTTCGCGCCATCAGTGCGCGACGGAGTGACCCTCAGCTTGCATGATAGATGCTCATGATTTGGTGTCTGAGATCGCTAACTTAGCGACGAGCCAGGTAGGAGATGACCCTAAGCTTCCGCGAAAGACGGCTGGTTCTTCGGGACTGCGAGTCAAGGAAATCGTATCTGGAGCGGGAGACGGGGCTCGAACCCGCGACCCTCTGCTTGGGAAGCAGATGCTCTACCACTGAGCTACTCCCGCTCAAATCTGCCTGGCCCAGACGCCGGAATCTGGCCTGCAGTCTGGTGCTACGACATTACGCCAATTGAGTAGACCAATGCAACAAATAGCACCGGCGGGATCGCGCCCTAGCGGCGGCCGCCGCGCAGTCGCGGGTCGAGGACGTCGCGGAGGGCGTCACCCAGCATATTGAAGCCGTAGACCGAGATGAAAATCGCGGCCCCGGGGAACCACATCAGGTGCGAGGCCGAGTCCTGGGCGTAGATCCGCCCGTCGGTGCCCAGCATCTGTCCCCAGGTTGGGAACGGCGCCTGGATGCCGAACCCCAGGAAGCTGATCGTCGCCTCGGCCAGGACGGCGGTGCCCAGGTTGAGCGTCGCCAGGATGATCACGACCGGCATGATGTTCGGCAGGATGTAGCGCAGCATGATCCGGACGTCGCCGGCTCCCATGGCCCGCGCCGAGTCGATGTAGGGAGCCTCCTTGATCGAAAGCACTGCCCCGCGAATGATCCGCGAGCCGTAACCCGCCAGGATCACGCCCAGCGAGAGGATTACGATGCTGCTGCGGAAGAAGGTGTACCAGATCCAGTCGCCTTCGTACGGCTTCAGGCCAACGTCTGGCCCGCGGCCGAGCCCGAGAAAGCCGTCTCCGCCGGTGCCCAGGACGGCGACGAAGGTTAGCAGCAGGAAGATCGGCGGCAGCGCGACCCAGATATCGACGATGCGTTGTGTGATCATGTCCACCCGGCCGCCGAAGTAACCGCTGACGCCGCCAACCACAGTCGAGAGGAACGCCGCGAGTGTCACCGTCCCGATTCCCACGAGCACCGTGACCTGGCTGCCGATGATGATGCGGCTGAAGACGTCGCGGCCTTGCTTGTCTGTCCCGAACCAGTAGGTGCTGCTCGGGTCGTGCAGGCCGTCGGCCAGGTGCTGCTCCGTGTACGGGAAAGCGGACGAGCCACGGCGAGAAGATGGCGATAGCGATAGTCAGGATGAGGACGAGCAGGCCGAAGGCGCCCAGCGGCTTGTGGCGGATGAACCACCAGAGGCCGCCGAGCCACCGCATGCCCAGGGAAGGCAGCGGCTGTTCGTCGGCAGCAAGCAGGAGCTCTTCGTTGGTAGCCACGTCAGCTGTATCTGATCCGCGGGTCCAGCGCGGAATAGGCTATATCGACCAGGAAGTTGGTAACGACGACGATGGCGGCGACGACCAGGAGGACGCCCTGCACCGCAAGATACTCGCGCGTGCTCAAGGCGTTCAGCAGCATCAGGCCGATGCCGGGCAGCCCGAAGATCTGCTCGAGCACTATTGATCCGCTGATCAAGATGTTGATCTGCACACCGATCAGGCTCAGCACCGGGATGAAGGCGTTCCGCGCGACGTGCCGTGTCACGATCACGCGTTCCCGGAGGCCCTTGGACCAGGCGGTCCGGATGTAGTCCTGGCGCAGCACTTCCAGCATCTGGCTCCGCGTGAGCCTCATGACGGACCCCGCCAAGCGAGAAGGCGAGGATCGTCGCCGGGGCCCACATCTGCTTGAAGTTCAGCCAGGGACTCTCCCAGGGGTCATGGTAGACGACCGGGGGTAACAGCGACGACGAGTAGTTACCGACGACGACGATGAACATCACGCCCAGCCAGAACGAAGGCGCGGCGAGCATGAAGATGGCGGTGCTCCGGGAGATGTAATCGACCAGGCTGTCCTGGCGTATCGCCGAGAGGACTCCGATCGGGATCGCGATTATCAGCGATAAGACGAGGGCCATCCCCGCCAGCTCCATCGTGACCGGCAGACGGTGCTCCAGCTCGCTGCCCACCGAGCGGCCGCCGCGGAAGTAGTGTCCGAAATCGCCGTGGGAGACGTCGCCCAGCCACTCGCCCCAGCGGACAAAGACGTTCTGGTCCAGCCCCAGGTCGTTTTCGATGCTCGACTTCGTGAGGGTGGAGTTAAACCCGCCCGACTCGGCCAGGATAATGTCGGCGACGTTGCCGGGCAGTAGCTCCAGCGTCAGGCTGACGAGCAGGCTCACGCCGAGAACCGTCAGCGGCACGAGCAGCGCCCGCCGCAGGATATAGTTCCTCATTCAGTTGACCACCCGCCAACCGGGCGCCCACACCCGCTACGTTCGATCGATCCAGACGTTGGGCGCCACTTCCGCGCCGTAGCCATATCCACGGACCAACTTTACGTTTTTTACCCATGGATTGTAGATATAGGCGGTGGAGCCACCCGGCCAGGGAACGAAATACATCGACTCCGCCATCACCCGCTGGATCTCGCGGATCTTCTCCACGCGGGCAGCCGGGTCCATCTCCGCGGCCTGGGCGTTGAACATGTCCAGGAGAGCGCCATCGCCGGCCGGTGACGGGTCGCCGGCGATCGGCAGGCTGGCCGCCGGGATCGCATGCGGGTCGCCGTGTGGGCCGTAGTTGTGGCGTGAGCTGGAGGGATGGAAGATGGAGAAGAAGATGTTGTGCGGGTCCATCGGGCTGCCCATCAGCGGCGCCAGCCCAAACTGGTTCGCGTCCAGCTCACCGAAGAAGGTGGTGCTGATGTAGGCGCCGTACTCCTGGTAGTTGTAGTTGGAGATGCGGAACCCGGCGGCTTCGGCGCTGCCCCCGAACGTCTCCATCAGGCTGCCGTATCCCGGGCCGTAAACGCTGGAGGTCACCGCGATCAGGTCGAGCCCGTTCGGGTAGCCGGCTTCGGTCAGCAGCGCCTTGGCCCCTTCGATGTCCTGCTTGTAGTACTTCGCGTTGGGCCCGAAGGTCGATTCGTCCTGGATCGGATCAATCCAGTAGTCGGCAAACTGCGAGATGTGGGTCAGGCCGGAGCCCCCGCCGACGGCTCCGGGCTGGTCAAGGTTGGCCAGCACTCCCGGCCGGTCGACAGCCATGGAGAACGCCTGGCGAACCCGCTTGTCGTTGAACGGGGCGTTGGCGAAGTTGAAGTACGCGCCGCCCCAGACCTGCTCCGGACCGGTGAAGAACTGTGCATTGGGCAGCTCGTTCCGGGCGCGGTCCCAGAGCGATGCCGTCCAGAGCGCCGAGTCGAAGGTGCCGTCCTTCAGGTTCTGCAGGATGACTTCCTGGTCGCCGGAAAGAGTAGCCTCGATGGTGTCCAGGTACGGCTTCGGCGCGTCGTAGTAGTCTGGGTTCTTCTTCCAGACGATCGACTCGTCCGGCGTCAGGCTCTGGAAGATGAACGGGCCGGCGCCGATCGGCTTGTTGTTGGACATATCGTCGCTCTCAAGGACTTCCGGCGGGATCACCCAGGGACCGCCGTCGGTGTTGGCAAAGAGCACCTGCAGAGCGGCCGCGAAGGGCTTGTTCAGGGTGACGGTCAGCGTCTTGGTCCCGGTGACCGTCACGGAAGCAACCTGGGCGAGCCAGTTGCCGCGGTTCGGCGAATCAGTGGAAAACGCATCCAGGGCGGCCTTCACGTCGTCGGCAGTCACGTCGCGGCCGCTGACCGGCGCCACGTCGTGGAATTTCAGGTTGTCGCGAATCGTGAAGTTGTAGGTCACGCCTTCGTCGACGATCTCCGGGACGCTCGAGCAAGCGTCGCCCTCGATCGTCGAGAAGTCGATCGGAATGCTCGGCACACCGTTGACCAGCTGCGGCTCCGGCGGAACGACCTTCAGCAGCCGGTTGTAGTGGTAAGCCGCGGGGATCTGGGCCAGGAAGGTCGTCTGGCGTTGTGCGTCCAGGCTTGGCGGCGTGCCGGTAGACGTGCCCACCAGCGGCCCGGTGAACTTGCCGCCCATGACCGGGGTGCCAACGGGGACCGCGGTCGCCGTTGCAGATGGGGAGCCAGTGCTGTCGTCATCGCCGCCACAGCCGACGATGCCCGCAACGGCAAGGCCAGAGGCGCTGAGCGCCGCCCCCTTCAAAACACCGCGCCGGGAGACGCGCCTGCGCCAGAACTTGTCCCAGTACTCGCTGCTAGCCATTTGGACCCCTCCTTAGTTAGCCTCAAGACCGTTACGTCTAGCCGTATCCTACAACGATGTGTTTCGACGGTGTCAAGAAAAAATCTAGAATCTGTATTCTAGCGTGCGCTAAGACCGCTTCCTGGCTGGGTTGCTCGCGCCTGCGTTGGGCAGCCGCTATCCTCAATGGGATGCGTTATGTTTTCGCTTCGGCCATGGCCCTGATCGGCGTTGGGCTGACCGCGTGCGGCGGCAGCTCCGGATTTATCGTGCCGTCGCCGCTGGCCGCCGTCTGCACCCAGGGGCCGGAAGCTGCCGTGGACTTCGTAAAGGTCAGCCTGCCGGAGCCGAACGCAGGCGTCCAGAGCCCGCTCGTGGTCTCCGGTGAGGTGAACACTCCGGATGGTCTCTTCTACATCTCCGTTATCGGCGGCGAGGGCGGGCACATCATCGACTACCCTGCACACACGGCAAAAGGCGGCGGCCTCGCACCTTTTGACCAACAGGTACCGTTTAGTATCTTTGAGAGCACACTGGCCTGCCTGCTGGTATACCGTACTAACGGCGATTCATCAGACGCGATCCGGATTCCGATTGTGCTGCAGCCCAGCGGGGCGCCGACGTCCACGTGAGGAGGATCATGAAATACTTGATAACGGCAGCGCTGGCGGTGGGCCTGGTCCTGGCCGTGGCCTGCGGCGGCGATGACGATAACGCTACTTCGACGGCGACGCAGTCGGGAGGGCCAACGGGCACCGCAAGCATCCCGACAGAGTCAGGTTCGCCCACGGCCTCGGCGAGCGATTCGGTCTGCACGCCCAACCCGAACCCGGCGACGTCTGACCAGACCGTCGTCGATGCCCCGTTGCCCGGCGCGCACGTCACGAGCCCGGTGACGATTTCGGGCATGATCGCCGCCTTTGAGGCGCAGTTCAACATCTCGATCCGCAACCAGCTCGGCGCGGACATCGTCACCTGGCCCGGACATTCCCAGGAAGGACAGACGCTTTCCCCGTTCAGCGAGGATGTGTACTTCATGGTCGATGAGGAAACGCCCGCCTGTATCTGGGTCTTCGACGTCAGCGAGGCGGATGGCATAACGCCTACGCAGGTCGTGCAAGTGCCGGTTGTGCTGGAGCCGTGATGATCCGCGCCGACGGCCGCCGCCCACCGCAGATCCGCCCGGTCACGATCCAGCCCGGCTTCCTTGAGCACGCCGAGGGCTCGGCCCTGATCACGATGGGCGGCACCAGCGTGCTCTGCGCCGTCACCGTGGAAGACCGCATCCCCCGCTTCGCGATGGGCTCCGGCAACGGCTGGGTCACCGCCGAGTACGGCATGCTCCCGCGCTCCACCCACACGCGCACCTCCCGCGAGAAGAGCAGCACCTCCGGCCGCACCGCCGAGATCCAGCGCCTGATTGGCCGCTCGCTGCGTTCGGTGGCGCGCCTGGACCTGATCGGTGAGCGGACGTACACCGTTGACTGCGACGTGATCAAGGCCGACGGTGGCACCCGCACGGCATCGATCACCGGCGCCTACGTGGCCATGGTGCAGGCGATGAATACGCTGGTGGTCAGCGGCGCCTACGCCGCGATCCCGGTCCGCTGTGCTGTGGCCGCGATCAGCGCCGGCGTCATCGACGGCACAGCGCTGCTCGACCTGCCGTACGAGGAAGATTACCGCGCCGCGCTCGACTTCAACGTCGTCGGCACGGAGGCCGGGGAGCTGGTGGAGGTGCAGGGCACGGGCGAAAGCCACCCCTTCACGCGAGACCAGATGAACGAGCTGCTGGACCTCTGCGACCAGGGTCTGCGCGAGCTGTTCGCGGCTCAGCGCGCGGCGCTGGAGGGGATCGGCATCAAGGCCCCGGTGCCGGCCTAAGCGTACTCTCCGAGGAAGATTCCGCCGATCACGTGCACGTGCGCGTGGTCCTGGCTCTGCATCGCGTCCGGCCCGAAGTTGGAGAGCAGCCGGAAGCCGCCCGGACAGTGCTCCTGGCCCATTCGCACCGCCATCTCCCCGACGCGGCCGAGGTTCTGCCAGAGCTCGGCCTGGGTCATGTGTCGCTTCGGGACGGAGAGCAGCATCACCGGCACCCAGCGCAGACGGTTGCGAAACACGATCACCTCGTCGTCTTCAAAGAGGATCTCGGCCGGCTCGCGCCTGGCGATAATCTCGCAAAACACGCAGTATCGTTGCACGCGTCCAAGATACCGGTACCGGATGTCAGGTGCGAGAGCGGCACGACTTGACCCTCGGCTTACCGTCCGCGACGCTTGAGGCATGGCAGACGTTCTTCCCTTTCGCGCTGTCCGCTACAACCCCGAGTTGGACCTGGCGGCGGTCGTCTGTCCGCCGTTCGACACGATCCCGCCGCGGCTGCAGGACGAGCTGTACGAGCGGTCGCCCTACAACGCCGTGCGCATTGAGCTGGCGAAGGCGGAAGACGGCAGCCGCTACGAAAACGCCGCGAAGACCCTGCGGGCGTGGATTGCCGACGGGACGCTGCACCGCGACACGCTCCCGGCCTTCTACCTGCTGCAACAGACCTTCTCCTACGACAAGCGCTCCTACACGCGCACGCTGCTGTTCGCGCGGCTGCGCGTGGTGCCGTGGGAGGACGGCGCGGTGCTGCCCCACGAGCAGACCTTCGGCAAGCACAAGGAGGACCGGCTGCAACTGATGCGGGCCGCTCACGTCAACGGCAGCCCGATCTTCCTCTTCTACCGCGACCACGGCGGCCACATCCACGATCTGCTGGACCAGGGCGAGCGCGACGAGCTGCCGGTGGCCGACTTTGACGCTCCCGATGGGCAGCACCTCCGCCTGACCCGGATCACGGAGCCGGCCGTCATCGAAGAGCTGGAGCGGGCCTTCGCCGAACGCACGCTTTACGTCGCTGACGGGCACCACCGCTACGAGACGGCGCTGATGTACCGGGAAGAAGCTCGCGCGAAAGCCGCGGACTGGACTGGCGGCGAGCCCGAAAACTTCGCGCTCGTTGGCCTGGTCGCCTCGGACGACCCGGGGCTGCTGGTGCTGCCCACGCACCGGGTGACATCGTCGGACGCCCCCTGGGCCGAGGTTCGCTCACGCCTGGAAGCGTTCTTCGAGGTCGAGCCGTTCGCCGGGGACGCCGCCGCGCTGACGGTGGAGCTGGCCTCGCGCCATGTCAGCGAGATCGGCTTTGCGGCGAAGGACGCCGACACACTGTTTGTCCTGACCCCGAAAGAGACGCACGTCATCGACCACCTGCTGCCACAGGACCGCAGCCCGGCCTGGCGCGCGCTAGACTACGCGATCTGCGACTGGGTCGTCATGCGCCACAGCATCGAGCTCTCGGAGGAGCAGACGAAGGACCAGTCCGTCCTCTGGTTCACGGAAGACGCGCGGCAGGCCGTGGAGCAGGTACGGAGCGGCGACGCGCGCTACGCGGTGCTGCTGAACCCGGTGCCCGTGGAGCGCGTCCTGGAGCTGGCCGATGCCGGCGACCGGATGCCCCAGAAGTCCACGTTCTTCTACCCGAAGGCGCCGGCGGGGCTCGTCTTCAACCTGCTGGAGGACTGACCGCGGTCAGAGCTGGGCCTGGCGGACGCTGATGATGCCGGGGACCTCCGGGACGCGCGCGATCTGCTCCGCCGAAAGCGGCTGGTCCAGCGCCAGTACCATCAGGGCGTTGCCGGTCTTGGGGTGGCTGCCGACGTTCATGTAGCTGATGTTGATCCCGAACTCGCCCATCAGCATCCCGACCGCGCCGACCATGCCGGGGCGGTCCTTGTTCTCGCAGAGGAGCAGGTAGCCTTCGCTGGGCGGGACATCGACCCAGATGTCATCGATCGAGACGATGTGGGGGCCGTCCGGGGCGATCGTGCCGGAGACCGACGTCTGGCCCTCCTTGCCCCGCAGCCGCACTGAGATCAGGTTGGAGTAGATCTCGTGGCCGGGGCTGTGCACCTGCTTGACCTGCATGCCGCGGCGCTCGGCCACAAGGTCGACGTTGACGACGTTGACGTGCTCCAGGGTGATCTTGGCGAGTAGCCCGCTGATGACGGCGGCGCGCAGCGGCGTCACGTCGCTGTGGGCGATGTCCCCGGCGTAGTCGATCTCGACTTCGTTCATCTGGCCCTTGTGCAGCTGCATGGCTAGCGAGCCGACCTTCTGCGCCACCGGGACGTAGGGGCCCAGGGCGGCGTAGGTCTCCGGGTCGATCATGGGGGCGTTGACGGCCCAGCGTGCCGGCTCGCCGTTGAGCACGGCGACGATCTGGTGGGCGACGTCGACAGCGACCCGCTCCTGCGCCTCGGCAGTGGACGCGCCCAGGTGAGGTGTGACGACGACGCCGTCCAGCCCGAACAGCGGGTGATCGGTGATCGGCTCCTTTTCGAAGACGTCGATCGCCGCCCCGGCAATCCGGCCTGAGGTTATCGCCTCGACCAGTGCCGCTTCGTCGATGATGCCGCCGCGCGCCGTGTTGATGAAGCGGACGCTGGGCTTCGTCTTGGCGATCTCCTCCGCGCCGATCAGCTTCTTCGTGCCTTCGGAGAGGGTCGTGTGGACGCTGATGAAGTCGGACTGGGCGAGCAGCTCGTCCATCGTCACCAGGTCCACGCCGAGCATGCGGGCGCGTTCCTCCGGCACGAACGGATCGAAGGCCAGCACCTTCATCTCCAGGCCGCGCGCGCGGCGGGCGACTTCGGAGCCGACCTGGCCGAGGCCGATGACGCCGAGCGTCTTGTCGCGCACCTCCATGCCCAGGAACTTGCCGCGCTCCCACTTCCCCGACTTCAGCGAAGCGTTGGCGTCCGGGATCCGCCGCGCCAGCGACATCATCAGGGCGATGGCGTGCTCAGCCGCCGAAATGGTGTTCCCGGTCGGCGCGTTGACGACGACGACGCCCTTCTCTGTCGCCGCACCGACATCGATGTTGTCGACGCCGACGCCTGCGCGCCCCACGACCTGCAGGTGAGCGGCGGATTCCAGGACCTCGCGCGTGATCTTGGACTCGCTGCGGACGATGAGCGCGTCGTAGCCGTTGACCGCCTTCTTCAGCTCGGCCGGCGTCATGCCTGTCTTTATGTCAACGTCTACTCCCGCCTTTCGGAGAATTTCGAGGCCGTCTTCGGCGATGGGGTCGCAGACAAGAATCTTCATCGTGCTCTCCAGGGGAATGTGGGACTGCGGGATGCTTGTGACCTCGTGGATCTGCTTGCCGAGGCGCTGGGTCAGGCGCGCCCGGCCGTTCAGAACGTCGCTGAGGTGCCGGCTGGTGACGCCCAGCTGCTGGGCCAAATCTTTGAACTTCCAGCCGCGCCGCACGATCTCGGCCTTGAGCTCGTTGAGCGCCTCGTGTTCCGGAATAGATGCCACTGTGGCGAGGTTAAGACAAGGTCACGTGATAAGTCAAGATAATCAGGAGAAGTACGGACGTGAGCGCTGCGCCGTCAGTTCTTGATCGACTCGACGACCAGTTTGAGCGCGCCCGCGGGTGCTGCCACCTCAACCTCGTCCCCCGGGACGGCGTTGAGCAGCGCCTTGCCAACTGGCGAGTCGGTGGAGATCTTGCCGGCGGCGGCGTTGGCTTCCGTGGGGCCGACGATGGCGTATTCGACGACCTTGCCGCTGCCCAGGTTCTTCACCGTCACGGTGCAGCCGACGCGGACCTTGCCCGTCCGCGCTGCCGTGTCGACGATGACGGCGCGCTTGAGCATCGCCTCGATCTCCCGGATGCGCGCCTCAATGTGGCCCTGCTTGTTCTTGGCTGCGTCCAGCGGGGAGTTTTCGCGGAAGTCCTTGTCCAGCATCGCCTTGCGGATGTCCTCGCGCACGGAGATGCGTTCGCCCATCAAGGTTTCGAGCTCAGCCTTGAGGGCGTCGATGCCGTCGGCGGTGAGCTCGACTTCGGACGGCTGTGCCGCGTGCTGCACCCCGGAAGACTTGCCGCTCTTGCGCAGGCGGAGGTGCGGCGCCAGGTTCTGCTCCAGGACGCCTTCCTTCTTCAGGTAAACGAAAAACGCGCGGAGTACTTCCGCGCGCTTCTGAGTCTCCGGTGTGGCCGGCCCCATCGATTCGCCGTAGAGGGCGACATCGTGGCCGCGGATTTGCGTAATCAGGCGGTCCGAGCCGTACCATCGCTCGAAGCGATTAAGTTCCGCCAGAGACGGCTGCCGCCCGGACCCGCGAATCGTGTCCAGGAACTTGCCGGACGCTTCCGCAAGAGTCACTTCTGCCACTAAGCCGGATTCTATGGCTGGCCAGTGCAGTCTGTCAACGAAGGGACGATGTGCGGCGCTATGGCAGGCCACGCTCAACTGGCGTCGGCGTCGATGCTGCGGAGTCGATCGTCTCGGTCGGCTGCGGCGTCTGCACCGGTGAGTCTGTCGGCGCGACGGTCGGGCTGGCTTCGCCCGTCGGCGTCGGTGTCGCGCTTGCGGCCGGCGCTGTGGCTGTGGCTATTGGCACGCCAATCCCGGATGCGACGTCGCGGATCGTGTTCTGAGCCTGCTTTGCTTCGTCGGCGACATCCGGCTGCTGTGTGGCGACGTTGCCCAGCAGCGAGTCGGCGTCCTGGAGGACCTGTTGTACCTGGTCGATCGAACCCTGGACTTCATCCTGGTCGGCGGTGGTCAGGCTGCTTGTGGCGGCGGAGAGCAGGCTAATGTTTTCGGCTGTGACGCGCTCACCGCGTTCGACCTGGCCCCGCAGCTTGCTGATCTGGGCCTGGATATTGGTGACGGCTTCCGGCGTCGGCCGGGGCGCGGTCGCTGTCGGCGAGCCGAAGACGAGATCGCTGTTGCTGCCGTTGCTGCCGCCGTAGAGGATGGCCGCGGAGCCAACTGCGATGGCGAGTACGGCGACCATGGCTGCGCCGCCGGCGAACCCAAGGTTGTGCTGGCCCCAGAAGCCGGCGAACCAGCTTCGGCGCGCTGTGACCGTGCCGCGGGTCAGCGAGCGGACGTTGCGGCGGGCCCGTGCATCGGCCAGGAAGCGCTGCAGTCCGCGCTCCTGCGCCCGGGCCGGCGGAGTGACCTTTTGGAAGCTTTCGGAGTAGCGGACGGCGGTGCGAAGGAGGGGGCCGAGTTCGTCAGCATACGCGGGGTAGAGGGATAGACTCTGCTCGATCGAGCGTCGTCCTTCAAGGTAGGCGGTTACGCACTCCTCGAATATCTCCTCAAGCCTTCTCGCGTTCATAAACTCGTGGTGTCCTCTTTCTTGCCGTTTGGCCCAACATCTCCCGCAGTTTGGCTATCGCCTTGTGCTGGATTACTTTGACGTTTCCTTCACCCTTGCCCATGGCCTGGGCGGTTTCAGCGACCGATAGCCCCGCGCTGAAGCGCAAAGTTATCACCTGTCGCTGAGCCTCCGGGAGCTTGCGCGCCGCCTCCATCACTTCGTTGATGATCAAGCGCTGCTCCACCAGCTCGTCAGGAGCCGTGGTAGACACGGGGATCCCTTCCAGCAGAGGGCCGGACTTGCCGCGGGCGGTTTCCTTACGGCGCTGGCTGATTACCGCGTTGTGGGCGATTCTGAACAGCCAGGCCGAAAACGGCGCTTCGCGGTGCTGGAACCGTTCGATGGCTTCCAGAACGCGCATGAAGACCTCTTCGGCGAGATCCTCGGCGTCGTGGGGGCTGCCCGTGCGGGCAAGGATGTATCGATATACACGTGGGAAATAGGTCTGATATAGCTCAGATAGCGCGCGCTGGTCGCCCGCCTTCGCGGCATCGACTAACAGACGCTCTTCCTGAGCATCGCCGTTTGGGCTCACGGGACAAACCTCCCATCAAGCCCCCCAGGCTGAGGCAGGTGGTTGCCCTCGTATCTTACCCTATTTACCCCGTCACTCAATACAACGCGGCCTGATGTGGAAAAGTTACCTCGATTGGCGCCTGCCGGCACGCTTGCGGAACCTGTACCGGACGTTTTTACGGTGCGTTCACCGAGGCCCCGATTTGGTATTCTTGGGAGTATGGATCGTGTTCGCCGGGCGATGGCTGATCGGCGCCTGCTGCTTGGCGCTACGATCAGCGGGATCTCGCTACTGCTCATCGGCATAGGTCTTTTCGCTGTAGTATCGGGCCTGACGGGCGATTCTGTCCAGTTGCCCGATCAAGGCTCCATACAGGATATCGTAGATGGCAACCCCGGTGGCACGGGCACAGTCGCCGGCCAACCCGGCGCGGAGCCCACGCCTCCCAGCGGTCCCCGGCCGGTGCGGATCGTGATCTCCCGCATCGGAGTCGACGCGCCGGTCATCGAGCTGAACGTTGAGCCCGGTACCACGACGCCGGCTGTGCCCAGTGTGGGTGACGAGGCTGCCTGGTACGACTTTTCGGCCACGCCGGGGGTCGGCAGCAACGCCGTCTTCTCCGGGCACGTGGACTGGCAGACCGCGGACGGTCAGCCGATCGCCGGGGCCTTCTACCGGCTGCGCGAGCTGCAGATCGGCGACGAGATCGCTGTGACCCTGGACGACGGATCGACGCTGACCTACCGCGTGACCGGCAACGTCGCCGTCAACTACGACGACCCGAACGTGGTCAAGGCGATGGGCCTGACTACGAAGGACGTGGTGACGCTGATCACCTGTGGCGGCACCTGGATCAAGAACCCGGCCGAGGAGAACGGCGGCAACTACACGCACCGCATCATCGTCCGCGCCGAGCGGGCGCAGGACGCGGTGCTCGCTCCCGGCTAAGGTCTGGCGCGGACCGACTCGCGCGAATTGGCGCGATCGACGGCCGGGGCCAGCTCAAGCAGCCCGGCGAGGAACGTTCCGCTGGTGCGGTAGCCCACCTCGAACGGCGGCACCCCTTCAAACAGCAGCCCGCTGTGCGCCGGTTCGTAGGGCGCAGGTGTCGGTGCAGGAGAGGGAGTCGGCGCTGCGGTCGGAGCCTCCGTCGGAGGCGGACTCGCGGTCTGCGCGACGAACGTCTGGACAGCCGGCTGTGGGGCCGGTTGAACGGTCGGCGCCGGTGGCGGCGGCGGAGGAGTTGGGCCGCCCTCGCCGCCGAACTCGGTGGCCCAGTACCAGCCAAAAGTCGAGGAGGGGTCGTAGGCGCGGGCGATGCCGATCACCGTGTAGTGCTCTCCCAGCATGTTGGCGTTGTGCGGCGGCGACTCCTTCCACATCCGGAACGACTCGGCAGACGACTCCGTCCCGGCGACCAGGTTCTCGCCGCGCCAGGTGTTGTAGCCGTAGCCCATATCGTCCATGCGGGCGAAGGGATCGCGGCCGCTAGAATCCTCGTGGGAGAAGTAGTTGTTAGTGGCCATGTCGTTGGACATCCACTCGGCGATGCCGTCCAGGGTGGCGTTCTCGGCAAGCGGGCCGAGGCCGTTCTGGGCGCGATAGGAGTTGATCGTTGCGAGGAAGGTCTGCTCTTCGCTGTCGAGGGCCTCGGCGTGCTTCGGGCTCAGCAGTCCCGTCGATGTCGTGACCATCACCGCCAGCAGAAGGGCGATGGCCAGGGCCGGGCCCGGTATTTTCCAGCGAAGGACGCCAAGTGGCATGTAATAGTGCTCCAGCAGCTTGCCGCATTGCGATCGGCGGCGTTACCGTGCGAAGAAGACGAGTCATGGGAGCGGATGGCCGCCCCGTCATAGGCTTAGACGACCCCTGTTTGGCGTAGTTACCCATGGACTCCTTTACCGCAGTGTTGAATGAGTTAAGGATGCCGCTGACCCCCGAAATGCTGGCTGCTTTCGACCTTTACGCAGCGCGTTTACTGGAAGAAAACCTTCGCACCAACCTCACCTCCACGCGGGACCGGGAGGGCGTTTACCGGCGGCATTTCGTGGAGTCGCTGGCCCTCCTTAAGGCCCTGGAGGAGCGGGAATCTGCTGGCCTCTCCCGCGATCGACGTTGGCAGCGGCGCCGGGTTCCCGGGACTGCCGATCAAGATCGCGCGGCCGCAGATCGAAATCACGCTCGTCGAGGCCACCGGCAAGAAGGCGCGGTTCCTGGAGATGATGGCCGGCGAGCTCGGCCTGACCGGCCTGACCGTACCCAACGCCCGCGCCGAGGAGCTGGGCCGGGAGCCGGAGCACCGCGGCCGCTACCGGCTGGCGCTGGCCCGGACCGTTGCGCCGCTACCGGTGTTGCTGGAACTGACGCTGCCGTTCCTGGCGGAAGGCGGCGTGCTGGCCGCACCGAAGGGCAGCGCCGCACCTCGCGAGCTCAGGCAGTCCGAGCACGCGCTGGCCGAGCTGGGCGGCGCCGTGGAAGAGGCCGCACCGTTCGAGCTGCCGGGCGATGGGCCGCCGCAGACGCTGATCCTTGTGCGCAAGACGGGCCCGACGCCTGAGCGCTACCCCAGGCGGACCGGAATCCCGTCCAAGCGGCCTCTGTAAACAAGGCCGCGGGCTCGGCGCTCGACCCGTGGGGCTGTGCGCGTATACAATTCCGGCGAAGTTACTATGCAAAGACGTGTCAAGCAGCCGCAGCCACGCTACGCCGCCGGTGGCTACGCAACTTTGGTCAACTGGCTGGTCCGGCTGGCGCGCTTGGACTTCTCAGTCTTCGAGGATGTGCGCGCGGAGCGCACGGCCACGGCCAGCGCCATCATCGTCGTGCTCTGCGCGGGCCTGCTTGCCGGGCTCGGGTCCTGGGGCTGGGCGCTGCAGTACCAGAAGTACGCGGGGCTGGACCCGGCGCCGGTCTTCCTGAAGACGGTGGTGGCCGGCAGCATCATCCAGCTCGTCATCTGGTTCGCCTGGGTCTACATCGTCTACCTGGTGACGACGCGGGGCTTCGGAGCAACCGTTGGCTTCCAGGAGCTTGTGCGGACGATGGGCATCGCCTTCGCGCCCGTGGCCCTGGGCGTCCTCGTGGCGATCGCGCCGCTGGCCGTCCCCTTCGGCGTGTTCGCGCTGGCTATCACCTTCCTGCTGACCAACATCGCGGTCGAGCAGTCGTCCGGCCTGGACACTCGGGAGTCGATGCTGGCGAACCTGGCCGGGTTCGTCGTCTTCCTGATCTTCATGGGCGCGGCGGCCAACATCGCCAAGGCGGGGGCCTTCGGAGGCCTGGCCCCGGGCATCCTCTTCTTCTCGCTCCACTTCTAGGCTCGATCCACCACCGTTGACGCGCTAAGCTGGCCTCACTTCGGCGCTGGAGCATCCCTTGCAGGCAAACGTCTGGAAATACTACGCCTTCCACCTCTTCCTCAATCTCCAGCTCTGGTTCCCCATCTGGATCATCTATCTGACGAAGGTGCGCGGCCTGACCCTGGCCCAGGTCACGATCATCGACATCCCGTTCTGGCTCTGCATCATCCTCCTGCAGATCCCCGGCGCCGCCCTGGCCGACCGTTTTGGCCGCAAACCGGTGCTAATCGGCTCGGCGACGGCCTTCTCCGTGGCGATCGTCTTCTTCGGCCTGGCGACAACCTTCCCGCTGCTCCTCGGGTCGTACCTCGTCTGGGGAATCGGCTTCGCCATGCTCTGGGGGACGGAGTCGGCGTTTATCTTCGATTCGCTGAAAGCGCTCGGCCGCGAAGAGGAGTACCCGCGGATCTACGGCCGCGGCTGGGCGGTGGCGACTTCGGCGCAGGTTGTGGGCACGCTCCTGGGGGCGCCGCTGGCCAGCGCCACGAACCTGCAGACTCCGATCATCGCCAGCGGCGCGATCTCTGCCGTCGCGGTCGTGATCGCGCTGACCTTTCGTGAGCCGGCGGTGGTCGACCGCACGCGCATGACACCGTCATACGGGAGGATCATCCGCGAGTCGGCCGGGCTGGTGCGGTCCCGGCCGGACGTGCGTTACGCGATCATGTACTTCGGGCTGATCACGGTCGGCAGCATCGCCGTCGTCTTCTTCTTCCAGCCGTTCCTGGAGCTGCACAATGTGGCGGTCGGCTCCGTCGGCGTCTGGCAGACTCCGATGCGGCTGGTCGGGATCGTGGCGGCGCTGGCGGCGCACCGGCTGATGCGGGACCTGGGCGAGCGGCGGACGTTCTACATGATGCCGGTGATGGTCTTCGCCGGCTTCCTGGTGCTGGGCCTCTGGGACTCCGTCTACGCGCAGATCGCCTTCCCCCTGATCAACTTCGCGCTGATCCTCTCCCAGCCGACGGTGACTGCCTACCTCAACCGCCGCGTACCCAGCGAGCAGCGTGCCACCGTCGTCTCGCTCACGAACCTGATCCGCTCGTTCGTGCTGATCCCGAGCGCGCCCCTGCTGGGGTTGCTTGCGGAGCAGGTTTCCTACGAGGCGGCGTACCTGGCCGGCGCCGCGATCGTGGCGATTGTAGGATTGCCGCTGCTGATCGCCTGGATGCCCCACCTGACGGGAGGCCGGATGTCAGCGCAGCTGGAGATCTTGCCGACGGAGGTCTAGTTTTGCGCTGGAGGCTGGGTCGCAAGGTAGACTGCGCGCCGCGGCGGCAGGCTGTAGACCAGCGCGACTCCGATGATGAGAGCCATCGCCGCCCAGGCGCTGACGAACGAGAGAGCCACCGCCACCCAGTACGGCACCTGCGACAACGCGTACTGCCACGTCATGCGGTTCACGTAGTCCGGGTCGAGGTCGGGGTCGAGGAGGCCGCGCATTCTGCCGTAGATCCAGAGCGTGAACCACGCCGTCGCAGGCAGGATGAAGCCGATCGCATAGAAGTGCGTCGCCGCCTCACGATGAGCGGAGTCCTTGAGGTACTCTCCGACAACGGCCGTGGGGAACGGCAAGAAGGCTATGGTCATCAGGAAGAAGACGTTGAGCATCAGGAAGATGTGCTCGGTGGTGTGGAACAGCTTGAGGAACGAGTGGTGATTGGCCCAGTAGACGCCGATCGTGAAGAAGCTCAGCCCGTAAGCCAGGTACTGCGGCCAGAGGTCGAGCAGCTTTCGGTTGAGATCGCCGCCGCCGCGCACGTCCGGCACGCCGATCTCGATGATCAGCAGCGTGATGGCGATCGCGAATACGCCGTCGCTGAACGTCTCCAGCCGCTGCGTATGAGAGTGGGACTCGGAGTCTGCCACCGCTAGCCAGCCGCGCCGGCCTCGCGCAGCGCCTTCACCTCGGCCTCGCTCAGCCCGCCTTCGAGGAGCACGGCGTCCGTATGCTCGCCGCGGGCAGGGGCGGTCGAGCGGACGGCGCCCGGCGTCTCGGAGAACTTGGGCGCGATGCCGACCTGCTTGACGCTGCCCAGACTTGGGTGCGGCACCTCGATCATCATCTCGCGGGCCAGGACGTGGGGGTTATTGAACACCTCGGCCATCGATAGCACGGGCCCAACGCAGATGTCGCGCTGGCGCAGCTCCTCGAACCAAGCGTCGCGGGTCTTCTCCTTAAACTTAGCGCGCAGAAACTCGAACATCTCGGGGTACTTCTGGCGGTTCAGCTGGTCCGGGATGTACTGCTCGCAGCCCAGCGCCTTGCAGGTCTCCGACCAGAACCACGGCTCCAGCGAGCCGATGCTCAGCCACTCGCCGTCGGCGCACTCGTAGACGTTGTAGGCCGGGATGCCGCCGTTAAGGAAGTCCGCGCCGCGCTGTGGCGAGTGCCCGCCCCCGAAGAACTGCCCCGTCGCCATCGCCATCAGGGAGGTGACGCCGTCGCTCATCGCCATGTCGACGTACTGGCCGCGGCCGGTGACGCCGCGCGCGATGATCCCGGCCAGGATCGCGAAGGCCGCGTACAGGCCGCCGCCGGCGAAGTCGGCGATCAGGTTCAGCGGGATGGCCGGAGGCTCGCCTGGCCAGCCGTTGGCACCCAGCGCCCCGCCGAGCGAGATGTAGTTGATGTCGTGGCCGACGAGGTTGGAGTACGGACCGGTCTGGCCGTAGCCGCTGAGCGAGCAGTAGACGATGCGCGGGTTGCGTGCGGCGACGGTCTCGTAATCGACGCCGAGGCGCTTGACCACGCCGGGCCGGTAACCCTCGACGATGACGTCCATCCTCTCGGCCAGCCGCAGGAAAGCCTGCTGGGCAGCGGGCTCCTTCAGGTTGAGGCCAATGGAGCGCTTGTTGCGGCGCAGCGGGTTGAACGGCTCCGCCGCCTCGCCGCCGCCCATCCGCCGCCCCGCGCCGGGAGTCGCCTCCACCAGGATCACGTCCGCGCCCAGGTCCCCGAGGAGCATCGTGCAGTACGGCCCGGGGGCGAGACCGGAGAGATCCAGTACGCGTATTCCTTCCAGTGGCATCATGCGGCGGCTCCTATCTAGCGTTTCGCATAATGCAGAGGCGGTGCGCGCGGTGTCAACGCAGACGAGCGTTCTTGCCCAGTTTGGGACGCGCTGTTACGATTGTCCCCCGTGGGGCTGTAGCTCAGTTTGGGAGAGCGCCTCAATGGCATTGAGGAGGTCAGGGGTTCGAGCCCCCTCAGCTCCACCAGTCCCCATTACAACTGAAGACGAAGGCCGCGAAGGTGAGTAGTAGGGCCACCCAGCGCAGAGAGCCGGCGGTTGCTGCAAGCCGGCAGCCCGCCTGAACTCGCACCGGAGCCTCGCCGGGACCAAGCCGGCGACGGGGAAGCGCCCGTTACAGCGCCCCGAAGTGTCTCGCCGCAAGGCGAGGAACCAGGGTGGTACCGCGGAAGGCTTGGCCCTCCGTCCCTGTGGACGGAGGGTTTTTTCGTTCCCGGCGGAAGATGAGGAGACATGGACGTATCGACGACGGAACAGCTGCACATTCTGTCCCGGCTCCTGATAGCCGGCGGACTCGGCGCGTTCATCGGCCTGGAGCGGGAAGTGCGGGGCTACCCCGCGGGCGTCCGCACCATCGCCATCGTGGCCGTCGGCGCGGCGCTGTTCACCAACGCTTCCGTACTCTTCGGTGACGAGGCGACCTCCCGGGTGGCGTCCAACATCGTCGTCGGCATCGGCTTCCTGGGCGCGGGCGTGATCATGCGCGAAGAAGGCAGCATCCACGGGATGACCACCGCTGCCACCATCTGGGCGGCCGCCGCCATCGGCATGGCGGTTGGACTGTCGCTCTACGTCGTGGCGGTCCCGGCCGCCGCCTTTGTGGTCTTACTGCTTGAGGCCAGGCCGCTGACGACGCGGATCGACGGCGCCCTTCGCAGCATGGGCCTGTCCCTGCGCGAAGACGAAGACAACCGGCCATTACCCCGCGACGACAGGAAATAGCGAGGCGAACGATGGAGCAGAAGACAGACGCAAAGACCGAACGCTACGACGCCGCGGCGGTCGAGAAGAAGTGGCAGGAACGCTGGGCCGACGACGGCCTGTACACGACTGACCTCAGCGCCAAGGCCGAGAAGTGGTACGCCCTGACGATGTTGCCGTATACGTCCGGAGAGTTGCACGTGGGGCACTGGTACGCCATGGCGCCTTCGGACACGGCCGCGCGCTACCAGCGGATGCACGGCAAGAACGTCTTCTTCCCGATAGGCTTCGACGCCTTCGGCCTGCCGGCGGAGAACGCAGCGATCCAGCGCGGCATCCACCCCCGCACATGGACGTACGAGAACATCGACCGGATGCGCGGACAGCTGAAGAGCATGGGCGCGATGTTCGACTGGTCAGCGGAGGTGATCTCTGCGGACCCAGAGTACTACCGCTGGAACCAGTGGTTCTTCCTGAAGATGCACGAGCGCGGCCTGGCCTACCGGAAGCTGGCCCCCGCCAACTGGTGCCCGCAGGACCAGACGGTGCTGGCCAATGAGCAGGTCGTCAACGGCCACTGCGAACGCTGCGGCGCGGCCGTCATCCAGAAAGACCTGGAGCAGTGGTTCTTCCGCATCCGCGAATACGCCGACGAACTGCTGGACTTCAGCCACATGGAGTGGCCCGCCCCAATCGTGACGATGCAGACGAACTGGATCGGCCGCTCCGAGGGTCTCGAGGTCGAGTTCGGCCTGGACGTGCCCGGCGTCGACCAGAAATCGATCCGCGTCTTCACCACGCGCCCCGACACGATCTTTGGCGTCACGTTCATGGTCCTCGCCCCGGAGCACCCGCTGGTCGAGCAGATCACAACACCCGAGCAGCGCGCCGAAGTCGAGGCTTATGTCGACTTCGCCCGCCACCAGACCGAGATCGAGCGCACCAGCACCGAGCGCGAGAAGACCGGAGTCTTCACCGGCGCCACCTGCACCAACCGTTTCAACGGCCGCCAGGTGCAGATCTGGATCGCCGACTACGCGCTCCTCTGGTACGGCACCGGCGCTGTCATGGGCGTGCCGGCCCACGACGAACGCGACTTCGAGTTCGCGAAGAAGTTCGGGCTGGAGTGCCCGGTCGTGATCGCGCCGCCGGACTGGAATGGCGAGCCGTTGGCCGAAGCCTACACCGACCCCGGCACGATGGTGAACTCCGGCCAGTTCGACGGCATGTCCAACGAGGACGGCAAGCGCGCCATCATCGACTTCGCCGAAAAGCAGGGCTGGGGCCAGCGCACGATCACGTACCGCATCCGCGACTGGCTGATCTCGCGGCAGCGCTCCTGGGGCACCCCGATCCCGATGATCTACTGCGAGAAGGACGGCATCGTTCCGGTGCCGGAGGACCAGCTGCCCGTCGTCCTACCGGACGACGCAGAGTTCCTGCCGACCGGCAAATCGCCGCTGGCCCGCCACGAAGGGTTCGTGAACACGACCTGTCCGAAGTGCGGTGGCCCCGCCAAGCGCGAGACGGACACGATGGACACGTTCATGGACTCCAACTGGTACTTCGTGCGCTACCTGAGCCCGCAGTACAGCGCCGCGGCCGTCGACCCTGACGTGGCCAGGCGCTGGCTCCCCGTCGATCAGTACACCGGAGGCGCAGAGCACGCCGTCATGCACCTGCTTTACGCGCGCTTCTTCTGGAAGGTGATGCGGGACATCGGCGTCGTTAGCGGGCCGGAACCGTTCCTGCGGCTTTTCAACCAGGGGCAGATCCTGGGGCCGGACGGGCAACGCATGTCCAAGTCGCGCGGAAACGTCGTGCCGCCGGACAAGCAGGTGGCCCAGTACGGCGCAGACACGTTCCGCTGCTACCTGATGTTCATCGGCCCGTGGGAAGAGGGCGGTCCCTTCCGGCTGGACGGCATCAGCGGCGTCGAGCGCTGGCTGCACCGGCTGTGGAACCTGGCCATCTCCGAGCCGAGCTTCGGGCAAGAGGACGCCGGCGCCGTCCGCGAGATGCGGCGGCTCACCCACCAGACCGTGCGCCGCGTGACCGACCACTGCGAAAACTTCCGCTGGAACACCGCCATCGCCGCGCTGATGGAGATGGCGAACGGTCTCTCCCGCGCCCGCGAAGCCGGCCCCGTCGACCGCGACGCCTGGCAGGAGGCGATCGAGAAGATGCTGCTAATGGCGGCGCCGCTCGCCCCGCACATCACCGAGGAGCTGTGGTCGCGCACGGGGCGGCCGTACAGCGTCCACCGGCAGCGCTGGCCGGTCGCAGACGACGCGCTGGCCCGCGAAGACGAGATCACCCTGGTGGTCCAGGTCAATGGCAAGGTGCGAGACCGCATCACCGCCGCGGCCGACATCTCGGAGGCGGACGCCCGGGCCCTGGCGCTGGCCAGTGAGGCTGTCAAACGGCACCTGGATGGCAAGGAGCCGAAGAAGGTCGTCTACGTCCCCGGCAAGCTCGTCAGCATCGTCGTCTGAGGCCGGCTCACCGGGCTTGAGCTTGCTTCCGCACGCGTCGTAGTCTACGGATGACCAACACATTTTGCGGAGGTAGTGCTATGCGATTTCTCGTTACGATGGAGCATATCGATTCGGGCGAGCCAGCGATGCCGAAGGAGATGGCCGCGCTTCTGGAGAACGCCGTCCTTCCCAGCATCAAGACGCTCGGAGAATGGCAGAAGGCCGGCAAAGCCATGGGCGGAGTTCTGGCCGGCCGCCGGGGCGCAGCCTTCATTGTCGACGCCGATTCCCACGAGCAGTTGGGCGACCTGCTACGGACCCTCCAGATCTGGGGCGTCTGCGACATCGATATCGTCCCTCTCGAGTCGTTCGACCACCGTCTGAAGGTTGACGGAGAGATGGCCAAGCAGCTCAAGAGCATGTAGCGGCGCGAAGTTCGCAGCCGCCCGGAACCGACGGCGGGTGCCATCCGTTAAACTGGATGTATGCCCACGCTGTCCGGCCTTCGACGACTGCGCCCCGCTCGCGCAGCCTGAACATGCCAACAACCAAGGTCTCCCGCATCATCGGGGCGTCCCAGGCCCAGCTCTGGGCGCTGCTTTCGGACGTGGAGCACGCCGACCGCTGGAACCGCGCCTGGACAGAAATCGAGATGACGTCTGCCCAGACCCACGGCGTCGGCACCAGGTTCCGCGCCAAAATGGAAGGCGGCGACGACTTTTTCGAGTTCGAGATCTGCGACTGGTCCGCACCCGAGCGCATCGCCTTCTGCCCCGTCCACGCGGCGCACGAGCTGTATTCGATAACGCTGGAGTCGCACGTCTTCCAGGTGCGCGCCATCTCCGACCAGGAGTCGGAGGTCACGATCACCGCGCGGGCGACCGCCCGGGGCCTGAGAGGCAGGGTGGTCTCGATGTTCTTCTGGGCCAACCACCAGGAAGGCGGCCTGAACCATGCGCTCGACGCCATCCAGCGGCTCTTCCAGCCGGAGCTCTTTGAAGACGAAGAGCTGGAACTCCTGCCCGAATCTTCAACCGAGGAGTAACAATGCACGTACGCCTACCGATGGCGTTGGCAGCCGCGGTCCTGGCTGGCGTGCTCCTCGTGCAGACGTCTCCGGCGGCCGCCGAGGACGAGCCGGGAGCGCTGGAGGTCACCTCCACCGTCGTCTACGATGTGCAGACCGCGGGCGACGGCACGGTGGGTGTCACCTGGGACGTCGTCCTGACTGACAACGACCCGGCGACCGACCTCACGCACGGCGGCTCGGTGCCCTACTACTACCAGTTCGAGCTGCCGGTCCTGCGCGGGGCCAAGACCCTGGTCGCGACCGATACCGCCGGCTACGGGCTGCCTGTTACGGTCGATGACCCCGGTGGCTCCAGCGTCGATGAAGGCGCGGTGATTTCCTTCGCCCGCCGCCTCTTCTTCGGCCAGACCTACTCCTTCCGGCTCACCTACCAGCTCACCAACGCCCGCTCCGAAGGTGTGCTCGTAACGCCGCACTACGTCTACATCCCGGCGATCGCGGCGGGCGACCAGGCCACCGTCACCGTGAATACACCGCCGGACGGCGTCTGGATGACGGACATCGAGGCGGCGGACTGCCCCCGCACCGACAACACCTTCACCTGCCAGAGCGACCGCAAGACCTACCTGGCGGCGTTGGTCGAGGTTAGCCAGCCGGGGGCCGTCGCGTCCACCCAGTTCGACGTGGCGCTGAAGGACAAGACCGTCAACGTCACGCTGACCTACCTTGAGGGCGAAGACGCCGCCGCCCAGCACGAGCAGGACCTGATCGCGGCCGGCCTGCCGGTGATCGAAGAGGTCTACGGGTTCGCTTACGACGGACCCGCGGCGGTGAACATCGTCCAGGGCGGCCGCCAGTCGTCGCTCGGTTACGAAGGCGTGGCGTCCTGCACGGAGGGCCTCTCCTGCGACATCGTGATCTCACCGGTGGCGGGTGACTACACGCTCCTCCACGAGCTGTCCCATATGTGGTCCAGCATCTACGCCAGGCGGTGGCTCTCGGAGGGGTTCGCCGAGTTCGTGGCGGAGACGGTGGGGCCGCAGCTGCCGGCCGGGCTCGTAGTCGGCGATGCGCCGGTACGCTCGGACCCGGGGATCACCCTGGCGCTGGACGATTGGGGCGACGCCACCTCGCTCCTTGGCGCCGACGCCTCGCGGATCGAAATCGAGGCCGCCGGGTACACCTTCTCCTTCCGCTTCCTGCAGACGTTGCGCGACCGTTTCGGGCTGGAGGCGCTGCAGGCCGTCAACCGCAACATCGCCACCAGCGGCAGCCCCGCCGATAGCCAGGAGTTCATGAACGTGCTGGAAGGAGCGACGGCTCAGAATCTGGACAGCCTCTTCCTGACCTGGGTCTTCCCCGACTCTGCTCGCCAGACGCTGGCCAACCGGCGCACAGCGATCGGCCGGCTGGCTGACCTGCGCTCCCGGTTGAGCGATGCCGGGCTGCCTGACGACGTGGCCACCCCGATAGCGGCGAGCATCCGCGACTGGGATTTTGCGACCGCGCTCGCCGCGCTGGACCAGGCCGACGAGGGACTCGACACCTACGCTGACCTGAGGCAACAGCTCGACGACCTGGAGAGGCAGTCGGCGGCGGCAGGCCTGACGCTGCCCGACGGCCTCACCGACAAGCTCAACCACTTCGATTTCGACAGCGTGACGCCGGCCATCGACGCGGCGAATCAGGCCGCGCTCGCCTACGTGGCCGCGCAGCAGGCCGTGGATGCGCCGCGCGGTATCTGGAAGAAGTTCGGGCTTCTCGGCAGCGACCCGGATGGCGCCCTGCACAGCGCTGAGGCGGCATTCTCCAACGGCGACTTCGATCTCTCCCGGCAGCACTCCCAGCACGCAGTCGATCTGATCGACGACGCCTCGTCGGTGGCCTACCGGCGGCTGCTGGTCGTGGCGGGGTTCCTCACCTTGCTGGCCGTGGTCCTGGGGGTAGCGATCGTGATCAGCCGCCTCAGAGAGCGAGAGTTCGCCGAGCGCTAGCTGCGGGGGCGGTCGGCGGCGCGCTGCTCCAGGGCATCGACGCCGTTGCGGACAGTGTTCAGGAAGCCTTCCAGCTCCTCTTCCAGGCGGCGCAGCGTCTGTAGCGCGTAGACATCGGCCTCCCGCATCTCGTTGCGGGATGTCTGCTGTGCCTCGTCGAGGCGGCCGCGCGCCTGCTCTTCGGCATCGGTGAGAAGCTGCCGCCGGCGCGCCTCGCCCTCCTCCACGATCTCGCGAGCCCGCTCCTGCGCTGCCTTGACGAGCTCAGTCTGGACGAGCCGGCGCTCCAGCTCTTCGTGGGCGTTCTCCAGGAGCTCCGCGGCCTTGCGCTCGCCGTCGCGGATCACCTCGTCGCGGTTCTCCAGCAGCTCGCGGGCGTCGTAGACCTCGCGCGGGACGGCGACCCGCATGCGGTCGACGAGGTCGAGGATGCGCTGGCGCTGGACGACGACGCCTCCGCCCACGGGCAGACGCCGGGCCTCCGCCGCGATCTCTTCCAGCCGGTCGATGAGATGGAGAATGTCCACGCTACTTGCCCTTGCCGAACTTCCTCTCGAGAGCTGTCAGGACGTGGCCGGGCACCAGCTCCCCAACGTCGTATCCCAGGTTCGAGACCTCGCGGATGCGGTGGCCGCTGACGTAGAGGTGCTCCAGGCTGGCCATCAGGTAGACGGACTCGATCTCCGGGGCCATCTTCTTGTTCATCAGAGCCATGTCCAGCTCCGCCTCGAAGTCCGTGACGGCGCGGATGCCGCGGACGAGCACTTTGGCCTGCTCTTTTCGGGCGAAGTCCACGACTAGCCCGGTGAACCCCTTCACTTCGATATTGTCGTACTTCTTCACGGCTTCGCGGAACATCTCGACCCGCTCCTGGGTGGTGAAGAGGGACTTGGCGTTCTCCAGGTCGTAGACAGCGACGACGACGCGCTCGAACATACTGGCCGTGCGCAGCGTTATGTCGATATGCCCATTCGTGACCGGATCGAACCGGCCGGGGTAGACCGCGGTTATCAAGGCTCACCTCCCGTCGGGCCGCCAGCGGGCGGACAGTAGATCGAGACAGCGCTATCGCCGTGCCGGAGGACGCGCCCCAGGCAGAACCGGCCGAGGTCTCCCGGCGGCTCGTCGCGCGCGCTGTGCTCCAGCACGATTATCGTATCGTCGCAGGCCAGCGGCGATCCCGCCAGTGTTTGCAAGACGGCCAGGGCGCCGCTGTCGGCGTAGGGCGGGTCGGCCAGCACCAGCGTGTACGGCTCGCCCAGCTGCTTGATCGCGCGCTCCGCGGCCAGCGTGTGCACCTTCGACGCCGCCTTCGAAGCCGGTCAGCCTCAGGTTCTCCCGGATCACTTCCGCCATCCCGCGGTCGCGCTCCACGAAGTCGCACCAGTCCGCTCCCCGGCTCAGCGCTTCGATGCCGAGCGCCCCGGTGCCTGCGTAGAGATCGAGGACGCGGGAGAAGTCTGCGTCTAGGGCGTCCAGCGCGGAGAAGAGCGCTCCGCGGACCATGTCTGAGCTGGGGCGGGCGTCGGCCTGGCGCGGTGGCCCCTTGAGGTGTCGGCCCTTGGCGCTGCCGGCTATCACTCGCACACCAGGATCTCAGCTCGTGGTGACCGTCGCGTCGTCCGTGTCGGTGGCGGTGTGGCCGTTGTCGTCTTCCACCTTGACGATGATGTTGTCGGTGAGGGTGACGCCGGAGTCGCTGGGTGCGGCTTCGACGAAGGTGCAGTAGATCTCGTCCGCGCCGCCGTCCAGGTTGCCGAAGCCCAACGAGGCGTCGCCGTCGTCGGCGGCCAGCACGGTGCCGATGATGTCCTCGCCGCCCTGGGTCAGGCAGACCGCGCCCGGGTAGACGTCGTCGACTAGCGAAGTAATCGTCACCGGAACGTCGCTGTCGTTGTCGATCGGTGATCAGGTAGGTGACGTCGGAGCCGGGCGTCACGACCTCGTCGTTGCTGTAGGTTGAGCCGTCATCGTCACCCTCGGCCACCTTGCCAACTTCTACGCCGAACCGCCTCGACCGGGGTCTGGCACGACATCGCGTCGGCTCAGGCGTCGCCGTTTCCGAGGGCGCGAACGTCTGCACCGGCGAAGGCGAGGTCGTAGCGCCGCCTTGACCGACGTTGATCGTGATCTCTGGCCGAAGCGGTGCTCGCCGTCGCTCACGACCAGCTCAACGTGCTGTTCGCCGGAGGCGTGAGGCGTCCAGGTGGCGTTCGTGGCGCCGGGCTCGGTGACGATGCTGGCGTCCGGAGACTGCCAGCTCACCTGAAGCATGATGTCGTTGGGCCGCATCAGGGTGACGGTGCCGGAGTCGACCAGTGACCGCACGGTGGGCCAGATGTTGGCGACGTCCGACTGGGCGGACCCGTCGGAGACGGCCAGGCCGCCGAGCCCGTAAGCCTGCACCAGCTCCAGCTTGAAGGAGACGCTGTACGAGTTCTCAATGTAGATGCGCTGACGCTCGGTACCGCCCAGGGCGAAGGAGACCGTCAGCGAGTCTTCGTCCCAGGCCATTGGCGGTCGCGCCCTCGCTCTCGTCCAGGTTCTTGGCGACGAGCTTGACGTCGGTGCCCGGCTTGATGTCGTCGGGGTTCGATCGGGTCGCGGATGACCGCTGTGCTGGCCAGCACCATCGCCTGCAGGTAGCCGATGGGCTGGCGCCTCGCCGCTGGACCCCTGGATGCTGAAGGGGCTGACCACCAGCAGCATCTTGTGCGGGTTCACCTGCTCAACGATCTGCGAGAGGGAGTTCGGCATCGTCGTCCCAGTACGAGACCGGGTCGGCGATCGGCAGCACCTTGATGAAGTCCGCCTGCTCGCCCAGCTTGTCCCATTCGTAGGCGGAGCGCTGGTTGGTCGGCGGCGGCAGGGTCAGGATCAGCCGCTTGTTGATCCGGTGCAGCTCGCCGGCCAGCGCCGTCACGAAAGTGGTGAACTGCGGCCCGGAGTCGACGTCCACCGACGAGTACTCGAGGTCGATGCCGTCCAGGCTGTCGGACTGCGACGAGCGTGACGATCTGCTGGACGTGCGGTGGCGCGCAGCGTCTCGTCTGACGATGATGTCGTTGACCACCGAGGCAGTGTCGGTGCCGCTGCCGACGATCGTCGGGATGATGAGCGTGCCCTGTGGGTGCACCGACATCCGTCGTGTCGCCCTGGATCGTGCCGTCGGCGAGCGGCGTGTAGTCACGCGGGCTGATGATCTGGACCTGTCCGGCGTCGGCGTGCAGGGCGCCGCCCTTCGGCAGAGAGGCGGCCACCGTGTAAGTTTGCGGGCCGACTCGGAGGACGGCCAGGTTGGCCGGCAGCGGCTGCAGGTTTCCCGAGGCGTGGGTGCCGCCATCACCGAGGGTGACGTCCTGGATGCGCTGCCAGAGCTTGCCGACGTAGGTGTAAAAGCCGAGCCCCGTGTCCGTCTGCGCGGCCTCCAGGAGCGGCAGGCTGAGGGTGGCGCTGGCGCCCGGAGTGTCAGTCTCGATCTCGTAGAAGTGGGAGGCGGCTGTCAGGCCCGGTGGGAGTGTGGGAGTGGTGGCCAGGCAGTACTTGATGCCCTGGGCCGGGTTGGAACACTGCCCGCCGTTGCCGCCGTTGTTGACCGTGCCGCCGTTTGAGCCGCCGCCACCGCCAAGCACGGACGAGAAGACGAAGACGAGGACGATAACGATAGCCAGGAAGGCGATCGTGCCGCCGATAATGATAGGCGCCGGGTCCCTCTGCGGCCTCTGTCTAAGAAGTCGCTCAAAGGGGCCTTCCGGGCGCGGCATATCGCGGCGCGGCCTCCGCTGGGGCGGCTCATCTCGGGGCGGGAATCGTCGCATTCTTGTAGCTGTTTTGGCTCCTGCCGGGCGCTCGCCGGAGGGGTGCGCGGAGATGCGCTGGTCCGGAGTCAGCGGTATCTTATCACAGCGAATAGTGAGGCAAAACCGCCAGGAATCCGCGCTTTACAGGCCGCGAATGCTGGCCTATAATTGCGGCACACAACCTCACTCATCCAAGACTGCCGGGCAATGGCCAGCGGTCTGTTTTTTTAAGGAGTCCCCACCCACCATGGTATCCAAGCAAGTACCGCTTACCAAGGATGGTATGGACAAGCTGCAAAAAGAGCTTGACGAGCTGGTCACCGTGCGCCGCGCGGAGGTGGCCCAGAAGATTCACGACGCCAAGGAGCTTGTCGGCGCCCAGAACGCTCCCGAATACGAGGACGTTCGCGCCGAGCAGGCCTTTGTTGAGGGCCGGATCCAGGAGATCGAGAGCATGCTCCAGAACGCCGTGATGATCGACCACAAGCAGCGATCACCAGAA
Organism: uncultured Chloroflexia bacterium; assembly: GCA_963738925.1. Taxonomy (GTDB): domain Bacteria; phylum Chloroflexota; class Dehalococcoidia; order SM23-28-2; family RBG-16-64-32; genus DATKKM01. The sequence goes on along the minus strand of CAVTYE010000002.1, from coordinate 563,999 downwards.
GGTTTCGCTGGGCTCCAAGGTCAAGGTGCGCGACGCCAACGGCAAAGAGTCCGTCTACACCATCGTCGGCATGGCCGAGGCTGACCCCAAGGCCGGCAAGATCAGCAACGAGTCTCCCGTCGGCGCATCCCTGCTCGACAAGAAGCTCGGCGACACGATCGAGGTCAAGGCGCCGGCCGGCATGATGACCTGGACCGTCGTCAAGATCGACTAGCCGCCCAACTAGCGCGCGGCTACAATCAGGCGGGCTGCCCGGCCTTTCATCGCATCCGCCACCGCCCCTCAATCGCATGTCCGAAGACGAACTGATCGCCCAGCGCAAAGAGAAGCTCGCGCAGCTGCGCGCCCGCGGCATCGACCCCTACCCGCCGCGCTTCAGCCGCACGCACACCGCAGCCGAGGCAGCTGACCTCGCCCCCGCCGAGGGTGCTGCGGCGCCGGGGCCCGACGTGACCATCGCCGGGCGGATCATGGCGATGCGCGGCATGGGCAAGGCCTCCTTCTGGGACCTCCGCGACGGGTCCGGCCGCATCCAGGCCTACTTCAAGCAAGAGACCCTGGGCGCTGAGGCCTACGCCATCCTCAAAGAGATGGACCTGGGCGATTTCCTCGGCGTCACCGGCCACCTCTTCCGCACTAAGACCGGCGAACCAACCGTCGAAGTGCGCGAGTTCACGGTGCTGGCCAAGGCGCTGCGACCGCCGCCGGAAAAGTGGCATGGCCTGCAGGACGTTGAGCAACGCTACCGCCAGCGCTACCTTGACCTGCTGTCCAACCCGGAAGCTCGCGCCATCTTCGAGACGCGGTCGAAGGCGATCGCCCGAATCCGCAGCTTCCTCGACGAACGCGGTTACCTGGAGGTCGAGACGCCGATCCTGCAGGGCACGGCGGGCGGCGCGGCGGCGCGGCCGTTCATCACGCACCACAACACGCTGGACCGCGACTTCTTCCTCCGTATCGCCATCGAGTTGCACCTCAAGCGGCTGGTCGTCGGCGGCTTCGACAAGGTGTTCGAGATCGGCCGCATCTTCCGCAACGAGGGCGTGTCTACGAAGTACAACCCGGAGTTCACGATGCTGGAGCTCTACCAGGCCTACGCCGACTACAACGAGATCATGGCGCTGGTCGAGGAGCTCGTCTTCACCGTCGCCGGCGACGTACTTGGCGAGACCAGCGTGCAGTACGGCGAGCACGCGATCGACTTTACGCCGCCGTGGCCCCGGCTCCCCCTGCGCCAGGCGATCATCGACCGTGGCGGCCCCGACATCGAGGACTACAAGGACGCCGATTCGCTGCGCGCCGCCTTCACGAAGCTCGGCCACCACGCCGAGGAGAGCTGGGGGCGCGGCAAGCTGATCGACGAACTGATGACCGTCTTCGTGGAGCCGCATCTCATGCAGCCCACGTTCCTGATCGACTATCCGATCGAGCTGTCGCCGCTGGCCAAGCGCAAGCCCGGCGCGCCGGGCTACGTGGAGCGCTTCGAGTTCTTCATCTGCGGCCGCGAGGTCGGCAACGCCTACACCGAGCTCAACGACCCGATCGACCAGCGGGAGCGCTTTATCGAGCAGGCCCGGCTCCGCGCCGAGGGCGACGACGAGGCCGAGCTCGCCGATGAGGACTTCCTGGTGGCGCTGGAGCACGGGATGCCGCCGACCGGAGGCCTCGGCATCGGCATCGACCGCCTGATCATGGCGCTGACCGGCGTCCAGTCCATCCGCGAGGTGATCCTGTTCCCGGCCCTGCGCGAACGGCAATGAACAACGAAGACCTGCGCGCCTGGGACGCGCTGGCGGACGGCTGGAGCGAGTGGGTCCACCACAACGACAACCGCACCTACGTCCTCGACCCGGCCCACCTGCGCCTGCTCGGCGAGGTGAGCGGCAAGCGCGTGCTGGACGCCGGCTGCGGCGAGGGCCGCTTCGCCCGGATGCTGGCGGAGCGCGGCGCAGAGGTGACCGCGCTCGACTTTTCGTCGCGCATGATCGATATCGCCGGCCGCCTGGAGGCTGAGAAGCCGCTCGGCATCAAGTATCTTGTCGCGGACATGACGGACCTCTCCCGGTTCGCTGGCGAGGCGTTCGACCTCGTTGTCTCCTACCTCTCAATCATCGACGTGCCGGACTACGAGCGCGCCCTGCTGGAGATCGCGCGGGTGCTCCGTCCCGGCGGTGAGTTGCACCTGTCGCTGGTACACCCCTGCTTTATGACACCCGATGCGGCGTGGGAACCGCGGAAGCCGGGCATCGTCCCGATCATGGACAGGGACAAGCTCTACAAGAAGCTCGACAACTACTACCCGGCCCGCGAGCTGCGCTTCAAGATGTGGCCGACCGCGCCGGTGGAGACGATCAACTACCACCGCCCGCTCAGCGAGTACGCCCACGCCTGCCGAGACGCCGGCCTGCTGATCCGCGACATCTTCGAGCCGGTGCCGGCCGAAGAGGTGATGGCCCAGCGCGACTGGCTCCGTGAGTACGCCCGCGCCCCGGCGATGATGCTTCTCCAGTGCGTCAAGGCGTCGGCGTGAGCGGGCCCTACCGCGCGGTCGTCTTCGACCTGGACGGCGTGATCTGGGACGGTGAGCCGCTGTACCATGAGGCGTTCAACGTGGTACTCAAGCCGTACGGCCAGGTGGTTACGCCGGAGGACTACGCGCACATCATCGGCAGCTCCGTGGAGGCGGCCTGGGAGTGGGTGTTGCAGCGTTACGGGATCACCGAGTCGCCCGGGCGCTTCTATCACCTCTACGACGAAGCTGTGCTGGAGCTGCTATCGCAGGCCGTTGAGCCGCTGCCCGGCGTCCGCGAACTCCTGGCCGAGCTGAAGTGGCGCGGGATCCCTGTGGGTCTCGCCTCTGCCTCGTTGCGGCAGTGGGTGGACGCGACGCTGAAGGGCGTGGGCCTCGCCGGCGCCTTCGCTACCACCGTGGCCGCGGGCGAGGTGCCGCACGCCAAGCCCGCGCCAGACCTCTACTTGAAAGCGGCGGAGAACCTGGGCATCGACCCGAAGCTCTGCGTCGCCGTGGAGGATACGCGCACCGGCATCCGCGCCGCCAAGGCCGCCGGGATGTACGCGGTGCAGTCCCGCGCGGCGTCGACAGCGCTGCCGCCGCAGGATGAAGCTGACGCGGTGATCGAAGCCTACGGGGAGTTTGACCTGGGCCTGTTCGCCTCTTAGCGGCGTTGTACGCTGAGCGGCGGGCGCCTTCGAGGCGGCGGCTGACGGTCTGGACGCCACGGATGCCCTCCAGCTTGCTCAGCAGGCGGGCCAGCTGCTCGATGCCGGAGGTCTCCAGCGTGACGTGGATCGTGATGCGGCCGTCGTTGCCCTCCTGGGTGTGGACGCCGACCATGTTTACCTTTTCCTCCGCGCAGAGCGTGGCGATATCGCGCAGCAGGCCGACGCGGTCCCAGGCCTCGATGTGCACGGCCACGGGGTAGAGCTGGCCGCGCTGGCCCCACTCCACGTCTACCAGGCGCTCCTTCTCGTCCTCGTTGAGGATGTTCTTGCAGTTGCGGCGGTGCACGGAGACGCCCTCGCCGCGGGTGACGTAGCCGATGATCGCGTCGCCGGGGACCGGGTTGCAGCACTTGGAGAGGCGGGTCAGCAGGTCGCCGGTGCCCAGGACGCGGATGCTCGTCGTGTACGTCGCCTGCTTGGGCGCTTCGATCTGCTGGGGCTCGGCGGTCTCTTCCAGGTAGTGCGCGACCTTGTTGCCGACATGCTGCGTGCTGATCTCGCCGTAGCCGACGCGCAGGAAGAAGTCCTCGACATCGTCGAACTTGAACAGCTTGAGCAGCTCCTCCTGCATCTCGGAGAGGCTGGTGCCGATGCGGGCCAGCTCCTTTTCGATCATCTCCTTGCCGCGCGCTATGTTCTCCGCCCTCTCCTGGCGCTTGAACCAGGTGCGGACCTTTTCGCGGGCGTGGGTTGTGCGCAGGTAGCCGAGGTTGGCGTTCATCCAGTCGCGCGAGGGGCCCTTGGATGTCTTGCTGGTCAAGATCTCGACGACCTCGCCGTTCTTCAGCACGAAGTTCAAGGAGACGAGGCGGCCGTTGACCTTGGCACCCACGCAGCGGTGCCCCAGGTCCGTGTGGATCCGGTAGGCGAAGTCCAGCGGCGTGCTGCCAGCGGGCAGGTCCTTGATCTCGCCCTTCGGCGTGAAGATGTAGACCTGGTCCTGGAAGATGTCGGTCTTGACGGCCTCGATCATCTCCTCGGCTGGTGACATGTCGCTCTGCCAGTCCAGGAGCTGACGCAGCCAGGCCAGGCGCTCCTCATAGTGGGGGTCGCGGTTGCCGCCGCCCTCCTTGTAGCGCCAGTGCGCCGCGATGCCGAACTCGGCCGCGTCGTGCATCTCGTGCGTCCTGATCTGCACCTCCAGCGGCTGGGTGTTGAGCGCCATCACCGTCGTGTGCAGCGACTGGTACATGCTCTCCTTCGGGTTGGCGATGTAGTCGTCGAAGGTACCTGTCAGGGGCCGCCACATCCCGTGGACGACGCCCAGCGCGCTGTAGCAGTCTGTCACAGTGTCGACGAGCAGGCGCACGGCCAGCAGGTCGTAGATGTCGTCCATGTCGCGGCCGTCGGCGGCGTACTTGTCGATCTTCTTGTAGATGCTGTAGATGTGCTTGGCGCGGCCGTAGACCTCGGCCTTGATGTCGTGCTTGGCCAGCTCGTCCTTGAGGATCTGGCAGACCTCCGCGACGTACTGCTCGCGCGCCGAGCGTTTCACTTCCAGCATCTCCGCCACGCGCTTGTAGTGTTCCGGCTCCAGGTAGCGGAAGGCCAGGTCTTCTAGCTGCCACTTCATCTCCCAGATCCCCAGGCGGGCGGCCAGCGGCGCGTAGATCTCCATCGTCTCCTTGGCGATCCGCAGCTGTTTTGGCCGGTCCAGCGCCCAGAGTGTGCGCATGTTGTGCAGACGGTCGGCCAGCTTGATGATGACGACTCGCAGGTCCTGGGCCATCGCCAGGAACATCTTGCGCAGGTTCTCCGCCTGCATCTGGCGGTCCACCGTCTCGGCGTCCGCCGCCTGCCCGCCGATCCGGCCGAGCTTGGTCACGCCTTCCACCATCAGGGCCACGTCGGCCCCGAAACGCTTGCTGATCTCGGCGTTGCTGACGTTGCAGTCTTCCTGCACGTCGTGGAGGAGTGCGGCGGCGATCGTAGCCGCATCGAGCTGCAAAGAGGCGATCGTCTCGGCCGCGTGCAGCGGGTGGGTGATCACGGGGTCGCCGTTCTTGCGCACCTGACCTTCGTGTGACTCGATGGCGAACTCGAGCGCGTCGCTGACGAGCTTTTGGGCGGAATCGGGCATGTATTCGGCGACCTTCTCAAGCAAGGCCGCCCCTAGCTTTTCCTCTTTCGTGGTCATCCTGATGCAAGTTTAGCATTCGTGGTTGACCTTGCCTCGCCCGAACCCTAACATCTCGCTCCAACAGCCATGCGTAAGCTCCTGGCGTTTGGTGTGACAATCGCGGCCACCCTGGTCGTTGCGCTACTGTCGTTTGGCAATCGCGGGCCGGGCACTTCGGTACAGGCAGCACCGCCCGCCGCCGCACCCGTCGCCCCTGACGGCCTGGACGACGTCTTCTTCATAGATGACGCCGGGCACAACTTCGTCAGCTTCAGCGATGGTGATGGAACGTTCACGGATGGTGAGCACGGCTCCGGCGGGAGCCCGTTCTACTGGGACGTCTTCCCCGGCCACTTCAACAATGATGGCCTCACCGACTTGTTGCTCTACCACGCCGATGATGGCATCGAAACGATCCTGATCGCTAACGGCGATGGGGTGTGGACACAGAAGCAAAACTTCTACTGGCCCACGGACTCCAAGCTAATCGTCGGTGACTTCAACGGCGATGGGCTGACGGACGTCTGGCGCAACTCTGGATCGCTGAGCGACGTCCAGTTCGCTGTGGGAGACGGCACGTGGAATGAGATAGACCAGCCTCCCCCACACAAAGCCTACAGCGGCTTCTCGTCATACGCTGTCGGACGCTTCAACTCCGACACGCGTGATGACATATTCGTCTACTACGCTGACACCCGGAATGAAGGTCTGACACTCTACGCGAATGGGACCGGTGGCTGGACGGAGGATACCCAGCCCGCGCCTTTCAACGGTGACGCCTACCCTATCTTCACCGCCGGTGACTTCAACGGCGATGGCCTGGCAGACCTTGTCGAAGAAAAGGGCGACGGTCAAAACACCAGCAATACCTTCAAGATCTACTTCAAGAATACCGGCGACGGGTTCGCTGAGACCCATCAGAGCATTACGTACGGCAACAGGTCCGGCGTGCTCGTCGGCGACTTCACCGGCAACGGCAAAGACGACATCTTCTTATACAGCAATTTCCTGGGTGGAACGTCGTATGTCTACGATGCCACGTCGGACGGCGGATTCTCGCAGGTCGGCCAACCGACGGATTTCCCGGGCAAAAAGAACCTCGTGGTTGGGCACTTCAACTCCGACAACAAGGCGGACATCTTCTTCTACGTCTCTAACGGCGACAGTTACATCTGGTTCGCCAACGGCAACGGCTCCTGGACGACCGGCCCTACGACTCCGATCACAGGCTCATGGGATGCGACCATTGGCGACTACGGCACCAGCCCCAACCTGGTGACGCCTCCGCCAACGCAGTCCCCGGCTCAGAGCGCATCCCCGACGCCGACGCACAGCCCGTCGCCGACGCCAACCCATAGCCCCCAGCCAACCGCGTCCGGGCAACGCATCCAGGGCGACCTGACCTGCGACGGATTCGTGACCGTCCAGGACATGCTTGCCCTTCTCAAATACCTCGGAACGCACGACGACAACCCGACCGGTTGCCTTGATGCCCAGCCGGCCGGCGCCTTCGCCAACGTCGGCGATATCAACTGCGATGGCTTTTCCTCCGGCCTGGACGCCCTGGACATCCTGCGGCACGTGGCCAATCTCTCGGAGGTCGGCCTGCAGCCAAGTTGTCCGCTGGTCGGCTCTACGATTCTGGACTAACCGGTCGCCTCCTTCCCCACTCCCCCTTCCTCCGTTTACCCTTAGTCCATGCCGTACCAGGCCCCGCGGGGCACCCAGGACATCCTGCCCGATGAACAGCCGTGGTGGGACTACGTCCACGAGACGGCGGCGCGTTTGTGCCGCCAGTTCCGCTATAGCGTGATCGAAACGCCGATCTTTGAGGACGCCTCGCTCTTCTTGCGCGTCGGCGAGGCGACGGACATCGTGCAGAAAGAGATGTACGTGTTCAAGGACCGCGGCGACCAGGACCTGGCGCTGCGGCCGGAGGGCACTGCGCCCGTCTGCCGCGCCTACCTCCAGCACGGAATGCAGAACCTGCCACAGCCGGTCCGCCTCTGGTACTGGATGCCGAACTTCCGTTACGACAGGCCACAGGCCGGCCGCTACCGGGAGCACCATCAGTTCGGGGCCGAAGCGATCGGTGAAGACGACCCGGCGATCGACGCCGAGATGATCGAGCTGCTCTGGCGGCTCTACGAAGAGCTGGGGCTGACCGGCCTGACGCTGCATCTGAACTCGATCGGCGACGGGAACTGCCGACCGCAGTACCTGGACGCGCTCCGGGCCTACTACGCCGACAAGCTGGACAGGGTGTGCGATGACGACCGCGCGCGCTACGAAAAGAACCCGCTGCGCCTGCTGGACTGCAAGGACGAGCGCTGCCAGTCGGTGATCGCTGGAGCGCCGGCCTTTACCGACCACCTCTGCGACCCCTGCGCCGAACACTTCTCCCGGCTGCGGGGCTATCTCGACGACGTTGGCATCGCCTACACGATCGACCCGCGGCTTGTGCGGGGGCTCGACTACTACACTCGGACGGTCTTCGAGGTGAAGCCGCGTGAGGAAGGCGGCCAGAGCAGTATTGGCGGCGGCGGCAGGTACGACGGGCTGATCGAACAGCTCGGCGGCAAGCCGACGCCCGGCATCGGCTTCGGAACCGGGATCGAACGCATCATCATCAACCTCAAGCGCCAGGAGATACCGCTGCCTGAGCAGTCACCGCTGGAGCTTTACGTGGCCTACCAGACACCGGCGGCGCGCGCCGTCGCCTTCAAACTGGCCTCCGACCTTCGTCGCTCCGGCGTCCCGGCAGTCGTCGCGTCCGGGGAGCGCTCTCTGAAAGCGCAGATGCGGCACGCTGACTCCCTGGGCGCGCGGCGAGTCGCCATCATCGGCGAGCGTGAGCTGGCGGAGGGTTCCGTGACGCTCAAGACGCTGGACGGCGGCGCACAGGAGATAGTCGCCCTGGCAGACGTGGTGAATCGGGTTGGCAAAGGCTAACGATAGCGAGAAGTCGCGGCTGGCCCACCTGACGAAGCTCGCCGAGGCGCTGCCCGAGGCCGGCACCGAGATCACCGGCCGCCGCGGCGAGCACCGCAAGTTCTTCGTCGGCAAGAAGACGTTTGGCTACTACCTGCACCACCACCACGACGACGGCGTGATCGGCCTCTGCGCCAAGGTGCCCCCGGGCGAGAACTCCCGCCTCGCCGGCGACGACCCGAAGCGCTTCTACATCCCGGCCTACCTGGGTCCCAGCGGCTGGGTCGGCTTGCGGCTGGACCTGGCGAAAGTGAACTGGGCGGAGGTTGAGCACCTGCTGGCCGGGAGCTACCTGCTGCAAGCCCCGAAGCGCCTGGCGGCAAAGGTCGTCGCCAGAGCCTGATTTCTTGACCATGTTTAGCGACTTACTATACAATAGTTGGGCCAGCGGCTTGTAAATCGCCCCCAAGTGCGTACAATCTGAGCCGCAGAAGACCCAAGGAGGTTCCGCATGACCACCACTGCCACTAACCAAGGAGGTTCCCCGAAAGTGAGCGACTACGCCAAGCCAGACTCCCTCGTCACCACGGAATGGGTGGCTGAGCACCTTAACGACCCCAAGGTCCGCCTGATCGAAGTCGACGTCGACACCGCAGCCTATGACACCGGCCACGCTCCGGGCGCCGTCGGCTGGAACTGGAAGCGCGACCTGGAGACGCAAGTCGTCCGCGACCTCGCCGACAAGTCCGGCATCGAGGCCCTGCTCTCAAAGGCCGGCGTCGACAAGGACACGACGATCATCCTCTCCGGCGACAACAACAACTGGTTCGCCGCCTACGCGCTCTGGCTGCTCAAGTACTACGGCGTGGAGAACGTGAAGCTGATGAACGGCGGCCGCAAGAAGTGGGTGGAAGAGGGCCGGCCGATGGTGACCGACGCGCCGAACCACCCGGCCACGAGCTTCAAAGTCTCCGGCCCCAACAACAAGATCCGCATCCTCCGAGAAGAGGTCCTGAAGAGCTACGACAAGAAGGGCGTCGGCCTCGTCGACGTTCGCGCGCCGAAGGAGTACTCCGGCGAGCTCCTGGCCCCGGAAAACCTGCCCCAGGAAGGCTCGCAGCGCGGCGGCCACATTCCGGGCGCCAAGAACATCCCGTGGGGTCAGGCCGTGGCTGAGGACGGAACGTTCAAGTCACGCGCGGAGCTCGAGCAGCTCTATGGCAGCCAGGGGATCACCCCGGACAAGGACATCATCGCCTACTGCCGCATCGGTGAGCGCTCAGCCCACACCTGGTTCGTGCTGACCCACCTGCTGGGCTACCCGAACGTCCGCAACTACGACGGCTCCTGGACGGAGTGGGGCTCGCTCGTGGGAGCGCCGATCGAGAAGTAAATACTCGGTGACAGTTGTCGCGAAAACAGCTCGGGGCGCGGTTTTTGCGCCCCGTTTTGTTATGCCAGTGAAATGTTCGTTCACCGCAGCCTTATGTTCAGTACTGGTGCCGTGAACCAACCGAAGACCGTGTAATCTCCCGCGTTTGGGGCGCGTCTCCAGATAACAACAAACCAGGAGGCGTACGAATGCACGGACAAGGACTTTCCATACGACTTTCGGGCCGCTCGCTCGGCTCGCTGGGCTTTCTGGTGCTGGGGGACTGGCGCTGCTGATGGCCTTCAAGCCGGCCTCGGCCACCCTCACCGGCACAATCAAGGGCCACTCCTACACCTTTGGAGGCACGGCAGTCGGCAACGAGCTGCCGGCGCAGGATCGCATAGACCTGCCGCCCGGGGGCTCGCAGTCGTCCGGCCCGACCGACCAGGGCGTCACCGGCGTCTTCACCTTCCACGCTGACTCCCGCGATACCAGCTGCACCGGCCAGGCCACCGGCGACACCGTGAACGCCAGCTGCACCGCTGACATCCACAACGTGAACCACCATCCCAGCGGGGGCGTAGCAGAGGTGCTACGCCCCTTCTGTGTTTGGCCGGGCAGCCGGAACATGCTGCGCCCCTGCACACGTTTTGGTATTGTGTGCGGTACGCAACATGGCAGCGCAACCGGCCCCCGAAAACGATTCCGCCCTCGGCGATATCCGCGTCCTTGATCTCGCCGGTGAGATCGGGCAGTACGCCACCAAGCTCCTGGCCGACCTAGGCGCCGATGTCATCAAGATCGAAGCGCCCGGCGGCGACCCCGTGCGCGCGCTGCCACCTCAGCTCCACGACCATCCCGACCTCAGCCTCTACTGGCTCAACCTCAACACGAACAAGCGCAGCGTCACCCTGAACCTGGACAGCGCCGAAGGCCGCGCGCTCTTCGAGAAGCTGGCGGCGACCGCCGACATCGTCGTCGAAAGCTTCCGGCCGGGATACCTCGATTCAATCGGCCTCGGCTACGAGGGATTGGCACGCCTCAATCCGGGCATCATCCTCACCTCGATCACCGGGTTCGGCCAGACGGGGCCGCACGCCGGCTGGGAAGCGCCCGACCTCATCGGCATCGCCATGAGCGGCGTGATGTGGCTGGCCGGTGAGCCCCAGGACCCTCCCAACGTCCTGCCGTGGCGGCAGGGATACATCTCAGCCTCGATCATCGGCGCGGCCGGGGCCCTCACCGCGCTCTACCACCGCGACGCGACCGGCGAAGGCCAGCACGTCGACGTCTCGATGCAGGAGGCGCTCTCCCTGGCCCAGGAGACGGCGATGCAGACGTGGGACATGACCCAGGCCCTGCGCTGCCGCACGGGATCGCGCGGGATCGTGCCGCTGGAGATACCGGGCATCGGCATCTACGAATGCACAGACGGCCACGTCTTCGGCTATCTGGGCACACCGGGCGGCGCGCCGTGGTCTGAGATGCTGAGCTGGATGGCGGAGGAAGGCGAGGCGGAGGACCTGACGGAGGAGCCGTACGCCACCTTCATCGCCAACCTCAACCTACGCTTCCTGACCGGCCTCTTCTCAGAGCCCGCCAAGATCCCGGAGAACGTGAAGACAATGAACCACCTCACCGAGGTGCTGCGCAAGTTCGTGGGCAAGCGGAGCAAGTGGCAGCTCTATGAGGAAGGCCAGAAGCGCCGCCTCCTCTGGGGCATCGTCAGCACCCCGGAGGACATCGCCCGGAGCCCCCAGCTGAAGGCCCGCAACTGGCTGACGGCGGTCCCTCATCCGGAGATCGGCGGGACGCTGGACTACCCCGGCCCGCCATACCGCTTGTCGGAGTCGCCGTGGGTGATCAGCCGCCGGCCGCCGCTTGTGGGCGAGCACAACAACGAGATCTTCGCGGACGAGCTGGGTGTGACCCCCGCGGAGTGGCAGAGCCTGGAAGCCGCGGGCGCGGTGTAGTTTTACGGATGGAGAGCACGATGGCAGAGGAACTCAAGTCAGCCACCCGAAACGGAGTCATGCTGCGTTACGCGGACGCCGGCGGCGGTGACCCGCCGATAGTCTTCGTACACGGCTGGACCTGCAATCACACGCATTGGGCGGACCAGCTCCCGCATTTCGCCAGGAAGCACCGCGTCGTGGCCCTGGACCTGCGCGGGCACGGCAAGTCCGATTCCCCGGACGAAGATTATTCGATCTCCGGCTTCGTCGACGACGTTGCCTGGCTGATTGGTGAGCTCGGCCTCACGAAGCCCGTCGTCGTCGGGCACAGCATGGGCGGCGTCATCGCGCTCGCCCTGGCCAGGAAGCACCCTGAGCTGGCGAGCGCTATCGTGATGGTCGACGCGCCGATCGTCCCGCTGCCAGACACGCTGATGCCGGTCGCACAGGCGCTTCTCGGAGGCCTGCAGACGCCGGCCTACTCTTCAGTGGCCGAAGGGTTCGCGCGGCAGTTCTTCTTCAACGACAAGACCCCGGCGGCGTTGGTTGAGGCGACGATCGCCAACATGGGCGCCTCCCAGCGGGTCACGCACACGGCCCTGGCCAGCACCCTCATCCAGGAGGCCAGCCCGGCCGGCACGATCCCCGTCCCCGCGCTCTTCATCCGCGCCGAGACGCAGTTCGCAAGTGAAGATGACCTGCGCGCGCGGTTCCCCGGGCTGGGCGTGATCACGGTGCCGTCAGCACACTTCGTCCAGCTGGAACAGCCGGCCGCGACGAACAACATCATCGCCGACTTCCTGGACAAGCTGGAGTAATGCTTCGTGGCCTGGTCTTTGGAGGCGCACTGATGACCGCGATTCTCTCGCTGTCTTGCGGCGGTAGCGATGCCGCTCCGTCGCCGTCCGTTTCGCCGACCCCGAGCGCGGCCAGAACGGTTGGCGCAGCTCCGACAGCCACTGTCGTATCGCTCAGTCCGACGCCAACGCCCGTCCCGACCGCTGCCCCAACTCCTGAGCCAACCCCCGTCCCGACGCCGGTACCCACGGCCGCGCCGACGCTGGCCCCAGACATCGCTCTCCACGCCCACGACTTCTACTTCGAATACCAGGGCGCGCGGAACCCTCCGATCACCGTCCCGGCCAATCAGACAGTTGTGCTTGAGGTGGACAACGACGGCGCTGCCATCCACAACGTGCAGGTTGCCAACAGCGACGGGGTTTTTGGAGCGCTCTTCTGCAAGCCGGGCGATGGACTGGCCTTCGCCTGCTCGAACCCCGGCAAGATCCTGGCCGGCACAACCGCTACTTTGACCGTCAGCTTCCCGGGCCCGGGCACGTACCAGTTTCGCTGCGACTTCCACGTTTCGCAGATGTCGGGGACGTTCGTAGTCCAATGAAGCGCCCGCTCGAAGGCCTGAAAGTAGCCGACTTCTCCTGGTTCGGCGCCGGGCCGATCTGCGCCCTGCACATGGCCACTTACGGGGCCACCGTCGTCCGCGTGGAGTCGGAGACGCACATCGACTCGCTGCGCACGATCGCGCCGTTCCCGCCCGGCAAGACGGGCTACAACGTCAGCGGCTATTTCAACAACTTCAACGGCGGCAAGTATGACCTGACCCTCAACATGAACAGCGCGGAAGGCCCGAAGGTCGCGCGCAGGCTGATTGAGTGGGCCGACGTCTTTCTCTCCAACATCACGCCGAGGGTCATCGAGCGCTGGGGGCTCACGTACGACAAGCTTTCGGAGTGGAACCCGAAGATAATCGCCGCCTACCAGCCGATGCAGGGCTACGACGGGCCGCACCGCGACTTCCTGGGCTTTGGCGCGGTGCTGACGCCGATCACGGGCTACAGCTACCTGTCCGGCTTCCCTGACCGCAAGCCGGTCGGCGTCGGCACAAACTACCCGGACTACGTCATCAACCCCGGGCACACGCTGGTCGCGATCCTGGCCGCGCTGCACTACCGGCGCCGCACCGGCAAGGGACAGCGGATCGAGTGCGCACAGCTGGAGTCGTCCGTGGCCCCGCTGGGCCCGGCGATCTTCGACTTCACCGCCAACGGGGTCCTGGAAAACCGCGCCGGCAACCACATCGCCGAGGCCGCGCCGCACAACGCCTTCAAGTGCCTTCCCCTGAGCGACGGCGGCCGCCCGATGGACGAGCGCTGGGTCGCCATCGCCTGCTTCAACGATGAGCAGTGGCGAGCCCTGGCCGAAGCCGTCGCCGCGGACTGGGCGCGCGACCCGAAGTTCGCGACCCACGAGGCGCGCAAGCAGAACGAGGACGAGCTCGACGCCAACCTCGGCGCGTGGACCGCCGACAAGGACGCTTACGTGCTCATGAACGACCTGCAGGCTCGCGGCATCCCGGCCGGCGTCGTCCAGAGCGCGCGCGAGGTGCTCGACAACGATGAGCATCTCAAGGCGCGTGGCTTCTACGCCTACCCGGACCACCCGGAGACCGGCCGCGCCGCCTACGATGGCCCGCCCTTCAAGCTCTCGCGGACGCCGGGGGAGATCGGCCGCGCGCCACTGCTGGGCGAGCACACTGAGTACGTCTGCAAGGAGATCCTCGGCCTGAGCGACGAGGAGATCGCGGACCTGCTCGTGGCCGGCGCGCTCAGCTAGACCACGCGCGGTTTTGACACTGGCCTGTGCGGCTACATATGCTCGCCGGGACAGGAGGTGGGCATGGCCGTAGTGACAATCGCGCACAAGCCTGAGTTGACCAAGGAGCGGACGCAGGAGATCTTCGCCCAGCACTTCGCCGGGAAGTACAAAGTGCACGTCTTCCGCGGGCTTTTCCGCGACTTCGTGGTGGAGAAGAACGCCTTCGTCGGCGTCGCCGTGAAGCTGGAGCAGACCGATAGCGAGACGAAGCTCGTCTTCAACGGCATGGCCCCGAAGTGGTGGGCGCGGGCGATCCTCGGCGCGATCTGGGGCATCCTCTTCTGGGGCGGCGTCACCAACGACGTGCGCCAGTTCATCGAGACGGCGCCGGAGTTCCACTGATGGAGATCGACCAGCTGAAGACGATGATGGCCAGCGTCGTCCCCTTCAACGGCCATCTCGGCATCGAGCTGGTGGACATGAAGGCGGGCGCGGGCATCGCGACCCTGCCCCAGGCGCCCCACCTGCTCAACCACGTTGGGACGCAGCACGCGGCGGCGCTCTTCGCCGTGGCCGAGGCGGCGTCCGGAGCGGCGGTCGTCGGAGCCCTGGCCGACATCATCACCACAGTGACGCCGCTGGCCCGCAGCGCCTCGATCAAGTACCTGAAGCCGGCGCGCGGCCCGATCACCGCCACCTCCCGCATCGACGGTGACGTCACCGCGATGCGCGCGAAGCTTGACCCCGACGGCAAGGCCGACTTCGCCGTGGCCGTGGACCTGACGGACGCCGACGGCCTGAAGGTGGCCGAGGTCAGCGTGGCCTGGTACGTCCGCAAGAACGGCTAAAGCAATGGGAGTCCAGAGGGGCCCGCCCCTTTGGCGTCACCTCACAGCCTAGAGGCCGCGTGGCGGTCAACGACATGCTGATCCGGCCAACGAAGCAGGAGGTTTAGGGCGAGCGCGCAACTTCCGGCGCGTCATTTCGTTGTATTTGTCGAGGGGGTAGTCACATGAAGTCCTCGATCTTCCTACGGTCAGCTGGAACAACCATGATTGCCGGGGCCATCGCTGGCCTCGCGCTTTTCGGCTGGGGAGTGGCGCGAACCGGCAGCGGAGCCGATGATGCCCGCCTCGCCGCATCTACCACGCCTACCCCGGCAGCGGAGTTCGAGGACCTGGCCCTTCCCACTCCTGCAGCCACTCCGCGTCTAAGCCCTCAACAGGTCCTGGTGGCCTCCGGCCAGCTGACGGTTGGTGATATCACTGCGGTCGATGTGCAGATCACGACCAAGGCCGCACTTCTCGGTCGCGAGGGTAATGCAGCGTTCCCCGGCGTGGCCGATAGCGAATCGATGTGGCTTATACGGCGGCATGGGTTTGGACTGGGCGAAATAAATTTCCTGAACGGTCCGTATTCGCACCCTACGCCGGCGCCTGGAGCACAGTGCTCAGAGGCCGGCTTTTACCTGGAAGACAACTACCCGCTAGGTGACGGTTATGGGTTGCTTCTGTGGCCCTCGAAAGTCGACGGGCCGATTGCCGGCGATTGCGCGACGCAGGCTGATTCGAACCTCGCGCTGGTCAGGGGGGCGCGCGCCCTTGGCGATGACATCGGTTACCAGCTGCCCAACTCGGCAAAGATCGAGACCCTTTCCTTCCGCGATGCGAAGGCGAGAATGACGGCGAACGGTATCGAACCGAAGGTCTACGGGACGGCCCAGGACAGCGCCAATGTCTACCTGCTCACGTCCCTGGTCAGCGACCTCGGCTGTAGCGTCTCAATGGCTATCATCTCCACACCCGTCGATGTCCTACTCGCCGGCTCGCACCCGACGGACTGCGCAGTGCTCGGCATCACACCCTCGCCCACGGCCACCCCCTGTTGCGTTCCCGAGACCGGTGGCGCACCCGAGCCGTAGGCCGCCGCTTGCCCGCCTCCCCCCTCTCACCTACACTTACGCACGCACTGTCCACTGTCCACTAACCACTGTCCACTAGAAGGAGCTCCCCATGGCCCTTGTTGACGGCGGCGATCTTGTCGCGCGCGCAATCAAGCAGGAAGGCGTCGACACGATCTTCACCCTCTGCGGCGGCCACGTCCAGGCCATCTACGACGCCTGCATCGACGAAAACATCCGCATCATCGACACCCGGCACGAGCAGGTGGCCGGCCACGCCGCCGAAGGCTGGTCTCGCGCCACCCGGCGCTGCGGCGTCGCGGTCGTCACCGCCGGCCCCGGCGTCACCGACGCCACCACGGCCATCGCCAACGCCTGGCACAACAAGTCGCCGATGCTGATCATCGGCGGCCGCAGCCCCCTGGCCCGCTTCGAGATGGGCGCGCTGCAGGACATGGACCACACGGAAGTGCTGCGCCCGATCACCAAGTTCGCCAAGTGCGTCCACCAGACGGAGCGCATCCCGGAGTACATCTCGGCGGCCTTCCGCGCGGCGCTGACGGGGCGGCAGGGACCGGCCTTCCTCGAGATCCCGACCGACGTCTTGTTCCGCAAAGTCGAGGAGGACACCGTCTACTTCCCGGAGTCGTACCGGCCGCCGGGGCGCGTCTTCCCGGACCCGAAGGTGATCAAGCAGGCCGCCGATATCCTCCGCTCCGCCGAGCGCCCCGTGGTCATGGCCGGCAGCGCCATCTACTGGTCGGAGGCGCACGAGGAGCTGCGCAAGTTCATCGAGATGCTGCAGGCGCCCGTCTACCTGAACGCGATGGGCCGCGGCTCGATCTCCCAGGAGCACGAGCTGTTCTTCAGCCGCAGCCGCCGCGGCGCGCTCTCCAAGGCTGATGCCGTCGTCGTGATCGGCACCCCGATGGACTTCCGGCTGGGCTACGGCAAGCGCTTCAACGCCGACGCCAAGATCATCCAGATCGACACCGACCCGATCGAGCTCGGCCGCAACCGCGAGGTCCACGTCCCGATCGAGTCCGACGCCCGCGCCTTCCTGCAGTCGATCACGGCGGAGATGGAGGGCTCGAAGTACAACCACCAGCCCTGGCTGGACGAGCTGCGCGACGCCGAGGACAAGTCGCGTGCGCAGATGGAAGAGTGGATGACCAGCGACCGCGACCCGATCCACCCGCTGCGCCTCTGCGCCGAGATCGCCAACTTCGTCGACGAGAACACGGTCGTCGTCGGAGACGGCGGCGACATCGTCTCCAACGCCTCCAAGGTGCTGCCGGTCAACCTGCCGGGCCAGTGGTACGACCCGGGCCCGTTCGGGACGCTGGGCGTGGGCACCGGCTTCTGTATGGCGATCAACTCCGTCTACCCGCAGAAGCGGATCATCATGGTCAACGGCGACGGCGCCTTCGGCCTCAACGGATTCGATTTCGATACGTTCGTGCGCTTCAACATCCCGGTCGTGTCCGTCATCGGCAACGACCGCCAGTGGGGGCAGATCGCCGTCGGCCAGCGCGCCATGTACGGCAAGGAACGCGCCGTGGCGACCACGCTCGGCGACAACTGCCGCTACGACAAGATCGTCGAAGGGATGGGCGGCCACGGCGAGTTCGTGACCTCGCCCGCCGAGATCGGCCCGGCGATCCAGCGCGCGCTGGACAGCGGCAAGCCGGCCTGCGTGAACGTGATCATCGACCAGGAGCCGCCGGGGATCATGGGCGGCTACGAGTTCATGTAGACGACGCGAACCCACGGAACATGGGCACGATCCACTGCATCACGATCGACTGCGCGGACCCCGCGAAGCTGGCGAAGTTCTGGGGACAGGCGATCGAGGGGTACACCGCGGACCCGAGCGGTATCTTCCTGCGCGCCGCAAACGGCCCGATGATCTTCCTCCAGGCGGTGCCTGAACCCAAGTCCGGGAAGAACCGCGTCCACCCGGAGCTCTTCGCCCACGACCGGGAAGCTCAAGTGAAGCGGCTGGTCTCGCTCGGCGCATCCGTGCTCGCGGAGTTCGACCAGGACGGACGCCGCTGGACGGTGATGGGAGACCCGGAGGGCAACGAGCTCTGCATCCAGGCATCGTCCCGGGAATCGGAGAGGCCGCGCCTGGGCGAAATCGTCTTCGACAGCGGCAGCGCCGCCCGGACCGCCCGCTTCTGGGCCGGCGCGCTCGATGGCTACGCTGTGCGCCCCTACGACGACGAAGAGATCGCCCGGCTGGCTGCCCTGGGCATCACCGACTACCTCAACGACGACCCCAACGTGGCCGTCGACTCCTCCAGCGGCGGGCCGACCGTCTTCTTCCAGACGGTGCCGGAGCCGAAGTATGTCAAGAACCGCGTACACATCGACATCGGCGTCGCCGACGTGCCGGCCGAAGTCGAGCGGCTCACTGCCCTTGGCGCGACGCCGCTCAAGGCCTGCGAAGAAGGCGGGATGGTCTGGAACGTGATGACCGACCCCGAAGGCAACGAGTTCTGCGTCTGCCGGGCCTGAGCGCCGGTTAAACGAACGTTTACAAAACCTTAGTCGCGCCTCGCCGCCGCCGCTGCTATCGTTGGCTCCGATTCAGGAAGGAGCACAGCTTTGGCCAACCTCATATCGATCACCATCGACTGCGAAGACCCGCAACGCCTGGCCGGATTCTGGACCATCGCCCTGGACGGCTTCATGGCCGATGAGGGCGGCACTGTGCTCAAGTCTGACTCCGGGTTGATGATCTCCTTCCAGAAGGTGCCGGAGCCCAAGACCGCCAAGAACTGCATGCACCTGGACCTCATTACGAAGGACCCGAAAGGCGAAATCTTCCGCCTGGAACGCCTGGGGGCCAAGGTGGTGGAGGAGAAGGAGGAAGGCGGCAGGCAGTGGGTCGTAATGAGCGACCTCGAAGGCAACGAGTTCTGCGTCGGCGTTGCCTAGCGGCAACCCACGGCGCCCAACGTCAGAGGCGGCAATCGCGCTCGATGTGACCTGTCCGTGACTGTTACGCAGCAATCCAGGGGTCCCGGAACCCGTTTTACGCCTGCAATAGTGTAAGAAAATGGGGTTCCACGGAGTTTACACAGATGTCAACTACACGCAATAATTCCTAAACACACAGCGGCTAGACTTGGCGAACAAAGGGGGCAAGGCTTGAGTCTGCGACCATCCCGTGATGGACACAGGTCCACGTCAGCGAATCACACAGCGCACGGCGTTCGCGCTTGTCCCCAATCGTCCACCCCAGATCACACACCTGATTAGGGCACGATGAGAGATCTCCGCCGGGCACACATGCAGTTTCGAGATGTCAAGATTGGCTTCGCCGCGGCACTCGCTATGGCCGCGGTGGCCGTCCTTATCGCCTTCGCCGGGTCGTCCACATCGCCCCAGGGCGCCGAGGCCGTCGCCCCTTACACCTGGGGCACCTCGTGGCTGGCCAGCTCTGCTATCAGCAGCCCATTCACCGACCCGGTCGACAACTCCGCCCAACACCTGAAGTGGTACGAGCCTAACGCCAACTTCAACGGTGACGCCAGCTGGTCGTTCACGACGCTTCCGGACACCAACTCCATCGGCTCCGGCTTCAACCGCCTCTACCGGCGCACCCTGGACGTCCAGATCGTCGGCAGCGTTCCGCCGCTGTCGTTCGCCAGCGACGATTCGATGTGGCTGTACATCAATGGCTCGCTCGTCGGCCTCTTCCCGGCCGGGCATGGCGATGGCGTCGTCGGCTGCGTGAACCGTTCGTCCTGCGGGGCTGACAACACCAGTGTACCGGCCCTGGACATACGGCCTTACCTGCACACCGGCGGCAACCTGATCGCCGTCCGGCTCAACAACGCCGGCGGCGGGTCCTACCTCGACGTATCGACGCCGGCGGCTCCCACGGCGACCGTCTGCACCTCCGCCGGCATCAGCGCCAACACCGGCAGCGCCGGCATCGGCGCCCTGGACCCGATCTGGGGCGTGGTCAGCGCCCCCCAGGCCGGCTACGGCTACGGCATCGCCAAAAACGCCTCCTGGGTTTCGGCGCCCGCCGGGAGCAACTGGATACACCCCGACGCCGCCAACGGCGACAGCGGGGAGCCGGCAGGCGACTACATATACGCGATGTCCTTTACGGTGCCCGCCAACACCACCTCGCTGACGATCTCAGTCGACTTCGCCGTAGACAACAACAGCACCTTCTCGCTGGACGGCGGCCCGAACATCCTGGGCATGACCCTCGGCAGCAACCTGACGACCAACTTCTCGCAGCTCCACCCGGCGACGTACATCGTAAACAACCCATCGGGCGGCTCACACACCCTCTACGCCCGCACCTCCAACGAGACCGCTGCCACGGGCCTGCTGGTATCCGGCACCGTGACCTGCGTCGGCCCGACGCCCTCGCCCAGCCCCACACCTTCGCCGACGCCAAGTCCAACACCTTCGCCGACGCCGAGCCCGACGCCGTCTCCAACCCCCAGTCCGACACCTTCGCCAACGCCGAGTCCGACACCGTCGCCAACACCCAGCCCCACGCCGTCGCCGACGCCAGCCCGACACCGACGCCGACACCTACACCAACGCCGACGCCGAGCCCCACGCCTTCGCCGACTCCAAGTCCAACGCCTACCCCCACGCCTACACCGACCCCGACCCCGACGCCCTCGCCGACGCCAAGCCCCACGCCTTCGCCGACGATCGAGCCCACGGTGACGCCGACTCCGATCTCGCACAACACGCCAACGCAGCCGCCGGTCATAACACCCACGCCGACACCCACGCCGACGGCGACTCCGCGCACGCCTACGCCGATCGTACACAGGACGGCGACGCCCACGACTAACAGAAACGAGCCACCCACACCGACCCCGGCGCCCACGCCCACGCCAACGCAGACGCCGACGCGCACCCCAACGCCCGCCGTTCGAGCCGCCACGGCGACGCCCACGCCTTCTCCTTCGCCAACGCCGACGAATACGCCGGTCCCGGAGCCGACTCACACCATGAGCCCATCGCAAACGCCGGCGGTCCTGGGCGAGGAGCAGCCGCCCCAGAACAACGACAGCGACAGCTCCTCCATCACCTACATCCCGGGACCGCGGCCGGAAGTCGTGCAGGGAGTGCGCCTCTTCTCCAACATCACCACCAGCCCGAAAGTCGTCTCGACCAACGCCGGTCTCGCGATCATCACGCTCGTTGTGCTCTTGCTGACCGCGGCCATCTTCAACCAGACGCTGGAGGAGAACGACGCGGACGTCCGCGCCCTGATGAAGATGGCGGCCAAACCGTTCCGTGGATACATGCGTTGGCAGGACCGCTTTTCGACGAGCATGTTCGGCAAGGTCAACCCCCTGCGCTCGATCGCACCATCCCTAATCGCGCTGGCGATTGCGGCGGGGATCTACGGGCTTGAAGAGCCGGACTTCGGGTTGAACACGCAGAGCCTGGTGCTGTTCATCAGCTACCTGGGAGCGTTCGCGCTTGTGACCTACACCTACGACGGCGTCCAGCTCCTGATGAGCAAGCGCTACGGAGTTGAAGCGGCGATCCGCGTCTTCCCGACGGGAGTGGCCGTGGCCCTGATCTGCGTCGTCATGACGCGCATCTCCGGGTTCGTGCCGGGGTTGATGTACGGGTTCGTGGCCTCACACACCCTTATCGGCAAGACCAAGCTGACCGATGAGCAGGAGGGGAAGCAGGTCTTCTACCCCACCCTCTTCTGCCTGGGCGCGTGCCTCCTGGCCTGGTGGGCGGCCGGGCCGCTCCGCGACTTCTCGAAGTCTGAGGACACCTGGTGGTCAGCGATCCCGGAGGGCATCGCGATCGGCCTCTTCGCCTCCGGGCTGCAGTCCCTCTTCTTGCAGCTGATCCCGATCCGCTACATGGACGGCCACAAGCTCATCCGCTGGAGCAAGCCGGCCTGGCTGTTGGTGTCCCTGATCAGCGGCTTCCTCTTCTGGGAAGTCCTCCTGAACGCCGATGAAGACTCCGTCGACGCGTTGAAGCACACCTCAACGGTGGTCGCGCTGGCGATCATCGTGGGATGCCTGATCTTCACGATCGTCGTCTGGGCAGGGTTCCGGCTCTACAAGCCCCAGGAAGAGCGCGCGACCGGCTGATTAGCCGCGGCGGGCGGCGCGGCCCGGCAGCTGCGGCGAGGCGGCGACCGGCGTCAGGGAGATCATATCGTCCAGGGAATCGCCGGACGCTGGTGCCGGGTCGAGGTACGGGGTGATGTCGATCGTTTCGCCGAACTTCTCCTGGATCACCTTCGCGCCCTCTTCCAGCAGTGCCGACATGAACTGCTCCTCCTGAACCACGCGCACCACTTCGCCCTTGCGGAAGATGGCGCCTCGCCCCTTGCCGGCGGCGAGGCCGATGTCGGCGTCCCGTGACTCGCCGGGCCCGTTCACCACGCAGCCCATGACGGCGACGGTGATCGGCTTGCCGATCAGCTTGAACGTCTCCTCAACCTGGTTGGCCAGCGGGATCAGGTCCACCTCGATGCGGCCGCAGGTCGGGCAGGCGACGATCGTTGCGCCGCGCTGGCGCAGGTTCAGCGACTTCAGGATGTCCCAGCAGACGGGCAGCTCCTCCACGGGGTCTGCGGCCAGCGAGACGCGGATCGTGTCCCCGATCCCTTCCGCCAGCAGGATCCCGATGCCGACGGCGGAGCGCACGGAGCCGGCGCCGGGAGTCCCGGCTTCGGTGACGCCGAGGTGCAGCGGGTAAGGGATCTTCGGGGCGATGGCGCGATAAGCGCTGACCATCGTCGGCACGTCGAACGCCTTCATCGAAAGCTTGATGTCCTCGAAGCCCATGTCGGTCAGCACGCCGATCTCCCACAGCGCGGCATCGACCATGCGCGAGACCTTGCTGGGGGGCAGCTCGCCGTCCTTGAGCGCCGGGATCGGCGGCAGCGAGCCTTCGTTGACGCCGATGCGGATGGAGATGCCGCGGGGCTGGGCCGCCCGGACGACTTCGCGGACCTTCTCCTCGTCGCGGATGTTGCCGGGATTGAGGCGCAGGCCGTGGATGCCGCCCTTGATCGCCTCCAGCGCCAGCCGGTGGTCGAAGTGGATGTCGGCGATCAGCGGCACGACGGTCTTCTGGACGATCTCCGGGACGGCTGCGGCGGCGCGCTTGTCCGGCACGGCGATGCGGACGATCTCCGCGCCTTCGTCGGCCAGGCGGGCGATCTGTTCGATCGTGGCCCTGGCGTCGGCGGTGTCCGTGTTCGTCATCGTCTGCACGACGACGTCGGCGTCGCCGCCGACCTGCACGTCGCCGACGTGGACGGGCCGCGAGACGCGGCGGGGTGCCAGTGCAAACGGTTCGTCGGTCATGAGAACAGGCTCTTTCCGCTGATGATGCGCGCGATGTCTACATATGTCACAACTACAGCCATAGTTATGATAAGCGCCAGCCCCACGAGGTGCACTATCGCCTCTTTCTCCGGGGCGATGCGTTTACCTCTGCGCGCCACCTCTATCAGGACGAAGAAGATGCGGCCGCCGTCCAGCATCGGCAGCGGCAGGACGTTGATGATACCGAGGTTGAGCGATAGCAGCGCCGCCAGCTGGAGCAGCGTCACCCAGCCTTCCTGCTTGACGACTTCACCCGTGGCCTGGGCGATCCCGACGGGACCCGAGACAGAAGGCCCGGAGCCGCCCTTGAACATGGCGATGACCTGGTTGCGGGCAAGCACCAGCGACTGCCAGGTTGAGGTCCAGCCTTTGCCGATCGCCGTGAACACGTCGAAATGCTCGCGGTCATAGCACTGTGAAGGCGGCGATGTGCCCTGGCACACCGCTGAACCGGTCACGCGGTCGTGGATGCGGATGCCGGTCGGTCCCTGGCCACTGGGTGGCGCCCAGCGCGCCTCCACCTGGGCGTCGATGATCGACGTCTCGCCACCGAAATCGGTGTGGCTGACCTCGAACGTCAGTGTCCGGCCCATGTTGAGGCGGATCAGGCGTCCGGCGTCCTCGGTGTTCTTCACGTCGTGGCCGTTGATGGAGATGATCGTGTCGCCATCGGAGATGCCGGCCGCCGCCGCCGGTGAGCCCGCCTCGACCACGTCGATCACGACGGGGCCCTTGGCGACGTTGCGCGGGATCATGAAGACAAGTGCGAAAAGGAAGATCGGCAGGATGAAGTTCATCCCCGCGCCGGAGACGAGCACGATGATCCGTTTCCAGGCTTTCTGCGCCGCCAGGCTGTGCGGATCGCTCGGGTCTTCTTCGCCCAGAAGCCGAACGAAGCCGCCGAGAGGCAGCAGGTTGATCGAGTAGATCGTGCCCTTCCAGGTGAACCCCCAGACGCGCGGCGGGTAACCAAGGCCGGCCTCCAGCACAGTTATCCCGAACAGCTTGGCTGTGACGTAGTGGCCCAGCTCGTGGAAGACGATCAACGCCACGAGCATGACGACGAACGGGATGATGTAGTGGATCAGGATATCCACGTTGGCCTCATGTTCTCATACAGCATCTCGGGTAGAAGGTCCCTCATGGGGATACGATCCGGAGTCACCGTCAGGCCTTCGCTTTGATGGAATCTTCGGCGTAGGCCCGCGCCCAGGCGTCGGCTTCCAGCACCTGTTCCAGCGATGGGTTGCCGATCGGATCGTGGGCGTCGAGCGTCGCCTGGATCACGTGGGCGATCTCCGGGAAACGGATGTAGCCGGCCAGGAAGTTGTCTACGGCTACTTCGTCCGCGGCCGCCAGCACCGCCGGCGTTGAACCGCCGCGGCGCCCGGCTTCCAGCGCCAGGCCCAGGCAGGGGAAGCGCGCGTAGTTCGGGATGCCGAAGTTCAGTGTGCCGATCGACTTCAGGTCGAGCCGGGGCACTGACGTTTCGGCGACGCGGTCCGGATAGGTTAAGGCGCACTGTATGGGTAGACGCATGTCCGGCACCCCCAGTTGCGCCTTGACGGCCCCATCCACGAACTCCACGAGCGAATGGACGATGCTTTCGCGGTGCATTAGGACCTCGATGCGCTCCATCGGCACGTCGAAGAGCCATCGCGCCTCGATGCACTCCAGGCCCTTGTTCATAAGGGTGGCGCTGTCCACGGTTATCTTCTTCCCCATCTGCCAGTTAGGATGCCGCAGCGCCTGTTCGGCCGTTACGCGCTCCAACTCCTCTTTCGGCAGGTCCCGCAGGGCGCCGCCGGAAGCCGTGATCACCAGCCGCTCGACGGATTCGGACGACTCGCCCCAGAGGCACTGCCAGATCGCCGAGTGCTCGGAGTCCACCGGGAGGAGCTCGGCGCCGGAACGCCTGGCCTCCGCCGTCAGGATGTGGCCGGCCATGACCAGGACTTCCTTGTTGGCCAGGGCGATCCGCTTGCCGGCGCGCGCCGCGGCCAGGGCAGGCCCAAGACCCGTCGCCCCAACCGTGGCCACGACGACGAGATCGACATCGCGATGCGCGGCCATCTCCTCCATCGTCGCCCACTTGGCGGTGATGCCGCCGTCGGACTGGCGGCTTGCGAGGTACTCCGGCTCGCGGTCGTGGCAGATCATCCGTGGCTTGAACTCGCGGGCCTGCTCCTCCAGCGTAGTGACGTTGTTGCCGGCGGCCAGCCCCACGACGTTGAATCGGCCGGGGAGTGATCGGATGACGTCGAGCGTCTGCTTGCCCACGGAGCCCGTGGACCCGAGCACGGCGACGCGGATCATCTTCATCCGGGAAAGGAGGGGAAAGTGGGAAGAGTGAGGGGCGATTGAGGGGGCGTCAAACGAAGCAAATCTGTGGCTCTAAAGAACAATCCAAGTTGCAAAATAGTATACCAGAGGCACCGTAAACAGCAGTGAGTCCAGCCTGTCCAGGAAGCCGCCGTGGCCCGGCACCAGCACGCTCGTGTCCTTGACGCCGGCCCCGCGCTTGAGCGCCGATTCGCCGAGGTCCGCCAGCACGGCGACTCCCGGCAGCACCAGGCCCAGCATCGCCGCTTCGCCGGTGCTCACGGGCAGGTCCAGCGGCCAGTTGATCGCGACGACGACGATCAGCCCGCCGACGAGCCCGCCGATCGTGCCCTCCCAGGTCTTGCCGGGGCTGATCCGCGGCGCCATCTTGCGCCGGCCGATGAGCTTGCCCACGGCGTAGGCGCAGGTGTCCGCGCCCCAGGTGGAGAGGACGGCCAGCAGCACCCAGTTCTCGCCGCTGTGCAGGCCGCGGAGGAGGACGAGGTACGAGCCGAGGACGCCGACGTAGACCAGCGCCGCCCCGATCGCGGCCCAGGCCGGCCACGGGTTGGCGGGCGCCCCGCGCACGAGCACGTACAGCACAGCCGCGGCGGATACGAAGACGAACTCCGGTGGCCACTCAACCCAGGCGTCGGCGACGATCGTGATCGCGACGACGCCAGCGACCGCGGCAAGAGCAGACGGGCTCGGCCGGAAAAGCGGCCTCTCGTCGCGCTGGACCATGTGCACGAACTCCAGCGCCCCGAGCGCCAGGACCAGGCAGGCGACGGCTGTGAAGAGCGGCCCACCGATGAAGATGACGGCGAGGATGATGGGTATGCCGATAGCGGCGGTGAGGAGTCTTTGGGCGAGCGTGGCTTACGCCTTGTGGCCGTTGCCGTTGGCGGACGGAGGCGCACCGTTGCCGTTCAGCGCCGGGTCGATCTCGTCCGGGAGGAGACCGCCAAAGCGCCGGCGGCGGCCGCTGTAGGCGCTCAGCGCTTCATCGATGTGCTGAACATCGAAGTCTGGCCAGTAGACGTTTGTGAAGCAGAACTCCGAGTAGGCGCCCTGCCAGAGCAGGAAGTTGGAGATCCGCATCTCGCCGGCGGTGCGGATGATCAGGTCCGGGTCCGGCTGGCCGTGCGTGGAGAGGTAGCGGTCAAACAGCGCCTCGTCGATCTTGTCGGAGGGGATGCCCTCGTCGACGATCCGGCGGACGGCGTCGACGATCTCAGCGCGGCCGCCGTAGTTGAAGGCGATAGCCAGGGTCATCCGGTTGTTGTCCTTCGTGAGCTCGATCGCCTCGGCGATCTGCTTCTGCAGCTTTGCGCCCAGCGGCGAGAGGTCGCCGATGTGCAGCAGGCGGATGCCCTCTTTGTGCAGGTTCTGGGTCTCGCGCTTGAGGAAGTGGGAGAGCAGGGCCATCAAGCCGCGGACTTCGTAGCGGGGCCGGTCCCAGTTCTCCGTGGAGAACGCGTAGAGCGTGAGGTGGGAGACGTTGTAGTCGGCAAAACGCTCGATCACACGGCGGATGTTCTGGGTGCCGGCGCGGTGTCCGTAAAGGCGGGGCTTGCCGCGGCTGCGGGCCCAGCGCCCGTTCCCGTCCATGATGATCGCCACGTGGTCAGGCGTGCGCGAAAGCTCAAGGGGCGGGATGGCGGTCCTGGCGGTTGTCTGGCCGTTGGCCGTCGGGGACGAGACCATATTGCTCACCAGTATAGCCCGCCGCGGTCTGAGGACGCAGCCTGCCTCAAACCGTGAGGACCTCCTGCTCCTTCTCTTCGCCGATGCCGTCAACTTCCCGCACCTGGTCGTCAGTCAGCTTCTGGAGCTCGGTCTCGGAGCGCTTGAGGTCGTCCTGGGAGATCGAATGGTCGTGCTCCAGCTTGCGCAGGTGTTCGTGGATGTCGCGGCGTACGTTGCGGACGGCTACGCGCGCCTCCTCGACGCGCTTGCGGATGTGCTTGGCCAGCTCCTTGCGGCGGTCCTCGGTCAGGGGCGGCACGGCCAGGCGAATGACGCTGCCGTCGTTGGACGGGGTCAGGCCCAGGTCAGACTTCTGCAGCGCCTTCTCGATCGCCGGGAGCGCCGTCTTGTCGTAGGGCGTGATCGTGATCAGCTTGGCGTCAGGGGTGCTGATCGTGGCCATCTGCTGGAGCGGCGTTGATGTGCCATAGTAGTCCACCTTGATGTGCTCCACCAGGCCCGGGCTGGCCCGGCCGGTGCGCACGCTGGACAGCTCGTTGCGCAGCGTCTCGGTGGCTTTGTGCATGCGGGTCTTGGCATCCGCCATCTGTTCCTGGACCATGAGTTATCTCTTCCCTCCGGCTTTGGCTGCGAGTTTGGCGGCCGCCGCCTCGTCCATCGTCGATGGCATGTCGCCAACGCGCGTGCCGATGTCCTCACCGGCAGCGGCGCGGACGATGCTATCACCTTCGCGCAGGTTGAAGACGACGACCGGGAGCGAGTTCTCCATGCAGAGCGAGAGGGCGGTGGAGTCCATGACCTGTAAACGCCGGTTGAGGGCGTCCAGGTACGAAAGCGTGAGAAAGCGGCGGGCTGACGGGTTAGTGTGCGGGTCGGCATCATAGACGCCGTCCACGTTCTTCTTGGCCATCAGCAGCACCTCGGCGTCGATCTCAACGGCGCGCAGGGCGGCGGCGGTGTCCGTGGTCATGAAGGGGTTGCCTGTGCCGGCGGCGAAGAGCACGACGCGCCCCTTCTCCAGGTGGCGCATGGCCCGGCGGCGGATGTACGGCTCAGCCACGGAGGTGACGGAGATCGCCGACTGGGTGCGGACGTCCAGCCCAACCCGTTCCAGGGCGTCCTGGAGCGCGAGGCCGTTGATCATCGTCGCCAGCATTCCGGCGTAGTCACCGGTGGCGCGGTCCATCCCGGCCGCCTCTGCCGTTGACCCGCGGAAGATGTTGCCCCCGCCGACGACGATCGCCGTCTCGGTGCCCATTTCGCAGACGCGCTTGACCTGCTGGGCGATGGTGGCCAGCGTCGGCGGGTCGATGCCGTAGGGCTGGTCGCCCTGCAGCGCCTCGCCGCTTAGCTTAAGCAGGATTCGCCTGTAGGTCGGCTTTCTCGCCATCCAGCCTCCTCGTGCCCCAGTCTAACAAAACGCCGCCCCTATGAGCGGCGTTTCTGCGTCCAACGTTGTTGATCAGTTGCCCAGCTCGAACCTCGCGAAGCGCTTGATGCGGATGTTCTCGCCGGTCTTGGCGATCGTGTCGCGCACCATCTCAGCGATCGTCTTGGACTCGTCCTTCAGGTAGGACTGCTCGAGCAAACAGACGACTTTCGGGTCTTCCTCGCTGTCCTTCGGCATGTCTTCCTTGGAAAGGTACTTCGGGTTGGAGCCACCCACCTGCAGGGCCACGGCCTTCACCAGCTCCTTGAAGTCTTCCGTTCGCGCCACGAAGTCGGACTCGCAGTTCACCTCCACTAGCGCGCCCACGCGGTGGTTGTGGTGGATGTAGGACTGCACCATGCCCTCGGCGGTCTCGCGGTCGGCGCGCTTTTCGGCCATCTTGTGGCCCTTCTCCTTTAGCGCGGCCATAGCCTTGGCCAGGTCGCCTTTGGCGGCCTCCAGCGCCTGCTTGCACTCCAGCATGCCCGCGCCGGTTCGTTCGCGCAGTTCTTTAACGTCGTTAGCGGAAATTGCCATCGGTTCTCCTGGTCCGGATTAGCTGGACGCCGCTTCGGTGGGCGGCGTCTCTTCGGTTGGGGCGGGTTCGGCGGCGGCTTCGGGGGCGGGCTCAGGCGCCGCAGCCGGTTCTTCAGCCGATGTGGCCGGCGCTTCAGCTGTTGCGGGCTCGGCGGTCGCTTCCGGCGCGGCCTCGGCCGCTGCGGCTGCCTCCGCGGCGGCGGCTTCTGCTGCCGCGGCCGCTTCGATGGCGGCTTGCTCGGCTGCTGCTGTTGCCGCGGCCTGCTCCTCGGCTGCGCGCACGTCCGCCGGCGACACCTCGTCCGGCGATGCCACGTAGCCCGTTTCTGTGTAAGCGCCGACTTCGACGTCCTCGGCCTCGAGGGCGGCCTGCTGGGCGAACTCACGCGCGGTGAGTCCGTCTAGTACGGCGTCGGCCATCTTCAGGGTGATTAGCTTGATCGCGCGGATGGCGTCGTCGTTGGAGGGGATCGGGTAGTCGATGACGTCCGGGTTGCAGTTGGTGTCGACGAGCGAGACGATCGGGATGCCCATGCGCAGCGCCTCGGCCACGGCGATGTCTTCCTTCGTCGTATCGACGATGAAGATGGCGGCGGGGAGCGCGGTCATCTCCTTGATCCCGCCGAGGTAGCGGTTGAGCCGCAGGATCTCTTCTTCCTTGAGAAGGCGGTCCTTCTTGGATAGGCTCTCGAATTCGCCGCGGGCCCGTGAGTCCTCCATCCGCACCAGGTAGTCGATGCGCGCCTGGATGGTCTGGAAGTTGGTCAGGGTGCCGCCGAGCCAGCGGGTGGTGACGTACGGCATGCCGCAGCGCTGGGCCTCAGTCTGGATCGCCTCCTGGGCCTGGCGCTTGGTGCCGACGAAGAGCACGGTCCCGCCCTCCGCCACCAGATCCCGCAGGAAGTCGCAGGCGGCGTCGAGCAGACCCACCGTCTGCTGCAGGTCAAGGATGTGGATGCCGTTGCGCTCGGTAAAAATGAACTTGCGCATCTTCGGGTTCCAGCGCCGTGTCTGGTGCCCGAAATGGACGCCCGCTTCCAGCAGGGACTTCATCGATATAGGTGTAGCCAAAAACTCTCGCTCCTTTTTCAGTGTCCGAACGAATAGTATACGGGACGGGATGGCCAACTGGGAACAACGCCGCCGGGCTGGTTGTCACGCCCTCTCGATGCCGCTAAGCATCTGCTAAACTATTCTCATCCCATCAGGAGGGTAGCATCACTTTGCCCGTATACGAATACCGCTGCAGCAAGGGCCACGAGTTCGAGCTCCAGCAGAGCTTTTCAGCGCCGACGCAGCAGAAGTGCATCAAGTGCAGCGCCCGCGCCCGCCGGATGATCAGCAACCCGGCGGTGATCTTCAAGGGCAGCGGCTTCTACAGCACCGACAATCGCCGCTCCTCCGGGGCGCTCTCCAACAGCCCGTCTTCTTCCGACTCTTCTGACGCGCCGTCCTCCACACCGGAGGCGACGGCCAAGAGTGACAACGGCCACTCCCACGGCCCCGGCGGTCACAGCCACGACAAGCCGGCCAAGGCCAAGGCTTCGAAGTCCGAGGCGGCGGCGGACTAACCGCTCAGCGCTCCGCTTTCCGTGCGAGTCGTTCTTCAGCGGGTCCAGCGTGCTTCTGTGACAGTCGACGGCGAGCTCGTCGCCTCCATCGGCGCCGGGCTCCTGTTGTTGGTGGGGATCGAAGAGGGCGACGACGCGGCCGAGGCGCAACGGCTGGCCACGAAGTGCGCGGAGATGCGCATCTTCAACGACGACGAAGGCAAGTTCAACCGTTCGCTCGTCGAAGTTGGGGGCGAGGCGCTGGTGGTGAGCCAGTTCACGCTCCTGGCCGACGTGCGCAAGGGCCGCCGCCCCAGCTTCGTCCAGGCAGCGGCTCCGGAGCTCGCCGAGCCGCTGGTCGCGGCGTTCGCGGAGCGCCTGCGCGGTCTCGGCGTGGCCACACAGTCCGGTCGCTTCGGCGCCCACATGGACGTGGAGCTGCTCAACGATGGCCCGGTGACGATCGTCCTCGACTCCGGCGCTCTAGACCGGCCGCGTCGCCAGGCCTAGTCCGTCTCGACCTGAAGACTCAGGTCCAGCGCCCGAGCGGAGTGCGTGATCTCACCCATCGAGATGTAGTCGACACCGGTCTCGGCGTAGGCGCGCGCGTTGTCCGCGGTGATGCCGCCGGACGCCTCCAGCAGCGGCCGCGGCGATCCCAGCGCGCCGATCACTTCGCGCACCTCGGCCGGCGACATGTTGTCCAGCAGGAGCTCGTCCGCGCCGGCGCCCGCCGCGTCGGCAGCCTCGTCCAGGTTCGTCACCTCGCACTCGATCCTGGCGCTCGGATCGGCGGTCCGCGCCAGCCGCACAGCGTCGGCGACGGTCAGGTCGCGGGAACGCACAGCGGCGATATGGTTGTCCTTGATCAGCACCCCGTCGGCCAGGTCATGGCGGTGGTTCGTCGCACCGCCCATGCGCGTGGCGTACTTCTCCGCCGCGCGCAGGCCCGGCGTGGTCTTGCGAGTGTCCCGGAGCCGGCAGCCGGTCCCTTCCAGCAGGCGCGCGATGTTGTTGGCCGCCGTAGCCACGCCGCTCAGGTGGCTCACGAAGTTGAGCGCCACCCGCTCACCGCGGAGGATGCCCGACAACGAACCCGTGATGCGGCCGACGACCTGCCCCGGCACGATCGATTCGCCGTCCCTGGCCTCTGCCTTCCAGCGCAACCCGGAGTCTACGGCGGCGACAGCAAACTCGGCGAAGGCGAGGCCGCAAATGACGCCCTGTTCTTTTGCGACGAGCTTCGCGCGTCCCGATTGGTCAGGTGGCACCAGCGCCAGCGTTGTTATGTCACGATCGGCCCTGTCCTCGGCCAGCGCGGCTTCCACCAGCCGGCGAACCAGCGCTGGGTCGAGATCAGTGCTCATGCCCCGATTCTCTCAGAACGGTCGGGGTGGTGCGACCGCGTCTGTCCACTGTCCCCTGTCAACTGTCCACTACAAAGAAATAGCTTCCCGAGATGAGCCACGCTCGTCCGGGATCCAGGTCTGGGTGTCGCTTCAGGTTGCCCTTCGGCTCCCGCCAGTCCCTTCTCCCAAAGTCGCCGCGACTCGGTTCGAGAAGCTGAGGTCATATTCGCCTGCCACCTGGAGCGTGGCAACAGGGTTGTCCACATCGTCCACAAACGAACATTGCGAGATGTGAGGTGCGAGGTGCGAGGGCGCTGGGCGGGGCGTCTGGCTGTGTCCCGGAATGGTTTGGGATCACTTTGCCGGGACGGACGCTACGCCTGCGGCATCAGGGCAAAAAAAAAGCCTCCCGGCGTGGCCGCTGGGGCCGTCCGGCGCTCTGGTCTCCGCGGGATCCTCGGGTTGCCCTTCAGGTCCTGGAAGTCCGTCGAGCCTTACGTCTCAGCGGGTCGTTTCGAGAAGCTGAGGGCATCATTGCGCAGACGCCGCGGCCTGCCAATCCCTTTCTCCACACCGTCCACAAACCAACATTCGAGTGTGCGGGAAGACTGGGTGCGATTAGACGTTTGTCGTATGTCGAACGCCGGCGTGGCGAGTGATCTGCGTCACATTACCGGCCCCCACGGCCGCGTGCGATAATCCTTCGCGGAACGGCGCAATCTAGGAGTTATCGCATGACAACGACACAGCCGATCGTCTTCAACCCGCTGGACCCGGCGTTTCGCGCCAATCCTTACCCCATACTGGAGCGCATCCTCGCCGAGGACCCCGTGCACACGACTCCCTTCGGGGTCAAGGCCTTCGCCCGCCACGCCGATTGCCTGGCCATCCTGCGAGACGTCAAGCGCTTCAGCAGCGACGATCGCAAGTCGCCGCTCTATCAGCCGATCGGCGAATCGTTTGGAATGCGAGAAGGCGCTCCGGATCCGTCCGCGGGCATCACCGACGAGGACCGGCCGTTCCTCTTCATCGACCCGCCGGACCACACCCGCCTGCGCCGCCTGGTCAACCACGCCTTCAGCGCCAAGGCCGTCGATTCGATGCGGCCGCGCGTGCAGGAGATCGTCGATGAGCTGCTGGACAAGGTCGCCGAGAAAGGCTCGATGGACGCGATCGCCGAGCTGTCGTACCCGCTGCCGGTGGCCGTGATCTGCGAGATGCTCGGCGTGCCGAAGGAGGACCAACCTGTCTTCGGCGGCTGGTCCGAGGAGCTGGCCAAGTCGCTGGACCCGGGCATCGGCGAGCCGGCCGAGGTCATCGAGCGGCGCCAGAAGGCCGTCCAGGACTCGCGCTCCTACTTCCGCGAGCTGGCGGCGACGCGGCGCAAGTCTCCGGGCAACGACCTCATCTCGGCGCTGCTGGCGGCCGAAGAGGAAGGCGACAAGCTGAGCGAGGGCGAGCTGCTCTCCACCTGCACGCTGCTCCTGATCGCCGGGCACGAGACGACTGTGAACCTGATCGGCAACGGCATCCTGCAGCTGCTGCAGCACCCCGATGAGCTGGCGAAGTTCCGGGCCGATCCCGGCCTGGCGCCGACGGTCGTCGAGGAGGTGCTGCGCTACGACCCGCCGGTGCAGTTCGACGGGCGGATCTGCGTGGAGACGGCGGAGGTCGCCGGCGTGACGGTGAACCCCGGCGAGTTCGTGATGCAGCTGATCGGCGCGGCCAACCGCGACCCCTCGGTGTTCCCGGACCCTTCCCGCTTCGACGTGACGCGCGGGGCGACCAACCACATCGCTTTCGGCTACGGCATCCACTTCTGCCTGGGCGCCCCGCTGGCCCGCCTGGAAGGCCAGATCGCCCTGCGCTCGCTAACCCAGCGCTTCCCGAAGCTCCGCCTGGAGTCGAACGGAGCTGCGCTACAAGAACCAGATCACGATCCGCGGCTTGGCGGAGCTTCAGGTGGGTTGGTAGGGATCGTAGGAACGCTTACATGCCCATCTAACGGGATATCGCGACCTCTCCGGTGTTTTGAGAAGAACCTCATCGTTGCTAAGTGCCTTCAACATTGTGGGTTGATCGGATAAGGCAACGTGCCCTTCTCCTCTGGCTGACTCACGTCCACGCTCATCGATCGAAGCCTGTGCATTCGACCAGAACGTCTGCGGCCAAGGTGACAGGGTTATCCACCGTAACACTGAAGACGTTCTGCCCGTCATGAATTAGAATTCGTTCGGTCCCAGCTTGTGCGTCGAGTGGCGATCGCCCCTGATCTTCGTTTGAATTGTTGCTCCCCTGGCCCGCAGCTACGACGATGAGGCTTCTAGCTTATCAGCGTTGTTGAGAGTCGCCAATATGCGGAGGATGTCGCCGCGCGGGGAACGCCGGTGAGGCTGTGACAGAGCAACGATCATCCTGGCCTCAAACCTCATTCCTTTGATCGCAGGAGGTGAGCGTCTCGCGCACTTTGATCTGGGTCCAAGAACCTGCCCATGTCATCCAGTGCGGCAAGTCTCGCGCCGTGATTGGAGAACTCACCGAATTTCTGTACCTCTTCGTCGAACAGGCACGGCGACATGATCGAAAAGCGCTCCGGAGATTCTGCATGAAGTCGCCCAACATCATTGCGATCATTGGATCCGGCCATTCGAGATGGCAGCTGTATGCCATTTCCCTTGACTCTCGCACCTCCGTACCAAATTTCGCATATGGCTGCCGCGCCACATGCGGGCGATTGATGGCGTTCGTTTTCCGCCATGTGGCGTCGGGCTCGCTTGAATCCAACCGTATTTCCTGACCAGGCCTTTCTAACGTGATGCAGCCAATCTTACCATTATCCGGATGGATCTAGGGCCGCACCGTCCCCCTTGACCCTCAACCCCTGACCCTCGACCCTCCCATCATGACCTCCCCCTCACCTCGCGCGACGTCGCCCGCGCGCAGGCGTCCGCGTTTCTCGGGCTGTTTTGCTGCGGGCTGTGGGTCACCTCGTTCGGGCCGGCGCTGCCGTTCATCGCGCGGGAGACGGGGGTCGGGCTGGGGACGGCCGGGTTCGTCCTCACCGCCGTCGCCGCCGGGTCCATCAGCGCCTCCGCCGTCGTCTCCGTCCGCCTCGGCCACATCGACTCGCGGCTGCTGATCGCGCTGGGGTTGGCGCTGGCGGCCTCCGGGCTGGCCGCGCTGTCCGTCGCGGGCTCGCTGGCGCTGGTGCTGGCCGCGGCGGTCCTGCTGGGCACCGGCGATGGGCTTGTCGTCGCCGCGACGCACTCGCTCGTCACGATCACGGCCGACGACGTGCCCGCCGCGATCAACCGGCTCAACGTCTGGTTCGCGATCGGCGCGATCGTCGGGCCGCTCTGGGCCGGCGCAGCGCTGGAGGCGACCCACGACACGACGCTGGTCTACGCCGGGCTGGCGGCGGCGGTGCTGGCCGCGGCGGCCTTCTGCTGGCGCACCCCGAGGGCCGGCGGCGCGGGCGCGGAGCACCTCGTGATCTCGCTCAAGAGGTCGGTCGTGGTGATGAGCCTGGTGCTGTTTTGCTACGTCGGCGCGGAGATCGGGCTCGGCGCCTGGGTCTCGTCGTACACGGAGCGCGCCGCCGACGCCGGGATCATGGCCGGGGCGCTGGTGACCTGCGGCTACTGGGGGGCGCTGGCCGTGGGCCGGATCGCCACCGGACGGCTGTTGGCGACGCACGAGCCGCTGCGGCTGCTGGGCCTGGCGATCGCGGCGGCCGGGACGTCGGGCCTGGTGCTGGCGCTCTTCGGCGACGTGCTGGCGGTAGCGTTTGCGGCGGCTTTCGTGACCGGCCTCGCCTTCGGGCCGATCTGGCCGCTCTCGATCGCCGTCGGCGCCCACGAAGGCACCACCAGCACTACGGCGGCGATGGTGACGGTGGGGAACGCCGGTGCGCTGGTCTTCCCTGTCATCCAGGGCGCGGTGCTGGCCTCGGCCGGCCCGCGCGAAGGCGTGGCGGTGACGCCGGCGCTCTGCGCGGTGATGCTGGTGCTGATGCTAGGCTACGCCCGGACGCACGTGCGCTCCGCGCGGCCATCTGTGACCGAATCGTAATCTGCCGCGCCGCCGCCCACTCAGCAGCCGGTTTGGGCCCCGCTGATACAATGGCCACGTGACAACGCAGATCGGACCCTTCGAGCTGATCTCTCCCCTGCCGGCGCTGCGGGAGCCGCGAATGCTCGTGACCTTGCAGCCCTGGATCGACGTGGGGTCCGTCGGAACGATGGCGCTGGCCTTCCTCGGCGAGGCGCTGGGCGCGCAGCCGCTGGGGCACCTGACGAGGCCGGGCCGCTTCTTCGACTTCACCCGCTACCGGCCGATGATCTCCCGCGAGGGCGGCGAGCGGCGGGTCACGATCCCCAACGCGCGTTTGCACTACGCGCTCGGCACCGAGTCCCACGACTGGGTCTTCATGCACAGCCTGGAGCCGCACAACAACGGCGACGAGTTCGTCGACGGCCTGATCGAAGTCGTGACCCGGCTCGGCATCCGCGAGTACATCATGATCGGGTCGATGTACGCGCCGGTGCCGCACACGCGGCGGCCGGTGGCCAGCGGCAGCTCCAGCAACGAAGACGTCCGCAAGCGCCTCTTCAGCAACGGCGTCCGCGAAAGCACCTACGAAGGACCAACGACGATCCTGGCCGTGCTCGGCACCTCCGTGCCGAAGCAGGGTATCGACACGACGACGATGATCCTGCAGCTCCCCGCCTACGCCCAGGTGGAGCGCGACTACATGGGGCTGGAGGCGCTGCTGGGCTTGCTCAGCGGGCTGTACGGCTTCCGCCTGGACCTCGAGCCGGTGCACGAAGAGGCCGAACGCCAGCGCCAGGCCCTGGACGAAACGGCTTCCGAGGACGCGCGCCTACAGGTCTGGCTGAAGGAGCTGGAGCAGGCCTACGACATGGAGGCGCGCCTGCAACCGACGATCGATCCGGAGCCCACCGCCCAGCTTTCGCCGGAGCTGGAGAAGTTCCTGGAAGACGTCCAGCGCCGCTCCTCGGAATCCTGACCGGCGCGAACTCTCAGCGGTCGGGCGAACGCACCAGCCTAGTCGACTTTGGCCTTGGCTTCGTCTGTCAGGACTTTGGCCGCAGGCTCCGTTCCCGGCAGGACGGTCTTCGAAAGCTGTGCCGTGGCCGTGGGGTTCTCGGTAATCGCCTTCAGCACCGCCGTCTTGGCGCCCATGATCAGCTTGCCCTGGTTCTCCTGCGACCATTCGATGGAGCGGTCGATCCAGGTCAGCGTGTCCTGGAACTGCGGCATCACGTAGCGCGCCAGCAGCTCGTAGCTGTGCATGGTCCGCTCCCAGCTCGCCCACTCGTGGCCCAGGGTCAGGATGCAGCCGAAGCCGCCGGAGATCTCCTGCAGCCGCTTGATCGAAGTGATGGCGTCGTCCGGGGTGCCGATGATGGAGCCGAAGCTGATCATCCGCTCGGCGACTTCGCGGCCGCTGTCCAGGTGGACGTTGACCGGGTTGCCGATCGTGTTCACGCCGTAGTCGTTGTTCCAGGCCAGCAGCCCGTCTTCGATGTCGGCGATCGCCTGCTCGCGGCTTTCGGCCAGGTGGAACGGCATGACCACGCGCCAGTTGCGGCGGTCGGGATCGGGGCGGCCGGCCTTGGCCGCGGCTTCCTGGCAGATCTCCCACTGCGTCGTCAGGGCGGTGAGCCCCTGCTCCGCGAAGGAGGCCAGCGAAAGGACGCCGACACCGTGCTTGCCGGCCGAGGTCATGCCCGCCGGGCTGAGCGTTGAAGCCACGGCGATCGGCATCATCGGGCGTTGGTACGGCTTCAGCTGCAGACGAGCGTCACGCAGCGTGAACCAGTCGCATTCGTAGGTGATCGGCTCGTCCTCGGTCAGCAGACGAATGATGATGCCGAGGCCTTCTTCCATTCGCGCGCGCTGGGTCGGCGGCTCAATGTTCTGCATCCAGGCGTCGCCGGGCAGGGCGCCGGGGCCAACGCCGAGCATGGCGCGGCCGCGCGTCAGGTGATCGAGGAGGACGATCCGGTCGGCCGTGTGGAACGGGTTGTGGTAGGGGATGCTGACAACGCCGGTCCCGAGGCGGATGTTCTGCGTCCGCTCACCGGCGGCGGCGAGGAACACCTCCGGGCTGGCGATGATCTCCCAGCCGGCGGAGTGGTGCTCCCCGATCCAGGCCTCGTCAAAACCGAGCTCGTCCAGCTTCTGCACCATGTCCAGGTCCCGGCGCAGCGCCAGCGTGGGGTTCTCCCCGCGCTTGTGGAACGGCGCGATGAATGTTCCGAATTCCAAACGTTGTGCTGCTTGCATCTGCATCCCCCTTAAGTGACCGCCCGGTCACTTAACCGGGCATGTAGACGCTACGACAAACGCGTGAAGTCTGCAACTGCCTACCGCGTGGGGATCGTACTCGCGATCGGCGTAGAGCTGTCCGAGGGCGCCGGTCCGGGCGATGGCGTGGCTTCGAGCGCCGCCAGTTCGTGGGCCGGCAGGGCTGCTGGCTCCGCCTCGCCCACCGGCGGGCAGTCCGGACTCCCGTCCTCGGGCGCCCCGGCGACGTAGCGCAGGATCTTCAGGGCGTCGGTCGCGGCCGGCCAGCCGTCGCAGGTGACGTCGCCGACGACGTGCAGGCAGACGGCGGCATCGGCCACGCCGATGCTCCTCTGCAGCACGTGGATCACGTCGAGAATGCCGACGGTGCCGTCGCAGTCGGCATCGCCGCGCAACAGCTGGGCCAGCGGGATCTGGTCGAGGCCGCCCGTCGGCAGGCGATACAGGGTGCTTCCGCCGTGACCGGCCACAACGAGCGAGGCTTCGCCGTCGGCGTCCATCGGGATGCGCGCGCCGTGGAGCACCAGGTAGTCGATCGGATCGCCGATCTGCTGCACGCGCACGTAGTCGCGCGGAGCCAGCGGCAGCTGCGAGAGGATGCCCGGCGCAACTGTCTTAGCTCCGGCGGGGTTGAGGCCGAGCGAGTCGAACTCCTCCGGCGGCACAAGGAAGCGCGCGCCGCCGTAGATGACGTAGACCGCGCCCGATCCGTCAGTCAGAAGAGTGCCATCTGCCGGCGCGTCCGGGATGTCCTTTAGCGAGTTGGCCGGGAGCGTCTGGACGTCGCGTTCGGTGAGGCCGAGCGAGTCCAGGTCGCCGGGGTTGTCGATCAGGAGCTTGGCGCCGCCTTCGATCAGGTAGGTCGGCGGCAGGAAGGCCTCCGTCACGACGCAGCCATCGACCAGGCGCAGCGCGCAGTGCGGGCCGCTGGGGGCCTGGTAACCCGCGATCGTGTCCCAGACTTCGTCGGAGGTGACGCCGCGCCGCCAGATGCTCACCCGCGTCGCTTCGGCGCGCACGGCGGCATCCATCGCCCGCTGGAACTTGTCGGCGCTGCTGTTGCCCTGGAGCACCGGCAAGTACTCCAGCGCCTTCCCGGGCGCGAGGATTGCCAGGTCCGCCTTGCCCTGGGCGACGCAGCCCTCAGGGTCGCCGTACGGCACCTGCCCCACGAAGTCGTCCCAGTAGCACATCGGCATCGCGACGTTGGAGTTGGACAGCCAGCGCGAAGTTGCCGAAGCGTCCCACCACCAGAGGCGCGGGTCGTAGATCGTGCCGAGGCGGGCGTTCGGCCGCTCGGCTCGCAGCCTGGACCAGAAGTTATCGGCCAGCGCGCCGCAGTTCTGGTTGCAGAAGCCGCTGAACGGCTCGATGTCGGCGTAGAGCGCGGTCACCCCGCTGTCGATGACCTGCTCGGCCATCTGCAGCTGGGCGTCGTAGTCGCTGCCGGTTGGCACAAACCAGGCCGCGACCTGGATCCCCTGCTCGCCGTAAACGTTGATCAGGTTCTGGATCGCCGCGGGGCCGGAGACCGCCCATGGATGCGAGTCGTAGGTCGACATCCAGTCGGTGCCGTCGTGGGTCTTGATGTAGACGGTGTCGATCGGCAGCGAGCTGTCGGTGGCGGTGCCGTCTGGGTAGTCGCGGTTGATCTGCCAGACCATCGGCTCAATCTTGAGAGCAGAGTCGGCGCGGGAGGCGTCCGGGCGCAGCAGCACGGCTAGCGAGCAGGCCGCAAGTACGATCAGCAGGCGGGTAAGAAGGGTTCGCATGTCCTGTTCCGTCGGGCGCGGGAACGGCAGGGAAGCGATGTTTCGGACTCTGCGGAGTGTATCGGCAGATGCCTTGACGCGTCAAACGTGGTGGCAGCCGATTTTCCGGCCTCGCTGCGCTCTCGTTGCCATCAGTAACGACGGATGCTCACTCTGGTTCCGTTGCAGAGCGGCGAGGTGCGTAGCGGTATGGTTTACGTCAAGCCCGAGGGCCGCCGGACCGGCCCCGGCCCGTCCGGTGTGACCTGCGAGAGCGCGCCCCGAATGTCCGCGACGAACCGGT
This sequence comes from uncultured Chloroflexia bacterium, assembly GCA_963738925.1. Classification (GTDB taxonomy): domain Bacteria; phylum Chloroflexota; class Dehalococcoidia; order SM23-28-2; family RBG-16-64-32; genus DATKKM01. The sequence continues at coordinate 523,220 of CAVTYE010000002.1, read as the reverse complement.
AGCCGCCGCCGAAGAGCCGGCGCATTCCGTCGCTCCGCCTGGCAGCGGACGCCAGCTGCTCGCCGCCCGGCAGCAGGCGCGTCAGCTCGATCAATGCGTCGCCGCCTCGCAGCACCCGGCCGTCGGGCTGCACCAGGCAGATGCTGCGTCCCCGCTGATCGGATGGGACAGAAGCGAGCAGCGAACGAGCGGCGGTATCGGCGAAGGGCAGCATCGCCAGCCAGCGGCGCCGGTCCAGCGTGGCGATAGCACGAGCCGAAGCGCGGCAGAAGCGGCAGCCGTCGTCGTAAAAGAGGACCGGCTGTGTCACGAGAGGGCGCGCCGGCGCGCGAGGGTGAATGCGGCCCCGGAAGCCGCCAGGACCGCCGCGCCGAGGAGCGCGAAGGCCCACCCGGGATCGCCGGACGAAGGAGCGCCGCCGGTGCTGGGCAAAACGACCGCCGTCGGCGTCGCGCTGGCAGAAGCGGGAGCGGTCTCTGAGGCTGCCGGCGTGGGAGAGTCCGTGGCAGCGGCGGCGGCGACGACGATGGTGCCCAGCATCTCGCTGGGGTGCAGCTGGCAGCGGTACGGGTACGTGCCGGGCTCGCTAAAGGTGTGCGAGTAGGTGTCGCCGTCGACGAGGATGTCGGAGTCGAAGCCACCGGCCGGCGGGCAAGAGGCGAACCCGGCCGAGCACTCCGTCACCGTGTGCGAGCCGGCGACGACGTTCCAGGTCACGGTCTCGCCGGCGGTGATGTCCGTCTCGCAGACCGAGCCTTCGAAATCGGCTGAGCAGAAGTAATCGTTGCCCGCCTCGACGCTGGTGTCGGCTGACGCGGACTTCCCGGCCAGGGCCAGCCCGGTGAACGCCACGAAAAGGAGCGCCACTCCAGCGATCAGCGGCAGGCGGCGAAGCGGGACCGCGAAACTCACGTCCCTAATGTTAGCAAGCCGGGGCGCTTAGCGCTTGCGGGCAACCGCGAAGGCGAGACCCGACCCGGCCAGCAAAGCCATCCCGGCAGCCAGCAGCGCGTAGGCCCAGACGTCCGAGCCACCGTTGCCTGGCGCGCCGCCCGTCTGCGGGACGGAGCCTGCCGTGGCCGTTGGGCTCGCGGTGCCGCTGGAAGCGCCCGTCGGCGCTGGCGATGGCGAGTTTGTGGCCGCCGCAGCGACGACGATCTCGCCGCGCATCTCGCTCGGGTGGATCTGGCACTTGTAGTAGTAGGTGCCCGGCGCGGTGAAGGTCTGGGAGAAGGTGTCGCCGCTGCTGAAGTTGCCGCCGTCGAAGCCGCCGGTGGGCGGGCAAGTCGCGAAGGTGTCGTCGGCGCACTGGACAACGCGGTGCGTGCCGGACTCGACGCTCCAGGTGATGGTGTCGCCGGCGGAGACGTCCGTCTCGCAGACGCCGCCCTGGTCGGCCTCGTCGCAGAAATAGAAGTTGCCGACTTCGACTTCGGTGGCGGCGGCGCTCGCCGGTCCGGCTGAGGCCAGGGAGAAAAGGGAGAATCCGAGAACTGAGATACCGAGGGCGGCGAGTCCGATCGTCCAGCGCATGAGTCCCTCCTTGAGTGTTACCGGCTTTTCACCAAGTCAGTACGTCGCCAGGGCCGTCCGCGGTTTTAATCCGGGGTTAACGGCGGGAATCAATTGTCCCGGACAAAGCACGAGAGGCAGCCCGCCCCTGACTGCCTCTCGTTGTATCCGCCGTTAGGCGGACCAGAAGGAGGTCGCCCCTCTAATTGTCTGTAATTGATGAGTAAAACGCGGCTTCTGCTGAAAGGTTACCCAAGTGGTAATCTGCGTTCACCGTTTACTCTTCGCACCCCAATTATGGACTACGACTTCCGGTTTTCAAAGAAATAGACGGTGAATGAATCAGCCTGTTACAGTCGCTCCAATCACACCACCTGAGCACGGAGGCGATTCGTGACGCGGACCCCAAGCGGCGGCAGCTACACCGGTTACTTCCGTAACTCCGCCGGCGCCGTCATCGCCCTGCCCCAGGACGATGACGCGATCCGCGCCGCACTGGCCGATACAAGCGGGCTCATCTGGATCGACCTGACAGTCGCGTGCCAGGACGATGCGCGGATCCTGAGCGACGTCTTCAATTTCCACGACCTCAGCATCGAAGATGTCGTCAGCCCGACCGTCGACCCGGCCAAGATCGATGACATGGGCGGCTACATCTTCGTCGTCGTCCAGGCCCTGACCGGATATGAAGCCGGCGCCGAGCTCAAGATCGTGGAGTGCGAGTTCTACCTCGGGCCCAACTACGTCGTCTCCTGCCACCAGGAAGCGCCGCCTTCGATCAGCGCATTCTGCGACAAACCACAGACCGTTGAGCACATCATGCGCCGCTCATCCGGCTGGCTCTTGCACGGGCTGCTGGACGCGATCGTTGATGACTACATCCCGATCGTCGATGCGCTGGACGAGACGATAGACCAGCTGGAGAACGACGTGCTGGACCGCGCCGAGCCAGCGCTCCTGCAGAAGATTCTCATCGCCAAGCGCAACAGTCTGCGCCTGCGCCGCGCGACTTCGCCGCAGCGCGACATCATGAACCGCCTTTCGCGAGGGGAGTTCCCGGCCCTCATCCCGGACGAGACGTCCATCTACTTCCGCGACATCTACGACCACCTCGTGCGGATCGAGTACTTGATCGAGGCCGTACGCGACCTCTCGGATGGCGCTCTGCAGACCTACCTTTCGGTCGTCTCAAACCGCCTCAACGAGGTGATGCGCGTGCTGACCTCCGTGGCGACGATCATCCTGCCACTGACGCTGATCTCGGGCATCTTCGGCATGAACTTTTCGAGGAACGTCTGGCCGGGCTACGACACGTCATGGGGCTTCCCCCTCGTCGCCACCTCCATGGTGATCGTCTCGCTGCTGATGCTCACCTATTTCCGCTGGCGCCGCTGGCTCTAGGGCGGCGACCAGGAGATGCCTCTTCGGGCGCCGCGCTATACTGCGACCCGTGAACCTGATCCACCGCCGCTACTGTCGCTCCGACGGCTGGGCCACCGCCGTCCAGAAGTACATGCTGCCCTGGGTGCTCAAGGACGTTGACCTCGGCGACAACGCGCTCGAGATCGGCCCCGGGCCCGGGCGCACCACCGAGTGGCTGCGGGAGAAGGTGCCCCAGTTGACGGCGATCGAGATCGACCACGCGCTGGCCGAGGCGCTGAAGAAGCGGCTGGAGGGCGGCAACTTGACCGTCGTCGAAGGCGACGCGACAGAGATGAAGTTCCCGGACGCGACCTTCTCCGGCGCCGTCAGCATGACGATGCTGCACCACGTGCCTTCTCCGGCGCTGCAGGACAAGCTCGTCGCCGAGACGTTTCGGGTGCTGCGGCCGGGCGGCGTCTTCGTCGGCTGCGACAGCACGCCATCACTGCGCTGGCGGCTCTTCCACATCATGGACACCTGCGTCGCCGTGGACCCAATGGGATTCGCCGCGCGCCTTCAACAGGCCGGCTTCACCGACGCCGCCGTGGAGACAAACGAGTACCACTCGTTCCGCTTCAGCGCGCGCAAGCCGTAGGTTACAGGGACGCGTAGAGCGCGCCCAGGATCGTCTCCCAGCGCGGGTCCAGCGAGATCATGTCCGGCGGCAGGTACATCTTGTTCATCGCGTAGCCGATGCCGAGCTTCGTCTCCGGGTCGGCCAGCCCGAACGATCCGCCCAGGCCCGGATGCCCGAACAGCGTCGCGTTCGGGGTCAGGCCGTACTCCGGCAGCTCCATAAAGAAGCCACGGGAGAACCGGCTGGGGATCATCAAGACGGCGTCGGTGCCGTTGGACTGCTCCTTGCGCATCTCGTCGATCGTCTCGCGTTGCAGCACCTGCACGCCGCCGGCCTCGCCGCCGCGGGCCAGGGCGCCGTAGATGGTGGCCAGGGCGCGGGCGTTGCCGTGTCCGTTGGCGGCCGGCATCTCGGCTGCGCGCCACTCCCGGGTGTTCATGTAGTTCGGGTTCATCATCGGCAAGGGAGAGAGCATGAACGCCTTGAACGTCATCGACATCGGGTTGGCGAACGCTTCGGCCAGCGGATGGCCGGGCGGCGGGGCCTGGAACGCCGCGGGGATCGTGTCCGCCACGCGCGCGTCCAGCTCCGGTCCGAAGCCGATCCTCATGTCGATGCCGAGCGGCTCGGCGAACTCCGTCCGGAAGTAGGTGCCGACGCTAACGCCGGTGACCCTCCGGATCACTTCGCCGACGAGCGTCCCGAAGGTGACGGCGTGGTAGCCGTGCTTCGTGCCGGGCTCCCACCAGGGCTCCTGCGCGGCCAGCGCGTCCCGCAGCGGCTCCCACTGGTAGCTCGCCTCAAGCGGCAGCATGTCCTTCACCGCGGGCAGACCTGCCTTGTGGTTGAGCAGGTAACTGACCGGCAGCTTGTCCTTCCCGGCCTGGGCGAACTCCGGCCAGTATTTGGCGACCGGCGCCTCGGGGTCGAGCTTGCCCTGCTCGATCAGGCGGTTGGCGCAGATCGCCGTGATGCCCTTCGTCGTCGAGAACAGGTTGACGATCGTGTCGCGCTCCCAGGGCCGTGTGCGCGCCCCATCGGCGTAGCCGCCCCAGAGGTCCAGCACCATCTCGCCGTCCAGCATCACCGCCAGCGAAGCGCCGACCTCGCCGTGGTCTGCGAAGTTGCCGGCGAAGGCGTCCTTCACCCGCTGGAAGCCGTCTTTGCAGGTCCCCTTGATCTCGAGCGCGGTAGTCATTTGCACCCCTCCGTGAGTATTGCCTCGATTCTACACCGAAAAGTCAGCACTCCGGCGGGCTACCGCACCGAGAGCGGCGAGAGCGCCTTCAGCCCCGCGATGGCCTTGCGTACGCCCGGCTTCATCGCCCGCACCGTGTCGATCTTGAACAGGCGATTGGCGGGGACTTCGCCGGGGCGCTGGAAGTGGCGCTTCTGGCCGGCGTAGATCTCCCAGCGCCCGTCCGAGGGGTCGCTGGTGGCCAAGCGGGCCTCCAGGCGGCGGCGCGTCTCCCGGTCGTCGGCGGTGGTCAGGATGCAGGCGAACTGGGCCCCGGTCTCGCGCGCCAGGCGGACCGCTGTGCGGCGGTCGGCCCTGCGCAAAAACGCCGCGTCGATGACGACCGACTTGCCGCTCATCAGAAGCTCCCGCGCCTCCGCGAACATCTTCCCGTAGGTCTTCCTGGACATCTCGGCGGAGTAGAGGCCCTCCCGGTACTCGTCCAGCGCGCGCTTCGCCGGGTCCATCCCGGCCAGCCGCTTGCGGACCACGTCGGAGGCGATGACCTCGCCGCCGACGGCGGCCTTGATTTCGCGCGCGACGGTGGACTTGCCGCTGCCGGACATGCCGCAGGTGATGACGAGCAGCGCCGGCGGCAGCGTCTGGGCGTAGCGGCAGGCCAGCTCGAAATAGCGGCGGGAGCGCTCGGCCGCGGCCTTCTTCTCCTTCGCCGGCACGGATGGGATATCGAGCAGGAACGCCTCGACTTTGCCGCGAACGCAGGCGCTGTAGTAGGCGTAAAACGGCAGCACCTCACCAAGATCGGGGTCGTCGGCGACCTCCTGGTAGCGGCGCACGAAGGCGCGAGCCAGGTCCGGCCGGTCGCGGTACTCCAGGTCCATCTGCAAGAAGCCCACATCGCGCGCGACGTCCAGCAGGCTGATGCGGCGGCTGAACTCCACGGCGTCGAAGATGCAGACGCCGTCCTCCATGCAGATCGCGTCGGAGCGGAGGTCGGCGTGCGTGCGCCTGATCCGCAGCTCCTTGACTCGCCGCTCCAGCACCGCCGCTTCCCGCGAGAAGAACGCTTCGCCGTAGGCGCGGCAGATCGCGTCCTGCTCGGCGCTCAGGGTGCGGCCGACGTAGGGCGTCCACTGGCGGACGTTTTCGCGGTGGTTGTAGCGGATCGCCCAGTCGCCGTAGCGGGCGATCGCGGGGCTGGTCTCGGCCGTCGTCTGGTGGAAAGGCGCCAGCCGGTCGGCCACGAGCCGCACCATCTTCGTCGTCGCCTCGCCGCGCTCGATCAGGCGGTTCAGCATCCGCTCCTCGGGCAGGCGGCGCATCCAGACCGCGTACTCGACGATCTTTCCCCCATGCCCGCCCAGCGAGAACTTGCCGTGCTCCTCGCGGATCGGCACGACGCCGAGGTACGTCTCGTCGCAGAGGAGGGAGTTCAGCTTGACTTCGCGCTGGCAGTAGTAGCGGCGCTTGCCCAGCGTGGAGTAGTCAAGGAAGCCGAAGTCCACCGGCTTCTTCACCTTGTAGACGTATTCGTCGGTCAGGAAGACGTAGGAGATATGGGTTTGAATTAGCTGGACGCGGCTGGTCTTGTACGGGTAAGCCGCGGGCTTGAGCAGCGCCTGCACCAGCGGCGGCAGTCCAGAATCCGGCATCGTTCGCAGTATATCTACGGGCCCGCCTGGGGGCGAGGGGCTGCGTCCCCGTCACGCGGCGATGAACGACAAATGAATTCACCAAAACCGGGCCGGTTCGTCAGGACAACCCTTGACAGGTGGTGTAGCCTACCCCTTACAGAACGCCGCCAATTCCCGCCGGCAGGTGGACGCCAGTCTGGAGCACAAGCCCATGGTTGGTTCTGGTTTGAAAGTCATAAGTCGGGGTCACTTGACCCCGGCTTTTTGTTTTCTAAGGAGGTACGCGCTTGAGGCCTGAAATCCGCGCCGCGATCAAGGACATCCAGGCTAACCGAGAGAGCGGGGCACGCGAGTTGGCCCTGGCCACCCTCCGGGCGCTGCGCAGCGTCGGCGCAGACGGCGAGTGCAGCGGCGAAGAGCTCCGCGCTACCTGCCGCCAGCTGGCCATGGCCCGGCCGATGAACGCCGCTATCGAGAACGCCGTCGCCGCTGCCTGGAGCCGCTTCCTTGACTCCAACGATTGCCTGCGGGCTGTGGATGAGACGATCGAGGAGATCGAGATGGGTCCCGAGGCGCTGGCCCTGGCCGCGCGAAAGGTGATCCCCTCCGGCACGATCATGACCCACAGCTGGTCCTCTACAGTCATCGACCTCCTGGCCTCGCTGAAGCCGCGCCGCGCGATCGTCTCCGAGGCCCGCCCCTTCAACGAAGGCGTGCGTGTCGCCAAGGAGCTGGTCCGGGCCGGCATCTCGACGACGCTGATCACGGAGGCCCAGATGGCGCTGTTCGTGCATGAGGTCGACGTCGTCGTCGTCGGCGCCGACACCATCCTCCCGGAAGGCGACTTCATCAACAAGATCGGCACCCGCGGGCTCGCCCTGGCCGCCCGGGACGCCGAGGTCCCCTTCTACTCCGTGGCCGAGACGCTGAAAGTCTCTGCGCCCTCGGAGCCCGTGCCGTTCTCCGCCCAGGAAGGCAAGGCGGCGGAGATCTGCGACCAGCAGTGGCTGGAGGTGCGCAACGTCTACTACGAGGTCACTCCCGCCAGGCTCGTGACGTCTTATGTCACGGAGCGCGGCCTCCTGGACCCGGCCGACGTCCAGCGCTACTCAACCGAGGCGGAGCGCCACTGGCAGGCGCTGATGGCCGCACACGAACTTTAGTTCCGCCTAGCGGACCGGTTCGCGGATCATCGTCCAGAGGGGCGGACCGCCCATCGGGATCGGGATTTCGTGCTTGACGACGAAGCCCTGCTTCTCGTAGAAGGGCACGTTTCGCGTCTTCGTGGTCTCCACGTAGCAGGGCAACCCGCGCCGGTCGGCCTCTTCCAGCTGCGGCTCCAGCACCAGCCCGCCAACACCCTTGCCCTGGTGCGGCGGGTCCACCGCCAGGAGCGCCAGGTACCAGTGTTCTTTCTGGATGTCCTGCTTGTGCATCTCTTCGATCTTTGCCGAAAGCGCGAAGAACTTGCGCAAAGGCAAGATCTCCCGCGTCTGCACCAGCATCTGCACGAAGCCGGAGCGGAGCAGCGAAATCACTCCCGAAGGCGCCCGGCCCGGCTCCACCCACACGGCCCCGCAGCGGACGCCGTCCTCCCCATCGATCGTCTGCACCGCTCCCTCGCGGAAGCCGAGGTTGACGATCATCCGCATGTAGGCGTCCATCGCCCGGCCGCGCGTCTGCTCATTGGGCAGGATGAACTCCATCGCCGGGTCGTCCCAGAAAGCGCGTTGGTAGAGCGCGATCAGATTGTCAACGTCGCGCCGCTTGACCGGCCGGACTGGTGACGCCGGGGGCTCCTTCATCGCTTCGTAATCTAGCGCCGCCGCTGGCCCGCCGCAACCGCTCAGGCCTAACGTTCGCTTAACGTTGGCCGGGCACTATCGCCCCCAGACGCCGAGCGTCTACAATGTTTCGTACTCGCGTCGCGAGCATCACAAGGGGACAGGAGGCTGAGTACCAGCCAGTGGCATACGAGAAAGACTACTACGCGATCCTGCAGGTCAGCCGCAAAGCTACGCCCGAAGAGATCGAGAAGGCGTACGAGCGGCTTTCCAACGTCTTCGATCCGGCTACCAGCAGCAAGAAGCGCGCCGCCCAGCGGCATGCTGAGGTGGCCGCGGCTTACAACGTGCTGCGCGACCCGCGAAGGCGGCGGCAGTACGATCGCCAGCTGGCCAACGACCTGGCCTCCGCGGGCAGCATGAACCCGTCCGACGTCCTCTCCAACCGCTTCGTCATGCTGGGCTCCGGGATCATCTTCGTCAGCGTCCTGATCATCCTGGGCCTCGTCATCTTCGCCGGCGGCAGCGGCACCAGCGAGAGCGTCGCCAACCTCAGCGATACCCCGACCGCGGCCCCCACGCGCACCCCGCCGGCCTCACCGCCGGCGGTCTCCGGCGAGCCGACGACCCTCCCCGATGGGCTGCAGTACATCATCGTCACGCCGGGCAGCGGCACGCCCGTTGCATCCGGCGACAGCGTCACCGTGCACTACAGCGGCTGGCTGCAGGACACCGGCGTCCTCATCGACAGCTCGTACAAGAACGGCGTCCCGTTCGATGTCACTCTCGGCCACGACGAGGTGATCAAGGGCTGGGATGAGGGCATCGTCGGCATGCTCCCCGGCGAGACGCGGCGCCTGATCATTCCTCCTGACCTGGCCTACGGAGACGCCGGCAGCGGCGACAACATCCCGCCCAACTCCACGCTGGTCTTCGACATCGACCTGTTGCGCGTAGCCACGCCGACGCCGTTCGGCCAGACGCCGGCCCCGACACCACCGGCCAGCCCCCCGGACATTACCGGTACCCCGGTGACCCTGGCGGACGGCCTGGAGTACACGATCTTCCAGGAGGGCACGGGCGACGCCACGGCCGCCTCGGGCGACTCGGTGTTGGTCAACTACAGCGGCTGGAACCAGGGGACAAGGCAGCTGTTCGACAGCTCGTTCAACCCCGGGCGCACTCCGTTCACCGTCAAGCTAGGCTCCGGCCAGGTGATAAAGGGCTGGGACGAAGGCCTCGTCGGGATGAAGGTCGGCGAGCACCGGCGGCTGGTCATCCCGCCCGCTCTGGGCTACGGGTCCAGCGGCCAGGGCGACAAGATACCGCCGGATACGACTCTGATCTTCGACGTCGAACTCGTCTCCATCAACGCGGAGGCGACACCAACACCAACGGCGGCCCCGTGACGAAGCTGAGAGGATAGGTAGCGATATGGATACGGGAAGCGGACTACAGTACGACGAGATCGCCGAGGGCTCCGGCGATGCGGCCAAGGCCGGCCAGAAGGTCAGCGTGCACTACACCGGCACCCTGGTCGACGGCAAGAAGTTCGACAGCTCCAGGGACCGTGGCAAGCCGTTCCAGTTCACGCTGGGCGTAGGCCAGGTGATCAAGGGCTGGGACGAAGGCGTCGCCGGGATGAAGGTCGGCGGCCAGCGCAAGCTGACGATCCCGCCGGAGCTCGGCTACGGCTCGCGCGGTGCGGGCGGCGTCATCCCGCCGAACGCGACGCTGATCTTCGACGTTGAGCTAGTCGAGATCCACTAGCGCGGGCGGCTGTCCACCAGCGCCCCGGCGACCAGGTCGTCAAAGCGCTCCAGGGCCAGGCTGCTCGGCGCGTCGATGTCGCGCAGGCGGTTGCGGTCTGTCAGGTAGCGCTCCGTGTAGAGCGCGGCGATGACACCCTTGCGGTCGTCCCCGAACTCCCGCAGCTCCCACTCCGCGCGCTCGCAGAGGATAGCGGCGGTGAACGTCTCGGCCATGAACTGCGCCAGCGGGAAGAGCCGCGCTTCGGCCGTCTCGCCGGAAAGGCCCTTCCAGGCGCTGATCGCCGCGGCCAGGTCTTCCTTGCGGTCGCGGACGATTCGGGAGGCGGGGATCGCCTCACCCGCGTTGTCCAGCGCTTCGTCCAGCCGGGAGAGGAACGGCTCGTCGGCGTTTTCGCGCTCGATGGCGCGGCGGACGTCGAGGCAGAGGATGTTGTCGGGGCCTTCCCAGAGCGTGTTGATCTGCGCGTCGCGGAGGATGCGGGCGACGGGCCAGGTCTCGATGTAGCCGTTGCCGCCGTGGATCTCGATGGCGTCGCTGGCGGTGGTGATGCCGAGGCGCGCGGCCTTGAGCTTGGCCAGCGGCGGGATGATCCGGGAGCGCTCCATCGTGTGGACGGCGCGCTGGTTGTTCGGATAGCCGTAGCCTTCGAACAGCATCGCCTGCACTGCCTCCACGTCGACGATCATCTCGGCCAGCTTGCGCTTCATCAGCGGGTGCTGGGCCAGCGGTGTCTTCCAGGAGTTGCGGGCGGTGGCGTAGCAGATCGCCTCCACCAGGGCGCGGCGCGCGCAGCCGAGGCCCATCATGCCGACGCCGAGCCGGGCGATGTTCGTCATCGCCATCAGGCGGGCCATGCCCTTGCCGTCGCTGGGGGAGCCGTCGCCGTTGGCCGGCGGGCCGGAGAGCATGAACGCCTCGGCGTCAGCGAACTCCACCTCGCCGGAGGCTACGGCGTGGGTGCCCATCTTGGCCTTGAGCTGGCGGATCTTGATGCCGTTCCGAGAGCCGTCTCGCTTGTGCTTCATCACCAGGAACGGTGTGTTGCCCTTGACGCTGTCGGGTGCGCCGAGAGGCTTGGCCAGGACGACGAAGGCCTCGCCGTCGCAGTTGGAGGCGAACCACTTGAAGCCGTTGAGGATCCAGGAGTCGCCGTTGGGCGTCGCCGTCGTCTCCAGGCCGCCGAGGTCGGAGCCGCCCGTGCGCTCCGTGAAGAACTGACCGGTCGCGCCGACCCATTCCCCGGACTCGATGCGGGAGAGGACGTACTGCTGGACGTCCGGCGGCGCGAAGCGTGAGACCTGCTCCTGGACCATCCCGGCGTCGGCGCCCATGGCACAGGACATGCCGATCTCCGCCTGGTCCAGCAGGTATCCTGAGGCCATCGCCAGCGGGCCGGAGTTTACGCCGGCCGCTTCGGCATCGCGGCGGAACTGCGGGCCCATGAAGCCGTTCTGGACCAGGTCGCGCTTGGTGGCCTTGGCCGATTCGGCGATGATCACTTCGCTAACGTCGTGGCCCCAGCGGTCGTACTTCACAAGCTGCGGCGGGTTCTTGTCGGTGATCTCTGCACGCTCGGCGATCGGGCCGCCCATCAGCGCGCCCAGGTCGGTCAGCCGCGGCTCGGCCCAGGCGTACTCCTTCTCGCTCATGTAGTAGCGCATGGAGCGCTGCAGCGTGGGGTCGCATTCGAACCAGTTGAGGCCGATCGCGCCGAGATAGCGTTCGGTGCGGTAGCGGTCTGACTTCTCCGGGGTGTTGAACGGCAGCGAGTCGGACCGCTCCTCGCCGTACAGCTCTGACTTGGCCTTGCGCTCTTCAGTGGTCATGATCGGCTCCTCAGCAGAATTTCCACCCATAGGATACCAGCCGGGGGAAATGCGCGGCGCAGCACTACTTCTGCAGCGCCGCCACCATCTGCGGGATCACCTTCCGCTCCTGTTCCCGGCGCAGCAGGAAGTGGTCAGACTCGTACTCCTCATAGATATGGTCGATCCTGTGCTTCTCAAGCTCGGCGTGGAGCTGGCGGGAGCCGAGGTAGAGGTGGAACTGGTCCTTCGTCCCGCAGTCCACGAAGCAGTAGCGCAGCTTGCGGAGGTTGTCGGCGTAGCGGGCCACCATCTGCACCGGGTCGTGCTGGATGAACTTCGCCCAGACCTCCGGGACCAGGCGCCCGTTGTACACGTCGAACGGCATCTCGAAGCCCATCGGCGCCTCGGGGTTCGGCGCGTAGCAGGCGGACATCGCGACGAGGTTCAGGATCATGTTGAAGTCGTCGTCCTTGGGCTGGATCTCCGGGATCCTCTTGATGAAGGCGGCGACGTCGTAGTCGTACCTGGCGATCGCCTTGACGAAGGCCGGCACGTCGTTCAGGTAGCAATGATCGAAGGCGCTGTCCCCGGAGTTGTCGGCGAAGGCCTGGAAGACGTCCGGGTAGATCGCCGCCAGCGTGAAAGAGCCGATGCCGCCGCTGGACCCGCCGATGCAGCCCCGCATTCCCGTTGTCCGGTAGTTCGCGTCCATGAACGGCACGAGCTCCTGGACGATGTAGTCCTGGTAGCGCCCGATCGCCGTCGAGTTGACGTACTGGCTGCCACCGAGGCTGCTCACGCAATCGACGAAGACGTTGATGACGCCGGGCATCCCTCTGGCGTCCAGGTCGTCCAGCATCTCGTCGGCGGCCTGGAAGAGGAACCGCCGCCCCAGGTGGGACATGCCGCCGCCGGTGAACCCGCTGAGCCGGAACAGCACCGGGTAGCGCCTGTCCGGGGCGTCGTCGTAGCCGGGCGGCAGGTAGATGGGAAAGGTGCGGACGTGCGGATCGCCCAGCGGGTTGCCCTTCAGCACCTCGCTTTCGTGGGTGATGAAGCGGACGTTGGGGGAGATCGGTGAGAGCATGGCGTACCTCTTTTCCAGCACTCTTGTCGCACATCGCGGGCCGTCCCGCAATCTCACTCCGGCCGCGGGCTCCGTCGTATAATCGGACTCGCGCCATGCCCCCTCGCCTATTCTCCCGCGACGAAGCCGAAGCCATGCTGCCGCAGATCGCCCCGCTGCTCTGGAAGGCCCAACAGCTCAAGCGCGAACACGATCAGTTCCAGGAGAAGGTCACCGCCCTCCAGGCGCAGGCACGCGGCAACGGCCACGGAATCGACGGCGAGCTTGGCCGCGCTCGTCAGGGTGTGGCGCAGACCGCCGGCGCTGTCAACGAGATCGTCGAGCGCGTGGCCAGGATGGGGATCGAGGTCAAGGACGTCGACATGGGCCTGGTCGACTTCCGCTCCGAGATCGGCGGCAACGTGGCCTACCTCTGCTGGAAGCTTGGCGAGGAGCACATCGACTGGTGGCATGAGCTCGACACGGGGTATGCTGCAAGAAAGCCGCTCGACTGATATGACAGAAGCTAACGACGCGCCCGCCATCACCCTGGAGGATGTCCTCCGCCGCCTCGACGCGGCCAAAGCGGCGCTCATCACCTCGCTGGAGACGCCCGAAGCCGGCGCAGCCTTCGAAGTCGAGACTCCCGACGGCGAGTCCATCCGCCACTCCGTGGAGCGCACCGTGGACGACATCAACTTCTACTACGGCAGGCTCGCCGCGCGCGCCCTCAACCTGCCACAGCCGCCCTGCCTGACCCGCGCCAGCTTCGGCTCTCTGCGGGAAGGAGTGATGTCTCTGCAGGTGGCGCACCGGCGTTTCAGCAACCTCCTGCACGACCTGTTGCCGGAGGACCTGGAGAAAGTCGCCGCGGACCAGGAGCTCGGCAGCTTCACGCTGCGCCAGATCCTGGAGATGGCCACGGGCCAGTACACGATGCGCGCCCAGCAGGTGCACCGCCTGGCGGCCGGCCCCCGCCCCTGATGCCCGCCCCCAAGCGCGTCGTCCGGATCGCCCACGCCTACGGCAACAGCCGTCCCGCCCTGGCCAGGGCCCTCGCCGCCGACTGCGACATGATCGAGGTGGACATGTGGTACCGCGCCGGCCAGATCCGTATCCACCACGAGCGCCGGATGAGCTGGCTGCCCCTCCTTTACGACCGCGACCTCCGGGGCCACCCGCTCGGCCCCTACGCGCTGCACATCGGCCGCTACTTCGTGAGGCCGGACATCCGCACCCTTCAGCTCGACGAGCTGCTTTCCACCGTGGCCGGCCGCAAGCGCCTCCTCCTCGACGTCAAGGGCCACTACAAGACTCCCGATCTGAACGGCTACGTCAACAAGCTCGTCGCCACAATCCGCGCCCACAACGCGGAGAGTTGGGTGGCGATCTGCGGGCAGACGTACTCCGTCCTCCACCGCATCCGCGAAGTCGCCCCGGACCTGGAGGTGCGTTACTCCGTGGAGCGGCCGTACCAGTGGGAGCGCCTCCTCGTTCTCCTGGAGCACGGCGTGCGCAAAATCTGCATCGCCTACGTCTTCATCGATGAAGAGAAGGCTCGGCTGATGGAAGAGCGCGGCGTCGATCTCTACTGCTGGACGGTGGACGACCGCGAGGCGGCGAAACGACTGGTGGCGCAGGGGGTGGACGGCATCATCAGCAACGACCTGCGCCTGCTAGCCGAACTGCACAGCTGGGTCGACGCCTAGCCGCGGCGGATCATGTGCACCGCGGCGGCCTTGAACGTCGCCGTGACCTCTGAGCCCGGCGCGAGCGAGAGGTCCTCCAGCGATTGCCGGGTGATCAGCGCGACGAGCGGGAACCCTGCATCGATCTCCACCCGCATGTAGGGGCCGGACGGCGTGACGCGGGCGACGCGGCCCCGCAGGTGGTTGCGGGCGCTGGAAGGCGAGGCGTCGCCGCCGATCGCGGACAGCGTGACGTCTTCGGCGCGCAGGCAGACCAGCACGTCGTCACCGGCACTGGCCTCAAAACCGCCTTCAACCAGCTGACCCGCGACCTCCACCAGCGCCACGCCGTCGCCGACTCTGCGGACGCGCCCGGGCGCTATCGTCTCCACACCCACGAAGGCTGCGACGTCCTCATCCGCCGGAGCGCCAAACACCTCCGCAGGCGTCCCGGCCTGCCGGATGTGGCCCCCCATCATCACGGCCACCGTCTCACCCAGCCGCAGCGCCTCGTTGCGGTCGTGAGTCACGAAAATCGCGGCCGTCTGCGTCCTGGCGATGAGCGCCTGCACGTCATCCAGGAGCGCGGCCCGTGTGGGTGCGTCCAGCGCTGCGAACGGCTCGTCCAGCAGCAGGACGTCGGGCCGGACGGCCAGGGCCCGCGCCAGGGCCACCCGCTGTCGCTGGCCGCCAGAGAGCTGCCGGGGCCGTAGCGAACGCTGCTCCTCGAGACCGGTCAGCGCGACCATCTCGTCGACGCGGCTGCGCCTCTCGCCGCGGCTGAGCGACCGCAGACCGAACCCGATGTTGGCCTCTGCCGAAAGATGCGGGAAGAGCGCGTAGTCCTGGGGCACGTAGCCGACCCGCCGCAACTGTGGCGGCACATCGACGCCGCTCTCCGTGTCCAGCAGCAGCCGCCCGTTGATGGCGATCCGCCCGCACTCCGGCCGCAGCACACCCGCGATCGCCCGCAGCGTGGCGCTCTTCCCGGCGCCGGACGGCCCGATGATCACCAGCGGTCCCCGCGCGCTCAGGAGATGCGCATCCAGCGCGAAGTCGCCCAGCCGGTGGCGGACGGCCAGCTCAAGCAGCGGCGGCGTATCCGGCATCGGGGCTACAGCGTGAACGCCGCGCGCTTCATCAACAGGCGGAAGGCCAGCAGGATCGCGAAGGAGATGACGATCAGGATCGCTGAGAGAGCGAGCGGCACGTCGATCCCGGTCTCCAGCGAGCGGTAGATGGAAAGCGGCACCGTCTGCGTGCGTCCCGGGAAGCTGCCCGCGAACATGATCGTCGCGCCGAACTCGCCGAGCGCCCGCGCCCAGGCCATCACCGCGCCGGCCATCAGCGCCGGCACCGCCGCCGGGATCGCGACCCGGAAGAAGACGGCTGACCGCGACGAGCCCAGTGTGCAGGCCACGTCCTCCAGGTCGCGGTCCACCGCCTCGAAGCCGGACTTGGCGGCCCGGATGTAGAACGGGCTGGCGACGAAGGTCTGGGCCATCACGACCGCCGCCGTCGTGAAGGCGAGATGGATTCCGAGCCAGTCCAGCTCCGAGCCGAGCAGTCCGTTGCGCCCAAACGCCATCAGCAGGCCGAGTCCGCCGACCGCTGGCGGCAGGACGATCGGCAGGTCGATCAGAGCGTCGACGATCTCGTGACCGGGAAACCGGCTGCGCGCGAGCAGATAAGCCAGCGGCGTGCCGAAGAGCACCGCCAGCGCCAGGCTGATCGCCGTCGTCTCGAAACTCAGGCGCAGCGCGGTAATCACCTGCGACGAGGAAGCGACATCGATCACGTCGCTGGTGCGCAGCGCCCGCTCGATGATCGCGAAGACCGGCAGCCCCAGGAACAACAGCACGACCGCACCGACAATCACGGCAGCGGTCGTCTCGGTAGCGACGTGGAGCGTGCCTGAGCGTGCCGACGCCCGCGCCGCCATCAGCGTCCGTCCGTCCGCAGGAACCCGTGTGCCTCCATGATGTCCTGTCCTTCCTTGCCCAGCACGTGCTGTATGAAAACGTAGGCCGCCTCATTGGTCTGAGCCTCTGCGGTCTGCGCGATCGGGTAGTCCGCGATCACGTTGAGCTCATCCGGGATGTCGATCGTCGTCACGTCGCCGGCCAGATCGGGCGTCAGATCCGTCCTGTAGACGATCCCGGCGTCGGCCTCCCCCAGCTGCACCTTGGCCGCGACCTGCTTGACGTTCGACTCCTCCGAGACGACGTTGGCGAGGACATCGTCCCCGTAGGACTCGCCGAAGCCCGGGTCCGCCGAGGCCTTGTCCAGGAACTGCCGGGCGTACTTGCCGACGGGCACATCCTCGTCGGCGAGCACGATCTTCAGGCCCGGCCTGGCCAGGTCTTGCAGCGCCGAGATCCCGGCGTCGTTCGTCTTAGGGACGATCACGACCAGCCGGTTCTGCGCGAAGTACCGCCCTTCATCAAGGAAGAGCCCCGCCTTGAGACCCGCCGCCAAACCGTCGGCCGAGGCGAAGACGTCCGCCGATGCGCCCTGCTCCAGCTGCGTCTCCAGGACCTGCGACCCGGCGAAGTTGAACTCCACGTGGAGCGCCGGATATTCCACCTCGAACTTCTGGCCGATCTCCGTGAACGCCTCCGTCAGCGAAGAGGCCGCGAAGACCGTCAGCGTCCCGGAGAGGTTGTACGTCGGCGACGGCACGATCTCCGCCGTCGCAGTCGAAGTCGGCGGCGTGTCCGTCGGCGTCGGCGCGTCATCGTCGTCGCCGCCGCAGGCCGCGAAAGCGACGGTGAGCGCGGCCAGCACGAGGAACAGGTACTTCATGCCAAAACTCTTCCTTACCCAGCAGATGGACGCTACCGAGGAACCGAAAACGGCAGCGACTGCCGCGGTCTCCACTCCAGACCGGCCCGCTGTGTCATACCAACGTGGCCCGGCCAATTTCGTTGCCGGCCGGCTGTGTCATACCAGCTCGGCCCGGCGCGGCGCCCCGGACGGACGCCATGTCTTGAGCCGCAGTCTCCGGTATGACCGGACGGATGTCAATCGCGCCTGCTACGATTCGGCCAGTGAGTGAATTCGACACGGTGACCGAGAACGCGGCCCTCAAGGAGGCCATCGTCGCCCGCATCGCGGCGGAAGGCGGCATCTCCTTCTTCGCCTTCATGTCGATGGCGCTGTACCACCCGACGCTGGGCTACTACGCCGGCCGCCGCGACCCGATCGGCCGCGAGGCCGACTACGTGACCAGCCCGGAGCTGAGCCCCCTCTTCGGCGCCATGATCGGCCGCCAGCTCCGCGAGATGTGGGAGCAGCTGGGCTCTCCGCCGGTCTTCGACGTTGTCGAAGCGGGAGCGGGCTCAGGCGTGATGGTGCGCGACGTCCTCAGCTGGGCCCGCCGCAACGCCGCACCCCTATTCACCGCCATGCACTACGCCGTCGTGGAGCCGCACGCCGCGGCGATGTACCGCCAGCGCGAGCTCCTGTCAGACGAAGGGCTGGTGCCCAAAGTATCGTGGGCCGGAGAGATCCCGCGCGACGTCAGCGGCTGCATCTTCTCCAACGAGCTGCTGGACGCGCTGCCGGTCCACCGCGTCGCTGTCGAGGGTGGCCGGCTGCTTGAGGTCTACGTCACCTGGGACGGCGCCCACTTCGGGGAGGAGCTGCGCAACCCATCCCGCGCCCTCACCGCATACTTCAAGCGGCTCAAGCTGCTCCCCGGCGAGGGCTGCCGCGCGGAGGTCAACCTCGGCGCGCCGGAGTGGATCAAGCAGGCCGCCGCCGCCATGACCCGAGGCTTCCTGATGACTATCGACTACGGCTACGAAGCTCCCGAGTTGTACGCCTCCTGGCGCACGGACGGCACCCTGCTCTGCTTCTACCGCCAGAGCCCCAGCGCCGACCCTTACGCCCGCATCGGCAGGCAGGACATGACCGCCCACGTCGACTTCACCGCCGTCCGCCGCGCCGGAGAGGTCGCCGGGCTGACAACGCTCGGCTTCGTCACGCAGTCGCGCTTCCTGGAGAACCTCGGCCTCGCAGAAGCGCTGCAGCCGCCGCCCGACGCAACCGGCCTGGAAGAGTACGCCGCCCGTCGGCGTGCCGTCACCGAGCTGCTGGACCCGGGCGGGCTGGGCCGCATCCGGGTCCTGGTACAGGCCAAAGGCGTGCCAAACGCCGCGCTCACGAGCCTCCAGCCGCCCGCAG
The DNA here is from genome assembly GCA_963738925.1 of uncultured Chloroflexia bacterium. Classification (GTDB taxonomy): domain Bacteria; phylum Chloroflexota; class Dehalococcoidia; order SM23-28-2; family RBG-16-64-32; genus DATKKM01. The sequence continues at coordinate 504,570 of CAVTYE010000002.1, read as the reverse complement.
GCGAATGATGGTTAAAGATTGGCTCCCTTCCGCCGAAAGCATAGAATGTACATCCACGGACGGAGGTAAATTTGCGCCCATTTGATTACTACGCCCCGCGAAACCTCGACGAGGCCGTTGCGCTGCTGCACCAGCTTGGCGATGGCGCGCGCCCCGTCGCCGGCGGCACTGACATCGTCGTCCAGATGAAGGAAGGCCGCACCAGGTTCCCGTACCCGCAGATGATCGTCTCGCTGGACCGCATCGGCGAGCTCAAGGGCATCGACTTCTCGGAGAAGGATGGGCTGCGGATCGGCGCGGCAACGACGATGGCCGAGATCGCCGCCTCGCCTGTCGTCCGCGAGCGCTACCAGGCGCTGGCGGAAGGCGCGGGCGTCGTCGGCTCCTGGCAGACGATGAACATGGGCACAATCGGCGGCAACATCTGCAACGCCGCCCCTTCTGCCGACACGGCGCCCCCGCTGCTCGCCTTCGAGGCGGAGGCCGTGATCGTCGGCACCACCGGCCGCCGCGCGCTGGCCCTGGGCGACTTCTTTCGCGGCCCCGGCCAGACCGCGCTGGAGCCCGGCGAGCTGCTGGCGGAGGTGCGAATGCCCGCTCCGCCAAAGGGCACATCCAGCGCCTACCAGCGGCACACGCCGCGCAAGCAGATGGACATCGCCGTCGTCGGCGTCGGCGTGGCGCTGACGATCGACGGCGGCAAGATCAGCCGGGCCCGCGTCGCGCTGGGGGCCGTCGCTCCAAAACCGTTCCGCTCTGAGACTGCCGAAGCTGCGCTTGAAGGCCAGGCGCCCGGCGAAACCGCGTTCGCCAGGGCAGCCGAGGCCGCGGCCGCCGCCTGCAGCCCCATCGGAGACGTTCGCGGCTCGGCGGAGTTCCGGCGGCACCTGGTGAAGGTGATAACGGCGCGGATGCTGACGAAAGCCGCCGAGAGGGCGAAGGGATAGACCGATGCCAAAGCAGATCATCAACCTGCGGATCAACGGCTCGCCACAGGAGGTCGCCGTCGAGCCCAGCTGGACGCTGCTGGAGACTGTGCGCGAGGCGCTCGGCTACACCGGGGCCAAGGAAGGCTGCGGCACCGGCGACTGCGGCGCCTGCTCGATGCTCGTCGACGGGCGGCTGATCACCTCTTGCCTGATGCTGGCCCCGCAGGCGGACGGCCGTGAGGTCATCTCCATCGAAGGGCTGGCCGCGAACGGCGCGCTGCACCCGGTCCAGCAGGCGTTCATCGACGCCGGCGGGGTCCAGTGCGGGTTCTGCACACCCGGCATGGTGATGGCAGCCGCCGATCTCCTGGCCCACAACCCGAAACCAACGTTCGAGGAGATCCGCGAGGGCCTCGCGGGGAACCTCTGCCGATGCACCGGCTACACCAAGATCTTCCAGGCGGTCGAGCTCGCGGCCCAGCGCATGGCGAGCAAGTGACGAGTCGGAGGTAAGACATGGCACAGATGAAAGAGCGCGCGAAGTCCCGGACAAACGGCGGCGGGCACAAGTACGTCGGCAAGGCGGCCAGGCGCATCGAGGGCCCGGCCAAGGTCAGCGGCCGCACCGTCTACGCCGACGACATGAAGCTGCCCCGGATGCTCCACGCCAGGATCCTCGGCAGCCCGTACGCCCATGCCAACATCCGCTCCATCGACACGGTCCGCGCCCGACAGTTCCCGGGCGTCGAGGCCGTGATCACCAGCGCCGACCTGCCCCAGTACAAGAAGAACCCGACCAACCGCCGCTCCATCGTCTTCCCGGACGACGAAGTGCTGTTCTGCGGCCAGCCGATCGCCGCCGTCCTCGCCTCCGACCCCCACGTCGCCGAACAGGCGCTGGAGCTGATCTCGGTGGACTACGAAGTCCTCGTGCCGGTCGTCGACCCGCTGGAGGCGATGAAGGACGACGCGCCACTGGTCCGGACGCCCCTGCACGGCATCGACCGCTCCGAGGAGCAGGGCCACGTCGCCGTCGATCTCGAGTCCGGCAACCAGGAAGGCAAGTCCAGCAACATCGCCTCCACCACGCCGTTCAAGCGCGGCGACGTCGAAGCCGGCTTCGCCGAGGCCGACGTCATCGTCGAGCGCTCATGGCGTTCGGCGATGGTGCACCAGAGCTACATCGAAGCCCACTCCACGATCGCCGACTACAGCGACGGTGAGCTCAGCGTCTGGACCAGCACCCAGGCGCCGTTCTACATCCGCGAAGAGCTGGCCGCCACCCTGGAGATCCCGGAGAGCAACGTCCGCGTTACGGCCACGGAGGTCGGCGGCGGCTTCGGCGGCAAGATCTACCTCACCGAGCTGATGGTCTCGCTCCTCTCGATGGCGACCCACCGGCCCGTCAAGTACGTGATGAGCCGCGGCGAGGACATGATCGCGGCCACCCCCGCGCCGTTCGCCCACATCGATCTCAAGACCGGGATGAAGAAGGACGGCACGATCACGGCCATTCAGTCGCGCCTGGTCTACGACTCCGGCGCCTTCCCCGGCGCGTCCGTCGCGGCCGGAGCGCTGCTGATCGGCGGCTACTACAAGTGCGCGAACCTGGACATCCTGGGCTACGAAGTGCTGACGAACAAGGCCAGCGTCGGCGCCTTGCGAGCCCCCGCCGCCCACAACGCCACCTACGCCATCGAATGCCAGATCGACATGATGGCCAACGAGCTCGGCCTCGACCCGATGGAAGTGCGCCTGAAGAACGCTGTGCGCGAAGGCGACCTGCTGCCCAGCGGCCAGGTCTACCCGGCGATCGGCCTCTACGAGTGCCTCCAGGCGATCTCCGAGAGCGACCTCTGGAAGGGCCGCGCCGAGTCCAGGAAGCACCCCAACCGCGGCATCGGCATCGCCGTCGGCGGCTGGATGGGCGGACTGCAGCCGGCCAGCGCCATGGTCTGCCTGAACCCCGACGGCACCGTCAACGTCACCGTCGGCGCGGCGGACATCACCGGCGTCAACACCAGCTTCCAGTCGATCACCGCCGAGGTGCTGAACCTTTCGCCGGACAGGATCATGGTGACTTACGGCGACACCAAGACCGCGCCCTTCGCCGGCATGAGCGCCGGCAGCAAGACGATGTACACCGTCGGCCGCGCCGTCAAGCTCGCCGCCGAGGATGCGCAGCGCCAGATCTTCGAGATCGCCGCGCCGCGCCTTGAGGCGACGGTCGAAGAGCTGGAGATGGCCGACGGCGAGGTGCGGGTGATCGGCGCGCCGGACAAGTCGATCACGCTGGCCCGGATCGGCCGCTGGACCACGAACTTCGGGGCGCGCTACCCGGCGGTGATGGGCCGCGGATCGATCAGCGCGACCAAGATGGCGCCTGGCTTCACCTGCCAGGCCGCCGAGGTGGAGGTAGACCCAGAAACCGGCGACATCACCGTGCTGAACTACGCCATCGCCCAGGACGCCGGCTTCGCGATCAACCCGCTCTCCGTCGAAGGGCAGATGCAGGGCGGCGTCAGCCAGGGACTCGGCATCGCCCTCTGGGAGGAGATGCAGTACGACAGCGAAGGCCACCTGCTCAACGGCAACCTGCTTGACTACCGTCTCCCCACCGCGCGCGACCTCCCGAAGATCGAGACGATCATCGTCGAAGTGCCCTCGGAAGAGGGGCCGTACGGCGCGCGCATCGTCGGCGAGCCATCGATCACGGCGGGCGCGGCGGCCATCTGCAACGCCATCGCGGCCGCCACTGGCGCCTACATCACCGAAGCCCCGATCACCCCGGAACGCGTCCTGCGCGCGCTGGGCAAGATCTAGCAGGACACAGGGAGGACTGGAAGGAATGGCACTTATGACACCGAGCAAAGACCAGATCACGACCTTCTACAAAGCGGCGCTGCTGCGCAGCCTGGACGCTTACGCAAGGCTCGATGACAAAGAGTGGGACAAGAAAGCGTCCGACCAGGGCACAGCAAAGTACCACCTCGCGCAACTGGTCGGGACGATGGAAGCGGAGAGCATCCCGGTAACCAGAGCGGCGATCGAAGGGCACGCGCCGAGCATCCCGGGGTTTGAGAAGCGAGCCGACACCATCCCGTTCCGCGTCGCTAACACAAAGGCCGTCGTCGACTTGTCCGCCCTGGAGTTGCAAGCGCGCATGAAAGCCGCCTTCGAGCAGCACATCGCCATGCTGGAAGCGCTGCCTGAAGCCGACCTCGACAAGCCGGCCAGCAGCCCCGCGTGGGACCGCCCCGGCACGATCCGGGACCTCTTCTTCGGTGCATACCTCTTCCTTCCCGGCCAGTACCAGGAGATCCGCCGCGTCAACAAGAAGAAGCTCCCCCACTGGGTCGAGGAGAGCCCACCTGACCAGGTCAACTACCACATGGGCCGTCTCTTCAACTACATGCCACTGATTTTCCGCAGCGACAAGGCCGGCGACCTCAAGGCCACCTATCTCTTCACCATGGAGGGCGAAGGCGGGGGCCAATGGAACATTGAGATCGCCGCGGGCCGCGCCGCCTCCGCCGACGGCGCTCCCAGCGGGAGCCCGGACATCGAAATCAAGACCAAGCCCGAGAACTGGATAGATCTCTCGACAGGCGACCTCAACCCGATGACGGCCGTCATGCCGGGCCCCTTCAACAAGGTGAAACTGTCCGGCAGCCTGCCGCTGGCGATGAAGCTGGGCGACCTGTTCTCGGCGGAAGAGTAGTTGATGGACCTGCGCAAAGGCCTGGAACATGCGGTCGGCGTCTCGGAATACGCCATCATCATCTACGCCGACGTGCGCGGGTTCTCAGACTTCAGCGACGACCACGAGTCCCCGGACGTCGCCACATTCATCCGCGAAGTGTTCATGCACATGATCGATGACTATTTCCCCTTCGGCTCCTTCTACAAGTCGACGGGCGACGGTCTGATGATCAGCGTCCACTTCGACAGGGACACTGTTGTCGACATGCTGGCCCGTTCCGTCGACTCCGCCGTCCGCTGCGTGGAGGACTTCCCGACCTTCTCCCGCAACAACCCGATGATCACCTTTGAGACGCCGCAGAACATGGGGATCGGGATCGCCCGCGGCACCACCTGCTGCCTCGTCTCCGATGGCCGCATCCTGGACTACAGCGGCCAGCTGGTTAACCTGGCCGCTCGCCTCAACGACCTGGCCCGGCCGCGCGGCGTGGTGCTGGACGGCGCCTTCGGCTACAACCACCTGAGCCGCGAGCTGCAGGACAAGTTCGAGCTGGCGCACGCCTACGTCCGCGGCATCGCCGAAGCGGCCCCGCGCGATATCTACATCCTGAAGGACGTGGTCACCATCTCCGAGCGCGCACAGAGGCCCTACGCGGCCCACGGCGACCCGGCGCACGCGCCCCTGCCGCCACAGCCGTGATCGCGGCGATCCTCCTGGCGGCCGGCGAGTCGAGCCGCATGGGCTCGCCGAAGCCGTTGCTGGACTGGGCCGGCGAAACCCTGATCGAGTACCAAATCCGCCAGCTTAGCGAGGCCGGCGGCGATCACGTGATCGCCGTCCTCGGCCACGCCGCTGCCGAAGTCCAACCGCTCGCCGAGCGCGCCGGCGCGACCGTCGTCGTCAACGAAAGCTACGCCGAAGGCCGCGCCTCCTCCCTCCGCGCCGGGGCGAAGGCCGTGCCACAGGGGACGGCCGAGATCATCGTTCTCAGCGTCGACCAGCCGCGTCCCGCCGCCGTCGTCCGCCGCTTGCTCGACGAGCATCTGGCGAGCGGCGCCCTGGTCACCGTGCCCGCCTACCGGGGCAAGCGCGGCCACCCGGTGCTCCTCTGCGGATCGCTCTTGCCGGAGCTGGAGCGCGTAGACGACGCCACGGACGGGCTGCGCGAAATCATCCACCGCCGCGCCGCGGACGTCGTCGAGGTGCCCTTCGACTCTGACGTCGTCCTGCTCGACATCAACACCCCTTCAGAATACGATTCCGCCCGGGGACGCCTGATCCCCCTGGAACAACAGCCGGAAGCGAGGCCTTGATGCGCGCCACCGTAATGCGAGACGGCAAGCTGACCGTCAAAGAAGTCCCAGATCCCGTGGCCGGCCCCGGTAACGTGCTTGTCGAGACCATCGCCTGCGGCATCTGCGGGTCCGATCTGCACGCCCTCAAGCACCTGGACCGCATGATCGAAGTGTCCGACGCCATGGGCATACCCGCCGACGTGGCTGGCGACGTGGTCATGGGCCACGAGTTCTCCGCCCGTGTCCTGGAGCTCGGGCCCGGCGCCTCGGGCCTGGCGGTCGGCGACATCGTCGTCTCGATTCCGCTGGCCATGTCCTCCGCCGGGATGGCCCAGGTCGGGTACTCCCAGGCATATCCCGGCGGCTACGGAGAGCGCATGGTCCTGACCCCGGCCTTCTGCGTGAAGGTCCCGGACGGCGTCGACCCGCGGCTAGCAGCCCTGACCGAACCGATGGCCGTCGGCGCTCACGCCGTCGCCAAGGGCAAGATCCAGAAAAACGAAGGCGCGATCGTCCTCGGCTGCGGGCCGATCGGGCTGGCCATCATCGCCGGACTCAAGCTCACCGGCGTCGAGCCGATCGTCGCTGCCGACTTCTCGCCGAGACGCCGGGGTCTCGCCTCCACCATGGGCGCGCATGTCGTCGTCGACCCGCGGGAAGAGCCGGCGATCGATGCCTGGACACGCTCGGCGGCGGGCCGCACCCCCGTGATCTTCGAGGCCGTCGGCGTCCCCGGCATGCTGGACCAGGTCACGCGCTTCGCCCCGCGCAACAGCCGCATCATCGTCGCCGGGGTCTGCATGGAGCCCGACACGATCTGGCCGATCATCGCCATCACCAAGGAGCTGGACCTCCGCTTCGTCCTCGGATACGACCCCCTGGAGTTCCGCGCCACGCTGCAGCACATCGCCGACGGCGACATCGACGTCGCGCCGCTGATCACCGGCGAGGTCGGCATCGCCGGGGTCCCGGAGGCCTTCGAATCGCTGGGCGACCCCGAACAGCACGCCAAGATCCTGGTCCGGCCGGAATTGGGGTAGCATCACACTCATGAACAAGAGCGAATACGAAATCCTCTCCCACACCCTCATGCCGGACTGCAGCATCCGCATCATCCGCATGCTCTCCAACGAACACGTGGCGCCGCACTTCCACAAGAAGAGCGCGCAGGTCTACACCGTCCTCGAGCACGAAGTTGAGGCCCGCGTGGGCGACCACACGATGCGCCTGCGCCCCTATGAGACGGTCCGCATCGAGCCGGGACAGGTGCACGCCGTCCGCGCCACGAACGAAGGCGCGCTGGTGATGTCGCTCTCGATCCCGCCCCTGGACCGGGACGACCAGCATCCGTCGGTGGAATAACCGTCGCCCGGCGCAAGGGTTGACGCGCACGTAAAGGTTTGCTTAGATACAGACGCCCTGCGGCTCGGCGCGCTGTCACCCTGGGGTAGGCTCAGATATAAGGAGGACGCCCCTTGGCTCAAGAAACCGCCACCGAAAAGAAAACGAACCCGATCCTGCCCTTCATCAAGATCCCGGAGGGCTACCCCAAAGAAGAGGCCTACCTCTGGGGCGTCAAGTGCGGCAACTGCGGCAGCAAGTTCCTGGGCGCCAGGATCGCCTGCGGCAAGTGCGGCGCGCAGGACAAGTTCGAGGAAGTGCGCTACGGCGACACCGGCGAGATCTACGTCTACGCCGTCGTCTACCAGAGCATCCCCGGCCTGGAGTCGCCCTATATCGCCGCTATCATTGACCTGGACGACGGCATCTCCGTCCGGGCCAACGTCTACGGCCTCGACGCCGAGAAGCCGGACCCCAGCTGGTTCGGCAAGAAGGTCAAGATGTACTCGGAAGTCACCGGCCAGGACCGCGAAGGCAACGACGTCGTCGCAATCAAGTACCGGGTCCAGAAGTAGAGCCCGTCCAGGGCAAGGAGGGATAACCCAATGAGAGAAGTAGCAATCGTCGGCGTGAACATGCTGAAGTTCGGCCGCTACCCGGACAAAGACGTCGTGCGGCTGGCCTCCGAGGCCACGCTCAACGCGCTCAAGGACGCCGGCATCGGCATCAAGGACGTGGAACTCGTCGTCAGCGGCAACCTCTACCAGTCCAACGCCATGGTCGGCCAGCGCGTGATGAAAGAGATTGGCGCCACCGGCGTCCCGGTGATCAACGTCGCCAACGCCTGCGCCACCGGCTCCACCGCTTTCCGCGAGGCCTACTACGCCATCGCTTCCGGCGCTTACGACGTGGCCGTCGCCGTCGGCAGCGAGCAGATGGGCAAGATGGGCCTCCTGGGTGCTGGCGGCGGCGGGGACCGCGCTTACAGCACTGAGGGCGTCATGGGAACGGGCCTCATGCCCGGCGTCTTCGGGCAGGCCGGCGTAGAGCACATGCGCAAGTACGGCACCACCCAGGCCCAGATCGCCAAGATCGCCGTCAAGAACCACGAGCACGGCGTCCTCAACCCGTACGCCCAGTACCAGAAAGAGACGCCGCTGGAAGAAGTGATGAACGCGCGCGTCGTGGCCTGGCCCAACACGCTGTACATGTGCTGCCCAACCGGCGACGGCGCCGCAGCGGCAGTCCTCATGTCCGCCGAAAAGGCCAAGCAGTACACGACCAAGCCGATCTTCGTCGCGGCCTCAGCCCTCACCTCGGACCCCTACACCGAGCGCAACCCCACGATGTTCGACATCAACACCTGCACCCGCATGGCGGCCAAGCAGGCGTACGAGACAGCCGGCATCGGCCCCGAAGACCTCAGCATGGTGGAGCTGCACGACTGCTTCGCCACCGCCGAGCTGATCCACTACGAGAACCTGTTCCTCTGTGGCGACGGCGAGGCCGGCAAGCTGATCGATGACAAGGAGACCTACAACGGCGGCAAGATCCCGGTTAACGTCAGCGGCGGCCTGCTCTCCAAGGGCCACCCCCTCGGCGCCACCGGCGTCGCCAACGTCGTCGAGATCGTCTGGCACCTGCGCGGCGAAGCCGGCAAGCGCCAGGTAAAGGACGCCAAGGTCGGCCTGGCCCACGTCATCGGTCTCGGCTCCGCCTGCACCATCCAGATCCTCAAGAAGTAACGTACCGTTCAGGGCCAGGCCCTGTGCAGTGTTAGAAGAGGGGTCGGCTTTTCGGGCCGACCCCTTTCGATTTTGGCGAAACGGGTGCAATTCGTGGATAAGCGGCCGCGCCCGGCGACGAAGCGCGGACGACACTGTAGAATACGGCGGTAGTGCGAAAGTGTGACCTGTATCACATATTTTCGTGACCACCCCAGCCATCCTTCCCGATAGCGCCGAAAGGAGACTGCTCTTGACCACAGAAACCCGCCCCAGCCCCCTCTGCGACCGTATCGACGCCATCATCGCCGAGAAGAGCATCCTCAAGCACCCGTTCTACACCCGCTGGCAGGCCGGCGAGATGACCATGGATGAGCTCAAGGGCTACACCGGCCAGTACTACCACCACGTGCTCGCCTTCCCCAGGTACGTCAGCGGCACCCACGCCAACTGCGACGACCTGGCCGACCGCCAGGAGCTCCTGGAGAACCTGCGCGAGGAAGAGGAAGGCCCGAACAACCACCCCGAGCTCTGGCTCCGCTTCGGCGAGGCGATCGGCCTGCAGCGCGAAGACATGACCGAGGCCGTCCCGCTGCCGGAGACCACCGCCCTGGACGAAACCTTCCGCCGCATCACCAAGGACTCGCCCTTCATCGCCGGAATCGCGGCGCTCTACGCTTACGAGTCCCAGGTCCCCGAAGTCGCCGGGACCAAGATGGACGGCCTCAAGCAGCACTACGGCATCAACTCGCCGGACGGACTGCGCTTCTTCGTCGTCCACCACTCGCTGGACATTGAGCACTCCGCAGTGACCCGCAACATGGTCGCCCGCTACGCCGAGACAACGCCCGGCGCCGAAGAGACAGCCACCGCCGCTGTTGAAGAGGCCTGCGACGCCCTCTGGGGTTTCCTGGACGGCTGCTACCGCGAATACGTCGAGGCGGCCGCCTAGCAGTGGAAGTCAGCTTCCTGGGGTCGGCCAACGCTTTCGCAGCGGAAGGACGCTACTGGAGCTCGTTCATCGTGGACGGGAAGTACCAGTTTGACGCGCCGCCTACGCTGCTGCCCCAGCTCAAGCGCCTCGGCATCTCACTCCCGGAGATCGAGGTCATCTTCATCACCCACTTCCACGGCGACCACTTCGTCGGCCTGCCGTTCCTGCTGCTGGAGTACACCTACATGTCGCCGCGCACGACGGACCTGACGATCGTCGGCCCGCCCGGCTGCGAGGCGATGCTGGAAGACTTTTCGCACCGCGTCTATCCGAACATCATCAAGGGCGCCGGCTACAAGCGGATCTACGTCGACGCCGACCCGGCAAAGGAGCAGAAGGCCGGCCCGCTGACCTTCACCTCCTTCCCGATGAACCACGTCAAGAAGGACGGCCTCCACGCCATGGGCTACCGGGTGAAGATCGGCGACAAGATCATCTCTTACACCGGCGACACGATGTTCTGCGAGGAGACGATACCGCTGGGCGACGGCGCCGACGTCTTCGTCGTCGACTGCACCTATCCCGAAGAGAGCGGCCCCGAGCACATGGGCTTCGACGACATCAAGCTGATCCGCGGCCGCATCTCTCCGGAGACAACCATGATCCTCACGCACCTGAGCTCGAAGCCGGCTGTCAACGGGATGGCCAACACCCTGGTAGCCGAAGACCTCAAGACGTTCACCTTCGACTGACCGGTACCCGCTTGAAGGACACCCAGCAGACCGCCATCGCCCTGCTCACCGCCGCACCCAGCCTCTACCGCTCGCTCTTCGCCGGCCTCCCCGAGGCGATCGTCACCACCGACCTCGACCGCGGTTGGTCCCCAAAGCGCATCCTCGCCCACATGGTCGATGTCGAGCCCGTCTTCGACGATCGGCTGCGCCAGATGGTCCAAAGCGACCGGCCGTCGTTCGCGGCCGTGGACCCGCTGGCTACGCTGGAGGCGGGCGACCTGATGACTCGCACCGTCGACGAACTGCTGGGCGAGTTCCAGGAGCGGCGCTCGGCAACGGTGGCCTGGTTGCGCGAACTGAGCGAAGAGCAGCTCGAGCGCGCCGCCACCCTCGATTCGATCGGCGAGTTCACGGTCGGGCAGCTCATGCACTACTGGCCCTCGCACGACCTGGCGCACCTCCGCGGCGTCCAGCGCATGCTGGTCGGCGTCCTCGGCCACGAGATGGGCCCGGCCCAGGCGTTCGACATCTAGCCCGCCCTTGACCCACGCCGCGCGACCCCCGACCCTAATCCCATGACCGAAGAAGCCGCCGTTCTCGGCGCAGGCAACATGGGGACGGCCCTGGCCCAGGTGATCGCCGGCAACGGCCACCCGGTGCGCCTCTGGAGCATCGAGCACGACGTCCTCGAAGACGTGCGCGATCGCCATCTCAACGTCAAGTACCTGGAAGGCGTGACGCTGGACAGGAACATCGAGCCGTGCTGGGAGCTGGAGAAGGCTATCGCCGGCGCCTCGATGGTCGTCGTCAGCGTGCCGTCCCAGATCGTGCGCACCCTGTCCAGGGACATCGCGGGCTTCGTCAAGCCCGGGCAGCTCGTCCTCAACGTCGCCAAGGGGCTCGAAGCCGGCACCCACCGGCGGATGAGCGAGATCGTGACCGAGGAGCTGGACCCGGCCTGCGCCCGCTACGTCGGCTCCATGGGCGGCCCCGCCATCGCCATCGAGATGGCCCGCGGACAGCCGCTGGCCGTGATCATCGGCGTCGCCGACGATAGCTCCCGCGCGGCCTGCCAGCGCATGCTGCAGAACAACCACCTGAAAGTTGAGACGACGCGAGATGTCGACGGCCTGGAGCTGAGCGCCACCCTGAAGAACGTCTACTCCATCTCGCTGGGCATGTGCGACGGCACCGGCCGCGGCACCAACACCAAGGCTTTCCTGGCCACCGTAGCCCTTGGCGAGATGGCTGACATCGTCGAAGCGCTGGGTGGCGAGCGTCAGACCGTCTACGGGCTGGCCGGCGTCGGCGACCTGCTGACGACCGGCTTCAGCACACACAGCCGCAACCGCACGCTCGGCGATCTCCTCGGCGCCAATGGCGACTGGCAGGCCTTCATCCGCGACCACACCGTCGAAGGCGTCATCGCCTGCCGGGCGATCAAGGAGCTCGTCGCCGGCAAGCCTCTCCACCTGCCGCTGTTGGCGATGATCCACGGCGTCCTCTTCGACGATGTGCCGGCTCCACGGGCCCTGCGAACGTTCCTGACTGACTTCGCGTACGAATAGCGATTGACTTCGCGGCCCGCCCGTGCCACTTTAGCGGCCAGGAGATAAGGAGCCTACCGATGAACGACATCGCATACCTGGACGCCACCGCACAGGCCGAACTTGTCCGCAGCAAGCAGGTGAAGCCGATCGAGCTCGTGGAGGCCGCCATCGAGCGCATCGAGCGGCTGAACCCGCAGCTCAACGCCGTGATCACGCCGCTTTACGAGAACGCACGCCGCACCGCCAACGGCAAGGTACCCGCCGGACCCTTCACCGGCGTACCGTTCCTGATCAAGGACCTCGGCCCAATGTACGCCGGCGCGCGGCAGAGCCTCGGGCTCCGAGTTCCTCAAGGATTGGGTCGCGCCGATCGACAGCGAGCTCACCCGCCGCCAGAAGGCCGCCGGCCTCATCCACGTCGGCAAGACCAACACGCCGGAGTTCGGCCTGGTCCCCACGACAGAGCCGCGCCTCTTCGGGCCCAGCCGCAACCCCTGGAACACCGGGCACAGCACCGGCGGCTCCAGCGGCGGCTCAGCGGCGGCGGTGGCGGCCGGGATGGTGCCGATGGCCCACGGCAACGACGGCGGCGGCTCCATCCGCATCCCCGCTTCTTGCTGCGGCCTCTTCGGCCTCAAGCCGACGCGCGCCAGGGTCACCCACGGCCCAACTCTCGGCGACTCGATGAGCGGCCTCACCAACGACCACGCCATCACCCGCACCGTCCGCGACTCCGCCGCCCTCCTGGACGCGACGCGAGGCTGGGTGCCGGGCGACCCGTACATCGCCCCGGAGCCGGCGCGCCCCTACGCCGAAGAAGTCGGCGCGGACCCCGGCCACCTGCGCATCGCCTTCACCACGGAGGCCGCCACGGGCACGCCCGTCCACGCGCGACAACGTGGCGGCCGTTCACGACGCGGCGAAACTGCTGAAAGAGCTGGGCCACGAGGTGGAAGAGGCCAGGCCCGAGGCCGGCGACCTCGACAACCTGGTCCAGTCGTTCACCGTCGTCTGGTCCTCCGGCTGCGCCTCCGAGATCGACATGTGGGCCGCAGCGCTCGGCAAGCCGGTGAAGGAGGAGTACTTCGAACCCGTAACCTGGGCGCTCTACCAGGCCGGCAAGGCGACGAGCGGCGGCGACTACCTGACCGCCGTCGCGTCGCTTCAGTCGCTGGGCCGCGCCATGGCCAAATTCCAGGAGAAGTACGACGTCTGGCTGACCCCGACACTGGCCTCGCCGCCGCCGCCGATCGGCTACTTTGACTCCACCCCTGAAATGCCGATGATCGGCTTCGTCCGAGCGGGCGAGTACGTCCCCTTCACGCCGATCAGCAACGCCAGCGGCCAGCCGGCGATGTCGGTGCCGCTCTTCTGGAACGGTGACAACCTGCCGATCGGGACCCACTACTTCGGGCGCTTCGGCGACGAGGCGACGCTCTTCCGCCTGGCAGCGCAGCTCGAAGAGGCGCGGCCCTGGGCGAACAAGCGCCCACCGGTCAGCGCCTAGACATCGAGGCCGACAGCATCCAGGAAGGTGTTGCCGAGCCAGACCAGCAGGATCACCCGGATCGTCTTGCCGATGGCGACGGCGACCAGGAAGCGCCAGAAGTTCATCCGCACGGCGCCGGCGGTGATCCCCGCGAACTCGAAAAACGGATTGGGGATCGCCGAAAGCACCAGCAACGTCAGGAAGCCCCAGCGCGCCATCAGCCAGTCCACCCAGCCCGCCGTCCGGCTCATCCAGACGCCGAGCCGTCCCTTGACCGGCATCTCGCGCTCCTCCATCAGGCCGCGGCCCACCACGCCCTGCAGGTAAGCCGTCGACTCGGCGAGCGTCATCCCGGCCGACCCGGCGACGACAACGCCCGGTACGAAGAGGTGCCGCGAGCCGGCGATGATCAGCGCCTGCCCGGCGGCGGTCAACCCCGGCACCGGCACAAACCCGGTGGCCGTGCCGATGAAATTCGTGAGGAAGATGCCGGCGTAGCCCCACTCCTTGAAAGTGTCGCCGTCCAGCCAGCCCATGATGAACGGCAGCGCCGTCCCCACAAACGTCCCGATCAAGGCAAACGCCGTCAAGGCCACCAGCAGCCTCTGCGGGATCTTCTCCGAAGGCACCCACGAAGGCATGTCCAGCACGATCCGCCTGCGCGGGGGCGGCGGAATCGCCACGTTGCCAACGTGAGGGGGACGGCTCAGCGCGTCTTCGCCCATCCCATCAAGTATAGCGGCGGCGTCAGTAGTTCCCTATCGGCCGTCCTCCCCCGTACACTCGGCCCATGCCTGCCCAGCTCTTTCCGCGCGCCGCCGTCGCCTCTCCGCACCACCTGGCCTCGCAGGCCGGCCTCGACGTCCTGACCGCCGGCGGCAACGCGGCAGACGCCGCCGTAGCGATGAACCTGGCGCTCGCCGTCCTCTATCCCCACATGTGCGGCCTCGGCGGTGACCTGATCGCCATGGTCTGGAACGACGGCGAGCTCGCCGGGCTCAACTCCACCGGGCGCCTGCCCGCCGCCGCCGCGCCACAGGTCAAGGTGCGCAGCCGCGGCATCGAGTCGGCGACCGTACCCGGCTGCGTCGCCGGGCTGTTCGCCCTCAACGAGCGCTTCGGCTCCCGCCGGATGGCCGACCTGGCCGCTCCCGCCATCCGCTTCGCCCGCGAAGGCGCAACCCGGGCGCCCGGCCTCGCCAGGATCACCGGCCTCCTGCGCCCCCTGCTGGAGCGCGACCCGGAGGCCAGCCGCATCTACCTAACGGATGACCCCCTGGTGCAAGAGGACCTGGCGCGCACGCTCGAGCGCCTGGACGAGTTCTACGAAACGGTAGGCGAGGCCGCACCGGCGCCGTTTTCCCGCGAGGATTTCACGAGCCACCAGTCCGAGTGGGTCGAGCCGGCGCGCACGAGCTGGCGGGGGCTCGAGGTCTGCGAGATGCCGCCCAACAGCCGCGGCCACCTGGCGCTGGCCGCATTGGACCGGCTGGAGCCGCTGGACGGCCTTTCGACTGACGACGCGGAGTGGCACCGCCGGCTGATCCGCGCCTTCGACGACAGGGACGGTCGCGACGGCGACACCATCTACCTCTGCGCCCGCGACGAAAGCGGCATGTCCGTCAGCCTCAACGAAAGCGTCTCGGCCGCCTTCGGCTCGGGCGTCGTGATCCCGGGCACCGGTGTCCTGCTCCACAACCGCGCCGAGTACTTCGCGCCGGAGGACTACATCGGCGGCGCCAGGCCCGTGCACACACTGGCCCCCGCCATGGCCCTGCAGGACGGGCGGCCGCGCCTTGTCTTCGGGACGATGGGCGGCCCCGCACAGATCCAGTTCCATCTCCAGGTCCTGGCCCGCATCTTCGTCGCCGGCGAAGACGTGGGCGAGGCTATCGCCGCGCCGCGCTGGCGCTTCGGTGCCACCGGCCTCCTCGCCGAACCGGGACTGCCCGAACTCGGCGCGCAACCGATGCCTGACCCGGGCAGCGCCGGTCACTTCCACGCCATCCTGGTGGAGCCCGACGGACTCCGCGCCGCCGCCGATCCCAGGTCGGACGGCGCGGCCCTCGGCTACTAGCTCCGGCGCTAAGTGACCGCACAGTCACCTGCGTGCTATCATCGTGCCGCTGTGTACGACGCCATCGTCGTCGGCGCCCGCTGCGCCGGCTCCCCCACCGCCATGCTCCTGGCCCGGCAAGGCCACAAGGTGCTGCTGGTTGACCGCGACAAGTTCCCCAGCGACATCATGTCCACCCACTACATCCATCTGCCCGGCAAGGTGCGGCTGTCCCGCTGGGGGCTGCTGGACAAAGTGATGGCCACCGGCTGCCCGCCGATCCCGCGCAACCACCTGCACATGGGCGAAATGGAGGTGGTGCCGCCGGCCCCACCGCTGCCCTACGGGCTCGACTCACAGGCGCTCTGCCCCCGCCGCTACATCCTCGACAACATCCTCTGCGACGCAGCCATCGAGGCCGGCGCCGAGTTCCGCAACGGAATCTCCGTGCGCGAGCTGATCTGGGACGGCGACCGCGTCGCCGGCATCCGCGGCCACGACAAGGCCGGCGCGCCGGTGGAGGAGCACGCCCGGCTGACGATCGGCGCCGACGGGCTGCACTCTTTGGTCGCGCGGCAGGTCAAGCCGCAGGAGTACGACACGATCGCCTCGCTGACGTTCGCCTACTACACCTACTGGTCCGGAGTCAGCGACCCCGACGCCCACATCTACTTCTTCGCCGACGCCCAGGGCCTCCTCGTCTTTCCGACGCACGACGGGCGCCACTGCATCGGCGTCGGCGGGCGCATCGAGTACTTCGAGGAGTTCCGCAAGGACATCGAAGGCAACTACATGGCGATGGTCGACCGCGTCCCCTCGCTTTCCCTGGAGCTGCGCGCCGGGAAGCGTGAAGAGCGCTGGATGGGCACCCGCGACCAGCCCAACTACTTCCGCAAGCCCTACGGCCCCGGCTGGGCGCTGGTCGGCGACGCCGGCTACCACCGCGACTTCCTGACCGGCCTCGGCATCACCGACGCCTTCCGCGACGCCGAGTACGTCGCGCAGGCCGCCCACGAAGGCCTGACCAACGCTCGGCCGATGGACGAAGCGATGGCCGCTTACCACGAGCGTCGCGACGCCATCGCCCGGCCGCTCTTCCAGTTCACGACCCGGATGGCCAGCGGGTTCGAGCCGCAACCGGCGGAGTGGCTCGGTTTCGCCGCGGCCATGGCCCAGATGATCAACAACTAATCTCTCTCCAGACGAAAGGACGCCTCATGCCACCGGAGATCACGCACCGCACGGTCAAGACCAACGGCATCAACATGCACATCGCCGAGGCCGGCGAAGGCCCGCTCGTCCTGCTGGTCCACGGTTTCCCGGAGCTCTGGTACTCCTGGCGGCACCAGATCCCGGCCCTGGCCGAAGCCGGCTACCACGTCGTCGCCCCGGATGTCCGCGGCTACGGCGACAGCGACAAGCCGCAGGCGCTGGAGGCCTACGCCATGCGTGAGCACGTGGCGGACCTCCTCGGCATCGTCGACGACATCGGCGAGAAGCAGGCAGTCGTGATCGGCCATGACTGGGGCGCGCCGATGGCCTGGAACTCGGCCGTGCTGCACCCGGACCGCTACCGGGCCGTGGCCGCGCTCAGCGTCCCCTACCTGCCGCGGGGTCCGATGCCGCCGGTGCAGATGATGCGCGCCATGTTCGGCCAGAACTTCTTCTACATCATCTACTTCCAGGAAGAGGGCGTCGCCGAGGCCGAGTTCGAGGCCGATGTCGACAGGTCGATGCGGCTGTTCACCTGGGCCGCCTCCGGCGAGGCGCGGGAGGTCCCCGGTTTCGCCAACGCCATGGCCGGCAAACCCGCCGACTCGAAGCTCTTCGACGGCGCGCCGGACATGAGCGGCAAGCTGCCGCCGTGGATCAGCGAGGAGGAGCACGCCTACTACGTCGAGAAGTTCAAGAAGGGCGGCTTCCGGGGCCCGATCAACCGCTACCGCAACATGGACCGCGACTGGGAGCAGATGCCGGAGCTGCAGGACGCCAAGGTCACCCAGCCGGCGCTCTTCATCATCGGCGAGAAGGACGGCGTGGCCAGCTTCGCGCCGATGGACCCGATGAAGCAGCTGGTCCCCAACCTCAAGATGATCACCCTGCCCGGCGCCGGCCACTGGACGCAGCAGGAGCGTCCAAAGGAGACGAACGAGGCGCTGATCGCCTTCCTCAAGTCGCTCTAGGCGCGCAAGCTTCACCAACCCTGTCCCGGCAGCCCGAACGCCGCCGCGGCAAGACACGTCTACACTGGTAGACACATGCCTCGATCTCTCATACCGATACTCGCTGTTCTGCTCGCGCTGGCCCTTGGCCGTGCGCTTGTGGGCCCGGACAACGCCCGCGCCTCAGGCGTTGTCGGCGACGCCACCTGCGACCTCAAGGTCGGCCCCGAAGACGCCTTCGCCGTGCTCAACCAATCGGCCGGCTTCGATCCCCAGGCCGGCTGCATCTACAACGGCGACACCAACTGCGACGGCCACTACACCGCCGACGACGTGCTGCGCATCCTCGGGTACCTGGCCGGTGCGCCCCTGCCGGCGGTCGCGGACTGCTTACCCGTAGGCTCTGACTACCCCGACACGCCCTCGCTCACCCCCGCGGTCAGTCCGCCGCCGGGCCAGACCTTCACACCCACTCCAACGCCGGCACACGCCACCGCAACGCCAACGCAGGGCACTCTACCATCCGTCACGCCAACGCCGACTCCGCACCCGCCGACCAACACCCCGGTGCCGGGCCAGACGCCCCGCTTCTCGGGCGACCCTGCCTGCCAGGTGTTCCCTGCGAACAACCCCTGGAACACAGACATCTCCAGCGCGCCGCTGGACTCCAACTCCGACAACTACATCAACTACATCGGCCGCAGCACCCACCTGCACCCGGACTTCGGCACGGTCTGGGCCGGCTCGCCGATCGGCATCCCCTACGCCATCGTCGGCGGCAACCAGCCGAAGGTGCCGATCAGCTTCCACTACAACAACGAGTCCGACCCCGGCCCCTACCCGATCCCGCCCAACGTCCCGATCGAAGGCCAGCCCGTCGGCCAGCCCAACACCGCCAGCTGGGGCGGCGACCGCCACGTCCTCGTTGTCGACGAGTCCGCCTGCAAGCTCTACGAAGTGTTCGATGCTCGCCCCGTCAACGCCGGCCAGTCCTGGACGGGCGGCTCCGGCGCCGTCTTCGACCTGAGCTCCAACGCCCTGCGCCCCGACACCTGGACCAGCGCCGACGCCGCCGGCCTGCCGATCTTCGCCGGGCTGGCGACCTACTCGGAGGTCGTGCAGGACGGCGTCATCGACCACGCCCTCCGCTTCACCGTCGACCAGAGCCAGGCCGCCTTCATCCACCCGGCCACGCACGAAGCGTCCGACATCACCAGCGCCAACGCCCCTCCGATGGGCCTGCGCCTGCGCATGAAGGCGTCGTACGACTGCTCCTGGGCCTCGGCGGAAGTGCAGGTCATCTGCACCGCGCTCAAGAAGTACGGCATGTTCGTCGCCGATAACGGCAGCAGCTGGTACATCTCCGGCGCCCCCGACTCCCGCTGGAGCGACGACCACCTCGGCGATCTCAAGTCGATCACCGGCAACGCCTTCGAAGTCGTGAACACCGGCGAGCCACTGCACTACGGCAACAACTGACTTCCGCCCACCCGCAAGCGAGCGTAAACTACCCACAACATGAGCACTCAACCGACGCCACAGCCAGCGCCCGAAGTCCACACCGTCAAGCTCCCCTTCCCCTTGCAGGGGGGCGAAACGATCCTCCAGCTCGTCCACAAGCACTGGTTCTTCCTCTGGCCGCTGACCATCCTCTGGACCCTCTACGCCGTCGTCCCCGCCGCCATCTTCTTCTGGCTGCTGGGCCTCATCGGCATCCGCGACGACCTCAGCCCCTGGTACTGGGTCCCCATCCTCCTCTGGGCCGGCTACTGGGGCATCCGCCTCCTCCTCAACCTCTACCGCTACCAGCACGACATCTGGGTCATCACAAACCAGCGCATCATCGACAGCTTCAAGTCCAACCCCTTCAACCTCAAAGTCGAAACCGCAGACCTCGTCAACGTCCAGGACATCGGCGTCGAACGCAAGGGCCTCTTCGCCACAGTCCTCCACTTCGGCGACGTCGTCTGCGCCACCGCCGGCTCAGACCGCGCCCCCTTCATCATCGGCGGCGTCCCCGACCCCGAGCACATCCAGCTCCTCATCGACAAAGAGCGCGACCGCGAACGCCAACGGGCAAGCGGCCCGCCGGGCACGGTTTAGGGCACTCGGCGGCTTCCGCCCCTTGACCCCTGCCGCCTGACCCGCGAACCTACTCCCATGCGCATGTCAGGGCTCTTCGCCAAGACCCTACGCCAGGCCCCCGCTGAGGCCGAGAGCGCCGGCCACAGGCTCATCCTGCGCGCCGGCATCGCCACCCCGCTGGCCGCCGGCGTCTACACCTACCTGCCCCTCGGCTGGAAGATCATCAAGCGCATCGAAGACATCGTCCGCGAAGAGATGGACGGCTGCGGCGGCCAGGAGATGATGATGCCCGCGCTCCTGCCGATCGACTTCTACGAGCAGTCCGGCCGCGACAAGACGATGGGCGAGATCCTCTTCCGCCTCAAGGACAACCACGGCCGCGAGTTCGCCCTTGGACCCACCCACGAGGAGATCTTCGTCGAGATCTTCAAGCGCAACGTCCAGTCCTACCGGGACCTGCCGGCGCTCCTCTACCAGATCGCCACCAAGTTCCGCGACGAGCCCCGGCCGCGCGGAGGGCTGATCCGCCTGCGCCAGTTCATCATGAAAGACGCCTACTCCTTCGACACCGACTGGGAGGGGCTGGACCGCTCCTACCAGCAGATGTTCGACGCCTACAAGCGCATCTTCGACCGCTGCGGCGTGCCGACGGTCCCGGCGCTGGCCGATTCCGGCGCCATGGGCGGCAAAGACACGCACGAGTTCCTCTACCTGACCGACGTCGGCGAGGACACTTGCCTCCTCTGCCCCAAGTGCGACTACGCCGCCAACGCCGAGGTCGCCGCCTTCGTGAAGGAGCCGGCCCACGCAGACGCCGATCCGCTGCCCATGGAAGAGATCGACACGCCCGGCCAAAAGACGATCGCCGACCTCGCGAAGTTCCTCGGCGTACCCGAAACGCAGACCTCCAAGGCCGTCTTTTACGTCGCCAAAGTCGCCGGCAACGATGGCACGCTTACGGAAGTTCCCGTGTTCGTGGCGATCCGCGGCGACATGGAGGTCAACGAGGCTAAGCTACGCGTCGCGCTCAAGGCCGTGGAGCTACGGCCGATGGACGAAGCCGATGTCCGCAAGTACGGCATTGTCGCCGGATCTGCGAGCCCGGTAGGTGTCTCCTTTCGAGATCTGGAGAGGGAGCAGCTGCGAATCGTCGCTGACGATCTCGTCACGCGTGAGCGAAACCTCGTCGCCGGAGCGAACAAGCCGGACAGGCACCTCAAGAACACCAACTACGAGCGCGACTGGAAGGCCGACGTCGTCGCCGACATCGCCCTGGCGCAGGCCGGCAGCCTTTGCGCCAACTGCCGCACGCCGATGGAAGCGCGCCGTGGAGTCGAGATGGGCCAGGTGTTCAAGCTCGGCACCCGCTACTCGGAGATGATGGGCGCGCTCTTCCTGGACGCCGAGGGCAAGCAGCAGCCGGCGATCATGGGCTCCTACGGCATCGGCATCGAGCGGCTGCTGGCCTCCATCGTCGAGGAGCACCACGACGAGAACGGCATCATCTGGCCGAAAGAGATCGCGCCGTTCCAGGTGCACATGGTAGCGCTGCAGGCCGACAAGCCCGGCGTCCGCGAGACCGCCGACAAGCTTTATGACGAGTTGAAGGCCGCCGGACTGGAGCCGCTCTACGACGACCGCGACGAGACGCCCGGCGTCAAGTTCAACGATGCCGACCTGCTGGGCATGCCGATCCGGGTCACTGTAAGCCCCCGCAACCTGGACAAGGGCTCGCTCGAAGTACGCCTGCGCACGTCTACGGAGAACGAGCTGATCCCCCTTGAAGGCGCGGTTGAGGCTATCCGCGCGCGCCTGGCCTGACCGCCGCTCCAGGGGCGGACGCTGCCTTGTTATCGATACGCCGTTGGTGCTATGATTTCCATGTAATAGACGCTCTCTGATGGAGTGGGGTGGCCCCACTTTTTTTTAACTCCGGAATCTGCAGGGCGGACCGGGGTTCGCAGGGTGTCGGGAGGTAGTGAGACGGCTAAAAGCGAGTTCATGATCGCTATAACGCAGCTGGCGGCAGAGAAAAACCTGCCGAAAGAGGTCGTGCTCCAGGCGATGGAGGCGGCCCTCGTATCCGCATACAAGAAAGACGTCGAGATGAAGGGCAATGTGGCCGTCAAGATCGACCGCGAGACCGGCGACCACCACGTCTACCTTGAGCGCACCATCGTTACCGAGGTAGAAGACCCGGAGACCGAGATCTCGCTCCAGGACGCGCGCAAGCTGCGCCCGGACCTGCAGCTGGGTGAGGCGATCCAGGACGAGGTCCACCCGGGAGCGGCCGGCCGCATCGCCGCGCAGACGGCCAAGCAGGTCGTCCTGCAACGGCTGCGAGAGGCCGAGCGCGAGATGGTCTTCGAAGAGTTCTCTAACCGCGAAGGCGACATCGTCTCCGGGGTGATCCAGCGCATCGAGCCGAAGCACATCGTCGTCGACCTGGGCAAGACGGAGGCCGTCTTCCCGATCACCGAGCAGGTCCGCAACGAGCACTACCGCGGCGGCCAACGCATGAAGTTCTACCTGCTGGAGGTGCACCGCTCCATCCGCGGCCCCCAGCTGATCCTTTCGCGAACGCACAAGAACCTGCTCAAGCGCCTGTTTGAGCTGGAAGTGCCGGAGATCTACCGCGGCGTCGTCGAGATCAAGTCGATCGCGCGGGAGGCCGGTTATCGCAGCAAGGTTGCGGTCTCGGCCCGGCAGGAAGGCGTCGACCCGGTTGGCTCCTGCGTCGGCCTGCGCGGCATCCGCATCCAGAACATCGTCAACGAGCTGAACGGCGAGCGCATCGACGTGATCCAGTGGGACGCGGCGTCGCCGACGTTCGTCGCCAACGCGCTCAGCCCGGCGCAGGTCTTGTCCGTGAAGGTCGACGAAGAGGCCAACACCGCCTCGGTCATCGTCCCTGACCGGCAGCTCTCACTGGCCATCGGCAAGGAGGGGCAGAACGCCCGCCTCGCCGCCAAGCTGACCGGCTGGCGCATCGACATCAAGCCGGAGTCCGCGATGGCCGAGCAGCTGGCCTCGCACCCGCTGATCGGCGGCACGGTCACAGCCGAGCCCGTCGAGCGCGGCGAACCGATACGCCCGCAGGTCATCGAGCGCCCCCGCGAACCGGAACCGGCGCGGGCCCACAGCAGCGGCCTGCGCTTCGCTGAGGACTTGGCGCCCGCCACGGCGGCGCAGCCTACCGGCAAGAAGGCCAAGAAGGCGAAGAAGGAGCGGACAACCCCGGAGGAAGGCATCGCCAAAGCGAAGCCGGCCAAGCGCTCGCGCCGCTTCACCGTCGTCGACGAGGACGAAGACTTCGCCGAGCTGCTCGAAGAGTTTGGCGACACCTACGAAGCTTCCGAAGAGGAGACGAATTGAGCACCGCCGTCCGCACTCGCCCCGTGCCACAGCGCACCTGCGTCGGCTGCAACACGGCCACGAACAAGCGTGAGCTCGTCCGCGTCGTGCGGACGCCTGAGGGCAGCGTCGTCGCTGATCCGTCCGGCAAGAAGGCCGGCCGCGGCGCCTACGTGCACCAGTCGCCCGAGTGCTGGGAAACGGCGCTCAAGAAGGGACGCCTGGAGCGCTCTCTAAAGACGAAACTAACACCAGATGACCTCCGCGCCCTGCGAGACTTCGCGGGTGCGGCAGAGGAGACCGCATGACACAGCGAGATGCGACCGCCGCAGAGGCTGCGCCGGCACGCAAGGTTAAGCTGCCGCGAAACATCACCGTCCGCGACCTGGGCGAGGCGCTGGACGTCAGCGGCATCGACGTCATCAAGGAGCTGATGAAGCGCGGCGTCATGGCCGCGATCAACCAGACCGTCAACTACGAGATGGCGGCGCAGGTCGCCGAGGCGCTGGGCTACCAGGCCGAGAGCGCAGACGGCGCCGCCACAGCCGACGCCGTCGAAGGCGTCGAAGAGGTCGCCGAGGACCAGGCCAACCTCAAGTTGCGGCCGCCGGTCGTGACCGTCATGGGCCACGTGGACCACGGCAAGACCAGCCTGCTCGACGCCATCCGCAAGACAAACGTCACGGCCTCCGAGGTCGGCGCGATCACCCAGCACATCGGCGCCTACCAGGTTGAGGTGCCAAGCCCGGAAGGCCCGAAGAAGATCACCTTCATCGACACGCCCGGCCACGAAGCATTCACAGCGCTGCGAGCGCGCGGTGCCAGCATCACCGACATCGCCGTGCTGGTCGTCGCCGCCGACGACAGCGTGATGCCCCAAACGATCGAGGCGATCGACCACGCGCGCGCCGCCAAGGTGCCGATGATCGTGGCGATCAACAAGACCGATCTGCCGGCCGCCAACGTCGACAAAGTCAAGCAAGACCTGGTCCAGAAAGGCGTCGTCATCGAAGAGTTCGGCGGCGAAGTGATCGCCGTTCCCGTGTCCGCCAAGAGCGGCGAGGGGCTGGACGACCTGCTCGAGCACATCCTGCTCGTGGCCGAAGTCGGCGAGCTAAAGGCGAACCCGGACCTGCCGGCCGAGGGCGTCATCATCGAGTCCAAGAAGGACGCCAACCGCGGACCGATGGCCACCGTCATCGTCCAGAAGGGCACTTTGCGCGTCGGCGACATCGTCGGCGCGGGAGGCAGCTACGGCAAGGTCAAGGCGATGTTCAACGACCGCGGCGAGCGCATCACAGAGGCGCCGCCGTCTTCGCCGGTGGAGATCATGGGCTTGAACATCGCGCCGCACCCCGGCGACCCGTTCTCCGTCGTCGACGACGAACGCGACGCGCGCGAAGCGGCTGAGGAGCGCGAGCGCGAGGACGCCGAGATTGGGCGCGGCCTCAGCCTGGAGGCGATCTCCGGCGACATCGCGGCCGGCCGCACCAAGGACCTCAACGTCATCATCAAGGCCGACGCCAACGGCTCCGTGGAGGCGATCCGCGACTCCCTGATGCCGCTCTCCGGCGAGGAAGTCCGCCTCAACGTCATCCGTACCGGAGTCGGCAACGTCACCGAGTCGGACGTTATGCTGGCCACGGCCTCGCGCGCCATCATCGTCGGCTTCCACGTTAAGACCGAGCCGGGCGCCCGCCGCGTCGCCGAGGCCGACCACGTGGACATTCGCCACTACCAGATCATCTACGAGCTGATCGAGGACGTGGAGAAGGCCGTGAAGGGCCTCATGGCGCCGGTCTTCGCCGAGATCGTCGACGGACACGCCGAAGTCCGCGCGATCTTCCGAGTGCGCGGCGGCCGCATCGCCGGCTGCTTCATCACCGACGGCCTCGTCCGCCGCAACTCGCTGGCGAGGGTGCTGCGCGGCGGCCAGATGGTCCATGAGAGCCGCGTCTCCAGCCTCCGCCATTTCAAGGACGACGTCCGCGAGATGCAGAACGGCAACGAGTGCGGCATCGGCGTGGAGCGCTTCGAGACGTTCCAGGAAGGCGATGTAATCGAGGCCTTCCACACCGAGCAGCGCGGCTAACAACGCGCTCGCTCGCGGCAGGGCGACGATGAACACGTCAGATGTCCAGCGTGCGGTAGCCGCTGCCACCTCGATCGCGACAGAGCTCGGCCTACAAGCCGGCGACCCGATCGTTCTTGCGAACTCCAACAAGCTGGCGCTGCGAATGCTGCCCTGCGACGTCTTTGCGCGGGTGGCTCACGTCGGGCAGGAGGTCGCGCAGCTCGAAGTCGACCTCGCTCAACGGCTGGCCCCGACCGGCAGCCCAGCTGTCTCTCTGGACCCGCGAGTCGAGCCGCGCGTCTACGAACGTGGCGGCTTCGCGGTCACCTTCTGGACCTACCACGAACCCCTGACTCAAGCGGTCTCGCCCACCGCCTACGCTGACGCGCTCGAGCGATTGCATTCCGGTATGGGAAAGATCGATGTCCCAACGCCGCACTTCACGGACCGCGTCGCGGAAGCTCAGCAACTCGTGGCCAGCCAGGAGCACACCCCGGCGCTTGGTGACGATGACCGAGCGCTTCTCGACACGACGCTGCGAGACCTGGCGAGCGCTATCCGCGACCGCGGCGCCGCCGAGCAGCTGGTGCACGGCGAACCGCACCCCGGCAACGTCCTCAACACGAAGGCAGGCCCGCTGTTCATTGACCTCGAGACGTGTTGCCGTGGCCCGGTTGAATTCGACCTCGCGCATGTTCCCGACGAGGTGAGCGATCTCTATCCGGGTGTTGACGCCGATTTGCTCCGCGAGTGCCGGCTACTCGTGCTCGCGATGATCACGACCTGGCGCTGGGACCGCGATGACCAGTTCCCGAACGGGCGCCAGCTAGGCAGAGATTGGCTCAGCGAGTTGCGGACAGCGGTCGACTCGCGCCAATGGCTTGCTAAGATAGACACACCGCGCCCGGGAACGCCCAGAAAGGGGCCAGCAACATGAACAGACGGATGCAGCGTCTCAACGGCCTCTTCCAGGAAGAGCTGGCCGAGCTGATCCGCGAGCTCCGCGACCCGCGCCTGGCCAGTATCGTCAGCATCACCCGCGTCGACGTTTCGCCTGACCTGGAGAAAGCAAACGTCCACATCAGCGTCCTCGGTGACGCCGACGACAAGCGCCGCTCCATCGAAACGCTGACTCGCGCCAGTCCTCACCTCCGCAAAGAGCTGCTGGGCCGCGTCCACATCCGACGGATACCGACGCTGGAGTTCCAGCTGGACCAGACGATCGAGGAGGCGGCGCACGTGCTGGACCTCATGAAGCAGGTCATCCCGGCGAAGCCTGCGCCTGCCCCCAAACAGGCCGACGACTAGATGGCCTCCGGCATCCTGCCGGTCAACAAGCCGCCGGGCAAGACATCCTTCGATGTTGTGCGCTACGTCCGCCGCGCCACCGGCGAGCGCCGAGTCGGCCACGCCGGCACCCTGGATCCCGCGGCCACCGGGGTGCTCCTGGTCCTGCTGGGACAGGCGACGCGGATCACCGAATACCTGATGGACATGCCGAAGGTCTATCGCGGCGTCGTCCGGCTTGGAGTAGAGACTACAACCTACGACGCCGAGGGCGACGTCATCTCCACGGCCGAGGTCGAGGTCAGCGAGGAACAGGTGCGTGAGGCGTTGGCCGGCTTCGTCGGGGCGATCATGCAGGTGCCGCCCGCGCACAGCGCCGTCAAGATCGACGGCGAGCGCGCTTACGACCGGGCGCGGCGCGGCGAGTCACCAGAGATGAAGGCGCGGCCGGCCCGCATCGCCAGCATCGACCTTCTGCGCTTCGAGCCGCCGGATGCCGAGATCGTCGTCGAATGCGGGCGCGGAACGTACATCCGCTCGCTGGCCCACGACCTCGGCGAAAAGCTGGGATGCGGCGGCCACCTGGCCGCGTTGGAGCGGACGCGCGTCGGCCCTTTCAAAGTCGAGAGCTGCGCCGCCGAGGAGCAGCTGGCGGCCGCGTTCGAGGCCGGGACCTGGCCGGAGCTCGTGCAGCCGATTGACTGCGGCCTGGTGGCCCTGCCGGCGATAACGCTGGACATCGAGGACGAGAAGGACCTGCGGCACGGCCAGGCCGTCGACATCGGCGAGAACGAGCACGCCGCAGACGGTATCGAAGCCCGCGCCTACGCCGAAGACGGCTCGCTGATCGGCATCGTCCGCTACGAGGCGGCGACTTCGATGTGGCGTCCGCGCAAGGTGTTCACGCCGGGAGAGCTAGCAGCGCTGGCGACCCGTCCCGCGGCCGCGGCCTCAGCGCCGTTTAACACCGCTGTTACCGGGAGCCTGTGTAAACCGATTCCTGTAACTTATCCACACGTTCCTGTCTGGTATCCACACCTCTTGGCCAAGAAACCCGTAACTTATCCACAATTTTGTATCTCGGCGCCCGCCAGGTAACGAAAAATCCGTTAGGATAGAACTGTGGACACCGAGCTCTCCCCCTCCGAGCGCGTCATCCGCCGTTTCGGCGGCCAGAGCGCGCTGGCCAACCTCCTCGGCAGACGCCAGAGCACTATTGAGCACTGGGCCAGCACCGGCAGAATCCCGTCGCAGTGGCACGGGCCTCTCCTGGCGCTCGCCCGGCAGAAAGGGATCGTCTTGGAAGCCAAAGATTTCGTCGACACTGAGCCTCACACCATCGCCCCGGCCGAGGGCCGTCTCGGCATCATGCTGGTCGGGCTGGGGGCCGTCGCCTCCACCTTCATCGCCGGCGTTGAGCACGCCCGCCGGGGCTCCGGACGGCCGATCGGCTCCGTCACCCAGATGGGCACAATCCGCCTCGGCAAGCGCACAGAGAGCCGCACCCCGCTGGTCAAGGAGTTCGTGCCGCTGGCCGGGCTGGAGCAGATCGTCTTCGGCGCCTGGGACCCGTTCGCCGACAACGCCTACGAGGCCGCCATCAAGGCCGGTGTCCTGGACCGCCACGAGCACATCGAGCCGATCGCCGACTTCCTGAAGTCGATCAAGCCGATGCCCGCCGTCTTCGACGACTTCTACGTCAAGCGCCTCCACGGCACCCACGTCAAGCACACCGGCACCAAGATGGAAGCCGCCGAGGCGATCCGCCAGGACATCCGCGACTTCAAGCAGGCCAACAAGTGCGACCGCATCGTCATCGTCTGGTGCGCCTCGACGGAGATCTTCCTTGAGCCGGGCGAAGTCCACGCCAACCTGGAGAACCTGGAGGCGGCGATGGAGGCCAACGACCAGCAGATCGCGCCTTCGATGCTCTACGCCTGGGCCGCGCTGATGGAAGACGTGCCGTTCGCCAACGGCGCTCCCAACCTGACCGTGGACACGCCGGCGCTGGTCAAGCTGGCCAACGACCGCGGCGTCCCGATCTGCGGCAAGGACTTCAAGACCGGCCAGACGCTGATGAAGACGGTGCTGGCGCCGATGCTCAAGGCGCGCATGCTGGGTGTGGCCGGCTGGTACTCCACCAACATCCTGGGCAACCGGGACGGCGAAGTGCTGGACGACCCGGAGAGCTTCAAGACCAAGGAAGAGTCGAAGCTCGGCGTGCTGGAGTACGTCCTCCAGCCGGCGCTCTACCCGGAGCTGTACGGCGACATCTTCCACAAGGTGCGGATCAACTACTACCCGCCGCGCGGCGACAACAAGGAAGGCTGGGACAACATCGACATCTTCGGGTGGATGGGCTACCCGATGCAGATCAAGATCGACTTCCTTTGCCGCGACTCCATCCTGGCCGCGCCGCTGGTGCTGGACCTGGCGCTCTTCATGGACCTGGCCAAGCGCGCTGGCATGAAGGGGATACAGGAGTGGCTCTCCTTCTACTTCAAGAGCCCGCAGCACGCGCCTACGGTCTACCCGGAGCACGACCTGTTCATCCAGCAGACCAAGCTCAAGAACACGCTGCGCTGGCTGATGGGTGAAGAACAGATTACCCACCTGGGCGCCGAATACTACGCCGAGGAGCTCATCGAAGCCTAGGCAGATGTCCCCGCACGGCCCGCTCCTGCGTATTAGTCTGTGATCGCGATCCAAAACCAGGCGCACAGACCAGGAGCAGCGGATGATCCAGGCCATGGCAACAGCCGTCCCGGCGGATAGCAGAGAGGACGCCGAACTCGTAACGGCCGCCCTCGAGCGCGCCGACGACTTCGGCGTGTTGTACGAACGCTATCTGCCCCGCGTCTACCGCTACCTGCTGAGCCGCTGCGGTTCCCGCGAGGAGGCCGCGGACCTGACGCAGGTCGCCTTCACCCGCGCCTACGACAAGCTGGGGCGGTACCGTCCCGGCCGCGCTCCCTTCGCGGCCTGGCTCTTCCGCATCGCCCGCAACGCCGCGACCGACGCCCACCGCAGGCGCAAGGCGACGGTGTCGTGGGACGGCCTGCCGGATGCGCTCACAGCCGCCACCGGCGAGCAGCCGGACGCCATCGCCGAGAAGCGCGAGCGCCTGGCACACCTGCGCGGCCTGCTCGAGCGCATCGAGCCCGCCAAACGCGAGCTGCTGGCCCTCCGCTTCGCCAGCGACCTCTCCTCCCGGGAGATCGCGGCCGTTGTCGGCAAGAGCGAGTCGGCGGTCAAGAAGCAACTCACCCGGACGATCGCACAACTTAAGGAGTACTACCGTGCCGAACTTTGACCCGACCCGGGACGACCCCATCGAAGGCCTCGACGCAAGCCTCGCGTCAGACCTGCAAGACCTCTACGCAGCGCCGGTGCCGGCCATGCCCTTCACGCCGGCCGCGGCTCTTCAGGGCGGCCTGTTGCCGCGCCTGCTACGCCACACCTGGCGTCCAGCGTCGGCTCTCGGCGCGGCGGCCCTGGCGATCGCCGCCGTGCTCGTCGGCCCCTCTCTTTGGAGCGGCGAGTCGCAGGTCAACGCTGAGACGATATTCGCCCGCACCAGCGCCGCCGCCCAGTCCAACGCACCGGCTGCCGGCCCGCAGAGCTATCACCTTGTCGCCACGACCGAGTCCGGCCCCGGCGCCCCCTCTACTACTGAGACCTGGTACGTCGACGCGGACCACCAGCGCTTTGAGAACGAGTACACCGGAGACGGCAGCCCTGACTTCGGCGTCAGCATCGACGGGGCGGACGGCTGGATGTACGGCGACTTTGGAGGCACGTATCGCGCCGTACACGGCCCGGCTTCGGAGCTGGGCGGCTCGTTCTCCATCCAACCGGGCGGCGGTATTGACCTTGGCCAGGTCCTGGGCCAGTACGAGGGCGGCTGCCAGAAGGCGGAACAGGACGGCGAGGACACGGTCGCGGGCCGCGCCGCCTACAGGATCGTCGTCTCCCCGGACATCAACAGCTGCCCGGGCTTCCAAGGAGACCCGGCCGCGCTGGCCGCCAAGTTCGGCACTCTTGTCATCGATGTCGACAAGGAGACGTTCCTGCCGCTGCGGACGGAGCAGATGAGCGACGGCAGCCTCCCGCCCTACACCTACACCGTCACGGAGATCCAGGTCGGCGAGGAGATCCCGGACTCGACGTTTGTCTACACGGCTCCGCCCGGCGTCACCGTCGTTGACGTGACCAACCAAATCCAGGCCAAGAACGTGATCTCAGGCCTCCCGATAGACGGGCCGACGGCGGCACCTTAGCCTTCGCTCCAGCACAGTCGGCAGACGCGGCTCGTCGTTGCGGGCCGCATCTGCACGTGTGCTGGGTCGTGCGCGGCGGCTCCCTTATACTGTAGCCGTGCTGAAATACATCCTGTTTTGGGTCGTGTTCCGCATACTCGGACGGCTGCCGCTCAGCGTTCTCTACATGATCGGCGATGTCGCGGCGGCTATCGGCTACCGGGTCTGTCCCGGAGTCCGCGCCAACGTCTGGGACAACCTGCGCCACGTCATGCCGGATGCCCCGAAATCGAAGGTACGCAAGGCGGCCAAGCAGGTCTTCCGCAACGTCGGCTACTACTACGCCGATTTGGCTCACATGCCGCACATGGACCTGCAGGACCTCCTGGACAACCGGCTCACCCTGCACGGCGTGCGGGAGACGCTGCTGCCGCTCCTGGAAAGCGGCCAGGGCGTCGTCATGCTGAGCGCACACTACGGCAACGCAGAGCTCGTGATGCAGGCGATGATCCCGCTCGGCCAGAAGATGGCCGCCGTGACCGAGGCGATCGAACCGCCGGCCCTTTCGCGGCTGCTCAACGAGGTGCGCTCGGCCAACGGCCACGAGTTCCACCCCGTCGGCGTCAAGGGCGCTAAGCGGATCATCCAGGCGCTGCGCAACGGTCAAGCTGTGGCCCTGATGGGCGACCGTGACATCGAGGGGCCGAGCGCGCAGCTGCCGTTCTTCGGGCAGCTGACCGGGATGCCGACGGGCCCAATCGAAGTTGGCCTGCGGACCGGCTGCCCGATCTTCCCTTCCTTCTCCGCGCGCCGCGGCCGCTTCGGGCTGGAGTGCTGGCTGGAGGAGCCGTTGCACGTGGAGCCCTCCGGCGATTTCCAGGCCGACGTGCGCGCGCTGGAGCAGCAGTACATCGAGCGGCTGGAGAAGCGCCTGCGGGATGAGCCCTGGCAGTGGATGGTGCTGGAACGGATCTGGGACGCCCCGGAGAAGGCCGCCGAACCCGAGCCGCAAAAGCAGAAGGCGGCCGCCTGATGGGCAAGGCCGACCTCCACCTCCACAGCTCCCACTCTGACGGCATGGCCAGCATCCCCGAGCTCCTGGCCCACGTCGAAGAACACACCGACCTCGACGTCATCGCGGTGACGGACCACGACGATCTCCGCGGCGGGCTCGCGGCGCGCGAGGCCCGGGCCGGCGGCAACTATCGCTTCGAAGTCGTTCCCGGCATGGAAGTGACGACGATCGAAGGGCACCTGCTGGCGCTCTACGTCGAAGAGCCGGTGCCCTGCCTGCGCGGCCTGGAGGAGACGCTGGCCGCCATCCACCGGCTGGGCGGCCTCGCCGTCATCCCCCACCCGCTGACGTGGCTCACGCGCGGCCTGGGCGAGCGCCACATCCGCCGCGTCATGGCCGGCGACCGCGACGGCGTCCATTTCGACGGTATCGAGCTGACGAACGGGACGCCTGCGGGCCGACACGGCGCGCGCAAGGCAAGAGCCCTCAACCAGCGCCACCTCCACCTGGCCGAGGCCGGCGGCAGCGACGCCCACTTCCTGCAGGCCGTCGGCGCTGGCTACACGGAGTTCCCCGGCCGCACAGCAAGCGACCTGCGCCAGGCGATCACAGACCGGACGACGACGGGTGTTTGCGCGCCACACCCGTCCCTACGGGAGATCGGCTTCGGGCAGGTCGCGCGGCAGACCTACCGCGGCATCGTGTCGACGCCGCGGGCCCTGGGTTGGGGCCCTACGGCGCGCAGCTTCGTGCAGCGGATGTTCAGCGTCCGATGAGGATCGCCCTCGTCTCGCCGTACGACTGGTCGGTGCCGGGCGGCGTCAACCGTCACGTCACCAACCTGGCCGAGCACTTCCTCCGCCGCGGCAACGACGTCAAGGTGATCGCGCCGTCGTCGAAGCAGATGCGGGTGCAGCCGGAGTACCTGCACATCATCGGCCACAGCTCCATCG
Source organism: uncultured Chloroflexia bacterium (assembly GCA_963738925.1). Classification (GTDB taxonomy): domain Bacteria; phylum Chloroflexota; class Dehalococcoidia; order SM23-28-2; family RBG-16-64-32; genus DATKKM01. The sequence goes on along the minus strand of CAVTYE010000002.1, from coordinate 471,626 downwards.
GGCTGCCGGCCAGCGGCTCCGTGGCCAACATCGCGCTCTCCTACAACCTGGGCCCGCGCGTGAAGGCCTATTTGGCGCGCGAGACGTTCGACATCGTACACATCCACGAGCCGTTCATGCCGCTTCTGCCGTTCCAGTTCGTGCGCTACTCCAACTCGACGACGGTCGCCACTTTCCACGCCGCGCGTGACACCGGCAGCCGCATCTACGCTTACACGAAGTTCATCATCGAGCCGTGGTGGCGAAACATCGACGGCAAGATCGCCCACTCCCGCGCCGCCCTCAAGCTGATCGGCTCCTACTTCGCTGACCGCTACCGGATCATCCCCAGCGGCATCGACTACGCCTTCTTCGCCTCCGAGATGCCGCCGATGCCGCAGTTCATGGACGACAAACGCAACATCGTCTTCGTCGGCCGGCAGGAGCAGCGGAAGGGTCTGCCCTACCTGATCGAGGCCTTCGCGCTGCTCAAGAAGGAGATGCCGGAGACGCGGCTGATCGTCGTCGGGCCGGACGGCGGGCTGCGGGCGGCCTGTATCCGCTACATCGCCGAGCACAACGTCAAAGACGTGGTTTTTACGGACATGGTGCCGTACGCCGACCTGCCGCGGTACTACAAGAGCGCCGACGTCTTCTGCGCCCCCAACACCGGCCACGAGAGCCTGGGCCTGATCATCCTGGAGGCGATGGCCGCCGGCGTGCCGATCGTCGCCACGCGCATCCAGGGCTTCCAGGACGTCCTCACCGAGGGCGAGCACGGCCTGCTCGTCCCGCCCAAGGACAGCGTCGCCCTCTGCGCGGCGCTCAAGCGGATGCTCAACGACGCCGCCATGCGTGAGGAGATGGGCCGCGCCGGCTCCCGCGACGCCCGCAAGTACTCCTGGGAAGAGATGTCCGGCCGCGTCCTCAAGATGTACGAAGACACCGCGAACGGCCGCGAAACCGCGGGGCGGAGCAACGGGCACAGTTGATGCGCATCTCGCTGCCGCGCTCCGCCCCCAGCTGGCTGACCGAGCCCGTCGTGCGGCCACTGGCCAAACTCGGCGTCACGCCGAACATGCTGACCCTGCTCGGCGTCATCGGGAACTGCGCGGCCGGGGCCCTGGCCGCCGACGGCGACTTCCTCTTCGCCGGGATCGTCGTCCTGCTGGCCAGCGCGCTCGATATGTTCGACGGGGCGCTGGCCCGGGCGACAGGCCAGGCGACACCGTTCGGCTCAGCCTTCGACGCGACGATGGACCGCGTGTCCGAGGCGGCGGTGTTCTTCGGGCTGCTGATTTTCTTCAGCGATAAGGGCCAGCAGAAGGAAGAGCTGCTCATCTTCGTCGCCATAGTGGCCTCGATCCTCGTCAGCTACGTCCGGGCCCGCGCCGAAATCCTGGGCCTGCGTATGAAGGAGGGCTTCTTCACCCGCTTCGAGCGCGTGGCGCTGATGGGCGTAGGCCTTATCGCCCACGAGCTCTCCGGCGAGAACGTGATCACGCCGGTCCTCTGGATCCTGGCCGTGCTGGCGTCCTTCACAGCGCTCCAGCGGCTTGCTATCGTGTGGCTGAGGACTCGAGAAGAGACGCCGCAATGATTCCGATCAAAGACCAGGACGCCATCGCCCAGAAGTTCGACGCCGAGCTCGCCGGCCCGGTCAAGATCGACTTCTTTACGGAGCGCAACCTGGGCATCACCTTGCCCGGCAAGACGCCCTGCCAGTACTGCAAGCCGGCCCGCGAGATGCTGCAGGAGCTGGCCGGGCTGAGCGACCTGATCAGCTTCCGCCTCCACTACTTCGAAGACAACCCGCCGGAGAAGGTGCAGTTCGGGATACAGCGCGTGCCCGGCATCGTCCTGCGCGGACGCGGCCCAAATTACGTGACGTTCTACGGGATGCCCGGCGGCACCGAGTTCCCGATGTTCCTGGAGAGCATCATCGACATCTCGCGGATGGAGGTGCTGCTGTCCGAGGAGTCGGTAGCCTCGCTTTCGACGATCGCCGCGGATATCAGCGTGAAGGTATTCGTGACGCCGACCTGCCAGTACTGCCCGGCGATGATGCGCGCCGCCTTCCAGATGGCGATGGTCTCCCCGCACGTCCGCGCCGAGGTGATCGAGGTCACCGAGTTCCCGGAGCTGGCTGAACGCTACCAGGTGCGCGCCGTGCCGCTAACCGTGCTCGACGACCAGGTGGCGATCCCGGGCATGGTACAGGAGCAAGATCTCGTCAAAGAGCTGATGAAGCTGGCCAGGACCGAGGCCGCCGAACCACCGCCGCCGGCCCGGATCGAGCGCGGCAAGGAGCGCCAGAGCGGCCTCTACATCCCGTAGCCCACAATCGATCAACAGCTTCTCCACCGTGTCAGCACAAGTCCGCGAGCAGCCATGTGCAAAGCCGTATGGCGATAGAACGACGAGTTAGCAAAGATATGGAAATGCTGGACGTCATCCGCGTCAAACGCCTGCGCCCGGACGCCAGGCTGCCCTTCCGGGCGACGACCGGCGCCACCGGCTACGACCTCTACGCCTGCCTCGACGCTGACCTGGAGGTTGGGCAGGAGCCGGTGCGCGTGCCCACCGGCATCGCCATCGAGGCGCCGGAGGGGTTCGACGTGCAGATCAGGCCGCGCTCAGGGCTGTCCTCGCAGGGCGTCATCGCCGCCTTCGGGACGATCGATAGCGACTACCGCGGCGAGCTGCTGGTGACGCTGTACGCGCTGCCTTACCGCGGCCCGCATACCGTGCGCAACGGCGACCGCATCGCCCAGCTGGTGATCAGCCGCGTCGCCGAAATCGCCCTAGAGGAAGCCGGTGATCTGGCCGAGAGCGAGCGTGGCTCCGGCGGCCACGGCTCCACCGGCCGCTAGCTGTCAACGAATTCGAACCGAATTATCGGATCCAGCCCGGTGCCATTCGATTGTTCGCTTCGCCGCTGGCCATTCGGTGACAGCTACTCTCCGTTCACCTCGCCCAGCAGGCGCATGAACCGGCCCAGCGTCGCCAGCTTCTCATCCATCCCGCGGCCGTCCGGATCAACCCGGATCGAGGTGACGCCGGCGTCGCGGTAGGCCCGGATCCGGTCCTTGACCATCGCCTCCGTGCCCAGCAGGTTCGTCCGAATCACGATCTCGTCCGGGACCAGCGCGATCGCTTCTTCCTTGCGGCCCTCCAGCCAGAGGCTCTGCACCTGCTTTGCCAGGTCGCGGTAGCCGGCGCGCTGATACGCCTCGTTGTAGAAGTTGTGCTCGCGGGAGCCCATCGCACCCAGAGTGAAGGCGACGCCCGGCTTGCGCGGCGGCAGCAGCGACTCGACATCGTCTGAGAAGGCGACGACGCCGCCCGCGTGCAGGTCAATCTCGTCGAAGGAGCGGCCGGCCTTCTTGGCTCCGGCGCGGATGTGATCAAAGAAGACATCGGCGTGCTCCGGCATGAACGAAGTGCCCAGCCAGCCGTCGGCGACCTCGCCGGTCATCTCCAGGCTCTTCGGGCCCAGCGTCGCCAGGTAGACCAGCACGGGCGGGCAGGCCCCCATTGCCGACTTGATCGCCTTGCCCTCGCCGCCGGGCAGCGGCAGCGTGTACGACTTGCCGGAGTACGAGACCCGCTCGCCGCTGGTCACGATGCGGACGATCTCCACGATCTCCCGCATACGCTGCACCGGCCTCTCGAAGCGGACGCCGTGCCAGCCCTCCATGACCTGGGGGCCGCTCGTTCCCAGGCCCAGCAGGAAGCGCCCGCCGGTCAGCGCAGACATCGTCGCGGCCGTCATGCCAACCAGCGCCGGCGAGCGGCTGCCCGCCTGGATGATCCCGGTCCCGAGCATGATCTTGGATGTGCGCGCGGCGATGAAGGCCAGCGGGCTGATCGCGTCCGAGCCCCAGGCCTCCGCCGACCAGACCGAGTGCACGCCCAGCTTCTCCGCCTCGACGACGAAGTCGACGGAGCGCGGCCAGTTCTCGCGCCCGAATCCGATGCTGATCGAAGCTGTCAGTTGATTAGCCATGGTTCCTCCCGTTGTCGCCTGCCAGCTCGCGGATCGAGGCGATCACGCGGTCCGGTTTCCGGGCATCTTCCGGCAGCTCGCTACCGCTGGGGTCCACCCAGATGCCGTGGATGCCGGCGTCCATCGCGCCGAAGACGTCGAACTCGATGTTGTCGCCGACGGCCCACGCCTCCGCAGGCTTTGCACCCAGCGCCTCCAGCAGTGCCCCGAACACGCGTGGGTCCGGCTTGCCGCAGCCGAACTCGCCTTCGATTACGATGTGCTGGAAGTACGGCGCCAGACCGAAGCGCTCGATCTTCGCACGCTGGGACTGCGCCGCGCCGTTGGTCATCATCCCCAGGCGCACGCCGCGCGTCTCGCAGCAGCTCAAGAGTCTCGATGGCGCCGGGCATCAGGCTCTGGCGTTCGTCTCGCAGGTCCCGGTAGTGGTCCGAGACAGCGTCCGCCAGCGCCACGTCGTAGCCCAGGTGCTCGAAAGCGCCACGCACGATCCCGCGGGAGGCGGCCCGCAAATCGAGACGCCCGATCCGGTGCCGCCCCGGGTCCGACCAGTAATCGTCGCCCCGGCGGCGGATCTCCTTGCGCAAAACGTCGACATCGAGGCCGGCGATGCGTAGCCCGGCCTCGGCACAGGCGTCTACCCAGCAGCTTTCGACGGTGCTGCTATCGTCGAGAATCGTGTCGTCGAGGTCGATCAGGATCGCCGCGGGTAAGTCGTTCACGGAGCGATGATAGCCTACGGCCACATCTCGCGCAGGTCGTACGCGAGGCTGACCTCGCCGAAGCTGATCCGCCGCTGCGAGCCAGCTAGCTCATCGCTCAGGGGAACCTCGGCCAGCGCCTCAGAAAAGGCCCCAACGGAGGCGAATTCGCCAGCCGGGGCGATCCAGAGCGCGAAGCCGTTGCGGACGTTGCCCTTCCAGAACGGCCCCGACAGCGAGCGGTACTCCCAGAACTGCTTGGGCGGCCCTTCGTAGTTGACCAGCGAGATCACCGTCTCCGCATCCTCCCGCCAGATCACGACGGGATCGCCGTGCCCCAGGTTCTCGACTTTCAGTGCCACAATGCCGATGTAAACCTCGCCAGCGGCCATCATTACGGCGTGGTCAGGCTCTACCGGCCTCGTGGCGCCGTCCCAGCCCGACCCGCCCACCGTTACGGCGCTTTCCGGTGCCCCGAGCAGTCTTATGTCGAGTCGCAGCGAGGAGATCGGCCTCTGCCCTCGCGGCGCAAGCCCGTAGGCGACGATCGCCCGGCCACCCTTTTGCGCCGTCCGGAACAACCCTTCTTCCCAGATGTCGTGCCACGAAGCCGTTGTGCGGCTCGCCTCGCCGACCAGGCCGGCGTTGACCCGATAGCGGGTGTAGAGGACGCCGTAACCGGGGGCGGAGTCGCTGCCCCAGTAAGCGATGCAGGCGTCGTCGGCGGGCCAGGGCTCCGGCGGCGAGCCGACCCCGTAGGGCCGCGACATGGTCCCCAGCGCGAACTCCGGCGTGACGATGGCGCCAGTCTCCAGCCGCGGCTCAAGCGCCACGACTTCGCGCACCGTCGCGGGTCGCGGGCTCGCGGAACATCTGCAGCGCGTCCGGCGGGCAGTGGTAGGTCGTCCCGGCCACGATCAGCTCGCCCTCGGCGGCGGGGCCATCGTAGTAGGGAGTCGCGGCGAGCAACCGCTCATCACCGAGCAGCTTGAACAGCACGACCTTGAGGAACCCGGCCGCCCCCACGAGGTCCCGGCGGTAGACCCGCGAGTGCGGTCCGCCGGGCTGCATCGTGGCGGCGTGCCAGTAGCGGGCGACGTGCCGCCAGATGAGCTCTTCCATCTCCACCGCCAGCGCCCCCAGCTGCGGATCGCTCGCACCTTCAGCGATGGCGGCAAGGCCGGTGAGTTGCACCGCGGCGTAGGTCGGGCTGTTGAACTCATGCGGGGCGCCGACCTCGCGGGTTCGCCGCGCCCAGTCCCGCAGGCGCTCAGCTCCGGCGACGGCGATATTGGCGTCGCCGAGCATCTCACCACCAAGGATGCGATTGTGTACGTCCAGCAGGTAGATGTTCGTGTACGTCCAGTGCACGGCCAGGCGCTCGGCCTCCGCGAATGCCAGTCGCATCGCAGAGAGGACGCGCTCGCGCAGCGCGGCGGACAACGCGTCCAGTCGCATGCGCACCAGGACCTCCAGCACGAACTGGCAGGCGTTCAAGTCGATCACGCCCGCGTCTTCCCAGTGCCAGCGGAAGTTGCCGCGGTGCGGGTCGGCCGGGCGCAGCTCCTGCATCCCCAGCACCGCCTCTACGATCCCTTCCGCCGTCTGGCCGTCGCCGGCGTCAAGGAGAGCGGCGGCGTAGCGCAGGCTCTGGTGCGGCAGGTGGCGCTCCGGCAGAAACGGGTCGCGGACGAGGTTCAGCGCCGGGTCGAAGCGCGCGCGGAGGTCGGCCAGGCCCAGGTCGTAGAGGCGGCGGCTGTTGGCGTCCACGCCGACAGCATATCGAGGAGCGCGGACTGCGTCAGCCGAGGATGCAGATGTCCACGTAGTGGGAATACCAGTCGCGCGCGTCGGACGCGCCGTAAGCTACGTCTATCCACCAGCCCTTGACGCCGCCGCCGGTGTCCGCCGCTACGCCGTAGCCGTAACCGGGGACATACATCCGGGTTCCGAGCGGGATGTACCGCGGATCGACGGCGATGATGCCCTTGTAGACGCCCGTGCCCGTGGCCGTTGTGGAACCGCCGGCGCTGGCCGCGGTGTAGTACGTCGACCAGACGCTCACGGTCTGGGAGCAGGCGCCGCCGTCCGGGGCCTGCTGCTGTGGTTGCGGCGCCGGCACGTACGTCCCGATCGTGATGACCTGTGCCACCGGCGCCACGGTCGTCTTCGCTATCTCCTCGCGGGCGATCTCCTGGCCGTTGACGCGCTTGACCCTGTACTCGTGGTGGACATAGCCTTCGGTGCCGGCCTGGGTCACCGTGGTTGTCCCGTCCGCCCTAGTGGCGTCGTAGCGGTAGACCGTGGCGAAGGGGATCGGCGAGTCCTGGGTTAGCTGGACGTCGCGGATCGTGCCCAGGCTGACGACCATCCCGTTGGCGATTGGCTTGCTGCGGGCCGGCCGGACGATGTCCTGCGGTTGCGGGTCGAAGCCGGCGGCGGTCAGCGCCTCGCCCACCGTCGCCGCCTGCGTAAAGACTTCAACGTCGGCGCGGGCAACGTGGACGTGGATGCGGCGAGCGTAGGTGATGTAGACGTGCATGCCCGGGGTGAGACGGGTCGCCGGGTCCGGGACGACGATGTCCGCCCGGCGGAGCGTGATGCCGGCGTCGTGGAGCGCGTCGGCGATCGTCGCCTGGGTGCTGGTCCGAGATGTCACGAGGCCGTTCTCGTGCAGCGTGAAGGCAACGGCGGAGGGCCGGCACCGGAATCACCGCCGGGTCGATCGCTGTCAGTTTCCCGCCGCCGTCTCCAGACGCTGAGGTTAGGGAGTCAGATACGACGAGCGCACCTGTCCATGGATCATCGCCGGCCTGGAAGGCATGCGTCCGCCCCAGGGGGACGGTGAGGGCGATAAGGGAACAGGTGAGAAAAGCGGCCCCCAGCACGAAGTGGAGGTGCTTGTTAAGTAGCCTGCGGATGACCCGCTGCTGCTGCGCCGCTATCGAACCGAGCCGGGCGGCGATCAGCCAGTGCGTTGTATTTCTAATAAGCCCCAATCCTGAAATTAGCTAACCGATAGGACAGAGCGAGGTCTGTCCGGTCGTGCACCCGCTGTCGATCCAAACTCACAGGCTTGACCACAACAGTTGGCTCCCACCAGGTGAACCTGCGGCGCCCAGACCGGGCCACTTACCGTTGCTTCCTTCCGGACCTGGCGGGGTTCATGGTGGCCTGCCGCGCAGGGCCAGGCGATCAACGCTACTTATTGCGGGCAGTCCCTGCGAGACCTGGACCTCGAGCGGGAATTCAACCCCGCTGGAGCGGATTGCGGGTTCAGGGCACCGCTAGCTCCCCGTCTAGCACGACCTTTGGCATCTTATTGGCTGCCCTCTGGAGTGTCAAGGACGAACTGACACGGCGAAACGGAGACCTGGCGCTATCTATCATGCGTGTGTACGCTGCTGTAGTCCCGGAGCGGCCCGTAACAGGCCGTACAGCCCGTCAATCAGCCGTAGCGGCGATTGTGATGAAAGTTGCAAGTTTGCAACATCCTGCCCTATCTGCCCTCTTCCCACGTCATGCTTCGGCCCGTACACTCCAGCCAAGGGACATCTACTTGCCTCGTATCCGCACCGCACTCATCCTCGCCGCCGGCTTTGGCACCCGCTTCTTGCCGGCCACCAAGGCCGTGCCCAAGGAGATGCTCCCCCTTTACGACCGCCCGGTCATCGAGTACATCGTCGATGAGGCGCGCGCCTCCGGGCTGGACAAGATCGTCATCGTCACCGCCGCCGCCAAGCGCGCCGTTGAGGACCACTTCGACCGCCACGCCCACCTGGAGTCCGCCCTGGACAGCAAGCCGGAGGCGCTGGAGAACATCGTGCGCTCGGGAGATGTCGAAGTCGCCTTCGTGCGGCAGAAAGAGATGCGCGGGCAGGCCCACGCCATCCTGGGCACCCGGTTCCTGCTGGGCGACGAGCCGTTCGCGCTTTACTACCCGGACGACGTGATCTTCGGCAAGAAGCCGGCCATGCGGCAGCTCCTGGACGTGCACGAGAAGTACGGCGGTAACGTGCTGGCCGTGCAGCGGGTGCCGCACGAGGAGATCGTCCACTACGGCTCGATCGACCCGGAGCCGGTTGAGGACCGCGTCTACAGGGTCAAGCGCATCGTCGAAAAGCCGACCGCCGCCGAAGCGCCGTCCGACCTGGGGACGGTGGGCCGCTACGTCTGCGCCGGCGAGATCTGGCCGCTCCTGGAGAAGACGCCGCTATCAGGTGGCGGCGAGATGTTCCTGACCGACACCTTCACCCTGGCGATGGAGCAGGGGCAGTCCCTCTACGCCTGCGAGTACGAAGGCGAGCGCTTCGATACCGGGCGGCCTTCGGGGCTCCTCAAGGCTTCGCTATACGTGGCGCTGCACCGGCCGGACAGCGGCCCCGAGTTCCGGGACTATCTGCGCGGCCTCAAACTGGACTAACATCTGGACGTGCGTACGCTCGTCATCGGCATGTCCCTCCCGAATGCCCGGTTCGACAACTATTCGTTTGTCTCGGCGCCATCCTTCGGGGAGTACTCGCAGGTCATCGTCGATATGGCGTCGGTCTCGCGCGCGGTCGACGATGTCGTGCACGGGACAGGCGTCCACACCACCTACGGCGGACAGGCCGTCGTCAACGGCGAAGGCAGCGCCCACTCCTTCCCGCTACAGGAGCTTCTGCAGATGCGCCGCAGGGAGACGGAGTGGCTGCTCTCCCACGGAGGCCTCGTGGTGCTCCTGGCCCACCCCGATGTGCCACACGCGGACGTCTTCGGCGGGGCCTGGCACAGCTACGCCTGGCTGCCGGAGCCGGACCGCTTCGCCTTCCAGTCCGATCTGCTCGCCGGGTTCGGCCGCCCGGGCGCGGTCCTCGTCGATGCCGAGCACCCTTTTGCGCCGGTTGTGCAGACCCTGGCCGAGCGCCTGGCCTACCGCGTCCACGTCGATGAAGAGTCGCCAGCGCTGGCCGAGAACGGGCACGTCTTCGCCAGGAGCCAGGGCGGCGTCCCGATCGCCTTCGAGATCAAGGACGGCGAAGGCCACCTCGTCGTGCTGCCGCCGATCCTGCGGCCGGAGTCTGACCGCGCCTTGATCACCGATGCCTTCCTCCAGTCTTTCGAGCGCTGGCAGGCGCGGAGCGCGCCGCCAACCGCCGACCAACCGGATGCCGCCGTGGCGCCAGAGGAGGTCCCATGACAGACACGAAGACAGCACCGGCGCTCGCCTCCGGGCTGCTCACCGGGAAGCGCGCCCTGATCATGGGCGTCGCCGACCGGCACAGCATCGCCTGGGGAATCGCCCAGCAACTGCACGCCCACGGCGCCAGGCTCGCCTTCACCTACATCGAAGAGCCGAAAGGCCGGATGGAGAAGAACGTCCGCGAGCTGGCGGCCACGCTCGGCTCCGACTTCCCGATGTTTCCCTGCGACGTCACGGACGACGCCGCTATCGACGCTACATTCGAAGGGCTGCGCAAAGCCTGGGGCGGACTGGACATCGCCGCCCACTGCGTCGCCTACGCCGACCGCGATGACCTCAACCGGCCGTTCTCCGAGGTCTCCCGGGACGGCTACAAGCTGGCGATGGAGATCAGCGCCTACTCGCTCAACGCCGTTTGCCGGGGCGCGGCGCCGCTAATGGCCGATGGCGGCAGCATCATGACGCTCACGTACAACGCCGTGGAGCGGGTGGTGCCGGGGTACAGCGCCATGGCCGCCGCCAAGGCCGCCCTGGAGCTGGGCGTCCGCTACCTGGCCGTGGAGATGGGCCCGCGCAAGATCCGCGTCAACGCGATCTCCGCCGGGCCGGTGCGTACGCTTTCCGCCAGCGCCGTTAAAGGCATCTCCATGCTGCGGCAGTGGACGGAGCAGGCCGCACCGCTGCGGGAGAACATCACGCTGGAGGACGTCGGCAACGCGGCGGTCTTCCTGGGCAGCGACCTCTCGCGGATGATCACAGGGAACATCATCTTCGTGGACAGCGGGGCGCACGTGCTGGCCGGACAGGGTGCGGCGGTGCCGCCGGAGAGGCCTGAGTAGGTTCGTTCGCGCCTAGAAGCTGAAGTCTTCGTCGTCGTCGCGGGAGGGGGCGTCGTCGTCATCGTTGTCGCCCAGGATCTCCTCGCGCATGATCTTTTCGCCCCGCTTGCGCCGCGCCTCTCCCAGGCCGCGCAGCATGTCGATGATGTCGCCCATCCCCTCCATCTGCTCGGCGAGCTCCGGGTAGTCCTCCAGGTCCTTGATGTCGGCCTTGCCGGAGATGATGTCCTCCAGGTCCGGCGGCTTGCGGGCGGGAGACTTGCGCGCGGGCGGCAGCGCCGTCGGACGGCGGCGGCGGAGCTGGGGAGGCGGCTGGGCCGGCAGATCGGTCGCCTCGTTGCCCACCGGCATCGAACGCATGGTGACGATCGCGGTCTTGAGCCAACGCTGGCTGCCCGGAGAGAGCGTGGCGATGCGGCTGAGCAGCGCCGGGTCCACGTTGTCGATCACGCCCCGTTTGGCCATAGTGGCGTTAATTTTACGTCAAGCAGGCCGGAAACGGTAGAGCCTAGCGGGCGCCGGCGCGGCGGTCGTTGGCCTCGTCAGACATCGGGATCAGGCCGGTGGAGAGCGCGTAGCGGACAAGGTCTGTGCGGCGGTCCACGCCCAGCTTCGCCATGATGTGGCTGACGTGCGCCTTGACTGTCCCTTCGGAGAGGAACAGCTCTTGGGCGACCTCCTTGTTGGACTGCCCGCGGGCCACCAGCGTCAGCACCTCGGTCTCGCGCTCGGAGAGCTGCTGGCTGTTGCGGGACGTGTCCTCGCTGTAGGAGGCCCACTGCGTCAGCCGGGTGAGGATGTGGCGGATCAGGTCGGTCTCGCAGACGAAGGTGCCGGAGGCGACCAGGCGGACGCCGTCGATGATGCGGGAAGTCGGGCCGTCCTTCAGCATGAAGCCCACGGTGTGCAGCTTCATGTAGACCGGGATGTCTTCCGGGCGGATCGCCCGCGAGTCTTCGGCCACGCCCAGGAAGAGCACCTTCAGATTCGGCAGGAGCTCATCGATCTGGGAGTAGACGCCGAGGTTGTCGCCGAGCACGGCCTGGGAGTCCAGGATCAGGACGTCGGCCTCGCGGAAGGCCGGCTTCTGGATCAGCTCAGAGAGGGCCGAGAACTCACCGATGATGCGGATGTCCGGCGCGGTGCTCAGCTCTGCGACGAGGCCGATGCGCAACGGCTCGAACGGCACGACGATGCCGACCTTGGTCGTCACCGCGGCGATGATGTCAGTCTTATTAGAGTCGACCTGCATGCCCTGTGCCCCCTGCCGGCAGATTGCCCGGTAGCCGGAACCGGGCTTTTACCCCTGCCATATCCGTACCCCTTGCGCATATTGTAAACGCGGCGCAACTCTATTTCCCTTGCGTTTCTGTACTATTTTCCGATGCGGAGGAGCGACATGAAGGCTTCCTGGGGGATATCCACGTTGCCCACGCGCTTCATCCTCTTTTTTCCCTTCTTTTGCTTCTCCAGAAGCTTCCTTTTGCGGGAGACGTCGCCGCCGTAGCACTTGGCCAGGACGTTTTTCCGTAAAGCCTTGACCGTTTCGCGGGCGATGATGCGGCCGCCGATCGCCGCCTGGATCGGCACTTCGAACATCTGGCGGGGGATCAGCGAGCGCAGCTTCTCCACCAGCTGGCGGCCCTGCTTCTGCGCCAGGTCAGCGTGGATCAGCACGCTGAGGGCGTCCACTGCAACGCTGTTGAGCAGGATATCGACCTTTACCAGCGGCTCCGGCCGGTAGTCGGCGAAGGCGTAGTCCAGGGAGGCGTATCCCTGCGTGCGCGACTTCAACTCGTCGTAGAAGTCGACCAGCATCTCGGAGAGCGGCATCTGGTACTCCAGCAGGACCCGTCGTTCGCCCTGCCTGGCGCGGCCGTCGTGCTCCAGGTAGTCGATCTTGCCGGAGACGCCGCGGCGGCCGGTAACCAGCTCCATGATCGTGCCGATGTAGCGGTCCGGGCTGACGATGGACACGTTCATCCACGGCTCGCGGATCTCATCGATCTTGCTGGGGTCAGGCAGCTGGGCCGGCGAGTCTACCTCGATCTCGGTGCCATCGGTCAAGAGCACGCGGTACTCCACTGACGGTGCTGTGGCCAGAATGTCGAGGTCGTACTCGCGTTCCAGCCGCTCCTGGACGATGTCCATGTGCAGGAGGCCGAGGAAGCCGGCGCGGAACCCCGGCCCCAGGGCCACGGAGTTCTCCGGCTGGTAGTTGAGCGCGGCGTCGTTCAGGTGCAGCTTCTCCAGGGCGTCGCGAAGCTCTTCGTACTCCTCGGAGTTCGTGGGGTAGAGCCCGGCGAAGACCATCGACTTGGCGGGCTTGTAGCCGGGCAGCGGCGCCGGGGCCGGCGCGGCTTCGTCGGTCACGGTATCGCCGACCCGGCAGTCGCGCACGGTCTTGAGGCCGGTGGCGACGTAGCCGACCTCGCCCGCTTCCAGGCCGTCGGTCGGGCTGAAAAGCGGTCGGAAGGTACCTGTCTCCAGCGGCTCCACGGTGCGCCGCGTCTGCATCAAGCGCAGCTTCTCCGTGCCGCTGATCCGGCCGTCGAAGACGCGGACGTAGGCGATCACGCCCTTGTAGGAGTCGTACTTGGAGTCGAAGATCATGCGCCCGCAGCGGCGCGTCGATGTCGCCCTTCGGCGGCGGCACGCGGGCCACGATCGCCTCCAGGAGCGTGTCGATGTTGGTGCCTTCCTTGGCCGAGACGAAGAGCACTTCTTCCGGCGTGAAGCCGATGACGGAGGCGACCTCTTCGGCGACGCGCTCGGGCTCGGCTGAGGCCAGGTCGATCTTGTTGACCACCGGGATGATCGTGAGGTTGAGGTCCAGCGCCATGTAGACGTTGGCCAGCGTCTGCGCCTCGATCCCCTGGGAGGCGTCGACGACGAGCAGCGCACCCTCGCAGGCCGCCAGCGCCCGCGAGACCTCGTACGTGAAGTCGACGTGGCCCGGCGTGTCGATCAGGTTCAGCTCGTAGGACTGGCCGTCGCTGGCCACGTAGGGCATGCGCACGGCGGCGGCCTTGATCGTGATCCCGCGCTCGCGCTCCAGCTCCATGCTGTCCAGCACCTGCTCGCCGCCCATGCCGGACATCTGGCGGCGGTCGATGGTGCCGGTGGCCTCGAGCAGGCGGTCAGCCAGGGTGGACTTGCCGTGATCGATGTGGGCGATGATGCAGAAGTTGCGGATATGAGACTGTTCCACGGTTCAAGGGTCAGGGGTGAGGGGTGCGAGGGTCAAGAGTCAGCGCCGAACGCGACGGCGCCCCGTTTATACGCAACTATCACCTTTGTCTCACCGTTCCTTAACCCGTGCGGTGGCGCCTGCGGGTAATCTACGAGAAGAGAAAAGCGACGCGTTTGTACCCCCTCACGCGACGCCGAAAAACGAGCCGGTGGTTGGTCGGACCACCGGCTCGATGCTTTATGGGGGGAACGCGCCCTGGCCCACTCGCAACTATCACCTCAGTCTTACCCGCGCTTAACCCGGCGGGGCGCAAGCGGCCCTACTCTATGAACTCGAAGGGCATCGCGTTTGTACCCCCTCACGCGACGCACGAATATCGAGCCGGTGGTTGGTCGGACCACCGGCTCGAAGCATTTCAGGCCCCCGCGGCTCAGCGGCCGCCCGCGTTGACCCTTCCACATATACGCTGCTAGACTGGCCTTCGGTTCGCGTCCCCGGAGACGCTTGAACCGTATACTTATGTCAGCCGTCGCGAACGCCCCGTTCAGCCCGAACGCTGACGTTAGCCGCCAAGGAGCCGCATGCAGACTACCGTAGTCGGAAACTACCCAAAGATACCCAACAAGCCGCGCCCCGCCCGCCTGCGCAACGCCATCAACAAGCGCGACCGCGGCGAGATCACCGACGCTGAACTCGAGGCCGTGCGGGTCGAGGTGACGGTCGACGTGATCAGCGAGCAGATCGAGGCCGGGATCGACGTGATCACCGACGGCCAGGTCCGCTGGGACGACGACCAGACCTACGTCGCCCGCAACTTCAAGGGGATCGAGATCGGCGGCCTCCAGCGCTACCTGGACACCAACACCTACTACCGCCAGCCGGAGATCACCGGCGCCATCGCCTTCGGTTCGCCCGTCCTGGCCGCGGACTGGAAGTTCGCGCAGTCCAAGAGCATCAAGCCGGTCAAGGCGATCGTGCCGGGGCCGTACACCCTGGCTGCGCTCTCCCTGGACAAGCACTACAACAGCCGCGCCAAGGCCGCCGTGGCCTACGCCGAGGCGCTGCGCGGCGAGGTCGAGGCGCTGGTCGCCGCCGGCTGCAAGCACGTGCAGGTTAACGACCCGGTCATCGTCTTCAACAAGGGCGACTACGCCATCTTCGCCGAAGCCATCACGAAGCTCCTCGGCGGCGTCACCGGCGCCGAGACCGGCGTCTACACCTGGTTCGGCGACTGCGCAGGCATCCTCGACAAGATGCAGGCCCTCCCCGTCGACGTCATCGGGCTCGACTTCGTCTCCGGCGCCGCCAACTGGGACGCCGTCAAGGCGGCGAAGTTCGAGAAGAAGCTCGGCTTCGGCATCATCGACGGCCGCAACACCCGCCTGGAGTCGGCCCGCGACGTGGCCGAGGCGGTCAAGCGCATCAGCGCCCACTTCCCGGCGGAGCGGCTGTACGTGAACCCGTCCTGCGGGCTGGAGTACGTGCCGCGCGAGACAGCATTCGATAAACTGAAGGTGCTGGCCGAAGGCGCGCGCCTCGGTGAAGGAGTACCGGCATAATGGTCACAAAGCAAACGCAGACAGCCCAGAAGTCCCGCCTGAGCGCCACGACGAACCTGATCACGACGGCCGTCGGCAGCTACGCCAAGCCCGACTACCTGACCAAGGCCCGCGCCGAGTTCGCCAAGGGAGCGATCAGCCGCGCCGAGCTCGACAAGCTGGAGAAGAAGGCGACCGAGTACTGGGTCCGAATCCAGGAGAAGATCGGGCTCGACGTCCTCGTCCACGGCGAGATGGAGCGTGGCGACATGGTGGCCTATTTCTCCGGCGAAGAGGGCGGAAACCCGATCAAGGGCATGAAGCTGGGCGGCCTCGTCCGCTCCTACGGCAACCGCTACTACCACAAGCCGATCATCTTCGACAAACTGGCCTGGCCCGGCCCGATGACCGTCGACATGTGGAAGTACGCCCAGAGCCTGACCGACCGCCCCGTCAAGGGCATGCTGACCGGCGCCTACACGATGGTCGAATGGTCTTTCGATGAGTACTACCCGTCGCGCCGGGACGCCGTCCTGGACATGGCCAAGGTGATCCGCCGCGAGGTGGAGGCGCTGGTCGAGGCCGGCGCTTACTACATCCAGATCGACGAGCCGGCGATCCACACCCGCCCCGAGGCCGACTTCGACCTCGCCGTCGAGTCGATGCACGAAACGGTGAAGGGGATCGAGGCCGAGTTCCACACCCACATCTGCTACGGCGAGGTGGAGAAGATCTACCCGGCGATGCTGAAGCTGGACGTCAAGCAGATCCACCTGGCTTTCAAGAACACCGACTTCGCCTACCTGGACCTGATCGACAAGTACGGCTACGACGACGCCAAGGACCTGGGAGTGGGCGTCACCGACGTGCACACCCGTTTCACCGAGGAGCTGGACGACGTCAAGAGCGGCATCCGCCAGACCCTGAAGCGCCTGCCGCCGGACCGCCTCTGGATCTACCCGGACTGCGGCCTCAAGACCCGCACCGTCGAAGAGTCAGAGGCCAAGCTGCAGGTGATGGTGGACGCCGTCCGGGACATCAAGGGCGAGCTGGGCATCCGGTAGGCCGCTGCAGACCTGGTACTGGCCCCCGCCCATGTTCTGTCCATCGATCGGTCGCTTCCAGGCTTAACTGCAGATGCGAATGCGCAAGCGCGCCCGGAATATTAGCTTGCTCGCGATCCTGACCGTGGCTGTCGCCGGGGCGGCGCTGCTCTGGCCAGCGCGGAGCGGCAGCGCCCACCAGGGCGGCTACCTGGAGTTCACAGGCCCAGACAGCGGCTACCTCCAGGTCCCGGACAGCCCCATCCTCAACCCGTCCGGCGCCATCACCGTGGAGGCCTGGGTCTACCTCTACTCTTACACCGGCTGGGGCCAGGACCCCCACTACACCGACTGCCCGATGCTCGTCGGCAAGAACTGGTCGGACAGCTACGCCATGGCCCTGGGCTGTGGCGGCGACGTCATGGAGACGTTCGTCAACGGCATAAGCTACTTCGAAGACACGGCCGCGATCCCGCTGGGGACCTGGACGCACCTGGCGATGACCTACGACGGCGCCACCCGCCGCAACTACCAGAACGGCGTCCCGATCAAGGTCGTCAACGACCAGGAAGGCCCGATCGGTGACACCGCCGATCCCCTGCGCATCGGCGACGACGCCAAGTGGGACCGCTCCCCGGACGGCCGCATCGACGACGTCCGCATCTGGAACGTGGCCCGCACCCAGCAACAGATCACTGACGGCATGAACGGCGTCGACCCGCACGCAGCCGGTCTCGTCGCCAGCTGGACGTTCGATGGCGGAACGACAGACGCCACCAGCGGCCTGGCCGGGGTGCTCGGCGGCGACGTCCGCCTGGGCAGCGACAACCCGACACCGACGCCGTCGTCCTTCAACGCAGCACCTCCCCCCGGCGACGCCAACTGCGACGGCACCGTGACCACCACCGACGGGCTGAGCCTGCTCCAGGGTCTTGCCGGGTCGGAGGCGAACCTCGCGAGCCAGGCGGCGACCTGCAACGACGGCGGCAAGATGGTGGGCGGCTACCCGGCCCGGGACGACGCCAACTGCGACAAGCACGTGAACACGCTGGACGTGCTGGCGATCTTCAAGCACGCTGCCGGGGTCGTGACCCTCCCCGCCTCCTGCGCCAGTCCCACGCCCTCGCCGGCGCCGACATCGGCCCCGGGCTAAGGTGCGCCGGGCAGCTTCCATCTTGTCCCGGCGTGCGCTATCATCTGCCCAACCACACTTCCAGAAACCTTGATCAACGCGCGCACCCAACCCCCGCAAACGAAGTAGAGCCGCCCAAAACGGAAAGCGATCCGGCCCGGAGCTGGAAGTCAGCGCCGCCCGAAACCGCGGGCCAGGGCGTCTGCGCTCATGTGCACCATCGTCGGCCGGCCGTGGGGGCAGGTGTGCGGGGACTGCGAACCTTCCAGCTGCAGCACCAGGTCCCGCATCTCCTCCGGCGAAAGCGTCTTGCCGGCGCGCACCGCACCGTGGCAGGCCAGCGACATCGCCACCCGGTCCCGGCGGTCGCCCTCGTCCTCCTCAAGCAGGTCGCCGAGGAAGCGCTCCACGGCCTCCCGGACATCGCCCCGGCCGAGCTGGGCCGGCACTGAGCGGACGATCAGCGACCCTTCGCCGAAGGGCTCGATGGCGAAGCCGTGGCCGGCCAGCGCCTCCTCCTCCTGCCCCACCAGCGCCCGCAGCCGCGGCGGCAGGTCCAGGGCCAGCGGCTCCAGCAGGCCCTGGGAGTCCGGACGGCGGCTCTCCCTGGCCGCGCAGAAGCGCTCGTAGAGGACGCGCTCGTGCGCTGCGTGCTGGTCGATCATGTACATCCCGTCGGGGCCCTCGGCGATGATGTAGACGCCGCCGAACTGGCCGATCACGCGCAGCACCGGCAGCGCCGCCGCCGGCGTCAGCGGCTCCGCCCGGGAGCTGGCCTCCGGGCGCGCCGCCGCCGCCACAGCGCCGCCTTCGCCCCGCAAGCCGCGCTCCCAGAGGGGCGGCGTCCAGGGCTCCGGCTCCAGGGCCAGGCCGGCCCCGGCCGAGACCCCCGCCGGCACCGGCGCCTGCGCAAGGAGGGCCGCCCGCACCGCCCGCTGCACGGCGGAGAAAACGGCCGACTCGTCCCGGAAGCGCACCTCGGCCTTGGTCGGGTGGACGTTGACGTCGACGTCTTCGTAGGCGCAGCTGATGTTGAGGACGGCCAGCGGGTGGCGGCCGACCATCAGCATCCCCTGGTAGGCCTGCTCCACGGCGAAAGCGAGGCGGCGGTTCTGGATCCAGCGCCGGTTGACGAAGAGGCTGATGTAGCCGCGGGAGGCCCGCGAGAGCGCCGGCGGCCCGGCCAGGCCGTCGACGCGGGGATCTGGAGCACCGGCGGACTCCACGGCCAGCATCGCGGCCCCGGCCTCGAGCCCGTAGACGGCGGCCACGGCGTCCCTGAGGTCGCCTGACCCCGGCGTGGCGAAGCTCTGGCGGCCGTCAAAGGTCAGGCTGAAGCGCACCTCCGGGTAAGCCAGGGCGTAGTGAGTGACGACGGCGGCGATGGCGTTGGCCTCGCTAGCCGGGGCGCGCAGGAACTTGCGGCGGGCCGGCAGCCGCCCGAAGAGGCGCAGCACGCTGATCGAGGTCCCCGGCGGGGAGCCCCGGCTGCCGGACTCGGCCGGCGTCTCCGGGGCCAGCCTGACGAAGGCGGCGGAGTCAGACCCCGGCGGCCGCGAGACCACCTCCACCTCGGCCACGGCGGCTATCGAGGGCAGGGCCTCGCCCCGGAAGCCCAGCGTCAGCACGCGGGCCAGGTCAGCGTCGTCGGCCAGCTTGCTCGTGGCGTGGCGCTCGAACGCCGTCAGCAGCTCACCCGGCTCGATCCCGAAGCCGTCGTCGGTGACGCGGATCTGCTCCAGCCCGCCGGCCGTGACCTCAACGGCGATCCGGGAGGCGCCGGCGTCGAGCGAGTTCTCGACCAGCTCCTTGACGACCGAGGCCGGGCGTTCGACGACCTCCCCGGCGGCGATGCGGGCTGCCACTTCCGGCGCCAGGATACGAATCGGCACAGAACCTCTCCGAGGGATCGTACCGCCGTCCGGGGCCGGCCAGAAGGCGCAAACGGCACAAGTATGTGGATGCGCAGCCGCACAGCCGTGAACGGCCGCAGATCAAACGCAGATGGGGAGCTGGGGATAGCTGGGGGCCGGGGCTACCGGGGCCGGCGCGCCCGCTCGGCCAGCTCGTAGAGCCGCTGCAGCGCCTCCAGCGGGGTCAGGGCGTTGGGGTCAAGTGCTGCCAGCTCCCGCCGCAACTCCTCCTCGGCCCGGCCGAAGAGCGGCAGCTGGGGCAGCGTCTCCGCCCTCGCCTGGCCCGGCAGCGGTTCCGCGCCCGCTCCGGGGCCCTCCAGCGACTCCAGCAGCTCCTGGGCCCGCGCCACGACCGGCCGCGGCAGCCCCGCCAGCTGGCCCACGTGGACGCCGTAGGAGCGGTCGGCCCCGCCGGGCAGGATGCGGTGGAGGAAGACGACGCCGCCGCCCTCTTCGGTCACGGCGACGTTGAAGTTGCGGACCCGGGGCAGCGTCTCGGCCAGCGCCACGAGTTCGTGGTAGTGGGTGGCGAAAAGCGTGCGGGCGCGGCCGTCCGGGCGGTTGTGGACGAACTCCGCCACGGCGCGGGCGATCGCCATCCCGTCGTAGGTGCTGGTGCCGCGGCCGATCTCGTCGAAGATGAGGAGCGAGCGCTCCGTTGAGCCCCGCAGCATGGCCGCCGTCTCCAGCATCTCCACCATGAAGGTGGAGTGGCCGCTGGCGATATCGTCCAGGGCGCCGACGCGGGAGAAGAGCCGGTCGACAACGCCGATCCGGGCCTCCCGGGCCGGCACGAACGACCCGGCCTGGGCCATCAGCACGATCAGGGCGACCATCCGCAGGTAGGTCGACTTGCCGGCCATGTTGGGCCCGGTCAGCATGATGATCTGCGCCTCCGACGACGACAGCACGGCGTCGTTGGGCACAAACGTCCCTTCCGGCAGCATCCGCTCGACGACGGCGTGACGTCCGTCGCGGATCTCTATCGTGTCGCCCAGGTCCACCTGCGGCCGCACGTAGGCGTAGCGGGAGGCCGCCTCGGCCAGCCCGGCCGAGACGTCAATCGCGGCGATGGCGGCCGCCGTGGCCAGGATGCGCTCGCCCTCGGCCGCGGCCTGGGTGCAGACCTGGCGCAAGAGCGTCGCCTCCAGCTCGCCCTCCAGTTCCTGGGCGTGGAGGACCCGGAACTCGTGTTCCTGGAGCTCCGGCGTCGTGTAGCGCTCGCCGCCGACCAGCGTCTGCTTGCGGATGTAGTCCTCCGGCACCTGGGCCGCCTGGGTCTTCGAGGCCTCCAGGTAGTAGCCGAAGACGCGGTTGTAGCCGACCTTGAGGGTGCGGATGCCGGTCCGTTCCCGCTCCCGTGCTTCCAGGTCGGCCAGGAACTGGCGGGCGTTCTTGGCCGTCGAGCGCAGCCGGTCCAGCTCCTCGGAGAAGCCGGGACGGATCACAGCACCGGGGGCCGGGTCGTCGGCGATGGAGGCGGCGATCAGGGCCGCTGTGTCGGCGCAGGGGCCGAGGCCCCTTAGGAGCTCCTCCGCCGCGCGCTGAGCGGCCTCTCCCGCCGCCTGGGCCGGGTCCAGCAGCTCCCGCAGCTCAGGCACCGCCTCCAGCCCCCGGCCGATCGCCGCCAGGTCCCGGGGTGTGGCCGGTCCGGGGGAGCCCGCCGCCGCCGTGGAGACCCGCGCCAGGGCCCGCTCCAGATCCGGTACACGGGAAAGGAGAGCCTGCACGCGCCCCCGCCGCACCGCCGAGTCGAAGAAGAGCTGGACGCCGTCCTGCCGCGCCGCTAATCTGGGCCGGGTCCAGGAGCGGCTGCCCGAGCCAGCGCCTGAGCAGCCGCGCGCCCATCGGCGTCTTGGTCTCGTCCAGGACGCCGACCAGCGTCGGCGAGCGGCCGTCCGCCGTCTCCGCCCGCAGCGGCTCGAACACCTCCAGGTTGCGGCGGGCGTTGGCGTCCAGCAGCAGGTAGCCGCCGGCCCCAGCAACAGCCACCCGGCCGATGTGGCCGAGTGCGGTCTTCTGGTTCTCCGCCAGGTAGGCGACGACGAGCCCGGCAGCGACCGCCGCCAGCCGCAGCCCGCCCAGGTCCAGGGCCTCCACGCCGGCCACACCGTAGTGCTTGACCAGCCTATCGACGGCTTGGTCGGCGTCGGCGCGGCCGGCTTCGAGCGGCGTCAGCGTGGCGGCGAGACCGGCCGGAGGCGAAGCGCCGGGGGCCAGCAGGAGCTCCGCCGGGCGCAGGCGCTCGATCTCAGCGGCGACGCCGCCGGCGTCGGCCTGGAGACAGCCGAACTCGCCGGTGGAGACGTCGGCCCAGGCCAGGCCGGCCTGCCCGTTGTCGGCCACCAGTGCTGCGAGGTAGTTGTTGGCGGCGGGCGAGAGCAGATTGTCCTCGACCAGCGTCCCGGGCGTTACGACGCGAACGACGGCCCGGTCGACGATCTTCTTGCCCTTGGTCGGGGCCTCGGTCTGCTCGCAGACGGCGACTTTGTAGCCTTTAGCGATGAGTTTAGCCAGGTACGGGTCCAAAGCGTGGTATGGGATCCCGGCCAGCGGCGTGCGCTCCCCCTTGCTCAGCGGCCGCGAGGTCAGGGTGATCTCCAGCTCCCGCGCCACCAGCTCGGCGTCTTCGTCGAAAGTCTCGTAGAAGTCGCCCATGCGGAAGAAAAGGATCGCGTGCGGGTAGCGCTCCTTGATCTCAAGGTACTGCCGCCGGAGGGGAGTCGTCACGTTATTCTGCCTGCCTTGCCGGGATTATAGTCGCGTAGCGTGTCTGGCCCGGCCCCTCTTATGTCACTCGCCGCTCCGGCGTGTGGATAAGTCGGGCGCCAGGGCCGGTTATCCACACAAAAAGGAAGAGGGGCCCCTCACTGCCGAGAGGCCCCTCTTCCTGGTGAAAGGGAGTGCTCAGGAGCGGCGTCGAAGGAGAACCCAGGCGCCGCCACTGCCGAAAGCTGCGATGGTGAAGAGACCGACCAGGAGCCAGGCCAGGCCGGCCGAGCCGGAGCCGCTGCCACCGGTGACCACGTCCACGAGGCCGCCGACGGCGTTGGGGTCAGGCGTCGGGATCGGCGTGGGTGGCGCGCAGACGCCGACGCCCGGTGCCTGCCCCGCCAGGAACGGCGAGTAGGTGACCTTGGCCGTGACGTTGGCGCCGCTGCCCGAAGCCACCAGGCCGGGGCCGCTGGCGTCGCCCCACCAGTTGCAGGTGCCGTCTACGGAGCCCGCGCCGGCCGCCGGGTCAACGGCGATACCGAAAGCGTTTGTGTAATTGAAGTTGTTCTGGTTGACGTTGCCGGACGGGAAGGAGGTGTCCGGCGCCTCGAACCAGACGGCGGTGTTGTCCGCCGAACCTGACGTCAGGCTGCTGAAGGAGTTCCCATAGACGAGGACATCCGGCGCGTCGGTCTCGATGCCGACGGCGTGCAGCCAGCCGCCGCCGTTCAAGGTCGAGAAGGTGTTGTTGAGGACGCTCATGCTGGGCACCCCGGCCGCGTTGTTGGCCTGGACGCCGTAAGCGCCCCTGGTGTCGCTGGTGATCCCCGAGATGGAGTTGCCCTGGATCAGCGCGCCGGCGCTGGAGTTGGCAGCAGAGCTGTCACCGATCAAGACGCCCTTGGCGGACCGGTTGCTGTGGACGTTGCTGATCCGGTTGTTCAGGATCTGCGCGTTGTCCGGGCCGACGTCCAGGTAGATGCCCTGGGCGGTGCCGTTGGCGCCGGTGTCAGCCGTCGTGACCGTGTCGATGATGTTGTTCTTGATGACGATATCGTCGGCGGTCACCCGGACGTCGATGCCGAAGACGGCGAACGCTGTCTGCACGTCGGTTACGGAGAAGCCATCGATGGTAACGCCCGCAGCGTCGACGCGGATGGCGGTTTGCCCACCGCTGCCGTTTACCGTGGACTCGGCGGGACCGGCCGCCGTGCGGCCGCCGACCGCGACTCCGGCCTGGGCGCCCTTGAGGCTGAGGCCGGTGAGCGCTACCGGGACCGTCACGTTCTCAGCGTAGGTGCCGGCCGCTACCTGGACGGTATCGCCCGCGGCGGCCTTGCCGATGGCGCCCTGGATCGTCAGACAAGCTGCCGCGCCGGGCGCTGTGCAAGGGTTGGAGTTGTTCCCGGTTGGGTCAACGTAGTACGTGGTAGCCGCCGAGGCGGCCGTCGCCAGGATCATCCAGGCCGCAAGTGCCGCCACCAAACCGCCGGTAACGAAAAACGCCAGGACTGAACGCCGATGATTAGGCAGAATCATTCCGCACCCCCTATTTGTTGTTGCTTAACATTTATATCGGTCTGCGATAAGGAGTCAAGGCGATCAGGCACGATTCATGGCTACTCCTTGTAACCGTCTGTAAAGCGGACGGAGAAACGCGAGACCTGTCCGTAATGTGAGAGAAACCGCGTCGCGAGACGCCGGCCCTGGGGAGATAAGAAAGAGGCCCGCCGGTGCGGACCTCTCGCTGGGGTTCGAGTGCTGTGTTAGGAGCGCTTGCGGACGTAGGCGAAGGTGCCGCCGGCGACGGTGCTCACTGCCGCGGCCGCCAGGACGAGGAGCGCCAGCCAGGCGCTGGAGACGCCGCCGCTACCGGACCCGCTCTGCGTCACCACGTCGACCAGGCCGCCGACCGCGCTCGGGTTGGGCGTTGGCGGCGGGATCAGGGAGTTGGTGATCGTGCAGGAGGCCGGTGTTCCGTCGCTGATCGGTACGCCGCCCACGGGGTTGCAGGTATTGGCGCTGATGAAGTAGCCGCCGGGCACTACTTCGCTCGCCGAGCAAGTTGTGCCGGCCAGGTTGAAGTGCTTGACGACGGTGACGAACGGGCTGCCGGGGCTGGCGTTGCCGTTCGGCGTGACGACGGTGCCGCTGCTGCAGGTGACAGTAACGTTGACCGCACCCGGGCCGCCGGAGGCGTAGGCCTTGTTGACGGTGAAGGTCGTGGTTGTTTCGTTGTTGGTGATCGTGCAGACGCCGGTGCTCAGGGTGGCGTTGCAGCTGTTGATCGTGTAACCGGCCGGTACCCCGGTCTCGGTGGCGGTGCAGGTCGGGTTGGAGCCCAGGGTGAAGCCGGTGACCGTGAAGTTGGCGTCATCGGCCTGGGAAGCGGTGTTGTCGCTGGCCGCGGCGACACCGCCGTCTGTGCAGGAGAGGCTGACGGTGACGGAGCCCGGATCGCTGGGGTTGAACACCTTGTTTACGTTAAAGGGGCAGTTCGACGGCACAGCAGCCAGGCCGCCCATGCTGTTGTAGGCCGGGCCGCCGGTCCAGGTCGCGCCCGTCTGCAGCGGCGTGATGAACGTCCAGGCGCCGGTGGTGGTGTTGACGGTGCCCAGGCGGCCGCCGTCGGTCTGGCGGGAGGAGCCGCCGTATAGAGTGCCGTTACAGGCGAACTGGGCGCTGACGACTCCGTCGATCGGGCCGCCGGTTATCCCCGTCACGAACGTGGCCGTGCCGGTCGCCTTGTTGATCTTGTAGAGGCCCGGCGCTCCTGCCGTGCCGCGGACGTTCTCAATCCCCCAGAGAGTACCGGCGCTGTCAAAGGCGATCCCTTCCATCCCCTCGATGGTGCAGGAGCCTGTGCCGCCGCCTACGGGCGCCGGAATGGTTACGCCGCTGCAGGTGCCGAACGACCCAACAATTGTGGCCGCGCCGGTGGTCGTGTTCACTGTGACCAGGTAGTCGGAGCCGGTGCCGGCGCCGCCGGCCAGGTTGATTGACGCGTAAAGCACGCCCGAATCGTCAAAGTCGAAGCTGCCGTATCCGGCGCCGCCCTGGCCGCCGTTGCCGATAAGCGTGGCGGTGGGGCCGACGGGGTTGATGGAGTAGAGGTTGTTGACGAGACCGCCGGTGCCCGCGTAGAGGGTGGTGTTGTTGCCGGCCAGGGATGCCGTCATCCCGATCGCGAGAGGGCCAATAAGCGTTGTTGCGCCGGTCGTCGGGTTAACGGAATAGAGATTGCCACCGGCGGCATCAGTCGCATAAAGGACGCCGCTGGTGGGAATGTTTGCCGGAGCCGCTGTTGCAGGCGGGGACGAAAACAGGGCCGCTGCGCCTGCGAGGACGACTACAACTAAGCCAATGGCCGCAAAGCCAACACGGTTCAAACCGCACCCCCTAATTTGTCTGAAGGTTACAGCCCGGTTAATAGTCTGTCAAGTCCCTAGACGGGCTAACTTGCCCGTCTGGAGGCTCCTGTCCGGCGACAGCGCCTAGGAGCTGAATTCGTCCACGACTGCTATGGCGTACGGGGCCTGTTCTCGGCAGGCGTCGCACTTCACGCATCTTTCCTGCTCAATCCGGAAGAGCCCGCGTTCGTCCTTGACGACGGCGCCTGTCGGGCAGATGGCTTCGGCCAGGGGCAGCTTGTCGGACTGGTGCAGGACCTCGTAGCGGACCAGGCCGGCGCAGCGGCGGGCCGGGCAGCGCTTGTGGAGGATGTGCTCCATCAGCTCGTCTTCGTACCAGCGGAGCATGGTCATGACGACGGTCGGCGCGCCCTGACCGTGGAAGCAGTTGGCGTTGGACGCGATCGACCCCAGGA
The DNA here is from genome assembly GCA_963738925.1 of uncultured Chloroflexia bacterium. GTDB lineage: Bacteria > Chloroflexota > Dehalococcoidia > SM23-28-2 > RBG-16-64-32 > DATKKM01. Next base: position 445,556 of record CAVTYE010000002.1, on the reverse strand, counting down.
GCTTGATCAGCTCAATGTCGGCGGCGCGTCCGCGGCCCTCGCTGATCCGGCGCAGGATCTCCACCATCCTCCGCGTCCCGGCGAAGCAGGTAGTGCAGCGGCCGCAGGATTCGTCCTCCGCGAACCACTCGAAGTAGATGCAGAGATCGACGATGCAGTCGTCCTCGTCGAGGATGACGAGGCCGCCACCACCCATCAGCGACCCGCGCTCCTTGTAGTACTCCGGCTCAAGCGGGATATCGATCTCGCTGGCCGGGACTACGCCGGAGAGCGGTCCGCCGGGCTGCACGGCCTTGAGCGTCTTGCCGTTCGGCGGCCCGCCGCCCATCTCCATCACGACCTGGCGGGTCGGCGTCCCCAGCGGCACTTCCAGCACGCCCACGCGCTGGATCTTGCCGGAGAGCGACCACATCTTCGTGCCGGAGTTCTTCTCCGTGCCGTATTCGGACCACCAGGCGGAGCCGTTGCGCATGATCATCGGCGCGTTGGCGTAGGACTCCACGTTGTTGATGTTGGACGGCTTGGCGAAGACGCCGGCGGCGGCGGGGTACGGCGGCTTGATCTTGGGCATGCCGCGCCGGTCTTCCAGCGAGCTGAGGAGCCCGGTCTCGTCGCCGCAGACGTAGCTCCCGGCGCCGCGCACGACCTCCACTTCGAAGTCGAAGCCGCTGCCCAGGATGTTCTTGCCGGCCAGGCCCTTCTCGTAGACCTGGGCCACGGCCTTCTGCATCCGCTCCACCGGCAGCGGGTACTCGTCCCGGATGTAGATGTAGGCCACATCGGCGGCGCTGGCGAAGCCGGCGATGATCACGCCTTCGACGATCAGGTGCGGGTCGCTCTCCATCAAGTTACGGTTGACGAAGGCCCCGGGGTCGCCTTCGTCGGCGTTGCAGATGATGTACTTGGGGTGGCGGTCGGTCGTGCGCAGGAAGTCCCACTTGCGGCCCGTCGGGAAGGCAGCGCCGCCGCGGCCCCAGAGCCCTGAGTCCAGCATCTGCTTGATGATCGCCTCGGGGTCCATGGCCAGCGACTTGTCGAGGCCTTCGTAGCCGCCGTGGGCGATGTATTGATCGATGTTTTCGGGGTCGGTGACGCCGCACTGGGCCATCAGCCGGCGCACCTGGCCGTGCCAGAACGGCAGCGAGTCCAGCGGCGGCACATCGCCCAGGCCTGCGCCGTCAGCCACGGCCAGCGCCGAGGGGCCGGCCAGGTTCCCGGCGGCGACGGCTTCCAGCAGCGCCGGCACCTTGTCCGCGGTCAGCTGCTGGTAGAGGACGGCGGCCTTTCCGGGGAGATGCACCTCGACGATCGGTTCGGCGTAGCAGAGGCCGTTGCAGCCGACCATCAGCACGTCCGCCTCCAGGCCCGCCGAGGCCACGCCGGCGCGCACGGCCGTCAGCGTCTCCTCGGCGCCGACGACCCGCGAGCAGGTGGCGACACCGACCTTGATCAGGGGCCGTGCGGGTTTGGCGAATGGCGCCCAGGCCTTCTCGGCGGCCTCGCGAAGCTCTTTGTATGTGGCAGCCATCTAGCGATCCGTTCCGAGGGTGGTTCCGGGCGGTGTCCTGTGATCAGCGTCCGGCTCTTCAGGTGCGGCGCCCGTCGCCGCCACGACTTCCGCCGCCGGCGGATGCGGCGCTTCCGCTTTGCCGCGCTCGACCGGCGCCCCGCCGGTCTCAGGCCTCAGCCCGCGCGCGAAGTTGATCGCATCGCTCGTCGAAAGAGGCCCGATGTAGCGGCCGCGGTGGCGGATCAGCGGGGCGAGGTGGCAGGTGCCGTCGCACTGGACGAGTCGCAACTCCACCTTGCCATCGGCGCTCTGCTGGTTCATCGCGCAACCCAGGCTGGCCTCCAGCGCGCGCCGGATCCGGGCCGAACCCTTGAGCAGGCAGGCCGGCCCGCTGCACCACTCGACGATGCTTTCGGCCGGCGGCACCTGGCGCAGCTCTGAATAGAAGTCGATGGTGCCGTAGATCAGGGCGGGCGTGGTGTCGAACTGGGCGGCGAGGAGCGGGATCGACTCCCGCGGGATGTAGGTGAACTCGTGCTGGATGCGGTGCAGCGCCTTGAGGAGATCGACGTCGTCCGGGACGAGGCCGGCGATGAGCTCGGCGACCCGCGCGAGCACCTCGGTGCTGCCGCCCACGGGCGCAACCGCCGAGAGCCGCGAGTTATGACTCGCCCCGGCGAACAATCAGTGGTCCCTTCGTGGGCAGATGATCATTGTGCGAACCGTCACGATTATATGAGGGTCAGCCGCAAGGGTCGAGGGTCAGCCGAACAGCGCCTCCACGAACTCGCGGGGCTGGAAGAGCGCCAGGTCCTGCGGGCGCTCGCCGGTGCCGACGAAGCGGACCGGGACGCCGAGCTCGTCGCAGACGCTGAAGACGACGCCGCCTTTGGCCGTGCCGTCCAGCTTGGAGAGCAGGACGCCGCTGACGCCGACGGCCTCCGTGAAGTACTTGGCCTGTTGCATGGCGTTCTGGCCGGTGGTGGCGTCCAGTACGAGGAGGACTTCGTGCGGGGCGTCGGGGACCTTGCGCTGGATAATGCGGTTGACCTTGCGCAGCTCCTCCATCAGGTTGGCCTTGGTGTGGAGGCGGCCGGCGGTGTCGATGATGAGGATGTCGGCGTCGCGCTTTTCGGCGGCGGCCATGGCGTCGAAGACGACTGCGCCGGGGTCGGCCCCCTGCTGGTGGGCGACGACGTCAACGCCGGCGCCGGCGCCCCAGTGCTTGAGCTGCTCGATGGCGGCGGCGCGGAAGGTGTCCCCCGCCGCGAGGACGACTTTGAGGCCGCGGTCGCGGTAGGCGTGCGCGAGCTTGCCTATGCTGGTGGTCTTGCCGGTGCCGTTAACGCCGACGACGAGAATCACGGCAGGCTTCGGCAGCGTTTCGTGCTGGCCGGTGGAGTGCCAGATCCGGCCGCGGCCGGTGTCGACGTCGAGCACCTTGACCATCTCTTCTTTGAGGATCGCCAGGGCCGCGTCCGGGTCGGCGATCTTCTCGGCCTTCACCCGCTCGCGGACGCCGTTGATGATGCGGATCGTGGTCTGCACACCGGCGTCGGCGCGGACCAGCGTCTCCTCCAGCTCCTCCCAGAGCGCCTCGTCCAGGCCGCCGCGCTTGAAGAGCCCACCGATGCGGCCGAAGAAGCCCTTGCGGGTGCGCTCCGCGGCCTGCTCGACGGAGTGCGCGGCCTCGCCGTCATCGTCGGCTGCGGGTGCGGGGGCTGGCTTTTCTTCCTGGGGCTGGAGTTCGCTCGGCTGCTCTTCGGCGGTCTCGGTTGTCGCTTCGGCGTCTTTCTTGCGGCGGAAAAATCTTCCCATGAGCCGATGATATGGGGCCGCGGCCCGGTGCGACAAGCGCGGGTGGAGTTGACTCAGGCCCGGGCGCCGGCGAGCGCTTCGCGCAGGGTCCCGGCAACATCGCCCATCAGGCGGCTGCGCGGGTAGACGAAGTCGACGCCGGCCTGCCGCGCTGAGCGGAGCCGCCCGGTGTCCACGTGCGGGCCGAAGGCGAGCATGGGGACGCCGGCGTGCATGCAGGCGGCCACGGCGTCGTTGAGGTCGATCCAGGCGTAGCTGAGGTCGACCACGGCCAGTTGCGGCGGCGGCGAGCCTTCCATCTCCCGGAAGAAGCTCGGCGCGTCCTCCACGGTGTCGAGGAAACCCCCGAGCCGCTGGACACCGGATTCGATCCGCATGTTGGTCAGCAGGTCGGGGACAAGGGCGAGTACGCGAAACGGGGCGCTAACAGACATTCCAATACTATTATGTCGCCGGGAGCCAAATAGTTACCGGCAGGCCGGTTAATTCTGCGAAAGTGTTGACAGCGGGATGTCGCCCAGGCGCATCGAGAGCACGCGGGAGGCCGCGTCCGGGGCGATGGAGATGCCGTAGATGCTGTCCGCCTGCTCGATGGTGCGGCGGTTGTGGGTGATGACGACGAACTGGGTGAGCTTGGACTGTTCCTTGATGGCGGTGGCGAAGCGGCCGACGTTGGCCTCGTCCAGCATGGCGTCCACTTCGTCCAGCACGCAGAAGGGCGCGGGGTTGGCCTGGAGCAGGGCGAACAGCAGCGACACGGCGGTCAGCGACTTCTCGCCGCCGGACAGCTGCGTCAGGCTGGCCGTGCGCTTGCCGGGCGGCCTCGCTTCGATCTCCACGCCGGAAGTGGACGTCTGCTTGGGATCGGTCAGCTTGAGCTTGGCCTGGCCGCCGCCGAAGAAGGTGACGAAGTTGCGCTCGAAATTGGCGGCCACTTCGGCGAAGGTAAGCTCGAACTTCTTGCGCATCAGGTTGGTCAGCTCGTCGATCGCCCGGTGCAGGGACTGCTCGGCGCTCTCCAGGTCGCTCAACTGCCCGGACAGGAAGTCGTGCCGCTCTCGCAGGGACTCGTAGTCGACCTGGGCCTCGATGTTGACGGGACCGAGGGCGCGAATCTGCTGGCGCAGCTTGTCGATCTCCTTGCCGAGCTCGTCGTGGTCGATGATGGCGCCGCCGGTCATCGGGCGCAGGCCGCCGGAGCCGTCCTCGCCTTCGGAGGTCATCCAGTGCGGCACCTCGACGTCCAGGGCGCTTCCCTTCTCGGGGCTGACGCTGCCGTCGGCGGCCATCACCAGGCCGTCTTCCTGCATCCGCTGGCGGAGGTTGTCGATCTCGGTCTGCCACTTGCGGACGTCGGCCTCGGTCTCCAGGGTCCGCCGCTCTGCTTCGAACATGCGGTTCTGGCCGGCGACGACCTGCTTGTGCAGGTCAGCCTGGCGCGCCTCCAGGTGGTGCGAGCCTTCCTGACCCGGCTGCACCCGCTCCTGCAGCTTGTCCAGCTGTTTGCGGACCGTGGCCGCCTCCTTGTCTGCGGAGGCGATCGTCGTGTCCAGCGTGGCGATCTCCGCCTCGAGGCCTCGCAGCTGCTCCGACTTGGCCGTGGCCTGTGCCTCGATCCGAGCGGTCATCGACCGGGCGTTCTCTTCCTGGACGGTGAGCGAGCGGCGCTCGGCGTCGGCGCGGGCGAGGGCGTCGGCGGCTTCGTTGAGTGCCGGCTGGAGGGCGTTGCGCTTCTGCGTGAACATTCCGTCTGCCTTGCCAAGGTGCTTGGCGGTGTCTGCGGCTTCGGCGGCCTCTTCCAGCAGGGCCGCGCACTCGTGCTCCAGCGTGGCGGCCTGCATCTCGAACGATTTCTGCTGTTCGCGGATGTTGCTGATGGAGCCCATGACGCCGCTGATCTCGCCGCGGAGCTGGGCCAGCTTCTGCTGCCGGTTGGCGACCGTGTCCTGGAGGTGCAGCCGCCGCTCGATGACGGAGTCGGCCTCCGCGGAGAGCCCGGTCAACGCCGCCGACGTCACCCGCAGCCGCTCACGCAAGACGTTGGCCTCGCGCTCCGTTACTTCGATGGAGTGGCGGATGCGGGCGATCTCCTTGGGCAGCGCTTCGAGGTCGCGGGCGTAGGAGAGGACGAAGGTCTTGGCGGCCTGCTGCCGCCCGCCCCAGACGAAGCCGGCCGTATCGAAGACGATGCCGTCCAGGGTGACGATGGTCCCCAGACGCCGCCGCAGCAGCCTCATCGCCGCTTCGATGTCCTGGACGATGACGACGCGGCCGAGCAGGGTGTTGACCAGCTTCTCGTACTTCTGGGGGTACTTGACGAGCCGCGCGGCCACGCCCAGCACGCCCTTCTCTTTCATCAACGACAGCGGGTAGTTCACCTTCATCGAGTCCAGCGGGATGGCCGCGGTCCTGGGGCCGCCTTCGCGGGCGTGGGCGTAGATCGCGGCCATGGCGTCGGCCTGGCGGTCGAAGACGAACGACTCCAGCTGCTCGCCGAGGACGGCGGCGATCGCCTCTTCGAAGCCGCGCGGCACGCGGAGCACCTGGTAGACGGTGGCGGCTGCGCCTTCCAGGACGACGGCCTCGCCGGAGTCCGCTGCGGTCTGCTCCTGGGCGTCGGTCAGGACCTTGATCCGCGCCTCGATGCCTTCCAGCTTGCCGAGCCGCGCGTTCTGGTTCACTTCGACGGCGGCCAGGGACTCTCGCAGCCCTTCGACTTCGGCCTCCAGGGCGGCGCGGCGCTCGCTGGTGCCGGACACTTCGGACAGTATCGAGACGTCTTGCCCGCGTAGGCCCTTGAGGATGCGCAGGTGCTCGGCCATCTGGTGGACGATGGAGCGGCGGTGGTTGTCGTGGCGCTTGATGTCGGAGTTGAGGTGGTTCCCGGCGTCCTTCAGCTTGCGGATGCGCTGCTTCATCTCGGCGGCGACTGCATGCAGTCGCTTGGCCCGGGCGTCGGCGTCGGCTGCGTGCATGTGTGATTCGCGGAACTCGACCTCCAGGGCCTGCATCTCGGCCTGCTTCTTCTGCAGCGCCTTGGTTGCCGCGGCGACGGCATCGTCCAGCCGCTTGCGTTCCTTGTCGCCCGTCGAAAGCAAGGTGTTGGCTCGCTTTTGCTCCGCCTCGACTCCCTTGAGCTCTTCGGCCAGCTCCACCTGGCGGGCCTGGAGGAAGCCCCGGCGCTCGCGGGCCACGGCCATCGACTGGTCGATTTCGCTGAACCTCTGGGCCAGGGCGTCGCGCTCCTCCACGGCCTCCGCTGACGCTTTGCGGGTCTTGTCCAGCTGCGAGGTGATGTCGTCCAGCTCTCTCTGCAGCGTCTCCAGGCTGACACGGGCCTGCAGGAACTCGGCCTGGGCCTGGTCGTGGGCGGCGCCGGCGACGGTGACGGCCTCCTGGGCCTGCTCCCAGCGGTTCTCGTAGAACTCGCGCAGCGCCTGCTGGAGCTGGACGGAGAGTACGGCGTACTCGCCGGCGCGGCGGGCCTGCCGCTCCAGCTGGCCCATCCGGGGGGCGATCTCCTTGACCAGCAGCTTGACGCGCTCCACGTTCTCGCCGGTCTGCTTGAGGCGCTGCTCGGCCTCCTCGATCTTGTAGCGGTAGCGCTGGATGTCGGCGGCCTCTTCGATCAGCTGGCGGCGGTCCTCGGCGCGCAGGTTGAGCACGGACTCGACAAGTCCCTGGCCGATGATGGCGTAGGAGTTCTGGCTGACGCTGGCCGTGGCCAGGATCGTCTGGATGTCGCGCAGCTTGGCGCGGCGGCCGTTCAGGAAGTAGTCGCTATCGCCGTTGCGGGAGCCGCGCCGGGTGATCGTCACCTCGTTGGTGTCTACGGGGAGCCAGTTGCTGGAGTTGTCGAGGACCAGGCTGACCTCCACCTTATCGGCTTTCGGGCGCTTGGCTGAGCCGGCGTAGATGACCTCTTCCAGCTTCTTGGCGCGGATCAGGCTGCCGGAGTGCTCGCCCATGACCCAGCGCAATGAGTCGGCGATGTTGGACTTGCCGGAGCCGTTGGGGCCGACGATGGCCGTCATCCCCTGGCCGAAGTCGAAGACCGTGCGCGCGGCGAACGATTTAAAGCCGGTGAGTTCCAGGCGCTTCAGGTACACAGCGCCCTGTTATCCCGTCGCTGCCAGGGTCTCCAAAGCCTGCCGCGCTGCGTTCAGTTCCGCCTGTTTCTTGTTGCGTCCCTGACCGCGGCCCAGGACCTGGTCCCCCACTAGCACTTCCACGGTGAACAGCTTGGCGTGGTCCGGGCCCTCCGACGAAATCAACGTGTACTGCGGGATCTGCCGCCAGCGCGTCTGGGCCACGTGCTGCAGCTCCGACTTGCTGTCGGCGGAGAAGCCCTGGGCGGCGATCTCGTCCAGGTCCGGCTTGAGAAGCCGCAGGACGAGCTTCTGGGCCACGCGCAGGCCGCCGTCCATATAGGCGGCGCCGATCAGCGCTTCCAGGCCTCCGGCCAGGTTGGAGGGGCGTTTGCGCCCGCCGGACATCTCTTCGCCCTTGCCGAGAACCAGGTATTCGCCAAGCTGGATGCGTTCGGCGGCGTTGGCCAGGGCGTCCCAGCGCACGAGCAGCGCCCGGATCTGGGAGAGCTTGCCCTCGGAGAGGTCGGGGTAGTCTTTGAACAGCCGCTCTGAGATCACGAGCCCCAGGACGGCGTCGCCCAGGAACTCCAGGCGCTCGTTGGACTCGACGTCTTCGGGGGCCTCGTTCAGGTACGAACGGTGGTAGAGAGCCTGTTCCAGCCTGGCGGGTTCTTTGAAGACGATGCCAAGCGACTCCGCCAGTTCGCTGGCCGGCCGGGCGTGAGACATAGCGGTTTGCCTAACCATAGCGATAAATCATACTGATCAGAGCGGGCCCCTTCGATAACAAGAGCCGCCGAAAAAGCGGCCCGTCCAGACATTCAGGGGTTACTTTTGTGATGATAGCCGCGCCCCGCAAATCGTGTCAACGAAAGACTCTACAATAAAGACCTCTATCATGCCCGAACACGCCGCTTTGACCGACAGGCTGTCCGCGCAGCTCCAACCCCGGGCGCGCGCCCTTTTGGACGCCGTTGTGGGCCTGGCGGACAGCCGCGGACTGCGTGCGTTCCTGGTCGGTGGCACGGTGCGTGACCTGCTCTTGGGGCGCAATTCCCTGGATGTCGATGTCGCGATCGAAGGCGACGCTGTGGCGCTCGCGCGCGAGGTAGCTTCGGCTACAGGAGCCAGGCTGGCCAAGACTACGGCCTTCGGAACGGCCACGGTCGTGAGTGGCTCCTTCCACCTCGATCTCGTCACAACCCGGTCCGAGACGTACGCCCATCCCGGGGCGCTGCCGAAGGTGCACCCATCGACGATCGACGACGATCTCGTGCGCCGCGACTTCACGATCAACGCGATGGCGCTGCAGCTGAACGGCGCTGCGCCCGGCAAGCTCCTGGACCCGGCCGGCGGCGAGGCTGACCTGCGCGCCGGGCTGGTGCGCGTGATCCACGACGGGAGCTTCAGGGACGACGCCACGCGCATCCTGCGCGCCGCACGCTACGAGGCCCGGTTCGGGTTCCGGCTTGAGGAGGCCACCGCCGACCTGCTGGGCCGCGACCTCTCCTACCTCGACAGGATCAGCGGCACCCGCATCCGCCAGGAGCTGCAGCGCACCTTCCAAGAATCCGAACCGGAACGCGCGCTCTTGCGGCTGGAAAAGCTCGGCGCCCTGGCGGCGATCCACCCGGGACTCAGCTTCCCCGAGGCGAGTGCAGAGGCGTTTCCGCGGCTTCGGAAGCTCGGCGCGCCACCGCTCGCGGGGTGGCCGCTCCTCTGCCTGGCGTCCGACGCGGGGCGACGCCCGGAGATCGTGCGCCGCCTGGCGCTGACGAAGGCGCAGCGAGAGGTGGTCCTCGGGCTCGCCGGGATCGACGGCCCCGCCCTCGCGCAGGCCGAGCGTCCCAGCCAGGTCGCCCACCTTTTGGACCCGCTACCGCTGCCAGCCGTGTACGCATTCGCCGCGGCTGCCGCTTCGGATCCCGGCGGCGCGATACCTCCGCGAGTGGCGGCGTGTGCGGGCGCTCCTTCGCGGGGACGACGTCGTCGGCCTCGGTGTCGAGCGGGGCCCGGACGTCGCCGAGGTGTTACGGGAGCTGCGGGCGGCCAGGCTGGACGGCGAAGTGGAGACTCGCGCCGATGAGGAGCGTTTCGTCGAGGGGTACGTGGCCCGGGAGGTGATCAGCCTTGGCTGAGGCGACGCCGGCCTGTCACGTCTGCGGCGAGGCGCTGGACGGCGACCTCAACTACTGCAACCGCTGCGAGCGTCCGTTCCACCTGCGCCGGCAAGAAGGCAGCGAGGAGCGGGACTGTGGCGAGGTCTGGATCAACGAGCAGTACCTGGCGCTGGAGTACGCCTGCGACGACTGTCTCGGCAAGGGCTCCAGGGGAGAGCCACCGGTAGCTCACGGCCACTGAGACCGAATTCGCTGCGCCCGCCGGGGGGAAGCGGGCGCAGCGTGGGAGGTCAAAAGAAAAAGCCCCTCGATTTCGCCAAACCTTGCGTTCCGGGTGTCCGGGCCTGCGCCGCGCCTTTCGGTTGCCCGACGGCCTCGGCGAGTCCCTTCGCCCTGATCGCGCGCCCTGGGTGGTTGCCCGTGGGGTTACCTCTGGTCGCCCGTCGGTCTCCTGCGAGTACCTTTCCCGAAGCAGCTCGACTCAGTTCGAGAAGCTGAGGGCATCATCGCCCAGGCCCAGCGAGCCGCCAATACCTTTGTCCACATCCTCCACAAACCAACATGACGAGGTGCGAGGTGCGAGGTGTCAGGCTTGCCAGACGAGGTGGCGACGCCAGGACTCCAGCGGCTGCGGGAAGTCCCGGCGGAAGTGGGCGCCGCGCGACTCTTCCCTGGCCAACGCGGCCTCGGCGACGAGCCGAGCGCAGGTCAGCAAGTCGGCCAGCTCCTGTGATTCGCGGGAGGAGGGGCGCTCCGGCGGCACGCGCGCCTGCCAGGCGGAGAGGACGGCGCGGGCGCGGGTCAGCATTTCGCGGTCGCGGACGATGCCGACGTCGCGCCACATCAGCTCCTGCAGCGCCGCCCTCGTGAACGGCTCCGCCTCGGCGTGCTCCGGCGCGCTCAGGGCCAACGAGGCCGCCGACGTTGCCGCGCTTGTGTCCGGGGACTCGAGGGTCCTCTGCACCACCCGGCGGGCGAAGACCACAGTCTCCAGCAGCGAGTTGGAGGCCAGGCGGTTGGCCCCGTGGACGCCGGTGCAGGCGCACTCCCCACAGGCGTACAGGCCCGGGAGGCTGGTCTCGCCCCAGGTGTTGGTGCGGATGCCGCCCATGGTGTAGTGGGCAGCCGGGGATACCGGTATCGGGTCCCGCGTTATGTCGAGCCCTGCTTCCCGGCAGAAGCGATAGATCTGTGGGAAGCGCGCGGCTACGTGCTCCGACCCGAGCTGGGTCATGTCCAGCAGCACGTGGTCGGACCCTGTCACCTGCATGCGCTCGACGATGGCGCGGGCGACGATGTCCCGCGGCGCGAGCTCGGCACGTTCGTCGTACTCCGGCATGAAGCGCGCGCCGTTGACGTCGAGGAGGACGCCGCCCTCGCCGCGCATCGCCTCCGAGATCAGGAACGGCTGGACCCCGGGCATCCGCAGGGCCGTCGGGTGGAACTGGATGAACTCCATGTCGGTGACTTCGGCCCCGGCCCGGTAGGCGATGGCGATGCCGTCGCCGGTGGCGACCTCCGGGTTGGTGGAGACGGAGTAGAGCCGGCCCGCGCCGCCCGTGGCCAGGACCAGGAACCGGCAGGCGTAGCCCGTGACCTCGCCGGTGCGGACGTCCATCGCCCGGACGCCGGTTGCTCGCCCCGACTCAGCGATGATCTCGATCGCCTGCGTCCACTCCAGAACGGTGATTCCCTCCAGCCGGGCCACCGACGACAGGGTCAGCTCGATGTGGGCGCCGGTGGAGTCGCCGCCGGCGTGGACGATGCGCGGCTGCGAGTGTGCGCCCTCCTGGCCGAGGGCGATGTGGCCGTGGTCGGTGTCGAACGGGACGCCTAGGGCCACCAGGTCGCGGATGCGGTCCGCGGCCTCCGAGGTGAGGACACGCGCCGCCTCTTCGTCGACGAGGCCGGCGCCGGCGGCGATCGTGTCGCGCAGGTGCTCTTCGGGCGAGTCGCCGGGGCCGATCGGCGCGGCGATGCCGCCCTGGGCCCAGCGGGTGTTGCAGTCGTCGATGCTGCCCTTGGTCAGGACCAGCACGGAGCCGTGCTCCCGCGCCAGGATCGCGGCATACAGCCCGGCGATGCCGGAGCCGACGATGATGTAGTCGTAGGAGATGGACATCAGGGAACCTCAGCCCTGCGCGCGTCTATCGCACGCTGAGCATGCGCTCCAGCGCTACCTTGGCGTCGCGCGCTGTCTCGGCGTCCACCACCACCTGGTTGACGACGCGGCCCTCGGCCAGCTCGTCCAGGGTCCAGGCCAGGTACGCCGGGTGGATGCGGTACATCGTGGCGCAGGGGCAGACGACGGGGTCCAGGCAGAAGATCGTCTTGTCCGGGTTCTCGCGCGCCAGGCGGGAGACGAGGTTGATCTCGGTGCCGACAGCCCAGACCGAGCCGGCCGGCGCCTCCGTGATCGTCTTCGTGATGAACTCGGTGGAGCCGTCCATATCGGCCGCGCCAACGACTTCCATCGTGCACTCCGGGTGGACGATTACCGTGACGCCAGGGTGCTCCGCGCGCGCCTTTTCGATCTGCTTGACGGAGAAGCGCCGGTGCACGGAGCACCAGCCGCGCCAGAGGATCACCTTCGCCCGCTCCAGCTGCTCCCGCGTGTTTCCGCCGAGCGACCCGTAAGGCAGCGAGTAGTCCCAGACGACCATCTCATCCAGGCTGATGCCCTTCTTGAGACCGGTGTTGCGGCCGAGGTGCTGGTCCGGGAAGAAGAGTACTTTGGAGCCGCGTTCCAGCGCCCAATCGTAGACCTTCGGGGCGTTGGAGGAGGTGCAGACGATGCCGCCGTTCTTGCCGCAAAACGCCTTGAGCGCGGCGGCGGAGTTCATGTAGGTGACCGGTACAATCCCTTCGATGCCGGCGGCGGCCAGCTCGTCCCAGCAGGCGTAGACGTCCTCGGGGTCGGCCATGTCGGCCATCGAGCAGCCGGCGGACATGTTGGGCAGCACCACCTTCTGGTTGGGTGCGGAGAGAATGTCGGCTGACTCGGCCATGAAGTGGACGCCGCAGAAGACGATGTACTCGGCGGCGGCCTGCTCGGCGGCCCAGCGAGAGAGGTTGAAGGAGTCGCCGCGGTAGTCCGTGAACTGGATGATGTCCTCGCGCTGGTAGTGGTGGCCGAGGACGACGCAGCGGGCGCCGAGCCTGGCCCGCGCGGCCGCGATGCGCTGGCTTAGCGCCGCGCCGTCGAGGTGCCAGTAGGTTTCGGGGACATCCTTCTGCCAGTAGGCGAAGGCCGGCTCGCTGGAAAGTGGTCGCGTTTCGAGCGTGCGGTCCAGCTGGCACTCGTTCGCCTCGTTCAGCACGTCGATCTCGCTGATCCGGGCGGTCGGTGTTCGCGTCTCGATTACCATCTCGCAGCTCCGATGACTTAGTGTATGTCGTACACTTTCTCTTGCCTCCAAAGGTTACCACCAAGCCACAAAGGTGTCAACCGGACACGAAGTCGCCTCAACTTGCCGTTCACGCTATACTGGAAGGCAGATGAATCGGCTAATTCTATTGCTCGCCCCCGCGCTGCTGCTGACGCTTGCGGCCTGCGGAGGCAGCAGCGAGTCAGTCGCGACCGACCAGCCGACTGCCACCGCCACGGCGACTACAGCCTCCACGGCGACGGCAGCCCCCACCGGCGGCGACGTCACGGCAGCACCAACCGGCGACGGCTCAACCGCCGCGCCCACCTCAACCGGCGACAGCCCCTCGGAGCTGCCGGAGCTGCCCCCGAACACGATCGCGGTTTCGCCGTACAAGGTGTTCGCGCCGGACGCCGTGGGCCTTTCGATCCTCTACACGGCGCAGATCAACGCCGAGATCCCGGAAGGTGCCACCACGTACTGGTACACCTACGTGGACGGCGAGTGGCAGCAACTCCAGCAGGCCTACGTCACGGGGCTCCGCGAGCAGCAGGCCCAGGGCAGCTTCGACGCGACGCCGAAGAACCTGGTCGTCCTCGCCGTCCTCTCCTAATCCCGGCCGGCTGTCAGCCTCGCGATATAATCGCCGACGATGCGGATCATTTTCGCGCTGGCACTGGTGCTTCTGTTCGCCGCCTGCCACTCAAACGAAGACGTCCCTACGGACGCGTCTCCAACGGCCAGCGGCGATCTCGTGATCTGCGGAGAGATCGGCGAGGCGACGACACCCGCACCGCCAACGCCAGAGCCGTCCTGCAACCCCGGCGAAGACGTTGCGAACGCCCTCCGGTTCACCACCGAGGCGACGCCCCTGCCGCTCCCAGCCGGGACGATGGCCCTGACGAACTACTTCGAAATCAGCAGCGGAGGCGGGCGCGTCACAATGTCCATCACTCTGCGCGTTGGCTTCGGCGATGAGCCGGTGGTGGTCGTGACGCCGCCGCCGGGTCACGCCGCTTCCTTCTACACGTATGCCGCCGGTGGCTGGCAGCGGCTGCAGGCCGCCGACATCGTGGACGGCAACAACGGCCCGGAGGCGCACGGCAGCTTCGACGTGGCACCCGCCAACCTGATTGTCCTCGTCGAACGCTGAGTTAGTCCGAGCGCATGGACTGCGGGTCGATGCCCTGCTCCCGGCACCAGTCGGCGTAGGCAAACGGCGAGATCTCTGAAGGCTTGATCTCGGAGCGGCCGCCCCAGAAGACGTTGGTGTAGGCCACCGGGATCCCCGCTTCGGCGAGGTGCTGATCGATCGCGCGCTTGTGGGCCAGGACCAACTCCTTGTCGGTGCCGTGGGCCACTGCCATCACATTGACGTCGCGGAACTCCGGGCCGGCCTCGCGCCAGTAGGCATGGGTCAGGATGTCGTGCCGCCCAACCTCGCGGCCGGCGTCGGCGATCCGGTCCGGGGGCACGGCCCAATGGAAGAGCGCGTTGTAGCGGGTGACGCGCTCGCCGGACGCAGTCGGCTTGACGTGCTCGAGGAACGTAGAGAACCGGCCGAGCAACTTGCGGGACTGGAGCGATTCGGCGACGGAGCAGAACTCGTCTAGGCTGACTCCTGCCTCGGAGGCGCGCGGCGCCCAGACATCAGCGATGATCTCCTCCGGCCGGAACTCTCGCTTGAGCGCGGTCAGCACCCGCCACTCAAGCTCGCTCAGCTCAACGACCTGCGGGTACATCACATCGGCGGGCTCGTCGGCGCGGCTGCCAAGCTCCATGCCCTTGCGGCGGGTGTGGCCGACGCCGAGAACGAAGAGCGCCCTGGCCGGCATCAGCCGGTATGCCTCCGCGCCGACCTTTGCCAGCAGGAACTCGCAGTGCTTGTGGATGTCGTAGCCCTGGGGGACTTTCAGCGTCGTCCAGAGGCGGTAGTTGGCGCCGGGGTTGGCGCTGTCAGTGGTGCGGATGACGACGTGGCCGCTGAACGGGTCGCGCTGGAACATGAAGTTGAACGCTTCGTCGAGGCGCTCGGCCGGCACCTGCCAGGCGACGAGCGCGCCGTCGGCCAGGTTCGTCGAAAGCAGCGTCTGGCGGACGCGGCGGATCGTGCCGGCGGCGAGAAGGGCACGGACGCGCTCCAGCACAGTTTCCAGCGGAACGCCGGAGCGCCGGGAGATTTCCCCGAACGGGTCGCGCTGGAACCCCTCAAGCTTGTCTTCGGCAACCTGGAGGATCGCCACGTTGATCGGGTCCGTCAGCTCTAGGGGGACGCCGGAAGCGGTTGTCACTAGGAGTAGCGCTCCTCTCGGAAGGGGTCGCCGCGCATGTGGTAGCCGTAGCGCTCCCAGAAGCCGGGTGTGTCGCTGCGGATGAACTCGATCCCATTGACCCACTTGGCGCTCTTCCAGAAGTA
Organism: uncultured Chloroflexia bacterium; assembly: GCA_963738925.1. Classification (GTDB taxonomy): domain Bacteria; phylum Chloroflexota; class Dehalococcoidia; order SM23-28-2; family RBG-16-64-32; genus DATKKM01. Next base: position 430,233 of record CAVTYE010000002.1, on the reverse strand, counting down.
TAGATGCGGCACGAAGAGGCGGCAGGGCCCGCCGTGCTCGGTTGGGAGCGGCTTGTCTTCGTAGATGTAGGCGAGGAGGTTGTCCGGCCGCACGAAGTCTTCCAGGGTCAGGTTGGTGGTGTAGCCGCCGTAGCTGTGGGCCATGACCGCCGTCGCCTCCGGTTTCGGCTTGACGTGGGTCAGCAGCTCCGGGATCGAAAGGCCCTCGAAGTTGGTGTCCATCTTGCTCCAGGCCGTGACGCAGTGGATATCGGTGTGCACCTTCGTGCGGGGGAGCGCGGTCATCTGCTCCCAGTTCCACTCGACCTCTTTTTCAACGAGGCCGAATATCTTGAAGCGCCAGTCATCCAGCTTGATCTTCGGCACGCCGCCGTAAGTCAGGACGGGCCAGTCCTTGGTCACTTTCTGGCCCGGCGGCAGGCGGTCGCCGTACTGCTCGCGGTCTTTGTCGCGCCGGGAGAGGATATCGAAGACCATGGGCAAATCTCCTTCGCCATCGAGGATAGCATGCGGGAAACGGGTGTTACAGGTAGATACGGATAGCTTCCGGCTTTGGGATGTCGCCTCCGCATCCCGTATCATCAATTCGTATGCAAACAATTGATGCGACCGAGGCGCCGGCCCCGCCGCGGAAACGCGTTGCGCTGGGCAGGCTCGTCTTCTGGATCGCCGCCCTGAGCGTCGTGGCGCTGGACCAGGCGACGAAGGGGATCGTGCGCGGGTCGCTGGAAGTCGGCGAGGAGTGGCCGTCCGGCTGGCCGGTCAACGTCCGCTACGTCACCAACAGCGGGGCGGCCTTCGGCAGCCTGCAGAGCGCGACGACCTTCCTGATCGCGATGTCCTTGATCGGGCTGGCGGCGATCTACCTCTACTACCGCAACCCGCCGTTCCAGCACTGGCTGGCCTCCGTCGGCATCGGGATGATGCTTGGCGGCGCCGTCGGCAACCTGATCGACCGGGTGAGGCTGGGCCGGGTGACGGACTTCATCCACTTCCCGCACTGGCCGAACTTCAACGTCGCCGACTCGTCGATCTTTGTCGGCGTGGCGATCATCGTCTCCGGGTACCTCCTGCTCGGCGAGACGAAGCCGGTCGCGCAACCCGCAGCGCCGGCGGAACCGCATGAAGACGCACCAGCTGACGGCTGACCGCGGCGGCGAGCGCCTGGACGCCTTCCTGGCGCGGCGGCTGCCGGAACTCTCGCGAACGCACCTCAAGCGCCTGATCGACGCCGGCTTCGTGACCGTGGACGGACGCGTGCCGAAGGCCTCGGAGAAGACGCAGGAGGGGCTGTCTGTGCGGGTGGAAGTCCCGCCGCCGGAAGAGCTGAGCCTCGAAGCGGAGGCGATCCCGCTGACGATCGTCTACCAGGACAGCGACTTGATCGTTGTAGACAAGCCGGCGGGCCTGACGGTGCACCCGGCGCCCGGCCACCCCAGCGGCACGCTGGTCAACGCGCTGCTCGCCGCCTGCCCGGACCTCCAGGGGATATCCGGCACGCTGCGTCCCGGGATCGTGCACCGGCTGGACAAGGACACCTCCGGCCTGCTGGTCGTGGCCAAGAACGACCGGGCGATGAAGGCGCTTCAGCAGCAGCTCAGCGAACGCACGGTGCACAAGACGTACCTGGCGCTGGTCGAACGGGTCCCGAAGCCACGGGAGGGCCAGATCGAAGCGCCGATCGGCCGCAGCCCGCGCAACCGCAAGAAGATGGCGATCGTCGAGAACGGACGCGAGTCGACCTCCCGCTACAAGGTGCGCGAGGAGATGCCCGGCCACGCCTTGCTGGAAGTCGAGCCGGTCACCGGGCGCACCCACCAGATCCGCGTCCACCTGGCGGCGATCGGCCATCCGGTCTTCGGCGACCCGCTCTACGGCCACGCCTCGCCGCTGCTTGCCGCGGCAGTTCCTCCACGCCTGGAAGCTGGCCTTCCGGATGCCGCTGGGCGGCCGCGAGGTGGAGTTCGAGTCGCCGCTGCCGGCGGACCTGCGAGCGGTGCTAGAGCAACTTCAGGCGGGCTAGGTCCCCTCGGTCACCTCGATGATCTCGTCGGCGACGAGGCCGTGCGCCTCCTTGTGGACGCGGTTGGCGGTCTCCGCGTCCGGGGCCTCGACAAGGCAGTAGACCTTGCCGGTGTCCTCGTTGAACCAGTACTTGATGTACTTGACGCCGTACTTCCCCTGTGTCTCCAGGTCGCGCGGCGTGCGCTCCCTTGACCGCCTCCGCCGTCAGCCCTTCAACCTTGTGATGCTCGTCCATGAACAGTGGCATCGAGTCCTCCTCTTTTCAGACCTGGTTTGCGACGAGATAATACCGCCGCCACGGTTAAGTTTCTATGAGGCGCGTCACGAATGCGCCCCTGCCTGCGCGCTGAGGTCAGTCCGGGCCGTCGCGGACACGAACCGGGCGCCGCTCAGCGCCACAAGGTCCGCTGTCCTGAGCGCGAGCTCGATGCCGCGCTCCCCGGCCGAGATGTGGATCGTCTCCAGGCCGCGCGCCCGCTCATCGATCAGCACCTCGAAGGCCGCGCCGCGCAGGCCAAGCGCAGAGATGCCGCCGACTTGCATGCCGGTCAGGCTTTCGGCCTCGCGCTGGGTGGACATCCGCAGCTTCTTCTCGCCGAGCGACGCTGCCAGCAGCTTGAGGTCGAGCTGGGTATCGGAGGCGACCATCACGATCAGTGGCTTGCTCCGCGGCCGGCGCGTCGCGGAGGACGACGAGCGTCTTGTACATCGCCGCAAGCGGCACCCCGAGGATCTCCGCGGCTTCTTCCGCCGTGTGGAATGCGGCGGCCCCGTCGTAGACGGTGGCGGTGTAGGCGATCCCCTTCGCGTCCAGCAGGCGCATCGCCTGCGTCTTGCGGGCCGGCATCACGCGCTACTTCCGCCAGGGGTCGACGTACGCCGCGGGAAGCGATTCGTATGTCTCCACGTCAACAACGTAGATGGCGTCGTAGCCCTTGTAAGTCGGATCGACTCCGGAGATGAGCTCGCAGGCGCGGCCGTGGAAGGGAGTGTAGAAGTCCATCAAGAAGGATCCGCCGGCGATCGTCGCGCCGACGACGCGGTTGTTGAAGGTCTGCACCGCCAGCGAGGCCGCCGAGACGTCGTCGCCCGGGCGGCCGCAGTTCTGGGCATCGTAGAGGTTGTTCTGAAGGATCGGCGTCGCCGGGTCCTTGGCGGCGTTCAGCCGATCGTAAACGCCGACGATGTCGTGCTGGTAGGTGTCGAACAGGTCGGTCAGGAGGCGCTGGCAGTCCACCGAGCCGCTGGTGCAGCCGGCCTCGGTGCGCAGGGCCAGAAGGTCGTTGCCGCCGATGCTGAGGGCGATGGCGACGACGTCCCGGCCCTCCTCGCGCCAGTCATGAAGCAGCTGCTCCGCGCGCTCAAGCTGGGTGGGCATGCCGGAGTGCAGGAAGTCCTGGAGGGTCCCGTCGCCGGCGAGGCTGACCCAGACGACGGGCCGGTTCAGCTGCTGCGAAAGGTACCGGGCGAAGCGCGGGTGCGAGGAGAGGTTCGGGTCCGCGCAACAGCCGTAGTTGATGGAGTCTCCGAGCGAGAGGTACACGGCCGCGTCGTCGGGGATCTCCGGGACGTCCGCCACCCCGTCCATGGAGTGGATGCCGGTGGGGACGCCGGCGCGCGGGGTTGCGTCCTCAGGCGTGGAGTAGATGAAGGGCTGCGGCGTTGGCGTCCCGGCTCCAGCCTGCTCGGCTTGCGTGGGGATTGGCGCTGTGACCTGGGTGCTGCCACCACACGCGATGAAGGTCAGCGTCGCCGTCAGCACTAGCAGCAGAGGCAGCCGCCGCATGGCATCCCGGAAGGCTACCCGGCGCCGGGTGGCTTGCCCGCGCCGATTGGCGTGATGCCGGTGGCGTAGATGTAGATGCGGTTGAAGAAGCGCGCCAGGATCGGCTTGTGGCCATCGGCTTCGAGCTGGCGGATGTAGCCGGCCAGCACCGCGCCGTAGCCCTTCAGCGGCAGCGTCTTGAAGTACCAGTACTCCTCGCCGTTGTAGAGGAGCTTGATCGCCGGCTGGACCTGGCCGTACTCGATGTACGGGAGGTCGAGGCCGCTGCTGCTAAGCGTCTCCATATTCTCTGGCCGGACTTCGATGATGCCTTGCATGAGGCAACGATACCGGCGCGCGACCCGGAGAACAAGCTGACGCATCTTGCTACAATCGAGCCATGGCCACGCCTGTCCGCACCCGCTATGCGCCGTCTCCCACCGGCGAGCCGCACCTGGGCAACATCCGCACAGCGCTCTACGATTGGCTGCTGGCGCGGCACTTCGGCGGGCAGTTCATCCTCCGCATCGAGGACACGGACCAGCAGCGCTACGCCGAAGGCGGCGTCGACGCGCTGTTCGCCGCACTCCGCTGGTTGGGCCTGGAGTGGGACGAGGGGCCTGACGTGGGCGGGCCGCACGGGCCGTACGTTCAGTCGGAGCGGCTGGACCTCTACAACACCTACACAGACCGGCTGCTGGCCGAGGACCACGCCTACCAGTGTTACTGCTCCCCGGAACGGCTGGACGAGGTGCGAAAGGCTCAGCAGGCCCGCAAGGAGCCGCCCCGTTACGACCGCCACTGCCGTGACCTGACCCCGGCAGAGCGCGCCGCTGCCGAGGCCAGCGGGGTGACCCCGGTTGTCCGGTTCAAGACGCCCCTGACCGGCGAAGTCGTCGCCCACGACGTCTTGCGCGGCGATATCCTGTTCCAGAACGATACGCTGGACGACTTCGTGATCATGAAATCGGACGGATACCCCACCTACCACCTCGCCGCCATCGTCGACGACCACTTGATGGAGATCACCCACGTGATCCGCGGCGACGAATGGCTGCCCAGCGCGCCCCGGCACTTCCTGATCTACCAGGCGTTTGGCTGGGAGCCGCCGCTGATCGCCCACGTCTCCCGCGTCCTGGGTCCTGACAAGGCCAAGCTCTCCAAGCGGCACGGCGCGCACTCCGTACTCGACTACCGGGCCCAGGGCTACCTCCCGGACGCGGTCATCAACTTCCTGGCGCTGCTTGGCTGGTCGCTGGACGATCACACCGAGATCATCGACCGTGAGACGCTGATCAAGAGCTTCAGCCTGGAGCGGCTGCTGCCCAACCCGGCGGTCTTCAACCAGGAGAAGCTGCTCTGGATGAACGGCATGTACATCCGCCAGATGCCGGTTGAGGAGCTGGCCGACACGCTGCGGCCCTACCTCGAGGACGCGTTGCGCAAGCGCATCGACAGGGCGGTGCTGGTTCGCATCGTGCCGATCATCCGGGAGCGCATCCACCTGCTGCCGGAGATCGTCGAGATCGCGGACTTTTTCTTCATCGACGAGCCGCTGAAGTACGAGGTGGACACACTGCTTGGCAAGAAGTTCGCGGGGCGGCCGGCCGAGGCGGCGGCGGCGCTGGAGCGGATAGTCGCGGCGGCCGAGGCTCTCGACGGCTGGTCGCACGAGGCGCTGGAAGCGGCGATCAGGCCGCTGGCCGACGAGCTGGGGATGAAGGCAGGCGACCTGTTCGGGCTGGCGCGGGTGGCGGTGACCGGCAAACCGGCGACACCGCCGCTTTTCGAGACGATGGACATCCTGGGCCGCGAGGTCACGCTTCAGCGCCTGCGCGCGGCGCTGGACAAGCTGGGCGCGAAAGCAGCTTAGCCCGCGCCGGCGCCTGTGCCCGGAACAACCGAGATCAGGTCGGCGCGGATGACCAGGCGGTGGTCGTAGTCGCCACCCTCAACGTGGTTGTTGGGGTCAGCGGTGAAGACGCCGTCACAGGTGAGGATCGTCATGATGTCCTGTGAGGTGCCGAACATCAGGTTACGCGCGTCGGGGTCTGTGGCCAGCACGCGGAAGATGTTGGAGACGCGGTAGGTCAGCTCTGTCCCGTCCTGGCCGTCCAGCTTGATTTGGTCGCCCAGCTTGAGGTCGGTCAGCCGGTAGAAGACGGCCGCGCCGTACCAGGTGACGTGGCCGGCGAACACCGCGTTGCTGCCGGTGCCGGGCTTGGCCGAGAAGTTGTACCAGGCGACGGTGCTCGCTGCGTTTTCGCCGGTCGGGATCTCGGGCACCTGGTGATCGTCCAGCCCGAACGGTTCTACCGGGTTGTCGACGCCGATCTTGTCGATCACCATAGTGTAGGCTTCATCGCCAAGCGGCGGCAGCGGCGTCGGCGTCGGGCTGTTGTGTGTCGTCTTGGCCGGAGTCGCAGTCGGCGTCAGGATGTCGCTGACCCGGACCACCGGGGCGTCCGAGGTAGGAGTGTCTTCGCCGCCCTGGAGCGCGGTGACGACGCCGAAGGTGAGCAGTCCGACGCCGATGATAAAGGTGACGCCGCCGAGGCCCAGGAACAGCTTCCGCCTGCGCTCCGAGAGCAAGGCTAGCCTCCGAACTCACTCCCAGCCGAAACTGCGGAGGCGGGCGTCACGCTTTGCAAGCCGGCCCGAACGACGAGCCTGTTGTTGTATTCAACGCCAAACGTCCCGCCGACGTAGGTTGTCGTCCCGTCGCAGGTGATGATCGTCAGGGCGTCGTTTGTAGTCGGGCCCATAACCTGAACCGAATTCGGGTCGCTGGCGTCTACGTCGTAGACATCGGAGACCACGTAAGTCAGAAGCGTTCCGTCCTGGCCCTTGAGCTTGATCTCGTCACCGGCAGCCAGGCTCGTCAGGTGATAGAAGACTGCCGTGCCGTTCCAGGTCACGTGCCCCGCGAAGACGGCGTTGCCCCCGGTGCCGGGCCGGGCCGAGAAGTTGTACCAGGCGACGATCTGGCCGGGCGCCGTCCCCGGTCCGGTCGGTACCTCCGGGACTTGCTGGTCGTCCAGCCCGTAAGCTTCGACTGGTGCGGCGACACCGATCTTGTCGATGATCATGGTGTAAGGATTGTCGCCCAGCGGCGGCGTGGGCACCGGCGTCGGCGAGGCCGTGGGCGACTGGGTGGGCGAGGGGCTGTTGGTTATCTGGCGAACTTCTTGCGTTACGCCGCGGTCGCTGTCGCCGCCGTTGAACGCGCTGTAGATGCCGACGGCGAAGACGGCCAGGCCGATAAGGAGGACCGCTCCGCCAATGCCGAGATACGCCTTCTTACGATCAGTCAGGTTTTTGAACACGATCTCCCAAACCCTTCACAACTGGTCCTGATATCTACTATAGAACGGCTGCACGCCGTACTCTATGAGGGTAGACGCACAAAGACCCCCTATTGATTCAACGAACTATGCCCGAAAAAGTTTCAATAACAGCAGTTACAGGCGTGTCCATCGGCCATTGGACAGATACGGAAGCAGCCACCGGCTGCACTGTAGTGTTATGTCCAGAAGGCGCCGTCGCCTCCGTGGACGTGCGCGGGGGCGCCCCGGCCACCCGGGAAACCGACCTCCTGCGCTCCGGGACGCTGGTTGAGCGCGTGCACGCAATACTGCTCTCCGGGGGCAGCGCCTTCGGCCTGGACGCGGCCACCGGCGTCATGCGCTGGCTGGAGGAGCACGGCCACGGCTACCCGGTGACCACCGGCGTCGTGCCGATTGTGCCTGCGGCCTGCGTGTACGACTTCAGCATCGGCCGAGGCGATGTCCGGCCCAACGCGGACGCCGGTTACGCGGCCTGCGAGGCGGCGACGGACCGGGCTGTGACCGAAGGCTCCGTCGGCGCGGGCACCGGCGCGACCGTCGGCAAGGCGCTCGGGATCGAACGCGCACTCAAGGGCGGCATCGGCACGGCGGCTGAGACCACCGGCTCCGGGATCACCGTCGGCGCGATTGTCGTCGTGAACTGCTGGGGCGAAGTCGTCGACACGGAGACCGCGGCCGTTGTCGGCGGCCCGCGCGGCGAATCGCCCGGGACCTTCGCCTCCACGATCGATTCCCTGCGCAAGCAAGCGCCGCTGTCGCCCTTCGCGGCGGAGAACAGCACGATCGGCGTCGTGGCCACAGACGCAGTGCTGACCAAGGAGCAGGCCAATCGCCTGGCGGTCATCGCCCAGACCGGGCTGGCGCGGGCGATCCGGCCGGTGCACACGCCGGTGGACGGCGACGCCATCTTCGCCCTGGCGACCGGCCGCAACGACACGCCGACGGACGTCCTTCAGCTGGGCGCGCTCGCAGCCCTGGCCGTGGAGCGATCCTGCGTCCGCGCGGTGCTCCAGGCGAAGGGGCTGGCGGGCGTGCCCGGCGCTTCAGAGTGGGCCAGCGCCCGGAAATAGCTCCCGGCCCCGTCTTTACCGAACCTTCACCTTTGTAGCTCTTGCGTTGACCTGCCTATTCACCCCCATAGGCCAGACTGATAACACGCATCACAGGGGAACGGCCCTTAGCCGGAACCGCCGTTCATTCAAAAGCCCTGGCGAGCACCAAAAGGGAGGGTTTGGACCACATGGGGATAATGCAGAACCTTCGCAAGAGGGATGGGCGAAAGTCCCCGGCCGGCGCCGCCGAGGATGCCGCGTCGAAGCAGCTGCCGGACACGCCGGCGCTGATGGTGATGCTGCCGGACGCAAGCGGCATTGCCGCCTACCAGCTGAACCAATTTCCTTCCGCCAAGGCCGCCGAGTTCTTCATCGACTCCTCGCTGCGCGGCCACGTGCCGGGAGGGTCGGTCATGTTCTGGGCGCTCACCTGGCAGCCGGTCTCGGACGCCGCCACTGAGCCGCTCGTCCTGATCCGTGACAACGACAACGCCGATGTCGTCTACCCGTTCTCGTTCGCAGACCTCAAGACGGCCTCCGAGTTCGTGCAGCACGAGATGACCCGCGGCCTTCACCTCTGGCAGGTGATGATCTACTGGGCCGTCCCGGCGCGCGTCGAAGCCGATTTCTGGGGCCGCTCCGCGATCATGCCGCCGGAGCCGCCGCGCGACCTGGCCGCGGCACCTGCGCCAACAACCGACACCACCGCTGACTCCGAGGCGCCACAGGCTCCCGGAGCCGCCGAGCCACACTTTTTGGCCGACACCGACATCGCCGACATCGTCCGCGAGGCCGAGCAGGCCGCCGCCGAGCCGCAGGCCCAGCTCCCGGACGCCAACGGCCGCATCGTGCCGATGCCCGCGCCGGCGCCGTCCGCCCGCAAGTCCCGGTCCAAGAAGCGCGCCGCCGAAGAGGCCGAGCCGATCGACTTCCCGAGCGCCTCGCAGAAGATGCACGAAGCCCGCCGGGCCCGCGGAGTAGTCATCGGCTGGGGAAACTTCTCACTCGCCGTTGACGAGGCGTTGGACGTCTACGTATCGCGCCAGGTGGCCACGAAGCTGGCCTGGAACCGCCTCATGCGCGCGCTCGGCCAGGCCATGGACACCAGCAACAAGACCGCAGAAGCCCGGGCGCTGGACGAAGAAGCCGCCCGCGCCGAAGAAGCGCGCCAGAAAGCCGCCCACGCCGAAGAGGCCCGCCAAGCGGCGATCCGCGCCGAGGCCGCGATGACCGAGGAGCAGCGACTGGAGGCCGCCCGCATCGCCGCGGTGGCTGCCCGGCACATGCGCAAGGCCTGGCTCAACGCCTCCTGGACGCTTGAAGAAGCAGCCTACGCCCACGCCATGGAGCAGCGAGCACGCTGCGTCCGGGGCTGGAGCTTCGGCACGATGGGCATCGTCGAAGCGGTGGCGGCACAGGCCAAACACCGGCGAGCGCTGCAGCAGGCCTGGTCCAACGCCGGCAGCGCATTGGGCGAAGCACACAATACCTACATTTCACGACTCCACATGTTCCAGGCCGCCTGGGGCGAAGGCTCCGCGCAGATCGGCGCAGCGGTCGTCATCTACCAGCGGAACGTCCGCGTGAGCAGCGGCCTGAGCAACTTCGCGATCGCGATCGAAGAGGCGGTCGAAGCGCAGGCCTTCAAGCAAGAGATGATCGCCGCTTGGGACACCGCCGTCGTCGCACTAATCGCCGCCGCCGGGGCTAAGGAGTACCGGGACCGGGCGGTCGAGGCCTGGGACAACGTCGCCTTCGCGCTCGACGGCGTCTCGCGCGCTTACACCAAGAAGCGCAAGAAGGCGATCCGGGACTGGGGCCGCATCGCCAGGGCGATCAAGCTGGCGATGAAGGCCAAGCAGGACCAGGAAGCCGCAATCGCCGCCTGGACGAACATCACGGCCGTCCTCGCCGAAGCAGCAAGCGCCAGCCTCAGGCACGCCGGCCTCGTCGAGGCCTGGACTGCCGCCGGCGACGTCATCGCCGAGTCAGCGGCCGTGGCGGCAGCATACGAAGAGGCTATTGACGCCAGCGCCAGGGCAGTTGCCGCCATCAAGTCGGTAATGGCGGCCAGGGCCCGCGAAGCGTTCTTCGTCGAGTCCTGGCGGGCCGCGACCGTCGCCTTGAGCGAGGCGACGGCGGCACTGATGGCTCGAAACGCCGGACTGGAAGCAGCCTGGACGCTCCTCACAGCGGCACTGGACGACGCGGCACGGGCAATCATCTGCGGGGCCTGGCGCAACGCCGGCTACGCGATTGCCGAGGCCGTGCCCGCGTACCAGTTCAAGCAGCAGTCGGTCGCGGGCTGGACCGCCGCCTCTATCGCCATCAAACAGGCGCTGGTGGCCGACGCCAAGCTCCGAATCACACTGGCGCAACTCAGCAAGTCACAGATGACAGAAGTGGAGAAAGCCATGAAGTTCACCGTATCTCGCAGGAAGCACAACCGCAGCTCCAGCGCCGGCAAGAACGGCCGGGGCAAGAAGGCGGCCGCCGCCGAGGCAGCCGTCGACACGTCCCGGGCGCCGCAGCCAATGGCCCTGGACGCCAGGCTGCCGGAGGAGTTTCTGCCAGAGGAAGCGCCGATGGTGGGGGAGCTTGTGGCTGAGGAGACCGTGCTGGCGGAAGTGACCGAAGCGGTGGTGGTGACCGAAGAGCCGGTGGAAGAGAACGGCGGCGAGGAGCTGACGCTCCTAGAGACAGAGTTCGCCGAGGCGCTGCTGGCGGCGGTCGACGCTCACGACCCGAACGCTGAGGAGCCGACCGAGGACGACGAGTCCGAGGAGCCCGGCCAGAACGGCGCGCACGAGCCGCTGTTCCCGAGCCTCTGGCGCAACACCGATGCCAGCCGCTGGAAGCCGCGCGAGGAGCCGTTCAACGGTTTCGAGTCGCCTCCCGGCCGCTTCCACCACAGCGACGGCCGTAAGCGCGGACCTCGCATCTAAATTTGGGGATCGTTTGGTTTTGACCGGGGCGGGTCGCGCGGCCTGACCCGGTTTTTTTGCGCTACCGCTGGCACTTCGGGCAGAAGTGCGTGCTACGCCCGCCGACCACCACCCGCCGGATCGGTGTGCCACAGGTGTAGCAGGGCTCGTCCGTCCGCTGGTAGACCTTCACCTTGAGCTGGTGCCGCCCCTCGTTGCCGCGCCCGTCCACGTAATCGCGGAAGCTGGAGCCGCGGTCGCCCAGCGCGTCGTTCAGTACGTCGATGATCGCGGCATGGAGGCGCGCGGCCTTCGGGCGGGTGATCTTGCTGGCGGCCTTGCGCGGGTCGAGTCCGGCTGCGAAGAGCGCCTCGTCGGCGTAGATGTTGCCGACTCCGGCGAGGACCGTCTGGTCCAGCAGCACGGACTTGATCGGGGCGGCGCGGCGCTTGAGCAGCGAAGCGAAGGCGGCGATCTCGAACTCCTCGCTCAGCGGTTCCGGGCCGAGGCCGGAGTGCACGAGCGCCCAATCGTCGACCAGCCACATCATCCCGAACTTGCGCACATCGTTGAAGCAGAGCCAGGCGCCGTCGTCCAGCCCAAACTTCGCGCGGAGGTATGGGTCCGTCTCGCACTCCGTACTGTTGTGCTGGAGGCGGCCGGTCATCCGCAGGTGCACGACCCAGAGCATGCCGCGGTCCAGGTTGAAGATGAGGTACTTGCCCCGGCGGGAGACGTCCTCTATCCGGTGGCCGGGCAGCAGCCTCTGGAACTCCGCCGGCGCCAGCAGCTGCACCAGGCGCGGCGCATTGTCGGAGATCCAGGCGCTGGTGATGGCGCGGCCCTTCACCGATGGCAGCAGGTCGCGGCGGATAGTCTCGACTTCCGGGAGCTCTGGCACGAAAGATAGGGTCGAGCGTCAGGCGGCGGCGGTCAAGAGGCGGCCGGCTCTTCGCTGAGCTCGGCGTGAGCGGCAGACGGCAGCTCCGGTACCTGGAGCGGCCCTACTACGGCGGGCTTGTGCCGGAAGAGGAAGATGAACACCCAGAAGCCGCCGATGGCGCTGACGACGATGGGGCTGAAGACGAGGCCGGTCCCGACCATCCCGGCGACCACCGCCACCAGACCGACGAGGCTCATCCCCGACGAAAGCCGCGGGATATACGCCCGCTTGTCCAACGCAGTCGCGATCAGGGCCGGAATGATGATGAGGTTGCCGACGGTGATCAGGATGTCCCACATGGTTATGGTTAAGGGTAGAATCGCGCGATGTCTGTGACAAGAGGCTGGCGAATGCCGAGCGTCGGCTTAGCTGAGGCTATCGGGCTTGGCCCCGACCGCAATCTCCTCGAGCACGACCTCGCGGAAGGCGTCCCTGTCCCCGAGCCGCTTGATCGCGTCGAGGACTTCAATGCCGGCAAGGTGCCCCTCGGCGTCGAAATCGGCGGCCAGCCCCTCGCCGAGGTGCTTCGTCGTGACCGTCCCTTCGCGAAAGCGAATGTAGAGAGCGTCGACTTCGGAGTCGTAAGTGATTCTCATCGGATTCCTAGAAGTAGTAGCTGTAGACGGTGACAACTACGATCTCATCTGCCTCTTCCACGAAGATTGGCCGCACCTGCTTCGTCGCATATACCTTACCATTCCAGTCCTTGCCGTGAGCATAGTCGTTGCGGCATTCCAGGCGATCCAGCTCCGCCGGTTGCCACTCGCAAGTCCGAATCGCGTCCACCACTTCGCTCTCCTCCACTCCGCGATGCTCCAGCTGGCCGAGAGCATGACCGGACAGCCTGATCGGCTTCATGCCTCAGCCGTAAGCGGCGACGTCTACGGCCTCGCCGTACTGCATCTCGCCCCAGCTGCGGCCGACTTTGGTGTCCACCTTCAGCGGGACCTGCATCTCCAGCGAGCGCGGCATGATGTCCAGGCAGAGGGCGCGCACCTCTTCCAGCTCGGCGCCGGGGCACTCGAAGATCAGCTCGTCGTGGACCTGGAGGATCATCCAGCTGGCCAGCTTGCGGCGCGTCATCTCGGCGTCCAGGCGGTTCATCGCCATCTTGATGATGTCGGCGGCCGTGCCCTGGACCGGCATGTTGATCGCCGCTCGCTCCGCGGCGTTGCGGACGTTGAAGTTCGTGGAGTTGATCTCCGGGATGTAGCGCCGCCGCCCGAACAGCGTCTCGGCGTAGCCCAGCGAGCGGACCTTAGAGACCGTCTCCGAGACGTACTGCTGGATGCCGGGGTACTTCTCGAAGTAGGTGCGGATGAAGTTCGCGGCGTCCTCGCGCGGGATTCGCTCGCGGACGGAGAGGCCGAACTCGCTCAAGCCGTAGAGGACGCCGAAGTTGAACACCTTCGCCCGCCTGCGCATGTCCGAAGTGACGTCGCCGATATCGACGCCGAAGACCTGTGACGCCGTGGCCGAGTGGATGTCCTCGTCGTTGAGGAAGGCGTTGACGAGGCCCGGATCGCCGGTCATGTGGGCCATGATCCGCAGCTCAACCTGGGAGTAGTCGGCGGAGAGGAGCTGCGGGTCCTTGCCGACGTCGCGGGCGATGAAGGCGCGCCGGACCTGGGCGCCGATCTCGCCGCGGACGGGGATGTTCTGGACGTTCGGGTTGCTGGACGAGAGGCGGCCGGTTGCCGCGCCCGATTGGTTGTACTCGGTATGGATGCGCCTGGTGCGGGGGTTCACCAGGAACGGCAGCGGGTCCAGGTACGTCGACTTGAGCTTGGTGAGCTCCCGGTACTCGAAGATCAGGTCGATGATGGGGTGCACGCCGCGCAGGTTCTCCAGCGTGTCCTTGTCGGTGGCGTAGGCGCCGGTCTTGAGGCGCCTGGTCTTCGGCAGCCCGATCTCCTCGAAGAGGATCTGCGACAGCTGGATAGGGGAGCCGATGTTGAACTCGTGGCCGATGGTGGCGTAGATCTCGGCCTCCAGGCGCTGGATCTCGCCGGCCAGGGACTCTCCCATCTCGTGCAGGACGCCGGTGTCGACGGCGACGCCGCGCAGCTCCATCCGGGCCAGCACCGAGACCAGAGGCATTTCGATCTCGTGGAAGAGCTGCTTCATCTCCTTCTCGGAGAGCTCAGGCTCGATGGCGGCGCGCAGCCGGGCGATCGCGGCAGCGCAGGCGCAGGCACAGGCGGCCACCGGCTCGATCTCCGCCTGGTCGATGCTGATCTGGCCCGAACGTTTGCCGGTGGGGTTGAGGAGCGGCGCACGGTCCGGCAGCTCGACGCCGAAGCGGCGCTGGTAGAGCCAGCCGAGCGCCAGGTTGCCCTCCTCCGGCCGCCCCGCGCCGCCGCCTTCGCCGAGCAGGAACGCGGCGATCATAGTGTCGAACTCGATGCCCTGGGCCTCGATACCGTGGTTGGCCAGGACGACGATATCGAACTTGCAGTTGTGGCCCGTGATCTTGATCGCCGGCGCGGAGATCAGCGGCGCCAGCTTCTCCAGGACGACGGCGATCGGCAGCTGCGTCGAATCGCCGAGGCGTGGGATGTGGCCGATCGGTATGTAGTAGGCCTCCGACTCGCTCAGCGCCAGCGAGACACCGGTGATGTCGGCCCGCATCGGCTCACGGGTGGCGGTCTCCAGGTCCAGGACGAAGTGCTTCTGTTTCTTGATCGCGGCGACGACTTTGTCGAGCGCGTGCTCGTCGAGGATCGTCGCGAACGTCTGCTGCGGCGGCGGCTCGGAGGTCAGGGGCAGCTGCTCCGGCCCGCCTTCTTTGGCCGGCAAGCGCGGCACGAGCGTGCGGAACTCCAGCTCGCGGAAGATCTCCTGGACGCGCGCCGGGTCGTAGTGCGCGAAGAAGTCGGCGCCCGCCAGGTCGAGCTGCACCGGTGCGTCGCAGACGATCGTCGCCAGGCGCTTGGACTGGCGCAGCTGGTCAGCGTTGTCCCGCACCAGCCCCTGCAGCTTGGCAGGCGCAACGTCGTCAACGTGATCGAGCAGGTTCTCCACCGACTCGAACTGGTCGACGAGCTTGATCGCCGTCTTGTCGCCGACGCCGGGGATGCCCGGAATGTTGTCCGACGTGTCGCCTTTTAGCGCCTTCAGGTCGGCGACCTGCGAGGGCAGCACGCCGTACCGTTCCTTCACGTCGGCGGCGTCCTTGAAGATTACGGAGTCGCGCTGGTAGGGGCGGTACATCCACATATGGACGCCGTCGTTCACGAGCTGCGCGATGTCGCTGTCCATGCTCACCAGGTACGTGTCGACGCCCTCTGCCGCGGCCTGGGTGGAGAGCGTGCCCATCAGGTCGTCGGCCTCGAAACCCTCGAGCTCGTAGACCGGCATGCCAAAGGCGGCGATGACCTGGCGGCAGCGCTCCATCTGACGGTTGAACTCGTCGCGCTCTTCCTTCTTCATTGGCACGCGCGTGGCCTTGTAGGACTCGGCGATCTCGTTGCGGAACGTGATCGCACCCTTGTCCAGGGTGACGATGACGTGGGTCGGCTTGAGCTCCCCGAACATGGCGAGGAAGGTGTTGGCGAACCCGAACGGCGCTCCCACAAGCTCCCCTGTGGCGCGGATGCGCAGCGGCTCCGCCAGCTGTTTCATGGCGTGGAAGGAGCGGTGGATGATCGAGTGCCCGTCGATGAGGACGAGCCGGCGCGGGGGCTTTTTCGGGGCCACGGCCCGATTATAGCGCGGCGGCCGGCGGCTCAGCGGCTTAGTGTGGCAGCGGGTCCGTATGAGGCAACCGGGCCGAAGTCGCAGGTCTCGCAGGCCGTCGGCGTCGGAACCTGATACGGGGTTGCGGTCGGCGTACGGACCGTCAGTCCGCCGGGCCGGTACCAGCTCAAGTACTGCGACCAGTCGACGAAGCCGTCCTGGCCCTGGCTGTCCAGCGAAATCGCAGGCAGGTCAGCGATCTTGTGCGCGTCGTCCCCGTCGCTCTTCACATTCCAGAGCTCAACTGGCCCGGCCGAACCGTTCTTCGCAGAGTTGGCATCGACACGAATGAAGACGATCTGCGCGCCGTCACGTGACCACTGCGGATAGCGGTCGGAGTAATCGCCGTCGACCGCGAGTTGCGTTGTGTTCGCACCGTCTATGGAGCTCGTCATGATGTGCCCGTCCTCTGAGTAGGCCAGGCGCGACCCGTCCGGCGACCAGGCCGGCTCCAGGGCCGCCCCGCCCGCGATGTCCGCTACGAGCGTCCCGTCCGGTCTTAGGATGTTGATGGCAGTATTAGATGCGTCGCCCTTGGCCTGGACGACGGCGATCGTCGAACCATCCGGGGACCAGGCTGCGCCGAACGGGTCTGTCGGCGCCTGGGCGACGACGTGCGCCTCGCCGGAGTTGCCTACCGAGAGGACGTAGAGGTCGGAGATCGAGTCGCCGCCCGGGTCCGGCCAGAACGCGATGTACATCCCGTCCGGCGACCAGGAGTGGATGCGCAGAGGCCCGGCGGCGTCCCCCGTGAAGACCGTGGTCACTCCGGGCTGGTCCGTAGTCGGCGTTAGGGTGGGCCCGGACTGCGCCTGCGTGTCGATGATGCGCAGCACATAGGGCGCTGAGCCGGCGTCGCTGTTCTGCGGGTCCAGCCTGGGGCCGAGGGCGTCCGGGACCGCGAGATAGCGGCCGTCCGGCGACCAGCGCGCCTCGCCCTGGCCGACGTTCCAGCCGGTGGAGTTCTGCGTCCCGGCGAAGTAGCCCGGCGTGATGCTGTCGGCGGGGCGCATCAGGCCGGCGCTGCCGAACCCGCCGGCGATGACGTCGTCGGCCGGCGACCACTCCCAGTTCCAGCCGTAGCCGGCGCTCTCCAGCAGCCCATCGCCGGGCCGGACGACCCAGATCGTGGTGGCGTCGTTGATCGCGGCGTTGCGGATGCCGAAGGATATCCACTGCCCATCCGGCGACCACTCCGGCGACAGCATCGTCAGGTCCTCAACCGAGGTTGCGAACGTCTTGGCGATGTCTCTCTGGACGATCATGTGGTCCTCGCCGGTGGTCAGGTCCAGCATCCAGAGGTTGCCATCTTTGACGTATGCAACCTGGCCGAGGCCGCTCGCTGCGGCGCCGGGCGGCGCCGGGGTCCGGTCCGGCGAGGGCGTCGGCACGCCGTAGGGGCCCGGCGAAGACGATGGCGGGCCGCCTGCGGATACATCCTCCGGGTTGCCCGGGGAGTCAGCGCCATTGATCTCGCTGTAGGCCACGGCACCCCCAAGCGCGACGACGCCGAGGAGCAGCGCCGCCGCCGTGCCGACGAGGCCGAGCCGGCTGATCCTCGACCACTGGGGAGCGAAGCCGGCCGAAGCCGCGGCACCAACAGGATCAGGCGGCGTCCAGGCGGCAGCCGCTTCGCGGGTGGAGACGCCGAGCTTGAGGAAGATCTGCGCGACGTGGTACTTGACCCCATCCTTGGTGACGCCGAGGCGGTCGCCGATCTCGCGGTTGGAAAGCCCCTCCCGGAGCAGGGAGAGGACCTCCCACTCACGCGGAGTCAGGATATCTGGGTGTGGCGGTCGTCCACGTTGTCGCATGTTGGCAGCCAGCTTTCTGCCGTTACTGTAGCGCTGCCTTAGCCGAATAACACTACCCGGGGTAGGGTAATTGCGGCCGCTACCCGCGCGCGTTTGGGTCGTCGATCGCGAAGCGCCAGGTGCCGTCGGGCTGGCGGTGGCATATCTCCATCGCCTTGCCGCTTATCTGGATCTCCTGGCCGCCGGGGCTCATCGTACCGGTCCACTCGCTTCAGGTGACTGCGATGTCGACGCAGATGACCGTCTTCGTCACCTTCAGCTTCAGGTTGCCCCTTGCCGCGATCAAGGCGCCAAGCTGCGACCTGATGGCCTCGTGGCCCTTCGCCTCCCCGCCGGGGGCCAGGAGCGTCGCGTCAGGCTCGTACAGGTCAACCAGAGAATCGATGTCGCCTTCGTTCACGTATCGCTCGAACAATTCGTCGCACTCTTCGGGCGTCTTCGCGGGCATCGCGTCCTCCTGCTCAACAGTATCGGGACCGATATATTATCGGTTGCTTCATCCGGCCACGCCATCCAGTACAATGTGCGGGTAATGCCAAAACAGACCTTGAAGACCGGCGTCGGCCATGACGGCGCAGCGCCCGCGTCCGGCGAAGAGACGCTGACGGTCATCGACAACCGCACCGGGACGGCCTACGAAGTGCCGATCACCGACGGCGCCATTCCCGCGCACGACTTCCGCCAGATCAAGACCAGCGACGACGACTTCGGTCTGATGGTCTACGACCCCGCCTTCACGAACACGGCCTCCTGCCGCAGCGCTGTCACCCACATCGACGGCGAGCGCGGGATCCTGGAGTACCGCGGCTACCCGATTGAAGAGCTGGCCGAGCGCAGCACATTCCTAGAGGTCGCGTACCTGCTGGTCTACGGTTCGCTGCCAACGCGCGCAGAGCTGGAGCAGTGGGTGCACGACATCACCTTCCACACCTACCTCCACGAGAACGTCAAGAAGTTCATGGAAGGCTTCCAGTACAACGCCCACCCGATGGGTATGCTGCTGGGCACCGTGGGTGCGCTGTCCACCTTCTACCCGGACGCCAAGAACGTCGAGGACCCGGCTTCGCGGGAGATCCAGACGACGCGGCTGATCGCCAAGATGCCGACGATCGCCGCTTTCACCTACCGCCACAACCGGGGACTGCCGTACGTCTATCCGGACAACGACCTGAGCTACACCGGGAACTTCCTTTCGATGCTCTTCAAGATGTCGGAGCCGCGCTACCTGCCGCACCCGCGACTGGAGCGCGCCATCGAGGTGCTGTTCATCCTCCACGCCGACCACGAGCAGAACTGCAGCACCAACGCCATGCGATCCGTGGGCAGCTCCCAGGTCGATCCTTACTCGGCGACGGCGGCGGCCGCGGCGGCGCTCTACGGCCCGCTCCACGGCGGCGCCAACGAGGCCGTGATCCGCATGCTGGAACGTATCGGCGACAAGAAGAACGTGCCGGCCTTCGTCAAGCGCGTCCGCGCCGGCGAAGAGCTGGCGATGGGCTTCGGCCACCGCGTCTACAAGAGCTACGACCCACGAGCCAAGATCATCAAGCGCACCGCCGATGAAGTCCTCGATGTGACGGAGCCGCAACCGCTGCTGGAGATCGCCCTGGAGCTGGAGCGGATCGCGCTGGAGGATGACTACTTCATCGAGCGCAAGCTGTACCCCAACGTGGACTTCTACTCCGGGCTGATCTACCAGGCGCTCGGCTTCCCGGTCGATATCTTCCCGGTGTTGTTCGCGATTCCGCGCACCGCCGGCTGGCTGGCCCAGTGGCGCGAGATGCTGGTTGACCCGGAGCAGAAGATCGCCCGGCCGCGGCAGATCTACGTCGGGGCTGAACGGCGCCGCTACGTGCCGATAGACCAGCGCTAGATGCGCCGCCGCCTCGGGTTTGTCGCCGCCCTCGTCGTCCTTGGACTCTGCCTCGCCGCGACCGGCTCCCGAGCCTACGCCCAGGGCGAAGACGTCACCTCTTTCGACGCCACCTATACGGTTCGGCCGTCCGGGCAGGTGCTGGTCCAGGAGGACATCACTTACGACTTCGGCAGCGCGGAGCGGCACGGCATCTTCCGCTACACGCCGGTCCGCTACTCCTACGACGACGAACACGACCGCAAGATCGACGTCACAAACGTGGCCGTCACCGGAGGCCCGAACCACGAGGCGCAGCCGTTTGAGATCACGGACACGGACCCGAACATCGTGATCAAGATAGGCGACCCCGACGTCACGGTCACCGGCAAGCACGACTACCAGATCACCTACACGCTCAACGGCGCGCTCAACCCGTTCGAGCGACCACGGCGAGTTCTTCTGGAACGTCACCGGGCTGGACTGGGATGTCCCGATCCTGGCCACGACGGCGACTGTCTCGCTGCCGGCCGGTGCGCTACAGAGAATCCAGTGCTACCAGGGACCGGAGGGTTCGCTGGACCCATGCATGTCGTCTACCAACGGCGACACCGCCGAGTTCAGCGCCATCGGGGAGCTTTCGCCGGGCTCCAACCTGACGATCGTCGTCGGCATCAACAACGGCGCGGTCACCATCGATCCGCCGGTCCTCGTCGGCAAACAGAAGAGCGCCTGGGAGAAGGCCTTTGTCATCAACCCGCTGACGGTCGGCCTCATGCTGATCGGGATAGTCGCCGCTTTGATCGCCCTGGCCCGGCTCTGGTGGGTACAGGGCCGCGACCGCTGGCTGGGCGACATGTTCTACCTCAACGAGACTCCGAGCTCGCCGGCGGCGGAGGCCACGAAGCCTCTCATGGCGCACGAGACGATCGTCGTCGAGTTCACGCCGCCGGAGCTCGATGCCCAAACGAAGCGACGGCTGCGGCCGGCCGAGATCGGTCTGCTGCTGGACGAGAAGGCCGACACCCTGGACGTCACCGCCACGATCGTCGACCTGGCTGTGCGCAAGCATATGACGATCGCGGAAGAGAAATCGGGCGGCGTCTTCGGCCTCTTCCAGCACAAAGACTATGAGTTGACCCGGCTGACCCCCGAAAACAGCGAGCTGCTGCCCTACGAATCACAACTGAAGGACGCCCTCTTCGAAAGCGGGGACCTGATCAAACTCAGCGACCTCAAGAACAAGTTCCACGATGACCTGGCGAAGGTGAAGTCCTCGCTCTACAAGCAGGCCGTGGCGGACAGGTTCTTCCCCGGCAACCCGGACACTGTCCGCAACGTTGTTCGGGTTCTCGGCATCGTCATCGGCGTGATCGGCGGCTTGGCGATGTACGGGTTCGGCTGGCTCTTCGGCGGCGCGCTGCTCGGCGTGCCGCTGATCGTCGCCGGGGCCATCCTGGTGCTGACGGCCGGGTCGTTTCCCCGGCGCACTGGCAACGGCCGCGTGCTCTACCGGCGGTCGCTGGGGTTCCGGCGTTTCATGGTGGAGTCGGACGCGCCCCGCCAGAAGTTCGCCGAGAACGCCAACATCTTCCATGAGTACCTGCCGTACGCGATCGTCTACGGCTGTGTGGATCGCTGGGCGAAGGTCTTCAAGGAACTCGGCATCGATCCGGGTGAGCCGGGCTACTACGTCGGCACCGGCCCCTTCGTGGCGGCCAGCTTCGCCAACAGCATGACGAGCTTCTCCAACAGCATCTCGTCGACGATGGCCTCGACCCCGGGCGGGTCAGGCGGCAGCGGCTTCGGGGGAGGCGGCGGCTCCGGTGGCGGCGGCGGTGGCGGAGGCGGCGGCTCCTGGTAGGGTCAGGCGACCTTCGCTTCCAGCGAGGCGGTGATCTCCTCGATGGTCGCGTCGCGCCAGCTGGCCCACATCGGCCCTAGCTGGAACTCATCGTAGCGGCGGCGCATCTCCGGCGCGTCCTTCTCCCGGTCCAGGCCTTCGAACAGCTTCTGGATCTCACCGAGCTCTGCCTGTGCCTTGGCGGGCCGTTCAATCCAGTGCGCGATGTACTTGTGATCGGCGGTGTAGAAGACGGCCACCGGGATCGACTGGTGCTCGCCGTGGTTTAGGAACTCCGACATGATGTCCTGGTTCTCATCGCGGGGGAAGTGCCGCGCTTCCAGCCCTGCCGCCTCGGCGATTCGCTGGATCACCGGCAGCCCGCGCACGACGTCCGGGCACCAGTCCTCGCCTAGCACCAGGACTTTGGCAGGGCCACCAGGCTTCTTGGCCAGGGCCTGCAGGCGCTTGGTGTCGGCGCCGGAGACCTTCGTCTCGTCGTAGTTGTACTGGAACTTCTGGACGTTGCGCTGGATGTGCTTCATCCACTGCTCCCAGGTCATCCCGGAAGCGAAACGCTCCGGTGTAACAACGCTCTGCTTCTGCTGGGTCATGGTCTGCCTCCAATTCCTGCTTTGGCTTCCTCCCAGAGGGCCAGCTTCGTGTCGATGTCCGCTGTCTTCAAATCGATGCCGCGTTCGCCGGACGTGGCCTCCATGGCGTTGAACCGCTGCGAGAAGCGTCGGGCCGCGAGGCGCAGGGCGTCCTCCGCATCGATCTCCAGTCGCCGGGCCAGGTTGGCCAGCGCGAAGACGGCGTCGCCCAGCTCCTGTCGCTGCTCGTCCGCTGTAGCGGCGCCGCGCAGCTCTTCCAGCTCTTCGTCCAGCGCCGCCCAGGCCTGCGCGTCAGAGTCCCAGGTGAAGCCGGCGCGGGCCGCCCGCCGCTGGATCGCCTGGGCGTAGGCCAGCGAAGGCAGCGGTTCCGGAACGCCGTAAAGGGCGGGCTTCTCCCCGCGCTCCTTCTTCTTGAGGTCGTCCCACTGTTCGATGACGGCGCCGGGGGTGTTCGCAACCGAGTCGGAGAAGACGTGCGGGTGGCGCCTTACCAGCTTGGTCGAGATGGAGTTGATGACGTCGGACATCTTGAAGTCGCCGCGCTCTTCGGCGAGCTGCGTGTGGATCAGCACCTGGAAGAGCAGGTCGCCCAGCTCTTCGGCCAGCAGCTTAGGGTCGCCCTCGTCCAGGGCGGCCAGGACTTCCGCCGTCTCCTCGACCAAATACGGCCGCAGCGACTGGTGGGTCTGGACACGGTCCCAGGGGCAGCCGTCGGCGCCGCGGAGGGTGGCGACGACACGCCGCAACCCGGGAAAGGTCTTGAGGTCGCGGTCGGGCGGCGCGGTCGGGCTCATGCCCCCATGATAACGTGTAAGGAAACTCGTTGACACCGTTCGACGTTACTACCTACGATGATTGCGATGGAGCAAACGATGGAGCGGCAGAGCCGGTCCGAACTCGGCCTCCTGCGAATGGTGATAGTCGGGGTGTTCATCCTGGCGCTCCCTATCGCCCTGATCACGACGACCGCCCGCGTCGCCGTCTCTGAGAGGGCAGTCTACGATTACGCCGTACAGGACTACGGCGCCCAGCAGACAAGCGGCATCCCGATGTCAGAGTTGCTGCGCGCCAACGGAGAGGTCCGCGACTACCTGGTCCAGCCCGACGCCGGCCCGCTCTCAATCCAGGTGACCAACGACGCCGGCAAGACCGGCTCCCTCTTCAACGCTGAAGAGACGGTTCACATGGCGGACGTCCGTTCGCTCGTCCAGTTGCTGTTCAAGATCCAGCTGTTCTCGGCGGCGCTGGTGCTGGCGCTTGCGGCCGCGATCATCGTGCTCTGGCCAACCAGGGTGCTGGCCGCCGCCGCACTCTGGGGTGGCGTCCTGATGATCGCCGTTCTCGGGTTCGCGGGAGCGTTGGCTCTCACCGGCTTTGATTCGGCGTGGACGCAGGTCCACTATCTCGTTTTTCCGAACGAGTCCTGGCAGCTGAATCCGCTGACCGATCATTTGATCCAGATGTTCCCCGAGCAGTTCTGGCAGGACGCCTCCATCTCCCTGGGCGGCCTCCTCATGGCCCAGGCGGTCGGCATCTCGGTCCTTTCGGCGACCTACCTTTTCGTCACGCGGCCGGACGCCAGCGTGATCGAAGCGCGGGTCCGTGAACCGCAGCCTGAGCGCGACGGGCACCCTCGGCACCCACGCCTGGCGCCGCCGAACCCGCGACACTACGTTCCGTAGAGGGCGCTAGTTCGCGCCGCAGGTGCACCCACCCGCGCAGCCGCCACAGCCACCCCCGCCAACCGGCGCAGCTTCTCCGTATTCGTCCTTCGTCAGGGCGGCGAAGTTTGAGAGCACGCGGTGGCTGGAGTTGTGCCCGCGCGGGCAACTGGCGGCATCGTCGATCCGGCCGGAGGGGCGCAGCATCTCGAAGCGAGTGTTGCAGCGGTCGCAGACGTATTCGTAGAGCGGCATTCGATTCACCTCATCTACTTCGATGCTAGGTTGGGCGCTTTCGTTAGTCAATCTAATGCCCGTAGAATCTGTTCTCGTGGTTAACTACACGATCCGGCCGGCGACCCGCGAGGACATCGAGGCGATCCTGGCCCTCTGGTTCTCGATCGACAGGCACACGGCGTTGCCGGACAAGCGAGAGTACCTGGAACAATTCCTCGATTTTTCGCCGGACCTCTTTCTTGTCGCCGAGGCCAAGGGCAGGATCGCCGGCACGATCATCGGCGGCTGGGACGGCTGGCGCGGACACATCGCCCGGCTGGCGACGGACCCGGAGGTACGCCGAACCGGCATCGCGCGGGCCCTGGTCTCGGAGGTCGAGGCCCGGCTCAAGGCCAAGGGGGCGAACCGCATCTACGCGCTGATCGATGCGCTCAGCCCGCAGGCTGCGCCGTTCTGGCAGGCCGCCGGCTACGTCCCGAACGAGGACGTGATCCAGTACTCCCGCAACGTGGGCGGATAAGCCAAGGCCGCGGAACAAGTCCGCGGCCTGAGCTCTGAGCCAGTCTTTGATTACTCCAGGTAGTCCTTCAGCTTCTTGCTGCGGCTGGGGTGCCGCAGCTTGCGCAGCGCCTTCGCCTCTATCTGGCGGATGCGCTCCCGGGTGACGTTGAACTCGCGGCCCACCTCTTCCAGGGTGCGGCTGCGGCCGTCTTCCAGCCCGAAGCGAAGGATCAGCACCTTCTGCTCGCGCGGGGTCAGGGTCGACACGACTTCCTGCACCTGCTCCTTGAGCAGCTGGTGCGAGGCGGCTTCGGCCGGGGCCATCGTGCCCTGGTCTTCGATGAAGTCGCCCAGGTGCGAGTCTTCCTCTTCGCCGATCGGCGTCTCCAGCGAGACCGGCTCCTGGGAGACCTTGATGATCTCCCGGACCTTCTCCGGTGCGATCTCCATGCCGCGGCCGATCTCCTCGCTCGTCGGCTCGCGGCCGTACTCCTGGACGAGACGGCGGCTGATCCGCACGAGCTTGTTGATCGTCTCGACCATGTGCACCGGGATGCGGATAGTGCGGGCCTGGTCGGCGATGGCGCGGGTGATCGCCTGGCGGATCCACCAGGTGGCGTAGGTGCTGAACTTGTAGCCCTTGCGGTAGTCGAACTTCTCGACCGCGCGGATGAGTCCGATGTTACCTTCCTGGATCAAGTCCAAAAGAGACATGCCGCGGCCGATGTACTTCTTGGCCACGCTGACGACGAGACGCAGGTTGGCCTCTGTCAGGCGCTTTTCGGCGGCGAAGCCCTCTTCCTTGAGGCGCTGGAAGTGGGCGCGGACCTCGCTCTCCTTCTTGTTGAGCTTGTCGGCCAGGTTGTCCGGCGGGTCCACCAGCTTCTTCTTCGTCTCCATGATGTCCATCGCCCAGTGCACGAACTCCGGCTTCGGGACGTGCGTGGCGATGGAGACGCGGACCGGCACCTTGTCGGCGTCTTCCTGTTCCAGCTTGAGGGCCGTCTTCAGCTTTTCGACCATCTCCAGGTCCAGCTCGGCGTCGACGACCTTGCGGAACTCCGGCGCGGCGAAGAGCTCGTAGGCCGGCAGCTTCTGCAGGCCCAGGTCTTTCTGGATGACATCGATCGGCTTGCGCAGTGAGTAGAGGTCTTTCATCATCCGGGCCAGGACATCGACGTTGCGCGGGTTGCGGCCTGTCTCGGCGCGGTGGGCGTCTTCGTGGCGGGTGACGTAGTCGCCCTCTTCCATGGCGCGGGCCAGGCGCTTCTCGTCGTCGGCGGTGAGCAGGCTGACCTTGCCGATCTCGCGCAGGTACATGCGGACCGGGTCATCGATCCCCTCTTCCAGCTCGGCGTCGGAGACTTCGGGCTCGGCCTCTTCCGGCTTCTCCGGCGGCTCGCCCCATTCGGCGACGGCCAGCGCGCCGCGAGCGCCCGTGCGCGGAGCAGGCACAGCATCATCGTCGTCGTCGGCGTGAGCCGTCAGGGCGATCGGGTCGGCGTCGTCGTCGTCGCTGTCGTCCGCGGCCACATCGGCCTCGTCGACAGCGTCGTCCAGCAGGTCGTCGGCCAGCTTGCTGCGGCGCTGGCGGCGCTCGTAGAGCTGGGCGTCCTGCTCAAAGTGGCTAACTTTAGCCTTGGGCATCGACGACGCCCGTTTCGACGGCTTCGCGGCCGTCTTTGTCTTTTCTTCGGTGGAGTTCATTGCCAATCTCTTCTCCGTGTTGCAACGTCTCCTCAAAGGCGGGAGATACGTCGCCAATTGTTCCGTCCGTCAGTGCGCTGGCGATCAGGGCTGTGCCAAGCTCGTCCTGGAGGTCTGCGATTTGCGCCGTGTTGGCCTGTTGTTCGGCCTCTAACCGTCTTCGGTAAAGGCGCTTGATGCAATCCTCCAGCGCTTCGGCCGCCTCTGTCTCCTTGAACTGAGGGACCTTCCATAATATTAGACGCTCGTAGTAGGCCATTAGTTCAGGTGAAACGGCACTTTTCATAGCGATTTCATCTTCACTTTTGCGCCATACGGCCAACATCTGCCGTGCTTCCGCCTCCCAGAGCAGGTCCTCCGGTATGCCGAGCCCTTTCTCTCTCAGCTCCGGATGGCGCAGGAGCAACGCCAACAGGAACGCTTCCCGCCCATCGACCCGGTTGGGCCCGCGTGCGGGCGCAGTTGGCGAACGACGAACGGATGATTCCTGGCGGCGTGGCCGCACAACCAGTGATGTTAGCTCTTCTTCACTCACCTGCGCCAGCCTCGATAGCCGTTGCAGGTAATGGGCGCGAACAACCGGGTCGGCGACGGCGCTCAGGAGCGGCAGGTAGTCCTGCACCAGCTGGGAGCGGCCGCGCGGATCGGTCAGGTCATGCGAGGCGGCGGCGACTTCGAGCCTGAACTCGAGCACGGGGCGCGCCTCGTCGATCAGCGCCTTCCAGGCGTCACTATCGGCGCGGATGAAGTCGTCCGGGTCTTTTCCTTCGGGTAGTACGACGACGCGCAGGTCAACGGATGTCGTTTCCTGGTAGCCGACGAGGCCGCGCCAGCCAACGACGGGAGCGGCGCCTTCTTCGCGGGCCGATTCGCGGACGACATCGTGGCCGCGGACGGCAGCGTTGGTGCCGGCGGCGTCGGCGTCCAGAGCCAGGATGATCTGGGGCGCGAGCTTCTGCAGCAGGCGGACCTGGCGCTCCGTGAGGGCGGTGCCCATCTGGGCGACGACGTTCTCGAAGCCGTGCTGGTGGGCGGCGATGACGTCCATGTAGCCTTCCACGACGACGGCGCAGGCCTCCCGCCTGATGGCATCGCCGGCCTTGTTGAGCGCGTAGAGCGTGCCGCCTTTGTCGAAGAGTTGCGTCTGGGCGGTGTTCAGGTACTTGGGCATAGAGTCGTCCAGGGCGCGCGCGCCGAAGCCGATCAGCCGGCCCTTGGCGTCCCAGACCGGGAACATCAGCCGGTTGCGGAAGCGGTCGTGGAGACCGTTGTCGCCCTCCAGGGCCAGTCCGGCCGCCACGATCTCGCGGTCCGTGAAGCGCTGGCTGCGCAGGTGCTCGATGCAGTCCGACCAGCCGGGCAGGCTGTATCCCAGGCGGAACGAGCCGGCTGTCGCCGCATCGATGCCACGCTTGTCGATATAGGCCTGGGCCGCTTTGCCGGCGTCGGTCGTGAGCTGGCGCTGAAAGTAGTCGGCGGCCGATTCGTTGGCGTCGTAGAGGCGGCGCGTGGCGCGTTCCTGCTCCTCGGAGACGCGGCGTTCCTTCAGCTTGACGCCGGTGCGCTCGGCGAGGAGGCGCAGGGCGTCGCCGAAGTCCAGGCCGTCGTGCTTCATGACGAAGGAGATGACGTCGCCGCCGGTGCCGCAGGAGCCGAAGCAATGCCAGGTCTGCCGGTCCGGCGAGACGATGAAGGACGGCGTCTTCTCCGCGTGGAACGGGCAGAGGCCCTTCAGCGTGCGTCCGGCCTTGCGGAGCGTGACGTACTGACCGACTACGTCGGCAATGTCCAGGCGTGCCTTGATCTCTTCGATTTCACTCATGCAACAGGCGACCTTGTATAGCTTTAGGGCCAATGGAGGGGAGCTGTGGGGCTTTCCGCCGCTGGCGGACACTACTCTCCACTCTATAGAACAGAGATTTGGCCCAAAAGTTTCGGGGATCGCTACCTATAACCGTCAGGATGCACCTCGCCTGCCGGGCTTGACGGCGTCTTCCAGCCTGGCCGCGGTATCCAATGCGTAACGATCGGTCATGCCGGCCACGTAGTCGGCGGCGCGGCGCCAGTCAGGGTCGCCTTCGATGACGAACTCGCTGCGGATTTCGTCGGGGTGCTCGG
This sequence comes from uncultured Chloroflexia bacterium, assembly GCA_963738925.1. GTDB lineage: Bacteria > Chloroflexota > Dehalococcoidia > SM23-28-2 > RBG-16-64-32 > DATKKM01. Next base: position 402,092 of record CAVTYE010000002.1, on the reverse strand, counting down.
CGAAGTAGGCGTAGAGGCGGCGGACGACGTGCTTGGCCTGCTCGGCTTCTTCCTGGCGCTCTTCCAGCAGGTAGACGCGCTGGAACATGAACTCACGCAACACGTTGGCGGCGGCCCAGACAGGCGCGCTCATGGTGATGCGCGGAGTGTTTGATTGAGTTGGGGCGGGTGTATCTGGTGTTTGGTTGATTTTCGAATTTTTGTCTTTTGTGGGCGTTTGGGGCGGGGCCGGCAGATTGGCGATTGGGTGATTGATTTGCGCGGCGCGCTTCCCCTCACCCTCTCCCCTCTCCCGCTGGGCGGGCGAGGAGCGATCTGTTGCGGTGGCAGCGGACGATGGGAGAGCGGGCTCACCGGTAGCGGGCCAGGAGGCGGCGACGATATCGCAGACGAGGGTGTCGATGCGCTGCGAGTGGCGCTCGCCGAGCGTCACCCTGACTTCGCGGGGGAGCTCCTCTTCGGTGATCAGCCCGGCGCGAATGGCGTCGGCGATGTCGTGGTTCACGTAGGCGACGGCGTCGGACAGCTTGACGATCTGGCCTTCGATGGTCTCCGGCGTCCCCCAGGCCTCGGCGAGGATGTCCTCGCGGATCTTAGACGACTTGACGATGCCCTCCCGCACTTCCCAGGTCAGGTTCAGTCGCTCCAGTTTCTCCACTACGCGGAGGCTCTGTTCGGCGTGACGAAAGCCCTCCGGGACGACGTCGGCCAGCGCCTGCTCGCCGGCGTGGCCGAACGGCGGGTGGCCGATGTCGTGGGCCAGGGCGATGGCTTCGGCGAGGTCTTCGTTCAGGTTGAGGGCCCGGGCGATAGTGCGCGCGATCTGGGAGACCTCCAGCGTGTGGGTGAGCCGGGTGACGAAGTGATCGCCGACCGGCGCGATAAAGACCTGCGTCTTGTGCTTGAGCCGCCGGAACGCCTTGCAGTGAAGGATGCGATCGCGGTCACGCTGGTACTCGGTGCGTACGGGGGACGGCTCTTCGGGGATCTCCCGGCCGCGGCTCTGGAAGCTGTTGGCGGCGTAGGGCGACAGGGCGCGCTCCCGCTCCTGGAGGCGCCTGCGGACGGCAGATAGGTCAGGTTTAGGCGATTGGGGCACTGTGTGAGGCTATTCTAGCGTCAGGCGCTGTTTGGGGATGTGGGTAAGTGTCACCTGTTTGTGGACAGACGCCGAACGGCCCACGTAGATTAGGCACGCAATGACCCGGGAAGATGCCCAGCGCAGGATCAACGACTTCTGGAACACCGTGGCGAGCGGCTACGAGGAGCATCGTGGCAACGTCGCTCAACCCGGCACACGGGACTACGAGGCCTGGACTGAGGCGATCCGGGCGGCGCTCCCGGAGGCGCCGGCGGACGTCCTGGACATCGCCACGGGGACCGGGTTCGTCGCGCTGATAGCCGCGGAGCTGGGGCATCGCGTGACCGGAATCGACCTCGCCCCCAACATGCTGGCCGAGGCCCGGCGCAACGCCGAATCGAGGGGCCTGAGCGCGACTTTCCTACCTGGCGATGCGGTGGCCCCGGCGTTTCCTCCGAACACCTTCGATGCCGTGATCAGCCGGCACTTCTTGTGGACGCTGCGTGACCCGGAGCTCTCGCTCAAGAACTGGAGCGCCCTGCTGCGGCCAGGCGGCTGCGTCGTCGCGATCGATGGTTTTTGGTTCGCAAAAACAGAGGACGCCCCGGAGGGCCCACCGCAGCCCGGCCTTTTCGAGGAGCACTACACGGCGGAAACCAGGCAGGCGCTGCCGATCATGGCGATGGATGACCCCGGGCCACTCCTGGGGTTGTTTCGCGAGGCCGGGTTCCGCGCCGTGACGCTGACAGAGTTGACGCACCTCCCGAACGATGACGCCGGAGGGGCGATCCCCTACGTCATCCGCGCTGTAAAGGGTTAGGGAGTACCGGCGGCCCAGCGCTGGCGTTATTTGGCGCGAGTCAGCGTCCCGGCTCCGGCGTCCTTGGCCGGCTCCTGGTCCAGCTCTGCCTCCACCTTGGCGATGTTCTCACGCACCTTGCCGATGGCGTCGCGGTTGATCGAGACGGAGGTGGCGCCCCACTCGACGAGCTTGCGGGTGATCTCCGGAAAGTCGCTGGGGGCCTGGCCGCAGATGGAGACGCTGATGTCGCGCCGCCGGGCGCCGGTCACCAGGATCTCCAGCGCCTTCATCACGGCTTCGTTGCGCTCGTCGTAGGCGCCGGCGAAGTGGGAGCTGTCACGGTCGACGCCGAGCGTGAGCTGGGTGAGGTCGTTGGAGCCGATGCTGATGCCGTCGATGCCGACGTCGATGAAGCGGTCGAGGAGGAAGACGTTGGAGGGGACCTCGGCCATCATCCAGAGCTTGAAGTCTTCCGAACGCTTGAGGCCGAAGCTCTCCATCAGCCCCTTGACCTGGGCCAGCTCCTCCGGCGTGCGCACGAAGGGGATCATCACCCAGAGGTTGGGGAACTCCGCCCGCACCCGCTTGATCGCCTCTACCTCCAGGCGGAACACCTCCTGGTCGTGGATGTAGCGGGAGGCGCCGCGGTAGCCGATCATCGGGTTCTCTTCTTCGAACTCGTACTTCTCGCCGCCCTTGAGGTTGCGGTACTCGTTCGTCTTGAAGTCGGTGGTGCGGTAGACCACCGGGCGCGGGTGGAAGGCCTGGGCGAAGGCGCGGACGCCGGCGGCGAGCTTGGTCGTGAAGTCTTCCGGGCGGCCCTCGTCGATGCAGAGGCGCGGGTGCTCCTTGATGTAGTCGGCGACGATGAACTCGGCGCGGAGGAGGCCGACACCGTCGACGTTTTCCTTGGCCATGACGTCGGCCAGGCTGGGCTCCGCCAGGTTCAGGTAGACCTTGGTGCGGGTCTTGATGTTGGAGGCCAGGGCGCGGCGCCGCTGCCACTCGGCGTTCCAGGCCAGGCGCGTTTCGGCGCGGCCCTCGTAGACGACGCCGCGCGAACCGTCGACGGTGATCTCGCGGCCGGGCTCCAGGACCTTCGTGGCGTTCTCTGCGCCGACGACGCAGGGCACGCCGAGCTCGCGGCTGACGATGGCGGCGTGGCAGAGGCGGCCGCCTTCGTCGGTGACGATGCCGGCGGCGCGCTTCATGGCCGGGACGAAGTCAGGCGTGGTCATGCTGGCGACGAGGATGTCGCCGTCCTGGACGAGGCCGATGTCGTCGCTGCCGCGGAGGACGATCACCTTGCCGAAGGCGACGCCGGGGCTGGCCGCTGAGCCTTCTACGAGGACCGGCGCGGCCTCCGGCTGGCCGTCGTCCTCTTCCTCGGCGGTTGTGGCGGCAGACGCTGTCACCGGGCGCGACTGGACGATGTAGAACTTGCCGCCCTCGTAGGCCCACTCGATGTCCTGTGGAGAGCCGTAGTGCGCCTCGACGTTCTTGCCGATCGCCGCCAGGTCGCGCACCTGCAAATGGGTCAGCTTCGGCTGGCGCTGGTCCTCTTCGGCCACGTCGACCCACTCGTTGTTGTCTTCGCCGATGCGGGCGCGCTCACGACGGATGAGCTGGCGGCGCTGGGCTTTGATCTCTTCCTTGACGATCTCCAGGTCGGCCTTGCTCACGATGTAGTGGTCCGGTGTGACGGCCCCGGAGACGATAGCCTCGCCCAGGCCGTAGATCGCGTCGATGACGATCTTGGAGGCGTTGTTCAGCTTGGGGTCGATAGTGAACATGACGCCGGAACGCTCCGACTGGACCATGTACTGGACGACGACGGCAATGCCGACTTCCAGCTGGCCGAACCCGGCCTCGGCACGGTAGTAGATGGCGCGCGCTTCGAAGAGCGAGGCCCAGCACTCCTGGACGGCCCGGGTGACGTTCTCTTCGCCGACGATGTTGAGGAACGTGCTCTGCTGGCCGGCGAACGATGCCTCGGCCAGGTCCTCGGCAGTAGCCGAGCTGCGCACGGCGACGGGCAGGCCCTTCATCTGGCGGTAGGCGCGGGTGATCTCGGTGGCGGTCTCCGGCGGCATCTCGGCCTCGGTGATCAGCGCCTTGATCTCGTCGGAGGCGCGCTGGAGGGCGCCGCTGTCCTGGACATCGATGCCGGAGAGGAGTTCCTCGATCTTTGGCGCCAGCCCGGCGCGCTTGAGGAACGCGAAGTAGACCTCCGATGTGACGATGTAGCCGGAGGGTACGGGGATGCCGGCGCGAGTCAGCTCGCCAAGGTTGGCGCCCTTGCCGCCGACGAACGCGCCGTCGTGCTTGTCTACCTCGCCGAACCAGACAACGAACTTCACTTAGCGGCTCCTTCTCTGATCACGGTTTGTCCTCGCCACCTCATCCACGCCTTGGGCATTATATCCGCATGTAAAACATCCGCAAACGCAGGAGCGTTTCAATCAACAATTTAGGATGCGTAGCAATTCAGCGGCGGGTGAGCGCTCCGGGCTGCCGGGTCCGTTACTCGACGGTGACGGTTTTGGCCAGGTTGCGCGGCTGGTCCACGTCGCAGCCGCGGCGGACCGCCACGTGATAGCCGAACATCTGCAGCGGGATGGAGGTCAGGACGGGTGCCAGCAGCCCCGGAAGGTCGGGGACGAAGATCGTCTCATCGGCCTTCTCCTCCAGCTCGCGGTCGCCTTCGGTGCCGACGGCGATGACGGTGCCCTCACGCGTCTTCACCTGCTCGATGTTACTCAGCATCTTCTCCCGCAGGCCGTCGCGCGGGCAGAGGGCGATCACCGGCATCTCCGCGTCGATCAGGGCGATCGGGCCGTGCTTCATCTCGCCGGCCGGGTAGCCCTCGGCGTGGATGTAGCTGACCTCTTTTAGCTTCAGCGCGCCTTCCATGGCCACAGGGAACTGCAGGCCCCGGCCCAGGAAGAGGAAGTTCTCGCAGCGGTGGAAACGGTGGGCCAGCTTTTCGATCTGCGGTTCCAGCTTCAACACCTCGCCGGCCAGGTTGGGCAGCCGGGCCAACGGCTCGAAGTAGCCGGCCATCCGCTCCCGGTCCGCGAGGCCGCGCTCCTGGGCCAGGTAGCAGGAGAGCAGGTACATCGCCGTGATGGAGGCAGTGAAGGTCTTGGTGCTGCAGACGCCGATCTCCAGGCCGCAGCGCGTGGCGACGGTACCTTCGGCCATGCGGGTGGCCTGGCTGCCGGGCTGGTTGGTGATGGCGATCTGGGGGCAGCCTTTGCGCTGCGCTTCCTCCATCGCGGCCAGGGTGTCGACGGTCTCGCCTGACTGGGTGACGGAGACGACGAGCGTGTCAGGGCCGATCAGCGGCTCGCGGTAGCGCATCTCGGAGGCGTTGTCGAACTCGGCCGGCAGGCCGGCGATACGCTCGAAGAAGTAGCGGCCGACCATCGCCGCGTGCAGGCTCGTGCCCATACCCAGGAGTAGCACCCGGCGGATGCCGCCGATCTGATCGCGGGTGAGGCGAACGTCGTCGAGCTCCACGCGTGACTCGCCGAAGAGGGCGCGGCCGCGGATCGTGTCGAGGAGGCCCTCCGGCTGCTCGGCGATCTCCTTCTGCATGAAGTGCTTGTAGCTGCCCTTGGCGGCGGACAGCGGGTCCAGGTTCACGACTTCCGGCTCCTTGTGAACGACGAGGCCGTTGTGGCAGTAGCTGACGTCGCCGGCGCGGACGCGGGCCGTGTCGCCGTGGGCCAGGAAGAGCAGCTTGCGCGTGTGGGGGAGCAGCGCCGGCAGATCGCTGGCGATGAAGTTCTCGCCGTCTCCATAGCCGATGACGACGCCGCCGGCGTTGCCGACGCGCCCGGCGACGATGGTGCCCGGCTCGGACTTGCTCATGGCCAGGATGGCGTGGGCGCCGGCCAGCTGCTTGATCGTCTGGATCAGGGCGCCGTGGAGGTCGGTGCCGGACTTGATCTGCTCTTCGATCAGGTGCGGGATCACCTCTGTGTCCGTCTCCGAAAGGAAGGTGTGGCCGGCCGCGGCGAGGCGCTGGCGGATCTCGTGGTGGTTTTCGACGATGCCGTTGTGGATGACGACGATATCACCGGAGCAGTCCCTGTGTGGGTGGGCGTTGACGTGGGAGGGGCGGCCGTGGGTGGCCCAGCGGGTGTGGCCGATGCCCTGCTTGCCGCGGGGCCACTGGTTCTCCAGCATCGTGGCCAGGCCTGAGAGCTTGCCCTCCTGCTTGTGGACGGTGAGCGCGCCGGAGTCGTCCAGAACGGCGATGCCGACGCTGTCGTAGCCGCGGTACTCCAGGCGTCGCAGCCCATCGATGAGAACGGGCGCCGCTTCGCCTTCACCAACGTATCCGATGATTCCGCACATGCCGGGCCTCCGCTTTAAGCGCTCAGTAGTCAGCTATTAGAACGCATCGCGCGGCTATTGGGTTCGCCTACTCCAGCGTGAAGGTGAGCTCACCTTCCGCCGGGCCTTCGCCGATCCAGTAGTCGGGCGGCTTGAGGCGGAGAGTGTAGTCGCCCGCCGAATCCGCGTCGATCAGGAACCGGACGTAGAGGTCCTCGGTCGCAATACCGTCGTCGCTGCCGGGAAGCGAGGCGAGATGCGAGCCGTCCACGGCAACGGCGTTCCCGTTGGGCTTGATCAGCGCGAAGTTTGCGGCAAAGAGCTGCCAGTTCCCGCTCTTCCGGCTGGTGGCCGTGAAGTCGAGGGTGAGCGCGCGGTCTCCTTCATCCACTTCTTCGAACGAGACCGGCTTGTCGTAGCGGAGCTGAGCGCCCGTGATCTCGATGTCGACCAGGTCCAGGGAGATCATCCCGGTGACCGGCGGCTCCTCCGGCTCCAGGGCCACCAGCTCTCCGGCGGCCGTGCCGAACGGGATCTCGGCACGGACCTCATCGCCGGAGCCGATGACGAGCTTGGCCTTCGTGTAGTCGAACCCGTCGTCGATCTTGAAGGCCACCTGGCCCTCGGTGGTGAGGCCGCTGCCGGCTGTCGGCGGGTCGTAACCGAAGCTGCTGACGTAGTTCTTCGTGCCCTGGACGATGGCGACGTCCGGGCCGAAGAAGGTGGTGTCGTCGCCCAGGTTCTTGAAGGTACCCTCGATCGTGAGCTGGTAACCCTTCACGTCGCCGAAGACGTCCTTCTCGGCCTCGATGGTGCCCTTCTCCAGCAAGACCTCGAAACCGGAGTGCCAGAACTTCTTGTTGATCTGGAACGTCGTGCCGTCCAGGCTGTCGGTGTCGTCGCCGTCGCCGGCCGGGGTCTCATCGTTAGCCGCTGTCGCTGTCGCCGTTGCGGCGCCGCCGCCAAGGTTGTCGTCGTCTCCACCGCAAGCGGCGGCCGCGCCTGCCAGTGCCAGTGTCAGCGCTGACAGGGCCAGAAATATCCAATTCCGTCTGAATAGCATGTGCTTCCTCCACGGGCTAGACACGTCGGGCGGATTTACACAGCATGATACGCGCGTTTTGGAGGAATTTCCTACCGGGAGGTCTGGGCCGGCTGCGCATCGGCGATTTCGCGTATGCGCTCCACCACGGCTTCGACGGCGGCGTCGGGGGTGGAGGCCCCCGCGGTGACGCCGACGCGCTCGCAGCCGTCAAGCCATTCCGGCTCGATTTCGGCGGCGGTCTCGATATGGTAGCCGCGCACTCCTTCGCCCTGGACGACTTCGAGGAGGTGGCGGGTGTTGGCGCTGGCCCGGCCGCCGACGACGAGCATCAAGTCGCACTCCTGGGCCAGCTCCCGCGCGGCCGCCTGCTGGTTGGAGGTGACGTGGCAGAGCGTGTTGATGAGCCGCATCTCCGTGATGTCGTTGACGTGCTCCGTCATGACCTGGGCGACGAACTGGGCGAAGCGCTCCGGTGTCTGCGTGGTCTGCGAGATCAGGGCGACGCGGTTGGGGAACGGGTCCGGCAGCGGATCGCCATCCCGGATCGGGACGGCCTTGTCGCCGGCCCAGGCGATGACTCCGCGCACTTCGCGGTGGTCCGGGTCGCCGAAAACGAGGACGCTGAACCCCTGCTCGGCCATGCGGCGGGCCCAGCGCTGGGAGCGGGTGACGATCGGGCAGGTCCCATCGATCACCTCGGCGCCGGTGGCTTCGACGTCTTCCAGCACCTGCGGCCCGACGCCGTGAGCGGTGATTGCGACCGGCCTGGAGGCGTCCTCCGGCTGCCCGAGCCGCACGCCCTTGCTCTCCAGATCGGCGACGACCTGGGGGTTGTGCACAATCGGCCCGACGCTGATGATCTCGCCGTACTGCTCTGCGGCGTGTTCCATTATGTCAATTGCACGCCGGACTCCCCAGCAGAACCCCATGTCCCTGGCCAGCAGAATCTCCATCTCGGTTCCAGTTTACCCCGGAGCGGTCTTTGCCGCCGCGTCGGCATGCATCTTATCGGCGTAGACGCCCCAGTACTTCTCCGGCAGGAGCGCCGCAATCGCCTTCATGATCGTGTCTGTGGCCTGCTCCACGTCTTCGCGGGTGATCTTCTTTCCGCGCGGCGGCAGCTCGTACGGCTTGCCGTAGTGAACGTGGGCGAAGGTCTTGCGGAAGAGGAACATATCCCGCGGGAGCTTGACTTTCTCGGTGCCCCAGATGGCGCAGGGGACGATCGGCACGCCGGTGCGCAGGGCGATCAGCGCCGAGCCCGGCTCGCCTTGCTGGAGGCCGCCGGTGCGGCTGCGGTGCCCCTCCGGGAACATGCCCAGCGCGCGGCCCTGCTTGAGCGCCTCCTGGGCCTGGCGCAGGGCGTGGAGGTCGGCTTCTTCCCGCTTGACCGGGATCATGCCGCCCGCCCGGAACATCCAGCCGATGAACGGGTTCTTGAACCATTCGGCCTTGGTCAGCCAGGAGATCTGGCGGGGTGTCGCCTCGCCCAGGATCGGCGGGTCGGCGTTGTTCAGGTGATTGACGGTGAGGATGATCGGGCCGCTGCGGGGCAGGTTCTCGGCGCCCTGGATATCGCGCTTCGTGTTCCAGAGGAGTACGGCGCGGATCCAGGCGACGTTGGCCCAGTAGAAGACCGACTGTGCGCTCATCGCCGCGGCCGGTCGATCAGCTGGAGGACGCGGTCGAGGACTTCGTCCTGGGTCAGGCCGTCGGTGTCGATGCGAACGGCGTCGTCGGCCGGGCGCAGCGGCGAGACGTCGCGCTCGCGGTCGATCTGGTCACGGCGGCGCAGGTCCTGGAGGACGGCGGCTTCGCTGGCGGTCCGTCCGGAGCGCACGAAGTCCCCGTAGCGGCGGCGGGCGCGCTCCTCCGGCGAGGCGTCCAGGTACACTTTGAGGCCGGCGTCCTGCAGCACGACGGTGCCGATGTCCCGCCCGGCCATGACGATGCGGCCGTTCGCGGCGATCTCACGCTGGCGGCGGACGAGCGCTTCGCGCACCCCGGCGACCCTGGAGACGAGCGAAACGTTCTCGTCGACCTCAGGAGCGCGGAGGAGCTGGGTGATGTCGCTACCATCGACGCTGATCTTCGCCGGTGCGTCTTCGTCCGGCTTGGGCAGGTCGACTGTCATGTCGATGGACGTTGCCAGGGCGGTGAGGGCGGCGGCGTCGTGAACGTCAATCCCGCGCTGCAGGGCCGCCCAGGTGACGGCGCGATACATGACGCCGGTGTCCAGGAAGCGATAGCCCAGCCGGGAAGCGAGGAGCCGGCCGATGGTGCTTTTGCCGGAGGCCGCGGAGCCGTCAACGGCGATGAGGTCCGGCCGCCCGCCACTGGAAGCGTCGGGCGAGCCGTGGCCCGCTGCGGCGAGGCTTTCGCTCATCCCGTCGATTATAGACTGCGCCGGGCCGGGGGCTAGGCGTCCGGCGTCGAGACTCCGCGGCGGCGGGCGCGGATTACTTCTTCTGTAGCGAGGCCGCCGAGCGCGAGCCCCGGGATGAGGAACGCCAGGGCCAGCCACGGCACCGATGAGCCGCCGCCGCTGTGAGTGGCCGGCTGGCTCTGGTCCTGACCCTCGGGCCGGACGTTGGCGACCCCGACCGGCGTGGAGATAGCGCCGAGCACTTCCGGCGTCGGCCCCGCTACTCTGGCAGAAGGCTGGCTACCCAGAGCGGCGTGCGTGGTGGCCTGCGCTGCCGGGTTGGCGACGGGTGGCGCGTCCGTTTGCAGGGAGACATCGTCAAAGAAGGCGCGGGTCGGCGCGGCGGAGGCCGGCTGCAAGAGCAGGCGCACGCGAGCGGAGTGCGCCCCGGCCGGCGCCTGCACGGGCCCGGTCGAAAGCGACCTGAACTCACCGGCGCCGCCGACAACGCTGCTCAGGGAGTCGGCGGAGTCGATTGCGGCGCCGCTTGCGTCGTTGCTGGAATACCAGGAGACGCGCAGCAGCACCGTGTCACCGGCGGCGGCCATCGCCCAGGCCGAGGCGGAGTAGTAGGCGCCCGGGACGACGCCGACGGCCTCGTACGCCCACTTGGTCGACGACGTGTCAGACGACAGCTCGAGCGCCAGGTCGCCCTCCACTCGTTGCTCGTCCGTCACCGCGATTTCGCCGCCGATCTTGTGCCAGCCGTAGGGCGTGCCGTCCTCCCGCGCGGTCTCGAAGCCGCCGTTGACGAGCACCGGAAAGACGTCCGGCTCGGGTACCGGCGTTGGTGTTGGAGTCGCGGTAGCGGGTGTCACATGCGGGGTCCGCGGAGTCGACGAGACAGACGGTGGAGTCGGACCGGGGGTCGAGCCGGCCGGAGGCGTCGGCGTGATCTTGACTGGCGCATCCGTCGGGGCCGCCGTCTCAACGAAGGCCGCGTCGTCGAAGAGGACGGTGGCCGCGTTCTCGTTGGCCGGGCGGAACATCAGCCGCAGAGACGCGCTGCGGGCCGCCGCCGGCGCCTCAATCGGGTCGGTCTGGAGGAGGCCGAAGGTCGGCGAGTTGCCGGAGATCGTCTGCAGCGAGTCGTCTGTGGAGATCGCCGCGCCGCTGCCGTCGCTGGTGGCGTACCAGGACACCCGCACGAAGGCGTCGCCGGGACGCGAGTTGTTCTGGAGCGCGTAAGCGGAGGCGCGATAGTACTTGCCCGGCTGCACGCTGACGACCTGGTACGCCCACTTGGTCGAGGTTGACTCTGAGGTCAGGGAAAGCGACCGCTGGCCGCTGCGGGCGTGCGTGGATGAGGCGAGGGCGCCGCCGATCTTGCGCCAGCCGTAGGGCGTGCCGTCCGTTCGCGCCGCCTCGAAACCGGTATTGGTGAGCTGGGAGAAGAAGCGCGGCTCGGCCGGAGTTGGGATCGGTGTGCGCGGAGCCGGCGTCGGCGATGGGGTAGGCGTGGGAGTCGGTGTGGAGGTCGCGACCAGCGGCGAAGGCGTCGGCGGCGGAGGCGCGGTTGGCGTCGGCGGGGGAGTGTCTGTGAGCGCCGGGCCCGTGGCGACGAAGGAGAGATCGTCCAGCAAAACGCTGAAGGGCCCGGCGCCCTGGGAGGCCGAGGCGTATATCCGCGCGAACGCAGCATCGGCCGGCGCAGTCATCTCGCCCGTGTCCAGCAGGTGATAGACCGAATCGGCGGCGGCAAGGGACGGAGTGCTCTGCGAGAAGGCGAGGCTGCCCGATTCGTACAGCCACTGGACAGTCAGGACGACCTGGGCCGGACTGTCCAGCCTGGCGTACCCGGAAAGTTCGTACGCGCCGGAGGGCTGCACAGCCACGAGCTGGAAAACCCGCGCCGCCTGCCCGTCGGGCGAGGTCAGCTGTCCGGCGAACTGTCCCGTGTGCGCGACGGCCGAGACCTGGAGCCCACCGCTGGCAACGCCCCAGCCGTCGGCGTTCCCCGCCTCGAAGCCGCTGTTAGCGAGCAGCGAGTCACCCGGCGCGCCGGACGCGAGCGCGACGAAGGTGAGCGCCGCCAGGGCGGCGAACGCGGACAGGATAGATCTGGGCACGGGACAACCCCTCGTGAGCGGAGTGGCGCCATTCTACACAGGCGTGAAGGAAATGTGAAGAAACCCGGGCGCCGAATCGTTCGTTGACCGCGCTCCCCACGCTTGCTACCATCTCTACACAACACAAGAGACAGGCGAAGACCGGGACGAGTAGCCACGGCACGGTCACCAGAGAGGCGAGCGCACGCTGCGAGCTAGCCACCCTCTACCGAGGCGAAAACCACCCGCGAGCCGGCCCCGAACGCGCACGGCGCAAGTAGGCGACCCCGGAGGCACCCGTTAACGGCCGAATGAAGCTCGCCAGCAGGCGAGGAAGCTGGGTGGAACCACGGAGCCCCCCGTCCCAACAACGGACGCGGGGCGTTTTCATTTGGCGAGGACACCAGAGATGGGCAATCGAGACCGGAGGGACAGACCATGAGCCAGGGAATCGGGAGCAACAGCCTTTCGATGACGATCCTGCGCATCTGGATGTGGCTGGTGCCGATTGTCATGCTGCTGGCCGCGGTCGTCTTCGGCGCGATCGCCGTCAACGACGGGAGATGGGGGTTGGTGGCGCTGATGGCCGTGATCGGCGTCACCGCCATCGGGCTCCTTTACTTCCACTACTGGGTGCTCTACCGCTTCGGGAAGAACGCGGGGGAACCAAAGTGACCTCGCGGGCCAGACGGAAGATGGCGACCGCGACGCCGTGGCCGTCCGCTTGAGAGCGGGCGGCCGAGCCGACGATTCGAAAACGACGACACGCAATCCCGGAGCCGCCAGGCCCCGGCTGCGAGCCAGCAAAGGACTGAGATGACAAACCTGAAGGAGATGCCCAAAGAGGAGCGCCTGGAGCGCTACCGCCACTCCGCCGCGCACATCATGGCCGAGGCCGTGACCGAGGTCTTCCCGGAGGCCCGGCTGGGGATCGGCCCGCCGATCGACAACGGCTTCTACTACGACTTCGAGCTGCCGCGCCCGCTCAGCCCTTGATGACCTGCCGGACATCGAGGAGCGGATGCGCAAGCGGATCGCCTCCAACGTCCCGTTCGAGCCCTCCCAGATCACGAAGGCCGAGGCCGAGAAGATGTTCAAGGACCAGCCGTACAAGCTGGAGCTGATCCACGACATCCCGGACGCTGAAGTCGGCCTATACAAGCAGGGCGAATTCATCGACCTCTGCCAGGGCCCACACGTTGACCGCACCGGCGAAGTGCCGGCCTTCAAGCTGATGTCCGTGGCCGGCGCCTACTGGCGCGGCTCCGAGAAGAACCCGATGCTGCAGCGGATCTACGGCGCCCTCTTCGACACGAAGGAGGAGCTGGACGAGTACCTGCAGCGGCTGGAGGAGTTTGAGCGGCGGGACCACCGCAAGCTGGGCCGGGAGCTGGGGTTGTTCATGTCCAGTGAGCTGCTGGGCTCCGGCCTGCCGATCCTCCTGCCGAAGGGCGCGACGATCCGGCGGCTGCTGGAGGAGTACATCCTGGGGATGGAGCGCGAGCGCGGCTACCAGCACGTGAAGTCGCCGGACCTGGGCAAGGTAGACCTGTACAAGCGGTCGGGGCACTGGGAGCACTACCAGGAATCGATGTTCCCGCCGATGGCGCTGGAGCACGAGGAGATCGTGCTGCGGCCGATGAACTGCCCGCACCACATCCTGGCTTACGAGAACAGCCTGCACTCCTACCGCGAGCTGCCGATCAAGATCGCCGAGATCGGGACGATGTACCGCTACGAGAAGTCGGGCGTCGTCGGCGGGCTCAGCCGGGTGCGGGCGATGGCGCTGAACGACGCGCACATCTTCGTCCGGCCGGACCAGATCAAGGAAGAGTTCGCGAAGGTGATGCAGCTGGTCGAGCAGGCGTACAAAGACCTCGGCATCACCGATTACTCGTACCGCCTCTCCAAGCGCGACCCCGCCGACACCGAGAAGTACGTGCAGAACGACGAGATGTGGGAGCTGGGCGAACGCGTGCTGCGGGAAGCGCTGCAGGAGCTCGGGCTGGACTTTTACGAAGCCGAGGGCGAGGCCGCCTTCTACGGCCCGAAAGTCGACATCCAGATCCGCGACTGGATCGGCCGCGAAGAGACGATCTCGACGATCCAGGTCGACTTCCACCTGCCCGCGCAGTTCGACCTGCGCTACATCGGCGAGGACAGCGGCGAACACCGGCCGGTGATCATCCACCGCGGCGTGATCAGCACGATGGAGCGGATGATGGCCTACCTGATCGAGCTCTACGCCGGCGCCTTCCCGCTCTGGCTGGCGCCCGTCCAGGCCGAAGTCATCCCCATCGCCGACCGGCACATCCCCTACGCGCTGGAAGTCGCCGCCGAGCTGCGCGCTGCCGGCCTCCGCGTGGAGGTGGACGAGCGGAGCGAACGGATGCAGGCCAAGATCCGCGACGCTCAGTTGCAGAAGGTCCCGTACATGCTCGTCGTCGGCGACCGGGAGGCTGAGGCGCACGCCGCCGCCGTCCGCCTGCGCAACGGCGAAGACCTGAAGGCGCTGCCGATCGCGGATATCATCGCGCGGATGGCCGACGAAGTGGCGCGGAAGGTGATCGCGTAGAAAGCGTGGCCTCCTCCGGGCCCGGCCTCTGCCAGACCTGCTCCTTCTCGCGCATCGTGGAGAGCGCGCGGGGCAGCCGGTTTATCCTCTGCCGCCGTTCGGAGACAGACCCGCGCTTTCCGAAGTACCCGGCGCTGCCCGTCCTGGAGTGCGCCGGCTACGCCCGGGCCGAGGGAGGCGCGGCCGATACGAAGCCGATACAAGATTGTTAACCCGTCATGACGGATCGACGTTTGTAGTAGCTGAAATGTCTGTGCTATCATTTCGCATACCAGTGGCGCCAAGTATGACTGTGGGGAACTAGACTATCGCTCGCGAGCTTCGTACTAACGAGCGGATACGGTCGCGTGAAATCCGCTTGATTGGCGCCGCCGGCGAGAACTACGGCGTGATCACATTCGCCGATGCGATGGGTCGCGCCCGCGAGGCCGGTCTCGACCTTGTCGAGGTGGATTCGAACTCTCAGCCGCCCGTCTGCCGCATCCTGGATTACGGGAAGTGGAAGTACGAGCAGGCGAAGAAGGAGCGAGAAGGCCGCAAGCACCAGAAGGGCACGATGATCCATGAGGTGCGCCTGCGGCCGAGAACTGGACAACACGATATCGACCTCAAGGTGAGGACCGTCGAACGGCTACTCGGCGGGGGCGACAAGGTCAAGCTCTCCGTCATGTTCCGCGGACGCGAGCTCTCCCACCCGGAGATCGGCCACGACGTCCTGGGCCGCGCCCTGGGCCGGCTCAAGGATGTGGCGATCGTCGAAAAGCAGCCGGGGATGGAGGGACGCTTCCTTTCGGTGATCCTGATCCCGACGCTGAAGAAGCCGGTCAAGGCCGCGGCCAACGGCGACGGCGCCGCGGAACCAGAACCCGAGAGCGGCGAACCGGAAACCGAAGCCACTCCGGCGGCCGCCCCCGAACCCGCACCAGAGGCGAAGAAGTCAGAGGAATCAGTTGGCTAACAAGAGCAAGGGCAGCAAGTACAAAATGAAGACGCACTCCGGCGCCAAGGCCCGGTTCAAGATAACCGGGAGCGGCAAGTTCATGCGTCGCAAGATCGGCATAAACAACATGCGCCGCAAGAAGCGCGGCGAGACGCTGCGCGAGATGGCCGGCGATGTGCCGATGTCCGATCACATGAAGAAGCGGCTCAAGATCCTGATGCCGTACGGAAGAAAAGGACACTAGGATGCCCAGAGCAAAGGGCGGAATCGTTACCCGCCGACGTCACAAGAAGATCCTGAAGCTGGCCAAGGGCCACCGCGGCAACCGCCACAAGATTTTCAAGCGCGCCAATGAATCGGTCATGCACGCGCTGCGCTACGCTTACGTGCACCGCCGCGACCGCAAGGGCGACTTCCGCAGGCTCTGGATCCAGCGCATCAACGCCGCCGCCCGCCTCAACGGCATCAGCTACTCCCGGCTGATCAACGGCCTGGCCAGGTCCGGCATCGAGATCGACCGCAAGTCGCTGGCGGAGCTGGCCGTGCACGACGCCGCCGCCTTCGCGCAGATCGCTGAGACGGCGAAGGCCGCAGTCGCGGCTTAGCGGTCAGCACTCAGCTCTCAGCACTCAGCACTCAGCTCTCAGCTCTCAGCTCTCAGCACTCTCAGCTCTCAGCTCTCAGCGGTCAGCTAGCCGAGGCCCCACGCTTGTCGTCCTGAGGCCGACGCCGAAGGATCTCGCTCCAGGGCCACCGCCGTTCGATCTAGCCAGGCCCATCTGCCGGGAAACGGCCTGCCCTCGTGCAACCGCTTTCGCCGGGACAATGCGTTCCCGAGAGTCGAGATGCTTCGTTCCTCAGCATGACATGTGTTTCGCTCATTTGTGCTATAATTCGGGCGAATGGGGACGCAAGGGTTCGACAGGGAACGTTGGGTCCGGATTGCAAGCCGAGTGCGCCAGAACTCGTAAATCGACTGGCAAAACAAAACTGGCAACACTAACCAGTACGCTCTCGCAGCCTAATATTGGCTCGTGACGTCTGACTCAGGCCTCACCCCGATGGGCAGAGTCAGGCGACGCAATGTCGGGGTGCAGTTCTCCAGACTCCGGTAAGGAGGGCTAAAGACAATCGGATGGCCCGGCGGTTACGCGGCCGGCGGCGGTACGCAGGGCGAGATTCAAGTGACCGGCTAAGCTTGTAGTACATTCGGGTTCGCGCTCTTCTGGACGAGGGGTTCGATTCCCCTCCGTCTCCACCATTCGCAGATGAAGAGGCCGCCTCTTGCGAGGCGGCCTCAGGTTTGCCTATTCGCCGGCTTCGGTGGGTTCCTGGAGCAGCGGGACGTCACGGAAGGTGACGTCGTGGCGGGGGCCGGGGCGCATGAAGAGGCGCATGCCCCAGTCCATGGCCAGTGGGATCGTGGCGTCCATCACGACGCCGGCCAGGTCCTCCGGCGAGACATAGACGTCGCGCAGGCCCCAGCGAACGGCCTGCCAGATGCGGCGGGCCACGACATCGGCGGAGACGAAGCGGGCGATCGGCGGGATTTGCGGAGCCTCCACCTCCTGCAGCATGTTCTCGGTGAAGGAAGTGTCAGTGAGGCCGGGGAAGATCGTGCTGACGCCGACGCCGGTGCCGCCGAGCTCGATGCGCAGGGCGTCGGAGATGGCGGCGAGGGCGTGTTTGGTGGCGGCGTACATGCCCATGTAGGGCGGCGAGATGTGCCCGGCCACGGAGGAGACGTTGACGATGTGGCCGCTGCCCTGCTCCAGCATGTACGGAGTCGCGGTCTGGATGCAGTGGAGCGCGCCCCAGAAGTTGACCTCGAACAGGTAGCGGGCGTTGTCGACGTTGCCGTCGGAGATCGGGGCGAAGAGGCCGACGCCCGCATTGTTGATCAGGATATCGACAGAGCCGAACTCTTCGGCGGCGCGGCGGACAAGAGCTTCGACGGCGATTCCCTGGGTGACATCGGTGGGGACGACGAGGGCGCGGCCGGGGAGCTGCGCCAGCTCTGAGGCCAGCCAATCAAGCTTGGCGCGGGACCGCGAGGCGAGGACGACGTTGGCGCCGCGGCCGGCGAACTCGGCGGCGACGGCCTGGCCGATGCCGGACGACGCCCCGGTGATGATCGCGGTGCGGCCGGCGATGTCCATCTGCTAAACGGACCTGTGCGAAAGCCAGTCGGCGACCTTGGGCCAGAGCCGGCCGACGGCGTTCTTGCCGGCGACGAGGCTGACGTGGCCGCCCTTCATCAGGACGTCTTCGGTGTCCTCACTGCCAACGAGCGTGCTGAGCGGGCTGGCCGCGGCGTAGGGAGCGATGTGGTCGTGCTGGGCCATGGCGTGCATGACGGGGATCTTGACCTGCTTGAGGTCGACGGGCTTGCCGCCGATCGTCATCTTGCCGGTCATCAGCTTGTTCTCCCACATCAGGTCTTTGATGAACTGGCGGTAGGTCTCACCCGGGAAGGGGATCTGTTCGTTCGTCCACTTGTACATGATCCGGAATCCGTAGACGAACTGCGGGTCCCAGAGGTTGTCGATCAAGCGAATGTAGCCGCCCCAACGGTCCATCGGCCGCAATAGCTCGATGGAGCGCAACATCATCTCCGGCGGGATGTTGCCGAGCGTGTCGACCAGGCGGTCGACGTCGAAGTGCTTGGGGTTGGTCCACTGCTTCATCAGTCCCATGCCGTTCATGTCCACCGGCGTGGCGGCGCAGGCCAGGTTCCTGAGCGGGCCGTCCGGGTAGAGTGCCGCGTACATCAGGGAGAGCATGCCGCCCATGCAGTAGCCGAAGAGCGAGACCTCTTCTTCGCCGGTGGCCTGCTGGACGTGCTCGATGCAGCTGGGGATGAAGTCCTGGACGTAGTCCTCGAACTTCAGGCGCTTGTCCTCCGGGCGGGGGATGCCCCAGTCGATCATGAAGACGTCGAAGCCCTGGGCCAGCATGTACTGGATGAAGCTCTGCCCGAAGGTGAGGTCCAGGATCCAAGGCTTGCTGACCAGCGACATGACGAAGATCACCGGCACCCGGTAGACCTCGTCGCTCATGGGCCGGTAGTGGTAGAGCTTGAGGGTCCCGCGGGAGTAGATGATGTCCTTGGGGGTTACGCCGACGAGCGGCTCGTCGCGGGCGAGGAGGATGTCGACGCCCTTCTTGATGCGTTCTCGCGTGCGCTGCGCTTCTTCCTGCGCAGTTTCAATGATCGTCTCAACGGGTGGTCGTTGACGGACAGTTGCCAATACTTACTCCTTCGGGCCCGGCCTAAGCCGATGCCCTGGGCTGGCGCGTCCGCCTGGGGCGGAGCTGTGTCACCTGGGCCGTGGCGGCGACGCCGACCTGGCTGGCTACGTTGCGCAGGGTTGTCTCCAGCGAGCTCAGCCGCTCTTCGATGTTGTTGAGGCGCTCGCCCAGCTCAACGATGTCGCTGTGCGTAGGCAGGTTGAAGGTGTTGAGGTAGCGTTCCATGCTCTGGTTGAGCGCGTGCTGGACGACGGCGTAGCCATCGACGAAGTTTCCGGACATCTGGGCGAACTGGTCTGAACCCAAGACCTCACCGAAGAAGCCGTTGAGCTGGCGTTCGGTTTCGGTCAGCCAGGCGCGCCACAGTTGGGCGACGTCGGCGTTGGCGCCATCGGCGGTGTTACCGTTTTGTGCTGCCATTGCGTCCTCTCTTTACCGGGCGGTCTTCGTCATCCGCGGCGACCTCTGGGTCGGGCTTCTGAGAGGTCCGGTTCGAATTGTCCAACGAATTCCACGCAGATTGCAAGACCTTCTGGTAGCGGCCAAACATCTCGTACCAGAGGTCAAGGAAGGTTTCACCGGCCTTCGTCAGTGAATAGCGCCGGCGCGCCGGCCCGGACTCCGAAGTGTCCCAGAACGACGATACCAGACCCGCCCGCTCCAGCTGGCGCAGAGTTCTGTAAACCGTGGTCGAATCGAAGCCGGGCAGGCCGGCCTTGCTCAGCTCCTGCACCAGCTGGTAGCCGTAGGCGTTCCACTGGCGGAGGAAGGAGAGCAGGCTGGAGGTGAGCAGGTCGCCAGTCAGCCGCGGCGTCATCGTTTCGCCGTTCCCGCGGCCGTTGCGGGAGCGCCTGGGGGTTGTGGTCTTTTCCTCTGTGTCAGTCATTGCGTTTCCAAATCTTAAGGGTTTGAGGGTTGACATTGTCTGCAGCTATGTGTATTCTGCACCTAGATGAACAACATGTCAATAGGAGGTCTCAGACGAAATGGCAGCACGAACAGATAACGTAGACAAGTTCTTCGACGCAGTGAACGAAGTCTACGACACACTCCTGGACGCAGTTAAGTCTGCGAACGACCGCGGCTACAGGGTCAGCCGCAAGCTCATCGACGAAGTAGAGCGAGGACAGCGAGAGGCGATCGACCTGACGCGCCGGCTGGCCACTTCCCCGCGCGATGTCGCCGGCTTCTACAGCGGCGCCGTCCGGTCAGTCACCGACGCCCAGGGCCGCGCCCTTGAGCTGACGCGCCAGTTCCTGGACGAGGCCAGCGACAGCGGCCGCGAGGCCCGGGACACGCTGCGCAAGGTGATCGAGGCCAACCGCGGCGCCGGCCAGGCCGCGATCTCGGCCACCCGCGAAGTGGTCCAGCGCAACGCCCCCAAGGTAGAAGCAGCTGTCAACGGCGTCCGCGCCCGCGCAGCCAGCACCGCCCGCAAGGCGACTCGCGAGACGAAGTCAGCCGCGGAGGACGTCAGCCCTAACTAAGTAGTCAACGCCCCGGCTGGGCCCCTCCACAGGTGGATGTCCCCTGTCCACCGCCCGGCCATCAACACCCCCAGAGAGAGGCGCTTCTACACCCGAAGCGCCTCTTTCTCTTGTCTGCGTTATGAGGGGCTCGGCGTCAGGCGACGTCTTCCTGGCGGTAGCTCTGCGGCTCTGCCAGGAAATTCGCGATGTGGCGGTAGACCTGCGGGTTGAAGGCCAGCCCGATGTGCGTGCCCGGCACTTCGATGTCCGATCCGTCGCCCATTTCGTTGATGCAGCAGCGCCAGTCGACGACGCCGTCGCTCTTCGTGTAGATGGCGATCTGCGGGACGTTGTCCGGGAACTCGGAGCGCAGGGCCGCGAGGAATTCGCAGGTGCAGCTGCCGCTGTAGCAGTTCGGCATTCCCTGGGGACCGCGGGAGCGCCGCTCAGCGATTCTCCCGCGCACGAGATAGGCCGTCTGAAGGACGAAGGGATGGACCCTGACGCCGCGGAAGGGTGAAGCCATCGTCGTCACGGAGGCGACCTTGTCCGGCCAGCGCACGGCGCAACCACGGGCCAGGACGCCGCCCAGGCTGTGGCCGATCAGGTGGACTCGCGCGCCGGTCTCCTCGTAGGCCTTGTCAATCGTCTCGTGGAGGCGGGTGCTGAGGATGTCCGGGCACTCGGCGTTGCGGCCGATGCCGGAGAGATAGGGGGTGTAGTTGATTCGCTTGAGCCAGGCGTTCATGTCGCTCAGGTACTGGTCAGAGCCCATGAAGCCGGGGATGACGATGGCGGCTGCGCCATCGCCGCGGGGGATGCCGACGCCGCGGAAGACGGGAGACATTCGCAGGGCTATCCAGTCCATGCCGAGGAAGGCCTCTCGCCAAAGCGGGAGAGCGGAGCTCGCCTGGAACTCCTCCTGGAGATACTCTCGCCACGCCGTCATGGTCACTAGCACCCCTCCCTGGGTTACCGATTACTGATGAAGGGTATTTTTTCTGTCTATACCACTATCTTAGAACCTTAACCGATCCTTCACCATTACAATGCGGCTTCGGCATAGTATATAATGCGTGTAATCGCGGGGGATACCATTTATCGGACAGACTTTGCGGCTATCTGTCCAAACGCAGGGGAGACATATGACCCAGCGGGGTTCCAGCAGGCGCCTGAGTGCGCAAGATGCTTCATTTCTCTACATGGAGAAGAAAGAGGCGCCCCTGCACATTGGCTCGCTGGCCGTCTTCGAAGGCAACGTCGACTACGACAGCTTCGTTGAAAACGTTGCCGCCAAGCTCCACCTGATCCCCCTCTACCAGCAGCTGGCCGTGCCCGCACCGTTCAACGTCGGCCACCCGACCTGGGAGTGGGACCCGAACTTCGACATCCGCCGCCACATCAAGCGCGCTACGCTACCGGCGCCCGGCACCGATCAGCAGCTGTACGAGCTGGCCGCGGAGCTTTTCGCACCGATGCTTGACCGCGAAAAGCCGCTCTGGGAGATGTACGTGGTTGATGGCGTGGAAGGCGGGCGTTCGGCGCTTGTCTCCAAGGTCCACCACTGTCTGGTCGACGGCGTCTCCGGCATCGAGCTGTTCATGCTGGTGATGGACGTCTCGCCGACTCCAATCCCCCCTGCGCCCGCTCCGGAGATCGAGAAGGAGCCGGCGGCGCCGCCGATGACGCGCTTCTTCGATGCGCTGCTGGACAACGTTTCGCAGGCCGTCAACGCGGCGGCCGACCGCCAGCGCAACGCCGTGGAGAATATGTCCGGCAACGGCCCCGGCCGCAACGTCCTGCGGGCGCTGGAGACGACGCTGCCCTACGTGCAGGTGCCGGTGGTCAGAGCGCCTTTCAACAAGCCGCTGACAGGAGCCCGCAAAGTCGCCTTCAGCGAGTACTCCTTCGCCGAGATCAGGGCGATCCGCGCCGCCGCCGGAGGCACCGTCAACGATGTCGTGCTCTCGGTGCTGGGCGGCGGGATGAGCAAGTACCTGGAGATGCACGGCCAGACGACCCGCGGCCGCACGATCCGCGTCCTCACCCCCGTCAACGTGCGCCGTGAGGATGAGCGCAGCGCCCTGGGCAACCGGGTCTCCATGCTGCTCATCGAGGTGCCTGTCGGCGTGTCCGACCCGCTGCAGCGCCTGGAGCTCGTCCGCAAGCGCACGGAGGCGTTGAAGAGGCGCCGTGTCGCGGACGGCATCGAGGGGTTGGGCTCCGGGATCACGACGCCCGCCTGGTTGCAGAGCTGGGCCGGTTCCCTGCCGACGCCGCCGAACACGCTGGCCAACATGGTCTGCACGAACGTGCCCGGCCCGATGATCCCGCTGTACACCGTCGGCCATCGGCTACTGGCGCACTACCCGCTGATCCCGCTGGGCTGGGAGATGGGGATCAGCCTGGGCGTCACCAGCTACGACCAGAAGCTCTACTTCGGCTTCATGGCGGACGCCGCAGCAGGCAGCGACGTGGACCGCCTGAGGGACTTCACGGACCAGGCTTACGTGGAGCTGCGCAACGCCGCCGGCATCGGCAAGTCCGACCTGCCACAGGTGGGCCTCCCGACCAAGGACAAGCCGGCATCACGCCCCCGCCGCCGCGCCACTCCACGGGCCGAGCAGGCGCTGGCCGCCGACGCCGGCTAGCGCCCCGCGCGACGCGACACACGGCAAGAAGCTAGTAGAACTGCGCGCAGACTGTGCGGTCGAGGCGGCCGGGGCTAGCGGTCGTTGGAGAAGCCGGCCACGTCGTAAGACATGATCAGCATGTCCCGGGTCTGGCCGTCCCGCGTCATCACGTGATCGGCCAGGAGAGCTTCCGGGCGGAAGCCGAGGTGCTCGAAGACCTGGCGGGCGCCGCGCTGGTCGGTAGACATCTGGGCGGTGACCTTGCTCAAGCCCATGTCCTTGGCCATGGCGAAGGCCTCGTTCGTCAGGCGCTTGCCGAGTCCAAGACCGCGGTAGTCACGGCTGACCAGGACTCGCATCTCGCCCACGTGGCGCATCCAGTTGGCCTCGTTCTTGTGGATGCTGGCGTATCCGGCGATCTTGCCATCGATCTCGGCGACGACGCTGATCGTGCGGCCGGTCTTGATGTAGTTCATCCAGGCGTCGATAGCGGGCTGCTGTGTAATGTCGGAACGCAGGAACATGAGGTCGTCTTCGGGAAGGTGCTGGGCAAAGCTCAGGATCTCCGGGCCGTCCAGCGGAGTCATCAGGCGGAAGGTGATCTCCTTGCCGTCGACTGTCATCTTCCAGGGGTACGTGCGGCGGATTGCGCCTTGCTGTGTCATATTCCCCGTCTCCTCCCGAATCTGTGCTCGAAGCATATCCCGCGCCCGTGAGGATTGCAAGGTTTAACTTACCGAATCCTGCCCGCCCTATAACCGTCCTTTAACCGAAACTCAGGGGTGTTTCGCAATTATGTCACCAGCAGTCCCGCGGTGCGTGGTACACCCCCTCCCGCTCCGCGAACAGAGGGCCGGCCAGGCGGCCGGCCCTTTCGTTCGGGCGGCTCTTACGAACCAAGCGCCTCGATTATTCCCAGGCGGTAGCGCTCCGCCTCCGCCGGGTCGATCAGCTGGTCCGGCGGCGAAAGGATCACGGAGTCAGCCAGGTCCGCGTAGGCCGAGAGCTTCTTTCGTACAGCGTCAACGCCGCCGACGACGGCGAACGTGTCGACCATCTCCTCGCTGACGGCGTCCACCATCGCCTGCGTGTCGTTGCGAACGGCGGCGGCCTGGATGCTCTTCACCTCGGCGGGAAAACCGCTGAAGAGCGGCTCGTAAGTGTTGACGGTGGCGTAGAAAGCGATCGTCGCGGCGGCGGCACGCCGGGCGCTCGCCCCGTCGGGGTCGATCGCGCAACAGACGCCGAGGCAGAGGCGGAAGTCGTCGCGCTGGCGGCCGGCGTCGTGCAGCCCCCGTGCCAGCGACGGCGCGACGACGTCGCGGATCCAGCGCAGCGGGTAGATCGGGTGGCCGAGGAGCCCGTCGGCGACACCCGCAGCGGTGCGGATCATCCCCTCCCGCACGCCGGCCAGGTAGATCGGGAACTGCTCGCGGACGGGATGAGCGGGGCGCTGCCAGCCCTGGATATCGAGGTCGTAGTACTGGCCGCGGAAGCGAATCGGCTCGCCGCGGTGGGCGTTCTGGGCGATCAGGCGGATGATCTGGACGACCTCGCGGATGTGCGGCGTGGGCTTGCCGTAGGCGACGCCGTGCCAGCGCTCGTTGAAGCGCTTGAGGCCGGTGCCGAGGCCCAGGGTGAAACGCCCGCCGGACGCCGAATCGAGGTCGAGTGCGGCCAGCGCCGTTACCCACGGGCTGCGCACAAAGGCGAGCGCGATGGACGTCCCGAGGCCGATCCGCGAGGTGCTAGCCGCGGCCGAAGCCAAGGGCAAGAACGGATCGTGGAACATCTCCGATGTCCAAACGCCATCGAAACCCGCTGCCTCTGCCCTGGCGGCGATGTCTCCGCCGGCCAGCGCGCCTATCGCCAGTGCGTACAATTCTCCCCCCTTTGGCGCTTCGCCGGTGGAAAGGGATTGGGTATAGTATTTGGGCGGCCCGAACCGGGCCCATCACAAGCCTAGCGGAAGGGCAGCGAAGAACCAACAGTGAAGACACTAGTCACGGGCGCAACCGGGTTCCTGGGGAGCCACATCGCTGAGCGCTTGCTCCAGCGCGGGGATTCCGTGCGCGCGCTGGTGCGGCCGGCCAGCGATACGGCCTACCTGGAATCGCTCGGCGCGGAGCTGGTCCAGGGTGACGTGACGGAGCCGTCCAGCCTGCCCGCCGCCCTGGACGGAATCGATGCCGTCTACCACGCGGCGGCGATGGTCAGCGACTGGGGGCCCTGGGAAGGCTTCCGCAGCGTCACCATCGACGGCACGCGAAACATGCTGACGGCTGCCGCGACGGCCGGGACCCCACGCTTCCTCTACGTCAGCACCGATGGCGTCTACCGCTACCAGGACCTGCGCAAGGGTGTGACGGAGGAGACGCCGGTGGAGACGCACTTCGGGCCGCTGGACTACTATCGCAAGTCCAAGACGCGGGCGGAGAAGATCGCGCGGCGGTTCCAGCGCGAAGGCCAGCCGGTGAGCATCGTGCGGCCGGCGCTGATCCTGGGCGAGCGCGACAGGGCGATGCTGCCTGGCGTGGTCGCCTTCCTGAAGGGGCCGATGTCCGTCTACCTGGGAGACGCCCGCAACCGCCTGCCTTACGTCTACGCGGGCGACGTGGCCAATCTCTGCATCCGCGCGGCAACAGACGAGGCAGCGAAGGGCCAGATCTACAACGCGGTCAGCGACGAGCCCGTCACCCAGCGCAGCCTCTTCCAGACGGCGGCGGAGATCGCCGGCGTCCGCGAACCGCAGCGACACATGCCGTTCCGCCTGATCTACGGGATCAGCGCCGCGATGGAGATGAAGGCTCGGCTCGGCGGCTGGGACAAGCGCCCGGACCTGACACGCTTTTCAGCGAACCTGCTCGGCGTCGAGTTCCACGAGGACGCCTCCAAGGCGACGCGGGAGCTGGGCTGGAAGCCGGAGGTCAGCCTGCGGGATGCGATAGAGCGCAGCGTCGGCTGGCACCGCTTCCCGAAGCGCTCATGTCGCTAGCGGGCGATGCCGTCGCCGCGCTCACCGCGAAGGGCCTGACGATAGCGACGGCCGAGGCCACCACCGGCGGCTTGATCGGGCACCTGATCACGGACGTCCCCGGAAGCTCGCGGGTCTTCCGCGGCGGTGTGGCACCATACGGCAACGCCATGAAGCGAGCGATCGGCGTGCCGGCAGAACTTCTCGCCGAACACGGCGCCGTCAGCCGGCAGGCCGCCGAGATGCTGGCGATCGCGGTATGCGAATGGGCGGGCGCTGACATCGGCCTGGCCGAGACGGGAATCGCCGGGCCGGGCGATGCGGGGCACGAGCGCCCGGCGGGCCTGTTCTGGATCGCGATTGCGACCGCTGACGGCGTCCACAGCGATCGCGTTGTCTTCTCCGGCGACCGCGTGGAGAACCGGCGGGCCTGCGCGGAGGCGGCGCTACAGATGCTGCTGGGTTCGTTAGGCGATTGACACGCTGGTCTGCCGGGCGCAAAGTCTAACGCAAATCGGAAGGAGGGCAAATATGCCGCTATTCATGTACCAGGGTGGGTACACACCTGAGTCCTGGAACAGCCAGGTCAAAAAGCCCACGAACCGCGAGGAAGCGATGAAGCCGATCATCCGCGGAATGGGTGGACGCCTGATCTCTTTCTACTACACGTTCGGCGAGGACGACTTTGTCCTCATCGCCCAGATGCCGGACAACAAGGCCGCGGCCGCGCTGGCCCTGGCAGCAGCTTCCGGCGGAGCGCTCTCCCACGTCAAGACCACGCCCCTGATGACCGTGGCCGAGGGTATGTCTGCGTTGCGCGGCGCCAAGAAGGCGCGTTACACACCGCCCAGCGCCTAGCGCTGGGCCACGACCGGCGGTTGGATCAGCGGTTTGACGACGCCATCGGCGACGAGTGCGATGTAGTCGATGCCGCTGTAGAGGGACGGCTCGAAGCCGCGCATCGCCACCGTCGCCCCTTCTTGCTCGATCCGCGGGTAGTAGCCGAGAACGATCAGCGCTCGCATGTCGCAGGCCGTCTCGCGCAGCGTCCCGGTGCCGGCCAGGATGCGGCGGAGGTTGCGCCGGACCGCGAGGCCGCCCTCAGCCGAGATCGCCGGTGGCACACCGACGATCGTGACGCCGGGCTCGCCGGGGAGCTTCTGCAGCGTCCAGGCGTCGACCGTCTCGATCACTCCGTAGGCGCCCACGTCCAGGGTTTGCGTCTTCTCGACGACGGTGTCCAGGAGCTTTTCGAGGTGCTCCTCCGACTCCGGCAGGCGGTGCAGCTGGGTCGAATCGAGGTCGTAGGCGCCGCGGACGCGTCCGGTGAGGCGCGCCCAGTGCGGGTTGAGGCCGCCGGTCACCGAAACGACGCCGCCGTCTTCGCTGTTCTTGCGCAGGTAGAGCTTGACCGGCAGCGGGACGTGGGAGCGTTCGACGGGGCCGAGCTTGATCGCCGACTCTCGAACCGCCGCCGCGAACTCGCTGACGTCCGGCTCCTCTCCCGGCAGGTCGGCGCCGGCGGGGACCCAGAGCGCGACTCGCGCCGGCAGACCATCGGCGATCAGCTCCTCCAGCATCGCCCGCCGCGACTCCCACGATGCATCCTCGTAAGGGAGCAGGGAGCGCACGGACGCGGTCAGTGAGACGTCATCGCTGCGAGCGGTGATCAGGTCAGAGGGGGCCGGATCGCGGCGAAAACCATGGCCGTAAGTGTCGCTCAGCCAGCGGGCAAAGAGGGCGAAGGCGGCTTCGGTTTCGCTCACAGACTGCGCGACTAGTTGACGCTTTCGACGACCATGGCAATGCCCTGGCCGCCGCCGATGCAGAGCGTCGCCAGGCCGCGCTTGGCCTCCCGGCGCTTCATCTCGTAGAGAAGCGTCACGAGGATGCGCGTGCCGCTGGCGCCGATCGGGTGGCCGAGGGCGATTGCGCCACCGTTGACGTTGACCCGCTCCCAGTCCCAGCCGAGCTCTCGCCCGACGGCCAGGGACTGGGCCGCGAAAGCCTCGTTGGCTTCGATCAGATCGATGTCGCCGATGCCGAGGCCACTCCTGGCGAGCGCCTTCTGCGTGGCCGGCACCGGGCCGACGCCCATAACCCGCGGCGGGACGCCGGCGCTGGCGTAAGAGCGGACGGCGGCCAGCGGCTTCACGCCCAGCTCCTCGGCCTTCTTGCGGGACATGACGACGACGGCGGCAGCGCCATCGTTGATTCCGGAGGCGTTTCCCGCGGTCACCGAGCCCGCCGGGTCGAAGGCCGGGCGGAGCTTGCCGAGGATCTCCTTCGTGGTGTCCGGGCGGAAGTGCTCGTCCTTGTCGACCACCACCGGGCCCTTGCGGGACTTCACCTCGACGGGAACGATCTCCTCGGCGAAGGCGCCGCGCTCCCAGGCCTGGGCGGTCTTGTGCTGGCTCTGGTAGGAGAACTCGTCCTGGTCGGCGCGGGAGATCTCGTAGTCGCCGGCCACGTTCTCGGCGGTGACGCCCATGTGACAGTCGCTCATCGCGCACCAGAGGCCGTCCTTGATCATGTGGTCGATGACTTCGCCGTTGCCCATCTTGTAGCCGTACCGCCCCTTCGGCAGCAGGTAGGGGGAGGCCGACATGTTCTCCATCCCGCCGGCGACGACGATGTCGGCATCGCCGAGGAGGATCGACTGGGCGGCCAGGGCCACGGTCTTCAAGCCGGAGCCGCAGACCTTGTTCACCGTCATCGCCGGAACGTTGTCCGGGATGCCGGCGGCGATGGCGGCCTGGCGCGCGGGGTTCATCCCCAGGCCGGCCGTGAGAACGTTGCCCATGATGATCTCGTCGACCTGGTCAGGGGCGACACCGGCGCGGGTCAGCGCCTCTTTGATGACCGTTGCGCCGAGCTGCGTGGCGGCAGTATCGACAAACGCGCCGCCAAAGGTGCCGATGGGCGTGCGGACAGCGCCAGCGATAACTACTTCGTTTGTGCCGTTCATCATGAGCGACCTCCGTTCAAGTCCGATGATAGCGTAAACAGGCGCGGGGGGTCATCAATACGCCGGTTTGCGCGCTCAGGTTAGGCCGTTTGCAAGCACGTTTCGCTGCGGCGATAGCTCAACCGGCCGGAGCGTCATGCAGGTGCTGCCGGCCTTGGCGACGAGGCGGCCGGAGTCGTCCCGGACCTCGCACTCCGTCCAGCCCAGGGTGCGGCCGCCGTTGACGACGAACCCCTCGGCGACCAGGTGGCCGGTCTTGAAGGGGCGCAGGAAGTTCATCTTCAGCTCAACGGTCGTGAAAGACTCGCCCGGGGCCAGCGTGGAGGCATAGGCCATGCCCATCGCGGCGTCGGCGACGTCACAGATGACGCCGCCGTGGAGGCCGCCCATCGGGTTGGCGTGCTGCGGCCCCGCCTCGAAGTCGACGATGCAGCGGCCGCGCTCGACGCTCCTCACGTCGAAGCCGATCAGCTGGGCGACCGGTGGCGGAGCGATCTCCTTGTTGGCGATCCGTTCTGCCAGGTTCATCATTGGGCGCTCCTCTCGTATGCCCCCCGCGTGGGTGGGGCTACTGTTTCTGCTGCGGGCTTACTATCAGAAAGTCCAGTCACTTTGGTTATACATGGTCTCTTGACATTCGTCAAGTAACTGCGTATTCTCGCAGTGAGATGCCCGTATCGACTCTGAAGAAGACCTACCCCGGCCAGGAGTGGTGCCCCGTCGCCCGTACCCTCGACATCGTCGGTGACCGCTGGACGCTCCTGATCATCCGCGACGTCTTTGCCCGCAAGCGAAAGTTCAGCCAGCTTCTCCAGTCCCTGCACGGGATCTCCTCCAACCTGCTCGCGGACCGTCTCAAGCGCCTGGAGAGCCGCGGCATCCTGGAGCGGCGCTTCTACACGACCCACCCGCCGCGCGCCGAGTACTTCTTCACGAAGAAGGGGCTGGCCTTCGGCAAGGTGCTGGCCGAGATGAAGGCCTGGGGCGAGGAGTGGGAGCCGCAGACGGACCAGGCTTAGCAGTCGCACCGGCTGTTGTACACTCTCGGCACATTGCTGCCGAAGATCGCATTCATCTCAACCCTGCTCCTGCTCACCGCCGCCTGTTCCGGCGGCAGCGAGAGTACGGACATGCCGACGCCGACTCCTGAAGTCGTCGAGCAGTTCACCGTCGAAGGCTCGAGCATGGAAACGGCACTCTACAACGGTGACGTGATCGATGTCCATCGCTACACAGCGCCGGTGAAGGCCGGTGACCTGATCGTCTTCTACATCCCGACTGCTCCCGACCGGCAGTTCGTCAAGCGCGTGATCGCCGGTCCCGGTCAGCTGGTGCAGTTCGGCGACGGGACGGTGAAGGTAGACGGCGATGTGCTGGACGAGCCGTACGTCTCGGCGCCGACGGAGTGCCAGGTGCAGCTTGGCTGCAGCTTCCAGGTCCCGCCGAACGACCAGCCTCCGGTCCCTTCGCCGGGCTCCTCGCCGATCTCGGTGGCGGTGCCGGGCAAGCTGGAGATCGATGACTCGGCCTGCGAGACGATAGCCTGCTACTTCGTCCTGGGCGACAACCGGCCCAACGCCTCCGACTCCCGGCAGGGCTGGTTCGTCCCGGTCGTGAACATCGTCGGCTGGGTCACCGGCCGCTGATCAGGGCTCGTACAGCTTTTCGTCCTGGACCTTCTTGTAGCCGCGGCCCTGCTCCGGCACCTCGACGCCGAGGGCGCGCCACATGTACCAGGTGCCGACGCTGCGGTAGGGCGACCACGGCGCGGCGATCTCCAGCATCTGTGCGGGCTTCGGCATCTCCGCCAGGCCGTAGGTGATCTGCATCCCGCGCTGCACGCCGAGGTCGGCGACCGGCATGATGTCCGGCCGGCCCAGCGAGAACATCAGGAACATCTCGGCGGTCCAGCGGCCGATGCCCTTGACGGTCGTCACCCGCTCGATCACTTCGTCGTCGGCCAGGTGGGCGAAGTCGTCCTCGGTCAGTTCGCCGGACTCGAACTTGTCGGCCAGGTCGCGCAGGTAGACCATCTTCTGCCGGGAGAGGCCGGCGGCGCGGAGCTGTTCGTCTGTCGTCCGCAGGAAGTGCGAGGGCTCGTACCAGGTCTCTTCGTCGGTCTCCATGGAGGCGAGGACGCGGCCCATGATCGCCCGGGCGGCGGGGCCGGCCAGCTGCTGGAAGAAGATCGCCCGCGCCAGCGACTTGAAAGCGCCGCCGCGTGCCTCCAGGTCGAACGGGCCGACTGCGTCCATGAGCTTGGCGAGTTTGGGGTCCGCTTTGCGGACGTGGCGGGCGGCCTTCTTCGGGTCGTAGGTCAGGGTCATGGCGAATAGCGTAGCAGCCGTTCAGGCGGCGGAATATCCGCTGCTGGCACTTAAGCGGCGCCGGCGAAGAGGAGGAGGAAGAGGCCGACCATGGCGCTGAGGCGGATGCGGCCCCACTTGGGGTAGCCGCGCAGGCCGTTGTAGACGAGCAGCGAGCCGACGATTGGGACGAGCAGCAGCCGCAGCGGATTGTCCCGCCCCAGGCCAAGTGCGATCAGCGTCAGCTGCAGGGCCAGGGCGAGGGCGGCCGTGACGATCGCCAGGAGGACGATCCGGGTGGCGCTGACTCGCGGCTGGGCCGCCTCAGTAGGTGGGCCAGGCATCGGTCCCCTGGAGGAGAGCCCGCGCGAGGTTGACTTCGCCGGCGTGGTAGAGGTCGTGCTCGGCGATCTGGCTGATCAGCCAGCGGGTCTCGTGCGTCGCGCCCCACGGGGCCTTGCGCTCGACGGTGAGGTCGCTGTCCTCCAGCGGCTCGACGACAGCGCGGAAGTGGGCGTGGGCCTCGCGCAGCCAGTCGATCATCTCGGCCCTGGTGGGCTTGCCCTCCCAGTGGTTGAAGAGGTCGTCCCAGGTCAGCGTGCCATCGCCGAAACAGCTGTTGGCGTACATGAACTTGGCGGCGGCGACGTGCCAGGCGATCTGGACGATCGTGCGGCCGCCGTTGGGCGCGGCGCGGAGGAAGTCCTCTTCGCTGACGGCTTCCAGGTTCTGGAGGAAAGAGTGCTCGACGTCGTCGTCGATCGGCGCGAAGGCGCGGTCGAGGGCGTAGAGGAGCTGGTCGACGGCGGCGCGAGTCATGCACTCATGATAGCGCGGCGCTACTCGTCGTTCTTCTGGGCCAGGGCGCGGATGTGGTTGATCTCGCCGGAATGGTAGAGGAGGTGTTCGATCATGGTGGTGACGAACCAGCGGCGCGGCCTTTCGCCGGGGTCCCAGTACTCCCGCATCTCGTCCAGCTGGTCGTCCGTAACAGCGGTGAGGGCGTCGCGGAGGGCCTGGACGTTTTCGGCTAGCCACTGCATGTAGTCGGCCCGGGTCGTGGCCGCGCCGCTCGGTGGAGCTACGTCGTCCCACGTCATTGCGCCACTGCCGAAACCGTGCTCCTTGTACATGAGCAGGACGCCCGCGCAGTGGGCAACGATTCGCTTTATCGAGCGCGAACCGTCCGGCGGAAGCCACTTCCAGTCCTCGTCGCGGACGTGCTGAAGGTTGGACAAGAGCGAGTGCCAGCCGTCCGTCCAGTTCTCCGGGATGGGACGCTGATAGGCGCTATCGAGCAGCTCGGCGAGGATCTCGACTTCGGTACGAGGCATCGGCGCCTCCTATTGCATGTACATTCCGCCGTTGATGTTGATCTGGGCGCCGGTGACGTAACCGCCGTCGGTGCAGAGGAAGCGCGTGATCTGTGCCACTTCTTCCGGCTTGCCGAAGCGACCCAGCGGAATCTTGGCGATCAGCGCCGCCTTGACTTCGTCGGTCAGGTTCATCACCATGTCCGTTTCGATGAAGCCGGGGCAGAGCGCGTTGACGGTGATGTTGAAGCGGGCCAACTCCTGTGCCGCTGATTTGCTGAAGCCGACGATGCCGGCCTTGGCCGCGGCGTAGTTGGACTGGCCGAGGTTGCCCATCTGCCCAACGATCGAGGCCATGTTGACGATGCGGCCGCCGCCGCGCTCGATCATGTGCGGGACGGCGGCGTAAGTGCAGTAGAAGACGGAGTCGAGGTCAGTGGCGATCACCTCGCGCCACTCCTCGACGGTCATGCGGCGGATCGTGCGGTCGCGGTTGACGCCGGCGTTGTTGACCAGGATGTCGAGTCCGCCGAACTCCTTGACCGCCGCCTCGATCAGGGCCGAGCACTCGTCCGGATGTGCCGACGCCGGCCTGCATGACGATGCACTCACCGCCGGCCTTGCGGATCTCGGACGCCATGGCCTCGGCCGGTTCCTTCTGCTGGTAGTAGTTGAGGACGACCTTGGCGCCGTGCTCAGCGAAGTCCTTGGCGATGGCGCGCCCAAGGCCGCGCGAGCTGCCGGTGACGATTGCGACTTTGTCTTTCAAGCAGGCCAAGAGATGTCCTCCCCGGAGATGGTTTAGCGCCCGCTAAGGGCCTGTGTTTTATACCACGGAGTGCGTTGGAAGAGGGAAGCGTGGAAGAAGGAAGAGGGCCGGCGTCAGACGGCGGTCGGCGGGGTGTATTCGCCGAAGACGGAGCGCATGGCGCCGCAGATCTCGCCGACGGAGGCGTAGGTCTTGACGGCATCGACGATGTACGGCATCAGGTTGCCTTCGTCGCCGGCGGCGGCGTGGCCGTTCCCGCAGGCGGAGACAAGACGCTCCAGCGAGGCTTTGACCGCGGCGTCGTCGCGGTCTTTGCGGGCCTTGTTCAGGCGCTTGATCTGGGCACGCTCGGAGGCGGGATCGGTGCGGAAGATGATGGCCGGGTCCTCGCCCTCGTTGACGAACTTGTTGACGCCGACGATCACCTTCTTGCCCTCGTCGATCGCCTTCTGGTAGGCGTAGGAGGCTTCCTGGATCTCGCGCTGCATGTAGCCGGACTCGATCGCGGCGATGGAGCCGCCCATGTCCTCGATGCGGTCCAGGTACTCGCGCGCCTTCTGTTCCAGCTCGTCGGTCAGCGACTCGATGTAGTAGGAGCCGGCGAACGGGTCGACGGTGTCGGCGACGCCGCTCTCGTAGGCGATGACCTGCTGGGTGCGGACGGCGATCCGCTGGGCCTGCTCCGTGGGCAGGGCCAGCGCCTCGTCGTAGCAGGAGAGCGCGAGCGACTGCACGCCGCCGATCACCGAGGCCAGCGCCTGGAGCGAGGCGCGGACGATGTTGACCTCCGGCTGCTGGGCCGTGAGCGTGGCGCCGCCGGTCTGGACGTGGGTCCGCAGCATCATCGAGCGCGGGTCTGCAGCCCCGAAGCGCTCCTTCATGATCCGCGCCCACATGCGGCGCAGAGCGCGGTACTTGGCGATCTCTTCCAGGAAGTTGTTCTGGGTGTTGAAGATCCACGAGATGCGCGGGCCGATGTCGTCGACGGCGACGCCGCGGTCCAGTGCCGCCTCAACGTAGGCGACGGCGTTGGCGAAGGTGAAGGCGATCTCCTGCGCGGCCGTCGAGCCGGCGTCGCGGATGTGGTAGCCGCTGATGCTGATGGCGTTGAAGCGCGGCAGCTCCCGGGCGCAGTAGGACATGAGGTCGGCGGCGAGCCGGAGCGAGGGCTTCGGCGGGTAGATGTACGTCCCGCGCGCCACGTACTCCTTGAGCACGTCGTTCTGGGCGGTGCCGGCGATGCGGTCCTGCGGCACGCCCTGCTTTTGCCCGACGACGGCGTACATCGCAACCAGCACCGAGGCCGGGGCGTTGATCGTCATCGAGGTGCTGACGCGGTCCAGCGGGATGCCGTCGAACATCGCCTCCATGTCGGCCAGCGTGTCGATGGCGACGCCGACCTTGCCGACTTCGCCTTCGGCCAGCGGATCGTCTGAGTCGTAGCCGAGCTGCGTCGGCAGGTCGAAGGCGACGGAGAGGCCGGGCTGGCCCTCGCTTCAGCAGGAACTTGAAGCGCTCGTTGGTCTCTTCCGGGGTGCCGTAGCCGGCGTACTGGCGGATGGACCAGAGGCGGCCGCGGTACATGTTGGCCTGGACGCCGCGTGTGAACGGGTACTCGCCGGGATAGCCGACATCGGTCGCGTAGTCGTCCTGGACATCGGCGGGCGTGTACAGCGGCTCGGTTTCGGTTGAGCTGGTGCGGAAGTCGGTGTCCTTGCGTTCGCCGCCCTTCGCCACGGCCTTGGCGTAGGCGCCGGACAGCCAGGCCTGCTTCTCTTCCGCGATGTGTTCGCTGTTGCCGTTCCTTGTCATCTCAGTTCGATCTCTCCGCCAGCTCCAGCAGGCGCTTGGCCCGCCAGTAGATCGGCGTGTCAACCATTTTACCCCCTAGAGGTATCGCTGCGAGGCCCCTGGCCAGGCCGTCGCGTTCAAACGCCTCCACGATCAGGCGCGCTTCGGCGATTTCTGCCTCGGCCGGGCGGAAGATCTCGTTGGCGATCTGCGACCTGCAGCGGGTGGATGCAGAGCTTGCCGCGATAGCCCAGGCTCTTGGCCAGGCGCATCTCGTGGCGCAGGTGATCGGCATCTGTGTAGTCAGGGTCGGGCGTGTCGATCGCCTCGATGCCGGCGGCGCGGCAGGCGATGGCGATCTGGGTGCGGGCCCAGAGGACCTCTGCGCCTTCGATCGTCCTCTCGATGCCCATGTCGGTGGCGTAGTCTTCCGCGCCGAAGATGGCGCCGGTCAGGCGCGGCGAGGCCTCGCAGATCTCGTAGCAGCGCGACACGCCCTTCGCCGTCTCCAGGAGCGGAATGATCGCTACCGAATTAGCGGGCATCCCGTGCTCGGTCTCGAGGCCTGTGAGCTGCTCCGCCAGGGTCTCGATCGTCTCGGCGGACTCCGCCTTGGAGATGACGACGCCGTCCAGGCCCGGACGCACGACCTCGTTCAGGTCGTCCTCCATCAGGCCGCTCCAGATGCCGTTGACGCGGACGTACATCTGGAAGTCCGGGCTGTTGGCGCTGCGACGCGGCATCGTCTCGATGGCTTGGCGGGCCAGCGGACGCGCGGCGGCCTTCTCGGTTGGCGGGATGGAGTCCTCGAGATCGAGGCAGATGACGTCGGCGCCGGCGGAGGGCGCCTTCTGGACAAAACGCTGCACGATCACGGGCACGGTCATGACGCTGCGCATTACCGGCGCGGCGAAGCGCTCAGAGATGTGGCCGAGAGGTTGTTCACCCATCGGCTTCAATGCTAGCACGCACTATTCTTGACCCTTCTAGATAGCGCTCCATATACTGGCGCTCGTTCGACTATGCGAAATCCCCGGGCCTTCCTGACTCCCCTTGCCGTCGGCGCGCCGACGCCTCTGAACGAGGTGCCGGCCCGGCCGTACCGGATGATCCACTTCTTCCCGCCGCAGAACGCCAAGGTGCGGGCCAAGATCCCGGAGCTGATCCCGCAGGTCGATGTGCTGCTGGGCAACCTGGAAGACGCGATCCCGGCGACGGACAAAGAGGCGGCCCGCGAGGGACTAGTCGAAGTGGCGCTGAACAACGACTTCGGCGGCACCTCGCTCTGGACCCGGATCAACAGCCTGGACAGCCCCTGGGTGCTGGACGATCTCTTCACAGTGATCCCAAAGATTGGCGACAAGCTGGACGTGGTGATGGTGCCGAAGGTGGAGGGGCCGTGGGACATCCACTACATCGACCGGCTGCTGGCCCAGCTGGAGGCGAAGCACGGTATCAAGAAGCCGCTTCAGGTCCACGCCATCCTGGAGACCGCGCTCGGCGTCTCCAACGTGGAGTCGATCTGCGCGGCCAGCCCCCGCATGCAGGGGATCAGCCTCGGCCCGGCCGACCTGGCAGCCTCGCGGCGGATGAAGACGACGCGTGTCGGCGGTGGACACCCGTCATACCAGGTGATCGCCGACCCGGACCCAGGAACGCCGGACGCGCCGCGGGTCGCCGCCCAGCAGGACCCCTGGCACTACACGATGGCCCGCATGGTGGACGCCTGCAACTCGTCCGGGATCCTGCCCTTCTACGGGCCGTTCGGGGCGATCGAGGACCCGGTGGCCTGCCAGTACCAGTTCCGGGCTGCGTTCCTGATGGGCTGCGTGGGAGCCTGGACGTTGCACCCGAGCCAGATCGAGATCGCGCGGCGGGAGTTCAGCCCGACGGTTGAAGAGGTGACGATGGCGAAGCGTATCATCCAGGCGATGGGCGACGGCACCGGCACCGTAATGCTGGACGGCCGCATGCAGGACGACGCGACGTTCAAGCAGGCGCAGGTGATGGTCCAGACGGCGAAGCTGATCGCCAGGCGCGACAAAGAGTACGCGAAGTTGTACGGGCTATGACGCGCGACGGCGGGACGAACGGCCTCCCGGCACCCCTGGCGAACGTGCTGGCTGACATCGAGCGCCAGCGGGAGCGTCTGATCCAATCACTTTCGGGGCTTAGTCCCGAACAGACGATGAGAGCTCCGGGACCGGGCGAGTGGAATTCTGCGCAGGTCGTTGACCACCTGCTGCTGGCCGAAGGCTTCACGAACGACATCACCGGAATGCTGGTCGGTCAAGCCGTAAACTCCGACAAGGCGACGGGTTTCCCGGCTGAGCTTGTGCAGTTGACGCCGATTCCAGAACCGATCAGCCTCGAAGCGCCCCCGCCTATTCGGCCGCAGAAGGAGTTGCCCTCCGGTGAGTTGATCGATTCTCTGAGGAAGATGGGCGAGCGCACGGATCAGTCCGTGAGATCGCTGGCGACGGTGGACCCGCGGGCGCTCAAAATGCCGCACCCGCTCTTCGGCGAGCTGGACCTCGGCCAGTGGTGGTTGGTGATCGCGGTCCATTTCGTCATGCACATTGAGCAGGCGCAAGCCGCTCTTTCAGGGAGCTAACATGAGGTTTTACGAGTTCGAGGCTAAGCGACTGCTCGGGCGGCAGGGCGTTCGGCTGCCGGCAGGCGGGACGGCGGAGCAGCCGCAAGACGCGCACCGGATCGCGGCGGACATCGGCGCGCCGGTGGTGCTTAAGTCGCAGGTGCTGTCCGGCGGGCGGATGAAGGCCGGCGGCGTGAAGTTCGCCGACACCCCGGACGAGGCGCAGACCGCCTGCCTGCAGATCCTGGAGCTGTCGATCAAAGACCAGCTCCCGGTCAACGTCCTCGTCGAGGCGAAGGCCGCGGTGGCCCAGGAGTACTACCTGGGCGTGACCTACGACGCCGTCGCCAAGCAGCCCCTGATGATCATCAGCGACATGGGCGGCATCGATATCGAAGAGGTATCGGAGACGCACCCGGAGCACATCTCCAAGGTGCACTTCTCGACTCTGATCCCGTTCACGGACTACCGCGCCAAGGAGGCGGTGGCCGCGCTGGGCATCAGCGGCAGCGACCTGACACAGCTGTCCAGCGTGATGTCAAAGCTGGTGCGAACGTTCCTCGCCTACGACCTGACCCTGGCCGAGATCAACCCGCTGGGCAAGCTGGAAGACGGCTCGTTCGTCGTCCTGGACTGTCACCTGGACATGGAAGAGGAGGCCCGGGAGCGGCACCAGAAGGACGTGCTGGACGACCTCGGGATCGGGGCGGACGAGACGCGGCAGGGCCGGCCGCCGACGGACTTCGAGATGCGGGGCGCGCGCGTCGACCAGGTGGACCACCGGGGCGTCGCCGGCCGCGTCGTCGAGTTCGACGGCAACCTGGGGCTGGTGATCGGCGCCGGCGGCGGCTCGCTGACGATTTTCGACGCGATCCAAAAATACGGCGGCCGCCCGGCGAACTACTGCGAGATCGGCGGCAACCCCAGCGTGCTCAAGGCCTGCGAGCTGACCAAGCTGATCCTGAGCAAGCCCGGCGTCGACAAGATCGCCGTGATCATGAACGTCGTCTCCAACACGCGCGTCGATATCGTCGCCCGCGGCGTCGTTAAAGGTGTCATCGAGATGGGGTTCGACCCGGCGGAGAAGATCGCCGTCTTCCGTATCCCTGGCTCCTGGGAGGCGGAGGGCTACAAGCTGCTGCGAGAAGTACGGCGTGGACTACTGCGACCGCACGGTCTCGATGTGCGAGGCGGCGCCGCCGCGCCGTAGAAAAGATCAACGCCAAATGAGCGCCTACGTGATCGCCCAATTCGACGTGAATGACATCGAGATGTACTACCAGTACGCCGAGAAGATCTTTCCGACTTTCAAGCCGTTCGGCGGCAGGATCGTCGCTGCGAACGATGCCGTTGTCAGGGAAGGCTCGATCCCGCACCTTCGGACGATCGTCGGTGAGTTCCCGGACATGGACTCGGCGCGCAGTTGGTACGAGTCTGACGCCTACCAGGCGATCATTGGGCTCCGGGACGAGTCAACCACCGGGCATCTGTTTATGGTGGAGGGGATGACGATGCCGCCGAGGAAGTCCGCATGAGCATCCTGATCGACGAAAACACGACGTTCATCATCCAGGGCATCACCGGGCGCGAGGCCGTGAACATGACGCGCGAGTGCCTGGACTACGGCTCGAAGGTCGTCGGGGGTGTGACGCCGGGCCGCGGCGGCCGCGACGTCTACGGCGTCCCGGTCTACGACACCGTGCGTGAGATCGTCGCCAGGGAGCGGGTGGACGGCTCGGTGATCACGGTGCCGGCGCCGTTCGTGCGTGACGCGGCGTTCGAGGCGATCGAGGCCGGGGTCAAGATCCTGGTCATCGTCACCGAGCGCACGCCGCGCTACGAAGTTGCGCAGGTGTTGGAGCTGGCGCGGATGCGCGGAACGCGGGTGATCGGCCCGAACTGCCTGGGGATGATCACACCGGGCAAGTCCAAGATGGGTGGGATCGGCGGGCCGGCGGCGAACACGCGCCAGGCCTACACTCCGGGCCGCATCGGGGTTATGTCACGCAGCGGCGGCATGACGACGGAGATCTCGAACTCGCTCACCGCGGCCGGGCTTGGCCAGAGCACAGCGGTCTCGATCGGCGGCGACCCGATGATCGGCTCCTCCTACGCGGAGCTGATGCCGCTGTTCGAGGCCGATGAGGAGACCGACGCCATCGTCATCTACACTGAGCCCGGCGGCCCGATGGACGCGCAGCTCAGTCTCTGGGTGAAGCAGAACAAGTCTCGGCTGCCGATCATCGCCTTTATGGCCGGCCGCTTCATGGACAAGATGCCGGGAATGCGCTTCGGCCACGCCGGTACAATTGTCGAAGGCAAGGCCGACACCGCCGCCGAGAAGCTGCTGCGCCTGGAAGAGGCCGGCATCTCCGTGGCGGAAGAGATATCGCAGATCCCGGACCTGGTGAAACAGCGGTTGAAGAAGTGACTCTCGCACAAGGAGGACACCGATGAGCAACGCAGACACCGTCAAGGGGATGTACGCCGCCTTCGGGCGCGGGGACATCCCGGCGATCCTGGAACACCTGGACGAGAACATCGACTGGGACTCAGAGGTGCCGGCCGATGGCGTGCCGTGGCTGGCGCCACGCAAGGGCAGGGCCAGCATCCCGGCCTTCTTCGAATCGATGGCGGACCTGGACTACAAGAAGTTCGAGCCGTTCCTGTTCTTCGAAGAGGGAGACAACGTGTTCGCGCTGATCCACATGGAGATCGACAACAAGAAGACGGGCAAGCACTACAGCTTCCCGTATGAAGGTCACCTCTGGTTCTTCAACAAGGAAGGCAAGGCCACCAAGATCCAGCACGTCACGGACACGGCGCAGCACTGGCGCATGGCGAACGGACACTAACGCCAGTGGCAATCGAGACGAAGGGCATGTTCATCGCGGTGGAAATCGACCACGTGGCCTCCCAGGACAAGGAGCTGGCCAAAAAGCTGGTGGAGGTCTGCCCGGTCAACATCTTTGGCGTCGATGGCAAAGGCCACGCGACGATCCTGCCCGAAAACCTGGACGAGTGCGTGCTCTGCGACCTCTGCGTGCAGGCCGCTCCACCCAAGGGCGTCGTCGTGCGGAAGCTGTACTCCGGCGAAGTGCTGGAACGCTAACCTCGCCCTATAATTCCGCCGTCTTCGCTGTTATCCTGACGCTGCTATGGAACGCGAAGTCCGCTACTGCACATCGTTCGATGGGACGCGTATCGCCTATTCGATAGCAGGCGACGGCCCGCCGATCGTCTGGATTCCCGGCTGGATAAGCCACCTGGACATCGACCGCCAGCTTGGCCAGGGAATGGGCACTACACCCTACACTGAAAGACATCTGTGGGTGCAGATGGACAAGCGCGGGAGCGGTCTCTCGGCGCGGAACGTAAGCGACTTCTCCCTGGAGGCGCGGATTCGCGACGTCGAAGCCGTCGTTGAGCACGCCGGGCTGGTGAAGTTCGCCGTGGGCGGACATTCCGAAGGTGGGCCAATAGCCATCGCCTACGCCGCACAACACCCGGAGCAGGTCACAAAGCTGATCATCCTTGGTTCCTTCGCCAACGGGGCCGGCATCGCTGGCTCGCCGGCTATGCGCGACGCCGTCATCGCGTTGGCCAAGGCCGAGTGGGGCATGGCGTCCAAGGTCATGGCGGAGCTCTTCTGCGGAGAGAATTCGCTGATGGGTATCGACGCGTTCGCCGGTTATCAGCGGACCTGCTCTAACGCGGTGGATGCCGTTGGCACGATCGAGGCCGCAGTCGGCATCGACGTCCGTTCGCTCCTCTCGCAGGTCCGGGTGCCGACGCTGGTTATTCATACGCAAGAGGACCGCATCGTGCCTATCGAACTGGCGCAGGAGATAGCGGCAGGGATCAAGGGTGCGCGCTTCGTGTCCTTGCACGGGCCACACATCATGGCGCCCGAGGAGTTTGTAAAGGCGTGGGAAGCGCTATCCGATTTCGTCATCGGCGACGCCGCAGGCAAGCAAGCCGCGTCCTCGGCGCCGGCGTCAGGCTTTCGCGCGATTCTCTTCACTGACCTGGTTGGCCACACGCAAATGATGCACCGGCTGGGCGACGAGAAGGGCCGCGACGTCCTGCGCGAGCATGAATCCGTGACCCGCACCGTCCTCAAGCAGCACGGCGGCGCCGAGGTCAAGACGATGGGCGATGGCTTCCTGGCCTCGTTCCCATCTGTCACGAAGGGCGTTGAGTGCGCCATCGCTCTGCAGAAGGCGTTCGATGAGCGTAACGTCTCTGCCGCTGAGCCGCTGAACGTGCGAGTCGGGCTAAACGCCGGCGAGCCTATCGAAGAAGACGGCGACCTCTTTGGAGAGACAGTGATCATGGCCGCACGCATCGCCGCGATGGCCAACGGCGGCGAAATACTAACGTCGCTCGGCGTGCGGGAACTGTGCGGGGGGAAGGGCTTCCTCTTCGGGGACCGTGGGGAGCACGCCATGCGTGGCTTTGAAGGCCCGGTGCGGGTCTTCGAGATCAGCTGGCGGGGCTGACTCTGCGGCTAACCTGACTTCTTCTTCGCCAGGTCCTTCCGCAGCATCGAGTAGAGCTCCATGTCGTGGTGCTTGCCGCGGTTGAAGAAGCAGCCGCGCATCGTTCCTTCGTGGGTGTAGCCGCCCCTGGCCGCCACGCCGCGGGAGGCCTTGTTGTCGGTCGCGATGCAGAGACGGATGCGGTTGACCGGCTTCGTGTCGAAGATGTAATCGGTGAGCAGGCCCAGCGCCTCGCTCATCGCACCGCTGCGGCGGCGCGAGGTGTCGTAGAGGATGTAGCCGATCTCCAGCTCGTCCATGTACTGCACGGTCTTGAACCAGACGATCTGGCCGATCACCTTGTCGGAGTCGTTGTCGACGAGCAGCAGCAGCCCGAACTCCGGGGACCAGAAGCCGGTGGCGTTCAGCTCCTTGCGCAGGTCGGCCATCGTCTGGATGGTACGGGGGTAGTAGTCTCCGCGGTTGTCGATGTCGAGGATGTGGGCGTAGAGCTGCGCGAGGTCGCGCTCCTCCACGGGGCGCAGGGTGATGACTTTGCCTTTTAGCATGGGTTACTCCTTCGGTGGTGCTACGCCGGCCGTTTCGGCATGAGCACGGTGTAGTCCAGGTCCAGGACGACGTTCGGGTGGTAGGACTCGCGGCCGGCGTCGTCCTTCACTCGCAGCGGGACGTCTTCCTCGCGCGGATCGGTGTTCTTGACGCCGACGAGGCGCAGCCGCAGCGCCCCGGCGTCCGCGCGGCCCAGGTCGATGCGCTCCAGGACCTCGGTCCAGGCGAAGAGGGTGTCGCCCGGCGACGGTTGGGTTGGCGTGGGCGCCGGCGTTGAAGCCAAGGACGCGAATCGCATTTTCCAATCCGTCATAGGAGATGGAGTGGCAAAGCGAGATGATGTGGCCGCCGTAGATGATCCGCCGGCCCAGCTTGGACTTCTTCTGCAGCACGTCGTTGAAGTGGACGCGGGCGTTGTTCTGGTAGAGGCGCGTGGCCATCTGGTGCTCTGCGTCCTCCACGGTCAGCCCCTGGGGGTGCATGATCCGCTCCCCGGGCTCGTAGTCCTCCCACATCGCGCGTTCTGGGCCGTGATCTCCGGATCGAAGCGGCTGAGGTCGAGCTCCGGCGGGACGTAGAGGTCCGCGGTGCTGACCTGCGGCGGGAGCTCGGGGGCGTCGTCGTCACCGGTGGCCTTGTCGGGGTCACGCTTGTTGACCATCGCCCAGCGGTAGAACTGGAGGACGGTCTCGTCGCGCTGGTTGTAGCCCTTTGTGTGCACCCAGACGATGCCGACGTCCGGCCGCGAGGTCTCGCGCTTGCCGATCACCTCGGTCTCGGCGCGGAGGGTGTCGCCGGTGTAGACGGGGCGCAGGAAGCGCACGTCGGCGTAGCCCAGGTTGGCCGGGGAGTTGAGCGAGACGTCCGGGACGGCGCGCCCGAAGACCATGTGGAAGACGAGCAGGTCATGCACGGTCTCCCGCTGGAAGCCCAGCGACTGCGCGAACTCTCGGTCGCAGTGCAGCGGGCGGCGGTCGCCGGTGAGGGCGATGTAGAGCGCCAGGTCGCCGTCCCAGATCGTGCGGGGGACGGCGTGGCGGATGACGCTGCCGCGCTGGAAGTCTTCGAAGAAGTTGCCGCCGGTTGTCTTGGCGATGGTCACGAGGGCAAAGCGTATCGGACGAGGCCGCCGTCGGCAATCACGCGGCGCACGGTACCCCGGCTGGACAGGAGCTCCAGGTGGGCCAGCGCCTCAGTCGTAGCCATGCGGCGCTGGAAGGGCGGCCACTCCTCGAAGGCGCCTTCGGAGCGCCAGCGCATCTGCGAGGCCGCCTCGTAGGCGGTGCGCGGGCCCTGGCGCGTGATGATCTCGCAGATCTCCTCCAGGCGGCCCTCGTGGTGCGAGATCAGCTCGTCGATGCGCTCGCGGAAGCCGCGGAACTCGTCGCCGTGCGCGGGAAGCACGACTTCGACGTCGCGCTCACGGATCGCGGCGAGTGAGCTGAGGTAGTCGGAGAGCGGGTTGCCCATCGACTCGGCGTGCAGGCCGATGCTGGGGCTGATCGGATTCAGGATGTGATCGCCGGAGAGGAACGCCTTGCCGGTGCTTTCGTAGAGGCAGATGTGACCGACGGAGTGGCCGGGCGTCCAGATAATCTCCCACTCCAGCTTTCCCGCCGCGATCTTCTCGCCGCCGGAGACCTGGATGTCCGGCTTGACGATGTTGACGCGCTCCAGGATCGCCTCGGAGCCTTTGACCATCGCCATCAGCTCGCCGCTTGGCGCTCCGTGGATGCGCAGCCACTGCTCCATCTCCGCCTGCAGCTTCGTCATGTCCACGTAGCGGCTCTCGATGTGGATGGCGTCAAGGCGGTGCATGGTGACGCCGCAGGACGCGAGCTGGACCAGGCGCCCGGCCAGGCCGTAGTGGTCCGGGTGGTTGTGGGTGATGATCAGCCGCCGGATCGATTCCAGCGGGATGCCGAGTTCGTCCAGGCCCTTGCGCAGCGCGGCGAGGGCGTCTGGAAGATCCCAGCCCACATCGACCAGCGCGTAACCCTCATCGGTGCGGATGACGTAGGAGTTCACCCAGCCCAGAGGGCTGCCGGTCAGCGGCACGCGGATCTTGTGGACACCCTCCGGGATCATCGCTACTCCACGGGGTCCAGCATGACGACGGCCTCGCCCTTGACGACGGCGTGGCCGTCCTGGTTGAAGCACTCCGTCTCCAGGGTCAGCGTGCGCTTCTCTTCCTCGACACCCTTGACCTCGACGATAGCGCGGATCGTGTCGCCGATCTTGACCGGGCGCAGAAAGCGCAGCGTCTGGCTGAGGTAGATCGCGCAGCAGTTCGGGGCGAGCTGCGTGCCCAGCACAGCGGAGATGTAGCCGGCGCTGAGCATCCCGTGGGCGATGCATTCGCCGAAGCGCGTTCTCTTGGCGTATTCGCCGTCGCTGTGCAGGGGGTTGTG
The DNA here is from genome assembly GCA_963738925.1 of uncultured Chloroflexia bacterium. GTDB lineage: Bacteria > Chloroflexota > Dehalococcoidia > SM23-28-2 > RBG-16-64-32 > DATKKM01. Next base: position 357,299 of record CAVTYE010000002.1, on the reverse strand, counting down.
GTCGCCGGTCACCTCGGCGAACTTCTGGATGTCCTCCGCGGTCACGGTCCTCGTGTACTCTGCCCGGTCGCCGGCCTTAACGCCGCATACGATGCTCATTCGAACCTCCTGTCGGTTGCGGTTCGGACGATAGCACACGGCGGCGGCGGCTGTCGCACGGATCGCGCCAGCCACGCGGCTCGCGCTACAATCCGCCACGTGGCACCGAACATCCGGCTCTACAACGGCGAATCACGGCTCGTCGAAGACGTCAGCGACCAGGACGTCGGCCTCTACGTCTGCGGCGTGACTCCGTACGACACCTCGCACCTGGGGCACGCTTTCACCTACATCATGTTCGACGTGCTGACCCGCTTCCTCCGTTTCGCCGGGCGGAAGGTGACCTACGTCCAGAACGTGACCGACATCGACGACGACGTGCTGCTGCGCGCGGCCAAGAACCAGGAAGACTGGCAGGCGCTGGGCAACCGGGAGTACGCCAACTTCCGGGAGCAGATGGCGGCGCTGGGCAACCTGGACCCGGACGTGGCCCCGCGCGCGACGCAACACATCCCGGAGATGCTGGAGATCGTGCAGGGACTGATCGCCAAGGGGCTGGCCTACGAGAACGAGGGCAGCGTCTACTTTGAGGTGGCGAAGGACCCGAACTTCGGGCGCCTCTTCCGCGAGCCCTACCAGGCGATGCTGACCATCGCCAACGAGCGGGGGAACTTCGGCGCGGACCCGCTGAAACGCGACCCCCTGGACTTCATCCTCTGGCAGCACGAGAAGCCCGGCGAGCCCACGTGGGAGTCGCCCTGGGGAGCAGGGCGCCCCGGCTGGCACATTGAGTGCTCAGCGATGGCGATGAAGTACCTGGGCCAGACAATCACGATTCACGGCGGCGGCGAGGACCTGATCTTCCCCCACCACGACGCCGAGATCGCCCAGAGCGAGGAGTACACCGGGGTCCGCTTCGTCAAGCACTGGATACACACGGCGATGGTCTACTGCGGCGAGCACAAGATGAGCAAGTCGCTGGGGAACATGGTGTTCGTCGGCGATCTCCTCCAGCGCTACTCCGCCGACGCGCTGCGCCTCTATCTGCTCTCGCACCCCTACGCCCGGGCCTGGGACCACCCGCAGGGCGCCCCGGTGCCGACGGCGGAGCTGGCCGCGAAGCTAAGCAAGGCGTTCGCCGATGCGGGCGAGGCCACGCCGGACGAGATAGTGAAATACGCCGGCGACTTCGAGCGCGCCCTGGCCGACGATCTGAATACGGTGGCGGCGATCCGGGCGCTGGAGGCGCTGGCCGCCAACTCCGATCCCGCCGCGAGGCGAGCCGGCAAGTCGCTAGGTCAGCGAGTCCTCGGTCTCACGTTCGGGGGCTGACTTCTTCTTCGGAGCCTTCTTCGGTATGCCCATCTGCCAGGCGACGACCCGGTCCAGCACCTGGTCCGGCAGCACACGCTTGATGATCGACTGGGCGCGGGCGTCCATCCCGACAAGGTAGCGTGTCTTCGGGTTCCTGGCGGTCAGCGCGTGCTGGATCGCCTTCGCCACCACATCCGGCGTGACTCCGCGCCCCTCGAACTTGTGGGACACCTCGCGGACGTTGGCCATCGTCTCGCCGTAGTGTTCGTGCGCGTCCTCAGGCACCCTGGCGAGCATGTCGTCGGCGGCTGACCGGCCGCGCTCCCAGAACGGTGTCTTGACGCCGCCCGGTTCGACCAGCGAGACCTTGATGCCGAACATTCGCAGCTCCTGCCGCAGCGAGTCGCTGAGCGCTTCGATGGCGTACTTGGAGGCGTGGTAGGCGCCGATGAAGGGCGTGCTCATCTTGCCGCCGATGGAGCCGACGATGACGATGCGGCCGCGGCCCCTGCGCACCAGCGGCAGGAATGCCTGGGTCACGGCGATGGGCCCGACAACGTTCACCTCCAGCTGGTAACGCAGGTCTTCCAGCGGCAGGAACTCCAACGGCCCGGGCACTGACACGCCGGCGTTGTTGACGAGGCCGCGGATTCCGGCGTCGCCCACCTGCGCTGTCACCGTTGCGGCAGCGGCGGCGATGCTGGCGGCGTCCGTGACGTCGAGGGTCAGCGGGATGATTCCGGCTGCCTCCGGTGCGTCTGAGGCTTTGCGGACACCGGCGTAGACCTTGAAGCCGAGGCCGGCCAGCCTTTCCGCGGTGGCCCGGCCGATGCCGGTTGAGGTGCCGGTAATGACGACTGCGCCGGTTGATTTGGTGTCTGATGTGCTCATTTTTCGCCTCCTTGAGTGGGCGCTAGCATAGCACGCTCAGGCAGGCGATCTCATCGGCGCCAGAAACCGCCCGTCGGCCAGTCTCTCGATCGGGCGGACGGCGATGATCGCCTCGCGGTTGAGCGGCCCGTAGATGTGCGGAAAGACCGCGAGCTCGTCTTCGTAGCGGACCTCAGACGTGACCTGATCGAGGTCGATGTAGAGGACGACCCAGTCGCCCTCCGAGTCTGCGTAGAACTCGCTCAGCACATCGGACAGGCGTCGCTCTCCGTCCGTGCAATGGATGAACCCGTCGCGCTCGAAATCGGCGGGCAGGTACGGCTGCGAAGCGTCGATCGAGTCGAAGTGGGCGGCCGGCGTGCCGTGGTAGGTCAGCCTCACGCGTCGGGCCGGACAACGCGCTCGGCGGCGGCGCGGAAGCGCTGCTTGTGTTCGTCGGAGTGTCGGAGCTCCAGGTTGTGCTCGATCTCGCGCCTGGCGGCGGGAGAAGTCCCGGCCGCGATATCGATCACCTCCTTGGAAGCGATGAGGGCGCCGGGGGCGTGCTCGGCGATCAGTGCGGCCATCTCCAGGACAACGCGCTCAAGGTCGGCGTCCGGCACGACGTGGTTGGCCAGGCCGATGCGCAGCGCCTCATCCGCATCGACTGTGCGGGCGGTAAAGATCAGCTCCTTGGCCGATGGCGCACCGACGATGCTGGGCAGCCGCGAGGCGCCGACGACGAGGCCGTAGCTGGCGCCGACGAAGCGGAAGCGCGCCCGCTCGCCGCAGATCCGGATGTCGCAGTTGATGGCGAAGACGGCGCCGCCACCGTAAGCGTAGCCGTTGACCGCCGCGATGATCGGCTTGCGGACGCGGGCGATGCGCGCCGCCGCCTGGGCCGCAATGTCGCGCCGCTCATCGCCGTCCGGCAGGAAGGCGGCCTCGCCCATGTCGGCACCCGCGCAGAACGCCTTCTCGCCGGCGCCGGTGAGCACGATCACGCGCACGCCGTCGTCGCCGTCCAGCGCGTCGAGACAGGCGACCAGATCTTGCGACATCTGGCGGCTGATGGCGTTGTGCTTGTCCGGCCGGTTGAGGCGCACGATCGCCGTCGCGCCGTGCATCTCCACGATCAGCGTTTCGTAGTCGGTCATCGAGCCGATGTTAGCACCGATGTCAGGCCGGAAGGCGATCCGGGGCCTGTCGGCGTTTCGGGGTGCCGCCTAGACGGTGAAGACGTGGACGGCAAGCGCAGCCGGGTCGCCCTTGACCATGCCGCCGCCGTTTTCGGTCAGGCCGACCTTCGGGTTCTTGACCTGGCGGTCGCCGGCCTCGCCTCGAAGCTGCGTAAAGATCTCGTAGATCTGGGCCACGCCGGTAGCGCCGATGGGATGGCCCTTGGAGATCAGGCCGCCGCTGGGGTTGACCGGGATCGGGCCGTCGAAGTACGTGGCCTTGGAGTCGATCAGCTTGCCGCCTTCGCCGGGCGCGCAGAGGCCGAGCTCTTCGTAGAGCACGAGTTCGGCGGGTGCGGAGGCGTCGTGACATTCGATCACGTTGAGGTCTTCGGGGCCGACGCCGGCCATCTCGTAGGCCTTCTGCGCCACGGTCTTCGTTACGTCCGGCTCGCCGGGCTGGCGGTCGAAGCCGGAGCCGAGGACGGAGGCCTTGACGAAAACGGGCTTCGTTGTGAACTGCCTGGCGATATCGGCGGAGACGATCACCGTCGCCGCTGCGCCGTCGCCAATCGGCGAGCACATCAGGCGCGTCAGCGGCTCGGCCACCGGCGGCGAGGCGAGCACGTCTTCCAGCGAGTAGACCTCGCGGTACTGGGCGTGCGGGTTGAGCGAGCCGTGGTAGTGGTTCTTGACGGCGACCCTGGCGAACTGCTCCTTGGTGGTGCCGTACTTGGCCATGTGTGAGCGCGCGAAGGCGGCGTAGAAGTCCATGAACATGGAGCGCTTTTCGCCAGCCCCCTCGCCAACGTCGGGGTTATCGGCTTTGGCGGCGGCTTCCCTGGCCTGCGCGGCCTGGGCCTGCATCTGCTGCACCCATTCGACGTCAACCGCCGAGCCGATCGCCTGGAAGGAGCGGCGCTTGTCTTCGTGGTAAAGCTTCTCCATGCCGACGGCGAGGGCGATGTCGTACATGCCGGAGGCCACGTACATCCAGGCCACGTGGAAGGCGGTGGAGGAGCTGGCGCAGGCGTTTTCGGTGTTGATGATCGGGATGCCGCCGATGCCCATCTCGCGCAGGGCGACCTGGCCGCGGATCATCTCCTGGCCGGTGATCAGGCCGGCTGTGGCGTTGCCGACGACCGCGACCTGCAGCTTCGACTTGTCGATGCCGGCGGAGTCCAGCGCACCCTTCACGGCCTCTCCCGCGATGTCCTTCATGCTGCGGTCCAGGAACTTACCGAAATCGGTCATCCCGGCGCCGACGATTGCGACGTCCCTCATCGTGTCCTCCTAAGAGCGGTCTCGCGGGCCAGGCCCGCAGCCCCAGTATACGCGAATCAGCCGCCAGACTCGTCGCCGGCCAGCGCCGCTTCGACGAACTGGTGCATCTGGTCGCCGTCCAGCTGCCCGTTGTAGAGCTGTGTCACCACGCCGCGGGCGTCGATGAAGATGCTGATCGGCGTCACCTGGATCGGCAGCGTCTCGTAGCGCTTGTACAGCGTCTCCGTCGGGTCGATGCCGTCCACCTCAAAGCTCACGCCTTTGCCGCCGTCCAGCCGGCCCACACCATCAAGGAAGTTGCTCGCCTTGTCGGCAGTCTCGCCGCGGTCGATCTCGATCACCTTGAGACGGTCTCCGTACTCCTTCTGCAGCGCGTAGATCTCCGGCAGCTCGGCCTGGCAGGGGACGCACCAGGTGGCCCAGAAGTTGATGTAGACGGCGTCGCCGCGGTAGTCGCTCAAGCGGTGTGCGCCTGCCGTCGAAGTCCGTGATCTCGAAGTCCGGCGCGACCTGCCCGGCCAGGGGCCCGACGTCGGACACGCCCTCGACGGCCGGCGTGTCCACGAGCGTCGCGGCCTCGCCTTTGGTCGAATCGAAGACGCCGGCGGCCCAGAGCCCGGCCAGCACGACGCCGACGATCAGGCCGACGCCGACTAGCGCCACGAACCGCTGCCGCAGGGTTCGGGTCGGGAAGTCGAAGGTCTCCACCGGCTTCTCCGGCCGGGGGCTTGCGGGTTCTTCGATCATCTAGAGGTTCGATCCCGGGAGGCCGAAATCGAAGGTGCTGTTGAGGTGGGCCACGGTGTTCGTGAAGACGAGGATGCCGATGATGATGAGGAGCGCGCCGGAGAGGTAGTTCATCACCCCGGAGTAGCGCTTGATCCGCGTGTACAGCGGCTCGACTGCCTTGTAGGCCAGGCCCATCGCCAGGAACGGGATCGAGAGCCCGGCGGAGTAAGCCAGCAAGAGGACGCCGCCCTGGAGCACCGTGCTGCCGGAAACGGACAGCGCGAAGATCGAGGCCAAGCGTCGGGCCGATGCACGGGCTCCAGCCCGCCGAAAACGCCGAGCCGACGAAGAACGACCTGGCGTACCCGACCTTGGCGCCGCGGCCGACGTCCAGCCGCCGCTCCTGCTCCAGGAAGGGGATGGTGATCACGCCGGAGAGGTGCAGGCCCATGACGATCAGCATGACCCCTGCGGCCTTGAGGATCAGCGTCCTGGTGATCCTTCAGCACGTAGCCGACGACACCGATGGAGATGCCGAAGAGCACGAACACCGCCGTGAACCCGAGCACGAAGGCGACCGAGTGCAGAAACGCCGACGGCGGCGCACGTGCGCCGGGGGGCGGCCATCGTGATCGTGCCGCCGCCTCCGCCGCCGGCCACGGACTGCACGGCGACGGGCTCCAGGGGCACGCCTTCAAGCGTGGCGCCGGTCAGGTAGCCGAGGTAGGCCGGGACCAGCGGCAGCACGCACGGCGAGGCGACCGACAGCAACCCCGCCGCGAACGCCACGAATATGCTTACACCGCCAACGTCAAACATGAATATCTGCTACCAAGCTTACGAGCCCGCGTTTAATGATAGATTTGCCGCCCCCGCCCGGGCAAACGCGGCTTACGCCCATCTTGCTTTCTATCACGTATGATTTAGGTCTCGAACACATCTACGGAGGACCCGCATGGACTACGCGCCAATCGAGAAGCCACCCCTCGAATCGTTCAAGGTAAAGCCCAACCTCTGGAACTACGACGAGGCCCGCCGGGACGTCACCTGGGACCAGATCCGCTCAGAGATCGATGGGCTGCCCGGCGGCGCGCTCAACATGGCCTACGAGTGCCTGGACCGCCACCTCAAGACTGACCGCCGCGACAAGATCGCGATGCTCTGGGAGGGCAAGAACGGCGAGCAGGAGACGTACACCTTCGCGGACATGGTGAAGGGCGCGAACAAGGCGGCCAACGGGCTGGCGGCGCTGGGCGTCGGGAAGGGAGACCGCGTCTTCGTTTTCCTGGAGCGCCTTCCGGAGTGCTACTTCACAGTATTCGGCACGCTCAAGCTGGGTGCTGTCATCGGCCCGCTCTTCTCCGCCTTCGGCCCCGACGCCGTCAAGGACCGGCTCGCCGACAGCGGGGCGAAAGTGCTCGTCACCAGTCCGGAGCTGTGGTCGAAGGTGCAAGACATCCGCGCCGATCTGCCCGCGCTGGAGACCGTTGTCCTCGTCACCCGCCGCTCCCCGGCCGAGGCCGGCAAGGGCATCGTGACCTGGGACGAGGCGATCGCGGGCCAGTCCGACGAGTTCGAGACGCTGCACACGGACCCGGAAGACTACTCGGTGATGCACTACACCTCCGGGACGACGGGCAAGCCGAAGGGCGCCGCTCACGTGCACAACGCGATCATCGGCCAGTACGCTACCGGCAAGTACGTCCTGGACCTGCACGACGACGACATCTACTGGTGCACGGCCGACCCCGGCTGGGTCACCGGCACGTCTTACGGGATGTTCGCGCCTTGGAGCAACGGCGTCACCAACCTTATCTACGAAGGCGGTTTCAGCGCGGGGCACTGGTACAGCCTGATCGAAAAGTACAAGGTGACCGTCTGGTACACCGCTCCGACGGCGATCCGCATGCTGATGAAGGCCGGCGACGATGTGCCGAAGAAGCACGACCTCTCCAGCCTCCGCTACACGATGTCCGTCGGCGAGCCGCTGAACCCGGAGGCCGTCGTCTGGAGCGACAAGGTGCTGGGGCTGCCGTTCCACGACAACTGGTGGCAGACCGAGACCGGGGCGATCATGGTCGCCAACTACCCGATCATGGAGATCCGCCCCGGCAGCATGGGACGCCCGTTCCCCGGCATCTTCCCGGCCGTCATCGACGACGACGGCAAGGAGGTGGCGCCGGGCGAGGAGGGCAACCTGGCCGTCAAGCCGGGCTGGCCATCGATGTTCCGCACGTACTGGCACCGCGAGGAGATGTACAACTCGCGGTTCGTCAACGGCTGGTACATCACGGGCGACAGGGCCCGGATGGACGCCGACGGCTACTTCTGGTTCGTCGGCCGCGCGGACGACGTGATCAACACGGCCGGCCACCTCGTCGGCCCGTTCGAGGTGGAGAGCGCCCTGCTGGAGCACGCGGCCGTCGCCGAGGCTGGCGTGATCGGCAAGCCGGACCCGGTGGCGATGGAGGTTGTGAAGGCGTTCGTCGCGCTTAAAGACGGCTACGAGCCCACCGACAAGCTGCGCCGCGAGCTGCTGCAGTTCTCCCGCAAGAAGCTCGGCGCCGGCGTCGCCCCGCGCGAGATCGAGTTCATCCCGACGCTCCCCAAGACTCGCTCCGGCAAGATCATGCGCCGTCTCCTGAAGGCGCGTGAGCTGGGCCTGCCGGAGGGCGACACCAGCACGCTGGAGGACTGACTTCGACGCGCACCACCTGCCGCCGAAAGTCGCGCGGCTGATCAACGAGTTACTCCCGGCGATAACCGAGGCTCTTAAGAGAACCTGGTCGGCGCGTACCTGATGGGCTCGTTGGCGCTCGGCGACTTCGACCCCGCGTCCAGCGACGTCGACATTCTCGTCGTCACCGAATCGCCGGTCTCAGAGGCGCAATTCGCGGCGCTCGAGGCTTTGCACGAGCGGGTGCCGCGTCTGGTGAACGAGTTCGGGCAGGAGTACGAGGTGTTCTACGTTGAGCGGGCGGTGATCCGGCGCTGGCAGTCGGGCCAGCAGCACCTGCGCGCCGAGCCCTACGCCGACTTCCACTGGGAGACGCACCGCGCAAACTTCGTGATTGAGCGATGGGTCTTGCGGGAGCACGGAGTCGCGCTTTGCGGGCCGGACCCGAAGACGTTGATCGATCCGGTCTCCCCCGACCAGCTCCGCGAGGCGGCGAGGCGGGAGATCCTGATCCGCCTGGACGACTGGGCCGGAGGGCAGCCGATGCCGGACTGGCTGGGCATGCGCGGCTCCCAGGCGTTCGAGGCCGAGACGATGTGCCGGGCGCTCTACACGATCGAGACGGGCGGACTCTGCTCCAAGCGGGAGGCCGCCGCCTGGGCGTTGGAGACGTTGCCGGCGAAGTGGCGCTCGCTCCTGGAGTGGTCACAGCGCCACAAGAAGGACGAGACGCGGGACACGGCGCGGCTGGACGAGACCATCGCCTTCGTGCGCTGGGCGGCCGGGCGCGCTAGTATGTCGCCTGATGAACACCGCTCACCCTGAGCCCGTCGAGGGGCCTCCGTCTCATGACTGAGCCTGCCGAAGCCAGGTCCTCCCGAGTCGATCTCGTAACCCTGATCATCCTCGGCGGGTTCGGGGTCTTCACGCTGGTGCTCGGCGTCTGGGCGATGGTTGCGCCGCACTCCTTCTTCGACAACATCGGCCACTTCGAGCCGTACAACCGGCACTTCGTGCACGACGTCGGCGCGTTCCAGATCGGCCTCGGCGCGGCGGCGATCTTCGCGCTGATCTGGCGGGGCGACGCGCTGCTCGCCGTCGCTCGGCGGCGTGGCAGCCGGCGCGACGGCGCACGAGATCGCGCACATCGCAGACCACGGCATCGGCGGCAGAGACAGCGATCCGTTCACGCTGGGGCTGATCGCGGTGTTGTTGTGCGCGGCGTTCGCCTGGCGGTTGTGGGCGCGCTACGGGGCTGGCTGAGATCTATCTAACCGGAAACCCAGTCGGTCCCTTTGCTTAGCGATTCCAACTGGCCAGCTTCGGTCGCCCCATTCCACGGCTGACATGACGTCAGTCTTGTTTACCGAAAGGAATCCCCAATCCAGTCGAGGGTGAATCGCTTCGTGATCTTTATAAGCGTTCTTGTCGTATGTGTCGTTCATCTTAAGCTGAAGCTGCAGCCGATCAGATTCGCTCAGGGTTCGGAAGTCCCAAACTCGAAACACGATTAGGTCATCGTCGTCATCGAATGAAGCGAGACTGTGAATGAGGTATGTTTTACCGTTTCGAAGTGCGACCTCGAGCAGGAACGGAGGCACGACAACTGACTTGTCGGGCGGCGTTCCGAATAGCCGCACCAGATAGTCAATCGCGTTCATCCTTTACACCTTTTCCAGCGGGGCGAAGGAGAGCAGCAGCTTCTTGATGCCGGCCTCGCCCTGGAAGGCGACCACGCACTGGTAGTCGCCGCCGGAGGGCTCGCAGGAGACGACGACGCCCTCGCCGAAGCGCTCGTGGCGGACGTGGTCGCCGGCCTTGAACGTATCGCCGGGCACGAACGGACGGTCGTCGCCCTCGATGACGCGGGCGGCCGTGCGCGGGCGAGCGCGCGCCGCCGGCGCGGAACATCTCGCGCTGGCTGGCCGCGCTGGGTCTGGGAGACGAGGTGCTGCGGGATGTCGGAGAGAAAGCGCGAGGCCGGGTTGTGGCCGCTGAAGGCGCGCCGGAAGGCCCGCACGAGGTAGAGGTGGAGCTTGGCGCGCGTCATGCCGACGTAGCAGAGGCGCCGCTCTTCCTCCAGCTGCTCCGGGTTGCCGCTTTCGATGGAGCGCATGTGGGGGAGGATGCCCTCCTCCAGACCGTTGATGAAGACGACCGGGAACTCAAGGCCCTTGGCCGCGTGCAGCGTGATCAGCGTGACCGAGTCGGACTCCTCCATCGTGTCGACGTCGGTGATCAGGGCCACGTCCTCCAGGAACGAGGCCAGGGCGTGCTCCGGCTTCAGCTCGTCGTACTGGATGGTGACGGCGCGCAGCTCCTGGACGTTCTCCCAGCGCTCCTCGCCGTCTTCGTCGCTCATGATGTGCGGCTTGTAGTCCGTGCGCTCGATGATCGTGTCGACGAGGGTGGATAGCGTGGCGGTCTTCGACATCTCGATCAGCTCGTTCAGCATGCCGAGGAACCTGCAGCAGGGCCCCGGCCGTGCGCTTCTGGAAGGGATGGGCGCCGGTCGGCGGGCCGTCCAGCGAATCGCGCTCCGTCTCGGCGACGACCTGGAGGCCGGCGTAGGGCGGGATGCCTTTGTCGCGGGCCCAGCGGTTGAGCTCGGACAGGGTGCGATCGCCGATGCCGCGGTGCGGGACGTTGATCACCCGCATCAGGGCCACGGAATCGAACGGGTTCTGGATCAGACGCAGGTAGGCCAGCAGGTCCTTGACCTCCCGCCGCTCGTAGAAGCGCGTGCCGCCGACGAGCCGGTAGGCGATGCCGCGGCGGATCAGCGCCTCTTCCATCGGCCGGGACTGGGCGTTGGTCCGGTACATGACGGCGATGTCCTGGTGGCGCAGCTTCTCCTCGCGGACGAGGCGGCGGATCTCCTCGGCCACGAAGGCGGCCTCGTCCTCTTCGTCGTAGGCCTCGTGGACGATGATCGGGGCGCCGGGGCCGTTCTCCGTCCAGAGGTTCTTCTCTTTGCGTTGCTTGTTGAGCGCGATGACGGAGTGCGCGGAGTCCAGGATCGTCTGGGTGGAGCGGTAGTTCTGGTCCAGGATGACGACGCGCGACTCCGGAAAGTCGTGCTCGAAGTTGAGGATGTTGCGGATATCGGCGGCGCGCCAGGTGTAGATCGACTGGTCCGGGTCGCCGACGACGCAGATGTTGCGGTAGCGGGAGGCCCACTGCTTGCTGAGCACGTACTGGGCGATGTTGGTGTCCTGGAACTCGTCTATGTGCACGTACTCCCAGCGCGTGGCGTACTTCTCCAGGATGTCTTCGCGCTCCGTGTAGAGCTGCACCGTCTTGCCGAGAATGTCGTCGAAATCGAGGGCGTCGTTCTGCTCCAGTACGTCCTGGTAGCGCTGGAAGACGCGCGCGGTCACTTCCTGGAAGTAGTCGCCGACAAGGGCGGCGAACTGGCGGGGCCCCTGCAGCTCGCTCTTGGCCCGCGAGATCGCGGAGAGCACGGCGCGCGGCGCCACCCGCCGCGGGTCGAGGCCGAGGTCGTCCAGCGCGCGCTTGACGGCGGCGATCTGGTCGGCGTCGTCGTAGATCGTGAACGTGCGCGGCACGCCGATCGCCTCGCCTTCGATGCGCAGGATCCGCGAGCAGACAGCGTGGAAGGTGCCGAGGCTGATGTCGTGACCGGCGTCCTCACCAACCAGCGCGTAGACACGGTCCCGCATCTCACGCGCGGCCTTGTTCGTGAAGGTGACGGCCATGATCCGCCGCGGGTGGACGCGCTTCTCCCGCACCAGATAGGCGATGCGGTGGGCGATGACGCGCGTCTTGCCGGAGCCGGGTCCGGCCAGGATCAGCAGCGGCCCTTCCGTCTGCTCGACGGCTTCACGCTGACGATCGTTCAGATTCTCGAGGATGTCGGTTGAGGGGGACGTCACCATTGAATTGTACAAGTGTTCGGATAGGGGCAGAAGGCACGGTGCGGGTTACCCACAAAGCAAAGAGAGAGACCGGCGCGCCGGGGACACGCCGGTCTCCTGGAAAGTAGAGCCGTATATTAGCCGACGAGCTTGGAGCCGGAGGAGAGCTGGATGCCGATCGCCTGGAAGACAGGCGTCAGGTCCTGTGTCTTGGGCTGGTTGTAGAAGTGGTCGCTGTCGGTGGCCATCTGCAGCAGCAGCTGTGCGACGGGCTTGTTCTGCCAGGCGCTGCCGGCCGATTCGTTGGTGCAGTTCTCGTTCACGCCGTAGCCGATTGTGTAGATCTCCATGCCCGCTGCCTTGGCCTGCGTCGCCACCTTGAAGGCGTAGTCGCAGGGGCCGCGTGCTCCCATCGCCGCTGCGGCGGCCGGGTCGCCGTAGATGTTGGCGGCGCCGTCTGTCAGGAGGACGATGCCCTGTGTGGCCGTGCTGCGGCCGTTGGTGTTGAGTTCGTTCATTGCAGCGCGGAGCGGCTCGGCCAGGTCCGTGTGGGGGCCGGGCACGTCGCCGGAGCCGGCGAGGTCCAGGCAGTTCGTCTCTTTGACCAACGCGCTGTTCTGGTTCAGCACGCCCTGGCTGAGGGCGTAGTCGGTCGAGAGGCCGACCGGCATCCACGTTGACGGCTGGGTCCAGTCTTCGATTGTGTCGCAGGGATCACTGGGGTGGACGGACGGCGTGACCGTAAGGCCGATGCGGTGGATCGATGGGTCGAAGATGCGCATCAGCTCCAGGGCGCCGTTCTTGGCGTTCTGCAGCTCGGTCTGCTTCATGCTTCCCGTGTGGTCGATCGCGACCATCGCGTCGACCAGGTCACCCGTGCCGCCGCAGACGCCGCGGCAGCCTGCCGCCTGCACGCTGGTTGAGCAGCCGTGGACCCAGCAGAGTCCGCCGCCGCCGAGAATGCCCAGGATCGGCCCGAAGTAGGCCGGCGAATCGGCTACCGCCTTGACGACGATGGTGTCGTACTGGTTCGCGGCCGGGTTGCAGGCCGCGGCGATGTGGCTTGTGCAGACGAAGCTGATGTCCAGTTTGGCGGGGTCAAAGTTGTTCAGGCTGGCGTACTGGCGGGCCACTGTCTCGGCCGCCGCCGGATCGCCCGGCAGCTCTTGCGCCCCGGCCAGCGCCGCTGCATCTACGACGTTCTGGGCATGGCCGCGCTTTTCCAGCAGCATGCCTACGTCCGTCACCATGACGACGAATACAACAAGCACTGCCATCATCAGGGCAAAGAGGACCAGTGCCTGTCCCCTTTCGGCTTCTGTATTCATTCTCATCGCTTGTCCTCCCGGACCCGTCACAAAAGTTAAGGAGTGGTTTATGTCGACTACCATGATGGTAGGGCCAGACACGACAAAGTACAGGTTCACCGGGGGTTAACGTCGGTGAAGAAACGGTCAATACCGCGAGCGCCACGGGGGCAGAGGCACTAGAGGCGCGGGGCGAAGGGGCAGAAAGCGCATTGGGGGAGCAGCTGCCCGGCACCGACCTTTACCTGCATATCGGCCTTGCGAAGCATCTCCACGAGCGGCCAGAGCGGCAGGCCGACGACGTTGCAGTAGCAGCCCTCGTAGCTCTCGACCGGGCTGAAGGCGGCGTCCTGGATGGCATACGCCGCCGGCGCGGTCGAACGGGCCGCCGCCGGCGATCCAGGCTTCGATCTCCGAATCGGGGTAGTCGCGCATCGTGACCCGGGTCAGCGGATGGCGGCCGAGGATGCTGCGGCGCTTCGGCGGCATCAGGGCGACGGCGGTGACGACTTCGTGGGTCTGGCCTCGCAGCTTTCGCAGCATCAGCCAGGCCTCCTCGGCGTCGCGCGGCTTGGCGAGCAGCTCCCCCGCGAAGGCGACGACGGTGTCGGCGGCGATGATCGGCGAGTCGTGGTCCAGCAGGCGCGCGGCCTCCGCCTTTTCCCTGGCCAGCCGCCGCGCCACGATCAGCGGGTTCTGCGACCTGCCGGGGGCTTCGTCGATGTCGGCCGGACGGACGTCGAACTCCAGGCCGAGCAGCGCCAACAACTCCTTGCGCCGGGGCGATGCCGAGGCCAGCACAAAGCGCATCGCTCAGGGCAGCCGCATGCTGGCGACACATTCGATGTGGTAGGTCTGCGGGAACATGTCGACCGGCGTGACGTCCAGCAGCTCGTAGCCCCCATCGGCCAGCAGCCGCAGGTCCCGGGACAGCGTCGCCGGGTCGCACGAGACGTAGGCGATGCGCGAAGGCCGCGCCGCCAGGACAGCCCCGATGGCGACGGGGTGCGCGCCCATCCGTGGCGGGTCCAGGATCAGGCAGTCGATCCGCTCCTCGATCGTCGGCAGGATGTCTTCGACTTTGCCCGCGAAGTACTCGATATTCGGCGAGCCGGCGATGTTGATCCGCGCGTCCTCCACGGCGGCGGCCGACTCCTCGATGGCGACGACGCGCCGGACGAGGGGCGCCAGGACCACCGCGAACGTTCCGACGCCAGCGTAGGCGTCGGCCAGGGTCTCGGCGGGCTGGGGGTCCAGCTTCTCCCGGACCAGGCCGATCAACCGCTCCGCCTGAGGGGTGTTGGTCTGGAAGAAGGAGGCGCCGGAGATGCGAAAGCGGTGGCCCAGCAGCTCTTCGTGGTAGAACTTCTGGCTGGAGGCCAGCGCCGGGTCGATGTGCGAAACGTCGGGCTGGATCAGCACCTCGCCGGTGCGGACGCCGCGGCGGATCGCCACCTGGTGCAGACCGCTACCGTGCTCCTGCAGCCGCGGCAGCGCCTCGTTGATCCAGGGGTCGGCGATCTTGCAGTGGTCGATCCGCAGAAAGCGATGGGTGCCGCGCCGCACGAAACCGATCTCGCCGCGGGCTTTGGCGGAGAAGCGGATGTGGTTGCGGTATCCCCAAGGGTTCTCGCAGCCAACCGTCGGCGCGACACGAGCGTCGTCGAACTTGCCGATGCGCCGCAGCTGCTGGCAGACGATCTCGCGCTTGATCTGGAGCTGTCGCGGGTAGGAGATGTGTTGCCACTGGCAGCCGCCGCACTCGCCGAAGTAGACGCACTCCGGATCGACCCGGTCAGGAGAGGCGTCCAGCACCTCTACCGCCCGGCCGTGGAAGACTCCGGCGCGCTCCCGGTCCAGCTCAGCGACGACTGTTTCGCCGGGCAGGCCGCATTCGACGAAGATGGTGCGCCCGTCGTCGTGGGCGATGGCGCCGCCCTCGAAGGTCATCTCGCCCAGGGTGAGGGTGACGCGCTCCGGCGGCTCGATGCGGTTCTGACGTGATTTTCGGCGGCCCATGTCAAAAGTCTCGAAATTCAGTGTAGCCTGCGCAAACCCGAAGCCTCCCGGCAAACTCGCGCGTTATAGTATGTCGAGCGGTCGAAAGGCCGATGCTATAATGTTCACAAATATGCACAGATTCACTGGGAGAAACAGCTGATGCAAGACATCGGTATCCTGGCAGCACTTATCGCCGGTGTCTGGGCACTGCTTCTCTGGCTCAGCATTATCGTCTGGGTCTACCGCGACATCCGCGAACGCACACGCGACCTCGGCCTGCAGGTCCTGGCGCTGTTCGTCTCGGTGCTCTTCTTCCCCGGCTTCAACATCCCCGGCCTGGCGCTTTACCTGATGCTGCGCCCGCGCGAGACGCTGGAAGAGGCGTACGCGCGCTCGCTGGAGGAAGAGGCGCTGCTGCGCGAGATCGGCGATGAGGGGATGTGCCCGTCCTGCCGTCGCTTCGTGGAGCGGACCTGGCGCATCTGCCCCTTCTGTGCGACGCAGCTCAAGGACATCTGCTCCCGCTGCGAGCAGCTGCTGAGCTTCAACTGGGTGGCCTGCCCGTACTGCGGCACGGAGCGCAGGGGGCTGAACGTCCCGCAGCCGGCGCCCGCAGTCGCCGCCACGGCAACCCCGACGACGCCGGGACGGACCGCTGTGGCCGAGCCACCGTTCGGCGGCCAGCCCCAACGGCGCTCCTCGACCCCGCAACGCCCGGTCACCGGCTCGCGCCAGCATGAAGCGCCGACAGCTGACGATGGCGATGCGCTGCGGCCGAGCGCCGAAGAAGCCGGCTAGCCTGACAGCGCGGCCAAGTCGATGCCGGAGACCAGCTCTTCGATCCGGCGCGTCTTCTCCGGCGTGCCGTCGAACGGCTGAGAGCCGAACAGACCCTCGATCGCGCCCACGGCCTGTGAAGTGTCGAGTTTTGTGTTGAGCAGCGGTATCTCTTCGTCGGCCACCCGCTCCAGCACGTAGGAGAGCACCGGCAACCCGCCGGTCACGATCAGGCAGCCGGGGCCGGTGTTGAGCGCCGCCAGCTGGAGGTCCGGCTTGTCGCTGCGGACGATGATGGCGTTGGCCTTCGTGCGGTCGAAGTAGCTCTGGCCGGGGTCGGCGGCGATGGAAGCGATGACGACGCGCTCGAGAAGGTTCCCGGCGTTCCCGTTCAGGTTCTCGCTCTCCGCCGAAAGCGCCTCGGCGACCTGGCCGACGGATGGCGCGGCGAGCAGGCGGTCCTCGGTGATGATCCCGAGCAGCTTGACGCCGGCCTCTTCGTAGCGCCGGCGAATCGGGATGAGGCGCTTCTCCGGCACGCGGTTGAGGATTACGCCGGCGATCTCCGCCCCGCCGATGTAGGCCTGCAGGTCTGCGGGGCTTGTAGCGAGCGTCGCCACGACTACGGCTTTTGCGCCCGGCTCCGCCGCCATCGCGGCGGCCAGCTCACCGGCCGGCGCTTCGACCAACTTCGTGCCACTGAGCTTACGGGACAGCCCGGCGATGATCGCGGACTTGCCCGCCCGAGGCGTTGGCGAGACGACTAGCAGTGTGGCCATGGCGTGGTGAAGTTTAGCAAGCCTAGGTTGTAGGGGCGAGCGCCTGCTCCAGCGGCGTGTACGGCAGGCCCTGCGCATCGGCCACGGGCTTGGAGGTCAGTTTGCCGTTGATGGTGCTGGCGCCGCGGGCCAGCGAGGCGTCGTCCCGCAGGGCTTCGAGGCCGCGGTCGGCGAGCTTGAGGACGTAGGGCAGTGTCGCGCCGGTCAGCGCCTCGGTGGACGTCTGTGGCACGGCGCCCGGCATGTTCGGGACGCAGTAGTGGATCACGCCCTCCTCCAAGTACGTCGGGGCGTCGTGAGTCGTCGGGCGGGACGTCTCGCAGATGCCGCCCTGGTCGATCCCGACGTCGACGATGACGGCGCCTTCGCCCATCGAGCGTACCATCGCCCGCGAGACGAGCTTCGGAGCGATGCCGGCCGGGACGAGCACCGCGCCGATCAGGATATCGGCCCGGGCCAGCTCCTCCTCCAGCACTGTCGGGCTGCTCACCCGCGTGGCGACGCGGTCGCCGAGCAGCGCATCGATCGCGGAGAGGCGCTGCAGGTCCCGCGACGATACGGTGACGCGCGCGCCGAGCGCCACGAGCACGCGAGTCGCCGAGGTCCCGACGGTGCCGCTGCCGACGACGAGCGCCCGGGCAGGCGCGGCTCCGGCGATCCCGCCCAGCAGCTTGCCCCGGCCGGGTCCGGGCTTTTTCAGGAGTTGCGCGGCGATCTCACCGGCCATACGGCCCGCTACCTGGCTCATCGGCACCAACAGCGGCAGTGATCCGTCGGGGCGCTGTACCGCCTCATAGGCGATCGAGTTTGTGCGGGACTCGAGGAGGCGACTCGTGAAGGCGGGCTCGGGCGCAAGGTGGAGGTAGGTGAAGAGCAGGAGGCCGGGGCGCAGGAGGCCGTACTCCGCGGGCAGGATCTCCTTGACCTTTACGAGCATCTCGACGCCCGCGGAGACTTCGGCCGCGCCGCCGCACAGCTTCGCGCCGGCGGCTTCGTAGGCGGCGTCGGCGTATCCTGAGCCAACGCCGGCGCCTCGCTCAACAAGCACCTCATGACCGGCCGCGACGAGGGCGCGGACGCCGGCCGGGGTCAGCCCGACGCGAAACTCCTCGTTCTTGGTCTCCTTGATCGTCCCGACGCGCATCGGGACGATTGTATCGCGCGGGGTCTCCTTGCGTGCCTGCGCGGGCGACCCGTAGAATGAATATTCGGCTGCCGGGGTAGCTCAGTGGTAGAGCACACGGCTGAAAACCGTGGTGTCGCCAGTTCGACTCTGGCCTCCGGCACCATTCCTTCTAAAATCAGCCGCGCCTTATCTGGGCGCGCCCGGAGCGACCAGCGGCCAGGGACGGGCTCGCTCCATGGCCAGCGCCAGGTCCAGGAGGACGGCGTCTTCGTTGCGGCGCGCGTAGGCCTGCAGGCCCACCGGCAGCCCGTTGCGGTTGAGGCCGGCCGGGATGGAGATAGCCGGGTGGCCGGAGAGGTTGGCCGGGATCGTCAGGGCGCCGGCGTTGTAGGGGCTGACGCGCACCTCGCCGACAGTGTTCGGCATCGGCCCCTCGGCGGCGAACGGCTCCATCGGGCTGGTCGCGCAGAGCATGATGTCGACCTGCTCGAAAAGGTCAGCCATCGCCTCGTTCATCTCGACGCGGAAATTCTCGACCTTGGCGGCGTGCCAGGCGCGATAGGTGGGCGCTGCCTCCATCCCGAAGCGGATCTCGAAGGTCAGGTCGTCCTTGCAGTCCGGCCACAGCTTGCCGAGATCAGCGACGAGCGACGGCAGCCCGGCGGTCGCCCAGGCCATCCCGTTCTCCGGGACCTTGACGGGGACGTCGACGACTTTCATCCCGGTCGCCTCGACCAATGCGTCGGCGGCCTCGCGGACGACGCGCTCGACGTCCGGGTCGACGGTAGCGTTGCCCAGGTCGGGCGCGATCGCCACGCGCAGACCCTTGAGCTGCGACTTGCCGAGACTGGCCTCCCAGCTATCGGCCCGGCGGGGCAGGCTCAGCGGGTCGCGCGGGTCGTAGCCGGCGGTGACGTCGTACCAGCGCGCGGCGTCGCGGACACTTCGAGCGACTGTGCCTTTGACGACGGTGAGCATCGCGTAGCGTGCCCGGGGTCCGCGCGGGATGCGGCCGAAGGTCCCCTTCATCCCGACGAGACCGGTGTACGAGGCGGGGATGCGGATCGAGCCGCCACCATCGCCGGCGGTGGCCAGTGGCACGAGCCCGCCGGAGACGGCCGAGGACGGCCCGCCGGAGGAGCCGCCGGGCGTCCGCTCCAGGTTCCAGGGGTTGCGCGTGGTGCCATGCAGTTTGGTGGACGTGTAGGCGACGAAGCCGAACTCGGAGGTGGCGGCCTTGCCAACGATGACAGCACCCGCCGCACGCAGCCGGGCGACGCTCGTGCTGTCCTCTTCGGCGATGGCGTCCTTGAAGACGATGGAGCCGTGGCTGGTCGGCAGGCCGGCAGCGTCTTCGACGTCCTTCACAAGCAGCGGAACTCCGGCGAAGAGACCGGGGTCCTCGCCGCGCTTGATCCGCTGATCGATCGCCGCGGCGGCCTTGCGAGCGCCCTCGGCATCAAGCGTGACGATCGGGTTCAGCTTCGAAGACCCGATCGCGGCAAGGGACGCCTCGAGCGCGTCGGACGCCTTGACGTCGCCGCGGCGAATCGCGTCGGCGAGCGAGCAGGCGTCATCGAGCCAGGCTTTCATAGCGAGTGGGAGTATAGCACCGCGGCTCCTTGCCGCCGTGGCCCGGGTCTGGCTACAATCGGCGCATTCCGTGACCATTTCGCAAGGAGACAGGCTATGGCGGGACCGCTGACTGGCATCAAGGTGGTTGAGATGGGGCTCTGGGTGGCCGGGCCGTCCTGCGCGGCGATGCTGGGGGACTGGGGCGCCGAGGTGATCAAGATCGAGCCGCCGGCGGGCGACCCGTTTCGCGGCCTCTTCGCCTCTGCGCTGGGGGCGCCGGCCGCGCTCAACCCGCCGTTTGAGCTGGACAACCGGGGCAAGCGAGGCATCGTCCTGGACCTGGAGAAAGAAGAGGCGCGCAAGATCGCCCTCCAGCTGATCGAGAAGGCGGACGTCTTCATCACGAACAACCGGCCCCGGGTGCTGGAGCAGTACGGGATGGACTACGAGACGCTGCACGCGAAGTTCCCGCGCCTGGTCTACGGCCAGGTGACCGGCTACGGTCCGGACGGCGACGCGCGCGACACGGCGGCTTACGACATCGGCGCGTTCTGGTCGCAGGCCGGGGTCGCATCGTCTCTGACGGCACCGGGGGGTGCGATCCCGCAGCAGCGCGGCGGCATGGGCGACCACATGACCGGCCAGATGTGCGCGGGCGCTGTCTGCGCGGCACTTTACCACCGTGAGCGCACCGGTGAAGGCCAGCGCGTCTCCGTGCCGCTGGTGCGTGTCGGCGTCTACATGATCGGCTGGGACGTGATGCTTTCGATGCGGCTCAACATCCCGGTCGTGACCTACGACCGCGAGCACGCGATCAACCCGATCATCAACTCCTTCCGGGCCGGCGACGGCAAGTGGTTCTGGCTGCTGCTGCTGCAGGCCGACCGCCACTGGCCAGACCTCTGCCGCGCCATCGGCCGTGACGATATCCGCACCGACCCGCGCTTTGCCGACATCGGCTCGCGGCGCACCAACGGGCCGCAGCTCGTCGACGAGCTGGACGCCGTCTTCGCGACGAAGCCGCTGGCGGAGTGGGCCGAGATCTTTCGCGCCAACAACGTCTGGTACGCGCCGGTCAACATGGTGCACGAGGTGCCGAACGACCCCGTCGTGCAGGGCTCCGGCGCCTTCGTCGACGTCCCCGGCCCGGACGGCCCGGTACGAATGGTAGCCACGCCGGCCGACTTCTCGGCGACGAAGTGGGAGCCGCGCGGCATCCAGCCGGAGCTCGGCCAGCACACCGAAGAGGTGCTGCTGGAGCTGGGCTACGACTGGGACCAGATCATCCCGCTCAAGGAGCGCGGCGTCATTCCCTAGGCGTCCCTATTCGTAGCGGAGCGCTTCGGCGGTCGGGACGCTGGCCGCCTGGCGGGCCGGGATCCAGGTCATCGCCAGCGAGGCGAGGATCGTGACGGTCGCGAAGAACGCCAGCTGCACCCACGGGACGTAGAACGAGGCGTTGGAGGCCGGGAAGCTGCTGCTGGTGACGAGGAAGTACGCCAGCCAGAGGCCGAGCCCCATCCCGGAGAACACCCCCAGCACCGTCACGAAGGACGACTCCAGGAGGAAGCTCAAGCGCCACGGTGCTCCGCTTGTAGCCGATGGCGCGCAGCATGCCGATCTGCTGACGCCGCTCCACGACTGTCCGGAAGGCGATCACGCCGATCGCGGCGATACCAACGACGAGGCCCAGGGCCATGAACCCCTGCATCAGGTAGAGGAAGCTGCGGGACAGCGCGTTGTTCTTCTCCGCGATCGCCTTCAGGGAGTCCGCCTGGACGCCGGTGGTGACCAGCGTCGACTCGATCTCCTTGGCGACGTCGTCGGACTTGCCGGGATCGGTCAGGGCCAGGAAGTGGATGGAGCTGACGGCTGGGCCAAACGTCTCGTAAAACGCGGTGCTGCCCAGCGATACGCCCATGAAGTTGTTGCTGGCCCCGAAACTGATCACGCCGATCACTCGCACCTCCCGGCTGACGCCGGTCACGGCGTCGCGCACGGTGATGGTGGGAGCGTCGTACTTTTTCTCGGAGATGTCGGAGGGGATGCCCTTGATCGTAAGCTGGTCGCCGCCGAAGCCGCCGCTCTGGATCGTGAAGCCGTCCACCACGGCGACGTTCGGAGTCCGTCTCCAGGGCGTGCCAGACGTCTTGCTGCGTGTCGTAGCCGTTGGCGATCTTGTCCAGGGGCACGCTGCCGGCGTCGAGGAAGCCGTTGGTCAGACCGTGGACCGGGTAGTCGCTCCAGTCGCCTGTCGCCCCCTGGCGCACCTCTGTGGCGCTCACGTCCAGGCCGGCCAGCTCCACCGAGCCTTCGCTGGCGATGTCGCCGGCGACAGGCGAGCCGGCGTTCGTCAGTGCCTGCTGGATGGAGGGCAGCGGGTTGTTGGGGTTTTCGCCGACCTGCACATCCCAGCCGCCGCGCGAGTCGTCGGCCAGGAAGAGCTTGTCGTAGTTCAGGTTCATCGCCGACATCATCGTCAGGGCGAAGACGACGAGCGAGATCATGGCCAGCGTCATGCCGGTGCGAAAGCGATTGGCCATCGGATAAGCGATGGCCGTGCGTATGGCAGGCAGCCACGACCCGAAGGCTCCGCCCGTCCGCGAAAGGAAGGCGAGGAAGATGTCCGAGTTGTAGATGATGACGAACGTGGATGCCGTGACCATGGCCGAGCCGCTGAGGAAGAACATCTCCGGGCCACCGTTAAGCTCGCCGAAGATTCCCTGCAGGCGGTCGCCGGCGGCCAAGCCCCAGAAGAGCAGCAGGAAGATGCCCATCGCCGTGTAGGCGGGGCGCGCCGGGACGCCGAAGTGCGAGGCCAGCACCGCGATCCCCATGCCGCAGAGCGAGAAGCCGAAGGCGAACGGGAACGCCTGGTGGGAGGAGAGGCCGGTCACGATCATCAGCGCGCCGAAGAGTAGCGCAAAGACCCAGAACGCCAGGCCTTTCCAACCCATGCGGCGGCTGGCCGGCTCGGGGATATCGCGGATGGCGCGGACGATGTTCAGGTTAGAGATGCGCCAGGAGGAGAAGGTGACGGTGAGGAAGGTCAGGACCACTCCCAGGCTGTAGGAGATGATCAGCGTCCGCAGCGTAGCGTGCGGTGTGAACGACAGCCCGAAGGTGGAGAAGAGGATGGAGGCGACCTCCGCGATGGCGAACGCCACGAGCACGCCGAGAACGACGCCGACGACACCGGACATCAGGTTGTATCCGGTCCCTTCGGCCAAAAACATCTCGATCAGGTGGCGCCGCTTTGTGCCAATGGCGCGGGACATGCCCATCTCCGGCTTCCGCTCCGCCGCCAGCATGACGAAGATCATCACGACCAGCAGTATCCCGGCGCCGATGGAGAAGAGGCCGAGCACCAAGAAGAACGTGGCGAAGATGTTGCCGGCTTGTTCGGCGTCGTGAACGGCGCCGGCCTTGGTGTCGCTGACTTCGAGTGCGATGTTGTTAGTCCGCAGGAGCGCTTTCGTCTCTATATCGACGTTCCTCACGGTCTCGATCGAGTTGTGCACGCCGCCCGTCGCCGAGACAGCGATGTAATCGAGCCGGTCCGTGCCGAGCATCTGCTGGACGTTGGCCAGCGAGGTGACCATGCCTTCGCGGTCGCTGTCGTTGATCGCGCCGGTGAGCCCCTTCGGCTCGACGATCGCCTTGACGGTGAGCTGTTGCAGCACGCCTTTCACGTAGACGTTCAGCTGCTGCCCGGCCCTGGCATCCAACTGGTCGGCCGCTTCGCTGTTCACGTAGACCTCATTGGGGCTAAGGTCGGAGATACTGAGCACGGCGCCGGAATCGTTGTCGATGATGTCCGGGAAGGCTTCCATCCGCGCGGCGTCCAGGCCGGTGAGGACGACGTTTGGTTCGCTGAGGTTGGTGCTCGGATTGACGACCGGAACGGGGGCGAAGATGACGCCGACGTACCCGTCTACGTCGCTGATCTGCGCCTGGTCCATCGCCTGGATGAAGTCGTCGTACTGGGCGGCCGAGACGCTGTGGCCCTGGTCATCGGAGCCCCCTGCCTGGCTGGCCACCTGCCCGTCGAGAATGACGTCGGCGTGCCCGAGGAGGTCGTAGGCCTGCTTCGTGATGCTGTAGTCGACGGTGTCGCCGGTGGTGAAGGCGGCGGTGATGATCACGGTGCTCAGCATCAGGCCGACGACGATCAGCACCGTCTGGGAGACGCGGCGGGGGATATTGCGCAGGCCGATCATGAAGATGATCCGGTTGCGCAAGAATACGAGCAGAGAGACGGCCATGCTCATCGCCAGCAACGCCAGCAAGACGAACATGATCGTATTCATCGAAAGGCCGAAGAGCGAATCCATGACTACGCCCTCGCGGTGGAGGATGCGCCGCGCTCGGTCACCGGCTCGTCGCTGATGATCTGGCCGTCCTGCATGTGGATGATGCGCTCCGTCCGAGCGGCGATCCCGTGGTCGTGGGTGACGATGACGAAGGTCTGGTTTTGCTCCCTGTTCAGCCGCTCCAGGATGTCCATGATCTCGCTGGCGGTGACGCTGTCGAGGTCGCCGGTGGGCTCGTCGGCCCAGACGATCGCGGGGTTGTTGACGAGGGCCCGGGCGATCGTGACGCGCTGCCTCTGGCCGCCGGAAAGCTCGCCGGGCTTGTGGGTGGCCCAGGAGTCCAGCTTGACGATGTCCGAGCGCCTCGGTGGCGCGGCGGCGGGCCTCCTTCGAGGAGACGCCGGAGACCAGGAGCGGCAGCTCAACGTTTTCGACGGCGGCGAGCACCGGGAGCAGGTTGTAGAACTGAAAGATGAACCCCATCCGCCGGGCGCGGTGCTCCGTCCTGGCGTTGTCGGACATCTTGCTGAGGTCTACGCCCTCAACCAGCACGCTGCCGCTGTCGATGACGTCGAGGCCGGAAAGACAGTTGAGTAGCGTCGTCTTGCCGCAGCCGGAGGGGCCCATGATGGCCACCATCTCGCCCGGCATGATCCGCAGGTTGAGGCCACGCAAGGCGTTCACCTTCACCTTGCCGGTGTCGTAAGTCTTGACGATGTCGATCGCCTCGATGATTGGTCCGGCGCCGTTGGCGCTCTGGTTCTGCATTCTCACATCCTGGGAAACTTGCGTGGTCATTGTTCCTCCTCTACCCCCAACCACCGTACCGAAGGCGGGCTCCTGTGACGTGTGATGGATGTCACAACGCGCGCCTCCGTTACGTTCTCAGGTTAAGCGCGCGGGGCGGGGGCGTAAAGCGCGGTCCTTCATTGTTAACGTTGTTGTGATGTTCGGAGTTCCTTGCGGCTATCCGGGCCGCGAGGCCTCCAGCGCCATAACGGAGCGCATCTCGCGACCGAACACGCTCCCGAAATCGGTAGCGAGCCGCGCCGCGACCTCTGTGATCGGCGGCGTTACTCCGGTTAGCTCGTGGATCGAGGTGACGCCGCGATCGGCGATGCCACAGGGCACGATGCGTTCGAACCAGGAAAGATCTACGTCAACGTTCATCGCGAGGCCGTGGCCGGTCACCCAGCCACCCGCCGCACCGGCCGGCTTTCCGACCCGGACGCCGATCGCCGCGATCTTTGACTCGCCGACCCATACACCGGTCAGCCCGCACTCCGTCCCGGCTTCGATGCCGTAAGCGCTGAGCGTGCGGATGATCGTCTCTTCAAGGGATCGCACGTAGGAGACGACGGTCAGGCCGGCGGCGCGCAGGTCGATGATCGGATAGGCGATGAGCTGGCCCGGGCCGTGGAACGTTATGTCGCCTCCGCGGTCCGTCTCTACCAGCGGCGCCCCGAGGTCAGGCGTCGGTATACGCAGGTTCTCGCCGGGGCCGCGACGCCCGGTCGTGTAGACGGGCGGGTGCTCCAGGAGAAGCAGCGTGTCGGCTATCTCGCCGAGCGCGCGGCGCTTCTGCAGCTCGCGCTGGTAGTCCCAGGCCTGGCGGTACTCCACCCGGCCCAGCCAGGCGTAGTCGCAGACCGGCTGACCGCTGTCCACTAGTCGATGCCGGTCTCGGGGCCGAAGGCTTCCATGCGCTTCTTGACGTCCTGCAGGAAGGCGCCGGCGACGTGGCCGTCGACGATGCGGTGGTCAAAGGTCAGGCACATGTTGACGACGCTGCGGATGGCGATGGCGTCCCCGGAGACGACGGCCGGGCGCTTCTGGATCATCTCCAGGGTGATGATCGCCGCCTGGCCGAGGTTGATGATCGGCTGCGAGACTATCGAGCCGAAGGCGCCGGTGTTGTCCAGCGTGAAGGTGCCGCCCTGCACGTCGTCCAGTTGGAGCTTGTTGGAACGCACCTTCTCGCCGACTTCCGACATCGCCAGGGCCAGGCCGGAGACGCTGAGCCGGTCGGCGTCGCGCACGACCGGCACGATCAGCCCTCGCTCACTGGCGACGGCGATGCCGAGGCCGACGCGCTTCTTGAGCACGATCTTGTCGTCCGCCCAGGTCGCGTTCAGGTAGGGGTGCTCGAGCAGCGCTTGCGAGACGGCGTGGGCGGCGAACGGCAGGTAGGTCAGGTCGACGCCGTGGCGCTCGCGGAAGGCCACTTTCTTCGCCGTGCGCAGCTTCACCAGCTCCGTCACGTCGCACTCAACGACCAGCCAGGCGACCGGCGCGGCGGCGGCCGCGGTCATCCGCTGGGCGATCGTCTTACGGATGGCGGTCAGCGGGACCGCTTCTTCGTCGGCGCCGGGGGAGGCGGCCGGGCGTGGCGTCGCCGGCTTCTCCGCGACTGCCGTCGCGGGGCCCTTCGCAGCGAAGGCACGGATATCTTCCTCAACGACGCGGCCGCGCGGACCGCTGCCCTGCACCTGCGCCAGGTCCACGCCCAGCTCGGCCGCCACCTTGCGCACGCGCGGAGTCGTCCGGTGCTCGGCGGCGCCGTCGTGGCCGTTGGACGGGCCTGCCGTCTGCTTCGCCCTGGCCGGCGCGGCGGCGGCGACGGGAGCAGGCTCGGGTGCTGCCGCGGCCTCGGCCGGTTTTGGCGGCGCTGTGTCGGCCGGTTTTTCGCCGGCGACTTCGTCGATCGTGGCCAGCGTCGCGCCGATGAGGACTGTCTCGCCTTCTTTGGCGACGATCTCGACGATCGTGCCGCTGACCGGCGACGGCAGCTCCACGTTCACTTTGTCGGTGTTGATCTCGACGATCGGCTCGTACTTCTCGATCTTCTCGCCGGGCTGCTTGAGCCACCTCTCGATCGTGCCCTCGGTGACGGTCTCGCCGACCTCGGGCATCTTCAGCGTGTAGGCCATGCGGGTTCCTCGTTCCTAGTAGGCGGCCAGCTGGCGGATGCCCGCGGCGATCTTCTCCGGGTTGGGCAGGACGGCGTCCTCCAGGGCCTGGGCGTAGGGCGCAATCGGCACGTCCGGCGAGGCGATGCGGGTGACCGGCCCGTCCAGGTAGTCGAAGCCGTCCTGGGCGATCGTGGCCGCGACCTCTGCGCCGAAGCCGCCGGTGAAGTTGTCCTCGTACACGATCAGCGCCTTGCCGGTCTTCTTGACGGACTCCAGTACCCGCTCCTTGTCCCAGGGTGAGACGCTGCGCAGGTCGATCACCTCGACGCTGAAGCCGTCCTCTTTCTGGACCGTCTCGGCTGCGGCCAGGGAGTGGTGCACCATCATCCCGTAGGTCACCAGCGTCATGTCGGAGCCCTGGCGCTTCACCTCGGCCTCGCCGATCGGGATCGTGTAGTCGTCGTCCGGGATGTCCTGGCGGTAGAGGCGGTAAGCCTTCTTGTGCTCCAGGAACATCACGGGGTTGGGGTCGCGGATGGCGGACTTGAGCAGGCCCTTGGCGTCGTACGGCGTGGCCACGCAGATCACCTTGAGGCCGGGCACGTGGGCGTAAAACGCCTCGATGCTCTGGGAGTGGTAGGGGCCGCCGTGGATACCGGCGCCGTAAGGAGTGCGGATCGTGATCGGGCAGCTCCAGGTGCCGTTGGAGCGATAGTGCAGCCGCGCTACCTCGCTGACGATCTGGTCGAAGGCGGGGTGGATGAAGTCGGCGAACTGGATCTCGGCGATCGGCAGGACACCGTTCAGGGAAGCGCCCAGGGCGACGCCGATGATTGCGGCTTCGGCGAGCGGCGTGTCCATGACGCGGGTCTCGCCGAAGATGTCGCGCATCCCCTCGGTCGCCTTGAAGACGCCGCCTTCGCCGACGTCTTCGCCCATCACGATGATGCGATCGTCGCGCCGCATCTCGTCGACCATTGCGTCGTGGACTGCTTCGAGCATCGTCTTCTCAGCCATGGGTCACCTCGATTCCTCTACGAACACGTGCCGCAGCAGCGAGGCCGGGTCCGGCTCGGGCTGCTGTTCGGCCCATTCGGTCGCGTCGTCGACTTCCGTCTTGACGCGCTGCGTGATCTCGGTTTCTTTGCTTTCGGTCAGGACGCCGATCTTCTGCAGCGTCGCGGCGAACCTCGGGATCGGGTCCTTCCTGGCCCAGCTCTCCACCTCTTCCCGCGTGCGGTAGCGAGTGTCGTTGTCGTCGCTGCTGTGCGGGACCAGGCGATAGGTCTTAGCCTCGATGAAGGTGGCGCCTTCGCCGGCCCGGGCGCGCTCGGCGGCCTCCCTGGCAGCCCTGTAGACGGCCAGCACGTCGTTGCCGTCGACGGTGACTCCGGGGAAGCCGTAGCCCGCCGCGCGGACTGCGACGTTGGGGACCGCCATCTGTTTGGTCGAGGCGACTGAGATGGCGAAGTTGTTGAACTCGCAGACGAAGATCACCGGCAGCTTGTGGACGCCGGCGAAGTTCATCGCCTCGTGGACGTCGCCGGGGCTGGAGCCGCCGTCCCCGAAAGTCGTCACGGCGACCTCGCCGAGGCCGCGCAGCTTCGAGGCCAGCGCGGCGCCGACGGCGTGCGGGACCTGCGTCGCCACCGGCGCGCCTTCTGAAACGATGCGGAGTGGGACGCTGCTGAAGTGCGAGGGCATGTTGCGGCCACCGCTGTTGATGTCGTCCCGGCGGGCGAAGAAGCTCATCAGGACATCGCGCGGGGCCATCCCCAGCGCCAGCACAAAGGCGGTATCGCGGTAGTAGGGGAAGAGCCAGTCCTTGCCCGGCGACATCGCCGCGGCCACGCCCACCTGCGCCGCTTCGTGACCCTCGCAGCTGTAGGTGATGGAGCCTTTGCCCATCCGCTGGAGCAGCCGCTGCCGCTCCCCCATGGCCCGGCCCAGCCGCATCTTGTAGTAGATGTCCAGCAGCCGCTCTTCGCTGAGCCCTGCGGTATCGATCGCTTCTTTCGTCGTCGCCATCCGAATCCTCATCCGTCTCCTGACAGAGCTGGAGCTCCGTCTCTACTTCTCGTCCACAAATACGTGCAGCAGCGCCGTCGCGGGGTCTACCGGGGGCGCGGCTTCGGCTTGTTTCGTCGCCTCGTCAACCTCCTGGAGCGCTTTCGTCTGCACAGCTTCGATCTCCTGCTTTGTCGCGACGCCGTGCTCTTCCATCCAGGCCTGGTGGCGGGTCAGCGGGTCTTTGGCCGTCCACGCCTCCACCTCTTCGCGGGTGCGGTAGCGGCGGTCGTCGTCGTCGCTGGTGTGGGGGACGATGCGGTACGTCTTGGCCTCGATGAAGGTGGCGCCTTCGCCGCGCCGGGCCCTGTCGACGGCCTCCCTGGCGGCGGCGTAGACGGCGAGCACGTCGTTGCCGTCGACGGTGACACCCGGGAATCCGTAACCCTGCGCGCGTACAGCGACGTTGTCGACGGCTGACTGCTTGCGCCAGGGGACGGAGATCGCGTACTGGTTGTTCTCGCAGACGAAGATCACGGGGCACTTGTGGACGCCGGCGAAGTTCATCGCTTCGTGGACGTCGCCGACGCTGGTGCCGCCATCGCCGAAGTAGGTGACCGCGACTTCGCCCAGGCCGCGCAGCTTGCTGGCCAGGGCGACGCCGACCGCGTGGGTGACCTGGGTGGCCACGGGCGCCGAGCCGCTGACGATGTGCAACGCCGGGCTGCTGAAGTGGGACGGCATGTTGCGGCCGCCGCTTTCGATCGACCGGGCGCGGGACAGGTGGGAGTCCAGCAGGTCCAGGGGCGTCATGCCCAGAGTCAGCGCCACGCCCAGGTCGCGGTAGTACGGGAGCGCCCAGTCCTTGCCGGGCGTCAGCGCGAAAGCCGTGCCGACCTGCGCCGCTTCGTGGCCTTCGCCGGTGACCGCGAACGGGCCTTTGCCCATGCGGTTCAACATCCGTTCCCGCTGCCCCACTGTGCGGGCCAGGAACATCTTGTAGTACATGTCCAGCAACTGGTCCTTGCCCAGGCCCAGCGCCCCTGGAATCTCTTTAGTGGAGACCATCGCTTTTTTCGCCTCCTCTACCAGTAGATGCTTATCCCGGCGGATAGTTGCGCCGCGTCGCCCAGCGCCTCGCTCAGAGACGGGTGGGGGTGAATGCTTGTGCCCAGCTCCCAGGCCGAGGCTTCCAGGAACCGGCCGAGCGCCGCCTCCGAGATCATCTCCGAGACGTGGGCGCCGACGAGGTGCACGCCCAGCAGGTCGCCCGAGTCCTGATCGTAGACGACTTTGGCGAAGCCATCCGTTTCATCGTGGATCAGCGCCATCGCGTTGCCCTTCAGTGAAAATCGCTGCGACTTGGAGTTGTGGCCCTGCTCCTTGGCCTGCGCGTCGGTCAGCCCGATCGACGCGACCTGCGGGTGACTGTAGGTGACGCGCGGGACGCGGTTGTAGTCCAGCTTCTCGGTCTCCTTGCCGGCGATCGCCTCGGCGGCGATGTGGCCTTCGGCGCCGGCCACGTGGGCGAGCAAGAGGCCGCCGATCGCATCGCCGATCGCGTAGACATTCGGCTCGCCGGTGCGATAGGCGTCGTCCACCTTTACCCAGCCGCGCTCCAGCGTCGCCTTCGTGTTCTCCAGGCCTAGGTCCTGGGTCACGGATTCGCGGCCGACCGCCATCAGGACCACTTCCGATTTCACCTGCTTCGTCTCGCCGCCGTGCTCAACGGCCAGCTCGACGACACCGTTGTAGGCCCTGGTGCTGTCGGTCAGCACCCTGGCGGAGGTCATGACTGTGACGCCGCGGTCAGTGAACGCCTTAGCGACGACCCTGCCGGCGTCGGCGTCCTCCAGCGGCACGCAGGCCGGCAGCATCTCGATCAGCGTGACCTGGGTCCCGATATCGGCGAAGAAGGAGGCGAACTCGCAGCCGATGGCGCCGGCCCCGACGATCGTGATCGACTTTGGCGGCGACT
Organism: uncultured Chloroflexia bacterium; assembly: GCA_963738925.1. Classification (GTDB taxonomy): domain Bacteria; phylum Chloroflexota; class Dehalococcoidia; order SM23-28-2; family RBG-16-64-32; genus DATKKM01. Next base: position 326,555 of record CAVTYE010000002.1, on the reverse strand, counting down.
CGAGCTGGAGCAAGTGGTCGCTGTTCAGGATCTTCTGGCCGTCCGTCTCCAGGCCGGGGATCTCCTTCGGCTGTGAGCCCGTGGCGACGACGATGTTCCGGGCCTTGAAGCGCCGCTCACCGACGATGACTTCAGACGGCGAGGCGATCTTCGCTTCACCCTCGATGATCTCGACCTTGTGCTTCTGGATGGTGGAGCGCAGGCTCTTGTGCAGCGTCTCGACGACGGTCGCCTGGCGCTGCTTCAGCGTGGCGTAATCGACGGTGGCCTCCCCGGTGACGACGCCGAACGTCCCGGCGTGGCGGACGGCGCGCAGGGTTTCGGCGGCGTAGAGCCAGGCCTTGGTGGGGATGCAGCCCCTGTGCAGACAGGTGCCGCCGACTTTGCCGCGTTCGATGAGGGCGGCGGTCAGGCCAAGCTGTGTGGCCCGGATGGCTGCCGTGTAACCGCCGGTGCCACCGCCGATGACTACGAGATCGTACTCGTCCAATTACCTGCCTTCGACTTCACTCAAATGCAGCTGGTTTCCGCTCTATTTGCAACTTTGATTGTAGAAATGTGAATCGCCTATTCCCATTATCCCGCCGCACAGCCGAGGCAGTCAACGCGACTCCAACCACAGGCGTGCCTCGCGACATGTCAGGTTCATATACGTTGCGTGAACCCGGCATTCAGAATGGCGCGACGCCGTATAATCGAGCCGCCATGGACTTCCGCCTTTCCCCGCACGAAGAAGCGCTCCGGGCCGAGGTCTGCGCCTGGCTTACGGCGGAGCTCGGCACCACGCACGACTCCGACCCGGTGCCGATGCCCCCGGGCTACATGCCGGACCGCGACTTCGAGCTCAAGATGGGCACGACGGACTGGCTGGCGATCAGCTGGCCGGAGGAGTACGGGGGCCGCGGCCGCCCCATCGCAGAGCAGTTCCTGGTCGAGAAAGGAGATCGCCCTGCACGGCGGCAACGCCAGCGACGCGCTGACCCGCTGCATCATCGCGCCGATGATCCTGGCCACGGCCAACGAAGACCAGAAGCGCCGCTACCTGCCGGGCATGGCCAGGGGCGCGATAACGGCCTGCCTCGGCTACTCCGAGCCGGGCTCCGGCTCCGACTTCGCATCGCTGCAGACGAAGGCCGTGCGCGACGGCGACGACTATGTCATCAACGGCCGCAAGATCTGGACCAGCGGCGCCGAATCCAGCGAGTACTGCTGGCTGGCGGCGCGCTCCGACAGCGAAGGCACGAAGCACGGCGGCATCAGCGTTTTCATGGTGCCGATGAAGGCGCCGGGCGTGGAAGTCCAGCCGATCGTCAACCTGCTGGACAAGAGCTGGTTCAACGAAGTCGTCTTCGAAGACGTCCGCGTCTCCGCCGCCGACCGCATCGGCGCCGACGGCGAAGGCTGGCGCGTCCTGACCTCGGCGCTGGGTCTGGAGCGGATCACCGTCTACCGGGCCTACGTCCACTGGCGGACGCTGCTCGGGACCGTGCGCTGGGCGAAGCGGCAGGCGAACGGCTCAAGGCAGTGGGACGACGGAAACGTGCGGCGGCGGCTGGGCCAGCTGCGCACGGAGTACGAGATCGCCGAGCTGCTGCTGGAACGCTCCATCTGGCTGCACGAACAGGGCACGGACTACCGCGCCCAGGCGGCGATGGTGAAGCTCTTCAACACAGAGTTCGCGCAGCGGCTGTACGAGACGTCGGTCGACCTGATGGGGCTCTACGGCGGGCTCGGCGAACTCGATGCGCACGCGCCATACGGCGGAGCGATGGAGCACAACTTCCTCTCGGCGGTGCAGGACACGATCGGCGCCGGGACGTCTGAGGTCCAGCGCGAGGTGATTGCGCTACGCGGACTGGGTCTCCCGCGAGGCTAGCGCGTACAAATTCACCCTTCACTATTCAAAATTCAAAATTCCCTAGGTCTCCATCTCCCGCTTGAGGTTCTCCAGCGACGACTCCATGTCGTTCTGGACGACGCGGGACATCATGATCAGCGCGCCGATCTTGCCGAGTACGCCAAACGGCGGCGTGTAGTTGTAAGTCCAGACGACGCGGGTGCCGCCCTCGTGTGGCGCGAAGGTCAGGCGTTCCTCGCCCTTCAGGTAGCCGGTGAACTTGCGGGCGTAGGTCTGGCCCTGCGTGAACTCCGTCCAGACGCACTCCAGCTTGTTCTTGCGGGGAGTCACCTGGATCGTCGTGCGGTCCGTGGTGCCGGCGCTCTTGCCGTCTCCCGAGGTGATCAGCACTTCCTTCACGTGGATCGTCCATTCGGGCATCCTGGTCGGCTCGGCAGCGGCGAATACGTGCTCCCGCGGGGCGTCGATATCGATGTGCGTCTTGATGCGTGGCATGTGAATCCTCCGTCAGGCGGTGGGTCGGCCGCTATTCGGGACGGTAATATCGGGCTCTGGTAGTGTCAAGGATTTTGAATTCTTGGAGGCTCGGGCTATACTTTAGGGCAGCGAGCGGAAGTGGCTCAGTGGTAGAGCATCGCCTTGCCAAGGCGAGGGTCGCGGGTTCGAATCCCGTCTTCCGCTCCATTTCTTTGCCCGGAATTCCTCCCCCCTATCCGATGCCGAGGAAGGCGTCGCGGGCATCGGCGTGGAGGTCAGGATCGTCGGCCAGCATCACCACGACGGCGTTGCGGTTGGCCCAGGGAGACGGCCCCGCCGGCTTCGATCCCGTCTTTGAATCGACGACATCGCCCACGGCCCAGTCGGTCGAGAGCTCCGCGGGGCTGTCGTAAAAGAGGACGGCGACTTTCATCGAAGCACCGCCCCGCGATAGCGTAACGTCGACTGCCGTAGTCGCGAAACCGGTTACGCTCACGCTGGGATCGCCGACGACGACGTCGAAGCCCTTCGCCTCCCAGGCGGACCTGGCATCGGAGAAGGAGAGCGGCGAGCCTGTGAGCGCCGCGTCAACCGGCTCCGGCACCGGCGTCGGGGACGGAGTGGTTGTGCCGGACCCGCTCGGGTTGGGCGTCTCGCTCACGGAGGGCAGCGGTGTCGCGGTGGGGTTGGCTCCGTTGTCGTCGCCGTTGACGGCGTTGTTGATGGTGTCCAGGGCGATGTAGATGCCGATTCCCGCCGCGATGAAGAGACCAACCGTGATCAGGATCGTCCCGGCCGTCCGCAGGGCCGCAGCGCCGCCACCGCCGCCGCGCTTGGCCGGGGCCGGGTAGCGGATCGCCAGCTGAGCCGGACGCTGCCGCACTGGCTTGGGTTCTGGCGCAGGCGGGGATTCCTCCGGCGGCGGGCGCTCCACCCCGCCCAGGTCGATCACCTTCTGGCGGTCCGCTTCGGCCTGCGGGGCCATGCCCAGCGCCTCGAAGACGTCGGCGCGGTTTTCGTAGGACTCGGCGAAGCGTGGGTCGGCGCGGATCGCTTCGTTCAGCATGTCCAACGCCTCACGGAAACGGCGGCGCGCCATCAGGCGTTTGGCGGCGGCGTTGCGCAGTTGTGCTGGCGTTGGGTTCAAAAGTTCTCCTTGCGACCGAAATGCTACATCAAAGTACAGTTATCGCATGGGCATCGCAATTGGCCATGCTCCTCTAACGACGGAGAGATGCTTGCAGTTCCGCCCACGGACTGTGAGCAGGCGTACAATGCTTGCCGCGATGAAGACGGCCGAGGCCAGGGTGCGCACAGCAACCGCAGAGGACAACGATGCGATCATCGAGCTGGAGCTGCGGACCGCGCTTGTGCTCGGCGACGTCGAGGAGTTGTTCGACCGCTCGCCGGACGCCCTGGCCTGCTGCCGCGTCCACGACGGTTGCCGGGTGATCGTGGCTGAGCTGGACGGGCGCATCGTCGGGCTGATGGCGGGGGTGATCTTCCAGCCGGAGATGCAGGGACCGCAGCGGAAGATGGTCTACATCCACCGCGCGCGCGTCGACCCCGAGTACCACCACCGTGGCGTGGCGATGGCTCTCTCCAACGACCTCTTCGCCTGGTCCGGGAAGCTGGGCTGCGCCGGGCCCTGCTACGCGATCGCTCCCGATAACGCGACGTCGCTCTCTTTCGTCGAGCGCGGTGGCGGCCGCTGGCCCAGCTGACCTCTCGATGCTGGACATCGATGTCTCCGGTGTGTCCTCGGCGCCGGCTGAGGCGGTCGTAGTGGGCCGGTTGGCGGAGGCCGTGGAACTGATCAACGCGACGCACGCCGGCCAGGACTTCTTCGAGCCGCTGACCCTCGTGTCGATGCGCGGCCGGCTGTCTCGCGACCCGTTGTACGGCATCGCCAACCTGTGCGGCATCTTCGATGAAGGGCGGTTGGTCGCCGTGGGCGGCCTGCTGGACAAGGGGTCGCACACCGCCCGCATCCGCGTCGACCGGGCGACCGGCCGGGAGACGCGCACGCGCAGCGCCGCCGTGGTGGACTGGGGTTACGCGGCCGGCCGGGAAGATGCGTTTCAGGCGCTCCTGGCGAGCCTGGCGGCGGAGACGCGGGCCCTGGGCCGGACCTCGCTGACCGTCTGCGAGCCGCGACCAAACGCGCTCGTGATCGACCTGCCGCACCGGCGCTCGGCCGTCAGCCTCTTCACGCCGTCTCTCCCTCCGGCCGGTGACGCGAGGAGCCGGGGCCTGTACTTCGACCTGCTGAACTTCTGACATACTGCGCGCATGAAGTCGGACTGGGTCAGCGGAGTGTTCACGGACTCACGGCGGGCCGCTGCAGCACAGCAGCACCTGGTCGAATCCGGCGTATCGCCCGGCGACATCGAGGTGCACGATCCGGCAATCGCTCACTCCGCGGCATCGGCGCGCGAAGGCAGCTTTATCTTCCGCGCCGTCGTGATCATCGTGGTGTGGAGCATCGTCGGAACCGGCATCGGCGCCGGGCTCGGTGCGGCGCTGTCGCTGACCGTCGGGCCGTCCGGGACGTCGGGCCTGATTCTCCAGATGGTGAGCTGGGCCGTCTTCGCGCACCTGCTCGGCGGCATCTGGGCCGGCTACCTGCTGCTGGCTGACCGATCGGGCCGCGAGGTCGGACACGGGCGGCCCGTCATCCTCACGGTCCGGTGCGATACTATCGAAGAAACCGACCTGGCGGGCCGGCTGGCCCAGCTGGGAGCGACTGAGATCGAAGCAGCCGGGCAGACCGAACCCCTTCAGAGATAAGGAGACGCTTCCGATGGCCAACAAGTTCAAGATCGGCGACCTGGATGTGACGGTCGTGAGCGACGGCTCGGCGATGGCGCCGGGCACTCGTCTACTTCCCGGCCTCAACCGCCGAAAGCTGGGAACAACACAAGCGCTGGCTGAACCACGCGGGCATGGTCGAATTCCCGTACTCATGTTTCGTGGTCCGCTCCGGGGACAGGACCGTCCTCATCGACACGGGATTGGGCCAGGTCGACATGTTCGGCAACACCGGCGGGGCGCTGATCGCGGAGCTGGCGGCGGCTGGCTTTGTGCCGGAGGATATCGACACCGTCTTCCTCACCCACCTCCACGTCGATCACTGCGGCACCGCGGCGCGGCTGGAAGGCGAAGGATACGTGCCGACGTTCCCGAAGGCGAAGTACCGCTGGTCCAGCGCGGAGCAGGAGTACTGGGGCGGCCCCAGCCTGGAGCAATCGTTCACAACGCCGGACCAGAAGACTTACCTGCGCGGGATGATGAGCGCGATCGAAGACCAGTTCGAAGTCGCCGACGATGGCGCCTCGATCGCTCCGGGGATCACGGTGATCGGCACGCCGGGGCACACGATCGGGCACGCCGGGGTCATCCTTTCATCCGGCGATGAGCGCGCCTTCGTCCTCGGCGACGCGATCTCCTGCCCGGTGCAGCTGGAGGAGCCGGAGTGGTCCGGGATGGGAGACATGGACAAGGAGCTGGCGCGGCGCTCCCAGGAAGCCGTTGTCCGCGAGGCTGAGGCCACCGGCGCGCTACTGACGGCGGCGCATTTCCCGGGCCTGACTTTCGGGCGCGTCCTGACAGGGAAAGGGAAACGCTACTGGGAGGCGCTCCCGAAGTAGCTCGCCGTTATGTTGACACCGCGAATCCGTGGCACCACAAACGCCGTAGATTGATTGACATTACCGGCGTCGTGAGCGGTAGAATTCAGGAAATCGAATAGTGCGCCGAGTCCTCGCCTTGGGCGGCGGGGAGCGGGGGACCCACGACAGGGGTGAATTCGCCGGGCGGCGAAGGGGCTACTTTCCGGCCCCAACCCGACAGCTAACTTCGTAGGCGCTAGGGAAGGTCGGACCCGCTGCTCGGGCACGGCCTTTTTGTAAGCCCGACCGGCGGCGCGATCTAAGGGAGGATCCAGATCGAGCCACAGCCGGCCCCATCTCTTGAATCAAACGAGCTGTCTTATTACGACGGCGATGTCCCCTTCTCCGACGCGCCGGGCGTCGTCGCTGTAGCGATTCGCTCACACCCGGCGGCGGTCAGCGAGATAACTCTCGACCGGCCGTTACACCTCCCCGGCATCCTGTCGCAGCGCCGGCTGCTGATCCGGATGCTGGAAATCTTCCCAGCGCTGGCGGCTCTGATCATCATCTCGTCGCTTGTCTGGGGACCTTTGTTGGCACCGCTGCCTTTCGCCATCGCCATCCTGGCGTTCCACTCCTACTGGCTCTGGCGCGCCTCCATGAACGGGGTCCACGCCTTCAAGGGCTACCTGCTCCTGCGCCGGCACGAAGGGGTGGACTGGCAGGCGAAGTTCGAAGAGGCGCGGGCCGCCGGCCTAACGCCATTCGCCTGGGAGGAGATCCGCCACATCGTGATCATCCCCAACTACACCGAGGGGATCGACAAGCTGCGCATGGGGCTGGACTCGATCGCGGCCTCGCCGATCGCCTCGCGGATCGTCGCCGTGCTGGCGATGGAGGAGCGCGAAGGTGAAGCCGGCCGGGAGAAGGCGGCTACGCTGGTCCGGGAGTATCGTGATCGTATCGGACGCGTGTTGCCGACGTTCCATCCGTTCGCCTTGCCCGGCGAGGTCGTCGGCAAGTCCTCCAACGAAAACTGGGCCGCCCGCCGTGCCAAGGAACGCCTGATCGACGTTGAGGGTGGCGACATTCGCGCCTTCACGATCACGAGCTGCGACGTGGACACGGTGTTCCGCGCCGACTATTTCCCCTACCTCACCTACAAGTTCGCGACGAACCCCGACCGCTACCGCCGCTTCTGGCAGGGGCCGATCTTCTACTACAACAACATCTGGCATGTGCCGGCGCCGGCGCGGATCCAGCACTCCCTCTCCGGCATGACCCACCTGGGCCGACTGTCGCGCGGCTTCTTCCGCATGGTCTTCCCGCAATCGACATACAGCCTGAGCCTGCAGATGGCGACGGAGGTCGGATTCTGGGACCCGGACGTGGTGCCGGAGGACTGGCACATGTTCCTCAAGTGCTACTACGCGCTCGGCGGCAAGGTGGACGTGGAGACGATGTACACGCCGATCTACATGGACGGCATCCGCTCCAAGACTTACCTGAAGACGTTCCTCAACTACTATGACCAGAACCGCCGCCACGCCTGGGGCTGCTCGGACATCCCGTACGCCACGTTGCAGTTCCTGGACCACCCGGAGATACCGTTTTTCGCGCGCTGGCGCAGGCTCTGGGGACTGGTGGAAACGCACCTGCTCTGGTCCACCCAGTGGTTCCTGATCACCGGCGGCCGGGCGCTGCCCTACGCCCTCGTGGGCATTGGCCTGGCGGAGATGCCGGGGTGGTTCCCCTTCGTTGACCGCTGGTTGCTGGTGCCCACCGGCGGCACGCTGCTGATGATGATCATCCTGGACGGGCTCTCCCGCCCGCCCCGGCCCACGCAGTGGTCGCGCTGGCTCTTCCCGGTGCAGTACGCCCAGTGGTTCCTGATGGCGTTCATAACCTTCTTCACCTCGGCGCTGCCCGGGGTCGATGCGCAGGCCCGGCTGGCCATCGGCAGGCGCCTGGAGTACCGCGTCACCGAAAAGGCCTGATCAGTTTGAGCGGGCGGTCCGTCCAGCGCCGTCAGCCGCCTTTCAGATCAAACTTCTCTAGTTACTGTCGATCGACTCGCTAACCTTCGGGGCTAGGCGGCTGCTTGCGCGGGCCGCTTGAGCACGAAGTAGCTCGTCTCCATGCGCAGTAGGGGCTGCACCGCGGCCACCTCCCAGCCCTCGCTGCCGAGGGCGTCGAGGTAGCGCTTCGCGAACGAAGTGCGGTGCTCGCCGGGCTGCCGGATGAACTCGACTCCTTCCGAGGAGATTCGTCCCCGGAAGTCTATGTAAGCAACCTTGTATTCCCAATTCGCCATGTACGCCTCCAATTCGGCAGCGAACCGGCGCAGGAACAAGACCGCCCGCTCAATTTCAGTGTAGCGGATGCGCGCTAAGGTTGGGGGTTCTTCTCCACCCGGCGCTTGAGGTTCGCCAGGCTCTGCTCCATCGCCGGGGCGAAGCTCTCCAGCCACTCCCGCAGCTTCGCGACGCGGTCGGCCTGCAGGCGGTAGTGGCGCTCCCGGCCGCGGTGCGTGGAGCGGACGAGCTGCGCCCGCCGCAGGACGCCGAGATGCTTGGAGACGGCGGCGCGGCTGACCCGCGGGAAGCGCCCGGCGATCTGCCCGGCTGTCAGCTCCGGCTGGTCTCGCAACGACTCCAGGATCGTCCGGCGGGTCGGATCGGCCAGTGCAGCGAAGGGGTCAGCGCGCGACATTCTCCCGCCCTTCGATCAGCGCCTTCAGAGCGAGCAGGTGCTTCAGGTCCCAGCCGCTTTCAAAGCCGGCGTGCCATTCATCCGCGCCCGGGCCGACGCTCTCTATGGAGTGGTGGAAGAGTTCGACGAGTGTCCCGTCAAGGACCGGCGTCAGGCGGAAGGTGACCAGCGTCGGCTGGAGCCAGCCGTCGTTGGGGACCCAGTCGTTCTCAAAGGTCAACTCGGTCGGCGGGTTGTAGACGAGGACGGGACCGCCGTAGCGCAGCGTCTTGCCTTCGTGTTCGACCTCCAGCAGCACTTCAGCGCCGACGCGCGGCTCGTACTTGAGCAACCGGTGACCGCGGCCGAACCACTCGCGCAGCTTTTCGAAGGACTCGAACTCTCGCCAGACGCGTGCCGGCGCGGCGTTGATCAGGATGCTGCGGCGGACGGCGAGGATGCCGATCTTGGTAGCGGTAGTCATCCCGTTGCCCTGCCCGTCTCGACGAGGTTGCGGAGCGCAGTCGGGACCGTCATGTCCCAACCGTGCTCAAAGGCGTTGTACCAGTTTTCGGCCGCCGGGCCGAAGCTCTCGAACCCGTGCTGTACGATCTCGGCGAGCGTGCGGGTCCCGCCATCGATCGGCGTCAGCAGGAACGTCAGGTAGCAGGCGCCCGGCCATTCGATGTGGTGGGCCTTCATTGAGACGGTCAGCTCGCGCGGCGGATCGAACACAACCACCTCTCCGTTGAACCCGAAGTCCTGCTTGCCGCCCTGCCATTCGTGGTAGCCCGCTGTGTTGAAGACGCCGCCCACTCGCGGCTCGTACTCCAAGTGCTTGCAGTCAAACTCAACGCCGCCGGCAGGCGTGTACCAGAGGCGGAATCTTTCGGCGCTGGCGAACTCCTGCCAGACCCGCTCCGGCGCCGCGTCGATCTCGATGGAGCGCCGGACCGCAAGCTTGCCGATGGTGATTGTCATGGCGTCCTCCTTGTGCAACCGTTTGGTTACGTGTAACCAGATAGTAGCGTATTCCTCGCGGCGGTCAAGACTCCCTCGGGACGAATTTCGAGAATTCCCAACGCAGGTTCTTGCATTCATAGTGCAAGAAGAGTATCCTGCCGGGCATGACAACAGACGCCGCCACCACCGACGGACGCTCAGCCCGCGCCACCCGCACCCGCGACGCCGTTGTCGACGCCTTCCTGGTGCTGATCGACGAGGGCAACCTGCGGCCGACCGCACGGCAGGTGTCGGTACGGGCCGGAGTCTCGCTCCGTTCGGTGTTCCAGCACTTCGCGGACCTGGAGGCGCTGTTCGCCGCCGCCGCCGACAAGCAGATCGAACGCCTGGCGCCGCTGGTGACCCGCACCTCCAATAGCGCGCCATTCGTGGACCGGCTGGAGGCTTTCGTCGAGACGCGCGCCCGCCTGCTGGAAGCCGTGACGCCGGTGCGCCGCGCGGCCCTGCTGGTAGAACCGTTCTCGGCCGAGATCTCGAAGCGCCTGACCTGGTCGCGTGAATCGAACCGGCTGGAGGTCGAGCGGGCCTTCGCGCCCGAGCTCGGCTCCCTCCCCGCTCGACCGCGCCGCGATGTCCTGGCCGCGCTGCACGCTTGCGCCGAGTGGTATACATGGGAGACGCTGCGCGCCCACAGCGGCCTCTCCGAGACCGAGGCGCGCCGAGTGATATCGCGGATGATTTCCGCCCTGCTGGAGAAGGAGACCGCATGAAAGCACTACGAACGCCCGACGAGCGCTTCCAGAAGCTGCCGGGCTATAACTTCGAGCCGCACTACGTTGAGGTGCCGGATGGCGACGGCGGCAAGCTCCGCATCCACTACATCGACGAAGGTCCGCGCGACGCCGCGCCGTTCTTGCTACTGCACGGCGAACCGTCCTGGGCATACCTCTACCGCAAGATGATCCCCGTCCTGGTTGGGGCCGGGTACCGCGCGATCGCTCCCGACCTGGTGGGCTTCGGCCGCTCCGACAAGCCGGACAAGCGCGAGGACTACACCTACCAGAGCCACATGGACTGGATGACAGCGTTCATCAAGGCGATCGACCTGCAGAACGCGACCCTGGTCTGCCAGGACTGGGGCGGGCTGATCGGCCTGCGGCTAGCCGCCGAGAACCCGGACCGCTTCGCGAGGATCGTCGCCGCGAACACCTTCCTGCCGACGGGCGACCGGCCGGCAGGCGAGGCTTTCCTGCGCTGGCAGAGCTACTCGCAGCGGACGCCGACCTTTGACGTCGGCTGGATCGTCAACGGCGGCTGCACGACTGACCTATCGGACGAAATCAAGGCCGCGTACGACGCGCCGTTCCCGGACGAAACGTACAAGGAGGGAGCCCGCCAGTTCCCGGTCCTGGTGCCGACTTCAACCGAGGACCCGGCCGTCCCCGCCAACCGCAAGGCCTGGGAGGTGCTTACCAAGTGGGAGAAGCCGTTCCTCTGCGCGTTCGGCGACTCCGACCCCGTGACCCGGGGCGCCGACAAGTTCTTTCTCGCCGCCGTCCCCGGTACGAAGAACCAGCCACACACAACGATCGCCGGCGGCGGCCATTTCATCCAGGAAGACCGCGGCGAAGAGCTGGCGAAGGTAATCGTCGATTGGATGAAATAACACCGGCCGGCCAGAGCGACAGAGGAGAGTCACGATGAGCGCGATAACACCAAACGGAAAGGCCTTCCAGGCGCTGGCGGCTTCCAAGGACGAGGGACCGGTTGTGATGCTGAACCTGCTCAAGTTCAAGGCCAAGGCGGACAGCGGCGACATCAGCGGCCGCGAATCTTACAACCGCTACGGCCGCGACGTGAAGCCGATGGTGGAGAAGCTGGGCGGCCGCGTCATCTGGCACGGCCGCGCCGAGCAGCTTTTGATCGGGGACGAATCACAGGAGTGGGACGCCGTGGCGCTGGTCGAGTACCCCTCCCGCGCCGCGTTCATCAAGATGGCGATGAGCCAGCAGATGACCGAGATCCATCACAACCGCGAGGCCGGCCTGGAGCGCACGGTCCTGCTGGCCTGCCGCGAGCTGGGAGACAAGATATGACGGGACGACGACCACTCACAGGAGACTTGCCATGACCGCAGCCAACGGAAGCAACGGAAAGCGCCGCCGCAACATCCTCCTGATCACCACCGACCAGATGCGCTACGACTCGCTGCAGTGCAACGGCGGCAAGGTAGCGCGAACGCCCGTCGCCAACAGGCTGTCGGACGAAGGGATAAACTACCGCCGCGCCAACAACCAGAACGTCGTCTGCATGCCCGCCCGCTCCACGATGATCACCGGGCAGTACGTGCGCACCCACGGCGTCTTCGCCAACGGGGTGCCGCTGCCGGAGGACGCGCCGAGCATCGCCGGGCACCTCCAGGAGAACGGCTACAAGACGGCGCTGATCGGCAAGGCCCACTTCCAGCCGGCGCTGGACCTGCGCGGCAAGTGGTTCGAAAACCGGATGGCCCGGGAGAACAACAACGGCCCCTACCGCGGCTTCGATTACATGGAGCTGGCGATGCACGGCCCGCAACCGTTCTGGCACTACGGTAAGTGGCTGGCTGAGAACCACCCGGCCTACGTCACCGGGTTCTACCAGCTCTTCACGTCCAAGGGCATAAACGACGAACCCGGCGGCGACACCGGCGCCCCGGAGGTGAAGTTCAACCAGCTCCCGCGCGAGTTCTACCACACGGACTGGGTGGGCGAACGGACGACGCGCTGGCTGGACACGCTGGGCGCGGAGGACCCGTTCTTCCTCTGGATGTCCTTCCCTGACCCGCACCACCCCTGGGACCCGCCGGCCGGGGAGCTGCACCGCGTCAACTGGCGCGACCTGGACCTGCCGGAGGGCCACCCCGGCAGCGTCGAGAAGTGCGAGGAGATCCTGGCGCAGAAGCCGGAGCACTGGCTGGCCTACTACCAGGGCCGCTTCCCGAACGTGGAGGGCGGGCCTGCGCGCTTCGTGCCTAAGCTGATGACCCACGACCAGCTGCGCGAGGTCAACGCCATGACCCACATCCAGAACGAGCTGATCGACGAGGCCTGCGGCAAAGTGATCAAGCGGATCGAAGAGCGCGGATGGGGCGAGGACACAGACATCTTCTTCACGACCGACCACGGCGAGCTGCAAGGGGACTTCGGGTTGCTGTTCAAGGGCCCGTACCACTGCGACGCCCTCATGCGCATCCCGATGATCTGGCGCCCGGCCAAATCGGCGGGCATCGCACCGGCGGAGGTGCTGGACCCCGTGGGCCAGGTGGACCTGGCGCCGACATTCTGCGAGATAGCCGGAGTGCCGACGCCCGACTGGGTGCAGGGCAAGACGCTTCCCAGGACGCCGGGCGCCAACGGCGGCCACGAACGCATGATCACCGAGTGGGACAGCCAGTTCCCGACCTACGGCATGCACCTGCGCACGATCTACCGCGACGGCTTCACCTGCACCGTCTACGAGCGCAGCTCCCGCGAACCTAACGGGCTGACCGCGGACATGATCCCGCTGCCGAAGTTCCGGATGCCGGAGACGCCGATCTTTTACGAAGGAACGGAGGGCGAGCTGTACAACCACGACGACGACCCGCACCAGTGGCACAACCTCTGGAACGACCCGAAGTACGCCTCCATCCGCTCGGACCTGATCGAGGACCTCTACGCCAACATGCCGGAGGAGCGCAGCCCCCTGCTCCCGGTTGAGAGCCCGGCCTAGCATGGCAGCCCTTGAGCTGACGCTGCTCGGCACCGGCAGTCCGGTCCACGTCGCGCACCGCTTCGGGCCATCGCAGATCATCAGCGACGGCAAGGTGCGGCTGCTGATCGATACCGGCTGGAGCTCGACGATCCGGCTCTTCCAGAACGCGACACCGCCGCAGACGATCGACGCCGTCTTCATCACGCACCTCCACTCAGATCACACGACTGACATGGCCGACTTCCTGGTGATGCGCTGGGTCGGCGGCATCAGGAGCGCGATCCCGATCTTCGGCCCCGCCGGGACGAAGCGGATGGTGGCCGGGTTCCAGGAGGCCATGGCCGCCGACACCGGCTACCGGCTGGCGCACCACGGCGACAAGCTCTGGTCCGGCGGGCTGGCCGCGGATATCACGGAGTTCGAGGCGGGCGACGACCCGGTTGAGATCGCGCGCTACGGCGATTTCGTCGTCAAGGCGTTTGAGGTGGAGCACCTGCCGGTCAAGCCGGCCTACGGCTTCCGCTTCGAGAACGCCGGCAAGACGATCACGATCTCCGGCGACACGAACCCCTGCCCCGGCCTGCTCAACGGATCGAAGGACGCCGACATCATGGTCTGCGACTCCATGAACGTGACGATGATGGGCGTGCTGGAGAACCAGCTACGGGCCGGCGGCAACGCCGTTCAGGCGAACCTGCTGGAGGACGCTCACAGCTACCACGCGCCGATCTCCGGGATGGCCGAGGTTGCCGAGAGGGCCGGTGTGAAGCACCTGGTGCTGTCCCACTTGATCCCGCCGATCCAGGACGCGCAGGTCCCAATGTTCACGGCCGGGCTGGACCAAGTCTTCAGCGGGAAGATCACGGTCGGCCACGACCTGGAGAAGTTCGACGTCTAGAGAGTGTCACTCGTAGCCAGGTCGTGCGGCCTGGCGTCCAGGGAGTGACGGTGCTCTTCGTCGCCTTCGATAACGCGGGAGCCGTACTCCTCGTGTTCGTCGCGGAAGCCGTCCGGGTTGCTGCGGACCATCTTCAGGAAGGCTGAGACTACGTCCGGGTCGAACTGGGTGGCGGAGTTGCGCATGATCTCCTCCAGGGCGTCATCGCGGATCATCGCCTCGCGGTACGGGCGGCGGGAGGTCATGGCGTCGTAGGCATCGACGACGGCGAACACTCGCGCGCCCAGGTGGATCTCGTTGCCCTTCAGCCCCCGCGGGTAGCCGGTGCCGTCGTAGCGCTCGTGGTGGGAGTAGACGATCTCGGCGGACTCTCGCAGGAAGTCGATGCCGTTGAGGATTTCGTAGCCCAGCTCTGAGTGGCGCTTCATCTCCTGCCACTCATCGACATCCAGCGCCGCTTCCTTGCGCAGGATGTTGTCCGCGACGCCGATCTTGCCGATGTCGTGCAGGGCCGCGGCGTACTCGATCACCAGCACGTTTTCATCGGAGAGCTTGAGCTCGCGCGCGACGAAGGCCGACATGCGGGCGACGCGGCGCGCGTGGCGGTGGGTCATCTTGTCACGGATATCGAGCGCGGACGAGAGGACATCGACGACGGCGGCGACCAGCCGGCTATCGTCGGTGTGCGCTTCCTCGCGGCGCTTGAAGCCTTTGCGCTCCAGCTTGTTGGCGTAGAGTTTGGTGTCGGCCCAGTGGATGATCTCATCCAGGGTGCCGCCCCCCCAGGGGTAGCCGCCGGTGCCGATGGAGACGCCGAGGAAGATGCTGGCGTTCTCTGTCTCGCAGATCGCCTCTTTGGCCAGCGCGTCCCAGATCTTCCAGGCCATCTTGTCCGCTTCCTTGCGGTCGGCGCCGGGCATAATCACGCAAAACTCGTCGCCGCCGATCCGCGCCGTGATGTTGCGGTCGCCGGCCTCCTGGTTCATCACGCGGCCGAAGGCGCGCAGACAAACGTCGCCGATCTGGTGTCCGAATTCGTCGTTGATCAGCTTGAGGTCGTCGACGTCCATCATCAGGAGGGCCAGCGGGCGCTTGAAGCGCTCGGCGACTTCCAGCTCGCGGTGCATCTCTTCGTAGAAGAAGCGGCGGTTCTGCAGCTGCGTCAGCTCGTCCCGGCCGGCGATCTCCTGGAGCTCGGCGCGGCGGGCCATCCAGATGTTCTGCATGCGGCGCTGCTCGCGGCTCATGCGCCTTTCAGTAAGCCAGAGGAGGAGGTGGGTCAGCAGCCCGAGGGCGATCACGACGCCGACTGCCGCCATCGTCACGACGGGGTTGCCGTCCAAGACTGCGCCGACAGCGGCCACGGCCCCTACGGCCGCGAAGCTGGCCAAAAGCGCGAGTAGCCTGTATCCCCGCAAGGAGCGCTTGCGCTGGTCTGTGAAGATCTCGTCAGGGTCCCGGTGGAATCGTGGCACGTGCTACTCGCTTCTCTGTCCGCCCCAGTTGGCCCCCCGGAGCGACGGTGCTGTTGTAATTGCCCCTCGTGAGAACAAGACGGCGAATACACAACGTTTAGTTACTGCCAAGCACAGCGCAAACATTGGATTCACGCATTCTTTACCGTTCGGTTAACCCGGGGCTCTTACTGACGCGACGCTGTCCCGCGAAGGTGGCAGGCTGGGCCCGTGAGGTGGCGGCGGCGCTTACCCACAATTTGTGCGAAGTAAAACGGTTGTTCTAAAGCCGCCGTAACGGTAAACTAGCTAGTTGAGCCGGGCCGCCCGTTTCGCCCGCTCACCTGGGAGGAGATCGCATGCCCCATGACCGCATCGTCGTCCGCGGCGCCCGCGAGCACAACCTGAAGAACATCGACGTGGAGATCCCGCGCGACAAGCTGGTGGTAGTCACCGGCGTCTCCGGCTCCGGCAAGTCATCCCTCGCCTTCGACACGATCTACGCCGAAGGCCAGCGCCGTTACGTCGAGTCGCTCTCCGCCTACGCCCGGCAGTTCCTGGGGCTGATGGAGAAGCCCGACGTCGACTACATAGACGGTCTTTCACCGGCGATCTCGATCGACCAGAAGGGCGCCTCCCGCAACCCGCGATCTACTGTCGCCACGCAGACAGAGATCTACGACTACATGCGCCTGCTCTGGGCGCGCGTGGGGACCCCGCACTGCCCGAAATGCGGCCGCACGATCGAGCGGCAGACGGTGCAGCAGATCGTCGACTCGATCCTGGCGGTGCCGGCCGGCCGGCGGATGATGATCCTGGCGCCGGTGGTGACGGACCGCAAGGGTGAGTACACCAAGGTGTTCGAGGACGCGCGCAAGGCCGGATTCGTCCGCGTGCGCGTCGACGGGGCCGTCCGGGAGCTGGAAGAGGATATCAAGCTCGACAAGAACAAGCGCCACGCCATCGACATTGTCGTCGACCGCGTCGTCAGCGCTTCAGCCGAGGACAGCGACGCCGACTCCCAGCGGACGCGGCTGACGGACTCGGTGGAGACGGCGTTGCGGCTGGGCGGCGGCACGATGGTGCTGCTGCTCATGGCCGACACGAAGGCCAGGCTCAAGGACGAGGAGAAGACCTACTCCGAGCACTACGCCTGTCCGTACGACGGCTACTCCTTCGGCGAGCTGGAGCCGCGCAACTTCTCCTTCAACAGCCCGCACGGCGCCTGCAAGGAGTGCACCGGCCTGGGCGTGAAGATGGAGCTGGACCCGGCGCTGGTCATCCCCAACCGCAACCTTTCGATCATCGAAGGGGCGATCGTGCCGTGGTCTCGCACGGCGACGATCGGCACCTGGTACATGCGCCTGCTCAACTCCCTGGCGCGGAAGCACCAATTTTCTCTGGCCGTGCCGGTCAAGGAGATGGCCCCGGAAGACCTGGACCTCGTGCTCTACGGGGACAAGGACAAGATCACGATCGAGTACGAGTCATCGGTCGGCGGTCACAACCGCTGGGACACGACGTTCGAAGGCGTGATCAACAACCTCACCCGCCGCTACAAGGAGACTGACTCCGACTACATCCGCACAGAGATCGAGCGCTACATGGCGGAGATCCCCTGCGCGGCCTGCGGTGGCGCGCGCCTGAAGCCGGAGTCGTTGGCGGTGACGGTGGACGGCCGCAACATCTCCCAGGTCACGAAGCTCGGCGTGGGCGAGGCTCAGGACTGGATCGGAGGCCTGCGGGCCAAGAAGACACCGCTGACCGCGCGGGAGATGACGATCGGCGCGCAGATCCTGAAGGAGATCGATTCGCGGCTGACGTTCCTGCGCGACGTCGGCGTCGACTACCTGACCCTGGACCGGCGAACCGGGTCCCTGGCCGGCGGCGAGGCCCAGCGCATCCGCCTGGCGACCCAGATCGGCTCCTCGCTCATGGGCGTGCTCTACGTCTGCGACGAGCCTTCGATCGGGCTGCACCCGGCGGACGACGACCGGTTGATCGCGACGCTGAAGCGGCTGCGCGACCTCGGCAACACGGTGCTGGTCGTGGAGCACGACGAATCGATGATGCGCGCCGCGGACTGGATCATCGACCTCGGCCCGAAGGCGGGGTCGGAGGGCGGCCACCTCGTCGCCGAAGGCACCCTGGCCGACATCAAGCGCAACACGAAGTCGCTGACCGGCGCCTACCTCAGCGGCCGCAAGAAGATCCCGGTGCCAAAGGCGCGACGCCCCGGCAACGGCAAAGCGATCGTGATCCAGGGCGCGCGAGAGAACAACCTCAAGAACATCGACGTGCGCATCCCGCTGGGCGACTTCGTCTGCGTGACCGGCGTCTCCGGCTCCGGTAAGTCCACCCTGGTCACCGACATCCTCTCGAAGAAGGCGTCGCAGATCCTCTACGGAGCGCGCGACCGCCCCGGCGAAGTCGACGCCATCACCGGGCTGGAACAGCTGGATAAAGTCGTCGTCATCGACCAGTCGCCGATCGGGCGCACACCGCGCTCCAACCCGGCGACGTACACCGGGATGTTCACGCCGATCCGGGAGCTGTTCGCCTCGGTTCCGGAGTCCCGGCTGCGGGGCTACGGTCCGGGTCGCTTCTCCTTCAACGTCAAGGGCGGCCGCTGTGAGGCCTGCCAGGGCGACGGCTACATCCAGATCGAGATGCAGTTCCTGCCGGACGTCGAAGTGCCATGCGAGGTCTGCCACGGCGCGCGCTACAACCGCGAGGCGCTGGAGATCCTGTTCAAGGGCAAGAATATCGCCGAGGTGCTGGACATGACCGTCGCCGAAGGCTGCGCGTTCTTCTCGGCGTTCAACCGGGTGAACAGCAAGCTGGACACGCTGAACGACGTCGGACTCGGCTACATCAAGCTGGGCCAGCCGGCGACGACGCTCTCCGGCGGCGAGGCGCAGCGCGTCAAGCTGGCGACCGAGCTCTCGCGCCGCGCCACCGGCCGCACGCTGTACATCCTGGACGAGCCGACGACCGGCCTCTCCTTCGAGGACGTGAACGCGCTGATGGGCGTGCTCCACCGGCTCGTCGACACCGGCAACACGGTACTGGTGATCGAGCACCACATGGACGTGATCAAGCAGGCCGACCACATCATCGACCTGGGCCCGCTGGGCGGCGACGCCGGCGGCCAGATCGTCGCCGAGGGCACGCCGGAAGAGATCGCCCGTTCCCCGAAGAGCGCGACCGGCCGTTACCTGCGCCCCGTCCTTGGCATGACGGACGCGCGTACCAACGGCAACGGCGCGAAGGCGAAGGCAGCGGTGCCGGCGAAGGCGCCGAAGCGCTCGAAGGCGAAAGCGGGGACCAAGTAGCCCTACAGCGCGTGGAGGAGCGCGGCCACACCATCCTCACCTCCGCCGTAGAATCGCCAGCCCACCGTCTTGTCCGCATTGGCACCGCATCTGCGCGGCGGTACGATGCCTCTGCCATGACAAGGTGTAGGCGGTGGTGAAAGACGAAATTCTGTCGTACATCGACATGTGCCAGCGGGAGAGAGTGTCCTTGCAGAAGGGTATGAACTGTGACTCGTCTGGAGCGCCCTCTGTTGTCTTGATGTCGCGCCGGCAAAATGCGCCATACCAAGACGAGCTCTCCGATGATGGAACCGAGTTGATATACGAGGGACATGATGTCCCACGAAGTGCGGGGGTTGACCGAAAGACGACCGACCAACCCCGGACGACGTCTCGCGGGACGCTTACTGAGAACGGGAAGTTCGCCGAGGCCATCGACCATTCATCCAAGTTCCCGCAGGTAAGAGTGTACGAAAAGCTCAAGCCTGGCATTTGGTCCGACAAGGGCAGATTCGATTTGTACAGATACGATTACTCAGTGTCAGGTCAACGCCGGGTCTTTAAGTTTCACATGCGCCTGGCTTCAGATCAGGATGATGAAGTCCTATTGCCCCGCGCGGCGGATGCTCCGATGCGACGCATTATCCCTGGCTGGGTTAAGCAGGCTGTGTTCAAAAGGGACAAAGGCCAATGCGTCATCTGTGAAGCCAGAGACCATCTTCACTTTGATCACGATCTTCCGTACTCGCGAGGAGGCGCCAGCGTCACTCCCGACAATGTCCGCATCCTATGTGCGCGTCACAATCTGTCGAAAGGCGCCCGCATCGAGTAACGATGCAATTGGCACCGGCCCCACGCGGCGGTACGATGCCCCTGCCATGACCACCTTTCGGGTCCGGATCGCCCAGCACCAGGCCCGGCTCGTCTCGCTGGCCGTGGGGTATCACCTGGCCCGGCCGGGATCGGAGATCGACCCGGACACGATGTCGGGGTACAAGCACGGGCTGCGGGAGCTGCAGCCGATCCTGGAGGCGCAGCTGGACCAGCCCCACGCCGTCTTCGATCTGAACCCGCTGCAGGGAGTGCTGCTTTCGACGGCGTTCTCCTCCGTCCTCAGCGAACTCAAGATGTACTCCGTCTTCGACCGCATGGCAGGGGAGAGCCGGCGGCCGCGCTCCACCGCCACCGGCTTCGACGATCACCTTCGAGACCTGTTCCCGGAGATCGCCGGCGACGCCGGTTACGCCTCGCAACTGGCGGAGGAGATGGCGCTGCTGCGCCGGGAGCTGCCGTTCGCCAGGGCGCGGGAAGCGCTGGAAGCTGAGCGGCGGGAAGCGGAGGCGACGAAGAGCTCGCGCAAGAGCTGGCAGTTCTGGAAGCGCGGGACTCCTTGACCCTACCTGTCCGTCGCGATAAGGTTTTCGTGGCTACGCAATTTAGACACAAGACGGTTTGCAAATGCGAAAGGCCGTGACGCAATGACTTACACGATCACCGACACCTGTATCGACACCAAGGACAAGTCCTGCGTCGAGGTATGCCCCGTCGACTGCATCCACGAGGACGAGGCCGCCGGCGACCGCATGCTCTACATCGACCCGGACGAGTGCATCGACTGCGGGGCCTGCGAGCCGGTCTGCCCGGTGACGGCGATCTTCGCCGAGGACGATGTGCCGGACGCGCAGAAAGAGTACACGGCGATCAACGCCCAGTGGTACAAGGACCCGGCCGCCGCGCGCGCCCGCGTCAACGAGCTCAAGCCCGCTGCGGCCGGCTAGACTGCCCGCCGCCCTAAGATGATTCCCGGCGTTCGCCGGCCACCGCGGTTAGTGTTACCGGCGGTCTCTCAAGATACTGTCGCGCTTCTGCGTAGTTGAAGATCTGACCGCAAGAGTCGCAGGTGTAGGAGGCCAGCTCTTTCTTGCCCATGTCGGCCGGCTCCTGCCAGTGCGGCGAAAGAGATGTGTGCGGGCACTGAGGTTCCATGGCTTCAGTCTTTTCAGGCATCTCGCCCTCCTGACTTCGTCGGTCCCGGACCGCCGTCCGGGAGTCCTTGCTCACAGGCAGATTAGCCTCTTGGAGGGTTGCCTGGGGACGTGTGACGGGGCCACGGGAGCATATCGAAACCGTGACAACTTAGCCGGCCGGAGGTGGCGTCATGCTGCTCGGCACGGCCCGAACCACACGACGCTCCGTGTAGTCGTGGCCATAGACGGGGTCGCCCGTGTAGTAGCGGGTGCCGTCACAGGTGATGATCGTCATGACGGGGGTGTCGGTGGGAGACATGACGGAGACGGCGTTCGGGTCGTCCTCCCGGACCGTGAAGCTGTCCGTGACCGTATACGCCAGCTCGCTGCCGTCGTCGGCGGTCAGGCGGATGACATCGCCGGGCTGCAGCTGGTCCAGGTTGTAGAAGACGGCCTGGCCGGCCCACGTCTTGTGGCCCGCGAAGACGGCGTTGCCGGGCGTTCCCGGGGCGGCCGAGAAGTCGTACCAGGCCACCTCGTAAGAGTTCAGAGGGACGACGGGCACCTGGTTGGCGTCGAGGCCTTCGGTCACGACGGGCGCGTCAACGCCAAGCTTGTCGATGGCGATGCGAAACGGCTTGGCCTCGAAGAATGGCGTGGGCGCGGGTGACGGCGTTGGCGAGGGGGACGGAGATGGCGTCGGTCGCGTAGTCGACTCGGCGCCTGTCGACACGGCCTGCACCTCCGCCTGGTCGTGGTCCGGCCGGGCGACTTCGTACACGAGGGCCGAGAGGCCGGCGACGGCGACGAGGAGGATCAGGGACGCGAAGCCAAGGAGAAACAGCCGCGCGCGTTGACCTTCTTCTGATCGCCGAAAGCCCAAGGAATTGCCCCCGATCTACTGCCGTTCAGTATAACGAGCGAGCGCTCACTTAACCGAGCGCTCCGTCGGTATTGTGAGCGCTCGCTAGATATAGGTTGGTGATTGGGCCAAATCCATTGACGGGGGATCGTGTCGCACGATAAATAGGGACCGTGAATAGAGCGCATAGGTGCAGTAATGAGGCAAGGGGGCACATGGTGAAAGCGGCCGCTGACACGACAGGGAGGGGGCCCAATGCGCTCGCCGCTCCGGCGCCGGAGGGGTACAGGTTAGGCGTCTTTATAGAATGGGGTCCTGCCGCACCCCGGGGGGTTAGCCGCTCCCTCTAAAGACGTGATGCGCCGCCGTGAGATTTGGGCTCGCACGGTGGTGACGGATAGCAGGGTCGTTCTTCCGGAGCGGCCCTGCTGCTCGTATACGGCTTTACCCGGGAACGGTCGCGCCCGGCTGGTTGGCGTGGATACGGCCGGCGTGCATGGCGAAGAGGGTCCGCACAGCGCCGTTAACATCGAAGTCTTCGCCAAGGAGGCGCCCGATGCGCAGGCCCAGTGAGATCGACATCAGCAGGCTGGCCATCGCATGCGGCTCGACGACCTCCGGGTCGTAGACTCCGTCGGCGATCCCGCGGTCGATCAAGGCCTGGAGCCAGCCCATGCGCATGGTCCAGGCTTTTCGGCTCTTGTCGAAGAGGCGATCGTTCTTCAGTCCCTCCACCCAGACCTCAAGCTCGAAGCGGGTGGCGTTGTCGATGTCGGAGTCTTGCATGGACTGGGAGAAGAACTCGGAGACCTGGCGCAGCGCGGACTGGGCGTCCATCGACTCGGCGATCAGTTCTCGCATGCGGGTGACGGCGCCCTCGGCGGAGCGGTCGATGACGGCAGCGATCAGCTCTTCTTTGCTGCCGAAGTAGTGGTAGAGGCCGCCCGGCGTGATGTTCGCCTCGCGGCAGATTTCGTCAGTCGTGGTGCGGTGGAAGCCGGCGCGCAGGAAGCAAGCGCGGGCGGCGTCGATGATTTCGGTACGGCGCGTTTCGAGCTCTTCCGGTTTGAGTTTCGGCATTCCACCCCTCTTGAACGCCAAGGATAGCGAGCGCTCGGTATTCGTTTCTTGCAGTATAGGCCGATCGTGAAGGGTGTCAACAATGGGCGCGGCGGGCGCCCGGGGCGAGGGTCCGCCTCCGTTTACTTTATTCGCCTCTGAAATTCGGCTTCCGTTTCTCCATGAACGCCCTCATGCCCTCTGCCTGGTCTCGCGTTCCCATCGTCTGCATCACAGCCGCGCGCTCCGCGGCTAGCGCGTCTTCCAATGTCTTGTCCGCCGAACCCACAACTGCTCGCAGAACTCCGCCGATGGCGATCGATGGGCCGCTGGCAAGCTCCTTCGCCAGCGAATGCGCACGATCCTTAAGCTCCACGTTTGGCCATACCTCGTGCGCAAGGCCTATTCGAAGCGCCTCGGGTCCTGAGATTTTCTTCGCGCGCAAGATCATGTCCAGCGCGTGATCGCGTCCCACGCACCGAGTTAACCTCGCCGTTCCGCCCCAGGCCGGCACTGTCCCCAGGTCTATCTCGGGCAAGCCGATTTTCGCCCCTTCTTCTGCCGCCAGTCGGAAGTGGCAGGCGAGCGGCAGTTCAAGCCCTCCGCCGAGGCAATACCCGAACAGGGTGGCGATCACCGGCTTGTCCATGTTCTCGATCGCCGCCAGGACCCTCAGCCGCTGATCGAGCACCGCTTCGATGCTCCCCATCTGCTGTATGCCCTTCGGCAGCTCTTTCAAGTTCATTCCAACGGAGAAGTTCTCATCCCCAGCCGCCGTGACGACGATCGCGCGGGCGGAGCGGTCCTTTGACAACTCTTCAATCTGCCGCTCCAGTTCGTTCATGAAATCGAGCCCCATGCGATTGTGCGGCGGCTCGTTGATTGTCAGGGTTACAACGCCGCCATCGCGGTCGATCAGCAAGGGCCGTCCTTCAGTCGTCAACTCAACATCCTTGTACAACCGCAACCGAGACGAGGCAAGCGCACCTATCTGTTGGTTCTTGAGCGCCTTTGACGCTGAGCCGAGTGGCTCGCGTTGCCGGGCCAACGAGCGCTCTGTTAAAATTCGCAAGTCGTTGCGGAATGGTGTAACGGTAGCACGACTGACTCTGAATCAGTTAGTCAAGGTTCGAATCCTTGTTCCGCAGCCAGTCCCCAGTGGCGCATTCGTCTAGCGGCCCAGGACGCCGCCCTCTCAAGGCGGAGATCGCGGGTTCGAATCCCGCATGCGCCACCACTTTTGTGCGAAAGAAAGAGGCCGGGCCTGATAGGCCCGGCCTCTTTCGCCCCTTCCCGAACTTCTACGCGCGCCTGTCAGCCAGGATCTCTCCCAGCGCCTTGTACGCGCGCGGGTTGTGCACGAGGCCGATGTGCGTCCCCCCGACCTCGTGGTTACGCCTCGGGTCCGACTCGCGGGAGTCGTGCCAGTCGACAACGCCGTCCGCGCGGGTGTAGATCGCAGCGTGGCGAACGTTGTCAGGCATCGAGCGCCGTGCATCTTCCAGGAAGTCGCAAGCGCAACCGGACGTCAGGCATTGGTCGCCCGACATCATCCCGCGCGCTCGCGCCAGTGCAGTCGCGGCGGCCACAACCGCCGGATGCGTGTGCACACCCTGGATCGGCGTCCCGAGGTAGACCAGTTGCGAGACCTGGTGCGGCCGTTGCAGGGTGACCCGCCGGCCGATCAGTCCCCCCAGAGAGTGGCCAACGATGTGTACGCGCTGTCCGGTCTCCACGTAGGCGCGTTCCACCGTCTTGGCCAGCTTCTCGGCGCTTGCTGATGGGCAGTCCGTGTTGAGGCCGATTCCAGAGAGATACGGTGTGTAGCCGATTCGTCCCAGCCAGCCGAAGAGCTCGTACAGGTGGGAGTCCTGGCTCAGGAAACCGGGGACGACGATGACCGGGCTGCCGTCGCCCCGACGGACGCCGACGCCGTAGTAAACGCGGGACATTCGCAGCGAGAGCCAGTCCATCGGCCAGAGCGCCTCACGCCAGATCGGCAACGGCTTGTGCGCTGTCTCCAGCTGGAGTTCTACTGTTCCTTCCGGCGTCATGACTGTCATAGCTTGCCTCTATTCTCTATATAGATAGATGCCGACCAAACGCGATGTGTTCCCGGTTGACGGTTAACGGAAAGTGAACTGTTCCCGGCCGCCGTTCGGGCGTCGTATCCTGTGCGGCGAAAGGGGACTTCCGATGCCTAGACTCAGCGGCCGCAACGCAATGCTGGAACAGCTCCTGGCAGAGGGCGTGAAGTACGTCTTCGGCAATCCGGGCACGACCGAGCAGGCGTTCATCGACGCCTTGCAGGACTATCCGCAGCTGGAGTACATCCTGGCGCTGCAGGAGGCGACGGCGGCGGGGATCGCCGATGGGTACGCCCGCGCCTCCGGACGGCCGGCCTTCTTGCAGCTGCATATCATGCCGGGGCTGGGCAACGCGATGGGGATGCTGTACAACTCCCACCGCACCGGCACGCCGCTGGTCGTCTACGCCGGGCAGCACCAGCAGCGCGGAAGCTCCCAGGAGCCGATCCTGGCCGGCGACCTGGTCCGCCTGGCCGAGCCGCTGACGAAGTGGGCCGCACAGGCGGAGGACGCTGCCGAAGTCCCGGTCTTGCTGCGCCGCGCTTTCCAGACGGCGAGCCAGCCCCCGCGCGGGCCGGTCTTCGTTTCCGTCCCCGCCAACGTGATGGACGAAGAGGCCGAGATGGAGATCACTCCATCCAACCGCATCGAGACGCGGACCAGGCCGGAGCCGCAGGTCATCGACCGGCTGGCGAAGATGCTCGCGGAGGCGAAGTCGCCCGTGATCATCGCCGGCGACGGCGTCTCCCTGAGCGGCGGGCAGGCGGAGCTCGTCCAGCTGGCGGAGGCAACAGGAGCGCGGGTGCTGACCAGCTTCGCCGCCGAGCTGCCGTTCCCCTCAAAGCACCCGCTGTACGCCGGGCTCCTGGCCGTCGTGTCGGCCTCTATGCTGCGCGGGCAGCTGGGGACAGCCGACCTCGTCGTTGTCATCGGCGCGCCGGTGCTGACGCTCCTCTTTCCGCTGGACGAGCCTCCGTTCCCGGCGGCGGCCAAGGTCGTGCACATCGACGATGACGTGCGCGAGCTGGGCAAGAACTGGACCGTCGACCTCGGCATCCTGGCCGACCCACGGCTCGCGATGGCCGACACGCTGGAGGCGCTGCGGCGCGTGCAGACCGACGAGCAGCGAGCGGCGGCCGCCCAACGCGTCGACAAGATCACCTCCGGCGGCGACGCGATGATGCAGGCGCTGGACGCTTCGGCGCGCGCCAAGTGGGACACGACGCCGATGAACGCGGGCCGCATGATGTCCGAGATCGCCGACGCGATGGCGCCGGATACGGTCCTCTTCGACGAGGCGATCACCTCCGGCGGTTACCTGACGCGCTACATCCGCTTTGACGACACCGGCCGCCACTACCGGACCACGGGTGGCGGGCTCGGGCCCGGCATGCCCGCGCCGATCGGGATCAAACTCGCGCGCCCGGACAAGCCCGTGCTCTCCATCGTCGGAGACGGCGCGGCTCTGTACACGATCCAGGCGCTGTGGACGGCGGCGCACCACAAGGTGCCTGTGACCTGGGTGATCGCCAACAACCGCAGCTACCGTATCCTCAAGCTGAACATGCTCGACTACCTGGGCGAGGGCGCGGCCGGCCGCCGCTTCGTGGCGATGGACATGACGGACCCTGAGCTGGACTTCTCCCGGATCGCCGCCTCATTCGGGGTCAAAGGCGTCCGCATCGAGCAGCCGGACCAGATCGGCGAGGCGCTGCGCGAAGCTCAGAGCTCCGGCGAGCCGCGGCTCCTGGACGTCGTTATCGACGGGGATGTGAAATCGCGCTGGCTGTAGCTGTTACTTGACCGAATCTGTGTAACCCTTCCGCGCAGGGGCAATCTGGATTAGGATTGAAGGTCGAAGGGGGCACGAAATGGAGGACGCGAAGGAGGAATACCGGAGCGCCTACGAGACGTGGAGTGCACAGCTGACGGACCTGCACAAGGTCCTTCTTGAAGGCGCGCGCCTGGAACCCCCGAAACTCAAAGGCCTCCTTAACCGCGAGGCGCGCGCCTGGGAGCGGTACGACCTGGCGCGGAAGCGTCTCCTTGGAATCTCTGAGTAAGCCCTGACAAGTTATGACGGCTAACCGTATCTATCGCTTTAATGCGCGCGTTTCTCAATCGAGAAAATGCGTACAGCATACTGGTCGCCAGCGTTGACGTCCGTACCCAAGCCCCGGCCCGGGGACGCCGTTGCACAGCCTGCCGAGGAGGCCGAGGTTCAGCCCGTTGACGAGCTGACGGCGGAGTGGGAGCTGGTACGGCGCGCCCAGTCCTTCGACAACGACGCGATTCACCAGCTCTACGAAAAGTACTTCCCAAAGATCTACAACTACGCCTTCATGCAGATGGGCGACGTCCACGCCGCCGAAGACCTGGCCTCGGACGTAATGCTCAAGATGATCGAATCGATCCAGAAGTACTCGTTCCGGGGGCTGCCCTTCGGCGCCTGGGTCTTCCGCATCGCTCGCAATCGCTTGATCGACCTGCACCGCCGCCGCAAACGCCGCGGCGAAGTTGACCTCAGCGAGACGCTTTCTTCAGCGCTGGCCAATCCCCAGGTGCTGGCGGAGCGGGCGCTGGAGCGCGGCCAGCTGCAGATCGCGCTCAAGCACCTGACAGACGAACAACGGCAGGTCATCGTCCTCAAGTTCATCGAGGGGTTCGACAACCGCTCGGTCGGCAAGATCATGGGCCGCAGTGAGGGCGCGATCAAGTCGCTCCAGCACAGGGCGCTTGGTGCGCTGCGCCGCGTCCTGCACCCGGAGGACCGCTTCTAGTGGCCTTCCGGCGCTACGAGTCGGTCCTGGCCAACTGCCTGGAGGCGATGCGCCTTGGCGCCAGCGTTGACGACTGCCTGGAACGATACCCGCGGCAGGCAGACCGGCTGCGGCCGGTGCTGATGCTGGCCGCGCAGGTCTCGCTGACGCCGATGGCCGCGCCGACACCGATGGCCAAGGACCAGGGCTGGCGGAAGCTGCAGAAGCGGGTGGCGGAGCTGCAGAGCCGCAAGCGCCCGGCCCCCTTCACATCCTCCGGGTCGCGCAGCGGCTACGCAGGGTGGCTGAAGCCGGTGGCTATCAGCGCCGCGGCCGTGCTGACCGTTTCGGCGGTCGGCGGGGGCACGGTCTACGCCTCGCAGAGCGCGATGCCCAGCAGCCCGCTCTACCGCATCAAGCTGGCAGGCGAGGACGTCCGCGTCTGGTTTATCACCGACGATTCACACAAGGCGGAGGTCCTGCTGGACCAGTCCAAGCAGCGCATGGAAGAGATCAACGACACAGTCCGCGATGGCGACAACGTTCCCGAGAACGCCCTCTCCGCCATGGAAGACCGCAACCGCCGCGCTTTCGAGATCCTGCAGCACCAGCCGGAGAATACAGAGCTGCGGGCGCGCGTGCTCACGCAGGCCCAGGACCAGGAGCAGCGGCTACTGGCGATCTGGCCCGAAGTGTCAGAAGGCACCAAGAACACGTACACAGAAGTTGTCGCCGACCTGCACAACACGCAGCTGGACGGAGGCGCCGGCAACGCCGTGTCTGTCCTGCAGCCGGAGGAGCTCTCCGGCGGCATCCTGACGATCTCCGGCCAGGCCCAGCAGTCCGATGGAGACCAGTGGCAGGTCGGCGGAGTCGAGGTGCGTATCGACGACAGGACCATCGGCTACTCCCAGCTGCGCACCGGCTCATCGGCGACTGTGCTGGCGGCGCGCAGCTCCAACGGCCGGCTCCACGCGCTGACCCTGGGCGCGATCCAGGTCGGCTCCATCCCGACAGCTGTCGTCTCCGGGGCCGTGGAAGAAGTGACCGACCAGGGGATCAGCGTGGCCGGGCAGTGGATCCCCTATTCCGCGGACACGCTGCAGACCTTTGACGTGAAGCCGGGGCAACAAGTCCAGGTGACGCTCCAGAACACCGCGTCCGGCGTCGTCGCCGGGCTCGTCAACCCAACCTCCGCCGGCGCCACCGACGGAACGGCGCAGCTCTGGTTTGAAGGAACGATCCAGGGCGACGTGGGCAAGTCCACCAACCGCTGGATGATCGGCGGCTTCGAGTTCGACATCACCCCCAGCACGGCGTTCAACGCGCGCGCCGGCAGCGTGGCGAACGGGGCGCGCGTCCAGGTCGAGGCGGTGAACCAGAACGGAGACCTGCAGGCGCGCCGCGTGACAGTGATCAACAGCAATGCCACCGCCGACACCGCCAACGTGATCGGCACATTCGACGGCTTCGACCAGGCAGGCGGCGTCTGGCATATCAGCGGCGTGCCCGTGGTGCCGCCGCCAACCGGCTCGGACCCGCCGAAAGGATCGCTCGTCATCGTCGACACGAAGCGCCAGGGCGATGATCTCGTCGCCAGCAACCTCTCCATAGTCGAGACGCCTGACGGACCATCGCTCGTCCAGCTGGAAGGCACGATCTCCGAGATCGACGGCAGCCGCTGGACGCTGGAGCTGGGCCAGGTGCACGTGCCATCCATCGCTGAGGTCACGGGGCGTCCGGCAGTGGGCGTGCGCGTAATAGTCTGGGGCTCCCGCGGCTCTGACGGCACGATCGAAGGCACCTTCGCCAGAGTGCTGGACCAGGCGCCGGTCACGGCCGACAACACGACCCCGACGCCGGCACCCTAACGCCCCACCGCGTTTGCCGCCCCTTTCCCCGCTCCCGTACAATCGATTGCGGTCGCCCCCATCGTCTAGCGGCCTAGGACGCCACCCTTTCAAGGTGGAGATCGCGGGTTCGAATCCCGCTGGGGGCACCAACTTGACCCGCCGGCGCTGACCCTTCACCCTATCTGCCGTGACCGACTTCCAGGACATCCTCTACGAAAAGCATCACCGTGTGCCCGGCGCGGCCTGGCTGACGATCAACCGGCCCGACCTCATGAACTCCTTCACGGGACAGACGCTCGATGAGATGCGCGCGGCGGTTGATGACGCGGCGAAGGACGACACGATCGGGGTGCTGGTTATCACGGGCGCCGGAGACCGCGCCTTCTGCGCCGGCGGCGACGTGCGCTGGCTACAGGAAGTCCAACGGGAGGGCGAGCAGGCGCCGATGGACCCGCACGCCGGCATCGAAGATTTCCTGAAGCCGGTGATCGCCCGGGTCAACGGCTACGCCATTGGCGGGGGCAACCACCTGGCCTACTTCTGCGACTTCACCATCGCCTCGGAACGCGCCACGTTCGCCCAGGTGGGGCCACGCGTGGGCAGCCCGGCTTCCGGGCACTGGGTGTCCTACCTGACGCACGTGGTAGGGGCCAAGAAGGCCAAGGAGATCTGGATGCTGACCCGCCGCTACAGCGCGCAGGAAGCGCTGGAGATGGGGCTGGTCAACGCTGTGGTTCCGCACGAAGACCTGGACGCCGAGGTGGACCGCTGGTGCGCTGAGCTGATGCAGAAGAGCCCGGCCTGCCTGCGGATCCTCAAGGCCTCCTTCCGCGAGGTGCTCCAGCCGCTGCGCCAGCCCGGCCGCGATTGGGTTTCCGAATTCGCGCCCGATTTCTACAAGACCGGCGAGGCGGACGAAGGCAAAAACGCCTTCCTGGAGCGCCGAGACCCTGACTTCTCGCGGTTCCGGCGTTAGGCGCCGATTGCTTGACGAAGCACGTCTGTAACACCGCTTATGTAGATCAGCGGATTGTCCTTAAACTTATCGCCTGCTAGACTGCCGCTTCGGAGGTTCGACTAAGTATGGAGCTTGTTCCGCTAATTCCGATTGCCGGCCTAGCCGCCGTGCTCTACGCCATCTACCTGACCTGGGACGTACTGCGCCGCGATACCGGCACGAAAGAGATGCAGGACGTCGCAGACATGATCTTCGAAGGCGCGATGGCGTTCCTTCGAAGGCAGTACATGACGATCGCCGTGCTCGCCTTGGTCACGGCCGTGGCGATCGGTGTGCTGGTAGGCGCTATCTCCGACGGCGTCAAGGACATCGTCCTCAGCAGCAACGGTGACGTGACCAACGGTCAGGTCGAAGTCGGGCACTGGCAGGAAGGCCTTCTGACATCGATCTCGTTCTTGCTCGGCGCCTTCTGCTCGGGGCTCGCCGGTTACATCGGTATGTACATTTCCGTCCGGGCCAACGTGCGGACTGCTTCTGCGGCTACCCGCAGCCTCCGTGAGGCGATCACCGTCTCGCTTCGAGGCGGCGCGGTGTCTGGCTTCCTCGTAGTTGCGATGAGCCTGCTCGGCGTCTCCGGGATCTTCTTCGTTTACAGCAAAGTCCTGGGCAACCCGGAGTCGATCGCGCCGTTCCTGATCGTCGGCTTCGGGTTCGGGGCCAGCTTCGTCGCTCTCTTCGCCCAGCTCGGCGGCGGAATCTACACGAAGGCTGCAGACGTGGGGGCCGACCTTGTCGGCAAGGTTGAGGCCGGCATCCCGGAGGACGACCCGAGAAACGCCGCGGTCATCGCGGACCTGGTTGGCGACAACGTCGGCGACTGCGCCGGCCGTGGCGCCGACCTCTTCGAGTCGATGTCGGCCGAAAACATCGGTGCGATGATCCTTGGCGTCGCGATCTACACCGTCACCGGCGACCTGCAGTGGGTCGTGTTCCCGCTGATCCTGCGCTCCTTCGGCATCCTGGCGACGATCGTCGGTCTGCACTCGGTGCCTTACTTCGTGAAGGACGACGGCAAGCAGGACCCGATGCAGCCGCTGAACTACGGGTTCTACATCGTTTCGGTGCTTTCGGTGATAGGCCTGGGCATCGCCACCAAGGTGATGCTGGGTGACAGCTGGTACTGGTTCTTCTTCTGCGGCCTGACCGGCGTCATTACCGGGATCGCGTTTGTGTACATCACCCAGTACTACACGTCTGGTTCGTGGCGGCCGGTGAAGGACATCGCGCAGGCCTCCAAGACGGGTCCTGCCACCAACATCATCATCGGCACGGCAGTCGGCCTGGAGACGACGGCCGCTACCGCCATCTCCATCGGCCTGGCGCTGGTCATCTCGTTCTCGCTGGGATCACACGCGCACATCGGCACGGTGGGAACCTTCAGCACCGGCGTCTTCGGTACGGCCGTGGCCACGATGGGCATGCTGATGTCGGCCGCCTACGTGCTCTCCATGGACACGTTTGGGCCGATCACGGACAACGCCGGCGGCATCACCGAGATGTCCGGCGCTCCGGAAAGCGCTCGGCACATTACGGACTCGCTGGACTCCGTCGGCAACACCACGAAGGCCCTCACAAAGGGTTATGCGGTGGCCTCGGCGGGCCTGGCGGCGTTCCTGCTGTTCAGCGCATACCTGGACAAGGTCAAGGAGCACCTGGACATCCCGCTTAACCACCAGTTGCCGATCGACCTCTCAAACCCGGACGTCTTTGTCGGCGGGCTGCTCGGCGTGATGCTTGTGTTCCTGTTCTCAGCCTTCACGATCCGCGCTGTCGGCAACGCGGCCGGCGCGATCATCGAAGAGGTGCGACGCCAGTTCAAGGCCGACCCCGGGATCATGGCCGGCACTTCCCGCCCGGACTACGGCCGCGCGGTGGACATCACGGCCAAGGCCGCCCTGCGCGAGATGATCCTGCCTGGCCTGTTGGCCGTCTGCACGCCGATCGCCGTGGGGCTGATCTTCCGTTACGCCCGGGCCCACGACATCGTGTTCGAAGGCACGAAGCTGGAAAGCGCGTCCGGCTGGCTGGCTGTCTCCGGCCTGCTGATGGTGGGAACGATCGGCGGGATCATCCTGGCGACGTTCTTCAACAACGTCGGCGGTGCCTGGGACAACGCCAAGAAGTACATCGAAGCCGGGAACCTGACTGGAGACGGCGAGGAAGCCGGCAAGGTGCTGGGCAAGGGCACGGAGGCGCACAAGGCGGCAGTCGTCGGCGACACGGTCGGAGACCCGTTCAAGGACACCGCGGGCCCTTCGCTGCACGTGCTGATCAAGCTTCTGAGCACGATCACGCTGGTGCTGGCGCCGCTGTTTATCCCTTAGCAGTCAGCTGTCAGCACTCAGCACTCAGCTTCGGATATGCTGGGAGCAGCGCTCTGGCTTCGACGTCGTGAGCTATTCGTTGCCGGAAGGAACACCCGCACGCCCTACAACGTGCTGATAGCTGAGTGCTGACCGCTACGCCTACGTCTTTTCGAAGCGCTCTACGGGGAGCACGAAGACGATTGCGCCGCCGACTCGCACCTGGACGGGTTCGGCGGGGTAGATGCTCTCCGGGAAGGGCAGCGCCTGCGCCGGAATGAACTCCGTGCGTGCCTGGCACTCCTTGCGGATGATCGCCATGACGTTTTCGATGTCGCCGGATTCGACGCCGGAGAAGATGGTGGCGTTGCCGCGGCGGAGGAAGCCGCCGGTGCTGCTGACCTTCGTCGCGGGATAGCCGCGCTCTATCAGCTTTTTGATAAGCGCTTCCGCCTCATCGTCAGATGTGATGACGACGATGAGTTTCTGTTCGCCGTTAGCCAAAGTGATCGGTCAGTCGATCTCTAGGCGGCCGGGATGGCCAGCTCCGCCGATTCCTCTTCGGTGGTGTTCATTCGCTTGCGGAGCGCGTCGCGGGTCTCGCGTCCGGACTGCGGGGCGATGATCAGGCCGAGCGCCGCTCCAGCCGCGATGCCGATGATGATCCCGAGGATAAACCGCATGGCCCACCTCCTGCTGAAAAATGGTCCGCCGGGTGACGGACGGGCAGCCCGATACTAGCACGGGGCGAGGGCTGCGGGTCAAGAGTTGCAGGTCAGGAGAAGATCCAGCGCGTGGCAGACGAACCGAATTGCTCTGCCGCCTCGATGAAGGCGAAGGCCCTGGCCGGCCGCACTTCGTAGACGTTGCCCATCTCCAGGGTGAGCGGCCAGTCGTACTTCTTCTTATAGGCGAGCGCTGCCGCCTTGAACTCCGTCGCGGCCGTCAACCGCGACGCCATGCCTTCCAGGATCACAGGCTCCGCGCCGTCTTCGACGGTGATTGCGCACCACGGATTGTTCGAGAGGTTCTTGGCCTTGCGACTTGTCGCGCTGGTGCTGAAGTAGAAGCGGCTGGAGTGCCAGACTCCCCAGATTGGCATGACGTGCGGCCGTTCGTCCGGCGCCGTCGTCGCGATGAAGTAGTTGCGATTGCCGGCGAAGTGCTCTTCGAAGTAAGAGAACGGCAGCATGCCCTTCTTCGACTTCGAGACGCCGTAGCCGGGCATGTGAGGGCGGTCAGCTTTCGGGTTGTCGGGCATTGCCTCCTCCTTCCCGGCCAGCATCCACCGTTTCCCTGACAGCGTGTTGTCAGGAATCAGTAACCCTGGGCCGAGAGCTTGGCCGCCAGGTCGATCGTGTCCTGCTTCATGATGTCCAGCGTCGCTTGCCGTTCGTCGCCGACCATCGGCACCGGCTGGGCGTAGTTCTCGATGTGCACCGGGATGTACTCGACGCCGATCAGGGTGTCGTCGTAGAAGGTGTATTTGCCGATCACGCCGACCGTGGTCTCGTAGCTCCACTCCTGGTCGAAGATGAAGTTGCCGTGGGCGTAGATGATGAACTTGCCCTTGTATATCTCGACCGACTGCACCCAATGCGGGTGGTTGCCGATGATGAAGTCAGCGCCGTCGTCAATCGCCGCGTGGGCCAGCTCAATCGGGTCGTCGTCGGCGATTCCCGGCGCCGGCAGCGGCAGCGGCACGTACTCCATACCCCAGTGGAAGGCGACGGCCAGCACGTCGACCTGCGGGCGCAGCGCCTCGATCTGCCGCTTCATGTCGTCCTGGTCGACGAAGCCGCCGAAGACGCCGTTGAAGGCGAGGAAGCCGAACTTGACGCCGCGAACATCGATGATGGCGGGGTTGTAGCGGTCGGCCCACTTGATGCCGGCGTCTTCGAGGTGCTGTTCGGTCTCGGTGATGGCGTCGGAGCCGTAGTTGCCGATGTGGTTGTTCTCCAGCGTCGCCACGTCAACGCCGGCCGTCTGGAGCGCGCTGGTGAACCCCGACTGGCCGCAGAATGTGAAAGTCTCGCCCGCTTCTTCGGGACAGCCGTCAATCAGGGGCGCTTCCAGGTTGATCACGGTGATGTCGGCGGCGGAGAGGATGTCCTTGGTCGCGGCCACGGTGTAGTCGAAGTCGTTGTTCATCTGGCGGATCGTGTAGTCGGTGTGGCGCGCCGGGATGACGTCTCCCGTGGCGATGACTGTGCGGACTCGCGAAGGGTCGAGGTTGTACGGGGAGAGGTCTCGCGGCGGAAAGATGTCGTCCGTGGTGAGGGGCGGGACGGGCGCGGAGTAGGACGGCGCGGGGGTGGGCGTTGGCGCGGGGCTGTCCGTCGGGTTGAGGAGCGGCTGCAGAGTGCCCGTGTCGTCGATGCTGCCGCTACAGGCCGCGAGAAGCAGCAGGGCCAACACGGCGCCGGGGAGGAGTAGTCGATAGCCCACTCTATCTGGGTAGTATACTCGCCTCATCCGTGGACTTCCGCTTTAGCCCCGAAGAAGAAGCCTTCCGTGGCGAGATTCGAGCCTTCCTCAAGGCTGAGCTGCCGGACGAGTGGGCGCGCAGCGGCGGCAGCGGCAACCTGGGTGAAGGCGGCGACGAGTCCTGGAGCTTCCTGCGCGATTTCCAGCGCAAGCTGTCCAGGAAAGGACTGCTGACGCTGGGCTGGCCGGTGGAACACGGCGGCCGCGCGGCGGGGGTCATGCAACAGGTCATCTACAACGAAGAGATGGCGTACCACCGCGCGCCGACCCAACTCGGGGTGGGACCTGACCGCGTCGGGCCGACGATCATCCTGTACGGCACGGACGAACAGAAGGCGCGCCACCTGCCGGGGATCGCAGGGGCGGAGACCGTCTGGTGCCAGGGGTTCAGCGAGCCCGCCGCCGGCTCCGACCTGGCCGCGCTGGAGACGCGCGCGGTCCTGGACGGCGACCACTTCATCGTCAACGGCCAGAAGATCTGGACTTCGCTGGCTCACAAGGCGGACTGGTGCGTGCTGCTCGTGCGGACGGATCCGGAGGCCCCGAAGCACAAGGGGATCAGCTACCTGCTGGTCGATATGACGCTGCCGGGTATCCAGGTGGCGCCGCTGATGGACATCACCAAGCGCCACGCCTTCAACCAGATCTTCTTCGAGGACGTCCGTGTGCCGCGCGATTGCCTGGTCGGAGAGGTGAACCGCGGCTGGTACGTGGCCGCGGCGACGCTGGACTTCGAACGCTCCGGCATCAACCGCGTCGTGGCAGGCGTCCGCGTTTTCGAAGAGCTGGTCGAATTCGCGCGGGCACAGCCAGTGGAGCGCGGCGTCCGGGCGAAGCTGGCGGAGCTGGCGATCGAGCTGACAGCGGGCCGGCTCCTCGCCTACCGCGTCGCCTCGATGCAGGCGAAGGGCCAGATTCCCAACGCCGAAGCCTCGATGTCGAAGATGTATGGCTCGGAGCTGCAGCAGCGGATCGCCAACGCCGGGATGCAGATCATGGGCCTGCCCGGACAGGTGGAGGCGGGACGCTGGGCGCCGCTCGCCGGACGGCTGGAGCACTACTACCTCTCCACCTCCGCCCTGACCGTTGCCGCCGGAACCAGCGAAGTCCAGCGCAACATCATCGCCGGCCGGGGGCTCGGTCTGCCCCGGGGCTAGCGGTTGGACTGCTCGCTAACACTCCTTACTCGCCCCAAGTACAAAGAGAAACGCGCGACGTGGCGGACACACTTTCTCGTGATCCTTGTATCGCTGACTGGAGGTGCGCTTGGCATCTTCGGAGCGTTGGTCAGCGAAATTTCCACCGGCGGCCTGCTGCTGATCTTCATCGGGGCGCCGATCATTGAGGAAGCATTCAAGCCCATCGGAGTGTACCTGGCGCTGGTCAAGTGGCCTTACGCTCTGCGCAGCCGCCAGTACCGGGCCTTGCTCTGCGCGGGCAGCGGACTGGTGTTTGGGATGCTGGAGGCGCTGACCTACCTGTACGTGTACGCGCCCCACCA
Organism: uncultured Chloroflexia bacterium; assembly: GCA_963738925.1. Taxonomy (GTDB): domain Bacteria; phylum Chloroflexota; class Dehalococcoidia; order SM23-28-2; family RBG-16-64-32; genus DATKKM01. The sequence goes on along the minus strand of CAVTYE010000002.1, from coordinate 289,655 downwards.
CACGCACGCTTTCTTTGTCTACCGGGTCACGGTGCCGCTGGCGGTTCACTCCGTGGCCAGCTACACTGTCGGTCTCGGCCTTGACCGGCGTATTGTTGGCGTCGTCAACCGCAGCGATCCGCTGCCGAAGCGCACTCGCAACTTCTACCTGGCAGGGGTCGCGATTCACGCGGCGTTCAACACGATCGCCCTGGCTCTCTGGTTCGCCGGCTACCTCGATTTTAGATAGCGCAAAGGAGCCTCAGATGCTTGAGTTTGAGACGCGCAAAAACGATTGCCCGCTCTGCGGCGAGACCGTGGACGTGCCGGTGGACATGATGGGCGCGATGGCGGAGATGCCGAAGCTCCTCTCACGCACGTTCCGGGAACCGCGCGCGCTGGAGCGGCAGGGCTGGTCTCCGCACGAGATCGCGGCGCACCTGGCCGACATCGAGGTCGTGCTGGGCTGGCGGATCCGGGAGGTGCTGGCGGAGGACGAGCCGATGTTGCAGCCGTTCGACCAGGACACCTGGGCGGCGAAGCTGAACTACGGCGACCGCGAGCTGGCCACTTCCCTGGCGACGTACTCCGCCAACCGCCAGGCCAACCTGGAGCTGCTGCGCTTTGCCGGGGAGGCCGGGCTGGAGCGAAAGTACAGGCACCCGGAGTTCGGGAACCGGCCCCTGCGCGCCCTGATCGAGCACATCGCCGACCACGACATCGCGCACCTGCGGCAGGTACGGGGCGACTAGGCAGCCGATGCCGCGCACCCACGACTGCCCCGTCTGCCGAGGCGTCCAGCCGCTGCCGGACGACGCTTTGGCGGCGCTGGCGGAGACGCCGCAGCGATTGTCCGAGGCGTTACGCTCCGCGCCGGGCGGCGGGGAAGGCTGGTCGCCGGCCTTTGTAGCGACACACCTGGCGGACCTGGAGGTATCGCGCGGCTGGCGCTTCCGGGAGATCCTGGCCACTGACAACCCGGTGCTGGACGCGCTGGACCAGGACGGCTGGGCGGAGCAACTGCACTACGGGGAACGCGACATCGTCATGGCGCTTGAGACGTTCGCGGCCAACCGCGCCGCCAACCTGGAGCTGGTGCGCCTCGCCGGCGCCGGCGGACTATCGCGGCCCTACCGCCACGCGATCTTCGGGCCGATGACGCTGGGGATGCTGGTCAACCACACCTACGACCACGACACTGCCCATCTGCGCCAGATCGCGGGCTGACCGCGCCCTCGCAGGGGCGAGGCGGTCTGCGATCTACGCCGGGGTGAGGCAACCACCGATATCGACATGGGCTACCGACTAGAATCTTCAGCTTGATGTGAGAGGATCTACCCGCCTCAGTGGATGCCTCGCCCCTACGCCGGGCGCCTAGGACCGGATGCGCCGGAATTCTTCGCCGACGATTGACCAGGCCTTCGGCGAGTCCGCGCAGGCGATGGACATCGACGCCGTGGCCTGGAAGCTCCATGCGGCGAGATGGGTGGCGCCGACGTCCTCCGCTACCCGCGCGCCGATACGGAGCTCTTCTTCGCGGCCGGCGGGGACGCTGAACGCCTGGAGCCAGAGCTGCAGCTCCCGGCCGTGCTTCCGGGCAGCGGCGGCGGCCTCCTCGCTGTATGTGCGCATGAACGGCTCGGCTTCGACGCCCAGCGCGTACCAGTAAGGATCGGTCGCGAAGATGTCGAGGTCAGGTATCGCCGCCGTGGCATCGAAGTCGCCGACGCCGATGTGCATCATCGCCTCGATCGCGCTTGCCGGAGCGCCGGGCGTCCGCGATTCGACGGCGCGCTTGAGACGCTCTCCGGGCGCGCCGAAGCCGTGCTCCGCGATATCGGTTGGGAAGAGGCAGAGTGCATTGCGCATCCCCTTCTCGTGGCCGTAGCGGCACATCTCGGTCAGCAGGTCCAGCAGCGTCGCCTCACGGAAGGCCTTCACCTCCGGCGTGAAGTCGCGGGGCATCTCGCCGCCGTGCAGATCGCGGAAACGGCCCAGGCAAGCGTCGCAGTAGCAGCTCCAGGCGGGCGTGAAATCACGGGCCCAGAGCGGCGAGTAGAGGTGCGGCTCGTCCCACATCAGCACTGCGCCTTCCGCCGCGGCACAGGCATCAACCCAGCCGCGCAAGAACTCCCGCGTAGCCGGGTGGTTCGGGCAGGCGGCACCGACGCGCCTGCCATCGGAAAGCACCTGCCAGGTCTCCGGGTCCTGCAGCGGAAAGCGCGAGAACGTCTCTCCGGAGAAGACGCCGACGAGCCCCCACGGGTCGAACCACACTTCGAGCCCGGCCTCGCGCGTCGCCTTCGAGATTTCAGCCATGGCCTGCCGGTGATAGGCGAGATCAGTCTCCGTGTAGCAGTGGACGACGTAGGTGCAGCCGGATTCGGTCATCTCGCGCAGGTCGGCGCGGACGTGGGGCAGCGAACGCGAGGAGAAGTAGCTGACGCCGGTCTGCATGCTGCGGGCAGTATATTGCCGGGACGCGCGGGAACGCTAGGCGGCTTCGGCTTCGAGGGCGCTGTCCGGGCCGCGCAGGCGGAAGAACGCGTAGAAGCCAACGCTGAGCACCAGGCAGACGGCCATGGCCACGATAGCGACGGCAGGCGTGCCGTGGGTGACCGAGCTGGCCGATGAGCTCTGATCGTGCAGGAGAATGGCCCAGAACATGAAGGCGGCGATCCCGGCCGTGAGCACCCAGGCGGCCTTGTTCCAGCTCCAGACCTTGTGGCCGTCCAGGTAGCGGATCGGGATCATCTGGAAGAAGGTGCCCTCAAGCGCGCCGACGAAGACACCGACGGCGATCGTCTCCGGGAGGGCCGCCCAGAGGCTGGTGTGGTCCGTGGCGAAGTCGCGGAAGGGGCTGATCAGGATCCAGGCCACCAGGCAGAGGCCAAGCAAAGCGATGGCCGGATAGAAGATGATCTGCCCGTCCTCATCCGTGTTCACCTCCCTGGAGCCGATCACAGCCGCCGAAGCGACGAATCCGTAGATGACACCGGGCTGGAAACCATCGATCCGGGTGAAGAGGACGCAGATCGCCGCCACCAGCACTCCGATGGGGAAGAGCAGGATCGCGGACTCCAGGTTGAAGATGCTGGCCATGATCAGCTGGCCGCCGTTGTAGAAGTACGTGACGATGGCGATGGTGATGATCAGGCCGAGGAACATGATCAGGCTCTTGTCGTTGAAGCCGAAGCCGGGCTCCAGCACGCCGTAGATCAGCCCCGAGATCCCGAGGACGGCGAGGATCGGGCCGATCTTGCCAATCGGCGATGCTCCGGTCGCTGACTTCCAGGCATCGCCGATCCGGATGAAGAGGCCTTCGATCGGCCCGGAGACGGGCTTCGTCCAGCGCTTGAGCGTGTCGTGGTTCTCTTCGACCGTCTTATTGAAGAGCTCGCAGCTGAGGATGATGATCATCAGCGTTCCGGCCATCAGCAGGAGGTTCGTGCCGATGACGCCGAGGTTCCCGGAGAGACCGCCTGGCGTCAGCACTGATTGCGCGAACTCCGGACGGCCGTTGTTCGTGCCGCCGCCGGTGATGATCGAACCGGGGTCGGTCGTCTCGTGCGGCGCGAAGGAGGCGCTGAGCACTGTGGAAGTTGGGCTGGGCGACGGCGTCGGCGTGGACGAGCGCACGGGAGTCGCCGTCGGCGTGGCGGAGGCGCCGGCCCGGGTCGGCGCCGGCACGGTGACCCTCGGCGTAGAGGCCACGGAAATGGCGACCGGCGTCGGAGTCGGAGTTGGGGTAGCGGTCGCGGGCAGCGCCGTAGGCGGCGGTACCGTCGGCGCTTGCGTTGGCGGGCTCGTTGGAGTCGGCGCGGCAGTCACGATCGGTGTTGCCGTATCGGGGTTGCCGATGACCGGCGGCGGCGATGGTGTAGGCGACGGCGACGGCGTTGCCGTTGGTGTCGGGTGGTTGATGGTCACGACCGGAGTCGGCGACGGGCTCGGCGTGGGCGTCGGGGTCACTGCCGGAGTGGTGGTTCGCGCCTGCGTTGGTGAGGGAGACGGCGACGGGCTCGCCGTGGCTGAGGGCGATGTCGTCGGGCTCGGTGTCATATGCGTGGGCGTGGGCGACGGTGACGGCGACGGCGATGCTGATCCAGGTGTCGTGGGCGAAGGCGAGGGCGTCAGCGACGGCGTCGTGGTTGGAGTAACCGTTGGCGTTGGGGTCGGCGTCGGAGAGGCTGAGGGTGACGCCGACGGCGATGTTGAGGCGCCGAGGACGGTGAATGGCAGCAGCACGTAGTGGTACAGCTCCACGTCTGACCAGCAGAGGGTCACGTAGTGGAGGCCGGGATTGGGGTCACCTGGGTCGGTCGGCACCGTTGCGTCGACCTGGCCGCCGGAGTTATCGATGACGCCGTCACCGATCTTCTCCCCGAAGGTCGGTGGGTCACCTTCCGGGTTCGCGTCCCATAACACTTCCCCGTAGTGGATGTGGTCGCTGATGTTGGACACGTAGGCGGTGAAGCTGTCGTCCGGATAGCCTTCGTCCGGGTCCAGGTAGGCCTCCGCGCTGTCGTCGTAGTAGGCCGGAGCGCTGAAGCCGCAGAAGATGTCCGGGTCGACGTAGTAGTAGAAGTCCTGGTAGTACCAGGTCTCCTGGGGCGAGTTGAGCCAGCACGCGACGAGGTGGTGTTCGCCGGCGGTGGCGTCGCTCGGGACCTGGGCATCGATGACGCCGTCCTCCTCGGACGGGATGGTGCCGGTCCCGACGACTGTCCCCTGGCTCATGGTGGGGGGATAGTCGCTGTCCCAGATGATCTGCACTTCCTGGGGCGAAGGGGAGTAGGCGAGGCCGTTGATGTAGACGGTGAACGAGTCGTTGGGGCTGCCCTCGTACGGATCGGCATAGAGGCCGACATCTGCCGGCTGCAGGGTACCCCGGTTGTCGCCGCATTCGATGTCGACGGCGTGGGCGGACCTCGTCGTGGGGGTGATGGTTGAGGCGCCGAAAACCGCCAGCAATACAAAGAGCGCGCCGAGCGCGGTAGCGAACGCGATTCGCGGTGTCATCTGTGCCTCTTAGTAGCCAGCGGAATGCTCACAGTCTACCCATTTGGATGACGATCGGATAGGTAATAGTTGACAATATCCTTCATAGAAGCGGCTATTGGGGCCACCCTTCGCTGTCTACAACCGCCTTCCGGGCCTGTTCATAACAGCGAGTCGCGCTTGACCTCCGGAGGCCCACGCCTGACGCTATTTGGGTGACGATTGAGGCGCGCCTGGCGTTCATCGCGTTCTTCGTGCTGTGCTGGTGCCTTCTGGGGATCATCCCCTGGGCGATTTCAGCCGTCTGGGTGCGCGGGCGCGGGTCGATCCTGGCTCTACCCCTGGCGCTGGCCGGGGCCTGTGCCGGCGGCGTGCTGGTGCCGCTTCTCGGTCAGCGCGACGCGACGGGGCTGCTGCTCAGCCTGCTCACGGCGGTCATCGGGAGCGCTGCCGCGTCGGCGGTCGGGATCGCCTTCTCTCGCCGGATCAGCGCCGCCAGACCGGCTCCGAAACGGCCGGCGCCGCCGCACAGCATCGGGGCGAAGCGACCTCCCGCTACCGGGCCCGCCGATCCGCCGGCGACGCCCTGACCCTCCGCCTTCCCTCTGCGTCCGTTCGCCCGGTATGCTGACGCCATGAGCGAACAACCCCTCTGTGCGTTGAGCACCATGTGGTCACAGGGCCGCTTCAAGAACGACGGTGCAGAGCACGACTCGATGCCGGCTTTCGGCAAGAGGGCGGCGGAGCTGGGCTTTGAATACGCGGAGATCAACTACGTGATCCCGCCGGACGGTGTCGATGCCCTGATCGAGAGCGGGACGATCAAGTTCTCTTCCGTGCACTCGCCCTGTCCGCGTGTGAAGGCGCCGGACGGCAAGAACTCCGAGAACTTGAACCTGGCCGGCCTCGACGAAGACGAGCGCAAGCTCGCCGTGAAGGTCGCCAAGGACAGCGTCGACACGGCCGTGCGCGCCGGGACATCACTGCTCGTCGTGCACCTGGGCGGCATCGGCAGCACGATGTTCGACGAGGAGAAGCAGCTGCGAAAGTTGTACGACTCACCGGACAAGGACCCCGCCGAAATGGAGCGCCTGGCCAAGGCCGGGATCGAACGCCGCCGCAAGGAGGCCGCTCCGTGGCTGGCCAAGGCCAAACAGTCGCTGGCCGAGATCGCCGAGCACGCGGCGGCCAGGGGCGTGACGATCGGGCTGGAGAACCGCTACCACTTCAGCGAGTTCCCCGACCCGGATGAAATGGCGGCGCTGATCGCGGACTATCCGCCGGAGGTCGCCGGCTTCTGGCTGGACATCGGTCACGCGGAGGTGCTGGAGCGCCTGGGGTTCATCGATCACCGGCGCTGGCTGGACGAGCTGGGCCCGCGCTGCGTCGGCACGCACGTCCACGACGTTGACGGACTGGCCGACCACCGGGCGCCGGGCTTCGGAACGGCGGACTGGCCGCACTACGCCGCCAAGCTGCCGCCGCTGATCCCGCGCGTCTGCGAGATCAACCAGAAGCAGGACGAGGACCGGGTGGCCGGAGCGATCCCGTTCCTGCGCAAGGTTGGCGTCCTGCCTTAGGCCACTCTTGACCAGTTCTGCGCGGTTTGCTAGTATTTGCGCACTATGAACCACAGGGCTTTCTCTGCCAAGCAGATGTACGTAGGCGCAGGTTTCACCTGTCTGTCTACGCTTAACGTCCACATTTGCCGCAGGGCCTGGGTTCAGACGACCTAACAGTCAGCAAGCACCGAGAACCACAGGCCCGACGCCAGGAGCGCCGGGTTTTTTGTTTTTCGGGGCGAAGCGACCGTGAAAGGAGGCGAAACGAAATGGCAGAGCTAGGAAAGCTGGTGCGGTTCCGGGCGATTGAGCCCGAGGACGCCGAGCGCGCGTTCCGCTGGATCAACGACCGCGAGGTGACCCAGTTCCTCATGGCGCGCTATCCGTTCTCGCTCGCCTACGAGCGCGACTGGGCGGCCGCCGCCTCGAAAGCGAACGACTTCTCGGAAGTCCGCTTCGCCATCGAGACGCTGGACGGCGTGCACATCGGCGTCTGCGGCCTCCACCGTGGCCGGCCGGAGGACCGCTGGGCGGACCTCGGGATCATGATCGGCGAGGCGGCGTACCGCTCGCAGGGCTACGGGACTGACGCGATGCTCCTGCTGCTGCGCTTCGCCTTCTACCAGATGAACCTGAACAAGGTGAACCTTGGCGTCTTCGAGATCAACCCGCGAGCGCAGGCCGTATACAGGAAATGCGGCTTCGTTGAAGAAGGCCGCGGCCGCGAGGAGTACTACCAGGACGGCCGCTACATAGACGTGCTCCGCATGGGCATCCTGCGCCGCGAGTTCGATGCGCTGCACGGGCCGGCGGATGCTGTCGCCGCGAATCCCTCGGAGGCCCCGGGCCGGGCGGAGGCAGTGGCCTGACAAGACGTCACAGATCAGTCAACTCCCAGGCGGGCGCCTGAACTACCCCCTTCAGGCGCCCGCGGGCAGGTGGACGACACACCCCTCCCGTCGTTCACCTGCCCTCTCTTTTGTTTACAGGACAAGTCTGGACAGAGTTCCGGCCGCGAGATGATAATCGGCCCGGATTCGCCCAAAGGAGGTTCGCTTCGTGAACAGGACGCTTCGCCGCACGATCGGCCGTGCGCAGTTTGCCTCGATCAAGACCGCCGCCAATCTCTCCGCCACGCTGCTCAAGGGGCAGAAGGCCGCCGTCGATCCCAGCGTCGTGCTGGAGACGTGGAAGGCGGTCTCTGACGGCAACCACAACTCGAACACGGACCTCACCTTCTGGAACGGCCAGTTCTACCTCTGCCACCAGGCCTCGCCTTACCACCTGGGCTCGCGGCGCAGCCGGATGCGCCTCCTGCGCTCCCCGGACGCCCGCAACTGGACGCTGATCGAAGAGTTTCGGCCGCAGGACTGGGAGTACCGCGATCCCACGTTCGGGCAGATCGGCGAGCGGCTGTTCATCTACTTCCTGCCCAACCGGGACCGCAACCCGGAGCCGTACACCACCGCCTTCACCTGGTCGATCGACGGCGAGAGCTGGAAGCCGGTGCAGGAGGTGCAGCCGGAGCAGCGGGGCTGGCTTTTCTGGCGGCCCAAGACGCTGGACGACAAGACCTGGTACGTCACCGCCTACTGGCACGAACACGGCCGGTCCCAGCTCCTCAAGTCAGAGGACGGCCTGGTGTGGGAGACCGTCTCTTACATCTGGGAGGGCGAGCGCAACGACGAAACCGACTTCGAGTTCATGGCCGACGGCCGCATCATCTCCACCGCCCGCCTGGAAGGCAAAGGCACGATGTGGGGCGACGACGCGGGCTCGACGTTGATCTCGGTCGCTGAGCCGCCTTACACGAAGTGGACGCACACAAAGAGCAAGGTTACGCGCCTGGACGGGCCGTGCCTGTTCGCCTACAACGGCCGGACATACTCGGTGGGCCGCTACCAGGCCAGCCACTTCCCGCGCTTTGTGGAGCAGGGCGGCCTGTTCGCCAGGAAGCGCACTTCGATCTTTCTCGTCGAGCCGGAGGGGCTGACGCGCCTGACCGACCTGCCCAGCGCCGGCGACACATCCTACGCCGGCATCGCCATCCGCGGCGACGAGATGTACGTCTCTTATTACACGAGTTCGATCAAGCGCGACCCGGTCTGGGTGCAGGGGATGTTCGAACCATCGCAGATTCGCATGGCCCGCGTCAGCCTGCCGGCGCTTGAGCGCCTGGCGACCGGGTCTCGATGAGCGAAGCGCTAACGGCGGAGCAGCTGGAGGCGCTCCGGGGATTCAGTACACCCACAGTCTGCAACGCGATCGAACTGTTCAACCGGCGGCCGCGCGACGCCGGCTTCATGGACCAGACGATTGTCTGCCGCTTCCCGGAGCTGGGCCGGATGGTGGGCTACGCCGTGACGGCCAGGATCCGCGCCAAGGACCCGCCGGCCAACGGCGAGATCCCCTTCGGGGACGTCTGGGCCGAGTTTGAGAAGACGCCCAAGCCGTGGGTCGTCGTGATCGAGGACCTGGACGAGTCCCCCGTGGGCTCGTACTGGGGAGAGGTCAACGCCAGCACGTACACGGCGCTGGGGGCGGTCGGCTGCGTGACAAATGGCGGCGTGCGTGACCTCCCGGAGGTGCGCCCGACCGGCTTCCACTTCTTTTCCGGTGCGGTTCTCGTCTCGCGCGCCCACATTCACGTCGTGGAAATGGGAAAGACGGTCAGGGTCGGCGGCCTTGAGGTGCGCCCCGGCGACCTGCTCCACGGCGACGAGCACGGCGTGACGAGCGTACCGCTGGACATCGCCACGCAGCTACCCGACGCCTGCCTGGCGATTGAGAAGGCGGAGCGAAAGCTGATCGACTATGCGCGCTCGGGCAAGGCCACGGTTGAGGGCTTGCGCAAGATGTACGGGGAAGTGGACTAGCCGGCAGCTTCGTTGAGGGCTTCAGCCAGGGTGTGCCAGGCCAGGGTCGCGCACTTCACGCGCACCGGGAACTTGCGGACGCCGGAGAGCGCTTCCAGGTCGCCCATCTCCTCGGGGTCGGCCTCGTCGGAGCCGCGCATCATCGCCGTGAACTCGCCGATCAGGTGGCGGACTTCGTCGACCGGCTTTCCGGCGACGGCCTGGGTCATCATTGAGGCGGAGGACTGGCTGATCGAGCAGCCCGAGCCGGTGTAGGCGACGTCGGCGATGCGGCCGTCGTCCAGCAGGACCTCGATGGTCACTTCATCACCGCAGAGCGGGTTCAGCCCCTCGTGGGTGGCGCTGGGCGAGGCGAGATGTCCCTTGTGGCGAGGGTTGCGGTAGTGGTCGATGATGATGTCGCGGTACAGGTCATCCAGCTCCGCTTCCTGGCGCTTGTACTCGTCTTGCATCGCTACTTCTTGAAGTACTTGATCGCGGCGTTGACGGAATCGACGAGGACGTCCACTTCCCCCGGCGTGTTGTAGACGTAGAAGCTGGCCCGGGCGGTGCCGGAGATGCCGAGGCAGCGCATCAGCGGCTGCGTGCAGTGGTGGCCGGAGCGGATGGCGACACCGTGTGTGTCCAGTACGGTGCCGATGTCGTGCGGGTGGAGGTCCGGGATGTTGAAGGAGACGACGCCGCCGCGCTGCGAGGCGTCCGGGCCGTAGAGGATGATGTCCGGAATGGTGGCCATGCGGTCGAGGGCGTAGGCGGTGATCTCGACTTCGTGTTGACGCACGTTGTCCATCCCCAGGTCGTTCAGGTAGTCGATGGCGGCGCTGAAGGCGATGACATCGGCGATGTTCGGGGTACCGGCCTCGAACTTCCAGGGCAGGTCGTTCCAGGTAGCGCCTTCGAAGGTGACCTTGCGGATCATCTCACCGCCGCCCATGAACGGCTCCATCTCCTCCAGCAGCTCCCGGCGGCCATAGAGCACGCCGACGCCGGTGGGGCCTAGCATCTTGTGTGAAGAGAAGGCGTAGAAGTCGGCGCCGATCGCCTGAACGTCGACCGGCAGATGCGGCGCGCCCTGGGCGCCATCCACGACCAGCATGACTCCGCGACGCCGCGCCTCTGCCGCGATCTTCTCCACCGGGTTGATCGTGCCGAGCGAGTTGGAGACGTGCGGCATCGCCATCATCTTCGTTCGCGCGTCGAAAAGGTTCTCGAGGCCGTTCAGCTCCAGCGTGCCCTGCGGCGTCACCGGGACATAGCGGACGGTCGCGCCCTTCTCCCGGGCCAGCATCTGCCAGGGGATGAGGTTGGAGTGGTGCTCCATCTGCGTCAGCAGGATCTCGTCGCCCTCCTGGATGTTGGCGCGGCCCCAGCTGTAGGCGACGAGGTTGATCGCCTCAGTTGTGTTGCGGGTGAAGATGATCGACTCCGTGGCGGGCGCGTTGATGAAGGCTCGCACCTTTTCGCGGGAGGCTTCGTAGGCGGCCGTTGCCTCTTCGCCCAGCGTGTGGACGGCGCGGTGGATGTTGGCGTTGGTGTTCTCGTAGTAGTGGACCAGCGCGTCGATCACCTGGCGCGGCTTTTGCGAAGTCGCCGCGTTGTCCAGGTAGACCAGCGGCACACCGTGCACCTTGCGACCCAGGATGGGGAAGTCCTCGCGGATCCGGGCGACGTCCAGGGTCACGCCGGGACCTCTTCCGGCTGGCGGAAGCGCGGCAGCGCCTGCATCGTCCGCGTCTCCAGCCACTCCCGGAGCGACTCCACGGCGACGGTGTCGAGAATCTCGCCCGCGAACCCGCGCACGAGGAACTGCATCGCCGTGTCGTGGTCCAGGCCGCGGCTCTGCATGTAGAAGAGCGACTCGTCGGCGGCTGCGCCGGCGGTTGCCCCGTGGCCGGCCTTGACGTCGTCGGCGTAGATCTCCAGGCTCGGCTTGCTGTCGACCTCCGCCTCGGCGGAAAGCAACAGGTTTTTGTCCTGCTGGTGAGCGTCGGTCTTGTCAGCGCCGCGGCGGACCAGCACCCGCCCCCCGAAGACGGCCTGCGACTTGTCGTCCAGGATGCCCTTGTAGTAGAGGCGGCTGGTGCCGTGGGGCTGCGCGTGGTCGATGTTGATGTTGTTGTCGATGTGCTGCTCGCCGGACGTTATGTAGAGTCCCCGTAGGTTCGTCGAGGCGCCCGGTGCGTCCAGTAAGACGGACTCGTTGTTGCGTGCCAGGCCCCCGCCCGCCTCGTACGTCAGCGAGTCGTAGCTTGAGTCGCGGGACTGGTGGACGCGAGTCGTGCCGATGTGGAACGCCTCGTGGTTCTCCAGCAAGAGGCGGTAGTGGTCCAGGATCGCTCCCTCGGCGAGGGCGATCTCCGTCACAGAGTTCGTGAAGTGCCGCTGCTGGCCCAGGCTGATGTACGTTTCGACGACCGTGAGCTTGCTGAGCGTGTCGCCGACGATCAGGGTGCGCGGATAAGCGACAAGCGGATCACTGGCGGCGGTGGCGTAGACGATGTGCACCGGCTGCTGCGGTGGCGCGGCGGCGTGGATAAAGGCGCCGTCATGGATGAAGGCGGTGTTAAGCGCTGTAAAGGCGTCGTCCTGCCAGTCGGCGTGCTGGCCGAGATGGTGACGCACGATCTCCGGCTCCCGCTCGATCGCTTCGGCCAGGGACATCGCGCGGAGTCCGGCGGCGTCGACGCCGGTGGAGTGCTCCGGTGCGTATTGCCCGTCGACGATGGCAATACGGGCGAAGCCGTCGTCAAACGGGAGAGCCTTGGCCAGGCGGAAGGAAGACTTGCGGGTCGGTTGGGGCTGCGAATAAACGAACTCCTGGTTGGCGATGGCTCGGACGTCGGTGTACTTCCACGCCTCGTTGCCCTTTCGCGCGGTCGGGAAGCCCAGCTCCTGGAAGCGGTCGAAGGCGTCCTGCCGGAGTTTGCGCAGCCAGTCCGGGCCGCCGTGGCGCAGGCGTTCGAACGCCATGGTGTAGCGGTCAAGGGGGGCCGTCGTCTTTGGCACTGTGAGCCTCTACTCCGCGGGAGCGGAACCCGCCCCGACGGTCTCTTCTCGCAGCCAGTCGTAGCCGCGTGACTCCAGCTCCAGGGCCAGCTCGCGGCCGCCGGAGCGCACGATGCGCCCGTCGATCAGGACATGCACAAAGTCCGGCGTGATGTAGTTCAGAATGCGCTGGTAGTGGGTGACCAGGACGATCGCGCGGTTGGGTGCGCGGAACCGGTTGACGCCCTCCGAGACGATCTTCAAAGCATCGATGTCGAGCCCGGAGTCGGTCTCGTCCAGAAGCGCCAGCTTCGGTTCCAGTACGGAGAGTTGCAGCACTTCGTTGCGCTTCTTCTCGCCACCGGAGAAGCCTTCGTTGACGTTTCGCTTGAGGGTGTCGGCGTCGAAGCCCAGCTCCTCGGCCTTCGCGGTCAGCAGCTTGTTGAAGTCGCGGATCTCGAGCTTCTCCTCGCCGCGCGCCGTGCGGATGGCGTCCAGCGCCGTGCGGAGGAACTCACGGTTGCGGATGCCGGGCAGCTCTACGGGGTACTGGAGAGCGAGGAAGATGCCGGCGCGCGCCCTGACGTCCGGTGTCATCGCCAGGACGTCTTCGCCTTCGAAGAGCACCTGGCCCCTGGTCACGGTGTATCCCGGCCGGCCGGCGATGACGTTGGCCAGTGTGCTCTTGCCGGAGCCGTTGGGGCCCATGATGGCGTGTGTCTCGCCGATGTTCACGGTGAGCTCGAGGCCCTTCAGGATCTCGGTCTCGGCGGCTGAGACGTGCAGGTCGCGTACTTCCAGCAGGGCCGCGGGATGCTTTCCGTTTGTGCCGCCCTTTGCCATTAGCCGACTGTCCCTTCCAGGCTGACTTTCAGCAGCTGCGATGCTTCCATGGCGAATTCAAAGGGAAGCTCCTGGAAGACGCCTTTGCAGAAGCCGTTGATGATCATGTACTGCGCATCCTCTTCCGGGATGCCGCGCGACATCAGGTAGTAGAGCTGGTCCTCGCTGACGCGAGAGGTCGTCGCCTCGTGCTCCATGTGCGCGGTGGGGTTGCGGACTTCGATGTAGGGGACGGTGTGGGCGCCGCAGTTGGGGCCGACCAGGAGTGAGTCGCAGCGGGTGTAGTTCCGCGCGTTCTCGGCCTTGGGCATGATCTGGACGAGGCCGCGGTAGGTGTTCTCAGCCTGGCCGGCGGAGATGCCCTTGGCGACGATGGTGCTGCGGGTGTTCTTGCCGATGTGGATCATCTTGGTGCCGGTGTCGGCCTGCTGGTGGTTGTTGACCAGCGCCACCGAGTAGAACTCGCCGACGGAGTTGTCGCCCTGGAGGATGCAGCTAGGGTACTTCCAGGTGATCGCGGAGCCTGTCTCCACCTGCGTCCAGGAGATCTTGGAGTTGCGGCCGGCGCACTTGCCGCGCTTGGTGACGAAGTTGTAGACGCCGCCGTTGCCGTCCTTGTCGCCCGGGTACCAGTTCTGCAGAGTCGAATACTTGATCTCGGCGTCGTCCAGCGCGATCAGCTCGACGACAGCGGCGTGGAGCTGGCTGGTTTTGCGGACCGGCGCCGTGCAGCCCTCCAGATAGCTCACGTAGCTGCCCTTATCGGCGATGATCAGCGTGCGCTCAAACTGGCCGGTGCCTTCGGCGTTGATGCGGAAGTAGGTCATCAGCTCAATCGGGCAGCGGACCCCCGGCGGGACGTAGCAGAAGGTGCCGTCGGAGAAGACGGCGGAGTTTAGCGTGGCGAAGAAGTTATCGGTGTAAGGGACCACGGAGCCCAGGTACTTGCGCACGAGGTCCGGATGGTCGCGGATCGCCTCGCTGATCGGGCCGAAGATGATGCCGAGGTCCTTGAGCTGCTTCTGGAAGGTCGTGGCCACGGACACGCTGTCGAAGACGGCGTCCACGGCCACGCCGGTCATCCGCTTCTGCTCTTCCAGCGGGATGCCCAGCTTGTTGAACGCCTCGACGAGCTCGGGATCAACTTCTTCCAGGCTCTTCGGGCCGTCTTCCTTCTTCTTGGGAGCGGCGTAGTAGTAGGCGTCCTGGTAGTCGATCTTGGGGTAGTGGATCTTGGCCCAGGTGGGCTCTTCGCCGTCCAGCGTCATCCAGTGGCGATAGGATCGGAGCCGCCATTCGGTCATCCACTCCGGCTCTTCTTTCTTGAGGGAGATCAGGCGGACGATGTCCTCGTTCAGCCCCTTGGGCGCGAGGTCCGTATCGATGTCGGTGACGAAACCCCACTTGTACTCCGACTCGACGTCGGACGTGCGGGAGATGACACGGGGCTCTTTTCGGGAAGTTACCATTGGAGCGCTATCTCGATTCGCTGCGGAGATTGATAAAGGAACATTTGACTGTTTTAATCTACCTCAATTCTAGCACGACATTGAACGCTACGCCACACTTCCGCCGCTTCTAGAGGACCGCATTTTGGAGCCTAGACCGCCAAAGGTTCGGGCGCCGGACGAGGGCGCGGAATCGCACCGGGCGCTCCTCCGCCCGTCAGTCCCGGGCGCGCCGGAAAGTGATAATCTACAGCCAGAATGGCAAGCCCGGACGACGTAGTACGAATCGCCACCACCTCCAACGAATTGGAGGCCCTGATAATGCGCGACGCCCTGGAGCAAGAGGGCATCAGCCCCTTCATCCGAAACTCTGCGCCCCTCGCCTACCTGGGCAGCGACGCCCTGTTTGCAACTTACTCCGTCTACGTCCTGGCCCGAGACGAGAAGCGCGCAAGGTGGATCATCGGCGAAGACATCCTGGCCGGCGGGCCTGAGCCCGCGCACGCCGAACAGCAAGAACACGCGGCCGCGGACTAGCCGGCCGTGGAGCTGCCGATCTTCCCGCTGAACACCGTCCTCTTTCCCGGCGGCCGCCTGCCTCTGCACATCTTCGAAGAGCGCTACAAGCTGATGATCGCCAACTGCGTGGAGCGCGGCGAACCGTTCGGCGTCTGCCTGATCCGCCACGGCGCCGAAGTCGGCGACGCCACCGTCGAGACTTTCCGCGTCGGGACAACCGCACACGTCCGGGAACTCCAGGAGCTGGAGGAAGGCCGCCTGAACATCGTCTGCACCGGCAGCGAGCGCTTCAGCATCCGGGAGATCACGCGCCCGGAGCCGTACATCGTCGCGGAAGTCGAAGCACTCGAGTGCGAAGACTGCGGGGACCCGACGGCGCGCGCCCTGGCTGAGGAGACGGCCGCGCTCTTCGCCGACTACGTCCGGCTAAACCTGGCGATGACCAACGAGTGGTCCCGCAGCATCGAGATGCCTAGCGAGCCCGGAGCCCTCTCCGACTACGTGGGCGGCGCGCTGGGGATGGACCTGCTCATGAAGCAGCGGCTGCTGGAGCAGACGTCGCCGGTGCTGCGGCTGCAAGCGGAGGTAGAGATCCTGAGCGCCAGCATCGCCCAGCTGGAGACGCGGGTGCAGGGCGCGCGCAAAGCCCGCTGGCGGGGGTTTTCCGCTCGCAACTGAAGAACCGTAAATCAACAATCGTTATTGCGGTATTTTTCCGGCACTTGTCGCCCTAGCAGATGCTAAATTACGCTTCTGTTACGCAATTTCGGAAATCCGACCTGATGGGGGGACAATCGAATGGTACAGACCGCAGCACCGCAGACCGGCGCTGGCACCACCTTCTCGATGGAGCTGAGCGACGAACAACGCCAGATGCAGGCCTGGGTCCACGACTTCGCCAAGAACGTCGTGCGGCCCGTTGCCCATGAGTGGGACGAGCGCGAAGAGACGCCGTGGCCGGTAATCCAGGAAGCCGCCAAGATCGGCCTCTACTCCTGGGAGTTCATCCAGAACGCTTTCGCCGACCCCACCGGCCTGCTGATGCCGATCTGCAACGAAGAGCTGTTCTGGGGCGACGCCGGCATCGGCCTGGCGATCCTCGGCTCGACGCTGGCCGTCGCCGGCATCGTGGCCAACGGCACGCCGCAGCAGATCATGGAGTGGGTCCCGGCCTGCTTCGGGACGCCGGAGAAGATCCAGATGGGCGCCTTCGGCGTCTCCGAGCCGGACGCCGGCTCCGACGTCAGCTCGCTCAAGACCCGCGCCGTTTACGACGAGGCCAAGGACGAGTGGGTGCTGAACGGAACCAAGACCTGGATCACCAACGGCGGCATCGCCGACGTGCATGTCATCGTCGCCTCCGTCGAGCCGGAGCTGAAGTCGCGCGGCCACGCGGCGTTCGTGATCCCGCCAAAGACGCCCGGCCTCAGCATGGGCACCAAGTTCAAGAAGCACGGTATCCGGGCCAGCCACACCGCCGAGGTCATCCTGGACAACTGCCGCGTTCCCGGCAGCTGCCTGCTCGGCGGCAAGGAGAAGCTGGACGAACGCATCGCCCGGGCCAGGGAGGGTAAGAGCTCCCGGGGCCAGGCCGCTATGGCCACGTTTGAGGCGACACGCCCGGCTGTGGGTTCACAGGCCGTTGGCATCGCCCGCGCCGCCTACGAATTCTCGCTGGACTACGCTAAGGAGCGCCGCCAGTTCGGCCGGGCGATCATCGAGAACCAGGCGATCGCCTTCAAGCTGGCCGACATGCGCACGAAGATCGACGCCTCGCGGCTGCTGGTCTGGAAAGCAGCCTGGATGGGCCGCAACGGCAAGCCCTTCGAGGCGGGCGAGGGCTCGATGTCCAAGCTCTTCGCCGGCGAGACGGCGGTCTGGGTGACCGAGCAGGCGATCCAGATCATGGGCGGCTACGGCTACGTCCGCGAGAACCCGGTCGAGCGCTGGCACCGCGACTCCAAGATCTACACGATCTTCGAGGGCACCTCCGAGGTGCAGCGGCTGGTCATCGCCCGCGCGATCTCCGGCATCCACATCCAGTAGCCCAAGCACAACGCAACATCCGGAGGGGCGGCGAGGTCGCCCCTCCTTTCATTTGGCGCCGCCGTACTATAGGTGTATGCGGGTAATCATCGGCGCTTACGCGGCCACGCTCGCCGGGCTAATCGTCATTGCGGCGGTAGGAGTGGCCGTCTTCTACCACGACACCGGCCCGGCCAACGCGATCGAGGCTGACGCCAACGCGCACTCGTTCAACTTCTTCGGCTGGGAGCTGCGGCACTTCCCGGAAAAATGGCTATACCGAGTCGGAAACTTCTTCCGCGACAACGGCAAGGGACCGGATGACCAGGTTTTGCAGCGCTACTTCAACCTGACAACCGAGGAGGCCCGGATGGAGGCGCAGGACCCGGACTCTCCCGACCTGGCGAGGATGGAGGAGGAGCGCGCCTGGCTGGAGAACACCGTCGAGGACATCATCGACGGGCGCCTGACCTCAATCCTCAAGGACCAGGGATTGGCGATGGAGCTGCCGCTCTTCTCTGACATCGGCCTGATCTTTCCCCCCGTCGACTTCGAGTTCGACCAACCGCCGAGAGTGCTGGTGATATCGCCCCGTGACAAGATCGAGATCGAACATTACTACGTGCTCGCTCCGGGCATCGATGTGCCGACGGCGGAGCAGATCGAGGCCGACGCGGAGAAGGACGGCCAGACCTCGGCGCTTGTCGTGCAGACCGGCGGGTTCAGCACCTACCCCAGCGTGGTGCCCAACCTGGACGACTACCACCACCTGATCGAAGTCGTCAGCCACGAGTGGACGCACGCGTTCCTCTCGTTTTACCCACTCGGCTTCAACTACTACGGCAGCTCCGAGCTGAAGACGCTGAACGAAACCGTGGCGACGATCTCCGGCCAGCAGCTGGCGGCGCTCTACTTCCAGAAATACGGCGAGCTGGACCTGTCCGCTTCGGCCGCGCCAACACCTTCACCCTCGCCGAGCCCGGCGCCAGGCGCGACGCCCGCGCCCACCCCGGCGCCGTACGACTTCAACGCCGAGATCAAGGCGCTGCGCCAGGACGTCGAGACGCTGCTGAACGAAGGCAAAGTCGCAGACGCGGAGACCCTGATGGACCAGAAGCGCGACGAGTTCGCCGCCCACGGCTACTACATCCGCAAGCTGAACCAGGCCTACTTCGCTTTCCACGGCTCATACGCGACGACGTCATCGTCTATCGACCCAATTGGCCCGAAGATGCAGCAGCTCTTCCAGGACGCCGGCTCCGAGGGCGAGTTCCTGCGGCGGGTCAGGGTGATTACGACACAGGCGGAGCTGGATCAGCTGCTCGCCGGCGCGTCAAACTGAGGCAGCGGCCTTCTTCTGGCTCCCTCGCGGCACATCGAAGTCGAACTCCACGATGCGCACTTCCGGCGTCTCCGCGAGGAACGGCTTGAGGCGGCGGATCGCCTGGTTGTGGAGGATCCGCTCGTACCAGTGGTGGGACTTGAAGGCCGGGAGGATGACCGTGATGCGATGCTCCTGGCCGGTCTGGCGCAGGCTGTCGATGTAGGCCATCATCGGCGCCGCGAACGCCCTGTACGGCGACTCGATGACCAGCAGCGGCACGTCCGGAATCAGCCGCTCCCAGCGGTCCCGGAACTGCTCCGCCTGCTCACCGTCGTCCGTGAGGTGGACAGCCGTGATGCGGCTCGAAAGAGCGCGCGCCATTTCGATCGCGCCGACCGTCACCTGATTGACCGTGTCGACCGGAATCACGATGTGCTCGTGCTGGCCGCCCTGGTCAGTCGGCACCGGCGGCACCGCCTCACCCGGCAGCAGCGACTCGTCGACCGAGACGGCGTCCTCGTACCAGTCGTAGTGGCGGCGGATCAGCGCGAAGACGATCATCATGACCATCATCATGATGATGGAGATGTAGGCCCCGGTGATGAACTTGCTGACGCCGATGATCACGGCGACAGCCGCCGTGGCCACGCCCCCGAAGGCGCTGATGATCGCCGCCGTTTGCCAGCCCAGGCGTTTCTCCCGCCGCAGGTGGATTACCATTCCGACCTGGGACAGCGTGAACGAGATGAACACGCCGAGCGCGTAGAGCGGGATCAGCTTGTTGACATCGGCCTGGAAGACGATAACGAGGGCGATGGCGGCCAACGAGAGGATGACGATGCCGTTGGAATAGGCCAGGCGGTCGCCACGGAAACTGAACTGCCGGGGCAAGAAGTGATCGCGGGCCAGGTTGGCCCCCAGCGGCGGGAAGGCGCTGTAGCTGGTGTTCGCGGCGAGGAAGAGGACCAGCGCCGTCGCAACCTGGAAGGCGTAGTACATCGGGTTGTGGCCGAACACCTGGCGGCCCAGCTGCGAGATGATCGTCTCCGGATCGGCGCCGATCGCCTCTGTCGGGACGAGCGCGTAGCGGTTGGCCAGGAATGTGATGCCGAGGAAGAGAAACGCCAGGATCCCGGCCATGTAGGCCATCGTCGTGCGGGCGTTGGGAATCTCGGGCTTTTCAAAGGAGGGGACGCCGTTGGAGATCGCCTCGATGCCCGTGAGCGCCGCGCAGCCCGATGAGAAGGCCCGCATCAGGAGGAACAGCGTCAGCCCCTTCTCCACGCCGATCTGCGGCTGGGTGGGCTCGCTGAGGACGCTTCCGGGCGCGTCACCGGCGACGACTTTGATGAACCCGATGACGATCACCGCCGCCATGCAGAGGATAAAGAAGTACGTGGGGATCGCGAAGATGCTGCCCGCCTCCCGGATACCGCGAAGGTTGCCGATGGTAATCAGGCCGATGACAAGGACTCCCATCGGCACCGCCAGGTCGCGAATGCTGGGGACCGCGGAGGTCACGGCGGCCACACCCGCCGAGGTGCTGACTGAAACAGTCAGAACGTAATCGACGAGCAAGGCGGCGCCCGCGACAAGCCCGGCGAAGCGCCCGAGGTTCGTGTAAGCAACGATGTAGGCGCCACCGCCGCCGGGATAGGCGCGGATCGTCTGGCGATACGAGACCGTGACGATGCCGATCAGGGCCACGATCACCGCCGCTATCGGCAGCGAGTATTTGACTGCGCCCGGAACCGGCCAGGACCAGCACGATCAGGATCTCCTCCGTGGCGTAGGCGGAGGACGAGAGCGCGTCCGATGAGAAGATGGCCAGCGCCTTCAGCTTGCTCAGACCGCTCGTGGACGATCTGGGAGTTGGCGAAGGGGCTGCCGAGGATCAGGCCCTTGACGGCTTGCAGCAGACGCTCGAAGCGGCCGATCGGCGTGCTGGCCTCCCGGGTCGCAGCGATGTGACCTTCGGCGACTTTCTTGAACCTTTGCCGCGATGGAACGACGCGCAGGTAGGCTCCTCGGGACGTCGCTCCCCAGCGGACCTCGCGGAGCTCAACGTCCAGCGCCGAGGGCCGATGGCCGCGCTCCTGGCGCGGAACGACGATGCGCTCTCGCTCTTCGTGGCCGGGGCGTGGGGGAGGGACGGGTTTCGTCCCGGAATCGGCGGGCAGAGACGGCCGGCTTTTCTTCTCGCCGTTCTTTAGTGGTTGACGCGGCTTTCGCAGGAATGAGCGGCCGCGGCCTTCGTTAGCCAAACAGTCTCCCGCAGGTGGTTGAATTACTGTCAGGCTAGCATTGGCGAAGGCAAGTGGCTATCCCGCAGGCGGCGTAAAAAACGTCAGCCGCCGGGGACGCCCTCGCCCGGCGGGACGGGCGTGACCTCCGGTGTCGTCTGTTGATCGCCTGAAAGCGGGATCACAAGCACGGTCCCGGGTTCCAGCGGCGTGTCGACGTCGATGCCGTTGGCCTTCGCCAGGTCCCTGGGGGTGACGCGGAAGCGCTGTGCTACGACGCCCACGGTGTCTCCATTGTGTGTCTTGTAAAAGGTGACGTTAACCTGCGCAGTCGGTTCCGGAGTGGCGCCAATCGGGGTGGTCGTCGGCGAAGGAGCTTCGGTCCTGGTTGGGAAGACCGGGCCTTTCGGAGTCGGCGAGGCGGTCTCGTCGCCGTGGCCGGAGGGGCCGCGGCAGGTTCCGTTCTTGACGGTGGGCGTGTTGGTCTTGAAGATCTCCTCCCTGCCGCTGCAGGGCAGGTAGATGACGTCGTCAGGCTGGACGAACTTGTCCGGCGGGAGGTTCAGGTATTCGGAGGCCTGCTCCATGAACTCCCGCCACATCGGGCCGACGCCCTGCGCGGAGAACGTGCCGTTGGCCATCTTGCTGTTGTCGGCGTTGCCCATCCAGACGCCGGTCACCAGGTGCGGCGTGTAACCCATGACCGTGGCGTCGCGGAACTCTTCGCTGGTGCCGGTCTTCGTCGCTGCGGGCCGGTCGATCGTGAGGCGGCTCCAGGTGATCGCGTCGTTGGAGAGGATATCGGTCACCATGTAAGCGTAGGCTGGGTCGACGACCTCGCGCTCCTCCGGGTGATCGAAGTTGTAAAGGACGTTACCGTCAGAGTCCGTGATGTTGAGCACGGAGACCTGGTCCAGCTCCCGGAAGCCGCTCGGCAGGTCCTCGGAGGTCGGGCGGCCCTTCATGACGCCGTTGTTGGGCAGCACCGCGTAAGCGAAGGTCTGGTCGACGAGCTGCACTTCACAAGCGCCGAGAGTGATCGTGGGGCCGCAGTTGCCCTGGCGCAGGTCGGTTATGCCCATTCGGTGCGCCATGTCGCGCATCGCGTCTTCGCCTACGTCCTGCAGTGTGCGCACGGCAGAGGTGTTTACGGACTGCGACATCGCGGTGCGGACGGTGATCGTGCCAAGGTAGCTGTCGTTCCAGTTGTGAATCTCGTGAGCGGCCGGTGTGCCTTCGTCCAGGATGAGCTGCTTGTCTTCCACCAGGGTGGAGGGCACCCAGCCGTCTTCGAACGCTTTCAGGTACGTGTACATCTTCATCGTCGAACCAAGCGATTGCTGCGAGCTGGCGATGTCCACCTGGCCGGCGATCTGGCAGCCCAGGTCTCCTGCTTCGTTGCATTCGTTCGTATCGTAGAAGTTGCGGCTACCGACGTAAGCCATGATTTCGCCGGTCTCCGGCTGGATCGCCACGATCGAAGCATCGTGGCCGTTGGTGTTCGCCTCGTTCTTGGAGATCTGCTCCTCGATAATCTGCTGCGCTATCGAGTTCAAGCCGAGATCGAGCGTGCTCGTGATCTGGAGGCCGCCCTGGAGCACGACTTCGTCGCAGGGGATGTCGCCAGGCGCTTTGAAGAGCCCGGCCTGGCACATCTTGGTGACCTGGTCCTGGAGGTAGTAGAAGAAATGCGGCGCCTGGATGCTGAAGGTCGTTTCCGCGAAGGTGAGCTGCTCGGTCTTCGCCGCGTTGATCTGGTCGACGGTCAACGTGAGCATCGGTTCGTCGGCGTTCGTAGGGCTCGGAATCTTGTTGACATCGTCCAGGTGCTTGATCATCAGGTCCAGGACGTCTTGCTGGCGCTGCTGAGCGGCGGCAGGGTCGCTGGTGTACGTCCCGGGCGCCTGCGGCAGACCGGCCAGGTACGCGGCCTCGCTCAGTGTCAGCTCGTTGGCTTCCTTGTTGAAGAACTGGTGGGCTGCTGCGGATATCCCGTAAGCGTTGCGCCCGTAGAAGATCTGGTTCAGGTACCAGTCCAGGATCTGGTTGTTGTCGTAGTTGCGCTTCAGTTCGAGCGCGATTACAGACTCCTTGAGCTTGCGGTCGATCTTGTCGACGGTGCTCTCGTCCTGGCCCGTCAGCGCCTGGGGGATGTAGACGTTCTTCACGAGCTGCTGGGTGATGGAGCTGCCGCCGGTGCCGCCGAAGAAGCCGCCGCCACCGAACGGCGCGAGATTCTCCCACGCCGCCCTGGCCAGCCCGTTGAAGTTGACACCGGGGTTCGTGTAGAAGGTCGAGTCCTCGGTAGCCACAGTCGCGGCGATTACGAACGGCGAGATCTCGTCAAGCGGGATCGGGTCACGCAGGCCGGCGTTCTTGTCCACGTACTCGCCGAGCTGCTGGCCGTTGCGGTCGTAGGCGGTGCTGGGCCCGACGAACTTGGAGTTGATCTCGTCCTGTGGCGACTCCAGGCCGTTGGCGTACGAGCGGTAGACGAGGAAGCTGGCCAGGCCGAGCCCGATGACGCTCAGGACGCCGGCAAACATCACGATCAGGAGGATTGCGCCCAGGCGCTGGCGAAAGGTGCGGCTCCGCTTGGCGCGGACGCTGCGGGCTCGCTTGCGGCGGGCGCGGTATAGCTTCTCCAAGTAGGCTCCTCTACTGCTTCGGGGGCGTTTCGTCCACTAGTACAACGAAGTGGGAGAGCCCGAAGATTCTGAGCCCGGTGTTTTCTAACGGATACATAACCCCGCGCAGCACCTTGCCGACTATCTTGCGGCGCGCCATAACGTGGTCGAAGCCGGGGAACACGAACGTGTGTACCGAGGCCTTGAGCCCAGCACGGCGGTAGACCCGGCGGAGACGCTTCTTTGAATACGTTCGGGCGTGTGGGACCAGCCGGTTGCGCACCGCGTCCGGCAGGTAGTTCACGAACGGCATGTTGCCGAACACGTAGCGCTTGCCGATGAAGATGCCGTGTGTCTCGAACGGATAGAGCCGGTTGGGGCAGAAGACGACGATTTTGCCGCCCGGCGCCAGCAGCCGCCGCGCCTCCCGCAGTGTCTCGACGTCGTTGTCGACGTGCTCCAGGACTTCGTGGAGCAGGATGACGTCGAAGGTGGAGTCGCGGAACGGCATATGCTCGCCGACGGCCAGCGCCAGGTTCGGGAGCGCCTCACTGCCGCGCCGAACGCTCTCACGGTCGATATCGGTGCCGTAGACGTCGTCGGAGAACTCCCCGAGGCGCCGGACGAACGCGCCCACGCCGCAGCCGATGTCCAGGATGCGCTTGCCTTCGAGATCGACGTGCCGGCGTAAGAGATCGAGCCGCCGCTCCAGTCCGCGAGTCCAGATCTGGCTCGGGTGGCCGAGAATGGCGCGCTTGTCCGTCGTGCCATCCGGGACGTGCTTTGTTGTCACCAGACTAGCGTAACAGGGAGCCGCGGGGAGCGGCCAGCCAGATGTGGCAGGGCCAGGTGCTAAAATCGCTCTCATGCGATACCACATCTGGACGGAAGGCTGCCAGATGAACGAGGCAGATTCGGAGAAGCTGGCTGCGGGGCTGGCCAAGCTTGGCTGGGACGTTGCCGACCGGCCCGATGAAGCCGACCTGGCCGTGGTCAACACCTGCGTCGTCCGGCAGAAGTCGGAGGACCGAGCCGTCGGCCAGATGGCGCTGCTGCACAAGCTCAAGAAACGCCGCGCCGATATGCAGATCGCGGTGATGGGCTGCATGGTTGGCCCGCGGACGGAGGACCTGCGGCGTCGCTTCCCGTTCGTGAATGTCTGGGCGCGGCCCCAGAACTTCGAGGTGATCATCCGCCACTTGATGCCGGATGACGAGCTCGGCGGTGAGTTCTGGCCGCAGACGTTCCCGGAACCGAAGGGGCCGGCCGCGTTCGTGCCGGTGGTCCACGGCTGCAACAAGTTCTGCACGTACTGCATCGTCCCGTATCGCCGCGGCCGCGAGAAATCGCGCGCGCCGGAAGAGATTGTCCGAGAAGTGCGCTCCCTGGTGGCGCGCGGCGTGCGCGAAGTGACGTTGCTCGGCCAGACCGTGGAGGCCTACGGGAAGGACCTTGAGCCGCTGGAGGGCCGGGACCGGAAGCCCGATCTCGCCGACCTCTTCGAATCGCTCAACGAGATAGACTCGCTGCTGCGCATACGCTTCCTCACGTCCTATCCGCGGGACATGACTGACCGCATCATCTGCTCGGTCGCTGACGTGCCGAAGGTCTGCGAGCACTTCAACATCCCGGTGCAGGCCGGCGACGATGAGGTGCTGGCACGGATGCGCCGTGGCTACACGATCGGCGACTACATGAGTTGTGTAGAGCGAATCCGGCGGCACGTCCCGGACGCCGCTCTCAGCACCGACGTCATTGTCGGCTTCTGCGGCGAGACGGAGGGCCAGTTTCAGAAGACGCTGGAGATCATCGAGAGCGTCCGCTACGACAAGGTCCACGTTGCGGCGTACTCGCCCCGGCCCGGGACGTTCGCCTGGCGCCATCTTGAAGACGACGTGCCGATCGAAGAGAAGATGCGCCGACTCCACGCCGTCGAGGACCTGCAAGAGCGGATCTCAAGCGAAACCAACGCCGCGTTGCTGGGCAGCACGCAGGACGTGCTTGTCGAAGGCGAGAGCGAGGGCACCTTCACCGGCCGCAACCGACACAACAAGCTCGTCCGCTTCACTGCTGCCACCGCGCCAACAATCGGGGAGATCGTACCCGTGCGAATCGACAAGCCCACGGCCTGGTCGCTCAGCGGCGAGCTCGTCGCATCCGGCGTCGCCGCGTGACGGCGCAGCGCACCGCGGCGGACCACCTGGTCGCCGTCATCGTCGTCATCATCACCGTGGAGGCGGGCCAGCTCCAGGTCCTGCTGATCAAACGCAGCGCCGACCCGTTCAAGGACTCGTGGTCGCTTCCCGGCGGACGCCTGGTGGAGGGGGAGTCGCTGCTGGATGCGGCCACCCGGCGCCTGGAGATCGAGACCGGCGTCAAGGACGTCTTCCTGGAGCAGCTCTACACGTTCTCTGACCTGGACGACCATGGCTCGGTGGCGGTGGCGTACTGGGCGCTCGTCAACAAGGCCAGCGTCCGCCTGGCCCGTCGCGACGAGTGGCAGCCGGCCTGGTGCCTGACCGGCGAGTTGCCGGAGCTCGCCTTCAAGAACGACCTCGTGATCGAAAACGCGCTCACCCGGCTGCGAAACAAGCTCGCCTACTCCAACGTGACGTACTCGCTTCTGCCAAGTGAGTTTTCGCTCTCACAGCTGCAGCAGACGTACGAGGCGATCCTGCTGGGCCCGCTGGACAAGCGCAACTTCCGCAAGCGCATCCTCTCGCTAGGCGTCCTCGAGGAGACGGGGCGCTCGGCCAGCGAGGGGCGTCACCGCCCCGCCAAGCTCTACCGTTTCCGGGAGCGGCGGCCCGTCGTGTATTGACGTTTCGCCTGCGACGATGCCATGCCATACTCGAAAGAGCCAGATGATTAAGCTATCCCTCTTCGCAACGCTGCTGACGGCCCTCGGCCTCGTTCTGGCGGCCTGCGGCGGCTCCGACAACCCGTCGGCCTCGGCCGCGCCCGGCGACAGTGAGTACTTCGCGAACGTCGCTCGCATCTTCCTCACCGGCCAGACCACCACGGGGACCGCCAACGAGGCGCTCAACACGACCCTGAACGCCGCGCAGACGCTGGACGAGAAGAAGTTGGCGATCTCCGACTTCCTTGACACGATGATCCGCGTCTTCGACCAGTCGAGCACCGATATGGGGGCTCTGGCGCCGCCGGACTCAGCGAAGGACTCTCACGACCAGTTCAAGACGGACATCGACAACGCCAGGCAGAGGTCATCCGACCTCAAGGACCAGCTGGCCGGCGTATCCTCCAGTGATCAGCTGGACACGATCATCAACGACTTCAATACCGAGGTCGACCCGATCGTCACGGACTCCAACGAGGCCTGCAAGTCTCTGCAGTCGCTGTCAAACTCGAAGGGGTTCGACTTTGACCTCTCCTGCGGCGACTAGGTCAAACGCGGCGTAATTTCGAGCGCCAGGACCGTCGCCAGCGGGTCCAGCAGCGACTCCGGCACATCGATCGTCAGCTCGCCCATCGGGTCGGAGTTCAACAGCTGGTCCAGCACGCTGCAGCGGCCAGTGAACGCCAGTTCGGTCCCCGATGACAGCTCGCGCACCGACTTCACGCGCCGGATCGGCACGCCGCGGACTGCGACCGCCTCGTAGGGGCGCATCAGCAGGTGCAGGTACACCGTGTCGTCGCGCTGCGTGCTCGGGCCGTAGAACTGCCACGGCTCCAGGCCCGGAGCGGTGCCGACGATCGACTGTCCATTGCGCCGCATCCAGTCGCTGACAGCCAGCAGCCGCTCCATCTGCTCCGGAGCCAGCGTGCCGTCTCCGCGCGGACCCAGGTTCAGCAGCAGCCGGCCGCCCTTGCCGGCGATCTCGCAGGCCGAGTGCACGAGGCCGCGGGACGACTTGTAGTCCGGGTCGTCCGGGTTGTAGCCCCAGCTTTCGTTCATCGTCAGGCAGACTTCCCAGGGGCGCGCCGGCGGTTTGGCCGGCACGAACTGCTCCGGCGTATCGTAGTCGCCTCCGGGAAGGCGGTCGTTGATCACAATCCCCGGCTGCAGCTCGCGGATCATCGCGGCCAGATCGTTCGCACGCCACTCCTGCGCCGTGTGCTCCCACTGGCCGTCGAACCACATCAAGTCGATGCGGCCGTAGTTCGTCAGCAGCTCGCGGACCTGCCCGAACATGAACTCCAGGTAGCGCTCCCACTGCTCCGGCGTCGGCTTCGGCAGCCTCAGGAAGTTGTACGGGCGATAGTCGTCCGTAAAGGCCGGGGAGTCCGGGTGATGCCAGTCAAGCAGCGAAAAGTAGAGGCCCACGCGCAGGCCCTCCGCGCGAAACGCGTCCAACCACTCGCGCACGATGTCGCGGCCGAAGGGCGAGTGTTCGACGGAGAAGTCGGACAGCTTCGTGTGGAACATCGAGTAGCCGTCGTGGTGCTTGGCGGTGAAGACGGCGTACTCTGCGCCCGCATCCCGTGCCAGCCGGGCCCACTCCTTCGCGTCGAAGCGCTCCGGGTTGAAGGTCGCGGCCGTCGCCTGGTACTCGGCGACAGGAATGTTCTCGCAATGCTTGAGTGCGAAGTTGCCGCCGACCATCGGCCAGGAAAGCTCGACGCCCTGCTGGGAGGAGTGCCCCCAGTGATAGAAGAGGCCGAAGCGCGCGGCTTCGAACCAGTCAGCAACAGTCATGGGTCAGAGCATACACAACTGCGGACACGAAATCGCCCCGGCCGATGGCCGGGGCGATCAATCCTTCGAGAACCTCAGGATGAGCGGTGTTCGGGTTAGTTGTCGAGGAACTGGCGGAGCAACGGGTTCATGCGCTCACGGCGGTCACCGAGGCCGGCGACGTTGAGGCGGTGCATGTACTCGTTGACGCGCTTGCGCTGGACGCCCATGGAGAGCTGCAGGCCCTTGTCGAAGTTCTTGACTCCGCCGCCCATGAGGATGGCCAGCGCCTCAAACAGCGCGAAGTTGACGCCGTCTGCGTCCATCGGGTCTGGGGCCAGGGTGCCCTCCACCTTGTCCAGGTAGTGGTGCAGCTCTTCGCGGCGCCAGGGCTCGGTGTCCATGACGTACTTCAGGTGCATGACCCCGAAACCGAGGTGGCGCGACTCGTCCTGGCCACAGAGGCGGAAGATCGACTTCTCGGCGTGGTTCTGGCCGATGAACTCGCCCATCCGGAACATCGACTGGACGAAGCCTTCGGCAGCGACGTGCATGATCGCCGACATCTCTGTGAAGTCCTTGGCCTCGATGATCACGCGCAGACCGTCCTGGGGGAGCGAGGAGAGCAGTCCGCCGCCGTTGGCGAAGGCGCGCTTGCGGAAGACGTCCAGGTGCCGTCCCTCGTCCATGATCTGGCTGAGGAGGAAGAGCTTGACCTCGTGGTGCTCGCTGTTGATGGTGCCGAGCCACTGGGCCGGCGTGTCACCGGCGATGAACTCGACCTCGGTCAGGAAGGTGCAGAGCTGGCACATGGCGCGCTCCATGTCGTCCGGGAGCGGCTCGATGGTCTCCCACGGGATGTCCGTAGCTGAGGACCACTGGCGGGTGACGGCTTCCTCGTAGAGGAGGCGGGCGTTCTCTGAGTAGACGTCAGACTTGCCGGCGTAGGAGCCGGGGACGCGCGGTGCGTCCGGCCGGGCCTTGGAGCCGCGGACGTGGACGGAGTGGTTGTCGGAGTGTTCCGGGACGATCCCGGCAGGGCCGATCTCGACTTCGTCGAGGGTGAGGCCGCGCTTGCCGGGCTTGGCTCGCATGCCCCAGGGGTGGCCCTCGTCCTTGATCAGCCAGCTCAGGTCAAGCGGCTGGGCGGGCTCGGCGGATTCGGTTCGAAGCTTCTGAAGGGTGTCCTGGTCGATGGCCATGTTGCCTTCCTCTCGACTGCGCCTTAGCAAGGACTAAGTTATACCGGATTTCTAACACGGAATGGGTGCGTTGTCAATTTATTTCGGGGCCTTGTTCACCGGCCAAACCAACGGCCCTGAGCCCGTCGCTCCAGGGGCCGTGCTCGGCTATGATTAGGCGCGATGAGCATCACCAAGGAGATGCGGTTCGCGCTGGATGAGAAGGGGCTGAAGGTGTTCGCGCCCACACTCATCGGCAAGCCGATCTCGTACTGGGACAACGACCGGCAGCTGAAGCACGGCGTTGTCACCCACGCCGACCTGGCGCGGGACCGCTACGGTAACCCGTTCATCGAGGTGACGATCGATGAGAAGACGGCCGGGAGCGATCACGGGGCGAAGGTGCCGGAGACGGGCGCAGTCGGCGAAAAGCTCTAGCGCAGTACCGAGATAATCCCGAGCACAATCGCCAGGATCAGGACCACGGCGATCGTGGTGATGATCCAGTCGGGCATGGGTCCGCGGTGGCCCGGGGCGTCCCAGCCGGAGTACCCGGCGGCTTCTGAGAGATCGTAGTCGGGGTCGTCTTCGCCGGGGATGTAGGAGTCGTCGTCGTCGTCCTCGTAGTCGTCGTCCTCTTCGTTGTAGTAGCCTTCGGGTGCGTCTTCGGGGTTGTCCCAATCGGGGAAGTTGGTGAATTCGCCGAGGGTGTCTTTGAGGGGCTGGCCGCTCTGGCCGAGGACGTCTTTGTCTTCCCGCTTGGGCTCGTACATGGGTTCAGTTTAGCAGTTGGGGGATGATGGAATCGTTGTTGCCGATGGTGGGGTCCCAGCCGAGGGCGAGGCCGATGCCGAGGAGGACGGCGAGGGCGAAGAGGACGACGAAGGCGATGCCCAGCCAGTCGAGGAGGTGTTGGACCCAGCGGTTTCGCATGGCGGGAACAGGATAACAGGGCGGTTGATTGATGTGGGGGCGGCAGGTACGGGGCTTGATTGACGTTTGGATTTGCGGTCACTTTCGGCGGGGATACGTGTTGGGGATGGGCGGAATGGCCTGATTGTTTTCGTAGGCGATGAGGGCGCGTTCGGCGGCGGCTTCTTGCGCGGCGCGGAAGAGGTTGTCGAGGAGGCGGATGGCTTTGGTCTGGGCGCGGGCTTTGGCGCGGCGGTCGCGTTCGGCGAATTCTTTGAGTAGGGCGAGGGCTTCGGGGTCGGCGGCGATGATCTGGGCGAGGCGGTTGTGCTGAGCCGAGTTGCGGCCGTGTTTGTATGCGTTGAGATTGCCCCGCGGCGCGCCGGCGCCGGGGCGGCGTCCTCCCCTGGGCATGCACCACCTCCGGTGGAGATGGTAGCGGGTTTTGGCGGGATGTCTAAGGGGGAAATGGCAGGGAACGCGATCGTCTATTGTTGATCCTCTAGCAGTCCGGACCGCTCAACATAGCGGATGCCCGTCGGCAGCAATCGTACGCGATACGGTCGCTCCTTAGTCTTGTATAACTGTCGGCTTGCTTCGAGGTTTTCAATTGCCCGAACAACGGCACTTCTGGGAGATTTTGTTGACTCGACAAGATCAGCTTCCGTCTGCCCTCCGGGCACTGAATAGACCAAGAGCATGATCTCGTCCGAAACACTAAGGTCTGGTCGCAAGACCACTTGCACATGTTCGTCGGAGAACACAGAAGGAATAGATCGCTGCACCAGCGCGTTGACAAGAGTTTGTCCTTCGGCGAGTGGCAATCCCGCCGCCACTCGAGTCACCTCCGCCAAGAACCAGTCCGCCAGAAGCAACCCCAAGGCAGCGTCCATGCTCTGGGGACTAATCTCCGAAGCAATGTGGCCACCTCGTCGCTTATTTCGCATTGTGTAGAGCGCCAATAGATTGCGCGGCGCGATAATTCTCAGACCTTCCGGTGCCGCGCCAGCAGCGGTGTGTTCTATTGCTTCGGCCTCTTTTTCGAACGCCTTGAGTCTGGCCGTCAGGGGCGTGTAGCTGCCTGTAACCAAGAGCTGGTTACAGCGGATGGCAGTCTCCGCGAACTTGCCCAGCGCTTCGAGGCAACCCTCGGCATCTCCAGCGTTGTTCCTGTTGTGCGCGCGCAAATGTTGCTGAAGCAATTCAGCGAGCAGCCCAGGTGGCAAGGCACCACGGAGGACTACGTCCAGTGACACGCGCTACTCGGCAGGGGCGGTCAATTCGTGTTCCGCGCGGTTCATTCCCTTAGGAGTAAGGGAGTAGCCGTCACCAACCTCGTAGAAGTATCCCTTCTTGTTCTTCGCGTCGATAAGGACCTGCCCTGGCTTACCTGGCAACTTACGACCAAGAAGACGCAGGGCGGTAAACAACCCGGCATGAGTCAACACGGGTTCGTTCATCTGCGTCGCCATAAAGCTCGCAATCGTCACAGCCTCGTCGAACTGACTCTTCGGATTCCGTGCTTTCACGTAGGCATCCAGTGCCGTCAGGTGTGGCTTCAGACTGGCCTTGACAGTTTCGTCCTCTACAGATCCGCTGGGCTTCGCATTCTTTGGTGCTTGATCACTCTTCTGCTTCTTCGAAATAGGCCTCATCGTGGTTTTGACGCCGCCGTTGTCCTCCGGTGCCGGCATTGGCGTGATCGGCACGCTGCTCCAGTAACGATCCGCCATCTCACGGACGAACGACTCTTCGCCTTCGGCTTCGATAATGCCTGAAGCCAAGTCAATCTTGATGCGTGTTGCGTTGGCCACCATGGCCCTCCTTCTGGACTACCCGATCCGCTCGGGCGGCTTGAAACTTCGTCGATGCTGCAACGTTAACATTGGCACTCTCGTCATGGGAGTGCTAAGTGTCACTGGTTTGTGGACAAGCCAGCTAACCAGTCTCTTGACGGTTATCCACATTGTGGATATGTTCGCGGCCAACTTTTTCCGAGGGGGGCCCGCAGGTGTCAGACGCGCTGGAGCGGTATCGCTGGGTGGTTGTGGCGGTGCTGGCTGTGCCGCTGCTGGTGGGCATTGGGGTGTTGCTGGGGAAGAGGCTGGAGGGGCCGGATGAGCTGACGATTGCGACGTCGGATTTGCCGGCGGGGGACGTGCGGGTGTACGTGACGGGCGCGGTGCAGAATCCGGGGGTGTACCCGCTGGCGGACGGGTCTCGCTGGGTGGATGCGCTGGAGGCGGCGGGCGGGGCGACGGCGGACGCGGACCTGGTGGCGGTGAACCTGGCGAAGCGGGCGCAGGATGAGGACGAGATCGTGGTGCCGCGGCTGGGCGCGACGACGGCGGTGGCGGGCGAAGTGCAGTCGCCGGGGCCGCTGGTGAACCTGAACAGCGCTTCGCAGGCAGAGCTGGAGTCGCTGCCGGGGATCGGCGAGGTGCGGGCGGAGAAGATCATCCAGTCGCGGACGGCTGACGGGCCGTTCCTGGAGGTGGAGGACCTGGTGCTGCGCGACCTGGTGCCGGCTTCGGTGTTCGAGGACATCTCGGCGATGATCACTGTCGACTGATGGCGCTGGGGTTGCTGGCGCTGGCGTGGCTGCTGGGGGTTGCGGCGGCGGCGGTCTCCGACGGGGACTGGTGGGTGATTGTCGCCACGGCGGCGGTGGCGGCGTGCTCGCCTTCAGTTGTGGCGCTCTGGAGAATGCGGGTCCGCGCCCGGCGCCAACCCCTTTTGGACGGAGCTGAAGCTCCGCCCGTACGACGGCGGGACGTTTTCGGGTGGGTGGCGTTGGGTGGGGTGTGCGCTGCGGTTGTTGTGCTCGGCGGGTGGCGGTACGGGTCGGCGCCGGGGGTGGACCTGAGTGTGGGGCAGCTGAATGACGGTGCTGCGGTGCAGCTGCGCGGGGTGATCGCCGATGAGCCTGAGGAGCGGGAGACGGCGACGCTGTACCGGCTGGAGGTGAGCTCGGCGTTTGAGGGCGGAGAGTGGGTGGCGGAGTCGGGGGCGGTGCTGATGCAGGGGCCGGTGGCGCCGCAGATGGAGTACGGCGATGAGGTGGAGGCGACGGGCAAGCTGGCGACGCCGCCTGCGTTTCCGGACTTCGATTATCGCGATTACCTGGCGAGCCGGGGGGTCGCTTCGCTGATGAGTTTCCCGCGGACGAAGGTGATCAGCCAGGGGAACGGCAACTGGCTGCGGTCGGCGATGATCGATGTGCGGTCGCGGTTGGGGCGGGCGCTTTCGGACGTGTTGCCGGAGCCGCATTCGTCGCTGGCGGCGGGGATCCTGTACGGAGAGCGGTCGAGCATCCCGGACGATCTGCGCGACGAGATGAACGCGACTGGGTACGAGCCACCTGGTGGCGGTGTCCGGGCAGAACGTGACGATCGTGGCGGCGATGGTGATCGCGGCGCTGGCCTGGCTGATCGGCAGGCGGCCGGCGGCGTGGGTGAGCCTGGCGTCGATCGCGGGGTACACGCTGCTGGTGGGGGTGCAGCCTTCGGTGATCCGGGCGGCCCTGATGGGCGCGGTGTACGTGTTCTCGGTGATCACGGGGCGGCAACATACGGCGTGGTTCGCGCTGTTTTTGGCGGCGGCGGGAATGACGGTGGTCGATCCGCGGGTGGTGGACGATGTGTCGTTCCAGCTGAGCTTTGCGGCGACGCTGGGGTTGACGACGCTGAGCGGGCCGCTGGCAGCGCGAGCAGAGGCTGTGGCGGACCAGCACTGGGGGCTACGCACGTTTCCGCTGACGAGGGCGGCGATCGAGATGATGTCTGTGACGCTGGCGGCGATTGCGTTTACGGTGCCGATCACGGCGGTGAAGTTCGGGCAGATCTCGCCGGTGGCGCCGCTGGCGAACCTGTTCGTGGTGCCGGCGTTCCTGGCGGTCGGGGTTTCGGCCGGGATCGCGGCGGCGCTGGACCTGGCGTTCCCGGGGCTGGCCGGGCTCTGGGCCTGGATCGCCTGGCCGCCGGCGGAGTACATGATCGAGGCGATCCGGCTGTTCGCGCGGGTGCCGGGATCGTCGCTGACGGTGCACGGGATCACGGCCTGGTACGCGGTCCCGTGGTACGCAGCGCTCGGGGCCGGGACCTGGTGGCTGGCGCGGACGTCGGTGCAGGCCGGGGAGCCGCCGCCCAGACCGGCGCCGGCGAGGCGGAGGCTGGTGCTGCCGGCCGGTGGCGTGGCGCTTCTGCTGGTGCTGGGCGCGGTGCTCGGGTTGCTGGCGGTCTCGCAGCCGGTGAGCGGGAAGCTGAGCGTGACGTTCCTGGACGTGGGGCAGGGCGACGCGATCCTGATCGAGGGGCCGCGGGGTCAGCGGGTGCTGGTGGACGGCGGGCCCGGGTCGCTGCCGATCACGCGGGCGCTGTCGCGGAACCTGCCGTTCGACAGCCGCCGGATCGACCTGGTGGTTCTGACGCACCCGCAGGCCGACCACATGGCGGGGCTGCTGACGGTGCTGGACCGCTACCGGGTGGGCGCTGTGCTGGACAATCCGCTGCCCGGCCAGACGGTGCTTTACGACGAGTGGGAGGCGGCGCTGCGCGAGTCCGGGGTGCCGGTGACGACGGCGGACCGCGGCCAGACGGTGGACCTCGGCGACGGCGCGCTTTTGCAGGTGCTGGCACCGGACGAGGACGACCCGCTGCTGCCGACGGAAGACCTGAACACGGCCTCGACGGTGCTGCGGGTCTCGATGGGGCAGACGTCGTTCTTGCTGACGGGCGACCTGGACGAACCCGGGGAGGATGCGCTGATCCGCTCCGGCACCGACTTGCAGTCGACGGTGCTGAAGGTGGGGCACCACGGGTCGAAGACGTCGAGCTCGCCGGAGTTCCTGGCGCGGGTGCAGCCTTCGATCGATGTGATTGAGGTGGGCGCTTCGAACCACTTCGGGCACCCGACGCCGGAGGTGCTGGAGCGGCTGGCGGGGGACGCGGTCTACCGGACGGATGAGGATGGGGATGTGCGGGTGTCGACGGACGGGGAGAGGATTTGGGTGGAGCGGTAGGGCGGGATAGGCCGCAGATTGGCGCGGATTGAACGCAGATTTTGGGGGACGGCCACGAAGCCCTACCCTTTTGGCCACAGATGGGCACAGATGGAACAGATTATGGGCCCTCTACCCCGGCCCCTCCCGCTGCGGCGCGCGAGGGGAATGCGCGCACCGCGCCCTTCCCCACCCATTTGGACAGAGCTGAAGCTCTGTCCGTACGAGTGGGCTTCGGCGGGCTCAGCCTGCGGCCTCGCGGGTGCTTCGGCACGCTCAGGATGAGCGGTCAGGGCTGGGGCCCTGACCTACGGAATTGTCGGTAGGGGGTGTGCTAACCTCTCGGCGCAAGGAGGTGGCGCAGATGGCCAAGTTTGTGCATGTGGCGAAGATTTTGCCAGGGCAGAAGGAGGCGTTCCTGGCGAATGTGAAGAACGGGTTCGAGATGGGGGCGCCGGCGCTCAGGTCGCTGGGGTTGACGCGGATCACGGCGTTTCACTCGCCGGAGGCGGAGTCGGGCGAAGGTGGGCTGCTGGTGACGATTTACGAGGCGGCGGACGCGTCCGCGATCGAAGCGCTGCATGCCAATCCGGCGATGATTGCGGCGGAGGCGCAGAACCACGGGACGCTCGTATCGCCGCACAACCACGACTCGGTGCCGCGGAATACGCCGTTCCTGGAACTGGACCTGGCGTAGTGGACAGTCGACAGTGAACAGTGGACAGAGGAGCTAGATGAGTATTACGCGCAAGGGGACGGCGGCGGACATGGACCGGGCGCCGGGGGTGATCGTGCGGATCCTGACGGACGGCGATAAGGCGATGCTGGTGGAGGTGGAACTGGAGCCGGGTTCGGTGGTGCCGATGCACACGCACCCGCACGAGCAGACGGGGACGCTGATTTCGGGGCGGATGCGGTTTGAGATCGGCGATGAGACGTTCGATCTGGAGCCGGGGGACGCCTGGATGATCCCGGGCGGGGTGCCGCACGAGGCTACGGGGATCGACAGGTGCCGGGTGGTGGAGGCGTTTTCGCCGCCCCGGGAGGACTGGCGCTGAGCTTAGTGGACAGTGGACGGGGACAGTGGACAGTGAGGGGCGGCCCCACCTCCGCCGCCCCTTTGGACAGAGCTGAAGCTCTGTCCGTACGAAAGGGGGAGTGTCGGCGGGTGGTGGTGCTAGGGGGCGCGTTCGCCTAAGATTGGGGAGGTGAGGGCTGACGCACCCGAATCGTTTTCATTATTTGCCAGGCTGAACGGCCTGCGAGGCGTCTGCTCACCCGGGCCGCGGCGCTGTCCGGCTCGGAGGACTCGAGCGTGATTGAGCGCTACACGCGGCCGGCGATGGGCGCGGTCTGGTCCGAGAAGAACAAGGCGGATTCGTGGCTGCGCGTGGAGGTCGCTGTGTGCGAGGCGTGGGCCGCCCGCGGGGTGATTCCGGCCGAGGCGATGGCGAAGATCCGCGGCGCTTCCTACGACATGGCGAAGTGGGCCGAGTACGAGGTCGAGATGCACCACGACCTGAACGCCTGGCTGCGCTCGGTGGCGGACTCGCTGGGAGAAGAGTCGCGGTTCGTGCACCTGGGCCTGACGAGCTACGACGTTGAAGACACGGCGCTGGCGCTGCGGATGGTGCAGGCAGCGGAGCTCCTGCA
The DNA here is from genome assembly GCA_963738925.1 of uncultured Chloroflexia bacterium. Classification (GTDB taxonomy): domain Bacteria; phylum Chloroflexota; class Dehalococcoidia; order SM23-28-2; family RBG-16-64-32; genus DATKKM01. Next base: position 252,839 of record CAVTYE010000002.1, on the reverse strand, counting down.
GACCGGGATCACGACGCTGATGGAGGCGATCGCGGTGCGGGCGCAGGAGCACAAGATGACGCCGACGATGGGCCGCAGCCACGGCGTGCACGCGGAGCCGATCTCTTTCGGGCTGAAGCTGGCGAGCTGGTGGGACGAGATGCGCCGGCACAGCCACCGGCTGGTGAGCGCGAAGGAGCAGGTGGCGGTCGGCAAGATATCGGGGCCGGTGGGCTCACACGCGACGGTGCCGCCGGACCTGGAGGACGACGTCTGCGGGAAGCTGGGCCTCCTGGTGGAGGCGATCTCGACGCAGGTCGTGCACCGCGACCGACACGCGTATTTTGTCTCGACGCTGGCGATCATCGGCTCGTCGCTGGACCGCTTTGCGACGGAGATCAGGCACCTGCAGCGGACGGAGGTGCTGGAGGTAGAGGAGCCGTTCGAGGCCGGGCAGACGGGGTCTTCTTCGATGCCGCACAAGCGGAACCCGGAGAAGAGCGAGCGTATCTCCGGCATGGCACGGCTGCTGCGCGGCTACAGCGTGGCGGCGATGGAGAACATCCCGCTCTGGCACGAGCGCGACATCTCGCACTCATCGACGGAGCGGGTGATTTTGCCGGACGCCTGCATCGTGATGGACTACATGCTGGACCTGATGACGTACATCGTGCGCGGGATGACGGTGTACCCGCAGCGGATGGCGGAGAATATGGAGCGGAGCTATGGGCTGCCGTTCAGCCAGCGGGTGCTGCTGGCGCTGGTGGAGAAGGGAATGAACCGCCAGGAGGCGTACAAGATCGTGCAGGGGAACGCGATGAAGTCGTGGGAGGCGAGGCAGCCGTACATCGATTTCTTGAAGGCGGACGAGCGGGTGACTTCGAAGCTGACGGCGGCGGAGCTGGAGGGGCTGTTCGATGTGGGGTGGTATTTACGTTATGTCGATGAGAGTTTCGAGCGATTAGGACTATAGTCCTCTTGACCTCTTTGTCCTCGTGTCCTAAATTGGAGGACAGGAGGATACAATGACTTCGCCGGCCAAGGGATTCATGAAGATTGCTGAGGCGCTTGTGAAGGAGAGGCCTGGATTGGCGGCGGAAGAATATGCTCGTATGGCACTGGATCGCGGAATGGCTCAGAGCAACTCGAAGGATCCCGTACAATCTTTGGCCACGACGCTCATGAAGCAGGTACGCGAGAGCCGCACCACTGAAATCTACGCGGATCATGTTCGCGGAAAGCTGCGATACTACCCGACTGGTGATCTGTTGAACCCGCCCGGGAGACGACTTCCAGATCTCCTATTGGACGTGAGGATGTCACCGGACACAGCGAAGCGTGTACGAACGCTCTTGGAAGTTGGCCTTTTCGCGAACGAGAAAGAGGCGGCTTCCTGGCTTCTAGAGGAGGGTGTGAAGGCCCAAAGAGACACTCTGGATCAAATCGAATCTCAGGCTGAGGAAATAGAAAGGCGTAAGAAAGTGGCTCGAAACCTAATCCGACAATCTACGCTGGACCTGCCGCTGGTGGCGCGGGGGAAGGTTCGGGACATTTACGATCTGGGCGATAAGCTGCTGATTGTGGCGACGGACCGGCTTTCGGCGTTTGACGTGGTGCTGCCGACGGCGATCCCGGACAAGGGCGCGGTGCTGACGCAGATGTCGGCGTTCTGGTTCGAGAAGACCGGCGACATTGTGCCGAACCACTTCATCCGGGTCGTGGAGAGCACGCGGGTGCCGGAGGTGCCGGTGGAGCTGCCGCGGGACATGATCGGGCGGTCGATGGTGGTGACGAAGGCGGAGCGGATCGACGTGGAGTGCATCGTGCGCGGTTACATCACGGGCTCCGGCTGGGCGGACTACAAGAAGGCCGGCGCGGTGTCCGGGATCAAGCTGCCGGAGGGGCTGGAGGAGAGCCAGGAGCTGCACGATCCGATCTTTACGCCGACGACGAAGGCCGCCGAGGGCCACGACATGCCGATCACGTACAAGGATGTGAAGGAGATGGCCGGCGAGCAAGCGGCGAATGCGATGCGAGTGCGCGCGCTGGCGGTGTACCGCTTTGGCCGGGACTACGCGCGGGAACGGGGGATCATCATCGCGGACACGAAGTTCGAGTTCGGGATCCTGAACGGCGAGGTGATCCTGATCGACGAGGCGCTGACGCCGGACTCGAGCCGGTTCTGGCCTGAGGACCAGTACGTTGTCGGGAAGTCGCCGCCGAGCTTCGACAAGCAGTACGTGCGCGACTACCTGAGCGGCCTGGGCTGGGACAAGACGCCGCCGGGGCCGGAGCTGCCGCCAGAGGTGGTGGAGAGGACGTCCGAGAAGTACCGGGAGGCGTTCGAGCGACTGACGGGGCGGACGCTGGTCACGGGTTAGTGGTCGTGCCCTCACCCCCTTCCCCTCTCCCGCTGCGCGGGCGAGGGGCGTTTGGGTCTGGCTGGGAGCTAGGGTATGGCGGGCAGGCAGGCGTTGTTTGGACAGAGCTGAAGCTCTGCCCGTACGACGGCGTGGGGGGCGGGTGATGGGCTGATGCCGGTACTGGCGCCGGGAGTTGAGGAGTTTCTGAAGGGGGCGCATATCGCGGCGCTGGCGACGGTGCGGGCGAACGGGAAGCCGCACGTGGTGCCGGTCTGGTACGAGTACGACGGCCGCGAGTTTACGATCAACTGTTTCCGGGACACGCAGAAGATGAAGAACATCGCGCGCAAGGGGGTGGCGGCGCTGAGCGTGTTTTCGGACTCGATTCCGTACCAGCAGGTGACGGTGGAGGGGCTGGCCCGGGTGGGCTCGGCGCTGGACAATGTATGGCGGGAGCGCGTGGCGATGCGCTATCTTGGCGAGACGGCGGGCCGCGCTTACACCAACGACACGGCGGACATGGACGTGGTGGCGGTGCACCTGCGGCCGCTGAAGTGGCACGTTGAAGGTTTCGGCCTGGAATAGGAGATGACGATGGTAGAGACGGTCGGTGATATGACCCCGCTGCAGCAGCCGGAGCTGATCCGGCAGGCGGTGAACTACTGCTCCCACCAGGCAGACAAGGGGATACCTTCGCTGGTGGCGCTGATGGCGCGCACGGGCGAGGACTGGAAGCGCTGCCTGGAGGGGATGAGCGAGGCGCAGGCGGAGTTCGCGCCGGCCGGTGAGTGGAGCGCCAAGCAGGTGATCGCGCATTTCCTGCAGGCGACGAGCAGTGTGAACAGCCAGATCGTGAAGATCACGGCGGGCCAGGACCCGGGGGCGCTGACGGAGCCACCCCTGAAGCCTGAGGTGACGGCGTCTCTGCCGGAGCTGGGCGCGCAGACGGTGGCCATCTTCGGCGAGATCGGGGAGCTGACGAGCGGACTGGAGGGCAACCCACACCTGGAGAGGCAGTTCCCGCATCCCGCCTTCGGGCAGCTGAACGTGCTGCAGTGGATCGCTTTCCAGCGGCTGCACGGGATGGACCACATGCAGCAGATCGAGAAGAACAAGGCGGACCCGGGATATCCGAAGGGCTAGTGGCGGCAGATTGGGGACGGCGCCGGAGCACCTTCCCCGGTTTGGCCACAGATGGGCACAGATGGGACTTGGGTTGGACGATTGCGGCCGCGGATTGGCGCGGATTGGACGCAGATTGGGGAAGGGATGGGCACACGGGGGACCTGGATGAGAGCGCGGGAGTGAGGAAGTAGGAGTGGGAATGTTTCTGGCGAAGGTTTATGTGACGCTGAAGACGACGGTGAACGACCCGCAGGGACTGACGATCAAAGGCGGGCTGCACTCGCTGGGGTTCTCGGCGGTGGATTCGGTGCGGGCGGGGAAGTACATGGAGATCCGGGTTGAGGCGGCGGACAAGGGGAAGGCGGAGGAGGCGGTGACGGAGATGTGCAAGAAGCTGCTGGCGAACCCGGTGATCGAGGAGTTCCGGGTGGAGGTGGCGGAGGCTTCTTAATGCGGCCCAAGGTCGCGTGACGTAGAATCTGGTGCCTAATGCTCAGGCGGGGTTTGCATCCGATACTGGTTGGGTTGGGCCTGGCTGCTCTCGTGGCCTTGCCGGCACTTCTCCTGAGTCCGGGCGGCGGTTCCGCGGCCGGGGTAACTTATACGGTCAATAGCCCGGCCGACGTTCCTGAGAAGACGCCGGACAATGACCATGTTTGCGAGACTGCCCCCGGTAACGGCGTTTGCACGCTGCGGGCGGCGATCCAGGAGGCGAATAGCACGGCCGGGGCGGACACGATTGTCCTGTCCGGGATCACGTATACGCTATCGATTGTTTCCGCGGCAGCGCAGAACGAGTACCCGCTTGATCCTACAAAGGGTGACCTCAACATCTCTGAAAGCGTCAACATCGTAGGCGCGAGCCAATCCAGCACGATCATTGACGGAAACGGCCAAGTCGTGAAGTCGCGCGTGCTTACTATCGTCAACGCCAACCCGATGCCGACGCCACCGGCCTCGCCGTTAAACCCGGTGATCGTGAACATGTCCAACTTGACGCTCAAGGGCGGCGCCTCGCCCAACGTGGGAGGCGGCATCTACAACACTGCGACCCTAAACCTGGACCATGTGACGATCGACCACAACACGGCGTCGGGGCTGAATGACTGGGGCGGCGGGATCTACAACGCCGGCGACCTGACGATGACGAATAGCACGCTCAGCAACAACGTGACGGGAAACCACAATGCATACGGTGGCGGGATGTACAACCAGGGCAACCTGACGATCACAGACAGTACGATCAGCGGCAATGGCACCTACGCGGGCACGTCGAGCCTGGGAGAAGGTGGCGGCCTCTTTTTGATCGGCTATCCGTCGACAATTCGAAATACCACGATAAGCGGCAACACGGCGGCGGTTGGCGGGGGAGTCTACAAGGGCGGCTATCCGGCGGCGTTGATCGACAGCACAATTACCGGCAACAATTCGACTTCCAGCGGCGGCGGCATCTACAACGCAGGTGGGGTCTTGGGGCTGTTCAACGATACGATCACGAGCAACACAGCTAACTCTGACCACGCAGGCGGGGGTGTGGGCGGTGGCGTATCGAACGCGTCCGGGGCGACTCTGAACCTGACGGACACGATCCTGGCCTACAACGGACACGCCCAATCGGCCCAGTTTCCAATCCTCTACTCGGACGACTGCGCCGGGACTCTGACTTCGGCGGGCTACAACATCGTCATGGTGACGAGCCCGGACGATAGCCCCGGGCAATGCACGGTCAGCGGCGCCTCTTCGGCGGACCCCAACCTGGGGCCATTGCAAAACAACGGGGGCCCGACGCTGACGCAGGCTCTCAATTCGGGCAGCCCGGCGATCGATGGCGGCAACCCGGGAGGCTGTACGGACGACTTTGGGGCGATGTTGGCGACTGACCAGCGGGGGGCGCCGCGGGCCGTTGATGGTGATAACAACGGGAGTGCGATTTGCGACATTGGGGCGTACGAGTTAGGGGCGGCGCGACGCCGACGCCGAGCCCGACGGCATCTCCGACGTTGAGCGCGACGGCGACACCAACCCATTCGCCGACGCCGACAGGCACGAGGCCATCGGAGTCGCCGACGGTGACGGCCGCGCCGACGCCGACGAGCAGCGGGACGGAGTTGCTTGAGGGTGACGAGGACTGCAGCGACGCGGTGGACGCCGTGGATGCGCTGGCGGAGTTGGATTTTCTGGCGGGAATCAGCCCCGAGCAGCACCAGCCATGCCCGGCCCTGGATTCCCTATCGCCGGAGTTTGGGGACGTGAACTGCGATACGTTTGTGAATGCAGAAGATGTGGTGGCGCTGCTGGACTACGCGGGGGGCGTGCCGCAGCAGATCGGTCCGCCATGCCCGGCTATTGGGACGCCGCGCGAGGGGTAGGCGGCGATAATCGACCGCAGATGGGCGCAGATTTGCCGCAGATTGGATGACGGGCCCCGAACGACCCCACCCCCCTTTGACAGAGCTGAAGCTCTGTCCCTACGAGTGCGAACTACGATGTTGGCCGGGCGCTAGCCGGTCAGCCACTCATCCAGGCGGTCCTGGAAGAGGGCGCGGGGGTGGGGGAGCATGTCAAGGGCCAGGAGCTCTTCGGCGGTTACCCAGGCGACATCGCTGACTTCGGCGGGGTCCAGGGTGAAGGCGGTGGAGGCGAGCTTGAGGCGGTGGGGGAAGAGCATGAAGCTAATCGGGTGCTCGTGCTCGGCGACGTGCCAGGCGATGAAGGGGCGGAAGTGGGCGGTGACGGTGGCCTCGACGCCGAGCTCTTCGCGAGCCTCTCGGATGATGCACTCTGCGGGGGTCTCGCCGGGCTCGATCCAGCCGCTGACGGCGGACCAGAAGCCGTGGACGTCTTTGAGGACGAGGACCTTGCCGTTTTCGTAGACGATGCCGCAGGCAGCGATCATCATCCAGTGCTTGGGCAGGATCTTTGGGTCGCGCATGCGCCGGGAGGCTTCGAGGTCCGGCACTAGGCTCCCTCACCCCTTCGCCTCTCCCGCTGCGCGGGCGAGGGGCGATCGGGGCTGGCTGGGCCCCGGGGTTGGCTGATTGGCAGGCGTGGGTAGGTCAGAGCTGAAGCTCTGTCCGTACTGTTCCTCATGGCCATCGCTGCACTAGAGGACTTCTTTGGTGCTGGGGATGGCGCCGGAGGCTCGCAGGTCGATGGCGACGGCGGCGCGCAGGCAGCGGGCAAGGCCCTTGAAGACGGCTTCGGCGATGTGGTGGTCGTTGTCGCCGGTGACGCGGGCATGCAGGTTGAGGCGGCCTTCCTGGGCGAAGGCTTCGAGGAGGTGGGCGATGTTCTCGGTTGGCAGCTCGCCGACGAGGTCGCGGACGAAGGGCATCTCGATGGCGGCGTAGGGCCGGCCACCGAGGTCGACGGCGACGGTGGCGAGGGACTCGTCCATGGCGATGGCGGCGTCGGCGAAGCGGGTAATGCCGCGGCGTTCGCCGAGGGCCTGATTGAGCGCCTGGCCGAGGACGAGGCCGGTGTCTTCGAGGAGGTGGTGGGTGTCACGGTCGATGTCGCCGGTGGCCTTGAGGCGCAGGTCGAAGAGGGCGTGGCGGGTGAGCGATTCCAGGAGGTGATCGAGCATGCCGATTCCGGTGGCGATGTCGTATTGACCGCTGCCGTCGAGGTTGAGGGCGAGGGTGATGTCGGTCTCTTTGGTCTTTCGGGAGACTTCTGCTGTGCGGTTACTTGCCAACGCTGGCTCCGATCTCTTCCATGGCGGCGATGACGCGGTCGGTGTCTTTGGACAGGCCGATGCTGATGCGGACGCAGTTGCGCAGGCCCGGCGAATCGAAGTAGCGGATGAGGATGCCTTTCTGGCGGAGGCCGTCCCGCACATCGCGGGCCGGGACGCCGCGGACTTCGCAGAGGATGTAGTTGCCGGCGGAAGGATACGGCCGGAGGAACGGCATCTCCTGGAGCGCGGCGAACATGCGGTCGCGCTCGGCGACGATCTTGCGCACGTTATCGAGCAGGAGGTCCTTGTCCTCCAGCGAGGCGAGGATCGCTTGCTCGGAGGCGACGCTGAGGTTGTACGGTACCTTGACCTTCCAGACGGTGTCGACAAGATCGGGCGGGATGACGGCGTAGCCGGCGCGGAGTCCGGCCAGTCCAGCCCACTTGCTGAAGGTGCGCGCGACGATGAGGTTCCCGTGTCCGGCGATGAGGTCGACGGCGGACTCACCGGCAAACTCGGCGTAGGCTTCGTCGACGACGACGGCGACGGGGTGCTCGAGGATGCGCAGGAGCTGCTCGCGGGGGAAGAGGTTGCCGGTGGGGTTGTTTGGCGAGGCGATGTAGAGGAGCTTGGCGCCGGAGCGGAGGACGTCCTCCAGCGCGGGCAGGTCCAGGGTGAAGTCTTCGTTGCGGGGGACGGTGACGGTGCGCGCGTTGTAGACCTCGCCCAGGAAGTCGTAGACGCCGAAGGTGGGCGGGCAGTTGACCAGGGTGTCGCCGGGGGAGATGAAGAGCTGGGCGGCGAGGTCCAGGATCTCGTCTGAGCCGGTGCCGAGGACGATCTGCTCCCACGGCGCGCCAACGTAGGCGCCGATGGCTTCGCGGACGGCGCGCTGCCTGGGATCGGGGTAGATGTGGTAGTGCTGGTAGGCGGCAAGACGCTCGGCGACTTTAGGCGAGGGGCCGTAGGCGTTCTCGTTGCCGTCCAGCTTGGAGATCTGGTCCGGCGGGAGGCCGAGGCGCTGGGCCATGACGTCGATCGGCTCGACGGGCTCGTAGCCGGGCATCTTGAGGAGGTGCGGGCGGACGAGGGAGCGGATGTCGTGGTTCATGCGCTCACCCCTCCCCTCTCCCGCTGCGCGGGCGAGGGGCGACAGGGGTTGGCTGGGCCTTGGGGTTGGCTGATTGGCCGGACCGAGCTGAAGCTCTGTCCGTACATTTTTGGGTCATCGTTTTTCCTCTGGGAGGCGGGATTCTATGGCGTGGGCGTGGGCGGAGAGGCCTTCGGCGTAGGCGATGGCTGCGCCGGCGGGGCCGATTTTGGCGACGGTCCTGGGGTCCAGTTTGACGAGGCTGGTGACTTTGAGGAAGTCGTGGACGCCGAGGGCGGATGTGAAGCGGGCGCTGCCGCCGGTGGGCATGACGTGGCTGGGGCCGGCGGTGTAGTCCCCGACGGATTCGACGGATGCTTCGCCGGCGAAGATGCAGCCGGCGTTCTGGATCTGATCGAGCCAGCGGGCGGGGTCTTTGACGTGGAGGCAGAGGTGCTCGGCGGCGAAGTCTGAGCCGAGCTGGACGGCCTCTTCGATGGAGGCGAGGACGATTGCGCCGCCGCGTTCCTGGAGGCTGGTGCGGGCGGCCTCGGCGCGTGGGAATCCGGAGGCTTCGGCAGGCTCAGCCTGGGGGCTCGCTGCGCTCGCGGGCCCTTCGGCGGGCTCAGGGTGAGCGGAGAGGGCCGCTTCGACGATCCGGCTCACTTCGTTGGCCAGGGGTTCGGAGTCGGTGAGGAGGATGGCGGTGGCGAGCTCGTCGTGCTCGGCGCCGGCGAGCATGTCGGCGGCGACGAGACGCGGATCGGCGGCGGTGTCAGCGATGACGAGGGTCTCTGAGGGGCCGAAGATGCCGTCGATGCCGACCTGGCCGAAGAGGCGCTGCTTGGCGATGGTGACGAAGATGTTGCCGGGGCCGCAGATCTTGTCGACCTTTGGCACGCTCTCGGTGCCGTAGGCGAGGGCGGCGATGCCCTGGACGCCGCCGGCGCGGAAGATGCGGCTGACGCCGGCGATGTCGGCGGCGACGAGCTTGATGGGGGCGACGGAGCCGTCTTCGCGGGGCGGCGTGACCATGACGAGCTCGGCGACGCCGGCGGCGCTGGCGGGGAGCGCGGTCATGAGCAGCGTAGACGGGTAGATGACCTTGTTGCCGGGGGTGTAGAGGCCGACGCGTTCGATGGGGCGGACGATCTGGCCGACGCCGTTCTCCTCGAAGCTGCGGGCGGCGTGTTTCATCTGGAGCCTGTGGTAGTCGCTGATGCGGCCGGCGGCGAGGCGCAGGGCATCGACGAGGGACTTGTCGACGTCATTGTAGGAGGCTTCGACTTCGGCGGGGGAGACTTCGAGGGGGCCGGTCGAGGTGACGCCGTCGATCTGCTCGTTGTAGCGGCGGACGGCGGCGTCGCCCTCCTGGTGGACGTCGCGGAGGATGCGTTCGACGACGGCGGCGGCGTCCAGCTCAGCGCCGAAGACGCGGCGGACGGTCTCGCGGACGGCGGGCGGCAGCTCGGGCTCGTCCAGGGAGGCGCGGCGGAGCAGGGTCTGCCTCGCTTCTTCGGCGCCGCGGACTATGCGCATGCCAGGTACTCCGTCACAACTCTTACAGACGCTTCGACGGAGTCGTTCATTACGGCGTCGATGCGCTCCGGGGTGAGGTGGCGGAGCGCCTCGTCGACGAGGTCCGGGAGCGATTCGGCGAGCTCGGTGAAGCCGGCCTCGGTCTCGTCGCCGGTCTGGGCCAGGTGCTGGCGGGCGCGGGCGCGGAAGCGGTCCCAGTCCGGCGTGCCCTGGACGTAATCGGTGATGATCTCGTGCCAGCGGACGATGGAGTCGTGATCGATGAAGCCGATCTGGAGGTCGAGGTCGCAGCGGGCGACGGCGTCGAGGACGTGGGCCATGAGCTCAGAGTCGGCGCGGGTGTTGGCGTCGAGCGAGAACTGGAGGGCGCGGTCCATGACGTTGGCGCGGAGGGTGCCGCCGAGGGGCGATCGCTCGCCGAAGAAGGGGCGGTAGACGGCGCCGATCCAGCCCTCATCGACGACGAGGTGGGAGAGGTAGCCGGCGAGGAAGGCCTGGGTGCCGGGCGCGAAGGAGCGCGCGTCGGCGACGGCGGGGTTGCCTTCGAAGAAGGCGCGGGCGGAGGACTGCTCGCCGAAGTTGTGGATATCGAAGAAGTGGGTCTGCTCGCGGTCGGCGCGGGTGATGACGCGAATGTCAGGGGCGGTGGAGCCCAGGTAGAGGTTGCCGCGCTGTTCGTCCAGCGCGGGCAAACGGAGTCTTTCCGCCATCTGTTTTGCGATGACGGTGTGGATGGCCAACGGGGGCATGTTCGGATAGCACCTCGTGTGTGATTGTAGCGGGTGGAGGTAGGAGATAGGAAGGGGACGTCTGAGTGGCTGTCAACGAATGGGGACCGAATTAACGAATCATGCGCGCTTGTGACTTCGGCAGGCTCAGTCGTGAGTGCGGGGCTCCTTCGACGGGCTCAGGATGAGCGGGGTCAGGAGACGGAGGCCTGGAGTTTGGCGAAGATCTCTTCGTAGACGGCGCGGCGGCGGCCTTCCAGCCCGGCGTCTTTGCGGGCGATGAGGCAGGTGGTGGAGCGGTAGATGTTGTCCAGGATCTTGAGGTTGTTCTCGGCGATGGTGCGGCCGGTCTCGGTACCTTCGATGAGCATGTCGGCGTCTTCGGGGACGAAGCCTTCGGAGGCGCCGGCGATGGGCATGACCTGGTAGCGCCAGAAGTGGCGGCTGCGGGCGTAGTGGTCGGCGGTGGCGGGGAACTCGGCGGCGATGATGAGCGCCTTCTTGCCGAGTGAGCGCCAGTAGTCCATGGCGTCGGCGAGGTTGTCGGCCGGGAGGGCACCATCGACGACGGCGGAGAGGTTGTACTGGGAGACCTGGAGGTCCAGGGCGGCGAAGGCGGGGCTGGAGGGGAAGGCGTAGAGGTGCTCGTTGAGGAGGTCGAGTCCAGTGATGGCGATGTCGAACTCGCCGAGGGCGACGAGCTGCGGCATGTCCTGGGGGCGGATCACCTTGACCTCGAGGCCCGTGATGGCGGAGGACGGGCGGCGGACGAAGGCCTTCTCCTCGTAGCCGCCGAAGGAGATGCCGGCCTTGGCGAGCGCGCCGTGGACGTGGCGCTGCTGGTGGCCATCGGGAACGGCGAGACGGAGGGCCTCACCCCCTCCCCTCTCCCGTTTCGCGAGCGAGGGGCGACTTGTTGTGGCAGAAATCGGGAGCGGGAGGTGGAGTGCGCCGTTGGAGGTTGGCGCGGCGGCGGCCTGGATGCGCTGGAGGACCGGGGCGAGGTCTTTGGCGGCGAGCGAGGCGGCGTTGGCGATGAGCCAGGCGGAGTTGTCGAGCAGCTTGAGGACCGGCTCGATGCCGTGGGCGCGGATGGCAGCTTCATCGGGGGCGGCGAGGATGGCGAGGTCGGCGTCTTCGGGCGGGTAGGCTTCGGCGGCGCCGGCCACGGCCTGGACGCGGTAGCGGGGCAGGCGGGCGGCGCGGGCGAAGGCCTCGGCGATGTTGGGGTATTCGCTGGCGATACGGACGAGGGGGAGACCGGCCAGGTCAGGGCTGGGGCCCTGACCCACGGATTGGCCGTGACCCACGGATACCTCTCCGCTACCTGCCCCGCCGCCTTTGGACAGAGTTGAAGCTGTGTCCGTACGAGACGTGGCGGCGAAGAGCGCCGAGCGGCCGAGCTGGAGGTCGGCGAGGGGGATCAGCGGTTGCCGGGGGAAGCGCAGGTTCATCTCGGTGACCCAGGCGAGGCTGGTGAGGCCGATGTCATAGTTGCCGAGGGCGACCTGCATCGGGATGTCGCGCTCGCGGAAGACGCGGACGCGGATCGCCTCGTGGCCGGGAACGGAGAGGCGGTACTGTCGCGAGCCTTCGCCGTAGCCTTCGACCCGCAGGCCGAGGGATGCGAGAAGCTCGGCGATGGGCGCGCGGAGATCGCCGGTGGGGAGCGCGAGCTTGATCACGCTAGGAGCCCGAGACCGCGCGGACCACGTCGGCGATTTCGCCGAGGCGCTTTGGCTTGCCGCCGTTGAGTGAGAGATCGAAGCCGCCCGGGGAGACGACGACTTCACGGCCGCTGGTCGCAGCAGCAGCCGTGACGCGGACGAAAATATGGCTCTCACGCAAGGCGACGGCGAGAGCGAAGGCGCGGGCCAGATCGGCGGAGTCTTTCGATTCGCAGCGGATGGTGATGGCCGTCGCTTCGTCCGGGGCCACTGCGAGGAGCGGCGAGACGGCGTCGATCTCAATCGCGAAGCCGGAGGCCGGGAGGGCCGGGCCGCCGACGAGGGAGACGAGACCATCGTAGCGGCCGCCGCCACCGACCTTCTGATCGCCGATGAAGGCGTGGAAGACTGGGCCGGTGTAGTACTCGAAGCTGCGGACGAGGAGCGGCGAGATTTCGTGCGGGACGTCCATCCCGGCGAGCATGGCGGAGACGGCGGCGAGCTCAGCGAGCGGCGCGGCGACTTCGGGGACGGCGGGCTTGAGGACGGTCTCCAGGTTCTGGATGTAGGCCGGGCCTTCGCCGTCCAACGAGAGGAGGCTGCGGACGGAGGCGCTGAGTGAGAGCCTGGCCTCGACCTCATCGAGGGGCGCCAGGTCGCCGGAGAGGACGCGGTCGTAAAGGGCGAGCTGGTCCGGCAGGGTCAGGCCCGCCTTGTCGAGGAGGGCGCGGACGATGCCGGGGTGGGAGAGCTTGAGCCGGGGCGCAAAGCCGAGACGCTGGAGGGTCTCCCGGGCGAGGAGGATGAGCTCGACATCGCCGCGGGGGTAGGTGTCGCCGAGGAGCTCGACGCCGCACTGCCACTCCTCACGCTGGGCGTCGCCCTGCTCAAAGCGGAGGACGTTCTGGATGTAGAAGAGGCGGGCGGAGTCCCGGCCGGCCATGTTCTCCGTGAAGAGGCGGACGGTGGGGATGGTGGAGTCAGGGCGGAGGACGACGCGCTCGCCGCTCCAACCGTCCCAGTCCAGGAAGGAGTAGACGCGGTCCAGCATCTGGGGCGAGAGGGTGCCGGCGGAGGTGAAGAGATGGAGGTGCTCGATCGTGGGGGTGCGCACCTCCTCGTATCCCCAACCGAGACATACGTCGCGGAAGGCGAGCTCGATGCGGCGAAAGCGAGCCATATCGGCCGGGAGCATGTCCCGCATGCCGTTGGAGCGCATGGATTCAGGCATGGGTTAAGGGTAAGGGGTCGAGGGAATAGAGGGAATAGTGAATGGTGAAGGGTGAATGGTGAAAGGGCGGAATGCGACGGGTAGGCGCGAGGCGTCCGGGTGGGTGGGGGCGGCGTATAATTAGAGGCAGCTTAGCATTGATGATTAACGCTCTGGGCAGGCGAAGGATGACGCGAATCAGACTGGTTCTAGCGGCCTTCGCGGTGCTTTTGGGACTCCTCACGCTGTCCGGACTGGCGTCTGCTGATTCGCCGCCGGGGGCCGTGCACGTGCTGACCGCGGACGGCGATGTGAACCCGGTGATGGACCGCTACATCGACCGCGGCATTGGCAAGGCGGAGGACGAGCAGGCGACGGCGGTGGTGATCCGGCTGGACACGCCGGGCGGGCTGCTGAGCAGCATGGACAGCATCATCGAGCGGATCCTGGCGTCCAAGGTGCCGGTGGTGGTCTACATCTGGCCCTCCGGCGGGCAGGCGGCTTCGGCCGGGACGTACATCACGTTCGCCTCGCACATCGCGGCGATGGCGCCGAGCACGGTGATGGGCGCGGCGACGCCGATCGACGCCAGCGGCAACAACCTGGACAGCGACCTGCGCCAGAAGCTGATCGAGAACTCGGTGGCGAAGATCCGCGGCCTGGCCGAGCTGCGAGGGCGCAACGCGGACTGGGCGGAGGACGCGGTCCGCAACGGCACCTCGGCGCACTCCGGCGACGCCATCGCGCTGAACATCGCGGAGTACGTGGAGCCGGACCTGCCATCGCTGCTCAAGGACATCGACGGGCAGCAGGTGACGCTGCAGGACGGAAACAAGGTCACGATCCAGTCGGCCGAGGCGCCGGTGACCTACAACAACATGAACTGGATCGAGAAGCTGCTGGACATCATCGCCGACCCCAACGTGACGTTCCTCCTGCTCTCGATTGGCGGGCTGGCGCTGGTGCTGGAGCTGCTGCACCCGGGCAGCACGGTGCCAGGGATCGTCGGCGGGATCTGCCTGATCCTGGCGTTCTTCGCGCTGACGGTGCTGCCGTTCAACTGGACGGGGGTGGCGCTGATCTTGTTCGCCTTTTTGCTTTTCGGGTTCGAATTGTTTACAGGCCACGGCATCCTGGGCGCGGGGGGCGCGGTATCGCTTGTCCTGGGAGGGCTTATGCTGACGAGCGGGAACCCGCCCGGTTTCCAGGTCAGCGACTGGCTGATCTTCGCGATCGCGGCGCCGATAGCCCTGCTGATGCTGTTCGGGGTGGCGAACATGGTGCGCAGCCGCCGCCTGCCGGTGACGATGGGCAAGGAGACGATCGTCGGGCGCATCGTCGTCGCCCGCTCGGCGCTGAGGCCGGAAGGCTACGTTTTTATGGACGGGGCGAACTGGGCCGCGGAGGCCGAAGACGGCGACGTGGACCAGGGTGACCGGGTAGTGGTAACCGAAATCCGCGGCCTTCACCTGAAGGTGCGCAAGGCCAAGCCGGAAGGAGCATAAGTTATGTCGAACCAGGTACCGGGCATCGAGCCCCCCGTTCAGCGAATTCCCGGCCCCAACTGGCTGGCCAGAATCCTGACGGCGTTTGGCTATATCCTGGCGATCCCGCTGTTCCCGTTCGCGATCCGCGTCGTGCAGGAGTACGAGCGGGGCGTGATCTTTCGCCTGGGGCGGCTGGTCGGCGCGCGCGGACCGGGCCTCTTCTTCATCCTGCCGTTCGTGGAGCGAATGGTGAAGATCGACCTGCGGGTGGTGACGATGGACGTGCCACGGCAGGACGTGATCACGCGCGACAACGTGACGGTGAAGGTGGACGCGGTGGTCTACTTCAAGGTGATCGACCCCGAGATGGCGGTGACGCGGGTGATGGACTACTTCCGGGCGACTTCACTGGTGGCGCAAACGACGCTGCGCAGCGTGCTGGGGCAGTCTGACATGGACGAGCTGCTGAGCAAGCGCGACGAGCTGAACCAGAAGCTGCAGCACATCATCGACGAGGCGACGGAGCCATGGGGCGTCAAGGTGTCGATCGTCGAGGTGCGGGACGTTTCGCTGCCAGCGGAGATGATCAACGCGATGAGCCGCCAGGCGCAGGCAGAGCGCGAGCGCCGGGCCAAGGTGATCCACGCCGAAGGTGAGTTCGAGGCCTCGCGGAGGCTGGCTGAGGCCGGGGCCGTGATGGCCGCCGAGCCGACGACGCTGCAGCTGCGCTACCTGCAGACGCTGACCGAGATCGCCTCGGAGAAGAACAGCACGGTGGTGTTCCCGATCCCGATCGACCTGATCACGATGTTCCTGCGGGCGGCGGGTGTGGATACGGGGACAGCGCCGCCGCGGCCAGCGCCTCGGGCGATACCAGCTACCGACGCTTAGACACCGGACTCCGGCAGGCTGAGGGTGAGCGTTGCTTGCGATTGTGCGGCGTTCGTGCTGTAGTGCCGTTGGAGGTTGTGATGGACATTTTCGAAGCGATTTATACGCTGCGGGCGATGCGGCGGCTGAAGACGGACCCGGTGCCGGAGGAGCTGGTGTGGAAGGTGCTGGATGCGGCGATCCGGGCGCCGAGCGGGGGCAACCTGCAGCCCTGGCGGTTCGTGGTGGTGACGGACGCGGCGAAGAAGAAACAGATCGGCGAGTGGTACCTGGACGGTTGGACGAAGGCCTACGGGCCGGCGCGGGACACGATGCTGGCCGACCCGGTGCGGGCCCGCACGTTCAAATCGGCGGACTACCTGGCGAACCACATCGCTGAGGCGCCGGTGCTGATCTTCGCGACGGTGCACGCCCAGATCGCGAGCGTGTCCGGGTCCGGGCCTAACATCTTCCCGGCGGTGCAGAACCTGATGCTGGCGGCGCGGGCGCTGGGTCTGGGGACGACGCTGACGACGCTGCACAAGTCCCACGACGCCGAGGTGAAGGCGCTGCTGGGCATCCCGGAAGGCGTGGAGACGATGGCGATGATCCCGATGGGTTGGCCGAAGGGGAACTTCGGGACGGGGCCCCGGCGGCCGGTGGGAGAGGTGACGCACTGGGACTCCTGGGGCACTCAGCGAGAGAGCCCGGCGAAGTAGCTCCCGCCCGATGTTGAGGGTCCGCGCGGCGGCCGAGGCCGACTTCGAGGCGCTTTCGCGGATGGACCTCTCGTACCCGACCGGGCGCTACCTGGCGCTGGAGCGGTCCGGCGCGGCGCCGGGACACACGTTTGCGCTGCGCTGGGCTGAGCGCGAGTCGCCGGACGCGATCTACAACGAGTATCCAGTCGAAAGGCTGCGCGGGGCTCGGTCGAAGGTCGATCTGTTCCTGGTGGCGGAGGTGGACGGCGCGGCGATCGGCCTGCTGATGGTGATGACGCACGACTGGACGGACGCGGCGGAGATCACGGACCTGGCGGTGGACCGCAAGGCGCGGCGCTCAGGGGCCGGGAAGGCGCTGGTGGAGGCGGCGACGGAGTGGGCGCGCGAGCAGGGGCACCGAGCGCTCTGGGTGGAGCCCCGCGCGGACAACGCTGAGGCGATTCAGTTTTACGTGCGGATGGGGTTCCGGGTCTCGGGGTTCAATGACCGGCTGTATGCGGATGAGCCGGGGCAGATGGTGGTGTACATGCACCGGGAGTGAGGGGTTTTGGCTGGTGGGATGGTTCTTGGGTGGAGCGTTGTGGGCGCGACAGGTCCTTCGCGGGTTGGGGGTTGGCTCTTCAGAGGGTTGTTCGCGCTCAGGATGACAGGGGCGCGGGTGGTCAGGGTGTCTGGGTGGCGAGGTACTGGTTGAGGGTGAGGCCGCTGGCGTGGAAGTCGGCGGCTTTGTCGGCGCCGATGTAGCGGAAGTGCCAGGGCTCGTAGGCGTAGCCGGTGATGTCTTCCTTGCCTTCCGGGTAGCTGAGAGCGAAGCCGTACTCGGTACAGTGGGCGTCCAGCCACTGGCCGTCCGGGGTTGCGCCGAAAGCGTCGGTCAGGTCCCAGCCGAAGTCGGCGGCGCCCAGGTCGACGGTCATGCCGAGCTGGTGCTCGCTGTAGCCGGGCCTGGCGCTGACGCGATCGGCCTGCTCCTGGCCGAGCTGGCCGACCCAGTAGTTGTAGGTGTACTGCTGATCGGCGTAGGAGCGGTAGCCGGAGACGACGCGGATGTCGTAACCGTCGTTGTTGGCAGCGTCCAGCATCGCTTCGAGGGCGGGGAGAGCGGTAGAGCTGATCGTGGAGCTGTAGCCGGGGGCGGCGTAGGGGCCGGGCATGGCGACGATGTTGGCCGGCTCGAAGCCGGAGGGCAGTGGGTGGTCCTTGTCGACGAGCTGGAGCAGCCCGACCTCGGCGGAGGGGGTGCCGGTGTCCGGGTCAGTGGATGCGGCTGCCGTCGGCTGAGGGGTGACGTTAGCGCCGGGGATGGTGAGGACGTCGCCGACCTGGATGGAGTCGGCGTCGACGATGTTGTTGGCCTGCATCAGGACTTCGAGCGTGACACCGAAGTTGCCGGCGATCGCGCCGAGGGTGTCGCCTGCCTGGACGACGTAGAGGACCCGCAGCGGGGTGGCGGTGGGTGAGGGGGTGGCCGTGGCGTCGTTGGCGGTAGACGTCGGCGTGGCGGTCGGGAGGTCGAAGGGGTTGGAGCCGCCGCAGGCCGTGAGCAGGGCCGCGAGGAGAAAGATGAGCGCCGCGAGACCGGGGAGCGGCAGGCAGCGGGTGCGCCGTATCACCATTTCAGGGTACAGCGGACGGCGGATGCTGGACAGGGTGGGGCACCGTCAGTCGAGCGGGGCGTGGTTTGGGCAAAGCTGAAGCTTTGTCCGTACTTTTTGGGCGCGGGTTAGTTCTTTAGTTCGGCGCGGATGGCCTTGAGGATGGTGGGGCGCTCCGGTTCGATGCCTTCGCTGAGGCGGGCGACGAGGATGGGGAGGCGCCAGGCGGCGACGGCTCGCGGATCGGGCTTAAGGACGCCGGAGTAGGAGCGGGCGTAGATGAGGCGGAGGGCGCGGCGACCGAAGCGGGCCATGATGCGGATCAACGCGGGTGTGCCGGGTGGCAGGTCGCCGAGGGTGCACATGATATAGCTGCGGACGTAGTCGGCGTCGGCGGGGCCGCGGGTCGCGTTGCTCCAGTCGATTGAAGCGTAGCCGCCCTGGTGGCGCATGATGTTGGCGGGGTGATAGTCGCCGTGGTTGAGCCGGTCGCCATCGGGAAGCGACTCCAGGCGGGCGAGGGCCGGCGGGCGGAACTTGTCCGGGATCAGCGGCGACTGCGCGACCTGGCGGCTGTAGCGGCCGCGCGTGGGCTCGAGGTCATCGGGCGCTTGTCGGGAGTTGATCTCGGCGTGGAGGCGTCCCCAGACGGATCCGCCGGAGAAGAGACGCCAGGGCCTGGCGCCGATCTCGGCGAGGAGATCGGGGCCGTCGAGCCGCTCGAGGATCAATCCGGGGCGGTCCTCGAGTTCGACGATGCCGTACTGGGCCGGGACGCGGACGCCGGAACTCGCGACGATATCGAGCAAGCGAGCCTGCCGCTCGGCCTCGGCGCGGGAGAAGCCGGGGCGATAGAGGCGGAGGACGCGGCCGCCTTCCCAGGCGAACATCTCGGCCTCGCGGCCCTCAGCGATCCTCTGGAGCGAGGCGACGATTTCGGCCATTGCGGCGCTATCATACCGGGCATGGGAGACGGCGGAGCGTGACTTCGGTCACACGGCCGGAGTGGCTGGAAGCGTTCGGCGAGGCGATCAACGCGGGCGACCGCGAGGCTGCGCTGCGGGCGCTGGAGTCGCAGGCGACGGCGCACGCGGGGACGGCGCCGATGGCCCAGAAGCGCGCCGCCCTGAAGGAGACGCTGGCGCGGGCGCCGGATGGAGGCGCTGGCGGGGACGGCGCTCTGGTTTGCGGGACAGGAGAGCGACACGGCGAAGGAGCTGGGGGCGCTGCTCCTGGCGAAGTCCTACCGGCAGCACAAGGGCGAGGCGATCTCTGCGCTGCGGCTGCTGGCTGACGACGCGAACTGGGAGGTGCGGGAGTGGGCCGGCAACGCGATGGGAGAAGTGTTCGCGGGCGACTTCGACGAGGCTTATGCGGTGATGGAGGACTGGCTGCGCGACGACTCGCAGTTCGTGCGGCGGGCGGTGGCGATCGCGCTGATGGGCGCGGCTGACCCGAAGCGGCCAGAGCGGGCGGAGCCGTTGCTGGCGCTCTGCGATGTGCTGGTGCGGGACGCGGCGGAGGAGGTGAAACGAAACACGGGGCC
This sequence comes from uncultured Chloroflexia bacterium, assembly GCA_963738925.1. Taxonomy (GTDB): domain Bacteria; phylum Chloroflexota; class Dehalococcoidia; order SM23-28-2; family RBG-16-64-32; genus DATKKM01. The sequence continues at coordinate 233,239 of CAVTYE010000002.1, read as the reverse complement.
GTTCGCGGTGGGGGCGAAGCTGCTGGGCAACTATCCGGAGGCAACACTGGCGCACGTGCGGGCCTGGGCGCGGTCGGACGAAGAGATTCAGCGCTGGAACGCGGCGATGGTCTTTGTAGCGGCGAACGCGCGGAGGCACGCGCCGGCGGCGCTGGAGATACTTTCCGGGCTGGCGTCGGACACGCGGCGGCCGGTCTGGATGGCGGTGGGATCGGCGCTGAAGAACCTGGTCAAGCGCGACCCGGAGCGAGTGGTGCCGGAGCTGCGGCGCTGGTTGCTGGACGAGCGGAAGCTGCCGGCGGCGCTGGCGTTGCGGCACCTGGAGGTGTGAGGTGCGAGGTGTGAGGTGTGAGGGCGCGTTGTAGGGGCGAGGCATCCACCGGTTGTGCGATGTGGTGCTGCGCAGGCGCGACCGACTGACGCGCCGGTCAGGTCTGCGTGCATGGTTTTGCCTCGCCCCTACGTGGACGTTGCTTTAGCTGCGGCTAGGCGACGGTGGCGAGGCGCTTGTCTTTGAAGGCCTGCATCTGCTCGCCGATTTCGACGGCGGTGTCGCCGAGGGCGTTGCGGGCGGCCGGGAAGAGCTCTTCTTCTTCTTCGTCCAGGTGGTGCTCGACGTTTTCGCGCAGGACCTTGAACTTGGCGTCGTAGGTCTCGTCCTCGATCTCTGTGGCCTTCAGCTCAGAGACGATGAGGTCGGCGACGTGGTGCTCTTCGTAGCCTTCGAGGACCATGTCGATGCCCTTCTTTGAGGCGTGCTCGCGGACGGCGGGGTAGAAGATGCGCTCTTCCATCTCTTCGTGGATGGCGAGTTCGGCGAAGAGTCGCTCGGCGATCTTCTGCTTGGTCTTGAAGGCGCGGTCGCCTTCGCCGTCGTACTCCTTGAACATCTTTCGGAAGCGGGCGTGGTCCTCTTTGATTACGGTGAATGCGTCCATCTTTGGCATGGGGCTACCTTTCTCTGGCGAATTGGATTCGACAACTGCTACCGTAGCGGGCCGGGCATGACAATCGCCTGCGGGAATGGGCGTTCGCCGTTTCATCGGCCTAACATTGGCGTGGGATAATCGCGGCGAAATGAAGGCTATCGACTACGACGCCTGGGCTAAGACGTACGACGAGACGCGGGGGACGAGCCCGAGCGTGCTAGGCCCGATTGCTGAGGCGCTGGGCAAACCGGCGGGGCGATCGCTGCTGGACATCGGCGGCGGGACCGGCAACTTCGCGCGGCTGCTGGCGGAGGCCGGTTTGCTAGGCCGCCGGCGTCATCGGCGCTTCGCTGCGGATGGCCACGACGATGCCCAGCACCAGCATCCAGACCACGAAGAGGATCATCGGCACGAAAATGACTGATCCCAGCGCTCCCAATGCAGCGAGGTAGCCAGCGTAGCCGATCCAGGGAGGGAGGGTCTTCGTCTTGATGATTAGCGTGGCGATGGACGCTGACATCAGGGCCGCAGCAGGCCCGCCGACCACGAGTAACGGCGCGTACCCGATCTGGGTCAGCCATCGGGCGGTGTCTATTCCTGGGTCTGGCATATCCCCCAGTTTGAGAGCCAGGGCGATGATCGCGACGCAGCTGGCGCCGATCATGGCGCAGGCAGAGAACGTGACACCGCTGACCAGAACCAGGAGCGACCAGATGCCGTCGCCGCCCTCAGCTGCACGGAACCGCCTGTACATGATGACCAGGAAGAGCAACAACAAGAGGCCGGCCGCGATGACGAGATACGCGCCGATAATGTTTTCGAACAGTTTGTTGTTATCGTGGATGTAAGTGGTGATGTCCGAATCCGGAACATCACCGTCCGGGACGTCGGTAGCCATGACCATGCCCACGGCGAACAGGATGGCGAAGAGCGAGGCGCAGATGCCTGCCAGACGCGCGGTCACGATTTTCACGATCTCCTCCTTAACACTTCTGTAACTTCCCATTGAAACGCGCGGTGGCCGGGAAAGGTGAACCAAAAAGAAAGAGTTTGCTCTGTCAGGCACATATAATTCCCCGCATGCCCGCAAAACCAACGATCCGAGAGGCCACGGAGGCTGACCTGCCGCAACTGGTCCCGCTGCTGGCGCAGCTGGGGCCGGACGATCCGGAGCGCGAAGACCTGAGCGAGCCGCTGCGGTACGAGTACCACATGATGATGCGGCAGATTCTGGAGACGCCGGGGCAGACGGTGTTCGTGCTGGTGGAGCGGCGGAAGATCGTGGGGACGGCGGCGCTGACGGTGTCGCCGAACCTGTCGCACAAGGGTACGCCACACGCGACGATCGAGAACGTGGTGGTCGACGCGAAGGTGCGGTCGAAGGGGTACGGGGAGCTGCTGGTGGGGCACCTGATCGAGGCGGCGAGAGACGCCGGCTGCTACAAGGTCGAGCTGACGAGCAACAAGCGGCGGACGGAGGCGCACCGCTTCTATGAGCGGCTGGGGTTCGCGCGGACGCACGAGGCGTTTCGGATGGACTTGTGAATTGTGAAGAGTGAATAGTGAAAGGTGAAGAGTGACGCTATGCCGCGGCAGACGGGTGGACGCAAGAATCCGCTGAACATGTTTGCGGAGGCGGCGAAGGCGCGGGCGGAGAAGCACGCGCCGCTGGCGGCCCGGATGCGGCCGCGGACGCTCGAGGAGTTCGTCGGGCAGGAGCACATCATCGGGCAGGGGCACGCGCTGCGCCAGGCGATCGAGGACGACCGGGTGCCTTCGATGATGCTGTGGGGGCCGCCGGGATCAGGCAAGACGACGCTGGCGAGGATCATCGCTGCGATGACGGGCTCGCACTTCGAGAACGTGTCGGCGGTGTCGTCGGGGGTGGCGGACCTGCGGCGGGTGACGGCGGAGGCGGCGGAGCGGCTAGGCGAGAGTGGGGCGCGCACGATCCTCTTCATCGACGAGATCCACCGCTTCAACAAGTCACAGCAGGATACGGTGTTGCCGCACGTGGAGGACGGGACGATCACGCTGATCGGCGCGACGACGGAGAACCCTTCGTTCGAGGTGATCGGGCCGCTGCTGTCGCGGTCGCGCGTTTTCCGGCTGGAGCCGCTTTCGTCGGAGCAGATCGAGGGGCTGTTGCGGCGGGCGCTGGCCGACGAGGAGCGCGGGATCGGGTCGATGAAGGCGAAGGTGGACGACGACACGCTCTCGGCGCTGGCCAACATCGCCGGGGGCGACGCGCGGATCGCGCTGAACGCGCTGGAGCTGGCGGCGCAGACGGCCCGCCCGGACAAGAGCGGCAAGCGCGTCATCACGCAGCAGCACATAGACGAGGCTCTGCAGAAACGGGCGGCCCTGTACGACCGGGCCGGTGACTGGCACTACGACATCATTTCGGCGTTCATTAAGTCGCTGCGAGGGTCGGACCCGGACGGAGCGCTGTACTGGCTGGCGCGGATGCTGGAGGGTGGCGAGGACCCGCTGTTCATCGCGCGGCGGCTGGTGATCCTGGCCTCGGAGGACGTGGGGCTGGCGGACCCGCAGGCGCTGACGGTGGCGGTGGCGGCGCAACAGGCGGTGCACTTCATCGGGATGCCGGAGGGGTTCTTCCCGCTGGCAGAGGCGACGCTGTACCTGGCGACGGCGCCGAAGTCGAACTCGATCGGGGAGGCGTACATGCGGGCGCTGCAGGACGCGCAGGCGACGGTGGCGGAGCCGGTGCCGCTGCACCTGCGCAACGCTTCGACGCCGCTGATGCAGCAGATGGGCCACGGCCGGGACTACGCCTACGATCACGGCTTTCCAGAGCACTACTCCGGCCAGCAGCACCTGCCGGACAAGCTCTCCGGGCGGACGTACTACGTGCCGGGCGAGCTGGGGTACGAGGAGCGGGTTCGAGAGTGGCTGGCGAAACTGAGAAGAGTGAAGAGTGAAGGGCGAAAGGGGACTTCGGCGGGCTCAGGGTGAGCGGGCGCTGAGGGCGTAGCGCTCTCGCGGTGCGGGGGCATGGGTGCGCGGATTGCCGGTTGGATTCGGCGGGGCACGCGAATTCGGGGGCGCTGCGCCCCTACACCTGCTTCACACCTCGCACCTACTGCGGCCAGATTTGGCGGAAGTGGCTGGCGAAACTGAGAAGAGTGAAGAGTGAAGGGCGAAAGGGGACTTCGGCGGGCTCAGGGTGAGCGGGCGCTGAGGGCGTAGCGCTCTCGCGGTGCGGGGGCATGGGTGCGCGGATTGCCGGTTAGATTCGGCGGGGCATTCGAGATCGGGGGCGCTACGCCCCTACACCTGCTTCACACCTCGCACATCTCCGGCCAGATTTGGCGGAAGGCGTACCACTGGGCGGGGTAGCGGCGGACGAGGGACTCGAGCATTGTGGCCAGGGATTGGGTGAGGCGCTGGGCGTCGGCGTTGGGGTCTGCGTCGCGGTCGGGGAGGAGCGGCGGGAAGACGTAGGCGCGGTAGCGGCCATGCGACAGGCGGACGGCGGTGCCGAAGACGAGGGGTGCGCCGCTGAGCCGGGAGAGCCGCGCGGGGCCGTCCGGGAAGGTGGTCCGGCGGCCGAAGAAGTCCACTTCCACTGAGCCGCCGCGGTCGATTCCGGCATCGATGACGAAGGCGGCCATGCCACCGCGCCGGAGGACTCGCAGCAGGGAGACGCCGGAGCCGTTGGCGGGCAGGAGGCTGATGCCCATGCGGCGGCGGGAGAGGACCAGGTACTCCATCAGCCAGTCGGGCTTCATCGGCTCGGCGACGGAGGTGATGCGGTAGCCGCGGAGGACGGCCATGGCGGCGGCGACTTCGGTGGCGCCCATGTGTCCGCTGACGAAGACGATGCCCTTGCCGTGGGCCGCGGCCTCGTCGAAGTGCTCGCCGCCGACGACTTCGAGGCGGTCGAGGGCGTTCTGGGTGCCCCAGCCCTGGACGTGCATGATCTCGGCGACGTAACGGGCGAACTGGCGAAAGACTTCGCGGGAGGTGCGCAGGACGAGCGGGTCGCCGGGTGGCCGGCCGAGGACGTGGGCGTAGTTGCGGACGGCGGCTTCGCGCTTGGATTCGAGGATCTCTCCGAAGAGGTCGCCGAAAGGCGTGGCGAGGTGGTTGGCGAGCGAGAGCGGGACGATGCGGCTGCCGTTGCGGCTGAGGCCGAGGGTGAAGCGGGCGAGGGCGGAGGCGTATGTCCCGGCGGGCTGGAGGGCTGGCGGCATGAGGGAAGTATACGGAATGGTGTGAGGTGTGAGGTGTGAGGTGTAGGGGCGCAGCGCCCTGGTGATGAGAGGGCGTGGTTGTGCGAATTGCCGGTTGGAATTGGTATGGGTCCGAATTCGGGGCGCTACGCCCGTACGGTGCGAGGTGTGGCGGCGGTCAGGCGGGGCCCATGAAGGCGGACTGAATCTGGTCGGCGTCTCTTTCGGGCATGCGGAGGAAGAGGCCGGTGGCCTCGGCGATGGTTTCGCCGTCCGGGGTGGCGATTCTCGCTTCGGCTTCCAGGCGGCGGCCGCGGTCGCGGAGGACTTCGCCGGTGACGATGACTTCTTCGCCCAGGGGCAGGCGGCGGCGATAGCGGACTTCTATCTTGACGGTCATGGCCCAGGCGCCGGCGGCGTACATGGCCCAACCCATGGCTTCGTCGAGAGCGGAAGCGGCGATGCCACCGTGGGCGACGCCGGGGAAGCCCTGGTGCGACTCGCGAGGAGTGAAGCGGCCGATAGCGAGACGGCCTTCGATCTCGAACTCGATGCGGAGGCCTTCAGCGTTGCGGTCGCCGCAGCCGAAGCAGTAGTGGCGCGGACTCTCGTCCCGCTCGCGGTCCAGGGTCACTCTAGGCGCCGTTCCCGGAGAAGCGCTTGAAGGCGGCGACGCCATTCTGGCCGCCGAAGCCGAAGCCGTTGACGAGGGCGACGCGCGACTCGGCTTTGCGGGCGACGAGAGGAACGTAGTCGAGATCGCAGTTGGGATCCGGGGTGTTGAGGTTGATCGTCGGCGGGATGAGTCCGGTGTCGATCGCCATGATCGCAGCGAGGGCGGAGACTGCGCCGGCCGCGCCGAGCTGGTGGCCGACCATGGACTTGGGGCCGGTGACGGCGATCTTGTAGGCGTGTTCGCCGAGGGCGCGCTTGATGGCGACGGTCTCGGCGGCGTCGTTGAGGGGGGTACCGGTGCCGTGGGCGACGATGAGGTCGACGTCTTCGGGTTGCAGGCCGGAGGCTCGAAGCGCCTTGATAATCGCCTGCGAGGCGCGCTCACCGGAGGGGTCGGGTGCGGTGATGTGGTAAGCGTCGGAGGTGATTGCACCGCCGGCGAGCTCGGCGTAGACGCGGGCGCCGCGCTTGCGGGCGTGCTCCTCTGTCTCTACGACGAAGGCGGCCGCGCCCTCGCCGTAGACGAAGCCGTCGCGGGTCAGGTCGAAGGGGCGGCAGGCCTTCTCCGGCTCGTCGTTGCGGGTGGAGAGGGCCTTCATGTTGGCCATGGCGGCGACGGAGATCGGGATGATGTTGGCCTCGGCGCCGCCGACGATGACGCAGTCGGTCTCGCCGAGGTCGATCATGCGCTTGGCCTGGACGAAGGCGAAGACCCCGGCGGCGCAGGCAGCAACGGAGGTCTCGACTGCGCCGCGGATGCCGAGCTGGATCGCGACCTGACAGGAGGCCATGTTGGGCGCATAGGCCGGCACGGTGAAGATGCCGACGCGGCCGGCGCCCTTTTCCAGGTAAGTCTTTTCGCCGTCAGCGATTATGTCGACTCCGCCGCCGCCGGTGTTCATGACGACGGCGATGTCGTCCCGGTTGGCGTCGGTGATCGCCAGCTCGGAGTTCTCGACGGCCTGTCGCGCGGCGGCGACGGCGAACTGGGAGAAGCGCGCGGCCCGCCTGGCGGCCTTCGGCTCCATGAACCTGGTCGGGTCCCAGTCCTTGACCTCGGCGGCGATCTGGCAGTCCTGGTCGCTTGGGTCGAAGAGGGTGATGCGGCGGATGCCGGAGCGGCCGGCGGTCAGCGCGTCCCAGAAGGCGCTGACGGACTGGCCGATGGGGGTGACGCAGCCGAGGCCGGTGATGACGGCGCGGGTCATGGCAGGGTGACCTCTGCGGTGCCGTCAACGAGGACTTCGCCGGAGGCGCTGCGACATTCGATGTCGCAGACGGTGCGCGGGCCATCGACTTTCTTGACGGTACCGGTGGCGGTAACTGTGTCGCCGGGGCGGGCCGGGGCGCGGAAGCGAATCTTGAGGCGGCCGGAGTCCAGCCAGGCCCGGCCGAAGGCGGCGGTCAGCATCTCCGAGAGGAAGGCGAGGACGAGCATGCCGTGGGCGATGGTGCCGCCGAACTGCGAGGTGGCGGCGAAGGCGGGATCGAGGTGGAGGGGGTTGTGGTCGCCGCTGGCGCCGGCGTAGGCGGCGAGCTGGGCCTGGGTGATGCGATGGACCCGCACCCCCAGCCCTTCTCCCGCTGCGGTGGGCGAGGGGGACAGGTTGGTGGCGCGATCGGCTGGCATCGCTACGACTCCAGGGGAAAGCTGATGGTGGCGCGGCCGGACATGACGGGGCCGGCGGCAGCGGAGACGGCAAGGTCAAGGCTCATCAGGACCCAGCCGGCGCGCTCGCCGCGGGAGACGATGGCGGCGGTGACGGTGAGCTGCTCGCCGACTTTGACGGCGCGGTGAAAGGCGAGCTCCTGGCCGGCGTGGAGGGAGCCCGGCGGCAGCGGCGACGCTTCCAGCAGGCAGCGGACGGCGAGGGCAGCCACGGCCATCGGCGGGACGAGGTCGGTGGCGAGGTCGCGGATGGCGGTGTCGCCGACGGCGGCGATGTAGGCGTCGACCCAGTCGGAGGAGAGGGTGAAGGTTGCCGGCGGGAACTCGTGGCCCCTGGGAAGCGCGGCGAGGGTGGCTGGCATCGGTTAGGCGGGCTTGCCGGTGAAGCGCGACATGTCGATGGCGCGGCGTTCGTGGGTGCCGCCGCCGATGCTGGCGCCTGTTTCGTTGAAGGCCTCGACTTCGAAGACGGCCTTGCGCTCGTCGGACTCGATGGCTTTGGCCTTGATGGTGACCTTCATGCCGATCGGCGTGGGAGCGTTGTGCTTGATGTTGACCTTGTAGCCGACGGAGCTTTCGCCAGGGGCGAGGAAGGGGATCATCATCTTGAGGCAGAGGCCCTCGAAGTGGCCGACCATGGTGGGGGTGGAGTACATGGGGATCGGCAGGTGCTTGACCCCCATCTCCGGGGTGGTCTCGATGATCATTTCGTCGGCGGTGCCGTCGGGGATCGGCTTCATGGGGACAGTATATCGGGTGGGATGGTGAAAGGGTGGAATGGTGAAGAGTGAATTGGGAAGGGTGAAATGGCCCCTCACCCCGCCCCTTGCCGCTGCGGCGGGCGGAGCTTGACCGGCGACGTGCGAGCGGTGACCCTTAGCTCATGCCGATTGTGCGGGTGCTGCCGGATGAGATTGTGATTCAGGCCGAGGACGGGCAGACGATCATGGATGCGGCGCACGAGATGGGCCTTTACTGGCCGACGACGTGCGGGGGGCAGGGGATCTGCACCTCTTGCGCCTGCACGGTGGAGGAGGGGATCGAGCAGCTGGACCCGATGGGGCGCGGAGAGCTGAAGACGCTGGCGGAGGACCGCGACCCGAAGCTGCTGGCGAGCGGGAAGCTGCGGCTGGCCTGCCAGGCCCGGGTGCACGGGGACGTGACGGTGACGAAGCGGGGGGTACGGCCGGAGTAGGTGACTGAGGACAGGGGGCGCTTCGGCAGGCTCAGCGGACGGAGACCGGGTCCTTCGGCAGGCTCAGGATGAGCGGGGGCTCGCGGCTCGCCGCGAAGGGCGCAGCGCCCTCGAGAATGCGGGGGTGTGGCTATGCCGACGGTCTGCTGGGATTGCCATGGGTCCGAAATCAGGGGCGCTACGCCCCTACACCGGTTGCCCCTCGCACCTGACACCTCTACGCGCGTCAGGTAAAATGGGGCGAAGTTCGAGACATGACGTACACGATTACGGAACCTTGCATCGGGACGAAGGACGCTTCCTGCGTCGATGTTTGCCCGGTGGACTGTATTCACACGACGCCGGAGGACCCGCAGTACTACATCAACCCTGAGGTCTGTATCGACTGCGCGGCCTGTGAGAGCGTGTGCCCGGTGACGGCGATCTTCTTTGAGGACGACGTGCCGGCGGACCAGAAGCAGTACAACGCGATCAACGCGGAGTGGTTCAAGACGCACGACACGAGCGGCGCCTGGCGGGCCCGCACGGAGCGCCACGACGCCGAGGCGCCACCAACGGCCGCTCCGTAGCCGAAAACGGGAGCCGGCGAGCGCGCGTCAGGTTGCGCGCGACAACTTAACCTTGACCTGCCAACGCCCGGCGTTTATTCTCGTCCATAGCAGCCATAGGCAATTCAAATACTGAGGAGTGCCGTTGGATTTCGGGCAGATCGAGGCGTTCGTACAGGTCGCGATGCACAATTCGTTCAGCCGCGCCGCGGAGGCGCTGCAGCTGACGCAACCTTCGATTACGGCGCGAATCCAGGCGCTGGAGCGGGAGCTGGGCGAGGAGCTGTTTGAGCGCGGCGGCCGCGGAGTTCGCCTGACGGACGCGGGCCGGGTGTTCCTGCCCTACGTGGAACGCATCCTGCAGCAGCTGCAGGAGGGCCGTGACGCGGTGGACGACGTCCGCAACGTGCAGCTTGGCTCTCTTCGAGTGGGGGCGGCGATCACGATATCGACCTACGTTCTGCCGAACATCCTGCACCAGTTCTGCCAGGAGTTCCCCGGGGTGGAGGTGGTGATCCGGACGGGGCGCTCCGAGCAGGTGCTGAACATGTTGCAGGCCGATGAGGTGCAGGTGGGGATCATCCGCTCGCTTTCGGCAGCGGATATCGAGACGATCCCGCTCTACGACGATGAGATCGTGCTGGTCTGCTACCCGGACCACCCGTTCGCGCGGAGCGGCGGCTGCACGATAAGCGAGGCGGCCCGGGAGCCGATTGTGCTGTTCGACCGCGGCTCCTCTTACTACGGGATGATCCACGACATTTTCCGCAAGGCGGAGGTGATCCCGAACGTGGCGATGGAGCTGGACTCCCTGGAGGCGACGAAGCGGATGGTGGAGGAAGGCCTGGGGATCGCGCTGGTGCCGCTGGTTACGGCGGAGCGGGAGCTTGCGCAGGGGATCCTGGTGCGCGTGGAGCTGACGGACCTGCAGCCGATCCGGCGGCCGATATCGCTGGTCTACCGCAAGAACCGCAAGCGCTCGCGAACGGTTCAGGCGTTCATCGATATGGTGACGAACGTCTACGCGGCGAAGATGCCGGTAGCCTGAGACCGGCGCGTCGCGGGCCTGGCCGGGACCTCATGGGCGGCCACAGCCCGAGGCGTGTGCGCCGGACGCTCGTCTGCGGCCTGCATGCGGTTGCGGAGGCGTCGCAGGGCCCGGAAGATGGCGACGCGGACGTTGAGCGCGGTGAGTCCCATGATCTGGGCGATCTCCGCGTTGGAGAGCTCGGCGTCGAACTTTAGCGAGATCAGCTTCTGATCGCGCTCTGGGAGCAGGCGAACGAGGGTCATCAGGTGGTTTACGCGTTCGCTGCGGAGGAGGCTCTCTTCTGGGCCTGGCGGCGGCTCCACGAATCGCATCTCCTCACCGGCGCGCTCGATGTGGTTGGACTCGCGGGCGGTGCGGCGGTAGTGGCTGGCGATCAGGTTCTTGGCGATCATGAAGAGCCAGGCGCCGTAAGCCGCGGGGTCGCGCACTTCATGGCCCTTGGCGTAGGCGCGCTCAAACACAGCAGCGACGATGTCCTTGGATAGCTCGGCGTCAGAGGTACGGCTGTAGATGAAGGCGAAGAGCTTCCCGTAGTAGGTCTGGTAGGACTTTGCGAAGGCGTCCTCGTACTCCCGGGAAGGGGCCTGCCTGAGCGTCTCGGCGCCAGAGTCGAGGGTCCTGGAGCGGCCAGTGCCTATTGCTGTGTCTGTCATGGCTGTGTTCCTTTCCCCCCGCCATAGACAGTGTGCGGCGCGAGCGGGTTGGAACGTGAGTGCGAAGTGGCCATTTGTGGGGGTGCCGATTTGCGCGGCGATACTGGCCGATTGCTGGCCGGAAATAATGCAACAAAACGGGCCAAAGGCCGTCGGTGGGATACCGGAATCGGGCTGTACTAGGTAGTGTCAAGGCCGGCGCGAACGGCGAGGACGGCGGCCTGGGTACGGTCTGCGACGGCGAGCTTTTCGATGACGCGCTGGACGACGTTTTTGACGGTGCCGATGCTGTAGTTCATGGAGCTGGCGATCTCTTTGTTGGTGCGCCCGCCGGCGAGGTGGCGCAGCACTTCCAGCTCGCGCGGAGCGAGCGCGGAGAGGGCATTGTCGATTTCGACGACAATGTTTGTGGAATCGTCGTCGCCGGCGAGGGCTGAGAGGAGGCCGACATCGATCAAGGCGCCGCCGACCTGGGTGAGCTTGACGGCCTGGACGAGCACTTCGCGGGCCGCGCCCTTCACCAGGTAGCCGATAGCGCCCGCTTCGATGGCGTTGCGGATGAAGTTGCGGCTGACATCGCCGGTGAGGATGACAACTGCTGTTTCGGGGTAGTCCCGCTTGATGGCAGCGGTAGCTTCGAGGCCATTCATGTCCGACATGCCGATGTCCATGAGGACAACGTCCGGATGTAGCTGGCCGACAAGCCGGATGGACTCGGCACCGGAAGCGGCCTCACCGACGATTTCGATACCGGCGTCATCGAGCATGACTCGTACGCCCGAACGTACGAGCGGATGATCGTCGACGATCAGGACCTTGATGTTGCGTGCCGGCGCGGTTGGCATCTGGGTGCCTGTCGTCAACTGTTCGTCTTGCATCGTCATGGGTTATACCTCACGTCTTCTGGAGGTAAGGGTAACCTACCCCATGCTAAGCAAAGGAGTGCTGAAGGGTCTGTGATTGCCGGGCTGTTGGGCATGAGAAGTGCGCGACATGTGCCTGGGCCTAACAGGTTGTCGTCCTGGCCGCCTAAGCCGCCGGCAGGGTTACCCAAAAGAGGCTCCCTTTGCCGAGTTTCGACTCGACGCCAACTTGACCATGCATGCGTTCGACGGCCTTCTTCACGATGGCCAGCCCGATGCCACTGCCCGGGAACTGAGAGCCGTCCAGGCGTTCGAATATCTGGAAGATCCGGGCACGGTCCTTAGCGGCGATGCCGATTCCGTGGTCTTCCACCCAGACGCGGACGAAGTCGCCCTCACGCCGGGCGCCCAGCGTAATCTGCGGGGCCTGGCCCGGCCGGGTGAACTTGATGGCGTTGGAAATCAGGTTGATGAGGATGGGCGTGATCATCGCGTCGTGGCCCATCACTTTGAGGTCGCCGTCGATGATCGTTACCTGGGCGCCAGAGTCGCGAATGTTTCCGTCCAGGTAGGCCAGGGTCTCGTGAAAGACGTTCATCATATTTACGGGCGCCACTTTAGCCGTCGCCTGCGCGACTCGGTTGTAGGTGAGCAGACGGCCGATCAACGCTTCCATGGACTTGGCCTCATCGACAATCTGTGCGGCGAACTTGCGGGCCGGCGGGTCCATTGTGCCGGCGTGGTTGTCCAGGAGGGCCTGCGCATAGCCCCGCATCGTCCGGAGGGGGCCTTGCAGGTCATGGGACGCGGCGTTGGCGAACACCTGATGATCTTCTTCCTGCTCCCGAAGCTCCGTTGTGCGCTCAGCAAGCTGCCGCTCAAGTTCCTTGACTCTGGCAACTAGCGTCTGCTCTCTGAGCTTGCGTTCGGATATGTCAACGATGAGCGCAACGAGGATGACCCCAGCTGTCGTCTCAAGAGGGCTGACGCGGCGCTCAATGGGTACCACTGCCCCGTCTTTGTGCAGGAGCACGCCTTCGCCTGTCCGATCTACACGAACGTCGCTTTGCTTCCGCCTGAACTGCTTGGGGATGAGCACCCGGGTCGGCTGGCCGATTAATTCGTTGGCTTCCCAGCCGTACAACTTTTCGAACGCCGGATTCACGTAGACAATATGACGCGCTTCATCGAACGCCAGCACAGGGTCAGCCAGGCGAGCGATTGGAGATTGTGGCAGGTCGACAGTCAGTGTCGAGGCAGTGCTCAACCCACGACTCTCATCAGAGCGTCGCCGATGCGTCTCTGACATTTCACCCCTGGCTATCCGACAACGACCCTCACACCGTACTGGCGCGCCGCCGTGGCAGATTTGGAAGCAGCATTCTTATTTCATTATCGGACGGGGTCAATCGTTCCCTAGATGTAATCTGGCCAATTTGCTGTGAAGATTCCGTGAAGCTTACAGGCGCAGATGCGGAAGTCTTAGATAGGCGCGCCCGCCTGAGCCCTCAGTTCCTTCAGGATTTCGATGTTTTGCTTGTCCGGGCCCGTGTCTTCGAAGCCGGGGACTTCCAGCAGAAACGGGACGTCTGCGAAGGCGGCGTGGGACATGATGTTGACGAAGCCATCGCGGCCGATGTGGCCTTCGCCGATGTTGGCGTGACGGTCAACGCCGCCGCCGAGGGGGATCTTGGAGTCGTTGGCGTGAACAGCGACGAGGCGCTCGAGGCCGATGTCGGCATCGAACTCGGCCATCGCCTTCTCCAGGCCGGCCGGGGTCTTGAGGTCGTACCCGGCGGCGAAGGTGTGCTGGGTGTCGAGGCAGACCTTGACGCGGTCGCTGCCGGTCTCACGGGCGATGCGGCCGAGCTCGGCGAACTTTGAGCCGACTGCGCCGCCCTGGCCGGCGGCGTTCTCCAGGATGAGCCAGGCGTCGTCCGGGGTGGCTTCGAGGATGCGGCGGCAGTAGTCGATGACCTGGTCGACGCAGGACTCGTAGCCTGCGCCCTTGTGGCTGCCGAGGTGGAAGATGACGCCTTTGGCGCCGATCAAGGAGGCGGCCTGCATTTCGAGGACGATGGCTTCGTAGGACTTGGCGAGCTGGTCCGGGTTCTGGCTGGCGAAGTTCATCAAGTAGAGGCCGTGGATGAAGGCGGGGGCGATGTCCGTTTCGGCGACTTTCTTCTTGTAGTCGGAGACCTCTTCTTTTTTGTAAGTCTTGCGCTTCCAGGCCTGGGGTGCGCCGGAGAAGACCTGGATGCATTCAGCGCCGAGTTCGAGGGCGCGGTCGATCCCCTTGTCGACTCCGCCGGAAGTGCTGACGTGGGCGCCGATTCGCATCGGGGGTCAGTATAGCGGGTTGGGTTGAATGGTGAATAGTGAATTGTGGATGGTGACGGGGTGCGGTCACCACTCGCCGAATGTGGAGGCGGCTTCCTTCTTGAGCTCGGCGCGGAAGTCTGGGTGGGCGATGGCGATGAGCTCGGCGGCGCGCTGGCGGTGGTTCTTGCCCCAGAGGCGGGCGACGCCGTACTCGGTGACGATGGTATCGGCGAAGTAGCGGGGGACGGTGATGACGGAGCCGGGTTCGTGGGCGGCGACGATGCGGGAGACTGCGCCTTCCATGGCGGTTGAGGGGAGCATTGTGACGGCGCGGCCGCCGCGGGAGAGGATGGCGGCCATGTGGGTCTCCGGCTGGCCGCCGGTGCCGTTGATGAGGCGCGAGCCGAAGACGCTCTCAGAGTTGATCTGGCCGATGAGGTCGATGGAGAGGGCGTTGTTCAGCGAGTACATGTGGTCGTTCTGGGACATGACGCGGACGTCGAGGACGTAGTCGGGGTCGTAGACTTCGAACTTGGGGTTGTTGGTGACGATGCGCAGGTCTTCGGCATCGGAGCCGGACCAGGCGACGGCGACGGCTTTGCCGGGGTGCAGGGTTTTGCGCTTGCCGTTGATGACGCCGCCGTCGACGAGTTTGGCGATGCCGGGAGCGACCATCTCGGTGTGGAGGCCGAGGTCGTGCTTGTTGTCGAATGCCCCGGCTCGGGGGAGGTAGGTGCCGGGCTCGCCGACGCCGATCTGGATCGTCGCGCCGTCCGGAACCAGCTCGCTGACGTAGCCGGCGATGACCCTGGCGACTTCCGGCGGCTCCGCGAGGCCGAGGGTGCGGCGGACCTGCAGCGGCGGGATTCGGGCCATGGCGGGGCCGACGAGGATCAGCCGGTCGAGGTCGCCGCGCAGCTCATCGACGATGGCGAGGTACTCCGCTTTGAGCGCGTCGTCGGGGACGCGGCGGAGCCAGGCCTCGACGAGGGGCCGGGTGATCTCGACGGGCGGGATCTCGACGAAGCGGTCAATCTCGGTGACGTGGACCTTGTTGTCGCCGTAGACGTGGCGGAGGCCGGGGTCGACCTCGGCGATGGTGCGGCGGGAGTTGCGGACGTACATGCGCTTATTCCAGTTGTGCGCGCCGAACTGGACGTAGCCTTCGTCGTCCGGGGGCGTGACGGCGGTAAGGAAGACGTCTACGGTGCGCCGTTCCGGGCGCAGATCGGCGTGGTCCTTGAGGCCGAGCGAGAAGAGCTGGGGCAGATAGGTGGCGCGGCCTTCGTCGGTGGCCTGGCGAGCGTAATCGCCGATGAAGAGATCGAACTCCATCTTGAAGAGCTCCGGGGACTCGCCGCGGAGCCAGCCGGGGTCGGTCAGGGGGGCGGCGAGCCGCAGCTCGATGGGGCCGGCCTCCCGGGCCCGGCGGAAGAGTGCGCCGGGGAGCACGCGCGGCCCGGCGATGGGGATCATGACGAGGTTGCCGGCCTGAACGTCCAGCATCGCCTCGTCTGCAGAGCAGAGGCGTCGCTTGTACTCTTCTCGCCAATCCATGTCGGGCAACGTGGCGTTCATTATGCAGAGGCGACTGAGTTCTGCCAATGCGGGGCTCGGCCGCGGCGATACGGCAGCCGCGGTCTGGACGCCTTCCCGGCATGTGGATAAGATGTTCAGTGCCAGAGCGTGACGCCTATGTCTAACCGGATCGAACGAGAAGTCGAAGAGCTGCTGGACAAGCTCGAGAAGTTCCCGCCAAAGCGTCCGCTTTCGGCGCGGATTGGAGATGCCGTCACGGCGCCGTTTCGGGCGGTGGGCCGCGCGCTGGGCGGCATCACTCTGCCTCGGATTACAGCCGGACACGTGTTGCTGGCCGGCCTGATCATCATCGTCGCGGCGTACGTGCTGGGCGGAACCCAGGACCTCTCGCGCTGGATCATCGCGCTAGGCTTTGTGCTCTTCGTCGGCGCTTTCATCTTCTCGCTGCGGCGGCAGTCTTCGGGGCCGCAGGAGAAGTACTGGCGGGACAAGCCGATAGACCTGCACCCGAACCGCGGCTCCTGGTGGAGCAACTGGCGGAACAAGCGCCGCTAGGACTTTCGACAGCCACGCGCTCCCATCTACTCCTGGCGGCAGCCCTGTTGCTGGCCCTGTGCGTGGCCTGTGGAGGCGACGACGCGCCCTCACCTACCGCGACGAGCACGGCTTCGCCCACCGCTTCGCCGACGCCGACGGTGTTCCGGCCGGCCGGCAGCGAGGACTTTGACCAGGGCGAGGCGATGGCGATGCTGCAGAAGCTGGCGGTGGACATCGGCATTCGCGCCGGGGGGACGGACGGCGAGCGGCAGGCGGCAAACTACGTGCGGGACGAGCTGGCTTCGTGGGGCTATGAGGCCGAGCTGCAGCAGTTCCCGATCCAGACGTACGAGCCCGGCGACACGACGCTGGAGGAGACAGCCCCGGTGACGGTGACGCTGACGCCGCTGCCGCTGATCAACTCGGCGATCGGACACGTCGAGGGCGAGGTGGCGGCCGTGGATGGGCTGGGGGAGGCGGGCGACTTCCCGGAGAACGTGCGGGGCCGGATCGCGCTGATCGAGCGGGGGACGATCACGTTTACGGAGAAGGTGCAGAACGCCGAGGACGCCGGGGCGATCGGCGTCATCGTCTACAACAATGCGCCGGGGAACGAGCAGGCGCCGCTGGCCGTGCCGAACCAGGTGCCGGCGGTGACGATTTCGCAGGAGGAGGGGCAGGCGCTGCGGGCGGCGGCTGAGGCCGGGACGGTGAGGGTGAAGATGTCTGTTTCGGCGACGGTCAGCAACGGCGCGACTTCCCAGAACGTGGTGGCGCGGTCACCGGGGAGCGACTGCCGGGTGCTCGTCGGCGGGCACTACGACAGCGTGCCGGCCGGGCCGGGCGCGAACGACAACGGCTCCGGGACGGTGGTGGCGATGGAGATGGCGCGGGTGCTGGCGACCCGCGGCGAGACGGCGCATGTTTGCTTCACGCTGTTCGGGTCGGAGGAGCTGGGGCTGCTGGGGAGCGGCTACTACGTCTCGCAGCTATCGGACGCCGACCGCAAGACGATCGTGGCGATGCTGAACTTCGACATGCTGGCGGTGGGGGACGACCTGGTGGTGCTGGGAACGAACACGCTGACGGCGCTGGCGGCGCAGGTGGCGAACGAGCAGGGAGTGGTGGCGCGGGCGAGCTCTGAGCCGGCGGGGTTCGGCAGCGACCACGCGAGCTTCCTGCAGGTGGGCGTCCCGGCGGCGTTCTTCAACTGCTTCTGCGACCCGCGCTACCACACGATCGACGACACGATCGGTTTCATTCAGCCGGAGCGGCTGACCCAGGCCGGCGGGATCGGTCTGGAGATGGTGGAGACGCTGGTCCCGGGCTCTTGAGCGAAGTAATGGTGCGCTCGGTGAGATTCGAACTCACGACCTCAGCCTTCGCAGGGCTGCACTCTATCCACTGAGCTACGAGCGCACGAAGGACCGTTAGGTCCGGTGCAATCAATCTGGTGCCGAAGGGGGGATTTGAACCCCCACGCCCGTAAGGACACTACGCCCTGAACGTAGCGCGTCTGCCGTTCCGCCACTTCGGCTCGGCGTGCCACCGGGGGTGCGATTCAGGGGAAAGGCCGGTGGATTTCGCTGAATCAGGATAGCATCGGGTGCGGCGGGGGGTCAATTTGGAGATGGCGGGGGGATGGCCGCGGATTGGCGCAGATTTTACGCGGATTTTGTGGGACGGGCGCCTTCGGCGCGGCGCCGCTCCCCCACCCAGATTGGACAGAACTGAAGCTCTGTCCCTACGAAGGGCACGGGGCTCGGGGGCTATTCGGGGGCGCGCTCTACGATGCGGTAGGTGACGGTGCCCTGGGCCAGGAGTTTGCCGGCGGCGTTGGCCACGCGGACATCGGCGTAGATGATCTCTTTGCCGCGCTTGAGGATGCGCCCTTCGGCGAAGATGTCCTCGCCGATGGCGCCGGAGAGGTAGTTGACGCTGACGCCAACGGTGGAGCCGAAGTAGCGCGGCGTGGCGATCTCAGCGGTGGTCCAGGCGGCCATGGCACCGGTGGTGTCGATGAGGGAGGCGATGGCGCCGCCGTGGAGGGCCTGACCGACGGTGGAGTTTTCGTGCTGGTAGCGGAGCTTGATCTTCGCGTAGCCCTCGCCGCCTTCGACGAACTCCATGCCGAGGTGCTTCATGAACGGCGTCATCTCGATGACCTTGGCCATCCGCGAGAGGTTCTTCTCCTGGGTTTCGGCGTCCATCTGTGTCTCCAGTGTGACTTCGGCAGGCTCAGGATGAGCGGTCAGGGAACGAGCGCGATGTGAATGGCCTGCTCACCGGGCTCTTCGCCGGCGAGGAGGCGGAGGGCGCGCTCGGCCTGGTCAAGAGGCAGGGTATGCGTGTGCATTTTGGCCAGCGGATACTTGCCCGATTCTATCAGGCGGATGGCGCGCTGGTAGGCGGGCGAGTCGACGCCGAGTGCGCCGAAGACAGTCAGCTCCTTGAGAACGACGCGGTCGCTATAGAAGTCGGGCACGGGCTTCGGTCCCTTCGTGCCGGCGAGGACGACGCGGCCGCCACGCCGGGCGAGGTCGATGGCCTGGGTCACGGCCTGGGTGGCGTAGGCGGTGACGTCGATGACGACGTCTGCGCCGCGGCCATCGGTGGCCTCGCGCACGGCCTTGCGCAGGTCGTCCTGCTCGATGTCGATCGCCAGGTCTGCGCCGAACTCGCGGGCGAGGCTCAGCTTGGCGGCGTCGCGGGTGAGCCCGGAGACGATGATGCGGCCGGCCCCGGCCTCTTTGGCGGCGATGACCGCGGCGAGTCCGCGCTGGCCGGGGCCGAGGACGACGATCGACTCGCCGGACAAGAGGCCGGGCATATCGACGGCCCACCGGAAGCCCGCGCCGAGGGGGTTGAAGAGGGTGGCGATCTCCGGCGGGACGGCCTCGGCGATCCGGTGGACGATGGCGTGCGGCGGGAGATACAGGTGCTCCGCGTAAGCGCCCCAGAGGCCGGGGCCGTATTCCAGCCCGAGGAATCCGTAAGAAGCGATGCCGCCGGGGCGGCCGGTGCAGAGCCGCGGCGAACCGGCCAGGCACTCCCGGCACTCCCCGCAGGGAACGAGCGCTTCGACGCAGACGCGGTCGCCGGTGGCGACACCCCAGCGCTGTGCGGCCTTCTCGCCGATCTCCGCGATGCGCCCCACGGGCTCGTGGCCGGGGATGACCGGGAAGCGGACGGGCAGTGCGCCGGCGAACTGCTCGTAGTCGGAGCCGCAGATGCCGCAGGCCTCGACCTGGAGGAGGGCGTCGTCGGGGCCGATTTCGGGCAGCGGCAGCTCCCGCATCTCCAGGGTGCGGGCGGCGGTCTGGACGACGGCGCGGGTGGTGCGTGTCATGGTTTGGCCGCAGATTATCGCAGATTTTGCGCTGATTTGTCTGTCCACCACCCCGCCCCCTTTGGACAGAGCTGAAGCTCTGTCCCTACGAGTGCGGCCACTTAGCTACGAGAGGAAGGGGGAGCCGCTCAGCTGGGCGAGCTGGTCCGGGGTGAAGGTGGCTTCGGGGTAGTTCCACCAGCCGTACATGAGGTTGCGGTCGTCCGCGGTATGGTCGAGGGGGTGGGAGACGCCGTCGCCGAAGACGTGGCCGAGCTCGTGCATGAGTGCGCCGATGGCGTGGCGGCGCTCGGAGGCGAACCACGGCTGCGCGGGGAGCCCGTAGTGCGTCGGGTCGAGGCCGAGGAGGACGAAGGCGAAGCCGCCGGTGATGGCCGCCTTGCCCGGAAGCACGTGGCGGCAGCCGAAGTTCTCGGAGCCGACCATGCCGCCGCCCATCTCGCCGCCGAGGCCGATCATGTAGTGCGCGCGAGTTTGGTCGCAGTTGTCCAGGACGCCGGCGTCGTGGGCCTCGCGCTGGAGGGCGAACCAGATGTTGTTGGTGTCGCCGTGCCGGGCGCGCAGCTCATCGAAGGACGACGGGCTGTGGTGGACGGCGACCGGGCGCGACCTGAAAGACGCGACCAGTCTGGCTGCGCCACCAGCGGGCGCCTTCTTCGAAAGCGGACTGTACGGAGGTCTCAGCGCCGGCCGGCAGCTCGACGCCGCGGACGAGGGCGATCCAGGGCTGGACGGCGTATGACGCCGGCGAATTCTGGTGCGCGTCGTGATCCGGCAAGGCGCACCGCAAGCCGGGACGGCCCGACGCGCGCATCACTACGACTGGGAGACGCGGGAGGGCTGGACGAAACGCTGGTCGATGACGGACTCGGCCTCGCGGACGATGTCGCGGACGATCTCGCCGGCGGGCTTGATCTCGTGGATCATGCCGACGCCCTGGCCGGCGGGCATGAAGGTCCGGGCGGGATCGAACGACTCGCCGAGTCCGGGGTAGTCCATGGCCTGGTTCTGCATGGAGGTCATGGCCTGGAAGGGGAAGGACTTGATGTCGCCGGGGCGGGTCTCCCACTCCTCCGCATACGGGGTCTTGATCGTGCGGGCTGGCTTGCCGGTGTAGGCGCGCGTGCGCATCGTGTCGGCCTCGTTGGAGCGGACCAGAGCGTCGCGGTAGCCGGGGGCGGCCTGGGCCTCCGGGGTGGCGATGAAGCGGGTGCCGAAGATGGCGCCTTCCGCGCCGAGGGCGAGGGCGGCGACGAGGCCGCGGCCGTCGGACATGCCGCCGGCGGCGACGACAGGGACTTTGACGGCGTCGACGACCTGGGGGATGAGGGCGAGCGCGCCGATCTCTCCGGTGTGTCCGCCGGCCTCGGTGCCCTGGGCGGCGACGATGTCAGCGCCGGCTTCGACGGACTTGATGGCGTGGCGGACGCGGCCGCACATGACCATGACGATCATCTCGCGCTTGTGCATCTCAGCGATGAAGTCGGCGGGGACGGCGAGACCGGCGACGAAGATGCGGACGTCCTCTTCAAAGACGACGTCCATGTGGGGGCGGATGCGCTCCGGGTCGGGCGCGAGGAGGTCGACGGCGAAGGGCTTGTCGGTGAGGTCGCGGGTCTTGCGGATCTCTTCCCTCAGCTCGACCGGGCCGAGGGTGGCCGCGCCCATGATGCCGAGGCCGCCGGCGTTGGAGACGGCTGCTACGAGTTTGGACATGGAGACGCCGCCCATGCCGGCGAGGAGTATCGGGTACTCGATGCCGAGGCGGTCGCAGAGTGGTGTGTGAAGGGCGTTGTGCATGATGGGACTCTCCTTCGGCAGCGGCTGTCGCCGCGCTCAGGACGGGCTTTGCGGGGGCATCATACACGCAACTCTGACGTGCGCGTCAAGGTGTGCGCGATGTGAGGTGTGAGGTGATGAGGTGTGAGAGCAGCCGCGAGGTACAATTTGTATGATGTCTTCCAGAACGAAGCTTGCTGGCCCGCCTGACGCGCGGAAGAACGCGCTTTGCTCAGTTGACGGCTGCGAAACGCCGCAGTCGGCGAAAGGCCTATGTTCGGACCATAACAAGACGCGAGCCTCGTCGACAATCAAGCGGAAGCGGATGCAGAACAAGCGCGCGGGTTACATTCCCGATTAACGAGAGATGGACGCATCGGCTTCCGCGAACATCGACAAGGTTGCCGCGTCGCTCAGCGGGTGGCAGGCCGAGATGTACTCGCGGTTGCGCGACCTGATCAACGACGCGCATCCAGACCTTGAGGAGGACTGGAAGTGGGATGTGGCGGTCTGGACGGCGAAGGGGAATGTCTGTGCGCTGGCCGTGTTCAAGGAGCATCTGAAGATCAATTTCTTCAAGGGCGCGCTGCTGGACGATCCGAAGGGCATGTTCAACGCCGGGTTGGACGCGAAGCAGTCTCGGTCGATCGACATCCGCGAGGGCGAGAAGGTCGACGCGACGGGGCTGCAGGATTTGGTGCGGGCGGCGGTGGAGTATAGGCCGACGCGGAAGAAGTACGCAGACTAGCGGTCCACGCGCTAGGACTTCGATTCCTCAGTCTCCGCTGGCGCGCGTGGCCCTTCGATTCCTCAGGGCGAACGAGACCGGACCACTTCAGCAGGCTCAGTCTGGCGGCTGCGCGGGTCCTTCGGCAGGCTCAGGATGAGCGCGCTACTGACGGCAGCCGAGGTCGGTGGTGACGCCGGCAGAGGTGGCGGCGGTCTGGAGTTGGGCGCAGGCGGTCTCGACGGCAGCCCTGAGGGTCGTCAGCGTTGCCTTAGCGGTGGTGGCTTCGGCGGCGAGACTGGCGGGATCGGCGTTGCTCTTCACGTCGATCTCAACTTGCTGGCCGGCATCGAAAACTGCGTTTGCGGCATCGTCGAACGACTGCTGGAGTGAAGTGAGCTCTGCTCGTGGCGTGAGCACGCCCGCGGATTGGGCGGCTATACCATACGCATTGCCGACTCCACCCGCGTACGAGGTGAGAGCGTCGATGTCGGCTTGCTGGGCAGGCGTGAGGGCTTCGAATGTGGACTGGGCCGCGTCCGCGGAGGTGTGCATCGCAGCGATGATGGGAGCGAGTGATGCGAAGAAACTGCTCGGGGAAAGCGCAGCGATATCGCCGCTGCAGTTGAGTGTGGTGCCGATGTTGTTAGCCGCAAAGTAGTTCTGCACATCGGTGCAGGCGGCGACGTACGTGTCGTAAGCAGTGTCGACCCCTTGCGCGCTGACGGGGTTCGCCAGGACTACGGTTAGTGCGTGAGCGGTGGTTCGCAGCGCGTCGTACTGCGATGCGAGGCCGGTCGGTGCGGGTGAGAGACCGTCGATGCCGCTGACGGGCTGCCCGGCGTTTGCACGGAAGTCATCGGCAAATGTGGCGAGCTGGCCGGGATCGCTGGCGTAGCCGGCGTTTGCGCTCGCGGCCGCATCGTGGGCTTTGCGAATCTGAGTGGTTCGTGTGCCTAGCTTTTCCGCCCATTGCCCGGCGTCGTTTGAGAGTGGCGTAACAGAGGCATCGGGGGCCAGCGTGGGCGTCGGTTTGGGCGTGGCCGTGGGAGTCGGAGAGTCGGTGCAGTAGAGCACGATCGCTGGATTTTGCGCGTCGAAGCCGCAGGGGTGTTCACCTTTGTGGAGGTCGTCCCCGCCACCGCCGCAACCGCCGACAAGAACAATGGCCGCGACGATTGGAGCCAGGAACCAGCACAGCATTTCGCTCGGATTGTACTACCGCCGTGGCTAAGCGGAAACGGCCAGGGGCTCGGCCTGGATCGAAGCGCCTTCGGGGAGGGGAACGCCGTCACGGTAGACCACGGCCTTGGTGTGGATGGAGGCGACGCGGGGGCCGGAGGTGATGGAGCCGGTGAGGTTGAGCGGGTCGACGGCTGAGACGCGGACCAGCTCGCCGGTCTTCGGAGACTTGCGGATGGCGCGGAGGGCCTCCACGGCTTCGGGTTTGGCGTACTGCTCGCCGTAGAAGCCGGAGACGAAGCGGCCGCCGCGGACGGTGCCCTGGGCTTCCATGCGGCGGAGGCAGCGGAGAATCTCGCGCCAGGGGACGGTGATGTTCTCGGCGCGGACGAGGTCGCGGAAGACGACGCCGTAGCGGAAGAGGAGCTGCTCGGCCCAGGCCTCGCGCCAGCTCTTCGGTCGCGATCTGCTCATCGTCGGGATCGAATCCTTCGGTAGCCTCAGGATGAGCGGTGGGCAGGAGCGACCAGCGTCCGGAGGGCACGCCGCTGGCAGCGAGGGTGCGGAAGAGCCGGGCGCGCTGGGGACGGCGGAAGCTGCGCTTTTTGGTCGAAGCCATGAGCGAGCGCAGGGCCTGGAAGCCATCGGCGGTGGCGAGGCCGCGGGCTACGAGGTCCCAGAGGCCGCGCTCGACGTCGGTCGGAAGGCGGCGGGTGGCGACGACGATGTCGTCGTAGAAGAGCGCGCCGCGGGAGGCTAGCAGCTCGTAGATCTCGGCGCCGGCGCCACGGGCAGGAGCGGATCCTTCTGATGCGGAGGCCGGTGTCGTGGCGTTCCAGCGGACGCCGGCGACAAGCCACGGCAGATCGCCGCGGCGGGCCAGGGAGACGGGCGTGGCGGAGGAAGCGGAGGCGATGCGGCCGTTCTCCTTGCGGCCGGCCAGGCGCGCCCAGGAGACATCGCCGGCGATGCAGAGCTCGTCCAGCCAGGCGCCCTTGTAGGCGGCGACCCGCGAAGGCAGGATGTGGCGCTCCCAGGCGACGGCCGGGATGTCGTAGCCCTGGAGCTGGGTGACGGCTTCCAGGAGGCCGCGCTTGCCCTCCAGCTGGGCGCCGGGGGCGAGGTGCTGCCAGCGCAGGAGGAAGCGCATCAGGTCCTGGGCGGTGACGGGCTCGATCTCGGAGCGGAGGCGGTCCAGGGTGTAGCGGTGGATGCGGGCGAGGAGGCGGCGGTCGCACCACTCTTCGTCCTCGGCGCTCACACGGAAGTGGCCGCGAATGACGACGCCGCCTTCGTTTTCGAGGTGGGCGAGGGCCGAGGCGATTGCGCCGGGATCGAGGGCGGTGCGGTCGGCGAGCTCGCGGACAGTGGTGGGGCCGAGAATCTCCATGTGGCCGCGGATGATCGCCAGCTTCGCGGCGTCCTCGTCGACCTCGCGGCGGAGCGCCTCGGGAAGGCGGACTTCGGGCCGGACCGTGGCGCCGGGGTAGAGCTGCTGGATGAGCGGCAGGCTCTCGGCGGCGAACCAGAGGCCGTCGCCGTCGGCGGTGTCGACGACGGCGGCGCGGCGCTGAGCGACCAGCTCATCGAACCAGGCGCGCCACTCCGGGGCGTAGGCCGGGCGGACGGCGACGAGGCTGAGCAGGGCGTCGTGCACCTCTTCGGCGTCGCGGGGCTGCGGCTGGGCCTCGTCGACGACGAGTTCGATGGCGTCGGGGTCGAGGATGCCGAGGTCGCGGCCGCTCTTGGGCAGGCTGCGGCGGAGGACGACGGAGCGGGCCCGGCGCTCTTCCAGCGGGGCGTCATCGAGAAAGGAGTAGACGGGCGAGTTGATCATCTCGTGGGCGAAGGGGGAAGGCTCGGTGGTGTCGCGGGCGTGGAACTGGATCTCGCCGCGCTCGATGCGGTCCATGATCTCGCCGAGGCCGTCGAGGTCCATCGCTTCGTAGAGGCAATCGTGCATGGACTGGCGGGTGAGCGGATGGTCGGGCAGCGGGATCGGGCCGGAGAGGTTTTCCTGGCAGGCGACGAGAACCGGGAAGACGGCGGCCATGAGGTCGTCGGCCTTCATGCGCTGAAGCGGCGGCGGCACGCGCTTGCCGTTGCGCTGGCGGAGGACGGCGAGGGAGCGGGTGGTGTTCCAGCGCCAGCGGGACTGCCAGACGGGCGAGTTGGCGACGAGCAGCGCCTGTTCCACGGACTCCTGGAGCCAGGGTTTCTTGACGAGCTGGAACATCGTCTCCAACGGGAAGCTGTTGTTGGGGCCGATGGAGAGCAGCATGGCGTCGTCGGTGGCGGCGGCCTGGAGCTCGAAATCGAAGCTGACGCAGAAGCGCTTGCGCAGGGCGAGTCCCCAGGCGCGGTTGATGCGCGCGCCGAAGGGGGCGTGGACGACTAGCTGCATGCCGCCGCTTTCGTCGAAGAAGCGCTCGAAGACGACGTCCTTCTGGGAGGGGACGAGGCCCATCATCTCGCCCTGGACCTTGATGTACTGGACGATCTGCTCAGCGCCGTAGCGGGGCAGGGCGAGCTCGCGTTCGGCCCAGGCGATGACGTTGGCAAGTGTGGTCGCTCCGCTTGATCCTTCGGGAGCCTCAGGATGAGCGGGAACGGCGGTGGAGATGCGGTGGGCCAGCTCGATGCGGAGGTCGGAGACTTCTTCGGAGAGCTCCAGGGTGCGGCCGGGGGCTTCGCCGTTCCAGAAGGGGATGGTGGGCGGCGCGCCGTGCGCGTTTTCGACGCGGACGATGCCGGCGGACTCGATGCGCTTGATCCGCCAGGAGGTGGTGCCGAGGAGGACGATGTCGCCGGCCATGGATTCGATCGAGAAGTCTTCGTCCAGGGTGCCGACGAACGCTCCTTCGGGCTCGGCGATGACGCGGTAGTCGGCGATTTCGGGGATGGCGCCGCCGCACTGGATGGCGGTCATGCGCGCGCCGCGGCGGCCGCGGAGGACGCCGTTGATACGGTCGCGGTGGAGGTAGTGGGCGGCGCGGCCGGTGCCGACGGCGATGCCTTCGCCGAGCATGTCGACGACTTCGTCGAAGTCCTCACGGCTGAGGTCTTTGAAGGGCCAGGCGCTGCGGACGAGGGCGAACATGTCGTCCTCTCGCCAGTCCTCGGCGGCGGCTTCGGCGACGATCTGCTGGGCCAGGATGTCCAGCGGCGCCTCCGGCGGATAGACCCGGTCCAGGCGGCCCTTGCGGACGGCGCGGACGAGAGCTGCGCATTCGACGAGCTCATCGCGGGTCATCGGGAAGAGGACGCCCTTCGGGGTGAGGCCGAGGGCGTGGCCGGAGCGGCCGACGCGCTGGAGGAAGGTGGTGATGCTGCGCGGGGACTCCAGCTGGCAGACGAGGTCGACGGCGCCGATGTCGATGCCCAGCTCCAGCGAGGCGGTGGCGACGAGAGCGCGCATGTCGCCGGCCTTGAGGCGCGTCTCCAGGCGGTGGCGGCGCTCCTTGGAGAGACTGCCGTGGTGGGCGCCGACGTTTTCTTCGCCGACGAGCTCCGAGAGCTTGAAGGCGACGCGCTCAGCCAGGCGGCGGGTGTTGACGAAGATCAGCGTGGTGCGGTGCTGGGAGACCAGCTCGGCGAGGCGGGTGTAGACGTCCGCCCACTGCTCGCCGGAAGCGACGGCCTCCAGCTCCGTGGGCGGAATGTCGATGAAGAGCTCGATGTCGCGCTGGTGGCCGGAGTCGACGATGACGCAGTCGGGGTCGCCGTTTGGTGAGACGTGCCCGGCGCCGACGAGGAACTGGGCGGCGTACTCGATCGGCTTGACGGTGGCGGAGAGGCCGATCCGGGCCGGCCGCGACGCGGAGATGTGGTCCAGGCGGGCCAGGGTCAGCGCCAGGTGGCTGCCGCGCTTGTCCCGGACCAGGGCGTGGACCTCGTCGACGATGACGGTGGAGACGTGGCGGAGGATTTCCCGGGCGCGCTGGGCGGTGATCATCAGGTAGAGGGACTCGGGCGTGGTGATCAGAAGGTGCGGCGGGTGCTTGATGATCGCCTGGCGGTCGGCCTGGGTGGTGTCGCCGGTGCGGAGGGCGGTGCGGATCGGCGGCAGGTCGTAGCCGAGCTCCCGGGCGACTTCGGCGATCTGCTCCAGCGGCTCGTCGAGGTTGCGCTGGATGTCGTTGGAGAGGGCCTTGAGCGGCGAGACGTAGACGACTTCGACGCGGTCCTCCAGCTCGCCGGCTTCGGCCTTGCGGATGAGGCGGTCGATGGCGACGAGGAAGGCGGCGAGGGTCTTGCCGGAGCCGGTGGGCGCGGAGACCAGGGTGTCGCGGCCGGCGAGGATGTGCGGCCAGCCCTCGGCCTGGGCATCGGTGGGCGTCTTGAAGCGCCGCTCGAACCAGGTGCGGGTGATGGGATGGAAGGAGTCGAGGGCGGTCATGGGGCTAGTTTAGCGCGACGGCCGCGACGGCGGTGTGGCAGCAATGGCACTTCTGAATTGTGAATGGTGAATTGTGAAAGGTGACGAACGGACGGACTAGGGCGTTGGTGAGGGGCTCTGGGTGGCGGCAGAGGCGGAGGTGGTGGCGGAGCTGGCCGGGGTAACAGGCGGCGCAGTGAGGACAAGGGTGCCGGTCTGCTGCTCAGGATGGAAGAGGCAGCGGAACTTGTAGGTGCCGGCCTTGTCGATCTTGACCTGGACGGTGCCGGTGTCGCCGGGCTTGATGGCGGCGGGGTTGCTGGGGTTGTCGGGGTCGCGGGTCTCCCAGTCGTCGGCGGTGTCGTAGGTGTCGTCGAGGCCGGCGATGACGATGTTGTGGGCGGAGGAGCCGTCGTTCTTGACGTTGATCTGGAAGACTTCGCCGGCGACGGCCGTGATCGTGTTCGGCTCGAAGCGGGGGTTGACGTCGACGCCGTCGTCGGTGGCAGAGATGTCGAACGACTTGGCGGGCGAACCGCCGCCGAGACGCGGGTCAGCGGTGACCGCCGGAGTGGGCGAAGCGGAGGAGCCGCCGCCCCCGGCGAGGAGGACGATGCCGCCGACGAAGGCGACGACGACGACGAGGACAGTGACGCCGCCCCAGATGATGGGCGCGTTGGAGCTGGCGGCGCGATCCCTGGCCCGCTTCTGCTCCGCCCATTCCTGCTTTTGCTGGGCGCGGCGGGCGGCCCTCTCTTCCGGCGAAAGCTCCTGGGCTTGTGCGTCGGGGGCTGCTTTGGTTGTGCTCGGCTGCTGGCGGTTGCGCTTCTTTTTGGCCATCGCTCCTCATTCTGCCTGACGATGGCCGCCTGGCGAAAGTGCCGCTTGACGGGCGTAGACGGCGGATTCAAGCTGTGTGACGTGAGAGGCGTAGGCAGGGCATGACGGCCGATTTCGGCACCGCGCGCGGAATCGACGCCCTGGCTCACGGTCTGCCGGGCGCGAGGACTTTCCAGTTGCGGATCATCGGCGCCCAGAGCGAGTCTGCTTCGCTGTGGCTGGAGAAGCAGCAGATGCAGGCGCTGAGCCTGGCGCTGACCCAGGTGCTCAGCCAGCTGGGCCGGCCGACGCGCACGGTGGACGAGATCGCCTCGTTTCCGCCGGGGCCGGACCACGACTTCCACGTCGGGCGGATGGCGATCGGCTTCGATTCGGGCAACGGGACGGTGGTGCTGCACATCTTCGAGGCGACGCGCGGCGAGGATGAGGAGGAGCCGGACCTGCAGGTGCGGATCACGGAGGACGCCTGCGCCGGACTGAACGGGCGGCTGCAGGAGATCATCGCCGGAGGGCGGCCGGTTTGCCCCCTCTGCGGGCTGCCGATGGACGACGGTGGCCACGCCTGTGTGCGCTCCAACGGCCATTCGGAGCAGCCGATCCCCGAGGACAACATCGAGGACGAGTAGGAAGCCCGAACCGGCGCCAGGCGCCCGGCGTTGACCTATCTGCTAGACTTTGCGCCCTAGGGGGGCTTCGATGCTGCTGGTTGCACGCAAGAACCTGTTCTCTGAACATACGCGGCTGGCGATCTCGGTTGGCGGCGTGGCGCTGTCGGTCTTTCTGATCAGCCTCCTTCTTTCCCTCTACCGCGGCTGGGACGAGAAGGTGGGACAGTTCGTCGAGCAGTCCAACGTGGACATCTGGGCCGGCTCAGAAGGGATGAACGACTTCATCACGGCGGCTTCGATTGTGCCGTTGGAGGGGACGGAGCTGCTGGACGGCTTCCAGGAGATCAAGCAGTGGTCGCCGATCGTCGTGCGGCCGATGACGGGGGTAAAGTTCCAGGTCGGCAAGCCGGCCACCGCCCTGAAGAAGATCAACCTTGAGCTGATCGGCTACGACACGACCACGGGAATTGGCGGGCCGCTCAAGATCGAGGAAGGCAAGGCCGCGCCGGGCAAGGACGAGGTGATCATCGACGAGGCGCTGGGCAGCCGCTACGGCGTCAAGCTGAACGACGTCATAGAAGCCGGCGGGCAGAAGTGGACAGTCGTCGGCATTTCTTCCGGCGGGGACTTCGTCAGCGCGCAGACGATGTTCGTGACGCTGGAGCAGGCGCAGGAGGCGCTGGGTATGGAGAACCAGTCCACGTTCCTCGGTATTCAAGTCTCAGACGGCACCGACGCACAGGCATTCGCCGACAAGATCGCGCAGCTCCAGCCGGGCGCCATCGCCTTTACGCGCGAGCAGTTCGCCTCGCAAACGCGGGATGTGGTCCTGGGCGACGTGCTGCCGATCCTGATGATCGTGCTCGTGCTGGCGTTCATCGTGGGGCTGGCGGTATCGGGTCTGACGATCTACACTGCGACGATCGAGAAGGCGCGCGAGTTTGGCATCATCAAGGCCGTAGGTTTCTCCAACCGCTACCTGTACCGGCTGGTATTCGAGCAGGCGATCGTAACCGGGGCGCTGGGGTTTGTGATCGGCATCGGGTTAACGTTCCTCTTCGGGCCGCTGGCGGGCAAGCAGGTCCCGCAGTTCGTGACGCTGATCCGGCCGACCGATCTGCTGCTCGTTTTCGGGGCGACGGTGATCATGTCGCTGGCGGCGGGCTACGTGCCTGTTCGCCGGCTGGCGGCGATCGACCCGGTGGCGGCGTTCAAGGCTTAGTCATGGAAGGCACCGCCATTCTCGACATGCAGGACGTGACGAAGGTCTACGGGACTGGCAGTGCGGCCGTGCAGGCGCTGGACCACGTGACGTTCCAGGCCAACGCCGGTGAAGTGGTGCTGATCATGGGCCCGTCAGGCGCCGGTAAGACTACGTTCTTGACGATCGCCGGGGCGCTCCTCAAGCCGACGAGCGGCACGGTATCGGTCTCCGGGCTGGAGATCTCCAGGCTGGGCGAGAAGGAGCTGCCGGACGTGCGGCGGGAGAAGATCGGTTTCGTGTTCCAAGCCTTCAACCTGCTGGAGTCTTTGAACGCGACGGAGAATGTGACGTTCGTGATGTCACGGGCCCGCGGCGGCAGCCCCCACCGGGCCCGGGAGCTGCTGAAGATGCTGGGTCTCGGGCACCGGCTGAAGTCGCTGCCGAAGAACCTTAGCGGCGGCGAGAAGCAGCGCGTGGCGATCGCGCGGGCGCTGGCCAACAACCCGGACCTGATCCTGGCCGACGAGCCGACGGCGAACCTGGACGCGGTGCGCGGACGCGAGGTGATGCTGCTACTACGGCAAATCGCGGCGGAGATGCAGAAGGCGGTGGTGATCGTGACGCACGACCACCGCGTGCGGGAGATCGCCCACCGCATCGTCTGGCTGGAGGACGGGACGTTCCGCCACGACGTGGTGACGGCGCGGGACCAGGTCTGCAGCCGCGTGATCGAGGTTGAGGGTGCGCCGCACGTCGAGTTCGAGGGCAGGATGTACTACTTCTGTGGCGACGACTGCCGGACGGTGTTTGTCAGCGACCCGCCGCGGTTTTCGCAGATGTGAGGGCAGTGGACAGTGGACAGTGGACAGAATTAGGGGCGCTGTGGGCGAGTGCGACTCGCCCCTACGGGGGGTTACCTGCTTACGGGGCCGATGACGCGGTCCAGGTAGGGGTTGGAGAAGCGGCCTTCGGGGTCCAGGCGGCGGCGGGCGGCCTGGAAGGCGTCCCATTCTGGGTAGCGCGGGGCGAGGGTTTCGGCGGTCTGGAAGTGCAGCTTGCCCCAGTGGGGGCGGCCGCCGTAGTCGTCCATGATGTCTTCGACTGACTCGAAGTACTGCTGGTAGTCGGTGTGCTGGTAGACGTGGACGGCGATGTAGCAGGTCTTGCGTCCGTAAGCGGTGCTCAGCGGGATTTCGTCGCCGATGGTGAAGCGGACCTCGATCGGGAAGCTGAGGATGAGGCCGGACCTGGCGATGTAGTCCCGGACCCGGTTGACGGCCTCTTTGGCGTGTTCGGCCGGGATCGCGTACTCCATCTCGTAGAAGTGGATGTTGCGCGGTGAGCAGAAGACCTCGTAAGACTTGTCGACGTACTCGGTGGCGCCGCCGCTGGGCATGACCTTGGCGATGCGCGGGATGAGCGAGGGCCAGACGCGGCCGGTCCAGCAGACGGCCCCGAAGGCGACGTTGTTGAAGAGGATATCGTCTCGGAACTTGCGGTAGGCAGTTCGGCGCGGCTCCGTGGCCTGGGTGCGGTTGTTGAACTTGGCGATGGCCCAGCGGGTGCCGGTGACCCAGTAGAACTCGAAGTGGTCGTTGGAGGCGATGTGCTCGTCCAGGTTGGCGAGGATCTCGTCGACGTTGCTGGGGACCTCGCGGGCATGCAGGCGGAAGGATGGGACGCACTGCAGGGTGACGGTGGAGATGACGCCGAGTGCGCCGAGGCCGACGCGAGCGGCGTGGAAGATCTCCGGGTTCTCGTCCGCCGAGCAGTCGACGATCGATCCGTCACCGGCGATGAGGCGCATGCCGACGATGTCCCGGGCGATGCCGCCGAGCTCGCGGGCGGTGCCGTGGGTGGAGGTGGAGATGGCGCCGGAAATGGACTGCTTGTCGATGTCGCCGAGGTTGGGCATGGCCAGGCCGCGGCGGTCCAGCTCTTCGTTGAGGCGGTAGAGCTTGATGCCGGCCTGGACAGTGACCCGGCCGGAGGTGGCGTCGGTCTTGAGGACGGCCTGGTACTTATCGAGCGAGATGAGCTGCCCGTCCGTCAGGGCGATGGCGGTGAAGGAGTGGCCGGCCCCGACGACTTTCACGTGCTGGCCGGCGGCGGCGGCCTCGCGGACGATCTGGACCAGCTCCTCTTCAGTGGAAGGGGAGTTGATCCGGGCCGGGGAGCAGAGCTGGTTGGCGGCCCAGTTCTTCCAGACAAGGCGCGTGGGGCGGGGCGGTCGCTTGGTGGTGGCCATGGGCGAATCGTACAACAGGGGGCGGGATAGTTGACAGTGGACAGTTGACAGTGAACAGCAGGGCCGGCGCGATGTTGGGCGGCTGCGTGGCGACGCGGGTGCGGCGGCATCCGCTAATATATGGGCGGAGGTATGAAAGACGTGGCAGCGAAGACGATGTTCGAGAAGATCTGGGAATCGCACGTTGTGCATGAGCGGGACAACCAGCCCGCGCTGATTTATGTCGACCTCCACTTAGTCCACGAAGTGACGTCCGCCCAGGCCTTTGAGGGGCTGCGGCTGAGCGGGCGGACGGTGCGGCGGCCCGACCTGTCGGTGGCGACGGCGGACCACAACGTGCCGACACGAGACCGCCTCAACATCAAGGACGAGACCTCGCGCAAGCAGGTGGAGGCGCTGAAGAACAACTGCGCCGAGTTTGGGATCGAATACTACGGCGTCGAGTCTGACCGGCAGGGGATCGTGCACGTAATCGGGCCGGAGCTGGGGCTGACGAAGCCGGGGATGGTCATCGTCTGCGGGGACAGCCACACGGCCACGCACGGAGCGTTCGGGGCGCTGGCGATGCCGATTGGCACGTCGCAGGTGGAGCACGTGCTGGCGACGCAGTGCCTGGTGCAGAGCAGGCCGCACACGATGGAGATACGAGTGGACGGCGAGCTGCCCCGCGGCGTCACTGCCAAGGACGTGATCCTGGGCGTGATCGGGATGATCGGCGTCGGCGGGGCGACGGGCTACGTGGTGGAGTACACGGGCGAGGTGATCCGCGGCCTTTCGATGGAAGGGCGGATGACGATCTGCAACATGTCCATCGAGGCAGGGGCGCGGGTGGGGATGGTGGCCCCGGACGAGACGACGTTCGAGTACGTGAAGGGCCGGCCGTTCGCCCCCTCCGGTGAGGAGTGGGACGAGGCGGTCGCGCTCTGGAAGACGCTGCCTTCAGATGAGGGCGCGAAGTACGACAAGACGCTGATCGTGGACGCGGCGAAGCTGGAGCCGTACGTGACCTGGGGCACGACGCCGGACATGGTGGTGCCGGTGACGGGATCGGTGCCGGAGCCGGCATCGTTCTCCACCCACGCGGACCAGGCGGCGGCCGAGGCGGCGCTGAAGTACATGGGCCTGAAAGGCGGGACGCCGATCCAGGAGATCAAGATCGACCGCGTGTTCCTGGGCTCCTGCACGAACGCCCGGATCGAGGACCTGCGCGCGGCGGCGGAGATCGTGAAGGGCAAGAAGGTCTCGGAGGATGTCTACGCGATGGTCGTGCCGGGATCGATGCACGTCAAGGCGCAGGCGGAGCAGGAGGGGCTGGACCGGGTGTTCAGCGAGGCCGGCTTCGACTGGCGGGACGCCGGCTGCTCGATGTGCCTGGGCATGAACCCGGACATCCTGAAGCCGGGCGAGCGCTGCGCATCGACATCGAACCGCAACTTCGAGGGGCGCCAGGGCAAGGGCGGACGCACGCACCTGGTCTCGCCGCAGATGGCGGCGGCGGCGGCGATCGCCGGGCATTTCGTAGACATCAGGGAGTGGGATTGATGGAAGCTTTCAAGAAAGTCACGGGCAACGCGGCGCCGATCGACCGGGTCAACGTGGACACGGACTCGATCGTGCCGGCGCGGTTCCTGCGGCGGATCGAGCGTACAGGCTGGGGCGAGGTGCTGTTCAACGACTGGCGGTACCTGCCGGACGGCGAACCGGACCCTTCGTTCGTGCTCAACCAGCCTGGCTACGAGGACACAAAGATCCTGATCGTGGGGCGGAACTTCGGCAGCGGATCGTCGCGCGAGCACGCGGTCTGGGCGATCCAGCAGTACGGGATCAAGGCGATCATCGGCAGCAGCTTCGCCGATATCTTCCACAAGAACTGCTTCGAAAACGGCGTGGTGCCGGTGATCCTGCCGGAAGAGCAGGTGCGGCGGCTGATGCGCGCGGCCAAGGAAGGGCCCGGCTGCCAGCTGACGGTGGACCTGGAGCTCTGCGAGGTCTGGGACGACCGCGGCTTCCG
The DNA here is from genome assembly GCA_963738925.1 of uncultured Chloroflexia bacterium. Lineage (GTDB taxonomy): Bacteria > Chloroflexota > Dehalococcoidia > SM23-28-2 > RBG-16-64-32 > DATKKM01. The sequence goes on along the minus strand of CAVTYE010000002.1, from coordinate 198,736 downwards.
GGCGCCTTTCGTGATGCACGACGACCCGCCGACGCACGAGTTCCGGCGCCAGTGCATCCTTGAGGGCGCGGACGAGATCGCGCTGACGCTGAAGCTCTCGGACGAGATCAAGGCGTTCGAGGAGAAGCGGCCGGCGTTCCTCGACCCGGCGTGGGCGTAGCCGCCTTCGCCAGCGCGACGCCCGTTGGACAGAGTTGAAGCTCTGTCTCTACGATTTTCGCCGGCCTACGGGAGTCTTGGGAGGGCGAGGTCGGCGATGGCGAAGGCGGGGCCGCGCAGGTCGGTGCTGTCGGCGGCGTTGACGTGGATGTTGAGCTCGATGTTTCCGGCGAGAACGGAGAGGCCGAGGGCGGGGTCGTAGTAGGCCTCGTCTCCTGGTTCGTCGAGAATGATGTCGTCAAAGACGAGCGGAATGTCTTCGAATTCGGCCTTCGGGTCGGCGCCGAGCTGGTAGGTGACGATCTGGACTGTCGCGCCGCCGGCGCCGAGGAAGGTGCAGATGTCACCGGCCGGGAAGCCTGCTTCGAAGGTGTCGTTGATCAGCGTCTGGAGCTCGCTGGGCTGCACCAGGTCGCACTCGGCGATGGTTAGAGTGGAGGCGTCTGCGGAAGCGCCGGGTGAGTTGGTGCCCCCGTGAACCGACGTTGTGACGATGGTCGTCCTTGTCGGCGCGGAGGTGGCCGTAACGGTGCCTGTGCCGGGTTTGTCATCGCCGCCGCCACAGGCAGCGAAGGCGATGGCGACACCGACGAGGGCGAGTGCGGGGACGACCAGTTTCCAGGGCTTCATAGACACTCCTGTCGCTTGGCCCCCGCCACCGAGGGTGGTTCCTGTCGGTAGCGCCATCTTAACGGAAGCGGCATGTGGCCGCGCGTGAGCCAGGGGACGGCAATCGCTACACTATGGCGCATGGCGGACCAGATCCCGGAGTTCGATGTGGCGTGGCGGATCTTCCAGCGCGCCGAGTCGTTGCGGCTGGCGGAGGAGACGCTGGAGTCGGAGTGGCGGCACGGACGGATGGAGTACGCCGCGCTGCTGATCCGAATTAGCGACGCGAGAGTCATCGCGGAGATCGAGCGGACGCTGGAGGCGATCTCGGGCATCTCCGGCGTGGACCCGTACCCGGCGGCCTACTGGCACGCGACTGTGAAGGGGCTGGGCTTCGTCGTGGAGGCGCCTTCGAAGGCGGACGAGATTTCGGCGGCGCGGCTTTCGGAGATCGCGGAGCTGGCGCGGCCGGTGGTGGAGTCGACGGCGCCGTTCGAGCTGCGGATGGGGCGGCCGGGCGCTTTCGCGGAGGTGGTGATCATGGAGGTGCTGGACGGCGGCGCGATCCGCTCGCTGAACATGAGGCTGCTGGAGGAGGTGCCGGGGCTGCTGCGCGGGCCGTTCGATGGGGCGGTGTTCTTGCCGCACGTGAGCATCGCGCGGTTCAGCTCGCAGGAGGGGCTGGCTGAGCTGAAGGAGAGGCTTTCGAGACTGCGGACGGGCAGGCCGGAGGGCGCGTCGTTCGAGGTGCGGGGGATGCAGCTGATCAGCGCGCACCTGTCGTCGGCCGCGCCGCCGACGTTTGGGCCGGTGGCGGAGTACGAGTTGCGGTCGCGGTAGAATCAGCGCATGACCACTACACACCGCCACCCTCCCTCCAAGAAGTTGCGCCGGGGGTGTTTGCGTACCTGCAACTCGATGGGCAGTGGGGGTTGAACAATGCCGGGTTTGTGCTGGGGGCGAAGGACGTTACGGTTATCGATACGTGCTTTACGGAGCGGCGGTCGCGGGACTTCGCGGCGGAGGTGAGGAAGGCGGGCGGCGAGCGGCCGGTGCGGACGCTGGTGAATACGCACCACCACGGGGACCACACGCACGGGAACTTCGTCTTCGGGCCGGGGACGGCGATCGTCGGCCACGAGAAGTGCCGCGAGGAGGTGATCGCGACGGGGCTGGGGACGAAGGCGCTGTGGCCGTACGTGGAGTGGGGCGAGATCGAGGTGACGCCGCCGAACATCACGTTCCGGGAGCGGCTGTTGCTCTTCGCCGGGGAGACGCGGATCGAGCTGATCTACGTCGGCCCGGCGCACACGACGAACGACATCGTGGCCTGGCTGCCGGAGCAGAAGGTGCTGTTCGCCGGGGACGTCGTGTTCAACGGGGGCACGCCGTTCGTCGTGATGGGCTCGGTGCGCGGGTCGCTTGAGGCGCTGGAGGTGATCCGCGGCCTCGGCGCCGAGACGATCGTGCCCGGCCACGGCCCGGTCTGCGCGCCGGCGGTGCTGTTCGAGATCGAGGGCTACCTGCGGTTTGTGCAGGAGACGGCGCGGCGCGGGTTTGACGCCAACGTGTCACCGCTGGAGGCAGCGCGGGAGACGGACCTGGGGCCGTTCGCGGCGCTGCACGACAGCGAGCGGTTCGTGGCGAACATCCACCGGGCGTACTCTGAGCTGCGCGGGGAGCCGCGCGGCGTGGCGATCCCGCTGGGGAGTGTGATGCCGGACATGATCGCCTACAACGGCGGCGAGGTGCCGCGGTGCCTGGCCTGACCGCAGCTGGCCGCAGATTTTCGCAGATGGACGCAGATTCTTTTGAGCCACAGATTGGCACAGATGGGGCACAGATCGGATCGACGGCGCGCCAGGTGTCAGAGCTAGGAGGGGCTAAGCGATGAAACCGCGAGTTCGATATGATCGCCTACAACGGCGGCGAGGTTCCGCGGTGCCTGGCCTGACCGCAGCTGGCCGCAGATTTTCGCGGATTGGACGCAGATTCTTTTGAGCCACAGATTGGCACAGATGGGGCACAGATCGGATCGACGGCGCGCCAGGTGTCAGAGCTAGGAGGGGCTAAGCGATGAAACCGCGAGTTGTTGTGCTGGGCGCGGGGTTTGGCGGGCTGGAGTTGACCACGACGCTGTCGGAGGCGCTGGGGGACGAGCTGGACCTGACGCTGATCGACAAGAGCGACACTTTCTTCTTCGGCTTCTCCAAGCTCGACGTGATGTTCGGGCTCAAGACGGCGGAGTCCGTGCGCATTCCGTACGCGAGCATCGCTAGGCCCGGCGTGCGCTTTCGCCAGGAGACGATCACGGCGATCGACCCGGAGGCCAGGCGCGTGACGACGGACAAGGGGACGTATGAGGCGGACTACCTGGTCGTGGCCCTGGGCGCGGACTACGACCTGGCCGCGACGCCGGGACTGGTGGAAGGCGGCAACGAGTTCTACTCCTTCGCCGGGGCGGAGAAGCTGCGCGAGGTGATCCCGGCGTTCACGAAAGGCCGGGCGATCGTCGGCGTGACTTCGACGCCGTTTAAGTGTCCGCCGGCGCCGAGCGAGGCGGCGCTGCTCTTGCACGACTATCTCACCGAGCGCGGCCTGCGCGGAGACTGCGAGATCAGCCTGGTGATGCCGTTTGGGGTGCCGATCCCGCCTTCGCCGGACTCTTCCCGGGCGCTGATGGCGGCGTTCGCGGAGCGCGGGATCACGTTCGTGCCGCACAGGCTCGTGCAGGCGCTGGACCCGGCGCGCCGAGTCGCGATCCTGGACGACGACTCCGAGATGCCGTACGACCTGTTCCTGGGGGTGCCGCATCACCGGGTGCCGGAGGTGGTGGCGGCCAGCGGGATGACGGAAGACGGCTGGATCCCGGTGAGCCGGACGGACCTGAGGACCCGGTTCCCCGGCGTGTACGCGGTGGGCGATGTGAACAGTGTGGGAACGCCGAAGGCAGGCGTCTTCGCGGAGGGAGCGGCGCGCACGGCCGCCGGGTCGCTGCTGGCGGAGCTGCGCGGCGGGAAAGAGGCCGCGGCCTACGCCGGCGCGGGGTCCTGCTACGTGGAGTACGGCTCGGGGCTGGTCGGCCGGGTTGATGTGAACTTCCTTTCGGGGCCCTCGCCTACAGGGACGTTTGTGGAGCCGTCGGCGGCGCTGGTTGGTGAGAAGCATGAATTTGGATCGAGCCGGCGCGCGCGGTGGTTCGGGCTGAAGCGGCGCGGAGACTGAAGGAGAGCAGATGTTTGTTGCGATGAACCGGTTCAAGGCGAAGGCTGGGCAGGAGGAGGAGTTCGAGCGGATCTGGCGGGAGCGGGAGACTTACCTGGACGGAGTGCCCGGGTTCGTGCGGTTTGCGCTGCTGCGGTCTGATTCGCCGGGGGAGTACATCTCGCACAGCACGTGGGTGGACCGTGAGGCGTTCGTGGCCTGGACGCAGAGCCCGGCGTTCGGGGCGGGGCACCGGCAAGGGTCGCTGATGGGGGTGCTGGACGGGCCGCCGGCGGTCTCGCTATACGAGGCTGTGATGGAGCAGGGGGCTGGGTAGGCCGGTTAGACCGACGCGAGCGTGGATGTTGCGCCCCTACAGCGTTCGGTGCGACGCTTAACTCGTGAACGCAAGGCCAGCAGCTGTCGCGCCGGAGGGGTTCGCGGAGGGGATCCGGCAGTTCAATTCGTGGATGTTTTACGACTGCCACGAGACGCTGGAGGACATCTGGCGGGAGACGGGAGCCAAGGGCGACGACACGACGCTGGCGAACTTCTACCAGGGGATCATCAAGGCGGCGGCAGGGTATCACCACCTGCTGCGGAACAACTATCGCGGCGTGGTGAACCTGCTCTCGGACACGTTCCGGCTGCTGGCGCCGTACCGGCCTTCGACGCTGGGGGTGGACGTGGACCGCTTGCTGGCCGGCGTGCGGGAGACGCTGGACCGGGTGGAGGAGCTTGGGCCGGAGCGGCTAGCGGAGTTCGAACGGGCGCGGATTCCGGTGATTGGGTACTCCCGGGAATTAGCCACAAATGGGCACGGATTAGACACAGACGCCATCTCGCGATGGGGATTGTTTCGGCGGGGATTGAGGCCTTGATTCCGCGTGTGGATTCGGCGGTGGCTCAAGATGCGCCTTCGGCAGGCTCAGGATGAGCGGGGACTTTGTGGTGGCGAACGGGATGCGGCTGCACTACCTGACCTGGGGCGAGGCGGATGGGCGGCCGATTGTGCTGCACCACGCGACGGGGTTCCTGGCGCGACTGTGGGAGCCGGTGGCGAAGCGGCTGGCGGCTGCGGGATACCGGGTGCTGGCCTACGACGCGCGCGGCCACGGCGATTCCGAGAAGCCGGAGCCGACACTGGAGAACTACGAGTGGCTGAACGCCGTGGACGACCTGCGCGGGTTCATGGACCAGATGGGCCTCCGCGACGTGCCGTTTGCGGGGCACTCCTTTGGCGGCGCGGTCGGGCTGTACCTGGCGGGCACGCGGCCGGGTTATCTCTCGCGGGTGACGGCGATCGAGCCGATCGTGATGCCGGGCGGCTTCCTGCCGGACGAGAGCCGCCGCGACGACATGGCGGCGGCAGCGCGGCGGCGGCGGCACGTCTTCGCCAGCGCGGAGGAGATGATCGAGCAGTACCGCTCGAAGCCGGCGTTCGCCAACTGGACGGACGAGTGCCTGCGGCTGTATGTCGAGGAAGGCACGTTCGCCCGGGGGACGGAGATCGAGCTCAAGTGCTCCGGCGAGATCGAGGGGGCGCTTTTCGCTAACAGCGCGAGCCTGCCGGTCTGGGACGTGCTGCCGAAGATCGAGGCGCCGGTGCTGGTGATGCACGGGGAGAAGACGGACGGCTTTCTTTCGATGGTGGCGAAGAGCGTGGCGGAGCGGGTGCAGCGGGGGACGCTGGAGACGATTCCCGGAGCCGGCCACCTTGCGCCAATGGAGCGGCCGGAGGCGGTGGCGGAGCGAATCCTGGCGGCGCTGGCGTAGGCGCTCCCCCCGACCCCGGAGCGTCCTGACCCACCGACCACCGCCCCCATATCCCTTCGCGAGGAAGGTAGCGGCCGGTTGAGGATGTTGTGCGAGCTCAGGATGACAGGTCGCTCAGTGTCCCGCCAGCTTGACCGCTGAGCCGTGAGCGTTGACGCTTAGCGGCGTGATTACGGTACTGGCCGGCGGCGTGGGGGCCGCGCGCTTTCTGCAGGGGCTGCTGGCCGCGCATCAGCCCTCCGACGTGACGATCATCTCCAACGTGGGAGACGACGCCGAGTTCTTCGGGCTGCACGTGTCGCCGGACATCGATATCGTGCTCTACCACCTGGCCGGGATGGCCGATGAGGAGCGCGGCTTCGGGCTGAAGGGCGATACGTTCCACGTGCTCGATAGCATCGGGCAGTACGGCTACGACACCTGGTTCCGCCTGGGCGACCGCGACCTGGCGACGTGCATCACCCGCACGCATCTCTTGCGCAAGGGGAAGACGCTGGCAGAGGCATCGGCGGAGATCGCGGCGGCGCTGCTGGTGCCGGCCCGGATCACGCCGGTGACGAACGACCGGTTGCGCACGAAGATCCGCACGGACGACGGGGTGCTGGATTTCCAGGAGTATTTCGTGAAGCGGCGGACGGAGGGCCATGCCTGGGAGATCATCTGCGATGGCGCCGCGGCGGCCCGGCCGGCGCCCGGTGTGATCGAGGCGATACGCGGGGCCTCGGCCGTGGTCCTGACGCCTTCGAACCCGCTGGTCAGCATCGGGCCGATACTGTCGGTGCCGGGCGTGCGGGAGGCGCTGCACGAGACGGCGGCGAAGGTGGGGACCGTGAGCCCGATCGTCGGCGGCAGGACGATCAAGGGCCCGGCCGACCGGATGCTGCGCGACGCCGGGCATGAGGCCAGCGCGCTGGGCGTGGCCAAGCTCTACTCAGACTTCCTGGACGTGATGGTGATCGACAAGGCGGACGAGGCGCTGGCGCCGGAGATCGAGGCGCTGGGCATCGGAGTAGTGGTCACGGACACGATAATGGCCTCCATGGAGAAGAAGACAGAGCTGGCGAGGACGGTGCTGGGGGCGCTGGGATGATTAGGGCGCTTGTGCCGGCGAAGGCGCTGGACCTGGCGAAGGGGCGGCTGGCGGTTGTGCTGGGCGAGGACGAGCGGCGGCTGCTGGCGCTGGCGATGCTGGAAGACGTGGTACGGGCGCTGCAGGCGGTGGCGGCGATCGACGGCGTGGCGGTGGTGAGCCCGGACGCCGACGTGCTGGCACTGGCGCGGGAGCTGGGCGCCGGCGAGATCGAGGAACCGTCGAGCGTGCGCGGGATCAACCAGGCGCTGACGTATGCGCTGGGAGCGCTCTCGCCGCAGCCGGAGGCGCTGGTCGTGGTGCTGGCCGATGTGCCGGAGATCGACCCGGCGGACGTGGCGGCGGCGCTGGAGCTGCTGCCGGAGCGCGGGATGGTGATTTGCCCCTCGCACGACAAGGGGACGGGGCTCCTGGCGATGAGGCCGGCGGGGGTGATCCCGTTCCGCTTCGGGCCGCAATCGTTCTCGCTGCACAAGCGTGAGGCCGCGGCGCAAAAGCTTAGCGCGGAGGTGGTGCGGTCGGAGTCGCTGGCGCGGGACATCGATTCGCCGGACGACCTGCGGGCGTTGCTGGCCCGGCCGGGCGATACAGCGACCCACCGGCTGCTGGCCCGGCTGGACATCGCCGCCCGGCTGGCGGACCCGACGGGAAGGCGAGCATGACGGAGGAGTTCCCCGTGGCGGACGTGATCGAGGCGCGGCGGTCGATCCGCAAGTTCGACCCGGAGCCGGTGCACCCGGGAGTCGTGCGGGACCTGGTCGCGCTGGCCTGCAAGGCGCCGGCGCCGCACCACTCGAAGCCGTGGCGGTTCGTCTACGTCGACTCAACGGAGGCGCGGGAGCGCCTGGCCGACGCGATGGGCGACTCCTGGCTCTCCGACCTGGCGGCCGAGGAGCGGGGAGTGCTGGAGGTGCAGAAGCTGCTGGCGAGGTCGCGGGACCAGGTGCTGGAGGCCCCGGCCCTGCTGGTCTCCTGCCTGGTGCTGGACGAATCGAAGCCGTGGCCGGATGAGCGCCGCAAGATGGCGGAGCGGGACATGTTCGTGCAGAGCCTGGGTGCGGCGCTGCAGAACCTGTTGCTGGCGGCGGTGGAGCGCGGCCTGGCCGGGTACTTGAAGGGGGCGCCGCTGTTCTGCGGGCCGGCGATCCGCGAGGCGCTGGAGCTGCCGGAGGACTGGCAGCCGGCGTTCCTGGTGCTGCTGGGGTACCCGGAGCCGGGGTTCGAGCCGCCGACGCGTGCGGAGGTGGACGTGGGGGACTACCTGGTCGAGCGGTGAAGACTGGCCGCAGATTGGCGCAGATCTAGCGCGGATTTTGGGAACGACGCTCCACCCCCCGCCCCGTTTGACGGAGCTGAAGCTCCGTCCCTACGACAGCGAGGCGGATCACCATTCACCATTCACAATTCGCCGCCAGGCGGGCGGAGGCTGACCTCGCCGGCGGCGAAGGCGCGGGTGGAGCCGTCGGGGAGGCGCGAGGATGAGGTTGCCGGCGTCGTCGACGTCTTCGGCGCGGCCGCTGTGGGTCTCGCCATGGAAGGTGAGGGTGACATCGCGGCCCAGGGTCTCCAGGCGGGACTTCCAGGCTTCGTGGACGGCGCGCGCGTCGGCAGCGGTGTAAAGCGCCTCGAAGTGGTTGAGGAGCGCGGCGAGGACGGCTTCGCGGGAAGTTTCGGCGCCGAGCTCTTGCCGGAGGCTGGTGGCGATGCCGGCGATCTCGGACACGGGATCGATCTCGAAGTTGACATTGACGCCGATGCCGACGAGGGCGTATTTGGCGTCTGAGCCCGAGAACTCGGCGTCGATGAGGGCGCCGGAGAGCTTGCGGCCGGAGAGGAGGACATCGTTGGGCCACTTGATGGCGGGCACGAGGCCGGTGGTCTCTTCGATCGCCAGGGCCACGGCGAGCGGCGTGATGATTCCGAGCCGCCGCAGCTGGTCAACGGTGGGGCGCAAGACGAGGGTGAGGTAGATGTTCTTGCCGGCGGGGGAGACCCACTGGCGCCCGAAGCGGCCACGCCCGGCTGTCTGCTCTTCGGCGACGACGGCCGTGCCTTCGGGGGCGGCGGCCTCGGCCTCGGCGCGGGCGACGTCCATCGTGGAGGGGGTGTTGGTCAGGTAGATGAGGCGGCGGCCGGCGAAGGAAGTCCGCAGTGCGGTTTCGAGGGCGGGGAGGTCCAACCACATGGCGGAGTCAGGATATGCGGTGGGCAAATAGAAGGGCCAGCCCTTGATGGGCTGGCCCTTCGAAATAACGGCTCGCAGGCACGGGCCGTTTTAGCCTCGAAAGGCTACACCAGCACCTCGTAGAGGTGATGGTGTGAACGGACTACGGGCCTACGGCCACTATGTTGATCCATTCACATCACCTCCTTTCCTGCCGTGCATGTTAACAGAGGCGTTCCGGCATTTGAAGGGGGGACGGGGCTGGAAGAGGGAAGACGGAAGAAGGAAGGGCGTGTAACCGCGCTCAGAAAGACAAACGCCAGCGCTAGGCCGTACGGCCCGGGCGTTCTACTCTATGACGATGTTGTTACGAGAACTGGCCGGGGCTGTTGAAGGTGCGCGGCTGACCGGCGAGGGCGGCGCGGAGATCACATCGATCGAGCACGACTCGCGGTCGGTGGGGCCGGGGTCGCTGTTTGTGGCGGTGCCGGGGTTCAAGGTTGACGGGCACGAGTACCTGGCGCGCGCGGTGGAGATGGGGGCCGCGGCCGTGGCGGTCCAGGAGGACCACGAGGCGCTGTGGCGGCCGCTGGCAGACGGCGGCGTGGAGGTGCTGGTGCTGCCGGACGCACGGACCGGGCTGGCGCAGCTGGCGGCGGCGTTTTTCGGGCATCCGGCGCGCAAGCTGGGGGTCATCGGGATCACGGGGACGGACGGCAAGACGAGCCTGGCGCACCTGGTCGCGCACGTGCTCAACCGTTCCGGACAGAAGGCGGGGCTGATCAGTACGGCGGAGTGCCGGATCGGCGATGAGGCGCTGCCGGACACCGGGCGCTTCACGACGCCGGAGGCCCCACAGGTGCAGGCGATGCTATCGCAGATGGTGGAGGCGGGCTGCCAGTGGGCGGTGATCGAGGCGACTTCCCACGGGCTGGCCCTGCACCGCGTGGACGAGTGCGAGTACGACATCGCCGCTTTCACGAACGTGGGGCGTGACCACCTGGACTTCCACGGAAGCCCGGAGGAGTACGTGGCGGCGAAGGGACGGCTCTTCTCGATGCTGGACGAGTCTGCGGACAAGGGGATCACGAAGACGGCTGTGCTGAACGCGGACGACGCTTCCTCGCTGCAGTTTTCGCAGCTCACGAAGGCGCGGAAGATCCGCTACGGGTTTGATCCGCTGTGGAACGTGCAGATCGAAAACTGCACCTCGGACGGCTTCGCGAGCGACCTGATCGTCAACCTGATGTCGCTGAAGCAGGACTTGATGGACGAGAACATCGACGAAGGCAGGCTGCGGCTCCGCTTTCCGAAGCCGGGACGGTTCAACGCCTACAACGCGGCGGCGGCAGCGGCGATCGCGCTGGCGGCCGGGCTCCGGGTCTACGAGATCGCCGACGGCCTGGAGTCATGGCCGGGAGCGCCGGGCCGGATGGAGCTGATCGAGGCGGGGCAGCCGTTCACGGTGCTGGTGGACTTCGCGCACTCCCCGGACTCGCTGCGCAGGGTTTTGGAGCTGCTGCGGGAGGTGTCCAGGGGGCGGATCATCGCGGTCTTCGGGTCCATCGGCGAGCGGGACAAGGACCGGCGGCCGGGGATGGCGCGGGCGGCGGCGGAGCTGGCGGACTACACCTTTGTGACCGACGACAACCCGTATTCGGAAGACCGCGACGCGATCTTGCAGGACATCGCCGCCGGACTGCGGGAAGCGGGCAAGCTGGACGGCCACGACTTCTCGGTGGTGCCGGACCGCCGGGAGGCGATCACGCAGGCGCTGACGATGGCGGTGGACGAGGACGCCGTGCTGCTGGCCGGCAAGGGCCACGAGCGGGAGGTGCACCTGGGCGATGAGGTGTACGCCTGCGACGACCGGGAGGAGGCGCGGCGGGTGCTGGGGGAGATGGGCTACGCCGCCAAGACCTCAGGATGAGCGGTGGCGGGGTGGTTCGATGGCCGGAGGATGAGGGCGGCATGACACGGGGGCGAAGCTTCAGCAGGCCTGTAGGCCGAGTTCTGTACCCGCCTTGCGGCGGGCGGTGACCATCAATCTTGGGCCACGGTTGCCCGTGGTCTCGAGCGGCCAACCCGAGGGTTTGGGCCGGGCGCCCTTGGCACCCTCCTATTTGGCCTTGCTCCGCGCGGGGTTTAGCCGGCCTCCGGGTCGCCCCGGAGCCGGTGGGCTCTTACCCCACCATTTCACCCTTGCCCGCCGAAACGGGCGGTATGTTTCTGTGCCACTTTCCGTCGGGTTGCCCCGCCTGGGAGTTACCCAGCGCGCTGCCCGTGTGGAGCTCGGACCTTCCTCTCACGTTTGCACGCGAGCGGTCACCCGGCCTGCTGAAGCCAAACAAGTGTAACACTGGCGTTGCGCCGGGCCGGAGAAGGGCTACAGAGCGTAACCAGTCACGTACGCCGGGCGTCTGAGCATCGTTATGGTCACGCGAACGGTGCCCTGCCCCCTCTGCCGCGAGTCCGGCGGCTGCGTTGAGTGCAAAGGTGAAGGCCGACTTCCGTGTGTCTTTTGCGATGGGCTGGGCTGCCGGGACTGCGCGCGGTCCGGGGCTGTGACCTGCGTGCCCTGCGACGGGGGCGGCCGCTGCTGGCGGTGCCAGGGCGTGGGGCACGTTGTGCCCACCAGGGCCGCTTAGTTCAGGGTCAGTCGCCGTCCAGGGCGAGGTTGGCCAGTTCGTCGGCGCGCTTGTTGCGTTCGCGGGGGACGTGCTCGAGGGAGAACGACCCGAAGTTGCGCCGCAGGACGAGAATCCGCTCGAAGAAGGGGCGGAGGCGCTCGTTGCGGACCTTGTAGCGGCCCTGGAGCTGGCGGATGACGAGCTGGGAGTCCATTCGCAGCTCGACGTCGCCGCCGCCGAGGGCGATGACAGCTTCGAGGCCGGCGATGGCGGCCTGGTACTCGGCCTCGTTGTTGGTGCCGCGGCCGAGGGCGCGGGAGACGGTGGCGACTTCTTTGCCGGACTGGTCGTAGACGACGGCGCCGATGGAGGCCGGGCCGGGATTGCCGCGCGAGGCGCCGTCGGCGTAGACGACCCAGCGGTGACGCTCATCGCCCTTGCGGGGGCGGCGGGGCGGCGCGACCCTGGGCGCAGTTGAGGCGGCGCCGCGTGTCCTGACCCTCGAAGAAAGATGTCTGGGCCGGCTCTTTCGGCACTAGGAGCGCAGTACCAGCTGGACTTCGTCGTCGCTGACGACGATGCGCTCCACGGCCTCACGCAGGAGGTCTTGCCTTTCGGCGAAGGGCAGGTCGTTCCACTCTTTGCGGAGGCGCTCCAGGGTCTTTTCGATGGCGCGGTGGCGCTCTTCCTCGCTGGCCTTGAGCAGCGCCTGGCGGCCGGCGTCGATCAGGCGGTCTTCGAGCTGCAGCTGCTCCGTGGCGATGCCGACGGCGGCGGTCTGCAGCTTCTCCGGGTGGAGGCTGCCGCCGGCGGCGGCGTCCAGGTACTGCTCCAGGCGCTTGTCCAGGCGGCGGACGCGATCGCGGAGGCGGGTCATCTGGAGCTCCGGGTTGAGGGCGGCGCCGTTGGTGCGACCGTTGTGATGGCAGGGCGGTGGCCTCCAGCGCCTGGTGGACGGCTTCCTCCAGCTCCTCGGCGCGGCGGGTGTGGTAGTCGCAGAGGGCCCGGTTGGTGCGTGATTCGCACTGGTAGTAGCGGTACTGCGCGGTGCGGATGGAGCCATCGCCGCGCTTCCAGTGCTGCTTGCGGGTGACGCCGATCATCTTGTTGCCGCAGTAGCCGCAGAAGGAGATGCCGGAGAGCAGGAACGGCGAGACCTGGCGCTGGACTGCTGAGGGCTTGCGCTGGTCCAGCTGGTCCTGGACGCGCTGGAAGTCTTCCTGGGAGATCAGCGGTGCGTGGCTGGCCGGGACCCTGCACCCCGAAGCGGGAGTAGGTGCCGACGTAGGCGCGGTTGCGGAGAATGTCGCGGACGGTGACCATGCTCCAGAGACCGCCGCGGCGGGTCTGGAGGTCCTCTTCGTTGAGGCGGCGGGCGATGCGGCGGATGCCGAGGCCGTCTTTGAGGTAGAGGCGGAAGATGTAGCGGACGACGGACCCCTCTTCGGCGACGATGACGAGGCGGCGCTTGGGGCCGACGCGGTAGCCGTACGGGGGCGGCCCAGCGCTTCGCCCTTGACGGCTTTGCGGCGCATGGCGGCCTTGACCTTGTCGCCGACGCTGCCGTTGACGCGCGCGGCGTTCCAGGTCTCGACGAGGCAGGCGGCGATCTCGTTGCCGTTTTCGATGTTGACGATCTGGACGCCGAGGCTGGAGAGCTGGAAGAAGCGGCGCGCGGCTTCGACGGGGCTGGCGCCGAGGGTCATGAAGGACGGCACGACGACGAGGAGGAAGCCCTGGCCCTCCTGTTGCCGGACGAAGTCCATGAGCTGGCGGAAGCCGGGGAGTTCGGTGTCAGTCTTGGTGTCAAGGAAGGTGGCGGCAGCCTCGAAGCCGTTTTGCTTGCAGAAGGCGAGGAAAGCCTCGCTCTGGCCGGCCAGGCTCCGTTCTTTCGTCTCGCGGAAGTAGCCTATCGCTCGCACTATGTTAGAAGGAGGATCCGCTCGCAGCTGACGCACTGGACGATGCTGACGCCGGTGCGGGCCCGCTGCATTACTGACATTGGAAGGCTGATCCTGCAGCCCTGGCACATCCCCCTTTCGACGCGGGCAACGGCGGTGCCACCTCGCCGTTCGCGGAGCAGGTCGTACAGGCTGATCAGGCGGCGGTCGACGTCCGTGGCCTGGGAGTTGCGGATTTCGCGGAGGCGCTCGACCTCCGGTTCGATCTGGGCCTTTTCGGCGAGGAGCTCTTGCTCGCCGGCCTTCCACTCGGCCTCGAGGGAGGCGACGGCGGCGGCGGCTTCCTGGTGCGCGGCGTCCGCCTCTTCGATCTCGACGAGGAGGGCGAGGAGTTCGTCCTCCCGCTTCTTGACCTGCTCCTTGAGGGAGCGGAGGTCGGCGTCGAGGTCCTGCAGCTCCTTGGGGTTGGAGACGGAGCCGCCGTAGAGCTTGGACTCGATCCCCTCGGTCTTGGTGCGAATGGTCTCAGCGGCGAGCTCCAGGTCTTTCTGCTGGGCGCGGACATCGTGAAGCGCCGCGGCTTTTTCGGCGGCGGTGGCACGGGCGGCGAGTAACTCTTCAGACTCCCCGAGGGCGGCTTCGATTTCGGCGAGCCGGGCCAGGGCGGCATCGAGTGACACGTCCGTGTCCTGCAATAAAAGTAGTTCGGCGACTTCAGTCATGGGCGCGGGAGTGAGCGGGTCATTCCGGGGCGGGATGGACAACGCTCGGGCGGAATTATAGACTTGGAGTAGGCCCATTGCAAGCTTCTTTTGATGCTAAGGAAAGTGCATTCGGCGCCCTCCCTCTCAAGGACATTTCCGATGCTGTTTCATGTTCTCAACGAGCTGCGCCAACCGATCGGCACTGTCAGCGAGATCGAGCTCCGCGAGCCCCAGGTGAAGGCCGGCGACATCCTGATCCGCGACCTGGAGGGCACGGCGCGATTCCTGCGGACGGACCGTGGGCTGCTGACCCGGGTGCGGGCGAAGGGGATGATCGATGAGGAGTGCGCGCGCTGCCTGCGAGAGGTGCAGACGCCGGTCAAGGTGAGCTTCGAGGAGGAGTACGTCCCGATGTTCGATCCCAACACCGGCGTCTCGATCTACCTGGCCGGCGAGGAGCAGGATGTGACGTTTCGCATCGATCCGCGCTTCGAGCTGGATTTGCGGGAGGGGCTGCGCCAATATATCCTGATGTCTGAACCGGCCAAGCCACTTTGCCGGCCCGATTGCGCCGGCCTCTGCCCAACCTGCGGGACCGACCTTAACGCGGGCCCCCACGAATGCGAGCCTCCGGCTGACGACCGCTGGAGCGCGCTGGCCGGGCTGAAGAACGAAATATCGGAAGGAAACTGAACGATGGCACCACTGCCCAAGAAAAAGATATCGACTTCGCGGAAGAAGCGCCGGCGCGCGCACATCGACGTTTCGGTGCCGAACCTGATCGCCTGTCCGCAGTGCCGCAGCCCGCGGCCGTCCCACCGAGCCTGCCCGACCTGCGGGACGTACCGCGGCCGCGAGGTCCTGCTGGTTGGCCGGGAGCGCCGCCCGAAGATCACCGACCAGTAGGCTATCGTGGGTCCGCTGTCTGATATACTCGCTTTGCTATGAGACGGACGCTGTTCATCCTGCCGCCGCTGAGCCTGTTGCTGGCTATTGCGGCCGCGATTACGTACTTCATTTATTGGGACGCGACCCACTGCACGTTCTGCCGGACGCGGGTTGATGAGTTTGGGCGCTGCCCCAACCCCGATTGTCATTTCGGACGCTTGACCAGGGAAAGCGTAGCCTCGGCCATTCGCTAGGCTGCGCTGCATGGACACGGCCTCAAGCCCCGCAAGCAATATCTCTCGGCGGCTGCTTCAGTTACCCACTGACCCGGCGCTGGCGCTTGTCTTCCCCGGGCAGGGGAGCCAGAAGACGGGCATGGGCGCGGAGGTGCGGGCGTCTTCCGCAGCGGCCCGCGAGGTGTTCGCGACGGCGGACGCGGCGGCGGGATTCGCAATCTCGGAGCTTTGCGCGAACGGGCCCGACGATGAGCTGACGGACACCGCCAACGCCCAGCCGGCGATCCTGGCGACGTCCCTGGCGATCCTGGCTGCCGCGCTGGAGAGCGGGGCGCTGGCTTCGCGGCCGGCGTACGTGGCGGGGCACAGCCTGGGCCAGTACACGGCGCTGGTCGCGGCGGGATCGCTGAGCGTAGAGGACGCGGTGCGGCTGGTGCGGCAGCGCGGGCAGCTGATGGGCGCGCAGACCGAGGGCACGCTGGCCGCGGTCGTCGGATTGGACGAGCCGGCTGTGGCGGAGATCTGCCGCGAGTCGGGCGCCGAGGCAGCGAACTACAACGCGCCGACCCAGACTGTGATCGGGGGCAGGCGGGACGCGGTGGAGCGGGCCTGCGCCCTGGCCAAGGAGCGCGGCGGCCGCGGGCTTCCGGTCAACGTCTCCGGGGCGTTCCACACTTCGCTGATGGAGCCGGCCGCGCGGGAGTTCGCGCGGGTGCTGGAGGCAGTGGAGATCGCTGCGCCGGCGATACCTGTGATCGGAAACGTCTCCGCTCAGCCGCTGACGACGGCGGAGGACGTGCGCGGCGACCTGGCGCAGCAGATACGGTCGCCGGTGCGCTGGTACCAGTCGATGGACGCGGCGCAGGCAAGCGGCGTGCGGCGGGTGCTCGAGCTGGGGCCGGGCAAGATCCTGACGGCGCAGCTCAAGCGCAGCCACCCGGACCTGGAGCTGGGATCGCTGGACGAGACGGCGGCGCTGGGGGTGAAATCCGGTGTTTGACCTGAAGGGCAAGACGGCGCTGGTCACGGGCGGCTCGCGAGGGATTGGCCGGGCGATCTGCATCTACCTGGCGCAGCATGGCGCGGCGGTGGCGATCAACTACAACAAGAGCAAGGGCGAGGCGGAAGACGTCAAGGCGACGATTGAGGCGGCCGGCGGCAAGGCGATTACGGTGCAGGCCGATGTGCGCCTGCCCGAGGACGCCGAGCGGATGGTGGAGGAGACGGTGAAGGGGCTGGGCCGGCTGGACATCCTGGTCAACAACGCCGGCTTCAATCGGGACACGCTGATCCTGAGGATGTCGCTTGAGGACTGGGACGAGGTGATGGACCTGAACCTGCGCGCGGTCTTCCTCTGCACCAAGGCGGTGCTGCGGACGATGATGAAGCAGCGCACGGGCCGGATCATCAACATCGGCAGCGTCTCCGGGCTGGCCGGCAACGCGGGCCAGGCGAACTACGCCGCCGCCAAGTCCGGGCTGATCGGCTTCACGCGGGCCGTGGCGCGGGAGATGGGCTCGCGGAACATCACCGCCAACCTGGTAGCGCCGGGGCTGGTGATCACGGAGCTGACGAAGGACATCCGCAAGGAGATCGTCGAAGGGGTAAAGCAACGGCTGCTGGTCGACCGGTTCGGGACGGTGGAGGACATCGCGGCCTGCGTGCTCTACCTGGCCTCCGACGAAGGCGGGTACGTGACGGGGCAGGTGCTATCGGTGGACGGCGGGTTGGGGCTGTAGGATGGCCGGCCGCCGCCACAAGGGTCGAGTGCTAGCCCTGCAGGCGATGTTCGAGATGGACTCCGTGGGCCATTCGGCGGAGCGCTCTGTAGATGCGCAGCTGGAGGATATAGCCGCGCCGCCGGAGCTGCGGGCCTTCGCGCTGGAGCTGGCGGAGGGGGTCCTGGCCAACCGCGAGCGCATCGACCAGGTGATCCGGGAGACGGCTCCGGCCTTTCCGCTGGACCAGATCGCGGTAGTTGACCGGAACATCCTGCGGCTTGCGATATACGAAATCCTCATTGATAATAAGGTGCCAATGCGGGCCGCTATCAACGAAGCAATCGAACTTGCCAAAGAATACGGCGGCGAGAATTCCCCCAAGTTTATCAACGGCGTCCTCGGATCAGTGAGCGTGCTCGCGACCCGGTGACGAAAACGACCCCAAGGAGGTAACCCCGTGCCAGCCGTTTTCGAACGTGTGCGAAAGATCATCGCCGACCAGCTTGGCGTTGAAGAGACCGAGATCACGCCCACAACATCGTTCGTCGAAGACCTCAACGCCGACTCGCTGGACCTGGTGGAGCTGATCATGTCCCTGGAGGAGGAGTTCAGCAAAGAGGGCAAGGCGATCGAGATCTCAGACGAGGACGCCGAGAAGATCGCGACGGTGCAGGACGCGGTCAACTTCATCAAGGAACACGGCGTAGACGACGACTGAGTCCAGGACAGCCACCTGTGGAGGGGTCCCCCGCCGGGTAGCGGGGGACTTTTGCTTCTGGAGGCATGGCGCGGGCGCCAGAGGGCCGGCCATCGCCCGTATCTGGGCGCGGCGTATAATAGTTCGCAGATATGAACGTATTCGGCGTTGGGCCGCTGGAGCTGCTGCTGGTCGCGATCATCGCGGTGGTTGTGCTGGGGCCGGAGCGGTTTCCGCAGGCGGCAGTACAGGTGGCCCGGGCGATCAAGTTCCTGCGCGGCTACGCGAACGACGCGACTTCCGACCTGCGCCTGGAGTTCCAGGAGCTGACCAAGGAGTACGAGTCGATGCGGGCGGAGCTGAACGAGGTGCGTAGCGGCGTCTACAAGCAGATGTCGAGCGTGACCGAGGAGCTGACGCGGGCGACGGGCGAGGTGCAGAAGGCCGTGGACGAGGCCCGGCCCGCCCTGAAGGCGCCGAACCTGAAGCAGCTGATGAGCGGGGCGCCGATCATTGAGCCGGGCGGAGAGCTTCCGCCGGACCGGGGCGGCTCCGCCAACGGCAACGGCTCCGGCCCGAAGCACTAGCGGCCGCCGCCAGGACTGACGATGGCCCGAAGCGCGCCGACTGAGCCTCCGCCGGAGCATTCTGCAGAAGAACAGGCCAGGGGTGAACGCTATCTGACCCTGATGGAGCACCTGCAGGAGCTCCGCTACAGGGTGATGGTTTCGGCGGTGGCGGTGGTGGCCGGGCTGGGCGTCTCGGCGGTCTTCGCCAACCGCGTGATCGACTTCCTGGAGCAGCCGGCGAAGGACCGAGCGCCGGCCGGGTTCCAGTTCCAGTTCATCGAGCCGTTCGAGAACTTCGTCACGTACTTCCGGGTGGCGCTGCTGGGCGGGCTGATCCTGGGGATGCCGGTGATCGTGTTCCAGGCGCTGCGCTTCGTATCGCCCGGGCTGCGCGGCAGCGAGCGCGTCTGGCTTTGGGGGACGGTGTTCGGGGCGACGGGGCTGTTCCTGCTTGGTGTGACGTTTTCGTATTATGTCGCGTTGCCGCCGGCGCTCAACTTCCTGCTCAACTTCAACACCGACCTGGCGACGCCCAACATCCGGCTCGGCAGCTACATAGATTTCGTAACGCGGCTGCTGTTCTGGACGGGCGTCTGCTTTGAGATGCCGCTGGTGCTGATGTACCTGGCCCGCTTCCGGATTGTCCGGGCGGGACAGCTCTTGAGCTGGTGGCGCTACGCGGTGGTGCTGATCGCGATTATCGCCGCGGTGGTGACGCCGACGGTGGACCCGGTGACGATGTCGCTGGTGATGGCGCCGATGATCGTGCTGTACTTCCTGGGGATCATCCTGGCGCTGATCGTGCAGCCGAAGCGAATGAGTAGTGATCAGTAGATAGTGGACAGTTGACAGTAGACAGTGGACAGTATTCAGGAGCGGCGTAGACGTGGATAACCGGGGCATTGCGTTGACCCCTTACGAGGGTGCGGGCTATCATCGAGCCAAGTGACGGAGCTCGAGAGCCTCTACGCATCCATCAAGATCTGCCCGGACTGCGACCTCTGCAAGACACGGACGCGCGCGGTCCCGGGTGAAGGCTCCCCCAACGCCGAAATGATGTTCGTCGGCGAAGGGCCCGGGTTCAACGAAGACCAGCAAGGGCGGCCGTTCGTCGGAGCGGCGGGCAAATTCCTCGACGAGCTGCTTGTGTCGATCGGCACGCAGCGCTCCGAGGTGTACATCACCAATGTCCTCAAGTGCCGCCCGCCCAACAACCGCGACCCGCTACCGAATGAGGTGGAAGCGTGCCGAAAGTACCTCCTGCGCCAGATCGAACTAATCAAGCCCCGCCTGATAGTCACGCTGGGGAGGTTCTCCCTGGCCTGGTTCTTCCCCCGCGACTCGATAGGCAAGGCGCACGGCCGGCTGCGGGTGCTGGGCAACCAGCACTTCTATCACGTCTATCATCCGGCGGCCGCCCTTCACGCCGGCAACCTGCGCAAAGTAATCCAGGAGGACTTCGCGCGAATCCCCGCGGCCCTGGCCAAGGCTCACGAGGCGCAGGTGGAGGCAGCGGCGGAGGCCGTGGCGGTGGGGGCGGGGGCGGGGAGCGAAAGAAGCGCAGCGAGCGACCCGCCGCCCGAGCAGATGCGTCTGCTGTAGCGCCGCTGGGAGACCGGCTGCGGATCATCCCCCTGGGGGGCCTGGGCGAGATCGGCAAGAACTGCATGGTCCTCGAGACCGCCGAGGACATGATCCTGATCGACGCCGGGCTGATGTTCCCGGACGAGGAGATGCTGGGCGTCGACCTGATCATCCCGGACGTCGAATACGTACGTGACCGGGTGAGCAAGCTGCGCGGCATCTTGATCACCCACGGCCACGAGGACCACGTCGGCGCCTTACCGTACATGCTGCCGGCGCTGCGGCTGCCCAGCGGCAAGCTGCCGCCGGTCTTCTGCACACAGCTGACGCGGGGGCTGATTTCGCTCAAGCTGGACGAGCACCACCTGCTGAACGAGGCCGACCTGCGCCTCGTGCACCCGGGCGACGTCGTAAAGCTGGGCAAGCTCAGCGCAGAGTGGGTGCACATCACGCACAGCATCCCGGACGCGACATCGATCGCCGTGACGACGCCGTTCGGGGTGGTGCTCCACACGGGCGACTTCAAGTTCGACCACACGCCGGTGATGGGCGCGCCGCCGGACCTGACGCGCCTGGCCGAGCTGGGCCGCCAGGGGATCATGCTGCTCTTCTCCGACTCCACGTACGCGGACAGGCAGGGCTACACGCCGTCAGAGCTTGTGATCTCCGAGGTGCTGGAGCGGACGATGGCGACGGCGCCAGGGCGGGTCATCGTGGCCACGTTCGCCTCGCTGATATCGCGCATTCAGCAGGTGGTGGACGCGGCCACGAACAACGGGCGCCAGGTGTTCGTGACCGGGCGCAGCATGATGCGCAACATCGAGATGGCGATTGAGCAGGGCTACCTGGCGGCGCCGGACAATATCCTGGGGCCGCTGGACCGCATGAAGAAGCTGGCGCCGGAGCAGATCGCGATCCTGACCACGGGCGCGCAGGGCGAGCCCTCTTCGGCGCTGGTGCGGATGGCCAACCACGATCACCGGCACATCGACATCGTGGCTGGTGACACCGTGGTCTTCTCGTCCTCGCCGATTCCTGGTAATGAATTGCTTATCAACCGCACGATCGACAACCTCTATCGGCTCAACGCCAACGTGCTGTTCAGCCGCATCGCCAACGTGCACGTCAGCGGCCACGGCTCCACGGAGGAGCTAAAGCTGATGCTGGCGCTGACGCGGCCGAAGTACTTCGTGCCGGTCCACGGCGAATACCGGCACCTGGTGATGCACTCCCAGATAGCGCGGGCGATGGGCGTGGAGGACGCGAACGTGTACACGATAGAGGACGGCGACATCCTGGAGTTCGACAAGCGAGGCGCGCGGCGCAACGGCAAGACATCGGCCGACTTTGTCTACGTCGATGGGCTTTCCGTGGGCGTGGACCAGGTGATCCTGCGCGACCGCAAGACGCTGGCCGGCGACGGCGTGCTGGTAGCGATCGTGACGATGGACCGGCACACAGGTAAACCAATCGGCCGGCCAGACGTTGTATCTAGGGGATTTGTCGAAAGTGAGTTATCAGATGACCTTATGGAAAGGGCGCGAGACGTCATCACAGATGCGCTGCAGGGGACGGAGCACATGTCCGACCGCGCCGACGTCAACCAGCGTGTGCACAACGCCGTCCAGAGGTTCATGTACAACCAGACCCGCAGGAGGCCGATGATCCTGCCGATTAGTGTTGAGGTCTAGCCCCAGAGAACGATGGCTGTAAAGACGAAACCGCGCCCAACCCGCCGCACGAGCAGCTACCGCCCGCGACGAGACCCTTCCGCCGGCAAGCCCCGGCGCAACCGGCCTCGCCGCAAGGGGCCGTGCCTTTCGAACCTATCGCAGCAGCTGCTGCCGGGCCTGCTTGTCGCCGGCGCGGTGGCGATAGTACTGGGAGTCGTGTTCAATGAGCCGCTCCTGAGCGCCCTGGAGGCCGTGCTGCGGGCTGTGGGCCTGGGAGTGGTGCTGCTGGCCGTCGTGGCGGTGATGGACGCTCTGACGCTCCGTCGCGGCCCACAGTTCACCCCTGAGTTCCTGCGGACGATGGCCGGGTGGCATCTGCTGGTCGTCTTCGCCTTTGGCGTGCTAGGGCTGTTCTCGCCGGGATGGAGCATTGGCGACGCGCATTTTGGAGACGTGACGCTCGGCGGCGACGCCGGGGGCTGGCTCGTCGGCAGCCCGCTGGCGGTGCTGGCCTGGCTGGCTTCGGGCGGGGCCGGATTCTCGCTGCTCTGGCCCAAGCGCGCCGGACAGCTGCGGCGCGGCGCCATGGTCGTTCTGCGCTGGCTGCACTCGCTGGAGATACCGCAGCGGTTAGGGCACGGAATCTCGGCGCTGTTCACGATGCTGATGCCGCGGCCGGATGAGAAGCTGGACGACTACGCCGACCCGCAACCCTACCTGCCGAAGCACGACGAGGAGTGGGAAGAGACGCCGCTGCTGGAGCAGCCCATCGAAGAAGAGGAGCCGGAGCCTGAACCGGCGCAGAACCCGAAGAAGGACGTGCTGGTCACAAGCGAGGCGGACGACGAGCCCTCCGAGTACCAGCAGACGTTGCCGATGGGACGACCGGCCGGCCGGGGCTGGGAGCTGCCGCCGGTGAGCGCCCTGGCCGAGGCCGCCGACGTGGAGATCCGGCCGCTGGACAACGAGTCCCGCTCGCGGCTGATCGTCGACACGCTGGCGTCGTTCGGAGTGGACTCTCGGGTCGTGGCGATCAACCAGGGGCCGACGGTCACCCAGTTCGGCGTGGAACCGGGCTGGGAGGTGAAGACGCGCTCGGTCGCGGTCAAGGACGAGAAGGGCAAGCAGGTGTTCGACCGGGACGGCCGGCCGGTAACGCGCTCGGAGGTCATCTCCAAGACGCGCGTGCGGGTGAACCGGATCACGGCTCTGGCGAACGACCTGGCGCTGGCCCTGGCCGCCCCGACGATCCGGATCGAGGCGCCGGTGCCGGGCAAGCCGATCGTCGGCATCGAGGTACCCAACACGACGACGTCGCTGGTCTCGCTGCGCAGCGTGATCGAAAGCTCGGCGTTCCAGAAGGTGAACGCCAAGACGAAGCTGGCGCTGGCGCTGGGCAAGGGCGTCTCCGGCGACTCTGTGGCAGCGGATCTGGCAAAGATGCCCCACCTCCTGATCGCCGGAGCGACGGGGAGCGGCAAATCGGTCTGCATCAACTCGATCATCGCCTCCTTCCTGGTGCACAACACGCCGGAAGAGCTGCGGCTGGTCCTGATCGACCCGAAGCGGGTGGAGCTGACGACGTACAACCGGGTGCCGCACCTGGCGTTCTCCAAGGTGATCGTCGACATGGACGAGGTGGTGGGCACGCTGCAGGCCGTGATCCACGAGATGGATAGCCGCTACCGGCGCTTCGCCGAGGCCGGGGTACGGAACCTGGAGGCGTACAACAAGAGCCCGCTGGCCACGCACAAGCTGCCGAACTGGGTGGTGATCATCGACGAGCTGGCCGACCTGATGATGGTGGCCGCCTACGAGGTGGAGCGCCAGATCTGCCGGCTGGCCCAGCTGGCCCGGGCGACCGGCATCCACCTGATCGTGGCGACGCAGCGGCCTTCCGTGGACGTGATCACGGGTCTGATCAAGGCCAACTTCCCGACTCGTATCGCCTTCGCGGTGTCCTCCCAGGTGGACTCGCGGACGATCATCGACGGCGTGGGAGCGGAGAAGCTGCTGGGCCGCGGCGACATGCTGTTCATGGCCACGGACGCAGCCAAGCCGAAGCGCATCCAGGGCTCCTTCGTAAGCGACGAAGACGTCGAGAAGATCGTCGACTGGTGGGCCAACGACCGCTTCCGGCACCTGGCCCCGGACAAGCTGGACCACCTGCTGGAAGAGGTGAAGGGCGAGGCGGCCGACGCCGCGGTGAAGGCCGCCGAGGAAGACCCGCTTTACGAGGCCGCGCGCGAGCTGGCGCTGCAGCACTCGCGGATCTCCACCTCGCTGCTGCAGAGGCGGCTCCACGTGGGCTACCCGCGGGCGGCGCGGCTGGTGGACATGCTGGAGGAGGAGGGCGTTGTCTCGGCCTCGGAGTCCGGGCAGTCGCGCCAGGTGCTGGGAGCGGACGAGCCCGAAGCCGGGCAGGAAGAGGACGACTTCACTCCGGACCATCCCGACCGCACCGAGTAGGCGAAAAAACGCCGCCCGGAGGCGGAGGCGCAGCTTGCCAAGAGTTACAGCCTCGTGACTAATCCACACGCCCGCCTTGAGCCGCATTGACAGCTCAGGCCGTAGTGCTATGTTGTAAGTATCTCAGGAGAAGGAGGTAAAGCGATGCCAAGACTCCACTCCATAAACCGGAAATTCCAGGTTGACAAGGAAAGACCCGGTGCGCATGAGGCCTGACGACGGGCGCGCCCGGGAAGCCGGAACCGCTGAGCGGCACACGAAGTAGAGGGCCTGAACAGCCCATCGGCGCCAGGAGCGCCGGAGACGTAAAAGCCGGAAGCGGGAAAAAACATAGGATCGCAGGGCCCCTCGGCACGAAGCCGGGGGGCTCCTCTTTGTAGTGGACAGTTGACGGTGGACAGGGGACAGTGGGGGACTTCGGTAGGCTCAGTCCGGGGATACGTGTCCTTCGGCGGGCTCGGGATGAGCGGGGGTGGGGGTTAGCGGCGGCGCATGCGGGCGCGGTTGGTGCGCTTGACGGCGCCGGCGGCTTCTTTGCGGAGGGCGGCGATGACTTCGAGACCTTCCTCGTCGCCGACGAGCTCGCGGCGTAGCTCGACGACGCGGTCGCGGATGAGGGCGGCCTTTTCGAACTCGAGGTTCTTGGCGGCGTCCTTCATCTGCTTCTCGAAGTCCTTGATCAGGCGGGCCAGCTCTTCCTTCGGGATGTCGCCGGTGCGGTACTCTTCCTTCTCTTCGGCCACCTGCCGGACGCGGTCGGTGATGTCGCGGATCGTCTTGCTGATGCCCTCCGGCTCGATGCCGTGCTCGGTGTTGTAGGACTGCTGGATGGCGCGGCGGCGGTCGGTCTCGCCGATGGCCCGGCGCATGGAGTCGGTCATGACGTCGGCGTACATGATGACGGTGCCGTTGACGTTGCGGGCGGCGCGGCCCATGGTCTGGATCAGCGACCATTCGGAGCGCAGGTAGCCCTCCTTGTCGGCGTCGAGGATGGCGACGAGGCTCACCTCCGGCAGATCGAGGCCCTCCCGCAGCAGGTTGATGCCGACGATGACGTCGTAGATGCCGAGGCGCAGGTCGCGCAGGATCTCCACACGCTCGAAGGTCTGGATTTCGGAGTGGAGGTAGTGGGTCTTGACGCCCATCTCGACCAGGTAGTCGGCCAGGTCCTCGGCCATCTTCTTGGTCAGCGTCGTGACCAGCACGCGCTCGCCCCGCTCGGCGCGGATGCGGATTTCGGCCAGGAGGTCGTCGACCTGGCCCTTCGTGGGACGCACCTCGACGGTTGGGTCGATGAGGCCGGTGGGGCGGATGATCTGCTCCACGACCTGCTCGCTCATCTCCTGCTCCCAGGGCCCGGGCGTGGCGGAGACGTAGATCACCTGGTTGATGTGGGAGAGGAACTCCTGGAAGCTGAGCGGCCGGTTGTCGAGGGCCGAAGGCAGGCGGAAGCCGAAGTCGACGAGGGTCTGCTTGCGGCGGACGTCGCCGAGGTACATGCCGCGGATCTGGGGAACCGTCTGGTGCGACTCGTCGATGATCATCAGGGAGTCGTCGGGGAAGTAGTCCAGCAGGGTCCAGGGTGTGCTGCCGGGGGCGCGGCGGGAGAGGTGCCGGGCGTAGTTCTCGATGCCGGAGCAGTAGCCCTGCTCACGCAGGCACTCGATGTCGTAGCGGGTGCGCTCAACGAGTCGCTGGGCTTCGAGCAGCTTGCCGCGCTCCTGGAAGATCTGGTACGTCTCCTCCATTTCGGCCTCGATGTCCTTGATGGCGGCTTCGAGCTTGTCTTCGGATGTCACGAAGTGCTTGGCGGGGAAGATGTCGACGGAGTCCATCTCGGCCAGGACTTCGCCGGTCAGCGGGTCCAGCTGCATGATTCGCTCTACCTCTTCGCCGAAGAAGTCGATGCGTACGGCCAGCTCTTCGTAGGCCGGGAGGACGGTGATGCTGTCGCCGCGGATGCGGAAGCGGCCGCGGACGAGGTTCTGGTCGTTGCGCTCGTACTGCATGTCCACGAGGCGGCGGAGGGCGCGGGCGCGGTTGGACTTTTCGCCGACTTTGAAGTTGAGCACGAAGTTGTAGTACTCGGACGGCTCGCCGAGGCCGTAGATGCAGGAGACAGAGGCGACGATGACGACGTCGCGGTGCTCAAAGAGGGCGCGGGTGGCGGCGTGGCGGAGCTTGTCGATCTCCTCGTTGATGTCGGCGTCCTTGGCGATGTAGGTGTCAGTGCGCGGGATGTAGGCTTCCGGCTGGTAGTAGTCGTAGTAGGAGACGAAGTACTCGACGGCGTTCTCCGGGAAGAAGTCGCGGAACTCGGAGTAGAGCTGGGCGGCCAGCGTCTTGTTGGGCGAGATGACAAGCGTCGGCTTGTGGGCGCGGGCGATGACGTTGGCCATGGTGAACGTCTTGCCGGAGCCGGTGACGCCGAGCAGGGTTTGGTGCTTGAAGCCTTGCTCAAGGCCGGACTGGAGCTTGTCGACGGCCATCGGCTGGTCGCCGGTGAGGCCGAATTCGGAGGCGAGGACGAACGGCTTTTCGGAAGGGACGATGGTCATGAGAAACCCCTCGCGGGGCACAAACCTTTGCTGTGCGCGTCGATGTCCGGGAAGAAGGTGCCCATGTACGTCAATTGTATCAGCGGGCGTGTCAGCGGCCTGTCAGGTAATGGCCCAGAAAGCAAGAAGCGGGGAACTTACGTCCCCGCTCATGCATCGGTCTCAGTCCGCACCCCACTGAGCCCTCCCTTGGGCGAGTCCCACAGTAATTGTTGACGATAAATCTAGCAATGGTCCGGGCGACGGAAATCTTTCATACTTAGGAACTTTGACGCACGAATTGTGATTCGTGCATACCCACTCAGCAATCTAGGCGTTGAACCGCGGCTGCCGCTTCTCCAGGAACGCGCGCACGGCCTCCTTGTGGGCGCTGCCCTTGTACGAGGCGATGATCGCGCGGTCTTCCTCGGCGACGACGGCGTCGATGTCCTGGGCGACCATGTGCTGATGGACCAGGCGCTTGCCTTCCAGCACCTGCTCCGTGGGATTGTTGGCGATCTCCATCGCGACGGCGAGCGCAGTCTCCATGAGCTCGCCGGCAGGGACCATCTTCGCCACGAGGCCCATGCGCAGCGCCTCCGGAGCGTCGATGATGCGGGCGGTGAGGATGAGGTCGAGGGCGTTCTGCAGGCCGACGATCTGCGGCAGGTAGGTTGTGCTGGCCACTTCCGGCGTGATGCCCATGCGGATGAAGCGCATCGAGAAGCGCGCGGCCTCCGAGGCGATGCGCAGGTCCATCGGCAGGGTGAGGGTCAGGCCGACGCCGATTGAGGGGCCGTTGACGGCGGCGATCAGCGGCTTGGAGCGGCGGAGGAAGGCGGCGAGGTGCTCTGCGGTGCGGCGACCGTCCATCGAGCCGCGGCGGCCGTCGCCGGCCTCACGCGCCTCGATCGAATTGTTGAACCCGCCGACATCGGCGCCGGCGCAGAAGCCGCGTCCGGCCCCGGTGACGATGACGGCGCCGATCCCGGGGTCCTGGTTGCAGGACTCGATCGCGTCCAGCATCTCGTCGTTCATGTCGTAGGTCCAGGCGTTGAGGCGGTCCGGACGGTTGAAGGTGACGATTCCGACGCGGTCTTTGCGTTCGAAGAGGATGTACTGATACGTCCTGGCGATAACCATTGCGCACCTCCTACGATGATTGCGGGCAGATGATAACACCGGGGCGCACCATGTCAACGGAGTGAAAGACGCCGCCCGTCGCGAAGCATGGCGACGGGCGGCGTCCCGCAAGGGGGTACTGGGTTAGCTGACCTTCTTCTTGGCCTTGTCTATGGCGTCGCCGGCCTTTCCCTTGGCCTGCTCAAGCTTGCCCTTCGCCTGCTCGGACTTGTCGCCGGTGGCCCGGCCCATCGTGTCGCGGGCCTTGCCCTTCAGGTCAGTAGCCTTGTCTGCGATACCCATTCGTCGTCCTCCTTCAGTTTTCTGGTTGACTGCGCTGAATGTACCGCGCCGACAGCAACGCAGGCGTGACGAAAGTGGGCCGGAAGGTGACAAACGCCTCTCAGCGGTCAGGCCCAGAAGTCTTCGACGTGGGCGAGGTCCCAGACGAATTCGCGGAATTCGACTGCCTGGCCGTCGTGGATGCGGACTCGGAGCGCGGTGGGGTTGTCCAACGTCTTGCCGTTGCGCTGGCCGTGGCCGGTAAAGAGGAGGACTGCGCCGTCGTCGCTGGCGGCGACGTCATCGATGTCCATGTGGAAGGTGCCGCCGGTCAGCGTCATCACGCTGGTCAGGAAGCGGACGATGGCTTCGCGGCCCCGGTGCTCGCCGGCCAGGGCGCCGCGCGTGCCCGGGAAGTGCCAGACGGCGTCCGGGGCGATGATCGCCAGCGCGACGGCCACCTCGCGCTTGGCGAGGGCCTCGAAGAGGCGGCGGACGAGGGCCGCGTTGGGGTGCGTCACGGGAGGAAGGAGGAAGTGGGAAGAAGGAAGGGGCGAGCCGGATCCATCTGCGCGCGATCTTCGCGAGTCTGCGTCATCTCGCTGTCAGTCCATTCGCGCTTTGGCGAAATGGGAGAGGGCGAGGCGCACCTTCTCTTCGATTGTGGCGTCGGCGGGGAACTCAGCGCGGGCTACGGCGTCGATGGCTTCGGCCTGGGAGTAGCCCAGCGACATCAGCGCGGCGACGACCTCCTCGGACTCGACGCCGGGGGTGGAGACGGGGCCGGCGGACTTCGTCATCTTGTCCCGCAGCTCAACGACGAGGCGCGCGGCGAGCTTCTGGCCGACGCCCTGGGCCCGGGCCAGGGCCGCGGCGTTGCCGGAAGCGATGGCGAAGGAGAGCTCGTCTGCGTTCATCAGGGAGAGCAGGGCCAGCGCGACCTTGGGACCGACGCCGGAGACGCCGATCAGGGTCTGGAAGAGGCGCTGCTGGTGCTGCTCCAGGAAGCCATAGAGGGTCATGCTGTCTTCCTTGACGACCATATGGGTGTGGAGGGTGACGGTGTCGCCGGGCTGGGCGCTGGTGACGACGGAGGCCGGGCCGTAGACAAGATAGCCGACGCCCTGTACGTCGAGGATGACATGGTCGGGGCCGCGGTCGGCGACGGCGCCGGTGAGTCGGGCGATCACGGTGCCACCGCCCGGCCCCGGCCCCGCCGGGAAGAGGGAAGCGGGAAGGAGGAAGGTTTGCCGTTCGTCTCGAGTCCGGCGAGCGACCCCCGCTTAAGCGCATGGCAGAGGGCGACGGCGAGGGCGTCGGCGGCGTCGGCGGGGGTTGGGGGCTCCGCGAGGCCGAGGAGGGCCTGCACCATCGCGCCCACCTGCTCCTTGGAGCCGCGGCCGTAGGAGGTGACGAACTGCTTGACCTGGCTGGGCTTGTAGACGGAGACGGGGAGCCCGGCCTGGGCGGCGGCGAGGACGGCGACGGCGCGCGCCTCCCCAACGGCCACGGCGGCGCGGGTGTAGCCGAGCACGAAGTCCTCGACCGCGACTTCCTGCGGGCGATGCCGGCGGATGATCTCGGTGACGGCTTCGTGGATGCGGACCAGCTTCTCCGGGTGCGGGGCCCTGGGCGGCGGGGCGATGGCGCCGAAGTGGATGCTGCGGTGAGCGGAGCCGTCGGCTTCGATGACGCCGTAGCCGGTGCAGGTGAGGCCGGGGTCGATACCGAGGATGCGGACGGGACCCGAGCGGGCCACGGTGGGGCGGGCCTACCCCGCCGCGTACTCCATGAGGACGGATTCGGGGAAGTCGGCGTTGGTGTAGACCTTCTGCACGTCGTCCAGGTCTTCGATGATGTCCAGGAGGCGCAGGGCGGCCTTGCCACCCTTGTCGTCCAGCGGGGTCGTGATCTTGGGGATCATCGAAAGCTCGGCGGAGGTGACGCTGAGGCCGCCGTCGACCAGGGCGCGGCGCACCTTGTCCAGGTCAGTCGGGCCGGTGATCACCTCTACGTAGTCGCCTTCGATGCGGACGTCGTCGGCCCCGGCGTCGATGGCGGAGAGGGCCAGTTCGTCGGGGTCGGTGCCGTTGGGGTCGATGTTGATTACGCCCTTGGACTCGAACTGCCAGGCGACGCTGCCCGCTTCGCCGAGGCTGCCGCCGTTGCGGGAGAGCATGTTGCGGACTTCGGAGACGGTGCGGTTGCGGTTGTCGGTAACGGTCTGGATGAGGATGGCGACGCCGTTGGGGCCGTAGCCTTCGAACATGATCTCCTGGAGGTTGGCGGCATCGCCGGGGCCGCCGCGCTCGATGGCCCGCTTGATGGTGTCTGAGGGCATGTTGCCCTCCTTGGCCTTGTCGATAGCAAGCCGAAGCCGCGGGTTCATCGTCGGATCGGGGCCGCCCTCACGGACGGCCACGGAGATCTCCCGCGATAGCCGAGTAAAGACCTGGCCCCGCTTGACGTCGGAGGCGCCCTTCTGGCGCTTAATCTGGGACCAGTGAGAATGGCCGCCCATACGTTCGGATTGTACATGCGGCGGAGGGTCAGGGGTCAAGAGTGGCGGGTGAAGAGTGAAGGGACGGTTGCGGGGCGAGTCGCTCCGGTGCGCGCGCCACTGAGACGGCGCATGATGGTCGTATGTTTCTGCTGCTGATCCCTGTCATTGTCCTGGTGCTTTTGCTGGGGTTTTTCCTGCGGGAAGCGCTCATAGCCTGGAGTCGCGGCTACAATTTCGGCGGCGATGTTGTCGTGCGCTGCCGGGAAGGGCATCTCTTCACGACGATCTGGGTTCCTGGGATGTCATTCAAGGCGATTCGCCTGGGCTGGATGAGGCTGCAGCGGTGCCCGGTCGGGGATCACTGGACTCTTGTCACGCCTGTGAGGGATTCGGACTTGGCCGAAGAGGAACGCTGGATTGCCGCACAATACCGCGACGGGCCGATCCCCTGACACGCCGTCTTCCACTGGCCCGTGACCCTTGACCGGCGGGCGGCCGAGCGGGAGGCTAGCGCCATGGACGAATCGCGGACGCTGATGTTCGGGACCAAGGGCGAGAAGTTCCTCTACCGGGCGGCGGCCGTGGCCGTGATCGACGGGCGGGTGCTGGTGCAGAAGATCGGGGACGAGGACTTCCTGTGCCTGCCGGGCGGCCGCGTGGAGATGGGCGAGCCCGCCGAGGAGGCGCTGCTCAGGGAGATGCGCGAGGAGATGGACTGCAAGGTCCAGGTTGGGCGTCTGCTCTGGGTGATCGATAACCTGTTCACGCACCGCGGCGTGCACTACCACGAACTGGGACTGTACTTCGCGATTTCGCTGCCGAAGGGCTGCCGCCAGGCCAGCGGCGAGCCCTGGACGGGCACGGAGCTGGATGGGACGAAGCTTTACTTCTCATGGCATCCGGCGGACCGGCTGGCTGAGCTGGAGCTGCGGCCGACGTTCCTGATCGAAGCGCTGCGCGAGCTGCCGGATCACCCTCAGTACGTCGTGCACCGGCACGGCTGACGGCGGAGCAGGCTAGACGATGTCCTTGAGGTGATCCGGGACGCCGTGGCCTGGAGGGAGGAGGACGGCGTTGTCGATCAGGCGGGTGGCGCCGACCCTGGCGGCCAGAAGCAGCAGCGCCGGCCGGTCGATGACGCCGGGGAGCTCCTCCAGAGTCGCCTCGTCGGAGATGCTGACGTAGTCGAGCTGGACGGCCGGTTCGGCGGCGATCATCGCGGCCACGGCGTGCTTGAGCGTGGCGGCGTCAACGTCACCGGCGGCCACGCGCTGGACGGCGTGGCGGAGGGCGCGGGAGAGGACGAGGGCGGCTGCGCGCTCGTCCGGGGAGAGGTAGACGTTGCGGCTGGACATGGCCAGTCCGTCGGGCTCACGGACGATCGGCAGGCCGACGACCTCGCCCTGGAGACCGAGATCGGCGGCCATGCGGCGGACGACCCGCAGCTGCTGGGCGTCCTTCTGGCCGAAGTAGGCGCGGGTTGGCTGAACGATGCGGAAGAGCCGCGCGACGATGGTGGTGACGCCGCGGAAGTGGCCGGGGCGATGCTCGCCCTCCAGCCGCTCGGCGAGGGGGCCGTGCACTTCGACCCAGTCGTCGAAGCCGGGTGGATACATCTCTTCGGCGGAAGGCATGAAGACGGCGTCGACGCCTTCGGCCGCCAGGAGAGCGCGGTCACGGGCTTCGTCGCGGGGGTAGCGGTCCAGGTCCTCGCCGGGGCCGAACTGGGCCGGGTTGACGAAGATTGAGACGACTGTGTGATCGCAGTCGCGCTTGCTGCGGCGGACGAGCGAGAGGTGTCCCTCGTGGAGATAGCCCATGGTGGGGACGAAGCCGACGGTGCCGGGAGCGGCCGCGCGCCAGGCCTGCATCCCGGCGACCGTATTGATCGTCTTCACGATGCGGCCTTTGCCGCGTCGAGCGCGTGCTGGAGGAACACGGCCAGGCGCTGACGGGTGGCGGCGGGGTCAAGCTCGATGCCGAGGTCGAGCGCGCCCTCCAGCCAGAACTCGTAGTAGAGGTAGGCCGCCGCTGCACGCAGGAGATCGAAGAACCAGACGTCGGCCAAGGCGCGGCCGAGGCGGCGCTCGTAGGCGGCGAGGAACTGGTCGGCGACGCCTTCATCGTGATCGAAGACGAGGGCGCCGCGGCATTCGGAGACGTCGTTGCGGGGGTCGCCAAGGCGGGCGTGGAGCCAGTCGATGACGCCGGTGATGCGGCCGCGGCTCCAGATCGTGTTGCCGGCCCAGTAGTCGTTGTGCACCAGCGCCGGCGGCAGCGGCTTGATATCGTCACAGCGCGCCCTGAGCACAGCGACGACCTCGCGGGCGAGGGGATCGTCGCCGGCGGCGGCGGCCAGGTCATCGATGCGCGCGTAATGATCGAGAAGCGGCAGGGTCGAGAGGTCGGTTGTCTCCGTGGTGACGGCGTGAACCTTGAGTAGAGTTGCGGCGAGGGCGTCTGTCCACGGGCTGGTATCCTGCTCGGCGACGTTGGCCTTGCCGGGCAGGAAGGTGAGGACGCTGGCGGGGCTGCCGAGGTAGCGGCCCTCGGCGTCAAGGTACAACGGCTCGGGTGCGGAGATGCCCGCGCGGCGGAGCAGGCCGAGCAGATCGAACTCACGCTCGAGTCCGCGGGGCTCTTCGGCGGCATCGTGGGGGCGGAGCCGCCGGAGCGTGACCTTCCAGCGGCGGCCGTCCGCGCGCTGGATGCCGAGCGCGTGCATGTATGAGCCGATGCCGCCGCGAAGGCGCGTGACCCTGACCAGGCGACCGCCCGGAGCGAACTGCTGGACGAGGGATTCGAGCCCGGCGCGGTCAGGCCTGGAGGTTGGCGCGCGAGGGCTCAGTGCTTAGCCCCCGCTCAGACCACTTCCGAGGCTTGCTCTTGCTTCTGGGCAGCCGGCTGCTTGACGAAGGACTGCTTCTCCGTCGGGAAGGCGCCGCTCTTGACGTCGTCGGCGTAGGAGCGGACGGCGGCGACGATGGTCTCGGAGAGGTTGGCGTACTGCTTGGCGTGCTTCGGAACGAAATCTGAGAAGAGTCCGAGGAGATCGTGCCAGACCTGGACCTGGCCGTCGCACTCCGGCCCGGCGCCGATGCCGATCGTCGGGATGTCCAGCTTTTCCGTGATGATGCGGGCGACGTGGACGGGGACGGTCTCCAGGACCACGGCGTAAGCGCCGGCGTCCTGCAGGGCCATGGCGTCGGTCAGGAGGCGGACGGCGGAGGCCGGCGTCTTGCCCTGTACCTTGTAGCCGCCGAGCTGGTTGATGGACTGCGGCGTCAGGCCGATGTGGCCCATCACCGGGATGCCCGCTTCAACGAGCACACGAACGGTCTCGGCGGAACGGACGCCGCCTTCGAGCTTGACGGACTGTGCGCCGCCTTCTTTGAGCAGGCGGCCGGCGTTGTGCAGCGCCTCCACTGGGCCGGCCTGGTAGCTCATGAACGGCATGTCGGCGACGATGTGGGTCTTGCGGGTGCCGCGGACGACGGGCTTCACGTGGTGGACGATCTCGTCCATGGTGACCGGGATCGTGGAGTCGTAGCCGAGGACGACGTTGCCGAGGCTGTCGCCGACGAGGATGAGCGGGACGCCGGCGGCCTCGACGAGCTTCGCCGAAGAGTAGTCGTAGGCGGTGATCATGACGATCTTCTCGTCGCGAGCCTTCATCGCCTTGAGGTCGATTATCGATGTTCGCTTTTCCATGCCGTTCCTCCTCTGGTCGCCGTCCACGAAAGCGGATCGGCGCCGGTGATTGGTGCGGTCTACCAGTTCAGTTGCAGCTGGGCCCTCATCGCGGTCTCGAACTGCTCGAATGTCATGGCTTTGCGGGCGGTCAGGATCATGCTGGCGTCGTTGCCGACGGGGTAGCGGAACTTGTCGCCGACCTCGATCGCTTCGAGGATGACAGCGGCGACGTCTTCGGCCTGGGTGGCGCCGCCGGCTCCGAGGCGCTCGCCGACGGTGTCCCACTCCTTGACGAGGTCGGCGTACGGAGACTCCTTGCCGGCGCTGGCGCCGACGAGGTGCCGATTGTCGCCGAACGGCGTCTGGACGCCGCCGGGCTCGATCAGGTGGGTGCGGATCCCGAAATGGCCGAGCTCGAAGTGCAGGGACTCAGTGAGGGACTCGAGCGCCCACTTGGAGGACGAGTAGACGCCGTTCAGGGGGCCCGCGACAACGCCGACGACCGACGAGAGGTTGATGATGATGCCGGATCCGCGGTTTCGCATCTGCGGAACCAGGGCCAGCATGGTGCGGAGCGGTCCGTAGACGTTGGTCTCGTACTGCTCCTTGACGACGTCGACGGTCATCTCCTCGATCGGGCCGGCGACTTCGTAGCCGGCGTTGTTGACCAGGATATCGACCTGGCCGGCCTCGGCGAGGGCGGCGGCGACGGAGGCGTCGTCACGCACGTCGAGGCTGAGGACTTTGAGGTCCCAGCCGTTGGCCTTTGCCTCGTCTTCGAGCGCTTCGGCTTTGGCAGGGTTCCGCACGGTGGCGAAGACGCGATAGCCCTTACCGGCAAGCAGCGTGGCCAGGGCGTGACCGATGCCGCCGGCGGAGCATCCGGTGATGAGTACTGTCTGTTTTGCCATGGCGATTCTCCTTCTATCTGGACGGGGCAGATGGGGTGCAGTCTACACCGCGGCAGGCGCGTGCATGCCCTCGGAAACGCGGGTGATGTGGTTGGTGGCGTCGACGTAGACGAGACGGGGCTTGTGCTCGGCGGTCTCAGGTTCGGGGACGTCGCGGTAGCTGATGATGATGACGATGTCGCCGGTGTTCACGAGGCGGGCGGCAGCGCCGTTTAGGACGACTTCGCCTGCGCCGGGCGTGCCTTCGATGGCGTAGGTGACGAGCCGGGAGCCGTTGTTGACGTCGACGACGTGCACTTGCTCGTAGGGGAGAATGTCGGCGGCGCGCATCAGGTCGGGGTCGAGCGTGACGGAGCCTTCGTAGTTGACGTCGGCGCCGGTGACGGTGGCCCGGTGTATCTTGCTCTTCAGCATTGTCCGCATCGAGATCCCCTTCCGTTCCCCGCCCCTTTGACAGAGCTGAAGCTCTGTCCCTACGAGTCGGGAGCGACCTCGCATGAAAAAACCCTTTCGGAGGCCGAAAGGGCACGTTCTTGCGGAGAGACTCCGTCCTGTATGCGCCGTCTCGGTCTGCCTGAGGCTGATCCAAGCGGGATCGCTTATTCGATGTAGCTCGCCTTCCGCTGCCGGATCGGCGGCAGGGTTAGTGTAGCAAGCGTGTGGGGGTTGTCAACGTGGTGCGCTCGCCCGCGAACGCAGCTTTGAACGTGCGATTGGCAAGCGAAAGGGGCCCCGTCGGGCCCCTGGTGAGATGGGTCGTTTTGAAAGCGGCGGTCTAGAAGCGGCCAGGCGGGCTGTCGAAGCCCTTGAACTCGTCGCGGCGGGTGTCCCAGCGCGGGGTCTGGACGACGCTGCGGACGATGGCGGAAGCCGGGGTGGTGTCCTGCATCTTGTCCAGGTGGACGATGCGGGTCTTCGGCTGTTGCTTGCCCTTCTTGAAGAGTGTCATTTTCGTTTCCCCCATTCGGTTCTTGGTCTCGTTTGGTGCGTTAGGGCCATTGTCAGTCACCGTGGTGAATGTAGCGGTTACAGCAAGGGCCCGGCGCGTGAAGGAACGGTGAATTGTTGAGGTCCGGTTAAGGCGGAAGTGTGAAGTGTGAATGGTGGGAGTGAAAGGGCGAAAGTTGTGTGTGGGGCGCGGGGGCCGCTAAACTAGCGCCTGCTGAGCAACATCAAGGAGGCCCCCACGATGCGAGAAGCAGTACTCGTCGATATGATCCGAACGCCGTTTGGCCGCGCCGGCCAGCGAGGCGTGTTCCGCGATATCTCCCACGTGGAGCTCGTGGTGCCGCTGATGAAGAAGGTGCTGGACCGCAACAAGGTCTCCGGCGACGAAGTGGACGAGGTGCTCTGGGGCTCGGTCGGCATCGCCGGGATGCTGACGCGCTCGCGCCACTACGTGTTCGAGGCGGGTCTGCCCTACACGATCTCAGCGACGGACATGAACAAGCAGTGCGGCTCATCGCTCCAGGCGAGCACGCAGGGCGCCTTCGCGGTGATGGCCGGGATGTCGGACATCGTGCTGGCCGGCGGCGTCGAGACGATGGACCGCACCAACCCGATCCCGCCCGGCGACGACCGCAACCTCCAGCAGATCCAGACGACGGAAGTTATGTCACGAGAGTTCCTGCAGCAGTGGCCGGACCAGGCCAAGGCGCCGAAGTGGACGAAGCGCTGGTACCAGGTGACGGAGCCCTGGATCATGGACATGGGCCAGACTGCGGAGAAGCTGGCCAAGGAGCGCGGCATCACCCGCGAGGACGCCGACGCCTTCTCCTTCGATAGCCACAAGAAGGCCGTCCGCGCGCAGAAAGAAGGCCTGCTGGCGGACGAGATCGAGCCGATCACGATCGACTACTCGGACGGGTCCAGCGTGACGATAGAGAAGGACCAGAACCCGCGCGAGGACACGACGCTGGAGAAGCTGGCGACGCTAAAGCCGGCTTACACCGCCGACGGCCAGGTGACCGCGGGAAACGCCAGCCCGCGCACGGACGGCGCGACGATCTGCCTGATCATGGAGAAGGAGACGGCGCGGCAGAAGGGGATCAAGCCGCTGGCCACCTTCCGGCACGCGGCGAGCGTTGGCGTGGACCCGACGATCATGGGGATCGGGCCCGTGCCGGCGACGCAGAAGCTGCTGAAGCGCTCCGGGATGAGCCTGGACAACTTTGACGTGATCGAGATCAACGAGGCGTTCGCCAGCCAGGTCCTGGCCTGTGGCAAGGAGCTGAAGTGGGACTGGAGCAGGGTGAACCCCAACGGCGGCGCAGTTGCCATCGGCCACCCGCTGGGCGCGACGGGCACGCGGCTGCTGGGGACCATCGCCTACGAGATGCAGCGCCGGGATGCGGAGTGGGGGCTGGTGACGCTCTGCATGGGCGCCGGCATGGGCATGTCGATCGCGCTGCAGCGCGAGCACTACGACTGGTAACGTCTACGGCTTACTGCTCGTAGTGCTCGACGGTCGTGGCGTCCCGGGAGTGGGCGCGGTCCGGGTTCTCGCCGAACTCCCGCAGGGCGCGGCGCTGGCGAAGAAGATCCCAGGCCTTGTCGAGGCTGATCTCAAGCGAAGCCAATCGCGCGTGGGCTTCGTCGGCCATCTCGCCACCGCCGGCGCGCTCGCGTAGGGCCCGCTCCTCCTCGACGAGGGTTTCGATCTGCTGCAAGATCTGTGCATCGTCCATGTCCAATCTCCTCGCTTCGGACTCGTCGTGCGGCCCTGTCAATTGTTAGCGCCGCCGCAGCCGGCGTCAACGCGCCGTTTCGCGGCCAGCTAGACCATCGGCAAAGTGATGACGGCGGCCGACCAGATCACGGCGAGGAGCAAGGTTGCGATCACCAGGCGATAGCCGCGGCGGGGAATCGTCTTGACCAGGTCCTGGCCTTTGTTGACTCTGCGTATCTTGGCGCGGAGGTTCTTCATGTGCGAACGCACAACCTCCGATGAGGCGGTGCCGGAGCTGTAGTGCCAGACGTGATCGAGGAGCTCGTCAGAGGAGGCGATCGTGCCGCGGACGCTGGCCAGGTAGTCCAGGAGGTGGAACTCGGTCTGGGTGAGCTGCTCCTCGTTGCCGCCGCGGACCAGGCGCTGGCCGACGCGGTCGAAGGTGAGGCCGCCAAGGTTGACTTCGCTGCCGAGCAACTGGGCGGCGCGAATCAGCTCGGCGACAGCGGCGCTCAGCTCGCCGGAGCGGGCCGGTTTGTGGAGGAGGCGGTCGCCTTCGCGAAGAGGCAGGGACGACGGGTCCCATTGCGCGGCGGAGGGCGCTACGAAAACGAACGACACCCGGTGACCGGCCGCTTCCAGACGCTCCCGCGCTTCGGAGAGGTCAGGCGCCAGGCTATCAGCGACGACGACATCAAAGGGCAGCGAGAGTGCGGCGCGCGAGGCTGTCTCGGCGCTGTCTGTGCGAATCAGCTGATGTCCCTCAGCCGTGAGGACCTGCAGAGCGTAGTCCTCAAACGCGCGGTCTGGTGTTATCAATAGTATGCTGGTCATGGCAGAACCAACTGTTTGGCTCATTCTCTATCAGATATTGGACGGAGTAAAGCGCGTTGAAAATAGGCCGGTTGAGGGTGGTCTGGGCGATCCTGGCGGTGCTTGCCGCATTCGTAATCTTCGTCCAGTGCATAGCAGATGTGGGCGGTGAAACGATCCGCCAGCCGACGCAATCGCCGGCGCCCGTTGAGACGATCCCGGCCGGCTGAGTCGCCGGCTGTGAGCTCGAACGTGTCGCTGCCGTTGTCGTACTTGACGAGCACGTGCAGGGGGTCCGTGGAGTACCAGGCCGTCTGCGTCTCGCCGCCGGAGTCGATCTCCAGGCGCCAGACGTCGTAGTCACCGGCGGGAACGGTCACCCGCTCCTGGCCTTTCACCTTCAGCTTGACGCTGATCTTCTGCAGCCTGTCCAACGTGCAGGAAAGCACGTCAGCGTAGTCGGTCTCATAGCCGGGGCTGAAGTCGATGGTGCGCCAGAGAAACAGGTCGGCCCAGGAGTCGTAGGCGATAGCGGGGACGTCCAGCAGGTCGGTGCGCTCCTCGTCCTGACCGACGCGGTGGGCGGAGACCTGGCCGGCACTGTAGCCGGCGTCGCAGGTTAGCGTGCCGTTGGGGCCGGTAAGCGTGTAGCTGGAGCTGGACGGGAGCAGGGTTTCCGGATCGGCGATGACCACGGAGTCGTTGACGTAGCCCTTGTCCGGGACGTCGTAGTGCTGGGTGAGGCGGATGAACTCGCCCGACTTCTCGATCTGGAAGTCCGCCGTGCCGATCTCCTTGTCATCGCGGTCCAGGACGCGGTAGTGGTCCGGCGCCGGGAGCGTCCAGGGGATCCTGGAGACGATGTCACGGGAGGTGATG
This sequence comes from uncultured Chloroflexia bacterium, assembly GCA_963738925.1. Classification (GTDB taxonomy): domain Bacteria; phylum Chloroflexota; class Dehalococcoidia; order SM23-28-2; family RBG-16-64-32; genus DATKKM01. The sequence goes on along the minus strand of CAVTYE010000002.1, from coordinate 159,254 downwards.
TGCTCGGTGCCGGCGCAGGCCATGGCGAGCAGCAACAGCGCCGGGAGCAGGAGGGCCAGCCGCCGCATCAGGCGCCGGCCGCCAGGACTTCGCGGGTGCGGGCGAGAGCGTCGTCGATATCGGCGCGCTCGATGCCGTAATGGGTGACCCAGCGGATGCGGCCGCCTTCATCGAAGCAGAGGACGCCGGCGGCGTTGAGCTGGCGCTCCAGCTTGCGCGAGCTCCAGCCTTCGACGGTGAAGTAGAGGAGGTTCGTCTCCGGCGCCGGCGAGAGGGTGGCGCCCATTTCGACGAGCCCCTTCGCGGCGTACTGGGCGTTGTCGTGGTCGTCGGCCAGGCGCTCGATCATGTTCTCCAGGGCGTAGACGCCGGCCGCGGCGATGATCCCGGCCTGCCGCATGCCGCCGCCGAGCACCTTGCGATAGCGGCGCGCTTCGGCGATGAAGTCGCTCGCCGCCGCAGAGCACGGAGCCGACGGGACAGCCGAGCCCCTTGGAGAGACAGAAGGTGACGGAGTCTGCGTAGGCGGTGAGGGTGGCGGCCGGGACGCCGAGCTTGACGGCGGCGTTAAAGATGCGCGCGCCGTCCATGTGCACGGGCAGCCCGTGCCTGGCAGCGAGGTCGCGGACGCCGGCGCAGGTCCTCTTCGTTGAGGACGGTGCCGCCGGCGCGGTTGTGCGTGTTCTCGACGCAGATCAGGCCGGTGCGCGGGTAGTGCTGGTCGTCCGGGCGGATCGCGGCGCGGACCTCGGCCAGATCGAGGCGGCCCTTGGAGTCGATGCGGACGGTGTGCAGGCCGAGGCCGCCGACCAGCCACGCTCCGCCGGCCTCGTGCTCGATGATGTGCGAGCCTTCACCGACGATTACCTCGGCGCCGCGGTTGCGGCAGTGGGTGAGCTGGGCGATGAGGTTGCCCTGGGTGCCGCTGGAGACGAACAGCGCGGCTTCCTTGCCCATCGCCTCGGCGGCCATCTCCTGCAACCGATTTACGGTGGGGTCGCCGGCGAAGACGTCGTCGCCGACTTCGGCCTCCGCCATGGCCTTGCGCATCTCCGGCGAAGGGAGGGTGACGGTGTCTGAGCGCAGGTCGACCGGATTCACGAGGCGCTCGTTCCCTTGCGGCCGTAGTCGTCGTCGAGGCGGACGACGTCTTCGAGGTCGGGAGTGGAGACTTCGAAGAGGCGGGCGTCTTCGATCGCTTCCATGCGGTGGATGGCGCCGGGCGGGAGGATGATCGTCGTGCCGGGCTCGGCGATGAGCTCGCGGTAGTCGCCGGGGCGGTCGGTGCTGCCGAGGGTGTACTTGACGCGGCCGGACTGGATGTACTGGGCCTCGTGCTTGCGGTCGTGGTACTGGAGGCTGAGGCGCTGTCCCTTCTTGATGATCAGGAGCTTGGCGGCGTAGCGGTCGGTGTAGGCGAGCCAGTGCTCTTCGCCCCAGGGCTTGGGGACGATCTTGACGTCCTCCGGCGCGACGATGGTGGCCTCCGGCGGTACGTTTGTGGTGGGTACGGGTTCAGACGGCACGAGAGCCATTGTACGAGGGGGAGGTGCGAGGTGCGAGGGAGGTGAGGTGTGAGGTGTGAGGTGTGAGGTGTGAGGTGCGAGGTGCGACCCTGATTTCGACGGCAGATGTAGGGGCGAGGCATCCACCGGCACCGCGCGGCGGTCGCTGCGCACAATACGTTTTAGGCGAAGGATGTCGTGCTGCGGCAGTGGTTGCCTCGCCCCTACAACAGGCGCAGGCAGAAGATTAGGCTCCGCGTGGGTCGCGGCGAGGCGCTCACGACTGACACCTCGCACCTGATTCTGAGATAATCCCGTCGACTATCAAAGGAGGGACGCAGAACATGGACGCCAGGACAACGCTTCAACAGCAGATGCAGACGCTGCACACGATCATGGAGGCGGCGATCGGGGATTGTCCGTCTGAGACGGTAGCGCGTAAGCTGCCCGAATCGACGGTCAACTGCATCGGCGCTATCTACGCACACACGATCTTCGGTGAGGACGGGATGGTCAATGGGCTGATCCGCGGCGGGGCCCCGGTTTACTACGCCCGTGGCTGGGCGGAGAAGGTTGGGATGGAGATGCCAAAGGGTGGGCTGGAACCCGACTGGGAGCCAAGCTTCGATATCGGTCTCTTCCGCGACTACGCGAAGGCCGTATACCAGGCGACGGATGACTTCCTGGCCAACGCCAGCGATGCCGATTTCGCGAAGATCGTCGACGCCGGCTTCGCCCCGCCGATGCCGGTGCAGTCCTTTGTCGCGAACGTCCTGGCCTGGCACGTCGCTACACACCAGGGCGAGATATCAGCTCTGAAGGGTGTGCAGGGCCTAAACGGGCTGGTGATGACGCACTAAGCGGGTGGGTCGCGGCGAGCCGCTTACATCTGGCCCCTACGCCAGGGGGCGCTGCCAGAGGGTCTGGTAGCCGTCGCCGCCCTTGATGGCGGAGAGGATCTCGGCCTTTTCGTCTTCGGCCAGGGAGGCGATGGCGTCGCGCACGTAGGGGGCCATGCCGTCGCCGCCGAGGGTGACGAGCCGCGACTCGATGCGGTCGGCGAGGCCGCTGCTGCGGAAGGTGTCGATGTGGCGGGGCCAGGTGAAGGACATGATCTTGTCCGGCAGGGAGAAGCGCGGGCGCAGCTTCTTCAGCGCCTTGAATCGCTCTTCGACGGATGACGCCTTGGGGACGACGGCGATCAGCGGGCCTTCGGTATCGGTGGTGCGGGCGTCGATCAGGAGACGCTTGTCGACGATAGCGAAGCGGACGACGAGCACGTCGGCGCTCTCGATGACACGGACGACTTCGTCCATGTCCAGGCCATAGTCTTCCATATGGGAATTGTATGCGCGCGGCGCAAGTCGGGCAAACGGTGGCTACTGACGCTCGACCCTCGACCCCTCTCCCACGTAGAATCCGTTTCATGACCACGAACACATCGATGGAGACGTTCGTCTCGCTGTGCAAGCGGCGGGGGTTCGTCTTCCAGAGCAGCGAGATCTACGGCGGCATCGGCGGCTTCTGGGACTACGGCCCGTTGGGCGTGGAGATGAAGAACAACATCAAGCGCTCCTGGTGGCGGTACATGGTGCAGGAGCGGGACGACGTCGTCGGGATTGAGACTTCGATCATCATGAACCCACGCGTGTGGGAGGCCAGCGGCCACGTCGGCACCTTCGCCGACCCGATGGTGGACTGCAAGAGCTGCAAGCACCGCTTCCGCACCGATGACCTGACGCCGAACGAGGCGGGCAAGATCGTCTGCCCGGACTGCGGCGGCGAGCTGACCGAGTCGCGGATGTTCAACCTGATGTTCAAGACGTACGTGGGGCCGGTGGCGGACGACGCCTCGGTGGCCTACCTGCGGCCGGAGACGGCGCAGGGGATGTTCGTGAACTTCGAGAACGTGCTGACGACGATGCGCCGCAAGCTGCCGTTCGGGATCGCCCAGATTGGCCGCTCCTTCCGCAACGAGATCACGCCCGGCAACTTCATCTTCCGGGACCGCGAGTTCGAGCAGATGGAGATGGAGTACTTCGTGACGCCGGGCAGCGACGAGGAGTGGCACGACAGGTGGATCGAGGCGCGGATGAAGTGGTGGACGGACGTGCTGGGCATCCGCAAGGAGAACCTGCAGCTGCGGGAGCACGCCAAGGAGGAGCTTTCCCACTACTCCAAGCGCACCGCGGACATCGAGTACAACTTCCCGTTCGGCGGCTTCTCCGAGATCGAGGGGATCGCCAACCGCACAGACTTCGACCTGAATGCGCACGCCAAAGTCTCCGGCAAGAAGCTGGAGTACTTCGACGAGGAGACGAAGGCGCAGATCGTGCCGTACGTGATCGAGCCGGCGATGGGCGTCGACCGCTGCTTCCTGACGGTGCTGATCGACTCCTACGCCGAAGAAGAGGTGAAGGACGAGAAGCGCACGGTGCTGCGCCTGAAGCCGCAGATCGCGCCGATTAAGGTGGCGATCCTGCCGCTTTCCCGCAACGAGAAGCTGGTGCCGACGGGGCGCAAGGTCTGGGAGCTGCTGCGGCCGCACTGGATGACCCAGTACGACGACGCGCAGAGCATCGGCCGGCGCTACCGCAGACAGGACGAGATCGGGACGCCGTGCTGTGTCACCGTCGACTTCGACACGCTGGAAGACGACGCGGTGACGATCCGCGATCGCGATGAGATGACGCAGGTGCGGGTGCCGATCGCCAAACTGCTGGAGACGCTCCGGGAGAAGCTCCCCGGCTGCTAGTCACCCAGCCCCGCCAGCGCTATCGGCGCTCAGAAGCACTCTCACGCCTATCTGGAGACGTAACTGACGGGCGTTTGGCGCGTCGATAGATATAGCGATGTTGAACCTTCGACTGGCGCCGATTGCACTTGCCATGCTGCTGTTGTGCGCGGCGGCCTGCGGGAGCGGCGCGTCCACACCGACGGCGACCGCACCGTCGCCGACGCCTCACCCGGCGCTGCGGGACCCCGCCCAGGTGTTGGCCGTCTCCGCGACGGCCCTGGAAGACGACGCCCAGCCGATCGACGCAGAGTTCAACTGGCAGATCGTGCGCGACGACTTCGCGATTCACGGATGGGGTCTGCTGCTGCTCAAGTCAACAGGCGACCTGTACCTGGACTCCGTGTACGAAGGCGTGGGCAGCGTGCCCTACAAGTTCAACGATGGAGACTCCTTCTCGCTCATATCGACGGGCGGGATGATCTACTGGCAGAACCCGGCGCTGGCCAACCGCTGGTACGTCTACACGCCGAAGCAGTTCGGGGATGAGCTGGGCGTCACGCAGAGGCTGACCGCCGCGCGCTCGCCGCTGGACATCGCGGCCCTGGCGGCGGGCAGCTCCGGCATCACCGACCTCGGCCCGGAGACTACCGACGGCGCAACCTATGAGCACTACAGCGCATCGGTTGATGCGGGAGCGCTGATGAACGCGCTGGCGGACGCCTACGGCAGCCTCGGCCAGGTCACGCTGGCCAACCGCTTCGGCGGGCCAATCGACATCGAGGTCTGGGTTGACCCCGCGAGCCTCCTGCTGCAGCGGCTGGAAGCGAAAGGCGACTTCACTTACCTGTCAGGCGAGGCCAGGCTCGACCTGACCCTTAACTTCGTTGGGCCGGACGATGCCAGGGACTTCCCGGCGACGCCGGCCGACGTTATCCCCTTCCAGTAGGGCGAAACCGGGCGTCTACGATGTCTGCACAAGACATCTTATGTCGTGTCTAATGGCCGGTGTAACGCGTGTCTGCGCCAGGGCGTCCTTGGGTCATGCTAACGGTTAAGAGACAGCAGCCAGATGTGTTAGACGCTGAACGGGCGGCCTTCTTCACCAGTGAAAGGCCGCGCGGCGAAACGACGAGGGTAGAGTCTGATGATTCGCGGGACGGTCGGGCACTCCACTTCATGCTCCCGGCCCAGGCGAATCCGGAGGTAGAGACATGATCGACAGGGAGAAACTGGAGCCGTTGCACATCCTGCTCGTTGAGGACAATCCTAACGATGTAGAGATCACGACGAGGGCCCTGCACAAGGGGCAAGTCAGCAACCGGCTCACGGTGGCGCGGGACGGACAGGAAGCGCTGGACATCCTGCGCGAAATGCTGGCTAGGGGCGACGCACCCGGCCTGATACTGCTGGACCTCAACCTGCCAAAGGTTAGCGGAATCGAAGTGCTCCAGCAGCTCAAATCTGACAAGACGACGCGCAGCATACCGGTCATCGTTCTCACCACATCGACACGGGAAGAGGACGTGGTGAGGGCATACGACCTGGGCGTCAACACATTCATCTCGAAGCCCGTGAGCTTTGAGGACTTTATCAAGGTCGTGACGACAATCCAAGAATACTGGATCTTCATCGCCACGCTCCCAGCGAGAGTGCAGGTGTAGGGCCATGGAACAGAAGACGATCAAGCTGCTGATGATCGACGACAATCCGCTCGACGTTGAGATTGTGCGGGCGATGCTGGGCCAGTACTCACGCGCCAAGTTCGAGCTGGACTCGCTGCAGTCCACTGAGACGGCGCTGGCCAAGCTGATGGGATCGAGCTGGGACCTGGTGCTGCTGGACTACAACCTGCCGGGCGAGGATGGGCTGGCCTTCCTGCAGAGGCTGGGCCGGGCCGGCGGGATGCCCCCCGTGATCATGCTGACCGGCGACGGCGACGAACGCCTGGCGGCCGAGGCGATGCGCCTGGGCGCCTACGATTACTTCCCGAAGCGGTCGATCAACTCGGTCGTACTGGCGCGGAGCATCCACCAGGCGCTGGAGAAGTTCGACCTGGACCAGCAGCTGGAGAACACGGAGAGTGTGATCTTTACGATGGCCGCGGCGGTGGAGGCGAAGGACGCGACGACGGGCGAGCACCTGCAGCGGATGACTCACTACGCCGGACTCCTGGGCCTGGCGATGGGCCTTAGCGAGCACGAGATGCGGCTGCTGCGCTACGGCGCGATCCTGCACGACATCGGCAAGGTGGGTGTGAGCGAGGCTATCCTCTGCAAGCCCGGGCCTCTGGACGAGTATGAGTGGTCGGAGATGCGGCAGCACCCGGTGGTCGGCGAGAAGATCTGCGCCCAGCTGCGTTTCGCCCGGGATGTGGGACCGGTCATTCGCCATCACCACGAGCGCTGGGACGGCCAGGGCTACACGGACGCGCTCTCCGGCGAGGGGATTCCCTTGCTGGCCCGGGTGATCTCGGTGGTGGACGCCTATGATGCGATGACTTCGCACCGGCCGTACCGGATGGCGCTGCCGGACGCTGAGGCGATGTCGCGGCTGCTTGAGGGTTCTGGCAGTCAGTGGGACCCGCAGATTGTGTCGCAGTTTGTGAAGGTCATTCGCGGCAATGGCCCGCTGCGGCTGGGCACGGCCGCTGCCAGCTGGTCATAGTCGCCGCTTACTCCCGCGCTGTATCGATTAGAATACGTTAGCGAGCGGGAGTAGCTCAGTGGTAGAGCATCTGCCTTCCAAGCAGAGGGTCGCGGGTTCGATCCCCGTCTCCCGCTCCAGAAGCCCCTTTTCCTATCTAGAAGCGCTCGTCTGCCTGGCAGGCAGAAGGCCGTCCCAGGGAAGCTGACGGCCCTCTGCCTCAACGTAACGCGCCGGTCACCAATAGGTCACGGTGGCGCACGGCGGGGACACGCCGGGGTCACGCAGCTCCCACCTCGAAAGGAGTGGCCGCTACGATGGCTCCGAGACAAGCGATGCGTTCGATCTCAGTCGAGCAGGCGATTGACGAGTACCGGACGTACAACCGCGCCCAAAACTACTCCAGCTCCTATATCGCCTCCACCGACCGCAACCTGCGCCAGTTCGCCGACTGGCTTGCCGCCGAAGGGCGTGCTCTTCAGATCTCTCAGCTGACCGTTGAGGACGCAAGAACCTTCATCGTCTACCAAAGGGAGCGTGAGAACCTCATCCGCCCGGGCACCCACATCTCGCCGGACTACGTCCAGCAGTACGCCCGCGGCCTCAAGTCTTGGGCGACCTTCCTCGAAGCCGAGGGCTTCACAGCGTCGAACATCTTTACCCGCCTGGGCCGGCCGCGCGTTCCGGTGCGAGAGCCGGAGGTGCTTTCGCAGGAGGAGATCGCGCTCGTCGTTGGCATCTTCAACCCGAAGTGCGCTACAGGCCTGCGCAATTCGCTACTCGTCCTCACGCTGGTCGACTCCGGTCTCCGTCTAAGCGAGCTCTGCAATGCCACGGTTGATGACGTCGACCTTGAGCGCGGCACGCTCAAGGTGATGGGAAAAGGACAGCGCGAGCGCACGGTCCATATTGGGGCGACTGTTCAGAAACTCCTAGCGCGCTATCTCAGATACCTGCGCCCGAATCCCGCGTCGGCGAACATCCGAACGCTGTTGCTCACCCAAGACGGAGGGCGCTTCACGAGCGGCGCAGCGAAGAGCGTCCTTCAACGGGCGGCGGTCATTTCTGGCGTAACGCGCCTTCACGCGCACCTGCTCCGGCACACGTTCGCCACCCACTACCTACTGAACGGCGGCGACCTGCTAACGCTGCAGAGGCTCCTAGGCCACTCCACTCTGGAGATGGTGCGACGGTACTCGCACGTCGCAGCCGGCTTCGTGGCGGTGCAGCACCGGCAGTACAGTCCAGTGGACAGGATTTCCGTCGGGTTGACCGGGCGGCAAGCTTCTGGAAGGGCGACCGGACGTGCCAACCGGGAGACGCAGGATCGGCGTCCACTAAGTCCGAGGCTCCCCAGGCCACAACTGCATATCGTGCCACAGGGGGCATGAGGAGGCGTTTCGAGTGTGCTCTACATGAACGGCTCAGGGCTCAAGCAACAACAGTCGTGGTTTGAGCCGCTCCCAGACGAGGCCGGTGATACGCGACCAGAGTCTTCTGGATAGAGACTCCCTGCGGATGCCCAGCTTGGCGGCGATGCTGCTCAGCGTATCGCCAGATGCTGCCCTACTCAGGACAAAGCGGATTCTGTCCATGTCATCGCCATCGGCAGCCTGGATCGTCTCGTTGACTGCCTCGTGAATGAGGTCGCGCAGGCAGAGGCCCCTGCGCCAGATCTTGCCAGGGTAGCGCTCGTCAGCGAGCCTCCTTAGCGTCGTGAGTTGAGCAAGGGCGTTGCACTCAAGAGATGCTCGATCGTTGAGGTGAAGGACCGCCGCGCCAACGGCGAGCCGGTAGAAGGAGTCAGGCTTGCGACCGGCCCGAGTCGTCCCGCGTCCGTCTTGCACTCCGCCATCGGCGTTGTCGCGGCGCTCTCGTCCTCGCGGAGGTGGCGCGGCTGGAATGGGGAGCGGATCGTCGATTTGCAGCATTAGCTGCCGTTCCGCGTCTACACCCATGCTCGCCTTCCGTCTTTAGTGTTCCGTTCCCACACCGCCCCAAGCGCTCCAAGTCGGCCGATGAGCGTGTCGATACTGGTATGTACATTCGTAGGTAGCCTGCTGCCGAACGCGCACTCGACGCTGTTCCAGATAGCCGTTTCGCGATGAGGAGAGACGGTCACGATCAGTAGATGAGGCCCGTCCTTCGTCTCCGGCCGCACCGCGAAGTAGTTCGCATAGTTCTGGAACTTCTCGTCCAGCTGCTTGGTGTGGCGGGTGGTTCCGCGGTCCCACTCCAGAAAGAAACGATACACTTTGCCGCCGCGCTCGATTTCAGCGTACCCGTCGGGGCGTAGCCAGTGCTGCTTTTCCCTGTAAACGAATCGCTCGGTTGCTTCCGAGGCGTTCAGCCAGAGGAGCAGCCTACCGCCCTGGTTTCGAAGATCGCGGGCGAGGTGAACGAAGAAGGTGTTGGTGCCGACAGTGTGCTCAAACTGGGAAACCAGGGTGTCCAGTCGCCGACTCCTCTTTCCACCATCAGTATCTGGCGCAGCGACTACGCCGTAGCGGACGTAGCGACGCGGCGGGACGCCATCTCGGGCGGCGAGTAAACGAAGACCGAGTCTTGTCAGGACGTACCGGGGGGCTTCTGGTCCGCCCGCATCTGGCCGAGAAAGCCGCCTGGCGAGCTCGCTAGCCTCGAGGCCAGCAAGCAGCTTTTCGGCAAGCGGCTCTGGAACGTTCATGAGCGCTGAGAGATCACTCGACCTGAGCAAAGCGTGGTGGCTGATCCATTCGAGCGCCTTGTTCTGAAACTCGCCCGTTACAAGAGAGAGAGCGGCCACGTGCTCCACTCCAGAGGCTCCGTCGGGATGGTCCGCGACCTGGATCGCCCACTTACGGAGAGGCACCTTTGTAGCTGACGACTTGCCGACATCGAGATCGAGATGCTGAAAAGGTTGAATCGGCGCCTTCTCGTGGGGCACCTTCGTGAGGCGCTCAAAGAAGGAGGCTTTAGCCCGCCCGTGAGCCCTCCGCCAGATCTCGCCGGTCGGACCGGTCTCGGCTGCAGGAGCAGTCGCCAGGAAGACGGTCAGAGGCGGGCACCCTCGACGATCGGCGCTAATGACGACCGCACGCGCCCATTCCTCGACTTCGCGTTCGCTTGGACAGAGTACCAATATTGGAGGCGTCTGCCACCGGTGTGACAGGGCATAGGTGTACCAGCCAGAGACGCGCTTGCGGCGGTGAACCGCCGGTGCGGCGGCGCGGTCCCAGGCGATGAAGGATGGTGCGGACCACTGCCGCCCCTTGAGGCACACGTAGCCCTCGACGTCAGGTGGCCAAAGGCGACTGCTCCGGGTGGCGGTCCACGGGAGCGTTTGCACATCCGCAACTTCCACCTGGTTGTGGGTGGCGGCGGCAATTGCAAGTTGACCGAGGAATCGGTTCAGTCCAGCGGCCGTCTCCAGCCTCTGCAGGCGTGCCAGCGTTTCGCGACGGCCGATCGGGAGTGTGCTGGCCGACGGCAGTTCAACCACCCGGTTCTGGACCGCCTCAGTCAGCACGTACAGACGACGCTCGTCCAGTTCCGGTGATGACGTGGTGACCCATTCGCACCAGCCCAGGCCTTCCAGCTCCGAGAGGATCCGTTGCGCTCGCGTTTCGCCAACGGACAGAAGTTTCGACAGGTCGTAACTGCAAAGAAACGGCAGTCGGGCAAGCCAGTCGAGGGCTTGCTCGCGCAGCTCGGCGGTCGAGCTCATCTCTTCCTCTGATCCCGATTCTCGTTGCGCGCCGGCGGCTTGGGATCGATTTTGCCAGTGGGATGAGTGTCGACGGCGGTGCTGGCAGAGGCGCTACCCTCACTTGACTGACCCTGGGACTTATCTGCCGGCGGCAGAGTGGGCGGCGATCGTTCGTCCAGGGTGTGCTCGATCTCTGCCCAGACCAGTTCGCGAGGACGTCCAATGCGTTCGGCGGACCGGGCGGCGATAGCGCGCACCCTCTCGCGATTTATGGACGGAGGCGGGTCGATGCGGAGCGAGGAGACCGGAAGATGCCGGCCACCAGCGGACCAGCGAGCATAGCACTCGAAGTCGCTGAGGTCGGTGAGGTCAGAGACGTCGAGGTCACCGCCGAGCTCAGGCACGAGGTAGCGCGCGTCCTCAGCGCTGACCTGGAAGACGGTCAGGCCATCGATGTTCGAGAAGATCGTGGGCTTGAGTGCGCGGTCGATCGCGTCGAGCTTGGCCAGTGATTGCGTCACGAGGACGAAACTCGCGCCGTACTTGCCGAGTTCACTGAGCATCTGGCCGTAGTCGGTGGCACCCAGGGTGCTCGATTCGTCGACCAGCACGACGAGGCGGCAGCGCTCGCTTGGCGGGACCGAGACCTGTTCCTCCGCGAGCAGCCCCACAAGATTGAGGAGCGTGGCACCGATGAGCGCGGCGGCGCCTTCACCAAGGGCGCCCACGGAAGAATTGACCACGAGGACGCCGCCGTCTCGCATCGCTGCGCCGAGGTCGACGGTCGAGCGGGACTGGCCGAGGATGAGCCGGGAAGCTTCGGTAATCATGAAGCGGCCGATTTTCGTTGTGATCGGGTTCGCCGTCTGTTGCTGAAACGTTCGGTTGATCTTCTCGTAGTTGTCGCGCCACCACACCCAGAGCGCGCGGTCGGGCACCTGCTTCAGTACCTCGTCCCGAAAGTCGGCGCTAGTCAGCATCGGCACCACGTCGAGCAGCGTGTACTGCTCCTCGCGCTTGCGCGCCGAGTTGGCTTCATGCAGGCACGAGGCACAAGCGCGCAAGGCGCCCTCCATGCGCGGCCCCCAGTTATCGGGCCAGAGACGGTGCATCATCGTGATCACGTTCTCCGACGTCCGGTCCCGGTCGGGGAAGAGCGCGACGTCAAGCAGGTTCAGTCCCGGTGGGCGCTGGCGGTTGGCGGCGTCCAGATAGATCACGCGATCTTCGATGGCAAGAGGCACCTGGCTGAGAACGGCTTCGGCGAGGTCCTGGTGGGGGTCGACGACAACGAGTAAGACCCGCTCTCGTCCGGCCGCCAGGCGCTCCATGAGGTATGAGGCAAGGTGCAGCAGGAGTGTCGACTTGCCACGGCGCGTTTTGGCCACGATCAACTGGTTTCGCGTGAGCAGCGAAAGCGGCATATGGACCGGCGTTGTGGTGCTCTGATGAGCGGATACGCCGACCCGGCAGCCGCGCGATAGGTCTTCTGCCAGCGGCAGGGCGCGGCGTGAAGCCGCGCGTTCGGTCGGCCCGGGAGCCGAATCGCATGGCAGATGCCAGAGTCCCGCCAGTTCGGCGACGTTCAGGATGTCCGGCCGGCGCGATCGTCTTCCGCTGTTGGGCCACCGGCTCGGTCGGCTTGACCACAGCCGGGGGCGAAGACTCTGTCCCGAGGGATGATCGAAGGCTCTATAGGCGTCGGCGACTCTCGCCGCGAGCGATCGAAGGTGGACGTCGGAGGAGTCATGCGGCCCGTAGGCGGTGACCATGAGGTGGGCGGAGAACGCTGAATGCGCGAGCTTCTCCTCGATCACGCGCGGATCGAGCGACCCCTTGAACATGAGCCGGCTCGCGAGGAGGGCCGCCAACGGCACGCCGAATGCGGCGGCAGCGCCGGCACCCGCGAGATACGCGATCTGTCCGCCCTGGTACCACTCGTATGCCTGAAGGCCGGCCGCGGCTATGCCGCACAGCGCGAGGAAGGGGATGACCTCTTGAGCCGGGTTGGCTTCCGGCGCCCGCCATGGCTTGTCCTGAGATGAGATCAGTTGCGCCCTCAGCCGGTCGGCCCACGCGAACGGCGCGACGGACAGGATCAGCTGGGAGACGACTCGTTCGCCGTCTCCGAAGGCGGCGGCGGCAGCAATTGGAGCAAGGAAGGGATCGCGTTCGTGTCGCCAGTCCGAGTTCAGTGGAAGACTCGCGTCCCTGTGAAGCCCAAGCTGAACCCCCGTCATGAGTTCCCCAGGACTCAGGAACATCGGGTCGAGCGCAGGACGGTTTTGGATCGACACTTCACGAAAGCCAGCTTGCGGATAGGCGGCGCCAAGTTGTGCCTTCACCCGATCCGCGAGTTGCCGGGATGAAGCGCGGGCGTAGAACCGGACCGCATCGCTTGTGGCGGCGAACTCTAGTGAGAGACTGCCCCCGAGAGAGGTCAAACCCAGGAGTGTCGACTTGGCGCGGGTGATCGGCTCGTCGTCCCAGCGCGACGGGATAACTTCGATCAGCACCGGCGTAGACTTACGCTTCATCGCCGCCAGCCTCTCCGCGATCGGCGTCCTTCACGAGTTGGAAGAAGGTGGCACGGCCGTGCGGAACGGCCGCGAGGTCGCTGAGGTCTTTGATGCCCTCGGGGAGCGTGATCACTCGCGCCCGGGCTCCAAGCGACCGCCCCAGATTCGTAGCCGCCTCGCGGCCGGGGACGTCGTTATCGAAGACGATGAGCACCCTCCGTGTGCGCTGGAGGAACGAAAGTCGTTCGGCACGCACCTGAGTGCCGAGGAGCGCGCACATTGGCAGGCCCCAGGCGACTCCAGTCAGGTAGTCGAACGTGCCTTCAGTGACGAACACCCGATGTCGGCCACGCACACGCTCGTAGCCCAGGATCGGCTTTGGCAGCGAGAGGCCGCGATACTTGGGCTGGCGCTCTTCGTCCAGGACGCGGCCCAGGATCCAGATGCACTGTCCGCCTCGAAGCTCGGGGATCACTATCCGGCCGGCCATCGTCTCGCCGCGGCTGCCCTTCGCCCAGAGCAGCCCCATCTCAGTCGCCCGCCGCAGGCTGAGGCGATGCCGCTGGAGGTATGGTCGAAGTGGCCGTCCGTCGCTGTAACCGATCCGGCAGCGTCTGACAACGACATACCGACACCGCGTGCTTCGAGATACCTGAGAGCGGTCGGTGTCCTCAGCAGTGTTTCGTGATAAATCGCCGTGGCGGCGGTGAGGATCATCCTGTCGTCAAGCGACAGGGTCTCCGGCCGAGTTGGGTTAGACGGCGTCGGCGTCTGCCCGTTGCTAAGCCGCTCCAGAGCGTCGCGGAAGCTCAGGTTGTCGGCGCGCCGCACGAAGTCGATGACGTCGCCGCCGGCGTTGCAACCGAAACAGTAGAAACTCCGCGTCTCCGGGTAGACGCACAGACTTGGATGCTCGTCCTCATGGAACGGGCAGAGGCCGACGAGATGCGCCCCGCTGTCGTGCAAGACGATGCCGCGTTTGCCGACGACATGCTCAATCGGGTTCTGCTGCTTGATACTGTCGATGTCGTAGACCATGGCTCATCTCTGAACCGCGTGAGGGCGGTTCAAGACCGACTATGACAGCGGGTATTCTAAGGACACTCCAAGAATTCAGTCGAAAAGGTCTAATTTGAGGTCGGATTCACTAAAATCTCTCAAAGGCCACTGCGCGGCGGACGAAGTCGATGACGTTGCTGCTGGCGCTGCAGCCGAACAGTAGAAGTCCCGCGTTTGCGGATATACGGTGAAGCTTGGGTGATCGTCCTCATGGAACGGACAGTGGCCCGCGAGGTGTGTGCCGCTTTCGCGGAGCGTGACGCCGTGCGCGGTGATGACATCCGCTATCGAGTTCCGCTGTTTGATGCTGTCGATGTCGTAGACCATGGCTCGTCTTGAACCGCGTCTACGGCGGTTCGAGACGGACTATGGCAGGGCGCAGTCTAAGTGGAGTCCAAGAACAGGCTCGGGCCTCTCAATTTTGTGGACTAAAGCTTCGACGTCTTGTCAGGTTGTCGCCGTCCGGGCGCGACACGGAGGCTGTAGCGGATCTCAGTACCGGAATCCAGCTAAAATCAGTTTCCCAATCCATTTCTCGCGAGCAGAAACTCCAGCCGCGAAAGCCAATTCGGAGCCGAGTCGTTCTGCGAGACGTATCCGCGCGGCGCAGGACAACGATCCCGCGGATCGAGGATTCGAACAGCGGCGACGGCCCTGGCATTGACAACGCCAGGGCCGCCGAAGATTTAGGCCGATCCTTCGATTTACCCAGTAACGAATTGAACCGCGTATTCGTAGGTTGACCAAATGCCGAACGGCGTCATGCAGAGATTACAAGTGTTGAACAGAGAGTAACTATCCTTGCCGTACCAGGTGTCGTACGGACCGCTCTCGTAGAACTGGTGAGTGTGATCGCCGGTGCTCGTGCAGTTATCTTGGGCATGGGGAAGGATGTACCCCGTAACCGCGGAATTCTGAACTCCAGCCGTGCTCCCGAATATGTTGAAGTAGTTGTGATTAGGGTTTCCGCCGCTGTGGTACTGATGCACCGTGCCATACAGGGCGTAATCGGAAATACGTTCAATATCCGCTCTCACCTGTTTGCAAGGGGTCTCTTGGTAGTAGCTTTCTGCTCTGGAAACCCACGTTGAGGAACCCCCTCCGCCAATAGCGAATATGCGGGCCCATGTCGAAGTGTTGCTCATGTTCGCGGGCACCCAGTCAAGCGCTTGGCCCCCGTCCGGCCCGGGTATACAGATGTTGTGCCAACCGCAACTGAGCAGGTCGTTAACCGACGACGAGCCGGTTGGGTGGAATGTCTCGATAGTGATTGTGGAGCCGGCCGCTGGCTGCGCTCCGCCGCTGGATGGTCCCGCTGCGAGAGCGGACTGGTGGACAGTGTTGGAAGATATGAGGACTAGCGCGCCGAGCGCGAATGCGATTAGCATCCTGAGCATGTCACACCCCCAGGATCTTGGACAGTTCGTCAACTGGGAGATTCCGGCCGTCCACGATGAGCACGCCATGTGGCGTCGCTAGGGCAGCCCAGCCACGGCCAAAGCCATTCGGACCGACTGGCTGAACAACGATCCCATCTACCCCGCTCACAGCCTGTTGGCCAACTCTGTCGGCGGAAGCGTCGATTCCGAACGCAGGCTCACCGCTGTAATATACGACATCGAAGCTGCCGTGCTTCGTTGTGAAGCTCCGCTCGACGAAAGATATGGAACCGTCTGGGCAGACGCCGGCATATTCTGGTCCGTTCGCGTACGTCCCGCCAGGCAGATAACCAATGGTCAGGCTGTTGTTCTCAACGAAGTTCCCCACCACGCACCACTTTCGGTCAACGCTCGGATCGCTCGCAGCATGCGCAAACGAATAGAGTCGTATGCCCGCAACGTTGCCTTCGAACACTGGCTTGGCAGCGTCTTGGCTGGCTCGGGCCTGCCCCTGCGCGGCCACCGAGGCGAATGGCAGGTCACTTGGCCAATAGTCACCGTCCTTGAGTAGTTGCGGGTCCTTATACGTCGGAACTGACCCACCTCCTACGCCTCCGGTAGACGAAGGCGTAGGGGTGGACGCACTGGAACCACCACACGCTGCGATGGCAATGGCAACGATGATTGTTGAAAGCGCGAAGATTATTTTCATTGGGCGCCTCCTTTCACAATGAGGCTGGCACACCTCGAATTCGATCTGACGTGCCATTGGCCCTTACCTGAATGGGCCGAATGGCCCAGTTCGAATCCGTCGACGGATCTATCCCTAGGTTAAGGCCCCGAGGGAGATGAGCTCATACTGGAGTACGCAAGCTCAATTCCGCCGGGTCCGTCGTCGCCAGCGCGTGCTCCATCGGGCTCGCCTCGACGCGGAGGGCGATGTGGTTGCCGCGAGCGAAGAACAGCGCCTCGCCCTTCCGGCAGGCGAGAAGGAACTCGCGCTCGCCGGAGCTCAGGCGGAAGGTCTGGGAGACGACGTCGATCGTCGAGCTGTCCTGGCGCATCAGGAGCTGGACGGAGCTGTTCGCCAGGACCGTGTGGCCCTCCGGCGTCGCCAGGAAGTCCTCGACGTCCTGAGTCACCGTCGTTAGGCCGAGGTAGTACTTGCGCGCCCGGCGGGCCATCGACGCGAGGAACCTCGCGCCCTCCTCGTGCTGCATCAGCGACCACGCCTCGTCGATCAGGAGCATCCGCGGGCGTCGGTTGCGGCGCACCTGGCGCCAGATGTAGTCGGCGATCAGGTAGATGCCGAGAGGGCGCAGATCGGGGTCGAGGTCGCGCACGTTGAAGACGACGAACGGCCGGTCGAGGTCGACGCTGGTCTGCGACGAAAAGACTTGGCCGAGGCTGCCGTCGACGTAGCGTTCGAGGCGGTCGGCAAGGCTGTACTGATCGCCCTGCTCACGCAGGACGTTGTGGAGGTCGCGCAGCACCGGCGACGGCGAGAGTGTGTGCGCGGATCGCGGCTGATACCGGCGCGCCGGTAGGTCTCGAGGAGCGCAGCATCCAGCGCGCCCTTCTCGCGCTGATCTAGAGCCGAGCCGCGATCGGCGAGCATCAGGCCGAGCAGTCCCTGCAGCGCGAGCAGCCGTTCGGTGAGTGGATCGGCGGCCTCGCCGTCGTCTCCGCTGACAGCCGGCAAGTCGAAGGGGTTGATGTGGTGCGGCGAGGTGCCGGACAGGCGGATGTACTGTCCGCCGACGGCCTCGCAGACCTGGCGGTACTCGTCTTCGGGGTCGATGACGTAGTACTCGACGCCGAGCATCAGCGCCCGCAGCGCCTCGACCTTGCAGGCGTAGGACTTGCCCGCGCCGCTCTTGGCGAAGACGACCTTGTTGGCGTTCTCCAGGTCGCGGCTGAAGGGGTCGAAGATGACGAGCGAGTTGTTGTGGACGCTGATGCCGTAGAGGATGCCGCGCTCCATCGAGAGGTGGCTCGACGTGAATGGGATCATCGTCGCGGCGCTGGTCGTGTCGAGGTTGCGGCAGCGGCCGAGGTGGTCCTGGCCTGCCGGCAGGCAGGAGAGAAGGCCGGGCAGCATCTCGAAGAGGGCCGGCCGCGAGGAGGCCATCATCCCGCCCAGCGCCGCCTCGACGCGGCGAGTCAGTTCGTCCAGCGCCGCCGGATTCGGGCGCGCGCAGACACAGGTAGAGGCTCGACGAGAAGACGCGCTCCTCGCCGCGCTGCAGCGCGTCGCGCAGGCGTTCGACGTCCTCGTAGGCCACCTCGCGCTCGGCGCTGGCGATCTTGCCGCTGCGGGCGTCGAGCATGCGTGACGACTGAAGCTCCACCAGCTTGTGGGTCAGCTGGCGGATGGCTGCTGCGGAGTCCAGCGGGTCCAGATGGAGGCTGAGGTCCAGCGGCGCATCGAAGTCGACCAGGCGGCCGAGCCAGTTGGGGTGGACGTAGCGTGGATACTCGGCGAGCGCCAGTATCCGCAGATACTGGCCGTCGACCATGAGGTGAGAGCGGCTAGCCTCGATCACTCCCGGCGAGATCGCGTCCACGACGGACCGCGTTCCGCGCTGGAAGCGCTGGTCCGAGTCAGACGTCCTCACTCCGTTGCGGTGACCGGGCAGGCGCGACAGCAGGTCAGGCATAGGAGCTCGCCTCCTCGCGTCTCGTACCGGTGACGACCGGCTGTTGATGCACGACCAGAGCTGCCGATGCCAGCTCGGAGCGGAGGAAGTCGTTCCACAAGACCACGAGTTCCCGACTGCCGAGTCGTCGCGTGGTCACTCCGAAGGACGCCATGGCCTGAATGAGCTCGTAGCAGCGGAAGGTGAGTTGCCGCGACGCTGCCTCAAGTGAGTGACGGGCGTTCCCGGACGCTACCTGCCAGGGCCAGCGCATCCCTCTCCGCTCGAACGTTCCCTCGATCTTGGCCGGTACGACAACGTAGAAGCGCCGCTCAAGCAGCGTGCGTTCGCGCGCCAACCGGCGCACGAACGTCTCGTGGTCGAGCGCCAGACGGTGAAGAGTTTCACCTCCGCGGCCGCCGAAGCGCTCGCGCAGTCCGGCCAGATACGACTCAACATCCGTCGGCAGGATTCGCACAACGACCTGAATCGGATAGCTGAGCGAGTTTAGGAACGCGCGGTAGCCCGCTATGATCGCCTCCTGCTCGGTCTCCGACTTGAGCGCGAAATTGACGCTCCCCGCCTCGAGTACCGCCCGGTAGTCTCCGCCGCGCAGGCAGATCACGCCGTCCACGATGTCGTCCAGCGGCAGCAGGTCCTGCACGCCGGCGAGCGCCTTTTTGCTGTTAGATTCCATCCATTCCCTCTCTTCCGTCGATCGATCGCAGGACATCCGTGGGTTCCGCGACCACGACTTCATAGCTTGTCGTCTTCTCCTCAACGTTTGCGCTCGCCTCTCGCGGGCGCCAGACGGCTATGCGCGGAACCGCCCAGTAACGGAGCAAGACGAACGCCCAGTCCTCCATCGGCCGTCCGCTGGCCGCCAGAGCGCCACAATAGCGACCGCGACGAGTACGATGCCTGCCGCGACTAGCCGCACCGGTATCGGCAGCGGCAACTCGCTGGCAGTGCCGTACGCCATTCCCAGTCCAACCGCGGCGGTCATTAGTTGCCGCATCGTCAGGCCAGCGAAGGCCTTGTCTTCGACGTTCAGGTGGGTGGGTATTTCGTGTCGGTTCATGCGAATCGAGGCGAAGTATGGCGATAGGTGGTCTCAGAAAAGTCCAAGAATTGGCCCAGACCGTACGAAATTGACGTGCGATTCACACAATTCACTCGAAACGACGGTGGTCATGCCCCCATTGGCGGCGAACGGTTGGGCTGACAATTGCAGGTGATCCCGCGCAGGGTGTCATCAAGGTCTGGGTGGACGGCCACTGTAGACATACGATGCAACGATGATCCGCTGCGGATTCTGCCCAAGACCAGCTGACGGCGTCTTCGCCGTCACGTCATGCGCGGGTGTGCCAGAAGATTCGGATTCATGGCGACGAGGGGTGATGCCTCTTTGTGCTCGGTGCCAGGGCCTTCTACGCGCCGCTGGAAGCGAGGGACGCAAAGTGAAGACGACGGGGCATCGGTGGTGGCTCGGGCATGGGGTAGGGCGGATCCAGTCATCAGCGGCCCCACAGCCGCGAGCGGAGTGATATCCTTCTGCCGCCTGTTCACCGGTACTTGATCTTCGGTGTGCTCGCCGGCGTCTGGTGCTGCCTTTGGAGCATCGTCGGGCTGATCCTCTACCTCATCTGATGGCGTCTCGCGAAGCTTGATAGCGCTAGCGACGCGATACTCAGTGAAAATCACGTCGCCCAGCGGTTGCTTCGGCTCGTTGCTAGTCAGACCTCAAGTGTCCAGTGACTCTTCCCACTCGGCTCCCATGACCCACGCAAGAGCCGACAATTTGCCACTCAAGAGCCCCCACTCGAAATCATCCCATCCAAGATCGCCACCATACTTTTTCTCGATGCGCCGCGCTGCCCTTCTGGCGCTCTTTAGGATTGCTTGCTGTTCGTCGCTTGGCACCAATTCGCCAGTCTTGATCCTGTAAAGCCGATTCTGATTACGGTTCCACCATACTTTCTCCCAGAACTCATTTTGAACCGCCAGGATCGCCTTGTCGTTGCGCCTGAGGAGCAAAGGCCATTCTTCACCTGGCCGGTCCTCGTCTGGAATCCACTCGACCTTGTCTCCATCGCTGGTGTAGCCGACTCTGTGACCGTTCGGACCCACTTCTCCTGTCTGAACGGGGTCTGTGGTTCCCGCCGTCGAGCGTGGCCGGAGGCCCAACACATCGTCCCGGTAGTACCGGTATTCCTCGGGAGTGATCTCGTTTTTTCGATGGACAAGAATCAGATCGGTAATCTTTGATGCTACATCTAGCTTGCCACCGCGGCGCGCCGCGCTCTTCGGCAGAGACTCGCGAACCAAACGCAGTAAATCGCGCTGAAGCGTTTGCCCTAGTTCTTCGACTGTTCGAAAGGTGCCTGTCAGAGACCTCTTGCGCGTGGCCTCTTTGAAAGTCTTCAGCCTCTTATACTGACTCAGTTCGATTTTGGCCGGGTCAATCGGACGGCTTGAGAAGTAGAGCAACGCGTGTTTCCCGGCAGCCACGAACTCATCTATCTCCTCCACGGTGCCGGACTCGGCGACCCCGGTTTTAGTGCCGATCTTGGTCCAAAACATACCAATCAGGATGTCGCAGCCGGCGAGCAGCTGCCGGTTAATCGCCTCCTGCGGCCTGACGTTAGCCTGTGGTCTGGCGTGTGTTTCATACTTGACTGGCAACAGAACCACAGACTCGGCGACCGCGTGTTGAGTGTTCCAGTCGTTAACTGCATCCGACGCGGCTTGCCGTTCCTCGGCGAGATCGGACGGCGAGGCGATCAGGACTCGATAGGTTTCTGACTTGAACGGCATTGCAGATATTCTCTCAGGAGGTAGGATAGCGAACTCCTCCGCAAATCACACTTAGCAACTATCGGACTCCCGAACTCTGCCAAATCCGTGTCCGACTTGTTACCGGGCTTGAATAGAGCTCTCTCTGCTGTTGATTCCTGGAGGGGCAGCTCCCGGACGTTTGGCCCGGGAGTGCCGACATCAGATCCGCGCCTGTTATGCTGTTCGCACCCTGAGAGGTGCGCCTGTCACATGTCGACCGAAATCGTTCGTAGCCAGACGCCAGAAGAAGAAGAATTGGTTCGAAAGCTGGCGGAACTCGCCACGCTGGAGTCGGAACTGGCGGACCGCGAACTGTACCTGGCCACGCTCCTTAGCGAAGTCCATGTCTTCGAGCGGAGATACCTGCACATCGTCGGGGTCCGATACGCTGAGCTTGACGAGTTTCGGGCGCGGATCGCCGAGGCCGCCGCGCAGCAGGTCCCCGGCGATGCCCAGGCGCAAGGGGACGCCACTGAGGCCCGCGCTCGGGCGCAAGACTCGGCACAGACCGCAAGTGAGGCGCGCGGGGCGTTGGAGGCGGCCCGTTTCGAACCGTCGGAGAGCCTTACGAAGCTCTACCGCGCTGCAGCCAAGGCTGTCCATCCTGACCTCGCCACCGACGAAGAGGAGCGCGCCCGTCGTACCAGCCTGATGATCGAGGTGAATCGCGCCTATGAAGAGGGCGACGAGGCTCGCCTGCAAGCAATTATCCGAGAGTGGGAGACCAGCCCCGAAGCCGTTAGAGGTGAGGGCCCCGGTGCCGAACTTGTTCGCACGATCCGCAAGATCGCTCAGGTCCGCGCGCGCCTCGACGCAATCGAGAAGGACGTCGGTCAGGTCAGGGAATCCCCTATCCGCGAACTGATGATAAAGGTCGAGGAGGCGGAATCCGAGGGCAGTGACCTTCTTGCAAAGATGGCCGCCGCTGTCGAGCAACAGATCGAAGAGGCGAAAGAAGCACTGGTCAGAATTCGGGACCGGGCGGCAGTGGAATGACGGGAGAGCCTGAGGGGCCCGACACCAGCCTCATTCCCGCGCGAGCCGACCGAGCGTTGGCCGAGAGGTCCACGGACATGGTGCGCAGGGGTTTGGACCTCGCTCGGACGTTGGACGCCCGCGACATCGCGGCCCGGTCGCAGCCCAGGGTTGTCCGTTTTCCCGAAGACCACTCCATCGGCACTCTCTATATTCGGGACTGCGCTGATGAGGGCGGCGATTGGCCGTACCTCGGCGACGCGCGTGGCGTCGTCATGATTCAGCCAGATCAGGATCTGATGTTAGTTTCGGAAGGGATTGACATCGCGCTGGCTGGCTTGGCCCCCGGAGATCTGCAAGTCCTGAGGTTCCCCGACACTGGAGTTGAACTGGTTGACGACGCGGGCTTAGTACATCTACAGCACCTCACTGGCCTGCGGGAACTGGCCCTGGGGGGAACCCAGGTCACCGACGCCGGTCTCACCCACCTGCAAAACCTCACTGGCCTGCAGGAACTCCACCTGTCGAACACCCAGGTCACCGACGCCGGTCTCACCCACCTGCAAAACCTCACTGGTCTGCAGGAACTCCACCTGTCGAACACCCAGGTCACCGACGCTGGTCTCGCCCACCTGAAGCACCTCACCGGCTTGCGGGAACTGAACCTGGAGGGAACCCAGGTCACTGACGCCGGTCTCGCCCACCTGAAGCACCTCACTGGCCTGCAACTGCTGAGCCTGAGGGGAACTCAGGTCACACACGCCGGTCTCACCCACCTCCAGCACCTCACCGGCCTGCGGGAACTCTTCCTGTCTAACACCCAGATCACCGACGCCGGTCTCGCCCACCTGGAGCACCTCACCGGCGTCCAATTGCTGGACCTGTGGGGCGACACCCGGATCACCGACGCCGGTATCGCCCACTTGAAACACCTCACCGGCCTGCAATTCCTGACCCTGGGGGGAACCCAGATCACCGACGCCGGTATCGCCCACTTGAAACACCTCACCGGCCTGCAATTCCTGGACCTGGGGGGAACCCAGGCCACCGACGCCGGTCTCGCCCACTTGAAACACCTCACTGGCCTGCAAGTGCTGATCCTGAGGGAAACCGGGATCACCGACACCGGTATCGCCCACCTGAAGCACCTCATTGGCCTGACGGGCCTAGGCCTGCCGGGAACCGCGGTCACCGACGCCGGTCTCACCCACCTCCAGCACCTCACCGGCCTGCGGGAGCTGGATCTGCGGGGCACTCAAGTCACGGACGCGGGTCGGGTGTGGCTGCAGACTGCCCTTCCCGACGTTTCCTTGACTCCTGTCACATTCAAGTGGGCGTCGCCGCCAGCCTACCCGACGCCGTCCTCAGCAACCTGAAGCACCTCACCGGCCTGCAATGGCTGGGCTTGGGGGAGACCCAGGTCAGCGACGCCGGCCTCGCCCATCTGAAGCACCTCACCGGCTTGCGGGAACTGAACCTGGAGGGAACCCAGGTCACCGACGCCGGTCTCACTCATCTTCAGCACCTCACTGGCCTGCGGACACTGGATCTGCGGGGCACTCAGGTCACGGACGCGGGTCGGGTGTGGCTGACTTCCCTTCCCGACGTTTCCCTTCGGTGTTAACTCATGTCTCCTGCCGTAACGGAGATACTCTCCGCCCCTTGCCCCACGTCACATCTGCCCGCCGTTGCGCGCGTACAGGCTGATCGGGCCGGATACGCGCCTCTTGCTGGTGCGGGGGCAACACGGGCCGCGTGTGCGCGGTGTGGCGGTCAATGAGATGCTGATCCGGCCCGACGGAGCAGGAGGCTTAAGTGGAGGCATTATCCCGAAAAATCCTTTGCGCCACGTCGCCATAAGATGACGTCAGCTGCTTTGAGCCTTCTCTATCAAAGAGCACACTGTAGGCATTCCGTTGAAGGGAGTCCCATTGAATGCCCGCCACAGAGCCGAATGAGTGGCTAAACCGTGAAGATAGCGTCCAAAATGCGAGCCCACTGATCGAGGCATCCAACCCGGTTCTTCGAGAGGTGATCAACTTTGGTACGCGCATTTTCGATGCTGCCCAAGGATCTACCTCCAAAGAAGGAGAGAGAATCTGCCGCTCCTCATGTCATATCTCCACATACTGGAGATGGCTGACGGCATCGACGTTTTGCTTAGCCAGAGCTGCGTGACGCCGGCTATTCCGCTTCTCAGGAGCATGTTTGAGTCGAATCTAGGCATTACCTACATGTTGGAGAAAGATACCGACGCGCGATCTTACGATTGGCTCGTGGCGCACTATCGGGCTCGCCTCGCGTTCTACAAATCCAACTCCCCAGACACTCGAGGTCGGTCGGCAGTTAAGACGAGACCTCAAGAACGACGCCCGTCTAGTATTGCCGAAGCTACCTCACGAGGAGCTGAACGCAGCCATAGCGAACTTAGAAAAGTTGCTATCCAAAAAGAGCTACAAGGACGCTGGCCAGCGATTTTCGACGAAACGGAAGGAATGGTATTCCGCCTCAAATGGACCAACGAACGTTAGGGAGCTGGCCAAACACTTGCGGAAGCTTTGGGACTATGAAGTCCTGTACAGGAAGTGGTCGACGGTGGTACACGCGGTTGATCTAACACGTTTCCTGACACGCACTCGGTCCGGCACCGCAGCCTTTTACCCTCTTCGCGCGCCGAAGGAGTTGACTAGCGTGGCATTCTTAGCGGTTGCGATCGTACTGGAGTCAACTTGGGCGATTGTTCGCCAGTATGAGATCGCCTGCGACCTGAGAGACTGGTACGTCTCGGAGGTTGGCGAACGTTGGCGTGGCTTACAGATGATCCGCGGGGTGAACTTCGTGGAACCCGAGTTGAATGCAGGTCAGTTCGCCACTCCCCACCTTGTCCGAGCCATCACCGGCGCCGAGCCACGTGTAGGACGGTGCATCCGCCTTTCACGCCGCGTTCCTCGTCACCCGTTACCTGCGGTCTATAATGGCGTGCCCGATCTTGGTGGAATAGCACGTGTGTATCGCGGAGGGGCCGACGGAAACCATCTCTCGTGACCGGCTTTTGGTGGAGTTTAATCCCAAGAGGTACACAAGACTGGCCGTCGACTTTTTCGTGACCTACAAGATCATCGCCATACGCCAGTCAAAAAAGCGCACGCGGCGCATCCAGAGCCCTGCGGAGTTGAGTCTTCACCAGACGCTGCAGAGAACGTGTGGCGCGTTGATAGGGTGGCTGGGCCATCAGGTGCACAGACAGTCGATCTAACGCCATTGAGACCTTTGACAATAATATCCTCTTGCCAGACGCTTCCGTTCAGAAGTACGAAAACTGAGAACCGAGCTAAACCCCGGGACCTTCACTGGGCTTACCAACGGGAAGTACTGGCTTGATCAGCTCGAAAACCTATTGACTTTGCAGCTCCAACTGTCGCCTCGCCATAGATCGTGTGCAGTTGACGTCAGTGATGAACCGCGGCTGGTCGGCGCTATCAGAAAATCCGAGAAGTTCAAGACGGCAGCGCCAAGATGTCAACGAGGCTTATAAGGATGGAAAAATGAAGAGCGACCAGCAGACCAGGCCCGTCGATCCACCAATCCTGACGGTCGCCGCGCTGCTGCGCTTGAGCCTGACAGAGCTGGTGTTCGACTTAGAGATGTCCTGGAGGCGGCGCGGAATTCGCGAATAAAAACTCCAACCGAAGTCCAGTTGAAAGGAACGCAACGATGAAAGTGACGCCGGGCTGAACGCGAGCCGGACTGCGTTCGGCATCGTATGCACCGACCCCTGTGGGCCGCGCGAAAGGTTTCTGGGACGCCAATCCCCGACAACCAGTGGTTAGCTGCGCGCGCGAGCAGCACGATGCTACAGCGCTGGAGTGCTGGATCCGCGAACCCGCGAGGTGCCGCCCTACCGCCGCCGAGAACCCCGGACAGGATCGAAGCCGTGTGCTATCCCTATTACCGCGGTCGCCGAATCAAAATGTGCACGCGTTCGTCGCTGGAGCGCGCGCACTGGCCTGGAGGGATATGGCTGAACCAAGGGATCAACATCGACGGTGACTATGAACCGGGTAATTGCCGGTGTGCGGCCTCCAAGGAGCAGCCGGCACACCTCCTGGGATAAGGCAACGAACGCGATGGCCTGATCCTTATCTTGGTGGAGGCGTTCGACACAGGCCTTGCCGATCGTTTGGGCGATATGTTCTTTCAACTGCTGGGCGTCTTCCCCGGAGTTAAAGACGTACACGGACTTCGGAAAGCCTCGTCGACGGCGAGCGCGGGCGTGTACCGTGATCACCAGGGCGCCTGAAGGGTCGGCGCGGTAGCCGCGGGCAGCGAGCAAGCAAGACGAAGGTCGAGGATCGGGAGATGCTGATCTGGGAACTACGGATTGCGAGGGTATGCTCCGCAAAAAACTTGCCGTTTCCGCAATTCAGGTGAGTTCCTCGCCAAAGGCTTTGAGGAGCCGGTACGGGTGTTCGAGGTCAGCTAACACGCGTCAAATCGCCAGCGAGTCATGGATATCTTAATTCCCGAACAAACGGCTCGAATCAGGGAGTCGAACAGGCCTGTAATCGGACTACCGGACTCGCGGAAAATTAGATAGCGGCGACGAGGGAAGATCGGCGGATGTTGTGGCTGATTTCCTCTGGCTGCCCGTAACGACACGAGGAGGCTCCTTGTAATTTGGGTCCACCGTTCTCACGGCCCCGTGCTCCCGAGTGAACTCTCCGGATCATACCGGCAATGGCCAGAGCCATTTAGACGATGGCCAGGCCAGCAAGAGCATTGACGATGGCCGCCTTGCCGCGCTCCACTGGTGGGGGCTGCCCGCCGCTGACATGTCAGAGGAAGGCGCCCCACATCACGAAGAAAGCCGAGGCTTGCGCCCAGACGCCGACGCCAATGTTGAGCAGGTTGTTGAACAGCGTATTGAGGTGAACGGTGAGGGCTTCGCGCTTCGCTTTAGTTGCTCGATGATGCGGTATCCCAGGATCCTCCGGATTGAAAATGAAGTTGTGCCGCAACCCAATTACCCGCTTCTTTAACCGACCCGACAGTGTCCGCTCTCTGCACGCGTCGGCTTGTCGGTGAACGCGCCGAAGGCATTACACGGCGCTTAGCGTCTGCTCCGCCGTGACGGAGAGGTTCTTTCCACCGGAGTAGGCGATTCGCCGATTCGCTAACGCGCCGATGGCGACATTTACTACACGCTGCGCGACGAACATGGACACGGAATCCTGGTTCAACTAGTTTGGCACGCTGACTTCGATCGTCAATCCCGATGGCAGACTCTTGTGACCCTTCCCTACGATTCCGGCCATCTCGGCGGCCTAGAACGCTCCGGACGGCCGAACTTTGAACTTCGACTACGACGGCGACGGTCGCCTTCGAGACAGTCGGCGCAGGGACAACACCATCGTGACCTACTCGTACGATTCCGATGGCGATCTGACCTCGGTCACCGGCACCGAGGACGGCGTTAGAACTTACAGCTACGACAAGCACCGGTTGATAGAAGACGATGACCAAAACGACGATGCCCGATTTAACCAACACTCTTCGACTCCGTTAACCGCGTCACCGAGCGAACGGACACCCAACACGATAAGAATTTGGCGTCGGCTACCGACGATCCGGATAAAGGTGGACGTCGTTACGGGCGGCTGACGGAAACTCCGCGCTCTTCTGTATCACGATCAGTACGGACGAACCAAGGACAAAGTCGACGCGCTGAAGCGTATTACTGGTCGGCGCCGATGACGACGGAAGCCTCCGGTCGCATCCTCGACGATCCGCGCAGTTCAACCAGTGGGCCTTTGAATTTGACAGCGGCGGCAACCTGCCGGCCTGCGCCAGAAGGCCAGCTCGGCAATATGGAACATAGATCGGCTCCAACGCCAATCACCTGCCACGACGACAGGCCGGTGATCGATCAACGCGTCTATTCGACCTATATGACGTACGACACGCACGGCAACGTCACGCGAGGGGCTGATCCAACACGGATAGCAAATTGGAACCTGCTGGAAGCCGCTGTGCTCAGGGTGCGGCGCCGGGGGAACCGGGCGACGGGATCGACGATGACAGCGACGGCAGGATCGACGATGGATGCCCGTCAGACGATCAACGCCTATCCGGACAGAATCGGCTGGGGGGCTCACCCAGTCCGTTGATACTGCGCTTTTGGCCGTACAGAGAGCTATCGACGCATCGACTCAGCCCGGAACTGATGCGAGCAAGGTCCATGGAAACGGCACGGGTGGGGCGTGGAGCTTGCGATCATACCGGCCTAGAAACGTCCAAGACCGATACCCTGGGCCAGGAACAACCAGCTACGAATACGACCTGTTTGGCAGGCGATTCCTGAAAAAGAACGCGCTAGGACAACAGACGACCTACCTATATGACCTGGCGGGCCACCTCGAGATGGTAGAGGAACCTCCAGGCCACGACACATTCTGGGACTGACCGGGTCGTTACGCACGCGGCCTTGTCAGACGAAGAGATTGGACGCTGACGGCGACTCCACGCTCTACGCCTACCGACGGTAACCGCAACATCAGCATCGCTAGCCGACCAAACGCGACATTGGCGCACGGCGATCGGGACTGGTCAGACGGCAGCGATTCACATTAGGGCGACGGCATTAACGGCAAAAGGGACCGATACGTAGACGATGGCTGTGCCCATCACCGTCCTACACTTCTGAGCAACAACAACAAGCTGGCCTGGGTCCGCAAAACAGAAAGATGAACGACGGCAACATCATATACGATGGGACTGGTCAAACTCTCTCTGAAGAAAACCCGATAGGGCATCCGTTTTTCTTCCGAGTATTGACGAAGCTGGGCACGTTCTCCAGAAAACTATGCCCGACGATAGGGTCAAGGCTCACGACTACGATAAGTACGGTAACCTCAACTCGCAAACCGATCCCCTGACCACACCACGACCTACACCGTTCCAGCCCCCTAAACCGCCGGATCACGACGACCGATCCTCTGCTCAAACAGACTGACTACACCTATGACCCTGTGGGTAAATTCAGGTACTCCACCTTGGATGCGAAGTCAAACCCGACAAACTACAGCTACGACAATAACGGCCGTATCGCATCTATCACGGCCCCGATGGAGCACACGCAGACCTTTGGATACGACGATGCTGGACAGAGGACAAGCGTCACCGATGCCCTGGGCCGAGTAACCTCCTACGACTACAATGCGGCTGGTCGGCTGGCCTCGCTCACCGACCCTGCGAGGCAGCCGGACACCACACCTGAAAGCGGCGGCGACTGCGGCACGACGGGGACTGGAGACGGCCTGGACGACGATACGGACACCCATGCCGACGACGGTTGTCCATCGACGATCTACAGCTACGACGACGCGGGTCGGATGACGGCGGTGACCAAGGCCGATGGCGGAATAACGACCTATGATTACGACTCGATGGGCCACTTGCTCTCGCTGACCGATCCTCTAAGGCAGCCACAGAGTACACCTGAAAGTGGTGGCGACTGTGGCACGGCTGGTACCGGCGATGGTCTGGACGATGACTCCGACACTCACGTCGACGACGGCTGTCCCTCGACCATCTACAGTTACGACACCGCCGGACGGCGAACGTCAATGACCGACGCGCTCGGCCATACCACTGATTACGGCTTCGACCCAGCGGGGCAGATGACATCAATGACCGACGCCCTGACCCACTCGGTTCTGTTCGGCTTTGACCTGGCTGGCCAGCAAACGTCCGTGACTAACGCCAATGGCAAGACAACCGCATACACGTACGACGATCTCGGCAACGTTGCCACGAAGACGGACCCGCTCGATCGCACACAGCAATGGGAGTACGACCCCGCCGGCAATCTCCTGAACACGATCGACGCGCGCGACGTGGAAGTCGATTACGACTACTACGACAACAACCAGCTCCAGGACGTCACCTTCGACGGCGGCAGCGTCTCGTACACATACGACGACATCGGCCGGCGCGAGCACATGTACGACAGCACCGGTACCACGACCTGGAACTACGACGCAGCTTCCAACGTCACCTCGGTCAACTCCCCGAACGGTACGGTGGCGTACACGTACGACGACGCCAACGACCGACAGACGATGACACTGCCCAGTGACCGCACGTTCACATATGGCTACGACGCCACGAGCGGCATGCTGAGCTCCATAACCGACTGGCAGGACCGCGAGATTGACTTCACCTACGACGCCGACGGCAATCGCACGGGCATCGCCCGGCCAAACGGCGTCAACAGCACCTACACATACGACCTCGCGGACCGCCTGACGGCGATCGACCACGCTAACAGTGCCGGCACGATCCAGAGCTTTGACTACACGCTTGATGCCGTCGGCAACCGCACCGCCGTCACGTCCAACGCTGGCGCCGAGACGTATAACCTCGACGAGCTCAATCGTGTGTCCAGCGTGGACTACCCAACTGGCGACGATGTCTCGTACACGTACGATGACAACGGCAATATCCACACGATGACCGTCGGTGCCACGACCACGACGTACACCTACGACAATGCCGGCGAGCTCACGTCCGACGGAACCAATACGTTCAGTTACGACGAGAACGGCAACCTGACCGGCGACGGTGCCAGCTCGTATAGCTACGACTACGCCAACCAGCTGACATCAGCGACGGCTGACTCGACGACCACGGACTTCGCTTACGACGGTCATGGCACGCGGGCGAGCCAAACGACCGGCGAGGACACGACGGACTATTTGTACGACACGCAGTCTGGTTTACCGCAGCTAGTCGATGACGGCACCAACGCGTACCTGCAACAGGATGGAGCAGTTGCCCAGATCGACGGTAGCGACGATCCTTCATATCCGCTTGACGACGCACTCGGATCCGTGCGCAGTGTGACCGACGGCAACGGCGGTCTGATTGGCACAGCCGACTACAACGCGTTCGGCTCGCTTCGAAGTGGCGACGCCCTGCCGCTGGGATTCAACGGAGAGCAATCCGACTCGGCAACCGGCCTCACGTACCTGCGCGCGCGGTACCTAGATCCAAGCATCGGACGGTTCATTTCGGCTGACACCGTGCAACCTAATGCACCCGGCACGCAGGGATATAACCTCTACGCCTATACGGCGAACAACCCCATGAGTTGGATTGACCCGTCCGGTCACAGTGCGATGACGCAATGGCAATCTGACACAGCGCAGGTGCTGGCCAATCCGCTGTCTATTATCCTTAGCAGGCTGTCTGACGGTACTCTAATTGGCCTGCCCCTAACGATCATGTCAATCGCCTTTCCCGTCTTGATCTGTGCCTTTACGCCAACATGTATCGATGGTGCAATAGGGCTGGCGGATATCATAGAGAAGTACGGATCAAATGCTCTCGAACTGTTCCAATGGAGTACGGATCGACTTGTGACAGCTGTCACCGATTTCCCGTACCTGCCTCAAGTGGTGGACGCCGCGAACAGCTTCTGGAGCGCAGCCGGACCCTATATCATCCAGTGTGCCCTGTGGGGGCTAGCAGGTGCCGCTGGTTCCGGCACGCTCCTAGCTGGTGCTGTCTTTGGGTGCTTGGCTGGTACGGGAGCTCTTCTCTTCCAAAACTACGTCAGCAACGATCCGTTCACTCAATGTCTGATTTGGGCCGCAGGGGCCGCTCTCGGCGCTGGGAAAATGGCAACTACGCCCAGAGCTGTGGTCTCAGGATTCGGATGTGTGGGAGGCATGCTGAGTTGGGGTGTTCACCAGATAGACCCGGATTCACCTGGGGCTCAATGCGACGCTTGGGGAGCTACAGTTGGCTTTGCTGTACTCGCAACTCAGGCTCTCAACCCGAATAAGAGCCAGCTCATAAGGATGTGGCCCGCATTGAAGGCGGGGGCAGCTGCCTGCTTCGCAGGAGGTTTCGGAGATATCTTAGGATAAATTATGGACGTTCTTACTTTTTTGTCAGGGATTCTCCTAATGATTGGCGCGATCTGGATGTTCGTTGATCGCCAACGGACAGCGGAATGGCTCTATGGCTATTACAATGCGAAACCTCAGGTGAATCTGCGCCCACGGTGGCTATTAGTCAGTTTCGCCCTACGCACAATCAAGCGAAATTCTTAAGCGTTGTCTTTGCTATCGCATTAGCTCTAGGGGGGGCAAGTATCCCGTCGCATACTCTGTCATCGGCTTGTAGCCAATTCGCCGCTGGACGGCCATCAGCTACCGTCGATTCGACAACCACGGACTTTGCTTACGATGGCGACGGGACGCGGTCCAGCAAGTCGACTGGTGAGGATACGACGCCCTACCTTTATGATGCGCAGTCTGGCCTGCCAAAACTCGTGGATGACGGGACTAACTCATATCTTCATTAAGGCGGCGCCCAGGCCCAAATTGATGATGGTACCGACGAACCGTCGTACTTCGTTCACGACGCGCTCGGCTCGGTGCGAGGCGTGACTGACGACTCTGGTGACCCGACCGGTACCACCGACTACAATGCCTTCGGCTCGGTGCGTGCGACATCCGGGGACACGTCTGCTCTCGGCTTCACCGGCCAGCAATCGGACCCCGAGACAGGCCTAATTTACTTGCGCGCGCGCTATCTCAGCCCAGCCATCGGCCAATTCATCAGTGCGGACGCCGTGCAGCCGAATGCCCCCGGTACTCAGGGATACAACCTCTACGCTTATACGGCGAACAATCCCATGAATTGGATCCACCCGTCCGGTCACAGCGCGATGACGCAGTGGCAGGCTGACACAGCGCAGGTCCTTGCCAATCCGCTGTCTATGATCATTGGCAGGCTGTCTGACAGTACTCTGATTGGCCTTCCCCTAACGATCATGTCAATCGCCTTTCCCGTGTTGATCTGTGCCTTTACGCCAACATGTATCGATAGTGCGATAAGATTGGCCGACATCATCGAAAAGTACGGAATCCCATGCCGTTACCGGCGTCGTAAATTGGACTTGGGGCGAGTTAGAGAAGGCCGCGACGCAGTTCCCGCAGACCATGTGGGACGCGTGGGCACCCAATTTCAACGCTTTCACGCTTATCCAGATTATCGACATGCTGCCGATCAAGGAAATGTGCGGCCTAGGTGCCGGTGGATTAGTGTTTGCGCTCGGAGGCGGAGTCGTGGGCGGCGCGGTCGTAGGCTATGAGGCGTATTTGTGGTGCCAGCAATATATCGAAGTACCAATTGACGCTATCGCATTCGCGACTGAGAACGCACAGATTATGAATGCTGCGGCGCACGGTTGCGACCCAATAGATGTAAACACCGCCATCGCAGGTGCCTATACAAGTTGGAGGATGGACGAAATCGGCATCCCCATATACGGTTGGATCATCGAGGTTTCTAGCAACACGGCTGGCCAGGAGGCTTTGCAACACTGTCGCCAACAGTGACCGGGGGAGTTCATGACACGATCAATTCCGCCTACGCTTCGCGACCTACTTCTTCGGGGCAAGGAGATTCCTTTGCTTGAACTTGAACCCCAGAAGACGTGGTGATGTCGACTTCTTCCATCCGAATCCATGGCATGTTCGGGGCTGGTGGAAAACTCACATTGACCAGCCACCGGTTAGTATTCCAGCCGCGCCGGTACCGATTTAGCGACTCTGCTACGAAGGCTTTGGGTGGTGCCGAATGCATCTCGCTGAACCTTTCGGAGTTCTCACATCTAGATCGTCGATCGTGGATACGCAACTTTGGGCGTGGGGTGCCAGGCAGCGGATCGCTGCTAATCAGATGGGCCGTATACAGCTACAATTTCAACGTGCCGGATTCAATTGTGTCGTTGGAGGCTATCCGCCGAGGCATGGCTACCGCAGCGACGTCGGATAAGAAATCGTCAGCTCAGTGAGTCTCCGCCACCCTTTCGGCTCGATGCTTGCGGATATAGGGATACGTCAGCGCTCGGATGCTAATGCCAGCAATTCGGACGCCGAGACTGGCCCGACGTTTCTGTGCGCGTTACCTGAACCCCTCTCTGCAACGGTTCTGCTAGACCTGTGACGCCAGAATGACCGGTCCCACTTGAGGCCATCTACAATCAGCGGATGGGACGATTTTGTCCCGTGTCAAGAAAGTGAGACAGTTAGCGGCCCAAATGATTGGTGACGAGCGGATCGTCGAAGTCCTTGCCAGACTGCGAACGGGGTGCGGCCGCCCCTGACGTTCGGTTAAAACGACGGGCTCATCGCCCTCCATCACCGAGACGCAGCTGTTGGTGGCCCCGAGGTCAATTCCAATTGCTCTAGGCATTTCACTTCATTTCTCCTTGTTTTCAATTCAAGCGAACCGGAATGTTCACTTTGAAGGCGCCCGTGTCCTTGTCGTACCTGGCTCCGTGACTTGGTTCAGCGACTTTGACGTAGTCGACGATGTACGGCTTGGATCGGTGATAGTCCACGAAGAACAGCTCAAGTCCCTCAGGCACTTCCAGTCCTTGTCCGATCAGGTCTAGCATCCCCTCAGAACTCGGAAACGAGATGAGAAGCCAACGGCGCACGCCTTCGATTCCGCGAAATTTCTTGTAATTCTCTGCTATCAGAGCCTCGAGACCCTCCACTTTTGACTTGAAGTCGGTTGATGTTGACGTCATCAGACGAAGGCGACATTTTCCTTCGTCTGATGCCTTGTAAAGGTGAACTCCCATCAACCCGCTGACGTCGAGCCGATCCCCGGGCATCAGGCTCCCACCTTCCTCGCGGATCAACTTCGTGATCAGATCACGAGTTTGGATTCGGGCACGCCTAGAAAAGTACCCGTGCTCTCGTACTGCAATTATCTCGACACTAACGGTGTAATCACCCACGACTACACCGCCGAGATGATCCTCGACCTCATCGATTACACTCCGAATGCTCGACCGAATCGTTATTCCATCTTCTGGCCAATCATAGGAAGTCACTTCAACTGCAGCGCCTTCCTCGGAGGTGTGTTCCTCCAAGAGGTAGTCATAAACTGGAACATCGCGAATTGTGCGTTCCGGTCGTTCGACGACTCGCCATTCCTCACCGGTCGTTTCCTTCAAGTGCACGACGAGGACTTCTAGTACGGCATCCTCCCGCTGGTCCTTCGAGATCACGTTCCTCCCTCTTCACTCCTCCGACTTCCCTCTTCCGCCCCCGTCCCCTTCCGCACAACCACCAATCGCCGGGCGGAGCACGCGGTCGTGCAGCATGTAGCCGGGCGGGACCTCGCTCAGCACCTTGCTGTCAACACGCATTCCGCTCTAGATTTTAACAGCGCTGCTGACCAGCAGTAGTCGAACTCCGTCGCCTGCCCGATAAACGATTCGGCCCGGAACCGATGATGAGCACGCGCGCTGGTTTAGGACGTTCGGTCATTGATGGCCTCTTCAATTGCCGATGCGATCGAGTCGCCACGCTCCTGGAACAACTTCACTGATGCGCCGCCATCCATGTACATCCCCATAGCGCTCATGTCGAAGAGCTCCTCAGACAAGTGTTGAAAAAACGTGCTGTCGACTCCTTTGTGATCATCATCCTCTGGCGGTTCCCATCCATCGGCAAGCGCCACGACGTCCATCGCCAATTGGTGAAATCGCGCTTGGAACAGCGACGGTGAGTGATAGGTCCCACCAGGCTTCACGTCGGGATTGAACAACGAACGCCAAAACTCTCTAATTTCAGCGAGTTTCGCGAGGACCTGGAGCCGCGCGTTGGCACTCGTCCACGGCTTGTTCACTCGCGCGCGCATCTCGCGGCGAACTGTTCCTTCAAGCTCTCCGACTCTATCCGACAGGTTTCCGGTCTGTTTCGCGACATCCACGACTGCTTTCACTAGGTCGTCCATGCCCTTATCGTCGATCAGGAGCAAATCCCATCGAAGGTAAGGGTTTAGAGGAATGGTGTCGGAATACACATTGCTGGCGGTGTCGGAATACTTGATTTTGGCGTTGAACGCTTCCTTCAGAGGGTCAATGTTCTCGCCGAGAAGCTGTTTGAAAAAGAAGCGATACTCGCGCCCCGGAACGACAAATTTCATTTGGCTGAAAATCGGTAAGCTAGATAGCGCCTTTCCAGTGTCGTAGTACATTTGCTCTGGGTCGAAGGAGATT
This sequence comes from uncultured Chloroflexia bacterium, assembly GCA_963738925.1. Lineage (GTDB taxonomy): Bacteria > Chloroflexota > Dehalococcoidia > SM23-28-2 > RBG-16-64-32 > DATKKM01. The sequence goes on along the minus strand of CAVTYE010000002.1, from coordinate 123,180 downwards.
CAACACCAACCGCCGGGCTATTCCCGACGTTCTTGATGACCATGTCGCAAAGCGTATGCCGAGTGTTCTCGATATCAACGATGATATATGGCCGGGTCTGCTCCAACCGGCTCTCGCGCATCTCCTTTACCATCTGCCGCGTGAACCAAGCGTATGAGGCAGTGACGAAGGCGAGCACGACTACTGAGACTGCTTGAACGGCTCCGCTGTTGTCGTTCAGCCAACCAATCAATTCACGGACCTCTTCACAGCGGCAGCTCGTACTCCATGCCCTGGCCCACGATCTGAAACGCCATCGCTCCCCCGTCAGACCGGCGGTAGATGCTACGAAACAGGTTCATGCGCGGAGTATAGCTTGTGAGTCGTAGCGCGTGAGGATTCGGCTAGGTCGGGCTGATGACTTGCCGATTGCTTCTAGCCCACAACTCTGGCGCGATGGACAAACATCGAGCGCCCATACCTTCCTATGCCGTAGGAGGGGTACGCCAGCAGGTAGAAGAAGTCCGAATTGCGTCGGTGCCACAATTGGGCTCGAATTCCCCCGAATTAGTCTATAATTCGACGCGATAAGCATTTTGGCGGCCATCTGCCTCGCTTCGGCGATGGGCGTGCGTCAGATGCGAAAAGGGGCTTGAGGGGCCGTTTTCGGACATCTGCCTTCCAAGCAGAGGGTCGCGGGTTCGATCCCCGTCTCCCGCTCCATAAGGCAGAATCCTGGAGACAAATCAGCCGGCCACGTGGACGCTGGGGTCCAGGCCGCCGCCGGGGTTGTTGCGACGGCCCACTCTGACCTGAGTGGGCCGCCGGCTTTTGGATCGGGGCTATCTCTCAATTCGCTTCGGGCTCAGCCGTTTCGACTGGCCAAGCATGATTGCAGTGCTACCGAAGCTGACCAGCACCAGGCCGAGCAGCAGCGGCAACCAGGGCAGACCCGCGGTTGGAGGGGGCCCGCCGGTGTTCGGGAACTGCGGGATGTTCGGGGTCGCCGATGGAGTAGCGGTCGGCGCCTGGGGCGGTGACAACGGTGTTCCCGGCGTAGCAGTCGGCGTTGCTGGAGTTGTGGAAGGCGTTGCTGTCGCGGACTGAACCGGTCCAGTCGGTGTCGGTGTCATCACCGGCGTTGAGCTCGGCGTCGAGGTCAGGGTGATCGTCGGCGTTGGCGTCTGCGAAACCGGCGTCGGTGAAGGCGTCTGCGCAACGGGCGTTGGTGAGGGCGTTTGGCCAACCGGAGTCGGCGTTGGCGTCGGCGAAGCTGTCTGCCCAACCGGCGTGGCCGTCGCCGTTGGTGTGTCAGTCGGCGCCAGTGGCGTCGGTGACGAGGTCTGTCCGATTGGAGTGTCTGTTGGCGCCGACGTGGGCGCTGCCGTGGGCGTCGCCGTGTCCGTGGGCGCTGCGGTATCGGTCGGCGCGGCTGTGGGTACTGGTGAATCGGTCGGCGCGGCTGTGGGCGTTGGTGAATCGGTTGGCGCGGCTGTGGGCACTGGTGAATCGGTTGGCGATGGAGTGTCGGTGGCTAGTGCACAAACCCCGAAGCCGATGTCGTTGGTATCCAGGGTCACCGCGCCATTCTGCGCGAGGGCGCGTCCGGAGATGCTGGCGCCAGTTTCCAGTGTGATGCTGGTCAGGGCGGCGATGTTTCCCACGAACGTCGTATCGACACCCAACGTGGCCGAGCTACCCACCTGCCAGTAGGCGTTGCAATCGACCCCGCCGTTGGTCACGAGGACAGAGGCGTTGCTCGCGGTCGTCAGCGTGCTGCCGATCTGGAAGATGAAGACCGCGTTGGCATCGCCCTCTGCGTCCAGCGTCAGCTGACCGGTGAGTTGAGCCGAGGTGCTGAAACAGTACACGCCGGTGGTGAGTGTCATGCCACCGAGGTCCTGGCCGGTGAGGTCGAAGTCGCAGGGGGCGCCGGCGAGGACGTTGTAAGCGCTTGTCAGGTCATTTTGCGCCTGGAGAGCATTGGCGTCGCCCGCGTGGATTGTTCCGTTGGTTACGATGCCTGGCGGAAAGCCCGTGACGGCCGTCCCCGGCGATACGCCGACGTCACCATCGATCGTGCTGGCACCGGTGTTAGTTACGGTCGTGCCGGCGAGGACAGCGTAGCTCGAGGCTGTGCCCAGGTCCGGCGCTGTTGCCGCCGAAGCGTTCATCGCGAAACGGAACGCGATCAACAGGGCGACGATGGTAATGGTTCCAAGGCTCCACTTTAGGAATTGGGAAGTTGGGTTGGTGTGCATGTTCAAGACTCCTGACTGTTCGACGAAAGAAATTGGCGCGCAGCGTCAGACACGGAGGTCTGATTGAGGGGCTGCGATGCTCGATTCGAGGCAGTCGAGCTAGAAAGGAGTGTGGTGGGGGTAAGACATGGGCGACCTCAATTCGACTCTGGATTGGAATCGGTCTGGGTCACACGAGCCCGTGAGATGTTAGGCAAAAGCCTGCAGGGCCCAAACGTTCTTTGCTCTTTTCAGAGTAGTGCCTGCCACCCGACGTCTGATCGAGTATTGGTTTAGATTGCGTCTTGATCGCGGCGTTGTCGTGGCCCTGGCCGGCCATCGGTCCCAAATCGGCCGCTGCGAATGGAGCGCGTGAGCTATCGTAATGTGCCGCTATTCGGGACGGGGCTGGCGCTTCGGCAGCGGCAGCCTAGTTCGTCATTGGCCGCCGCCTACTTGTTTGAGCGCCGCAGATCGCTGCCTGATCAAGCGATGACTCGGTGAACTGGGGCCATTGTCCCGCCGGCAACGTGACCTTTGGCCCTGATCGGCAGGCCTCTCACCGGTCGATGATCTCCTTAGTAAGAGCTCATAGAAAGGAGTCTCAGATGAAAGCAGTTGTCTACCACGGACCGGGTGACCGGCGCTTCGAAGATGTCGCCGATCCGAAAGTGGAGGCGCCGACTGATGTCGTTGCGCGCATCACCACCGCAACAATCTGCGGCACTGACCTGCACATCCTCAAGGGAGACGTGCCGGAGGTGAAGTCCGGCACAATCCTTGGCCACGAGGCCGTCGGCATCGTTGAGGACGCCGGATCAGCGGTAACGAAGTTCAAGAAGGGCGACCGCGTGATCATTCCAGCGATCACGGCGTGCGGCATGTGCTCCTACTGCCGCAACCACTCCTACGGCCAGTGCACCAACGGTGGCGGCTGGATCTTTGGATACAAGATCAACGGCCTCCAGGCGGAATACGCGCGAGTGCCGTTCGCCGACACGAGTCTGCTGAAGGTGCCAGACGAATTGAAGGACACCGACGTCCTCTTCCTGACAGACATCCTGGCCACTGGTTACGAGTGCGGCATCGTCCGCGGCGGCGTTGCCGCAGCCGACTCAGTCGCCATCGTTGGCGCCGGGCCGATCGGCCTGTCCGCGCTGGTGACCAGCAAGTTCCACGGCCCCCGGATGACGATCATGATCGACCTGGACGACAACCGGCTGGCGCTGGCCAAGCAGCTGGGCGCTGACTACGTGATCAATCCGTCGAAGGAGAACGCCCAGGAAGCCGTCGCCAGGCTGACCGGCACCGGTGTGGAAGTGGCGATCGAAGCCGTGGGCGTGCCGCAGACGTTCGAGCTCTGCACAGAGCTTGTCCGCCCCAACGGGCACGTCGCCAACATCGGCGTCCACGGCAAGCCGGTGACGCTGCACCTGGAGAAGCTCTGGATCAAGAACCTGACGATTACCACGCAGCTGGTGGACGGCTACACGATCCCGATGCTGCTGGACCTGATCAAGATCGGCAAGCTTGACCCGAAGCCGCTGGGAACCCACACGTTCGCCTTCGATCAGTACATGGAGGCCTACGACACGTTCAGCAAGGCGAGCGAGACGAAAGCCTGCAAAGTGGTGATCGAATCGCCCACCGCGGGCGGAGCCAGGCAGACTACGCCGGCCAAGGAGAAAGTGGTGGTCTAGACGCCACGACGGAGGGACGGCGCCGGCGGTTCGGGGTCGGCCGGGACAGGCGCCTCCCTCCGTCATCGGATGAGGGAATTCCAGCATAGGAGGTTCGATGACATGACAACGACAGGCACGGCGAGAGCACTCCGCCCGGCGGACGGCAAGGAAGCTTCCAACAAGATTTCAATCGTCATGTTCAGCGGCACGGCCGACAAATTCATTCCCCTGGGCGTATTGGCCCAGGCGGGGGCCGCGATGGGCATGGACGTTGAAGTCTTCGTGACCGGCTTTGCGCTACTCGGCTTCACGAAAGAGCCCCACGAGGCACCGTTTCCCAGCGAGTTCGCGGCCATGGCGCCGGCGCTGATGCAGGGGCTGCAGGCAAGCAAGGTCGCGCCCTGGGACACAATGCTGCGCCAGGCCAAGGAGCTCGGTGCAAAGATCCACGTCTGCTCGATGATGAGCGGAGTCATGGGGCTGAAGCAGGAAGACTACAACGACCTGGTCGACGATGTCGTCGGCGCCGCCACCTTCCTTGAGACGGCCCGCGGCGGCGAGACGTTCTTCATCTGAGGTGGCACGATGACTGACGCAACAGCTCATACGATGGTTGACTCCCGGGGCTCTGCCTGCCCCGGGCCGATCACCGATCTCGCGCTGGCTTACCGCCGCTCCAAGGTTGGCGATGTGATCGAGCTCTGGGCGACGGACCCCGGCGTCAAACCCGACGTGCGCGCCTGGGCCGCCAAAACCGGCAACGAGATCGTTTCCATTGAAGACCAGGGCGACAAGATCGTCGCCGTCCTCAACATCGTCAGGCGCTGACATGAAGAAGGTCGTGATCGTGGGCGGCGGCGATGGCGGCACCATCCTCGCCAACACCCTGGACAAGCGCCGGTTTGACGTAACCGTCATCAGCGCGTCAAGTCAGCACATGTTCCAGCCCGCCCTCCTCTACATCGCCTTCAAGAACGCCGGCCGGAACATAGTCCGGGCTGAACGCAGGCTCCTGGCCAGGCGCGTACGCCTGGTCCACGACGCAGTGAGCCGGGTCGACCTCAAGGCGAATTCCGTCACCACCGCAAGCGGCGGGCGCTACGACTACGACTACGTCGTCCTGGCCACGGGCATCCGCGCGGACCTCGGGCAGATCCCGGGGCTGCCCGCCGTGAACGCGGAGTTTGGTGACTACCACTCCAGCATCGCCCAGGCGGAGAAGCTCTGGGCGAAGCTGGACGCTTTCCAGGGCGGCACGATTGCGCTCGGGCAGAGCACTCCCATCATCAAGTGCCCACCATCGCCCATTGAAGGCGTGCTGCTCCTCGATGAGCTACTACGCAAGCGAGGCCTGCGAGACAGGTCGCGGCTGATCTTCTTCACCCCCTATCCACGCCCTTACCCGGCGGAGCCGATGAGCGAGATCGTCGAGCCGATCATGAAAGAGCGCGGGATTGAGGTGAGGACGTTCTTCGATGTCGACAAGATCGACCCGCAGACCCACACCATCACGTCTATCGAAGGCGAGACGATCGAGTGCGACTTGCCGATCATCATTCCGCCCTTCGCCGGCGCCGAGATCACCTACGAGCCCGGAGATGTCCGGGATCAAGGCGGCTTCGTCATCACGGACCGGGAAACGCTGCGTGTCAAAGGGACGGACAACGCTTTCGCAATCGGCGATGGGTCGACAACACCAACTTCGAAGTCAGGCGTCGCCGCCCACCTGGAAGCGAAGGTCGTGGCAGCGGAGCTTGCGGACCGGCCGGCGAGGTTCAACGGTCGCACGAACTGCCCGCTGGACCTCGCCTACGGGCGCGGCACATTCGTCGTCGGCTCGTACGATGCGCCGGTGGTGAAGTCGCCTCCAAACCGGCTCAAGCACTTCATGAAGATGATGTTCGCCCGCATCTACTGGATCAGCCTGCGTGGTTGGCTGGAGCCTATGTTCGCCATGTACTTCAGGCTGACTGAACCGAAGCCGGCGTTGAAAAAGGAGTAGCCTGTTTTAGGTCTTGACAGCGATGGGACGCGGAGGATATCGAAGAGCAAGAGGATGAAAGGATGGCCTGATGAACGGATTTGTCGACGACATCGAGGAGCTGACTGAGGAGAACAAGGACTTTCGCCGGGTCCTCTATACCGGCAACTACCTGCAGCTGGTGCTAATGGCCCTTAAGCCGGGCGAGGAGATAGGGGAAGAGGTCCACACAGACCGAGACCAGTTCTTCCGCGTTGAGAAGGGCAAGGGCGAAATCGTCATCGACGGCAAGAAGACCAACGTCAAGAGTGACGACGCGATGCTCGTGCCGGCCGGGGCCCGCCACAACGTGATCAACACGGGCGACAAGCCGCTCAAGTTGTACACGCTTTACGGCCCGCCGGAACACAAAGACGGAGTCGTGCGCGCCACGAAAGCAGAGGCTGAGGCTTCCGAGGAGCACTTCGACGGAAAGACGACGGAGGGCTGAGGGGCGGCTCGCATCAAAGGAATGGCTGGTGTCGCTGGACTTCGACCTGCACGTGGGGGCTTTACCCGAGCTTTCCGATTGGCGACGGTGCGGCAGTCGGAACGGACCGCGTGCTGCTGGCGGTGAGGAAGGGCACGTAGAACCTTCCATTCTTCGCGAACAGCCCAAGCTGTGAGTAAAATTGGGCCCGTGGAACGTCGGAACGAAGGACTGGAGAGAACATGAAGGCGACAGGGCGGGCGAGTGGCGAAGACGCCTCTGCGAACATCACCCGGCGGATCGAGGAGCTGGGGGACTGGCGGGGGGAGACCCTCGCCCGTGTCCGGCAGCTCATCCATGACGCGGACCCGGAGATCCAGGAGGAGTGGAAGTGGATGGGGACGCCGGTATGGTCCCATGACGGGATTGTCTGCACCGGAGAGTCTTACAAGAGCGTCGTCAAGCTCACTTTCGCGAAGGGCGCCTCCCTCAAGGATCCGAAGAAGCTGTTCAACTCCAGCCTCGAGGGGAACACCCGCCGTGCGATCGACATCCGCGAAGGGGAGAAGATCGACGAGGCCGCCTTCAGGCAGCTGATCCGAGCGGCGGTCGCGGCGAACTCTTCGGCGCGCGCCCAGCGGAAGGCGAAGAAGAAGTAAGCTCGGCTGCAAGCGGCGGCGTCCGGAAAGCGCCTGAACTGTGGGTTAGACTTGTAGGCGTATGGCCTGCGGAGTGATGTCTGACCTCCGGGTATGACCGAGCATTCGCTGCTCCAGATCGCCGCGATCGTCACCATCGGCGTTGGCTGCCAGTGGCTGGCCTGGCGGCTCCGGCTCCCGTCCATCCTCCTGCTGCTTTCCGCCGGGTTCCTGGTCGGGCCTGTCACCGGCGCGATCGACCCTGACAAGCTCTTCGGCGGCCTGCTGGCGCCGTCAGTCTCACTGGCCGTTGGCGTAATTCTCTTCGAAGGCGGTCTATCGCTCAGCCTCCGTGACCTCCAGGAGACGGCACGGCCGATCCGCAACCTGCTCGTCGTAGGGACGCTTGTGACGTGGTCGGTGGCATCGCTCGCGGGCTACCTGATCCTCGGGCTGGACCTGCGCATCGCGATCCTCCTGGGGGCGATCCTCGTTGTGACCGGGCCTACGGTTGTCGGGCCGCTGCTGGAACAGATGCGCCCGGCGGGCAAAGTTGGGCCGATCCTTCGCTGGGAGGGCATCGTGATCGACCCGATCGGCGCCCTCCTCGCCGTCCTCGTCTTCGAGGCGATTTTCGCCGGCGGCGTGAGCGAGGCTGTGGGCCAGGGGATCGTCGGTGTCGTCAAGACGCTGGGCTACGGCCTGGGCATCGGGGTTGTGGCAGGGTTCGGTCTCGGCCTGGCCTTGCGGCGGTTCTGGATTCCGGACCGTCTCCAGAACGCCGTCACGCTGGCGCTGGTCGTCGGCTCAGTGGCCGTCAGCAACGAGCTGCAGCAGGAGTCCGGGCTGCTGGCCGCCGTGGTGATGGGCACCGTTTTGTCCAACCAGGGCAACGTCCCCACCAAGCACATCGTGGAGTTCAAGGAGAGCCTTCGCGTCCTCCTGATCGGCGGGCTCTTCGTGACACTGTCCGCCCGCCTGCAGCTGGACGACCTGACCGACCTTGGGCCGGAGACGATCGCCTTCGTCGCTGTGCTGATCCTGGTTGGGCGGCCGCTGGGCGTGATGCTGTCGACGTGGCGATCCGAGTTGAAGTGGCAGGAGCGCGTGCTTATCGCGTCGGTTGCGCCGAGAGGGATCGTGGCCGCGGCCGTCGCCTCGATCTTCGCCCTGAGCCTGGCCGACGAAGGGGTCCCGGACGCGCAGAGCCTGGCCTCTGTGACGTTCGCGGCGATCGTGGGCACGATTCTGGTCTACGGGCTCCTCGCCGTGCCGATAGCGCGCCGGTTGAAGCTGTCGGTCGCCAACCCGCAGGGAGTCCTGATCGTCGGGGCGCATGAATGGTCGCGCAAGGTGGCGACTGAGCTCATGAAGAAGGGCTTCGCCGTGATGCTCGTGGACAGCAACTGGCGCAACATCGCCGACGCGAGGATGATGGGCCTGCCGGCGAAGTACGGAAGCGCCCTGACCGACCTGGACGTCGCCGAGCTGGACCTGGGAGGTATCGGTTACCTGATGGCGCTGACCCCCAACGACAGCGTGAACGCGCTCTGCGCCCAACGGTTCGGAGAGGTGTTTGAGCGATCCGACGTTTATCAGCTGGCGCCCAGAAGCGGCACAAGCGGCAGCGACGCCATTCCGCAGGACCTCCGCGGGCGCATCCTCTGGCGCCACGAAGCCACGTTCGAGCACGTTGGGCGGCTGTTTGATGACGGCGCAGTGATCAAGGCGACGACGCTTTCCGAAGAGTTCCCTTATGAGTCCTTCGCCGACACCTATGGAAGCAACACCCTGCCGCTGTTCATGGCGACAGCGGGCGGCCGGCTGGTCATAATCAGCGCCGACCGCGAAGTCTCCCCGGTGCCCGGCGATACGATCATCGCCCTTGTCCCGGACGGCGAAGCCGCCGCCGCCAGGCCCGCCCCGGCATCGGTTGGCGCAAGTGGAAGAGAGGCTGAGCCGTGAGAAGGAGGCTTTTCCTGTACTGGGACTCCTGGCGGAGCAGTTTCTGGTTTGTCCCGACCCTGATGACGATTTGCGCCATCGCACTCTCATTTGCCACCGTCGCCCTGGACAAGACCATCGATACGCAATCGTGGAACGATAACGTCATCTACGGCGGCGGGCCGGAGGGGGCGCGGACACTCCTTTCGACGATCGCCGGGTCGATGATCACCGTCGCCGGCGTCTCGTTTTCGATCACGATCGCCGCGCTGGCGCTCGCCTCCTCCCAGTTCGGCCCGAGGCTGCTGCGGAACTTCATCCGCGATATCGGCAATCAGATCGTGCTGGGCACCTTTATCTCCGCCTTCATCTACTGCTTGCTCGTCTTGAGGAACGTTCGCAGCGCGGAGGAGAACCAGTTCGTCCCCCACATATCGGTGACGGTCGGCATCCTGACGGCGGTCGCCGGTCTCATCGTGCTGATCTACTTCATCCACCACGTCTCCCAGTCCATCCAGGCGACCAGCATCATCGCCGGAGTGGGACGGGATCTTGACCATGCGATCACCCGGCTCTTCCCCCGAGAGGTGGGCCGCGGCGTGAGCGAGGTCGAAGGCGGCCAGGAGGCCGTGGAGCGGTTGCTCAAGACCCCCGGCGCGCACGAGGTCGTCGCTCCACACAGTGGCTACGTCCAAGCGGTGAACCTCGATTCCCTGATGGCACATGCTCGGGAGAAGAACCTGGTCATCGGCGTCGCGGTTCATCCCGGCAACTTTGTGCCGCGCGGAGCCCTGATCGCCCGCGTCTGGTATCGCGAGCCCGAAGACAATCCGCGGCTGAAGAGCGTAGCCTCCGCCTTCGCCATCGGAGACCGGCGGACGTCGGAGCAGGACGTCGAGTACTCGATCGACCAGCTGGTGGAGATCGCGATCCGCGCGCTGTCCCCCGGCATCAACGACCCCTTCACGGCGATCGCCTGCGTGGACCGCCTGGGCGCCAGCTTAAGGCGCCTGGCCCAGCTGGAGTTCCCTTCGCCGTACCGCTTCGATAGCGGGGGAAACCTGCGGCTGATCGCGCCTCCGGTCCGTTTCGAGGGGATCGTGGACGCCGCCTTCAACCAGATCCGCCAGTACGGACGCTCAAGCGCCGCCGTCACCATTCATCTGCTGGAGAACATCGCGCTCGTGGCGGAAGCCGCGCGCACCGAGGAGCGCAGAGAATGGCTGCTCAAGCACGCCATGATGGTCGAGCGGGGCAGCCGCGAAGGGATGGGCGAGGCCGAGGACTGGAAGGACGTGGATGCGCGCTACCGCAGCGTGATCGAGGCGCTGGGGAAGTGGAAGGAAGCCGGTTCGGTGGACAAGCCCTGACCGGCGGCCGGGAACGTCTCTCATTTGATTGACGGGGCGTTCATGTTCATTTAGTGTTGCCTCAATGCTGACCGCTATCCATAGGCAACGTTTATCACTACTGGCGCTGGCGGGGCTTACGCTCTTGCTTTTTGCGCTGGCCGCCAACAGCCCGCCGGCCTCGTCCGCGGCGCTGATCCAGGGCGACGCCGACTGCTCCGGGGGTGTGGCGGCCGGTGATGTCGGCAGCATCCTGGGGCAGAGCGCCGGGCTGGGCGAGGCAGCCTGTTCCGCTGCCGCCGACACCAACTGCGATCACCACGTCGACGCACGAGACGCCCTCAACGTCCTGCTCTACCTGATCCACACCAACGTCTCGGCCCCGGACATCTGCGCGGCCATGGGCGATCAGCTGGCGGACGTGATTATCACGATCGACACGACCGTCCAGCCGACGCATACGGACGTCCAGTCCCTGGACGGCGGACCACCGCCGCCGGTGGACGTGATCGTCGAAGAAGGCGGCGGGCACATCGAGTTCGTCGGCAACGAGGTGATCTACAAGCCGGCCAGCGACGAGGACCTGCAGGACTTTCTCGCGAAGTACCACGGCACTGTCATCCGCGACGGCACGGTAGCCCTGGCCCCGAACATCCAGTCAACGCCCTCCGACAGTCCGGGGATCGCGCCGGCGGCAACGGCGACGATCAACCACGGCTACTACCTGATCCGCGTCGACCCGGCGATGGGCGACACGGACAGCCTGGCGGACGACCTGGAGCAGGGCGGAGTCTCCGGCACCGTCGCCTTCTCCAGCGAAGACGCCGCCCGGATGATGGGCATCGTCGCCGGCGACCCGGAGACGATGAACCTCAACCAGCTCGGTGACCTGGCCACGACCTACGAGCACCCGCTCAGCGCGACCAGCTACGTGGACGCCGACGCCTTCGCCTACTTCACATCCGGCCTCGGCCTGAACATCGGGGTCACGGACGCCTGGCGCTACCTGCGCTACCAGCAGGTGGTGACGGCGCCGCAGGCGATCCCCTTCCAGGCGGTGCGCGTCGCCCTGATCGACACCGGCTTCGCGCTGGACCAGACGACTGGCATCCCGCTGAACAACAACATCGACTTCTACCCGCCCGGCGGCAAGCCCGTCCAGTACGACGTCGTCGACGACGACTACACGGCCGGCGAGACGGTGAAGGACGGCTGCACGGGCTTCCACTGTGAGTACCACGGCACCAGCACCTTCGGCGTCTGCTGTGCCATCCCCAACAACTACTACGGCTCGGCGGGCTCCGGCGGGCCCTACCCGGTGCCGATCCTGATCAAGACGGACGAACGAGTCTCCAACTGGGCCGATTCGATCCGCGTGGCGGAACTCCTGGAGGCCGACATCATCTCGATGAGCATCTCCACGACCTGCGAGCACTGGTGCGGCTGGTTCGACGGCGACATCGGCGACGCCACGGACGACGCCGGGCACCACGGCCGTATCCAGCTGGCTTCGGCGGGCAATACCGCCGACGGCAGCACCGTTCCGGGCGACGACGGCGGCGACGTCCACTTCCGCCCGTGCGAGTTCCCCAAGGTGATCTGCGTCGGCAGCATCGACTTCGACAAGAACAACATCCGTAACTGGGGCGAGCCGGTGGACATCTGGGGCCCGGAGCCGCTCCGCAGCACCGTCAATCCGCGCAGCGCGGCCAAGGACGAAGACGACATTGGCCTGAACGAGCTGCCGGACTTCAACGGCACCAGCGCCTCGACGCCGTTTGTCGCCGGAATCGTCGCGCTCATGAAGTCGCTGGACCACGTCTCTCAACTACACCGCCGTCAAGCTGATCCTCCAGAACACGGCGAACTCCTCGCCGGACCCCAAAGTCGCCCACGGCTACGTCAACGCGCTCGCCGCAGTCATGGCAGTCCGTCCCAACCAGCCGCCGCAGATCCACGACGTCCGTGTCCCGCGACTCCAAGGAGACCTACGGATACTCCGGCGCCGACTTCCGGGTTGACGTTTCGGACCCGGAGACGGGTTGGCTGCTGCCGGAGTTTACCGGCTGCACCTTCGCCTCGTTTACGGCCAACGGCCAGACCCTCTGCCTGAGCAACATCATGACCTACCGGGACGGCCTGACCGGGTTCGATTGTCATGCTCGTGAACGCGCCGATCGGCATCATTCAACGTGGTCGTCACGGTCACCGATCCGTTCGGCGCGCAGAGCCTCATACGAGATTCCCGAGGTCCACTTCGTCAACACTCCGCCGACGGTGGACATCGTCACCCCGATGACGGCGACACCTTCTACTCCAGCCAGACGATCGATTTCAGCGCCTACGTCTTCGACCCGGAGGAGGTCTACCCGTTCCCGGAGAACCTGATCGTCTGGACGTCCAACATCGACGGCGACATCGGTAACGGTTCCACGGTCCACGCCAAGCTGATGACCCCCGGCGACCACATCGTCACGGTCATCGCCACGGACGGCCAGGGCGTGTCCACCCAGCAATCGATCGGGGTGCATATCCAGTCGGGGGCAGGCCTGCCGGTCGTCGACATCGACGCCCCTGAGGACGGATCGAACCCGCCGGAACCGGTCACGCTTATGGGCCATGCCAGCGATCCCGAGGACGGCGTGCTGTCCGGGAACAGCCTGGCCTGGTACTCCGATATCGACGGGTTCCTGGGGAACGGCGAGAGCGTCACGGTCACGCTGAGCCGGCCACCCGGCCCGTGCACCGGAGCCAACCATCTGATCACGCTCCGGGCGACGGATAGCGACGGCCACTCCATGGACGACCACATCCACGTCATGAACACCTGCATCCCCTGAGCCACGCGCGCGGCGCGCCTGCTGGCTCCGTAAGCGCGCGGTTGCCGGTACGATGAGCGCGTGACCATTCCAGGCCTCCGGACGCTGCGGCCGTTGCTGCCGGTCTTGCTGGCCGTGGCGCTGATGACGGCGCTGGCCTTCCGGGTCCACCCCGGCGAGGTCTGGGACGAGTTGCGGCAGGCCGACTTCTACTGGGTGCCGGCGATCCTGGCCGCCAACCTCGCCTCCGACTGGTTCCGCGCGCTGCGCTGGCAACAGCAACTGCCCGCGGACAAGCGGCCGCCCGTCTCGCTGCTCTTCTTCTCGTCCCACATCGGCTCGGCGGTGAACTTCCTCGTGCCGCTGCGGGCCGGCGAGGCGATCCGGGTGCGCATCGTCAGCCAGCGCACCGGGATCGAGCCGGCGGGCCTGGTGGCCACGCTCTTCGGCGAGGTCATCTCAGACCTGGTGACGTTCAGCGTCTACATCGCGATCGGGCTGGCACTGCTGCCGGAGGCGACGTTCCTCTGGCCGCTGGGCGCGCTGGCCGGAGCAGCGACACTCGGCGCGCTGGCCGGGGGCTACGAGCTGGCGCGGCGCGGCGAAAGCTGGAGCGAGCCGGCGGAGGCGCGCGGGACGATGGGCTGGCTGCGCAGGCAGTTCTATCACTTCGCGCTCGGGATGGCGACGCTGCGCGACCCTCGGCGCTTCGTGGTCCTGCTGCTGAACGCGCAGGGCACGTGGCTCTTCGAGACGCTGATGTTCTACATGTGCGGCCGCGCGCTGGGCGTCGACCTGTCGTTCACGGGGTACATGCTGCTGGTGGTGACGGCGAACGTGGCGGGGTCGGTGCCGATCACGCAGGCGGGTTTCGGCGTGTTCGAGCTGGGGGTGGCCGGCGTGATGCGGGCGCTGGGCGTGCAGGAGGTGCAGGCGGCGACGTACGCGATCTTCGTCCACGTGCTGCTGACGACGCCGCACCTGCTCTACGGCCCGCTGGCCGCGGCGGTCCTGCACGTGAGGCCGTCGGATGTGTTGGGAGGGCCGAGGGATGAGGTGTGAGGTGTGAGGTGCGAGGATCATCGCCGTCTCGTGTGGTCCGTTGTGGAGGCGTACTGCTGATCCTATGATGTCGAGGGTCAGATAGCCAGGCGGGATCGATAGATCGGGGGAGTATGAACGCAGAAGAGCGGCGCCAGTTCGTGCGAGATCACCGCACGGCGGTCTTTGGATACTCGCGAAAGGCCGATGGTCCGGCGATGTCGGTCGTCTACTACGTCGTGGACGGCGATGACATCCTGGTCTCGACGATGTCGGCGCGCGGCAAGGCCAAGGCGATCCGCCGGCACCCGAAGGTCTCACTTGCGGTCCTGGACGAGAAGTGGCCGCCCACTTACCTGGTGGTCTATTGCGATGCGGTGGTGGAGACGGACGAAACGGCCATCGTCGACCTGATGATGCGGATCGCAGGTGTTATGGCCGGCAGCCCGATGCCGGAGTCCGTCCGGCCGATGATCGCCCGGGGGGCCAGGCAGGAAGACCGCGTGGTGCTCCGCCTGAAGCCTTACGCGACGTTCTACACGCCGCCGCGCCACGTGAGTACCCCGGCCGACGTGCCCGGCCTGACGCACGAGGTCTCGGCCAGCATCCCCTGGTAGCGCGGGGTGTGAGGTGCGAGGTGCGAGGTGCGAGGTGTGAGGGTGGCGACCCTCTGCTTGGAAGGAATAGGTTCCCCGATTCGTATCTAGTGGAGCGCTAATCCGACGATTTCTGAGTGATTTGGCCCTCTGTCTCCAGAGGACATGACCCCAAAACTCCAGGGCGATTGTACCAGAGACAACGGGCGTCTTATCCGAACTCCTTGCCGCATTTTCATGCTAAAGCACATGCCCGTACAAGCCTGCTAGGTCGTTTGGATGCGGTTTGGTTTGGACTTCGTACCTGAGCGCCAGCAATTGCTTCCGCTTGAAGCGAAGGGCTGGGGCCTTGAACTCCGAGCATCCGTTGACAGTGACCGCAAGCGGTTATCGATCGGACCGCTGCTTTCGGCGTCGGGTCGCAATCAAGCCGTACAACCCCAACTCGGTCAGGAGCGCGCCAACGACTACCAAGCAGATGAGCACCGGAGCAATGTGTGCGATGATCAATGAAGTAGCGATGGACGCGAGCAAGGCAGACATGACAAGCGGGGTCGGGCTATTTCTCAGAGCCCTGGATAGGAATCCAGAGTTGCTGTGCTCGTTGTTCACGCCAAGGCCTAGTAAAGCCACAGCGGCGGCGAAAGCGCCAAACGCTAGTGGCCAATTTGCGGCTAGGCCTGCAAAAGAAGCGATGGCCAGACAAACAAGTGCAAATAGGATTGGCCGAAATGGAGCCATGGCTTAGTCTCCGACGATGCCCTTGATCGTTAAATAACACGAAGTGCCTGCGCTGATGCCGTTCACCGCAGTTTCGGCGTCGAATGCTTCATTGCCAAGGACGGAACCCTCGGACGTTGCAATCATGACCGCATTGACAGCCGTAACTGAGCCGTAACCAACGCAATTGCCAGCATCTGAACCCCAGAAGCTTATGAATCCATCCCTCAAATCCCTAAAGAGATTGCCACTTCCTGTAACGGCGGAAATTGGAGCGGCCACGCAAGTCCCTACACCTCCTGGCTGGCCGAGGCTAGGGCACAGCCAAACAATGCCTGGAGCCGGGTCCGGCCCTTTTTTGCAGGGCATATTGCAAGTGAAGACATTGGTTATGGCCCCAAGTTGGACGGTCACGGACCGACTTCCGCTGAACGCGCTCGACTTAAAGGTAAACCCTATGCAGAAGCTCCACAAGCCTGAAGAACACTTTCCGCTCGGATCCGTCTGATTTACGGGATTATTCACGCCGTAAGTATACGGATTGAGAGCCAGCGGATTCGTTACGGCCTCAGGCGTTCCCGGCCGTGGAGCCGACTCATCCGTCGAGGGCGGCTGCGGGTTCATGATGGCGGGCATCTGTCCAGGACCGACAACGGCTGGCGACAGTTGCAGTTGAAGTGGGTCTCGGGAAAGGAATGTGCCAGACTGAGGGTCGTAGTACCGCGCCCGCAGGTACTGCAGCCCGCTGTCGGCATCCGTCTGCTGGGCCGTGAACTGGAACGGTTTCGCGGAGCTGGCGGGTGCGCTCCGAACCGCCCCGAAAACGTCGTACTCATACGTGTCAGTCACATCACCGTCATCGTCCGAGAGATCGGTTGTCGAACCAAGGCCGTCATACGTGTAGTACGTCTCGTTGTTGGAGCCGTCGATCGCGGCGATCAGGTTGCCAGCAGTTAGCGAGGCCATTCCATCGGTCATATTACGCCTGCGGGGTGGAGGCGGCGCGCTCGGTGGCGCGGCGGGAGGGGAAGCCGCCGGTGCGGGCGATGACGCGGACGAAGGCTTCGACGACTTCGGGGTCGAACTGGCTGCCGCTGCGACGTCGCAGCTCGGCGATGGCTTCGTCGTGGGGGATGGGCGCGCTGTAGGGGCGGCCAGTGGTCATCGTGTCGAAGGCGTCGGAGACGAGCAGGATGCGGGCGACGATCGGGATCTCCTGGCCGGCCAGGCCGTCCGGGTAGCCGGAGCCGTCGAAGTGCTCGTGGTGGTGGAGGATGCCGGGCACGGAGGGCGCCAGCGACTCCACCTGGGTGAGCATGTTGGCGCCGTCCCGCGAGTGGCGGTGCATGCGTTCCGTCTCGTCGTCGGTGAGCGGGCCCGGCTTGCGGAGGATCTCGTCCGGCACGGTCAGCTTGCCGATGTCGTGCAGGAGCGAGGCGATACGGGCGGTGGTGATGTCTTCTTCGCTGAGGCCGAGCTCGCCGGCCAGCTCGGCTGTGTACCAGGAGCAGCGTTCCGTGTGCTCGCCGGTGTCGGGGTCCTTGGCGGCGAGCGCTGCGCAGAAGGCGGCGACGACGTCGGTGACGGGCTCTTTGCGGCCGTTGAAGTAGCGGGAGCGGACGGCGGTCAGGTCCTGGGTCAGTGACGATTCCCAGGCGGTGACGCGGTTCTTGCCGGTGGACTTGGCCCAGTACATCGCCATGTCGGCGCGATAGACCAGCTCTTCGGCGGTGGGTGCGCTGTCCGGGTAGCAGGCGACGCCCAGGCTGGCGGTGAGCTGCTTGCCGTCGGGGGTGGTAACTCTGGAGACGGCCTGCTTGAGGCGGTCCGCAACGTCCATGGCCTGGGAGCAGTCTGCGCCGGGCAGGAGGACGGCCAGCTCGTCGCCGCCGTAGCGGTAGGTGTAAGCGCCGCGAGTGACCTCGTAGAGGCTGCCGGCGAGGTCGCGAAGTAGCTGGTCGCCGGCGAGATGGCCCAGGGAGTCGTTGACGTCCTTGAAGCCGTCGAGGTCGATGATGATGAGTCCGAGGCTGGAGCCGCTCGCCTGGGCGCTGGCGACTTCGGCCCGCAGGCGGCTGTGGAAGGAGCGGTGGTTGCCGAGCCCGGTCAGCGGGTCGGTGGCGGCCTCGGTCCGGGCGGCGTTGAGGTCGCGGTTCTTCTCGCTCAGCTCTTCGTTCGCCGTGCGCAGATCAGCGGTGCGCTCTTCGATGGCGCTCATCATCTCGTTGAGGACGAGTCCCAGGTGGGAGAACTCGCGCGGCCCGTCGACGGGCGCCCTGGCGGCCAGATCGCCCGCTGAGACGAGGCGAGCGGTCTTCTCCAGCGCTCCCAGCGGCTTGATGATGGAGCGTGCGATCCAGAAGGACGCGGCGAGGGCTAGGGCGATGCCGACGACGCCGGATGAGACGATCAGCCAGAAGGCGAGGTCGCCGGCGTCATTCGCCCGCGAGCGAAGGTCGTCGGCCTGCTCGATCTCCTGGGCCGCCAGCGCTTCCAGCTTGAGCCGGTAGTCCTTGAAGATCGGTACGATCTCCTCCAGCACGGCCGAGGCCTCAGTGAGGTTGCCCTGCTCCCTGAGCTGTGCGGAGCGGGCAGCCTCGAGCACAAGGGTTGAGCCGCTGGAGACAACGCCGTCTAGCCCCGCGGGTCCGCCGGCGGCGAGCGCTGCCACGAGGCTGGCCTGGGCCTTGTCGGCATGCTCGTTGATCTCGGCGACATCGGTATCAGTCCCGGCGGCGACGTAGCGCTGGAGCAGCAGCGCCGCGATGCCCGCCTGGGCTTCGGCGTTCTGCAAGAGTGAGGCCTCGTTGGAGTGGTACTCCAGCTCCGTCAGATCAGCCTGGTGCTGACGCACCTGCCAGGCCGCGCCGAGGGTGATGCAGGCCAGGAGGACGATGAGCAGGCCGAAGCCGACGATGACGAGCCAGCGCACAGAGGAGGGCAGGAAGCGCCCCAGCACACCCGGTCCGCGACGGTCGCGCGGCCGGATGTTGCCATGTATCTCCTTGTGTGCGACGGCGCTCATATAAATGACTCAACCGGCGGCAACGGCGCCAGGCCCGAAGGCCCAACCACTCCGCTGCCGCCGGTGGATTGTGATTCTGGGTTAGGCCGATGCGCCTACGGCGCGCCGGCGGGAGCTGCGGCCGACGAGGACGAGCCCGCCAATGACGATGCCGAGGCCGAAGATACCGGCAACGATGGCCAGCCCAACGGCAGCGGAACCGGCGTTGTCAGCGGAGGACCGGGCGTCAGCAGCGGCCTGCTGCTCGGAGGTGATCACAGCGTCCTGGGCGGATACGAACTGCTGGAACTGCGGACTGAGGTCGGTGAGAAGGCTGGCGGCGCCGGCGACGTCCCCACCCTGCCGAAGCGCTACGACCTGGCCGGAAGCCTGGACCATCTGCCCGGCCTTGTCGGCGAAGCCGCCGGGGTCGCTGCCCAGCGCCTGGATGGCGGCGGTCAGCTGCTGGCCGCCGTTGGCGGTGTGGGTCTGGATCTGCGGGATCAGGGTGGCGTCACCGGTGGCGACGTAGCTCTCCAGGAGCGTCGCGGCGGTCTGGCCCTCTTGCTCCGCAGACTGGAAAGCGGCGGCGGTCTGGTCGTGCGTCTGGGCGTCGTTGACCTGGCTGTTGTGGACAACGGCCTGCCAGACAGTCAACAGGGTCAGGATCGACGAGGACGAGACAGGCTGACACTAAACGTAGCCAGCGCCCCGCGCGAAATCCGGGTCGTGCCTTGGTTCGACATATAATCCTCCGGGCCAAGCCTCTATATTGGTGTATTGTCCGTTGGGTCTGATCGGGCTCGTGCCTTCTAAAAGGATGCGGAGGGGTCTCGATTCGTTACCCGTTTGCAAGCTGGATCGCCGCTATGTAAAGCAGCGGTGGAGTTACCGGAAAGGTTGAGTAAAGAATGGCCAGTTCAACGCACATGGCGAGCCCGGAAGACGACGCGCGCCACACGCCCGGTCCCGGCGCCCTGCCACTGTGGAACGAGAGCTACTGGTTCACGTTCGTGGATGCGAAAGCGGAGATCGCTTTCGCGGCGCGGTTCGGGATGCTGCCGGTGAAAGGCTACGGCAACTTCTACTTGCTGGTCTCCAGCCCGGAAGCGCTGCTCTACAGCCTGATCGACCAGCGCGCCAAACTGCCGGACTATGGCGCTCCCCTTTCGATGTGCGGCTACACGATCGAGGTTGAGAAGCCACGCGAGCGCTTCCACCTGACGTTCGAGCGGGACAGCGTGGCCCTGGACGTGGTCTGGGAGAGCGCCCTGCCGACGGGGATGTGGCCGCATCCGCCGGGCTCGACTATCGAGCAGACGCCGCGGCACATTGAGCACTCAGGGACGGTGAAAGGGACGCTGCGGATCGGCGAGAAGGTGCACCAGATCGACTGCTTCGGGCACCGCGACCACAGCTTCGGCGGCGAGCGGGACTGGTCCAGGATCCACCGCTGGGACTACCTCAGCGGCGAGTTCGGCGGGAACTTCTGGTTCAACGCCGTCCGCATCAAGCTGGACGGGATGCCGCAGCCGTTCTTCGTCGGCTGCCTTTGGGACGGCACCGAGGTGCTGGCGTTGCCGCGGATCGAGATGGAGGTGGCGACGACGGAGGGCGAGACCCGCGCCACCGGCGTCGACCTGCGGATGACGGACGAAAAGGGCGGCGAGCACCGGATCAGCGGCGAGATGGCGTTCGCCAGCGGCAACGTCTGGTTCGGGCCGGCCTGCCTGCGCGAAGGCTACGCCAGGTGGACGTACGGCGACCGGGTGGGCTACGGCGTGCACGAGCATGGTTATGTCGAGCGCGACGCTTGACCTAAGCACCGCGATAGCGGGAAATGGTGCGCAAGGGAGGGACGCATGAGCCAGCAGACACCGGTGACCCAGGACAAGGGCGGTCCCGTGACCGCGTATCGCCTCGTATCGATCCTGAGCGCTGCCCTGTTCTTTCTGCAGCCGGTCCTGGCCGGGGAGTTCCTCTTCAATGGGCACCATGGGCTGACGGATGTGCACCGGATCATCGGCGACGTTCTGATCCTGACCGTGGCCGGGCAGCTGCTGGCGGCGTTTTTGGCGCGGCGCACTTTCGGCGTCGGGCTGATCGGCCACAACGCCGCCCTGCTGGTGCTGACGTTTGTGCAGGTGGGGCTGGGCGAAGCGGGCAAGGACCCGGCCGGCACCTCCACGGAACTGGCGATTCACCTGCCGCTGGGCGTGCTGCTATTCGGGATGGCGCTGTTCGCGCCGTTCATGGGCTTCTACGATCTGAAGGCCCAGCGCCGGCTCTAAGCGGCCCTAGGACGCAGCCAGGACGGCTTCGCGGACCTGTTCTTCGCCGGCGCCGCCGAGGAAGCCGCGGATCGCGGCGTTGCACGCTTCCGGGCGCTCTTCCAGGAGGAGATGGCCGGTCTTCGGGACGGTCACGACCTCGGCTTTCGGCAGCTTCCGGCGCAGCCAGCGCAGGCCAAGGCCGGGGAACGGGATGATCCGCTCCCTCTCCGCCCAGAGGATCAGCACCGGCATGGTGATTCGCTTGTAAGCGATCGCCTTGTCCTTGCGGATGCCGCTCCACATCTCCCAGACGGTGTTGAAGGAGCCGATGATGCGCGAAGTCGCCAGGTAGCCCTGGAAGACGGCCTCGGCATCGATCGCCTTGCTGTCGTAAAAGAGGCGCTTGCGGTAGCGGCCGAGCGAGGCGCGGACACTGAGCCGGAGAATCGGCCTCAGGAAGGGCAGGCGCGGCATCACCCAGAGCTTCATGCCGGGCGAGCTGGCGGCCAGGACCAGCCGTTCGACGCGATGCGGAGCCATGACGGCGATGCGCATGGAGACGTCGCCGCCCATGGAGTGGCCCATGAGGACGCAGCTCTCAATGCCGAGTGCGTCCATCACCCGCAGCACGATCCGCGCCTGTTCCGTCAGCGAGTAGTCGCCGCCCTTCACGCGCTGGCTGTAGCCGAAGCCCTTGAGATCGATGGCGACGCAGCGGTGGTCTTTGGAGAACTCGGCCATCTGGTAGCGGAAGCTGAAGGTCGCGCCGCCGAAGCCGTGGACCATGACGAGCGCGGGTCCGTGACCTTTCTCGACGTAGTGGATGAGCACGCCGTCGATGTCCAGCAGCTTGCCGGGGCGCTTCGCCTCTTCCCAGCGCGTGTCCTCGCGGCTGCGCTTGAGCCAGCGCATGGAAACGACGGCAGCACAGGCGCCGACGCAAGCGCCGACAACGACGGTGACTTTTTTCATCGACTCTGGCATGCGAGATCAGCCTCCAGTAACGAGACGGGGTGGCTCATACGTCAATAGTACGACAGACAGCGTGCGCGGAAGCCTGTGCCGGGGCATTCGCAACGTATTCGACACACATGGCGATTCAGAGAGGCCAGGGCATAAAATGACAGTCAGGAACGAAGGACCGGCGCCGTCACGCGACTGGCAGCGCGTCACCGTTCCCGCATTCTTCCTCCGGGACTCTATCGCTGATATGCACCACATCGAAATCATCTCCAGGCTCGAAGGCGAACACATCGACGAGCTGGCGGAGCTTATCGCCGCCGCTACGGAGGCCGACGGCCACGACCCGATCGGTGAGCACAAGTTCCTGCACCTGCGCCGCGGCAACGACCTGGCGATCGGGTTCCTGGCCTACGAAGGCAAGCACCTGGTGGGCTACGCGCACACGCTGACGTTTGAGGCCGGCGAGGAGCGGCGCGTCTCCTGTGAGCTGGTGGTGCACCCGGAGCACAGGCTCTCCGGCATCGGCGGGGCGCTGATGACGTTCGTGATCCGCCACGCGGAGGCGCAGGAGGCGGCGCGTCTGGACCTCTGGGCCTATAACGACTCGGCCGCGAGCCGCGGGATGATGACGGCCTTCCACCTGCAGCCGACGCGCAAGCTGCTGCACATGCACCGTCACCCCGGGCCGCCGCCGGTAGTGGGGACGCCGCCAGGAGTGACGATCCGCTCTTTCCGCCCCGGCGAGGACGAGGAGCGCTGGCTGGCCCTGAACAACCGGATCTTCGCCGAGCACCCGGAGAACGGCAGCTGGACCCTGGACGACCTGTACGCGCGGATGGCTCAGCCGTGGTTCCACCCGGACGACGTGCTGATGCTGGAGGTGGAAGGCGAGCTGGCCGGCTTCTGCTGGGTGAAGGTGCAGGAGCGCGGCTCTGAAGGGCGGATCGGCGAGATCTACATCATCGGGACGGCGCCGGAGGTGCACGGGCGAGGATTGGGCCGCTACCTGCTGGGCGAGGCGCTGCGACACCTGAGCAACCGCGACGTCAACGCCGGCGCAGTCTACGTGGAGTCGACGAACGAGCGGGCGGTGGCGCTGTACTGGTCGTTCGAGTTCCACCACCACCACGTGGACGTGCTGTACTCCCTGCCGCTGCCGGCGGATTCGCTGGACAGGTCGCCGGCCGCCGCCGCGCACAGCCACGACTGAGGCGGCTACGCACCACGCCTGATATAATCGCCCGCAGTGTTCCCGTCCCGCTGAAAGGGGTACATGTGAGGCTTTTTTTCGGACTCGGCGCCCTTCTTTCGCTTCTCGCCTTCGTCGTCGGCTGCGGCAGCAGCACGGAGGTCGGGAAGGTCAACATCACGCTGACGGAGTGGTCGATTGTCACCGACCCAGCGAGTATCCCGAAGGGCACGGTTGAGTTCACGATCAAGAACGACGGGGACAAGCAGCACAATCTCGTCATCCTGAAAACAAACATCCCGGCCGGTGACCTGCCCACAAAGGACGACGGCTCCGTGAACACGGACGCGACGGACATCAAGGTGGAGCACGAGGTGGACGAGATCGACGGCGGCGACAAGACGGGCCGCACGTTCGATATGGACGCCGGTACTTACGTGCTGATCTCCAACCTGGTGGACGAAGAGAACGGGACGAAGACGGCGCAGTACGGCCGCGGCATGTACGCCGCTTTCACGGTCACCGAGGGCAGCGGTTCGCCAACGGCAGCGGCGAGCACGACGGCGACGAAGACGCCTTCGATCGGCGGCGTCAGCGCCACGGCGACACCCTAGAGCGGCTCAGCGCTTCGGCGCTTCGGCTAGACGCAGTAGTCCTTCGACAAGCTCAGGATGAGCGGGGCTATGCTTCGCCGGGGCCGAGGCCGTGGGCGAGCTGGACCGCCTGTTCAGCGGCGCGGTGGATGCGCTCGGAGAGGGCGCTTGACGGCTCGCCGGACTCGAACTCAGCGTCGGTGGCGTAGATCGTGAGCGCTGGCACGCCTTCCAGGCTGGCGAAGAGCGGCCGCATCCCGTAGTCCGGCGAAAGAGCGTGCTGGGGCGCGATCCCGGTCTGGAGGCCGACGCAGACCTTGCCGGCGAGGTGCGCTTGCGGCATCAGGTCGAAGAAGCACTTGAGGACGCCGGTGTAGAGCGCCCGGTACGTCGGCGACGAAGCGGCGATGATCTGCGCCTGGCCGACCGTGGCGATCGCTTCTTCGATCTCGGCGGCGGTCTCACGGACGACGAGCGCCTCGGCGGGAAGCGCGGCGACATCGACCAGCCGCGTCTCGCAGCCGAGTTTCTCCAGCGCCTCCAGGAATCGTTCGGCCAGGGTCTTGGACCTGGACGGGGCGCGCGGGCTGCCGGAGATGGCGACGGCGCGCAACGGAGTCTCCAGGCGCGCGTGCACGAGCGTCTGCTCGACGACCTGGTCGATCGTCTCGTTGATGGTATCGGGCATCTAGGCGGTGGCGCCGACGGAGGTGGTGGTGCGGCCGGCGAAGTGCGGCATCACGTACTGGCCGAAGCGCTGCGCCTCCTCCAGGTGCGGGTAGCCGGAGAGGATGAAGGTGTCGATCCCCAGGTCGACGTACTCCTGGAAACAGCGCGCGACGCTCTCCCCGGAGCCAACGAGCGCCGTGCCGACGCCCAGCCGCGCCTTGCCGATGCCGGACCAGAGGTGCGGCGTCAGCCAGCCGTCGTCGGCCTTGGCGACGAGCTCTCGCTGGCGGCGCTCGCCCTCCGACTCGCCTTTGGCGTGGTGCTTGTCCACCATCTCCTGGAAGCGATCCGGGATCTCCGAGACAAGATGCTCGGCGGCTGCGCGGGCCTCTTCGTCGGTCTCGCGGGAGATGACGTGGATGCGCATGCCGAACCGCAACGTGCGTCCGACGGCTGCGGCGCGCTCCTTCATGTCCTCGATGCGCTCGCGGGCCATCTCCACGGTCTCGCCCCAGAGCAGGTAGACGTCTGCCTCTTCGGCCCCGACTTTCTTAGCGGAGTCTGAGGCGCCGCCGAAGTAGAACGGTGGGTGTGGTTGCTGGTAGGGCCGCGGGAAGACGTTTCCGCCTTCGACGCGGTAGTACTTGCCTTCGTGGTTCCAGGCCTTGCCGCCGGTCCAGGCCTTGCGGACGACCTGCATGAACTCCTGCGTGCGCTCGTAGCGCTCGTCGTGGTCAAGGAAGTCGCCGTCGGCGGCCAGCTCCACCGGGAAGCCGCCGGTCACGACGTTGATCAGGACACGGCCCTTGAGCTCGCGGTCCAGGGTGTTGGACATTTTGGCGGCCAGCGTGGGCGAAACGAAGCCTGGCCTCATCGCGACGAGGAACTTCAGACGCTCGGTGCGCGCGCCGACCATGCCGGCGGCCAACCAGGCGTCCAGGCAGGTGGTGCCGACGGGCAGGAGCGCGAAGTTGAAGCCGGCCTCCTCGGCGGCGCGGGTCACCTGGACCAGGTAGTCCAGAGTTGCCTCGCGCGTCGGCGGGCCGATGATCTCGGCGTCGCCCATCGTTGGCAGGAACCAGCCGAAATCGATCGGCCGGGTCTCGGTCTCGGGGCGGCGGCTCTTCGTGACCACGCTGCTCCTCCTCAGGCGGGGGTCTTCTCCAGGGCGATGGCGCAGGGAGTGAGGTCCGGCACTTCGAGCATCGGGTTGACGTTGATGTAGCGGACCTTGCCGTCCTTATCGATGCCGATGACCGCGCGCTCCGCCACGCCGACTGGCAGGAGGACGCCGTACTTCTCGGCGACTGCGCCGTGCGGGTAGAAGTCGCTGAGCAGGTCGAAGCCGATGCCCATCTGGCCTTTCCAGGCGTTCAGGGCGACGGGGCCATCGACGCTGACGCCGACGACGATGGTGTCGTCGCCGAACATCGCCTTCTGCTCTTCGATGCGCGGCATTTGCTGGGAGCAGACGCCGGAGAACGCAGCCGGGAAGAAGTTGAGCACGACGTTCTTGCCGCGGTTATCGCTTAGCTTGAACTCCTGCCGGTTCTGGTCTCTAAGCTGGAAGTCGGGTGCTTCATCGCCGACTTTAAGGGTGCGTGTTTCGTTTTTGCCTTCAGCCATGGCTCTCCTCCTGTGCGCACGCTTCCGTGCGGTATCTGATGATAGCACGGGCGCAAGGAACGGTCAGTTGGGGACCGCGGAGACGAAGAGCAGGCCGCTGGCCACCACCTGGCCGCAGATCACCAGCACCATCGCCAGGTAGAGGAGGCCCGTGGAGGACTGCATGGCGCGAACGCCGGCGGAGTCGTAGGCCATCCAGGCCAGGACGGCCGGAAAGCCGAGGCCGAGACCAACCCGCAGCCAGAAGAAGACGTTGCTGAGGATGCCGGTGTCCACGGAGCTGTCGATCGTGTCGTGCGGGAGGATGAGCGCCGGGATGATGAACAGCGCCTGCGCAATCAGCACGATGACCAACAGCCCGGTGATCTCGCGGAGAGGCGCAGCCTCCAGGCGCGGCGTGACGAGGTACCAGTGGCCCAGCGTCATGCCGTTGGTCACGGCGCCCACGGCGACCGCGCCGAGAACGAAGGCGGCGAGGGTCAGCGGGAAGCCCCAGGTGGGGAGCGAGAAGACGGCGGCGAGCGAGCCCAGGACGCCGAGCCCGCAGACGCCGGCGATGCCACCGAGGATGAGCGCGGCCCGGTGGTGATCCTTCCAGGTAGCGTAGGCGTAGAGGCCGGAGGCGGCGAACAGCGCGGCCAGCGCTGACCGCGCCTCGAACATCCAGAAGTTGTCCAGCGGGTAGCCGTCCACGGAGGTACCAACGGAGACGCCGGAGCCGAGGAAGAAGGTGATCCCGGACATGATGAAGACGAGGACGGCGGAGAACTTGATGAACGATACAGCGGCGTTGCGGCGGGCCTGCGGCAGGAGGAGCACCCAGAGAGTGCCGACGGTGAGCTCCACGAGGGCGATCAACAGGGCGAGAGGCAGAGTTGCGGAGCTCATTCGCTTCCATCGTAGGCTATCGGCGGTTTGTGCGCAGGTGCGGCGGGCGGCCGCCGGCGCTCGTATAATCTGTTCGTGCTGCTGGAACAGAGCGATTCCCAGGGCTGGGTGATGAAGGCGCTGCGCGAAGCCGGCAACTCGATCGTGTCCGAGCTATCCGGGCTGGACGAGAAGTCGCTGAACAAGCGGCCGGCGGAGGGCGAGCTTTGCCTGAAGGAGATCGCCGCGCACCTGCGCGACGCCGAGGAGCTGGCGGCGCTACAGATCACCGCGCTGATCGAATCGAAGCAGAAGCCGGTACCGGTCTGGGACGTCGATGTGTTGCCGATGGAGCGCGACTACCGCTCCTACAGCCTGCGCAAGCTGCTCTCAGAGTTCCGGGACCTGCGGCGGGAGACGACGTACATGCTCTGGGGCCTGGACGAGAGCGACTGGAAGCGCCCCGGCAAGCACCCGTACAAGGGCTCGGTGACGCTGGAGGAGATCGCGCGGGGGTTGGCCCAGCACGACCTGGAACATCTCTGGGAGGTGCGGCGGATAAAGTACGACCTGGGTGTGGGGGAATCGACGTCTCGCGACAGCTGGGTGGACTGGTAGCAGGCTAAGCCACAGCACCGGCGCGGAGGTCAGCCAGGTGCATGCCGAGGTGCTCTTTGACCGAGGCGATTATCACCTCGGCGACGGTGCCATCGGTGCCCCAGGGAGCGACATAGTGCTTCTGGAGCTCGTCGTCCGTGGCTTTTTCGACGTCCTGGATGCTGCGCTGGATGTTGGCGCGCACTTCATCGAGCGCCTCGCCGACTGAGCGGCCCTCACGCAGCTTGACCTGGTCGCGGTTGAAGGCATCGAGATCGTAGTTGCCACTGCCCGCGGCGGCGTTCGCCGGAAGCCGCGACATCATCAGGATGAAGCTGGCGGGCCCGGTCATGGAAGCGATGTGGTACAGCAGCTCACGTTCGTTCCAGCCGTTCTCGTATACATTCGCCGCCCACGATGCCTCCGGGACGGCCTCGGCCACGGCGACGATCTGGTCACGGATCTTCTCGAGGGCGGCGACGACGTCTTGCTTCGATGCCATGCTCTCTCCGATCAGCCGCTGTACGTCCAGCCGGTGTAGTGGGATGTCATCGGCTCGGCGGCCTTGAGGACGCCGCCGTCCAGCACGATGCCGATAATCAGGATGTGATCACCGATCGCCTTCTCATCGACCAGCTCGCATTCGAACCAGGCCATTGCGGCGTCGAGGACGGGGCAGCCATTCGGTGAGGTCTGGTGCGGGACGCCTTCGAGCTTGTAGTGCACCTTGAGCCGCTCATCGCCCTTTCGTCCCTCAACCTTCTCCCCGCTAAAGGGCTGGGCGAAGCGGCGGGCGAGTTCCATGCTCTCGTCGTCCTGGGCCAGCAGGTTGACGGAGAAATGCGAGCGCTCGCGGATGTTGGCCAAAGTGTGCGAGCTGCCCTCGAAGGCGACGGCGACCAGGCGCGGCTCGAAGGAGACCTGCATCACCCAGTCCGCCATCATGCCGTTGACGCGCCCGTCCGCCTCCCTGGAGCCGACGATGTACAGCCCGTAGGGCATCTCGTGCATGACCCGTTCGACGTCAGTGATGTCCATGGGTCAGTCTTCAGGAAGGTGGCGGGGCAGGCAGAGGATGACGATCCAGACGTCGTGATCGTTGAGAAGGTCGATCGTCGTGTCGCCGAGGCTTCGGCTCACATCTTGCATCTCGGGGTAGTCCCCGTAAACGCGGAGAGTGAAGTCGCGAGGGCCTCTTGGCTGGACCTTGAAGTCCACGTCGGGATAGTTGTCGAGGATCTTCAGCTTGACATCTTCGACGTACTGTTCGGGTGGTTTCGATGCTAGTTTCGTTCTCATAATCGCCTCGTATGACGCCTTCGTTTCACGGATGGCCGTCTCCCGAATCTTTCCGGCAACCGCGGATACCAAAGTGTCCGCCCGCCTGACGCAGAGGCCAGCATCGCTCTTCGACACGTCTACCGAGTCGTAGTCCGCTCTGATCCGCACTTCGAACAGTTCCGACAGAACGTTTCTGAGGGACGAGGCGAAGGCCTTTCTCCGCCTTATCAGTTTACCTGAGAATTCGTTGGCCACGAAGCGGTGCTGCCACTCTGTGTCCGCGTTCCGGACCCGGTAGAAGATGAGAGCGGCGACGGCGGCCTGGAAGGCGGCGTAATAGGCGCGGTTGGCGGCGGAGTTGTAGCGGCGGGCGCGGACGTCGGCCTTGGCGGAGGCGAGGCTTTCGCGGGCTTTGCGGAGAAAGCGCTCGGCGTCAGTCACCGGGGGAGACCTGGCGCGGGCCGGACATCTGCTGCATTGCGCGGGCGGCTTCCAGCAGGCCCGGGACGGAGGTCACCGGCGCCGAACAAGACGTGCCGACGCAGAGGTAAGCGGCGGGCGCGGGATCGGCCGGCAGAGAGAGCGCCTGGAGCCTGGCGGCGTCCCGGACCGGCCCCAGGAGCTGGACGATGCGGTAGGGCGCGTCCAGCAGAAGCGCCGCGCGGTGGAGCGATCCGGCGGTCTCCATGAGAGCCGACGATGTTGACCTCCGCCGGCGGGTTGAGGAGCAGGTCGGCGACACGGGCGTAGCCGGCAGCGAAGTAGCCCATGCGGTCCACGGTGGCGGCAAACGATTCGATCGCGGCGCGGGCGATGTCGAGATAGCGCGGCTCGCGGGTCAGGTGGTGGAGGCGCAGGAAGACCTCAGAGCAGACGGCGTTGTCCTGGATCGACTTCTGGCGCTCCCTGATGCGGCCGACGTCCGGCGCCTCGTCCCAGACGTCCCAGAAGCCGCCGTTAGCCTCGTCGTGGAAGCGCGAGGTCATGAGCTCGGCGAGCCCGATCGCGCGGTCGATGTACTGCGAGTCGCCGCCGGCCTCGGCAGCATCCAGCAGGGCGCGGGCGGTGTAGGCCTGGTCGCCGAGCAGGCCGACGACGTGCGGCGCGCCATCGTGGTAGCGGTACATCGATCCGGTGGCGGCGTCATGGCAGTTGTCGAGGAGGAAGCGCAGGGCGCCGAGGCCGGCGTCCAGCAGGTCGGGCCGATCCAGCGTCCACGAGGCCTCCAGGTAAGCCGAGATCATCTGGGCGTTCCAGGAGGTATAGCAGGTGTGATCGATGTAGGGCTCCTCCAGCGGCTTGCGGGCTTCGGCGTCGAGCTTGTAGAACTCCTCGTCGGCGTCTTGCGATCCGTAAAAGAAGCCGCCGGCCGGGTCGCGGAGTTTCCATTCGGCGTAGTCGACGATGCCGCGGGCGATCTCGGCGTGCTCCTCGCGGTTAGTGATGCGGAAGAGGTGGCAGGCGTTGCGGAGGAGCCCGGCGTTGTCCTCCAGCATCTTCTCGTAGTGGGGCTCCGACCAGTCTCGGCGGGTGGCGTAGCGGAAGAAGCCGTTCCAGGCGTGGTCGTAGACGTCGCCGTCGTGCATCATCTCCAGCGTCTTGCGGGCCATGTGGAGGAGGTCGGGATCGCCCAGGCGGCGGCCAGCGTAGAGCAGCAGCTCGATGGCATCCGTGTGGGGGAACTTGGGCGCCTCTCCAAAGCCGCCGTAGAGGGGATCGTAGGCGTTGACGACGCTCTTGACGATGCCCTCGAAGATGGCCGCAGTGAGTTCGCCGCCGCTGCCTGTGTAGGCGGCCTGCCGGCGCTCCCGGAGCTCGATCGCCTTCTCGGTGACCTCGTCCTTGTTGGAGACGAAGTGCGTGTAGACCTTGGGCAGGGCCTCCAGCATCTGCTCCGGCGGGATGTACGTGGCCCCGGCCAGGATCTCGCCCTCCGGGGTGAGGAAGGCGGTGGTAGGCCAGCCGCCCATGTTGTAGCGGGCGTTGACATCCGGCCGCTGGTCGTTGTCGACGCGGACGGGGATGTAGTGCTCGTTGATGAAGGTGATGACGCCGGGATCGGAGTACGAGGTCTCGTCCATGACGTGGCACCAGTGGCACCAGACGGCGGAGAGGGAGAGCAGCACGGGCTTGTTGGCCTCGCTGGCCTCGCGGAAGGCCTCCTCGCCCCATTCGCGCCAGGCGATCTCGTGGGCGCGGTTGGGTCTCGGGGAGAAATGCAGCTTCGTCACGTCTTCAACTTACCGCAGATGGCAGGGATAGGGCCGCAGATTTTCGCAGATTGGGCGCAGATTGTTTGGCCACAGATGGGCACAGATGAGGCACAGATGATGCACAGATGTGACGAGCGGGTCAGTGATATGGCCGCAGATTGGACGCAGATTATTGTTTGGCCACAGATGGGCACAGATAATACACAGATAGTGATTGTACTTGTGCGAACGGCCTGACCGAAAAATCGGTACGAAGCGCTTCCAATTGGCCGAGACTCTTCGCTGATGAAGATGCTATCTGTGTCCCATCTGTGAAAATCTGTGGCTAATTCAATCCGCAATTGTTTCGGCCACAGATGGGCACAGATTTGGCCGCAGATTACCGCAGATTGAGCGCAGATTGTTTGGCCACTTTGCGACAAGTCGTGCAAACGCCGCGGCGTATGATAGCGAACATGTCAGCACTGACTGATGCCGAGGCCGTCCGAATCGCCGATAGGAACTACGCCCATTCTTTCCGCTTGTTGGGCCGGCACGCGGTGGGCGGCAGGGTATACGAAGAGCCTGGGATGCTCTCGGCGATTACGGGGACGATCCCGTGGCTGAACGCGACCGTGATCTACGAGAGGCTGGCAGCGCCGGGGGCCACGATCAGGCGCGCGATCGATTTCTACAGGGATGGCGGCGCTCCGTTTGTCGTGCGCATCCGCGCCGGCTTCGAGCCAGAGACGCAGACAGCAATGCAAAAGCTCGGCCTGCGGCTCGCCGACCAGCTGCCGGGGATGGTGCTCAACCCTATCGGGGAGGTGCCGCCGGTCCCGAGCGACCTGAAGATCGTCGACTGCGATGCAGGGTCGCTGGCGGCTCATCAGGAGGTCATCGCGACGTCCTTTGGCATGCCGTTGTCGCTGGCGCATGATCTGCTCACGCCCGGGTTGCTGGACGGCGGTCTGCGAGGCTATGTGGGCTACGTCGACGGCCGCGCCGTTGTGACCTCCGCGCTGATCGAAAGCGACGGCGTGGCCGGAGTGTACAACGTCGCGACGCTGCCGGAGTACCGCAAGCGCGGCCTGGGTGAGGCGATGACGTGGCACGCAGTTCGGGAAGGCTTGATGAGAGGCTGCGTCATCGGCTCCCTGCAGGCATCGGAGATGGGGCGGCCCGTGTACGCGCGAATGGGCTTCCGGGACATCGCTCGCTACGAGACATACGTCCTGCCTGCCCAGCCGTAGAACCCGTCGGCAGATTGTTTGGCCACAGATGGGCACAGATGATGCACAGATGTGACGGGCGGGTTAGTGGTTTGGCCGCAGATTGACGCAGATTGGACGCAGATTATTTTTTGGGCCACAGATGGGCACAGATACGGCTGTACTTGTCCGAACGGTCCTGGCCGAAAATTCGGTACTAGCGCTTCTAATGGGCCGAGAGTCTTTGCTGATGAAGATCCTATCTGTGTCAATCTGTGAAATCTGCGGCCCGTTCATTCGGCGAGAGTCTGCGGCGAAACGCTCTCAGCGCCTTGTCTCAGAGATCAGCTCCGCCACCAGGTCGTAGCGGCCGAAAGACTGGGCACGAGGTACACGCCGGCGGCTTTCTCGCGGCAGAGGGCGATCAGGTCGCGGGCCATCGCCAGGCCTTCGCGGGGGCCGGCCTCGTCGCCGGCCTTGCGCATGCGGTCGCGGACTGATTCGGGAAGCGTCATGCCGGGGACTTCGGTGGCCAGGAACTCGGCGTGGCGGGAGTTGTTCAGGGGCAGGACGCCGATCATGATCGGCTTCTTGAACCTGGCGGCGGCGTCCAGGAAGCGCTCCAGGATCTTCTCGTCGAAGACGTTCTGGGTCATGAAGAAGTGGCAGCCGGCCTCCACCTTGCGGCGCATCAGGCGTAGCTCCGTCTCCAGCGGGTCGGCGTTGAGGTTGGCGGAAGCGCCGATAAAGAAGTCCGCCTTGCCGGAGATCGACTTGCCGCTGAAGTCGACGCCGTCGTTGGCCAGCTTGAGGAAGCGGATGAGGCCGACGGCGCTGACGTCCCAGACGCCGACTATGTCCGTGTAGCCGCCTAGGGACGGCGGGTCCCCGCGCAGGCAGAGGATGCTGCGGATGCCGAGGACGTGGGCGCCGACCATGTCGGAGTGGATGGCCATGGCGTTGCGATCGCGGGTGGTGTAGTGCATGACGATGTCGACGCCGAGTTCCTGCTTGAGAAGGACGGACATGGCCAACGGCGACATACGCACCTTCGCCGTGGGGCTATCGCCGACGTTAATCGCGTCGACGCCGGCGTCGCGGAGGAGACGCGCGCCCTCGACGGCCTTGGTTGGCCGGATGCCGTGCGGCGGATCGACCTCAACGGTCATCACGAACTTGCCGGCCTCAACCTTCTCGCGGAAGGTGGAGTGCATCGGCCGGGCCGCTCCGGCGGGTGCGGACGCCGCGGTCGACCGTGGGCTCAGGTCCATCGCTTTGTGCGTGGTGTCGTCCATATCCCGTTCAGGGTAGCGGAACGGAGGAATCGCGGGCAATGGTGGTGGCCGGCAAAGCAAGACGCCCGATGCAATCGCACCGGGCGTCGTTTTGGTTCGAGTCAGCCTAGCAGCAGGCCTTGGCCTGGCCGCCACCTTCGGCGGTCTGGAAGGAGGTGCCGCAGGCGCAGGACTTGACGGCGTTCGGGTTGTAGATCGTGAAGCCGGCCTTCATCAGGTCGTCCACGTAGTCGATCTCGGCGCCTTCGAGGAGCGGCGCGCTGTCGGGGTCGATGACGATCTTGACGCCGCGGTCTTCGATGATCAGGTCTTCGGCGTCGACGTCCCGGGCCAGGGCCATGCCGTACTGGTAGCCAGAGCAGCCGCCGCCTACCACGAAGACGCGGAGGCCGGTGTCGGCAGGCAAACCCTTCTCCTTGAACATGTCCAGCGCCTTTTCGGCGGCCTTTTCGGAGACTTGCATCATGTCAGTACCTCTGTTCCCGTTTAGAAAGCGAGTTGTTCGCATATTCAATTGTGCCAGAGGGGGCGGAAGATAGCAATCGCCCTCGCGTCCTCATTGTGGTTATGTCGCGCTTCGGGCGATGTCCTTGATCATCAGGATCCGGCCTTCGATGCCGGTAAATCGCTGGTAATCGGGGTCTGTCTTGCGCTGAGCGACAGTGTAGCCAAGGCGTTCGTAGAGGTGGCGGGCGGGGTTGGCGGTTGTGGTGGTAAGGGAGAGACGCGGCCGTTGCTGGGCGGCGGCTTGCTCTTCTGCGTATCGCATCAGGCGTTCGCCGTATCCTTTGCCGCGCACATCCTGGCGGACGTGGACTTCCGCGATGTGGAGGGCATCCGGCGGCGACTCAAAGTCGACTCTGTTGCGGCTGCCCTGGCGGCGCAGCAGGCCGAAGATGCCAATCGGCCCGAAGATGCGCAACGCCATCCATGCCAGCTCAAAGGAGATACTGCCGCCCGCTTCGTGGCCCAGCTGGATCAGCCCGACGGTGTCACCGCCATCGACGAGGACGGCCGTGCGGGCCAGGGATTCCGGCGCAAAGAGGATGTCGTTGAGCTTACGCCGGACGAGTACGGCGCGCCGCCTGCTACCGCAGATGCCGATCTGCTCATCGCCGGGATCGTCTCCCATGATCGCAACCAGCGCGGGCCGGTCCGCCGCCGTCGCCGGACGGACGATAGCGTTCATGCCAGGCTCAGGCGTCGACGCCGATGGAGCGCAGGTCGGCTGCGAACTGCTCGTAGCCGGTGAAGTGGAGGCCGCGCATGCCGATAGCGCTGGCGGCATCGGAGTTGGACTTGACGTCGTCGGTGAAGACGCTGGCCTCGGCCTGGACGTCCATCTCGCGCAGGGCGTGGTGGAAGATCGCCGGGTCCGGCTTGGCCAGGCCGACGTCGCCGGAGCCGATGCGGACGTCGAAGAGCGGGATGATGTGCGGCGCGTTCTGTTGCAGGCGCTCCTCCAGGCCGGGGATGGTGTTGGAGATGATGCCGGTCTTATAGCCCCTGGCGCGCAGCCGTTCGATCAGCGAGAGCATCAGCGGGTTGAGCGGGCGCTCCGCCTGCTCGTAGGCGGTGAGGACCTTCCGCGCCAGCTCTGCGCCGAGGTGGGTCTCAGCGGCGGTGCGGATCGAGGCCTGCCACTCTTCGAGGGTGCAGGCGCCGACCTGGAAGTCCATGTAGCGGCTGTCGCGGTAGAGGCAGCGCATCAGGGTGCGCGGCGCCAGCTCGAAGCGCTGTTCGAGGGCGTTGTGGTCCACGCCGTCGGCGTGCTGGAGGAGGACGCCGCCGAAGTCGAAGAAGATGGCCTGGATGGTCATGGCCTAAGAGTACGGGAACGAATAGTGAAGTGTGAAGTGTGAATGGATCTCACAGCCCGCCGTACTTGTGGGCGATGGGCAGGCGGCGGTCGCGGCCGAAGGCCTTGGGGGTGATCTTGACGCCGGGCGGGGACTGGCGGCGCTTGTACTCGTTGCGGTTGATCATGCCGACGACGCGGGCGACGGTCGCGGCGTCGTAGCCCAGGTCGGTGATCTCCCTGGCGCTGCGGTCGTTCTCCACGTACTGCTCGATGATGGCATCGAGAACCTCGTAGGGCGGGAGGGTGTCCTGGTCCAGCTGGCCGGGCTTGAGCTCGGCGCTGGGGGGCTTGGTGAGGACGTTTTCGGGGATGACTGGCGAGATCGTGTTGCGGTAGCGGCAGAGGTCGTAGACCAGCGTCTTCGGCACGTCCTTGATCACCGCGAAGCCACCGGACATGTCGCCGTAGAGAGTGGCGTAGCCGGTGGCGAACTCGCTCTTGTTGCCGGTGGTGAGGACGATCCAGCCCAGCTTGTTGGAGAGCGCCATGATCACGTTGCCGCGGATGCGGGACTGGATGTTCTCTTCGGCCACGCCGGGCGAGCCGTCGGACAGCTCGGCGAAGGGGCGCTCCAGCATCTCCAGGAAGGCGGCGTGGGCGGGCTCGATCGGAATCACGATGAAGCGGATGCCAAGGTTGGCAGCCAGCTCCTGGGCATCGGCGATGCTGCCTTCGGAGGAGTAGCGGGAGGGCATGCCGACGCCCAGCACGTTCTCGGCGCCGATGGCGTCGACGGCGACTGCGGCGACGATGCTGGAGTCGATGCCGCCGGAGAGGGCGATGAGGGCCTTCTGGAAGCCGGTCTTGGCCAGGTAGTCGCGGGTGCCGGTGACGAGAGCGGCGTAGACCTCGGCCTCGCGTGAGAGCTCCGGTTCGATGCGCCCCTGGACGGCCTCAGGATGCGCGGCGGGCGCCGTGGAGACGGCGATGTGGCGGACTTCGCGGGCGTTGGCGGTGTCCGATAAGGGCTCAGTACGGAGGTCGGACTCGCCGATGTCGCAGACGAGCAGGTCTTCTTCGAACATTTTGGCGCGGGCGAGGAGTTCGCCGCCGGGGCCAAGGATCATCGAGCCGCCGTCGAAGACGAGCTCGTCCTGGCCGCCGACCTGGTTGGTGTAGCAGACGACCACGCCGTAGTCCCGGGCGCGCCCGGCCAGCATCTCCTCCCGGAAGCGGCGCTTGCCCGCGTGGTAGGGCGAGCCGTTGATGTTGATGATGACCTGCGCCCCGCCGATCGCCTGGGAGCGCGTGGGGTCGCCGGTCAGCCAGATGTCCTCGCAGATGTTGACGCCGACCTGCAGCCCACCGATCTCGTAGACCGGGCAAGTGTCGTCGGAGGTGAAGTAGCGGAGCTCGTCGAAGACGCCGTAGTTCGGCAGGTGCTGCTTGCGGTAAGTGTCGACGATAAGACCGTCGTGGATGACGGCAGCGGCGTTGTAGATGGCGTTGCCCTGGGCGTCCACGTAGCCGACGACGGCCGTGATACCGCGACAGGCATCGAGGACAGACTCCAGCGCTTTGAGGTTGTCAGCGACGAAGCGCGGGCGCAGGAGCAGGTCTTCCGGCGGGTAGCCGGTGATCGTCAGCTCCGGGAAGGAGATGACGTCGACGCCGGCGTCGCGGGCCCGGCCGGCCCACTCGCGGACCTTGGCGGCGTTGCCCGCGAGGTCACCGATGGTGGTGTCGATCTGGGCCAGGCCGACGCGGAGGCTCATCGCGCACTTAGTGTATGTGTCACACTAAGGCGGGTCAAGGGCCGGGCGGAAGGGCGCCGCCGCTTGACCCTCAGATACCCTTGTGATATTCCCTACAAACGGGCCTACGCTATTTGGCGGCGGCCCGTTATTCCGTAGGAGCGCGCATGGAATACATTCAGACAATCCTCTTCCAGATCCCGGCCTCCCGGCTTGAGGAAGCGTCCGGCTCTGACGGGCTGATCTCCGAGCTCGATCAGCACCGGGAGTTCCTGCGCAACCAGGTAGGCTTCCGGGACCTGCGGATCACCCGATCGATCAACAACGAGGGCAATATCCTGGTCGTCGTCGAGACCCGCTGGACGGACGACGGCAGCCTGGTCCGCTACGAGACGAACGAGCCGAACGCGGCCAACATCGTCCGCAAGCATCGGGCGGTCCTTGTCGCCGACAGCCTGCAGGTGCTGGACATGGAGGCGCTGCGGACGGAGTCTTCCGGCAAGGCGGCGGAGCAATCAGAAGGCGCGAGGGGGCGGACGGTACTGCCGCTGGCGATTCCGCTGGGTGTGCTGGCCTTCGCCCTGCTGACGATCTACGGCCTCTCCCGCGTCTACCTCCAGATCCGCGGCGACAACGCGACGGCGCTGGCGGCGGGGATCGCCATCTTCGTCCTGCTCACGGCGAGCTACCTGGCGCTCAACCCCAAGGCCTCCGGGGTGCAGATCGGCGGCATCCTCGGCGCGGCCGCGATCATCCTCATCGGCGGCACAATCTGGGCCGTCGCCTCTGACGACGGCACGGAGGCCTCCGGCGAGCAGCCGACAGCCTCGGCGGCTCCCGGCAGCGGAACACCGGCGCCCGGCGCCTCCACGGAGATCGACCTGGCGGACAACGTTATCAAGTACAACGGCGCCGAAAACCCGGCGATCCCTGTGAAGGCCGGCGAAAGCGTCACTTTCCAGCTGAAGAACAGCGGCATCGGCACCCACAACATCGACGTGGGCGGAACGGCCGAGCAGAACCCGACGGACAGCCACTACTGCTCGGCCACGGACACCACGGTGACGGCATGCTCGGACCCGGCCCGGATCTCCGGCGGCGGGACCGGCACGCTGACGTTCACGATCGACACGCCGGGGACGTACCACTTCCGCTGCGACTTCCACCCGACGCAGATGTTCGGGACGTTCGTAGTTTCGTAACGCACAAAGAACCGCAAATCGAACGGGCGCCGGTCACACGGCGCCCGTTTTGCGTGTCGCGGAATGGACGGCTAGCGGCGGCGGTCGCTGAGGGTGAGGCCGATCTCCTGCAGCTCCTCTTCGACCGCTGACCAGGCGGGGCCCTTCGATTCGCGCTGCTCCTGGGCCCACCACTTGAAGAAGGAGACGCCGATGAAGGACCAGAGGATCAGGCTGCCGAAGATCTTCATCGAGGCAGCGGCGATCTGCTGGTCCTCGATGATAGTGATCCCTTCGATCCGCGGCGCGGCGCCGTAGAAGCCGTAGATCGGTCCGGTGGCGAAGGTGAGAAAGGCCGCGACGACCGACGGGACCAGCGACTGCAGGAAGAGGTACATCATGCGGAAGGGGTAGGTCAGGTGGGGCAGGCCCGGCACGTTGGTGATGACCGGCCACCACATCATCAGGGAGGCGGTGACGAGGATGACGTGGGCGAAGAAGTGGACCCAGTGGTGGTAGAGGATGAAGTCCATCGTGTCCGGGAGGTGTGAGCCGACGAGCACGGCGTTGAAGACGGCCAGCGTGACGACCGGGTGCAGGATGACCCGCATCACGGGAAGGACGCCCTTGCGGAAGAAGAGGGCCTCCCAGAGCCAGGTGGGGATGCCGGCCAGCAATAGCGGCGGCGCCACCATGCTGAACATCAGGTGCTGGCTCATGTGGACGCTTAGCAGGTACTCCTCGCCGATGTCGTGGATGGGCGTAGCGGAGGCGATGAAGATCGACGGCGACGCCGGAGCAATAGAGAGCGACCTGCTGCCGCTTGACGCGACCGGCGTCCGGGAGGTGGGGCCGCCAGATGGTGACGGCGTACCAGTAGGCGACGAGCAGCCCAAGGCAGAGGACGAAGACGTCCGGGTGCAGGTGCCAGGCGTACCAGGGGCCTGTGGGAGCTACGTGTAGCGGTACCGGTATCACCGCTGTGCCTTCACTGTCCTAGCCGGCGCGTTAGCGGGGGCCGGGCCTCCTCAGACGAGCTTCCCGTGGAGGATAGCAATGACGACTGTGAAGACCGCCCCCGCGGTGATCAGGCCCAAGAGGAACATCGTGGAGAAGATGCGGCTGTCAAAGCGCAGGTGCATGAACCAGAGGACGACGAGGGTGAACTTGACCGCCGACATGACCAGCAGCGAGGCCACGAGCGCGTTG
Source organism: uncultured Chloroflexia bacterium (assembly GCA_963738925.1). GTDB lineage: Bacteria > Chloroflexota > Dehalococcoidia > SM23-28-2 > RBG-16-64-32 > DATKKM01. The sequence continues at coordinate 84,017 of CAVTYE010000002.1, read as the reverse complement.
TGGCTCAGCCCGACGTAGTAGGCGCCGACCTCTATGCAGGTGATGACGAAGAGGACGAGGCCGATCTGCGTGTATTCGAGGACCCCGGGATGATGCTCGGAGTGGGCCTCGGCGGCCGCCTCATCCTCGGTGACGATGGGCTCGCCGCGGTTGCGTCGGTAGTCGGCCAGAGTCATGAATGCTTCCTCACTGGGGCTGAATCAGGTAGACGAGGGTGAAGATGATAATCCAGACGATGTCGACGAAGTGCCAGTAGAGGCCGGCCAGCTCGATATTCAGCGAGTCCTTCTGCTGGATGCCTCCGCGCAGGGAGTAGGTGAAGAGTGACATCAAGATCAGCACGCCGATGGTGACGTGGGCGCCGTGGAAGCCGGTGAGTACGAAGAACGTCGTGCCGTAGAGGTTGGCGTGGAGGCTCAGACCTTCGTGGCTGAACTCCGTGAACTCGTAGGCCTGGCCGGCGATGAAGAGCGTGCCGAGGACGGCCGTGGTGAAGAGCCAGATCTGCATGTTGCGGACGTTGCCGCGCTGGATCGAAGCCAGGGCCAGCACCATGCTGACGCTGCTCATAAGGAGGACGAAGGCGCTGACGGAGGTGAAGGGGATATCGACCAGGTCCTCCGGGTAGGGACCGGTTGTGCTGTGGCCACGATAGAGGAGGTAGGCGGCGATGAAGGAGCCGAAGAAGAGGCACTCAGAGCCCAGGAAGAGCCACATCAGCAGCTTCTTGTTGTCCAGGCCTGTGGACGTCTCCAGGTGTGCTGTGCCAGCTGCCACGGCGCCTCCTATGCTTCTTCCGTCGCTGGTTCCAGCGCCCATCCGAAGACGCCGACGAGAAGCAGCGTGACGCCGACCGGGATCAGCGCGTAGTCGTAGATGATGCCAACGGCGATGAAGGGGAAGCCGAGCGCGGTAAGCAGCGGCAGGAACGACGGCGAGGGCATGTGGATGTCGGCGTGGTCATCGTGGCCGCCGTAGCCCGCGTGGGCCGCCTCCGGGGCGTGTGCGCCGCCGGCGATGATGGGGGTAACGTTGCCCAGCGAGTCCTCCTGGTACTTGTGGTGCCAGAAGTCGTCCAGAGCGTGGACCTGCGGAATCTCCGCGAAGTTGTAGTGTGGAGGCGGCGAGGGGATCGTCCACTCCAGGGTCCGGCCGTCCCAGGGATCGGCGCCGGCTTCCTTGCCTTTGCGGACGCTGATCAGGAAGTTGATGATGAAGATGAGGACAGATAGAGCGATGGTGAACGCGCCGATGCTGGAGAGAAGGTTCCAGAGGTTCCAGCCGTAGTCAGACGGGTACGTATAGATGCGGCGGGGCATGCCGAGCAAGCCGGACATGTGCATCGGGAAGAAGGTCAGGTTGAAGCCGATCAGCATGACCCAGAAGTTGATGTGGCCCAGCGTTTCGTCCATGTAGCGGCCGGTGAACTTCGGGAACCAGTAGTAGATGCCGCCGAAGAGGGCGAAGATGGCGCCGCCGAAGAGCACGTAGTGGAAGTGGGCGACGATGTAGTAGGTGTCCTGCTGCTGGTAGTCGGCCGGGACCATCGAGTGGGTGACGCCGGAGAGGCCGCCGATGGTGAACATGGCGACGGTGCCGATGGCGAACATCATCGGCGCCTTGAAGCGAATGGAGCCGCCCCATAAAGTGCCCATCCAGTTGAAGATCTTGACGCCGGTGGGGATGGCGATCAGGATCGTCGAGATTCCGAAGGCGGAGTTGGCCACGGTCCCCAGCCCGGTCGTGTACATGTGGTGCACCCAGACGCCCCAGCTCATGAAGCCGATGGAGATCCCGGAGAAGACGACGAACGGGTAGCCGAACAACGGCTTGCGGGCGAACGTCGGTAATATCTCGGAGACGATGCCGAAGGCCGGGAGGATGAGGATGTACACCTCCGGATGTCCGAAGAGCCAGAACATATGCTGCCAGAGCAGCGGGTTGCCGCCGGCAGCGGCGTTGAAGAAGTTGGCGTCGAAGAAGCGGTCGAAGGACAGCTCGAAGAGGGCCACGGCGATGACCGGCATCGCGAAGATGATCAGGAACGAGGTGACCAGGGTCATCCAGACGAACACGGGCATGCGGAAGAGGGTCATCCCCGGCGCACGCATGTTGAGGATGGTGACGATGAAGTTGAAGCCACCGGCGAGCGAGGCGACGCCCAGGATCTGGAGGCCCAGCGCCCAGAAGTCCATGCCGTGGCCGGGAGTGTAGGCCCGCAGGTTGAGAGGCGCGTAGCCGAACCAGCCGCCATCCGGTGCGCCCAGCTCACCGCCGAAGATATTGCGGGTGAAGAAGCTGGCGTTGAGGAAGAGGCCGCCGGCCAGGAACGTCCAGTAGCTGAAGGCGTTGAGGCGCGGGAAGGCGACGTCGCGGGCGCCGATCATCAGCGGCACCATCAGGTTGAAGAAGGCGGCGCTCAGCGGCATCACGACCAGGAAGACCATAGTCGTGCCGTGCATCGTGAAGAGGCGGTTGTACTCGTCGGCGGTGAGGACGTTGGCGTTGGGCGTGGCCAGCTGGGTGCGCAGGAGCAGCGCCTCGATGCCGCCGAGGCAGAAGAAGATGAAGGCCGTAACGCCGTACATGACGCCGATCTTCTTGTGGTCTACCGTGGCGATCCAGTTGAGGAGCTTGTTGTGCTCCGCCGCGGTGCGGGCGTCCCGCAGCGCGCCTGCCAGAGGGCTTGTCCGTGGTGCAGCGATCGTGGCCATCGACTAACTCCCTGTCGGTACCGGCGTTGCGGTCGGCGTTGGTGCTACGGATGCAGACGGGCTGGGTTTGGGCGCCGGCGTGGCGTTGGCGATCGCCAGCTGAGCGGCGATCCAGGCGTCGAAGTCGGCCTGGGAGTCGGCGTGGACCGTCATCTTCATATTGGCGTGGTCCAGCCCGCAGTACTCGGCGCACTCGCCCGAGAAGGTGTCGGGCCCATCGGCCTTGAGCCAGAGGACGTGGTCATCGTTGGGGATGATATCCAGCTTGCCGCCGAGGCGGGGGATCCAGAAGCTGTGGATCACGTCCAGGGAGTGCAGGTTGAAGGCGACCTCGCGGCCGGCCGGGATGTGCGGGTCGTTGGGGACGAAGAGCGGGTTGCCCTGGCTGTCCTTGGCGTCTGGATATTCGAAGGTGAAGTTGTACCGCTGGGCGGTGACGTTGATGATGATAGGCGTCAGCGTCAGGCGACTTCCCGAGGTCGAAGATGAGGCCGACCGTCGGCACGCCGAGGCCGAGCAGGAGGATCGCGGGCAGGATCGTCCACGTCAGCTCCAGGCGGGTGTTGCCTTCGATCTGCCTGGGCGGGCGGGCGTTCGGGTCACGCTCCCGGAAGCGGAGGCACAGAATGATGATGCCCCCGAGGACGAGGATCATGATGGCGATGGCGGGCCACATCGCCAGGTAGAAGAGGTCCCGCTGCTTGCGGGCCACCTCACCCTGGGCGTCGAAAGTGTTCTGGGGGGTGTGAGTCGCGCAGCCGGAGAGCAGGAGGGCGATGAGCAGCAGCAAGATCAGCGCCGGTATGTATCGCGGCGCGCTGGCTCGGAGGCGGCGGATGAAATCGCTCACGGTCGGACTTCGCCAGTATGATCAGATACCGAATGCACGTAAGTCAAACGAGGCCTCATGACCGCACCAGCACATCCAGGGCGATGGCGCCGAAGAGCAGGGCCAGGTAGGCGATGGAGTAGCGGAAGACGCTGGTGGCATCGCGCAGCGAGCCGGAGCGCCAGAGCCGGGCGGCGAAGTAGATGAAGCCCGCGCCCAGCACACTCGCCGAGGCCAGGTAGACGGCGCCGGCATCGCTGAGGAAGGCCAGCGCGATCGTGGAGGCGACGAGGGCGGCGGAGTAGCCGAAGATCTGGCGCTTGGTCTCATCGATGCCGCTGACCACGGGGAGCATCGGGACGCCGGCGCGCTTGTAGTCGCTGCTGTAGTTGAGGGAAAGAGCCCAGAAGTGGGGCGGCGTCCAGAGCGTGACTATCGCGAACATCAGCAGCGCCTCGATGCTCACGGAGTTTGTGACCGCGGCCCAGCCGATGACCGGCGGCATCGCCCCGGCAGCGCCGCCGATCACGATGTTGAGCGGCGTGTTGCGCTTGAGCATGAGAGTGTAGACGAGAACGTAGAAGGCCAGCGCGCCGATGGTCAGGAAGGCCGAGAGCGGGTTCACGAAGACCTGCAAGAACGCGAAGCCGGAAGCGCCGAGCGCGATGCCGAAGATGGCGGCCCTTTCCGGCTCCACCTGTCCCGAGGGGACCGGCCGAACCCGGGTGCGGATCATGATCTGGTCGATGTCGCGGTCGAAGTACATGTTGAGGGCGTTGGCGCCGCCGGCCACGACCGAGCCACCGAACACAGTCGCCAGCATCAGCCAGAACGACGGCACGCCGCCTTCGGCCAGCATCATCGCCGGGATCGTTGTGATCACAAGGAGCATGACGATGCGGGGCTTGGTGAGCCGGATGTATGACCAGACCAGCCCGCGAACGTCGCGCGCCGCACCGGTTGCCGCCGTGGTAATCGTCGCCAAAGTCAGGAGTTTCCCTTCGTCAGGCGCAGGCCGTTCTGGTATGCCCACGCCATCGTGAACACTAGCACGGCCCATACGGCAGAGGCTAGGGCCAGGTGGAGGATGCGGACAGAGGTTGCCAGCTCCAGCCAGACGTTGGCAGCCCCCAGCAGCGCCTGGGCCACGAAGAGCACCCCGGCGGCCGTGAGCAGCCAGATGACGCCCTGTGAAGCGTGCCCGCGCACGGCCTGTACAAACAGCGCGAGGAAGAGCAGCCCCACGCTGCCGGCCACGATGCGGTGCAGGTAGTGCAGCTGCCCGGCCTCCGACGACGAGGGCGTGACACCGCCGTTGAACAGCGGCCAGTCAGGGTAGGCCAGCCCGGCGTGCCTCTGGGAGACGAAGGCGCCCGTAATCACGAGGGCGAAGACGCCGGCCAACACGATGCAGGGGAGCACCTCCAGCCGCACCAGCGGTTTATCGGCGGTGCGGAAGAGGCGCGCGGTGATGAAGATGAGCGTGGTGAGCAGGGTGAGAGCGATCGAAAGGTGGATAGCGACGACGCCCGCAGCCGTCTTGGTATCGACGGTGATGCCACCAACGACGATCTGCAGCGTCAGGAGCCCGCCGACGAGCAGCGCCGCCTTCCAGAGCAGGGGGTCCTGCTTGCGCCTGCGCCAGATCGCGTAGATCAGGCCGGCGACGAGGAAGCTGACGACGGTGGCCAGGAGCCGGTGGGAGAACTCGACCCAGACCTTGGCCTCCAGCGGCGGCACGATGTTGCCCTTGCAGAGCGGCCAGTCCGGGCAGGCCTCGCCGGAGCCGGTGGCCCGCACAGTCCCGCCGACGACGATCAGCCCATAGGTGATGAGCGCGGTGGCGGCGGCGTAGTAGCGGAGATCAAACGAGGTCCGCAGGCGGGCGAAGATGCCGCCTTCGCGAGGGGCCCGGCCGGCCAGCGTAGTCGCCATGGCAGCTACCGGAAAAACGCTCGCGTGGCTGAAGAGAACAGGCGTTGGGAAGTAGTCGCGTGCAAAGGGGAATCCTTTGTGTGAATAATCACAAAACGAATGGCCGGGGTCAAGCGCGGATAAGGCCCGCGCCTTGCTCTATCCAAGGCGACTCAGCCATACTTCTGAAAACGACGCCAAACACACGGAGCGAGCGAATATGGCCAAGGATGCGACGACCCCAACACCAGAGCCAGCCGCGGCCGGCGGAAGCGACCCGGTGCAGAAGGCGCTGAGCCACCTGACCGCGGGCATGCCGCAGAGCCCGCTGCTCTCCCAGGTGACGGGACCGGCGCCGGCCCCCGGCCAGCCCGCCGCCTACGTGCCGCCGACTTACGCCGCCCGCACAGAGTCGCGGGAGCTGATCCACGAACGCGCAATCAAGGACATCGCGCGCCTGCGCTTCGGCTTCCCGACGGAGAAGTACCGGGACTACAAGACGTACGTGAACCACCCAACCCGGGCGATGGGCGTGGAGATGCCGGGCGGGCTGGTCGCTTATCCGGACATCGTTGTCGTCCAGCACCCGGAGAACAACTGCCGGATCGTCGCCGAGATCGAGACGAACGAGACGGTCCGTGAGGCCGTGGCGCGCTGGGAGTGGCTGCCGTACGCGGACCTGGCGCCGCTCTACCTGTACGTGCCGGTGGGCAAGGGCGACGAGGCGCTAAAGCTGTGCAAGCAGATGGGTATCTCCGTGGTTGGGATCCGCACGTGGCGGTACCTGGCGGGCTATGAGGAGCCGGAGATCAACGATCACTTCACGGTGCCGAGCGGGCCCGAGGACATGCTCCCGAAGTTCATGCGGCCCAGCTGACGTATCGCGGCGTTTAGCCGGCCGCCCCGCCCCACCTGGAGGCCTGAAGGCGCTCCGCTACGTTCCCCGCCCCCGATTGGCCGAGCGGATCTGCCCCTGCTCTGGGATGCGAAAGACCGGCCGCAGGTGGGGGATTGCCAGCCACATCGCCCATTCCGGGGGTTCCCCGCCCGCGCGCCGGTTGGTGCAACGATTGCCCGACCGTTGCGCCAAAGAATACGCGTGGCGCACGCTCCGGGTTTTGCGCAGCGGAGCGGTCCCGCTGCGTCAGCGCTTAAAGCCGAGCTTGCCGAGCGTGGCGCCGAGGGCGTCCATGGTCTGGGAGATGTCTTCTTCGGCGACGAGGCCCAGGTGGCCGATGCGGAAGATCTTGCCGCTGAGCTTGCCCTGGCCCCCGGCGAGGATGATGTTGTAGTCGTCCTCCATTGCGCTACGGAGGGCGCTGACCTCGATGCCTTCCGGGCACTTGACGGCGGTCACGGTGTCGGAGGCGAAGGCTTCGTCGGTGCAGAGGAGCTCCAGGCCCAGCCCCTTGACGCCCTGGCGGGTCAGAGCGGCGATTCGCTTGTGGCGCGCGAAGATCGCCTCCATGCCCTCTTCGGCCATCCTGTCGAGCGCCACGTCCAGGCCGAAGAAGATCGACATCGCCGGCGTGAACGGGGTCTGGCCCTTGGCCTGGGCCTCCCGGTGCTTGCCGAGATCGAAGTAGAAACGCGGCATCCTGGCCTGCTCGAACGCCTTCCAGCCGCGGTCGCTGAGGGAGGCGAAGGCGAGTCCGGGCGGGACCATCCAGCCCTTCTGGGAGCCGGTGACGACGCAGTCCAGGCCCCAGGCGTCCATCTCCAGCGGGATCGCGCCGAGGCTGCTGACCGCGTCCACGAGGATCAGCTTGTCGAACTCCCGCACAACCTCGGCGATCTGGGCCAGGGCGTTGGTGACGCCGGTGGAAGTCTCGTTGTGGGTGACGAGCACGGCCTTGATGCCCGGTTCGGCCTTCAGGGCGTGGCGGATGTCCTCAGCGCGGGCCGGCTGGCCCCACTCGTAGGGGAGCATGGTGACGTCAGCGCCGTACTTCTCGGCGATCGTGGCGAAGCGCTCCCCGAAGGAGCCGATGCTGACGGCGAGGACCTTGTCGCCGGGAGAAAGCGTGTTGACCACGGCAGCTTCCAGGCCGCCGGTGCCGGAGCAAGAGAGGACCATGACGTCCTGGCTGGTCAGGAAGAAATCCTTGAGCCGCTCAGCGATGCGGTTGACGACGCCGGCGAACTCCTTGCCGCGGTGGTTGACCATGGGATGGGCGACGGCGGCGAGGATGTCTTCGGGCACGGGGGTTGGCCCGGGGATGCGGAGGTTGAGGGTCCTGGTCTTCTGCTGAGTCATTGCTGCGGCCTCGCTTTTGGGGTGATGTAGTTATGTTAGCGCGCTAAATGATGAGGGTCGAGGGTGCGGCCCGGCCCGTGGCGGCTGTTTACTGCCCACTGTCCGCCGTCAGTACGAAATGAACTCACCCTCGCCCGTGGTCAGGTGGTGGGTGTCGTTCAGCAGGCGGAGGACGCGGCGTCCCTCACCGGCGATGGCGATGTTGACGGAGGTGTGGGCCGGGCGGAAGAACATGTCGTAGTCGGTGTGGATGATGTGGCCCATGTAGGCGTTGATGACGCCGCCGTGGCAGACGATGACGATGCGGTGGCCGGCGTTGTGGGCGATGCAGCCTTCGATGGCGTTGATGGTCCGCTTGCGGAACTCGTGGCTGGACTCAGAGAACGGGTAGACGTCCCAGGAGCGCTCTTCGAGCATCCGGTTGCGGACGCCGATCAGGAGCTCGCGGCCAAGAAAGTCCTGCACGGTCTTGTCTCGCGGGATGTCGCGGAAGATCTCGACTTCGCGGAGGTCCTCGACGACCTTCAACTCCAGGTGCTTGTGCTGCCTGGCGATCGGCTCGGCGGTCTCCATAGCTCGGCGCATGGGGCTGGAGAAGATCGCGTCGATGTTGAGCGTGGACAGAGCTGCCCCGACGAGGTTGGCTTGCATGCGGCCGTGCTCCGTGAGCGGCGGGTCGATCGTATCGCCGACGACGCCTTCGAAGTTGATGTCCGGCTGGCCATGGCGAACGAAGATGACCTCCGTGACGTTCTCGACGTCGGTCAGGAACGCCTGGTCAAAGACGCCGGGCACGCGGGCGGCGCGCCCCGTTTCGCTGGACTGGGTTTCGGGCTGCGTCTTTTCGTCTGCCATCGCTGGGTGTCCCTCCTGTCGCCATCTTATAGTAGCGCGGCGGGTTGAACGGGAGGTTAGCGCCAGGCAACAGGGCGGTGACGCGCGGCGACGGCGCTAGGCGGCCGGCTTGACGCGGGCGGCGGGGAGGCGGCCGAAGACCGTGCTCAGCGGGACGCGCTCGATCGTTGGGTGGCGGAAGTCAGCGTCCAGCCTGACGAGATAGCGGTGGCGGCGGCCGTCCCGCTTGACGTCCAGCATGTTGGCGCGGCGCAGATCGCCCACGACGCCCCAGATCGTCCTCTGGGTCAGGCAGAGGGCGTCGGCGATGTCAGCGATTGTGCAGCCCGGGTGAAGCGCGATGTGGAAGAGCACGGTGCCGTGGCTGGACCAGATGTGCCACCCGTTGTCGTGAGGATTGTTTGCCATCGTTGTCTCTCTCAACCCCAGGAGCTCGGGAGAAAGAAAAAGCGCGCTGCTCTCTCCGTCGTTTGGGGGTGCGGCGATGAGAACCGGTGCGCGCAATCCAGATACTAGGACACGTCTGCGGGGACGCGGTTAAGGAACGGTTACAGGGCCGTGACTTTTCGGTTAGTGGTTGATCCGGCGTTAACGATGACACGCCCCGGTGGACGAGGCCGCCGGGCCGCGTTATCTTCGATGGAGATGGCTATGAGGGGCGTAAGGTGACTCTCCGCCACGGGCGCAGGCAAACCGCCGCGCCGGCTGCGCCTCCCTCCCGCGCGGCCCTGCCACAGGTGATCGAGCCGATGCTGCCGTCGGCCGTGGCCGAGCCGTTCGATTCGCCGGCCCACATCTACGAAGTGCTGTGGGACGGCGTGCGCGCGCTGGCCTTCGTCGAGCAAGGGTCGCTGCGGCTGCAGGACCGCTGGGGCCGCGACGTAACCCAGCGCTACCCGGAGCTCTCTGCCATCAGCAGCAGGCTGCGCGAGTCCGGGATGGTGATCGATGGTGAGATCGTCTGCCTGGACGCAGATGGCCATCCAGACTTCACCCGCCTGAGACATCGGTTGGCCGTGGACGACGCCGGAGCCGCGCAGGCCCTGGCCGAACAGTATCCGGTGACGCTCCAGGCGTTCGATCTCGTGTACCGGGAGCGGCAGGCGGTAACCGGCTGGCCGCTGCGCCGCCGCAAGGAGATGCTGGCGAACCTGGTGCGTCCCAACGCCGCCATCGCCGTGCCGGACTACGTGGTAAGAGACGGAGTCGCGTTCTTCGACGCCGCGCGGGAGCACGGCCTGGAGGGGATCGTCGCCAAGGAGACGGACAGCCGCTACCTGCCCGGGCAGCGGAGCCGCGCCTGGCTGACGGTGCGCGTGCAGCAGAAGCAGAACTACATCGTGGGGGGGTTCACCTACGGCGGCCGCTGGAACCCGCGCGCCGGCGGACGCTCCCGAGAGGCGATCTCTTCGATTCTGCTGGGGCTGGTGCGAGATGACGGGAAGCTGGACTACGCAGGCGAGGTGACCGGCGGCTTCCAGGACGAGATGGAGGAGCTGGTGCGCCGCCTGGACGAGGCGACGATCGCCACCTGCCCCTTCGCCGGGGAGCCGTCGCTGGAACGGCTGGTCTTCTGGTGCCGGCCGGAGGTGGTGGCCACGGTCAGCTACGCCGACGCCTGGCCGGACGGCCGCTTGCGCTTCCCGGTGTTCAAGGCGCTGCGCCCGGACGTGCCGCCGCAGACCTGCAGAGCTGCGGAGGCCGGGTGATGTTCGACAACTCGTTTTCGTGGTTCCTGATCAACCTGGCGATCAGCGCTTTCTGGCTGGCCGCGGCGATCGCCTCGCACGACTACTTCGTGGCGCTGGGCGCGGTGTTCTTCATCGGCCTGGCGATGCTGATGGACCTGCCCGGCGCGAGCTCGGAGGAGGGTTCGGCGGGTGAAGACGACAAGCTGGGGCCGTTCTAGTCGCCTGGAAGCGCTCCGGGGGCTGTCATAGCGGAACGGCTTTAGCGTTCCACATCGCGTGGCTGCAGCAGGGCCCGTTTGGAGGCCTGAAGGCGCTCCGCTACGGTGCCGGGCAAATGTTTGGCGTAGCGGAATGGCTTTAGCCTTCCACATCGCGTGGCTGCAGCAAGGCCCGTTTGGAGGCCTGAAGGCGCTCCGCTACGTGTCGGCGGCGACGGCCTCTAACATGGAGGCCAGGTCGTGCTTTTCGGCCAGGATGTTCTGCCAGAGGTCGCCGGTCTCGGCAAGCCGGTCGCAGGCGTTCTGGATCGTGAACTGGGTCGGGTAGATGTCCCGCACCTCGTCCCAGCGCAGGGGCATGGAGACGCCGGCCCAGCCGACAGGCCGCGGCGAGTAGAGCGAGGCCAGGGTCTTGCCCTTCACGTTCTGGTTGTGATCGAAAAAGATCTTGCCGGCGCGCTTGGGGACGCTCCACTCCATCGTGATGTCCCTGGGATGGGCGCGGACCAGGAAACGGCCGACGGTCTCTGCCGCTGAGCGGACGGCGTCGTAGTCGAAGTGGCGGACGATCGGGACGTAGATGTGGAGGCCGGTCTTGCCGGTGGTCTTGACGAAGGAGGACAGTGACAGCGAGTCGAGCAGGTCCTTCAGCCAGAAAGCGACGTCGCAGGTCTTGAGGAAGGCGCGGCGGTTCAGCTCCGGCTCGGCGCCCTTCTTCTCGTCGCCGGAGTAGATGTAGGGATCGAGGTCGAAGACGATGAAGTCAGGGAAGTTCAGCCGCGAGCGCTCGAACTCATCTTCGCCGCCGCCTTCGTAGAGCGGGAGCTTCGCGCCATCGGGCTCGGTGTCGACGCGCGAGTACCAGGTGTGCAGCTCGATGTCGGCGAGCTGGCCCAGCCAGAGGAGCGTCGGCAGGTTGTTGCAAAGGAGGTACTCCTGGTCCTTGTGGAACTGCTCCGACCAGACGGTGACGGGATCGACGAAGGGCGGCAGCTTGCTCTCCCAGTGCTTCTGGTAGAAGTGCTTGGCCTCGATCCCGTTGGGGTAGCGGGTCAGCGTGATCGGACGGCCGTGGAGATGTGGCAGGAGGTACGGCGAGACCCGCGCGAAGTAGACGAGGAGATCGCGCTTGGTGAGCGGGCGGGTCTTCTCCCACTGCGGCCAGAGCGGCTTGTCCAGGTTGCTGAGCGGGACGCTGACGCCGCCGACTTTCAGCACGAACTTCTCGGACTTCTGTGCCAGCTGCTCGAGCACGTCGCCGACGACGGGGTCATCAACGGGGGCGATTGCCTTGCGCGATTTCGCGGGCTTGCCGCGCTTCACCGGTGGTTCGGCCGCGGGTGGCGAGACGACGGTCTCGCGGTGGACTTCGCGGGGCGGCTTGTCGTCGCGCAGGCCCAGGTAGCTGGGGGCGCGGAGGTGGCCATCGTTCGTCCACTCGGCGAACTTGACGCGGGCCACGAGCTCCGGCCGGGTCCAGGTGATCGGGACATCCTTGGGCCGGCCGAAGCGGGAGCCGCCGGGGGTCATCACGTCGAACGGCGACTTGTCGGTCTGCGAGCGCCTCCAGCTGTTTCAGCAGCTTGGCCAGCGTCTTCTCGTCGAAGCCGGTGCCGACGTTGCCGGAGTAGACGAGCTTGCCGTCTTCGTACTGGCCGACGAGGAGCGACCCGAAGGTCTTCGCGCGGCCGCCGGTGCCGCCGGTGTAGCCGCCGATGACGAACTCGTCCTCCAGCGTGCCCTTGAGTTTCAGCCAGGCCCTTGAGCGGCGGCCGGACTCGTAGACGCTGTCGCGCTTTTTGGCCATGACGCCTTCGAGGCCGGCGGCGATAGCGCCTTCGTAGGCGGCGACGCCGTCCTCTTCGAAGTGCTCTAGCAGGTGGATGTAGTCGGTCGGGACGAGGAGCTGCTTGAGCAGCGCCTTGCGGTCGCTGAGCGGAGCGCCGCGCAGGTCGTAGCCGCCGGCGTAGAGGATGTCGAAGCCGTAGAAGTAGACGGGAATCTGTTCGTCCATCTTGCGGATGTCGGCGTCGCGGGCCAGGTTGAGGCGCTGCTGGATGGTCTGGAATGAGGGGACGCCCTTTTCGTTAAGGGCCACAATCTCGCCGTCGAGGACGAGGCGCCGCTCGGTCTGCGCGGCCATCTCGGCGGCGATGGTCGGGTACTGGCGGGTGGCGTCGAGGCCGCTGCGGGAGATGATCCGCACGCGGTCGCCGTTGATGAAGACGATGGCGCGGACGCCGTCCATCTTCGGTTCGTAGTACCAGTCCGGGGAGGAGAAGGGCGCGTCGCTGAGCGTACCCTGCATCGGCTCCAGCGATTTCGGGAAGGGCGCGCGCCTGGCCCCGCGCGCGTCCTCCGGGTGGACGATGAGGCGCTGGTGGGCGCGGTCGGGGAGGTGGCCGGCCTTGATGTCGGCGATGCTGAGACCGGAGATGATCGAGCGGTCTTCGGCGGTGACGTCGCGTTCGGTGTCGACGAAGCCGTCCTTGTGCTTGATGAAGAGCCAGTCCTTGCCGGTCTCGCTGTTGGCCAGCTTGACCAGCGTGAACGAGCCCTTGAGCTTCTGGCCCTGCAGGTAGATGGAGATCTTGCCGGCTGCCAGGCCTTCCTGCATGCGGCGGTCGGCCTCGGCGCGGTCGTCCCAGGAGTAGACGCCCTCTTCGTCCGGGGAGTAGGTCCCGGCGTCCCAGACGATGACCTGGCCGGCGCCGTACTCGCCCTTGGGGATGACGCCTTCAAAGGAGGCGTAGTCCAGCGGGTGGTCCTCCACCATGACGGCGAGCCGCTTGTCCCTGGGATCGAGGGAGGGGCCCTTCGGGATCGGCCAGGACTTGAGGACGCCTTCGAACTCCAGGCGGAAGTCGTAGTGGAGCTGTGATGCGGCGTGTTTCTGGACGACGAACATCAGCCGCCCCTCGTGCATTGAAGGCGCGTGAGGCGGCGGCTCGGCGGTCTTCTTGAAGTCGCGCTTTTCGCGGTACTTCTCCAGGCTCCGCGGCGCGGCCTTCCTGTTTGTCGGCATCGTGCATCCCATTATCGCGCGTTAGGAGGCGCTTGCAGGCCTCGGAGGCCGTCCGCTACGGAACTGCAATGAGAAGCCCCTTTGCGTGCATGCCCCGGATTGCCCGGGTCCCAGACAGAATAGGTACAGATTTCCCGCACGCAAGGAGTGACATGCAAGAGCTGTTCCGCAAGTTTTCGACGAAGGTCTCGCTGATCGCCGGGTCCGTCTACGCCTTCGCCCTGGCGATCGTCGTGATCCTGGCCTGGTCGGTCACGGGGCCGGTGTTCGGCTTCTCCGACACCTGGCAGCTGATCATCAACACGGGCACGACGATCGTGACGTTCCTGATGGTGTTCCTGATCCAGAACACGCAGAACCGCGACAACACGGCGCTGCACGCCAAGCTGGATGAGCTGATCGTGCACACGATTGGCGCGCGCAACAAGCTGACCACCGCCGAGGACTACAGCGAGGAAGAGCTGAAGGTGCTGAAGAAGCACTTTGAGCGCGTAGCGAAAGACGGCGGATCAGGCGACGGCGAGCCGTCAACCACGAAGCGTGCCACCGCCAGCCACAACGGCCGCAGCGCCAACGGTCGCAAGCGGCGCCCGGCATCGGCTAAGAAGACCTCCTCGAGGTAGTTCGCAAGTCGCGGCTAACCGGCCGCGGCCTTCTTGCGGCGGCGCGGCGTGACCTCGTCCTCGGGCTCGGCGGCGCGGCGCGGCCCTTCTTGCCGTTCTGGCCCTTCTTCGCGGCTTCCACGCTGGCCTTGAGGGCGGTCATCAGGTCTGTAATCTTGGCCGGCCTGGCAGCCTTCGGCGCGGAGATCTCCTCGCCCTCCAGCTTGGCATCGATCACCTGCTTGAGCGCCTCGCGGTACTCGTCCTGGTAGTTCTCCGGCTCGAACTCGGCCTTCAACAGGTCGATCAGCGCCTCGGCCATGTTCAGCTCGACGTTGGAGACCTTGGTCTCCGGCAACTCGCTGGGCACCTCGCGGATCTCGTCCGGGTAGAATAGCGTCTCGAGCACGAGGGCGCCGTCCATCGGCCGCAGGGCGCAGAGCTGCTCCTTGTTGCGGATGGCGATCTTGGCGATGCCGGTGAGCTGCTTCTCTTTGAGCGCGCGGAGGAGCAACGCGTAGGGCTTGATGCCCTTCTCCTCCGGCTCAAGGTAGTAGGTGCGCTGGTAGTAGATCGGGTCGATCTGCTGGGCCTCCACGAAAGCCGAAAGCTCGACGGTGCGCTTGCTGGGAAGTGGCAGCTTTTCGAAGTCAGAGTCTTCCATGACGACGTACTCGTCCTTGGCGTATTCGTAGCCGCGGGCGATCTCGCTCCACTCCACGGCGCGTTCGTGGACGGGGCACCAGCGGAGCTGCTTGAGGCGGCTGCCGCACTCCTTGTGGAGGAGGTTGAAACTGATGTCCTTGTCTTCGGTGGCCGTGTAGAGCTTCACGGGGATGCTGACCATCCCGAAGCTGATGACTCCGTTCCAGATCGATTTCGGCATGTTCTTCACCTCTTTTACGTGTACGCCTATGGTACCGCAGGTACAGACGCTCGGAAATGCGACACGTTATGCGAATATCTGGTGTTTTGCTATCAGACGTGTGGGCTAGGCGAGGAGGAAGCGTAGAGCGGCCCGGCTGACGTCCTCCGCACGCTCTTCGGCCAGTGCGTGCGTTGCCCCGGGCACGATACAAAGCTGGGCGTTTGGGATCGCTTCGAAGATCGCGACGGTATGCTCGATGGTCATCAAGTCACGGTCGGCGCCGATGATGAGTGTTGGCACGTTGATCTTCGAAAGGTCTTCTGCCTTCAGCTCCGGCTCCGTCATGATCATGTGCTTGATCTTCTCGAACACCTCAGGCCAGTGTTCGGCGCCATCTGGGCTGTTCTGCTCGTAGTAAGCCACCGGCTCCGGCAGCATCATCTTCAGGACGTCGGGCGTGATGGAGCCGAGCATCACCTTCGTCTGCGGTGCTATGCCATCGTGGTGGAAGTTAGCTGAGAGCGGCACCATACGGGATATCAAGTCCGGCCTCTGCAGCGCAATCAAGAGGCAGAGGATGCCGCCATCGCTGTAGCCGACCAGGTGGGCCTTGGTCAGTTTCATCGCCTCCATGAAGGCGATAGTATCTGCCGCCATGTTCTCGTAGGTGATCGGGCCTTCAACGTCCGGCGTGCGCCCGTGGCCGCGGCGGTCCGGCGCGATGACGCGAAAGTGCTTCGCCACCTCGCGCCCAATAGGCTGCATGTCTTCGCCGCTGCCGAAACCCCCGTGTAACAACAAGAGCGGGTCGCCTTGGCCCCACTCCCGGTAGTACGTGCTCAGTCCGTTGACATCGACGGTGTTGTCCGGCATGACGTCCTCCTCGTTTCGCTGCGTTGACGCCACATGATACGCCACAATCACTCTGGATACAGTTGACATCCCCCGTCCGGTCTGTGGCTAACTTGGCGTTGGAGGTGCCGTATGAACCGAGACGAAGCCTGGGAGATCCTCTGCGAGTACACGAAGGGCGAGGCGCTGCGCAAGCACGGCCTGGCGGTGGAGGCGGCGATGCAAGCCTACGCCCGCAAGTTCGGGGAGGACGAGGAGATGTGGGGAATCGTCGGGCTGTTGCACGACTTCGACTATGAGATGCACCCCAACGCCGAGGAGCACCCGAAGAAGGGCGCACCGATCCTGCGGGAGAAGGGCGTGCCGGAGGAGATCGTGCACGCCGTGCTCTGCCACGCCTTCTACCTGGAGGACCTGGGCGTCGTTCGCGAGAACAACATGGACCGCGCGATCTTTGCCGTGGACGAGCTGGCCGGGTTCATCACGGCAGTGGCGCTGGTGAAGCCGAACAAGTCGATTGATGAGGTGGATGTGCGATCGGTCCGCAAGAAGATGAAGGACAAGGGGTTCGCGCGGGCGGTGCGGCGGGAGGACATCACGGACGGCGCGGAGGTGCTGGGCGTGGACCTGGACGAGCATATCGCCTTCGTGATCGAGGCGCTGAAGCCGGTGGCCGGGACGCTGGGAATCGGCGGGGCCGCACAGCCCCAGGCGTGAGCTACTCCGGCCAGTAGGCGTCGCGGACGCGGAAGATCATGTTCACGTAATCGGTGGTGTCTGGATAGAAGACGCCGGCCTGCGTGGGTGAGAGGCCCTGGTAGTAGGAGGCGACGGCCAGGTGCTCGTCGCCGCCGGTGGAGTCCAGCAGGACCTGCAGGTACTTCACGCCCATCTTGATGTTGTCGTAGGCGCTGTCCTGGTAGTCCAGGTAGTAGCCGAAGACGTAGTCCTGCAGGTACTCCGCGGTGCCGGGCATGATCTGCATGACGCCGCTCGCGTAGGTATAGCTGACGGCGCCCTGGTACCAGCCGCTTTCGATGGTGGCGAGCGCTTTCACCAGGTTGGGGTCGACGCCGTAAGCCCAGGACATCTCATCGATGATCGCCTCGATGTCTGGATCGTAGGGCATCGGCGGGAACTGCAGCGGGGGCGGCACGTAGGCGACAGCGTCCGGCGCGGGAGCAGGCGGAGGACCGGGGATGATCAGGGTGTGGCCTTCGACGATGAACGAGGGATCGTCGAGGCCGTTGATCTGGGCCAGGTCACTGACAGAGACGCCGTAGTTGTCGGCGATGGCGCTGAGGGTGTCGCCGGTCTGGATTGTGTAGGTCTGGCCGGAGTCGGCGACGGCCGGCGCGGGGTCGGGCCCGGGGCCGCCTTCGCCGGGGACCTCCAGCGGTTCGCCGCTGAAAATGAGGTCCGGGTTGGCGATGTGGTTGAGCTGGACGAGCTCATCGACCGCCACGTTGTAGAGGTTGGCGATGTAGGTCAGGGAGTCGCCGGGTTCAACGGTGTGGGTGCGCGCCGACACGGAGGCGACGATGGCGAGCGGCAGGAGCAATCCGGCAGCCGCCGAGAGGAATATTCGGCCCAGTCTAAACATCGATAGCTCAACCTTTCTGAAACTATCGACGGGCCGGGGCGCGATTGGTTACACATTAAGTAGCTACAGATGCGGTTATCGGCCGGGCGTTATGTCGCGTGCCCGCTACTGCGGCAACTCGTAGTCCATGACGGCGTCGCCTTCGGGGGCGTCTCCGGAAACTGTGACGGGCAGCGCTATGTCAAGCTGATCGACGAGGCAGATGGCGTTCTCGTTTTCGCGGCAGTAGTAGACGTCACCGGCCGCGCTGACTATCGCCTGGCCTTCGTTGACGGTCACCGGGACGCTCACCTCGACAGAGGTCTCGGCGGTGGAGAAGGAGACTTCGGACTGACCGGGCGCGAACGCGTCGGAGTTCGACGTGCTGAGCGCGAGCATCGAGGACGCGAGGTCGTTCAGCTGGTAGCCGTCCGGCACCGTCAGATGCAGCCGCAGGGTCGCCGTCGATGGGTTGATCGTTTGCGGCGGTAGCGACAGCTTGAGGGTGCGGCTGTTCAGCCCGTTCACCGCGACCGCCAGGTTGCTCAGCTGCAGCGTGGTGACTTCGCCGGTAGCGATGTCCATGACGCGGATGGCATTGTTGTTGGTATCGGCGATGTAGAGCTTGCCGCCTGCGGCGGAGATGCCGCCCGGCTCGTCGAAGACGGCGGCTGTGCCCAGACCGTCGGCGTCGCCAGGGCTGCCGGTGCCGGCGACGGTGGTCACTTCGCCGGTGGTTGGGTCCACGGTGCGGATCTTGTGGTTGTAGGTGTCGGCGACGTAGAGAGTGCGGTTCGCGAAGGCGATGCCCTGGGCGTGCTGGAGCTTGGCGGTGCCCGGCAGGCCGTCGACGTCGCCGAAGTCGAAGAGGCCGGTGCCGACGATCGTCCTGACGTCGCCGCCGGGGAGCGGGAAGGTGCGGACGGAGCTGGACTCGGGATCGACCCAGTAGAGGTTCGCGCCATCGGTGGTAACGCCGCTGGGCTGGGCGAGCGAGGTCTCGCCGGGCGCGCCGTCGTCGATGCCCTCCTTACCGGAGCCGGCGGCCACCACGATCGTGTGGGCGACCAGGTCCAGGGTCCAGATCTGATGCGTCCCGGCCATGCCGATGTAGATGGTGTCGCCGATCAGCTGCAGCCCCCAGGGCGAGGCCAGGCTGGTGACTTTGGCGTCGGCGGCTGAGACGGGGACGGTCTGCGCCCGCTGACCATCGCCGGCCAGGGTCGTCACGGCGCCGGTGGAGAGGTCAACGTGGCGGATCGCGTGGTTGCGGGTGTCCGCGACGTAGAGGACGTTGCCATCGGCGGAGAGCGCCAGGCCCTGCGGCTGGTTGAACTCGGCCACGTCGGAGGCGCCGTCCTTCAGCCCGCGCGTGCCGCTGCCGATAGCCTGCTGAAGGGCGCCGCTCATGTCGGAGATAAGGATGCGGTTGTTGTCGGAGTCGGCGATGAAGAGGCGGCCGCCGGCCTCGTCGGCCAGGACCGCGCCGGGGAACTTGAGGAGATCGGCGGCGATTGGGGCGGCCTCCAGGTCGATCGGGATCGGCGTGCGGTCGATCTTGCCCTCGGCGTCGAAATCGGAGACGAGCTGCTTGATGGGGGGCTCGACGGCGTCGTACACGCCCTCACCGGAGTGCGCGCCGACGATCTGGCCGTCCGGGTCAACGACGACGATGGTGGGCCAGGCGTTGGCGTGGTAGGAGGACCAGATCACGAAGTCGGGATCGTTGACGACGGGATGATCGATGCCGAGGCGGAGGATCGCCTCGCGGACGCTGTCGTCGGCGTGCTCGCGGTCGTACTTGCCGGAGTGGACGCCGATGACGACAAGGGCGTCGCCGAACTCTGATTCCAGGTGGTCGAGGTCCGGGACGATGTGCTGGCAGTTGATGCAGCCGAGCGTCCAGAAGTCCAGGACGACGACCTTGCCCCGCAGGTCGCCGATCGTGAGCGGCTGGCTGACGTTGAACCAGGTCTGCCCGGCGGGGAAGTCCGGCGCGGCGAGTCCGCTATCGCCGCTGCTGGTGGGAGTGACGAGCGAGTCGTTGCCGGAGCCGCCGCAGGCAGCCGCCACGGCAACCAGGAGAGCCAACGGCAGAAACAGACGGAAGGCGATGGTCAACGAGCTTCGATGTGTGAGGTTCACTAAATCATGGTACGCCGGGCGGCCGCCGCTGGATGGGGCAGCGCGGCACCGGTCATTCAGAACGCCGTCCCGAAGTCTCGATATTCACCGGACGGCTCGCCCCATTCGGTGTCCACGGCGTCTACGCGGGACATCGCAGGCCCCTCTCGCACGTGCTCCAGCAGCTGCTCCAGCGCAGCGCGCGGGCCCTCGGCGATAACTTCGACGGCGCGGCCGTCCGGCAGGTTGCGGACGTATCCGGCCAGGCGCAGAAAGCGGGCACGGGTCTCGACGTAGTCACGAAAGCCGACGCCCTGCACGCGGCCGCGGACGACGGCTCGAAGGGCGGCGGGATCGCCCGGCATTCGCTAGCGGAGGACCTCGTCGAGGGCGGCTTCGACGATTTCGGCCGGGACGTCATCGCGGATGACGGTGCGGCCGACGTCCTCCAGGAGCACCCAGCGCACCTTCTTGCCCTGCACCTTCTTGTCCAGGGCCACGGCGGCCAGCAGGCGCCCGCGGTCGAGGCCGTCGGCGTGGGTGGGCAAGCCGTAGCGATCCAGGATGCGGCGCTGGCGTTCCCTGACGTCCGGCGAGAGGAGGCCCATCCGCACGCTCATTTCGGCGGCGGCCATCATGCCGATGCCGTCGGCCTCGCCGTGGCGGAAGCGCGCGTAGCCGGTCGTCGACTCGATGGCGTGGGCCAGGGTGTGGCCGTAGTTCAGGGTGCTGCGACGGCCCGTCGTCTCGAACTCGTCCTCGCCGACCACCTCGGCCTTGATGCAGACGCTGCGGCGCACGGCCTCGACGGTGGCTTCGCGGTCCAGCTTGAGGATGGCGTCGGCGTTCGCCTCCAGGAAGTCCAGGTAAGCGGGGTCCTCGATGAGGCCGTGCTTGATCGCCTCCGCGAGGCCGGACTTGATCTCGCGAGCGGGCAGCGTGCGCAGCGTCGCGACATCCTCCAGCACGAAGCGGGGCTGGTGGAAGACGCCGATCATGTTCTTGGCCTGCGGATGATTGACGGCTACCTTGCCACCGATCGCGGCGTCGACCATGCCGAGCATGCTGGTGGGGACGTGGACCAGCGGCAGGCCGCGGGCAAATGTCGCGGCGACGTAACCGCCGAGATCGGTCGCCACGCCGCCGCCGACGGCGACTACTGCGTGCCCGCGTTCGGCGCGGTGCTCGATCAACCAGTCGTAGATCTCGGAGGCGCTTTCCAGTGACTTGCTGGCCTCACCCGGCGGCACGGTGAAGACGTCGAAATCGATCTCGGCTGAGCGCAGCGACTGCTCGACCTCGTCGCCGAGATGGTGCCAGACGGTCTCGTCGCTGATCACGTAGGCGAAGCGCGTGAGCCCCTCCGCGCGCAGCCGCGAACCAAGCTCGCCCAGGTTGCCCCAGCCGGTGAAGACGGGGTACTCGCGGCTGGAGGTGCGGACGATGCAGGCCGCGCCGTCCGGGATGGCGTGCAACGTCCCCTTCGGAGCCACAGCGCTGGGATCTGCTATCGCTTCGACTCGTCCGGGCGTAGAGAGGATTGACGGCGCGCGCTCTTCGTAGGCGCGCGCGATCTCGGCGGCCACGTCTTCGGGGGCGAGGCCGTCGGTCTGGACGGTCCAGTCGCAGAGCGCGTAGAGCTGCTGGCGAGCGTTCTTCAGCTCGCGGATGCGGGCCAGGGGGTCGGCGGTGGCGAGGAGCGGGCGGTCCAGCGGCTCGGCATCGGCGCGGGACGTGAGCCGCTGGAAGATCGTCTCCGGCCGCGCCTCAAGGCAGACGATGAAGCCGGCGTTGGCCAGCGCGCGGCGGTTCTCCGCTCGCAGGATTGCGCCGCCCCCGGTGGAGAGCACGAGCTTATCCGCGGACACGGCTTCAGCGATAGCGGTGGTCTCCAGCTCGCGGAAGGCGTCCTCGCCCTGGTCGCGAAAGATCTCGAGGATACGCTTGCCGGCGCGCTTCTCGATGACTTCGTCGGTGTCGACGAACTTCCAGCCGAGGCGGCCGGCGAGCAGCGGCCCGACGGCGCTCTTTCCGGTGCCGGAGAAGCCGGTCAGGACGATGCGAGAGGGGACGTCAGTAGGCCTGGACATTGGTAACGAGTTTAACGCCTGGCTAGGCCGGGGGGTTGGCCTTGTAGACGTCTCGGTTGACGATCTCCATGAAGACCTCCGGCTGCGACAGGGCGCTGAAGCCGGACTGGCGGTAGAGGCCGTGGGCGTCCCGCGTGGCGAGCGACCAGCGGCGCAGGCCCTGGAGGTCCGGGTGGGACATGATGGCGCGCATCAGCAGTTTGCCGAGTCCCCGGCCTCGGTGCGCCTCATCTACAAAGACGTCGGCAATGTAGGCGTAAGTCGCGAGGTCGCTGATGACCCGCGCGAAGCCGGTCTGTTTGCCGCCGCTGTCATACAGCCCGAACGGGAGCGAGTTGGCGATGGCCCGCTCTACGAGCTCGCGCGGGATACCATTGGACCAGTAGGCCGCCGTCAGAAAGGCGTGGACGTAGGCGATGTCGATGCGAGCAGGGTCGGTGCTGACGGCGTAGTCGCCGTCGCGGAGTTCGAAGGTCACGCCTGGCCGCGGGGGCCAATGGTCTGGCGATATGCCTCCAGGTTGCGCCTGGTCTCCGGGAGCGAGTCGCCGCCGAACTTCTCGAGGACGGCGCGGGCCAGGACGATGGCGACCATCGCCTCGCCGATGACGCCGGCGGCGGGGACCGTGCAGACATCGGAGCGCTCGTAGTGAGCCTGGATCGGCTCGCCGGTCTGGAGATCGACGGAAGGCAGCGGCCGCGAGAGGGTGGAGATCGGCTTGAGCGCGCCGCGGACAACGATCGGCTCGCCGTTGGTCATCCCGCCTTCCAGGCCGCCGGCGCGGTTGGTCTCGCGGCTCCAGGGTCGGCCGTTCCAGCGGTCCGGGGGCATGATCACGTCATGCGCCTCGGTGCCGGGCCCTTCGGCCACCGCGAAGCCGGGGCCGATCTCGACGCCCTTGGTGGCGTGGATGCTCATCACGGCCTGGGCCAGCTGGCCGTCCAGCTTGCGGTCCCACTGGACGTGTGAGCCGAGGCCGATCGGGACGCCGGTGGCCCACATCTCGAAGGTGCCGCCCAGGGTGTCGCCGGCCTCCTTGGCGGCGTCGATGGCGGCGATCATCCGCTCGCCGGCGGCGGGGTCGGCGCTGCGCACGGCGTTCTCGTCAACGGCGGACCACTCCGGCTCGCCCTCGACGCTGGCGTGGACATCGCCGATGGAAGTTGTGTGTGAGTGGATGGCGACGCCGAGCTCTTCCAGGAAGCGGCGGCAGACCGCGCCGACGGCGACGCGGGCGGCGGTCTCGCGGGCGGAGGCGCGCTCCAGGACGTTGCGAACGTCGTCGAAGCCGTACTTCATCGTGCCGGCGAGGTCGGCGTGGCCGGGGCGAAGACGCGTCACCTTCTTGGGGTCGCCGTCGTACGGTCCGACTTTCATGACATCCTGCCAGTCTTCCCAGACGCGGTTGGTGATGAGCATGGCGATGGGGCTGCCGAGGGTGCGGCCGTGGCGGACGCCGCCCATGATCTGGGCGCGGTCCACTTCCAGCTGCTGGCGGCGGGAGCGCCCGTAGCCGCCCTGGCGCCGGTGCAAGTCGGCGGCGATGTAGTCTTCGCTGATCTCGAGGCCCGCCGGGATGCCTTCCAGCAGCGCGACCAGGGCCTGGCCGTGCGACTCGCCGGCGGTGAGGAATCGAAGCTCGGTCACGAGTGCGCCTCCGCTGCGGGGGCTGTCTCCGGCTGCTCTTCTGTTACCGGCGGCGCGAATGGCTCGATGGGCAGCGGGCGGCCGTTGTCGCTCAGGCGGTAGCGGCTCTCCAGCGCCTCGATGATCTGCTCCGGCGTCCACTCTTCCCAGTTGACTTCGCGGGCGGCTTCGCGGCTGGCCAGGGTGGAGAGCACGCACTGGCGGCGGGTCGCCCCGGCGTCGTCGCGGTAGTCCGTGTAGACGTCGACCTGCAGGTTGTCGGGGCGGTAGTGGATGACTTCGTACATCAGCATGTCGATGGCCCTGGCGCTGATCGCCATGCCCTCTTGCAGCGGGTTCTTCATCTCGATCCAGCGGCCGTCCTGCATCCTGTACTCACTGGCGGCGACGCAGGAGACGCGGACGTAGTCCCGGGGCCAGGCTGACCAACTGCAGGCTCTGGATGCCGCGCCAGACCTCCGGGGCGACGGGCTTGGGGCGCTTCTGGGAGGACCAGTGCTTGATCGAGTCGTCGATGATGTCGCGGATGACGGTGAGATCACCGGCGGCGGCGGCGGTACGCCAGGCGAGGGCGGCGCGCGTGCCCTGGATCATGATGTAGGCCAGGCCGAGGAAGCCGATGAAGATGGCGAGAATCGCCCAGGGCAACATCAGGCCGCTCCTACCGCGCTGCGAGCGGCGTCCATCATCACGTCGACGGGGGCCTCGCGGCCGGTCCAGATCTTGAACGAGGCCGCGCCCTGGTAGACGAGCATCGAGAGGCCGCCGAGCGTGCGAGCTCCGCGGGAGGAGGCATCGGCTAGCAGACGGGTCTCAGTGGGCCGGTAGATGAGGTCGAACACGAGCATATCCGGGCGGATGAGGCCGGCTGGCACGGGCGTTTCGCCTTCTGACGGGCCCTCCATGCCGACCGAGGTACAGTTTACCAATAGCTCCGCGTGTGGAGCCACTTTTGCCCAGCTTTCAGGCGTATCCGGCAGCGCTTCGAGGCTCGTCTCGCGGGCCTGCGAGGAGAGGTCGGCGACGAGGCGGCGGGCGCGGTCTTCGGTGCGGTTGAGGACGGCGACGGACTCTGCCCGCGCTTCGATCAGAGCGACGGCGACGGCGCGCGCGGCCCCGCCTGCGCCGGCGATCGCGGCGTTGGAGCCGTCTGTATGGAAGCCGGCGTCGTCTCGCAGAGCGCGGAGGAAGCCCTCCACGTCGGTGTTGTAGCCGGTGAGCTTGCCTTCCCGGTTGAGGATGGTGTTGACTGCGCCGACGCGAGTGGCCAGCGGGTCGAGCTCGTCCAGCAGCGGCATCACGGCCTCCTTGTGCGGGATCGTGACGTTTGCGCCGAGCACGGACGGAGCGCGCAGGCCTGTGATGCGCGTGGCCAGGCCGTTGGGCGGCGTCGGCCAGCGCTCGTAGACCATTCCGAGATCGAGCGCATCGATCGCCGCCTGCTGGAAGGCCGGCGAGGTGGACTGCTTGTCGGGATCGGTGATGACGCCGAGGTACTGCACTGTCAGCTAATCATACGGCCGCTGCGAGTCCAGGTAGGCCTGGAGCAGGATCGCGGCGGCCATGGCGTCGCGGCCGGGGTTGCCAGCCTTGGCCCGCGACACGCCCTTCTTCTTCGGCGGCGACATGCGGTCGGCCTGGACGGAGGTGAGGCGCTCGTCGTGGAGGCGGACAGGGATGGAGATGCGCTCTGCCAGCGCGGCGACGACCTCCCGGATGCGGCCGGCCTGCGGTCCTTCGGCGCCGGTCAGGGAGAGCGGCAGGCCGACCACGAGCTCCTCGGCGCGCTGCTCGTGGGCGATGCGGACCAGCTCTTCGATCGGATCGCCGCGGATCTCGGCGGTGGTCAGCGGGATCGCCAGGCGGGTGCGGTCGTCGGCGGCGGCGACGCCGATGCGCCGCTCCCCAAAGTCGATCCCGACGATGCGCATCAGCCTTCGCGGCCGGTGAGCCGGACCTGCTCCGGCCGGGAGCCGGGGACGCGTTCGATGACGTCGCGCGCCTCCAGGTCCAGCTTGACGGACTCGGTGTACCAGGGGATCGAGCCTTCGAAGTTCGGCGTTGCGGTCGCGACGTGGCCGATCAGCTCGGTGGTGATCAGTGCGCCTTCGCGTTGCAGGGCTGCGACCAGCGCCTTGCGGATCGCGTCGTACTTGGCGCGGCTGATATTGACGCCGGCTTTGCCCAGCGGGTGTTGCGTGCGGATGTTCTCCTCGATCGTCATCTAGCCTCCCAGCATTTCGCGCACCGCATCTGGTACAACGGCCAGCGCCTCGTCAAGTTTCGCGACGTCTTTGCCGCCGCCCTGGGCCATGTCCGGCCTGCCGCCCGCGCTGCCGCCGGCCACGGCCGCCACGCGCTTCAGCAGGTTGCCGGCGTGGAGGCCCCGCTCCACCAGGTCTTTGGTGACCAGCGCGATGAACATCGGCTTGTCATCGATCACGCTGCCGAGCACCGCCGCCGCCGACGGCATCGACTTGCGCACGGAGTCGCCCATGAAGCGCAGAGCGTCCACGCTGGGCGCATCGACCCGGGCGGCGAGAACGCGTGCGCCATCGATGTCCTGGGCCCTGGCGGCGAGGTCGTCGTTGTTGGATCCGGAGGCGAGAGAGCGCTCCAGCTTTTCGTTCTTGCGCTTGAGCGCCGCGTTCTCCGCCACCAGCGAATCGATCTTCTGGAGGATGACGTTCGGCTGCGCGCCGAGGGCCCTGGCGGCCCGGGCCAGGAGCTGCTCCCGTTCGCGGATGTAGCGCTCCGCGCCGGCGCCGGTCAAGGCCTCGATGCGGCGCATGCCGGAGCCGATGGACGACTCGCCGGTGATGATGATGGCGCCGATCTCGCCGGTGCGCTCGCAGTGGGTGCCGCCGCAGAGCTCGGCGCTGAAGCGCGGGACCGTCGTGTTGACCTCGACGACGCGGACGCGGTCGCCGTACTTGTCGCCGAAGAAAGCGAGCACGCCCTCGCCGATCGCTTCGTCGAACGACGTCTCGCGGGTGTGGACGGGGACGTCCTGGCGCACCTTTTCGTTGACCAGCGACTCGACGGCGGCGAGCTGCTCCGGGGTCACGGCCTCGGTGTGGGTGAAATCGAAGCGGAGGTGATCGGGCGCGACGAGGGAGCCGGCCTGGCGCACGTGCGGGCCGATGACTTCGCGGAGCGCGGCGTGCAGGAGGTGGGTGGCGGTGTGGTTGCGCCTGGTGTTGTCGCGATGCGACAACATCGACGCGCGCGGTCACCTCGTCGCCGACTGCGATCCGGCCTTCTGCGACGCGGCCGCGGTGGACGATGAGCTTGCCGGCGACGCGCTGGGTGTCGGTAACTTCGACGCGCCCGTGCGGCCCGGCGATCTCGCCGCGATCGCCGACCTGGCCGCCGCCTTCGGGGTACAGCGGCGTGGCGGCGAGGAAGGCTTCGACGGAGTCGCCGGCCCCGGCATCCATCGCTTTGGCGCCGCCGACGACGAGAGCGACAAGAGGCGATCTCGTCTCCAGCTCCTGGTAGCCGGTGAAGACGGTCGGCTCGGAGACGAGGGAGGCGTAGAGGGTGTCGGCGGCGACGGCGTCGGCGCCACCGGCGGAGGCGCGGGCGCGCTCCCGCTGCCCGGCCATCTCCGCCTCGAAGCCCTTGATGTCGACGGTGAAGCCGTTTTGCTCGGCGATGTCGCGTGTCAGGTCGATCGGGAAGCCGTAGGTGTCGTGAAGGGTGAAGGCCTCATCGCCGGAGACAAGCTTGCTCGCGGCGGCAGCGGCGATGATCTCCTCAAGGCGCTCCAGGCCGCGGTGCAACGTCTGGTCGAAGCGCTGCTCTTCTGGCGCGATGATGTCGGCGATGAACTTGCGCTGGCGGTCCAGCTCCGGGTACGACTCGCGCATCATTTCGACGACGGTGCCGGCCAGGTCGGCCATGAACGGCTGCTGGATGCCGAGGTGGCGGCGGCCGAAGTAGACGGCCCGGCGCAGCATCCGGCGGCAGACGTAGCCGCGCTCTTCGTTGGAGGGGACGACGGGCGTGCGCTCGTCGCCGATCAGGAAGGTGACGGCGCGGGAGTGCTCGGCGACGATGCGGATCGCGCGGTCGGTGGCATCGTCGCTTCCATACTTCTTGCCGGAGAGCTGCTCGATGCGGCGGATCAGCGGGGCGAAGACCTCCGTGTCGTATGTCGGACGGCAGACGGTTCTTGTCCCAGCCGGGGCTGTTGTGCAGGAGCACCGACATCATGCGTTCGAAGCCGGAGCCGGTATCGATGTTCTTCTTCGGCAGCGGCTCGCGCTTCTCGCCGTCGCAGTAGTAGGTCATGAAGACGAGGTTCCAGATTTCAACGAAGCGCGGGTGGCCGTGGGCGGGGTGGCAGTCAGGCCCGCAGCCGAACTGCTCGCCGAAGTCGTAGTGGATCTCGGAGTCCGGGCCGCAGGGTCCGACGTCTCCGGAGAACCAGTAGTTGTCCTCCTCGCCGTAGCGCATGATCCGCTCGGGGGCGAAACCCAGCTTGCGCCAGAGCTCGAATGCCTCGTCGTCGTCCTCGAAGACGGCGGGCCAGAGGCGCTCCTGGGGCAGCTTCAGTCCGCCTGAGGCGGACGTCAGGAACTCGTGGGCCCAGGGGATGACCTCCGCCTTGAAGTAGTCGCCGACGCTGAAGTTGCCCAGCATCTCGAAGAAAGTGAGGTGCGAGGGATCGCCGACGGACTCGATGTCGCTGGTGCGGAAGCACTTCTGGACGGAGACCATGCGCGGCGAAGGCGGCTCGGCCTGGCCGGTGAAGTAAGGCTTGAACTGCACCATGCCGGCGCTGGTGAAGAGCAGCGTGGGATCGCCGGGCGGCACGATGGGCGCTCCGGGCACGCGACGATGTCCCTTCTGCTCAAAGAAGGTAAGGAAGGCTTCACGCAGTTCGTGCGGGTTCACGAAAGTGATTATACGGGTAAGCCGTCCGCAGGTGGATAAGGTACGAGCGCGGGCGCCCGCCGAATGGGCGGATTGCCCGGCAACTGGCATCGAGCCAGCGCAGGCGCCGATTTGACAGGCTTTCCGCTTCGCCACTAACATTTCCCTGTCAGGCCGCGAAGGCCGACACATGATGGACGCCAGCGAAACCCCCACACCGCCGGAACCTCCGCATACCGGCTTCTCTTCCAGCAGATATGCACGCCCTGTAAGCTCGTGCCCGCGAACCGTTCGCTTTAACTAAGCCAAGCTGCTGACGACACATCATGCCTGACTCAGTATCCGAACAAGACACCACCCACAAACCTGTGGTGGTGGTTGATCCGGCGACGACGTACATCGACGCCGGCATCGCGATCGGCGATGGCACGGTAATCGAGCCGAACACGACGATCCGCGGCGAGACCTCGATCGGCAGCGGCTGCCGGATCGGCCCGAACTCCATCCTGGAAAACGCCATCATCGGCGACGGCTGCACCGTGTTCGCCTCGGTCGTCCGCGATTCGCGGATCGATGCGGGCTCCGACATCGGGCCGTTCGGGCAGCTGCGCGGGAACACGCACATCGAAGCCGACGTGCACCTGGGCCACGGCGTGGAGGTCAACCGGTCCCGGATCGGCCGCGGGACGAAGGCGGCGCACTTCTGCTACCTCGGCGACGCTGAGATCGGGGCGGGAGTCAACATCGGCGCGGGGGCCGTCACCTGCAACTACGATGGCACATCCAAGCACAAGACGATCATCGAAGACGGCGCCTTCATCGGCAGCGACACGATGCTGGTGGCGCCGGTGCGCATCGGCAAGGGCGCGGCCACCGGGGCTGGATCGGTCGTGACCGGCGATGTGGCGGCCGGCGCGAAGGTGGCGGGCGTGCCGGCCCGGCCGATGGACGGGAAAAATGGATAGCAACGAGATCGTCGCCGCGGTCATGCTGGTCGTCGGCGTGATCACGCTGATCCTGATCGGCGCGGGCGAAGCGGGCGTCATCGCCGGCGTGCGGGAACGTGCGCTGCGTGAGCCGGCCGAGTCCCGCGTCGAGGCGTTACGCCGCTTCTACCAGGAGCGGCAGGTCACGCTGTCGTCGCTTTCGCTGGCCCGGAACCTGGCGTCGGTGGCGGTGACGGGTGTGGCGGTCTACCTGGTGCTGCGGGAGGCGTCCAGCGCCTGGCCGGCGCTCGCCGTGACGATCGTGCTCACGGCGATCGGCTTCGTGCTGCTGCAGGGGTTCACGCGCTCTCTGGTCTCCCGCGATCCGCAGTTCTGGGAGCGCGCGACGCGGCCGCTGGTCATCGTGATCCGGTTCGTATTCAAAGTGCCGGTGGTGATGATCGATGCGCCGCTGGGGGCGGTGTTCCACGCGATGCACCGCTACCAGGGCGGCCACGAATCGGCGGCCGAAGAGGTCCTGCTGATCACCGAGATGGAGGAGGCCAGCGCCGCCCTCCCGGACGTCGAACGAGACATGATCCGCGGCGTGATGGACCTGGAGTTCACGGTTGTCCGCGAGGTCATGGTGCCGCGCCCGGACATCGTCGCCGTGAACGCAGACGACGGCTTCGAGAGCCTGGCGGAGGTGATGGTGACCAAGGGGCTGAGCCGGATCCCCATCTATGAGGGAGACATCGACCACATCCTGGGCATCGCCCACGCGCGGGAGATGATGCGCCACATGATCAACGGCAAGACGCGCCCCTCCCTGCGAGAGATCGTCAAGCCGGCGCACATCGTCCCGGAAAGCAAGCGCGTACACGAGCTGCTCTCCGACATGAAACAGAACCGCGTCTCCATGGCCATCGTCGTCGACGAATACGGCGGCACGGCGGGCCTGGTGACGCTGGAAGACCTGATCGAAGAGATCGTCGGCGAGATCCAGGACGAGTACGACGCCGAGGAGCTGGCCGTTCAGCAGGTGAACGAAAACGAGGCGATCGTCGACGGCAGCGTCGACATCGACGAGCTGAACGAGATGTTCGACACGCGATATCGAGAAGCAGGACTTCGACAGCGTCGGCGGTTTCATCGTCAACGAGCTGGGTCGGATGCCGAACGTGGGCGACACGGTGCAGTTCGATGGCGTGAACCTGAGGGTGCTGAGCGTGGCCGGCCGCCGCATCAAGAAGGTGCGGGTGATGAAGCAGGCCGTCGCCGAGGAAGAAGAAGCGTAGTTTGGCGGACGGAGCGCGCTTCCTCAACCCGGACACCGTCCACCGCCCGGTTGGCTACTCCCACATCGCGGAGGTCACCGGCGCGCGGCTCGTCTATATCTCCGGGCAGGTGGCAGCCGACCCGAGCGGCAAGATCGTCGGCGAAGGCGATATGGCCGCACAGGCGCGCCAGGTCTTCGAGAACTTGAAGGCCAACCTGGCTGCCGTTGGCTCCGACTTCAGCAACATGGTCAAGCTGACATACTTCCTCCTGGACTCGTCAAGCATCGCGGCCATCAGGGAGATCCGCGACGAATACGTGAATACCGCGGCGCCGCCGGCCAGCACGCTGGTCGTCGTTGCCGGGCTGGCGCGACCAGAGTTCCTGATCGAAATCGAAGCGGTCGCCGTGGTGCC
Source organism: uncultured Chloroflexia bacterium (assembly GCA_963738925.1). GTDB lineage: Bacteria > Chloroflexota > Dehalococcoidia > SM23-28-2 > RBG-16-64-32 > DATKKM01. The sequence continues at coordinate 53,248 of CAVTYE010000002.1, read as the reverse complement.
GGCCTGACCTCTCCCGCGGTGCCACTGGCCGGCCGCGTACCGTTGACCCCCGTGCTATCCTCGCCTGAAATGGCCAGACGACAGAAGAAGTCCGCAACGGCGAACGCAGAGGACGCGAAGTTCTGGGTCGCCTTCAGCCGCATCGCAGGCGTCGGCACGAAACGCTACGAGGCGATGCTGGCGCGGTTCGGATCACTGGGCGAGGCCTGGCGCGCTACCCGCAGCGAGCTCAAGGAGGCCGGCCTGGACGACCGCACGGTCCGCCAGATCGCCGACGAGCGCGCGGACATCGACCCGGAGGCGGAATGGGAGCGACTGGCGACGGCCGGCGTAGCCGCGATAACCTGGGACGACCCGGCACTACCCCGCGCGCCTGCGCGAGATCGACGATGCACCGCCGCTGCTCTACATCCGCGGCGAGCTGGCGCCGCAGGACGAGCTGTCAGTCGCCGTCGTCGGCACCCGGAAGCCGACACCCTACGGCCGGCAGGTGGCGGAGGAAATGTCTTTCCATGCTGGCCGCGAACCAGGTCACCGTTGTCAGCGGGCTGGCCCGCGGGATCGATGGGATCGCGCACCGGGCGGCGCTGCAGGCGGGCGGCCGGACGCTGGCGGTGATGGCCTGCGGGCTGGACATGGTGTACCCGCCGGAGCACAAGAAGCTGGCCGGCGAGATCGCCGAACGCGGGGCCGTGATCAGCGAGCAGCCGCTGGGTGCTCAGCCGCGCGGAGACTTTTTTCCGCGCCGAAATCGTATCCTTAGTGGCATGAGTCTCGGCGTCCTCGTCGTCGAAGGCGACTTGAAGAGCGGCGCGCTCATCACGGCGAACTTCGCGAATGACCAGGGCCGTGAAGTGTTCGCGGTCCCGGGCAGCGTCTTTTCAACGCAGAGCCGCGGGACTAACCTGAAGATACAGCGCGGAGAGGCGAAGCTGGTCACCAAGGTCGACGACATACTGGAAGAGCTCAACCTCCAGACCGCGCCCCAACAGATAGAAATGCTGGAATTGAGCCCAGCCACGGACACGGAAGCCGAGCTTCTGCGTCATATATCGAGAGAGCCGGTCCACATCGATGAGGTCTGCCGCGAAAGCGGACTCCCCATCTCGACGGTAAGCAGCCTGCTCGCCATGATGGAACTGAAGGGCCTGGTCCGGGAGATCGGACCGAAAGCCTACGTCAGGGCCAGAGAGGCAGCCGCAAGTTACGGCTCCGGCTAGAAGAAAAGAAGGGTTACACACTTGGTAGAGACAAACGGCGAGCCGGTCACGGCCAGCCGCAAGAAAGCGCCCGCACGAAAGAAAGCGGCCGCGAAAAAGAAATCACCGGCCGGCAAGGCGGGACGAAGCCTCGTCATCGTTGAGTCGCCGGCCAAGGCGCGAACGATATCGCGCATCCTTGGCTCGAACTACGACGTCCGCGCATCGATCGGCCACATCCGGGACCTGCCGAAGGCGAAGCTCGGCATCGATGTCGACGACAACTTCCTGCCGCAGTACATCATCCCGCGCGAGAAGTCGAAGACGGTGACGGAGATCCGGGACGCCGCCAAGCTCGCCGGCGAAGTGTTCCTGGCCACCGACCCTGACCGCGAAGGCGAGGCCATCGCCTGGCACCTGATGGAGGCCGCCAACCTGCGCGACCTGCCGCACCACCGCGTGGTCTTCCACGAGATCACGCCGGAGGCCGTGCAGGAGGCGTTCCAGCACCCGCACGAGCTGAACATGCAGCTCGTCGATGCGCAGCAGGCTCGCCGCGTCGTGGACCGGCTGGTCGGCTACCGGCTGAGCCCGTTCCTCTGGAAGAAAGTGCGAAGGGGTCTCTCCGCCGGACGCGTGCAGTCGGTCGCCGTACGGCTCGTCGTTGAGCGCGAGCGGGAGATCGAAGCGTTCGTGCGCCAGGAGTACTGGTCGATCGACGCTGAGCTGGAGAAGGCCAGCGCGACGCCGAAGTTCAAGGCGAAGCTGGCCGGCTACGTCGGCAAGAAGGACAAGATAGAGATCACCAGCGGCGAGCAGGCCGATGCGCTGGTCAAGGACCTGCGTGAGGTCGGCCTACACGGTGATGAGCGTGCAGACCCGGCCGCAGGTGCGCCGACCGACAGCGCCGTTCATTACGAGCACGCTGCAGCAGGAGGCCTCGCGCCGCCTTGGCTTCACCGCCAAGCGGACGATGGCCGTGGCCCAGCAGCTCTACGAAGGCGTGAAGCTGGGCGGGCGCGGCGAGATCGGTCTGATCACCTATATGCGTACCGACTCTACGAACATCGCCGCCTCGGCACAGCAGGAGGCGCGCGAGTACATCTCGGCGCGCTACGGCGCTGACTTCGTGCCGGAGAAGCCGCGAGTCTACACCCGCAAGGTGAAGGGCGCGCAGGAAGCGCACGAGGCGATCCGCCCGACCTCCGTTGAGCGGGAGCCGGACGCCATTCGCGATTCGCTGAACAACGACCAGTACCGGCTCTACATGCTGATCTGGCAACGCTTCGTCGCCAGCCAGATGGCCGACGCCATCTTCGACGTGACGACGGTGGAGACGGAGGCCAAGCCGGCTTCCGGCGCCGACTCGCTCTTGATGCGATCCACGAACACGCAGCTACGCTTCGCCGGGTTCCGGCAGGTCTACGTAGAGGCGCGCGACGAAGACGACAACGACGAAGAGGACATGGGCAGCAACCCGCTGCCGCAGCTGGCCGCCGGCGATCCCCTGCTGATGCGCGAGCTCTTCCCGGAGCAGCACTTCACGGAGCCGCCGCCGCGTTATACAGACGCCAGCCTGGTCAAGGCGCTGGAAGAGAAAGGCATCGGCCGGCCCAGCACCTACGCCCCGACGATGTCCACGATCCAGGACCGCGGCTACGTGGGCAAAGAGGGACGCAACCTGAGGCCGACAGACCTGGGACTCGTCGTCAACGATCTGCTCGTGGAGCACTTCCCGAACTTCGTGGACGCCGGCTTCACGGCGAACATGGAGGAAGAGCTGGACGAAGTCGCCTCAGGTGAGCGCGAGTGGCAGCCGGTGGTGCGCGAGATGTACGACCCGCTGGAGGCCGCGCTAACAACGGCGACGATCGAGGCGAAGCGGCAGGTCGAGGAGACGACGGAGCTCTGCCCGGAATGCAAGGCGCCGATGGTGATCCGCTGGGGACGCCGCGGCCGCTTCCTGGCCTGCACCCGCTTCCCGGAGTGCCGCGGGACGAGCTCGCTGGAAGGCGAGGAGCCCGTGGAAGCGCCGCAGGAGACCGAGGAGGAGTGCCCGGAGTGCGGCGCGATGATGCTGATCCGCAGCGGCCGCTTCGGCAAGTTCCTGGCCTGTAGCCGCTACCCGGAGTGCAAGGGACGCAAGCCGCTGATCAAGCCGCTGGGCGTGAAGTGTCCGAAGGACCAGGGCGACCTGGTGGAGCGCCGCACAAAGCGCGGCCGCACCTTCTACGGCTGCGCCAACTACCCGAAGTGTGACTTCACCACGTGGAGCCGGCCGCTGGAGATGCCCTGCCCCAGCTGCGGCGGCCTCGTCGTCGCGGAGAAGGACAACAAGGCGAAGTGCGTCGACTGCGAGTGGCGGGGAGAAGCGCCCGCGCCGCCGGAGCCCCAGCCGGCAGCCGTCGGCTAGCGCGAAGCTTTCAGCACTCAGCTGTCAGCTGTCAGCTGGTTGGTCTGATGAGGTGTGTAGTTCGGACAGCGGATGTCAGAACGCAGCGGGTGCGTCGTTTCGCACTGTCAGATCACGCGGAGTGCTGAGGCTGAGTGCTGACCGCTCGCCGCTAACCCACAGCGGCTCCACACGTTATCCACACTGTGACTGACGAACTGCTGGAGGCTTACCTCCGCTATCTGCTAGCCGAGAAGAACCTCTCGCCGCTAACGCTGCGGAACTATCGCAGCGACCTGTCTCACTTCGCGACGTATCTGCGCGAGGAGGAGGACGGCACTGAGACGACGACGGCCGACCGCTACATGCTGCGGCGCTACCTGGCCGTGCTGCGGGACCAGGGGATGGCGGGGGCCAGCCTGACCCGCAAGGTGAGCACGATCCGCAGCTTCTACCGCTTCCTGGTGCGGGAGGGCAAGCTGGAGTCCAGCCCGCTGACCGGCCTCGTCGCGCCGAAGCGGGAGCGGCGGCTGCCGACCATCCTTTCGCCGGAGGAGCTGGGCGCGATCATCGAGTCCGCCGACGAGACGACGCCGCGCGGGCTCCGCAACCGCGCGATCCTGGAGCTGATGTACGCCTCCGGCGTCCGCCTCAGCGAGGTGGTTGGCCTCAACACCCAGCACATGGGCGTGGAGGAGCGCACGCTGCTGGTCCGCGGCAAGGGGAACAAGGAGCGCATCGTGCTGCTGGGCGCGCCGGCGGAAGAGGCGATCCACCGCTACCTTTCGCGCGGCCGTCCGAAGCTGGCCCGGGGCGCGGAGATGGCGCTTTTCCTCAACCGCGACGGCAAGCGCCTCTCCGGCCGCTCGATCGAGAAGATCGTTCGGCAGCACGCGTTAAAGGCGGGCCTGGACCAGCGGGTCTGGCCGCACCTTCTGCGCCACTCCTTCGCCACCCACCTGCTGGACGGCGGCGCGGACCTGCGCGTGGTGCAGGACCTGCTGGGCCACGCCAGCGCCCAGACGACGCAGATTTACACGCACGTCACCGAAGAACGCCAGCGCGACAAGCTTGAGGCCGCCCGCAAGCAGATGGCTGAGGCGACCCTGAAGAACCTGGAGAAAGCCGCCGAGAAGAGACGGGCGCGCGCAGGCTAGCCGTCGACGCTCAGACTGTAATCCAGAATCCGAAACCTGTAACCTATTGCCATGCGAATTCTGCTGGTGAACGGACCTAACCTGAACATGCTGGGGCGCAGGCAGCCGGAGATCTACGGCTCGATGACGCTGCAGGACATCGTCGACAGGGTGACCAAGCGGGCGATGGAGCTGGACGTGGAGCTGCAGTCTTTCCAGGCCAACAGCGAGGGCGCGATCGTCGACTTCTTGCAGCAGCGCGGCCCCAACGCCGACGGTGTCTTGATCAACGCCGGCGCGCTGACGCACTACGGCCTGGCCCTCCGCGACGCTTTCGAGGCGATTCAGAAGCCGTTCGTTGAGGTGCACATCTCCAACATCCATGCCCGGGAGGAGTTCCGGCACCACTCCGTGCTGGCCGACATCGCCGTGGCGCAGGTCGCCGGGCTGGGCTGGCGCGGGTACATCGCCGCGCTGGACGCTCTCGTCGGCATCCTGAAGGAGCGCAAATGAGCGACCGGGTCGCGAAGCTGCGCGAGAAGATGGCCGAGCACGAGCTCGACGCGTTCCTCGTCGGCTGTGCGGTGGAGGACACGTTCCACATCGCCGGGACCAACCGTCGCTACCTTTCCGGGTTCAGCGGCTCCGTCGGCTGGCTGGTCATTACGAGCGAGGCTCAGTTCATCGCCGTCGACTTCCGCTACTTCGAGCAGGTGGCGAACGAGGCGCCTGCTTTCACCCTGTTCGCCACGGCCGGAGCGATGGACACCTGGTTCGCCCGGCTGATCGGCGACGCGGGGCTCGCGGGCAAGCGGATCGGCTTCGAGCCGGGGGACGTCTCGGTCGCCTCACTGAACTCCATGCGCAAGGCCGTGGACGGGATGCCGGAGAGCGACCGGCCGGCGCTGCTCTCGGCGCCGCCGCTGGTCGCCGAGCTGCGGACGTTCAAGGAGCCGGGCGAGCTGGAATCGCTGCAGAAGGCGGTGGACATCGGCGACGAGGCCCTGGTCAACGTCTCGCAGCGGCTGGAGCCGGGCTGGACCGAGAAGAAGGTGGCCTGGGAGATCGAACAGTACGCACGCGAGCATGGCGCAGAGTTCATGTCCTTCCCGACGATCGTGGCGGCCGGGCCCCACGGCGCGATGCCGCACGCCCAGCCCACCGACTACGTCATACAGAAAGGCGACCCGATCGTCATCGACATGGGCGTGTTGGTCGACGGCTACTGCTCTGACCTGACCCGTACGGTTGTCTGCGGGGCCAGGCCCAGCGGCAAGTTCCGGGAGGTCTACGACATTGTGCTGACGGCGCAGCGCACGGCGGAGGAGATGATCCACAGCGGGATGGGCGGCGAAGAAGGCCACATGATCGCCCACAACGTCATCGCCGCGGCCGGCTACGGGGAGAACTTCGGCCACGGGCTGGGCCACGGCGTCGGCCTGCAGGTGCACGAAGCGCCCTACCTGGGCCGCACATCGAAGAGCGTGATGGCCGATGGGATGATCGTCACCGTGGAGCCGGGCATCTATCTGCCGGGCGAGTTCGGTGTGCGCATCGAGGACCAGTGCGTCTTCGAAGGCGGCAAGCTGCGCGTGATGTCGAAGTCGCCGAAGTGACGCGGAGCGTCATCCTGAGCCGCAGCGAAAGATCTCGTAGCCTCAGGTGACACCCCGGCCCGCCAGCGGTTAACCTATCTCGGGCACCACAACTGACCACGAACACTAGCCACTAGCGAGGACCAGATGATCGAAACGGGCGACCTCAAGAAGGGGTCCACAATCGAAATCGACGGCAACCTGTACCAGGTGCTGGAGGTTGAGCACAACAAGATGGGCCGCGGCACAGCACAGGTGCGGATGAAGCTGCGCGACCTGCGGGCCGGGCACATCATCGACAAGTCGGTGCAGGCCGGCTCCCGCTTCGCGCGGGCGCGGGTGGAGCGGCAGGACGCGCAGTACCTGTACGCCGACGGCGACCTGCACTACTTCATGAACACCGCGACGTACGACCAGTTCCCGGTGGGCAAGGCCGTGCTGGGCGACGCGATGGACTACCTGGTGGAGAACGGCGAGTGCCAGCTGCTGATGTTCGGCGACGAGGTCGTGGGCATCGAGCTGGGAGCGGCCGTGGAGCTGAAGGTGAAGCACACTGACCCCGGGATGAAGGGCGACACGGCGACCGGCGGCACGAAGCAGGCGGAGCTGGAGACCGGGATCACGGTCAACGTCCCGCTCTTCATCAACACCGGCGACACGCTGAAGATCGACACCCGCACCGGCAGCTACCTGGAGCGCGCCAGCAAGTAGCGACCGGACGCGTTCTCGGCAGACCGGTGCCACCTCACACCTGACACCTCGCACCTCGCACCTCTACAATAGCGGCGTGACGCAATCACTTCTGGACGCGTACCCCGTCTCCTGGGTCTGCCGCTACGTCAAGGAGCTGCTGGAGAGCGACCTGCGCCTCTCCAACGTCTGGATCGAGGGCGAGATCTCCAACCTCACACGGTCCCAGCGGGGGCACGTCTACTTCACGCTCAAGGAAGGCGCCTACGGGCTGCGCTGCGTCATGTTCCAGCGCCAGTACCGCGGGATGCCGCTGGAGAACGGCGCGCAGGTGCTGGCCCACGGCAACATCTCCTTCTACGCGGAGCGCGGCGACGTCCAGATCATCGTCGACTTCGTGCAGCCGGCAGGGGTCGGCGCGCGCCAGGCGGAGTTCGAGCGGCTGAAGGAGAAGCTGGAGGCCGAGGGGCTGTTCGACAAGGCCCGCAAGCGCCCGCTGCCGCGCTTCCCCCGGCGCATCGGCGTCGTCACCTCGCCCACGGGCGCGGTCTTCCACGACATCTGCAACGTCCTCACCCGCCGCTGGCCGCTGGCCGAGGTCGTCCTCGCGCCGACGCCGGTGCAGGGTCCGGACGCCGTCGTCGGCGTCGCGGAGGGCATCCGCGCGCTCAACGGCGCCGGCGAGATCGACGTGATCATCGTCGCGCGCGGCGGCGGCTCCACGGAGGAGCTGTGGGCCTTCAACGAGGAGATCGTGGCGCGGGCGATCTACTCCAGCGCAGCACCCGTCGTCTCCGCCGTCGGCCACGAGACCGACTTCACGATCGCCGACTTCGTGGCCGACCTGCGCGCGCCCACGCCGTCCGCCGCCGCCGAGAGCGTTGCGCCCGACCGCCGCGACATCCTGCGGCAGGTCAACGGCATGGTCATCTCCTCCGGGATCGATGTGCGGCAGCGGGTCCGCCAGGGCGCGACGGGCGTCGACCGGGCGGCCCACCGGATGCGTTCGGCGCTGCCGGACCCCGGCCGCTACCGCGAGCGCATCGTTTCGCTGCTGAGACACGCGGCGAGCGCTGCCGGACGGTCGCTGGAGCAGCGCGCCGGCCGCGTCGATGGCTGCACCGGGCGGTTGCGCTCGCTGGACCCGCGGAGCACGCTGGCACGGGGCTACGCCGTGGTGCAGGTGCGCGACTCCAGGGAGGCGGTGACGAGCGTGGCCCAGGTGAAGGGCAAGGAGCGGCTGGACGTGTACGTGAAGGATGGGAAGTTCCCGGCCGAGGTTTCGAGGCAGTATGGGTTCTGAGATGGAAGTTAGAGATTGGAAATTGGCAGGCGGCTGCAGTGCTCACGAGGGCCGGCGTGCCTGCTAAGAAGGTGGCCGCGGCGAGCGAGGGCTTCGAGGCGCTGTACAAGCAGCTGGAGGAGACGGTGGCCAAGCTCGAGCAGGGGAACCTCTCGCTTGAAGAGTCACTGTCACTGTACGAGGCCGGGACGGCGCTGGCCAAACGCTGCCAGGAGCTGTTGCAGGACGCCGAGCTGCGCGTGACCCGGCTGCAGACGCAGTTCAACGAGACTAGCGCGCTTCTGCGCGAGGAGCCGGCGGAGTACGACGCCGAGCCGGAGTTCGACGAGGAGCCGGTGGAGTGAGCGATGCCCTCATCCTGACGCAGGCTGGGCCGCCGCCGAGATGAGCGACGGCCGCCTCATCCGCGTCGATTGCCACAACCACTCGTATTACTCACCGGACAGCATCCTGCCGCCGAAGACCCTGCTCGCGCGGGCGAAATCGCGGGGTCTGAGCGCGATCGCGGTGACGGACCACTACACGGTGCGCGGCGGCCTCGTGGCGCGTGAGATCGCGGCGAAGCGTTATCCTGGGGTGCGCGTGATCGTCGGCGAAGAGGTGCTCACAACGAAGGGCGACCTGCTCGGGCTCTTCCTCTCGGAGGACATACCGAGCGGCCTTACCCCGGACGAGGCGATAGACCGCATTCACGCGCAGGGCGGGATCGCCGGGGCGCCGCACCCGTTCGATACGCACCGCTCGGCGCTGGGCGACGTTCTGCCGGAGATCGCGGACAAGCTCGACTTCATCGAGGGGTTGAACGCGCGGATGGTGCAGAGCAGGCACAACGACCTGGCGCAGAAGTTCGCCGCGGAGCACGGCCTGCCGATGTCAGCCGCCAGCGACGCCCACTCGCCCCGCGAGATCGGGCGCTGTTATGTCGAGATGCCGGACTACGAGACGCCGGGCCAGTTCCTGGAGGCGTTGCGGGGCGGCAAGTTGCGCGGGCGGCTGTCCTCGCCGCTCGTCCACCTGATCAGCCGCTACGCCGTCATGCGCCGCAAGCTCGGCTGGAGGCCACCGGCGTGATCCGCCTCGCCTGGTTCGCGACCGGCCGCGGGCAAACCTCCGGCAAGCTCTTCGCGGCCGCGCGGGAGGCGATCGCCGAGGGCCGGCTGGCCGCCGAGATCGCCGTCGTCTTCTGCAACCGCGCCCGCGGCGAGGACCCGAACACGGACGCGTTCCTGGACCAGGTCGGCGCGTCCGGCATCCCGCTGGTCACCCTCAGCTCCCGCGACTTTCGCAAGCAGGTCGGCGGCGAGGTGGCGCGCAAGGGCCAGCCGGTGCCGGAGTGGCGCAAGCGACTACGACCGCGAGGTGATGCGCGCGCTTGAACCGTACGAGTTCGACCTGGGCGTCCTGGCCGGGTTCATGCTGATCTTCGGCGAAGAGGCGGCGGCGCGCTGGGACCTGCTGAACCTGCATCCCGCGGCGCCGGGAGGCCCGGCCGGGATGTGGCAGGACGTGATCTGGCAACTGATCGAGCAGAACGCCGACCGGGCCGGGGTGATGATCCACCTGGCGACGCCGGAGCTGGACGGCGGCCCAGTCGTGACCTACTGCACGTACTCCATTCGCGGGCCGGAGTTCGCACAGTTCTGGCAGGATGCGGGAAAGCGCGCGGAGCTAGGCGAAGAGCTGCCGCTGTTCCAGGCGATCCGACGGGCCGGCGTGGCGCGGGAGGTGCCGCTGGTGCTGGAGACGCTGCGCGCCTTCGCCGACGGCCGCCTCCGGATCGAGGACAAACAGGTCGTCGATGCCGGCGGGCGGACGATCGACGGCTACGACCTGTCGGAAGAGATCGAGGCGTTGGCCGGCAGGGCTGCGTTATAATTCGCAGGCACAAGAACCCGCATGGAGGTCTCATGAGCAACGGCATGAACTACCGCCTTCCCGTCAAACAGGAGCCCGTACTGCCGCCGGCGCCGCTCTGGCAGCAGGCAGCGCCCGTGGTGATCCGCGGCGCGGCGCTGGTCGCGGCCGGGGTGATCGCGGAGTGGCTGGTGCGCTCGGCAGCCAGGAAGGCGGTTACAGCGCCGTTTGCCGGCAGGAAGACGCGGGAAGTCGCCAGGCCGGCGGAATCGACGGAATCAGGGATCGTGGCCTACAGCGAGACGGTCACCGTTCGCCGGACGATCTTCCGCCGCGGCTAGTCGGCGGCCGAACCCCTCCCTGGGCAAGCCTCCACATCTTTCCATCAACGCCCCCCAAAAGGAAGTTCGGCGGACGGGGGCACATCCGCCGAACTTGTGACCGCAGGGAGGGGTGCGGCTCTAGGCTCATTCAACCCCAGCGGCGGCGGCCCACCAATATCCCATCGGGCATATAGAACCCCTGTAAACCCTGTCCGATGGTTTACGGCCGATAAACCGGCCAACGTGAACGGGGGCCTATCGTTGCGATATAGTGGGCTTCGCGCTATGAATGTCCTCCTCGTCGGCTCCGGCGCCCGTGAACACGCCCTGGCCTGGAAATTACGCCAGTCCAGACGACTCACAGAACTCTTCGTAGCTCCCGGAAACGCCGGCACAGGCGCCATCGCAACGAATCTCGACGTCAAGGCGGCGGATGTCGAAGGCCTGGTCGCCGCCGCGAAGAAGCTGCGCATCGATTTCGTCATCGTCGGGCCGGAAGACCCGCTCTCTCGCGGGCTGGTCGACCGGCTGGCCGTGGAAGGGATCGCCGCCTTCGGGCCTTCGCAGTCGGCGGCGCGGATCGAGTCGTCTAAGGCCTTCTCCAAGGACCTGATGGAGCGCCACGGCATCCCAACGGCGTCATACCGCACTTTCACTGACCGCGCCGAAGCGATCGGCTACGCAGAGACGCTGAAGCGAGGCGCAGTCGTCAAAGCGGACGGGCTGGCAGCGGGCAAGGGCGTGTTTGTCTGCGAGACGCCGGAGACGCGCTATCGAAGCGATCGAGCAGATGATGGGCGACGAGGCGATCTTCGGCGCCGCCGGCCGACACGGTGATCGTGGAGGAGCGGCTGACGGGGCGCGAGGTGTCCGCGCACGCATTCACGGACGGCGTGACCGTGGCTCCGATGCCGTTCTCCTGTGACTACAAGCGCGCCTTCAACAACGACGAGGGGCCGAACACCGGCGGCATCGGCGCTTACAGCCCGCCGGTGTGGCTGGAAGAGTCGCTGGAGCCGTTCATCAACGAACGGATCACGGAAGCGGCGGTGGCAGCGATGATGGCCGAGGGCGCGCCGTTCCGCGGGGTGCTCTACCCCGGGATCATGGTCACGCCGGACGGCCCCAAAACGCTGGAGTTCAACGGCCGCTTCGGCGATCCGGAGACCCAGGTTCTGATCCCGCGCTTGAAGTCTGACCTGCTGGAGATCTGCTGGGCTGTGGCCAACAACCGGCTGGCGGAAGCCGAGATCGAGTGGTCAACCGAGGCTACGGTGGGAGTCGTCATCGCTTCCGGCGGCTATCCGGGCGACTACGCCACAGGCCACGAAATCTCCGGGCTCGGCTCGCTGGACGACGACGCTCTCGTCTTTCACGCCGGGACGGCGCACGGCGACGACGGGACTATCGTGACCAGCGGCGGCCGCGTCCTGACCGTGGTCGCCAGCGGGGCGACGCTGACGGAGGCGCGGGCCAAGGTCTACAGCAACGTTCAGCGGATCCACTTCAACGGCGCCTTCTACCGGCGCGACATCGCCGCCCCCGCGCAGAACGCCCGCGTCGACTGATACAATCGCCGCATGCCAAAAGTCGCCATCATCACCGGCTCCAAATCGGACCTGCCAACGCTTGAGCCGTGCACCCAGATGCTGGACCAGCTCGGCATCGAACATGAGGTGCACGCGATGTCTGCCCACCGCACCCCGGCCCAGGTGCAGCAGTTCGCGGCGGGCGCTGAAGGCGCGGGGTTCGAGGTGGTGATCGCGGCGGCGGGAATGGCCGCCCACCTGCCCGGCGTCGTCGCCGCCTGGACGCGGCTGCCGGTGATCGGCGTCCCGATCGCCTCCGGCCAGCACGGCGCCAGCGGGCTGGATTCGCTGCTGTCCATCGCCCAGATGCCGCCCGGCGTGCCCGTGGGTTGCATGGCGATCAACGGCGCCAAGAACGCGGCCCTCTACGCAGCGGCGATCCTGGCCCTCAAGCACGATAGCGTCCGCAAAGCGCTGGAGAAGTTCCGGGCAGAGCAGGCAAAGGGATGACCGACGAAGAGCGCGAGGCTTTCCTGCGCGAGGCGAACGTGGCCGTCCTCAGCACCGTCGACGCGAAGGGGCGGCCGCACGCAGCGCCGGTCTGGTACCTCTACGACGACGGCGTCTTTCGGATCAGCACCGGCGAGGGCTCGCAGAAGCATCGCAACGTCACCGGCAACCCGAACGTTAGCCTTGTCATCGACCAGCGGGAGCTGCCGTACTACGCGGTGATGGTGACCGGCGCGGCCGAGATCGGCCCCGCGTTTCTCGGAGCAAGATAGGCTGCGGCTGGCGACGCGCTACCTGGGCGAGGAGATGGGGAAGGCCTACGCCGGGCGAGAAGAGACGGAGCCGAACGTGACCCTGACGGTCCGGCCGCGCAAGCTGATCGTCTACGACCCGATGCCCGGCTTCCGCCGCCGGCGCTAGGCGCCGGAGACGATCGTCGCGACGATGAGAACGACGATCCCGGCGCCGAGGCCCAGTCCAGCGAGGTTGAGAATGATCCGCATGAGTTCGGGTCGGCTGTTGGTCTGGTCTGGCATTACTTCCTCCATTGACTATTGATAGCGCGAAGCGGGCCTCCCGGGCAAGCGATCTCGTTGACCCAGCTTCCGGGCTAGTGCTAATCTCCCGGCGAACCCATGACAGCGCGCTAGCGTTAGGGAGTTTCTCTTGTTCAAGCGATTCCGCAAAGTCCAGCTGCTCTGGCTCTTGGCGCCCTTCGCCCTCGTGGCCGTAATCCCGGCCCTGGCGCTCAACATCACCTCCCACGACGCGCAGCCCGTGGCGGCCGCGCCCGGCGATGTGACCCAGGTGATGTGGGGAGACTCCAACTGCGACGGCGCCATCGACGTCCTGGACGTGCTGGCCACCGAGCAGGCGCTCCTGGAGATACCGCAGACTTCGAACCAGTGCGGACAGGACCTGGAGGTGGGCACGCGAATCGTAGCCGAAGGCGCCGACAGCGGCACGACTGCGCAAGCCTTTCTCACCGGCGGGTTGCACTACCAGGGCTACTTCGGCGACGTCGACTGCGATGGGCAGGTCAAGGCCTTCGATGCGCTGGTGGCCCTGCAGTGGATCGCGAACCTCAGCTACACGCAGACCGTGGGCTGCTCGCCCTTCACTTACCTGACGAACGTCTCCGAGATCATCGTCGGCAACGTCATGATCCCCGGTCCGATAACGTCGGTCGGGATCGACATGAACACCAGCGGCAACCAGGCCAACTCCCTCGGCGCAACCGACACCTGCCTGGCGCCGACGAGCGGCTCCACCTTCAACGTGGACGTATACGCCAAGGGAGTCCCGCCGTTCGTCAACTACGGCGGCGGTCTCGGCGGTTTCGACTTCACGTTCGTCTACGACCCGAGCCAGGTGGTGGTCACAGCCGTCAACGACTCGATGATGCTGGCCACCGGCGCCCACAACATCGTCAGCTACACAGACTCGACACCCGATACAGACGGCTACCTGCACGTCCGGGCGTACGATCTCAGCAACAACCCGGAGTCCGGCGAAGGCGTCCTGGCGCGGATCACGCTCAACGCCGTGGGCCAGGGAATCTCGACGCTGTCAGTCGTCGCTCAGCCGCCGGCGCACAGCGGCGTTCCGCAGATCGTCGACAACGAGAACTGGATCTATCTGGTCTCAAATGTGTACAACGCCGCAGCTCAGGATAGATAGCGCCTGCCGCACGCCAACGCTCACCAATCCGCCCAGCCTTCGCCGACGGAAAGCCCATCACCCACGCCGACGTCGACGCCGGGTGTGGGCTCCAACCAGTGCCCCAGCGGCTCGCCGATCGACATCCCGGACAACGACACGGGCGGCGTCAGCGACACCAAGACCTACAACGACGCCGGGACGATTACCAGCATGACGATGTGCCTGAACATCTCGACGGTCTGGGCCGGCGACCTGACCGCCACCCTGATCCACGACGACACCTTCTCAACAATCGCGCTGTTCACGACGCTGGGGACGAGCCACTCCGGGACCTGCCACAACGGCGCCGATACGAACATCCACGTCTACCTGACTGACGATGAGAATGCGATCGGGGAGAGCCTGGAGGAGGCCTGCGACAACGACCACCCGCTGGACGGGACGTTCCCGCCGGAGGAGCCGTTCGCGACCTTCAACGGGCCGTTCGCCGGCGAGGACATCGCCGGGGACTGGACACTGAAGGTTATCGACAGCCACGGGGACGGCTTCACCGCGACGATCGACGGCTGGGACCTGTTCTTCAACCAGTAGCGCGGGCGGTTGAGGTGGCGAGCCAGCGGGAGTAGACCGCCCGCCAGGCGACGAGGAAGAGGCCGTAGCCTACGAGCGCGATCACGAAGAAGGCGTTGAACAGCGCCCGGTCAAAGATGGCTGCGCGGAGGCAAAGCGCCAGCACGCCGCACGGCAGCCAGGTCAGCGCCAGCCGGAGCAGCGACTCGCGGCCGGCGACGGCTCTTGGCGCGAAGGCCCCGAGCCACGGCGAGATCGCGAACCAGGCGGCCGGGAACAGCAGCACGGCCCGGGCGACGACTTTCAGCGAGAGCGCGTCTTCGTGGCTGGTGATGCCGAGCGCGCCGAAGGCCACGAACGCCGCGAGGTCGCCGAGGACGAGGATGGCCTTCGAGCGAGTCAACCTGTCGTCCCGAGTCTCAGCCGCCGGCCAGCAGCTGCCGGCCGATGACTTTCAGCTCCAGCGTCGGCTTCACCCCTTCGAAGATCGGCAGCACCAGCGCGTCGATCGTGAAGCGGCAGATCGGGTCCTCTTCGGAGTAGCCCCAGCCGCCGTGGATCAACATCCCTTCCTGGCTGACCCAGACCGCGACATCGGAGGCGAAGAGCTTGCACATCGCCGCGTCCATGCTCGAACGCTCGTCGCGCTCCATGGAGCGGGCGGCGGCGTAAGTGAGGTGGCGGCCGGCGGCGGTGTGCGTGGCCATTCGGCCGATCTTATACTGCGTGAGCTGGTAATCGGCGAGCGGCTTGCCGAACTGCTTGCGGTCGCTGGCGTAGTTGCAAGACTTTTCGATGGAGGCCTGGCTGACGCCGGTGGCGCGGCCCCCGGTCTGCAGGCGCCCGGCCGCGAAGCCGCCCATCTGCAGGTAGAACCCCTTGCCGAGGCCGTCCGTCCCACCGACGAGGTTCTCCTCCGGCACGAAGTAGTGGTCGATCGCCAGGGTGAAGGAGTGCATGCCGCGGTAGCCGGGCGTGGGGTTGGCGGTGCCGGTGATGACGCCGCCCTCCGGCTGGTGGTGCTCGAAGTGGTGGCCGTCGTACGGCTCCTTGGGCACGATGAAAAGCGAAAGGCCGCGCGCGCCGGAAGCTGCGTCGCCGGTGCGGGCCAGGAGAGCCAGGATGTTGGCGCGGCCGGCGAAGGTCGACCAGGCCTTGGGGCCTTCGATGAACCAGCCCTTCTTGCCGCCGTGCTCGCCGGGGGCGGCCTTGCAGGTCAGCGAAGCCACGTCTGACCCGACGTCCGGCTCCGTGACCGCGATACCGACCAGCAGCTCGCCGGTGGCGATGCGCGGGAGCCAGGTCTTGCGCTGCTCCTCCGTCCCGCCCTGCAGGAGCGCGCGGGTCAGGATCTCGGAGCGGGTGATGAGGCTGCCGGCGACGAGCGAGACTGTGGACAGCTCTTCGGTCAGGACGACCATCGTCAGCAAGCCCATTTCGGTGCCGCCGTAGGACTCCGGGATCGACGAGCCGAAGAGGCCGATGCCCGCCATCTTCTGGATCAGGCTCTCCGGGACCAGCGTGTCCTGGCGATGCATGTCCTGGGCGATCGGCGCGACCTCCGTGCGGGCGAAGTCGCGGGCGTGGTCGCGGGTCATGTTCGCGATCTCGTCGTCCAGCTCGGCGGTGAAGGCCCCGCGCGCGGCGATCACCCGGCGGCCGATGTCACGGTAGCGCGACTCCGCCATCCCGGCGCGGATCAGGCCGCGCGTGTCCGCGGAGGCGAGGAGGTCGTGGAGCGTGGCGTCGATGGCAAACGTCTCCGGGTCGGTCTCGATCAGGGCGTGCGCCTTGTGCAGCGACTCGGCGGCGAAGGCGAACGACTCCTCTTCGGTCAGCGGGTCGCTCTTGCCGGCGGCGGCCTGCGCCTCGGCGTAACCGACGAGCTCGGCGGCGGCGCGGGCCTCGGTGGCCAGGCCGGCGATGCGCTCCACGTGGACCTGGTGCTCGTCAATCGCCTTGCCGCCTTCGGTGAGCCTGGCGGCGGACTCGACGGCGCTCTGCGAGACCTGCGCGGCGATGTCCGCCAGTGCCCTCGCGGCGGTGAGGGAGTCACTCTCGATGCGGTTGGTCATGGGTCCTCCAGTGGCGTCGCGGGGCTGGGCCCGAGGTTATCGGGTCGCGAAGATCTTGCGGATCTGGCGGTTGCGGTAGTCGAAGATGCCGTTGAGCTGGCGGGCGACTATCAGCCTGTGTGTGACCGCCCCAAGAATACCGAACGGAAGCTCATACTGCACGCGGTCCCGCATCAGGGTGCCACCTTCCACCTCTTCGAAAGTGTGGACGTGGCGCCAGTACTTGTACGGGCCGGACTCCTGCTCATCGGCGAAGTAGCGCGGCGGCAGGTAGTCGCTGATCACGGACACCCACTTGACCCGGCCGATGCCCAGCCAGCGCATCTTGTATTCGATCTTGAAGTTGGGCTTGATCGGCAGCGGCTCCATCGACCCGATCGTCAGGTTCATCCAGCGAGGGGTGATCTTCGAAAGGTTCTGGGGGTCCTCAAAGAAGCGGAAGACGTCTTCGCGCGGCGCCTTGATCAGCGTCGTCCGCTCCAGGATGTTCACTATTTCCGCTTCCCCAGGTAGGTCTCCAGCCCCTCCCGCAGCGGCGTCGGACGCAGGCCCAGCTTCTGCTGGATAGCTGCGGGGTCGGCCAGGGCGTCGCCGGCGATAAAGTCGACGGCGTCGGGCGTCAAGGGGCGCCCGGGAGCAAACTGTAGTACGGATGCAACAAGTTTCATAAGCAGCCCTGGCGATGATAGCAGCAAGCGCTTGCGACCGGCGACCTGCAGCGCCACGCGCACGACTTCGGTCATCGACATCACGTCCGGCCCTCCGACATCGAATAGTTGGTTGGCCGCCGCCGGGTTGTCCAGCGACTCGGCGGCCGCGCGGCCAACGTCGTCGATAAAGACGGGCTGCATCTGTTGCTTGCCGGCGCTGCCGATCAGCGGAACGAAGGGGAGAAAGCGCGACATGCTGAGGAACTTGTTGAGCGACTTGTCCTCCGGGCCGTAAACCCAGGAGGGGCGCAGGATCGTCCAGATCAAGCCGCTCTCCCGGACCGCGGTTTCAGCGCGCCACTTGGCGACGAACCAGTGCCGTCCTTCCGGCGCTGCCCCGGCGCCGCTCAGGTAGACGTAGCGCCCGACTCCAGCAGCCTTCGCAGCGGCGACGAGGTTCTCGGTGCCCTCCGCATCGACCTTTTCGAAGGTGTAGCCCTTGCCGGGATTTTCGATCGGCGAGTTGGGGAACTGCTGGCAGCCGATCACGGCGTCGATCCCCTTCATCGCCGCGGCCAGGGACTCCGGCCGCGTGACGTCGCCCTCGCGGTACTCAACCTCGATCCCGGGAAAGCGGTCGGCGCCGGACGACCGTCGGGTGAGCACGGCCACTGGCTTTCCGCGCCGCGCGAGCTCGCGGACGATACCACCGCCAACGAAACCTGTACCACCAGCTACGAGGATCATGGCCTACCTCCTTGAACGAGGCTGCGGCGGTCCGAGCGGGCCGTCTGGTGACCAGTATGCTCGTTTGTGACGAATTGCACAATCGCTATTCGGGAAGATTCCGTGAAGGTTTCGGCCGTGTGCGTGCTTATACTCGCCCCATGACCACTGACGCGGCGACCCGCAACGGCTGGCTGCGCCGCACTGACGCCGAGCTGCTGCGGGAGTGCCGTGAGGAGCACTACCGGGCGAGCGGGCCGGGCGGCCAGCACCGCAACAAGGTATCGACCGCCGTCAGGCTGCACCACGGCCCCAGCGGCGTCACCGCCCACGGCGAGGAGACGCGCTCCCAGGCCGAGAACCGCCGCCACGCCCTACGGAGGCTGCGTGAGCGGATCGCCTTTACGGTGCGCGCGCCGCTGGACCTGGACTCGCCGGACCTGCCGGCGGAGTTCGCCGCTCAGCGCCGCGGCGAACTGCTAAAGGTGAACACCAAGAACCCGAGTTTCCCGTTGATCGCGGCGGTGGCGCTGGACGCACTGGCGGCAGCCGGCGGGAGCTACGCCACGGCGGCCGCCGCCCTGGGCCTGACGACGAGCCAGCTCCGCAAGTTCCTGCAGTCAGACCGGGAGCTCTGGCGCGCGGTCAGCGAGGGCTTGTGAGCGCCCTGGAAACGGCGCCGAAGAGCTCGCCGCGGTTGGACGAGACGGAGACGGCGTACTGGGGCCGCCCGGCGATCGAACGGCGGAACCCGCACTGCAGGCAGACCAGGTCAGCGCCGTCGAGGTTCGCCTCGGCGTAGACGTCGCCGTGGCACTTCTGGCAGCCTCGGAAGACGATCATTGCTCTTGTCCTCCCGCGGCTTAAGCCTTGCCGCGAAGGCTGATCCCGCCGAGGAGCGAGGCGATGATGACGGCCAGGACGCCGATCAGGAACAGCTTGGCGACAAACACCGCGAGCCCCGCGAAGACGATCAGGCAGAGGATCGCGAAAACTATCAGAAACAACAACATTTCGATTCGTCCTTTCTTGTCGGTCTGCTGCCATGATGGAGCGGCGGCACGCGTTCCGGCATAACCGGAGCGCCCCGAACCGTATCAGTGGCGTTGCAGGCTATCGCAACGGGAATGCAACGGAAGCTCGCCTTCCGCTTTACGTGGCTGCCTGCGACCGCTCTGTACGATGGGGACAGAACGACAAACCGGAAAGGGGAAGATGAATGATGTTCAAGTTGATCGTTGGCCTGCTGCTGGGGGCCATACTCGTGTACATGTTTGAGCCGCGACACGGCCGGGAGCACCGCGAGATGCTGGCAGACCGCCTAAACCGGGGCAAGGACCTCGCCGCCGACCGCGACGGCATGATCCAGGCCGGCCGCGACGCGGTGATGGAAGCAAAGGACCGCGCCCAGACCGTGGCCAGCCACGCACAGGAGCGCTTCGGGAATACGGTGAACCGCCTGCGCGACGACACCGGCGACACCGCGGCCGAGGCCCGTGACGAGGCGCGCGAGCTAAACGACAGCGTGCGCGACCGGGCCCGGGTAGCGATGGACGGCAACCAGGCTTAGTTCAGAAAGCGCGCGAAGGCCCTGGGCTAGTGACCGTGGGCGAGCAGCCAGCGGGAGTCCAGGGCCTCGCCATATCCAGACCAGCGCTCAAAATCGATCACCAATAGCCCTTCACCCGGGGCCAGCGGCGTGCGGAGGCGGTCGCGCAGCTCCTCCGGCTGGAGCGCTGTGTGCACGATGAACGCGTCGTCGCCGAGTTGCCGCAGCTCATCCGCCGGGACGATGGCCCGCAGCTCATCGCCGACGACCGAGCAGAGGTTGCGGCAGTCCGACCAGGCGATGACGCAGCGGAGGCCGGGCAGCGCCTCAGTCATCGCTTGAGGTAGCGGTCGAACCACTCGATGCAGCGGCGCCAGGCGTCGGCGGTGGCTTCGGGGCGGTAGCTGGGCCGGCCTTCGGCCATGAAGGCGTGGCCGGCGCCGGCGTAGGAGTGGAACTCGTGGGGCTTGTCCAGGCGGGTCAGCTCGGCGTCGATTTTGGCCACGTCGGCCGGGTTCGGGTTCGGATCGTCCTCACCGAAGAGACCGAGGACGGGGCAGGCGATACGGTCGGTCAGCTCGAATGGTGCCGGACCGCTGCCCCAGGGGTTCATGATATTGCCGCCCCAGAAGACCGCCGCCGCGCTGTAGGCGTCGCTGCTGGCCGCCATCAGGTAGGTGACGCGCCCGCCCATGCAGAAGCCGGTGACCGCGAGCCTCGCGCCATCGATTTCGGGCAGCGAACGGGCGTGATCGGTGGCCGCGTTCATATCGGCGATGATCTGCGGGTCGCGGAGGCGGCTCATGCGGGTCATCGGGTCGTCGGTGGAGCCGGGCGCCTCTCGGTGGTAGAGGTCCGGCGCAACGGCAACGTAGCCAGCCGCGGCGAAGCGGTCGCACATCCCCTCGATGAAGGCGTCGACGCCCCCGGCGTGCTGAGCGACGATGACTCCGGGCAGCGCTCCGCCGCCGGGGCCGCTGACGTAGCAGCGCATTTTCCCTTCCGTTACCTGGACTTCATCCCAGCGACCAGACATGGGCGGCTCCTCTATCCACTTTTCGTGCGTTGACGTTGTGTGAGCGAGTTGGGACAATCGCTCTATCAAGGCCGACGGTGCGGCACCGTGTGTATTTTTCCCGAGGTAAGTCTATGCGTTCACCGTGGCTAATCATATCGCTGGCTATCATCTCCCTCCTGGGCCTGCTCGCCGCCTGCGGCGGAGGCGACGACGACAACGCCTCCGAGACCCCGTCCGGCGCCAGCGCTTCGACGACGCCGGCCCCCAGCGAGGGCATCAGCGACCTGGCGCACTCAGTTGTCGAGATCATCGCCGCCGACTCCCACGGCGACCCGGTCTGGTGGGGCTCGGGCACGCTGATCTCCGCGGACGGCCTGATCCTGACCAACGGCCACGTCGTCGACAACCGCAACAACGACTACGACCAGCTACAGGTCGCGGTCACCGCCGCCCAGGACGAACCACCCGACGTCCAGTACACAGCGGAGATCCAGACGGCCGACTACGCCATCGACCTGGCCGTCATCAAGATCACCGGAAAGATCGGCGGCGGCGCCGTGCACGAGACGTTCCCCTTCGTTGAGCTGGCCGACTCAGACAGCGTCAACATCGGCGATAGCCTGCAGATCCTGGGCTACCCGGGCATCGGCGGCCAGACGATCACCTACACGCGCGGATCGGTCAGCGGCTTCACCTCCGAGCACTCGGTGGGCAAGCGGGCCTGGATCAAGACGGACGCGACGATCGCCGGCGGCAACAGCGGCGGCCTGGCCGTGAACGACGCGGGCAAGCTCGTCGGCGTGCCGTCCATCACCGGCTCCGGCGCCGAAGGTCAGACCGTGGACTGCCGGGCGCTGGCGGACACCAACGGCGACCACGTGGTTGACGACCGCGACACCTGCGTGCCGGTGGGCGGCTTCATCAACGGCCTGCGCCCCGTGAACCTGGCCGCGGACCTGATCGCCGACGCTCAGAGCGGGACTGAGTACGTCTCGCCGTACCAGCAGGACAACGGCGCCCAGGCGACGCCCGTCGGCGGCTCCTACGACACCTCGGACGTGAACTTCACCCACGTCGTCTTTGCGCCGGACGTAACGACGGACGACGAGCCGACAGAGGTCGTGGCGGCGCTCCCGTCCAACCCCCAGAACGTCTGCGCTTTCTGGGACTACAGCGGGATGCAGGACGGCATGAGCTGGGAGGCGGACTGGTTCGTCGACGGCACCCTGGACGAAGGCGCCAGCATCGTCGGCGACACCTGGGCCGGCGGCGAAAGCGGCAACTGGTGGGTCTGCGCGACAGACCAGATCGGCCTCCCGGACGGCACTTACGAGGTGGTCCTGCAGGTGGAAGGGGAGTTGGCGGTATCCTCGGCGCTGTACGTGGGCGACGATCACGAAGTGGTTGACCTGACAATCCAGAACGACGGCTCCACCGAGATCTGCGCCGCGGCCGTCTCCCCGGTCAAGGCCCAGAACTGGGGCGGAGACAAACTCGGCCCGGGAGTCACCCTGCCCACCGGCGCCAACGTCACGATACAAGTAGGCACGGGCGACTACGACATCCTGATGGTCGACTGCAACGGCGATACGATCCTGGAAGACGACGGCGTAACGATCGATCGGGCGGGCACGTACAGGGTTCAGGACCAGTAGCCAGAACGGGCTTGCTGAACAGGCGTAACTTGCGTGTAACGCGCCTGAAGTGGCAGGCTTCGGTGTGTGCCGCTACAATAGAAGTGTTCGGCCCCACAGATATTAGAAGAAAGAGCGCATGGTAACGAAGGAAACAGTTAACGCAGAACGCGTCTATTACAACTACGAAGGGCACATACCGCCCATAGCCCTTGACCCGGAACCCGCACTAGTCCCGGCCGGCCAGGCCGAACCCAAGCTGATCACAGACACCACCCTGCGCGACGGCGCCCAGGACTCACGCTTCCCGTTCTTCCCCAACGAGGACCGCCTGCGTTACGTGGACCTTCTGCACGACCTGGACAACGGCACCGGCATCATCTCCGCGATTGAGACGTTCATCTACCACAAGCGCGACGCCTGGGTCCTGGAGCGGCTGCTGGAGCGCGGTTACGAGTTCCCGCAGATCACGACCTGGATCCGCGCCAACCCGAAAGACGTCAAGGAGCTGCACGCCCTTAGCCAGGGCCGGATCAAAGAGACCGGCATGCTGGCCTCGTCCTCCGACCATCACATCTTCGACAAGCTGGGCTACCACTCCAAAGAAGAGGCGATCGACAAGTACCTGAAGCCGATCCTCACCGCCTGTGAATACGACATCACGCCGCGAATCCACCTGGAGGACTGCACCCGCGCCGACATCTTTGGCTGGGTGATCCCGTTCATCCGCACGGTGCTGGCAGAGACCGAGGGCCGGGCCAAGTTCCGCATCTGCGACACGATCGGCTGGGGCTCCCCGGACCCGTACGCCGCACTGCCTTTCGGCATCCCGAAGCTCATCTCCACGCTGCTGGCCGAGACCGGCGCCGAGCTGGAGTTCCACGGCCACAACGACTTCGGCCTGGCCACGGCCAACTCCATCGCCGCCTGGCGCTGGGGCTGCCGCAAGGTCAACGTCGCTTTCGGCGGCCTGGGCGAGCGCACCGGCAACACCTCGTTGGAGCAGATGATCGCCAGCTCGATCCGCCTCTGGGGCGACCCCGGGTTCAACCTGCAGGTCCTGCCGGAGATGAAGCGCTTGATCGAGCGGCTGGTGCCGATAGCGGCGAATTCCCCCGTTATCGGCGATGTCTTTACGACGCAGGCCGGCATCCACCAGGCCGGCGTAGCCCGCCAGGAGGAAGCACCCGGCGGCCTGATCTACCTGGCGTACAACCCGGCGCTGGTCGGCCGCACCAAGGCCGAGCGTACCGTGATCGGCGCTATGTCCGGCTCCGAGGGGATCGTGGCGATCCTCAACCAGGAAGCGGAGCAGCGCGGGCTGGAGGCCCACTACAGCACGATGAGCCGCGTGGTGAAAGAGATTTACGACAAGGTCCAGGACGCGTACGATGGCGACTGGGACGAGAAGACCAAGCATTTCACCGGATACAGGACTTCGTTCTTCACTCCGGACGAGATCTGGGAGATGGCAGCCGCTTCCCAGAATGACGGCGCATAGCACGGGGCGAGAAACGCAACACTTTCCCGAACACAACCGATGAGCCTTAACGGAAACGGCGCGCGGCCAGAGGCCGTGCCTGCGCTACAGAAGTTCGCCCAGATCACGGGCTGGGGCATGTACGTCCCCTCCCGTGTCGTGCCCAACGACACCTTCGTCAAGATGGGCCTCGACACCACCGACGAGTGGATCTCCTCCCGCACGGGGATCGAGCGACGGCGCATCGTTTCCCACGACGAATCGACCTCCGACATGGCGGTCCGGGCGGCCAAAGAGGCGCTGCACGTGGCCGAGACCTCGGCGGCAGAGATCGACATGATCATCGTCGCCACCTGCACCCCGGACCACATCATGCCGGCGACGGCTTCCATCGTGCAGGACCGGCTGGGCGCCAAGGGCGCAGGTGCGATGGACGTGAACGCCGCCTGCGCCGGTTTCGTCTACGCGCTGAACACCGGAACCGCCTTCATCGAGTCCGGCCGCGCCCAGAACGTGCTGGTGATCGGCGCGGACGAGCTCTCGAACCACCTGGACTGGAAAGACCGCACGACCTGCGTGCTGTTTGGCGACGGCGCTGGCGCTGTCGTCCTCAAGGCGTCTGAAGAGCCGGGGGTCCTGGCGACGACAATGGGTTCGGACGGCGCCGGGGCGCGCCTGCTGACGATTAAGGCGGGGTCCCGCAACCGGCACAACGGCGCCGGCTCCAACGGCAAGGGCGCGAGCGACGGCGACTACTACCTGCGCATGAACGGGCCGCAGATCTACCGCTGGGCCACGAAGATGATGGCGAAGGCGGCGGAGAAAGTGATCGCCGCTTCCGGCCTCGAACCCTCGGACGTCGATTTGTTCATCCCGCACCAGGCCAACTACCGGATCATCGAAACGACCGCGCGCAACCTGGACCTGCCGCTGGAGAAGGTGTTCTCCAACGTCGGCGACTACGGCAACACGAGCGCCGCCTCGATCCCGATCGCCCTCTGCGAGGCGATCCAGTCCGGCCGCGTGAAGCAGGGCGACAACCTGGTGCTGGCGAGCTTTGGCGCAGGCCTGACCTGGGCGGCGATGACGATCCGCTGGGGCAACGCCGTGCCGCCACACCTCTCCCGCTGGCGCGCGATCACCTACCCGGTCGGCGACCGTGTCACGGCCGTCCGCTCCGCCCTGCGCCGCGAGCAGTGGCGCGTCCGCAGCGCTATCGACAAGCGTCTCCGCAAAGGCGACTAGCGCCTACAAGGCTGTTCACGGCCGTCGCTGAAGGTCTGGGCCGACTGCTCGCCCAGGCGCGCCGCTAGCGTCCGGCGGAGAGCAGCTCCGGGTGCTTCTGCCACTTGCGCAGGAAGCGGTAGAAGTTGCGCTTGCTCAGCCGGTCGCGCTCTTCGGGCTGCGTGGCTTCCCAGTCCACGTGCTCGTGGCGGCGCGCCGGCAGATTCGTGTCGATGACGGCGCGGTAGCCGCGGTTGCGCACGGCGAAGCTGAAGTCGAGGTCCAGGTGGCGGTAGAAGCGGTACTTTTCGTCCAGGAGGCCGGCTTCGCGGAGCACACTGCGCCGGAACGCCATCAGGTAGCCCTCAACCGCGTGCACGTCGCCGGACTTCTCGGCCTCGCTGAAGGTCCGCAGGTCATCGGTGACGACTCCCCAGCGGCCGGCCATGCCGACTGTCGGATCGGCGAGCAGCTCGCCGAGGCGGGTGAAGATGTCGCCGCGCACCTCAACGCTGGTGTCGATGACGACGACGTTGCGGCCGCGCGCCTGGCGCAGGCTGACGTTGCGGGCGGCGGCCGAGCCCAGGAAGTGGTCGGCGTGGAAGTGGCGCATGCGGTCGTCGGAGTCGAGGACCTCGTGCATGAAGACGTTGCACTCTTCGTCGAAGCCGTTGTCGACGACGATGATCTCGGCCGGGGTGTCCTTGAGCCAGGTCTTGACGGACTCGACGCAGCGCTCGAGCTCCCGGCAACCCTGCCGGGCGACGATGCTGACCGTGAATTCGAACTGCGGCTCGCGGGAGAGCAGGGAATCGACGTCCCCGCTGGAGGAGATCGCTGTCTCCTCGTTCTGCCAGGCCGGGACCGGCACGGCGCCGGTCGCGCCCGGACGATCGCGCACTTCGTAGCCGCGCCCGGCGATCTCGGCACGCAGCTCGTCGGCGCGCGCGTACTCTTTGGCGGCGCGCAGAGTCTGGCGCGCCCTGAGCAGAGCTACGACCTCTTCTGGGAGCGGCTCCGGGCGGGCCGGCTGACGCCCCAGGTCCAGGCCGAGCAGCCGGTCGAAGTCCAGGAGCAGCTCTCGCTTGACGGCGCCGGGAAGCGTCGAGCGAGCGACGCCCCAGGCCACGGCCATGGCAGCCGGTACGTTCAGGTCGGCGGCCGCGGCGGCCCAGAACTTGCGGCGCCAGGCCTCGCCGTCTGCCTGCGCCTTCTTGGTGACACGGCCGTCGGGCTCGTGCAGCTTGGCGCGCAGCCGGTCAAGGCCACGCTGGGCGGCGCGCAGAGACGGCAGGGTGAAGTTCAGGCGGGCGCGGTAGTGAGCGGTGGCGCAGAGGTAGCGGAAGGCCAGCGGATCGAAGCCGCGGTCCGCAAGGTCGGAGACGAGGTAGACGTTGCCGGTCGACTTCGCCATCTTCAGGCCGTCCACCAGGAGGTGCTGTCCGTGCACCCAGCAGCGCACGTGGCGCTGCCCGAAGGCCGCCTCGCTCTGGGCGATCTCGTCCTCGTGGTGCGGGAAGATGTTGTCGACGCCGCCGGTGTGGAAATCGATCTCGGCCCCCAGGAAGCGGCAGACGATGGCCGAGCATTCGATGTGCCAGCCCGGGAAGCCTTCGCCCCAGGGGCTGGGCCACTTCAGCGCGCGGCCCGGCTCGGCGGCCTTCCAGAGCGCGAAGTCCCGCTGATCGCGCTTGTTGGGGTCCGGCGCCACCCGGTCGGCCTCGGCGAATTCGCCGCTCCCCTGGCCGGAGAGCTTGCCGTAGTCCGGGAACGAGGCGACATCATAGTAGACGGTGCCGTTGACCTCGTAGGCGTGGCCGCCGGCGACCAGCCGCTCGATGATCGCGACCATCTCGACGACGGATTCGGAGGCGCGCGGGAAGACGCCGGCGGGCAGGATGCCGAGCCGGGCTTCGTCGCGGAGGAAGGCTTCGGTGTAGTGGGCGGCGATCGCCTGGGGGGTGAGCCCGGCGGCGCGCGCGGCGGCGATCACCTTGTCCTCGCCGCGGTCCAGCACGTCCTCTCGCATGTGGCCGACGTCGGTGATGTTCTTGACGTGGGCGACGCTGTAGCCCTGGGCCTCCAGGAAGCGGCGCAGCCAGTCCGCCATCAGGTAGGAGCGCATGTTCCCGATGTGCGCGTCGCGGTAGACGGTGGGCCCGCAGCTGTACATCTTGATGCGGCCGGGTTCCAGCGGGACCAGCTCTTCGACGCGGCGGCTCAGCGTGTTGTGCACGCGGAGGGCCGGCATGGATGGGGGCGCTGCTTTTAGCATATCGCTTATGAAGATGGAGGGAGGGCAGTCCTCTCCGCTGCGGTCAGGTGATCTCGCATCCGTGGTCGCCATCCCATCCGATTTCGATGTCGCCGTTCTCCCAGATGATGACCGGCACCGTCAGCGAATAGTTGATGGCTTCGTTCCACCAGTCGACGTTGTGATCGACGCGGCGCTCTTCGAATTCGACGCCGCGCTCGGTCAGCGCTTTGAGGGCGGCTTCGCTGGCGCCGCAGGGGTGGACTGTATAGATGATGACGGCCATGGGGCGAACGTTCCTCCTGCCCCGATTCTACCAGCCCCGCTAGACCTTGATGTGTTTCCACTTCCCGCGCCGGAAGCGGATGGACATCAACGCCGCACGGGTGCTGATGTCCATGACGGCGGCGATCCACGCGCCCGGGACGCCCAGCCCGAAGACGATCGCCAGCATATAGGCAGGCACGAGCCGCACGACCCAGGTTGAGCCGGCCATGATATAGAGCACCGCCTTGGTATCGCCGGCGCCGCGGAGGCCGCCGCCCAGCGCCAGGCTGATCGCCATACCCGGCATCGCGAAGGCGAAGATGCGTAACAGCTCGCCGCCGATATGCGTGACCCTCGCCGCATCCTCGCCGCCCACGAAGAGGCCGGTGATCTGGGGACCCAGGATGATCATGATCACGCCCAGGACGGTCATGAAGGCCAGCGAAGCACGCATCGTTAGATACGTGGCACGTTCAGCGAGGTCGGGTCGGCCGGCCCCCAGACTCTGCCCAACCATGGCGGTGGAGGCCACGCCCAGCGCGAAGCCGATGTTGAACGTCAGGCTCTGGATGCCAAGCGTCACGCCGTGGGCCGCCAGCGCCGCCGTGCCCAGGCTGGCAATGATCCGCGTGTAGATCATGAACGCCAGGTTGAACTGCGCCTGCTCAAGTCCGGCCGGGCCACCGACGTTAATGACCCGCTTCGCCGCGTCCAGATCAAAGCTGAACAGCTCCTTCGGCGACCAGGCCAGAGTGCGCTTGCCGTAAATCAGCACCAGGAAGACCAGCACGCAGCCCACAATGTCCGCCGCCGCGAAGCCGATCCCCGATCCCCAGACCTCCAGCCGCGGGGCGAACCAGGTGCCGTTGATCAGCATGTAGGCGACGATCACGTTGACGATGTTGATGATGACGCCGATCACCATCGGGACGCGGGTATCGCCGGCGCCTTGCTGGGCGGAGTTGGCCGCGTAGAGGAGCGCCAGGAACGGCATTCCGACCGAGGCCGCCTTCAGCCACTGGACGCCGGCTTCCCTGGCCCCCGGCTCCGCCCCGAGCATGCCCAGCGCCCAGCTGCCAAGCACCCACATCAGGACGCCCATCACGATGCCCCAGGCCAGAGCCAGGGCGAAGGCCGACTGCAGGACCCGCGAAGCCCGGTGGGCCTGACCGGCGCCCACCGTGCGGGCGACGATGGCCGTTGAGCCGACGCCGACGGCGATGATGCCGGTCTGCCCGAACCAGAGGATCTGCCCGGCCAGCCGCACGCCCGCCAGAGGGTCGTCGCCGAGGTGCCCGACCAGCGCCGTATCGACCAGCTGGACCATCGAAAAGCTCACCTGCTGGGCAACGACGGGCCAGGCCAATCGGATGACGGAACGAAGGAGATGTCCTTCGTCGATGACTGCCGGAGACGCCTCGGTGACGCCTTCAGGCGCTTCGGCGGACAAGAGGCGTCCTTTCGTGCACTGAAAGTTGGCTGAGTGGGAGCATTATGGCAGAGGTGCCGCCTATCGGAAAGACGCGCGACGGCGCCTCGCGCCTGTTACGTCAATGCAACGGAGTGGTGCGCGGAATTTATCCCAACGCGCGCCCGTTTGGCATACCGTGTTGATAACGGACAGAGATAGTGGAGGAGGAATACGGAAATGTGTCTTTCATGTGGATGCGACAGCCCCAACGACGACCACGGCGACAGCAAGAACATCACGATGCAGTCGCTGGAGGCAGCGGCGGCGGCGGGTGACGTTGAGTCGACCGCAGCGGTCGTGAAGAACATCCAGACCGGGTTTGAGTCGGCTACGAAGGGCCAAACGGCCGGCGCCAGGCAGAACTCTTAAGAAAAGCTCGGCCTCCGGAAAGGGCGACGGCTGACCACCGCCGCCCTTTCGTTTGCCCTGAAAAATCGCCGGGTATTGCTATCCAAAAAACGAAACGCAGACACGCTTTGAACGTCCTACATATGTATAGATGTAGGAGGCGGCCCGTGCGTTTTGTAAAAACAGCCGACGAAATCGAAAACATCCAGCGAATCTACTCCCGTTGCCACCAGCTCGGCGTGAAGACGCTGACTGTCCATTTCGAAACGGAGCCCGCGGCGATCAGCGCCTTGCTGCCGCCGCCGCTGGAGCCGGCCCCGGCCCACGTGGGCATGGCCTGGGTGTCCGAGATCGGCGACTCAACCTGCGTCGGCCCTTACAGCATCGCCGGGCTGGCCGTGCGGGCCCGCTACGGCGACCTCACCGGCAACTACTGCCTCTCCGCCGGCGTCACCACCCCGGAAGCGGTCACCTTCGGCCGCGAGCTCTACGGCGAACCCCGCAAGCTGGCCCGCGTCACTTTCGAGCAGCAAGGGGAGCACATCTGGGGCGCCGCCGAGCGTCACAACATCCGTTACCTGAGCATGCGCGGCCGCTGTGAAGAGTCCGCGCCGGCGGGACGCCAGGAGACATCGATGTTCTTCTTCAAGTTCCTGCCCCGGCCAGACGGCTCCGGCTTCGACAGCGCGCCGGTGCTGGTCAACGTCACCAACGACACAACCGTGATGGAGGCCCGGCGCGGCCGCGGCGAGTTGGTCTTCCGCGACTCACCGCACGACCCGCTGATCGACATCCCGGTGCACCAGGTGCTGGAATCCGTCTACACGGAAGGTCACACCTATACGACCGGCCGCATCCTGACCGAGGTGGACCCGGGCGCGTTCCTCCCGTATTCGTTCAGCAAGATGGACGCCTTCGAAGTCGTCGCCGAGGCGACAGTCCTCCGGGCCCAGGCCTCCCGCCGCAACGGCGACGGCAAGGGCCAGTGGCGCAAGACGGCCTGAGCGCACTCCGGCGCCGTCCCCTGCTATGCTTCCGCCGTAATGGCGGACTTCCTCACGCTCCCTGAAACGCGCGTGCCGATCGTCGCCCGGCCGGATGTGCTTGTCGTCGGCGGCGGTTCGGCCGGAGTCGCGGCGGCGGTGGCGGCGGCCCGCAACGGGGCCGAGACGCTCCTGATCGAGCGCTTCAGCTACACCGGCGGCCTGGCGACCGGCGGCATGATCATCCTCCTGCTGACGATGGACGACGGCGCCGGCAAGCAGGTGATCGGCGGCCTCTGCCAGGAGATCGTCGAGCGGATGGAGGCTCGCGGCGGCGTCTACTACCCGCCGCGGGAGCAGTGGAACGATCCCGACCCGAAACTCGTGGAGCTTTACGCGCGCTGGGGGCTGGTCTGGGGCAGCGGCCCGCACCGCGTGCGTTACTCCGTCGCCTTCGAGCCGCATGAGTTCATCTTCGCCGCGGACACGATGCTGAGTGAAGCCGGGGTGCGCGTGCTCTATCAGACCTGGGCCTGCGAACCGGTGATCGAAGAGGGCCGGATCAAGGGCGTCGTCATCCAGAACAAGGCCGGGCGGCAGGCGATCGCGGCGTCCGTCGTCATCGACGCGACCGGGGACGGCGACATCTTCGCAGGCGCGGGTGAGCCGTTCGAGCTGGAGCGCGTGCACCCCTGGCTCTGGTTCGAGATGGGCGGCGTCGACGTAGAGGCGGCGTTTGGCGCGGCCAAGGGCCTGTACTTCCAGACGCCGGGCCGGGACCGCGTGCTGGTGCCGTGGGGCGGCGAGGCCAGCGTCCGCCGCAAGATCGCGGCGACGGACCCGGCCGAAGTCTCCGAGGCGCTGATCGAGTGCCGGCAGATGGTGATGGAAGAGGCCGCGCGCCTGAAGTCGACCGCGCCCGGGTTCGAGGAGGCCTACATCTCGCTGATGGCGGACCAGCTGGGGATCACGGAGTCGCGCCGGCTGCTGGGCCGGTACGTGATGGCGCGCGATGACCTTGACAAGCCTTTTGAGGACGCGATCGCGCTGACCGGCCACTGGACGAAATACGACTGCACCTACAGCATCCCCTACCGGAGCCTTCTGCCCTCCGGCATCTCCAACCTGCTGGTGGCCGGCCGCTGCATCTCCGCCGACCACCGCGTCCACCACGCGACGAAGGAGATTCCGCCGTGCATGGCGACGGGGCAGGCCGCGGGCACGGCGGCAGCGATGGCGGCGTCCGGCGGCGTCGCCGCGGCGGACGTGGACGTGCCGGGACTGCAAGCGAAGCTAAGGGAGCAGGGCGCGATCCTGGAGTAGCGCTACTCGGCGAGCTTGGCGTCGGCCTCGCGGAGGCGGCGGACGAGCACCGGCAGCATGGCGACGGCGATCTCCGGGTGGTTCTTCATCTCGGCCATGAAGTCCCAGCGCGTCATCGCCAGGAGCTCGGAATCTTCCACGGCGCGGACGGTCGCGGAGCGCGGGAACCCTTCGAAGAGCGCCATCTCGCCGAAGAAGTCACCGGGGCTGAAGCTGGCCAGGACATGGTCGCTGCCGCGCACGGCCTCGGCCTTACCTTCGCTGACGATGAAGAAGCCGGCCGCCTGGTCGTTCTCCTTGATGATCGTCTCGCCGGCCTTGACGGAGCGCGGCACCATCAGCTTGGCCAGGCGCTCCAGGTCGCGCTTGCCCAGCTCTGAAAACAGGGGCACCTTCTTGAGCAGATCTTCGCGACCCATGACTACCTCTTCCGGATCAGAACTAAGCGCTGTGTCTCGCACTTTGTAGCAGAGCCCAGAGAGAACGTCAACACAATTTTGCGCTCAGGCGCGCCGAGGCAGGACGACAGTGGCCTCGCCCGGCGTGGCGATGCCTTCGCGTTCGTTCTCCAGCCAGACCTCCAGGTCCACGCAGGGCTGTCCCTCCCGTATCTCGGCAGCCACGACACGGCCCCGGCAGAGGACGGTGTCGCCGGGGCGGTGCTGTCGCCGCATCTCCAGCTTGAGGCGGCGGAGGAAACCGGCGTCGCCCATCCAGTCGGTGGTCAGCCGGACGAGCGCGGCCTGCACCCAACCAGTGTTCATAAATACTTCCTGGTGGCCGGCTTTGCGCGCGTAGGCCGGGTCAAAATGTACCGGGTACCAGTCCTGGGAACCGCTGGCCTGGAGGAACAGCCGCTTCGTGTTTATGTCGAGCGAGATCTCCGGCAGCTCATCGCCGATAACTACGTCTTCGAAGAAGATCTGCTCTTTCACCATTCACCGTTCACTTCTTCCGGCGTGCGGTGGGTGAGGAGCGTGTTGCGGATCACGCAAACAGTCTCGTCGCGCTGGTTGGTGATGATCGCCTCGGCGACGATCCAGACGGCCTCAGGATCGATCGTGATCGCCTTCTGGTAGACGTCGGCGACGCGGCGGACGACGGAGAGCTGGTCGCCGACCTTGATGCGGGCCGACCACTCGACCTCCTGGACCATGTTGACGATCCGCTTGCCCGGCGTCGGCACCATCGGGAAGAGCGGCTCGAAGGCGGCGGGCCAGGGGCCGAGGCTGGCGAAGTAGAGCGCCAACCATCCCGACGGCGGACAGAGGTTCTCGCCGAACTCAGTCCCGGCGGCGTAGGCAGGGTCGATGAAGAGCGGGTTGTTGTCCTCCACCATGTGGCAGTGGCGTCGGATCGGGTCGTGTTCCACCGGGTAGCGGCCGCGCGCCTTCGCCGTCTGGAAGCCGATGTACTTCTCGCGGACGGCGTCGATATCGTAGTCGGGCACTGCGCCGCCGAGTATAGCAGGAGATGGACAGGCGGCAGCGAATGCGGGACATTGGTAGCGATGAAGATCCGGGTCGAGCTGCAGGCCTACCTCGCCGACTACGCGCCCGCGGACAGCGGCACCTTCGCGTACGACGTGCCTGACGGTGCGACCGTGGAGGACGTGATCCGCAAGCTGGGCGTGCCGGAAGAGCTGGCCTCCGTGATCACGATCGGCGATGAGGCCGTAGACGCCTCGCGGACGCTGAAGGACGGGGACCGGGTGACGGTCATTCCGCCGGTGGCCGGGCGGCTGACAGAAGCCTTTCATTCGCGTTAAAAGCCTGTAAACGTTGTTGCAAACAGTTGCAACTGGCTTTCTCTTGCAGTAGCATGACCTCGCCATGTCGTGCGAGAAAGATACCGCGGTCCTCCTCCGCGAAGTCGGTCAGAAGGTCACCCCGCAACGCGTGCTGATCCTCTGCGCGGTCCGGCATGCCGGCTCCCACGTCACGGCGTCTGGCGTGATCGACGCGCTGCACAACGACCACCCCTACATCGACGTCTCGACGGTCTACCGGACGCTGGCCTCGGCGACGGACCTCGATCTCGTCAGCGAGACGGACATGGGCAGCGGCGAGAGCGAGTTCGAGTGGATCGGCCGCGACCGGCACCACCACCTGATCTGTCGCAACTGCGGGCACGTAATATCCCTCGACAACACTTACCTGGACGGCCTGGCGACGCTCCTCTACGAAGAGCTCGGCTTCCAGGCTGACCTGGGCCATTTCGCGATCTTCGGCGTCTGCAAGCACTGCCAGGAGGCCACCGCCTAATGCATATACCTGACGGATACTTGAGCCCCGCGACCTGCGCAGCTTTCTACGCCGCCGCCACGCCCTTCTGGGCTGTCGCCGCAGTGCGCGTCAAGAAGATCCTGAGCGGGCGCACGGTGCCGCTGCTGGCGATCTTCTCGGCGTTCTCCTTCGCGATCATGATGTTCAACGTGCCGGTCCCGGGCGGCACGACGGCGCACGGCGTCGGCGGCACGCTAACGGCGATCATCCTGGGCCCGTGGGCCGCCGTGATCTCGACTTCGGTGGCGCTGATGATCCAGGCGCTCTTCTTCGGCGATGGGGGCATCCTTTCGATCGGCGCCAACTGCTTCAACATGGGCGTCGTCCTGCCGATGGTCGGCTACTTCAGCTATCGCGCCATCGCCGGCAACAGCGATCCCTTTTCGCAGCGACGCGTGATCGCGGCGGCGATCGGGTCGTACCTGGGCATCACCGCGGCGGCGCTCGCCGTCGGCCTGGAGCTGGGCTTGCAGCCGGAGATCGCCTCAACCAACGGCGTCCCGGACTACAGCCCGTACGGCTTCGGCACGGCGATCCCTTCGATGCTGGTCTCGCACATGGCCGGCGCTTCCTTCGTGGAGGCCGCGATTACGGCTTTGTCGATCGCCTATATGCAGACGTCGTTCCCGGAGATCCTGACCCGCGGCGAGAAACGCCCAGAGGCAGTCGCCGTTGCGGAACGCAGCGGTCAGTCCGTGGGTCGCGTTCGGCGCGTTCATGGCGGTGGCGCTGACCGCGTTCGTCACCGCCGGGATGATCGCCGGACACGGCCACGTCGACAAGTTGGCATGGACCTGGACTGGAACACCGTGAGCTGGAGGACGCCGGGCAGACGGTCGCTCGTTTCCGCCGCCGTCTCAGCGATCGTCTTACCGCTGATCTACCTGGTCTTGAAAGGCTTCACCGGGGCCGGCGTGCGCACAGTCACCATGGTCTTCGCCGGCCTGATTATCTGGGCGCCGATCGGCCTGATCGCGCCCGGCGGCGCCTTCGCCGAAGAGAGCACCGCCTCCCAGGAAGAGGTGACGGCGGCGATCCAGGCGCGCGCGGCCGGCGACCCTTCGCTCTTCGAAGCGCTGCCGGACATCAACCAGGACTGCGAATGCGTCCCGACCAAGATCGAGGACGTGACGCTCTCCAACGACACCCTCCTCGCGGGCTACGAGCCGCCGTGGGTCAGTGCGAACGACCCAGCCTGGCAGCAGAACCTGGGCTACCAGGTGGCAGCGATCGCCGGCTTTGCGATGGTGGGCTTCATCGGCCTGCTCCTGTACCAGTTCGGCGCGCTGGCTGATGCCGACGGCGCCGCCTGACTGGCGAACCGCATGAGCACCAACGCCGCCGTCGCCCCGCCAGCGGTCAAGCGCAGCAAGCCGTCCTTTGTCGAGAAGACGCTGGCCGGGATCACCGGCAACATCGAGCAGGCCGTCTTCTCGGAAGAGAACGCCCGCCGCGACGGCTTCCTGCAGCGGCGCGACCCGCGTGTGAAGCTGCTGGCCGCGCTGGCCTTCATCATCGCCGCCGGGCTCTCGCCGCGACTGGCAGGTGCTCCTGGGCCTCTACGCCATCGTGCTGGCCGCGGCGGCCTTCTCCGCGATCGACATGGGCCTCTTCCTCAAGCGCGTCTGGTTCGGGCATCCCGCTGTTCAGCGGCATCATCATCATCCCGTCGATCTTCCTCGATCGGCGGCGAGCACACGGTCTTCAGCATTCCGCTTGGCCTCTTCCACCTGCGGGCGACGGAGGAAGGGCTGTTCGCGGCCGGCATCTTCGTGCTCGCGCGTCGGCGTTTCGGTCTCGGTCGCCATCCTGCTGATCCTGACGACGCGCTGGGCGGACATTCTGAAGTCGCTGCACGTGCTGCGCGTGCCCAGCGTCTTCATCCTCGTGCTGGCCATGACTTACCGCTACATCTTCCTCTTCCTGCACACGGCAAACGGCATGTTCCTGGCCCGCAAAAGCCGCATGGTCGCCAGGACTACCGGCGGCGAGCAGCGCTGGTGGATCGTCTCGACGATCGGCGTCCTGATGAGCCGCTCCTTCCGGATGAGCGAGGAGGTCTACCAGGCGATGCTGCGCGCGCGGCTTCACTGACCGCATCGTGACGATGAACGAGTACTCGCTGGGGCTGGCCGACGTGGGGACGGCGTTCGCATCGCTGGGCCTGGCCGCCGCTGCGATCTACGCCAGCCGGGCGCTCCTGTGACCGCCACCACTGATCCCGTTTTCGAGCTGTCAGGTGTCGTCCACAAGTACCACGGGCGGCAGACGGCCCTGGACGGCATCGACCTGCGGATCTGCCGGGGCGAGATGGTGGCGCTGCTCGGCGCCAACGGCTGCGGCAAGTCGACGCTCCTGAAGCTGCTGGACGGCCTCTACGCCCCGAGCGAGGGCGAGCTGCGCGTCTTCGGCGAGAAGATCGAGAACGTGCACGGCGACAGCGAGGCGGCGCACCGCTTTCACCGCGAGGTCGGCCTGGTGTTCCAGGACCCGGACGTGCAGCTGTTCTCGCCCACCGTCGGCGACGACGTGGCGTTCGGGCCGCTGCAGCTGCGGATGCCATTGCCGGAGGTGCGCCGGCGCGTCGAGGCGGCGCTCAAGCAGATGGACATCCTGGAGCTCCGCGACCGCGCGCCGTTCGAGCTGTCAGGCGGCGAGAAGAAGCGCGCGGCCATCGCCACGGTGCTGGCGCTGGAACCGGATGTGATCCTGCTCGACGAGCCGACGGCCAGCCTGGACCCGCGCACAAAGTGGGTGCTGGTCAACATCATCCGCGCGCTGGGCGAGCAGGGAAAGACGATCATCACAGCGACACACGAGCTCGAGATCGTTCCGCACATCGCCAACCGGGTGGTGGTGATCGGCGAAGACCGGCGCATCCTGGCCGACGGGACACCGGCCCGCATCCTGGAAGACGAGGCGCTGCTGATCCGCGCCAACCTGATCCACGAGCACCTGCACCGGCACCCGGACGTCACCCACGCCCACGCCCACGAAACGGAAGGCCACCACGAGGAGTTGGAGGAGGCGCACAGTGGCCACAGCGATTGACCCCGTCTGCAAGATGGAAGTTGAGGAGGCGACGGCCGCAGCCACCTCGCAGTACAAGGGCCAGATGTATTACTTCTGCGCGCCGGGCTGCAAGCGCGAGTTCGATGCTGACCCGGAGAAGTTCCTGCCGTAGCGGCGGGGAAGGCTGAAGCCGTTCCGCTACGGCCGGTCCGTTGCGCGGCAGGTTGTGCGGTGGAAGGCTAAAGCCGTTCCGCTACGGCCGGTCCGCTACTCGGCCGCTACCTTGATGATCTCGCCGTCGATCTCCACGGGGTAGGTGGTGATCGGCTCGCTGGGCGGGCCCTGGACGACGGCGCCGCTGCGCGCGTTGAACTGGCCGCCGTGGAACGGGCACTCGACGACGTCGCCGATCAGCATCCCTTCGCCCAGCGGCCCCTGCTTGTGCGTGCACTCGTTCTGGAAGCAGACGAACTCTCCGCCGATGTTGGCGATGACGAGCTCCTGGCCGCCGACATCGACGACGGTCATCTCTCCGGGCGGGATGTCGCTGGTGCTGGCGATCGGCACGAAATCGGGCATTGGTTTCTCCTTCTTGTGCAGGCGCGGTTATCCGAATCATACCCGCCGCCGCAAGCCAGATCGATTCTTGTAACCGTTTTCGCGGCGTGGTACGATGCCCTGGCAGGCGAGACCTGCACGGGCCTTTAAGGCGGTCCAGAGAGGCCGCGAAGGAGACAGTTCTGACGTACTTCAACGTCGCAGTCAACCGCATACGCGACCGCGTGTCTGCATGCCCCTCTCCTTCGTGCGAGAGGGTCATTTCTTGACCGGGCGCGTAGTCCTCAGCGCCGACGATATCCGCCGCGCCATCCGGCGCATCGCCCACGAGATCGTCGAGCGCAACCACGGCGCCGGCGCCATTACGCTGGTGGGCCTGCGCACGCGCGGCGTGCCACTGGCCGTACGGCTGGCCGAATCGATCGAGGAGTTTGAGGGCGAGCGGCCGCCGGTGGGCGCGCTGGACATCGGCCTCTACCGCGACGACCTGAGCTCCACAGAGTTGCGCGGGCGCATCCAGCCAACGGACATGCCTGCAGGCGTCGACGGGCGCCACGTGGTGCTGGTTGACGACGTGCTCTTCACCGGGCGCAGTATCCGCGCCGCCCTGGACGCCCTGACGGACTTCGGGCGGCCGGCGGAGATACAGCTCGCGGTGCTCGTGGACCGCGGCCACCGGCAGCTCCCGATCCGCGCCGATTACGTGGGCAAGAACATCCCGACGTCGCTCCAGGAGGAGGTCGACGTGCTGCTCGAAGAGATGGACGGCGAAGACGAGGTCCGAATCGTCCAGCTGGAGGGTGAACGATGAGAGTCACGCAACCGGGAACCGAACCGACACCGGCGCCGCGCATCGAGACCGACGCCCGGTGGACGCGCCGCCACCTCCTTGACGTCGACGAACTGAGCCGCGACGAGATCGAGCTCCTGATGCAGACGACCGAGGCGATGGCCGAGGTGCTGCGCCGCGATGTCCCGCGCGTGCCCGCCCTGCGCGGACGCACCGTCGTCACCCTCTTCTACGAAGCCAGCACTCGCACGCGGGCGTCCTTCGAGCTGGCGGGGAAGGCGCTGGGAGCGGACGTGATCAACGTCGCGGCCAGCGGATCGAGCGTGGAGAAGGGCGAGTCGCTGATCGATACTGTGCGCACGCTGCAGGCCGTCGGCGCCGACGCGCTGGTGATGCGGCACGGCTTGTCCGGCGCGCCGTACCTGGTCGCGCGGAATGTCCAGGCCTCCGTGATCAACGCCGGCGATGGCTGGCACGCCCACCCGACGCAGGCCCTGCTCGACCTCTACACCATGCGCTCCCACCTCGGCGACCTGCGCGGCCGCAAGGTGGTCATCGTCGGCGATATCGCCCACAGCCGCGTTGCGCGGAGCAACATCTGGGCCCTGGCAGGCGTCGGCGCCGAGGTCACCATCTGCGCGCCGCCCACGCTGCTGCCGGCCGGCCTGCGCCCCGGCAGCGATCGCGCCGAAGACCTGGCGCTGCCACCGGTGACTGTAGAGACGGATATTGATATCGCAATATCGGGCGCCGACGTAGTCATGGCGCTGCGGCTGCAGAAGGAGCGGATGTCCAGCGGCCTGCTGCCATCGCTGCGGGAGTACGCCACGCTCTACCAGCTCACGGAGAAGCGCCTGGCGAAGGCTGCGCCCGGCGCGCTGGTCATGCACCCCGGCCCGATCAACGAAGGCGTCGAGATCTCCCCCGCCGTCGCCTCCAGCCTGCAGTCCGTGATCGAAGAGCAGGTCACCAACGGGGTCGCCGTCCGCATGGCGGTGCTCTACCTGGTCTGCCGGGGGCGCGCATGAGCTGTCACCGAATGGGGAGAGCGAATTACCGAATGCTCATGTGCCGCCCGATTCGTTTATTCGTTTATCGATTCGTTGACAGCCCGGAGGCCGCGCATGACTAGCCTCACTATCCGCGGCGGACGCGTCATCGACCCGGTCAGCGGCATCGACAAGATCGCCGACGTCCTGATCGAAGACGGCCGCATCAGCTCCATCGGCCAGAGTTCCGGCGCGGGTGAGACGATCGACGCCGGCGGGCTGATCGTCTGCCCCGGCTTCGTCGATATCCACACGCACCTGCGCGAGCCGGGCTTCGAGCACAAGGAGACGATCGAGTCCGGGACGATTGCGGCGGCGCGCGGCGGCTTCACCACCGTCT
This sequence comes from uncultured Chloroflexia bacterium, assembly GCA_963738925.1. Lineage (GTDB taxonomy): Bacteria > Chloroflexota > Dehalococcoidia > SM23-28-2 > RBG-16-64-32 > DATKKM01. Next base: position 13,449 of record CAVTYE010000002.1, on the reverse strand, counting down.
GCGCGATGCCGAACACTGAGCCACCGACCGATTCTGCCGGCGCCGTCGAGTTCGTGGTTCGGCGCGCGGCCGAGACCGGGGTCGTGCGCGTGCTGCCGATCGGCTGCGTGACGAAGAAGCGCGAGGGCAAGGAGCTGGCCGAGCTCGCTGAGCTGGCGCAAGCCGGGGCGGTCGCCTTCAGCGACGACGGCGCGCCGGTCGCCGACGCGGCGTTGATGCGGCGGGCGCTGGAGTACTCCGGCATGCTGGCGACGACGGTGATCGACCACTGCGAGGAGCCGGCCCTGGCACGCGGCGGCGTCATGCACGAAGGCTGGGTCGCGACGCGGCTGGGCCTGCGCGGCGTCCCGGCGGCGGCCGAGGAGACGATGGTCGCGCGGAACATCGCGCTGGCCGCGGAGACCGGCTCGCACGTCCACCTGGCGCATGTCAGCACCGCCGGCTCGGTGGAACTGGTCCGGCAGGCGAAGACGCGCGGCCTGGCGGTGACAGCGGAGGTCACGCCGCACCACCTGGCGCTGACCCACGAGGCGGTGCTCACCGGCCCGGCCGAATCGCCGACAACGTTGGCCTACGACACGAACGCCAAGGTGAACCCGCCCCTGCGCACGCGCGAAGACGTCGCGGCCTGCGTGGCCGGGCTGCTGGACGGCACGATCGACTGCATCGCCACGGACCACGCGCCGCACGCGATCCAGGACAAGCTCTGCGAGTTCGACGCGGCGGCGTTCGGGATCAGCGGGCTGGAGACGGCTCTGGCGCTCTGCCTCACCGCCGTCGGCATCGAGACTGCGATCCAGCGGCTGACGATCGCGCCGGTGCGCGCGCTCGGCCTCAGCCGCCGCATCGAGGGGCTGGGCACGCTCTCCGCCGGCGCCCCCGCGGACGTCGCCCTGATCGACGCGGCCGCTGAGTGGACGGTGGAGCCGGAGCTCTTCGCCAGCAAGGGCAAGAACACGCCGCTGGCCGGCCGGAAGCTGCGCGGCCGCGTGATGGCGACGGTCTGCGCCGGAAAGGTTATGTGGCGGGCATGACCTCCTACCGCACCACTGGCACCTGGCTCGGGCAATCGTGCGAGACGCTCGCCGATATCCTCGCGCCGGACCTTGCCTGCGTCTTCGTCGGGCTGAACCCCAGCGTCGTCTCCGTGGAGGCCGGGCACTATTTGCAGGGCACGCTGGGGCGGCAGTTTCTCAAGATGCTGGTCACGTTCGGCATCCTGCCCGACCCGAAGGGCCGCTTCCACGACGAGACGTTCCTGGAGAACGGGCTCGGGATCACCGATCTCGCCAAGCGCCCCAGCCCTCGCGCCAACGCCCTGACCCGCGCCGACTTCGAGGCCGGCCGCACGATTCTGCGCGAAAAGATCGAACGCTTCCGCCCGAAGATCGTCTGCTCGGTCTACCGCAAGACGCTGGAGGTGCTGATGGGCCGCAAGTACACGAAAAAGTTCGGGCTGCTGGACGGCCACATCGGCGAGACGAGACTCTTCGCCGCGCCGTTCCCCTACCGACCGCAGGCGCAAGTGCAGGAGTACTTCCCGCAACTGCGCCGGATGATCACGGAGGCGCGGAGTGGCTGATCAGCCGGCGCTGCTTGTCCTCCAAGACGGGACCGCTTTCCGCGGCCACGCGTTTGGCGGCGCCGCGCGCTCCAGCGGCGAGGTCGTCTTCGCCACGGCGATGACCGGCTACCAGGAGATGCTGACCGACCCCTCCTTCGCCGGGCAGGTGCTGGTGCTGACGTACCCGCTGGCCGGCAACTACGGCATCAGCCGCGACGACGTGGAATCGAAGCGGATACAGGTGCGCGGCCTCGTCGTCCACGAGGAGTGCAGCGAGCCGTCGCACTGGGACAGCGAGATGACGCTGCACGAGTACCTGGCATCGGAAAACATACCGGGAATCGCCGGCGTCGACACGCGCTCGCTGACCCGCAAGCTGCGCAGCGGCGGCGTGATGATGGGCGCGATCACCACCGACGAGACCGTGGAGCAGGCGCTGGCCCGGCTCCGCTCCCTCCCGAGCTACGATGAGACCGACTTCGTGCGCGAGGTCAGCACCGACAAAGCCTACGACTGGGCCGACGGCAAGGGCAAGAAGCACGTCGTCGTCGTGGACAGCGGCGTCAAGTTCAACATCATGCGCCTGCTTGCGCAGCGCGGCTGCCGGGTGACAGCGCTGCCGCCGGACGCCCCGGCCGAGCAGATCCTCGGCCCAATCGCCGGACGGCATCCTTTTCTCGCCCGGGCCCGGCGACCCGGCCTTCCTCGACTACCAGGTGGCGACGGTGCGCTCGCTGATCGGCAAGGCGCCGGTGCTGGGCATCTGCCTCGGCCACCAGGTGCTGGGCCGCGCCTTCGGGGCCGGCACGTTCAAGCTGAAGTTCGGCCACCGCGGCGCCAACCACCCGGTGAAGGACGTCGCCACCGGCCGCGTCCACATCACGGCCCAGAACCACGGCTACGCCGTCGACCCGGACGGCCTGTCCTCGGACATCGAGGTCGCGCAGGTGCACCTCAACGACGGCACCTGCGAGGGGCTGCGTCCACCGCAGCGAGCCGGCGTTCTCCATCCAGTACCATTCGGAGGCGTCGCCGGGGCCGATGGACAACGTCTACGTATTCGACCGCTTCGTGGCGATGATGGACGAGTTCGCGCCGAACCGGAAGCGCAAAGGAGGCGCCAATGCCTGAGGCAACTTACCGCCAGGCCACGACCGCAGACGCCGAGGCGATCGCCGGCGTCGGCACGGCGGTCTGGGACGAGCTGGGCGAACGCAGCGGTCTGCTGGGCCGGACGACGGCCGAGGGGATCCGCTCGCGGATGGACGAGCTGTCGACGCGCGGTGCGTTCTTCGTCTGCGAGGACGGCGGCACCTGCGGCTTTGCGATCGTGCAGCCCGACCTGAACCACCCTCACGAGGCGGTGGTCGGGGTCTGGCTGTTGCCGGAAGCGCGCGGAAAGGGGATCGGCCGCGAGCTGGCGGTGCTGGCCACTGGCTTCGCCCGCGAGGCCGGCTTCAAGCGGTTGCGCGGGATCATCCCGGAAGGCAACGAGCCCGCGCTCGGCTTCTTCGGTGACTTCGGCTCGATCGCGCAAATTGTGGGCCAGGGCATGGAGTACGAGCTGCCGCTGTGAGACCCGCGCGCGTGCTCATCATCGGCTCCGGCCCGATCGTCATCGGGCAGGCGGCGGAGTTCGACTACGCCGGCACGCAGGCCTGCACGTCGCTGCGCGAGGAGGGCGTGCACACCATCCTCGTCAACTCCAACCCGGCCACGATCATGACCGACGAGGGCATCGCCGACACCGTCTACATCGAGCCGCTGACCGTCCCCGTCATCGAGCGCATCATCGCCCGCGAGCGGCCGGACGGCCTGCTGCCGACGCTCGGCGGGCAGACGGGGCTCAACCTGGCCGTGGCCCTGGCCGACGCCGGCGTCCTCGAGAAGTACAACGTGCGCTCGCTGGGCACGCCGATCGACACGATCCGCAAGGCCGAGGACCGCGAGCTCTTCCGCACGCTCCTTTCGGAGATCGGCGAGCCGGTGCCGGAGAGCCAGATCGTGACCAGCCTGGCCGAGGCCAAGCAAGCCGCGCAAGGAGATCGGGCTGCCGCTGGTGATCCGGCCGGCCTACACGCTGGGCGGCACCGGCGGCGGCATCGCCCACACGCTGGGACGAGCTGGAGCACTATGCCCGCAGCGGCCTGGCCGCCTCGCCGATCAACCAGGTGCTCGTCGAGCAGCTACCTCGCAGGGCTGGAAAGAGATGGAGTACGAGGTGATGCGCGACGGCGCCGACAACTGCATCACGATCTGCAACATGGAGAACTTCGACCCGATGGGCGTCCACACCGGCGACTCCATCGTCGTCGCGCCGAGCCAGACGCTCTCCGACAAGGAGTACCAGATGCTGCGCTCGGCCTCGCTCAAGATCATCCGCGCGCTGGGCATCGAGGGCGGCTGCAACGTGCAGTTCGCGCTGGCCCCGCGGCGCGAGCTGGCGCAGTGGGAGATGCGCGACGACGGCCGGCCCCCCTACTACGTGATCGAGGTGAACCCGCGCGTGTCCCGCTCCTCGGCGCTGGCCTCCAAGGCGACGGGCTACCCGATCGCGCGCGTCGCCGCCAAGATCGCCGTCGGCAAGACGCTGGACGAGATCCCGAACCGCGTGACCGGCAAGACCACGGCGGCGTTCGAGCCGGCGCTGGACTACTGCGTCGTCAAGATCCCGCGCTGGCCGTTCGACAAGTTCCCGCTGGGCGAGCGGCGGATCGGCACGCAGATGAAGGCGACCGGCGAGGTGATGGCGATCGACCGCACGTTCGAGGCGGCGCTGCGGAAGGCCGTGCGCTCGCTGGAGTTCGGGGGGCGCTCGCTACTCTGGGAGGACCCGGCCTGGCGCGACATCGACCCGCGCGACTACGTCGGCATCGCGACGGACGAGCGGCTCTGGGCAGTGCTGGCCTCGCTCCGGCGCGGCGCCACCGTGGACGAGCTGTCGCAGCTCTCCGGCATCGATCCGTGGTTCCTGCGCAAGATGCAGGGGATGGTGGCGATGGAGCGACGCCTCCTGGGCGAGCCGCTGACCCCGGAGCTGCTGCTGCAAGGCGAAGCGGATGGGCCTCGGCAGACGGCGTCATCGGCACGCTGGCGGACCGGCTGCCCGACCAGGTGCGCGCGCTGCGCCAGGAGTGGGGCATGTTGCCCGTCTACAAGATGGTGGACACCTGCGCCGCCGAGTTCGAGGCCGAGACGCCTACTTCTACTCCACCTACGACGAAGAGAACGAGGCGCCGGCGCTGCCCGGCCGGAAGGCGCTCGTCATCGGCAGCGGCCCCATCCGCATCGGCCAGGGGATCGAGTTCGACTACTCGGCCGTGCACGCGGCGTGGGCCCTCAAGGAGGCCGGCGTCTCGGCGATCATCGCCAACTCCAACCCGGAGACCGTCTCCACCGACTTCGACACCAGCGACCGCCTCTACTTCGAGCCGCTGGACGAAGAGGGCGTGCTCGACCTTCTGGACAACGAGGCCACAAGCGCCAGCCAGAACGGCAACGGGGCGATGAGCACAATCGTGCAGTTCGGCGGGCAGACCGCCGTCAACCTGGCGACGCCGCTGGCCCACGCCAACCGCGCCATCCTCGGCTCCAGCGCCGACACGATCGACCTCGCCGAGGACCGGCGCCGCTTCGAGGACCTGCTGCAGCACCTGGGCGTGCCACAGCCGCCAGGCGCCGGCGTCCACTCCATCGAGGACGCGCTGGCCACGGCCCAGCGCATCGGCTACCCGGTGCTGGTGCGGCCCAGCTACGTGCTGGGCGGGCGCGCGATGGAGATCGTGCAGAACGCCACAGACCTGATCCGCTACGTGCGCGAGGCGGCGACGATCTCGCCCGGCAAGCCGGTGCTGATCGACAAGTACCTGGAAGGCATCGAGGCGGAGGTCGACGCGATCTGCGACGGCGACGAAATCCTGATCCCGGGCATCATGCAGCACATCGAGCGCGCAGGCGTCCACTCCGGCGACTCCATGGCCGTCTACCCGCCGTCGACCTGAGCGAGCGTGAGACAGGTCTGATCGTCGACTACACCGCGCGGATGGCGGAGGGGCTGGGCGTGCGCGGCCTGATGAACGTGCAGTACGTGATCATGCGCCCGGAGTCCGGCGGCGAGAGCGAAGTCTACGTGATCGAGGTCAACCCGCGCGCCAGCCGCACGGTGCCGTTCATCTCCAAGGTGACCGGCGTGCCGATGGTGCGCCTGGCCGTGGAGGTGATGCTGGGCAAGACGCTGCGGGAGCTGGGCTACGAGCCGGGGCTCTGGCCGGCGCGGGACCTGGTCGCGGTCAAGGCGCCGGTGTTCTCGATGTCCAAGCTGATCGGCGTCGACACTTACCTGGGGCCGGAGATGAAGTCGACGGGCGAGGTGATGGGCATCGACAAGACGTTCGAGGCGGCGCTGGCCAAGGCGCTGATCGCCGCCGACATGTCTCTCTCCGGGGACCGTTCGGTGCTGCTCAGCATCGGCGACCGCTCCAAGCCGGAGGCGATCCCGCTGATCCACTCGCTGGCTGACCAGGGGTTCCGCATCTTCGCCACCGAGGGCACGGCCTCGATGATCGCGGCGCTGGGGATCGAGGTGGAGATGATCACCAAGCGGCTGGACCAGGGCTACCCCAACGTCGTCGACGCGATCCGCGAGGGGATGGTGGACGCCGTGATCAACCTGCCGGAGGGCCTCGTCACCGAGACGCTGCGGGACGGCTTCCACATCCGCCGCGCCGCCGCCGAAAAGCGCATCCCCTGCCTGACCTCGCTGGACACGGCGATGGCCGCGGTGAAGGCGCTGATGTCCGGCGAGCAGCAGTTCACGATCCAGCCGGTGCGGGACTACCTGGCTTAGCGAGCCCGATGCCGCGCTGGATCCCGTTCACCGCCGGCGTTGCGAGTATCGTGCTGGCGATCGCCGTCGACCTTGTGATCTCATTCACGGCCGCGCTCATCGTCTTCATCGCCGCACCCATGCTGATCACCGCGCTGGTCTACGTCGCCGTGTCTGCACGAACCGAGAACCGCAAATGAAACTCGAACGCGCGCGCGTCGTTGAGCACGACGAGATCGCGCCGGGCATGTTCCAGATGTGGCTCTCCTGCCCCGCCGTCGCCAGGGGCGCGACCTCCGGGCGCTTCCTTATGCTCCACTGCTCCGACTCCAACGACCCGCTGCTGCCGCGGCCGATGTCCTTCCACCGCTTCCGCAAGGCGTCCACTCCCGGGGCGGCGGGGCGGTCTCAAACCTCAAACCTCGACACCTCACCCCTACGAGTTCGCGATCCTCTACGACGTGCGCGGCCGCGGCACCTCCTGGCTCTCCACCCGCCGCCCGGGCGACGAGATCAGCGTCTTCGGACCGCTGGGCCGCGGCTACGAGCTGGCGAGCGACGCCCAGAACGTGCTGCTGGTCGCCGGCGGCATGGGCGTCGCCGCCGTCATCTCGCTGGCCGACGAGGCGATCGCCGCCGGGCGCTCCGTGACCCTGCTGCAGGGCGCCCGCAACGAGGGGCTCCTCTTCCCGCACTCCCTCCTCCCGACTGACGTCGAGGCTGTCTCCGCCACCGACGACGGCTCCGCGGGGTTCCACGGGCTCGTCACCGGCCTCCTCGCTGAGCACCTGCCCTGGGCCGACCAGGTCTTCGCCTGCGGCCCCAACCCGATGTTCGCCTCCATGGCCGCCGTCGTGAAGGGCGCCCGCAGCCGCAAGCCCGTGCAGGCGCTCCTGGAAGAGCGGATGGGCTGCGGCACCGGCGTCTGCTACGGCTGTGCCGTCTTCACCCGCAAAGGCGTGCGGCTGGTCTGCCGGGACGGGCCGCGCTTCGATCTGCGGGAGGTCTTTCCGTAGGACTCCGGCGCGTATAATGATTGTGAAGAACATCACATGGACGCCGACGAACCGAAACGCCCCTCTCGCAAGCCGGTCCTGATCCTGGCCGGCGCAGTCCTCGCGATCTTCGTCATCGGCTTCATCGGCATCCAGTTCTCAACGACCAGCAGCGAGGGCGGGGACGAGGACGCCGGGCCCGTCTTCATCGACGGCGATGGAGTGACGATAGACATCCATGACTTCGCCTACCACCCGGGCAACGTCTCGGTCCCGCGCGGCGCAGAGGTCACCTGGCTGAACGACGACAAGCAAGACCACACCGCGACGGAGAAAGACCACGCCGCCTGGGACACCCAGATCATCCACAGCGGCGAGCCTTTCACGATCCGCTTCGACACGCCGGGCACGTTCAAGTACTACTGCACGATTCATCCGTACATGGTCGGCACCCTGACCGTGCGCTGAGCGCGGTCTGAACGTAGCGGAGCGCCTTCAGGCCTCCACCGCGCGCGCCAAGCCACGTGGGAGGCTGAAGCCTTCCGCTACGGCCGGAACCTTGACCGGGAGCCGGGCTTCGCGCTTAAGTAGCCACATCCAACCCAAGCAGGAGGAGCGTTCATGCCACACACGATCACCATCGGGGACTGCGAAATCATCTCGCTCACTGACGCACACATGCAGTTCCCCTGGCAGGCCTTCTTCATGGGCATTCCCCTGGACGAGATGGAGACCTATCGCGACCTCTACCCGGAGTGCTGGGGCGAACGCGGCTTCGCCACTGACGCCGGCGCTTACGTCGTGCGGACGGAGGGCCGGACGGTGCTGGTCGACACCGGGATCGGGCCGGACCCCATCGCGCAGCTCGGCGGGACGGCCGGGCGAATGATCGACGACATGCGCGAGAAGGGCGTCGATCCGGACTCCATCGACACCGTCATCCACACTCACCTGCACTTCGACCACGTTGGCTGGAACATCTCCGGCGGCAAGCCGACATTCGCCAACGCCACCTACTACGCCCCGGAGGCGGACATGGTCCACTTCGCTGCCAACACCGCCGCCAATCCGCACTTCCTGACGCAGGTGCAGCCGCTAAAGGAGCTGGGCCGGCTGAAGACGTTCTCGGGCGAGGCGACGCTGGCCCCCAACGTCTCGACGATCCCGACTCCCGGTCACACGCCCGGCCACGCCAGCGTCCTGATCAGCTCCGGCAGGGAGTTCGCGATCGTGACCGGAGACCTGGCGCATCACCCCGCCCAGCTCGACCGCACGGAGTGGAGCCCCGGCTGGGAAGACGACCCGAAGTTGTCAGCAGAGTCGCGCGAGCGCATCGTCGAGCGGCTGGAGAGGGAGAAGGGGATCGCCGCCTTCTGCCACTTCCCGGGCGACTTCGGCCGCGTCGTCCGATCGGACGGCCGGCGCGTGTTCCAGGCTCTGTAGGGTCTAGGCCGGGAGGACCGGCGTGCCGCCGGAAAGCGCCGCCGCGCCGTGCTCCCGTGTACGCACCCGGATGACGTCGGCCAGATCGGTCACCAGTATCTTGCCGTCCCCTGGCTCGCCCGTGGCGGCGGCGTCACAGACCGCCTCGATGACCGCGTCAGCGTCTTCGTCGGGAACCACGATCATGAACCAGATCTTGGGCAGGAACTCGATCCAGAACTCCTGTCCCTGCCAGCTCTCAAGGACGCCGTGGGAGGTGCCGTGACCCTTCACTTCGGTCACGGTCATGCCGCCGTAGGGGAACTTCTCCAGCGCTGTCTTGACGTCCATGATCTTCTCTGGACGGATGAAACCATCGATGCGTTTCATGGCGGCATTCCCCTTTCGCTGCGGAACTGTGGGACGCTAGTAGTAGATCGAAGCTGATTCCGGTATCGCCATCGCGCCACCGACTTCTATCGGCCGCTCCGCTGTGCTCGGCTCCCGGTACATGAGCTTGAGGATGATCGGGGTCAGGATCGTCGTCACCAGGGTCATCACGATCGCCGCCGAGAAGAGCTTCTCCTCCACGATTCCCGCCGCGAGTCCGGCCGATGCGATGACCAGTGCCACTTCGCCGCGGGACATCATGCCGACGCCGATGCGAGCCGATTCCGTGTGGTTGAGCCTGGCGACGCGGCCACCAACGTAACAGCCACCGATCTTGGAGACGACAGCCACGCCGAGCAGCGCCAGGACAAGGAGCGGCGCCGACCCCAGGCTGGCAAAGTTCGCCTGGAGGCCGATGGCGACGAAGAAGATCGGGATAAAGAAGCTGTAGCCCAGCCAGTTCAGGCCGTGCACCGCCTTCTCGCCCATGTTCGTCTGGGAAGCGATCAGGCCGGCCATGTAAGCGCCGGTCACCGCCGCCACGCCGCCGAGGTGCTCCGCCGCCCAGCCGTAGCCGAGGGCGAGCCCCAGCAGGATCGCCAGCTGCGCTTCGTCAGGCAGGTTGTGCATGGTCCGGTTGGCCAGGGGGCTCAGCACGCGCTGGCCGAGGACGAAGGCGACGGGCAGGAAGATCGCCATCTTGCCGATGGAGACGAGCGGGTCGCCGCCGCCGGTGGCCGCAAACACGAAGGCCAGGACGATTATGCCCATGACGTCGTCGATCACGGCCGCCGCCAGGATCGTCGTGCCCTCACGGCTGCGCAGGCGGCCCAGCTCACGCAGCGTCTGGGCGGAGATGCTGACGCTGGTGGCGGTAAGAATGGCGCCCAGGAAGAGCGCTTCCGAAGTGCTGAGGTTGAAGGCCAGGCCGATCCCCAACCCGCCGACAAACGGGAGGACGACGCCGCCGGTGGCCACGGAGAAGGCCGGGAGCGAGACCTTGCGCATCGTCTCCGTGTCGGTCTCCAGGCCGGCCAGGAACATCAGGACGATCACGCCGATGTCCGCCAGGTCGGCGACGGAAGCGTCGTACTGGACGAGGCCGAACATGGCGGGGCCAATGATCAGGCCCAGGGTGATCTTGCCGACGGCGGTGGGAAAACCGAACTTCTGGCCGAGTTGGCCGGCCAGCTTGCCACCGATAACGATAATCGCCAGGATAGCGAGGAAATCCGCGTGCGAGTCCATTTGACCGTTATGGTATGGACGCTGTGTTACGGGCTCGTTACCAAATGGCTAAGCGCCCGTTACCGCACGGTGACCCGCAACGGCCGGTACGCAGGGAAGCGGGGCCTGAGAGCGGGCCCCGCTTCCCTTGCAGCAGCGAGTTAGATTGCAGACGGGCCGGATTCGCCGGTCCGGACGCGCACCACTTCGTCCACCGTGGAGATGAAGATCTTGCCGTCACCCACGGCGCCGGTGCGGCCGTTCTCGCAGATCACCTTGACCAGCTTGTCCACCGCGTCATCGGCGACTACGAGCTCCAGCTTCACCTTCTGGAGGATGTCCACGACGAACTCCGTGCCACGGTAGTTCTGGACAGCCCCCTTCTGGGCCCCGTGCCCTCGCACCTCGGTGATCGTTATGCCCGGATAACCGATCTCTTCCAGGGCCTTCCGGACCACGCCGACGCGCTCTGGCCTGACTATCGCTTCAACTTTTTTCATGTCTGTTCATACCTCCTAGGCCGGCGCAGAGCCGAATTGGGGCTCGACATCTGGACTGTAGCCCAGAAGACCCATCTCCGGAATATCCAGGCCGGCGATTTCGTCCTCCGGCTTGGAGCGGATACCCATGACCATGTCTAACCCTTTGAAGAATAGCCAGGCTACACCGAAGGCCCAGACGAAGGCGACCACCGCGCCGACGACCTGTGCTTCGAACTGGCCAAAGTCGCCGAAGAAGAGACCCTTGGCCTGCAGGCCGCCGTAGTTGGCGGACCCGTCTGCGAACAGTCCCAGGGCCAGCTGTCCCCACATTCCGTTGACCCCGTGGACGGAGATCGCGCCGACCGGGTCGTCGATCTTCAGGATGCGGTCGAAGAAGCCGACCGAGAGCACGACGAGGATGCCGGCGATACCGCCGATCACGACGCTGTAGTAGGGGCTGACCCAGCCGGAAGGCGCCGTGATGGCGACGAGGCCGGCCAGCAGACCGTTGATCATCATGCCGGGGTCCGGCTTCTTGCTGACGACCCAGGTGTAGCACATCGCCGCGGCGGACCCAGCGGCGCCGGCAAGCATCGTGTTCACGGCGATGATGCCGATGCGCAGGCTGCCGTTTCCCGAAGCGCCAAGCGTGCTGCCGGGGTTGAACCCGAACCAGCCGAAGGCCAGGATGAACGTTCCCACCGCGGCCAGGATGATGTTGTGGCCGGGGATCGCGTTGACGGTGCCGTCCTTGTTGTACTTGCCTATGCCGCGGCCCCAGCACCATGGCCCCGGCTAAGGCCGTCCAGCCGCCGATGGCGTGCACAACTCCTGACCCGGCGAAGTCCAGGTAGCCGGCGCCCATCCCTTCGTTGCCCAGCTGCGAAAGCCAGCCACCTCCCCAGACCCAGTTCCCGTAGATCGGGTAGAGAAACCCGCCGATGAAAAGGCCGTAGATGCAGAACGCCGACCACTTCCAGCGCTCGGCCATGGCGCCGGTCGGGATGGTCGCCGTCGTGTCCATGAAGACCATCTGGAAGAGGAACATCACGGCCACGCCGACGTCATAGCCGCCGCCGACCAGGAAGAAGCCCTTATGGCCGAACAGCCCCCAGTCGATGCCGTCGATGCTGACGGTCGTCTCTTTGTTGAGCGTCGCTAAGCCCCCGAGGGTGCCGATTCCGACGTTGCCGATGCCGCCGAACTGGAGAGCGAAGCCGCAGACGAAGTAGCCCAGCATTCCCAGGCCGTAGATCATGAAGTTCGTCATCATCACGTGCAAGGCGCTCTTGGCCCTGCAGAAGCCGACCTCCACCAGGGCGAAACCGGCCTGCATGAACATGACCAGGTAGCCCGTGAACAGCACCCAGATGAAGTTGGACGCCAGGCGGTTCTGGTTGACCAGAGTCGACAGCTGGACCGCGAACGGCTCGTCTGTCTGCGCCTTGGCGTAGTCTTCATCGGTGATCGTGCCGGGCTCCATGCCGACCAGGTCGGAGCCATCGACGCCGGTGTTGATGCCGCTGCGGTCCGGCTGCGGCCCCTCGTCGTCCGGGCTCTGGGCGTGCGTCACGTTGGAGCTGAGGGCGAAGCCGATGACCAGAAGCGGCACGATGGCGAGCGCCGCGTACTTGGCCAGCTTCTTCTTCTCGATCGGCTTGCGGGGCGTCTTCGCGTCCGACACGACCGGCAGGTAGCGGCGGAGCATCGTCACATCAGACTTGTGCAGGTCCGGCGTGAAGAAGAGCTTCATGCTCCGCCACTCCGAAGTCGGCACGAGCAGCAGGTGGCGCTTGTCCAGCGACATGCCCCGGAACTCGCTCCAGTGCCGGAAGAGGACGTTGTTCAGCCCGATGCCCTCCGTGGTGACGATGTAGCGGACCGGGAAGAGGACGATGGCGAAGGCGCCGAGGATGACCACCATCTCAATCGGCGACGTAACCTTCCCGGCCAGCGCCATCAGCAGCAAGACAGCACCGATGGCGTAGACGTTTGTGCGGTGGTAGATCAACCGCTCCCGGAACGAGAGCTGGATCTCCCCCACCTTTCGCCCTTCGACCTTGGAGCCGATGGGCAGGCCCACGCGCATCACCATGAAGATGAGCATGAACCCGAATAGCGCTAGAACTAACACGGCAACCTCCTCAGGTTATGTTGAACGGACCCGGCCATGGCCCGGCTAAAAAATGGGTTGATAGAGCTACTCCCTACGGAACGGGCTGGCCCTGGCGAAGCTCCAGCGGCTGTCCCTCTTCAATTTCTCCAGCAGCTTCATTAGTTGTGCCCGAACGTCGGGGGATTCCGTGTATCGCAACGCCACCTGGATCTCTTCCTTGGCGTTCGGCAGCAGGCCGATGGCAACCCAGTGCTCGGCCCGCTTCATCCGCACAAACGGGGAGTACGGCGACTCCTCAGCAGCTTTGTCCAGCAGCGCCCTGGACTCCTCCACGTTGCCGCGGCGAAGGGCGATGGCGCCTTGAAGCGCATGCACGTCCCCGGCGTCGCAGCCCAGGTCCATCAGGGAGGCGGCGGCCCCTTCAGCGG
>CAVTYE010000001.1:1362500-1631477 GCA_963738925.1 uncultured Chloroflexia bacterium | reverse complement strand
TTTTGGAGACCGCCGCTCTTCCAGCTGAGCTACGCCCCTATCAGATACGATTCTACCCGATTCACGTATTGTCTGGCACCGTGCCCAGGATCGGCTGGCCAATCGGCGTGCAGCCTGACATCTGCGGCAGCTGCATGGCGCCGGACAGATAGACCAGCTCGTACAGCGCGTCAACGGCGTCGACAAAGCCATCACAGTTGAGGTCTCCCCAGCCGAAGCCGGAGATCCCGTCCGGCTGGCCCAGGTCCGGGCACAACTCGCTGGGCGTGGCGCCGTCGTGCAGGCCATTCGACTCGGCGGCGTGCTTCAGCAGGAACTGGAAGTCGTCCAGGTTGATGAAGTCGTTGCAGTCGATGTCGCCCTGTGTGCGTGGCTCCACCGGCACCGGGGCCGAGAACGCTGATGTGTTGTTGCTTGTATCGGTATTGGTGGCAGTGACGTAGGGCCCGGACACCGGCCCGTTGAACGTCCAGGCGCCGCTGACGTCGGAGAAAACCGACCCTTCGAAGATCGCGCCCTCGTCCTCAGAGTCGGAGAATATCTCGACCGTGCACTGCGCGCAGGCCGTTCCGTGTACTGGGTTGAGCCCGGTGATCACCGGCGGCAAGATCGAGTCGTTGGAGCTGCGCACCAGGGAGATGCCGGCGCCGATGTTGGAGTAGATCGAGTTCCCGCGGATCGTGTTGGAGCGCACCGGCGGGCCCTCGCCGTCGATAACCACACCGGCAACGTTGTAAGCGATCGTGTTGCCTGCACCGATGGCGGCGCCTCCGACGATGTTGTTTGATGACTCATCAAATATGATGACGCCGTAGCCGCTGTTCGGCAGGGGCGTCGAGCCGTTCGCTGCCACGCCGATCAGGTTGCCGACCACCTGGATGTTCGTCGACCGCAGGATCTCCACGCCGTAGGAGCCTCCGGCGCTGGCCCCGGAGATGACGTTGGCCGCGCCCGCCGAAGTGCCGCCGATGAGGGTGCTGTCGGCCATGTCCAGGTAGATGCCGACACCGCTGGATGGTATCGCCTCTGTGCCCGCGGAGTTCGTGCCCACGTAGTTGCCCTGGATGAAGCCGTTGATGCCGGACATGAATATCCCCTGGCCAACGTTGCCGGAGACCACGTTTCGCATCTCCGGCATCGTCCCGCCGATGATCACGTCCGGCGCGTGGCTGATAATGCCCGCGGAGAAGCCCGACGTGCCGTTGCCGATCTGCTGGGTGCCAGTGACGTCCGTCCCGATGAAGTTGCCCCAGATGCGGGTGCCGCTCGCGCCGGCCGTGACGACGATGCCGGCGTTTCCCACGCTTTCAAAGTTTCCGGCGTTGCCGGAGATCACGTTGCACTGGCCCGTGCAGGCGCCGCCGGGGGTCACACCATCAACCCCGCCGATCGTGCTGCCGATGCTCTTGTCCTGCACCCCCTGGACGTTGTTGTTCGGGAGCGCCGCTGTGCCTGTCTTGTCCGTGCCTATAAAGTTGCCCCAGACAAACGCACCCGTGGAGCCGATGTCCAGCAGGATGTTCGACTTGCGGTTGCCGGAGATCACGTTGCGGCCGCAGTCCTCGTCAGTGCAGGCGGCGGAAATAACCTGGCCGATGCGGTCTCCGTTGCGCCTCACCTGGATGCCGAACCCCAGGTTGGGGACCGCCGTCATGCCCGTCGCGTCCGTGCCGATGTAAGAGTCGGCAACAGTGACCTCGTCGGCATTGATCTTGATGCCGTCGTCCGGGAAGTTGTTGATGACAAGGTTGTGGATCTCCGTCCCGGCCCCGGTCGGCTGGACCGTCAGGCCGTGGAAACCGCTGACGGGGCGCCGCCCTGCCCGTGCAGCTCGATCCTGTCCGCGCCGCCGGTTCCGCCGAAGATGTCCACCCACTGGGTGATGCTCGGAAGCGGCGTCGCGCCGATATTGATAGTCGGCGTGCCGGCTCCCAGCGCAAAGACGATAGCGTCAGCCGTGCCGCCGCCCTCGCCCGCGCAGAGGTCGACATTGGTGTTCGTGTTGGCGGCGATGATCGCCTCGCGCAGACTGCAGTCCGCGTTGACGGTATCGTCGTCATCCGGCGTGGTAACGGTGATCGTGGCGGAGCCGTGGGCGGATCGGGGTGCCCCGAACGTGACCAGCAGGGCGAGCGCAATCAGCGCGACGATTGGCAGCCGGACGAGGCGGTGTGTGGCGGGCATACGGTCCTCCCTGTCTGGGAAATCCTGCCAGAGCATAGCACGGCGAATTGAGGCGTCCAGCAACGGCGATAAGCGTTGACAGACCGCCGCCCCCTGACGCTAAACTCCGCTCGAAAGCACAATCAGGACCGAGAGGAGCCGCCCCATGCCCGCAGTATTCGTCCACGGCGTCCCGGAGACCCACCACGTCTGGGATCCGATCCGCGCCCACCTTTCCCGCAAGGACGTAGTCGCCGTCGACCTGCCGGGCTTCGGTTCCCCGCTGCCATCCGGCTTCGACTCCACCAAGGAAGCGTACGCCGCCTGGCTCATCGCCGAGATCGAGAAGATCGGCGCGCCGGTAGACCTCGTCGGGCACGACTGGGGCTCGCTCCTGACCCTCCGCGTCGCCTCAACCAGACCCGACCTGATCCGCACCTGGACCGGCGGCTCCGGCGCAGTCCATCCCGACTACGTCTGGCACGACATGGCGCGCATGTGGCAGACGCCGCAGGTTGGCGAGCAGGTGATGGCGGCGATGACGGGCGACGCGCTCAAGACGGCGCTGATGCGGTGCGGGCGTCAGCGAGCCCGACGCCGCCCAGATGGCCTCCGCGCATCGACGACACGATGAAGGACTGCATCCTCAAGCTGTACCGCTCCGCGGTCAACGCCGGCACGGAGTGGTGGCCTGACCTGAAGAACATCCCGCCCAACGGGCTCCTTATCTGGGGCCTGGACGACCCGTACATGGCGGTCTCCTTCGCTGAGAAGCTGGCAGAGCACACGGGCGCCCACCTGCACCGCCTGGCCGATACCGGGCACTGGTGGCCGCTCCAGAGGCCCGCTGAAGCCGCCGCCGTGCTGGAGAAGCACTGGACCCGTATGTAGCTAGCCCCCGTACCTGCGGACCGGCGAAAGTGTAACGAAACCCCCGATTTCCGCCTTCCAACTATTGGGACAGTCGTCTCGGCTGTACCCGCACACCCGCGCGAACAGCACGTACGCGGAGAAGGGGCCCGTCTGACCGCATGGCCGATAAAGACGAAGAGCGCGTCGTCCTTCAGCGCGGCATGGCCGAGCAGGACTGGCGCACGCCCGGCCATCTGCCGCCGCCCCCGCCAAAGACCCTGCGAGAGCAGCTCCCGCGCCTCCGCCTGCCGGACTGGACGGAGGAGGACTGGGCCAGGCGGCTCCGCGCCGGCGTTCTCGTCCTGCTCATCGCCGGGGCTCTCTTCGCCGGGCTCTTCGCTTCGTTCAAGGGGTTCAAGGCAGACGGCGTCAGCATGGAGCCAGTCATCGAGAACGGCGACCATCTCATCGTCAACCGGCTGGCCTACGGGCATCGCGATTTCGGGCTGCTGGACTGGCTGCCGGGCCTGACCTTCGGGCGCTGGGGCACACCTGGCCGCGGCGACATCATCGTCTTCCAGTCCCCGGTTGAAGACAAGGAGCTTGTCAAGCGCGTCGTCGGGCTGCCCGGCGAAACGGTCTCGGTCTCCGAAGGCAATGTCCGTATCAACGGCCAGCTCTTGCCGGAGCCCTACACCACCGGCAGCACGCTCTGCGCCTTCAAGTGCACCTGGACCGTCCCCGACGACTCCTACTTCGTCCTGGGCGACAACAGGGAGCACAGTCTGGACTCCCGTGGCGGCTGGTTCGTGCCGCTGGAGAACATCGCCGGCAAGAAGCTGCTCACCTACTGACCGTCCGCGTGCTAGGGTGAGCCCCATGCGGTTCTTCATCGCGGCGATCGCAGCCCTGGCCATCTGCTCCGCCTGTGGAGGCGACGACTCGCCGACGTCCTCGCCGTCGCCAGTAGTCACCGCGACTCAGTCGCCCACTCCCTCACCTTCGCCGGCAACTGCCACACCGCCCCCGACCGCCACGGAGCCGCCGACGACGCGCCCGGCACAGACCACCCCGTCGGGCTTTCCCATCGATCCCGCGACGCACCTCGGCGTCGTCACCGGGGCGGTCGGTTTGCGGCAGCTGGTCTTCGACGGCAGCGGCCCCACGGCGTACGACTACGCCCTCAACGATCAGCCATCCGACGACGCCGACCGCGCGAACCGCTCCGGCTGGAACTGCGCCACCCACTACGAATATGAAGGCATTTCCGCGGTCGACTTCTACATCGCTCCCGGCACGCCGATCGTCGCGACCATGGACGGCGCCGCTACCCTCTACGCCGTCACCAACGTCAACGACTTCCAGCGCTATGGCATCGACCCGGAGCCTTACCTGGGCAACCCGGACCGCGGCCGCGCCCCGTACAGTCCGTTCCCCGGCCCGACCGGAGGCGGCGGCGTCTTCGTCCACCTGGAGAACGCCGGCTTCGTCGCCGAATACGACCACCTGGACCTGGAGCAGACCGCGCCGGTCCTCCCGCCATCGGCATTCGTTGCCGACTACTCGCCTTCTTCCGATTTCGCCGAGCCCTTCCCTGACACGCTGCCCGGCCCGCACGTCAACATCGAGATCGCCCAATGGGAGGTCCACGCCGGCGACGTCATCGGCATCAGCGGCAATTCCGGATACAGCGAGGGCCCGCATATCCACTACACCGTCGCCCACCTCGGCGGGTCGCCGCGATGCCCGACAAACGAGACCGGATTCAGCGACGGCGGCTGGCTCTTCAGGTAGCCGCCAGTCGCATTGACAGCCTCCCAAAATCGCGCTACTCTCACGTGCACGTAAGAGTTGATTCGCGGCGCAAAGACCGCGAAAGAGACGGAGGTCCCAATGCCTGACACGATTCTGGACAAGCTTCCCAGCGGCGTCGCCAAGATCACTCTCAACCGCCCGGACAGCCTCAACGCCATGGGCGGTGAGCTGATGCCTCTGCTCTCCGAGTACCTGCGCGAGTGCGCCGGCGACCCCGCGGTCCGCTGCGTCGTCCTGACCGGCGCCGGCCGCGCCTTCTGCGCCGGCGGCGACGTCAAGGCGATGGCGGCCGGTGGCGAAATCCTGCGCGGAGCTGCAGGCGGCAACGGCAAGCCCGTCTCCGGCAGCGGCCTGCTCGCACGATCAGTCGAAGGGCTGCGCAGGTCGCAGCGCGACACCAGCTTCATGCTGCACACGATGCCCAAGGTGACGATCGCCATGATCAACGGCCACGCCGTCGGCGCCGGGCTCTCCCTGGCCCTCGCCTGCGACATCCGCATCGCCTCCGACAAGGCCAAGATCGGGACGGCGTTCCGCAACGTCGGCTTCTCGGGCGACTTCGGCGGCTCCTACTTCATGACCAAGATCGCCGGCATCGAGACGGCGCGCTACATGTACTTCACAGGCGAGATCGTCGAGGCCGAACGCGCCCACGCCCTCAGCCTCGTCAGCAAAGTCGTCCCCCACGACGACCTGGAGGCCGAGACGATGAAGGTGGCCGAGCACATCGCCGCCGGCCCGACGCTGGCTTTCGCCCGCATGAAGGAGAACCTGAACCGCGCCGAGACGTCAGACCTGGCGACCGCCCTGGACGCCGAGGCGCTGAACATGATCCTCTCCAGCCAGACGCGGGACCACATGGAAGCCGCCAAGGCCTTCGTGGAGAAGCGCCAGCCAACCTTCGCCGGCGAATGACGACGGAATAGTGAAGAGTGAAGGTTGAATAGTGAAGGCGGCGGAGCCGGGTAGCGCAGTCAAGCGGGATCTGCCGGAGCGCACGTTCGAGTTCGCGAAGCGCATAGTGGACCTGTGCAGGTTCCTGGACCAGACGCCAGGAGTGAGTCGCACACTTGCGGGCCAGTTGCTTCGCTCGGGCACCTCGATTGGCGCTAACGTCGAAGAAGCGCAGGCCGGGCAAAGCCGCGCTGATTTCACCGCGAAGCTGTACATCGCCTGCAAGGAAGCGCGCGAAACCCATTACTGGATAAGACTCCTCACGGCTAGCGGTATCGCGCTGCCGGAGCAGCTGGCTGGCCTGGACAACGAAGCCAACGAGCTCGTCGCGATCCTGACTTCAATCGTTAAGAAGGCCCGCGCCAGTGCCAACGGAAAGATCACACTAAATGTCTAGTCTCCTCCGTCATTCACCCTTCACAATTCACCCTTCACAATTTGCGTAGCATGCTCGAAGCGGACGCATATCGTGGCTTCGATCTGGCTCTGCACGATCCCGGCATCGCGCTGATCACGTTCAACCAGCCGGAGCGGCTGAACGGGATGACGCAGGACATGAAGCGCGACCTCTGCGAGGTCCTGCTGCAGGCCCAGATGGACGAGTCGGTTCGCGTCGTCGTCTTCACAGGTTCCGGCCGGGCCTTCTCCGCCGGCGACGACATCAGCGGCAAGCCACGCGACAGCGCCGGCGCCCGCGCCCTCGTCCCGAAGGTGCCCGTCGGCCACAACAACCCGATCGGCACCTACGAGGGGCTGCGCATGCTCTCCCAGTCGCTCAACCTAGCCGTCCGCAACCTGGATAAGCTGAGCATCGCCGCCATCAACGGCGTCGCCATCCAGACCGGCCTCTCGCTGGCCCTCTCCTGCGACTTTCGCCTCGCCTCCACGGAGGCGCGGATGGGCAGCGGCACGCTCCGCTACGGCCTCATGCCAGACGAAGGCGGCCAGTTCTTGCTCGTGCAGCTGATGGGCGTCGGCAGGACAATGGACTTCCTCATGCGCAACCGCATCGTCTCCGGCGAAGAGGCGCTGGCCCTGGGCCTCGTCCACGAAGTCACTCCCCCGGACCAGCTGCTGGACCGCACGATGGAGCTGGCGCGAGAGCTGGCCGCCGGGCCGCAGGTCGCGATGCGCCTGCTCAAGCGCTCCGTCTACACCGCCGCCGAGAGCACATTCGCGCACGCCCTGGACGACATCGCCACCAAGACGGCCATCTCAGACCACCACCCGGACGCCCGCGAAGGCATGCGCGCCTTCCAGGAGAAGCGCGCCCCGAAGTTCAACCGGCCGGGATAACTGTAGGGGCGCAACGCCCTTCGTCACTGAAACAGTGCCGGGGTGAGGCACGCGACCACTTTCTCGTCGGACGCCCGGTTCGAAGAGCGTTGCGCCCAACGACGCCGCGATGTCATTGGGCGTTGCGCACTCAGATCGCAAGCGTTCGACCAGGCCTGATGTGATAGAGCATCCGTGCCTTGCGCGATCCCCGAGGGCGCGACGCCCCTGCGGCGTCTTTGGTTACCCCAGCACCAGCTCCGCCGCCGTCTGCATCATCTGCGGCGGGCCGGAGACCATCATCGTCGTCAGGCAGGTCTCTTTCCACGCGGCCAGCTCGTCCTTGATCTTGCCGATCGGGCCGATCAACGCCACGTCCTGCACGAGCTCTAGCGGCACCAGGCTGATCGCCTCGTCCTTCTTGCCGGCCAGGTAGAGGTCCTGCACCTTCTTGGCGACATCGCCCCAGCCCATGCGCACGAACACGTCGTGGTGGAAGTTGGCGCCGCGCGCGCCCATGCCGCCCATGTACAGCGCCAGCATCGGCTTGATGAAGCGCGCCCCGGCCTCGATATCGTTCGTCTCGATGATCGTCACCGTCGCCGCTACCTCAAAGTCAGCCGGGCCCTTGCCGTCGGTGCGTTTGGCGAAGCCTTCGGCCAGCGCGTCCGTGTAGAACTTGTCCATCTTCGGCGTGAAGAAGAGCGGCAGCCAGCCATCGGCGATCTCGGCCGCCAGCGCCACGTTCTTCGGCCCCTCGGCGGCCAGGTAGACCGGGATGTCCGGCCGGAACGGGTGCAGCGTCGACTTCAGCGCCTTGCCGAGGCCCATGCCGCCTTCGTACGGAAGCTGGTAGTGCTTGCCGTGGAACTCCACCCGCTCCTCCCGCCGGAAGATCTTGCGCAGGATCTCCACGTACTCGCGCGTCCGCTCCAGCGGCCTCGGGTAGGGCTCCCCGTACCACCCTTCGACGACCTGCGGGCCCGAGGCGCCGATCCCCAGGATGACGCGCCCGCCGGAGAGGTGGTCCAGCGTCATCGCCGCCATGGCCAGGGCCGCCGGCTGCCGCGCCGAGATCTGGGCGATGGATGTGCCGAGCTTGATCTTCTTCGTCTTCGAACCCCACCAGGCCAGCGGCGTGATCGCATCGGAGCCGTATGCCTCGGCCGCCCACATCGAGTCGTAGCCGAGGTCCTCGGCCATCGCGATCGTCTCTTCGATCCCCGGGGGCGGCCCGGCGGACCAGTATCCAGTGCCGAGGCCGAGTTTCATCTGCTTAGCCATGCCGTGTTCCTTTCGTGCCGAGCGTAGTTATCAACAAACCACCGCCAACGCACCACCGGCTGTTCACTATCGCCTGTCCACCTTTAACTGTCCAGCGGCGTCTTAACTATTGGATTATGTCGTGCGTTTGATACACTGCGCGCCTTTACCCCGGCGCCATCGCTTGGTTAGAGTAACCCCTTGGAAGACATGATAGATACGAATGCGGCCCGCCCATCCATCGCCTACTTCTCGATGGAGATGGGCCTCGACCCCGATATCCCGACATACAGCGGCGGCCTCGGCGTCCTCGCCGGCGATAGCCTGCGCGCCGCCGCCGACCTGCGCCTGCCGCTCGTCGGCATTACGCTGGTCCACCGCAAGGGCTACTTCCGGCAGAAGCTGGACCGGGCCGGCAAGCAGACGGAGACGCCGGACTCATGGTCGCCGGAGGACCGGCTGGAGGAGATGCCCCAGCGCGTCGCCGTCATCATTGAAGGGCGGACCGTCAACCTGCGGGCCTGGCGCTTCATCGTCACGGGCACCCGCGGCAACGACACCGCGATGCCGATCCCGGTGTACCTCCTGGACGCCGACCTGCCGGAAAACGACCCGCGCGACCAGCGCCTGACCGACGAGCTCTACGGCGGCGACACCCGCTACCGCCTCTCCCAGGAGGTGATCCTCGGCATGGGCGGCGTCGCCTTCCTCCGCGCCCTGGGACTGGAGGGCATCCAGACCTACCACATGAACGAAGGCCACTCCGGCCTGCTCGTCCTGGCGCTCCTCCAGGAGCAGATGAACGGCAGCGCCGACACTCCGACCGACCGCGATGTCGAGGCTGTGCGGCGCCAGTGCGTCTTCACCGTCCACACCCCGGTCCCGGCCGGCCACGACGTCTTCACCACCGAGCTCACCGAAGAGGTGCTGGGCCCGGAGCGGACTCGCCTGCTGCACATCGCCCCGGCCTTCGAGGACGGGATGTTCGACCTGACCACGTTCGTGATGTACTTCGCGCGCGCGGCTAACGGCGTTTCCCTCCGCCACGCCGAGATCACCCGCGCCATGTTCCCAGGCTACGTCGTCGGTGCGATCACTAACGGCGTCGACGCCGGCACCTGGGTCTCCGAGCCCTTCGCCGATCTCTTCGACCGCCACTGGCCGGCCTGGCGCCGCGACACTCGCTACCTCCGCTACGCCGCCAACATCCCGCTGGCCGAGATCCGCGCGACACACGGCGAGGCCAAGCGCGAGCTCCTGGCCGAGATCCATCGCCGCAACCACGTCACGCTCGACCCCAACGTGCTGACGATCGGCTTCGCGCGGCGGGCCACCGGCTACAAGCGCGGCGACCTCATCTTCTCCGACCTGGAACGGCTGCGCGGCATCGCAAAGCGCGCCGGCCCGCTGCAGGTGGTCTACGCCGGCAAGGCGCACCCGCGCGACGACACCGGCCGCGAGATCATCGCGCAGATCTTCGCCGCCGCCAAAGCGCTCAAGGGCGCGATCGCCGTCACCTACATCGAGGACTACGACATGGGCATCGCCCGCAGCCTCTGCGCCGGCGTTGACCTCTGGCTGAACAACCCCCAGAAGCCGCTGGAAGCCTCCGGGACCAGCGGCATGAAGGCGGCGATGAACGGCGTCCCCAGCCTCAGCGTGCTGGACGGCTGGTGGATCGAAGGCTGCTTCGAAGGCGTCACCGGCTGGGCCATCGGCGACGAAAACCCCGACGAAGAGCAGGCCGAAGTCGACTCGCTCTACGAAAAGCTGGAGGGCACGATCATGCGCCTCTTCTACCACGAGCCTGACGCCTTCGCGGCCGTGATGCGCGGCGCGATCGCCATCAACGGCGAGTACTTCAGCGCCCAGCGGATGATGAACCAGTACTACCGCAACGCCTACCTGGCCCCCGGCGAAGGCTTCCACGCCTGAAGACAGCCGCCCTCGCCGGCCCTCGCGCGGGCTAAGTCTGCAGCGACTCCTGACGCCGCGGCGTCCCGTAGTCCAGGCGCGGCGGCTTTGGTTGGTCGGGCACCACGGGGTCGCTCGTCTTCGGCTGCAGGTCCGGGCGCGCGGAGGCCATCAGCTCCTTCACGCGGCAACGGTCGGAATCGTCCGGCAAGTAGGTGAGCATGGGGCGTCCACCTTTCTCTCTCCTGGGCTTCCTCGCGTGCCATACTGGACTTCCCACGTCACGATTGAGTTAGGGAGAGGTCACAAAGTCGTCAAGGTCCGGTTCAGATTCCGGCGGCGAAGCGCCACCGTGGTGCTACAACGGCGGTGTTCAGCAGAGCAGCGTCAAGATAGGTAAGCGAGGACTGGCCGCTGGAGCATTCGCGGCCCTGGTGGCAGGCGCGGTTCTTGCCGCAATTCTGGCGATCGGTTCGCCATTGTCTTTCGCCCACGATCCAACGCCACCTCATATAACAATTGCCGGTTGGCGAGCGGAGGAATCGTAGCGAAACCGGCAGACGTCGGCGACGCGAAAGTGTCCGCTGATACTGCGATTCGAGCGGCCCTGGCTCAGTGGCCTGAAGGTGCCGCCGCTCTTGATTCTCAATTGATTCGATCGAGTAGTGGAGACCAATATACAGACCGACTAACGTGGGCGATAAGTCTGGATCCCAAGACGTTGCCACTCCCCGTCCAGGGAGGGCCAATTGGTTCCCATTTGGCACCTGAGCCGTACACCTACTTGATTTCTCTCGTCGACGCTAATACTGGAGTTTGTTCGACTCCTTCGGGGAGAACCCTTTCCTTGATTGCGACAAGGTAGACTGCGCGTCGCCACCACCTGATGGTGCCGACGGAAAGATACCGTAGACCTCGCCCGATACCCTCAGTGGCTTGCCCGTCGGACTTCTGCATGCGTGCTACAATCCCTCCGTTCAGCAGGAGGAGCCAGATGGTCACGAAATCACAGGTCTACGGCGACATCGCCCCCGGCGACGACGCCACCCACGCCCTCGGCCCGGAGAAGAACTTCAACGAGAGCATGTACTTCAACTTCTTCGATAACCGGCTGAGCCGCGGCGGCTTCCTGCGCATCGGCAACCGCGCCAACGAACGCTACGCCGAGGTCACGCTCTGCCTCTACGAGCCCGACGGCGCAGTCCTCTTCAACTACAAGCGCCCCGAGATCGACAACAACGACGCCTACGACGCCGGCGGCATGCGCTTTGAGACGATCGAGCCGCTGGTCCGCCACCGCACGACCTACGAGGGTTCCGCCGTCTACCTGGCCAAGCCGGAGGAGATGAGCGACCCCGGCCAGGCCTTCCGCGAGAACCCGCACAAGAAGATCTCCATCGACCTCCAGCACGAAGCCGTCGGCCCCGTCTACGGCTCCACCGGCGGCGACCGCGTCATCGTCGACCCCGAGAAGGAGTTCGCCAAGGCCCACTACGAACAGCACATGACCGTCAAAGGCAAGCTCGCCATCGACGGCGAGACCTACGACATCGACGGCCTCGGCCTCCGCGACCACTCCTGGGGCCCGCGCTACTGGCAGAACATCTACTCCTACCGCTGGCTGACGTGCTCCTTCGGCCCCGCGCTCAGCATCATGGTCTCCGAGATCCGCCCGAACCCCGAGAGCCGCCTCCAGGGCGGCGTCGTCATCCGCGACGGCGTGCTGGAGCGCATCACCGGCGTCGAGATCGACTCCAAGTTCGACGACGACCGACCGTTCCACCGCTCGATGAAGTCCGACCTCACGCTGGAGAGCGGCGAAGTCGTCACGGTCGAGGGGAAGGTGCTCGGCTTCATCCCGCTGCGCAACCGCCGCGAGGGCATGGTCACCCACATCGGCGAGGGGATGACGGAGTACAAGTGCCTGGGCCACACCGGCCTCGGCATTTCGGAGTACCTGGACCAGGTCCAGTAGCCGGAATCGGAAACGCACTGTTCCACTGCTCATGACCTATCGAGCCTACGCTGCATGGGTTCGGCCAATCGCCACGGTCCTGTCCACGGACCGGCGGCGGGTCATTGACTTCGCTCGATCTCTTCCAGTTGACGCCTGGAGCGTTTCAACGGAGATCGACGGCTGGACTCGCAGAGACATCCTTGCTCACCTGGCCGGCGGCAACGACCAGCTGGTTCAAACTATCCTTATTGCCGTGACCCAACGCCAGTCGCTGGTCGACGCGGCCTTGCAGCCAGACACCGACGCAGAGAATGCCTTGAGAGTAGCGGAAAGGCGGACATGGAGCACTGAAAAGCTCATTGCTGAGTTGGAAAGAGATGGCAACGAAGTCCTGGAATTGCTTTCGGAGCTGACGGAAGAAGATAGAGACCTGCATCTCATCGGGCTTTCGATGTCCCTTGGCCAATTCCTGCGGGTCGTCGAGCATGAGCGCCACGACATTGAGCATCTCAGACAAATGGACCCATTAGCGTACTCCGGCCACAAGACCGAGCCGTAGACAACGTGCTCGGCTTCATCCCGCTGCGCAACCGCCGCGAGGGCATGGTCACCCATATCGGCGAGGGGATGACGGAGTACAAGTGCCTGGGCCACACCGGCCTCGGCATTTCGGAGTACCTGGACCAGGTCCAGTAATCCTCGGCAACGTACGTAGGGGCGCGGCATCCATGCTCGCCGAACGGATGTGCCCTTCGGAAAACTTTAGCTTCGCTGTCCACCCAACCGTACCGGCGACATGCTGCGCCCTCACGCCGCGACGTGGCCCAACCGCCGGCCTGCCTACCACCCGGTCGCGTACAATCCCTCCGTGACGCCCGAAGAGATCTCCGACAAGCTGGCCGCGTTCCTCCAGCGCTCCCACGAGGCCAAGGCCGTCCGCATCGCCAATCTGCGGCTGCTCACCGGCGGCGCCTCTCGCCAGACCTGGTCGTTCGATGCCGTAATTGTCTACCCGAAGCACCGGACGGACCAGCTCGCCCTCGTCGCGCGCTGCGACCCGCGCAAGGGCCCCAACTCGATGTCCCGCGAGACGGAGTACAGCGTCCTGGCCGCGGCCGGGGCCGCCGGCGTCCCGGTCCCGCGGGTGCACCTGCTGGGCGACGACTCCCTGGGCGTGCCGTTCTTCCTGATGGACCGCGTCGAAGGCGAGACGATCGCCCGGCGCATCCTCCGCGACGACGCCTTCGCCGGGGCCCGGCCGCAGATGGCCGCACAGCTCGGCCGGATCGCCGCCGCCATCCACCGCATCCCGATCGACACGCCCGGACTCGAGAGCCCTGCGCCCGCCCCGAGCCCGGGCTCTCAGCCGCCGAGACCGAGCTCAAGCGCTTCGAGCAGACCTACCGCGCCATCGCGCCCGAGCCGCACCCGGCCTTCGAGCTCGCCTTCCGCTGGCTGAAGCGCAACCTGCCGCCGCCCGCCGAACCCGCGCTCGTCCACGGCGACTACCGGATGGGCAACCTGATCGTCGGGCCGGAGGGCGTGCGCTCCGTGCTGGACTGGGAGCTGGCCCACATCGGCGACCCGCTGGAGGACTTCGGCTTTCTCTGCGTGCGGTCCTGGCGCTTCGGCAACGACGACATGCCCGTGGCCGGCGTCGGCCAGCGAGAGGAGCTCTTCGCCGCCTACGAAGCCGCCGGCGGCCGCAAGGTGGACCCGGACGCCGTGCGCTGGTGGGAGACGTTCGGCAACATCCGCTGGGGCATCATCTGCATCGCCCAGGCCCGCGCCTACCTGGACGGCCTGTCGAAGTCCGTCGAACTGGCCACGATCGGCCGCCGCACCGCCGAGACGGAGTGGGAACTGCTCAACCTGATGGAGCCTTCCAGGGCTTGAGGACGGGCGAGTAGCATGCAAGACCGGCCCACAATCGATGAGCTGCTGGCCGCCGTCGAGAACTTTCTCGACACCGAGATCGTGCCCAACGTACCGGGCGCCACCGGCTTCCACGGCCGCGTCGCCGCCAACGCCATCCGCATCGTCCGGCGGGAGCTGGAGCGGGAGGACGCGCAGCTCGCCGCCGAATGGGCCGGGCTGGACGCCATTCTCGGCCCCCTGGAGCGCGCCGGGGGCCGCCACGGAGCTGCGAGCGGCCCTACGCGACCGCAACGAGGCGCTTTGCTCGCTCATTCGCACCGGCCAGGCAGAAGAGGCCGACATGGCCGCCCGTGTCCTGGCGCACGTACGGTAGCGTTGTCCTGGACAAGCTGCGCGTAACCAATCCTGAACTGATTTCGCGCTCCGCGGACACTGGACATTAAAGGCCGCGCGACTGTAATCTTCCTGTCAACCAAGCGCTCTTTGGGTATCCCATAGGAGGACAAATGTCCACACGGAGTTCCAGGTGGAAAATTCTCGCTACCATGCTTTCCGCAACCGCCCTGCTGCTCTTGTTCGCGGCCTGCGGCGGCGACGACGACAACGCCACGACAACGGTTACGCCAACGCTGGCGCCCGGGCAAACCGCAGCTCCCACTGCTGAGCCCACCGCTGAGCCCACCGGAGACAACGGAAACAGCGACGACCCGTTCGCTGAGCTCGACAACCTGACCGGCGACATCCAGCAGCAGACCGGCAAGGTCACCTACAACGTCACCAACTCAGACGGCACAGTCACGACGATGACGTTCTACTCTGACGCTGACAGCAAGAGCTCACGCTTTGACACAACCGATTCCGATGGTTCTACGACCTCTTTCATCACCAACGGCGATGGCAGTTTCTCCTGTGATTCGTCTTCACAGATCTGCATCGACTACGGGTCCAGCGGGCTCGGCGCTGGTCTTGGACTTGGCTTCGCTTCATTCTTCAGTTCCGACTACATTAGCGCCTACGTAGCTGCCGCCCAGGCCGCTGGAGTTAGCGTCGATACCTCCAGCGAGACGTACGCCGGAATGGACGCAACCTGCTTCTCCTGGACTGACCCGAGTGACTCCACCAGCTCCGGGAAGATCTGCTTCGGCGGAGACCACCACATTCTCGTCTACGAGGAGTTTGGCGACACGGACGGCACCACCAAGTTCGAAGCGACCGATTACAGCAGCGATGTTTCGTCTTCGGACTTCGAAACGCCGTACCCGGTGACCACCATCCCCACCGGCTAAACCAGGGCTTTGTTGCCGGGCCTTCTCGGCAGTCGTTAAGATATGTGGCTGCCGAGGTGGTGGAATAGGTAGACACGCCGTCTTGAGGGGGCGGTGCCCGTAAGGGCGTAGGGGTTCAAATCCCCTCCTCGGCACCATTACACCGGACGGCGACGTAGCCAAGTGGTAAGGCAGGGGTCTGCAAAACCCCCATCACGGGTTCGAATCCCGTCGTCGCCTCCAAACTTTTCAGATACGAAAACGGCCCGGTCGGGCCGTTTTCTTGTTGAGCGAAAGTGGCTTGACAGCAAAACTGACAGCAAAACGTTGGCGAGCGGGCGAAGGCGACTAGTGCTCCGCAGCCCCAAGATTGGTCCAGATGCGACATTGATCAGCGGTTTCCGTTCCGCGGAGCGATCTGACGCGCCACATCCGCAGTGGGATGTGGGCAAGCGTGTGCTGTTCGTGGGGATGGGATAGCGGGGAGGCCTTCCTTCTGGCCACGCTACTCCGGTTCCATGCCCGGGATGCCAGCGCAGCCGAGATCATGGTAGATTTGGCTGCGATATGACCGGCAAGGCGATTCGGAGTGCGGGGCTGCTGTGCTGGCTTCTCGTCTTGCTGGCGTTGGTCGCGACGCTCTCTGCCTCGACGGCGCACGCCGCCGACCCGCAACCGGTGCTCGTCTACCAGAATCCGGCGGACGGTGCAGTGCTCCAGCAGCCCGCCTTCGGAATCCAGTTGTGTTTCGGGTCACCAGTTAACATCAAGGATCTGGACAAGGGCGGCGACTTCGCGTTCGCCGTGACGGAGCCGGACGGAATCGGGCTGGGCAACCGAGATGTCTTCCAGGTTGATGGCTACGGGATCACCATCTACCCCGGCAATCCGGTCGGCGAAACCGCCGGCCAGTGGAAATTCCACTACCGCCTGACGAGCCCGGACGCCCAGTCTGTGCTGGAAGGCGACATCAACTACACCGTCAACCCAAGTGGGTCGCCGGTCCCGGTGGCCACGCCACCCCCTGCGTCGCCTCCGGCGGTACCGAGAGTCCTTCGCCGACGCCGGGGCCGACTCCGGAACCCACCGCGACATCCGCCGCCACGCCGTCACCGGCCCCAGACACAGCGACTCCTGGGCTGGCGTCCGCCAGCCCTTCCGCCTCGGCCACACCCACCGCGAGCCCCATCGTCGTCGAAAACGGCGGCAGCTCCCACACACTGACCTATGTCCTGGTGGCAGGTGCCATCGCGGGGGTCACCGGCGTTGTGTGTCTTGTTGGCTTCCTCGTCCGACGTCGTCGCGCCCGCGGACTCTGACCGGCGCGAACCCCCGCAGAAAATGAAGAAACCCAAAACCCTCGCGGCGTAAAGGTTTGGGTTCTCCGTTCCGGGTTCTGCGGTCTGTTAGAGGAACGACGTCTTGACCCCGCCCCCATAACTCACCGATTTCAGGTTTCAGACTCGGACGTAAGTTTGGGCACCCCGCAAGTCATCGCGCAACTCAAGCCATCGCGCGACTGAGAGGCTTAAACAACAGCGATTATCGGGCCAGGGCCTCATCCATCCTTGCTGCTGCTTCCCGCTGCAGCGGAGGCAGCACATGGCTGTAGGTATTCATCGTCAGAGCGATCTGGCTGTGACCCAAGATCTCCATAACGACCCGGGGATGGACGCCTTGGGCCAGGAGTAGAGAGGCACAACTGTGCCGGAGGTCGTGGAAACGTTGACGCCTCAACCCTGCTCCTGCGAGAAGTTGCTGAAAGGCTCGCGTGACGTTCGAACCCTGAAGAGGTCGCCCCGTCGCCGTCGTGAAGACAAGGCCCACATCCTCCCACAGCGGGCCAGCCGCGAGCCGCTCTTCCATCTGACGGGTGCGATGTGTCCTTAGCGCACTGACTGCGACCGCAGGTAGGGCGATAGTTCGGCGGCTCCGGACTGTCTTCGGCTCGCCGAAAACAAATGATCCGGCCACCCTCTGCAGCGTCTTCCTCACGGTGAGCGCGCCCGCGTCGAGGTCGATGTCGTTCCAACCGAGCCCCAGCGCCTCCCCCTGCCGTAGGCCCACCGCGAGGGCCACCGAGAACAGCGCGCCAAGCCTGTGGTTTCCAGCGGCCTCAAGGAGGCCCTTCGCCTCGTCAGGCGACAGAGGTTGGACGTCGCGATGAGGGACGCGCGGGCCGTCCACAAGCGCCGCCACATTTCGGCTGATCAGGCCCCACTTCACCGCGTCGGAGAGAGCGGCCCGTAGGATCGCCCGCAGGTGCTGCACCGTCTGGGGCGACAAGCCCGCCGTCCGCTTCTCATTGAGGAAGGTTTCGACCTGCCGCGGCGTCAGCTTCACGAGATGGATTTTGCCAAGGCCAGGTACGATGTGAGTTCGGACCTTGCCCTCGTACCCCTTGAAGGTTGACGGCCTCACGCTTGGCTTCGCCGTGTCCGACAGCCAGTCCATCAAGAACTGGCCGAGCGCCAGACGCTCGTTGGTCGATGGAGCTTGGCCCTTGCCGAGCTCCACGACCGCTGCGCCGAGTTTCGCCGCAGCCTCTGCACGGGTACGACCGTAGAAGTACTTTCGTTTCAGGGCGTCTACGGTCATTGCGGCTACCCAGCGCCCATCCTTCCTCTTGTGAATGCTGCCCTCGTTGTGGCCCCTGCGCTTGCGGATAGAAGTCGTGGGTTTCTCGTCCATGCTTGGCCTCCTCCCTTTCAGCATCACGTCCCCAGTTTAGTTTCCTGACGGGGCAAGTCGAAGCCCTCAGTTTCACTCACCTTCACCTTCACGAACTCGTCCAGCGCCCATACAGGGACGCGCCGTGACCGTCCAATTTTCACGGAAAGAACCTGGCGTTCAAGCATCAGACGGTAGAGCAGGCTCCGTCCAATCGCTAGACGCCGCGCCGCCTCACGCACGCTGAGTAGAATCTCGTCCGTCATCCCTACCCTAACTCCCTGGGCCCGATCCTTGCCGCCTCTTGAACCGGCGCCATGGAAGGGGCCAAAGCATTGCGCTGCGGATCAGGCCGAAATGCGCGGCGCGACTAAGCAGACCTTCGCCAGGTGGGCCCCAGGACCCGCGCCGCTTAACATAGCCGATCGTTGTGAGCACCGCTGCCGGAAAATTCGATGCCGCCGCGCGGATGAACGCCTCAAGGCGATCATTCGGCCATCTCCTCGACGGCACTTGTTCCCCTGCTGTTCCGCCTGACTTGAATGAGAGGCAGACCAGCAGCACCCCGGCGGCGAACATCAGCGATAGCACTAACGGCACGTCTCTCCTCCTCGTCCTTCATCATCACCCCGGAAACACCAATTTCACGCCAATAACCTGCCTCTACGGCTTCGCCCACACCAATTCCACACCAATTCCACACCAATCCCTCTCGATTCGAGTCCGGCCCCGTCCACGGCAGGCCCGCGCCCCGAAGCCGGGCTGCAGAGCGCGGCCGGATACCTGTCCAGCGGAGCGCGCCGTCCGTGAGGGCCAGTATCTCGTTGCCGGCGACGGCGTCCTACCCAAGGCCGGGCACGCTATGGAGCTCCTCGCGCGCCTCTTCGCGGACGGCGCGTTCCCGTTGACCGCGGAGAGCCGGCGCAGCCGGCGCTCGATGCCGACATCCGGCCCGCTTCGCCGCCTCGCGATCAGAGCGATGTCACTCTGGAAGCAAGCTGCCCGCCCTGTCTGCCTGAGGAGGCCCGTTCAGACAACGTCCGGCGATGGCGACGCGGGCGGTTCCGAGGCCGTCTCGCAGTCAGCGTTCGCGCTCCGGGCTGCCGTCGGCGAGCAAGATCCGCAGCGGGAGACGTTCGTCGTTTTCGTCAGGCTCGCACACAAGGCGAGTTCTCCTACCGCGAGTTAGCCGCCGCGGCGCCGCGCGGGGCGACTAGCGCCAGCCATCAGCTGACGGCCGCTTGCGCTACCTGCTCGGCGGTCAACGTGGGCCGACTGCGACAACGCCGAGCAACAGCCCTGGGAGTAAGTACGCTCTTGTCGTGGACTGAGAAACAGAAACAAGATCTGGGAGTCGGCGAACAAACTAGAACAACGTATCGCAAATACGCGAATCGAGAGCCGAAAGACGAGGTAGTAGTACGTGAACTGTCGTGACGAAGTTATCCGCAACCAACTCATTGGACAAGTAAGTAGATAGATCATGCACAGTCATATTTCACGCCCATTTCACGCCAAACGGCCTCTCGGTACCGCAGCGATTGGCCCGTCCACGGGATTGGCTTGTACCACTGTCGTAACTCCCGTATGAACAAAGGGCTCGGTCAGTCCTTCGCAACTCGAGAGGAGTCTGATCGATGCAGCAAAGCGACCCCGCACGGGTTCAACCGCTGAGGGCGACAGCCTTGAACGACATGCTGTGGAAGTACTTCGAGAAGGTGCGCTTCGGCAGGGACAAAAGACAGGCGGCGATCTCTCAGGATGCGTGGCTCGACGAGAGTTACGTGTCCCGACTGATCTCGTGCCAACGCTAGCACCCCAGCCGAGAGGCCCTGACTCTGCTTGGAGCCTGGGGCTGGAACTGGCAGTCCATGCGCTCGACGAGCTCCTTATAGCGGCTTCGTATGAGCCGCTGGTCCTTCCCGCCAGCCTCGTTAGCGGTTTCGTTTGGATGACTAGCCGAGCCCGATTTCCCTTCGGGACTTAAGACTCGCATCTGAATTGGCGTAAAAGCAGGTCTTTTGGACCGATCACGCCCGATTCTTGGAGCACCATTGGACTCGCCCGCACTAGGCTTACACCGTAATAAGCGCGTTTCGTCGGTATCGTCCCGAATAACCGACAGGGCAACTGGATGGATCATCCTCTCACGAGGAAACGAGCTCGCTCTCCACGCCAGACGCCAACGACCAGGAAAACGAAATACGAGTTTCCAAGGAGGTGTTAGCACTGATCTAACCATGCACGTCCAAACTGCGCCCGCGAAATCCACAACTGAAAGGAGGTTCACACAGCTACAGCCGAATACCGAGTCTGGCGACAGTGCCGGCAAAGAACGCGCACGCTAGCGTCGCGCTCAGATAAACGCGAGTAACGGGCTAACCGCTCGTCGCTCATAAGAGAAGCCCCCAACGGGTCATGCCGGGGGGCTTCTTCCATTTCCCTAGGAGGACAAACGATGTTGAAGGCGATTGACGTCACACCAACCCCGGAAGGACTGAGGCATAACGTCCAGCTGTTCGAAGCGCAGATTGAGACGAGCGAGCACCTGATCGAGGTCACTGAGGAGTGGCTCGATTTCGTCGACATGGAGCAGTGTGTATACGTGGTGCCGTCGGAGTTCCGCATCTTTAAGGCGGCATTGGAGGCCGTGCAAGAGCAGGAACGGCAGTTGATCGAGCATCTGCGTGAGGGGATAGCGGTGGCCAGCCCGGGCACGGCAAACCCGTCGGAGAGCGAACAGCGATGACGTCCAACCACAGGCGCCTGAGCTGGCGTCGCATCATCGCGTGGACCGTGCTGATCAGCTTCGCGGGTCTCGCCATCTTACTGCTCTCGAAAGTGGCCTAGGCCGTGCAGCCACCGCTCACGTGCGTAGATGAACCAGTCAGGCCCACTTGCAGTCCAATTCTGCACCAAGCAGCAGAGCATATCGACCCGATCGCGTATCAGGAAGTCGCGTTGGCGCTGGTCACCACGGACGGTCCCGACCAGTCACGTCAGGCTGCTTGTTCGGGCGATCCGAGAGACCGGCGGCGAGGACTGCTACCGCCACTTCATGGGCGAGTACGCGGATCTCGCCTGTAACACCATCAGAGAGGACCTCAACAAGGGAAGGAGCGAAGTGCGATGACAAGGCGAAAGAAGAATACCTGGCGACGGTTGATGCAGCCTATCCGCCGCGCCGCCGCGAGCAATGCGCGTTGCGCCGCAGGGTTCGGCTCACGCTGCTGGACGATTGTGCAACGGCGATTACGGCGACAAGGCCCCACAATCATCGTCGACGCGCGACGACGCCAATCGCCGCAAAGCCCACCCGAGCGAGCGCAAGCAACCGAAAGCCGCCTGACAACGCTGATTGTCAGCGAACCTCTCGTGCGGTTGATCCGAACCAGCACTGGACCTAAATACGTAGTGCAAGTCCCAGAACCAGTATGCCCGATTCCGGGTTGGCGCTCGTACTCCCTGTTGCTCCTGACGCACGACGGCGACCCGGACCGGCGTCTCACGCTATACGAGCGCATCAATGTCCCGCCGGATGTCCCGGATGACCGTCGCACGGCTTAGCACCAGCACAACTCAAGTTCCTCGCGCCAAGCGACGCAGCCCTTGTCGAGTTGGCGCGTGAGAACCTTCGCCTTCTCGCGGAGCTGCGCTCGACGCATCAGGCTGCCGGGGGCGAGACCCATCTAGTGGAGCGACCTGACGCTGGACCAGGCGCTAGGCCCAGTCCTCGACCTAGCCCGCGCGCACGGGCTGAGCGCCTACGACGCGGCCTACCTGGAGCTGGCGTGCGAGAGGCGCTGCCGCTGTCAACCCAGGACGAGGCCCTCCGTGCCGCTGCTGAGCGGGTCGGCGTGCCTCTCGTGGAGTGATTCGCAGAGGTGGTCCGAGAAGGCCATCCCGGGGAAACTCACCCGGGGCTGTCCCCTGAGGACATCAGAGCGCGCCTGAATTAGGCCAGCGCAGCCTCGCACGACGAGAAGGTCTACGAAGGCTTTGATGCCGCGTCACCTCCGAGCAACCTGTCACTGCCCGGTGCCAAGAAGGTTCCTTGAAGTCGCAATTTGTTCCATCGATCAACATTGCCATCACCAACATTGCCGTTTTTCACCCCTCGGGTGATCCCATCGCTGTCCCCGGAGGACGCGAGCCTTACCAAGCAAGCGATCGTGGCTGGCCGGCTCCTCGGCCTCGACGTGCTCGAATCGCATCGTGATCGGCCGCGGGCGCTTCTTGAGCCTCGAGGCTCAGGTTGTGGCAAGAAAAGGCACCGAGGCCCAGCCAGGGGGTAGTCCACAGCGCCACCACGTGTCTGCCAACCATGTGGTGGAGGCCTCAGCGCGCAGTTGAGTATAGCACTCGAAGCGCTCCGTGGTACTGAACGATCAGGGTGTGTGCTAGGGAGTCGAGTGCTGGAGATCAATGACACGGTACGATGGTTCAACAAGGAGATAAGTCTGTGGACTGGCAAGGAAAAAAATCGAGCTAAGTCCAGAAGTCTTGGCCGGAAAGCCGGTGGTGAAGAACACTCGGTTGTCCTGTATTTATCGACTACATGAGGAAACCGGTACTCAATCATGCCTTTCGCTCCAATAGCACCGTCCCCGACGTGAACGGTGATGCGGTCAACCAGGAGTGAAGCAACCTCACGTCTTGTGGCAGCGTCGAGGTCGTCCAATCTTTCAGAGATCCGAGCTAGAAGGTCGACCGCCTCGGTCGGAAGGTCACGGTTAGGCGGTCGACCTAATCGCGTTTAAGGTCACGACACTAACCACACATAGCGGTACCCAAACAAAATGCCCCTCAGTGGAAGGTCAGGCAGAACGGTAGCGCTAGGAGACAGTTTGCCGACAACGGAGGGGCGCGCACAATTTTAGCACAAGTCGATTCGACTAGGCAGACTTAGTGTCATATGCCTTCCATTGCTTCCGAGGGCGCGAACCCTCGGCGCATCGTGTTCTCCGAGATTGTCCGCGGCTCCATGAATTGCCGCACATAGTCCGGCCCGCCCGCCTTCTCGCCGATCCCAGACATGCGCATCCCTCCAAAGGGCTGTCGGCCGACGACCGCTCCGGTTACCTTGCGGTTGATGTACAGATTACCGATTCGGAACTCCCGGCGCG
The DNA here is from genome assembly GCA_963738925.1 of uncultured Chloroflexia bacterium. Lineage (GTDB taxonomy): Bacteria > Chloroflexota > Dehalococcoidia > SM23-28-2 > RBG-16-64-32 > DATKKM01. The sequence goes on along the minus strand of CAVTYE010000001.1, from coordinate 1,608,345 downwards.
CGAGCTCCACATTGCGAGGGTTACGCGAGAAGATGCCGCCAGTAAGCGCGAGAGTCGAGTTGTTGGCTGTGACGATCGCTTCGGCGAATGTGGCAGCGCGAAACACGGCGAGCACCGGACCGAACACTTCCTCCTGCGCGAGCGGCGAATCCAGGGGCACGTCAGTAAAGACACTGGGACGGACGTAGTAGCCAGAGTCGGTGGGGGCTGTTCCCTGGATTAACAGATGGGCGTAGCCCTGCGCTGTATTGATGTAGCCGTTGATCTTGTCGCGCGCGTCGCCGCTGATGACAGGCGGGACGAACGACTCCGGCTGATGCGGCGGCCCGACGGCCAGGCTCTCGACTGCGTGAGACAGCCGGGTGAGCGCCTCATCGCAGGCGGAGCCGACGATGACGAGCCGGCTGCAGGCGCTGCACTTCTGGCCAGCGTAGCCAAAGGCTGAGGTCACGACGCCGGAGACCGCCTGGTCGAGGTCCGCGTCCTCATCGATGATGATGGCGTTCTTGCCGCCCATCTCGGCGATGACGCGCTTCAAGTTGGCCTGACCTGCCTCCGTTCCGGCAGCGGCTTCGATCATGCCGAGGCCGACCGCGTTGCTTCCAGTGAAGGCGATGGTGTCGACGCCGCGATGTTCGACGAGTGCCTGCCCGACGTCCCTGCCGGGGCCAGGCAGGAATTGAACGACGCTCGGCGGGCACGCCCGATTCACGAAGTATCTCCACGAGCTCGTAAGCGATGATCGGCGATTGACCGGCCGGCTTCAGGATCGCGCAGTTACCGCCGGCGAGCGCGCCCACGCTCATCCCGCAGATGATCGCTAGCGGGAAGTTCCACGGCGCGATGATGGCGGCCACGCCGCGTCCCTGGTGGAAGTATTCGTTGTGCTCTCCGGGGACGTGGCCCAAGACACGCGGCGCTTCCAGCGCTTCGGCCTGCAAGGCGTAGTACCGCAGGTAGTCCGCCGCTTCACTGACGTCGCCGTCAGCCTCGTGCCAGGGCTTGCCGCTTTCGAATACCATCAGCGCGGCGAGTTCGAAACGGCGCGACCTCGACTAGATCGGCTGCTCTGCGGAGGATATCGCCGCGCTTGTGTGCGGGCGTGTCTCGCCAGGCGGGATACGCTGAACGACCAATGGCCACGGCCGACGTCGACGTCAGCATGCGTGGCCTGGCCAACGAATCCGACCGTCGTCTCCGGTTGGGCGGGGTACGTTACCGCGCGCCTCCGGACGATCTCCCACTTCCTTGGCGCCGATTAACAACGGAAAGTGCTCGCCGAAGCGGCCGCGACGCGCGTCGATCGCCGCGTCCATCTGGGCTCGTGGCTCCGGGACAAAGAACGCCGCGGGCGGCGAGTTGTGAATCGCATCGATTCCAGCTCGAGCGGTCTGAACGGGCTGAGCACTCTGCACAGATGAAGAGCCGTGATCGGAACCGGCGGCGTTGAACCAGGCCTGGTTCGAGGTGTTCTCTAGAAGCCGACGGACGAGATAGGCCATCCCGGGAATCACTTGTCCGACCGGGACGTAGACGCGGGTCCGCCAGCCTTCTTCGGCGATGCGGAGGCGCAGGCCTTCCGCCATCCCATACAGCATCTGGAACTCGATATCGGCGTGGCGCAGTCCGGCTGCGCGGGCCCTTATCGCGGCGTGAGCGACGGAGTGCGGGTTGTGTGTGCCAAAAGCTGGCCGGAGGTGCGGCCACGACGCGAGAAGGGCGTCCGCGCAGCGGTCGAACGAATCATCAGTGTCGGCCTTCTCAGCGTAGATCGGAAGCGGCCAGCCGTTCTGCTCCGCGACGATACGTTCTTCGTCCCAGTAGGCTCCCTTAACCAGCCGCACTGAGATCGGTGCGCCGCGCCGTTCGGCGAGCTGCCTCAGGCGCGCGATCTGTGCTTCGGCATCGCGCAGGTAAGCCTGGACGACGATGCCGGCGTTCGTGTACGCGGCGAACTCCGGCTCGAAAAGCAGGTCGGCGAACGCCGTCTCGACGAGGTCGCGGTAGCGGTACTGCTCCATGTCGAAGTTGATGAAGGCACCGTGCTGTATTGCCGATCGCAGGATCACGCGCAGGCGGATGGACGCGGCCTTACTTACCCATTCCGGCGCCGCCGGCTCCAGGTGCGGACAGAGCGCCGACAGCTTGATAGAGACGTTGACCGGTGGGACGGCGGCCCAGACGTCGCCGCGGGGCTCTAACTCGGCGTCCGATAGCGTCGCCAACAATTGGACGTAGCGTTCTAGGTATGAGTCGGCCTCGGCGTCGGAGAGGGTTTCTTCGCCCAGCAGGTCTACCGAGTAGCCGACTCCGTTATGCACGAGTTTACCGAGGGCGTGGATCGCCTCTTCGGGAGTCGCGCCGGCAAGGAAACGGCCAGCCATGGCGAAGACGCCCTGCCGGACTACCTGCGAGAGGATAGGCCTGAACACGGTGGCGCTGGCCAGTCCGGAAGCAGTCTCCAGGAGCGGGCGGTGCGTGTCCCGAAAGTATTGCCGGACGTGGTCAGCGACGGCTTTCGTGGAGCGCAGTGTTGGCAGCACGTCCACAAACCGCAGGAGCTTGACGCGAAACGCGGGGTCGGACGTCGGCCCAATCCAGCAGGCGTTGCTGGAACCAGGCCGGCGTCAGCACAAGCGGCGGATGCGCGTCGACGGCATCCCGCAACCGCTGCTCTAGCTCGCGGATGGCCCGCTCGGACACGATATCCAGGCTCATGCCGTCTCCAAGCTCATTGTATTCTGCGTCGCGACTTTCGTCGGTTGCAAGGTACTACACCCGTAGCGCCTTGCCTCATACAACGTCACCGGTCACTACGGAAGAATAGCGGCACCTTCGCTAGTCTTCTCGTTCGGCTTCCCATCGTTTGCGGCCTCGCTCAGTCAGCGCGTATCGGCCGCGGCTAACTCGGGCTAGATCACCCGCTTGGACAAGGTTCGAGACGACGCTCCGAACGACGTGCTGGTACGCTGGCCGATCACCGTAAACAGTGACGTGACGATCGCCTCCCTCAAGCGGGAATGAGTCTTCAAGGGTCCGGTATATCTCCTGCAGGTTGGCCTCTCCGCTGTGGTGGGTAAGAATCTCACGTATCGCATATCCCCAGCGGAACATGGCTCAACCTCCTGGACGTACTCATGACGTCTAGTTCAACGAATCGGAACCGATTGTAGCAGCCCGGTGGTCCACTACCGTTTGTTAGTGTCATGCCCGAGAACAATCTCATCCCCGCCTCAATCCTCGATAGTAACGCCCTGCGCCTACGCTATGACCGTATGGTCAGACTTGACTACGGTGTCCAGCGGTGGTAAAACTCTGCGCATGAGTCCGTCTGAACCTCACAACCGCATCGACCGCCGACGCCTACACACCAGGTCTGCCCTGCTGGCGGCGGCCCGCACAACCTTCGGTTTAAAGGGCGTCGAAGCCACCACGATTCAGGACATCACCGACGCGGCCGATGTCGCCAAAGGCAGCTTCTACAACCACTTCGAGGACGCCGACGCGATCCTCCGCGCCGTCATCGAGGAGACGCTTGCCAATCTCGGGACCGAACTCGAAACGCTCACCGAGCCGCTCCGGGACGATCCAGCCCGCGTCATTTCGGTGTCCCTCCGCCACACCCTGCGAGTCTGCACGCAGGAGACGACCGTGGGGTGGTTCATCCTGCGCGCCGGCGACCTGATCGAAGCCGGCGAGGTCGCCCTCGGAGCCCACGGCCGCCGCGACCTCGAACTCGGCTTCAAGACAGGCCGCTTCCGCTGGGAGAATGTCGAGTTGATCGGCGCCATGATTGCCGGAGGCGCACAGGCGGTGGTCCGGCGGCGCCTTGAAGGCAGGCTCCCGGCCAGCGCTGAGCGCATGTTCGTCGCCTACGTCCTCCACCTGCTTGGCGTTCCCGAAGACGAGGCCACTGCCATCGCAGCCGAGGAACTTCCCACTGTCGGCATCGAGAGACAGAGCGCCGTCGCCTCCTCACCAGCTCTAAGGGGGGGCTGATGGATCTGGGCATCGCTGGCCGCACCGCGATCGTCTGCGCCTCGAGTCAGGGTCTCGGCCGCGCCTGCGCGGAAGCACTGGCGGCGGAAGGCGTCGATGTCGTCATCAACGGCCGAAACATCGACAAACTGCAGGCTGCCGCCGCCGAGATCCGCGCGCTGACCGGCGGGCAAGTCACGGCCGCCGCCGGCGACCTGACGACACCCGAAGGACGCCAGTCGTTGCTGGCCGCATGCCCGGACCCCGACATTTTGGTGACAAACAACGCTGGCCCGGCGCCCGGCGGAATCGAGCACGTCAGCGACGAGGGCCTCAGCCTGGCCCTGGCGATGCACTACTTTGCGCCGATCGATCTCGTTCGTGCGGTGCTGCCCGGAATGCGGCGGCGGCGCTTTGGCCGGGTCGTGAACATCACCTCGGCGATGGTCACGACCCCGCACCCGCTGATGCTCGCTTCGACCGGCGCCCGCGCTGGACTCACGGCGGTGATGAAGGCGATCTCTCAGCAAACGGCGCCGGACAACGTGACCATCAACAACATCCTGCCCGAACGCATGGACTCGCCACGCCAGGTCCAGATGGCCAACCTGGTGATGGCGCAGCAGAAGATCACCTTCGAGGAGGCGTGGCACCAGCAGGCGGAGTCCATCGCTGCGAAGCGCCACGGCAAGCCGAGCGAACTCGGGGCGACCTGCGCCTTCCTCTGCAGCGAGCATGCCGGTTACATCTCGGGCATGAACATTCACCTCGACGGCGGCAGCTACCCCGGCCTCGTCTAGACCGAATTGGAGAGCACGATGACGGTTACCTTCGAAGCGCCGCTGACGATAATCAGGATGATGCTGGGAGCGCAAGTGTTCCTGGACAGCCTGCTCCCTGAGCAAAGAAGCCTGGCGCACTTTCCGATGGACGACCCGGAGCGCAAGGACTGGGACTTCATCCCGAAGGCGAACCGCGCTGGCATCCCCCTCTGGCAGCTGGACCGGCACCAGCGCGTCCTCGCGCACAACCTGATCAAGAGCGGCCTCAGCCTCCGGGGGTACACACAGGCGCTATCGATCATGGCGATGGAGAACGTCCTCCGGGAGCGCCAGCAGCCGCTGCTGGGCCTGGTGGCCGGAGACTTTCGCTCGCCAGAGCAGTATTTCATCAGCATCTTCGGCCGACCTGGGTTTGAGGACTCCTTCGGGTGGCGAGTCCTGGGCCACCACCTGTCTCTGAGCTACACGGTGATCGGCCAGAAATACCTCACCGTAACGCCCTGCAACATGGGCGCAGAACCGGCGCAGGAGGGCGTGCTCGCCCCGCTGCGGGAAGATGACGACCTGGGGTTCCGCTTGCTGCATTCACTGCCCGATAAGCTGCTGGAGACCGCCGTCATCCACAACGTTGCGCCGGCGGACTACACCACGCGACAGGTCCCGCGCATCGGCAGGGTCGAATATCCTGATCATGTCGACCTCGGCATGCCCTTCTATCGCATCAGCGACGCCGACCGCGAAGCCCTCAAGTTCGTGAAGGATCAGCCGAAGGGAGTTCCAGCATCCGAGCTTGGCGAGGAGCAGGCTGCCACCCTGATCAACCTTATAGAATGGTACATGGGCCGTATGCCTGAGGAGGTCTCGTCGAAACACCTGCAGCAGGTGAAGGCCGACGGGCTGGAGAACCTCTGGTTCGCCTGGGCGGGCGGCCGCGAGCCCAGCACTTCGCACTACTACCGCATCCAAGGCCGCCAGATCTTGATCGAGTTCGACAACGCCATCGACAACGGCAACCACATCCATTCCGTCTGGCGCGACTATCGCAACGACCTGGGCCACGACCTGCTGATGGACCATTACGAGCACGAGAAGACTCACGGCCCGCATCTAAAGACCCGCCTCGAGTCCTCGGAGGCCGACGATTAGCGCCAGCCCAACACCCTGCCTGATCGTCGGCGCGTGGCCCGGCCGGACTCACGACGGCGCTCCTCCTAGCCCGGCAAGGCGTTCGCTCGGTGCTGATCGAGCGGCGCCCTTCGAGAATGGGAGCGCCAAAAGCGCATGCCGTCAATCCGCGCACGCTGGAGATATGCCGAGCGGCGGGCATCCCCTGGGAACGCTTCCGGGAGAAGGCGCCGCCGAGCGATGAAGGACACTACGTGCGCTTCGTGAAGCGGCTCGCCGATGCGGACCTGGGGGTCCTCACCTACGAGCGGCAGGACCCGGCCGTACTGGAGGTGACTCCGACGCCACTGCTCAACATCCCGCAGCCCCAGTTCGAAGAGATTCTCCTCGAAGACGTCGCTTGCTGCCCGGAGATCGAGCTGCGCCGCGGTGAAGAGTGGCGCTCCTCCCGCGCGACGGGAGCCGGGGTCGTCTCGACGATTGCCAACCGGGAGACCGGCGAGACGTACCAAGTGGAGAGCCAGTACCTGGTAGCCGCGGACGGCGCCGGCAGCCGCATCCGCGAGTCCCTGGGCGTCGAAATGCAAGGGGCGCCCAGCCTCGGCTCTGCCGTCATGATTCACTTCGGCGCGGATCTGAGACCCCTCGTTGGCGATAGACCTGCGGTGCTCTACTGGGCACTCGACCCAGACGTGCTGGGGACGTTCATCGCTTATGACATCCGATCGACGTGGGTGCTCATGCACATGACGGGGGAGAGGACGCCGGCGGAGCCCACCCGCGAATGGGCCCTGCAAGAGGTGCGCCGCGCCATCGGCGACGCGGCGGCCGATCTGGAGATCAGGGACATCAGCCCGTGGACGATGAGCGCTCAGGTCGCAGCGAAGTACCGGGATGGGCCTGTCTTTCTTGTTGGCGACGCCGCGCACCGGTTCCCGCCGACGGGCGGGCTCGGCCTCAACACCGGCGTGGCGGATGCGCACAACCTCGCGTGGAAGATTGCCGCCCGTGTGAACGGGTGGTCCGGGGCGGCATTGCTCGATACGTATGAGCTGGAGCGCAGACCGGTGGCACAGAACAATACCACCCAGAGCGTCCTGAACGCGATGCAGCTCGGCGCTCTGGTCGCTTCCGTGAGGAGCGATCCAACGCTGCTCCAGACCGACGAGGGCGGAAACGCAGTCTCCGCGCAGATCGCGGGCATGCGCGACCACTTCGATAGCCTGCGGCTCCAATTGGGATACGTGTACGGCGATCCCCAGCACGATTCTGATCGCGGCGTCCACGACTTCGCGCCAACCACGAAGGCCGGGGCGCGCCTGCCGCACATCTGGGTGGAGCGCGATGGCGTTCGGCTTTCGACTCTCGACCTGTTAGACCCGTGGGGCTTCACCCTGCTGGCGGGCGGCGCAGATGCATGGGCCGCCCTCCCGGACGCGCATGGCGCTCCTCTCCGTTGCGTCAGGCTCGGAGCTGACTTCACAGATCCGCAGGGGGCGTGCAACAACACGCTGGAACTTGGCGACCGTGGCGCCCTGTTGGTCCGCCCAGACGGCCACATCCTTGCCCGCGCGACAGGAGACGAGCCAGGAAACGTGCTCGCCCTCCAGTCAGCGCTGAGCGATCTGCTGCGATAGCGGCTCGCTCGGGGGCCAACACCTGGAGAGGCGTCAGGCTGGCGCAGACAGAGCAAGGCTCGGTTCATTGAGAAGTGCCAAGTATGATTGACCTTGCCGAATGGAGGGTCACAGGTTCGAGCCCCGTCTCCCGCTCCAGGGCTATCACACTACGGTTTGTTAGCGTTGGTCGCCTTTGGCATCCGTGGTAAGCCGTCGTAGGAACGCTACCTCCTCGTTCCTGTACGGCGTTCCATCTGGTCTAAAGATGTCGTGGAACCACGGTTCCGGCTCCGCCGGGTACGTCCTAAGCCATGAGTCCCAGGGATAGATCGTTTGCGTCTTGCCCGACACCAGGCCCCAACTGAACGCCCCGATCTTCTGGTTCTTGAGCAGCGGCAACATCGTTTCAAAGGTACTGCCGCTCCCTCTCGCCAAGTATTCGGTGAGCAGGATGGGGCGGCTGTACGATTGCAGGTCTTGAATGCGGGCGGCGACGTGCTCGGTTGTGTAGTAGCTGTGGAACGAGATGACGTCTGATTCGCTCAGCATTAGTCTGTTGATCTCCGACACCTCCTTGCGTTTGACCGCTCCGCGCCAGACGCCTGCAGTGATGGGTTGCGAAGGGTCGGCCGCTCGCGCCCATTGAAACGCCTTTGCTAGCAGGGCGGCGGCGAGCGTGGGTTTGTCAGGAGGCTCGCGGTCTGCGTACGCGGCGTTCGGGTTGTCTGGCTCGTTGAAGAGATCCCAGCCAAGGATGCGGGAATCGTCGCGGAACTGGCCGATGACCCCGCTCACGTAACCCTCCATCTCGTCGTGGCGCGCCGGGTCTGACAGCACATTGGCGCCGGGGCTTTGAACCCAACCGGAGTTGTGAACGTGAGGCCGTGGCGGACGCTGGGGGCCGAGCGCCGGCATCGGGTCCCAGACTCCGTCGAAGAGTACGAACAGCACCGAGATGCCATGTCGATGTGCTATGGCCAGAAAACGGTCGATACGGTTCGTGAAGGCCAGCACTATCTAGGCCCCAGACAAGATCGTGGAGGAACACGCGGAGAGCGTTGAATCCGAGAGCGGCGGCCCGGCCTAGCTCCCGGTCGATCGTACTCATATCGAATGTCTCAGCCTGCCACATTTCGAGCTGATTCACAGCGGTCGCTGGTATGTAGTTGCAGCCGATCGGCCAAGGCCGTCGCGCATACCAGCCCTGCGATTCCGCCGGCGTCCACTGCCGCCGTGGTGTGGTCATCGTAGCTGCTATTGAACGCGGGCGTGTCGGTACGCGCAACACAACACTGTTAGCTCGATTCGGCGAGGAATGCCAGCGATAACCCGTGTTAGCGTGCGTTCCCGGTAGAAGGCGAAATTTCAACTCGGCGGCTTGATTAGCTCAGGAAGGAGCCAATTGGGGTGCAGCCTTCGTGCTGAGCGGGCGTTATAGGCAGGCCGGCAGCGTGCTCCAGGATTGAGACCGCATCGCCCGCGTCAACCGCGCCGTCGCAGTTGACGTCGCCAAACTTAGGAGACCTGGCGTAGGGATCAGGGCAACCGCCGGCCGGGGTCTCGGGCACCCCGGCAGTAGCCCGGACGAGGCGGAGGGCGTCGCGACCATCGACGAGGGGGTCGCAGTTCAGGTCGCCCTGACGCAGGGGTCTGTTCGTCGGAGTCACGCTGGGGCCGGCGGTGGGTGTCGGAGTCGGAGACGATGGGTTCGTGGCGGTGGGGGAAGGAGTGGGCGTCTGCGTGGGCGTGCCGACGGCCGTAGCCCCGTATTCGATGGAGCCGATATCGCACAACGAGTTATGGGGACGGGAGTAGCCGCGCTGGTCGATCGCAATCGTCGTGCCGCAGCCGTTCGTGTTCATCGGAATCTTGTCGATGGCGTCGCTGAACGATTGCGGCAACCGCGTAAGACTGGAGCCCCCGTTATCGGCGAGCGGTCCCAGGCCCGGAGTTCCGCCGTTGATGTCGGTACCCAGGTTGAGGTACGGCGAACAGGTGCCATCGCTTGAGAGGTTGTACCCGGTGGAGACAATCGTGGCCGGCCCCACCCCAACGTAACAGTTGGCGCCGGACGCGCCGTTGGCGATGAGCGAGTTAAGCAGAGTGACCGTTTGGCCCGCGGAGTTGCTGTACTCGTAGATGGCGCCGCCAAGCGACGTGCCAAGGTTGGCGCTCATCGTCACGTTCGTCAGGGTCGTGGTGCCCTCATAGCTCTCCAAGCCACCGCCTATGCCCCCGGTGTTGCCGTCCACAGTCGAGTTAGTTAGCGTTAGGCCTGCCACGTTGAGGATGCCACCGCCGTTGCCGGCCGTGTTGCCACTGATCGTCGAGCCCGTGATCGTCGACACGGTCGGCGAGTATTCGTTGTTGTAAAGGCCGCCGCCGAAACCATAAGCTTGGGAGTTGGACACAGAGTTCCCAGTCACAGTGGAGTCGATGAGCGATAGGCCGGCGTAGTTCTCGATGCCGCCACCGTAGGTCGGCGAGTTGAAGGTGTCGGATACCGTGTTGCCGCTGATCGTGACGCCGTTGAGCGTGCCGCTACCGTTCTGGGCGTTGTAGAGGCCACCCCCGCCATACAGGGCCGAGTTACCGTTCAAGCTTCCACCGGTGAGAGTCGCCGAGGCATGGTTTTCGATGCCACCGCCGATGACGGCTGTGTTGCCGCTGAGCGTGACGTTGGTCTGGATGATCGTTCCTTCGTTGTAGATCCCGCCGCCTCCGCCGGTCGCGCTGTTGCCGTTCAACGTGGCGTTCGAGATGTTCAGGTGCGCCCCGGAACTCACGTCGATCGCCCCGCCCTAGCGCGCCGTGTTCGAATTGAATGCACCGGACGTGATGGTGCCCGCCGCGTTGTCAGTGAGGAGAACGCCGCCGCCGAAGCCATAGGAGCCGGTATTGGTGGCCTTGTTTTGACTGAAGGTGGTGTTGCTAATGATCGCGCTGCCGCCTTGCTGCCAGATCGCGCCGGCGCTGCCCGCCTGGTTGTTGTTGAATTGGCTGTCGCCGACGTGCAGGCTTCCACTTGAGTAGATAGCACCGCCGCTAAAGCCCGGCGTGTTCACATTGCTCGTGAATGTGCTCGAACTAACCGACAACGAACCGAGATTGCGAATCGCTCCGCCATCCATGCTGTCGTTGACGGAGGCATCCCTCACAGTCAAGTTATTGAGGACCAGATTTGCTCCATTGTTCACAATGAAGAGCCGACGTGTGTTACCCCCGCTCAGAGTGATCGAGCCTCCGCCATCAATGGTCGTGTTCGATGTGATGGTCTTGGTGCTGCTCAAGACGATGGTGGCAGTACCACAGCTGAACGTGACCGTTCCGCCGCCGGTCAGCTTATTGGAGAAGTCGGTGTCATTGGCGCAATTGGTGACCGTGCCGCTGGCGCCGGCCGGCGATCTGACCAGGAGTAAGACGAGCGCCAACAGAAGAACGACTGCAGACACGCGGCACAAGCGATTATCCATCACTCGACATCGATATGGCGGCAGTCTACGCGCCGCTTGTTGTAGGGTCAATGGAAGGGCCGTCGACGTCTCGCGCAGCCGAGCGACGGCGCACTACGTGGCGTTAGTGTCATATTCCCCAGGGTGTATCCTGCCGCGCTGGCGCGTCGATGTTCGCGGCATGAGCCTCAATTGGGCTGGCGCCGGTGGATTACCCTCTGTAACCATGACCAGCGTCTTCGCGTTATAGAGTTTAGCGCTCTCTAAGTCTCATCGCCGCACCCCCGCGACAACGTGTACTTGGAAGCGCCTCTTTCTTTTTCTGGCCGATCAACGCTAAGACGGGTGTTAGTGTGACCCAGTCTGAGGCGAGCACTCACGGCGATGTTGTCGCCCAGTAACAACACTCGCTGTCGTGCCGTCTTACCTCTTCGAGACGCACCATGTCCAATACGAGACTCAAACCCGTCGGCGCCGATCACGAGGATGAGGAGCTAAGCCGCTTCTTCGAGCTCTCCGTCGACATGCTGTGTATCGCAAGCTTCGACGGCCACTTCAAGCGGCTGAACGGCGTCTGGGAGCAGATCACTGGGTTCAGCATCGACGAACTTACTAGGCGTCCTTTTCTCGACTTCGTGCACCCAGACGACCAACAGCGAACCATGGACGAAGTCGCGAAGCAGCAGAAGCTCGGACTCAAGGTGCTGTCCTTCGAGAACCGGTACCTCTGCAGGGACGGCAGTTACAAGTGGTTCCATTGGACTTCTCAGCCCGATGACGAGCACCAGTTGATGTATGCCGTCGCCCGGGATGTAACCGAAGAGAAGCGCATCCGTGAGTTGCTTGAGACACAGGCGGTCGAGCTTGAGGCCCGCAGCCACGCCCGCGGTAACGAGCTCAACTTGCTTCACTCCATCGATCGCATGATACTCGGCGGCGCGCGCGAGGACGAGGCACTGCACGAGATTGCCTGCCTGGTAGCAGGCCTTACCGGGGCCTAGTACGCAGCGATTGTCACGCCGAGCGAAGACGGTGAGGAAATCGTCCGAGCCGTTCACCATGGTGTAGGCGCTGACCTCGGAAGTCGCATCGCCAAGAAGGCCGTGTTCCCGATCGGAGAGGGTGTTTCTGGGTGGGCTCTCAGGAACAACCAAATCGCGATAGCCACCGACATCGGCACGGATTCGCGCTACGAGATGATGCGGTCTTATGCGCGAGAGATGAACCATGAAGCAGCCATAGCTGTTCCGATCGCCCTGGACGATGCTGTTCTCGCTGCGCTGACCATCGGATATGAGGAGCCGCGCGAGTTCACGCAGGACGAAATCGCCACGCTAAAGCGCATCGCGGCGCAGGCGGCTATTGCAGTCAGCAATGCGCGGCAACGCGATTCGCTTGAAAGTCTACTTGACGAGACCGCTATGGCGCTCTCAGACGTCATCGAAAGTCGCGACGCCTACACTGGTGGTCATTGCCAGCGCCTAGCCGTTTACTCGAAGACGATCGCCCAAGCCTTGGGCTTGGACCACCGCGAGGTGGAGATAATTCGTTTTGGTGCGGCTCTTCACGACGTGGGCAAGATCGTGGTGCCAGACGCGATACTGAACAAGCCAGGCTCACTAACTCCCGAAGAGTACGAAGTTATCAAAGGTCACAGTGTGGACGGGGGCAGGATCTGTCAGAGGATCGGCTTCCTGCAGAAAGCTTACCCAATCGTATACCATCACCACGAGCGCTGGGATGGCAAAGGCTACCCGGATGGTCTGGCCGGTGAGCAGATACCTCTGGCCGCCCGAATCGTGGCGGTCGCTGACGCTTTCGATGCTATGACCACCGACCGCCCCTACCGAAAGGGGATGCCCGCGAGGAAGTGATAGCCCTGCTTCGGGACGGGTGCGGAAGTCAATGGGATTCCAAAGCTGTTGAGGCGTTCCTAGACTCCAAGCATGTCCGAATACGGGATCTCCGCCGCGAGGGAGTCGCCAAGTCATCATAGTGCGACGTGTTCCATGCCCGACGATAGGTTGCGGGGTCGGCCTCGATGCCAACATCCTAATCCCTGGAGTACGGCTGCCCCGCTGGCCTTAGAAGGCATCGGCAAAGAAAGCGGGCGGCGCCCCGCTTTTTTTGTTGCCTCCGGATTGCGCTCGTTGGATGCGGGTTGCTGGGCCAGCTGGTTCAGACGACGTCGTTCGAGCGACGCTGCAGGTAGGAGGCAAGGGCTAGCAGATCAGGAGCATGCTCTTTGGCTGAATGGCCATTCGATCTTTCGGGCGTGCGCGGTAACGTTGCGAAGGTGCCGGAGCATTCCGGTGAGAAAGTTCTCTAAGAACATCCGCATCTCGGCCTCATCAAGAACCTCGCTACACTCGACTCGCCGTGTCCCACGTTGCGTCTGGAAGAGCTTCCGCCCGCCGCTAGCTACAGGGACACTGATTCACCACAATCCTTCCTGGGGAAGAGCGCGGTCACCCGGCGAGCCCTACGAACTGGGACGCACCCCAATTTGGGATGCTATTTGACAGCAAAACTGACAGCAAAACGGGCAGATGACAGCAAATGTAGACGGACGAAGGTGGTCGATGGACCACGTTCTCAGATACAAAATGGACGCAGGTGAACTCTCGCGAACCGTCGGAATCGGACTGCAAAACCCCCACCGCGGGTTCGAATCCCGCCGTCGCCTCCAGGCGAATACACAAACGACCCGGGAAGAACCCGGGTCGTTCTGTTTAAGGTGCGGCCCGCGGCTTGCCGTGCACTGACACGGCGTAGTCGCCGCCGGGCTGCCAGGCGTCGCGGTCCCAGGTTGACCAGCGCTCCGCGGGCTCAAGGCCAGCGTCTGTGGCCACCTCGTCGTAGCGAGCAAGGCTGAGCCGGTCCGCCAGCAGCTGGAACCCCGCGATCAGCACTCCGCCCGGCGCCAGGTGCCGGGCCATGTTAGCAACGACAGCCCCCTCTGACCCCGGCTGCAGGAAGATCATCACGTTGCCGGCCATCACGATCGCGTCGAACGCGCGGCCGAGGTCGACGGTCGCCAGGTCGGCCAGGTGCCACTCCACGCCGGGCGCCTTGCGCCGCGCGGTGGCCAGCATCTCCGGGTCGATATCAACGCCGACGACGTCCAGACCCCGCCGCGCCAGCTCCCGGCCAACGCGGCCAGTGCCGCAGCCGGCATCCAGCACAGACTTCGGCGTGAAAGCGTTCGACGAAGTCCGCCTCTCCGTGGACGCTCTCGCCGGCGGCGGCGCGGCGCTCGTACGTGGCGTCGTAATCGTCGCCGGAGACCGTCCGGGACTGCAGCCAGCGGTTCTGTGCATCGCCCATCAGGAGCCCCCATGCCTCAACAGCCAGATGATGTAGTCCATGTCTCCGGGGGACTTGCCCAGCCGGGTGAGACCCTCCGCCACCTGCGCCCGGTGCTGCATGCCGTGGAGCATGACCTGGGCGAACGTCTGCCACATCGGCAGGCGCAGCGTCGGCGTGCCGGTGAAGGAGAACTCGATGACGCCGGCCCACCTGGACTCGTCGGTCGCTGCGATCAGCGCGTCCAGCCGGTCGTGCGCGTCGGTAAAGGCGTCGACCATGCCACCGTGTTCGTGGTCGTACTGTGACTTCACGCCGGTCCAGTTATTCAGCCAGAAGAGCTGTGTCCCCACCGAGTGCACCAGCGTCCGGCCCAGCGAGCGGTCGGAGTCGGCCGGCATTGCCAGCTCCGCCTCGCTCAAATCTTTGACGATGGCGACGATCTTGTCGTCTGCCCAGCGGTTGTAGGCCGCCAGCGACTTCATCTGGGTTCCGTAGCTCATGCCTGCGCTCCTTCTTTCTGGACTCACGGGCATCATACCGCCGGGCGCGGCTGTATAGAGAGCGACCAGCAGCGGTGTGCCGGGCGGCGGCTAGGACTGGGTCTGGGTGACGCGAATGACGCGGCCCGGCTGGGGCTTGCGCTGGATGGAGCCGGCGCGCAGCTCCCAGAACAGCCGCCCAACGTGGGAGAGGAAGTCGCGGCCCTGCTGTAGGGTGGCCTTGCTGTCGCCGTCGGCGCGCGCCTCAAACCGCAGCGGCACCTCTTCGGTTACGCGCCAGTCGCTGCGGACAAGGATGTCCAGCAAGTATCTTGAAGCCGATCGGCCGCAGCGCCGTCTCGTTGATCAACGTTCGCCGGGCCAGGAAGAAGCCGGAAAGCGGGTCCGTGACCGAGCCCAAGCGGCGGGGAAAGACCGTCTTAACCAGTCGCTTGGAGGCCTGCGAGATCATCTTCCGGGTACCGCTGCTGAGGCCGGCGTCGCTGCCGCCCTCCACGTACCGGCTGGCGATGATGATGTCGGCGTCGCCGATCTGGGCGGCGGCAATCATGTCCTCGATCAGCTCCGGCGGGTGCTGCAGATCGGCGTCCATCACGCAGACGTACTCGCCGTGAGCGCTGGCCATTCCGGCCAGCACCGCCGTCGAAAGGCCGCCCTGGCGCTCTTCGCCCTCGCGGTGGATCACGGAAAGGTTGAGGCCGTACTCGGCCGCCAGCTTCGGTGCCACCTCCGCCGTCGCATCGTCGCTGTCATCGACGAGGATGATCTCGTAGCTGGCGTTGCGTAGCACGTCTGCGAGTTTGGCCAGCAGCCGCGGCAGGTTCTGCTCCTCGTTGCGCGTGGGAATCACGAGCGAGAGATCGAATGCGGGAAGCGCCGGCTCGGCGGTTGCCGGGTCAGCCCTCTTCGTTCCAGACGTGTGCGTCGGCGCCTGTGCCATGACTCCTCCTGGGTCCTGCGTGAGAACCGTTCACTAGGTCTGACGGCAGGCTCCGGGGAGTGTTACCGGCACGGCGGCGGCGGCCGAGTATTTTGTTGGCTAATATTCGATAAATTGGTGTAGCAAAACCCGCTAGCGATGCGTCTATATGCGTGATGGGAACGACTGAATCAGGACTCGTGCAGCGGGAGACGTTAAGCAGCATCTGGCTTCGCTACCGCGGCTACGCTTACGGCGCCTCGATATTCCTGGGTGTCTATCTGATCTACCTGGTGTTTACGCCGGTGAACATCGGCGAGAAACACCACGTCTACCTGGCGTCGGCGATGCTGCACGGCAGCTTCGATGTCGCCAGGGCCGGAATGCCCGCCGATTACATCGATACCGTGACCGTCGGCGCCCACCGCTACATCCCGTTCCCGCCCGGCCCGGCGATCCTCCTGCTCCCCTTCGTCGCCGTCTGGGGCACGTCGTTTTCGGAGTCACAGTTCGCCGCTGCCCTCGGCGCCGTCAACGTCGTCATCTTCTGGCAGGTCCTGATCGCGCTCGGCATCTCGCGGCGGTCCAAGCTGCTGCTGGTGCCGTTCTTCGCGTTTGGCACTGTGCACTTCTAC
Organism: uncultured Chloroflexia bacterium; assembly: GCA_963738925.1. Classification (GTDB taxonomy): domain Bacteria; phylum Chloroflexota; class Dehalococcoidia; order SM23-28-2; family RBG-16-64-32; genus DATKKM01. The sequence goes on along the minus strand of CAVTYE010000001.1, from coordinate 1,592,026 downwards.
TGCGCCACAGAAGGCGCGGTCTGGCAGTACAACCACGTCGCCGCCGTCTTCTTCATGCTTGTCGCCGTGCTGCTGTTATTGAAGAAAGCCCCGCTCCCGCTGGTGGCGTTCGTGTTCGGCTTCGCGGTGATCTCCCGCCTGCCGACGCTTTTTGCCGTTCCCGGCATCCTCTACTACGTCTACTACCAGCACAGCGAAAAGCTGAGCCTCGACGGCCTGCGCGACCGCGCCTGGCTGAAGGATGTGCTGGCTTTCGCGATTGGGCTGGCGCCGTTCGGTCTGATAACCCTTGGCTATGACTACGCCCGTTTCCACAACTTCCTGGAGAGCGGTTATCATGCCGTCTACCTGGACTACGCCGTCGCCGACAACCGGGGCGTCTACAGCTACTACAAGGCGCTGTTCCCCAACGCGCCTCCCTTCCACCTCTTCGATCCGCGCGCCATCCCCTGGCACCTCTACACCTTGTTCCTGATGCCGCCGCGCTTCGTCAACGACTGGTCGATTCTCCGGCCATCGCCGTACGGGATGAGCGTGCTGCTCACCTCGCCGGCCTTCGTCTACGCCGTGTTGGTCAAGCGCAAAACGCCGCTCAAGGCCGCGAGCTGGATCGCCATAGCGCTGGTCTGCGCGCTGCTCTTCTGCCACTACACGCAGGGCTGGGTCCAGTTCGGCTACCGCTTCCTCCTGGACTTCGTGCCGTTCCTGCTGATCCTGACCGCGATGGGGTTCGACGACAACGACTCGCCGACACACCGTCGCATCCAGGTCGACCTCGTCGCCATCTCAATCGTCGTCTGCTTCTGGGGCAATTTCTGGGCGCACAGGGGATTCTAGGCGTGTTTTCGCGCCTGACGTTCGGCTCCCTGGCGCCGCCGCGCCTGCGCAAGCCCGCCGCCGCGCCTCACGCCGGAGACCTCCGGCGGGAGCCGCCCGCCGCGCCGGCTGAGACTCATCGGGCGGCGCCGTGGCCGGAGTCCTTGCCAGAGGACGCGCCGAGCCCCCACTGGCCGCTGGTGTTCCTCTTCTTCCTGGCGCTGGCCGTTGTCCAGACGTTCCCGCTGGCGCTGCACATGACAGACAGCACCATCGGCTGGCCGGTGGACTCGTACCAGGAGTGGTGGAACCTAGCCTGGGTCAAGCAGTCAGTCCTCAGCCTGTCCAACCCCTTCCACACCGATGTCCTGAACTATCCGCAGGGCGGCGACTTGTGGCTGCACACGCTGGTGCCGGTCAACGCCGTCCTGGCGATACCGCTGGAGCTCGCCACCGGCAACCTCTTCCTGGCCTGGAACATCCTCTCGCTGCTCTTCTTCGCGGCGGCTGGCACCGGCGCTTACGCGCTCTGCTTCCACGTGACGAAAGACCGCTGGGCGTCGCTCTTCGGCGGCTTCCTCTTCGCCTTTTCGCCGATGGTGATGATGCAGTTCAACGCGGCCCACTTCAACATCGCCACGACCTGGCCGATCCCCTTCTTCGCGCTCTGTCTCATTCGCTTCTTTGAAGGGCGTTCGAAGCGAGACCTCGCCCTCGTCGCCGTCCTCGGCGCGGTCATCACCTGGAACTGGTTCGAGTTCGCCGTCGACGCTGGCCTCTTCGCGCTGCTGTTCTTCGCCTTCTGGGCCATCGTCAAGGCCCGCCGCGGCCAGCGCGCCCAGGTCATGCCGCTGGTTCGCAGCCTGCTCCCGGGACTGCTCCTCTGGGCCGTGCTGACCGCACCGATCCTGATCCCGACGGCGCTGGCGATCCAGTCCGGCGACTATACCGTCAGGCTCAGCGAGAACGAGGCCGACAACTGGGCGCCGGACGCCGTCTCCTACGTGTTGCCGAGCACCCTGTGGGGGCCGGGGGAGCACCCCAGCAACTTCCGCCAGGAGTACTCCGGCGGCCGGGCAGGCACCATCGAGACGACGACGTTCCTCGGCCTGATGCCGCTCGTTCTCGCCGGCATCGCCATCGCCAACCGCAAGAAGTCGCCGCTGCGCACCAGCATCCGCTTCTGGTCCATCGTCTTTGCCTTCTTCGCGGCGATGGCCCTGGGGCCTTATCTCCACGCCTTCTCGATGAATGTGCCGATGCTGATGCCGTTCAGGTTATTGCAACAGGTGCCGCTGATCGGAGAGCGCAGGGTGCCCGGCCGGATGATCATCGTCGGGATGCTGGCGCTGGGCGTGCTCGGCACGATCGGTATCTCGACGCTGTCCCGGCGCTCCACAATGAAGCACGCCGTCCCCGTCTTCGCGCTGATCGCGGTCGCGGTTCTCTGCTTCGAGTACTGGAACCCGCCGGTTGGGCTGGCCACTTACAACGTCCCGCAGATCTACCAGGACATCGGCCAGGAGAGCGGCGACTTCTCCGTCCTGGACCTGCCGTTGGGACGGCTGACCGGCAACACCCAGCAAGGCAGCAACGTCGGCGCCTCCATGTCCGACTACGCCCAGGTGATCCACGGCAAGCGGGCCATCGCCGGATACCTTTCGCGCACCACCGACGACACCCTGGAGTGGCTACCAGAGCAGCCCGGCCTCGGCTACCTGGAATGCCTCGCCTGCCCCGGTTACCCTCGCGACACCGACCTCGACGGCGCGCGCGTGCGAGCTCTCTTCACCGACCTCAAGATCAAGTACGTCGTCGTGAACCTGGTGACGTTCGAAGGGCTGGCGACGACCCTGACCACGCAGGACACCGCCGGCGACGCCGAGAGCTACATGAAGGACGTCCTCGGCTACCAGGAGATCGCCTCCGGCGAGGGCTGGCTGGCCTACCGCAACCCGGCCGTGGACTGAGCTTCCGGGCTTCCCCTGTCGCAATCCTGTTACCGGAATCGTGACGGGAGTCACATTTGCCGACCACTTGCGCGTCGTAGCCTGACGTTGTAAATCGGGGGAAGGTGGTATGGATGCGTCTCAACCTCTCAACTGAAGGCCTGGCCGGGGCCAGCTCCGCGCGGCCGTGGCGCGTGATCGGCATCTGGGCCGTGATTTTGGTCGTCGCCGTCGGCCTCATCGCGACGTTGCTGAGCGGCGCTCTGACGACGGAGAACGGCCTCACCAACAACCCGGAGTCCGTCCGCGCCGACGACCTGCTCAAGGCCTGGCGCGGCGAACGCCACGACAACGAGATCATCATCGTCCAGTCACAGGACCTGACCGTCAACGACCCGGCGTTCCAGGCGAAGGTGGAGGACATCTACCAGCGGATCAACGCGCTGGGCCCCGGCTACATCGTCGGCGGCACCAACTTCTACGAAAGCCATGACCCCACGCTCGTCTCCCAGGACCAGCACATCACGATCATGCCGTTCCAGATGGCGGGCAGCGAGCTCGACGCGGCCGACACGATCGACGGCGTCCTGAACATCACCGAAGACGCCAACAAGGACAGCCAGTTCACCGTGCTCTCCGCCGGCGGCGCCAGCATCAACCACGACTTCCAGCGCGTTGCCAAGCAAGACCTCCAGAACGGCGAGTCCATCGGCATTCCAATCGCGCTGGGGGTGCTGATCCTCGTCTTCGGCGCCCTGACCGCGGCGATCGTGCCGATCATCCTCGGCATCTTCTCGATCATCGTCGCCATCGGGATCACGGCCGTCTTCGGGCAGGCCTTCCAGTTCTCCTTCTTCGTGACCAACGTCATCACGATGATGGGGCTCGCCGTCGGCATCGACTACTCGCTGTTCATCGTCTCCCGCTACCGCGAGGAGCGCGCGCGGGGGCTGGACAAACACGATGCGATCACCGCCGCCGGGGCCACGGCCAGCCGCGCCGTCTTCTTCAGCGGGACAACGGTCGTGCTCGCCCTTACCGGAATGCTGCTCATCCCCTCGACGATCTTCCGCAGCCTCGGCGCCGGCGCCATCATCGTCGTGATCGTCTCCGTGCTCGTTACGCTGACCCTGCTCCCGGCGATCCTGGGCCTGCTCGGCGACCGTGTCAATTCGCTGCGCGTGCCGTTTATCGGCCGCTCCATTGATCACGTCGACAACGAGCACATCGGCGGTTTCTGGGACCGCATCACCCGGACAGTAATGCGCTTCCCCGTCATCAGCCTCATCGCCGCCATCGGCGTGCTGCTGGCCCTGGCGGTCCCCTACCTCGATCTCAAAACCGGCTCGGAAGGCGTGAGCACCCTCCCGCACAACACCCAGGCCTACACCGCCTTCAAAGTGCTGGAAGACGAGTTCAACTTCGGCCGGGTGGCGCCGACACAGATCGTTGTCCATGGAGACGATGTGACCGGCCCGGAGATCCAGGGCGGCCTCGACAGGCTAAAGGCGACGCTCGCCAGCCAGCCGATCTACGGGCCGCCTTCCTTCGAGTCTAGCCCGGACAAGACAACGGGTTTGCTTGCCGTTTCGATCAACGCCGATCCCTCCAGCGACGCGGCCGTGGCTGCCGTGCGCAGCCTCCGCGACGAGGAGATTCCCGCCGCCTTCGCCGGCGTTGACGCGGAGGTCCTGACCACCGGACAAACAGCCCGGAACATCGACTACTTCGACGTCACCTCAAACTCCACCCCGATCGTCTTCGCCTTCGTGCTGGGCCTCAGCTTCGTCCTGCTGACCATCGTTTTCCGATCGTTGGTCGTGCCGCTGAAGGCGATCCTGATGAACCTGCTGTCCGTCGGCGCGTCTTACGGCGCGCTCGTCCTCGTCTTCCAGAAAGGTTTCCTGCACAGCATCTTCGGCTTCCAGCAGGTTGACGTGATCGAGGCCTGGGTGCCGCTCTGGACATTCTCCATCCTCTTCGGCCTTTCGATGGACTACCACGTCTTCCTGCTCAGCCGCATCCGGGAGCGCTTCAACCACACCGGGGACAACTCGGAGAGCGTGGCATTCGGCGTGCGCTCCACGGCCGGGATCATCACCGGCGCGGCGCTGATCATGGCCAGCGTCTTCGGCGGCGTCGCCTCCGGGGACCTCGTGATGTTCCAGCAGATGGGGTTCGGGCTGGCCGTCGCCGTCCTCCTGGACGCCACGATCGTGCGGTCGGTGCTTGTCCCGGCGGCGATGCAGCTGCTGGGCAAGGCCAACTGGTACCTGCCGCCGCTCCTGGAGTGGCTGCCGCACGTGCAGACAGAAGGCGCGCACGCTGAAGGCTCGATCAAGCCAATCCCGCCACACAACTGATACAAAGCCGGCCGTGCGGTCTGGCCCGGATTGTCATAAACTAGCCCGTGATTTGCGTATTTCCAGATCGTCGGCGATGCCGGCGCCCCCGCAGCCCCGGGCCCATCGGTTAGGACAGGCGCTCAACCCGCAAGGGCGCCGCCTCGAAGGGGACCCGGTCTGATAGCCAGGCACGGGCTCGTCGTCCTGCTCTGCGCGCTGGGAGTGGCCCTGCTCCCCGTTCTTCTCAGCGGATATGCGGAGCGCAACAGCGACGTTGCTGGCGCCGATCTGGCTCCGCTCCTGGCGCCTACCGACGCCACCCTGTCCGTCAAGACATTGCCGGTCCGGGCGTCCACTTCCCGGCTCCGCGTCGCCTTGCCCACGACGCAGACCCCCACTCCGACTCCCGAGGTCACGCCGGAGCCGACGCCGACCCCGGAGCCCCTGCCGACGATGGAGGTCCGTCCTGGCGACACGCTGGTTGACCTGGCCGCCTGGTTCGGCCTGACGCCGTTCGATATCGCCGCCACCAACGCCGTCAGCGTGGACGATTACTTGCAGATCGGCCAGGTGCTGGCGATTCCGGTGCCGGCGGCCCAGTTCAGCCTGCCGCCCGAAGCCACCGTCGCCGGCGTCCCTGACCCCCCACCGGAGCCCGAGCCGGTCGTGATCGAGACGCCGGAGCCGACGCCTCCTCCCCCCACGGCCGCGCCCTACATCCCGCCTTCCTCCGATGAAGTCGTCGCGGCGATCTGCTCCCTGCCCTGGCCGTGCGAGCAGATGGTGCGCATCGCCAGTTGCGAGTCCGGGCTGCACCCGCGCTCGGTGAACCCCGCCGGCTACTGGGGCCTCTTCCAGATCAGCGAGAAGATCGACGGCTGGGACGACGCCCTGACCAACGCCACCTACTCCTACAACTCCAAGTACCTGCCCGCGCTGGCCCGCGGCGACGGCCTGACCCCCTGGCCCGTCTGCCGCTCTTACTGACCCGCTGCGCGGGGAATTGGTCCCCAATCTGCTCCTGAGGCTCCTCCCGGCGAGGCTGCGGTACGTCCGCGGTATAAACAGCGGCCCGCGACTCGTATAGAATGAGGTTCCCCGAAGGGGAGAACACTCCGGAGGTAGTCATATGAAGTTCGGCATCTTCTACGAGCTGTCTGTGCCGAGACCTTGGGACCGCGAGAGCGAGCGCACCGTCTACAACCGGGCCCTGGAGCAGGTCCAGCTGGCCGACGAGCTCGGCTTCGACCAGGTCTGGGCCGTCGAGCACCACTTCCTGGAGGAGTACTCCCACTGCTCGGCCCCGGAGATCTTCCTCACCGCCTGCGCCGCCACCACGAAGCGCATTCGCGTCGGCTTCGGCATCGCCGTCTGCGTCCCGGAGATCAACCACCCGATCCGCATCGCCGAACGCGCCGCCGTCCTCGACATCATCTCCGGCGGCCGGCTGGAGTTCGGCACCGGGCGCTCCGCCACCTGGACTGAGCTCGCCGGTTTCCAGGCCAACCCCGACGAGACGAAGCGCACCTGGGACGAGTTCGTACGCGTGATCCCGAAGATGTGGATGGAGGAGCGCTTCGGCTACGAGGGCGCCGCCTTCTCGATGCCCACCCGTGCCGTCCTCCCGAAGCCCTACCAGAAGCCCCACCCGCCGATGTGGGTCGCCGTGACCAGCCCCGGCACCGAGATCGATGCCGCCGACCGCGGGCTCGGCAGCCTGGGCCTCACCTTCGGCGGCTTCGCCGAGCAGGAGACGCGCATCGCCAACTACCGCAGCCGCATCCGCCAGTGCGAACCGGTCGGCGGCTTCGTCAACGAGCAGGTCAACACCGTCAACTTCCTCTTCTGCCACGAAGACGAGGACACCGGCATCCGCACCGGACAGCGCCTGGCCGGCACCTTCAACTACCTGGCAGCACAGCTCCTCTCCGCGCGTGAGGCCTACCCCAGCCGCTCGTACCCGTCTCTCGGCCTGCTGCCGCAGCTCAGGCAAGAAGTCGCCGGGCCAGGCGAGCGCGGCCGCGTGCCTGAGGGCATCTGCATCGGCGACCCCAAGCGCCTGATCGAAGTGATCAAGCAGTGGGAGGCGGTGGGCGTGGACCGCATCAACTTCCTGCTCAACGCCGCCGAGACGGTGCCCCAGCAAGAGGTGCTGGACAGCATGCGCCTCTTCGCCAGCGAGGTCATGCCGAAGTTCCAACCGGCGGCGGCTGACGCCGTCGTGGCGGGCGGAGATAGCTGATGCCGCTCTTCGGGACAAGGGAAGTCGCCACGCTCAGCTCCGCGCCAAAGATGCGCGCTCTGGACGCCGAGCCCTGGGAGATCGCCAACACCGAGATCCTCCAGCTCACGATGGAGATCAACGACAGGCAGATGCAGGACCTCCTGCCCAGGGCGCTGCACCCAACCATCCCGCCCATCGCCTACTTCTCCGTGCACCGCTTTCCGGACAGCCCCGTCGGCGCGTTCTCCCTGGCCCAGGTCCGCATCGGCTGCCGGGCCGGCGTGCGGCCACGCGGGTTCCTGGCCGCGGCTTATGTCGACTCGACGGCCGCCGCCGACGCCCTGGCCGCAAAGTGGGGCTTCGCCTGCAAACAGGGCGAGGTGTCATTGCGCCGCTACCATGACCGCGTCGCGATCACCGTCTCCGCCGGCGGCAGCGTCTGCCTGGAGGCGGCGCTGGTCACGCCGGAGCCGGTCTCCGGCGGCGACATCCAGTACGTCGCCAACATGAACTTCGCCCGGCTCCAGGGTGCAGACGGCGAGGAGCCCCTGCTGATCCAGGTGGACCCCGAGTTCACCTTCCACCGGGCCGAGCGCGGCCGCCCCGAAGTCTCCCGCTTTGCCGCCGGGGCCTGGGATGCTGAAGGTGTGGAGATCGTCTACCCGGTCGCCGCCTCCTTCGCCCTCGTCGATACCGGCTTCCCGAAGATCCGCTACGTCGTCAACCCGGATGTGCCGGCGCTGGCCGGCAGCCGGCAGGTCTCCTGACGGCGGTGGACTTCGACCTGCTGGTGCTGGGCTCCGGCCCCGCCGGTCAAAAGGCCGCCGTACAGGCCAGCAAGCTTGGCAAACGCGCCGCCGTCGTGGAGCGGATGACGACGCTCGGCGGCGTCTCCATCCATACCGGCACGATCCCCAGCAAGACCCTGCGCGAGGCCGTGATCTACCTGACCGGCTACCACCAGCGCACCTTCTACGGCCGGTCCTACACCGTCGACCCCGACATCACGATGAGCGACCTGATGTTCCGCGCCGAGCACGTCATCAAGAACGAGATCGACGTCGTCCGTCAGCACCTCCTGGGCAACGGCATCGAGGTGCTGAGCGGCGAGGCCTCGTTCGTCGATCCGCACACGGTCGCCGTGGCCCAGGCCAACGGACCGCGAACGCTCGTCACGGCGGACAAAATCCTGATCGCCACGGGCAGCGAAGCCGCGCGCGACCCAAAGGTCCCGTTCGATAGCGAGCGCGTCCTCACCAGCGACGACCTGCTGCGCCTGCCGGAGGTGCCCACCTCGCTGGCCATCGTCGGCGCCGGGATCATCGGCACCGAGTACGCGGGCATCTTCGCAGCACTCGGGGTCAGCGTCGCTCTGATCGACCACCGCTCGCGGCTGCTGCCGTTCGTGGACAGCGAGGTGTGCGAGGCGCTGACCGGCCATCTCCTGGAGAACGGCCTGGCCCTGCACCTCAACGAAGGCGTCACCGCGGTCCACGTCGACGAAGCCGGCGCCGTGGAGCTGCTGCTGTCTTCCGGCGAAAAGATCCGCGCCGCGGCTGTGCTCTACTGCATCGGCAGAGTCGGCGCGACGGCGGCATTGAACCTGGCCGCCGCAGGCCTGGCGGCCGACGATCGTGGGCGCATCCCGGTGGACGCGAACTTCCAGACATCGGCGCCCCATATCTACGCGGCGGGAGACGTCATCGGCGCCCCGGCCCTGGCGGCGACTTCGATGGAGCAGGGGCGCCGCGCCGCCTGCCACGCCTTCGATGTGCCGGAGGACACCGCCGTCCTGCCGCTGCCGTACGCCATCTACACCGTCCCGGAGATCGCCATGCTCGGCCCAACCAGCGATGAGCTGGAGGCCGCTGGCGTCGACTTCGTGGCAGGGCGCGCCCGCTACCGGGAGATTGCGCGCGGGCAGATGCTGGGGGACGAGACCGGGTTCCTGAAGCTGCTCTTCCACTCCGAGACCGGCCGTCTCCTGGCCATCCACGCCGTCGGCGTCCACGCCAGCGAGCTGATCCACATCGGTCAGGCCGTGATGTCGTTCGGCGGCGGGCTCGACTACTTCGTGGACGCCGTCTTCAACTACCCGACGCTGGCCGAATGCTACAAGAGCGCCGCGCTGGACGCCGCCAACGACCTCCGCCGCGCCGGCCGCTACGCCACCATCGACATGTTCATCCCGGCGCCACCCATCATCGTGCTCGGCGGCTGAGCCCGGGCCTAACGTCTTTCTCAGTACTTAACCGTCCCTGCACCGGCCCTTAGTGGGCGATCGATCGTTTTTGCGTAACCGGTCAATCGCAGCTTCGTCTTGCCTTTCACAACCGCCCAACACAGGGACACTATGCCTCGAAAATTTGCACTTACTTCGATACTGACCGCCTGCCTCGGCATCGCCCTCTTCGTGGCGCTGGCCAGGTCTGCCGGCCCGGCCTCTGCCGATCCGCAGCTGGACTCCGAGGAGCAGGCGTTCGTCACGCTGATTAACAACTACCGCGCCCAGAACGGCCTCGGCTCGCTGTCGATCGACTGGGAGATGCAGAGCTCGGCGGACTGGATGAGCGCCGACATGGGCATCAACAGCTACTTCGAACACAACGACCACTGCGTCGGAAACTGCGTCACCGGTCACCAGTACAGTGCCAGCGCCACCCGTGATCCCTGGACACGGATGTGCGCCTTCGGGTACTGCTACAACACCTACATGGGTGAGAACATCGCCGCCGGCTACAGCACCGCGCAGGCCGTCTTCTCCGCCTGGCAGAACTCCCCCGGCCACAACGCCAACATGCTCGGCGCCAACTACCACGCCATGGGCATCGCCCGCGTCTACGTTTCGGGCAGCCCCTACGGCTGGTACTGGACCAACGACTTCGGCGGCGTCAACAGCAACGCGACCCCGCCCGGCAGCTCCACCGCCGCCCCGACCTCCACCCCATCCCCAACAGCATCGCCTACCAAGACCCCGTCACCAACGCCGAGCCCAACCCCTTCGCCGACACCGACGCCATCGCCGACGCCAACACCCGCGCCATCCGGAATGCCCGCGCTGCCGTCGTTCTGGACCGGCGTCAACGTCTGGGGACTGGCCGCCAACGACACGGGCCAGTACTCCTGCGGATCGGCGGGCGGCAACTTCACGACCTTCCTCGACTCAACCTTCTCGGCGCTCAAGAACGCCAAGGTCAACGTCATCCGCTTCTGGGCCTTCCAGCCCTACGCCATGAACAAGAACACCGGCGCGCGAGACTGGACCGCCATCGACCTGGTCATGCAGAAAGCGCAACAGTACGGCATCTACCTGATCCCGGTGCTGGACAACCACTGGAACGACTGCTCCTACTGGCCGGTTTCGCTCTACCCCAACGGCCACACCGGCGACGGCTACACCGTGACCAACGTCGCCTACGCCAATGAGTTCTCCACCCGCTACGGGGCCAACCCCGCTGTCTACGCCATTGAGGTGATCAACGAGGACCGCGAGACGAACGGGCGCCAGGCCTTCAAGGACGACCTCAAGAACCGCGTCGCCGCCGTGAAGGCGCACACCTCCAAGCCGGTCGGCATCGGCAACGACACCGACGGCACGGGATCGCTGATGGTCAACGGCGTCGACATGGCCTACACAGACACGTACTCATACGTCGGCGCGACGATCGCCACGGCTCACGACTACCAGGACTGGAACCAGGGCCTCCCGGGCTCGCCGTCGTGCCAGCAGAACTCCATCTGCTGGCAGTACCACCAGGCTCAGGGGCTGAGCCTGCCGTTCTACATCGGCGAGGTCGGAACGGACACCTGCGACAACTCGACGAAGGCCACGGCGCTGCGCAACAAGCTGCTGGCCGCGCAGGCCGCCGGCGTCAAGGGCCTCATCTACTGGGCCTTCGATATCCGCACCAGCCCCGGCAGTTGCAGCTTCGAAATCGGCCCCGGCGGACCGACGCTCGCCGTCTTCGGCGACATCACCCAGACCACCGGCTCGACAACCGCAGCGCCGACGCCAAGCCCAACGCCGACACACACGCCAACGCCAACTCCGACTCCGACACCGGCGGCATCGCCGACGCCAACAGCCACAGCAGGCCCCGTCGGCGGGGGCACATCCGTCACGCCCCCGGCCACGCCGACACCTTCGGCCACGCCGACACCCTCGGCCACGCCGACCCTGGCCCCGGGACAGACGCTGCCGCCGCCACCGGCGCCGACAGACACACCCGAAGACACGCCGCTGCAAGAATCGGAGACGCCCACGCCCACGCCTGAACCTGTTACAGACTCCCCGACCCCCTCACCAACGATCGTTCCCATCCGCGGCGACGCCGACTGCGACGGCCGGCTCGATGTGGGGGACGTCCTCGCCCTGCTCCAGCACGCCGGACACATGGTGCAAGCCGACGCGGGCAGTTGCACTCCCCACATGGACGTGAACTGTGATGGCCACGTGGACATGATGGACGTGCTCAACGTGCTGCTGAAGCTGGCTGACCACAAGACCAAGCTGCCGAGGGGCTGTCCGGCCGTCGGCAGTACGGTCGCGTAAACATCCGTCTCCCGCCAACAGACCGCGGTTGACTACCCGGCTGACTAGCGCCAATAATCGCGCGGATGTCCAGCGAACGAAGCCCCTCTATAATCACGTTCCTCTTCACGGATATCGTCGGTTCCACATCGATGACCGACGCGCTCGGTGACGAAGGGGCCCAGGAGATCGTGCGGCTGCACAACGCACTTGTCCGCACGGAAGTCTCGCGCGCCGGCGGCTCCGAGGTGAAGACAATGGGCGATGGCTTCATGATCGCCTTCAAGAGCGTCTCCGCCGCCATCAACTGCGCCGTCGCCATCCAGCGCGCCATCACCCAGAACAACAACGAGAACCCGACGCGCGAGTTCATGGTGCGGATGGGCCTCAACGCCGGCGAAGCGATCCAGGAAGAGGAGGACTTCTTCGGCGCAGCCGTCATCGTCGCCGCCAGGATCAACGCCCTGGCGGAGGGCGGCGAGATCTTGATATCGGAGGCGGTCAAGCAGCTGGCGAGCGGAGTTCGCGGCGTCGAGTTCAAGTTCAAGGGGGAGTTCGCGCTCAAGGGGCTGCGCGAGCAGTACCGCCTCTACCAGGTGATCGCCATCGGGCGAGGCGAGGTCGTGACCCTGCGGCGGGCGCGGTTCGTCGGCCGCGAGGACGAGATCGAGGCCCTGCGCCGGCACCTGGACCAGACTTCCACCGGACTTGGCCGCTTCGTCATGCTCTCCGGCGAGGCCGGCGTCGGCAAGACCCGCCTGGCCGAGGAGATCACCCGCGACGCCAAGACTCGCGGCTTCCGGGTCTGGCGCGGCCAGTGCAGCAGCACCGAAGGCGCGCCGCCCTATCTCCCGATCGTGGAGGTGCTCCGGCAGTACGTGGAGGAGCGGCCGGACGACGTGCTCATGGACGAGCTCGGCGAGGACGCGGCCGATATCGCCAGGCTTGTCCCGGAGATCGCCCGGCGCATCCCGATCCGCGGCGAGACGATGCGGCTACCGCCGGAGCAAGAGCGTTACCGGGTGCTGGAGGCCGTGCGCACGCTCGTCGAATCGCTGGGGCGGCGGCGCCCTTTGCTGCTGCTGCTGGAAGACATCCACTGGGCGGATGGAGCGTCCTGCTTGGTGTTGCGCCACCTTGTGCCAACCGTTAACAGCTGTCCAATCATGATCCTGGGCACGGCTCGCAGCGACGAGATCAGCGCCTCTCACCCTCTGGCGGAGGCGACGGCCGAGTTCGGCAGGCTGCACGCTTACACACAGATCGAGCTGGCCGGCCTCGGACTGGGGGAAGTCGAAGCGATACTCATGTCCCTGGGCGCCGGCAGCCCTCCGGAGGGGCTGGCCCGTACGATCTTTGAGGCGACAGAGGGCAACGCCTTCTTCGTGACGGAGCTAATCTCACACCTCAACGCTGAGCACATCCTGTTCGACGAAAGCGGCGAGTGGCGAAAGGACTTCGGCGATACGCCGTGGGACGTCCCGCACAGCATCCGCGCCGTGATCCAGCGCCGGATCGCCTCCCTCACCGATGACGTGCGCAAGGCTCTGACGATGGCAGCGGTGATCGGCCGCCAGTTCAACTACGAGATCATGGACGTGCTTGAGGAGGTGGGGCCGGAGTTGCTCCTGGAGGCGCTGGACGAAGGCGTCCGCATGGGCATGATCGAGCAGATCGAGCGCGCGGCGGCCGAGTTCCGCTTCACGCACCACCTGATCCAGCAGACGCTCTACGAAGACGTCCCGGCCCTGCGCCGCCAACGCAGCCACCTGCGGATCGCCGAGGCGATGGAGAATGCCACGCTCGGTGAGCCGGAAGAGTTGGCTTACCACTTCAGCGAAGCAGGCACGATGGCCCCGGCGAACAAGGCGCGGCGGTACCTGGCCGAAGCCGGCGAGAAGGCGCGCGGCATGGCCGCCTGGGAAGACGCCGCCGCCCACTTCGAACAGGCGCTGGGCCTGCTGGCAGACGGCGATCCGCCGGAGCGAGCCCGATTGCTCTGGCGCCTGGGCGAGGCGCTGGCCGGGAAGGGAGACTGGGAGGCCTCCGTGGCGGCGCTAAGCCAGGCGATGGACCTCTACGAGGGCCTCGGTGATACGGAGAGCCTGGCCTGGATCGCTTACGCGTTGCGGCGCCTCTACGGCGCCCGCGGACAGTTCGCGGAGGCGTCGGAGGTCGTCCAGCGGGGGCTCGCCGGTCTCAAAGATACGGACAGCGAGATCCGCTCGCGATTGCTGGCCCAGGCCGGATTCATCCGCAGCGCCTTCGGCGACATTAATGAGGCGGAGGTCCTGCTGGCCCAGTCGATGGAGATCGCTGAGCGCTCCGGGCTTCCCGCCGCCAAGGGCTTCTCCGCCTTTATTACCGGCATGCACCGCCTCAGCTACTGCCGGCTGCGCGAAGCGGCGGACCTGCTCGCCACGGCGAAGGAGTGGTCGCTGTCCGGCAGCGACCCGTGGTGCGCCAGCCAGGCCTCTTCCTTCCGGCGGCACATCCTCTTCGCCCTCGGCCAGCCGGGAGCCGCGGAGCTGGCGATGGACGAAGAAGAGCGCCTGGCCCGCAAAGCCGGCAACTTCCTGGCCGTCTGCGAAACAAAGTGGCTCGGCATGGGCATCGCTTGCCTGCGCGGTGAGCTGGAACGCGGCGAGCAGCTTGGCCGCGAGCTGATTCGGCTGATCGAAAGCGCGAAGGCCGACTCCGGCATTCCCGGCGCGCTGATCAACCTCGCCTACATCCGCTTCCTGGAAGGCGACAGTGAAGAGTACGAGGCGCTGCTCGGCCGCGCCCTTGAGGTGTACGAACGCATGTCGTCCGCGCCGATCGACGACCCGCGGCCGGTGCTTGTCTTGCTGCGCGCCCTCTCCGGCCGCCGTGATGACGCCCTGGCGCTGATGCCGGACCTGGATCGGTACTTCCAGTTCGAAGAGGCCTGGACAACCAGCCAGGCGGAGGCGCGCACCACTCTGGCCGCCAGTCTCGTCGTCCTGGGCGATTCAGATGGCGCCGCCCGCCTCTACGAGCCACTCAAACTCTGGACAGCCTCGGCCGGCTACGTGCTGACCGGCGCCTCAACGATCCCCCAGCTTGTCAGCCGCGTCCTGGCGATGACCGCCTCAGCCATCGGCAAGGACGACGAAGCCTCCGCCCAGTTTGAGCTGGCGATCCAGCAGGCCGCGGAGATGGACCTGAGCGCGGAGCTCGCCCAGTGCCACTACTGGTACGGGCGCCACCTCCTGAAAGACGCCGCCGATCGAGGCCCCGGTCTCGCCCAGCTGGACCGGGCGATCGAGATCTGGACGATGGCCGGAATGCTGAAGCAGGTGCCGCTGGCGGAATCGCTCAAGGCGGCGACCTGATACCCTGCAAATCATGGCTCCCACGGTTAAGACCGTTCGCGGACCGATCGCCCCAGGCGATCTCGGCTTCACCTCGCTGCATGAGCACATCCTCTGCGACCTGGCGGCCTGCTATCGCGACCGCTTCAGCCGCCCCCGCTCGACGCTGCCGGACCGGCCGTTCGTCCCCGAAAACCGGTCCAGCCTGCGCCATGCCATGATCCTATCCAGCGAGAACCTGCGCCTGGACGACGAAGAGATGATGACCGGCGAAGTCGCCGACTTCCGCGCCGCCGGCGGCATGGCCATCGTCGAAACCGGCTCGCCGGGCATTCGCACCGCCGACGATGTGTGCGCTTTCGTCCGCATCTCCGAGCGCACCGGCGTACACATCGTCGCCTGCACCGGCCTCTACGCCGAAGACAGCTGGCCGGACCGCTTCCGTGGCCTGACGACGGAGCAGTACGCCGCCTACCTGCGCGAAGAGATCGCCACCGGCATCGGCGGCACCGGCATCTTTCCAGGCCAGATCAAAGTGGCCTACGAGGGCCCCAGCGAATCGGCCGACGCCTATACCCGCGCCGCCGCCCTGGTCTCGCGCGAGTCTGGTCTGTCGATGCAGGTGCACGTCGGTCTGCTGCGCTCCAACGAAGACATCCGGGACACGTTTCTGCCGCTGCTAACCGGCACCGATTGCGTTCCCGAACGCACGCTGATCTGCCACGTGGAGAACTGGCTGGGCACGCTGCCGATCGATCAGCTCGTCGCCGACCCGGGCTCCCTGCAGCTGGACCTGAGCCTGCACAAGCAAGTGCTGGATGCCGGCTTCAACATCTGCTTTACCTGCATCGGCGCGGAGTGGGACCTGGAGGGGATGGGCCTGGCGCACCGGCCGGACTGGTTCTACCTGGCGGGGCTGGTGGCGCTGATCAAAGCGGGGTACGCGGGCCAGATCTGCCTTGGCCACGACGTCTTCACCAAGGCGAACACGCGCCGCGGCGGTGGCGAGGGGTACACCCGCATCCACAGTTTCGTAGTGCCGACGTTGCTTCGCGCCGGCGTTTCGGAGGCAGACATACACCTGCTCACCGTGGCGAACCCGGCTAAACTACTGGCCTTCTGAGCCTGGGCGAGCCCGGCGTCGCCCTACGACGCCGGCCCGGACTTGCGCTTGCCGCCGCGCTTCTTCGGCGCGGCTTCCAGACGGGCCGCCTTCAAGCTCTTTCGCAGTTTCGTCGCGGCCTTGCGCTTGCGAATAACGCTCGGCGGTTCGAAGTACTGACGCTGGCGTGCTTCCTTGAGGATGCCGGACTGCTGCACAAGCTTGTTGAACTGCCTCAGGCCGTTCTCAAAACTCGCGCTGGAGCCGATGGTAACTTCCGGCAATGATCCACCCTTCTTCAGCGCCTGATGATCGGCTCACCCGCCTTAGCGATATGCGGGATGCTCGATCTCAGAAGTGGCGCCTGTCGCCAGTATATCTGACCGGGGGCCGTTATTGCACCGTATCTGGCCATTTTCCGGCGGTATAAGATGCAAAGGAGTGAATTTAGACGGCCCGCACGAAGGCACTGCCCTGCTGACCACTACCGGACTGACGAAGCGGTATCCGGCGGTCACGGCGTTGGATTCCCTCTCCATTGAGGTAGCGCCGGGCATTATCGGCCTGGTCGGGCCTAACGGCGCCGGCAAGAGCACCCTGATCAAGATTCTCCTCGGTCTGCTTGAGCCGACGAGCGGTTCAGCCACTCTCCTGGGCTTCGACGTGACGCGCCAGGGCGCCGAGCTCCGCCAGTACGTGGGGTACATGCCGGAGCACGATTGCCTGCCGCTGGACATCTCCGCCACCGAGTTCATCGTCCACATGGCCCAGATCAGCGGCCTGCCGCACGCCGCGGCCCGGGAGCGCGCCGCCGAAACGCTGCGGCAGGTCGGCCTCTTTGAAGAGCGCTACCGCCAGATGAGGGAGTACTCCACCGGCATGAAGCAGCGCGTGAAACTGGCCCAGGCCCTCGTCCACGATCCGCGGCTGATGCTGCTGGACGAGCCAACAGTCGGCCTGGACCCCGGCGGCCGCGAGGAGATGCTGGACCTGGTGGAGCGTGTGGGCCGCGAATTCGGGATCTCCATCCTCATGTCCTCTCACCTGCTCGGCGAGATCGAGCGTGTCTGCGACCACCTGATGCAGATCGAGTCCGGCCACCTGGTGCGCTACGAGGCGATCTCCTCGCTCACCGATGTGACGCAGGTGCTCACCGTGGAGATCGAGGGCGATGCCGGGCCGCTGGCCGAGCGACTCGTCGCCGCCGGTTTCACCGTCCAGCCGGACGGCAAGATGCTCCACGTCCAGCTCGATGATGAGCGCGTCTACGACGTGATCCGGGACGCCGTCGCCGAGATGGGCGTCGGGCTGGTGCGCCTGCAGCAGCAGCGCCGCCGCCTGGAAGACATCTTCGGGGAGCGCGCCGTTGTCTGACCGCGCCGGCAGCATCTACAACCTGGGCTATCGCCGCTACGAAGGCCCCCGGCTTGGCCGCGGCTACGCCGTCCGCGTCTTAGCGCTGCACCGCCTGCGAGCCTGCTTCGGCGTTGGCAGACCGATGTCCAGCAAGATCTTCCCGGTAGTCCTCTTCGTGATCACGCTCTTGCCGGCCGTTGTCCAGCTCGGCGTCGGTGCCCTCGGGGCGCAGGATGCCAAGCTGATCAAGCCGGAGGAGTACTACCGCTACGTAGAGATCGTGCTCGCCCTATTCTGCGCCGCCGTCGCACCTGAGCTGGTCAGCCGCGATCAACGCACCGGCGTGCTGACGCTCTACTTCTCGCGGGCTCTTGAGCGCACCGACTACGCGCTGGCCAACTTCGTCGCGCTGACGATTGGCATGCTTGCTCTGACGCTTCTGCCGCAGCTCGTGCTGTTCGTCGGCAACGGTCTCGTCGTCAGCGACCCGGCTTCTTATTTGCAGGACAACTGGAAACAGCTGCCGGAGATCATCGCCAGCGCAACCCTCCTCTCCACGATGTTCGCCGGGATCGGGCTGTCCATCGCCTCCTACACCCCGCGGCGCGCCTACTCGACGGTCGCCATCCTCGCCGTCTTCATCATGGGGTCGGCGATCGGCGCTATCCTCGGCGACATCTCCGACCACGGCGCGATCAGGTACACGCTGTTGATTAGCCCGTTCCACGTCGTCGCCGGGTTCACGATCTGGCTCTTCGGCGCTCCCCTCACGGACCCGGAGAGCCCCATCGCCAAAGCGCACATCTCCGGCTCACTCTACGCCCTCGTCGCGGCGGTCGAGGCCGTGGTCAGTCTCGGCATCCTGGTGCGGCGCTGCCTGCGGATCAAGACGTGATGCCTGAACCACCTGCGCGCGGCGGCCCTCCCGCCGACGTGGAGATCGTCAACTTCTCCCGCTGGTACGGCAACGTCGTCGCCGTTAACGACATCTCGTTCTCCATAGGCTCCGGCATCACGGGCCTGCTGGGCCCCAACGGCGCCGGCAAGAGCACAGTCCTCCACGCGCTGGCCGGGTTCCTGCGCCCGTCGGCGGGCAGCGTGAGCGTGCTGGGCCAGCCGGTCTGGCACAACCCCGACGTTTACCGGCACCTGGGCCTCGTGGCTGACCGAGAGGCGATCTACCCCTTCCTGAGCGGCCGCGACTTCGTGGTCCTCAGCGCGCGCCTGCACAGGCTGCCGGACCCGAAGCAGGCGGCGGAACGCGCGATAGCAGTCGTCGGCATGGAGGCGGTCCAGGACCGCCCGACCGGCGGCTACTCCAAGGGCATGAAGCAGCGGATCAAGATCGCCGCCGCCATCGTGCACGATCCCCAGGTCCTGCTGCTGGACGAGCCGTTCAGTGGCACCGACCCGACCCAGCGGCTGCACATGATGGACAGCCTGGAGGCGATGGCCCGGCAGGGCAAGACGATCATCTTCTCCTCCCACGTCCTGGAGGAGGTGGAGCGCCTGTCCGACAACGTGCTCGTGATCATCAACGGCAGGCTCGCCGCCTCCGGCGACTTCCGGGCGATCCGCAAGCTGATGATCGACCGGCCGCATCAGTTCACGATGCGCTCCAGCGACAACCGCCGCCTGGCCGCCGCCCTGATGGCGGAGCCTTCCGTCTCCGCGGTGGAGCTGGACGGAAACGCGATCCGCGTGCGTACGCAGGAGTTCGCGGCGTTCACGGTCGCCGCGCCGAGAGTCGCCCGCGAAGAGCAGATCAGGCTGCTGGAGCTGCTGCCGACTGACGAGTCGCTGGAGAGCGTCTTCTCCTACCTGGTGAAGCGATGATCTGGGTCATCGCCAACCTGACGCTGAAAGAGCTGATGGGCCGGCGGCGGCTGGCCCTGGTGGCGCTGCTATCGGTACTGCCGTCACTCGTCGCGGTGGCCTACCGGCTCGGCGACGACTCGACTTCGCCGCCGGAGTGGACGGCCGACGTGCTGCTGGACGGCGTCATCGTGACGATCCTGCTGCCGCTGGTGGCGCTGATCTTCGGCACATCGGCGCTGGGCTCCGAGATCGAAGACGGCACGATCGTCCACCTGCTCGCCAAGCCGATCTCCCGCAGCGAGATCGTCCTCGGCAAGCTGGCCCCGGCCTGGCTGCTCACGGCGCTCTTCATCGTGCCTTCGGCGGCGATCGCCGGTGCCATCGCGATCTGGGGCTCGGCGGAACAGGGGATCGTGGCCGGGTTCGTCATCGGGTCGCTGCTCGGCGCCGTCGCTTACGTCGCACTCTTCGTGATGCTCAGCGCCCTAACCAGCCGCGCGCTCTTCGTTGGCCTGGCCTACGTCTTCGTCTGGGAGGGGATCGTCACCCGGCTCTTCAGCGGGACGCGCTACCTGAGCGTCCACGAGTGCTGCCTGGGCGTTGCCGACCTGATCAGCAGCGCCGGCGAGAAGACGTTCAGCGCAGACCTGAGCGGGACGGAGGCTCTGGTGACGCTGGTGGCGGCGGTTATCGCCGCGGTGGGACTGGCCATCCGGCTGCTCAACTCGTTCCAGGTCGGCCAGAGCTCCTGATGGTGCCGGGGGTGGGACTCGAACCCACACGCCCCACGAAGGGACAGCGGATTTTAAGTCCGCAGTGTCTACCATTCCACCACCCCGGCTTTAGATATGAATTGGACCCTTTTTCAGCTAAGGCTCCTTAATAGTTGCTAACCGTTTGCTAACAAGTCGTCCAGCCCCGCAGCGGCTTGCGCTTGGAGGCCGGGCAGGACGTGAGAGTAAGTGTCCAGAGTGATGTTCACCCGGAGTGGCCCAGCCTCTCGCTCACTATCTTCGGGTGAACCCCCTGCTGGAGCAACAATGAGGCGTGGGCGTGACGGAGATCGTGAAAGCGGAGATGAGCCAGCCCCGCCGACTTCGCGAGGCGCCGCCAGGCGCCGCTCAGCGTGGCCGGGTGCACCGGCCGGCCAAGGGTGCTGGTAAACACCAGCACGTCCTCCTGGTGTGTTAGCCCACAGGTCAGCCGATGCTCGATCTGTCGTATCCGGTGCTGCCGGAGAACTGCTACCGTCACATTGGAGAGGGCTACCGAGCGGGCGCTGCGATAGCTCTTGGGCTGGCGAAAGATGAATCCCTGCCGCGGGAGCCACTGGCACGTCTGGCGAACCTGGAGCAAACCGGCCTTCAGGTCGACGTCCTGCCAGCGCAGGCCGAGGAGCTCTCCGAGCCGGAGTCCGGTCAAAACGGCTGTGTGTACGAGCGCACCGTAGGGCGTTTCCTCGGCGGCCGCGATGATGTCCCGGACCTGCTGGGGCGAGAGGGCCGGCACCTCGTAGCGTCCGGGCCGGGGCGCTTCAACGGCGTCCGCCGGGTTGCGGGTAAGGATCTGCCACTGAAGAGCGTGCTGAAGGGCCTTCCGCAGTACCCGGTGACACTGGAGAACGGTCCGGGCGGACAGCCCCGTGCTAAGGATTCGCTGGTAAGCATCCTGGATATGTAGGGGACGGAGCTTCGCGAGCGGGAGGTTTCCCAGGGTCGGTATGAGGTGGACTCGTATGAGTTGTTCGTAGCGCCGGGACGTTGTCGGGGCTGTATTCGGGAGTGCGTAGACTGTCAGCCACTGCTGCAGGTATTCGGCGACGGTGATGCGTCCCGGTGGGGCATCTATGCCGGTGCTCTTCTGGTGTAGGAGCTGCACGAGAAGGGCTTCGGCTTCTTTCTTGGTACCGGCCACCGAACGCCAGAGCTGCCTTCTCTTGCCGCTGGCTGGGTCGCGACCGAGATCGACCACGACGGTCCAAGAACCCTTCCCGCGCTTGCGGATGTGACCCTGCATGGGGCCTGCCTCCTAGTGACGTTGTGGGGGAAAGGATAACACTGCGGCATCGGCCTGCAGGCCTGATTGACGAGCAATCCAGGACTCTAGGCCGAATCGTGGGACGCGGATCAGGCGGCCGAGGCGCACAGAAGGGATCTGTCCCTGGCGGATCAGTTCGTAGCACATATTGCGGCCGATCCGGAGAACCCCGGCGGCTTCCTCGACTGTTAGAAGGGCGCGAGCAGGCGAGCCATCGCGCGGCGTTGGTGCACCGGGTAATGCCGTTTCCTGTGTCGTGACCATGGCAGGAGATTAGCAGGGGCGCGGCGGCACCGGCACTGACGTCCTGTCAAATCTTTCCCGAGTTGTCAGCGTCGAAGCGGCGTCGTCCATCCCCCGCGAGCTTAAGCATGTCGAGCCAAATATTTCGGGGTTCT
Source organism: uncultured Chloroflexia bacterium (assembly GCA_963738925.1). GTDB lineage: Bacteria > Chloroflexota > Dehalococcoidia > SM23-28-2 > RBG-16-64-32 > DATKKM01. The sequence goes on along the minus strand of CAVTYE010000001.1, from coordinate 1,570,115 downwards.
CGTCTTGGCGGTCGATCCCGGTCATCAAGAACTCACGCGCGTCGTCGACGCTGTCAAAGTCCCCGATGCCGTACCCTGGACCACCTGCGAAGTCCTGCAGTTCGCCCTCGAATTCAAACATCGCCTCAAAGGGCCTGCGCTTCAACTCGAATTGCGCGGGCTCCGAGTGTTGCACGATGACGAAGGCGCGGCCTTCGTTGTCTTCCCAGCTTTCCAGAATTTGCATATGCGTTCACCTCCTCCAAACGGCAGGCAGTGATAATGTCGCCGGCGCGGGTCCTCGGGACGGACGCCGACATAGACTTCGCTCATGTAGGGCGGCCCAGAACATGGGTCTGTGGGCCCGTGAGACTCTAGACAGGACGTGATCCGACCCTTGGACGACCTAACGGTCGGCCCAAGAGGCCCGGGTCAAGTGGTAGTCGCGATGATGGCCATGAACCGCGCCGGCGTGACGATCGCGATGTCCTCGTATTCGCCCAGATCGAGCAGGTCATGGTCGCCGGAGACGATATAGTCCACCCGGCCCTCTACCGCTGCTTCGAGGCGGTTGTCGTCCGGGTCGGCCGTGATCACCTCGATGCGCGACGACGGCGTCACGAAGCGCGTCAGCTGGCCGATGAGGCGTATGAATTCAGTCAGCTCCTGATCGCTCCAGGCGATGTACTTTTGCAGGCGGGGCGATCGCAGAGTCCGCTCCAGTTCGTCCAGAAGCGGCTCCGACGTCACCCACCCAAATGAATGGGCCCTCCAGGCTCTGATGATCTCGGCTGGAGGGCCCTTGGCGCTGATCGCTGCGCTGACTATGACGTTGGTGTCCAGGACGGCATCCATTGTCAGCCACCCCGGACCTTCCCTCGTCGTGGCCCTCGCACCCCCTCAACGGCCTTTTGGACACCCCGTTCAACTTCGTCATAAGGGATATCCTTGTTTTGCTCCCAGTTCTTCTCGACCAGCTCGAAGAGCCGCTCGCGGGATCGTTCCATCGCCTCGTATCGTTCGGCAGGAATGACCACGGCCATGGCTTTCCCAGCGCGCTCGATGACGACCTCGTCACCGCGGTAGAAGACGCTCTCAAGGATCTCGCCCAGCCGCTTTCGCGCCTCGACGGCAGATATTCGGCGCTTCACAAGTCACCTCCTATGGTTGTATTGGTCATACTGATTATATCAATCATGTCAACGGGCAAGCAGGTCCCCAGGAGGCCGCCCCCGCTTTGGCCGGTGGACCTCCTCGCTCTTCAACTCCAGGACGGGCACCGGCATGTATCGAGGACCGTCTCGGAGGAGGTTCCGCCGAGCTGAAGGTGCATCTCATAGCCGTCCTTTGACCGCCAGAAGACATCGACGCTGGCGTTGGCTTCGCCAGTGACCATTTCTTATTTCCTCCTTTGTTGTCTTGTTCGCGCTGTTAAGGTGCCGACCAACCTCCGCGCGGATAGAAAAAGGCTGGCCGCAGCACCCGAAACGAAAATTTCAGGCAGCCGCGGCCAGCCCTCTAGCTGCGGAACTCGGTCTATCCTGCTTACGGCAATTATACGAACAGGCGTTCGGAAGTCAATACGGTAGTTGTTGCTATGGGCCGCCGGAGCGGCATCCCACCTCGCTTCCCACCGTGTTTCCGACGACGACCTGTTCGACAACCGGCTGATCTTCGGCGATAACCTGCTGGCGCTCAAGGCTCTGGAACAGGAATTTTCAGGCAAGATCAAGTGCATCTTTATCGACCCGCCCTACAACACAGGCAGGGCGTTCGAACACTACGACGATTCATTGGAACACTCAATCTGGCTATCGATGATGCGTGATCGACTCGCGCTCTTACACCGCCTGCTTGCAGATGACGGTTCGCTATGGGTGATCATTGATGACAATGAAGGGCACTACTTGAAAGTACTTTGCGACGAAATCTTCGGAAGGGAATGTTTCGTCAGCACGGTCATCTGGCGCTCCACAGACAACAGTAACAATGACGCTAAGACATTTTCTGTGGACCACAACATGATATTGGTTTACGCGCGTACGCCGGGCTGGAGGTCATTCAAACTTCAGTCGTCGGAAGAACAGCAATCGCACTTCAAGAATCCGGACAACGACCCACGAGGACCTTGGTTCGACGGGAATCCACTGTCTTCACCAAGTCCCAGGCCGAATCTCCGATATTCGATCACCTCACCAAAGGGGTTGGTCATAAAGCCCCCTGCTAACGGCTGGCGGTGGGGAAAAGAAACACTTGAGGAAAAGATTGGGACTGGTGAGATTCGCTTTACTCCGGACGGTAAAGGGATCCGGCGACGAACCTACCTAGCAGATATGACTGGCATCCCTCCCTCCACCCTGTGGTCGGACCTCGAAGTCACTGGTCACAATCGTCAGGCGAAGTACGAGCAGAAGAAGCTCTTCCCCACTCTCACCAAGGAGGAGTGGTTCCCCACGCCAAAGCCAGAGAAACTCCTCCGGAGAGTCCTCGAGGTGGCGACGACAAAAGGTGATTGGGTACTGGATTCTTTTGCCGGCTCGGGAACCACTGGCGCAGTCGCTCACAAGATGGGCCGCCGCTGGATCATGGTGGAGCTCGGCGAGCACTGCCACACGCACATCATTCCGCGCCTCAAGAAGGTGATCGATGGCGAGGACCCTGGCGGCATCACCGAGGCCGTCGGCTGGAAGGGCGGCGGCGGCTTTCGCTACTACCGGCTCGCTCCGTCGCTGCTGGAGAAGGACAAGTGGGGCAACTGGGTCATCAGCAAGGAGTACAACGCCGCGATGCTCGCCGAGGCGCTGTGCAAGCTGGAGGGCTTCACCTACGCGCCGAGCGACACCGTCTACTGGCAGCACGGCCACTCCACCGAGCGCGACTTCATCTACGTCACCACGCAGACACCTCAGCCACGAGCAGCTTCAGCAGTTGAGCGATGAGGTCGGAGCCGAGCGATCGCTGCTGGTGCTGTGCACGGCCTTCCGCGGCAAGGCCGATCGCTTCCCGAATCTCACGGTCAAGAAAATCCCGAAAGCAGGTCCTGTCGCGCTGCGAGTGGGGCCACGACGACTACAGCCTGAAGGTCGAGAATCTCCCGAAAGCGCCGCCGAAGCCGGGCCAGCAAGCGCTGTTCGACTGAGGAGGCGACGGCGCATGAACCGTCACGTCAACGCCATCGCCGGCCGCCTGAGCCTGCGCCCGCCGCAGCGCCGATCGCTCGAGATCCTCGACCGGATCACCGAGATCGCGCCGCCGCAGAAAGGACGCGGACGTCGCAGGCGGCGCTGGCGGCGATCCGCAGCGAGTTCCCGACGGTCACGGACTTCGAGCGCGAGTTTCCGTCGCTCTGCTTCGCGCTGGCGACGGGCGTGGGCAAGACGCGGCTGATGGGCGCCTTCATCAGCTACCTGCACCTCGCGCACGGCATCAACAACTTCTTCGTGCTGGCGCCGAACCTGACGATCTACAACAAGCTGATCGCCGACTTCACGCCGAACACGCCGAAGTACGTCTTCAAGGGCATCGCCGAGTTCGCCACCGACGCGCCGGCGATCATCACCGGCGACAACTACGAAGCGCAAGCGCGGCACGCTGTTCGACCAGCTGATCCGCTGCAAGGTCAACATCTTCAACATCTCGAAGATCAACTCCGAGGTGCGCGGCGGCAAGTCGCCGCGCATCAAGCGGCTGTCGGAATACATCGGCGAGAGCTACTTCGATTACCTCGCCGGGCTGACGGACCTGGTGCTGCTGATGGACGAGTCGCACCGCTACCGGGCATCGCGCTGGCGTGCGGGCGATCAACGACTGAAGCCGATTCTCGGCCTGGAACTGACGGCCACGCCGTTCGTCGAGACGAGCAAGGGCGCGGTGCCGTTCAAGAACGTGATCTACGACTATCCGCTCGGCCGCGCCATGGCCGACGGCTTCGTCAAGGAGCCGGCGGTCGTCACGCGCAAGAACTTCAATCCGGCCGGCATGTCGCCGGAGGAGATCGAGCGGCTGAAGCTGGAGGATGGCGTGCGCCTGCACGAGAGCGTCAAGGTCGAGCTGGAAACCTACGCCCGCGAGAACGAGCAACCCGATCGTCAAGCCGTTCCTGCTGGTGATCGCCCGCGACACGACCCATGCGGCGCAGCTGCTGCAGCTGATCCAGTCGGACGGCTTCTTCGAAGGCCGCTACAAGGACAAGGTCATCCAGGTCGATTCCAGCAAGACCGGCGCCGAAGAGGACGAAATGATCGAGCGGCTGCTCAAGGTCGAGCACACCGACGAGCCGACCGAGATCGTCATCCACGTCAACATGCTCAAGGAAGGCTGGGACGTCACCAACCTCTACACGATCGTGCCGCTGCGCGCCGCCAACGCGCGCATCCTGATCGAGCAGTCCATCGGCCGCGGCCTGCGCCTGCCGTATGGCAAGCGCACCGGCGTGACCGCCGTCGACCGGCTGAACATCGTCGCGCACGACAGGTTCCAGGAGATCATCGACGAGGCCAACAAGCCGGACTCGGCCATCCGCCTGCAAGCAGTGGTGCTCGATCCGGACGAGCTGGGACAGAAGACGGTGACGGTCGTGTCGCAGTCGCAACTTGCCGACCAAGCTGGGCTTGCAGCCGGCACAGGTCACGGCAGCACGACGGTGGCCGGAAGGACGAACCAGCCGTGTTCACGCAAGCCGGAGGAACAGAAGGTCGCGCAGATCGCCTACGAGGTGATCCGCAAGCTGGAGAACCAGCCCGAGAGCGTGCCGAGCGTCAGCATCTGCAGAAGCCGGAAGATTCAGGCCGCCATCGTCAAGGAGGTCGACAGAACAGTGTCAGCCGGCGCAGATGGAGCTGGAAGGCATCGCCGAGCAACGCCGATATCGCGGCGGTCGTGGCGAAGACGGCCGAGCTGGTCGTCGCAACAGACCATCGACATCCCGCGCATCCTGGTCGTGCCGAAGGGCGAGGTGAAGTCAGGTTTCAAGCCGTTCACGCTGAATCTCGACGCGCTGAAGCTATCCAGCCGTCGTCGGAGGAACTCTGGATTCAGCATCTGCGCACGAACCAGACCGAGTCGTGGCGCTCGGCCGCGGCGGCATCGAGGAGGCGCGGCTGGAAGACTACGTCGTCAGCGGCCTGGTCGACTTCGACGACGTGTCCTACGACGACCACGCCGACCTGCTCTACGATCTGGCCGGGCAGGCCGTCGCGCATTTCAGGAGCTATCTGTCCGAAGACGACGCGCGCAAAGTGCTGCGCTGCTACCAGCGCGACATCGCCCGCTTCATCCATGCCCAGATGCAGGACCACTACTGGGAAGAGGCGGTCGGCTACGAAGTGAAGGTCAGCAAGGGTTTCACCGAGCTGAAGCCGAGCGCCTACACGGCCGCCGCCGAGCGAGCCGCCGCTCGATTTCCGGGACTCGCCTGCCGACAAGAGCAACATGGCGAAATACCTGTTCGGTGGCTTCGAGCGCTGCCTCTATCCGGTGCAGAAGTTCGACTCCGACGCGGAGCGCAAGCTCGCCGTCATTCTCGAACGCGAGCCGGTCAAGTGGTTCAAGCCGGCCAAGGGGCAGTTCCAGATCTACTACCAGTCGGGACGCCGACCATCTGGAATATCAGCCGGACTTCGTGGCCGAGACGGCGGACGGCATCTACATGCTGGAGCCCAAAGGCGCGGAACGAGATGGAGACCCCGATGTGCTGGCGAAGCGAGACGCCGCGGTCGCGTGGTGCGAGCACGCATCGACTACGCGAGCAACTACGGCGGCAAGCCCTGGAGCTACGCGCTCATCCCGCATGACGTCATCGCGGAGAACATGACGCTTGCCGCGCTAATCGCTTCATTCGGGGGCTGAAGCGTCTTCTAGACATGGATTTGCCGAGCCCATACAGTAAGTGACACTAAATTCAGGCGAATAGGGAGAGCGTTTGGCCGTTTGGTTAACACGCGCCGGCCGTCACGGCGAATACGAACAGAAATTCATCCAGGATGGTCGCGTCTACGTGACCTGGGACCGGCTGGCCGAAGATCTTCGGGCGATGCCCAATCGCGAGAGTCTGATCGCCGCAATGACCCGGCTATATCCGGATGCAAAGCCGAAGACCATTCAGAACTGGGCCAGCCAGGTCTGGCCATTTGCGCACGACATCCAACAGGGCGATCTGGTTGTGCTACCCCTCAAGACGCAGCCTGCCATCATGATCGGTGAAGTGACCAGCGATTACCATTTCGAGGCGAATGGCCCAGACCCGTTTTTCCACTGGCGCTCTGTTAATTGGATAGGAGAGGCGATACCGCCAGCTCCACTTCGGTAAAGACATACTGTTCACACTAGGCGCGTTCATGACGATTTGCCGCGTGCAGCGCAACAACGCCGAAGCGCGGATTGCTGCTATGCGGAATAACGGATGGAGACCGGAAACGACTGCCGCGGCTACGATTGAGTCGGCCGCGGGGATTGCCGTCGGAGCCGATGACGCGAATCTGGAGGAACTGGCACACGACCAGATAGCTCAGCTCATCGCTGCCCGCTTCAAAGGACACGGCCTTACCCGGATTGTGGAGGCGCTGCTGAAGGCGCAAGGCTACACCACGTACCGCAGCCCGACGAAGGAGCAGATGGCGGGAGTGGACATCCTTGGCGGGAGCCGGGCCGCTGGCTTCGGCGCGCCGCGGTTGTGCGTGGAAGTAAAGTCAGAAGACTCGCCCATGGACAGACCAACTGTTGACAAGTTGCTGGGGGCGGTTGCGAAGTTCGGGGCCAACGAAGGACTCTTCGTTGCTTGGAGCGGATTCAAGGCCAACGTTCAAAAGGAGTTGGCAGCGAGCTTTTTCCGCGTGCGGCTTTGGACGCAGAAGGAACTGCTTGAGCAGCTGTTCCTGTACTACGATGATCTCGATGAGGACATGAAGGCTGAGCTGCCTTTGAAACGCATCTGGACCGTCGCGACACAGGAAGAGGCTTAGCGGGGTCGAAAAGCAGACGGAGCCTACGAACCCGACGGCCACATAATCTTCGTTGTACGCCTTGAGATTGACGAGTCGCCGCCCGGCAAACTGACACGCTCAGGCGTCAATTGACGCGCTGGTAGCAGTCACGCATGATTGGCTCACCCTTCGCCGGGAAAGAAACTATGCCAAGCGAACGCATCCAGCGCCAGATTGACCGCCTCCTGGACGAGGCTGAGAAGGCTGCCTCCGAAAAGGACTGGCCGCACGTTGTCGACTGTGCGCGAAAGGTGCTTGCGGTTGATGCAGACAATGAGGACGCCGTCGCGTTCCTCTCGATGGCGGAAGGGGAAGGAAGCCTGCCCCAGCAAGAGGCGCGGAACACCCGCGGCGTCGTCCACTGATGGTTTTGAATCGTCTCTGACTCTTCCCGCCTCCTTCGCCAGCGGCCGCTACGACGTCAAACGCTTCCTGGGCGAGGGCGGCAAGAAGAAGGTCTATCTCGTCCACGACACGCTGCTCGACCGCGATGTCGCCTTCTCGCTCATCAAGACGCGACGGGCTGGACGAGGTCGGCGTCGAGCGCATCCGGCGCGAGGCGCAGGTCATGGGCCGCCTCGGCGGCCATCCCCACATCGTCACCGTCTTCGACATCGGCGACGAGGCCGGCCAGCCCTACCTCGTCAGCGAACTGATGGGCGGCGGCGATGTCGAAGGGCTGCATCGCGCAGGCCGCCGAGCACCGCGCCGCCGCTGGCCGATACGCTGCGCATCGCCGAGCAGAGTCTGCCAGGCGCTGGCGCTACGCCCACGAGCACGGCATCATCCACCGCGACCTCAAGCCCGGCAACGTCTGGCTGACCAGCGACGGCACGGCCAAGCTGGGCGACTTCGGGCTGGCGATGGCGCTCGACAAGACCCGCCTGAGCACGCCGGGCATGATCGTCGGCACCGTCGGCTACATGCCGCCGGAGCAGGCGCTCGGCCGCACGCCGGACGCGCGCAGCGATCTCTACTCGCTCGGCGCGATGCTCTACGAGCTGGTCACCGGCCGGCCGCCGTTCCTCGGCGACGATCCCGTGGCGATCATCACCCAGCACATCAACACCGCGCCGGTCGCGCCGTCCTGGCACAACCCGCGACGTGCCCGCCAGCCGCTGGAAGCGCTGATCCTGCGGCTGCTGGCCAAGGACCCCGGCGAGCGGCCGGCGAGCGCCGCCGCGGTGCGCCAGGAACTGGCCGACCATCGCGTCGCCATCGGTCGCTCCCAGGGCATCCCGCAGCCGCCGCCGCCACGCCGACGCCAACCCGCTGGATCGGCTGGCCGGCGGGGTCTTCGTCGGCCGCGAGCAGGAGCTGGAGCGAGCTGCGGGCCGCCTTCGACGGGGCGCTTTCCGGCCGCGGCCGGCATCGTGCTGCTGGCCGGCGAGCCGGGCATCGGCAAGACGCGCACTGGCCGAGGAGCTGGCGACCTACGCTCGTCTGCGCGGCGCGCAGGTGCTCTGGGGCCGCTGCTACGAGTGGGAGGGCGCGCCGGCCTACTGGCCCTGGGTGCAGATCATCCGCGGCTACGTCCACGACGCGCGATCCGCAGGCAGCTGCGCGTCGGAGCTGGGCCCGGGCGCCGCCGGACATCGCGCAGATCGTCTCCGAGGTGCGCGAGCAGCTGCCCGGCTGCCGCCGCCGCCACCGATGGAGCCGGAGCAGGCCCGCTTCCGCCTCTTCGACAGCATCACCACCTTCCTCCGCAATGCCGCGAGCGCACCAGCCGCTGGTGCTCGTGCTCGACGACCTGCACTGGGCCGACAAGCCGTCGCTGCTGCTGCTGCAGTTCGTCGCCCGCGAGCTGCGCGCAGCGCGGCTGCTGCTGCGTCGGCACCTACCGCGACGTCGAGGTCGGCCGCCAGCATCCGCTGGCCCAGACGCTCGGCCGAACTGACCGCGCGAGCCACGGAGCCAGCGCATCGCTCCTGCGCGGACTGACGCAGACGGACGTCGCGCGCTTCATCGAGCTGACGGCCGGCGACGAGCCGGCTCGGAGGCCTGGTCGACGCCGTCCACCGCGAGACCGAGGGCAACCCCTTCTTCGTCAGCGAGGTCGTGCGCCTGCTGGTCGCCGAGGGCCGCCTCGAGCAGCCGGGGCGTGACAGCGACTGGAGCGTCAGCATCCCGCAGAGTGTGCGCGAGGTGGTCGGCCGGCGCCTGGACCAGCTCTCCGAGGAGTGCAACCAGGTGCTGGCGATCGCGCCGGTGATCGGCCGCGAGTTCGGGATCAGCCTGCTGGAGAAGGTCGCCGAGGTGAAGGGCGACCGGCTGCTGGAGGCGCTGGAAGAGGCGACGGCGGCCCGCGTTATCGCCGAGCTGCCGCGGGCAACGGACCAGTACTGGTTCTCGCACGCGCTGATCCGCGAGACGCTGTACGAGGAGCTGAGCACGACGCGCCGTATCCGTCTGCACCGCCAGATCGGCGAGGCGCTGGAAGAGCTGGACGCGGAGGGCAACCTGCCACAACTGGCCTACCACTTCGCGGAAGCCGCGCCGGGTGGCGATGCGCAAAAGGCGATCGCCTACGCGACCCGCGCAGCCGAGCGTACGCTCGCGATGACCGCGTACGAGGAAGCCGTGACGCACTTCGAACGCGCGCTGCAGGTGATTGAGCTAGATAGTGCAACCACCGACGCATCGCGCTGCGATCTTCTGATTGCGCTTGGCGACGCGCAGTACAAGTCGGGTGAAGTCACTGAATCCCAGGCAACCTTCGACAAGGCGATCGACATCGCGCGGCGCCTGAGTGATAGCGAACGGCTGGGACGCGCCATTCTGGGGCGCGTTGAACAATTCACAATTGGCATCGTCAGAGACGACGAGATTGCCTTGCTCGAGGAGGCGCTGAGTGCTGTCGGTACAGGTGATAGCGTCCTGAGAGCGAAGCTCCTATCTCGGCTGGGAATGGCAGTGTACTTCCGATCCCAAGAAGAGAAGCAGCAGTACGCAGCGGAGGCTGTTGCGATAGCTCGTCGTCTTGAGGACAAGAAGACGCTGGCTGCCACCTTGTTCGCTCAGTTCTTTGGGCAAATCACCCTGTGGGATGTGGAGGAAAACCTCCACGCTGCCGATGAGGTCACCCGGCTCGCGGAAGAGCTTGGTGACAAAGAGTTGCTCGCCCGTGGGTTCTTTGGCCTGGCGGGTTTTAGTCTCATCGACGGCGACTACAAGGCGGGATACGCTGCAATCGACCGCTTCGAGCCGCTAGCAAAGGAGTTGAGACTGCCCCAGCTGCTGTGGTATCTCGGAACGCTGAGAGCTATGCAGGCGATGGGCGCCGGGCGCCTGGCAGAGGCAGAGTCTCTTTCTCTGCAGGCGTTTGAGGCGGGTCGCGGCGCAGATCCAGCTAACTCATTCGTCATGTATTCCGCCCAGACGATGGCGATCAGGAGGGAGCAGGGCCGGACGGCCGAGACGATGGGCGCGATCCGAGCAGCAGTCGCCCAGTTCCCCTTGATTCCTGCATACCGATCCGCCCTTGCCCTCTACCTCGCCGAAGATGGCGAGACAGACGAAGCGAAGAGGGAGTTCGAGACTCTGGCCCAGGATGACTTCGCTGCGATCCCTCATGACGGAAACTGGCCCGTCGCTATGGTCCTTCTAGCGGATGTGTGCACAGAGCTAGCCGACACAGCAAGGGCGCCCGTGCTGTACGACATGATCGAGCCGTACTCCGACAAGTGCCCGGTAGTTGGCACAATAGTCGACTGCTACGGGTCGATGGGGCGGCTTACGGCCCAGCTGGCCGCGACGATGGGGCGGTGGGATGACGCGGAGCGCCACTTCGAAACGGCTCTCGAAATGAATCTTCGCAACAATGCTACCCGTGCCGTTGTCTGGACGCAGTGTCGCTACGCGGAGATGCTGCTGGCGCGCGACGCGTCCGGCGACCGACAGAAGGCACTCGGACTACTAGCGAAGGCGATCGATACTGCGCAGCCGCTGGGTATGAAGAGGCTGGTGGACGTATGCCTCGGTCTAAAGATGGGAGCGCAGGGGATCAGCTCGACGAGCGACATCTACACCTCGATCGATAACGTCGCCCAGGCCGTGCAGGCGGACCATCCGGACCTCAAGAAGCACGCCGCGCCGGACGGTACGGTCACCATCATGTTCAGCGATATCGAAGGCTCCACCGCCATGGCCGACCGCCTCGGCGACGCTCGCTTCATGGACGTCCTCCGCGAACACAACACGATCATCCGCGACGAGATCAAGGCCCACAGCGGCTTCGAGGTGAAGAGCGAGGGCGACGGATTCATGGTGGCGTTCCAGTCGGCCGGTAAGGCGTTGGTCTGCGCCTCGGCTATTCAGAAGGCACTCGCCGAGCGAAACGCCTCGTCCAAAGAGCCCGTGAACGTGCGCATGGGTCTCCACGCCGGCGAGGTAATCAAAGAAGGCGAGGACTTCTTCGGCCGCAACGTGATCATGGCGGCGCGGGTGGCGTCTCAGGCCAACGGCGGGGAGATACTGGCGTCCAGCGTCGTGAAGGCGCTGCTGCAGGGATCAGACGTGACCTGGGGCGATTCGCGGACAGTGGCGCTGAAAGGCCTGTCCGGCGAGCACGAGATCTGGGCGGTGGAGTGGGGGAGCTAGAGGCAAGAGCCAGCAGCGCCGCCCAATTGGGATTGTGCGACACTGTGTCCAGCGGCGCCCCCAGCACCAAACATCGCCGGGCCATTTGCCTTCCAAGCAGAGGTCGCGGGTTCGATCCCCGTCTCCCGCTCCAGATACGATTTCATTGACCTGGTAGTCCCGAAACCGAAGTATCTTTCGTGGAAGCTTAGGGCCATCTCCAATCTAGCGTCTTGCTAAGTTCGCGATCTCAGGCACGAGATCGTGAGCATCTGCCATACAAGCAGAGGGCCAATAAGGAGAGGCTCAGCTGCTCCATTAACTCAACTAGCGTTGCGGGCTAGCTTTGAGTCCGTCACCTTGTCGGCAAGCGACGCGACATCCCTTCTCCTTTGACAGCGCCTGCTCCAGGCGCGACTATTGGGTACATCCCAGAATGCAAGGTAGGAGGCCGATTCATGTTTAGACGCGGGTTCCGGACGCTGGCATTGGGGTTCATCGCCGTGACGATGGTCGGTGCGTGCGGCGGCTGCGGCGACAACGCGTCGCCTACGGAGAGCGACGATTCGTCTTTGGAAGAAGAAGCGACCGGCGATATCGGTGACTTCTTTACCGAGGGAGATGTCAGCCGCGGCGTGGCTGACGCTGGAGGCGATTACGAGCTTCCGGGGGGAGGGACGATCACCATCCCGCTTGGTGCATCCCAAGCGAACATTGTAGTAGCGGAAGCTTTTCCGACAGAGGATGGCCGCCGAGCCTTTGCTGAGTGGAACGGCGAGGCCGAGCTACCGGACTCATTGCTCAAAGTGACCGTCAGCTTTGATGACCGTACGCCAGACTATGTCATTGTGAGGCGTCCTGTGAGCGATGCAGACGCACGTATATACGCCGCCGGGTATATAGATCTCGAGACCGGCGATCCGGACTGGGCTCCCGTACCAAGCTCCTACGATACCGCGGCAGCCGAAGTCGCCGCTGCTGTGGGACTCGGATTGTTTCAGCCGGGCCAGCCGGAGCCACAGGTTCTCGAGTTGTCTGGTCTGGACGTCATGGAGGGGACGACGTATGTGGCGTACGTCGCCGTGGCAATTGGTGGCCGAACTCTCAAGTCTGAGATCGACCTAATCCCGGTCGTCCCGGTAGAGGCATTCGAGGTGGAATACCACGGTCCGGACGTCCCGATCGCAGCACAGATTGGGGCACAGATCTTTCACATCACTAACAAGCCGCTCGACTCTCTTACGGTCACAAGCGGCTTCGGCCCACGCCCGACACCGACTAAGGGCGCGTCTGGGAATCACCGGGGGGTCGACTACAGGGCGGTGAGCGGGACCCCCGTATATGCGGCGGGCACTGGCATAGTAACGATCGCCAGGTGCCAGCTCAACAGTGTGAACTGTGGCAAGACCACGGCCGGGGGAATCACGGGTGGGTACTACGTTGAGGTTGATCACGGAGATGGAGAGGCGACGCGATATTTCCACATGACGCAGCCTGCGAACGTGAGGGTCGGTGACGCTGTCTTCGCTGGTGAACAAATAGGCCTTTCGGACGCTACGGGTGGGGTCGCCCCGCACCTACATTTCGAAATTCGAAAAAACGGGGTCGCGGTCGATCCCGAACTAGTCTTTCAAGAGCAGCTCAGAACGACGGTGGCTATGGCAGTCGATCTGCACAAACAGGCTAGTACGGAGCAACAAATCACTGTGACGTTTGGGCGGCAAATAGAGGTGGAGGATCTGGAAGACTACGCGGCCTCGGTTTCGCTCGCAAACGTTGCGCCAGGCGAGCACAGGCTTCAGTTCGTATCGATCCAGCCATCCGGCTCCCTAGAAGTCGTGGCCGAGGTCCCATTCACCGTGACTGGGGGACCGTTCGCGGGTGTCAGCGGCCACTGGGTGATGCACCAAGACACTAGGTACACAAATCCAACCGGGGACTATGACGCTGAAGAGGAGATTTATCTGGTGACCTTCTCCGTGGTGGCAGTTGGCGAGAACAGGTTAGAGGGCCAGGGGCACGCTTCTTACCTGGTCAATGACGAATTCACTGAGGCATTCTCACTATGTCCGATAACGAGCCACATAGCCTCCGCGGAATGGGACGTGTTCTTCGAGGGGACGTTCCAGGCTATGCCAGACGGATCGATGTCTGTTGATCTCGCGGGAACGCCGGCGTACGGACCGGACTACGTATCAAGCTGGAACGCGCCAGGCTGCGCAGAGAAGACCCATACGGAGACTATCGTCGGCCAGGGCCTGCCCGCCATCGGCGGCACATTGGTGAACGGGGAGTACTACTACCGGGATGATTACGAGTTGGGCGAGGGCACGACCGGGGAGGAATACTTTGAAGAGTTGATCGAGGTCTCGGCTTCTGAGTAGGCCGCCGGCGGCGAAAAAAACGCGAGGGGCTATCGCGAAACACCCGCGGCAGCCTCGATGCAAACCGGTGTTTTTGCCCAACAGACCCATCACCCAAACGTGCACCTGGGATACCATCAAGTCGGGCCGTATAATAGTCTGGAGTTTTAGGGTCATACCCTCTGGAGACAGAGGTTCATTTCCCGGCGAAATCGCGGAAATTAGGCTTCGCTAGATACGAATCGCGAAACCTAATCCTTCCAAGCAGAGGGTCGCGGGTTCGAGCCCCGTCTCCCGCTCCAGATACGATTTCCTTGACTTGCAGTCCTGAAACGACGGCCCTTTTTCGTGGAAGCTGAGGGCCATCTCCTATCTGGCTTGCTGCTAAGTTGTGATGCCACATACGAAATCATGAGCATCTGTCACGCAAGCTGAGGGCCATAGGCGTGGCTGCTGTTCCTCATGCCGTACAATTCGCGCTATGGCCGAATCTGAGTGGCGGAGCTACAAATCGCGGGTCTTCGCGGCGTATGTGAGCGCAGCCATATCCGGAAAGATCGGCGCCAAGCGCAATGAGGACGTCTGCCGCGAAATTGTGCAGCGCTTGGGCCCGAAGCTCGGCGAAGAGATGAGCCGCGTGCGGGAGAAGGCTCTCGCGAGTCCCTACCGCGAGTTCTTCTTGGCCCGGCTTGGCGACCGAGCATAATTCTGATTACGCGCAGTCAAACGAACCCAGGAGCGAGCCGGGTCAAACGGAACTGGCCTATAAGTTTGGGAATCTCGCCCTATCGGACAAGTCGGCATCCGCATCATTTCGGCGTCTCTCGTCTGTTGTCGAACTCTTTGTGAGGCGCGCGAGAAAACCGGGGGCACCGAGCGAATGGGTGCCCCCGGCCCGGTGAGCCGCGAGGGCGCTATCGATACTGCCAGTAGATGAACCCGACCAGGCCAGCGGCGCCTGGTGTGCCTATCTGCAGATCACGTCCGGACGGTTGGAAGAGGGACCGAACTTCTCTTCCACATGGAACCGCCCGTTGCTTGGATCAGCAGACGTTACATACGCGACGTGGCCCTTCTCGGAAATTCCCGATATGCCGTACCGACCATCGCCCGGATCAACGAACACTGCGATGGCGCCGGGCATTGGAATCGAGCCGGTCGCGAATCCGGCGTGCTGGGCGTTCGTCCACCAGGAGCCGGCTCCGCCGGACCACGGCACCGCGCGTCGTTCGGCCACGTACCACGTACACCATGCGTACGAAAAGCGTGAGCTAGAGGGCTTGCTAATCGAAACAATCTCTGTGCCCTGGCGCATGGAGCCGATCATCCACCACGGGTAGGACTTCACCGAACTCCAGCTCCAGCCGTAAGCATCGAACGTCGTACCGTCCGGGATATGCCGAAGTCCGCAATGAACAATGTACGTAGCACCGTTGTCCTGGTTCCTGACGAGATAGCCAGAATCGAGGTGCGGCAGAGCAGGGCCAACGGGCACCGCTCCAACCACCAATGGATCCCAGCGCACGGAAGTCGCAGTAGACCAGTTGAAGCACAACGAGTTGAAGGTTGTCGGATCGGGGACATGGTGGAGTCCGTAGTACACGACATAGATGGCCCCGGTGGAAGGGTCATAGGCGAATCCGTTGTTGCCCACGGACGGCACGGACGCTCCCACGGAAAACGCCGCGAAGGCGCGGGAATCGAGGTCGCGCACGTTCGGCCGCTGGAAATTGAGTGCCGAGAATGTTGATGTGTTGGGCACCCAATGGAGGCCGCGATTCAGCACGTAGACGCCGCCGTTCGAGGGATTGCGGATCAAGGACCCAACCCGTAGAGACGGAACATCAGACCCGCTGGGATAGATGAAGACCCGAGCGTCGTTCCATTTTACACAGCCCCAGTTCAGCCCGAGCGCATCGAATGTCGACGGGTTCGGCACGCGGTGCTTTTGCCAGCCATAATCTAAGTAGACGACGCCACTCGAGCGGTCTGCGATGACGGTCGACGGACACGAACTTGCAGAAGCGGAGGCTGTCGGACCGGTGGCGAAGATCGCAATCGTCAATGCAGCCGCCGCCGAGAACGGTAGCCCTATCCTCAACAGGCGCTCCCACCACCGCGAGCCATTCGGTAGCGAGGAACCCGACATGTCGGATCGATGGAACATGTGAACCTCCTTCTGACTGACAAGACAAGTCAACAGTGCGCTTCTCACGGCTCAGGACGTGCTGACGCTTGGCTTGCGGAGCAGCGTGACGAGGGCTAGGGCGATCCCTGAAAGCAGCGCTACGGGCGCGCCGATCCCCATGAAGCTGCCGACACACGACGCCGTACTGTCATTGCTGCCGGAGCCGCCGTATAGCCAATCGGTGCCGCTGGTGAGCTCGCTGCAGGCGTTCGAAAGGGCGGCATATTCGGCGGCGAACATGGTGATGGCGGCCGCAGCACAGATGAATTGGGAGACCCGTAGCCCCCTGACCGGACGTCCGTTCGCCAGGGAGAAACCGGCAGTTGTCACTGAGAGGCCGCCTCCCAGAAGAACAAGCCAGCCCCGTCCAACCTGCAGGCCTGACGCTTGAACGAACAGCAACTTCTCCCACGGAAGTAGGGAGCTCAAGGCCACGATCGCACCGAGGACCAGGTAGGCGACCACGGTGCCCTTTTTGAAGGCTTCCCCGCTCGTGACCGCGGGCCCGGCGGCTTGAATCGTGGCGCCGGTGCTGGCAAGACGCTCACTCTCGGCTATATACGATGTGTGCTCCATCGAATTCCTCCTTTTGTTGCCTGGGCCGTAACCCAAGCTGACTAACTTCAATGCCCAAGCTAGCGAGATGTGGGAGGTGTTCCTATTGGGAGCCGCTTACGGCCCGCTTATAGTTGGCGAGCGCAGCGCGGAGATGAGTCAGGAAGAATGATTTCCGTCCTTCGACTGACCATCGAATCAAGGAATGGTCGCACCCTCGAAGGCGGAGAGCCGAAGGTACCGAACGGTGAGGTTGCCGATCTTGCCGATCACAGAAGCCATCGGTAGAAGCCCGACCTCCATGCCGAATCTTTGCTGCTCGCGTCGCTGACCTCCCCACTCCACACCGTCAGGAACCCTAGCCCGGAGGGGCGTCTCGGAAGGCTGAGCTGGCAACGAGAAGCGAACGACCCCGCTACCAGAGCAGAGGTCGTGCCAGGCCCTCTTTGTGCCACAAACCGCGAAGAGGAACCAAGGCTCCTAGCTCGCCGCCCTGGATACGGGCCCGGTCACCTCGCCTGCCTCCCGGACCGTTTTGACCATCGAAGGCGACAAGCACCATCTGGCCCGCCATCTCTTCTAGCGAGAGCTCGGTGCCGGTGCGCTCGCCACCGAGCTCGAAATCGACGTGTACTCCGCCTGGCTCGTTGTGGAGTCGGTCGTGGCCGCCGGGCTGGGTGCCTCCGGAGCTTCAACAGCGAGCGGCGCGGGATACGGTGCGGGGCTCATCCTCTCCACATATGTCTGATCAGGCCAAGCTTCTGCCGCCGTTCATCTTGACAAGAACTTAACCTGAGCAATCGAGCCAGAAGAAATGGTTGTGGATCGCGAGGTCGATCAAGAGGATCATCACGTCCTGGGCGTTGACTTGGCCGTCGCAGTTCAGATCTCCGCTCGCAGCACATCCATCGCTCCCGGTGTCGTTGACGCCGCCCGCAAGCAGCAGCAAGGCCAGTAGGTCGTTCGAGTCGACCGTGCCGTCACAGTTTATGTCCTGGGGATTAGGAGCCACCGTTGGCGACGGCGCGGCCGGCGTTGGCGTGACGACGGGTGTGGCCGTCGCCGGCCAGGCCGGCGTCGACGAAGGCGTCGGAGTCGGGTCCGCCGTCTGCGATGGCGACGGCGTGAAAGTCGGTGACGGATCGGAGACAGCTGTAGAAGACGGACCCTGAGTAGGCGACGCAGTGGGATGCGGATTGGGCGTCGCTGAAGGGGTCGGCGACGGCGTCATCATCGTAGGCGATGGCGTGGGGCGCGGAGTCAGCGGAGGAGAGGGCAACCGCGTCGGTGAGGGAGTACTCGACAGCGTTGCACGCGGTGTCGCATTTGTCGATGCCGTTGGGGTCGCTGTGGCGGTGGGCCCGGTGGCGGTTGGCGTGGGCGTCGCCGTGCCGCCTGCCCCCCTGTAGCTGTTGACGCATCCGCCATAAGTCACTGAACCATCGTTGTCCGCGTTGCTCCACTCGAGCTGGATCATATAAGGGTGCCCGCTCAGGGTGACGTTGTGCCCGTCGCTGCCGGTGGCCCCGTACACGTACGCACACTTGTCGCCTATCTCCATACCGCTGCTGGGATCAAACCAAGCGTTAATCAGCGGGTCGGTCACGGCCTCGAAGTGTTCGTGAGAGGTTACTGGATCTCCGCGTCGGCGGCTATGTTGCCGTTCGGCGAGGCCCCGAAGTTGCGGCACCACCCCGGCCAGGTCTCCCCGTAAGGCATGTTCGCGTAGATAACTGGACGAGCGCTGGTGCCAAACCAGTAGTGGTACGCGCAGTACTGATTGGCCTGGGGGGAGACCACGCCCAGGGTGCAGTAGAGGTTCGAGTACGAAGCCGCCGGATCGAAGCAGCTCTCTACTCCCAGATCCGTGTAGACAAAGTACATCCGTCCAAGACCCGCGGGGTTCCACCCGGGGTTAGCGTTGAGCGCCCGGACAACTTCGTTCTCGATGTCGGCGTCCGAGAGAGGATTGGCACCAGTGCCTCTCCCGTCCGGGTAGTCAGCCGTGTCGATCCAAGTCCCACCGAGTGTTGATACGCCCTGAATATACGTCGGGCCCGGGAGCTGATAGTACTGGCTCGCGACGTTGAAGAAGCTCGAGCTGCCGATGTCCTGAAAGTAACGGTTGATCAGGGACCGGTACCCGGGAGAGAGCGTGCCCTGCGGATCCCAGTAGATCGTGTAGGCAGTGAGGGTCTGCTGCACCGGGCCTCCGAAGTAACTTAGGTTCCCGGACGACGACGAGGCCGAGGAGATCTTTGCTTGACCTACCGTTACGGCCGGGTGTGCGAAGTGCGCAGCAGGCGACGGGTCGGCTGCAGACGCCGGCCTCCGGAGGTAGTGGCCAAGGCCCAAGCGCAGACCAGGCCGGCGAGCCCACCCATGGTTATCAGAATGGTCGTCGCCTTCAGGGGACGTGCCTTTTCATTTCGTTTTCCTTTGCCTTTGGATTGCTTTATCTCGACAGTAGCGGAGACGTCGGATCCGCCCGATTCGGGAGCCTTATGGGTGTCTGATGACTCTCTGAGGCGCTGACAAACGGCACACGTCAGCAGCAGCCACAGCACAGTGCCGGGCCACAGGTTGCCCGGCACTGTGCAAGGGGGTACGAGGATTGAATCAGTCGCGGGCGAGGCCGGACCGGATGAACCAGACGCCGCCAGCGGCCGGCAGAACCGATAGCGCCGCTAGAAGCCACGGGATCAGGTTGCGTCCACCGCCCTGGCTATCAGAGTCGGCCGAGGAAGGGCTGGTTGGTCGTGGAGTCTTGCCATCTTTGCCGGCCGCCGCTGAGGCCGGTGACGACGTGGGCGATACTGTTATCGCGCCCGGCGAGATCCGAAGCGCGGGGTGACTCGATCACGAGCGTCGGGTTCGCCGAAGGCGTCACGCGGCAGCAAATGGGGGTGGGGGTGAGCGGCGGGTCGGGAGAGTCAACGCCGACAACGCCCTGCCCGGTGGTAAGTCCGCCGCGAATGTCGGAGCCCAGGGAATCATTCCACTCGACTGGCTGTATGATCAGGTCACCGGTCCCAGTCCTCAGCGCACCAAAGGTGATGCTGCCGAGCTCAACGCTCCCGGCCCAGCCGGTGGCCGTTGCACCGCCGAAGCGCACGACCGACGGTGAGTAGAAGGTTTTCCAGTCAGTCGCGCTGCCAAGAAAGACCCGACAACTTGATGCTGCGAGAACACTGTTGTCGTACCAGACATCGAAGGTGAAGCTCCCGAGTTCCTCCGCGCCCAGCTCGGCGTAAATCCCGACGGTGATTGCACCTCCCGGGATAGCGGATCACCAAGTGATAGCCTCAGGTAGCTCAGCACCACGTGTCCCGGGGAGATCGACGAGGTAGGAAATGGCGTCGGTGTCGGCGTCTGCGGCGGCAGTGGCGTTGGAAGGACCGGGCTGGGGACAGGGACCCCCCGGCACAGAGGCCCGGCCGATAGCCACCGCAGCTTGTCGAATCTGCGTCACCTGCATCAGGCCGCCCGATGAGTCCACGATCAGAAGGTTGGATAGCTCGAGGGCGCTGGCGCCAGCCGCCTCCGCCTCGAAGGTGATCGAAGAAGCGCATGCCCTCTCCGCTCTTGGTTCCACCGTCCAGCTCAACGTAGCTCGCCAGGAGGTCGCCGTCGTGGTCCGGCAGAGGGTCGGTGTAATCGAACGCCTGGTCAGCCGGAGCCTGCATCATCCGGGCGTTGTCGACGCCGACGACGTTCAGCAAGGAGGAGTTGTAGAGCAGGTCGAACTGAAAGCCCGCAGTCGCGTCATCCGGCGGGACCTCTGCAGTTATGTCGACAGTAAAGCGCGATCCCGGCGACACAGCGACGCAGTTGTCGGCGGCGCCGATTGGGCCGCGCGCATTGTTGCCGGTCACATCTGTATCGATCGCCACGTCGACGCCGGTCGAGGCGTGTGAAGGCGCCGCGGTCGCTAGTCCAACCAGGAGACACGCCAGGAGTGCGATGGCCGCCACTACAAAGCTTCGAGGTCCTGCATTTAGATTGATCATCTCTTGCCCCCTTCCATTCCTTCGTTCACGCTAGACCGGTCGCCCACTCCCACCAATGGCGAGGCGCTTAGAAGCGCTGACAGCTGCAGCGGCTGGCAATTTCTCGTAACTAGTGGTTAGAATGCCCCTACTGGTCACCCCCACCGATGGGCCTGTGGCTCACCGGCGAATCTGGGTTCAAGGGGGCGAGGGGGTGCTACGGCTTCGGCCTGCTTTTCATCGTTCCGACGGTCAAGGCCGTCGACGCTTTCACGCGCCTGCCGCGAGGACACGGGGCGTTGACTGAGGAGCCTCTTCTCATTCAGGTTGCGGGAGCCTCGGACCCCGGGAGCAAGCCCGGCAACGACGAAGACGCCATCTGGTGGAGCATCGAGGGCGCCCAACCAGGATCACGCCAGGCGATACTGATCGTCGCCGACGGTGTGGGCGGGGCTGCCGCCGGCGAGGTCGCCCGCCAGCTGGCCGTACGCGAGTTCAGACAGAGCCTCTCCAGCGAAATCAACGGAGGCTCGGCGCGAGATGAACTCGTCGCCGCCGTGCACCGCGCCAACGCGGCAGTCTTTACAGCGGCACACGAGAGCCCCGAGTTGGAGGGCATGGGCACAACACTGACGGCAGCCGCGATAGTCGGCTCTCGCCTTTACGTTGTCCACGTGGGGGACAGCCGCTGCTACCTGATCCGCGGCGGTGCCCCCCGCCAGCTCACCGTGGATCACACCTGGGTGGCAGAAGAGGTCGAAAGCGGCCGCCTCGGCGTCAAGCAGGCTGCGACGCACCCGGCGAGGAAGGCGATCAGCCGGAGCGTCGGCATCGAATCCCGCGTCGAGCCCGATCTCTACGGTCCAGTCGATCTCCAGGATGAAGACACGATCATCCTGTGCTCCGACGGACTCACGGACGTCATGAGTGACCTACAGATCGCGAGCATCGCGTCGTCTCCCACCATTGAAACAGTCGCTTCGAGCCTCGTTGCCGCAGCCAACCGCGCGGGCGGGCCAGACAACATCTCGGCCATCACGGCAAGGGTGCTCGGATCGTCCGGCGCCCCCTTAAGCCCTGAGTGGGCCAAAGCTCCATACGCCGGTAGGCGGAAGACGACCTCGCCTGCTGTCCCGTCCGAGCAGAAGAAGCGACCGCCGATCCCGGCCGCGGTCGCGTTGATTTTTCCCGCCGCGCTGATGTTCGTTTTTGGCGGTCTCGGCTTCTTCGCCCTTCAATTGTCCGGCGGCAACAACGATCAGGCAGTGGGCGTGAGCCTGACAGCATCCGCACCCGTATCGCTCATCACATCTCCGAGCGACATGGCAACCCCTGTCCCGGTGACCCGTGCCCCATCGGCCGGTCCGACGGCCATCCCTACGGTCGGGCCCGCGCCGACAGTCTGCGATGACGGTAAGCCCGCATTTGCCCACACCGTGGAGGGCGGGCAGACGCTCTCGTCGATAGCGACCGACTTCAATGTAGGGGTGGACGATATCATTTCCTGCGACCCCTCGATCGAGGACCCGGACAGCCTTTCCATCGGCCAACAGATTGAGATACCCTGCGGCGATTCAGGGTGCCCGGGGGAGGGCCCTGATGCAGGAGTCCCTGGGGGCGTACGAAATCCTGGAGAAGATAGGCTCTGGCGGGATGGGGACGGTCTATCGCGCCCGGCACAAAGAGAACGGGGCGATAGTGGCTCTGAAAGTCATGCGCGAGGACCTGACTGAGGATGAGGCATTCATTCGTCGCTTCCGTCGCGAGGCCTCGATCGCCCAATCGATCTCTTCGCCTCACCTTGTGAAGATCGTCGATTCCGGGCTCGACAATGATCGCCCCTTCATCGCCATGGAGTTCGTCGAAGGAGAGTCGCTGCATCATCTGCTCCGCAGAAATGGTCCCCTCCCGTATCACCAGGCTGTCGACATTGCAATGCAGGTGGCGAGCGGGTTGTCTGTCGCGCACGAAAAGGGGGTCGTTCACCGGGACATATCTCCCCAGAACATACTGATCACTCCCGCCGCGTTGCCAAGCTCGCCGACTTCGGGATCGCGCGTTCCCAGCAGTCGGCGACGCTAACGAATGTTGGCGCTTACGTCGGCAAGCCTTCGTACTCCGCACCCGAGACGTTTGAGGACATCCGACGGCAGATCCGACATTTACTCCCTGGGCGCCGTGCTTTTCGAGATGCTCTGCGGGAGGCCCCCCTGCCTCGCCGCCA
Source organism: uncultured Chloroflexia bacterium (assembly GCA_963738925.1). Classification (GTDB taxonomy): domain Bacteria; phylum Chloroflexota; class Dehalococcoidia; order SM23-28-2; family RBG-16-64-32; genus DATKKM01. The sequence continues at coordinate 1,547,256 of CAVTYE010000001.1, read as the reverse complement.
GCCCTCTGGCCACGATGCAGATGCACATCCATGCCACACCGCCATCGTTGCATTCGCTGGGTGTAATGGTCCCACCAGGCATCGAATCAGTGATCGCAAAGTGCCTGGCTAAGGACCCGAAGGATCGCTACCAGTCCCCGAGCGAGTTCATCGCCGGGGCTCGACGGCCCGAACTCTGGGGCGCGGACGCCGATGATGACGCCACGATCGTTGTGCCTGTGACGCCCACGACGCCGGTAATGCGCCGCCCTTCGCGCCCCTCTTCAGGAGGAGGAAACGGAGGAGGAGACCAACCCTCCCGGCCAAGACAGGCGGTTTCCGTGACTGGCCGAGCTGGGTGTTGATTGCAGCGGGCGCGGCGGTGGGGATGGCGCTGTTCGCGGCCACGGTCGCCCTTGTGGTGGTCTCTCCAACAACAACAGCAACCCTATCGTTGCGGCGACGGGTACCGGCACGTCTACTCAAACGGCGACTGTAACACCAACGAATTCGAATCCGCCGTCTGTCACTCCTACGCCACTTGCGCCTACTCCAACGCCTACTCCAACACCCGCCACTGCAAGCAGCCCGTTCGCTGTGGGGCAGAAGCCGTCGTCTCAGATCAGGGAAACAAGCTTCGCCTGCGTAGTGAACCCAATGCCAGCAACAATGGCAACATCATCACACCGTCGGGCGGGCTGGCTACAGGAGACCGACTGCTGATCACCGGCGGGCCGTCGGACGACGGCTCCCGTGGTGTGGCAGGTGCAGGTCGTGAGCGGTAACAACACCGGCTTGACCGGCTGGGCGGCATTTGCAGAGAACGGGAAACAGTACGTAGTACCAGTGAGCAACCAGTGAGGAAGGTCAGGGGCGATGCTCGCTAGGGGAACGACGCTTTCGGAGCGTTATGCGATACTCGAAGTCATCGGGTCCGGCGGCTACGGGACTGTCTACCGCGCGGAAGACCGGAGCGCAAACGACGGTCGCCATCACACGCTCCGCGACGAACTCGCCGAGGACGCCGACTACATTCGGCGCTTCGAACGCGAGGCCCGGATCGCCAGCATGCTCGACTCGCGCCACGTGATCCGCATCTTCGAGACTGGCAGCGACACCGTGAAGGGACGGGTCGTTCACTACCAGGTTATGGAGTATGTGGACGGCGCCACCCTCCAGGAAGCACTGCAGAACGGACCGCTCACACTCAGCGAAACAATGCAAGTCGCCATCGCCGTCGCGCGCGCCCTTGAAGAAGCCGAACATCAGGGCGTCGTTCACCGTGACATCAAGCCGCGAAACATATTCATCGGCCGAGATGAACTCGTCCGGCTGGGCGACTTCGGAATCGCACGGGCCCTGGACTTCCCCACCCTCCGCCCGGACGACCCGATACTCGGCACGCCGAAGTACATGTCGCCGGAGCAGTGCTTGGGCGAGATGGACAAACTGGACGCCAGGTCTGACATCTACTCGCTGGGCGTCGTGATGTACGAGATGGTGACCGGGTCGCCCCCGTTCAGTGGCGACAGCCCGAGCTCGATCACATACAGGCACATTCATCAGGCTCCGGATCCGGTGAGAACGCGCGCCCCGAACACACCACCGGGGCTGGCTCGCATCATCGAGACCTGTTTGGCCAAGTCGCCCGAGGACAGGTTCCAGGATGCCCGGGAACTACGCCTGGCCCTCCAGCGGTTCAGCCAGAACGACAAGCTGCTCGATGAGACGCCGACAGCACCACCGACAGACGACGAACCGCTGGCTGAGCCGGCAGCAGAAGATGCTACCGTCGTCGCTCAGCTCGAACCGCTGGCGGACGCCGCGGGCATCCCGCCCCGGCGGCCGAACCGACCGATGATGCTGGCGCTGGGCGGGGCCCTCTTCGGCATCGCGGCCGCTGCAATCGTTGGTGTTGTGATCATGATGGACGGCGGAGGAGGAACCTCGCACACGCCGACGCCAACCACCACGATGCCGTCATCAACTGTGACACCGGGGACAATCGTCACACCCCCACCCAAGCCACCGTCGATGCCACCCGAGCCACCGTCGATGCCACCGTGCGCGACGGCGGCTGACGTGCCCGTTCCGTGCGTTGAGAATGCCAGCGACATTCAGGTTCCACTGAGCGTCCCTCAAGGCCAGCACATTGTTGTCTTGGTTAAGGCCACTAACCTTGGTGCAGAAGCGGCAAACGGCTTCATCACCATTTCCTCTCCTGAGGCCCAATCCGTGCATCTTCAAGCGTACGATCCCACCACAGACGTGGGCAGCAGGATTGATACCTTGCCTGGTAACAACCAAACGCCTTGTCAGGATTTCAACTCTTCACTAAGCCGCTGTGACCGGCTGGGCCCGCAGGCTACTGCCGTGTACCCCGCAGGAGATGCGGGTACGCAGAAGTGGAACACAAACGAACAACACACGCTGCAGGCCAGCGTAACCCCCCTGCCAGGTAAGTCGGTTGTCCATATTCACATCAGATTGAGCATGAGTTATGGCGGATTCTGGTATGTGTATCCCAACTATCCGGTCGCGAGCCCAAACGTGGAATCGTGGCCGACTGTTGCACATGACGATATGCAGAACTACCCTTCCTTGGACTACGCGGTGAGCATCACGGATTGAAGGCATGAGCCAGGGAGAAAACAACGACGACCAACAGAGCTCATTTGGTTCGCGAGCTCACCTGACCGTAACGGAACCCGACGGTTCGGTGGTCTACGACCTGGTCGTCGATCGCCTATCCGTCGGGCGCAGCGCGGAGAGCGACATCTGGCTGCGGTCGCCGTTCGTTTCAAAGCAGCATGCTGTTCTAGAACGCGCGGTCGGCACATTTCGCTTCCTGCAAGTGGGAAGAACAAACCCAACGTTTCTCAACGGCCAACCGGTGACGGACGCCCTTCTTCACGACGGAGACGAGCTGCTGATTGGCCTGCCTGACGGGCCGCACGTCTTGCTGGTCTTCCACGACCAGAGGGACGACGGTAGGACAGCCCGGGCGACGCGGATGGAGGGGCGCCCCGGACACGGCAACGCTGGCGCTATGGTTCGAGCGCAGATCCCACAAGGCGGACGGCTGACGATCGGACGGGGCCCAAACAACGACCTGATCCTCCCCAGCATGCTCGTTTCGCGAGAGCACGCGGAGATTAGTCGGGCAGGCAACGATATTGTGCTTCGTGATCGTGGCAGCTCGAACGGCACCTTCCTCAACGAAGTCCAGGTGCGCGAGGAAGTCCTCGGTGACGGCGACTCGATCCGCATCGGAAGCTACCGCCTGATCTTCGATGAAGGCGCGGTCCGCGGCTTCAACGAAGAACGCACCGTGCGCATCGACGCCCTCGAGGTCGGCAAGACGATCGGCGACAACACGATCCTCACGGGGATCTCAATGTCGGCGTTCCCAGGCGAGCTCGTCGCCATCGTCGGCGCCAGCGGCTCGGGCAAGACGACCTTCATGGACGCGCTCAACGGCGTCCGGCCGGCGACCTCCGGGACGGTGCTCGTGAACGGCGTCGACCTCTACAAACGGTTCGACTCCGTGCGGCCGCTCATGGGTTACGTCCCGCAGTTCTCGATCCTCCACGACGAACTCCCCCTCGAACGAGCGCTTTACTACACAGGGAGACTGCGGTTCGCGGACGACGTCAGTGACGCCGATGTCTGGAACAAAGTCCGAGAGGTGATGACGTCGCTTCAGATCGACGGTCGTGCGAGGGTGCGCATGGGCCGCCTCAGCGGCGGGCGGCGGAAGCGCGCGAGCTTAGCGGCCGAGCTCCTGACCGAGCCGGGCCTGCTGTTCCTGGACGAACCCACAACCGGCCTCGACGCCGGCTTGACCCGACGCCTCGTCGAATCCTTCCGGGGGCTGGCGAACGAAGGCCGTACGGTTATCCTCGTGACGCACGACACGGAGAGCCTCGAGCTCTGCGACATTATCCTCTTCTTGATGGCCGGCCGGCTCATATATGTCGGCCCCCCGCGCGGCGCGGCGGAGTACTTTGGTGTCAAGGACCTCGGAGAAGTCTACAGCCGCGTGGAGCGGGAGAGCGACCTCGGAACCTGGAACGAGAAGTGCCGTGCGTCGGCCAACTACGCAAAGTACGTGGGCTCGCGACAGGCCGGCCTGTCGCCAACCCCGCAACGATCTTCGGTCGAACATGAGCCTCCGCCGATGGCGCCCGGGACAGGCAACGTTGGGCTTTCGGGGCTACGCCAGTTCGCGGTCCTGGTGCGGCGCTTCTCGGAGCTCATGCTGCGCGACCCGCGCACGCTGGCCCTGCTCCTCCTGCAGGCGCCGATCCTGGCGCTGCTCCTCAACCTGATCTCTCAGAAGAACGGGTTCGTGTTCCCCCCGGGCTTTGACCAGGAACACCAGGTCCCAGATGAGTTCAAGAAGCTGGTGGTTCCTTCGCTGCCCTTGTTGATGGCGGCCAGCGTTACCTGGTTCGGGGCCATCAACGCCGCGCGCGAGATCGTCAAGGAAGTACCGATCTTCCGCCGGGAACGTCTCGCCGGGCTGAAAGCCTTGCCGTACCTGATGTCCAAGGTAACGGTGCTCGGTCTGCTTTGCGTGGTCCAGGCAACGCTCTTCTTTCTCGTCATCCTCTCCAAGATAGACATCCCCTCGGACGGGGTTATCCTGCCCGGGCCGGCCGAGGTCTACGTGACGCTAATCCTCACCTCGTTCGCCTCGCTGGGCCTGGGCCTCCTGATCTCGGCCCTGTCTCCTAATCCTGACCGCGCCCAGAGCCTCGTCCCGATCATCTTGATCCCGCAGCTCATTTTCGCCAGAGTTGGTTCGGACGTCAGCAAGCCTGTGCAGATTCTGGCATACTCGTCGATTTCGCGCTGGGCCTTCCAGGCGATGGGCGCCACCGGGAACATCCAGAGCGGCGACTTCGGTCACTCAACGAGCTATATCGTCGGCCGCTGGGCGGGCCTGGCGCTGATCAGCGTCGGTCTGCTGGCGGTCACTGGCGTGCTCCTCTGGCGCAGGAATTGTCGGCTTGAGACAGTGATGCCGCGGAAGGGTTCGGTTCTTGGCAAGCGCTACGAAGTGCTCGAGCAGATCGGGTCGGGCGGCTTCGGGACCGTCTTCAAGGCGCGCGACAACCGCAGCGGACGCCTGGTCGCCGTCAAAGTCTTGCACCAGCACCTGGCAGAAGAGCCCCAGTATCTCAAGCGCTTTCACCGCGAGATCATAATCGCCCGCTCGCTCTCGTCGCCGCACATCGTGCGCGTCCTGGCCTCCGGCGACGACGAAGGCCTGCACTACATGGTCATGGAGTTTGTGGATGGCCTCGTCTTGCGGGACATCCTGCGTACTCACGATCGGCTCACGACCGAGGAGGCGCTGGCCGTCGCGCTGGACGTCGTGTCGGCTCTCGACGAGGCGCACCAGCGCGGGGTAGTCCACCGCGACGTGAAGCCGCACAACATCTTCGTTACCAGGGCCGGAGTGAAGCTCGGCGACTTCGGGATCGCTCGCGCGGACGACCTGACGGCCGTGACAGTCCACGCAGGGTACCTGGGCACCATTGCCTACGGCTCCCCGAGCAAGTCCGTGGCGAGGAGCCTGACGCCCGTTCGGACATCTACGCGCTCGGTGTCGTGATGTACGAGATGCTCTCGGGCCAGGTACCCTTCCAGGGATCAGGGCTGGCCGTCATGGACGCACACATGCATCAGGAACCGCCTCCGCTCGAGGACATGCCTGTAGCGGTGCGGTCCCTGGTCTTCCGGTGCCTCGAGAAGGATCCGGCCCGGCGCTACCAGTCCTCCGCCGACTTACGTGTCGAGTTGAAGGGTCTCCTCGAAATGACCGGGGCGGGCCGCGAGGAAGCGACAGTTCACCTCTTGTCAGACCATCAGGAGCAGACGACGCATCAGCTCGGAGCCCAGGCCAGCCCATCATCAGTAACAGGCAGTGACACCGTGTCACGCGTTGCCGGTGCCCCGCCCGGTCAGGGGCCCTCCCCACGAAGGGGCGGAGCCGGCGCCTCGGATGAGCGCCGGCGGAGACCGATGCTGCCTTTGGTTGGTGGAGCTATGCTTTCGATCGCTGCGGGAATGATCATACTTGCGTTCTACCTGTTCTGCGGCGGAGGTTCGCCCGGCCCGTCCGTCACACCGACTGCCAACGTCGGCGGCCCGGCAACCGGCTCACCGAAGGATGGCATCGTGTACATCGATGACGCAAACGGCGACAACATCCTCTTTGCTGATCCATCGGTCGGAGCGACGCCATCGACTCTTGCCTCCGACGGGCAGCAGCCAAACCTGTCACCGGACGGGACCAAGCTGGTGTATGTTCGCGGAGACACTCAAACGAGCTCAATTCACCTGATCGACCTAACGACCGATAACGACCGCGAGATCGTACACGGCGACCTCTTGCGGTCGCCGATTTGGATCTCCGACAACGAGTTTATCTTCCAGCATGCGATCGAACAGGGTGGCGCCGATGTCCATCGACTACGGGTGCCTACCGACTGATTGTCCCACAGTCGGACAGCGTCGACTGGACGGCCGGTTCGCTGGTTGTGGGCCCTCGGGACTTTATTTCCTCGTCGGGCACGCCCTTTGGTCACTTCGGACAAGCCAGCGCGAGTCCAATGGTTCGACGTACACAACGATGCACGGGGACTCTGGATCGCAGTTCAGGTCTGCGACGACGTCCCCAGCGAAGCATGCGGCGTCTACCGGGTCGACCTAGCGCGGACGGGAACTCTATCACACCATCGTCGCGCTAACGAGTGGCCGGGTATCCGGGTTCCCAGCGATTTCCCCTGACGGCGCAAGAGTGGCTGTGCAAACATACTACTACGATACTAAACAGGAGAGTCCTATCGAGATCTGGGGACTGGATGGATCTCTTGCCAAGACCCTTCCCGACACATTGTTGAGCGGCAGTGCCTATTGGGCCAAGATGGCATGGACCCCGGACGGCACGTCGCTGGTCATCGAGCACCACGACTCTGTGTCAGGTGACTGGTTGTACCTCCAGCGTGTGGACGGCACCCCTCCTCAGCCGCTCTTCCCAGGCAGACAGCCGTCCAGCGGCAACAAGGCGCCTGCCGTTGACAAGTTGGCCCTCATGAGCAATCGATCAGGGAGCTATCAGGTCTACACGGTGAACGGTGACGGGTCTGATCTGACTCAGCTTTCTGACCTGCCGGGGGGTGGCTGGTTCCCAAGCTGGTCACCGGACGGGTCGCGAATCACTTTTACGAGTTTGCTGAATGGACTTGGCGACGTGTTTATCATGAACGCGGACGGGACCGATCCTCACAATATCTCGAACACGCCTTCGCGCGATGACTTCAGCCCGAGCTGGTCCTCGGATGGATCGCGCATAGCGTTTGCTAGTGTGTTGAGCCCCGGGGGGCCAGCCGACATTTGGGTTATGAACGCCGACGGCAGCTCTCAAGTTGACGTCACAAATTATACCGAAACCGACGATCGGGAGCCGGGTGAGTCACCCGACGGGACTCAAATCGTCCTCTCAACAAACCGTGACGGTAACTATGAGGTGTATCGGATGAATGCCGACGGTAGTGGAGCTGTCAACTTAACCAAGACCCAGAGTGACGAGACGTCTGTGACATGGGCAGCTGACGGAAGTATTGTCTTCAGCTCCTACAGAAGTGGCGTCAGTAACCTGTACAGGATGGCGGCTGACGGCAGCGATGTTGTTCAGATAACTAGGTCAGACACCGCGAATGACACCGTACCAGCCTCATCACCGGATGGTGGTAAGATCGCGTTTAGTCGCGTCGAGGGTTCGGGCCAGGGGGACATTTTCGCCGTATCCTCGGACGGGAGCGGTCTCGTGAACCTCAGTAACGCTCCCGATTCATGGGAGGACGAGCCTGCATGGGCTCCCAAGAAACCAACGCAGGGAAGCAATTGACTGACTCCATCGCCAAACTTGTAATACGCAGCTCTGGCGGGCAGCGCTTTGAGTTCCCTTTGATCGCCGATGTCGTGACGATAGGTCGCGGGCGCGACTGCGACCTCGTGCTCGATGATGACTTCGCATCCCGGAGTCACGCCCGAATCGAGAAGGACACGGAGCGTCTCGTGCTTGTCGACAACGACAGCAGGAACGGAGTCCTAGTGAACGGCAAACGGATGAAGGGCCGACACGTCCTCGCAGTCAACGACCAGATCGAGATCGGTGACACGCACCTCACCTTCGTAGTCCATCGCACAGATGAAACGACCACCCGCGCGATGCCGCCTCTTTCGAAGAGCCAGGTTTCTTCGCAGATCCAGGTCGATTCCGAGGCCTGGGAGGTCTGGATCGACGGCAAGAAACTGGAAGAACGTCTCTCAGTGCTTGAGTTCAAGCTCCTAGCCACCCTCTACTCAAAGGCTGACGCCGTCTGCACGCGCGATGAGCTCTGCAAGGAACTCTGGGGCGAGGGCGGGTACACGTACGACATGCTCCACCAGCTGGTGCACCGGCTGAAGCGCCGGATTGAGCCCGACCCAGCGAATGCGCGTTACATAGTCGCCGTGCCGGGAGTCGGCTACAGGCTCAAATCTCGCGCCGATTGAGAGCCCTGTAAACGATTCGTAAGCGATCTGTCAGTGGTTTGTAAGCGGCGGTGGCTTTGCGTCCCCGAGAATTGATCTGATGGGGTGATGTGGAGATGAGGGATGCCAGATATGAATTTGGAAATCGGATCTCGCACCGATAGAGGTAGACGGCGAAAGAACAACGAAGACCGGCTGCTGATTAGGCGGTTCGACGCCAACGGCAGCGGTTCTGCCTACTTGCTCGCCGTAGCGGACGGAATGGGCGGAGTCCCCGGAGGAGACCTGGCCAGCGAATCCGCGATTCAGTATCTTGAGGCAGCCGCCGGGGATGCCGCCGGCACCACAGATCCACGGCACTTTCTTAGAGAACTCTTCTCTGGCGCTAATGCCGAGATTCACGCCTACGGTGAACAAAATCCGGCCTACTCCGGTCTCGGAACCACGCTTGTCTCGCTGCTGATCCTTCACAGAGACGTCTGGGCGGCGAACGTTGGCGACAGCCGGGCGTACTTGATTCGTGACCGTGACATCAGACAGCTGACTGAGGATCATTCGCTAGTCGCCGATCAGGTACGATCCGGCCGCATGACGGGCGCCGAAGCAATGGTCAGCCCCCGCCGCAACATCATAACCCGCAGTCTTGGCCCGGCTGCCGCTGCGCAAGTCGATGTCAGCAGCGTGGGCTCGGTGGCACCCGGCGACACGCTACTTCTCTGCTCTGACGGGCTCTACAACATGCTTACTGCGAGCCAGATTGTCGAACTTGCCACCTCGGGCACCGCGCAGGACGCTGCCGACTCGCTCGTCGCAGCTGCGAATGAGAGCGGCGGAATCGACAACATCGCTGTAATCGTTGCTCGTGTCTTGGAGTAGCCTGCACGGAGGTCCCGTGGCAGGATGATTAGGAAGCTAGACACGTCGTCACCTTGACCAGCGGCTGCAAGTTTGGGGGCGAGCTTGCGAGCGATATGTCTGAATCAAAACGAAAGCCAACCTGGACCAGCTTGGCGAACCCCAGAGATATGACAAGAGGGGAGAGCCTACCGGCTCTCCCCTCTTGTCAGCAACTTGTGGACTCGAGGCTAGCAAGGCCCCCCATTAGGAACCCACTTGATCGCGTCGAAGCCGACCTGGCGTGTTGCGAACGATTCACCAGTCCAGTCTCCGAGCCGGACGGAGCCAGCTGTCCCGGCATTGAAAGTGAATGTCCCCAGGCTCTTCCACCCCACCAGCGGCTGCTGATTTACCGTGACGGTCGACGTCCCGCCGGCATAGGTGATCTTGTAACGCGCGCTTGTCGTGTAGGCGTGGTCCGAAGGTATGTACGCGCAAACCCTGTAGGTGCCGGTCGCGGGTATGCTCGGCCTCCAGATGGCGTAGTTCACGTCCTGGCCCTGTGGACACACGCTTGCACCATAGGAGCACGGGCCGTTGTTCCATGTGGCGACCATGTCGCCGGCATTCCCGATGCTGTAATGAAGCCAGTACTTGCTTTGGCCGTAGAGTTGCGGATCGTCAATCGTGACGGCCGTGGCCGTTGGGGCGCCACATCGGGTCAAGGCGAGTTTGCTGTACTGATTCACCTGACCCGAGTCGGGCAAGTTAGGCGCACAGGCGAAGCGGGCTGAGTGTGCCGTATCAAATGCGATCATCGGCGCCGACCCACAATTTCCTTTGGAGTAAGCCTGAATGTGGATGTGTGCGTAGCCACCATTCATTCCGTTGGGGGGGTTGACGGTGCCCACAGGGTCGCTCGCATTGACATGCGCGCCGTTCCTTACGCGGTTGCCCATGTGCCCGAGCAGTGTGCTGCCGCCGCCATCGAAGTTGATGCACAGCTCGTCGTTGTGGAAGAGGCCGTTTTTGTCGGTATAGTTCACCTGGTACGCCGTCCCCGACGCCGGCGCCCTGATGGCACGGCCCGTCGACGCATTAGCGGTTGACGGAGTACAGCCTCTGGGCCCGGGCGATGCCGAGCTGACGGACATATCCAAGGCCGGCATACCTTGGTGAGTGATCGAGCCGTTGTAGCCCTGACACACGTACCATGTCTCCCCGACGGAGAAGGGGAGATTCAGCGTCGCCGGCATCGCCTCCGAGCTCTCCGATCGTAAGGCGACCATCAACAGTGCCGACACCAGAGTTAGTAAGAACAGGCCCCGCGTCAACACTTGAACTGGGTGATGGAGTGATGTTCAGCCTCCTTTTCCCTATTCACCCCAGTTGATGCTCAAACGCTATGACGGCGGACGGGTCACTCCCAATTGCGGCGTGTTTACAGGGATCTGGCATCCTGCTGACCAACCAGCCGACATTGCATCCCTGGTCGCCAGTCCCCAGATTTCAGCCCGAACAGCGGATTCTCGCCAGCCGCATCGATTATCCGTCCAGAGGTTCCTAACACAGAGAGCTGGATGGGCCTTCTTGCAGGGTGTTCTGGGCGATGATCCAGAGATCCCGCTTCTTTTTTTTTTGTCAGAACATACGTGTTGGACCAGGCCGCACAGCCAGGCGTTTGCACGGGGACAAGCACGTCGTTGTGGAGCGCGCCACTCGGTTGACCACATCTCCTGGGTCGTGACCGTAACGGTATCAGGATCAGAAGAGGAGATATCAATCAGGAACACGTTGGCCAACCTTGCGATATGGTATTCACCCTTATCCTGTAAAGAAGTGACCTGCTTACTTTGTCAGCGCGCGGCCGGGCCAAAGACGGTGTTCAGCTTTGAAGGTGACGGCGTCCCGGCACTCTTTCCGACGCTCTCAATGTACACCGCATTGCCGCAGTTGACGGTTTGCACAACCGACCTGGCCGGCTCCGTTTGGGTAGAGGAATGAAAGCGCTCTTGGGCCACGGACCTGACAGGACGGAGGGATAGGCGGCGGCGAAGCTGTGCGCGTCGTGGGCTGAGTGGTCGCCGTATTCGTCGGGGCTGCGCGGAGCTGAAATGTATACCGCCACCCCCCAGCAACGGATCCACCCACGACCACATCAGACTCCGGCGGCCGATCCGGAAATAAACAGAGGCCATCGCCGCACGGCGCCTATTGGACTCTGATGATCATGCTGTTTAGGACCGCCCTCGTGTCCATAGGTCGACGTCGCCAGCAGCGACAATGTGTCTTCGCTGGATGGTTCGCCGGGCTAATCTGTCCTTGATTCGTGCCAGGGCCAGTCGCTTCTCATCGGCAGTTTGAAACCTGTCCCCTCGCTCTTTGGCCAGGCACTTCATGACTACTGCCTGGTCGCCGTTCTGTCCTTCAAGTGGAAGCGGTGAGGCACTTGCGTGAGCGTCCATTACTGAGAGCCTCGAACCCTGGAAACTTGGTCTGCCCGACAGCATTTGGTAGAGGACCACACCGACGAATAGACGTCAGAACGACCGTCAGCTTCCTCGCCTGGATCTGTTCCGGCGAACTGTACGCAACGGTTCCCATGTAACCTGCGTCGACAGTCAAAGGACAATATCATCCGCCGACGATACCGAAATCGCCCAATTTGACGACGCCGGGAGTAACGAAAATATTCTGCGGCTTAATTCCGATGAACTATGCCGTGGCTATGAGCCTCGCTCGGCAGCAGCCACGTCAGCGCGATCACAACGCATCCCGCATGGAGAGAACCCCGTCGCGTTCAAGGATGTCGTGAAGAGTAAGCCCCTGGATATACTCCATCACGCAGTAATAGATGTCGCCGTCGTGACCCGAACCCGGCGCTGGCAGAAATGTTCGACGACAGCGCCCTGGCAATGGCGGCTTCCCGGCTGAACCGCTTCAGGTAGGCCGCGTCACGAGCAAGGTGATCATGAAGGACCTTGACGGGATCTTCAGCCTGGTTCGTGGATCCCGGGCCCGATCGACGCTGCCAAATCCGCCGGCACCGATGAGCTCGCGTATCTCGTAGCGCTTTGAAAGAACGGTTCCTTTGCCCAGCGTCGCGCCCCCCAAGGTGAGGCGATTCTAACACGCCGGTTAGATCACTTTGTCCTATGATCGCCGCGTGGAGGAAGCAATGCCCGACCGCCTGGCACCCGACCTGGACCCTCTTGTGCTGTTCACAACAGCACTGAAAGTGAGGCAGCGCACGTAGAGCCGCCCCCGAGCTTTCGGTACGGGTGGGCATCTGGCGACCGTGGAAGGAGAGTGGGGTGTCTGGATTGTGGACTTCACCGGCCAGTCATTCAATTTCCTCTCAAATCCTAGCGGGGAAGTTTCGGTCTCGTTGGGCACGGAAGGTGCGGGTTCAGACAGGTCCCCGGGACAGAAGTTTCTCATATGGTTCGACCGTAAACATCGGGAGGCGGGGACCTCTTGGCGGTTTGAAGGTGGGAGATAGCTTTCGCGCGAAAGGATGCACGGATGGAAGTGGCCACCATCTCGTTGCGCGATCGCTTCGACGTGTCTGATGCGAGCGAACGCGTCAATGTGGATGTTTTCCTCGTACGATCCCGGCAGCGGGGATCTCTCGGCGCCCAATGCATGACTTGAAGACCCGGCCTTCACCCGCCCGCCGGGCAGGCTTCGAATAGCTGGACGAAGAAGCCGCCCCTGCGCGATTGAACACTCGACGATAGAGTGTCCCCCGTAGCCGTGCAACGACCGTCATTCGACGAGTCCTCCGCTCGGACACCGCTGATCTATCAGCCGGGTGTAAGCGGCACACAATTGGTCGGACCCATGAGCCTCGATACCTTTGCATTGACAACCAATTTGAAAGGAGTATCACGATGAAGAAATTGATGATTGTGGCGACATTGGCTATGGCTTGCCTCTTGTTCGCCTCAACTCACCAAGGATCGACCGACGCTAAGACGGCCGTGCCTCCCGCCTTCGCCATGCCTACACGTGGGTTCCTCGGTGCATGTTGGAACGACCCTGGTGTCACATCCGAGGGTGGCACAAATCATACGGGCCTGGATCTATGGAGCGCCGCGGGTGATCCGTCAGGAGGCACCTCATGGCAACCTGTCTTTGCCGTGTCCGAAGGCACCGTTAGCTTCGTGGATGATCGCAGGATCGAGATCACGTTAGACACGCTCTCAAGCGCATACGACGGGATCGTTCCGCAACGCAGTGGTCTCACCGCCTACTACACGCATTTGTCGCAAATTCTCGTGAACAAGAGGGACCCCGTCTCCCGAGGCGAGCTAATCGGATACCAAGGGAAGACCGGTACCGACATTGTTCACCTACACTGGTCTCTGAAGAAGGGAACCGGTTCGGAAACGGTGATCTCGAACACGCTCGATCCAAGTCCATACCTCGGCGCGAACTACGCCTACCCGTCTTGCGGACTGGGAACAAGCAGGTGGATGGAACCGTTTCGCTCGTCGTCCAACAACGTCGACGTCGCTCTCATAATCGACAGCTCTGGCAGCATGGAATGGAACGACCCAAAGGATATGCGAAAGGAGGCGGCCGTTCGCTTCATTAACGCTGCTCTACCCGGAGACGACGTCGCGATCGTCGACTTCGATGACTTCGCACGAACGCCTGGGCCGATCGGCGCCATCCCGGGCGGGCGCCAGGACCTTATCTCGGCAGTTGGATCTATTGACAGCGTCGGGGGAACGGACATCGGCAGCGGAGTTCGAGAAGCGTGCGCCCAACTGGCGTCCAGTCCGTCGGCGAATCCGAAGGCGGCCGTGCTCCTGACAGATGGCCAGAACAACTTCACTTACGGGAACGACCACGACTGTTTCAAGGACAAGGGTTGGCCAATCTACACGATCGGCCTGTCACCAACGGCGGATGAAGCGCTGCTTTAAGAAAATCGCCGCCGAAACTGGCGGCCAGTATCAGTATCTGTCGGATCCTGCGCAGCTTCAGTCCGTCTATGTAACCATCCGGAGCCAACTCTCGGCTACTCCCCCTACGCTCAATACGACGATCCATGTTATGCCGTCACAGAACAGCTCGCTGGCTATGGCTGTTCCGGACGACTACGCCCAGATGACGTGGCTGACGAACTGGCCGGGTAGCACTATCGACATGACGCTCATTCCACCGTCTGGCGGAGAAATTGATTGTTCAAGTGGCGACCCAGACGTTCTGTGCGATGAAGGCCCGACCCACGAAATGATCGTGGTACAGAACCCTGAGGCTGGAGAATGGCAGCTTCGTCTGTTCGGAACCGATGTGGCGGCTGGCGGGGAGGATACGTCGATCCTTGCGACGGGGATTGCAATTTTGGCAACTCCTTCGCCAAGTCCAACACCCAGCCCCACAGCCAGTCCGTCTCCGAGCCCCGCGCCAACACCCAGCCCGACTCCAACGCTAGCGATTACGCCTACGCCATCGCCGACACGAACTCCGGCTCCGACGCCTACGGCGACCGACCCGACCCGAACGACGGCGCCCACGCCACGCGTTGCGACGCCCACTCCGAGTCCGGCGCCGCGTTGCGAGATCGATTGGTCAGAGGTTCAGTCAAGCTCGCTTCGTGACCTGGCGCGAAAAGCCCTCTCCTGCGTCCAGGCCTGGCTCCAGTGACGATCGGGGTGGTGCGTCATGCTCGACTGGCGACCGCCCTCTGAGCGATCGATGTAGCAGCTCCGTGCCCACGCCCGGACTCTCAGCCGGTCTTCGGCTGGGAGTCCGCGGCCTTCCCAGTTGAAGGGCTGCCAAAACCGGCGCCTGTCAGTGACTCATAAGTGCCCGGCCATGGATGCGACCCTCTTCCGGTACTACGTTGTCCTCGAGAACGCGACAGGAGGAAGCGATGAACAGAGTCCTGATGATTGGCCTAGTGGTCTTGGCAGCGCTGATACTCACGGGATGTGCGGGTGGGGACGAGGACGACGGCAGCACTGATTCCGCAGAGTCGTTCGCCCGACAAGTGATTGGCGACTTGTCGCATGGCAACACTGCCGCGTGGCAACAGCACATATCACCGGACGAGCGGAGGAATGCCGTGCGAGGTGATAATCTTTCCGGTTGCGATCCGGACAAGGCTCTCTATTCCGTCAATCCCCAATACGGAAGCGGCAAGACTGAGGTGCGGGTTGTCTTCGATCCCGCCTGCGGCACGAGCCCTCAAGGGTACCCCTGGTCCGCTTGCCAGTTGATTCTCGAATCGCTGAGCGACCGACTATATCTTCAGTACCTCTCACACTGCTATAGCTAGCCGCGCGAACGTATGCACGCTCCGCGCAGCCATCGCATGACGCGGCTCAGCCGCAGGATTCGTAAGCGTCTCATAAGCTCCCAACAATGGGCGAGGCTTCGGCTCCCAACTACCTTTGAGGGCAAAGGCAGCTCGCGGGTCGGCTGAGACCCGCAAATCAAGACAGGAGGACATCAATGAACGAGACCTTAGCAGGCCGATCCCACTCCAGCTTGTCGCGGCGACTGGGACTTCTCTTCGCCATCGTCGTGATCGCTGGGACAGCGCTCACGATATCCGGCCTAATCGCCGGGACGGCGGCTGCCTCGACCAACGGATGCGCCACGTATAAAGGCTTCTACGCAGGGAACTGTACATGCTTCGCGGCCCGCGAGTTCGACAAGATTTCCCCGGCGCCAAAGCTTGATTGGACGGGCATAGCAGGCGACTGGTACGGAAACGCCTTGGGTTGGGCACGAAGCAGCAACTACAATTCGCCTCAGATAGGTGCTCTCGTCGTCTGGAAGAACTCGGTTGGTGGCCATGTGGCTATCGTGGATTCGCTCGGCGTGTCTCTGGGACCCGGTGGGAGCAAAGTCACCAGTGTGCGGATCCGCTCGATGAACTCACTAAATCGAGGAGATGACGGCAAGATCCACGGCTTTGACCAGATCACCACAGAGACCGTATCTCTCAGTAAGCTACGGACCCTGTACGGGACGTTCCAAGGATACATCTATCCCGAGCGCACCGCCGACCTTAACAACGACGGGACGGTCAACGACAAAGACAAGGCCATCCTTCTCGCAAACTGGAACAAGCGAATCAGCGTTCCGCTGGGAGATACTAACAAGGACGGCAAAAGGAATAGTTACGACCTAGGGGACATCAATGGCGACCACGCGGTGGACATCTTTGACCTGAGCATTCTTCTGTCGCGATGGAATACTCGCGGATGGTAGCCTCAACGGTTGCCCATTTTCGTTCCACCCTTGGACCGAGGTCGCAGGGTTCTTGTTCGTCTGGCTCGATGACAGCGCGAGACGCAAAAACTGTGGCCATTTTGTGACCATGTTTGCCGTGAAGCGCCGTCGCGAGCCGGGACGTCAGCTCTACTTGACCGCCGTCATAGATACGAATTGGCACTAAATGGGGAAGGTTGGTAGCTCGTAAAACGGCTCCCGTTGAACTCTCAAGGCGGAGAGCACGGGCCAAATCTCGTATCCATGGGCTGTCGATGAAATTCGAGAATGGTCAACGGTTTAGGCGCTCAGCAGTTGCTAACATTTTGCTAACCAAAGTGGTTAGCAAAGGCGGTGCCAAGGGGTACGGGCCGAGACGGGGCGGGTCGTTTTCAGATACGAAATCGGCTGAAGCGGGACTGATCGGGGCGCCGAAATACGAATTTTAAGTCCGCAGTGTCTACCATTCCACCACCCCGGCGCGAGTTCGATTCTAGGGGATTTCGCGATGCTACGCCTGTTGCAGGTGGAATGGAAAGCGTGGGTAGACGCGCTATCTGTGCGTGCCGTCGGTCGCGCAGACAGCCGACACCCACTCCAGCAGGGCATCGGCGTCAAACGGCTTGCGGAAGTAGGCCACCGGCGGCGGCCGGCTGAAGCTCGGCGCAGATTCCCAGGCGCTCATCAGGGCCAGCGGCACTTTGGAGAACCGCTCGTCCTCGCGCACCTTGCGGGCCAGCTGGACGCCGTCCATGCCGGGCAGCCGGATGTCGGTGATAATCGCGTCGGGCTGCCTTTCGACTATCGCCGCCCAGGCGGCTTCGGCGTCCGGAGCGGTGATCGGCTCGCAGCCGTTCTGGGACAGGATCGCGGCGAGGAGCCTGCAGATGGCGGGCTCATCATCGACGACCAGTACAATGCTCACGTCTCGACCGTACGCCCTGGCAGCCGCAGATAGAATGCCGTGCGGAGGGCGGCGTGGTTACAAAATCGTGCCAGAGTCAGTCGAAACCGGGGCAGCCGGCCGGTAGGTTGATCTCCAGGGTGGCGCTGTGGCGAAGGATCACCGTCACGTCGCCCACGTCCAGCCGGCCGTCGCAGTTCACGTAGCCGAAGCCGATGCACTGCACGTTCGGCGCCGCCGCTGACAGCCAGCGCAGGATGCCGAGGGCGTCCGCGGCGTTAATCGAGCCGTTGCAGTCGACGTCGCCGCAGCTGGGCCGCGGCGTTGTAACCACCGTCGCCGAGGGGCTCGTGGTGGCGGTTGGAGTGGGGCTGGGGGCCGGGCTCTCCGTCACCTCGCTGGCCGTCGGCGTAGGGGTGGGCGTAGGCGTTGCCGTGGGCGTCTCAGTCGGAGTCTCGGTTGGCGACTCCGGCGGCGTCTCCGATGGCGTCGGGGAGGGCGTGTCAGTCGGGCTCTCCGTTGGCGATGCGGTCGGCGAAGGCGTCGGCGTCGGCGAATCGGTGGGAACGCCCGCCTCGCTCACGTTGGGGCTCGGTGTCACGGCGGGGGTCACCGACGTGCTCGGCGGCGTGAACGTCGGCGCCAGGCACTCGTTGAGGGGCGGCGTGGGCGTCGGGTGCGGCGTCGATACGCTCGGGTCGATGCAGTCCGGCAGCCCATCATGATCGGCGTCCGCCAGCGCCCCGTCGGCGCGGACCAGCCCATTGCCGTAGTACTGATCGGCGCCGGCCGCGCCGAGATCGTCCGTGCTGCAGGTCAGGTCGGCGCGCACCTGGGCCGCCGAGAGAGAGGGGAACTTTGAACGGATCAGCGCGGCGATGCCGGTAACGTGGGCGGTGGCCATGGAAGTGCCCCAGCAGGCCGTGACCTCCGGGAAAGTAGTGAAGTTGGTGGCTTGCAGGCAAGCGCTGTAGGTCTGCTGGTAGATGACGCTGGTGCTGCCTTCGGCGGAGGGGTCTCCGCCGGGCGCCACGACGTCGAGCGGGAAGCCGTCGTCTTCGCCCTTGCCGTAGTTCGAGTAGCCGGCCCGTCCCAGGAGGAAGCCCACGGCGCCGACGGAGATGACGCTGTCGACGGCGGCCGGATAGTCCAGGCTGCCTTTGCCCTCGTTGCCTGCCGCCGCGACCACGACGACGTCAGCGTCTTCGGCGTGCTGGAGGGCGGTGCGGACGGCCTGGTTCACCGGGTCCGGCCCGGCGATGCTCAGGTTGATGACGCGGGCCCCGTTCTCCACCGCAAACTCGATACCCGCCGCCAGCCTGTCGTCCGGGCAGCCGTAGTTGTGAGTGACCGCGTTCGTCCCGCAGACCTTGATCGGCATGATCTGGGCGCCGGGAGCGATCCCGGCGGCGCTGAGGCCGTTGTTCGTGTTCTCGGCGATCGTCCCGGCCACGTGCGTGCCGTGCCCGTAATCGTCGTCGGCGTGCGTGTCGTTTGTGTAGAAGTTGTACGGGTCCACGAAGGTCGTTGTAGCCATGTCCGGCGCCCGCGAGAAGATCTTCCCGCCTTCTGCGTAGTCTTCGTAGGCGATTCCCGTATCGATGACCGCCACCTTCACACCGGAGCCATCAGTCGCCGCCCAGACTGAATCCAGGCCGATCAGCGACATGTTCCACTGTTGGTGATAAGCCGGGTCGTTGGGGGCCGCGGCCGGCTGGCGGACAGGGTTCGTCTCCGCCGTTTCGACCAGCGTTGACTGTGCCAGGGCCTGCCCGATCTCGGACTCCCTTCCCGGCGGCACCGTCGCGACCGCGAATTCGGGAAGATTCAGGTGTTGCGAAAGCGAAGCGCCGTGCGCCCGGAGGAGCGCCTCCTGCTGGCCCGGCGACACGTCGCCGCGAAAATGGATGACCAGCTCGCCGTCAGCCGTTGGTCCGCTGTGGGCGATGAAAGATCCGGTCTGCCCGGAGGAGAGCAGCAGCGCGGCCAGCACTCCCGCCGCCACCGTGGCACTCAGAACTGCCCGGACCCAGCCCACGGCTACCCGCGCCACTCGTCCGCCGCTCTCATCCAGGTGCCTCGTCCTTTCCCAACCGCTACGGTCAGGTACACCCGCCTACAGGTCATCGACACCTTCTGGTCGCCTCTTGTTGTTCCGGCTTGCATTTCCAATTTTCGTCCTCGATTGTATGCCCATGCCGCCCCTCGGGATAGCCGAAGCGTTCCGCCCGGGGGCCGTGATAACATTTTCGGTAAGAGCATCAGAAGGAGTGCGATCTGTGTCCACTGACATCCAGACCGAGATGGTCGAGTTCGGCAGCAACGGCTCGACGACACCCGGCTTCCTGGCGCGCCCAAAGGGAGACGGCCCCTTCCCCGGCGTCATCGTCATCCAGGAATGGTGGGGCCTGAACGACAACATCAAGGACATCGCCCAGCGCTTCGCCCGGGAAGGGTTCGCCGCCTTCGCGCCGGACCTCTACCACGGCGACGTCGCCGGCAACCACGAACCGGACGTGGCCCAGAAAAAGATGATGGCACTGGACATGCCGCGCGCCAGCCAGGAGCTGGTCAAGGCCACGGAGTACCTTGCCGGGCAGCCGTTTATCAAGAGCGACGCGATCGGCGCAATCGGCTTCTGCATGGGCGGAGGCCTCGCCACCACCCTGGCCACCGACACGCCCCTGATCCGCGCGGCCGCGCCCTTCTACGGCGCCAGCCCTGAGCCGATCGACAAGGTCCAGAGCTTGAACGGACCCATCCTCGCCATCTACGCCGAACACGACGACTGGTTCGGCCCGCCCGTCCGCGAAAAGCTGCGGCAGGCCCTGGAGGAACACGGCAAATCGTTCGAGATCAAGGTCTACCCCGGCGCCCACCACGGCTTTTTCAACGACACCCGCGCCGACGTACACGACAAAGAAGCCTCCGCCGACGCCTGGCAACGCGTGCTCAAGCTCTTCCGGGAGAACCTGTAAAGTTACCCACAATATCGTCACATTTTCGTTACCTCTGCCGCGGCCCATTAGGTGCGCGCTTGGTAGACTGAACCAGACCATATGACGCAGACCGCGACCAGATACGAGACCGTCATCGGCATAGAGGTGCATGCCCAGCTCCTGACGCGCAGCAAGATGTTCTGCAGTTGCACCGTGCCGACGCTCGATTCGCCGCCCAACACCCACGTCGACCCCGTCTGCCTCGGCATGCCCGGCGTCCTGCCCGTGATCAACCGCGCCGCCGTGGAGCTGACGATCATGACCGGCCTGGCCCTCAACTGCGAGATCGCCGCCGAGGCCAAGTTCGACCGCAAGAACTACCACTACCCGGACCTCATGAAGGGCTACCAGATCTCCGAATACGACCTGCCGATCTGCAAAAACGGCTGGCTCGAGATCGAAGTCGACGGCGTCGGCAAGCGAATCGGCATCACCCGCGTCCACCTGGAAGAGGACACGGCCCGCCTCTCCCACCACAACGACTCCGCCACCGGCGAGACCTACAGCCTGATCGACGTCAACCGCTCCGGCCTGCCGCTGATGGAGATCGTCTCTGAGCCGGACGTCCGCTCCGCCGAAGAAGCGCGCGCCTACCTGCAGAAGCTACGCCAGATCCTGCGCTACATCGGCGCCAGCCGTGCCAACATGGAAGAAGGCAACATGCGCTGCGAGCCGAACGTCAGCATCCGGCCGGCCGGCACGGAGCCGTTCGGGCAAAAGGTGGAGCTCAAGAACATCAACAGCTTTAAGCACGCCTACGACGCCATCCACTTTGAAGAGAAGCGCCAGGCCGAAGTCCTGGACTCCGGCGGCCGCATCGTCCAGGAGACCCGCGGCTGGCGTGAGGACACCAACCAGACCGTGACCCAGCGCAGCAAAGAAGGCGCCGAGGACTACCGCTACTTCCCGGAGCCGGACCTGCCGCCCCTGGTCATCAGCCGCGAGTGGGTGGACCGCATCCGCGAGCAGATGCCGGAGCTGCCCGACGCCAAGCGCGCGCGCTTCCAGGAGCAGTACGGCCTCTCCGAGTACGATGCCCGAGTCCTGGCCGACACCCGCTCCCGCGCCGGCTTCTTCGAAGACGCCGTGGCGCTTGGAGGAGGGACGCCGCAGCGCGCCAAGACCGTGGCCAACTGGGTGAACGGGGACTTCGCGCGGCTGCTCAACGCCGACAACTCCGACATCGCTGACTCAAAGGTCACGGCGCAGATGCTGACCGACCTGATCGGCCTGCAGGAATCCGGCGCGATCTCCGGCAAGACCGCCAAAGACGTCTTCGAGCAGATGTTCACGACCGGCCGCGAGCCAAAATCGATCGTCGATGAGCAGGGCCTCGGCCAGATCGAGGCCGGTGACGAGATCGCCGCCGCCGCCGACGCCGCCATTGCTGCCAACGCCAGGGCCGTCGAAGACTACCGCGGCGGCAAGGAAGAAGCGATCAAGTTCCTGGTCGGCCAGGTCATGAAAGAGACGCGCGGCCGCGCCCGCCCGGACGCCGTAACCGAAATCCTGAAGCAAAAATTAAACGAAGGGCCGTAGTCATATGCGTTTTACCTTCGTTACAACTACTGGCAACACACGAATATGAAACGCCTATTCGCCTTCGACTTCCTGAAGTGGTTCTACCCGGGCATGCACATCAAGCGATGGCTGGCCCTGACGATCATCGGCGTCGCCATGATGACCTTCGGGCTGAGCTACATCGTCCGCGAGGCTTACCTGAGCGGCTACACGCTGCCCGGGTTCATGTACTACGTCACCGGGCAGTTCATCCCGCGATACGTCCGCGGGGCGGCGTTCATGATCACGGCGCTGGGCCTGATCCTCTTCTCCATCTGGAAGCTCAACCATTCTCTGCTCAACGTTCTCGTGCCCAACCGGGACCGCAACGCCAGCCTGGTCAACACGATCTACACGCAGCGCTTCCTCAAGCGCGGCCCCAAGATCGTGGCGATCGGCGGCGGCACCGGTCTCTCCTCGCTCCTGCGCGGGTTGAAGGAGTACACCGGCAACCTGACGGCTATCGTCACCGTGGCCGACGATGGCGGCTCCTCGGGCGTTCTCCGCCGTGAGCTGGGCGTCCTGCCCCCCGGCGACGTCCGCGCCTGCATCGCCGCCCTGGCCGACGCCGAGCCCCTGGTCACCAAGCTCTTCCAGTACCGCTTCTCCGACGGGTCGGGGCTGGCGGGCCACTCCTTCGGCAACCTCTTCATCGTCGCCATGTCCGGCGTCGTCGGCAACTTTGAGGACGCCATCCGCCAGACCAGCCGTGTGCTCGCCGTGCGCGGCCAGATCATCCCGTCCACGCTGGCCAACGTCACCCTCTGCGCCAAGACGGAGGACTCCCAGACGATCCAGGGCGAATCGCTCATCGGCTCCCACAACGGCCTTGAAGAGCGCGGCCGGATCAAGGAAGTCTACCTGCTGCCGCACAACCCGCCGGCCCACCCGGAGGCCGTGCGCGCGATCCTGGAGGCCGACCTCATCATCCTCGGACCCGGCAGCCTCTACACCAGCGTCTTGCCCAACCTGCTGGTCGAAGGCATCCGCCGCAGCATCATGGCCAGTTCGGCCCCCAAGGTCTACGTCTGCAACGTCGCCACCCAGCACGGCGAGACAGACGGCTTCAACGTCGCCGACCACCTCAGCGCCATCGAAGAGCAGTTCGGCAAAGGCGTGATCAGCTACGTCCTGGCCAACGACAACCTGCCGACAAGCATACCCAAAGCTCCACATTCCACGGCTGTCCGTCTGGACGCTCACGTCAACAATGGGATACGATTGGTCACGGCCGACGTCATCAGCCAGGAGAACCGCTACCACCACGACTCCGAGAAGCTGGCTCAGGCCGTAATGAAGATCTACTACGACCGCGACCAGGCAGCCCCGGCTATCGCCGAAGCGGAAGAGGACCTGGTTCCAGCGTTCGACAGCAAATAGCGAGACACAACGATGAACCTCACAGACTCACTGGCCGTAGCCTCGATTCTCATCTCCATCGCGCTGATCATCGTCATCCTCCTGCAGGTGAAGGGTGAGGGCGTGGGTGGACTGCAAAGCGGCTCTTTTGTGCGGACCCGCCGCGGCCTTGAGAAGACCCTGTTCCAGCTCACCGTCGGGCTATCCATTCTCTGGCTGGGGGTATCCGCACTCGCCGTCTACGTCCGCTAAAGCCGGCCGTTCCTCCCCCCTGGCAACCACATGAGCTTTCGCGCATCATCGCCGCTTGGCCGGCACCACGGGCCCGGCTGGCCGTTGCTGGCGGTGCTCTGCGTCGGCGTCATCGTCCTCGGCGCCGCCTTCTTCGTCATCGCAGACCCCCTCGGCAGCTCCAGCGACAACAACGTCACGACGCACTACACGGAGGCCGAAGTCGGCTCGCCTTCTCGCGTCAACCCGCTGTTCGCCTACGGCAACGACACCGACCGCGATCTCTCATCGCTCATCTTCTCCGGCCTCGTCCGGCTGGACGCTGACGGCACCCCGCTGCCAGACCTGGCGCAGAGCTGGGACATCGCCAACGACGGCCTGGTCGTAGTCTTCCACCTGCGCCCGAACGTCACCTGGCAGACCGGTGCGCCCTTCACCTCCGCCGACGTGCTGTTCACGTACGGCCTCCTGGCAAACACGGCTTTGCAGGGAGACCCCGAGCAGGCCGCGCTCTGGCAATCGATTACCTGCACTGCGCCGGACACGCTGACCGTCTCCTGCACTCTCCCGGAGCCGTACGCGCCGTTCCTCACCTACGCCTCAATGGGCATCCTGCCGTCTTCGATCCTTGGCTCGGCGACGCCGCAGACCATTCTCGATGACCCGTTCAACAGGCACCCCATCGGCACCGGCCCCTACAGCGTCCTGACCATCGACGATGCACACGCGCTGCTCAAGGCCAACCCCAACTTCTACCTGGGCGCGCCGCAGATCGATGAGATCGAGCTGAAGTTCTATCCCGATATGGCCAGCGCCGTCGCCGGCATCGTCCGCGGTGACGCCGACGGCCTCCTCGCCAACCTCTCGATCGACCCGGGGGACTACCAGACGCTACGCAATGTGGACGGCTTCGGCGCGCATCCAGCGATCCGCAGCGCCTTCACGATCCTTTACCTGAACGACGCCGGCCCGCCGATGAACGACCCGGCGGTGCGCCTCGCCATCTCCCGGGCGGTGGATATCGACTCGATCATCACCAGCCTGCTCGGCGGCCGCGGCCAGCGCGCCGACACGCCGATTGTCCCCGGCACCTGGGCCTTCGATGGCGATCTCCAGGGACAGCCGCACGACGTCGGCCTGGCCCGCACGATCCTCGAAAACGACGGCTGGGTCCTTCCCGACGGCTCCAACGTGCGCGAGAAGAACAACACCGAGCTCCGGATCTCGCTGATCACCGACGAGGACGCGCTGCGGGGAGCCATCGCCGACGCCATCGCCGATCAGCTGGCCGATGCCGGCATCAACGCCACCGTCGCCCGCCAGCCTTCCAGCGACCTGGTCCGCGACTTCCTGATCCCGCGCCAGTACCAGGCCGCCATCTTCGGCTGGGACCCCGGCGCCGACCCCGACCCCTATCCCGCCTGGCACAGCTCCCAGACCATCAACAACGGCCGCAACATCTCCGCCTACACCAGCGACGACGCCGACAAGCTCGTCGAAGAAGCCCGACGCACCTTCGATATCGCCAAGCGCAAGGACCTCTACGGGCAGTTCCAGGAGCAGTTCCTGCGGGACGTGCCCAGCATCCCGCTCTACGTGCCGCTGTTCGCCTACTTTGTGAGCGACCGAGTCAACGGCGTCGATCCCGGCGTCCTCTTCAACCCGGCCTCCCGCTTTCGCAACGTCTACGAATGGACGATCGCCAACCCGCCGGCCCTGGGCGGCAACTGACGGGGGCGCTAAGCGCCGGGCCGCGCTATAATTTCACCGTGACGTTTCGAGAGCTCGCCCTGATCCTGGTCGTCGTTGCCGCCGGCGTAACGCTCCTCTGGTGGGAGACCGGCCGCGACCGCGCCCTGCTCTCCGCCGCCGCCATCATGCTCGGCATCTTCGCCGTGGCCGGCGCCTTCGCCGTCATCGTCACCTGATCCGCGTCTCTACGAACGCGGGACGATCACCACCGGCACCTGCACCACCTGCAGCGCGTGCCCCATCTCGTCGGTGTTCAGGTAGAGCCAGAGGCAGTACGGCGTCGGCTCATTGACGTCGTCCAGCACAACATCCGCCGCAAACGGGAACGTGTTGTCGGTTATGTCGAGTCCCGGCGGCGGCACCCGATAGTCCCGCACCTGCGGCGGCAGGTTGTTTGTCTGCACGATGTTCTGGTGGGCATCCACCACCGAGAGCACGACGCCACGGTCATCCTGTCCGATCGTTGAGCCCCACCCGCGCACGAAGATCGGGATGGTCACCTGCTCCCCCGCGACCGGCTGCTGCACCTGGAGGACGTTCGATGGTGCCGGGTCCGGGTTCGGGGCGCAGACCTCGAGCGGCGTCACCGTTGGCACAGGAGTGGGCGTCGGCGTCTTGCGCGGCCGCTCCGTCGGCGAGCCGCTGGGCGTGATCAGGACCACGGAGACGGCCGGCGTGGGCGTCGCGTCGTCGCCACCGCCACAGGAGATCAGCAGCAGGCAGGCGCCGGCGACCCCCAGACAGAGCACGGTTCGCTTCCACATCTGTTTCATGTTACCTGACAGCTATAACGCAGCACCGCGCCCAGTCGTTGCGCACCCGGCAAGCGTGGACGCGCCGAGCAACGCCGTCTTATGCTCATCGCGATGGCCATCGTCTTCATCGGAACGCCGGGATTCGCCGTGCCATCTCTGCGCCGCCTGGCCGCTGCGGGGCACGCGATCTCGGCCGTCATCACCCAGCCGGACCGCCCTGCCGGCCGCGGCCGCCGCCTGGCGACGCCACCGGTCAAGCTCGCCGCCGAGGAGCTCGGCCTCTCAGTGATGCAGCCGCTCACCCTGCGCGACGCGGCTGTGCTGGACTCCATCCGCGCCCTGGAGCCGGAAGCCATGGTCGCCGTGGCGTACGGCCAGATCCTGCGACAGGAGGTGCTGGACATTCCGCCGCGCGGAGTCCTCAACGTCCATCCCTCGCTCCTGCCCCGGCACCGCGGCGCTTCGCCCATCGCCGGCGCGATCCTGGCCGGCGACCAGGAAACCGGCGTCTCGATCATGCTGATGGACGCCGGCATGGACAGCGGCCCCGTCCTGGCCCAGAGACACGCGGCCGTCAACCCGCTGGACACTACGGGCAGTTTGACCGCATCCCTCGCCGAGCTGGGCGCCGACCTCCTGGCCGAGACGCTGCCGCGCTGGTTGGCCGGCGAACTCACGCCGCGCCCGCAGGACAGCGCCCACGCGACGGTCACGCACCTGATCCGCAAGGAAGACGGCGTGATCGACTGGAACCAGTCCGCCGCCGAAATCTGGCGGCGGGTCCGGGCCTACACGCCGTGGCCCGGCGCCACCGCGGCCCTGGCCGGTGAGCCGCTGCTGCTGCGCCGCGCCTGGCCGTTGTCCGGGACCTCCGGCGAGCTTATCGGCACGGTCGTTACCCCGCCGCCCGCGTCGCCGCCGGAAGCGAAGGACGCTGCCTTCGCCGTGCAGACCGGCGAAGGCCTGCTCGCCGTCCTGGAGGTGCAGCGCGCCGGGCGCAAGCAGGTCACCTCCGCTGAGTTCCTGCGCGGCCGGCCCGGCATCATCGGCCGGCGCCTGGACGCCACTCCACGGGCATGAAAAAGGGGAGGCGAATCGCCTCCCCTTTGCGGTTCGCGTTTCGGTTACTCGGACTTCTCGCCCTCCGCTGCTTCGGCGGCCGGGACCACACCTTCGGCTCCCTCGGCGGCCGCGCCCTCCTCGCCCTCGGCGGCGACCTCTTCGGCCTCCGAGCGCTCGGCTGCCGGCAGGTCGATACGGACGATGACGGAGCCCGCGTCGGTGATGAATGTGACGCCTTCCATCTCCGGCAGGTCGCCGACGTGGATCGATTGGCCGATCTCGGTCAGGTTGCTGATATCGATCTCGATTGACGATGGCACAGCGGTCGGCAGCGCCTCCACCAGCACCATGTTCGTGGAGTGGGTGACGATACCGCCGTGGGTGGTAACGGCCGGGGCCACGCCGCTAAAGCGCACCGGCACCTCCAGGCGCACGGTCTCCGTCAGCGAGATCTGGAGGAAGTCGACGTGGACGATCTGGTCCGTCACCGGGTTGCGCTGGACGTCGCGCACGAACGTCGGGCGCTCTTCGCCGTCCACCTGAACATAGATGATCTCGTTGCGGCCGTGGCGCTTCATCAGGAGCCGCAGCTCGTCACTGGGCACCTGGACGGCCAGGGATTCAACGTTGTGGCCGTAGATGTTGGCCGGAATGATGCCGCTGCGCCGGAGCGCGCGCACCTTCTTGCCGATGACGTCTCGGCGGACAAGGTTCAACTCGGTCCTGGTCTTGGTGTCGGTCATAATCGAATTCTCCCGTGGAAAAGTACCGATTTAGCTTAGGCGAACGCCCTCCGCGCCGTCAAACGCCACAGGTCATTCTGAGCCGCAGCGAAGAATCTCGCCCAACCCAAACGCTCGTTTGCACCGCTCGCACCAGCGTCGCCACTTTCCCCGCCAAAGTGTGACCTCCGACACTTGACCCCTTTCGGCGCCGGTCGCATTATCGAACGGTAAGTGCGCGCGCACGCACAATTGTAACCATGACACACACAACCTTCCTGCCCAGAGACAAGGAACAGCGCCAGGGCGCCCTGATCGACGCCGCCAACGCCGTCTTCGCCGAACGCGGCTACGACGCCGCCACCACCCGCGAGATCGCCGAGCGGGCCGGCTGCGCCGAGGGGCTGATCCACCGCTACTTCGCCGGCAAGCGCGGCCTTCTCCTCGCCATCCTCCAGCACAAGGGCCTCCAGGTGCGCGAGGAGTACGGCGCCACGCTTCCCGACCGCGACTCCGTCCACGAGGAGATCGAGCAGCTGCTCCTGCACGACGTCAAGGGCAAGCTGGAGCGCCAGAACTTCATGCGCATCTGCGTTTCCCAGGCCGCCATCGACCAGGAGATCGCCGCCGCTGTACGCGACGGCATCCAGGCCGCCCAGGTCGAGTTCATCACGGCCCGGCTCAAGCAGCACCAAAAGGCCGGCCGCATCCGCCCGGACGTCGACATCGATGCCATCGGCCAGGCGATCAGCGGACTCGGCTTCTCTATCGGTTTCACGTACTGCGTCGCCTTTGGCCGCTCCCTGGCAGACGCAGAAGAGATCATCCGCGAGTCGGCCTGCGCCATCGCCCGCGGCATCTCCACAAACGACGCCCCTACAAAGGAGAACCGTCCATGAAAATCGGACTGCAGATCCCTTACCTGACCTGGGCCGGCGGCGCACCCGAAATCGGGCCCCGCCTGAAGAAGATCGCCCGGACGGCCGAAGACTCCGGCTTCGACTCGATCTGGCTGATGGACCACTACTTCCAGATCCCCTTCGTCGGCCCGGCCGAGCTCGACATGCTGGAGGCCTACACAACGCTCGGCTTCCTGGCCGGGCAAACGTCCCGCGTCGGCCTGGGTGCGCTCGTCACGGGGGTCACCTACCGCCACCCGGGCATCCTGATCAAGCAGGTCACCACCCTCGACGTGCTCTCCGGCGGCCGCGCCTGGCTCGGCATCGGCGCCGCCTGGTTCGAACGCGAGCACCTCGGTCTCGGCGTGGACTTCCCGCCACTCAAGGAACGGTTCGAGCGGCTGGAAGAAGCACTGCAGATCGCGCATCAGATGTGGAGCGACAACGACGGCCCGTTCGAGGGCAAGCACTACAAGCTGGCCGAGACTCTCAACGTCCCGCAGGCCCTCTCCCAGCCGCGGCCCCGCATCCTCATCGGCGGCAGCGGCGAGAGGAAGACGCTGCGGCTGGTGGCGAAATACGCCGACGCCTGCAACCTCTTCGCCCACATGGGCAACGCCGAGATCGAACGCAAGCTCGCGATTCTTCGGCAGCATTGCGAGCGCGAGGGCCGCAACTACGACGACATCCAGAAGACCGTGATCACGGTGATGAACCCCGGGCCGAACGGCGAGAACACTGCGCAGCTAGTCCAGCAGCTCTCCGACCTGTCCGACCTGGGCGTCCAGGCAGTGCTCGGGTCTGTAGCCGGCGTCGAGAACCTGGCGCCGCTGGAAGCGATTGGCCGCGACGTCATCCCACAGGTCGCGAAGTTCGGCGCTGGGGTAGGAGTCTGAGGTAGGAGCGATGAAGCGCATCGAATACAAGTGGATCGTCGGCATCGTCTTCGTCTTCGGTCTGTTCATGGACCTGCTGGACATGACGATCGTCAACGTCGCTGTGCCGACTCTGGCCGAGATCCACCACGCCACGACGACACAGGTGCAGTGGGTGGTCACCGGCTACCTGCTCAGCCTGGCGGTCTTCATCCCGGTCTCCGGCTGGGTCGGCGACCGCTTCGGAACCAAGCGTGTCTTCATGACGGCGCTCTTCTTGTTCACCAGCGCCTCGCTGGGCTGCGGGCTCTCCTGGAGCCTGGAGTCACTGATCGCCTTCCGGGTGCTGCAGGGGATCGGCGGCGGAATGTTGACGCCCGTCGGCACCGCGATGCTCTACCGGGCCTTCCCGCCCCACGAACGCGCCAAGGCCTCGGCCGTGCTGATGATCCCGATGGTCGTCGCGCCCGCCAGCGGCCCCGTGCTTGGCGGCTACCTCGTTGAATACGTCGACTGGCGGATGATCTTCCTGATCAACATCCCGGTCGGCCTGCTCGGCTTCATCTTCGCCGGCCTCTTCCTGAAAGAGGAGAAGCAGCCCGCGCCCGGCCGCTTCGACGTGCCGGGCCTGCTGCTGGCGGCCAGCGGATTCGCCACCCTGATGTACGCGCTCGCCGAAGCCGGGGCCAACGGCCTGGACAATACGCGGGTGCTCGCCTTCGGCGCGATGGGTATCCTCCTCCTCACAGTCTTCACGATCGTCGAGATCCGCACGGCGGAGCCGATGATCCAGATGCGGCTGTTCAAGAACAAGCTCTTCGCCACCTCCAACGCCGTGCAGGTGATCGGCTTCGCCGCGCTGATGGGCGGCCTCTTCCTCCTGCCGCTGATGCTGCAATCGCCGGCCACCAAGGGCCTCGGCGCCTTCGACTCTGGCCTGGCCACGTTCCCGCAGGCGTTCGGTGTCGTGATGATGGTCCAGCTGGCCGGGCGCGCCTACAACCGCGTCGGGCCGCGCCGGATGATGATGCTGGGCCTGGCGGGAGTCACCGTGACCACGCTGGCCTTCGCCTTCGTCGATGTCGGCACCAGCCTCTGGTGGGTCCGCGGAATCATGTTCACGCGCGGCTGCTTCTTCTCATTCATGCTGGTCTCGCTGCAGACGGCGACGTTCGCCACGATCAGCCCGCAGCTCATGGGCCGCGCCAGCGCGATCAACAGCGCCGGCCGCCAGGTGGGGGCCAGCTTCGGCGTCGCGCTGCTGGCTACGGTCCTGACCAGCCGCCTCTCGCACCACGCCACCTCGCTGGCTCCCGGAGCCAACTCCGACGCTGCGATCCTCTCCTTCCACGAGGCGTTCATCGTGGCGGCGGCGCGATCGCCGTCGTCGGCATCGTCATCGCCGTCTTCATCAGCGACAAGGAAGCGGCGGTCTCGATGCGCAAGGTGGAGGTGACGATTGAGGAGAGCGATGAGAGCGCGGCTGGGCTGGCTGTGCCGGCGGGGCACTATGATGATCACTGAGCAGCCGGCGGTTGATCCGCCGCTAGGCGTGCAGTGTGATCGAGCCTATCAATAAGACCTTTGACTCTGGTTAGACCGGGTGTAGCTATTCTGGGCGGCACCGGCTAGTGACGGCCTCGGCTTCCCAGCGCTCCGCCCAGCCGGAGACGGCCCGCACAACCTCGTCCAGGCCACGGCCCTTCTCTGTCAGCGAGTACTCCACCCGCACCGGCGTCTCAGGGATAACGGTCCGCAGCACGATCCCCTCGGCCTCAAGCTCCTTCAGGCGCTCGGCCAGCATGCGGTCGCTGAGGCCGGGGACGGTCTCGCAGAGGTCGCTGAAGCGGCTGACCCCGCTAAAAAGCGCGCGCAGGATCGCGCCGGTCCAGCGGCGGCCGATCAACTCGACGGTGCGCTGGTACCTGGGGCAGAACGCTGACTGTGTGTCTTCGGAATCCATCACCTATATCTTACTCCGGGTAAGTGGCTTGACAACCGTAACTTCCGTGTATACAGTACCTTACAACAGGTAAGTACCTGAATGCAAGGAAGGAGCCCCATGACTACCGAACAGAAAACCCAGACCAGCACCTGGAAAATCGACAGGAGCCACTCCAACATCGACTTCCAGGTCAAACACCTCATGATCAGCACCGTCCGCGGCAGCTTCCGTGACTTCGAAGCCACCGTCGAACTCGACGAGGCGGACCCACGGAACTCCCGGGTCAGCGCCAGCGTGGACGTCGCCAGCATCGACACCAACGAGGCCGGCCGCGACGAGCACCTCCGTTCCGACGACTTCTTCAACGCCGAAGCGTTCCCGAAGATCACGTTCCTGAGCACGAAGCTGGAGCGGGACGGCGAAACCGAGTTCCGCCTGACCGGCGACCTGACGATTCGCGACGTCACCCGCGAAGTCGTCCTTGACGGCGAGTTCGAGGGGCGCGTGATCGACCC
Organism: uncultured Chloroflexia bacterium; assembly: GCA_963738925.1. Classification (GTDB taxonomy): domain Bacteria; phylum Chloroflexota; class Dehalococcoidia; order SM23-28-2; family RBG-16-64-32; genus DATKKM01. The sequence goes on along the minus strand of CAVTYE010000001.1, from coordinate 1,515,079 downwards.
CTGGGGCAACGACAGGGTGGCGTTCAGCGCCCACACGGAGATCAGCCGCAAGGCGTTCAACGTGCGCTGGAACCAGGCCCTGGAAACCGGCGGATTCGCCGTCAGCGACAAGGTCAAGATCCACATCTACGTGGAGGCGGTGCGCCAGGTTTAAATCTCTTTAATGTTGGGGCCCGGGGCGGAACCGCCGCGCCGTCCCTGACGTTAAATACAGCAGGAGAAACGAAATGATTAACCTCAAAGCCTGTGCACGCTGCGGCGGCGACCTCATCCCGGAGGAGCTGCTCGGCGATATCGACCTCGTCTGCCTGCAGTGCGGACACCGCATCGCGGCTCCCTCCTCACCAAAGGTGACCTACCGCATCCGCCCGGCGCGCCGCCCCGAGACCGCCGAACGGCCCCGCAAGCGCGCCGCCTAGACGTCATCTCAGCCTGGAGACCCCGAGTTGGCAACCCCCTCACTCGGGGTCTCTTCACGTCAGGCGCCGGGAGCCCGCACGGCTTGACCCGTTCCTTAGTCTGTGCTCAGATAACGCCCAGCAGTCGCCCCGTCGAAAACACGATTAGTGGAGGTATCCCAATGAAGGCATGTATCAAGACTGACCAGGGCAAAGCGGAGATGCTGGACATCCCCGTCCCGGAGCCGAAACCCGGCGAGATTATCGTCAAGACCAGCATGGCCACGGTCTGCGGCAGCGACATGCACTTCCTGGACGAGTTCCCCACCGCCGTCCTCAATTTCGCCTTCCCGCGCTCCGTCCGCCCGGAAGGCCTGCCGATGGGCCACGAAGGCGTTGGCCACGTCAGCGCCGTTGGCGCAGGGGTGACAAAGTTCAAGGAAGGCGACCGCGTCGTCGCCTCCTGCCTGGTCGGCTGCGGCACCTGCCACGAGTGCATGTCCGTCAACCACGGAGTCTGCTCCGGCGGCGGCAGCGTCCTCTTCGGCTGCCAGGCCGAGTACTACACGGTCCCCTACGCCGAGCAGAACACGACGATCTGCCCGCCCGGCGTCAGCGATGAGCACGCCATCCTGATCTCAGACATCCTCTCTACCGGCTTCGGCGCCATCGAACGCGCCGGGGCGGGCTTCGGCGCCTCCGTCGCGATCTTCGCCCAGGGCCCCGTCGGCCTCATGGCCACGGCCGGCGCCCGGGCCCGCGGCTGCGGCCAGATCATCGCCGTCGACACGCTGCCTGAGCGCCTGGAGATGTCCAAGAAGTTCGGCGCAAACGAGGTCATCAACCCCAAGGAAGAGGACCCGATCCAGAAGATCATGGCGCTGACCAACAACCACGGAGTCGACATCGCCGTCGAGGCTGTTGGCACTCAGCCCACGTTCGAGCTGGCGACAAGGGCCGTCCGCCGCGGCGGCACCGTCTCCTCGGTCGGGGTCTACGGTCTGCTGCCCGCCGTCTCCATGCCGACGATGGCGCCGTCTTTCCTGCACCGCCAGGTTGTGACCACGCTCTGCCCTTCCGGCGCCGACCGCATGGAGTACCTCTGCGAGCTCATGCAGTACAGCGGCATCGACCTTAGCCCGCTCTTCACCCACCGGATGAAGCTTGACGAGCTGCCCAAGGCCTACGACCTCTTCCGCGCCAAGACCGGCGGCGTCCTGAAGATCGCCGTCACTCCGTAAACCGCGGCTATCTGCGTGACAAAAGGCCCCTCGCAAATGCGAGGGGCTTTGCGTTATGGAAGGTACGGTTAAGGTTCGTAACGTTAACCCTACTGCAACCGTCTCTACCTCGGGAAACCCTAGTCGTAGAGGAAGAGACGATATGCCATCTCGCATTGCATTTGTAGTGCTGGCGATTCCGCTGGTGACTTTCGGCGTTTTGCTGGCCGACCCGAGCCTGGATCACTCCTGGGGAACGAACTCGTTCCACTTCTGGGTCGTTTCGGCGGCCTCCTTGCTCGCTGCCCTGGCCTGTCTGCTCTTGATCATCTCTGCCCGCACGATGCGAGAGACGCGCATCATGTTCCTGGCGCTCTCCTTCTTTGCGCTGGGCATGTTTTTCGCCGTCCACGGCATCGCCACCCCGGGCTTCCTCTACGACGAGGCCTACGCCTCCATCGGCCGCTCGCCCTGGCTGGCCACGCTGGCCGCCGGCTTCTTCGCCACTCTGAGCGTCATCACGATCCCGGGGCTGGAGAACAGCACCCGCACGCGCCTCAAGATCCCGCAGGTGATCCTGGTAGTGTCGCTGGCCCTGATCAGCTTCTACTTCGTAATGAGCATGCTCTCACCGGACTGGCTCACCGGCTTCCCAACTGAGGCCGAATGGTTCCAGCACACGCTGACCGCCGTGACCCTTTCCCTGCTGCTCTTCGCGGCCTGGCGCTACTACCAGTCCTACCAGTTCGCGCGTTTGCCCAGCCAACTCGCCGTCGCCGTCGGCCTCGCCTTCCTGGCCGAGGCGCAGATCTCGCTGGACTTCGGCCAGTACTGGGCCTACTCCTGGTGGATGTACCACGGCCTCTTCCTCGTCGCCTTCGTCACCGTGCTCGGCGGCTGGACCTGGGAAGTGATCCGGGCCAAGGACGGCCGCGCCATCGCCGAGGGCCTGGCCATGCGCGACGCCCTCAGCCAGATGAACCGCGGCCGCCCGACGAACCTCGTCGCCCTGGCCGACCAGATCGAAAACCACGACCTGGAGACGTTCCGCCACGTGGACCGCGTCGCCGCCTTCTCCTACGCCCTCGGCCGGGAGCTCGGCTTCAGCGCCTCCCACCTGCGTGAGCTGGTGCTGGCCGCCCAGATGCACGACGTCGGCAAGATCGGCCTGCCGCCGTACATCCTCACCAAAGAAGAAAAGCTCTCCAACGACGAGTGGTCCCAGATCAAGGAGCACCCCCGCAAGGGCGCCGAGATCGTCCAGCGCGTGCGGACCCTGGCCGGCCTGGCCTTCGTCATCCGCCACCACCACGAGCGCTACGAGGGCGGCGGCTACCCCGATGCCCTGCGCGGTGAGGAGATCCCGCTTGAGGCGCGCATCATCTCCGTAGCCGATACGTTCGACGCGCTGACCTCCAAGCGGCCGTACCGCCGCGAGATGACCGTGGCCGAAGCCCGCGCCGAGCTGCTGCGCGTGTCCGGCACCCAGCTTGACCCAAAGCTGGTTGAGCTGATCGTCAAGCTGATCGACAATGGCACGCTCGTCGCCAGCCACGGCCACGACGAAGAGCACCACCACGGTGCCTCCGACCTGCTCCAGGCGATCTAGAAGCGCCCCGCGCAATGCCCTGCGTTCTGGACGCCCTGCTATCATGGGTTCGCTATGTCAACCCAAGCCCCGCCCGCCGCTGAGAAGCTCGCAGCGCTCCGCCAGATCATCTCGCGAAATGCGCTCCGTCATCGTCGCCTTCTCCGGCGGCGTCGACTCAACCTTCGTCGCCGCCGTCGCGCTACGACGTTCTCGGCGAAACGCCGCTCGCGATAACCGGCGTCTCGCCCTCCGTCCCGGCCACCGAAGTCGAAGAGGCCAGGGCCCTCGCCGCGCAGATCGGGGTCCGCCACGAGCTGATCGACACCGCCGAGATGGACGACCCCAACTACGTCCGCAACGACGCCAACCGCTGCTTCCACTGCAAGGACGAGCTCTACTCGCGGCTGACGCGCCATCGCCGCCGAACGCGGGATCGAGGCTAGTGATCGACGGCTGCAACCTGGACGACACCGGCGACTACCGCCCAGGCCGCCGCGCCGCCTCCGAGCACTCCGTCCGCAGTCCGCTCGTCGAAGCCGGCCTGACGAAGGCCGACATCCGCGAGCTCTCGCGCCTGCGCGGCCTGCCGACCTGGGACAAGCCGGCAATGGCCTGCCTCTCCTCCCGCATCCCCTACGGCACTCCGGTCACACTGGAGAACCTCAGCCGCGTCGGCCAGGCGGAGCAGTACCTGCGCACCCTCGGCCTGCGCCAGGTGCGTGTGCGCCACCACGTGCTCCCTTCAGGAGACCCGCTGGCCCGGATCGAAACGGACGAGCCGGGCCTGGAAGCGCTCCTCCCGCACCGCGCCGAAGCGGCCGAGCACCTCAAGTCCTTCGGCTACCTCTACGTGACGATCGACCTCGGCGGCTACCGCTCCGGCTCGCTCAACGACGCGCTGCGGCGCGCCCACCCTTGACCAATCCCGCCCCACCGCCGAACCTAGAAGCATGAACTGCCCCCGAGATGCGGCTGCGCTCGTCAGCGAAAAGATGCACGGCATCGAGGTGGACCGCTGCCCTCAGTGTCACGGCGTCTGGCTGGATCACGACGAGCTCGACAAGCTGGAAGCGTCCGTCCCTTCAACCGAGGAGGAGCGCCGCGCCACCGTCATGTACGGCGAGCGCCCGGGCGAGCTGAAGTGTCCCGTCTGCGGCAAGCAGATGACCGCTTTCGACTACCGCGCCCACGCCGTTGAACTGGACGCCTGCAATGAGCACGGCTGGTGGCTCGACGCCGGCGAGGAGAAGAGAGTCCGCGAGATCATCGCTGAACGCGTAAGCGATCTCGGCCGCTCAGCCAGCGCCGAGGCCGGCTGGCGCGGCTTCCTGGGCGGCCTCCGCCGCAAGAAGTAGTTAGGACCTGGTCGCTGCTACCGCGGCCGCCACGCCGCGCGCCATGGACCCCGCGTCGTCGCACATCTGCACGAAGCGGAACCCCTGGGCGATCCGCTTCTTCGCCACCTCCGGCGTCCCGGCGTGCACCCCGGCGATTACGCCGTGCCGCTTGCAGCACTCCAGGACCTTGTCGATCGCGGCTACGAATTCGGGCGCGTCCTGGTCATAGGCAGGCGGCAGCCCCAGCGAGATGCTGAGGTCGCTCGGGCCGATGTAGACCGCGTCGAGGCCGGGCGTGGCGATGATCTCATCGGCGTTGGCGACCGCCTCCCGCGTCTCGATCATGCAGATGGCGAGCACGGTCTCGTTGGCGTTGGCAGCGTAGTCCAGGCCGGCGTAGAGGACGGCGCGCCCCGGCCCGTAGCTGCGGATTCCCTGCGGCGCGTAACGGCAGGCGGCGACGGCGGCCTCCGCCTCCCGGCGGCTGTTGACCATCGGCACGATCACACCGTAGGCGCCGGCGTCCAGCGTCTTCATGATCGTCCCCGGCTCGTTCCACGGCACGCGGACGATCGGGACCGTGTCCGTCGTCGAGATCGCCTGCAGCATCGTCACCGCGACCTGGTAGTCGATCGAGCCGTGCTGAGTGTCGACGCAGAGCCAGTCCAGTCCCGCGTGCGCCAGGTACTCCGCCGAAAGGCTGGAAGGCAGAACCAGCCAGCCGCCGAGCGCCGGTTTGTCCTCCGCCCACAATCGTTTCAGCCGGTTCTCACGCATCAAGTACTCCCGCAAATCCGCAATCAGGCGCATTATATAGGACACCAACCGCCCATTCGGACCGTGGGGGCAACGATGTACCTTGAGCTGAACAAGAACCTGACCGAGCACGAACAAGCGATCAAGACGGAGATCCACCGCTTCGCCGCCGAAGTCCTGCGGCCCGCCTCGATGGAACTGGACCGCATGCCCGACCCGAGCGACGTGATCGGAGAAGGCTCGCCGCTCTGGAACGTCTTCCGGCAGGCGTACCAACTGGGCTATCACACCAGCCACCAGTCGGAAGAGCTGGGCGGCGCCGGCATGTCGCCGCTGGCCCGGCACATCTACACCGAAGAGATGGGCTGGGGCGCCGCCGATTTCGCCGTCGGGCTCGGCGTCACCTCCTTCCCCTTCGGCTTCGCGGCGATCTCTAAGAACCCGCGGATCATGGAAGAAGTCGTGATGCCGTTCGTCAACGACCGCGAGGCCCGCTACATCGGCTGCTGGGCGATCACCGAACCGCAGCACGGCTCCGACATGCTGATCCACGGCACCCCTACTTTCAAGGAGCCGGCCGCGGCCGCCGGAGTCCGCGGTGTCCTGGACGGGGACGAGTGGGTGATCAGCGGCCAGAAGTCGGCCTGGGTCTCCAACGGCACCATCGCCACGCACGCGCTCTGCTTCCTGGGGCTGGAACCGGAAAAGGGCCAGGAAGGCGGCGGTGTCGCCCTGATCCCGCTCAACCTGCCCGGCGTCTCCAAGGGCAAGCCGCTCAACAAGCTCGGGCAGCGCGCCCTCAACCAGGGCGAGATGTTCTTCGACAACGTGCGCATCCCGCGTGAGTACATGCTGGTACAGGGGCCGATGTACTCCTACGTGATCAACTCGGTGCTGGCCGGCGCCAACGCCTTCATGGGCGCCACCTTCACCGGCCTGGCCCGCGCCGCCTTCGAAGAGGCGCTCACCTACACCAAGAACCGCGTCCAGGGAACGAAGCCGATCTCGGAGCACCAGGCCGTGCAGCTGAAGCTGGTCAACATGTTCATCAACGTCGAAGCAGCGCGCCAGCTGTCCCGCGCGGCGATGATCTACAACCAGACCAGCAGCCCGCCGGCGACCCAGTACTCCATGGCGTCCAAGGTCTTCTGCACACAGACCGCCTTCAACGCCGCCAGCGACGCTCTGCAGCTGCACGGCGGCTACGGGCTGGCCAAGGAGATGGTCATCGAGAAGCTCTTCCGCGACGCGCGCGCGTCACTCGTCGAAGACGGCACAAACGACGTGCTCTCGCTTGCCGCCGCTCAGAAGGTGCTGGACAGCTACCAGCCTTAGGCTATTTCGCGGCCTTCCGCCACCAGAGCACTCCATGGCACGGCGCTGCTCAATACATGTGCGAGCGAAGAGCCGCCGCAAGATCCCCGACCGCGGCCACCTCGACTTCCGATAAGCCCAGCCATTCAGCCATCGAGCGCAGCTCCAGGCTTAGCGCAACCGCGACCTCGTCTTTGTCGACGCCGGCCTCTGCGTGCGTGGCTCGCACAAGCAGGCGGCCTTTCTGGCGGTCTGCTTTGAGATCGACGCGAGCGACCAGGTGCTCACCCAACAGGAACGGCAGCACGTAGTACCCGAAGACTCGCTTCGGCCTGGGCGTGTAGATCTCGATCCGGTAGCGGAAGCCGAACAGACGCTCCGTTCGGTCCCGCTCCCAGATCAGCGAGTCAAACGGCGACAGCAGCGCGCGGGCCTCGATCCGGCGCGGGACCCTGGCCTCCGGGTGCAGGTAAACCTGTTCCTTCCAGCCTTTGACCTCGACCAGCTCCAGCGCCCCCGAGCTGCTCAGCTCCGCCAGCGCCGCGCGGGTCTCCTTCAGCGGCAGCCGGTAGTAGTCCGCCACGTCGCGGGTAGTTGCGATGCCGAGGGAGCGCGTGGCCAGCATGACCAGCTCGCGATGCGCCTCCTCCGGCGAGGGGCGTTCGGCGTTCAGGTGCTGGGCCGGGATAACGCGCTGGGTGACGTCGTAGACGCGCGTGAAGGCGGAGCGGTTCGTCGTCGTGATCAGTCCCCGGGCGAACAGGTACTCCAGCGCGAGCTTGCCCTCGCCCCAGCCCCACCAGCCGCCGGCCCGCGTTCCGGGGTCCTTGAGCTGGCCGACAACGATCGGGCCGCGCCTGCGTACCTCCTCCAGCACCTCCGCGACGTAGCCCTGGTGTTCGTCTGCCCACTTGTGGATGTGCCACTTTGAGTCGTTGTCCATCCGCTCGCGGAACAGGCGAAAGTGCTCGACAGGGATCAGCGAAGCTTCGTGGCCCCAGTACTCGAAGATGGCGCGGCGCTTGAAGGCGTAGCGATCGAGCAGCTCGCGGGGGTACGGACCCAGCCGCGAGAACGCCGGCAGGTAGTGCGACCGCACGAGCACATTCACGGAGTCCAGCTGCAGCATCCCGACCCGGCTCATCAGCCTCCGCAGATGGCTGGCGGTGACCCTCCCGCCCGGCCGCGGGTCCATGAAGCCCTGCGCCGCGATGGCGATCCGCCGAGCCGCAGAGTTCGTGAAACGCCTCATCTCACAACACCGAGATCGGGTCGACATCCACGGTCCACCCACGGGGCAGCGCCAGCTCCCGCAGCAGCGCCGGCGGGTCGTCGCCGCGCAGGATCACGTTCCAGCGCCAGCGCCCCCGCACCCTCGGCACGAACGCCGGCGCCGGGCCCAGGATATCCAGGTTCGGCAGGCCCAGCCGCTCCTGTTCCTCCCGCAGCCGCGCCGTCATCGTCGCCGCCTGGCGCTGCGCGTACTCCGCGCCCGTGTGCGAAAACGTCATCCGCACCAGCCGCCCGAACGGCGGGTAGCCCATCCGCCGCCGGAACTCGATCTCGCGGCCGTACATCGCGTGGTAGTCGTGACCCGCCGCCGCCTCGATCGCGTAATGGTCCGGTGTGTACGTCTGGATGATCACCCGACCCCCGCGCGGACCACGCCCGGCACGACCGGCCACCTGCTCCAGGAGCTGGAACGTCCGCTCGCCGGAGCGGAAGTCCGGCAGGTGCAGCGCCACGTCAGCCGATACGACGCCGACCAGCGTCACCAGCGGAATGTCCAGACCCCTTGGCGATCATCTGCGTGCCGACCAGGATGTCCGCTTCGTGGGCCAGGAAGCGCGCCAGGATCGCTTCGTGCGAGCCTTTGCCGCGCGTCACGTCGCGGTCCCAGCGGACCGTGCGCGCACCGGCGAACTCGCGCTGCGCCTCCTCCTCCACCCGCTCCGTCCCCAGCCCGACCTGGCGAATCCGCCTGCCTCCACACTGCGGGCACCGGTCAGGCAGCGGGTAGCGGCGGCCGCAGTAGTGGCAGATCAGCCGCTCCTGCGGCAACGTGGTAGGTCAGCGCCGCCGCGCAAGACTTGCACTCCGGCACGTAGCCACAGTCCCGGCACTGCACGAACGAGGCCGTGCCGCGCCGGTTCAAGAACAGCATCACCTGCTCCTTCGATTCCAGGGCCGAGCGGATCGCCCGCGCCAGGCTGCGGCTGAAGATGCTGCGGTTGCCGGCCTTAAGCTCCTCCCGCAGGTCGACGACGTCCACTTCCGGCAGCGGCCCGGGGCGCACCGTCCCGTCGTCCTCAGTGACCAGCCGCTCCGGCAACTCCAGCAGGCGGCAGCGCCCGTTCTGCGCCGCGAAGTGGCTCTCCACGTCGGGCGTCGCCGAGCCCAGCACCAGCACGGCGCCGGCGATACGGCAAAACTCCTCGGCCGCGCGGCGGGCGTGGTAGCGCGGCGTGCCTTCCATCTGCTTGTACGTCCACTCGTGCTCCTCATCGATGATCACCAGGCCGACTTCGGGCTGTGGTGCGAACAGCGCCCCGCGCGGCCCGATCACGACGTCGTATCGCCCGTCCCGCACCTCGTGCCAGATGTCGAAGTGCTGGCCGAGAGAGAGGCCGCTGTGCATCACCGCCACGCGCCCCGGGAACCGCTCCGCGAAGCGGCGCACCGTCTGCGGCGTCAGCGCGATCTCCGGCACCAGGACGATGCCCCGCTTGCCCAGCGCCACCGCGCGGTCCAGCGCCGCCAGGTACACCTCCGTCTTGCCGCTTCCGGTGACGCCGTGGAGCAGGAACGTCTCGTGGGACGGTCTACTGGACTCCAGCGCCTCGCAGATCGCCGCCGCCGCGCGGTCCTGGTCCGGAGTCAGCTCCGGCATCGGGCGCGGTGGGTACGAGCGGTTCATCGGATCGCGCACAACCTGGACGTCCTCCAGCGCCGCCAGTCCCTCTGCTTGCAGGTCCCGCAGAAGGGCCGGCGTCAGCCCGATCTCCCGAGCCCGGCTGAGCGGCATCTCGCCTTCATCGGCCAGCGCCTCAAGGACGACCGCGCGCCGCGCCGCGCCCTTCTCCTCGCTCTCCCGCAGCCGCCGCACCTCTCGCCCGTGCCTCGGACTCAGAAGCCAGCAGCCGTAAGTACGCCACGACCTTGGCCGCCACCGCCGGCCGCGCCAGCCGGTAGGTCCGCGCCAGGATTCCCTTCTTCAGCAACGCGGAGATGGCCCGGGCGCCGCCCTTCACCTCGCGCTTCACGTCTTCGGCGTTCAACTCCTTGTCGGCCAGCGCCGCCAGGACCGCGCGCTCCGACTCCGGGAGGTCGTCGGCAGCCGCATCGCCCGCCCAGAAGGCCCTCCGCACAAACGTCAGCGGTTTGCGTTTGAACCCCGCCGGCAGCATCAGCGAGACGCAGTCGAACAGCGGCGCCAGGTAGTACTCCGCCAGCCAGCGCGCCAGGGCCAGCCGCTCCGGCGTGACCAGCGGCCGCTCATCGATCAGCCCCTCCAGGTCTCGCGCCTCGACGAACGCCGGCTCAGCGGTCACTTCCATGACGATCCCCTGCAGCGTGCGCGCGCCGAACGGGACGTAGACGGCGTGCCCGGCCGACACGGCCATCCCGTCCGGGATCCTGTAGGTAAAGGTCTGGCGGATCGGCGCCGCTGCGTTAACGGCGACCTCTGCGAACGGCATGAGCAAAGCGTCAGGCGTGGACGGGTCGCGGGTCAAGGGACGAACGGCGGGGCTGAGAGGGGTGAGGTGCGAAGTGTGAGGTGCGAGCAAGAAAACAGCCGCCCTGCGGCGGCCGACTGTTCGCGCTCCGGGCGAGTGGGTTTAGGACGCGGGTTCGTCTTCGGCGGGCTCTTCGTCTTCGGCGGGCTCTTCGGCTGCGTCGGCTTCGGCGGCTGGTGCTGGCTCTTCAGCGGCGGCTTCCGGCGCAACTTCTTCCGTCGCCTCGACCTCGGTGGTCTCGCCGTCCTCGGCCGTCTCCTCGACCTCCATCACCTCGTCGATCCCTTCCTCGGGGACCACGGCCAGGACGTCCTCGGCCTCTTCTTGCGTCCGGTACGGCAGGTTCGTCAGCGACTCAAAGCGCGCGCGAGAACCCGGCTTCAACCGGGCCGCCTTGCCGACGCGGTCGCGCAGGTAGTACAGCTTGGCGCGCCGAACGTTGGCCACGCGCGTGACCTCGACCTTGTCGACGAGGGGAGAGTGATACGGGAACACGCGCTCTACGCCGACGCTGTGGCTGACGCGCCGAACCGTGAAGCTGGAGTTGATGCCGCCGCGCCGGATGCGGATGACGACGCCCTCGAACACCTGGATACGCCGCCGGTTGCCCTCGACCACGGTGGCGTGGACACGGATAGTGTCGCCCACGCGGAAAGCCGGGATATTGTGGTTCGGCTTGAGATCGATATAGGCGTCTGCTCTGTTCACAACATTCGAAGTGTATCCGCGGCAGGTGGCGAAGGCAAGCTCAGGGCCCCGGCGGCGCCTCTATCCCCTGCTCAGCCAGCCACTCCCGCTCTTCATTACTTATAGGAAGGCCCAAAAGCAGCTCCGGCCGGCGCTTCGCCGTCAGCAGCAGATTCTGCCGCCGCCGCCACTTCTCCACCTCCGCGTGGTGGCCGGAAAGAAGGACCTCCGGGACGGCCCAGCCGCGGAACTCCGGCGGCCGCGTGTAATGCGGCGACTCCAAGAGCCCATCGGCGAAAGACTCCTGCTCCTTCGATTCGGAGCAGCCCAGCGCCCCCGGCAGCTGCCGCACCACCGCGTCGACGACGACCATCGCCGGGATCTCTCCGCCCGAAAGCACGAAGTCCCCGACACTGATCTCGTCCGTCGCCAGGTGCTCGTGGACGCGCGCGTCGAACCCCTCGTAGTGGCCACAGAGGATCACCAGCCGCTTCTCGCCCGCCAGCTCCACGGCCACGTCGTGATCGAACCGCCGCCCGACCGGCGTCATCAGCACGACCGGGCCGGCCTCCGGCGCCATCGCCAGCACCGCCTCCGCCGCCGCAAAGATCGGCTCCGGCTTGGCCACCATGCCCGGGCCACCGCCGTACGGCGTGTCGTCGACGACGGAGTGCTTGCCCTCGGCCCAGTCGCGGATGTCGTGGACGTGGATCTCGACGATGCCGGCCTCCGCCGCGCGCTTGACGATCGACTCGTCGAACGGCCCGCGGAACATCCCGGGGAAGAGCGTCAGGATATCGATTCGCATGGCGTAAGGTTACGCCCCGTGGTCCGAGCGCTGGCCGGCCAGCAGCTCAAGCGCGTGCTGCAAGACCGGCAGCACCACCGCCAGGTTCTCGCGCACGCCTTTGGGGCTGCCGGGCAGGTTGATGATCAGCGTCCGGTTGCGCACGCCGGCGACGGCCCGGCTGATCATCGACATGGGTGTGTGGCGGAGCCCCTCGGCGCGCATCGCCTCGGCGATCCCGGGAACTTCGTACCCGAGGACGGCCTGCGTCGCCTCCGGGGTGACGTCCCGCGGACCGAGGCCGGTGCCGCCCGTCGTCACGATCAGCCCCACTTCGCCCCCATCGGCCCACTCCCTGAGCCGCGCCGAGACGATGTCGAGTTCGTCCGCGACGACCTCATACCGCAGCACTTCGACGCCGATAGATGTGAGCAGCTCGCGGATCGCGGCGCCGGAGGTGTCCTCGCGCTCTCCAGCGGCGCCCTTATCGGAGACGGTGAGGATAGCGGCGGAGAAGGGCATAAAACGTCAGTCTGTGGGAAATCGTGGAAATTATTGTATAAGCCCTTGACGGCCTATGGGGGCCGGTGGCATTATGTGGGTCGATATGGGGGGAGATGGGGAAACCTCCCTTCGGCCCTTATTCGGTTGTCCCGGCCTCTGCCTTCAGACAATCGTCCAGGGCCGATTCTAACCCCAGGAACTAGAGCGAACAAGCGGGGATTGGCACATGCCGTTTCGGGGGACCTTTGAACATACGCTGGACGAACGGGGCCGTATCGCCATCCCCGCGAAGTACCGCGACCAGTTCCCCAACAACCTCGCTGTCGTCACACCCGCACCCGAAGGCTGCCTTCGCGTCTTCCCCGAAGCAGCCTTCCAGAAGATGTCCGAAGAGTTCGCGTCCACACCCGCCACAACGGCCCAGGGCCGCCGCGTGCGCAGGATGTTCGACGCCAACGCCTTCGACGCCGAGCTGGACCGCCAGGGACGAATCCTGATTTCGGCTCGCCTCCGGGCGCACGCCGGACTCGATGGGACCGTGGTAGTCGCGGGCAACCGCGAATGCCTCGAGATCTGGGAGCCCGGCCGCTGGGAGCGCGAGCTAACCCAGGCAGAGGCCGCTTCGCCCGAAGCACAGGGGCCTGAGGAGTAAGGAAGAGGTGGTTGCAATCTCATCCCCCCGGGATACCTTATTCCACACCTCTGTTCTTCTGGACGAAGCGCTGGAGTTCCTGGCGGTCCAGCCCGGCGGACGCTACATAGACTGCACGCTCGGCGCCGGCGGCCACTCCCTGGCCATCATGCGCGAGACGGAGCCCGGCGGCCTGCTCCTGGGCATCGACGCCGATCCCCACGCGGTGGAGTTCGCCCGCGTCAGCCTGGAAGAGTACGCCGAGTCCGTCCAGCTTGTGAACGGCAACTTCCGCGATCTCAAAGCCATCGCCCGGCGTCTCAACTTCGTCCCCGTCCACGGTGTCCTCTTCGACCTGGGCCTGTCCTCCATGCAGCTGGAGGAGAAGGGCCGCGGCTTCAGCTTCCAGACGGAGGCGCCGCTGGACATGCGCTTCGGCGATACGCAGACGCTGACCGCCGCCGATATCCTCAACGGCTACGGCGAAGAAGAGCTGGCCAACCTGATCTGGGAGTTCGGCGAAGAGCGCCACAGCCGCCGCATCGCCCGCGCCATCGTCAAGGCGCGGCCTCTTTCCACGACCACGCAGCTCGCCGCCGTTGTCCGCGGCGTAATGCCAAACGGCCGCAGCCGCATCCACCCGGCCACGCGCACTTTCCAGGCGCTGCGCATCGCCGTTAACGATGAGCTGTCCGCCCTGACCAGCGCGCTGGAACAGGCGCGGGACATCCTCGGCGCCAGCGGGCGGCTCGTCGTCATCAGCTTCCACTCCCTTGAGGACCGCATCGTCAAGCAGTTCATCCAGCGGGAGTCGCGGGACTGCATCTGCCCGCCGGAACAGCCGACCTGCACCTGCGGCCACAAGGCCAGCCTCAAGAACCTGACCAAGCGGCCCGTCTCCCCCACCGCAGACGAGATCAACCGCAACCCTCGCAGCCGCAGCGCCCACCTTCGCGCGGCTGAGCGGCTTCCGGAGGCGAAGTAGTGGCTGCCAACCAGCACCGCGAGGCCCAGGCTCCGGCCGTCTGGGGGTTCGCCAGCCTTCCCGTCATCCTGCTGATCGCAGCGATGATCGTGGGGGTGGCCGCCATGCTGCCGCTGCTCCAGTCCAGCGGCGCCACTACCACCGCAGGCAACATCACCCAGCTCCAGCAGGTGCGCGACGACTGGCAGGCCCGCCTCGAAGAAGAGCAGGGCAAGGTCGCCGCGCTCAGCAGCCTGAACACGATCCGCCAGCAGGCCACCGGACGCCTGAAGATGGTGGAACCCTCCGAAACGCACTACATCACGGTCGACGCACCGGCGCCGGCCGCCAATCCGCTGCCCGCGCGCTTCCAGCCCGTCCAGCAGCAACCACCCGCAGCCGGCACGTCCCTCTGGGACGACATCATCGACCGGCTGCCCTTCTAGGCGCTGACGATGGCGGGGAGGAAGAAGCGTTGGTCGAACTCCACCTGGCGGGTCTGGGCGGTGATCTGCCTGATCGGGCTGGGCGGCTTCGGCATCGTCGCCCGGCTGGTCCAGCTGCAGATCCTGGAGCATCCGAAGTACGCCGAAGCGGCGAAGCAGATGCACATCAGCCAGGAGACGATCTTTGACCGCCGCGGCGCCCTGTTAGACCGCAACGGCTATCCACTGGCCGCCAGCCAGAACGCCTACAACGTGATGGTGGAACGCAACGCCTGGGCCGATCCCGACACCGCCAGGGCCGCGGCTGCCAAGCTCAGCGGCGCCACCGGCGTCCCGGCCGGGACAATGATCGATATCGTCAACTCTGTCGACGTCTTCGAGGTACCGGTCGCCAAGGGGCTGAACTACGACCAGGCCTCCGCCGTCCGGGCGCTCAACCTCAAGGGCGTCCGCCTGCTGGACAGCCCCATCCGCACTTATCCCGAAGGCAACCTGGCCGCCCAGCTCCTCGGCTTCATCGGCCAGGACGGCAGCGGCCTCACCGGCCTCGAAGCCGACCTCAACAGCGTGCTCGGCGGAGCCAGCGGCACCCTCACCTACGAACGCGACGCCGCCGGCCAGGAGCTCGCGCTTGGCGATCGCACTGAGACGCCGCCGCAACCCGGCTCCAACGTCGTCCTGACGATCGACCGCTACGTGCAGAAGGTGGCCGAACAGGAGCTGCAAACGGCTGTGGACGCCCACCACGCCAGCGGCGGCTCGGTCATCGTCGCCGACCCCAAGACCGGCCAGATCCTGGCCATCGCCAGCAGCCCCTCCTTCGACGTCACCAAGCCGGACCTCAGCGACGAGTCCAAGGAGGCGCTCTTCCGCAACCGCGCCGTCACCGACGCCTACGAGCCGGGGTCGGTCTTCAAGCTCTTCACGATGTCCGCCGCCCTGGACCAGGGGCTCGTCACTCCGGAAACGGAATGGTACGACTCCGGCGAGGTGCACCTACGGCGACTGGACAATCCGCAACTGGGACCTCTCCGCCAACGGCACGCAGACGATGCAGGACCTCCTCACGAAGAGCCTGAACACGGGCGCCGCCTACATCTCCAATCTCTGCGGCCCGGGCACCTTCTACAGCTACGTGCAGAACTTCGGGTTCGGCGTGCCGACGGGCAGCGGGCTCTCCGGCGAGGCGGCCGGCAACGTCCGCACCCCCCAGAGCGACCCGTTCGACTGGACAGCCCTGGACCTGGCCACCAACAGCTTCGGCCAGGGGATCACCGTGACACCGCTGCAGCTGGTCATGGCGCTGGACGCCATCGCCAACGGCGGCACGCTCCTCAAGCCGCAGTTCGTGAAGGAGATCGACGGCCCCACCGGAGAGCAGCAGGTCCAGCCGGAGGTCGTGCGGCAGGTGATCAGCCCCCAGACTTCCCGCACCTTGCTGGACATGATGGGCGTTGTAGCAGACAGCATCTCCTCCAATCTGCTGAGCGTCCCCGGATACGACATAGGAGGCAAAACGGGCACAGCGCAGGTCGCCGACCCCAACGGCGGCTACAAAGCCAACACCTACATCTCCTCCTTCGCCGGGATCGCACCGCTGGAGGACCCGCAGCTCGTGGTCCTCGTGAAGGTGGACGAGGCGAAGGACGGCCTCACCGGCAGCGCCGTGGCCGCGCCCGTCTTCAGCGCCATCGCCCAGAAGGTGCTCCCTTACCTGGACATTCCGCCCGGCGGCAGCGATGCCGCCGTCAGCAGTCAGCCATAATGAGTCGAGTATGAGCAAGACACTATCCGTCGCAGACGTCTGGCAGGGGCTGAGCGGAACGCTCATCGCCTCCAGCGGCGGCACGGCCGAAACAGCCTTCGCGCGCGGCGTCATCGATTCCCGCGAGGCGCGGGCCGGCGATCTCTTCTTCGCGCTGCGCGGTGAACGCGCCGACGGCCACGACTTCGTCCCCGCTGCCTTCGCGGCGGGGGCATCCGGCGCTGTCGTCGCGCATCCGGTCGATGCGCCTTCTGGGGCCGCCGTCTACCACGTCAGCGACCCGCTCAACGCCCTCCAGCGGCTGGCCGCCTCCTGGCGCATCCGCCACGACGTGCGCGTCGTCGGCGTCACCGGCAGCGTCGGCAAGACGACGGCCAAGGAGCTGATCGCCGACGTCCTCCAGCGCCGCTACAAGACCCTCCGCAGCGAGGCCAATCTCAACACCGAGATCGGCATCCCGCTGACGCTGCTCAACCTCCGGGCGGAGCACCAGCGCGCCGTCCTCGAGCTGGCCATGTACCAGCCGGGCGACATCGCCCTGCTGGCCGGGATCGCGCGGCCCAGCGTCGGCGTCGTCACCAACGTTTACCCCGTCCACCTGGAGCGCGCCCGCTCCTTCGGCCGCATCGTCGCCGGCAAGGCGGAGCTCGTCGAAGCGCTGCCCGCCGACGGCCTCGCCGTCCTCAACGGCGACGACGCCAACGTGGCCGCGATGTCCCGCCGCACGCGCGCCCGCAGCGTTCTCTTCGGCCAGTCCGAGCAGTGCGACGTCCGCGCGACCGACCTCGCCGGCCGCGGCCTGGACGGCTTCTCTTTCACGCTCACCTCTGTGGGTCAGGGCCCCAGCCCTGACTCGATCCGGATCGACTGTCCGCTGCCCGGCAAGCACCACGTCTACGCAGCGCTCGCCGCCGCCGCCGTCGCGCTCAACGACGGCATGTCGCTGGAAGAGATCGCCGCCGCTTTGCGCGAGGCCAGGCTCGGCCTGCGGCTGACCGTGCGGCCCGGGCCCAACGGCTCAACTTTGATCGACGACTCCTACAACGCCAGCCCGGCCTCGATGATCGCCGCGCTCGACCTCCTGGCCGAAACGAAGGGCCGCCACGTCGCGCTCCTCGGCCACATGCGGGAGCTGGGTGCGGCAGAGGCCGACGGCCACGAGCAGGTCGGCCGCCACGCCGCCGAACACGCTGCGACATCCTGATCGTCGTCGGCGAAGACGCCCGGCTGCTGGCCGAGTCCGCCCGCGACGCCGGTCACAGCGACGTCCGCTTCCTTCCGAACCCGGAAGACGCCGCCGATGTGCTGCACAAGGAGCTACGCGTCCGGCGACGTCTGCCTGGTCAAGGCCTCGCGCGCCGTCGGCCTGGAAAGCGTCGTCGAAACGGTGGTGGTGCGATGATCTTCGCGCTCACGCTGGCCGCCATCGCACTCCCGGCGACGGTCCTGGCCGGCTACCCCTTCGTCGAAGCCCTGCGACGCCAGAACGTCGGCAAAGAGATCAGCGAATGGGGCCCGGAAACGCACCAGGTCAAGGCCGGCACCCCGACGATGGGCGGCCTGCTGATCGTCCTCTCGATCGCTGTCTTCACGGTCAGCGCCAACCTCGTCGGCCGCTGGTCGGTCGGGTTGCCGCTGCTGACGATGGGCTGCCTGGCGCTCCTCGGCTTCGTCGATGACCTCGGCTCGTTACAGGGCCGCGAACAGCGCGCCCTCACCCGGCGCGTCAAGCTGGTCGCCTTCATCGCCATCGGCGTGGGCGCAGCCTTCGGCCTCTACCACTACCTCGAGCTTCACGCCGTCAACATTCCGTACGATGGCCGCCACGATATCGACTGGGTCTACATCCCGATCGCCGTCGTCGTCATCGTGCTGACCGCCGGCGGCGTCGCCGTGACGGACGGCCTCGATGGGCTCGTGGCCGGCACCGGCGCCATAGCCTTTGGCGCTTACGGCTTCATCGCCCTCTACCAGGACCAGACTTACCTCGGCGCCTTCTGCCTGACGGTCGTCGCCGCACTGCTCGGCTTTCTCTGGCACAACGCTTACCCCGCTCGCGTCTTCATGGGCGATACCGGCGCGCTGGCGCTGGGCGGCGCGCTCGCCGTCGTCGCCTTCATGACCGGCCAGTGGCTGGTCTTGCCGCTGATCGGCGTCAGTCTTCGTCATCGATGGGCTGTCCGTGGCGCTCCAGGTCGGCTACTTCCGCCTGACCGGCGGCAAGCGCCTGTTCAAGATGGCCCCTGTCCACCACCATTTCGAGAAGATCGGCTGGAGCGAGGTACAGGTCACGCAGCGCTTCTGGGTCGTCCAGGCTCTCGGCGCGATCGCCGGCACCGCGCTGGCGCTGGAGGTGTACAAGTGATCGATCTCAAGCAGCTTGACCGCCTGGACTTCGCCGGCAAGAACGTCACCGTCGTCGGCCTCGGCATCGAGGGAGTCGATTTCGTGCGCTTCCTGACCCGCCGCGGCGCCAACGTCACGATCTCCGATTCGAAGCCGCAGGACAAGCTGGCCGACCGCCTCAGCGATGTGGCCGGGCTGTCCGTCAACCTCTCGCTCGGAGGCAACGACAACGCCGCCGTCACCGAGGCCGACGCTGTCTTCGTCTCGCAGTGCGTGCCGCTGGACCTGCCGGCGATCCGGCAGGCCCGGCAGCGCGGCATTCCACTGCACTCCATGGTCGGACTCTTCCTGGAGCTGGCGCCCGGCCCCGTCGTCGGGATCACCGGCTCCAGCGGCAAGACCACGACCACCGCCCTCATCGCCGAGATGCTCCGCGCCGATGAGCGGCCCGTCTTCGTCGGCGGCAACATCGGCGTCGGCCTGCTGGAGCACGTCTCGGCGCTGCGCCCCTACACCTGGTCCGTGCTGGAAGTCAGCCACACCCAGCTCCAGCTCGTCGACCACAGCCCCCACATCGCCGCCGTGCTCAACATCACGCCGAACCACCTGGACCGCTTCTCCTGGGAAGACTACAAGACGCTGAAGGGCAACCTCATCCGCTACCAGGCGGCGGAGGACATCGCCATCCTGGGTTATGACGATCCGGAGACGCGCGCGCTGCAATCCGAAGTCCGCGGGCGTCTCCTCTGGTTCACGATGGACTCGAAGCTCCGGGGCGAGGGAGTCTTCGTCCGCGATGGCGTCGCCATCGCCCGGCTGGACGGCCGCGAGGAGCCGCTCTTCGCGCTGGACACCGTGGCGATCCGTGGCCGCCACAACCAGGAGAACGCCGTGGCCGCCGCTGCCATCGCCATCGCCTGCGGCCTGACCCGCGACGCCATCGCCACCGCCGTCGCCGGCTTCCGCGGCGTCCCCCACCGCCTGGAGTTCGTCGGCGAGGTGGACGGCGCGAAGTACTACAACGATTCCATCGCCACGACCCCGGAGCGGGCGCTGGCCGGCCTCCGCTCCTTTGCGGAGCCGATCGTGCTGCTGCTCGGCGGGCGCGACAAGCAACTCCCGCTGGACGAAATGGCCGCCGAGGCTCTCCGGCGCTGCCGCGGCATCGTCCTCTTCGGCGAGTCGGCGGACCTTTTGCAGGAGGCTCTCAACCGCCAGCCGAACCCACGGAGCGTCCCGGTTGTCCGCGATGAGACTCTGGAGGAAGCGGTGGCTTCGGCGCACGAGATGGCGCGTCCCGGCGATGTGGTCCTCCTCTCCCCCTCATGCACAAGCTACGACGCCTACGAGAACTTTGAGCGCCGCGGAGAGCACTTCCGCGAGCTGGTTGCGGAGGTGCGGCCATAGCTACGATCGGACAGACCGCAAGGGCAGCGACCGATACCAGCGAGCGCCGCGCCGGCAGCGTCCGGCCGGGCCAGGCCGACCTGCTTCTGCTCGTCGCTACTGTGATGCTGCTGATCGTCGGCCTGCTGGCTGTCTACACGTCCAGCTTCGCCGTCGCCTACAGCGAGTACGGCGACGCCAACTTCTTCGTCAAGCGGCAGGTCATCTTCGCCCTGATCGGGCTGGGCGCGCTCGTCTTCTTCATGCGGATGGACTACCACCACCTGCGCAAGCTCAGCGTGCCGATGCTGGTCCTGGCGCTGGCCGGGCTGCTGCTGGTGCTGACACCGATCGGCCTCTCCCAGAACGGCGCCCGGCGCTGGCTGGAGTTCGGCCCGGTCACGGTCCAGCCCAGCGAGTTCGCCAAGCTGGCGATCATCGTCTACATATCGGCCTGGCTCTCCTCGCGCGGGAGCGACATCACCAAGTTCGAGCTGGGGTTCGTGCCTTTCTCCATCCTGCTCGGCACCCTCGCGGCGCTGATCATCGCCGAGCCGGACATGGGCACTACGATCATCATCGTCCTCGTCGCCTGCACGCTCTTCTTCGTGGCCGGGGCGCCACTCACCCACCTGGCGCTCCTGCTGGCCGTTGGAACGGTGATGAGCGCCGTCGTCATCCTTACCAAGGACTACCAGGTCGCCCGCATCACCGGCTTCCTTTCCGCCGAGACCGATCCGCAGGGCAACGGCTTCCAGATCCTGCAGCTCCTGATCGCGCTCGGCAGCGGCGGGCCGTTCGGGCTCGGCTGGGCGGAGAGCCGTCAGAAGCACCTCTACGTGCCCGGCTCCCAAACCGACGGCGTTTTCGCCATTCTCGGCGAGGAGCTCGGGTTCATCGGCGTCATGGTGATCCTGGCCCTCTTCGCCTTCATGCTGATCCGCGGCCTCCGCGTCACCCTGCGCTCTCGCGACGATTTCGGGCTGCTGCTCGGCATCGGCATCGTCAGCTGGATCGGCTACCAGACCATCATCAACATCGCCGGCATCACCCGCACGATTCCGCTGACCGGTGTGCCGCTGCCCTTCCTCAGCTACGGCGGATCGGCCCTGATCATGGTGATGGCCGGCGTCGGCGTGCTGCTGAGCATCTCCCGCTACAGCTCCGAGACCAGCTACGTCGAGCGCGACGCGGGCAGCCGCGAAGGCTTCCGCGCGCCGGTCAAGGCAGGCGAACGCCGCCGCCGACGTCGCGCCGGTCCCGCCTTCGAAGGCGGTGACGCGTGAGGCTGGTGCTGAGCGGCGGCGGAACGGGCGGACACGTCTATCCGGCGCTGGCCGTCGCCCAGGCGCTGCGGCGGGAGCTTCCCGCCGGTGAGCCGCTCGATATCCTTTACGTGGGCAGCGGCGGCCAGGAGTCGGACATCGTCAACCGCGCCGGCTTCCGGATGAAGCACGTCAGCGCAGCGCCGATCCGCGGCCGCATGCCGTGGGAGATGGCCGCCAACGGCGGCAAGATCGGCGTCGGCGTCGCGCAGGCCCGTGGCGTCCTCGGCGAATTCAAGCCGGACGTCGTGCTCTCCACCGGCGGCTACTCCAGCTTCCCGGTGGCGCTGGCCGCCAGGAGCCGCGCCGTCCCCCTGGCCGTCTACCTTCCTGACCTCAACCCCGGC
Organism: uncultured Chloroflexia bacterium; assembly: GCA_963738925.1. GTDB lineage: Bacteria > Chloroflexota > Dehalococcoidia > SM23-28-2 > RBG-16-64-32 > DATKKM01. Next base: position 1,493,538 of record CAVTYE010000001.1, on the reverse strand, counting down.
TGGGCCGTCCGCGCCATCGCCCGGCTGGCCCAGCGTGTGGCCGTCACCGCCATCGAGAGCCTGCGCCGCCTCCCCAGCGGCAAGACGATCGTCACCGGCTATCCCGTTCGCGAAGAGTTCTGGGCCGCCACCAGAGCGAAGGGCCGCGAACGCCTGGGCCTCGGCGCCGAGGAGAAGGTGCTGTTCGTGACAGGCGCTTCCTCCGGCGCGCACAGCATCAACCAGGCGATCTCATCAGACCTCTCCGGCCTTCTACAGTTATGTGAAGTCATCCACCTCTGCGGCGAGGCCGACGAGGCGCGGCTGCTGGAGATCCGCGATGGCCTCCCGAACGAGCTGCGCTCCCGCTACCACTTGCACGGCTACATGCACGACGAGATGCCCTGGGCGATGGCAGCCGCCGACCTCGCGGTCTGCCGCTCCGGCGCGTCCGTGCTCGGCGAGCTTCCGGCGCTGGGGCTGCCCGGCGTGCTCGTCCCCTACCCTTACGCCGGCGCCCACCAGCGGGCCAACGCGCGCTACATGGAGAGGGCCGGCGCAGCTCTCATTCTCGAAGACGACCAGCTCGATACCCTGCTCCCGGTCGTCGGCGAGCTCCTTCATGACGACGACCGCCTCCGCTCCATGCGCGAGGCTTCCCGGCGCCTGGCCCGGCCCAACGCCGCCGCGCGCATCGGACGCATCCTCCTTGACCTGGCGAAGGAGTCGCAGTCGTGAACGACACCGTGATCCCGACGATCTCCGGCGCTTCGGACACGCCTCCTTCCCGCGGCACGATCCCGCAGACCGTGCACCTGATCGGCGTCGGCGGCGTCCACATGTCCGGCATCGCCCAGATCCTGCGCCACCGCGGCCACACCGTCACCGGCTCGGACCTGCAATCGTCGCCGCTGACCCAGAAGGTGGAAGGGCTCGGCGTCACCGTCTACAAGGGTCACGACGCCGCCAACCTTGGCGACCCAGACCTCGTCGTCTACACCTCCGCCGCCCACGAGGACAACCCGGAGCTGATCGAGGCCCGCAGCCGCGGAATCCGCACGATCAAGCGGGCGGAGATGGTGGCCTGGCTGCAGGAAGGCAAGCAGGTGATCGCCGTCGCCGGGGCGCACGGCAAGACGACGACCTCATCGCTGATCGCCTTCATGCTCTGGCGCGCCGGCCTGGCCCCGACTTTCATGATCGGCGGCGAGCTGCGCGACCTGGCGACCAACGCCATGCCCGGCGAGGGCCCCCACTTCGTCGTCGAAGCCGACGAGTACGACCGCGCGTTTCTCAACTACCACCCCTACGTGGGAGTGGTCACCAACATCGAGCCGGACCACCTGGACATCTACGGCTCGTTCGAGGAGCTGGAGCGCGCATTCGACCAGTTCCTCTCCCAAATCGACAATTCCGGTTACATCGTGGCCTGCACGGATTCCCCCCCGTACGGGCCTGCCTGTCGCGACGACAGGCGCTCCTTCCGGCCGTAGGAGACGACATGTTCCACCCCGTCCATGTCGTCTCCTACGGCCTACACAAAGCGGCCGATTGGACCGCCGAAAGCATTGAGTCAAAGGGTGTAGACGGGTTAGCTTTTGTGGTAAAATTCCAAAAACACTTCTGGGGGGAACTCATAACGCAGCTTTCTGGCGTCCACAACGTCGCGAACTCCCTTGCCGCCATCGCGGTTGGTGAGATTCTCGCCATTCCCAAAGCGGACATCATCGCCGCCGTCGGCGAGTTCCGCGGCGCTGCCCGCCGCTTCGAGCTCGTCGGCGAAGCAGCCGGTGTGACCGTGATGGACGACTACGCCCACCACCCGACAGAGATCGGCGCCACCTTCCGGGCCGCACGCCTGCGCTTTCCCGGCCGCCGCCTCGTCGCCCTGTTCCAGCCGCACACGTACAGCCGCACCGCTTACCTGCTGGACGGCTTCCGCGCCTGCTTTTACGAATGCAACGCGCTCTACATCGCCGATACCTACGCCGCGCGCGAAGACCCCGGCGCCGGGATGGACGCCCGGGCCCTGGCCGCCGAGGTCACGGACCCGCCGGCTGTCTACGCCGGCGGCGTAATGGAAGCCGCGAAGACCGTGGCCGGAGCGCTGCAGCCGGGCGACGTCTTCTTCACAGTCGGCGCAGGCGATGTCGACAAGGCCGGGCCGGAAGTCCTGCGCATCCTCCGCTCCGCCAATCCCAAACCTCCCGAAGGAGAAAGCAGCGAGGGCCCATCGAAGCAGTCATGAACGCCGAGCTGGTATCCGAGCTGCGCAAGGTCGCGCCGGTCAAACTGGACGAGCCCATGTCCCGGCACACCACATTCGGCGTCGGCGGCCCCGCTGACGTCTACCTGGCCGTCAAGACCGAAGAGCAGCTGCGCATGAGCTTCGCCATCGCCCGGCGCGGCGGCGCAACCGTGTTCATCTTCGGCTCCGGCTCCAACATCCTCGTCGGAGACGGAGGCTTCCGCGGCGTCGTCATCGAAAACCAGAACAGCGAGATCGTCGGCCCCGAACGCAACGGAGACGGCTTCAAGGTCCGCGTCGGCTCCGGGATGAGCTTCGCCACCCTGGCCCGCCGCCTCGCTTCCGCAGGTTACGAAGGCGTCGAATGGGCCTGCGGCATTCCCGGCAGCATGGGCGGCGCAGTCGTCACTAACGCCGGCGCCTACGGCCGCTCGCTGGGCGACGTCCTCGTCGGCACGCGGCTGACCGATCCCAGCGGCAACATCGTCGAGATGTCCCCCGACCAGCTAGACCTGGGCTACCGCAGCAGCGCCATCCTCAAGGGCAAGCTCAAGGACCAGGCCGTCCTCACCGTTGACCTGCGTGTCCACGAAGGCGACGCCGATGTCCTCAAGGAACGCATCCGCGAACTGGACCAGCAGCGCCGCGGCGCGCAGCCGCCCGGCCGCAACTGTGGCTCCGTCTTCCAGAACCCGCCGGAGCGCGCCGCCTGGCAGTACGTGGACGATGCCGGGCTGCGCGAACACCGCATCGGCAACGCGCAGTTCTCCAAACAGCACTCCAACTTCATCCAGAACCTGGGCGGGGCCAGCGCGGCGGATGTCGTGGCGCTGATCCGCCTGGCCCAGGAGCGCGTGAAGGAGCAGTTCGGCGTGGAGCTGACCCCTGAAGTCATGTTCATCGGAGAGTTCGCGTGAACGCGCGTCGCAAGCGCCTCCGCGTCGGCGTCCTCTTCGGCGGCCGCTCGGCTGAGCACGAAGTCTCCGTCGTCTCCGCACAGGGTGTCATGGCCGCGATCGACCTCGCGCGCTTCCAGCCCGTGCCCATCGGCGTCACTCGCCAGGGAACGTGGCTCACGCCCGCGCAGACAGAGCTGGCCCTCCAGCGCATCCGCTCCGAGCGCCTGCGCAGCCTGGACGAGCCGCTCGGCGATGGCCTCCTCTACCGCACGGCCGCGCTTTCCAGCCTCCGCCGCCTGGACGTGGTCTTCCCGCTGATCCACGGCACCAACGGAGAGGACGGCACCCTGCAGGGACTCCTGGAGCTGGCCGGCGTCGCCTACGTTGGCGCCGGTGTCGCCGCCAGCGCCCTGGGCATGGACAAGGGCCTGCAGAAGACTTTCTTCCGCCACCACGACTTCCCCGTCGTCAACGACGTCCAGGTCCGCGCCTCCGAATGGGCGCGCGATCATCAGACCGTCGTACGCGCCGCCGAGGCGACGATCGGCTACCCGGCCTTCGTCAAGCCGGCCAACGGCGGCTCCAGCCTCGGCACTTCCAAGGCGCGTTCCCGCGAAGACCTCGACGCCGCCATCGCCGAGGCGTTCCGCTTCGACCGCAAGGTCCTGATCGAAGAGGCCGCCGAGGGCGCGCACGAAGTCGAGGTCGCGGTGCTGGGCAACGACGAGCCGGAGGCCTCTCCCTGTGGCGAGATCACCTTCGCCGCCGAGTTCTACGACTACCGCGCCAAGTACGACGACCCGGCCACCGTGCTCCACATCCCGGCCGACGTCCCGGCGGAGTTGTCCGACAAGCTGCGCCAGACCGCCATCGAAGCCTACAAGGCGATCGACTGCGCCGGGCTGGCCCGCGTCGACTTCTTCGTGATGCCGGACGGCCGCTTCTACCTGAACGAAGTCAACACGATCCCAGGCTTCACGCCCACCAGCATGTTCCCCAAGCTCTGGGAGTACGCCGGCCTCTCCTACAGCGACCTGATCACCCGCCTGATCGAGCTGGGCCTCGAGCGCTACCAGGAGCGGCCACGTGCCTGACCGCGGACCCAGCTTCCGCCAGCGCCACGGCAAGCGGCCGGCCAAGGCCATCCGCGGCGAGATCCTCCTGGACGACCGCGACCGCAAGCAGGTGCGCCGCCGCAAGGAGCGCAAGATGCTGGGCGTGGCCTTCGTCATCGGCCTGGCGGTCAGCATCGTGGGTCTCTACTTCTCGCCGTTCCTGCGCGTCCAGGAGGTGAGCGTCACCGGCACCTCCCAGCTCGATCCGGGCGAGGTTGCGGCCCTCGCCGATATCGATGGTCAGAGCATGGTGTCCTCCACCTTCTCCGGCGCCGAGGCGCGGATCGCGGCCCTGCCACAGGTGCGCAGCCGTCGAGATCAAGCGGCACTGGCCGGACTCTGTCGAGATCGCCGTCACCGAGCGCGCGCCCTGGGCCACCTGGTCCGAGGGTGACGCCGACTACACGATCGACGACACCGGCGTCGTGCTTTCGGTGGGGGCCGCCGACTCCGGCCCGATCATCCACGCTCCCGCCAGCACGGAAGCGCTCGAGATCGGCAACCACGTCGACGGCGACGCCCTGGCGCTGACGCACGCGCTGGTGGAGCAGGTGCCGATCCAGCTCGGCGTCAACCTGACGGAGATCGAATGGGCCGCCAACTCCGGCGTCACAGTCACCACGGACGCCGGCTACAAAGTCGTCTTCGGCGATAGCGCCAACATGCAGTACAAGCTCGCGGTCTGGCAGGGAATCGAAAGCGAGCTGGGCCGGGACAGCATGGAAGGCCACGTGCTGGACCTGCGTTTCGGGGAACGCCCTTCGTTCCAATAGGGAGGTGAGGTCTATGGGTCACAACACACTGGCAGCGATCGACGTAGGGAGCAGCAAGGTCTGCACCCTCGTCGCTGAGACCACGCCGGAGGCTGAGCTGCGCATCCTCGGCGTCGGCGTCACGCCGGCCCAGGGCGTCAAGAAGGGAATGGTCGATAACATCCAGCAGGCCACCGAGGCGATCGCCACCTCCGTTGAGCGCGCCGAGAAGTCCAGCGGCAGCCGCATCGTCTCCGCCCACGTCAGCATCGGCGGCAACCACGTGCAGTCGCTCAACAACCGCGGCATCGCCACCATCCCCGGCAAGCAGCGCCCGATCACCGAAGAAGACATCGACCGCGCCCTCGAAGGCGCGCGCAACCTCAACCTGCCCACCAACCGCGAAGTGCTGCACAGCATCGCGCGCTTCTTCGTCGTGGATGGGCAGGAGCAGGTCACGGACCCCGTCGGCATGTTCGGCCAGCGGCTGGACATGGACTGCCACATCGTCACCGGCGGCGTCACGGCGATCCAGAACCTGACCCAGTGCGTCGAAGGCGCAGGGGTGCAGGTGGAGGCGCTCGTCTTCGCCCCGCTGGCCGCCGCAGAGGCGGTGCTGGAGGACGAAGAGAAGGAGCAGGGCGTCATCCTCGTCGATATCGGCGGCGGCACCACGGACATCGCCGTCTTCATGGAGGGCAGCGTCTTCCACACCACCGTTCTTCCCGTCGGCGGCTACCACCTCACCCACGACCTCGTCGCCGGCCTCCGCGCCCCCTACTCAACCGTGGAGGAGATCAAGCTCAACCACGGCTCCTGCATGCCCAGCCGCGTCGACGCCGAGGAGATCATCGAGATCGAGTCGTTCGGCGGCCAGCGGACCAAGGAGGTGCCGCGCCGCCGCATCGCCGAGATCCTCCAGGCCCGCGTCGAGGAGATCCTGGAGATGATCTACATCGACGTCAAGCGCGCCGGCTTCGACGACATGGTCGCCGCGGGCCTCGTCCTGACGGGTGGCACGGCCGCGATCCCCGGCATCGTCGAGCTCTCGGAGCTAGTCCTGAGGATGCCGGTGCGCACGGGCATCCCGCGCCGCATCTACGGCCTGGCCGACTCGCTGAACAGCCCGGCCTACGCCACCAGCGTCGGCCTGCTGCAGTGGGCCGCCATCGAGTCCGAGCCCAACGGCAACGGCAACAAGCCCAACCTCAAGATGCCAAGCGTCAACGTCGGCGGCTTCGTCGGCGCTGCCGGCCGCTGGCTGAAGACGCTGATTCCAAAGTAGAAGTGACCATCAACCAGTACCAACCGCAACCAGTTGGGGGAAAGGAGCACCGGGACATGGCGAGAGAAGACATGGACGGACTGCCGCCGATCAAAGTCGTCGGCGTAGGAGGTGGCGGCTGCAACGCCATCAACCGCATGGTCGAAGCCCGCATCGGCGGCGTTGACTTCGTCGGCGTCAACACCGATGCCCAGGCGCTCGGCCGCTGCGACGCCAGCGAGCGCATCCGCATCGGCGAGCGGATCACCAAGGGCCTCGGCGCTGGCAGCGACCCCGAGAAGGGCCGCTCCGCCGCCGATGAGTCGCGAGAGGACATCAAGGACATCCTCCGCGACGCCGAGATGGTCTTCATCACGGCCGGCATGGGCGGCGGCACCGGCACCGGCGCCGCACCCGTCATCGCCGGCATCGCCAAGGACCTCGGCGCGCTGACCATCGCCGTCGTCACCCGTCCCTTCTCCTTCGAAGGGGCGCGCCGCCGCGAGCAGGCCGAAGAGGGCATCACCCGCCTGCGCGAAGAGGTCGACACCCTGATCGTCATCCCCAACGACCGCCTGCTCGCCATCTGCGACCAGAAAACAACTGTCGATGAGTCGTTCAAGCTGGCCGACGACGTGCTGCGCCAGGGCATCCAGGGCATCTCCGAGCTGATCACGGTGCCCGGCGACATCAACCTGGACTTCGCCGACGTCCGGCGGATCATGGCCGACGCCGGCCCGGCGCTGATGGCGATCGGCCGGGCCAGCGGCGAGAACCGCGCCGTCGAGGCCGCCCAGGCCGCCATCGCCAGCCCGCTGCTGGACGTCAACATCCACGGCGCCACCGGCATCCTCTTCAACGTCTGCAGCGGCGGCAACATGGGCCTACACGAGCTCAACATGGCGGCCCAGGTCGTCGCCGAAGTCGTCGATCCCGGCGCCGAGATCATCTTCGGCACCAGCACCGACGCCTCGCTGGGCGAAGACGTCAAGATCACCCTCATCGCCGTCGGCTTCGAGGGCGCGCCGGCCCAGCGCTGGGAATCCAAGTTCGAAGACGAGGAGCTACGCCGCATGCGCAACGAGGCCGCGGAGAACAGGGACGACACAGACCTCCCCACGTTTCTTCGCCGGCCCGTTTCGATGCGATAACTGACGAGTGTGACAGGCGGATAGCACAGACAATCACATAGCGGACAGCGGACCGAGCCCCGCTCCCGCAATTCCGGCACCGTCCGCCGCAAGGTGGACCCAGACGCCGCAGGGCCGTTTGAGATTCCCCCCAGACGTCCGTGCGGCGTCTCTTTGTGCCCGCCACCTGCCGCCCGGCCCCCCGCTTTCGGGAATACTGGCACGTGGTCGCGACGCCTCCCGCGCCTTAGACTGGCGGCATGATAGAAGACATCCTCTGGGGGCTGTGGAACGGGCTCACAGCCTGGCCGCTGCTCGTCATCCACGTCTTCGGCGTCTGGGACCGCTTCCCGGTGTACAACGTCGCGCGGGACGGAGGCTGGTACCAGCTAGGCTTCCTGATCGGCGCCGGGTCGCCCTTTTTCGGCATGTTCAGCAGGCACCGACGCAAGTGAGCCCTCAAACGCGAGCCGACCCCGCCGAGCAGCGCCGGTTCCTGCGCTACTTCTACAACGGTTGGCGCCCGACGCTTCTCGGCCGCCTGGTGAATGGCGGCTGGGCCTGGCTCTCCGGGCTGGGGCTGACCCCGCCGATCCTGCTCACCCTGCAAGTCAAGGGCCGCAAGAGCGGACGCCTGCGCACAAACGTCCTGGCTCCGGCCAGGTACGAAGGTCAGCGCTATCTCGTATCCATGCTCGGCGATGGCTCCGAGTGGGTGCGGAACCTCCGTGCCGCCGGCGGGCGGGCCTTCATCAAGCGCGGCCGCCGGCATCGCGTGCAGCTTACGGAGGTCCCTCCCATGGAGCGAGCACCCATCCTCAAGGCTTACTGCCGCATCGCCACCAGCGGCCGCCACCACTTCCCGGTCCCCTACGACGCTCCCGTGGACGAGTTCGCGACGATCGCGGCGGACTACCCTGTCTTCCGGATCGATCCGGCGCGCTGAGACCTAGAGTCCGTCGTCCCCAGCAGTAGCAGCGCCTGGTACACCTGCTGGCCGATCTCTTCGATCCTGGCGATGCCGTCGTAGAAGTTGGGCTGGCGCTCCGTGAAAATAGCGATCGTGTAGTCAGGCACGCCGTTTGCGGAAGACACGAAGCCCAGGCTGTTCAGCACCCAACCGTCGGCCTCCGGGTACCAGCCGTTCTTGACACCGGACCGCTCGGCGCCAGCAGCCACCGACACCGCGCCCCAGGCCTGCGACGGGTTGACGTCGTCGAGCAGGTCCAGCGCCAGCTCCCGGCTCGGCGCGTCGAGAATTGTGCCGACGGTGAGCTCCGACATCAGGACCGCCCCGTTCAGCGGCGAAAGCGTGCTCGTGCCCCAGTCAGCCGGGTCGATCACGGCGTCAGCGATCCCGGCGCGGTTCAGGAAAGCCGTCACCGCCGGGCCCCCGCCCACGTCGGCGTAGAGCGCGTCGGCGGCGCTGTTGTCGCTCTGGGCGATCATCTGGGTCAGCGCGGTCCGTTCGTTGCCCGTCAGCGCACGGTGGGAGCTGATCGCCTGGTCCAGCAGCGTCAGCATGATCGGCACCTTGACCACGCTCGCCGTCTGGAACTGGGCGTCGCCGTTCTCTTCGTACATCAGGCCGAGCGACGGCACCATTACGACGACGCCGATGCCGCCATCGAGATCGACGGTCTCGGCAGCGTCCGGGGAGAGGTCCGAGAGCGGCAGCTCGTCGTACCAGGCGCCGGTAAACCCCAGGTCCACGAACGACATGTCCCCCAGCGGCGACGGTGACGGCGACGGCGTGCTGGTGACCGGGGCCGTCTGCACAGCCGGGGCCGCGAGAGCGGTCGCCGATGCTGCCGGCATCGCCGTATCGGCCGAGCCGGTGCCTGTTGTGCAGCCCGCCGCCAGGAACCCCGTCCCGGCGAGCAAAGTCAGCGCAGCGTAGGCCCCGGGCAATGACAGCCGGCCACGGGCGTTCAGAGTCATGCATGGCATACTACGGCGCGCCCGTGGGTTGCGCATTAGCCCCGGATTAAGGGTCGCTAGACCGGGCGTGTTCCTGGGCTGTGCACAAGCTGTCGATTTCCGCCACCGGCCATGTGGACGGCCGCGTGCACAACTTTCTACAACTAATGGTGCCCGGGATACTTGACAACCCCAACATCTGGTAGTAACTTCACCTTGCGCCTACCGTTTCGGTGGGCGCAAGCTAATTTCAGGAAACCTTAAATGTTCTGTAAACCAGCGCCTCCAACCCCCAATATCCAGTCTCCATCTCCATTCGGCGCCACATCATGAACTGCCCCTTCTGCGGCCAGGCCGACACTCGCGTCACCGACTCCCGCCCGGACACCGACGGTATCCGCCGGCGCCGGGAGTGCCTGGGCTGCGGCCAGCGCTTCAGCACCGTGGAGCGGGCCGAGCTCGGCGGCGTCTCACTCGTCAAGAAGGACGGCCGTCGCGAGGAGTTCGACCGCGGCAAGATCATCTCCGGCGTCCGCAAGGCCTGCGAGAAGCGCCCGATCCCGTCCGGCGCCGTCGAAGCGCTGGCCGACGACGTCGAGAAGGCCGTCCTCGCCCTCAACAAGGCCGAGGTGCCATCCACCCTCGTCGGCGAGCTGGTGATGGAACGCCTGCGCGCCCTTGACCACATCGCCTACATCCGCTTCGCCTCCGTCTACCGCGCCTTCGCCGACGTCGATGAGCTGGAGCGCGAGCTGGCCGCCCTCCGCGCCGGCTGGCAGCGCAGCGACGTCCCGCGGGACCAGCTCCCCCTGCTCCCGGACATTGGCGCCGGCGCCGCCACGCCGCCCAAGCGGAAGCGCCGCCCCCGCGCCAACCCGAACGCGCCCGTGGTGATGTTTCCTACAGACGAAAAACGTCAACGGAAAGTTGAAGGTAGGTAAAACGAAATGGACCCACTAGCCGAAAAAGAGCGTCTCCTCATCGAAGAATACAAGCAGGCTCATTTGAACTACTTGGACGTAGGGCCTCGTGCCCGGGCCGTTATATCGGGTCGACCGCTGGTTCTTGAACCATTCGACCTAGCGGAATCGGAGCGTGCCCTTCAAAGACTACTCAAGGCACAACGCGCTCTATATAGCTTTTGGAAAGGCAACTAGGTCCAGGAGGTGTCGGGATGAAGAAGTTTCGCGTCATGTACCGGCCCAGCCTGGTCCAGCGAACTCTCGGCCAAGACCGAAGAGGTCTACGCCGACGGCTGGCGCGTCGACGTCGATCGCGACCGCGTCGTGCTCTTCACCCACACGACCCCCGACCGCGTCGACGAGATCTTCGACGTGCCGAAGTCCCAGATCATGCGCATCCAGGAAATCACAGGCTAAGCCACCCGGCGCTCGCTCCACCTCTCCCTCAAACGGAGGGAGAGGGGCCGGGGGTGAGCACCACCACAACTTCGCAGACAACACACCGGGCCAGACGACAAGCAGAGGAGAGAGGGGAACCATGACGCTCACGCACGACACCCGCACCGGCACCGCAGCACCAGCTGCACCGAAGACCGTCCCCAACGGCGGTGCCAGGCTGCCGGTCAGCCGCCACTTCACCCGCCCGGAGATCCACCCCTACGACGAGATCTCCTGGGAGACCCGCTCCGCGGTCATCGGCGGCACCGACGGCAAGTCCGTCTTCGAGCAGCACGAGTGTGAGTTCCCGGAGTCATGGTCCCAGAACGCCACCAACGTCGTCGCCTCCAAGTACTTTCGCGGCCCCCTCAAGCCCACCGACGGGCTCGTCCGCGAAAGCTCCGTCAAGCACCTCATCGACCGCGTCGTCAGCCAGATCAGCGGCTGGGGCTGGAAGGACGGCTACTTCGCCTCCGAAGACGACCGCGACACCTTCTCCGCCGAGCTGACCTACGCCCTCGTCCACCAGCTCCTCTGCTTCAACTCCCCAGTCTGGTTCAACGTCGGCGTCGAAGAAGTGCCACAGTGCTCCGCCTGCTTCATCCTCTCCATCGACGACTCGATCGACTCGATCCTCGACTGGTACCGCACCGAGGGCAAGATCTTCAAGGGCGGCTCCGGCTCCGGCATCAACCTCTCCCGGCTGCGCAGCTCCCGGGAGCACGTCCACGCCGGCGGCCTCGCCTCCGGGCCCGTCTCCTTCATGCGCGGCGCGGACTCCGTGGCCGGCACGATCAAGTCCGGCGGCAAGACCCGCCGCGCCGCCAAGATGGTCGTCCTCAACATCGATCACCCGGACATCGAAGAGTTCCTCTGGTCCAAGGCCAAGGAGGAGAAGAAGGCCTACGCCCTGGGCGAGGCCGGCTACGACATGTCGCTGGACGGCGAGGCCTGGATCAGCATCCAGTACCAGAACGCCAACAACTCCGTCCGCGTCACCGACGACTTCATGCAGGCCGCGCTGGAAGGCCGCAAGTGGTACACCCGCTACGTCACCACCGGCGAGGTCGCCGAGGAAAAAGACGCGCGCGGTTTGATGCGACAGATCGCGCAGGCCGCCTGGGAATGCGCGGACCCCGGCATCCAGTACCACACAACGATCAACGACTGGCACACCTGCCCGGTCACCGGTCCGATCAACGCCTCCAACCCCTGCTCGGAGTACATGCACATCGACGACAGCGCCTGCAATTTGGCTTCGATCAACCTTCTAAAATTTTTAGACGAAGATGTTAACTTCGACGTCAAAGCCTATCGACATGTCATCGCACTTAGTATCATGGCACAGGAGATCATCGTCGGTAACTCAAGTTATCCGACGGAGAAAATCCATCAAAATGCGATCGACTACCGACAGCTCGGGCTCGGTTTCTCGAACTTGGGGGCGCTGCTAATGTGCCTCGGAGTTCCCTACGACTCTGACGACGGTCGCGCCTGGGCCGGGGCACTTACCTCCATCATGACAGGTCAGGCTTACGCCACCTCCGCCCAAATCGCAGAGCGCATGGGTCCCTTCAACGGCTACGACAAGAACGCCGCGCCGATGATCCGCGTCATCGAAAAGCACCAGGCCGCCTGCGACGACATCGACCCCACCCGCGTGCCGGAGAACCTGCTCGGCGCGGCCAGGGATTCCTGGGCAGAGGCGCTGGAGCGCGGCCGCCAGCACGGCTACCGCAACTCCCAGACCACGGTGATCGCCCCCACCGGCACAATCAGCTTCATGATGGACTGCGACACCACCGGCATCGAGCCGGACATCGCCCTTGTGAAATACAAGACGCTCGTCGGCGGCGGCCTGATGAAGATCGTCAACAACACCGTCGCCCGCGCCCTCGGCAAGCTCGGCTACAGCGAGAGCAACATCCAGGACGTCCTCACTTACATCGATGATCGCGGCACCATCGAAGGCGCGCCACACGTCAGCGAAGAACACCTGGCCGTCTTCGATTGCGCTTTCAAGGCGCAGAACGGATCGCGCACGATCCACTGGATGGGCCACATCAAGATGATGGGCGCGGTGCAACCTTTCGTCTCCGGCGCCATCTCTAAGACTGTGAACCTCCCCGAAGACGCCAAAGTCGAAGACATCGAACAGGCCTACATCGAAGGCTGGAAGAACGGCCTCAAAGCCCTCGCCATCTACCGCGACGGGTCCAAGCGCGCGCAGGTCCTCTCCACCAGCAAGGACGAGAGCTCTTCGTCCCGGGCCGTGGCCGCGGGTCCCGTCCGCCGCCGCCTCCCAGACACGCGCATTTCGGTCACCCACAAGTTCGCCATCGAAGGCCACGAAGGCTACATCACCGCCGGCCTCTACGAAGACGGCTCCCCCGGCGAGATCTGGCTGACCATGGCCAAGGAAGGCTCCACCCTCTCCGGGATGATGGACGCCTTCGCCACATCCATCTCCCTGGCGCTGCAGTACGGAGTACCGCTGCGCGACCTGGTCAACAAGTTCTCCCACATGCGGTTCGAGCCCTCCGGCCGCACCGAAAACTCCGAGATCCCCGTCGCTCAGTCCATAGTCGACTACATCTTCCGCTGGATGGCTTCCCAGTTCCTTAGCGAGGACGAGAAGGAAGAGTTCGGCGTCCTATCAGCCGCGGTCAAAGCGAAGATGATGGCCCAGGAGTACACCGCCGATGGCAAGCCTGTGACCGGCATCCCGCTGAGCAACGGCCATACCAACACCACCCAGACCGACGCACCGCCATGCACGAACTGTGGCTGGATCATGACCCGGGCCGGTACGTGTTATAAGTGCGACAATTGCGGTAACACCACGGGCTGCGGCTAGCACCCGACGAGAGGAGGTGATCAGCATGGTAGCAGCGAAGAAGTCCCCGGCGAAGAAGGCACCCGCCAAGAAGGCTCCGGCCAAGAAGGCGGCAGCCAAGAAGCCGGCCAAAAGGAAGTAACCCCTATCTAGAAGATTCTGGTAGGACGCTAACATGGCGTCCTAAGCGAGCGCCCCGGGTGCGTCCGCCGTCACGGCGGGCGCCCTTCGCTTTTTATGGGGTGTGCCATCTGGACAGGCCAAATGACCCTTTTTAGCCATCGGGCACTCTTTCCGTAACCCTCAAGTGATATCCGGCATCTAATTTGTATGAGCCGTGCATTCACTCGCCTGCTGCCCGCGACCGTTGGGGGTCGCCTCGGCGCCGTCCTCGTGCCTGCGATCGTGGTTCTGCTAGCCGCGGTTGCCACCCTTCGCCTGGGCTCCCAACGACAACACTCCCAGGCAGATGAAGCCGCCGAGTCCTATGAGGCCGCGAGCCTCTCTCAGCAGATCGTCATCGACTGGTTGCAGGCCGATGCTCTCACCGGGCAATACTTCAACAGCACAACGTTAGAAACGCGCAACGCCGTCCAGGACAAAGCAGAAGAGTTCAGGCTGAATCTACTTCGGCTTCGGGAGATCGAGGCAGCGCTGGGTGCGACCGCTGACCTGGCGCAAGTTGATAGTGCCATCGCGCAAGCGGCCATCCATTGAACGCGAGTCGCGACTCATCATGAACACGATCTATGCGGGCGACCCTACAACCGCCGGAACGATGCTCCTTCAGCAGAGTGCGGCGTCGGTCGCCTCGAATCAGCCCTGCTTGAGGCGATCTCCACCCAGCAGATTCAGGAATCCCCGGACATCCAGCCGCCGACGCTTTGCCCGCACCGCTGACGAACTGGCACTCGCGGTCGCCGCAGTCGTCCTGGCGATCGTCATGCTGTGTGTTATCGCCGCCATTGCTATCAGTCGTTCCGTTGTCCGGCCGCTGTCACAGCTGCGCCACACCGCGCACGCCATCGGCGAAGGCGATCTCTCCATCCGCGCCAACGAATCCGGCCCACGCGAGGTGATGGAGCTGGCCTCCGTCTTGAACTCCATGGCGGAAAGCATCTCCCAGCGTGAGGGGTCCCTCCGCGTCTCCGAATCCTACTGGCGCTCACTCATCCAGAACGCACAGGACATCGTGCTCGTGATCGATGCCAGCGGCACCGCCCGATACGTCAGTCCCGCGGTCAAGGCGATGCTCGGATTCTCCCCGGAACAGATCACCGGCACCGATGTCGGCGAGCTGATTCATCCCGACGACCTGGCCCGAGTCGCCGAGTGGCTGGCTCTGGTCATCGCCGGCGCCGACCGGGAAGAGCTGGTGGAGTGCCGCTGCAAGCACTCCAGCGGCGATTGGATACACATCGAAGCCCGCGCCAAGCTCGTCAGCGAGAATGGCGACAACTTCGTCGTCGTCAACGCCCGCGACATCTCCGAACGCCACCGTGACCAGGAGAAGATGGTCTACATGGCCTACCACGACGCCCTCACCTGCCTGCCCAACCGCCTCCTCTTCGCCGACCGGCTGAACGTGGCACTGGCCCAGGCCCGTCGCAACGCCGATAAGGTCTGTCTGATCGCTGTCGACCTGGACCGCTTCAAGATCATCAACGACACGCTCGGCCACGCCGCCGGCGATGAGCTGCTGCAGACCGCCGCCGGGCGCCTGGAAAAGCTGGTCCGTGAAGGCAACACCGTGGCCCGGATCGGCGGCGATGAGTTCGTCATTCTACTCGCCGCCTGCGAGTCCTCAGAAGACGGCATCGCCGTCGCCCAGCGGCTGGTCGACGCTTTCCGGCAGCCCTTCGTCCTCGAAGCCGGAAGCTATCACTCTAC
The DNA here is from genome assembly GCA_963738925.1 of uncultured Chloroflexia bacterium. Taxonomy (GTDB): domain Bacteria; phylum Chloroflexota; class Dehalococcoidia; order SM23-28-2; family RBG-16-64-32; genus DATKKM01. Next base: position 1,478,105 of record CAVTYE010000001.1, on the reverse strand, counting down.
CGCCAGCGCCGGTCTCAGCGTCTACCCGGAGGACGGAGAGGACGCCGAGTCTCTTATCAGCTCCGCGGACTACGCCATGTACGCCGCCAAGGACAGCGGCCGCGACACGTTCCGCCGCTACAACCCTGCCATGGAGAACAAGGGCGCGGGCTGGCTGGCCCTTGAGGCTGAGCTGCGCAACGCCATCGACCAGGACCAGCTCAACGTCTACTACCAGCCACAGGTGGACGTGCGGACCCGCAAGATCGTCGGCGTGGAGGCGCTCGTCCGCTGGCAGCACCCGGAACGGGGTCTGATTGCGCCGATGGAGTTCATCCCGCTGGCCGAAGAGGTCGGCATTATCGTCCAGCTGGGCGAGTTCGTGCTGCGCCGGGCCTGCGCCGACGCCGTCCAGTGGCAGAAAGACGGGATGCCGCCGGTACGGCTGGCAGTCAACATCTCCCACCGCCAGTTCTCCGAGCTCAACTTCGTCAACACGGTCAGCCAGATCATCGCCGAAGCCGGCATGGAGCCTTCGCTGTTGGAGCTGGAAATAACCGAGACCGCCGCCCTGCGCAATATCGACCGTACGCGGGAAGTGGCCATCGGCCTGGCCGAGCTGGGCGTCCGCCTTTCAATCGATGACTTCGGCGCCGGCAGCACCTCCCTCCGCTACCTGCAGGACTTCCCGATCACGACCCTGAAGATCGACCGCAGTTTCATCACCGGCGTCAACGGCAACGCTGGAAACTCCGCCATCGCCACCAGCGTCATCGCCCTCGGCCACCAGCTAAACCTGAACATCATCGCTGAGGGCGTAGAGACTGAAGAGGACCTGGAGTTCCTCCAGTCGCGCGATTGCGACGAGTACCAGGGATTCCTCTGCAGCAAGGCAGTTCCCGTGACGGAGCTGAAGGCTTTGCTGGCCAACTGGGCATCGTCGGACGCCAAGCCCGCCGTCCCGGTCTCTGACCCGGCCTAGGCGCTCCCGGGAGCTAGATGCGCCGCAGGACCGGGCGCGGAAGGCGGTCCCGCAGGTACTCCGCCAGCGATTTCACGGCCCGGCTGCCGCTGGCCTGGGTCAGGTGGTGTCCCCGGCCGGTGTGCCAGAACCCGGCGCTGCGGCCCAGGTATGACATCACGTCGACCATCTTCTCCTGGCTGAAGTCGTCGGCGCTGCGGCACACCTCAAGCACGTCCGGGAAGATCTGGTGCAAAGCGCCGGTGCCCAGCGGCTTCTGGAGCACGTACTCGCCCGGCTCATCAAAGGCCGGCTGCCAGCAGATCCGCGCCGCGTTCCAGTAGTTCAGCAGAACCTTGCTCGCCTCCTCGTCCGTCAGGCGCTTCATGAAGCTGTCCCGCACCACCGGGTCCAGCGAGGCGACCATGCTGTGCTGGCGCATCAGCTGCTTCGGGTTCGCGGCCTGTCCGGCGGCCCGGATCATCCCGAACCACGGGCTCTCCCTGGTCCGGTTCAGCTCCTTGGCCAGCTTCGTCGCCCGCGCCCGCAGGAAGTTCTTCTCACCTTCGCGCTCGATCAGTCCCGAGCCTTCAGATTCACGCATCGCCAGCAGGTGCCGGTCGACGACGTCTGTGGGCACGCCCTTGTGGCGGGTGTTGATCACGTGGAAGTAGCGCATCTCCTCGTAGGCGTCGATCCCTTCGACGATGACCACGGGCAGCGGGTAGTCGGCCAGCCACTTGGCCTTGTCCTTCTTCAGCGCGCGCTCCAGCCCGTAGAGCCGGTGCTGGCCGTCGACGACCCAGAGCGGCACCTCGGGTCGAAATCGTCAGCGTGCCCGTCTCACCTTTGCCGTTGGCCACGACGTTCGACTCGAACTCGGCCTGGTGCGGCTGCCGGATGCAAAGCAGGATCGATGTCGGCAGCATCCCCTCCTCGCTGCGCAGGTAGGTGGAGAGCTGGCGCAGGCGGGAAGGCGTCACCGGGCGCTGATAGCCGTCGTCGTTCTCCTCGTCGCAGACATCGGAGTGAAAGCGGCCCAGCAGGTCCTTCACGCGCAGCGTCGTTACGTAAAGGTTGACGTCCGGGCGCTTCTGCTTGAAGCGGATGGCGTAGACGCTGAGGGCGGCCTGCTCCTGGGCTGGCGTCTCCTTAGTGGCGGGCGAAGCCTTCATAGTGATCGTCATCTGTACCTCCGGGAGCCAAAAGTAACGTGCCACGCGGGTCTGGGCGTCTTCGATAGCGGACGTATACTGGATTTGCTATGACTACCAGCGAACGAGGCCGGGCGGGTGGCCTAAGGCTATCAGACAACGCGCGCATCGTCCTTGAGCGACGCTATCTCGCCAGGGACAGCTCCGGGGCGCCAGTAGAGACGCCTGAAGAGCTATTCCGGCGTGTAGCCCACAATATCGCCCAGGGCGAGCTCCTATTCAACGGCCAAAATGTTGATAAGGTCGCCGCGGAGGCGGCCGCCGCGCAGTGGGAAGAGCCGATTCCTGGACCTCATGGAACGGCTCGACTTCCTGCCCAACTCGCCGACGCTGATGAACGCCGGCCGCGACCTCCAGCAGCTCTCCGCCTGCTTCGTGCTGCCCGTGCCGGACAGCATCGACCGGCATCTTCGAAGCGATCAAGGAGACGGCGCTCATCCACCAGTCCGGCGGCGGCACCGGCTTCGCCTTCTCCCGCCTGCGGCCCCGCGGCGACCGCGTCCGCAGCACCATGGGTGTAGCGTCCGGCCCCGTCTCCTTCCTCAAGGTGTTCGACGCCGCGACGGAGGCGATCAAGCAGGGCGGCACCCGGCGCGGCGCCAACATGGGCATCCTCGCCGTCAGCCACCCGGACATCGAAGAGTTCATCGCCCTCAAGGCCGACATGAGCACGCTGACCAACTTCAACATCTCCGTCGCCGTCACCGAAGAGTTCATGCAGGCAGTCGAGGCCGACGCCGAGTACGACCTCGTCAACCCCAAGGACGGCTCGCCCGCCGGGCGCAAGCGCGCGCGCCGCATCTTCGACATGCTCGTCGCCAACGCCTGGAAAAACGGCGACCCCGGCATCGTCTTCATCGACCGCATCAACCGCGACAACCCGACGCCCAACCTGGGCCCGATCGAGGCCACCAACCCCTGCGGCGAGCAGCCGCTGCTCCCTTACGAGTCCTGCAACCTCGGCTCGCTCAACCTCGCCCGCTTCGTCCGCACAGACGGCGAGCGGGCCCGGCTGGACTGGGAGCGGCTGGCCCAGGTCATCCCTCAGTGTGTGCGCTTCCTCGACAACGTAATCGAGATGAACCGCTACCCGATCCCGGAGATCGAAGCCGCCACCCGGGCCACGCGCAAGATCGGCCTCGGCGTCATGGGCTGGCACGACGCCCTCATGCAGATGCGCATCCCCTACGACTCCGAGGAGGCGCTCGCGCTCGGCGAAGAGGTGATGCGCTTCGTCCAGGAGAAGGCCAACGACACATCGCTGGAGCTGGCCCGCGAGCGCGGCACCTTCCCGGCCTGGCAGGGCTCCCGCTACGACCCCGAGGCGCCGTACCGCAACGCCACCCGCACCACCGTCGCGCCGACCGGGACGATCTCGATCATCGCCGACGCCTCCTCCGGGATCGAACCCGCCTTCGCGCTCGCCTTCAAGCGCCAGCACTACCTGGACGCCGACGACCCGGCCAGGCTGACCACCCTGCGCGAGGCCAACCGCAACTTCCTGGCCGCCGCCCACGAAGGCGGCTTCTACAGCGAGGCGCTGCTGGAGCACGTCGCCGCCGGCGGCACCCTGACACGGTGGAACGCCGCCCAGACAGCCACCGCGGGTCAGCGCCCCGGCCCTGACGCCTCCGGCCCGGTCCCTGAGTGGGCGGTCCGCGTCTTCGCCACAGCCCACGAGATCGCGCCGGAGTGGCACGTCCGCATGCAGGCCGCCTTCCAGCGCCACACCGACAACGCCGTCTCCAAGACCATCAACTTCCCCTACGAAGCCACCCGCGCCGAAGTCGCCTCAGCCTTCTGGCTCGCCTACCGCGAGGGCTGCAAAGGCATCACCATCTACCGCGAAGGCTCCCGCGACTTCTCGGTGCTCTCACACATCACGGAGAACGTCAAAGGCCCCGAGCAGGAGACCCAGGCCGCCGTCGCCGAGATCCGCGCCGCTCATCCCGAAGTTCTCGAAGGGTTCGCCTCGATCGACCGGCCCAAGCCGTTCCGCCAGCACCTGCCCGATGAGCGCCAGTCGATCACCCACAAGTTCAAGGTCGCCGACCAGGAAGGCTACATCACCGTCGGCCTCTACGACGACGGGCGCCCCGGCGAGATCTTCGTCAAGATCAACAAGGAAGGCTCCACCGTCTCCGGCCTGATGGACGCCGTCGCCCTGCTGACCTCCGTCACGCTGCAGTACGGCGTACCCATCGAGGAGCTCTCCCGCAAGCTGAAGAACACCCGCTTCGAGCCCTACGGCCGCACCAGCAACCCGCAGATCCCCTTCGCCACCAGCCTGGCCGACTACATCTTCCGCTGGCTGGAGCTCAAGTTCGCCCCGCACGCCGCCGCCCTGGATGCGAGCTACCACGTTTCCGCTGAGTCGTCCGGACAGAGCTCCAGCTCTGCCAGCGAGCCCGGCGGTGAGCCCACCGGCCTGGCCTGCCCGGACTGCGGCGCCTCCCTGGTCTACCAGGAGGGCTGCCTGGCCTGCCTCAACTGCGGCTACAACCGCTGCGGCTGACCTCGCCCTCCTTTCGCCACGCCTACTCTAAAAGCTCCGCCGCACCGCTTTCAACGGGCATTAAGGCACCCTAACCGCACTCCAATCAAAGGCTAACGAGCGCCTCCTACGCTGGTCATATCGAACCGCTCATCGAGCAGGAGGAACGAAATGACAAACGTTCGCATCTGGGCCTTCAGCGCAGCCATCGCTGTCGCCCTCTTCGTCGGAGCGCTGATGGCCACCGGCTCCGTCAGCTTCGCGCAAACCCCGACCGACCCACCCGTCGCGACCGCGGCGGCCAGCGCCACGACAACGCCCAGCGATTCCGCCGGCGACAGCGCGACGCCTTCGGGCCACAACTGCCCGAACATGGGCGCGGACAGCGGCTCCAGCAGCGGCACAAGCAGCACGCACACCCACACCAGCACCAGCAGCGGCGCATAGAAGCCCTGGGTCTGGGGAGAGGGGCGCTCGAGCAGAGCGCCCCTCTCTTGGCGTCTGGTCGTCATGCGTTGGGCGATTTGCTATACTCACCGCCGCTACAGCCAGATATGAAGGAGCCCCCAATGCAAAGCATGATCACCCTTCTCGCCCGCTTCGAAATGCTCAAAGGCAAAGAGATACAGGCCCTGGAAGCCTTCAGGAAGATGGCCGCTTCGATCAAGGCCAACGAGCCCGGCTGCATCATGTACGCCATCACCCGCGGCCAGGTTAATGCCCAGGAGATCTACGTCTACGAGATCTACAAGGACCAGGCCGCTTTGGACGCCCACCGCAAGACCGACCACATGACAGAGTTCCGCAAGGCCGTCGACGAGTTCCTGAACCGCGCCGCCTTCAACGTCGAGATCCTCGACGAGGTCGCCGGCTTCATCAGCTCGACCATCGACGAGATGACGGGGCAGATGTAGGCGGATGTACACCACAGTCGCCCAGTTCACGATCCTGCCCGGCAAAGAGGCCGAGGCCGAGGCCGCGATCAAGAAGGTCGCCGACGGCGTCGACAAGAACGAGCCCGGCGCCATCGCCTACTTCTGGCATCGCAACAAGAAGGACCCGCTGCAGGTCCTGGTCTTCGAGATCTGGAAGGACGACGCCGCCCTGGAAGCCCACCGTGGCACCCCCTACCTCAAGGAGTTCCAGTCCCTCTTCGGCACCGTCTTTGACCCCGAGTCCGTCAAACTGACCCGCTGGGAACGCATAGCCGCCATCACCCGCTAGCCCCGCGCATCCTGAGCCTGTCGAAGGACGGTCTTGCCCAGACTGAGCCCGCCGAAGCCTATCCGCTGAGCGGCTCGTCCGGCTCCTCTTCGTCCGTGCCGTGGAGCTCCCAGAACGTCTCCCGGACCTCCGGTATCTCCGCTCCGATCCGCGAATCGATCCGCGCGATCAAGTCCTCGATCTCGGCGGTCTGCAGACCCTGCCGCACGTGCAGCTCGCCGGTCACCAGCACGCTATTTGGCCCCACCTGCATCGAAAGCATGCGGTTGACTTTGATCACCTCCGGGAATGAAGCGACCAGGCTGTGCAAGGCCGCGCGGGTCTCCGGGCTGGCGGCCGCACCCAGCAGCAGCGCCCGCGACTGCATGCCCAGCACCAGCGCCACGCCAGCCAGCACCAGCCCGATGCAGATCGAAGCCGCGCCGTCCCAGTTCTCGCTGCCCGTCAGCTCGGACATCGCCAGCCCGCCCATCGCCAGGAACAGCCCGACGATCGCCGCGCTGTCCTCGAAAAACACCGTCTTGATCGTCACATCCGGCGCCTCGATGATATAGCGCCGGACCGTCCAGCCCAGGCGCCTGGCGCCGGCCCGCACGCCGCGGACCGCTACGTAAAAGGAGCTCGACTCGAAGACCAGCGCCATCAGCAGCACTCCGAACCCGACGATCAGCTGGAACGAAGAGCGATCGTGCTCGTGCTGCTCGATTAGCGTGCGCGTCCCCTCAAAGAAAGAGAACGCCGCCCCCGCGACGAAGATAAAGATCGCGGCCAGAAAGGCCCAGAAGAACGTCTCCTTGCCGTAGCCGTGCGGGTGCTTCTCGTCGGCCTCGGCGGTCGAGAGGTTCATCCCGACCAGCAGGAAGACCTGGTCGACAGTGTCCGCGAACGAGTGCCCGGCCTCTGCCAGCAGCGCCGCACTCCCCGTGATCAGCCCCGCCGCCAGCTTGCCCAGAGCGATCGCCAGGTTCGCCGCCATCGCCGCCAGCACGGCAACCCGGCTCTCCCCGCGCGCCTCCGCCCGGTGCCCCTGCGGGGCCGTCGCCGCCGCCGCCTTCAATCGCTCGGATCGCCCAGACATGTTCCCGATAGGATACTGCAACGAATCCCGACGCACCCCCTCCGCGGATGACGAAACCGCTACAGATTCCCTGCACGATCAGTCCCCCGAGTCCCGGTTCTCTCTACTCGGAGGGTGTCGCCCCTCGTTCCGTCCACTGCACCCCCAGCCAGCGCGCCACCTCAGCCGTGAAGCCGCGCCACTCCTCAACATCTGCCCAGCCCTCGAAGCCGCTGTAGCCCGCCACCGGCACCGCCTCGTCCTCCGGGGCCAGGATCGCGTAGACCGTGATCGTCTCGACCGGGCCGCTCACCTCGCGGGCCAGCTCCAGCCGCCGGATATCAGCCGTCCGGAACGTCTGCCTGGACTTCCGGCCCAGGCTTTTCTTCCGCGACACCGTCAGCTCGCCCGTCGCCTCGTCCAGCGTCGTCTGCACCTTGCCGTCGTCGAAGCGCAGGCGGCCCATCTCGTCGCGGGAGGGCAGGTTGCCGCCGCGGCGTCCGGTTGGTGCGCCTTCTTCACGCACCTCCAGCCCGTAAGCAGCCGCGATCGCCCCGGCCAGCGTCCGCGCGCAGTCCCGGCGGGGCTCGTTGATCGTCAGCTTGCGACCGTCGACGTACTCCACTTCCAGCCGCGCTATCGACGGGTTGGAATGGCGGTCGCCCGTCTGCGAGCTCATCATCGGCTGCTGCGACCAGAGGTACAGCACGACGGCCTTCGCGGGGTCCAGGCGCTCCGTCGCGTCGGGATGCTCGGCGTGGCCCTTTTTCTTGCGGGGGAAGTGCCGCAGCTCTCGCAGCGAGGCGTCCCACATCCAGTCGCCGCAGAGGAACTCGCTCTCCTCGGGCATCAGCCTTCAATCGACGTGAAGGTCTGCCGCACCCAGCTGCCGTTGGGGTAGGCCGCCGTCGGCACCGCCGCGTCTTCGATCGTCGCCACCATCGCCGCCGCGCCCTCGCGCACGTAACGGCGGCAGTCGGCATCGCTCTGCCAGGTTGTGACCTGCGCGACCTGGCCCGGCTCGTCCGTCCCCCACAGGTACTGCACGGAGACAAACCCCGGCGCGGCCTCCAACACCTCGCGGATCCTCGGGAGCACCGTCCCCAGCGAGGCCTCCCACACGGCCTGTTCCGTCAACCTGGTCCGCCGCGTCAGAATCGAAGTGATCATCGGCGGCGATTATATCGCGCCGTCCGCACAGCGTCCCTGCTTGTCACTGTGGGTCTGGGCGCGGCCCTGACGTATCCTCTTGCCATGACCATCGCCCAGCGCATCGCCGAAGCCCGGGAACGCATCGCCGCGGCCTGCGCGCGCTCCGGCCGCGCACCTGCCGATGTCACCCTCATCGCCGTCACCAAGGGCTTCGGGCCGGACGCCGTCCTCGCCGCCGTGGACGCCGGTGTCCGCGACATCGGCGAGAACCGGGTGCAAGAGGCGCAGAGCAAGCGAGAGGCGCTCCCAGGCCTCCCTGAAGGCGTCAGGTGGCACATGATCGGCCATCTGCAGACGAACAAGGTCAATTCCGTAGCGGGCCTCTTTGATATAATCCATTCCGTGGACTCAATCCGCCTTGCCGACGCCGTTTCGAGGCGGGTGCCGCAGCCGATGCCCGTCTTCCTGGAGGTGAACGTCGCCGCCGAGGCCACGAAGTCCGGCATCGCACTCGCTGATCTCTCATCCGCCCACGCCGCTATCTCCGCCCTGCCGAACCTGGATGTTCGCGGCCTGATGACCGTTGCGCCGATCGCCGCCACTCCCGAAGATGTCCGTCCAGTCTTCCGCCGCCTCGCCGCAGAAGCCCGGCGCCTCGGCCTCAACGAGCTTTCGATGGGCATGTCAGACGACTTCGAAGTCGCCGTCGAAGAAGGCGCCACGCACGTCCGCCTCGGCCGGGCGCTGTTTGGGGAGCGCGGGTAGTGAAGCTCGCGTTCATCGGCGGCGGGATGATGGGCGAGGCGATGATCGCCGGCGCCCTTGCCCGCGACGTCGCCGACGCCGGCAGCATCTCCGCCTGTGACGTCGTCGCGGCCCGCCGCAAGCTCCTCTCCTCGCGCCACGGCGTCAAGGTCAGCGACTCCGCCGCCGCCACCGTCGATGGCGCCGAGATCGTCGTCGTTGCCGTCAAGCCGCAGGAGTTCACCGCCGCCGCCGGGCAGATCGCCGAGGCGCTGGCACCCGGCCAGACCGTTATGTCGATCATGGCCGGCGTCCGCATCGCCACGATCAGCGACCTGCTCAAGCACGAGGCCGTCGTCCGCGCGATCCCCAACACTGCCGCCCAGATCGGGGAGAGCATGACCGTCTGGACCGCCACTCCCGAAGTCGCGAAGGCGGCCAAAGACCAGGTCAGGCTCCTCCTCGGCGTTCTCGGCAAGGAGATCTACGTCGAGTCCGAGAAGTACGTCGACATGGCGACCGCCGTCAGCTCCAGCGGCCCGGCCTACGTGTTCCTCGTCATGGAAGCGATGATCGACGCCGCCGTGCACATCGGCCTGCGCCGTGACATGGCCGTGCCGATGGTCATCCAGACGCTGCTCGGCTCAGCGCGCTACGCGGACGAAAGCGGCCGCCACCCTTCGGAGCTGCGCAACCAGGTCACTTCACCCGGCGGCACCACCACCGAAGGCCTGCTCGTCCTGGAAGCCGCCGGCCTGCGCGCCGCCTTCGCCGAAGCGATCCAGGCCGCCTACGAAAAAGCCCGGCAGCTCGGGGACTAGGGTGGAAGCGCTCGGCAAGTTCATCGAAATCCTAGCCTACATCCTCATAGCGGCCATCTTCATCCGAATCATCTTCTCCTTCACCAGGCCGGACCCCCGCAACCAGATCTACGCCATCATCCACGACATTACGGAGCCGATCCTCGCGCCCATCCGCAACATCCTCCCGCGCACCGGCATGCTGGACTTTTCGCCGATGATCGCACTGTTCCTGCTCTTTTTCCTGGCCAACCTTGGCGCCAGGCTGGCAGCGGGCGGTTAACGGTTTACAATGTTTTGCGGAATCGTGCCATTCACATGTAGTCTCAGAACATCTGTGCGACTACGATGCTCCCGATCAAAGCGATTTCAGACGACTTTAGGGAGAGTGACATGAGCGCAAGCAACGGGGCCAGCAAGAACGGCAGCAACGGCGGCGACGAGAAGCTCAAGGCGCTGGAGATCACCATCGCCAAGATCGAAAAGGACTTCGGTCGCGGCTCTATCATGCGCCTGGGTGAAGCCAGCGCCCGGATGGTCGTGGAGACGATCCCCACCGGCTCCCTGGCCCTGGACGTAGCCCTCGGCGCAGGAGGCGTGCCGCGCGGCCGCATCACGGAGATCTACGGGCCCGAGATGGCCGGCAAGTCCACCGTCGCCATGCACATCATCGCCCAGGCCCAGAAGCTCGGCGGCCTCGCCGCTTACATCGACGTTGAGCACGCCATGGACCCCACCTTCGCCGGACAGATCGGCATCAAGATCGAAGACCTCCTCATCTCCCAGCCGGACACCGGCGAACAGGCGATGGAGATCTGCGAAGCGCTCGTCCGCTCCAACGCCGTCGACGTCATCGTCATCGACTCCGTCGCCGCCCTCGTCCCGCGCGCTGAGATCGAAGGTGACATGGGCGACTCCCTCCCCGGGCTGCAGGCGCGCCTCATGTCCCAGGCCCTGCGCAAACTGACCGGCGCCATCTCCCGCTCCCGCACAGCCGTCATCTTCATCAACCAGCTCCGCGAAAAGATCGGCATCGTCTTCGGCAACCCGGAGACCACGCCCGGCGGCCGCGCCCTCAAGTTCTACAGCTCCGTCCGCATCGACCTCCGCCGCGTCGAAAGCCTCAAGCACGCCAACGTCGTCATCGGCAACCGCGTCCGGGCCAAGATCGTCAAGAACAAGATCGCGCCGCCGTTCCGCCAGGCCGAGTTCGACATCATCTTCTCCGGCCCCGCCATCGGCATCAGCCGCGAGGGCGACATCATCGACCTGGGCGTGGAAGCGGAGATCGTCAAGAAGCAGGGCGCCTTCTACTCCTACAGCGACACCAAGTTCGGGCAGGGCCGTGAAGCCGCCAAGGAGTACCTGCGCAGCCACCCCGAGCTCGCCATCGAGATCGAGGAGCTGATCCGCGCCAGGCACAGCGCTGCCGCCTCCATCCAGCCCAGCGAGGCGATCGCGGTCTACGCCGGCGCCGAGGACGAAGAAGAAGCGCCGGAATAGCGGGCGCGTTTGGCCCCGCGCATGCGCATAACATCGATCGAACGGCCGCCGCGCAAGCAGCGCTACGAGCTGCACCTCGAAGGCGCGCGCGTTGTCCCGCTCTCAGCGGAAGTCCTGGCGCTGGCCAACCTGCGCCCCGGCCAGGACCTCTCCGACGCCGAGCTGAACGCGCTGGAGGAGCGCGAGGCGCGCCACTCCGCGCTCGCCGCCGCATTACGTGCCCTCGCCTACGGCCCCAAGAGCGAGAAGGAGCTGCGGGCCGCTCTAACCCGCCGCCGCGTGGCCGCCGACGTCCTCGACGAGACGATTGCGCGCCTGCGTGAGCTCCGCCTGGTGGACGACGCCGACTTCGCTCGCACTTATGTCGAGCTGCGCGACCGCACCAGCCCCCGTGGCCGCCGCGCCCTCCGCTCGGAGCTCGCCACCCGCGGCATCGACCGCAAGTCCGCCGAAGAGCAACTGGGCGCCCTAGATGAATCAGACGCCGCCTACCGCGCCGGCGCCCGCCGCGCCCGCTCCCTGCCCACGCTCCCCTTCGAAACCTTCGAGCGCCGCCTCGGCGACCACCTGCTCCGCCGCGGCTTCACCCACGAAATCGCCCGCGCCACCGTCCGCCGCCTCTGGGAAGAGCGCGGCGCAGCCCGACCTGACACCTGACACCTATAAGCCTGTTCTATCTCCACACACGCCCGGCATTTATTCCAACGCCACATTTCCTTGACGCCAGATACGCCCAGACTTATCATCAAACTGCGTTTTAATTTCTGCGCCAGTTATACGTATTTCAAATGCTTAACCCTGCCGCAACCACAGGAAGAGAGTCGAAATGCCGATCATTGCCCTTATTGCAGGGCTGCTTGTCGGCGCTCTCGTTGGTGTTATCGGCGGTCATTTCGTTCAGCAGAACATTCAAAAGAATCAAGTCAACTCTGCCGAGCGTAGCGCCGCCAACATACTTAACGAAGCCGACAGGCGCCAGAAAGAACTACTCCTCGAAGCCAAAGAAGAGGCCATTCGCATCCGCCGCGAGGCGGAGTCTGAACTCAAGGACCGCCGTAACGAGCTAAAGAGCGGCGAAAAACGCCTCACCCAGAAAGAAGAGAGCCTGGACCGCAAGCTCGAGTCCGTCGAGCAGCGTACCAGGAACCTTCAAAACAAAGAGGCGGACCTTGAGGCGCAGCGCAGCGAGCTGGAATCGCTCCAGGAAGAGCGCAAGCACGAGCTTGAGCGTCTCTCTAACCTGACCGCCAACGAGGCGCGAGACATGCTCTTGGCCCAGGTGGAGAACGAGATCCGCGACGACGCCAACCGCATGCTCCGGGAGATCGAGCAGGAGGTCAAGGAAGAGGCCGAGGAGCGCTCCCGCAAGATCATCGCCACCACCATGCAGCGGCTCACCAGCGACGTCGTGTCTGAGATGACGATCTCCGTCGTCCCCATCCCGTCCGAAGACATGAAAGGCCGCATCATCGGCCGCGAGGGACGCAACATCCGCGCCCTGGAGCACGCCACCGGAGTCGACGTCGTCATCGACGAGACCCCGGACGCCGTCACGCTCTCCGGCTTCGACCCGATCCGCCGCGAGGTCGCCCGCATCGCCCTGACCAAGCTCCTCACCGACGGCCGGATCCACCCGGCCCGCATCGAGGAGATGGTGGAGAAGGCCCGCAAAGAGGTCGACGTCTCCATCAAGGCGGCCGGCGAAGAGGCGATCATCGAAGCCAGCTGTCCCGGCCTCAACCCGGAGATCGTCCGCACCCTGGGCCGGCTCAAGTTCCGCTACAGCTACGGCCAGAACCAGCTCCGCCACGCCGTCGAGACTGCCAACCTCGCCGCGATGATCTCGCACGAGCTCGGCGCCAACGTAGAGATCGCCCGCCGCGGCGGCCTCCTGCACGACATCGGCAAGGCGATCAGCCACGAGGTCGAGGGCACGCACGCCCAGCTCGGCGCGGACCTGGCCAAGCGGGGCGGCGTCCACCCCGCCGTCGTCCACTGCATCGAGGCGCACCACGAAGAGATCGAGCCCAACACCGTCGAGGCGGTCATCGTCATCGTCGCCGACGCCATCAGCGGCGCCCGGCCCGGCGCCCGCCGCGAGTCCCTGGATACCTACATCAAGCGGCTGGAGGCGCTGGAGGCCGTCGCCAACGACCTGCCCGGCGTCGAGAAGTCGTTCGCCATCCAGGCCGGCCGCGAGATCCGCATTATCGTCAAGCCCGAAGAGGTCGATGACCTCGGCGCGGCGCGGATGGCCAAAGAGATTAGCAGACGCATCCAGGAGTCCCTGGACTACCCCGGCCAGGTCAAGGTCACGGTGATCCGGGAGCGCCGCTCCATCGAGTACGCGAAATAGCGGACGGGCGGGTCACGCCAGGACCCTCCCAGACGAGGAAGCATGCCGCTTAACGTCCTGCTGATCGGGGATATCGTCGGCAAGCTCGGCCGCCGCACCGTCGCGGCCGTCCTGCCGGAGCTGCGCAAAGAGCGCGGCCTGGACTCGTCATCGCCAACGGGGAGAACACGGCCGGCGGGCGCGGACTCACTCCCGGCAAGGCCGAGGAGCTCCTGCAGTCCGGAGTCGACGTCATCACCTCCGGCAACCACATCTGGGAGAACCGCGAGATCTACCCCACCCTGGACGACCCAACAGCGCCTGTCATCCGCCCGATGAACTACCCCGAAGGCGTCCCCGGCCGCGGCTGGCTGGTCCACGGCGACGTCGCCGTCCTGAACGCCATGGGCCGCACCTTCATGGGCGTCAACATCGATGACCCCTTCCGCGCCATGGACCGCGCCCTCAAGGAGCTGCCGGACTGCCGCGTCCGCATCCTCGACTTTCACGCCGAGGCCACCAGCGAAAAGATCGCCCTCGCCTACTACCTGGACGGCCGTGTCAGCGCCGTCGTCGGCACCCACACCCACGTGCCCACTTCTGACGCGCGCATCCTCCCCAACGGCACCGCTTACGTGACCGATCTCGGCATGTGCGGCGCCCTCCACTCCGTACTGGGGATGGACACAGAGCGCGTAATCGAACGATTCTTAACGCAGATGCCCAACCGTTTCGACCCAGTTGAAAAAGGACCCGCCGTGTTCAACTCCGTCCTCATCACTATCGACGAAGAGACAGGCCGCGCGCTGAGCATCGAACGCGTGGACAGGGACGTCGCCTGATGCCAAGCCAGGCCGACTTCCACACCCACAGCACGATCTCTGACGGCCGCCTGACGCCCACGAAGCTCCTGGAGCTGGCCCACAAGAACGGCGTCCGCATCATGTCCCTGACCGACCACGACATCGTCGACGGCCTGCCGGAAGCGTTCGAGACCGCCTCCCGCTTCCCCGGCTTCACCCTCGTCCCCGGAATCGAGATGAGCACCGACGTCCCCGGCAACGAGGTCCACATCCTCGGCCACTTTATCGACTGGCAGGACCAGGGCTTCCGCGACAGGCTCAGCCGCCTGCAGGAGTCACGCCTGGGCCGCGCCGAGAAGATGGTCCAGCGCCTGAATGAGCTGGGCATGCCGATCAAGTGGGAAGACGTCCAGGTCTACGCCGACGGCGCGGTCGGGCGGCCGCACATCGCCCTCGCGCTGGTAGAGGCCGGCCACGTCGCTACCGTCAACGAAGCGTTCGACCGCTTCCTCAGCCGCAACGGCCCCGCCTACGTTGAGCGCGCGCGCCTGGAGCCGGAGGAAGTCGTCGAGCTGATCCGTGGCGTCGGCGGCCTCGCCACGCTGGCCCACCCGCGGGAGCTGTACGCCGCCGGGGGCCTGGAAGCGCTGCTGGAGCGCCTGAAGAAGGCCGGCCTCACGGGCATGGAGGTCTACTACCAGGACTACGAACCGGACGAGATCGAAACGTTCCGGCTGCTGGCCGAGAAATACGGACTGATCACGATGGGCGGCAGCGACTTCCACGGATTGGGCGGGCCGCAGCAGCGCGAGCCCGGCAACATCCCGCTGCCGCCGGAGCCGGTCCAGAAGCTGTTCAAGCTGGCCGAGGAGCGGGGCTCCGCATCGCAGGCCAGGACCACGCCCGGCTAAATGGCCGACGACTACGTCCCCTGCGCGCGACACCCCAGCGTGATGACTGGGCTGCGCTGCGGCCGTTGTGAAACACCCATCTGCCCGCAGTGCGCCGTCTTCACTGATGTCGGCGCGCGCTGCCCGACCTGCGCCCCCGCGCGCAAGCTCCCACAGCTGGAGGTCAGCCCGGTCTGGGTCGCCCGGGGCGTGGCGGCGGCCGTGGTCGCCGGGGCCGGGGCGGGTGCGCTCTGGGGTCTGCTCCTGCCCGACGTCGTCGGCTTCATCGCCATCCTGGCCGGGGCGGGCGTCGGCTACGTAGTCGGCGAGTCCGTGGCCACGGCTACCAACCGCAAGTCCGGGCCCGTGCTGCAGACCGTGGCGGGGGCCGGCGCCGTCATCGCCTTTCTTGTCTACGGCGCAGTCGGGGGCCACGCGCTGATACCGACGAACGAGGTCTGGCGCATCGGTGCTGCCGGAGCCGCGATCTTCGTCGCGGCCGGCCGTCTCCGCTTCTAGCGGAAGAAAGAAGTAATGATCAGCGCGATGATCAGGAAGCCGGCGATCGCCACGATCCGGTAGACCTCGCCCATCACGTAGCCGTAGTCGCGGTTCACATGCCGCTCCAGGCGCCCGTGCGCGTCCCTGACGGGCTGTGCGGCTAACGGGGCACGTCTCACGTCAACAGCGACCGAGCCGTCGGCTTCCCATCCCCCAGCGTCGTACTCCTCGGCCCCGTTGGAGGCGGCCTCTTCGGGCTCGGTGGGGAACTCGTAAGGTATCGCCGTCTTGCGCGTCTTACGCCTCTTCGTGGTGGTGTCTGGCGGTCTGTGGTACTTGCGTGGCACTGTTAAACGCTATCTCCCCTTCGCATAGTCCTTTTTATTATACGGGGAGCATGGCCCTGAGTCACCGCGCCCTCGTTGACCCGGTAGCGCGCCTGCGAATAGAATTTACTGGCACGGCCCCGTGGTGTAGCGGTTAACATGCCACCTTGTCACGGTGGAGATCAGGGGTTCGAATCCCCTCGGGGTCGCCATACATCGTGCGATTCGGCCCGCCAGAACCGGCGGGCTCTTTTCTTGTCCGCCGCGGCCGACGCAACACAAGACTGCCTCTCGCGTCAATCTATATGGCTCGCGGCCGAACCGAGCCGCCGATGATGTTGCCAGAGCAAGGGGTCTGAGGTGAAATGACGAGAGTGGTCGAGTTCTACTGGGTGTTCGAAACCAGGAAGCCGCCGGCAAAGCGCGTTTATCACAACAACAACGCCTGTCCTTCGGCCCGCACAATCCCCTTGCAGGAGCGGCGGCCCGGCAGCGGCGGCTATCGCCTCTGCTCCGACTGTCACTGATCGCCAGCCCTTAGCATCACTTGTCCCCGGCCCGCCGAATCGTAGACGATGGCCGGGTCATGACCGAACCCGCGCTCGCCGGCTACTGGCCCGGCCCCTGGCCCTGTGAAGACGGCGGCCCGCGCCGCGCCCAGGCCCCCAACGGCTCCCACGGCCTGGACATCAAGCCAGGCGAGGCGCTCAAGGTCCGCCACCGGCCCGTCCTCATCGGCTGCATGACGATCACCCGCGCGCCCGGCGAAGTCTATCTCCTGGGCCACAAGGGCCCGCCCAACGACACCACTTCCTGGGTCGAGCGCATCGGCCCGGAGTCGCTCGCGCCGCTCAAGAGCTCGCCACCGCTGGAGTCGGGGCCGCTCTGGCCGGGCGGGATAGCCGCGCACGCCAACGGGTCTCTCTACGTGACCTACGGCAGCTGGTGCCACCGCCTCGATCCGGACTGTCAGCCCATCGCCTCGCTCTCCCTGCCGCGTGAGCGCCCGTACAACTCGCTCCTCGTTTTGCCGGATGGCCACCTCGTGATGAAGGACTTCGCCGGCGGCGGCGGCCGCCACGCCCTGCCGGCGGACGTTCGCGGCTCGGAGCTGGTCATACTGGAGCCGGAGCGGCTGGAGATCGTCGCCCGGTACGAGTTGCCGGAAGGCTCGATCGCCCGGCTCTCAGCGGACGTCGATTCCGCCGGCGCGCCCCGCGTCTACGTGATCGGCGATACGCATGCCATGCGCCTGACCTGGAACTCCGCGCGCTGCGAGCTGACGATGGACGAGGCCTGGACCCAGCGCTACCTGCTCCACGAAGGGCAGACCTTCGGCTGGGACACCGTGATCGAGGACGGATACGCCTGGTTTCTCGACGACGGCGAGGGCACTTCCGCTTTCGGCCCGTCGTTCCGAGGCAAAGGCGTTTCCACGGCGCCGCTGCACCTGGTGCGCATCCCGCTGGCAGGCGGCCAGCCTCAGCTCTTCGAGGTCTGCGGCAAGCCCGGCGGCATCATCGCCAACCCGCCGGCCGTCGATCCGACGCGGCACATCGCCGTCGGCTTCGACAGCGGCAACGCCATCGTCACGGCCTGGCGATACGACGCGACCGCCGCCGAACAGATCTGGCAGCGCGAGCAGAACCAGGCCGGCCACATGATCGTCTTCCCGGACACCGGCGAGCTGTTCAGCTACGACTTCGATCACGAGCGCGGCACCGAGCAAGGCGTTGTCCTGGACATAGAGACGGGCCGGGAGAAGGCACGCGCGGCGATCAACAGTCCCGTGCAGTGCGTCGTCTTCCCGGCCGTCGGCTGGCAGCGCGATATCTACGCGACGACGTTTGCCGCCGTCGCCCGTCTTTACGTCGAGTAGGCTCTAGCTGCGCGGCTCCAGGTCGAGCGCGACGCCGTTGATGCACCAGCGCTCGCCGCCGGCCTCTCGCGGCCCGTCGTTGAACAGGTGTCCCAGGTGGGAGTTGCAGCGCGCGCAGCGGACCTCCGTCCGCACCATCCCATGCGAACGGTCTTCGATCAGCTCCACGGCCTCGGGCGAGACGGCCTCGGTGAAGCTGGGCCAGCCGCTGCCGGAGTGGAACTTCTTGCCGCTATCGAAGAGCGGGTTCCCGCAGGCGCCGCAGCGGTAGATCCCGTCGTCCTCAGAGTCGACGTAGGGACCGGTGAAAGCGCGCTCCGTCCCGGCCTGCCGCAGCACCGCGTACTGCTCCGGGGAAAGCTTCTGGCGCCACTCTTCGTCAGTTGTCGGTAGGTTTTTGAGCATGCGAATCCTCCTATGGCTGGCAACTGTCTACTAGATCATACGGCTAGCACAGCCTTGTCTGATCTATCACCGCGTCCGGCAGCGTTGGCGGCTCGGCGAACGGCGGGTTTGCGAAATCGAACAGGTCCAGCATCGGGTCGGCGGCGGCGTCTCTGGCGGTCAGCGAAGGCAGCCCGAACCGCGTCTCGATGAATTTCAGGATCGACGTGTGATCGTAGACGACGTGCGAAACGAAGTGTTGCTTCGAAAACGGCGACACCACCACGAACGGCACGCGGATCCCGTAGCGGTCAAAGGCGCCGTCCCCGTTGATCGGCTTGATATCGTCCGGCGGCACGGCTTCCGGCGGCGGCACGTGATCGTAGAAGCCGCCGTGCTCGTCCCACTCCAGGAACAGCGCCGACGAGGACCAGTCCGGCCCGTCCATCAGCGAGTCGATGACGCCCGCCACGAAGTGCTGGCCCTGCTGCACGTTGGAAGGCGGGTGCTCGTCGTTCTCAGCGTTCGCGCCGATCTCCGCGAAGGCCGGATCGACGAACGCGACCATCGGCAGGTTGCCGGCGGCGGCGTCCTCGTAGTAGTTGGCGATGGGAGAGATGCGGCCGCGGGAGTTGGAGCGCACGTAGGCGAAGAAGGCGCTGTAAGCGATCTGCGAAGAGTAGATCTTCCAGGAGACACCGGCTTCGTCCAGCAGCTCGTAGATCGTCTTCGCCGCGAAGTCGTTGCCGGTAGCCGGCGCGCCGTTGGAGATATGCCCGAAAGAGCCGCCCGAGTAGAGGTAGAATCGGTTCGGCTGGGTCGGCCCCAGGAGCGAGGAGAAGTAGCGGTCGCCCATCGCGAACGTGTCGAAAAGCCCGTAGTAAAACGGCAGGTCCGTCTCGTCGTAGTAGCCCATCGCGCGGCTGCCGGACGGGTCGACCGGCGTCACGTTGCGCGCGGTGAAGCCGTCCATCTTGCCGCCGTCCCAGGCGGCGTGCGTGCCGTCCCAGGAGTGATCGAGGTCGGAGGATTCGCACAGTTTCGTGTTGTGGAAGGCGACGATCGGCGGGCCGCCCGGGTTCGCCGGGTCCGGGTTCGAGGCGTCCGCGGGCTCGGCCTCCACGTCCAGCGTCGGATCGTAGTTCTTCAGCTGCCCCAGGTAGTTGTCAAAGGAGTGGTTCTCCTGCATCAGGACGACGATGTGGTCGATCGGGATCCGGTCGTGCAGGGCCGGGTCCAGCGTCGGCGGCACGCGGGTCGGCGTTGGGCTGCCGGGGCTCGGAGTCGGCGAGGCGTCGTCTCCCCCGCAGGAGACCGCGGCGAGAGCCAGGCAAAGAACCGCGGCGACCAGGGCCGCTCTTCGGACCATGGCTACGGGACCGGCGTGCCGGAGGCGCCGAAGCCGCCGCTGATCCCAAGCACGGCCAGCGCCTGGTCCAGGAAGTGGTCGGCCAGGTGCCAGCTGTCACCCTCCCAGTTCAGGATCGCCGTATCGGTCACCGGTATCTTGCCAGAGGGCAGCACCACGTCCAGCGTCGCGTCCACCTCAGCGTTGTCGCCGTTCAGCCTAGTCGCCGTGATCTCGGAGATCTCCAGCTTTGGCGTCGCCCCAACCAGCGCCCTCACGTTGTTCAACGCCCCCTCGATCTCGGCGGCGCTGGTCTCGGCGCGGCGGTCGGCGCTCAGCTCGTTGTAGAACCCTTCCACGTCGCCACTGTTCAGCTTGTCGAGTATCGACCGCAGCTCCGGCTCGGGATCGGGGTGGTTGGCCGCCGGCGCGCTGACGGTGGCGGTGTTGCTGCTGCTGCCGGCGCCGGGATCGCTGCTGCCGCCGCAGGCCAGGCCGATCGCCACGATGCCGCACACGACTATCGCCAGGAGGAGCAATCGGAGCATCTTCATTGCGGCCATCTCATCCAACTTACACCAAAAGCGCCGGCTTCAGCGGCTGGCGCGTCTCCACCGCCGCCAGCCGCTGCTCGATCGCCTCCAGCGTCGGCACGCCCTCGACGCCGACGCCCTCGATCGCCAGTGATGCGGCACAGACGCCGTAGCGGGTCGCCTCCCAGGGCGCGCCGGTCTCCGCATAGCGCGCCAGGAACCCCGCCGCGAACGTGTCGCCGGCGCCGGTCAGGTCCACCGGGTCCGCCGGAAAGGCATCGAAGCGCCGCCACTCACCGCGGTAGCTGATGTCCGCGCCGCCGTAGCCGCGCGTGAACGCCAGAACCTCCACCTGTTCGCTCCACTCCGCCAGCGCGGCCGGCGCATCCTCCAGCGGCAAGTCCTCGTCCGAAAGGAACAGCACTTTCGCCCGGCCCAGCGTCGCCGCGGTGTCCCAGGCCTGCGGCGGCACGGGATGCACGCGGTGATCGGCGCCGACCTCCCGCAGCCAGCCCTGCGCGCCGACGCCGATCAGGCTCCCTGCCGAAAACGCCTGGGCCAGCGATGAGTCGACCTCGCCGGCCACCGGCCCCAGCAGGACGATGCGAGCGTCCCGCCACTCTTCGGGAACGTCCTCGGCCGTCAGCACCGTGGCGCGCTGCGGCACCCACTGCTCGCGCCGGCCGCCGTCTGAGTAGACGTTGCGCATCTGGGTAGTCCGCTCGCTCAGCACAACCCTGGCTTCGATGCCCGGAAACAGCCCGGCGACGTCCAGTTCAGGTGCGCAGGCGGTCAGCACGGCCGTGCGCAGGCCGAGGTTGCGGGCCAGCAGCGAAGCGTAGGAGGCCGCGCCGCCGAGCCGCCAGGTCTCGCCTCCCTTGCCGTCCGGCACCAGGTCCTGGACAACGTGACCGACGACCAGGAAGTCCGGTGCCGTCATCAGGCGCTAGCGGTTGTAGCGGTCGCGTCCGCCGCGCCGGCCGTCTCCGCCGCCGCCACCCTTCGGACGGATGACGATCTTGCGCTCCTCGCCCATCCCGACGGACCCGGTGACGACGGTCTTGTCCTCGGACAGCGCCAGGTGGATGATTCGCCGCTCGTTGGCCGGCATCGGCTCCAGCGTCATCGGCCGACGGGAAGACCGCACGCGCTCGGCCATCCGCTGCGCCAGTCCCTGCAGCGTCTCTTCGCGGCGGCGGTGGTAGTGCTCCACGTCCACCGTAATCAGGACGCGGCTGTCCGTCTTGCGGGTCATCATCACGTTCACCAGGTACTGGAGCGCCGAAAGCGTGGAACCCCGTCGGCCGATCAGCAGCCCCAGGTCCTCGCCCTCCACGTCCAGCACGGCGCTGGCGCGGCCCAGCCCATCGGCCGGGGTCTCCGGCTCGCGCACTGAGACATCGGCGTCGACGTCCATCAGGCGGATCAGGTCGCGCAGGAACTCCTCGGCGGCCACCACCTCCTCGGAGTCCAGCTCCGCCAGGTCGATCGGCTCACCTGTCTCCTCGACGTGCGCCTCGCGCGGAACGTCCTCTTCTTCGTCCTGGGTCATCGGGCGCGCGGTCTCGCCCTCCAGGACGGTGACGCGGACGCGGGCCTGCTCCCCGCCGAGGCCGAAGAGGCCGCCTTTGCCCACGGTGAGCACTTCGATGCTCACCTGTGTGCGCTTCAGACCGAGTTCTTCGAGGGCGATATCGATCGCCTCATCCACGTTTCTTGCGCTTACCTCTACGCTTTCCATACTGCGACCTCGCTTCTCCACGAGCAGTCACGTCGGGCTCGTGCTGGGCTGGTTGATCGACGGTAATGTCCTCCGGCTCGATGTCCGCGACGCGCATCTTACCGGGTCGCGCGGCGGGGGCTGGGGCCTCGGCCGGGAACGGGAGCAATTGTTTCCAGCTTAGTACTTTCTTGCCGTACACATAGTAGCTGGCGAACAGGCTGAATACGTTGGTGACCACCCAGTAGACGCCGACGCCGCTGGGCAGGTTCAGCGTGATGAACATCAGCATCAGCGGCACCATCCAGGTCATCATCTGCTGTTGCTGCTGCTGCTGGGCGCTGGCGTTGGGGGTGATGCTCAGCCGCTGCTGCACGTAGGTGCTGAGGCCCACCATCAGCGGCAGCATGTAGGTCTGGTCCGCCTGGCCCAGGTTGAGCCAGAGGAAGTGCTGGTTCAGCGGGATCTGGTTCTGCAGGATCGCCAGCGGGTAAAGCCGCTGGGACAGACCCACCAGGCTCTCCGGGCTGCCGCCGACCGTGTAGACGAAGGCGCGGTACAGGCCCATGAAGACGACGATCTGGATCAGGAAGGGCATGAAGCAGCCCAGCGGATTGATGTGGTTCTCCTTGTAGAGACGCATCATCTCTTCCTGCCGGCGCTTCGGGTCCTTGTACTTCTTCTGCATCTCAGCGACCTGCGGCTGGATGTTCTGCATTGCGCGGGTGGACTCCAGCTGGCGGATCGTGAAGGGGATCGTGGCCACGCGGAGGATTACCGTGAAGAGGATGATCGCCAGGCCGAACTGCCCGGCCACGACCAGGTTCAGCAAGAGCAGGATGTTGATCAGCGGGTTGATGAAGACGTCGTTCCAGGGGTTGCGCCCGGCGAAGATCATCGTGATCACCAGGATCAGCATCCCAACGATGATCAGCGTCGGGATCGAGTTGCTGCGCCGCTTGGCGGGAGCTGCTGCCGTCGTCATGAGCTCGCTACCTGTGTCGTGCGGCCGGTGTCCGGATCGAGTGTGAAGAGGTGCCCGCTCTGGGTGACGATCAGCACCGTCGCCGACTCAGGCCCTGGCGTCTGCCCGGCCGGCGTCGCCGAAGGTTGCACCGGCGAACCTGTCGGCGTCGTCGTCGTCACCGGGTTGTTGACGACGACCAGCGGCGTCGCCAGCACGCTCTCGTTGAGCAGCACCGGCTGCCCTATCGAGGTGCCCGCCACCGGGTCGATGCGGTAGACGAACCCGTCGTTGTCGACGACGACCAGCGTGTCCTTGCTCGCCATCACGGCCCCGGTGCGGATCGGGTGCTCCGTGATGAAGTCGGCGGCCCAGACGGAGTGACCGTCGGACGCGTCCAGCGCCTTCACCTCGCCCGCCAGGTTAGTCACGAAAACAGTCGAGCCGAAGGTCGCCGGCTGCCCCCAGAACCAGTTGGCCCCGGAGGCCGTCCACTTCTGCGTCCCGGTCGCCGTGTCCACCGCATAAAGGTTGCCGCCGATCCCTCCCACGATGATCGTATTGTCGCCTACCAGGGTCGGCGGCGTCAGCAGCCCGGCGTCGACCGTGAACGGCGCGCTCCAGACAGGGTCCAGCGTCGCCGGGTCCAGCTTCCAGAGCTTGCCGCCCATCGTCGCCACGTAAAGGGCGTCGCCGGTCAAGAGCGGCGTCGTCCAGACCTCGCCGGAGTTGAACTCGTTCTTCTGGGCGCCGTTGGCCGGGTCGAGGATGTAGACGTAGCCGTCGGTGGAGGCCACGTAGAGGCCAGCCGGGCCCAGCAGCGGCGACGCCAGGTACGAGTCCCCGAGCTCGACGCGCCACTGGCACGTCCCGTCCGATCGCTTGACCGCCCACACGGCGCCGTCGTAAGTCGTGAAGTAGGCGAAGTCGGCGTCGACGGCCGGCGAGCCGTAGATCCCGTCGATCTTCCACTTCTTGGCCGCGCCGTTGCCACAGGCGAACTCCTCCGTCGCCGGGAACGTCCAGATCGTGTTGTACGTGCCGGGATCGATCGCCGAGAGCTTGCCCTTGTCGAGCGAGACGTAGAGCACCTTGTCGGTCAGCTCTGGCTGCGCCCAACCTCGCGGCTTGGCGACCTTCGCGCAGCCCGCAGCGATCACAGCGATCACCAGCAACGGAATCAGTACCTGTATAACGCGGGCCCTGTTATGTATCGTTGTCTCCTTCAGATTCCCTGGTTCATTTCACCGGATCGAAGCCGCCGTGGCTCCAGGGATTGCAGCGCAGCAGCCGCCACACCGTCATCCCGATGCCCCTGAACACGCCGTGCCGCTCGATCGCCTCGTGCGCGTATTCGGAACACGTCGGCTGGTAGCGGCAGGCCGGCGGCAGCGTCGGCGAGATGTTTCGCTTGTAGAACCGGATCAGGCTGAGCGCTGCGCCCCTCATGCATCCGCCGCCTTCCCCTCGTCGGCAGCCAGGCCGCCCCTGGCGAAGAGCCGCGCCACCGAGGTCCGCATCTGGGCGAACTCCGCCGCCGCCGCCGTCGTCTTGGCCGAGAGCACGACGTCGAACCCCGTCCGGGCCGGGGTCTCGCGGGCGATCTCCCGCAGCCGCCGCCGGGTGCGATTGCGCACGACGGCGCCGCCCAGCCTTTTGCTGGTGACGAAGCCGTAGCGGTTGTGGTCGAGGTCGTTAGGCAAAGTTCGCAGCACTAGCAAATTGTCGGCCCAGATGCGCCCGCGCTGAAACACGGCATCGAAATCGGCGCGGCGGCGTAATCGAAGCTCTCTGCGCAGGCCCACGGCTGGCCCCCTGAATCCGATCCGCTCTGGGGGCGGATCAGACGGTAAGCCGCCACCTGCCCTTGAGCATACGGCGCTTAAGGACGGAGCGGCCATTGTTGGACTGCATGCGCTTCATGAAGCCGTGCCGTCGTAGCCGCCGTCTCTTCTTCGGCTGATAGGTCCGTTTTGGCAAAGGGGCGCCTCCCGTTTAGTGTGGCGTTGTATCTGTCGGCGCGGGTTCCGCAACGAAGGCGGACGTCGACAAGGCGCGCCATTCCGAATTATAGGGTCACCCCATTGGGGGGTCAAACGCACACACACCGATAGACCATCTGCCCGAACGCAGAAGACTGTCCAACTGGCAACTAACCACTATCCACTGTCGTACCCTAACCGGCGGGCGTCCAAAGCCCGGCGTCTCTGAACCCGCCGGGCCCAGGACGCCCCGTCCCTCACCTCACACCTCACACCTCACACCTCACACCTCGCACCTCACACCTCCATCCGGCATAATCCCCACATGGCCCTCACCCCCGAAGAAGTCCGCCACATCGCCCACCTCGCCCGTCTCGGCCTCACCGACGCCGACGTCGACAAGTTCAGCCACCAGCTCTCCGACATCCTCGACTACTTCGAGCGGCTGAAGGCCGTCGACACCAACGGCGTCCCGCCCACCGCCTACCCCCTCGACCTCCACAACATCCTCCGCGACGACGAGCCCGACCCGCCGGCCGACCCGGAGGAGATCCTCAAGAACGCACCCCAGCGCGACGGCGACCACTTCCGCGTCCGCGCCATCCTCGACGAGTAGCCGATGCCGGACGACCTCCACCAGCTCACGATCTCCGAGGCCGGCGCCCTGCTCCGCCAGAAGCAGGTCTCCTCCGTCGAGCTGCTCCAGGCCTCACTGGAACGCATCGCCGCTACCGAGGACCGCATCCACGCCTTCATCACTCTGACCGGCCACGACGCCCTGGAGCAGGCCCGCCACGCCGACGAGATGCTGGCCCGCGGGGAGGGCACGCCGCTGACCGGCATCCCCGCCGCGATCAAGGACGTCCTCTCCACCAGGGGCGTGCGCACGACCTGCGGCTCGAAGATCCTGGAGAACTTCGTGCCGATCTACGACGCCCACGTGATCGAGCTTTTGCGCGAGGCAGGCTTCGTGATGGTGGGCAAGGCCAACATGGACGAGTTCGCGATGGGCTCCAGCGGCGAGAACAGCGCCTACGGCCCGACGCACAACCCCTGGGCGCTGGACCGCGTGCCCGGCGGCTCCTCGGCGGGGTCGGCGGCGGCGGTGGCCAGCGGCATGGCCTACTACGCGCTCGGCTCGGACACCGGCGGCTCCATCCGGCAGCCGGCCGCGCTCTCCGGCGTCGTCGGCCTCAAGCCGACGTACGGCCGCGTCTCAAGGTTCGGGCTGGTCGCCTTCGCCTCGTCGCTGGACCAGGTCGGTCCGTTCACGCGCTCCGTCCGCGACGCCGCGCTCGTCTTCGAAGCGATCGCCGGGCACGACCAGCGGGACTCCACCTCGGCCGAGATCGCCGTGCCTTCGCTCGCCGATACGCTCGGCGGCGACCTCAAGGGGCTGCGCGTCGGCGTCCCGCGCGAGTACTTCGTGGACGGGATGGACGCATCTGTCCGCGAGGCTGTTGAGGGCGCGATCAAGCAGATGGCCTCGCTCGGCGCTCAGGTCGACACCGAGGTCTCGCTGCCATCCACCGATCTGGGCGTCGCTGTGTACTACATCATCGCGCCCTCGGAAGCGTCCTCGAACCTGGCCCGCTACGACGGCGTGAAGTACGGCTTCTCCCACCAGGACGGCGCCAACATGTGGGAGAACATGGAGACGACGCGGCAGCTGGGCTTCGGCGAAGAGGTGAAGCGCCGGATTATGGTCGGCACGTATGCGCTGTCCGCCGGCTACTACGACGCCTACTACAAAAAAGCCCAGCAGATCCGCACCCTGATCCGCCGCGAGTTCGACGCCGCCTTCCAGAAGTACGACGTGCTGGTGACGCCGGTCAGCCCCACGCCGGCGTTCAAGATCGGCGAGAAGGTGGACGACCCGCTGCTCATGTACCTCAATGACGTCTGCACGATCCCGGTGAACATCGCCGGGCTGCCCGGCATCTCATTGCCCTGCGGCTTCGCCACGGCGGCGGACGGTGCGCGCCTGCCGGTCGGAGTGCAGATCCTGGCCAGGCCGTTCGATGAGGCCAGCCTGTTCCGGGCCGCCTACGCCTACGAACAGTCGACGGACTGGCACAAGCAGTTCCCGGCCCTCTAGGTCGCCTCGCGACGCCGATTGAGCCGGTGCAGCAACCAGCGCGGCCAGGGCACCAGGATCAGGGCCAGAGCGCCGGCCAGGCTAACGACCTGCAGCGCGATCACGGTCCAGCCGCTGTAGTACTGGTTGAAGACGTTGCCGAAGCTGGAGAAGACACGGTCGGTGGTCCAGACGTAGAACGTATCGGCAAGAAGGCGGCCGGCCCAGAAGCCGAGCATCACTCGCAGCAGGCTGACCTCGATGACGCCGGCCGCGACGAAAAGCGAGTTCGTCGGCAGGGGCGCCAGGCAGTACCCGAAGGTCGCCAGGCCGACGTAGTTCCGCCGCCGCTCAAGGTAAGTCTTGACCTCATCCATCTCTGAGTCGCGCCTGACCACCCGGCGGCTGAAGAACGTCGTGCCGCGGGCCAGGACGATCCGGCCAAGCCCGGAGAAGAATGCGCCGCCGATCGTCAGGGGCAGTATCGGCAGGCCGAACTTGACGTGAAAGAAGGCCAGCACCATCCACGTGGAAGGCATGAATGCGGGCACCAGGTTGATCACAAAGGCGATGGCGAAAGCAAGGCAAGTCCAGCCAATGTCCTCCAACATGCGGACAGCTTACCCCGTATCGCCTCTTATGCCCGCGAGCTTGCGTCGCCACGCGGCAGGCGGCAAACTCTGACGCATGGCTCCCCGCACCATCGCTGATATCCCAACACCGGCGCTGATCGTCGATATCGCCGCCATGGAGCGCAACATCAAGCGCATGGCAGACTTCTTCGCCACCGGCAACTGCAAGCTGCGGCCGCACTTCAAGGCCCACAAGACGCCGGAGATCGCCCGGCGCCAGCTCGCCGCCGGGTCCTGCACCGGCCTCACCTGCGCCACCGTGGGCGAGGCCGAGGTCGCCGCCGACTTCTGCAACGACATCTTGATCGCCAACCAGGTCATCGGCCGCGACAAGCTGACGCGGGTCGCGGCGCTGGCCAGGGAAGGCGCGGACATCATCATCGCCGTCGATTCTGTCGATGGCGTGGAGCAGATCGCGGCGGCGGCGGACGAGGCGGGCGTCGAGGTCGGCGTGCTGGTGGACGTCAACGTCGGGATGCCGCGCTGCGGCGTTCAGCCGGGTGAACCGGCGGCCGTGCTGGCCAGCCGCATCGCTGACACCAGCGGCATCCGGCTGCGCGGCGTGATGGGCTACGAAGGCCACGCCGTCGGCATTCCGGAGCGTGACAAGCGCGAGCACGTGGCCAGGAAGGCGATGGAGAACCTGACCGCCAGCGTCGAGGCGATCCGCGGCGCTGGCCTGCCCTGTGACATCGTCTCGGCGGGCGGCACCGGCAGCTACGACATCACCGGGCGCGTCTCCGGCATCACGGAGATCCAGGCCGGTTCCTACGTGCTGATGGATACCGCCTACGCCCAGCTGGACATCCCGTTTGAGCACGCGCTGTGGGTGCTGGGCACGGTGGTGAGCAGGCCCTCGCCGGGGTTCTGTGTGCTGGACTCCGGCCACAAGGCCTGCACGGAAGACCACGGCAACCCTTCGGTGCATGGCATTGAGGGCGCCACCGTCATCTTCCTCAGCGACGAGCACGCCAGCCTGATGATCCCGGCCGACTCACCCCTGAGAGTCGGCGACCGCGTGCAGATGACGCCGTCTCACATCGACCCGACGATCAACCTTCACGACGCGATCTACGCGTTAGATGGCGATAAGGTCGCGGACGTCTGGCCGGTCACCGCTCGCGGCTACAGCGACGAGCGCCGGTCTCTTAGCGCAGGCTAGCTTCGCGGGTCGCGCCGGCGTGGCTCGGGACGGGCTCATCGTGGTCGTCGCCCGCGGGAACGTGCGCGGGAGGATCAGGTGGCTGCGCGACACCCAGCCGCCAGCGTCCGCCGCCCGCAGCCTTCGCCTCGTACATCGCGTGGTCGGCAACGCGCGTCAACTCGTCCACCTCGGAGCCGTGCTCAGGGAAGATCGCCAGGCCCAGGCTCAGCAGCGGGAACGGCAGACCCTCCGGAGACGCGAACTTCCTCGCCTCCAGTTCGCGCAAGAGGCGACGGCAGTAGCGCACCGCCCCGATCGTCGAGGTGTTTGGCAGCACCACGAGGAACTCGTCGCCGCCCAGTCGGCCCACGAAATCGCTCTCTCGTGTGGCGTCGCGTAGCGTATCGGCCAGCGTGCGCAGGACGACGTCGCCGTAGCCGTGGCCGACGCTGTCGTTGCAGGACTTGAAGTTGTCGCCATCCGCCACGATGATCGCCACCTTCTGGCCGGACCGCCCCGCCTGGATCAGCACTTCGTGGCAGCGGCGGGAGATGGTGCCGCGGTTGAGCAGTCCGGTCAGCGCGTCGTGCTCGGCCCGGAAGGAGAGCACCTTCGTGCGCTCGCTGACCTTGATCTCCAGCTCTTCGTTCATCAGGTTGAGCGCAGCCTGGGCGGCGCGCAGCTCGTCGTAGGCGCGGATGGCGATGTCGCGCTCCCGCCGCAGCTCGCTGCCCAGGAACACCATCCAGAAGGTCAGCGTGGCCATCACGCCGATGAAGGCGACGGCCGTCGTTACCAGATACGTCGTGTCGGAGTAGCGCTCAGGCCCCTGCGGCAGGTAGAACTGGTGCGTTAGAACGCCCCTGGCGTCCAGCACGAGGATCGAAACGAAGGCGGCGCAGACACAGGTGGTGAAGAAGACCGCCTGCCGCCAGCTCAAGAAGACCGCGGCGTAGACGATCCCGTAGATGAAGGCGATGCAGCCGAGCCAGCTGACGCCGCCCAGGAAGTAGAACATCGCCGAGTGCGAGATCAACTCCCCGGTCAGCAGCACCATGTGCAGCAGGTTCAACGACCGCAGCCGTTCCACGTAGTAGAGCACGGCAAGGCAGGCCAGCAGCAGCCACAGCTCCGCTCCCAGCGCAATCAGGAACCCGTAGGGCATCGGGTAGCCGATTGGCGTCAGCGTGCACCAGAGGCCGATGAACAGCGTCACCAGCACCACCCGGGCAACGATAAACGCCCGGTGCTGCCGCTTCTGTTCTGTCAAGCCGCGGGGGCTTTCCGTATCCAGTACGCTGTCCGTTTTCTGGCCTCCAGTGGCGAGCAAGAGCCCATTTCGTAAAGAGGGGGGCGTCGCGCGCGTTTCTCGCAAGAAAAGACGAGCCCCGGAAGGCCGTGTTACACGTTTGGCGGGGCCACCTCAGATGCGCATAAGCCCACGTTCTGTTAGCATTGCTGCAATATCCCCGCCAGGAGTGCATTCCGTGTCTGAGGGCACCCACAAAACGCGAGATTCCCGCTTCTCGCAGAAGATTGAGTCGATCTCCGCCTCCGGCATCCGCCGTTTCTTCGAACTGATCGCCAATATGGACGGCGTCATCTCCCTGGGCGTGGGCGAACCCGACTTCGTGACTCCTGAGCGCTACATGCGCTCCGCCTTCGATGCGGCCATGGCCGGGGAGACGCACTACACCTCCAACTACGGGCTCGTGCAGCTGCGCGAGGCCGTGGCCGATCACCTGCAGCGCCTCTACGGCGTCCGCTACGACCCGCAGCGCGAGATCATCATCACCATCGGCGTCTCAGAGGGGCTGCTGCTGGCGACCCACGCCTTGCTGGACCCCGGCGACGAGGTGCTCTCCCCGGACCCCTACTACGTGGCCTATCCGCCCTGCGTGGCGCTGGCCGGCGGGACGTTCGTGCCGGTGCCGACGGAGATGGAGAACGAGTTCCGGGTCACCGCCGCCGACATCGAAGCGCGGGTGACGCCGCGCACAAAGGCGATCCTCCTCGGCTACCCCGGTAACCCCACAGGCGCCCAGATGACCCGCGAAGACCTGGCGGAGATCGCCGAGGTGGCGGCCAACCGCGACTTGATCGTGATCTCGGACGAGATCTACGACCGCCTCTCCTACGGCGTCGACCACACGTGCTTCGCCTCGCTGCCGGGAATGAAGGAGCGCACGATCCTCCTCGGCGGCTTCTCCAAGGCTTACGCCATGACCGGCTGGCGCGTCGGCTGGCTCTGCGCCCCTTCGGACATCCTGGAAGCGATGATGAAAATCCACCAGTACATCATCATGTCGGCACCGACGCCGTCCCAGTACGCCGCCCTGGAAGCGATCACCAACGGCGAGGAGGACGTCCGCCGCTTCATCGCCGAGTTCGACCGCCGCCGCCGCCTCATGGTGAGCGGCCTCCGCGAGATCGGGCTGGCCCTGACCGAGCCCCACGGCGCCTTCTATGTCTTCCCGTCTATCCGCTCCACCGGCATGGAAGACTTCGAGTTTGCCGAGCGCCTGCTGGATGAAGAGAAGGTCGCCGTCATCCCCGGCTCGGCCTTCGGCGAGGGCGGCCGCGGCCACGTGCGGATGTGCTACGCCTCCCCGTACGCGCTCCTGGAAGAGGCCCTGGAGCGCATCGGCCGCTTTGTGACGCGCCACAGCTAACCTTTACGCTCCCTGCATCTGTTCAGCGAAGCGTCCGGCCCTGTTCACGCGTACTATGAATTGTGATGCTTAAGGATCCGCGCGTGGCTGCGGCCGCCGGAATCGCCGCGTTGGCGCTGGTTGTCGTAGTCGCCATCGCCCTGGCGCCGTGGTCGTCCGGCAACTCGGGCGCCGAGTCCCTTCAACAGGGCGACGCCAACTGCGACCAGGTGGTCGATGCCCTCGACGCCCTGGCCGTCCTCCACGTCGCGGCCAACGTGCCGCCGCTGCCCGACTGTGCCCAGCAAACGGCCGACGTCGACTGCAGCAACTCCATCAACGCCGTCGACGCCATCGAGATCATGGGTTACGCGGCCGGTATCCCATCGCGGACGGGCGGTGCCGCCGCCGCTGAGCAGACGTGCCCGCCGATCGGCAGCCAGCTGGACACGCCGACCTCCAGCCCCACGTCGACCGCCACGGTCCCGCCGCCGACGCCATCGCCAACTCCAACATCGTCGCCGTCGCCGACGCCGCAACCACCGACAGCCTCGCCGCCGCCCCACACGCCCGGCGACTGCAGCGGCCCCGGCGGCGGAGCGTCATTGCCGAGCGCGCCGTCGCCCACGTCTCCACCCAGCGCCGACGCCTACGGCGCCACGCAGGTGCTGAGCGCGGGCTATCTCGGCAGCGCCGCCGACAACGCTATCGAGTTCGCGGTCATCCCGGGCCGCCCCAACGAAGGCGTCATCGCCACGCAGGCCGGGTACATCTACCACGTGATGCTGGACGGCAGTAGCGAGCCAACGCTCTGGGGCGACGTCCACTCGCTCGTCACCTTCAAGAACGACGAACAGGGGCTGCTCTCGCTGGCGTTCTCGCCCAGCTACACGCAGGACTGCCGCGTCTATCTCTACTACACGCCGGGCAGCCCGTTCCCCACTGTTCTCGCGCGCTTCCTCTCAACGCCGGAAGGCGGACTGGACTTCGGCAGCAAGGAGGTGCTGATCCAGGTGGAGGAGTTCGCCGCCAACCACAACGGCGGCAACATCGTCTTCGACAGCTCCGGCTACCTCTACTTCTCCGTTGGCGATGGCGGCGGCGCCGGCGATCCGCACCGGCGCGGGCAGGCGCTGAGCACGCTGCTGGGCAAGGTCAGCCGGATCGACGTCTCAGGCCAGAGCGGATACTCCATCCCGTCCGGGAACCCATTCGCGGGCGACGGCTCCAAGTGCACGATCCCGCGGTCCGCCAACGACACTTCGACGTGCCCCGAGATCTACGCCTACGGCTTCCGCAACCCGTTCCGTATTTCGATCGATCCGGTCTCCGGGCAGCTCTGGGCCGGCGACGTGGGTCAGAGCGCCTGGGAAGAGGTGGACCTGGTGACCAACGGCGGCAACTACGGCTGGAGCTGCCGAGAGGGACCTGTCACCTACAATGCATGCGCCGTGACGTCCTTCGTCGAACCGCGGGCCTACTACGGCCACAGCGACGGCAACCAGGCCGTGACCGGCGGCGTCATCTACCATGGCGCTTCGATGCCGGAGCTCTACGGCTGGTACGTCTACGCCGACTTCTACAGCGGCAACGTCTGGGCCGTGAACCCGGCGGACAGCTCCGACGCCGTCCAGATCACCCACCACGGCGGACACAACATCTCCGACTTCATCCTCGCCGCTAACGGGGAAGTGTACATGCTGGACTACTACAGCGGACTCTACCAGCTCTCTCGCTGATGTCGCTGCGCCTGGCTCAGTGACCAAAGTCACACTCAGCGGCCTGATTCTTCGCTAAACTGAATGTGCAATGGCGACGAACCACGCAATTCCGGAAGGCGCGCGGCTGAAGGTCCTCACCGTCTCCGGGAACGTGCGCGTTATCGCCGAAGACCGCTCCGACCTGGCGATCGACCCGCCGGACCGCCGTTTTGAGATCGCCGATGACGGCCACGTCATGGAGACGCGCTCCAAGTCCACGAACCTGACGATCCACATCCCGTCCGGCATGAACGTCTCCGTCGGCACTGTCTCCGGCCACGCCGAGCTGTACGGTCGCTTCGGCACGATCAAGGCCAGCACCGTCTCCGGCCAGCTCAAGATCGGCGATACGGAGGGCGACGCCGACCTCCGCAGCATCAGCGGCCACATCGAGGTCGGCGACTGCCGCGGCCGCTGCCGGGCCAACACCAAGAGCGGCCACATCATCGTCGGCCACGTAGCCCACGCCCTCAAGGCGACGACGATGAGCGGCTCCATCGAAGCCGGCATCTCCGGCGCCGGCGACGTCGAGATCAAGTCCATCTCCGGGCGCATCACCGTTCACGTGGACCCGGGCCAGATGCCGCAGGCGCGTCTGCGCTCGCTGTCCGGCAAGGTGCGGTGCAACTGTCCGCAGGGAGGTGACTTTTCGCTCAACGCCAGCACGATCTCCGGCTCCATTGAAGTTGAGGAGCGATGAGCCCAACGGCCACGAAGACCGCCGTCAGGACGGTTGAGGGCGCCATTGCGTTCACCGACCTCTCCGGGTTTACGGAGTTCTGCGCTGTCCGCGGCGATGAGGCCGCTCTCGAGCTAATCTCCACCCAGGAGCAGATGCTGCGCCAGGAGATCGGCCGGCGCGGCCGCATCGTCAAGAACCTAGGCGATGGCTTCATGCTCTGGTTCAACGACCCCTGCGACGCAGTGCAGTCCGCGATGACGTTGCAGGACACGTTCGAGCAGGCCTCCTTCGAAGACGACTTCCCGCTCTGGGTGCGCATCGGCATCCACTTCGGCTCACCGATCCTGCACGGCCGCGACCTCGTCGGCCACGACGTCAACGTCGCCGCCCGGATCGTCGACCTGGCCGCGCCGGGCGAGGTGCTGGTCTCGGAGGCCTGCACCGGCCGCATGAACGGGCGCCTGGCTGACGTCTACTTCGAAGAAGTTGGCCCGACGGTTATGCGCGGCATCCCGGAGGCGATCACGCTCTTCCGCGCCACGCGGGTCTAGTCACCGCCAGGCCAGGCCGCGCGTCTTTTCCGCGAACTCCCGCACCGGTCCCGGCGGCCCGGCGATGAGCCCCTCGCTGTAGATCGAGACCGGCTCGCCCTGCCTGTCCAGGACCAGGCCGCCGCCCTCCCGCACCTGGATGATGCCCGCGGCCATGTCCCACGGGTAGAGGAAGCTGTGCACGTAGGCGTCAAAGCGGCCGCTGGCGGCATAGGCCAGACCCAGCGCCGCCGAGCCGATGTTCTGGATCGTGATCACGCCCGGCCAGAGGTCCGTCAGCAGCTCCAGCAGCATCTGCGCGCGTCCGTACTCGTAACCGAGGCCGATCCCCAACAGGCACTCCGATAACTGCGTCACCGGTGAAACGGCGGCCCGCTCGCCGTTGACGAAGAGACCCTCGTCTTTCTGCGCGAAGAACTCGGCGCCGGTCATTGGCTGATGGGTCAGGCCCAGCACCGGCTCGCCGTCGTGGCAGAGCGCGAGGTTGAAGGCGAAGGTCGGGATTCCGCGCGCGAAGTTGCCGGTCCCGTCCAGCGGGTCCAGGACCCAGAGCCAGCCACGCTGCCAGTCTTCCACCTTCGCCGCCGACTCCTCGGCCAGCACGGCGAACTCCGGGTACTCTTCTCGCAGCAGCTCCAGCGCGGCCCTCTCGGCGGCGAGGTCAGTCTCCGTGACGTAGTTGCCGCGGCCCTTCGTGACCTTATCTACGGGTGTCCCGCGTTCCAGCGCCCGGAACCGCTCGATCATAATCGCCGAGGCCCGCTGGGCGGCTTCGCGCGCGACTTCAGCGGCGCTGCGGCCGCTCCGGGAGGCCGGTAGCTCCACGCTACATGTGCTCGGGCGCGCTCATGCCCATCAGGTCGAGGGCGCGGACCAGCACGATCTTCGCGGCGGAGACGAGCTTGAGCCGCGCCTTCGTCAGCGCCTCGTCGTCGGTCAGAACCCGGCACTTCTCGTAAAAGTCGTGGAACGCCGTCGCCATCTCCATCGCGTAGTACGGCAGCTGGTGCGGCTCCAGGCTCTCCGCCATCGACTCCACCAGCTCCGGCAGGCGCAGCATCTTGCGGACCAGTGCCAGCTCGGCCTCTTCGACAAGCAGCGTGACGTCCCCCGCCGAGTAGTCGATCCCGCGCTCCACCGCCTGGGCCAGGATGCTGGCGATCCGCGCGTGTGCGTACTGGACGTAGTAGACCGGGTTCTCAGCGCTCTGCTGTTTCGCCAGCTCGATATCGAAATCCATGTGCGAGTCCGCCGCGCGGCCTACGAAGTTGAACCGTGCGGCGTCGGAGCCGACTTCGTCGATCAGCTCGCGCAGGGTCACGATGTTGCCCGCGCGCTTGGACAGTTTGACGGCCTCTGCGCCGCGCTTGAGGGTCACGAGCTGGTAGATGATGATCGTCAGGCGGTCCGGATCGACGCCGAGGGCGCTGACCACGGCCTTCATTCGCGGCACGTGGCCCTGGTGGTCCGCGCCCCAGATGTTGATCACGCGATCGAACCCGCGCAGGACGAACTTGTCGTAGTGGTAGGCGATGTCGGAGGCGAAGTACGTCGGCGCGCCGGTGGAGCGGACGAGGACGTTGTCCTTCTCCTCGCCAAGCGCCGACGAGACGAACCAGACCGCGCCCTCGCGCTCCGCCACGAAGCCGCGCTCTTTCAGAAGCTCCATCGTCTTCTCGTAGGTGCCGTTCTTGTAGACGGAGCGCTCCGAATACCAGTTGTCGTAGCGCACGCCGATCGCCGCCAGCACCTCGCGGATGCTGTCCAGCATGCGTTCGACGCCGAGGTCGTGGATTTCGGGCGGCGTCGGCTCGCCCGGCGCGCGCAGGAACTTGTCGCCGAAGTCGCGCTTCAGGCCCTCCGCCAGCTCGATCATGTATTCGCCGGGGTAGCCGCCCTGCGGAATGTCCACCTCACGGCCGAAGAGCTGCTGGTAGCGCGCGTACAGCGTTTCCGCAAAGACCTGCGTCTGCGTGCCGGCGTCGTTCACAAGATACTCGCGTTCGACGTCGTAGCCGGCCGCCTCCAGCACCCGCGCCAGCGTGTCGCCCAGGGCCAGGCCGCGCCCGTTGCCGACGTGGAGCGGCCCGACGGGGTTGGCGGAGACGAACTCCACCTGCAGCTTCTGCCCCGTGCCCAGCCCCACGTTCCCGAAGGCCGGCCCCGCGGCGATGATCGCCGAGATCTGCTCGGCCAGCCAGCGCCGGGAGAGGCGGATGTTGATGAACCCCGGCGGCGCCACGGCGATCTCCTCAATCGCGCCGCCGGCCGCCATCTGTTTGGCGATGGCCCCGGCGATCTCCAGCGGAGCCATGCGGGCGCCCCTGGCCAGCCGCATCGGCAGGCTGGTGGCGTAGTCGCCGTGCTCGGGCCGCTGCGGGCGCTCCAGCGGGGCGTCCGGCACCGGAACGGCCGGCAGGTCGCCGGCGTCCTGGGCGCGCTTCACCGCCGTGGCGATCAGTTCAGCGATGTCGTCCTTAATCACGTTGCTACCAAAATCAGGAACCGTCCCCGTAGGCCGGGGACGGTGTCTCTCCAGCGATTCTAACATCTGCCCTGCGCCTGGCGCGATTCCCTCAGCTGACCTCAGAAGAGATGCGGTCCCAGAGATTGCGCATCGCCTCGCCCAGGGCGGCGTGCTCCGGTTGCAGGAGCTCCGGATCGGCGTCCAGCAGCTTCGTCGCCTCGTCTCTCGCAGCTTTGATCATCTCAACGTCGGTCAGCTTCGCCACGCGGAGGTCTGGCAGGCCGGACTGACGCGTCCCGAAGTACTCGCCGGGGCCGCGCAGCCGCAGGTCGTGCTCGGCCAGCTCAAAGCCGTCCTCCACCGTCTCCATGATCACCAGGCGCTCCTCGGACTCCGGACTCGGATTGTCAGACAGGAGGAAGCAGTACGCCTGCTGCTCGCTGCGGCGGACGCGGCCGCGGAACTGGTGGAGCTGGGACAGCCCGAAGCGGTCCGCCCCCTCGATCAGGATCACGGTCGCGTTCGGCACGTCAACGCCGACCTCCACGACCGATGTCGACACGAGGATGTCGATCTCGTGGTCGCGGAAAGCGCGCATCGCGGACTCCTTCTCGGAGGCCGGCATCCGGCCGTGCAAGAGGCCGAGCCGCCGGTCCGGGAAGACGTCCCGCGAAAGGCGCTCGTACTCCTGCACCGCCGCCTTCGCCTCGATCGACTCCGACTCCTCCACCAGCGGGCAGATGATGTAAGCCTGCCGCCCCTCGCCGATCTTCTTCTCGACGAAGTCGAAGGCCTCCCGGCGCCGGTACGGCAACACGCGGAACGTTTTGACGACGGGACGGCCGGGCGGCATCTCGTTCAGCACCGTTATGTCGAGGTCGCCGTAGACCGTCAGCGCCAGCGTGCGGGGGATCGGCGTCGCCGTCATCACCAGCACGTGCGGGCTGCCGCCCTTCTCGCGCAAGGCGGCGCGCTGCTCCACCCCGAAGCGGTGCTGCTCATCGATGACTGCCAGGCCCAGCCGCTGAAAAGATACGCCCTGCTGCAGGAGCGCGTGCGTGCCGATCGCGATGTCCACCTCGCCCGCGGCGATGGCGGCCTGGGCGGCGCCCTTCTCCGATGCCTTGAGGCTCCCGGTCAGGAGCGCGACTCGGACGGGGCGGTCCATGTACGGCACGTTAAGCACGACGTATCCCGGCGCCGCCTGCTGGAACCAGGGCCCGTCCGGCCCATCGTCCTCGCGGTTCGGCTGGAGGATGCGGGTGAAGGTGCGCAGGTGCTGTTCGGCCAGGATCTCGGTCGGGGCCATGATCGCTCCCTGGTAGCCGCTGGCCACGGCCGCGAGCAGCGCCGCGGCCGCGACGACGGTCTTGCCGCTGCCGACGTCTCCCTCCAGCAGCCGCGTCATCGGCGTCTGGTCGCTCATGTCGTCCAGCACCTCGCGGATCGCCGTCTGCTGGGACCCCGTCAAGGTGAACGGCAGCGAGCCGAGGAACGCATCCAGCCGCTCTTCCGGCAACGCCAGGACCGGCGCGCCGCCGACGCCCTGCCACTCCCGCCGCCTCCGCACGACTCCGATCTCGATGTACAGCAGCTCCTCGAAACCGAAGCGGTCACGCGCCCGCTCCGCCGTCTCCAGGTCGTCCGGGAAATGCACCTGCTGGATCGCCTCAGCCGCCGGCATCAGCCCGTGTCGCTTGCGGATGGCGGACGGCAGGGCGTCCTCGATACGTGATGCGTAGGCATCAATCGCAGTCTTGACGGCGGTGCGGATGGTCTTCTGGAAGAGGCCCTCAGTGGACGGATAGACCGGCACGAGACGGCGCGTGTGCAGCGATTCGTCGTCCAGCGTCTCGAGCTCCGGGTTCTCCATCTGCAGGCGGCCGCGGAACTCCGTGATCTTGCCGCTCAGGGCGACTTTCGTTCCCTGCTTGAGACGCCGCGCCACGTAGGTCTGGCCCCACCAGAGGACGCGCAGGGTGCCGCTTTCGTCGCTGATCACGGCCTCGGTGCCGCGACGCGAGCGGCCAATCATCTTCGACCCGGAGGCGAACACGGTGCCGATCACGGTCTGCTCTTCGCCGAAGGTGAGTTCCGAGATCGGCCGGATCGCCGAGTAGTCGTGATAGCGCGAAGGCAGGTGGAAGAGCAGGTCGCGCACCGTGTTGACGCCCTTCTTGCGGAACCGCTCCTCGTCCGCGCGTCCAACGCCGAGCGTCCTCACCGGCGAGTCCAGTGTTCCGAGGACCCGCGCCGGTTTGGCCGGGGGCTGCGCCGCAGCCGCGCGTTTGCGGGGCGCTGGCTTTGGCGCCGGGAAGCGCACGACTTTGGCCGGCGGTGCAGGCTCGGCCGGCGGCGGTGGCTTCGGCGATACCGCGCCGCCGCTCTCCGCGGCCAGGATCAGCTCTTCGATAACGCGCTTGCGCTGGATCGGGTGGAGGGCACGGTAGCCGCCGGGCGGCAGCGACTGCAGCACGCGCGAGACCGGGTGGCTGGTGGAGACGTCGTTGTCCCGCACAAATCGCAGAAAGTACGAATCGAGGCCGCCGACAACCGCCTCGTCGTTGAACTTCTTCTGGCGCTCCAGCGCGAGTACTTTCCCCAGCCCTTCAAGAGGACCCGGCAAGTTCTAGTGCTCTCCCTCCAGGATGCCGATGCCAAAGACTCCCGGCCCACCGTGGACGCCGATCACCGGCCCCAGGCGCGTCATCTGTACCCGCACGCCGCCCAGCTCCGCCTCCAGCCGCCGCCGCATCACCTCGGCCTCCTCGGCGTTCGTCGAGTAAGCGACGCCGATCTGCTCGATCGACGGATATGACGTGGCGAGCTGGAAGATACGGTCCATAGCGTGCGCGCGAGTCCTCACCCTCTCCTCAGGATGCACCTCGCCATCGTGGATCGACAAGATGGGTTTGACACGCA
Source organism: uncultured Chloroflexia bacterium (assembly GCA_963738925.1). Classification (GTDB taxonomy): domain Bacteria; phylum Chloroflexota; class Dehalococcoidia; order SM23-28-2; family RBG-16-64-32; genus DATKKM01. The sequence goes on along the minus strand of CAVTYE010000001.1, from coordinate 1,438,426 downwards.
TCACGGTCCCCAGGAAGGCCCGGGCCCGGCCGATGCGCCCGCCGCGGCGCACGTACTCAAGCGTGTCCAGGACGACGTAGATGTGCACCCGCGGCGACATCCCGTCCAGGATCTTCTTGATCTCCTCAACCGATGCGCCGTCTGCCGCCGCGCGCGCCGCCGCCGCGGCCAGGAAACCGATCCCGTAGGACACCGACTCCGAGTCGATCACGTCGATGCGGGCGCCTTCGTCGTTGAGCTGGGCCGCCGCCTGGCAGGCCGCGTCGTAAGTGGCGGAAAGCTTCGAAGCCAGGTGTATCGAGACGATCTCGTCGGTCGTCTTCAGCACCTCACGGTAGACCTCCAGGAAGTCGCCGACAGAGGGCGCGGAAGTAGTCGGAAGCTCCTTTGCGTGGGCGAGCATTTCGTAGAAGAGGTCCGGCGACATCTCCTGGCCCTCTTTGTAGACGTCTTCGCCGAAGATGACGCTGAGCGGGACAACAGCGATCCCGAGCTCCTTTGCTTCGTGCGGGGGAATGTCGGCCGTGCTGTCAGTAACGATACAAACAGACAAGGGCGGGGCTCCTTTCCATCTGCCCGCCAGTATATCAGCGCGCCGGATTCGCGCGAATTCGCTACTCCAGGGAAGCGATGTACAGGTAGTGGGGCTGCCCCCCGTAGACCACTTCCACCTCGTGGCTGCTGTAGCCGGTGCGCAGCTGATCCGCCAGCGCCTCGGCCGCCACCGGCGTGGTGTCCGCGCCGTAGTACAGCGTAATCAGGCTCGTGCCGGAGAGGTCCAGGCCGCGCAGCGCCTCGACGAGGGCCTCCTCCGGCGTCTCGGCGGCCAGCGTCAGCCTGTCATCGACGATCACGATCGACTGTCCCGTCCTCACCTCCACACCCTCGACGCGCGTCGTCCGGGCCGCCCTGGTGACCTCCAGCGTGCGCACGGAGGTGAGCGCGGCCTCCATCGCGCCGGCGTTCTCCTCCAGCCCGTCCTCCGGGTTCGTCGCCAAAAGAGCCGCCAGCCCCTGCGGGACCGAGGTTGACCTGACGACGCGCACCCTCTTCTTTGACATGCCGGCCGCTTGCTCCGCGGCCAGGATGATGTTCTTGTCGTTCGGCAGGACTACCACTTCGTTGGAGCGGCAGCCTTCGATCGCTTCCAGGATGTCTCCGGCGCTCGGGTTCATCGTCGGCCCGCCGGAGATCACCTTCTCACAGCCGGTGCTGCGGAAGGCCGCCGCCAGACCATCGCCCGGCGCCACCGCCACGCAGGAGATGAGGCTGGGCGCGACGGGCGCCTGGGAGGCGTGCTGCATCTCCACGAAACGCTCGGCCTGGCGATTGATGTTGTCGACTTTCACCTGGGCGAGCTGTCCAACCGCCGTGGCCCGGCTCAGCACCGCACCGGGGTCGTCTGTGTGGACGTGGATACGGATCAGGTCTTCATCGCCGACGACGATGACGGAATCGCCGTGCCCCAGGACGTCGTCGCGCATCGCTGCCACGTCCATGCCGTGGCCTTCCAGGAGCAACTCCAGGCAGTAGCCGTAAGGCGAAGGCTCCGTGTGATGCCGCTGCTCGACCACGGACAGCCACTCCTGCCCGACGGGCCCGGCCGCCGAGACGTCCGCGCCGACCTCGTCGCCGCGCACGTGCCTGGCCATCCCCTCGATCAGCACGCTCAGCCCCTGCGCCCCGGCATCGACGACTCCGGCTTCGGCCAGCACCGGCAGCAGCGTCGGCGTCCGGGCGACGCTCTCCTTTGCGGTCTCGGAGGCCGTCTCCAGCAGCGTCAGCAGGTCCGCCGCTCCACACTCCGTGCAGGCGTCGGCGACCTCGCGGATCACGGTGAGGATCGTACCTTCGGTCGGCCTGGTGACGGCCTGGTAAGCCGCCGCCGACGCCTCCCGGAAGGCCGAGGCCATCCCGGCTGAATCCAGGAGCGGCGCGCCGTCCGTGGCCCGCGCCACGCCGCGCAGGATCTGCGAGAGGATGACGCCGGAGTTGCCGCGGGCGCCCATCAACGCTCCGTGGGACATGGCGGCGGTCATGGCGCCGGCCTCCGGCTGGGTGCAGCGCTGGGCCTCGTCCATCGTGGATCGCATGGTCAGGAACATGTTCGTGCCGGTGTCGCCGTCCGGGACTGGGAAGACGTTGATCGCGTTGACCTGCTCCTTGTTGCGCTCCAGCCAGGCGGTGGCGGCGGCGAACATTTCGCGCACGCCTGGGCCATCAAGGGAGAGGACTGCAGGGGGGTCAGCCATCGTGGCGGCGAGTGCTGCGGGCGTTCGGCGAAGGCCCGTTTGTGTTGCCCGTGCGGGCGTTGAATGCTACCATGACTCGCGGCGCAATCTTATCAGGCGCCATTCATCATCCGCAAAGGTATGTATTCCCATGGCCAAATGTGACGTCTGCGACAAGAGGACCCGTTTCGGGCACAATATCCGCCACAAGCACTCCGGGCGCTGGGAGCGTCAGGCGCCGCGCACCAACCGCACCTTCAAGCCGAACATCCAGGCCAAGACCTTCATTATTGATGGCGTGCCGATCCGCCTGAAGATCTGCACCCGCTGCATCCGCACCACGACGAAGAACTCTAAAGCTACCGTTAAGTAGCGTTCACCGTCGCCGCCTAGGCCTTCAGCGCCGCCACTGATTCACGCAGCGCCTTGATGTTCCCCGCGATCGATGCCTTCGAGTTGAAGATCGCGCTCGCCGCCACCAGCACGTCGGCGCCGAGGCCCGCGCAGCGCCCCGCGTTCGCCGTCGTGACGCCACCGTCCACCTCGATCTCGGCGCGGTAGCCGTTCTCATCGATCAGGCGGCGGAAGTGCTCCACCTTGGGCAGGGCGGCGGCGATGAACGCCTGTCCGGACGCGCCCGGGTTCACCGACATCACCATCACCTGGTCGATCTCCGGCAGCACCGCGTCCAGCGCCGTCACCGGAGTGCCGGGGTTCAGGCAGACGCCGGCCTTCTTGTCGCGGCCGTGCACCTCCTGGACGATGCGGTGCAGGTGGGTCGCGGCCTCCACGTGGACGTTGATGATGTCGCCGCCGGCGTCCATGAAGCGCCCGATCTGCTTCTCAGGCTCGGCGACCATCAGGTGCACATCGAGGACGAGGTTGGTGCTGCGCCGGATCGCCTCGACGACAGGCCAGCCGATCGTGATCGCCGGGACGAAGCGCCCGTCCATCACGTCGATGTGGATGTACTCCGCGCCGGCCTCCTCGCACTCGCGGACCTGCTCGGCCAGCCGCGCCAGGTCCGCGGAGACGATCGACGGCGCGATCTTGACGCTGCTCACCGCGCCGCCTCCAGCCGCTTCCGTGCCTCCGCCAGCGCCGCCTTCACGCGCTTCGGCGCGGTCCCGCCGGCGACGTCCCGGGCCTCCACCGACGAGCGGACGTCCAGCGCCAGGATGTCCTCCTGGAACTCGGGCGAGAACCGGCGGTAGTCCTCCAGCGTCAGGGCGGACAGCGGCTTCTTCTGCGATTCGGCGTGGCGGACAAGCTCAGCGACGACGGCGTGGGCGTCCCGGAACGGCACACCCTTGCGGACGAGGTAGTCGGCCACGTCGGTCGCCAGCAGGTAGCCGGCGCCCTCGGCGGCGCGTTCGGCGCGCTCGCGGTTCACCTCCAGCCGCGGCAGCATGGCGGCGAACACCTCCAGCGTCGAAGACAGGATGTCCGTCGTGTCGAAGAGCGGCTGCTTGTCCTCTTGCAAGTCGCGATTGTAGGCCAGCGGCAGACCCTTGAGCGTGGTCAGGATCGCCATCAAGTTGCCGTAGACGCGGCCGGTGCGCCCGCGCGCCAGCTCGGCGACGTCCGGGTTGCGCTTCTGGGGCATGATGCTCGATCCCGTGGCGAAGTCGGGCGGCAGCTTGACGAAGCCAAACTCCTCGCTGGACCAGAGGACAATCTCTTCCGCCAGCCGCGAGATGTGCATCATCGTCGTCGCGGCGGCGGCGTGGAAGTCTACGGCGAAGTCGCGGTCGCTAACAGCATCGATGCTGTTGCGCGAGACGCGGCTGAACCCCAGCTCCCGCGCCACGGACTCGCGGTCGATCGGGTACGGCACCCCGGCCAGCGCGCCCGAGCCCAGCGGCAGCTCGTCCGCACAGATGCGCGCGGCGGCGAAGCGGCCGGCGTCGCGGTCAAGCATCCCGAAGTAGGCGAGCAGGTGGTGCGCCAACAGCACCGGCTGTGCGCGTTGCAGGTGGGTGTATCCCGGCGTGATCACGTCCTCGTTGGCGGTCGGCCAGCTCCAGCAGCGCTCGCTGTACGTCGCGGATGCCAGCGATTAGCTCGTCGCAGGCCTCCATCACGAAGAGGCGGACGTCGGTCGCCACCTGGTCGTTGCGGGAGCGCGCCGTGTGCAGCCGCGCGCCGGCGTCGCCGATCTTCTCGCGCAGCCGCGACTCGATGTTGAGGTGGATGTCCTCCAGCTCCTCGCGCCACTCGAAGCGGCCGTCGTCGATCTCCTCGCGGATCTCCTCGAGGCCGCGCACGATCAGGTCGGCGTCCTCCATCGGGATGATCTTCTGGGCGCCCAGCATCCGGGCGTGTGCGATGGACCCGGCGATGTCGTGGCGGTACAGACGCTGGTCGTAGGAGATTGAGGCGCTGTACTTGAGCGCGCGCTGATCCAGGCCCTTAGCGGTGGGGCTCTGCGCGCGCTTGCCCTGGGTCATAGTGGGAATCATTATATCGGAGGAACCGCGCTTCCCCGGCGCGGCCTGTCTGGAAGGAGCCCGCCATGCAATACGTCCGCCTTGGAAACACCGGAATGCGCGTCTCCCGCATCTGCCTGGGCACGATGACCTACGGCAGCAGCAGCTGGCGCGACTGGGTGCTCAACGAAGACGAATCGAAGCCGTTCTACAAGCGCGCGCTGGAGGCCGGGATCAACTTCTTCGATACGGCAGACGTCTACTCGCTCGGCGCCAGCGAAGAGGTGACCGGCCGCGCCCTCAAGGAGTTCGCCAGGCGCGACGACGTGGTTATCGCCACCAAGGTCTTCTCACCGATGGGCGGCGGCCCCAACCAGCGCGGCCTCTCCCGCAAGCACATCTTCGAGTCGATCGACAACTCGCTGCGCCGCCTGCAGACCGACTACGTGGACCTCTACCAGATCCACCGCTGGGACCCGCACACGCCGATTGAGGAGACGCTGGAAGCCCTGAACGACCTGGTCCGCGCCGGCAAGGTGCGCTACATCGGCGGCTCCAGCATGTTCGCCTGGCAGTTCGCCAAGGCGCTCTACACCTCGGACGCGCACGGCTGGGCGCGCTTCGTTTCGATGCAGGACCACTACAACCTGGTCTACCGCGAAGAGGAGCGCGAGATGATCCCCCTCTGCCTGGACCAGGGCGTCGGGCTGATCCCCTGGAGCCCGCTGGCCCGCGGCTTCCTGGCCGGCAACCGCACCCCGGAGAAGTCCGGCGAGACGGCCCGCGCCAAGAGCGACGACTTCGCCCACGCCATGTACTACTCGGAGGGCGACTTCGCGGTCCTGACGGCTGTCGAGAGGCTGGCCGGGGAGCTCGGCGTCAAGCCGGCGCAGGTCGCGCTGGCCTGGGTCTTGCACAAGCCCGTCGTCACCGCCCCGATCATCGGCGCCAGCAAGATGTACCAGCTGGACGAGGCGATCGCCGCCTCAGACCTGACCCTGACCGCAGAGGAGATCCAGGCGCTGGAGGAGCCCTACCTCCCGCACAAGGTGCTCGGCCACGCTTAGCACGGCCGATATTTAAGCCGTCCGGGTCACTTGAGTATCGGCAGGTCCAGCAGCTCCGCTGTCCGGCGGATCGTGTAGTCCGGCTGCACCCGGCCGATCACTTCCGGCTCGTCCTCGGTCGCCTCCACCGGCTCGTCGACAAGCGTCCGGCGCCAGACCGCCACCATCCCCACCGCCTTGGCACCCTCAACGTCGGCGCGGATGTTGTCCCCGACCATTACGCTCTCCCCGGCCGCCACACCCAGCTTTTCGAGGGCGTGCTCGTAGATGCGGCGGTGCGGCTTCAGGTAGCCGATGTCGCAGGAGACGGCGATGTCCTCGAAGACCTTGTCCAGGCCGAACTTGCGCACCTCGTCCCAGAACTTCGGACCGCCGTAGCCGCGGTTGGTGATGGAGGCCAGCCGGTAGCCGCGGCGCTGCAGCTCGGCCAGCGTCTCCGACACGTCAGGAAACAGCTCCCGGCCCAGGAAGATGCCGCCTAGGTTCCAGGTCTCCCAGAGCTCAGCGCTTTGCTCCCGCGTCAACTCAAGCCCGTGGCTCTCCCCCACTTTCCGGCACAGCTCGGCGTAGTCCGGCTCGATGCAGTCGCCGTGGAACGCTTCGCGCGTCGCCCCTTCGATGGCGTAGCGGATGTCGCGGCCCATCATGCGGCGATCTCCGGACATCTCGTGGCCCCAGCTCTGGACCAGCGCGCCGACACGGCGCATGGTCTCGCCGCGGATCGTTTCCGCCGGCGGCATGTGCGGCAGGTGCCAGAGCGTATCGCCCAGGTCAAAGAAGACGGCCTTGATCGCGGTCACCACGACAATCTACCGAATCGGCGGGCGCTGGCGCTACGGCGCGAGGACGGAGCCCAGGTCGCCGATCGCGTATCCCTGCGCCTTCAGCCCATCGATGATGTCCTGCAAGGCGACACCGTCCTGGGAGGCGCTGCCGACGTGGAAGATGTAGATGGCGCCGGGCTGGGAGTTGTCCAGGCAGCGCTGAGTGATCGCCGGGGCCGGGATGCCGGTCCAGCCGCGCGAGTCCACTGTCCACATCACGCTGTAGGCGTAGCCGCGCGCGCCGACATCGGCGAGCACGGAGTCGTCATAGTCACCGTAGGGCGGCCGGAAGTACGGAAGCGTCGTCGCTCCGGTCAGCTGCTGGATGATCGCCTCGGTCTGGTCCAGCTCGCCCCAGCGTTGGTCCTGTGTGAGAGGCGCAGCACCCGTGGAGTTGCCGGTCCAGGAGGCGTGGTCGTAGGTGTGATTGATCAGGGTGTGGCCTTCGTTGACCATGCGCTGGACAAGCTGCGGGTTCTGCTCGGCGAACTTGCCGGTCATCCCGAACGTTGCGTGGATGCCGTTGGCTGCCAGCGTATCGAGGATCTGCGTCGTGTACCCCGCGTCTGAGCCGGCGTCAAAGGTGAAGGCCACGGTGTTACGCCCGGTGTTCCCGATGGAGATGACCTGCGCGGGCCCGGCGCCGGTTGGTTGCTGCGTCCCAGTAGGTAGCGGGGTAGCAGGCGGCGGCGTTGCGCCATCTGCCAGCGGGATGACCAGCACTTCGCCGATATTAATCAGCGTCGGGTCCGTGATCCCGTTGGCTTCCGAGAGCGCCTCCACGGTCGTCCCGAACCGCTGCGCGATGGAGTACATCGTGTCGCCGGCGACGACGGTGTAAGTCTGCTGGTCCGGCGGGATCGTCGGCTCGTCGCCGGGCGGCGGCGTCACCGTCGGCGAGGCGGTCGGCGCGTGGGTCCCGGAGGCGGTTGGAGAGCTGGTCAGCGCATCGTCGTCTCCTCCACAGGCCACCGTTGCCAGGAGAAGCAGAAGAAGGGCGCAGAGCAGACGCGAAGATGTCACGAATAGACAACGCCGCTGCGTCCGCGAAGTTTCTAGGGGACCGAGACTTTATCGCCGATGCGGATGGTGCCGCCGCTGACGATGTCACAGCGCAGGCCGCCGCGGTGCACGAGCGCCGGCAGCAGCCCGTCTTTGCCGGTCAGGCCCTGGAGGTATTCGCAGGGCTCGCAGAGGCGCATCCCGCGCAGCACCACATCGCCGACGCGGAACTCCTTCTCAACCAGCGCGTTCAAGTCGACGCCGCGCGTCGTGATGTTGCGCCGCGACTCCCCGGCCGCAAGCTTGATCCCGGACTCCCGCTCAATCGCCGCGATCGTCTCGCTGGCGATCAGCGTCACGTCGCGGCCGGTGCCCGGCGTCTCCGAGTAGGTGCCCGTGTGCTCGAAATAGCGGTCGCCCTCCAGGCCCCGGCCCGGCTCGGCGTGCACAGACTCGACGCCGATCATCGCGGCCTCGGCCTTTGGTGAGATGTGTATGGACAGGACAACTGATTCGGTCATGCGGCAAGCTCCTTCGGGTGAAATACTACGGGCGCTTATTTTCGTCCAGAAGCTGTGCCTGCGCCTGCACTTTCACAGGCAGGCCCCAGATGCTGATGAATCCGACTGCCGCCGTCCGGTCAAACTGGTCAGCCTTGTCGTACGTGGCCAGCGAGAAGTCGTAGAGGCTCTGAGCGGACTTGCGGCCGACAGCCGTGACTGCGCCCTTGTGCAGCTTCACGCGCACAGTCCCGCTGACGTAGCGCTGCGTGCTCCGGATGTAGGCCTGCAGGTCCTGGTGGTGGGCAGAGAACCAGAGGCCGTTGTAGACGAGGTCCGCGTACTCCTGGGCCACCCGCGCCTTGAAACGCCTCTGCTCCTTGCCCAGCGTCAGCGACTCGATCGCCTCGTGCGCAGCCAGCAGCGTGACCCCGGCCGGCGCCTCGTAGACCTCCCGCGACTTGATGCCGACGAGCCGGTCCTCAATCGTGTCGATGCGGCCGACGCCGTGCTCCCCCGCGACCTGGTTCAGCGTCGTCAGCAGCTTCACCGGCGCCATCGCCTTGCCGTCCAGCGAGACCGGCGCCCCGGCCTCGAAGCCGATCTCGACGTAGGCCGGCTCGCTGGGAGTCTGCGACTTCGTCCACTGCCAAACGTCCTCCGGCGGCTCTGTCCACGGGTCTTCCAGCGGGCCGGTCTCGATGCTGCGGCCGTAGAGGTTCTCGTCGATACTGTAAGGGCTCTTCTTCGTCACGTTGATCGGGATGTTGTGCTCGGCCGCGTAGTCGATCTCCGACTCGCGGTCCATCTCCCACTCCCGCAGCGGCGCCACGATCTTGAGGTCCGGCGCCAGGGCGTTGACCGAGACATCGATGCGGACCTGGTCGTTGCCCTTGCCGGTGCAACCGTGGGCGACGGCCGTTGCGCCTTCCCTGCGCGCCACCTCCACCATGTCTCGGGCGATCAGGGGACGCGAGAGCGCGGTGGCCAGCGGGTAGACGCCCTGGTAGCGCGCTCCGGCCATGATCGCCGGGAAGACGAAGTGCTGAACGAACTCCTCCTGCACTTCGCTCCAAACGTACTTCACGGCGCCTGCGGCCCTGGCCCGCGACTCCAGCTCCTCCCGCGAGCGGTCCATGCCGACGTCGACGGTCAGGGCGATGACGTCGTAGCCGCGGTCTTCCTTCAGCCAGCGAATGGCGACGGAGGTGTCGAGCCCGCCGGAGTATGCCAGTACGATCTTCTCAGCCATCTGTCCTCACTTCTCTTGCGATACGGTCGCCAGCGCCTGCTCGACGATCTCCACGGCGCGATCCAGCTCTTCCTCGGTCACGACGTACGGCGGCACGAAGCGCAGCGCCGTCGGCTTGACGGCGTTGGCCAGCAGTCCCGCCTCCAGGCAGAGGGCGACGACGCGTTCGGCCACCGGCTTCTCCAGCTCCACGGCGCGGATCAGGCCCTTGCCCCGCACCTCCGTGATCATCGGCTGGCGGTCAGCCAGGGAGCGGAGACGCCGGTCCAGGTGCTCGCCCTTCTGCGTGACCTGAGCCGGGATATCGTTGTCGATGATGTACTTGAGCACCGAGTAGCCGACTTCGCAGGCCAGGGCGTTGCCGCCGAAGGTCGTGCCATGCTCGCCGGCGCCCAAGAGTGCGGCGCTGTCCTTCGCCAGGAAGGCGCCGATCGGGAAGCCGCTGCCCAGCGCCTTGGCCACCGCGATCGCGTCCGGCTCGATGCCGTAGTGCTGGAAGCAGAAGAGCTTGCCGGTACGGCCGATGCCTGTCTGCACCTCGTCCAGCAAGAGCAGGATGCCGGCCTCGTCGCACCACTTGCGCAGCGCCGGCAGGAAGCCGTCGTCCGGAACGTTGACGCCGCCTTCGCCCTGCAGCGGCTCGATCAGCACGGCGCAGGTGTTCGGGCCGGTCGCCGCCTTGATCGCCTCGATGTCGTTGAAGGGTACGCGCGGGAAGCCTTCCGGCAGCGGCGTAAAGGGCGCGCGGTACTTCTCGTTGGCGGAGGCTGTGACCGTGGCCAGGGTGCGGCCGTGGAATGCGCCCTCGCAGACGATGATCTCGTAGGCGCCCTCGCGCTTCTCCTTGCCCCACTTGCGGGCCAGCTTGATCAGCCCCTCGACGGCCTCAGCGCCGCTGTTGCAGAAGAACACCTTGTCCATGCCGCTGCTCTTGCACAAGAGCTCGGCCAGCTTGAGCTGCGGGACCGTGTAGTAGTAGTTCGAAGTCGTCATCAGCTCCATCGACTGCCGCTCCAGCGCCTTGACGACGACCGGATGGCAGTGGCCCAGGCTGAGCACGGCGATCCCGCCGACGAAGTCCAGGTACGACTTGCCGTCTTCGTCCCAGACCGTCGTGCCATCGCCGCGCACGAGCACGACGGGCTGCCGCTTCCCGGTCTGCAGGAAGTACTGTTTCTCTTTCTTGACCCAGTCTGTGTCTGTCATCGATTCCTTACCTTCGCCGCTGATTCGCTACCGAAGGACCACTGTCCCCTGCGCCGCGCCGCCTATCAGCGAGAGCAGCGCGTTCTGCCCCCGCCCGTCAACGATGACGCTGCGGGCGCCTGCCTCCGCGGCCTGGCGGCAGGCCTTGACCTTCGGAATCATACCGCCTTCGATCACTCCGGACTCGATCAGCTTCCGCGACTCTTCGCCGCTCAGCGTGTCCAGAACGCGCCCTCCGTCCCTGACGCCGGGCACGTCGGTCATGAAGACGAGCCACTTGGCGCCCAGCGCCGCGGCGATCGCCCCCGCCGCCGTGTCCGCGTTGACGTTGAGCAGCTGGCCAGTCGCCTGGCCGCCTTCGAAGAGCAGCCCGATCGGCGCGATCACCGGCACGGCCCCGCTTTCGACGGTCTTCGTGACGGCGCCGGCGTCCACCGCATCCACCTCGCCGACGAAGCCGAGAGCAGCATCGGCGAGGCGGCAGCGCAGCATGCCGCCGTCCGCGCCGCTCATCCCGATCGCCTTCACGCCCAGCGCTTCCAGGGCCGCGACAAGCTGCTTGTTGACGAGCCCGGCCAGCACCGCCACCACAACTTCCAGCGACTCCGCGTCCGTTACCCGCAGGCCTCCCTCGAAGCGCGTGGGGACTCCGGTCAGCCTCAACCATTCGCTGATCAGGGCGCCGCCGCCGTGCACGACAACCGGGGACAGTCCGCGCCGCCGCAGCTCCGCCACGTCCTCCAGGGTCGTGTCGTGGCTGCCCAGCGTGGACCCGCCGATCTTAACGACGACTGTCTCGCCCTGACCACTGCTCACCGTCTGCCGCCCGCTCGCTACGTCGTGTACTCGCTGTTGAGGCGCACGAACTCTTCGGTCAGGTCGGAGCCCCAGGCCGTGGCGCTCGCCGTGCCGAGGCCCAGGTTCACCCGGATGCCTACGTCCTTGGGAGCAAGGCAGGCCTTGGCCTGCGCCAGGTCGAACGGCTGCGGCGCGCCGTTGGTGAACAGCAGCACCTCGCCGCCGGCCGGGCTGGCCAGGCAAAGCTCCGCCTTCTCCATGTCGAACGTTGCGCCGCTGTTGCCGATCGCGGCCAGGATGCGGCCCCAGTTGGCGTCCTCGCCGTAGACCGCCGTCTTCACACCGATGGAGCTCACGATCTCGCGAGCGGCCTTGCGCGCGTCGGCGACAGTCGGCGCGCCTTCAACCTTGGCCTCGATCATCTTGGTGCCGCCCTCTGCGTCCTGCACCATCATCCGCGCCATGCTCGTGCAGACCAGGGTCAGCGCCTTCCGAAACGTCGCCGCCTCCGGGTGGCCGTCGCTGATCGGTGTGCCGCCGGCGAGACCGTTGGACATCACGATCGCCATGTCGTTCGTGCTCGTGTCGCTGTCGATGTCGACCATGTTGAAGGAGGCGTCGACGGCGTCCTTGAGTGAGGCCTGGAGGAACTTCTGCTCCACCGGCGCGTCCGTGGTCATGAAGCAGAGCATCGTCGCCATGTTCGGGTGGATCATGCCGACGCCCTTGCAGCAGGCGCCGATCGTCCAGCTGCCGGCGCGCACGGCGATGTGCTTCTTCACCGTATCCGTGGTCATGATCGCCACCGCGAAGTCCTGGCCGCCGTCCGCCGAGAGCGCGATCTTCTCGATGCCGGGGCCGATGCGGTCCATCGGCAGCTGCGTCCCGATCACGCCCGTCGAAAAGACGATGACGTCGTGCGGGTCCAGGCCCACCTTCTGGCCGGCGATCTGCGCCATCAGGACGGCGTTGTCCAGCCCTTGCTGGCCCGTGGCGCAATTCGCGCAGCCGGCGTTGGCCACAAAAGCCTGCGCCTTGCCGTCCGCCAGGTGTTTCTGGTTGATGAGGAGCGGCGCAGCCTTCAGCTTGTTGGTCGTGTAGGTCGCCGCGACGGTACACGGCACCTCGGAGTAGACAAGGCCAACGTCGAGCTTGCTCCAGTCCGTCCTGACGCCGACGGCGACCGCCCCGGCAGTGAACCCCTTCGCCGAGGTGACGGTCCCGTCGGCCACTATTTCGATCTGTTCTGCTGTCATCACCTTTTCCTCGATCACGATTCTCCTCCTATGGATAAACGGCCGGAGCCTCGAGCGCCATCGTCTCGGGCAGCCCCAGCATCAGGTTCATGTTCTGTATCGCCTGGCCCGCCGCACCCTTGACCAGGTTGTCGAGCACGCTCACGACGACGAGCCGATCCGTGCGCACGTCCAGGGCCGGGTAGACGAGGCACATGTTGCTGCCGCGCGTCTGCTTGGTGGCCGGCGGCGCCCCGGCAACGCGAACGAACGGCTCGTCCTTGTAGAACTGCTGGTAGATCTCGCGGAGCGCCGCTTTGCCGGCGTCCCCGGACGGCAGGCCGCCGGGGTTGACCGGCGCGTAGCACGTAGAGAGGATGCCGCGGGTCATCGGGATCAGGTGCGGCGTGAACGTAACCTTCGGCTTTGAGGGGCCCGGCGCCTCCGCCGGCGGCCACATCGCGGCCAGTTCCTGGACGATCTCCGGCAGGTGGCGATGCCCGTTCAGACCGTAGGCCGAGACGCTTTCGCCGGCTTCGCCCAGGTGCAGGTTGAGCGCCAGGCCACGGCCCGCGCCGGAAACGCCGGACTTGGAGTCGATGATGACCTCCGGCCCGACGATCCCGGCCTTGACCGCCGGCGCCAGGCCCAGCAGCGCGCTCTCCGGATAGCACCCCGGGTTGGCGACGAGCTTCGTCTTCTTGATCGCCTCGCGGTAGAGCTCTGGGAGCCCGTAGACGGCCTGCGGGAGCAGGTCCGTCGCCGGGTGCGGCACACCGTACCACTCGCTGTACTCGGTGGCGTCGTGAAGCCTGAAGTCGGCGCTGATGTCGACGACGGGAACGCCGGCACGCACCAGCGGCGCGCAGGCCTCGGCGCTGGCCGCGTGGGGCAGCGCCGAGAACGCGAAGTCGACGCTCCCCGACAACTCCGGCTCGATCGTCAGGTCGTACGAGGCGAGATGGGGAAACACCTCGACGAGCTTCTTACCCGCTTCGCTGCGGCCGGTGACCGCGGTGACCCGGCCCTCCGGGTGCGTGTAGAGGATGCGCGCCAGCTCCGCCCCGGCGTACCCCGTCACGTTTATGATCCCGACTTTGACCGCCATCTCGTTCTCCTATGTTTTGTGCAAATGAAAAACCCCACCGTCTGTGTTCGGTGGGGCGTACGAATCGCGCCTGCGGTTCGCGATTTGCCTATCGGAAGACGCGCGCAGCCGCCCCACTACTGGGTCGCGGACGTCGCGCGCGGATCACCTCGATAAGCGGCATGATGCGAGTAGGTTACGGTTGCGGGCACGGCGTGTCAAGGATCGCGTCTATAATGCGTTCACAATGGATTCGGGGAGCGACTGCTTTGTCTGCCATAAGCACCGCGGAGACGTCCACGTCCCCGGTGGCGTCATCTTTGAAGACGAGCTCGTCTACGCCAGCCACTCGATCATTCCCGAAGGTCACGACAGCGTGTACCTCGGCTGGGCGTTCGTCGAACCGAAGCGGCACGCGCCAGGGCTCGGCGACCTGACGGACGCAGAAGCGAGAGCTTTCGGGCTGACCACAATACGGCTCAGCCGCGCCCTCCTGGCTGCAACTGGCGCCGAACACGTCTACGCTGCCGTGCTCGGCCATCACGTTCCTCACCTTCACATCCACCTCATCGTCCGTTACCCGAACACACCGCGAGAACATTGGGGCCTGAACGTAGTCGAGTGGTCCGAGGCCCCACGCGGACGCGAACCTGAAATCGCGGCACTGGCGGATCGCATCCGAGGCGCTCTGTGACCGTTCGCATCGGCATCGTTGGCTCGCGCTTCATCGCCAACGCGCACGCCCAGGCTATCGCGCAGACGCCGGGCGCGGAGCTCGTCGCCGCCGCCTCGCCGAACCCGGACCACATCTGGGAGTTCCACCGCCGCTGGCAGGTCCCCCACGTCTTCGGCGACTACCACGACATGCTCAAGAGCGACCTCGTCGACGCCATCACCGTCGCCTGCCCCAACGACCTCCACGCTGAGGTCACTCTCGCCGCCGCTAAAGCGAAGAAGCACGTGCTCGTCGACAAGCCGCTGGCCCTCACCCTGGACGAATGCGACCAGATGATCGAAGCGTGCAGGCGCGCGAAGGTCGTCCTGGCCTACGGAGAAAATCTATGCTTCGCGCCGAAGTACGTGCGCGCCCGCCAGCTCGCCGATGAAGGCGCGCTGGGGGAGGTCTACTACGTGCGCCAGCTGGAGTGCCACTACGGCCCGCACGCCGACTGGTTCTGGGACGTGGAGCGGTCCGGCGGCGGCGTGCTGATGGACATGGGCTGCCACTCCATCGCCTACTGCCGCTGGGTCTTCGGCAACGCGCCGATCGAAAGCGTCTACGCCGACGCCGCGACCTTCGTCCACGGCGCCAGGACGCGCGGCGACGACCACTCCACGGTGGTTATGCGCTTTGCCGCGACAGAGCGTTTTCCGCGCGGCGGCCTCGGCATCGCCGAGAACTCATGGGCGCGCGCCGGCGGCTTCGACAACCGCACCGAGATCTACGGCTCGCAGGGGCTGACCGTCGCCGATATGGGCCGCGGCGCCGCGCTGCAGACGTTCAGCGCCGGCGGCTACGAGTACGCCGGCGAGAAGTCGCCGTGGACCCGCGGCTGGACCTGGACCGGCTTCGAAGAGGCGTGGAGCTACGGCTTCCCGCAGGAGATCGCCCACTTCGTGGACTGCATCGGAAACGGCACCCCGCCGATGCTCTCCGGTGAAGACGGCCGCGCCGTCCTGGAGATCGTCTGCGCGGCCTACCTTTCGGCGCGCACCGGCCAGCGACAGGCCCTGCCGGTCGCGGACGTGGCCCGCAAGCCGTACGAGTTCTGGCTTAAGCCCTAGCGCCGGGTGGCGGTGCGCCGGGCTGCCGGGCGTCGGGCGGGGGCGCGCTTCTTGGCGGCGGGTCGCTTGGCTGCGGGCTTCCGCGCGGGCTTGGCCAGCGCCTTCTTCATCTCCGCCTCGGTGTAAGCGCGAAGCGTCTCGCTGTGGACGTTGCCGGCCTGGGCGATGTTGAAGAGACCCGACATCATCGAAGACTCGTCCGGCGCCTCCAGGATCGAGACAATGTCGTAATGTCCTTCGGTCCAGTAGGTGCCAACGACTTTGAATCCGCGGGCTTCGTTCATCTTGCGCACGGCGGCCGCGCGCGAGACCGTGTCCTTGATCTTTTTGAGACCTTGATCTGTGAACTTGTAGAGAACTACGTAGCGTGGCATGAGAGCCTCCTTTCGGCGATTGCTACTTATTCTAGTCTCATTCGCGACATCTCCGATAGGCAATCCCATTACAATTGCCTTGTGACCACAGATACCGCATCCGATCTCCATTTCTCGCCGGCCACCGCGGACGACTTGCCGTTCATCCGCGACAACATTGCGCGCGAGCGGCTGGACCCGGAGCGCCTCGAATATCAGCAGTTCATCACCCTGCGCCGCGACGGCGAATATCATCGCCTTCGGCCGCGTTAAGCCGTACGAGCACACGAACGAGCTCGCTTCCGTTGTCACGCTGGAGTCAGAGCGCGGCAAGGGTTACGGCGCGGCAATTGTGCGCGAGCTGATCCGCATCTTCCCGCAAGACGAGGTCTACATCACAACCGATCTGCCGGCCTACTACGAGCGCCTCGGTTTTCTGCGCACCGAGATCCTTCCCGAGGAGCTGGCCGACAAAGTGAAGCGCTACAGCGGCACTCTGCGCGACCACGTCGTCGGCATGATCTACGACCGCAACTACGACCAGCTGCCGACGATCGCCGACGTCTACCGCGCCAGGCATCTGCTGGAGGGCCAGCTTCCGCGCACGCCGCTGGTCCACAATCCGACGATGAGCCGGGAGCTCGGTTTCGAAGCTTATCTCAAGCTGGAGAACCTGCAGCCGATCGGCGCTTTCAAGGTGCGCGGAGGCATCAACTTCTGCGCAGGGATGACAGACGACGAGCGCGCGCGCGGCATCGTCAGCGCGTCCACCGGCAACCACGGGCAGTCCCTGGCTTACGGCGCCAGGCTCTGCGACACGCGGTGCGTCATCGCCATGCCGGAAGAGGCCAACCCCCTGAAGGTGGAATCGATGCGAGCGCTCGGCGCCGATGTCCAGTTCCACGGCGCGAACTTCGAGGAGGCGCGCACCTGGGCCGAGGCCTACGCGCGCGAAAACGACATGCGTTTCGTGCACCACGTCAACTCGCCGCCGCTGGTCGCCGGTGTCGCCACGATCAGCCTGGAGATCATCGAAGACCTGCCGGACGTGAACGTCATCGTCACGCCGATCGGCGGTGGCAGCGCGGCCATCGGCCACTGCCTGGTTGCCAAGGCGCTGAAGCCGGGCCTCGAACTGATCGGCGTGCAGGCGGCGGGCGCCCCGGCCGTCTACAACTCCTGGCGCGAACACAATCTGCAGGAAGGCCCGATCAACACCGCCGCCGAAGGCCTCGCCACCGGCCACGCTTACTACACGCCGGTCCGCATGTTCATCGATCACATGGATCGACATGCTTCTCGTCTCGGAGCAGGAGATGCGCGAGGCGCTGGTCCTCCTGGCCCGCACCGCCCACGTCGTCGCCGAAGAGTCCGGCGCGGCTGCCACCGCCGCCGCCGTCCAGGCCGCGGAACGGCTGCGCGGCAAGAAGGTCGCCATAGTCGTCAGCGGCGGCAACATCACCATCGATCATCTCCGCCGCGTACTCCTCGACGCGGGCTCGTGACGGCGCTCCGCGCGGCCGCCGCCAGCGCCGACATCACGCCCCCACCCGGTGGCATGATGGACGGCTATGGCAACCGTCTAACTCCCTCCGGAGGCGTTCACGACCCGCTCTTCGCGCGCGTGCTCGTGCTGGACTACGGCAACCACGGCGGCGCCGTCATTGTCGGCTGCGATCTGCTCGGCGTGCACCCGTGGATGACGGCGGAACTGCGCCGCCGCGTTTGTGAGTCGCTCGGCATCGCCGAAGAGGCCGTGCTGCTGGCGGCGACGCACGACCACGCCGGTCCGGTCGGCTTGCGGGCCGGGATGTTCTCTCGCCTCGACGAGTCGCTGGCAGACCCGACCGTCGCCAAAATCGCCGGCGCAGTCGAGAGGGCGTGGGCTTCGCTGCGGCCCGTCACTCTGAAGACCGGCGCCATCGACGTCGACAGCGTGGCCATGAACCGCCGCGACCCGGCCGGTCCCGCCGACAGGGCGCTGCGCGTGCTCTTGCTCGACGGCGAGGAGGGACCTGTCGCCAGCCTGCTCGACTTCGCCTGCCACGCCACCGTCCTCTCCGGCGCCAACACCCTGCTCTCCGCGGAGTTCCCCGGCGCCGCCTGCCGCATCGTCGAAGCCGCCACCGGCGCCCCGGCGGTCTACCTCAACGGCGCTTGCGGAGACGTCAACCCGATGTGGGTGCGGCAGGACTTCGCCAGCGTGGAACGGGCCGGGCAGGCTGTGGGCGGCGCCGCGGTACGGTTGATCGCCGATCTCCGAGCCGCCGGCGATGGGCTGCGCGCGCACAACATCCGCTGGGACGAATTCCCGGAAGCCGTTGCGCCGGGACGCCTCGCCGAGCCGCGACTCCGCATCGCCCGCCGCGAGATCGACCTGCCGCTGCGAGGGTTCCTCGCCGACGAAGCGTACGCCGCGCGGGTCGAAGCCGCCCAGGGCGAGGCCGACCGGTACCCGGTCTCCTCGCCTGCCCGCCGAGAGGCGATGGCGCAGCTCTCCCGGTTCTCCGCAGAGCGCTGGTCCGGGGCATGGTCCCGCCGGACCGGCGAGTCCGGCACTTTCCGCACGGAGCTGCAGGCGATCTCCATCGCAGAGGGCGTGGCGGTCCTCGGCCTTCCCGGCGAGTTCTTCGCCGAGACGGGCGCGCAGATCCGGCAAGACTCCGGCATCGAACAGCTGCTGATCGCCTGCTACGCTAACGACTACGCCGGCTACATCGTCCCGGAGCACGCCTACGAAGAAGGCGGCTACGAAAGCGGCGTCACGTTTTTCACAGGAGAGGCGGAAGCTATGATCAGGACCAGCTCGCTTGAGCTCCTGCGAGAGGTCAGCGGCGATGACTAAGCGCGTGCTCGTCATCGTCGCCCACGCCGACGACATGGAGTTCTTCGCCGGCGGCGCCATCGCCAAGATGGCCGACCTGGGCTACGAGATCCGCGAGGTGATCGCCACCAACAACGAACGCGGCACCTTCGACCCGGAGTGGAGCCCGCAGTTCACGGCCGAGACCCGGCGCGAGGAGGCCCGGCGAGGCGCGCGCGTCCTCGGCGTCAACCCGGACGTCGAGTTCCTGGGCTACGAGGACGGACGCCTGAGCGAGACGCCCCTCAACGCCTTGCGGGAGCGCTGCATGCGCGCGATCCGCACCCACCGGCCGGACATCCTCTTTACCTGGGACGCCTTCGCGCCGTACGAGGAGCACCAGGACCACCGCTCGATCGGCCTGGCGGCCACCGAGGCCGCCGCCTTTTCGCACTTTCCCCTGTACCACCCCGAACACCGCATCGATGGGCTGGAGCCGCACTACGTGGGCGAGCGCTACTTCTTCGCCAAGTCACCGCGAGATACGAACAAGGCCGTCGACATCTCCGGGCAGATCGAGCGCAAGATCGACGCCCTTTGCGAGCACGTCTGCCAGATGGAGATGACGGTAGCGGAGCTGCAGATCGCCCTGGCTGCGTCTGGCCTGGACATCCCGGTGCTGGCCGGGGCCGACAAGAAGGACTACCGCCCGGTCATCGAGGCGCAGATCAGGGGCTGGGCCGCCGCCGTCGGCAAGAGACACGGATTCGCCTTCGCCGAAGAGTTCAGGCGAGTGCGATTCGGCGGCGTGGAGCGCTGGGCGCGCGGCGCCGCTACGCTTCCAGAAGACGTCTGATTAGGCCGCGCTGGGCACGGCGCCTGGCGACTTGTTCCCCGCACTCGGCGACACGACCCTGTTCGGGTCCTCGACCTGGCCGCGTTCTTCGCAGCGGACGAACGCGCGCACCACTTCCGGGTCGAACTGGGTCAGCGAGTTTCGCAGGATCTCCTTGACCGCTACTTCGTGGGAGATCTTCTTGCGGTGCGGCCGGTCGCTGGTCATGGCGGTGTAAGCGTCGACGATCGTGAAGATGCGGGCGGCCAGCGGGATAGCGTCGCCCTTCAGGCCGCGCGGGTAGCCCTGGCCGTCGTAGCGCTCGTGGTGAGAGAGGACGATCTCGCCCGCCTCACGCAGGGGGCGGATGCTGGCCAGGAAGTTGTACCCGAACTCGGGGTGCTTCTTCATCTCCTCCCACTCGGCCTCGGTCAGAGCGCCGGGCTTGTTCAAGATCCCGTTGGCGATTTCGAACTTGCCGCAGTCAGCCAGGATCGCGGCCTTTTGCAGCAAGCGAATCTCTTCCTTGCGCATGCCGACTTCGCTGGCCACGATGCCGGCCAGGTGCCGGACCCGGGCCACGTGGCTGGAGCGGATGTCGTCTTCCAGCTCAAGCGCCCCACAGAGGGAAGAGATGACGGAGTCGTACTTGTCGCGCGCGTTGGTCAGGTAGGCGTCGGCCCGCCGGGACTCGGCGCGCGTGCGGCGCACAGCGATCAGGGTGACGGCCATCAGGCAGACCGAGATCGGCGCCAGGGCCGCCAGCGGATCCACCAGCACCACGGCTGCGGCCGCGGCTGTCG
The DNA here is from genome assembly GCA_963738925.1 of uncultured Chloroflexia bacterium. GTDB lineage: Bacteria > Chloroflexota > Dehalococcoidia > SM23-28-2 > RBG-16-64-32 > DATKKM01. The sequence goes on along the minus strand of CAVTYE010000001.1, from coordinate 1,418,216 downwards.
TGACTGCCATCAGGCAGACCGCCAGCACCAGCGTTTTCAGCATCCGGCCGGTTCGTAAGTTTTGTCGGTGAGTAATCGCCGTCATGGTGCCCCCTAAACGGTCCCAAGCATGTCGTCGGCTATCTCGTCCAGGTCATTCGGTAGCTCTGGCAACGCCGGGATCTCGTGTGTGATCTTTCGGGATACTTTGTTTGCGTACATGTCGGCATCGGCCCACTGGATCATCTCTTCGATCGTCTCCCCGCCCCAGGGGTAACCAGCGAGACCGATGGACACGGTGACTGTGAGTGCGGTGCCGCCCGATTCGTACATCGGGATCTGCTCCAGGTCGGCCCAGAGCCGCCGGGCCAGCGCGAACGCCCCGCGCTTGTCCGTCCCCGGCATCAGGATGGCGAACTCGTCGCCGCCCAGGCGGGCCGGGACGTCGTCGCCGCGGGTGTGGGCGGCGATGACCCGGCCGAGGTTGGCCAGCACGACGTCGCCGACGTTGTGTCCGTTCTCGTCGTTGATGATCTTGAGGCCGTCCAGGTCCATCAGGAAGACGGCCAGCGGCCGCTTGGAGATCTTGGCCTTCTCAACCTCCACGCGGGCAACCTCGTAGAAGTGGCGGCGGTTGTAAAGGCTGGTCAGCTCGTCGCGGTAGACCAGCTCGGAGAGGTCCTCGATGCGGCCCAGGAGCTGGTCCCGGTAGCGCTGGAAAACGGCGGACTCCATCTGGCGCATGACGACGTTGGCGAACAGCGCATAGCTGAACGGCACGCCGGCCAGGGTGGTGTACAGGGCCAGGTGCCACCAGAGGCTGCCGCCGGCCGTGGCCAGGGCTATGCCGAGGACGGTCGCGGTGATCGCCGTGACGGCGATGCCGCCTGTCCAGGCGATCCGCGAGATGCTTGTCTCTTCGCCCTCAAGGTCGCTTTCGGGGCGCAGTATGTTTGAGCTAACGTTCTCCACCATCATGCCTTCCATTGATCGGGTAGCAGTATTCAGTTGTACCGCCAAAGCGTTCAACAGAAGGCCCTCCAGCCTTGATCGATTTCCCAGCTTTGGCGGCCTGGCTGCCGTATCCGCCCGCAGCGGACTTAGGCCCATGGCTTTGCGACGCGCCCTTTCGGGCGGTTTGCCTCTTTTCCAGCCTGGAACAGGAGCACGGTCTTTACCGAACTTCCGTTGAGTAAGACGCCCCCTGAGCAGACCAGTTACACATGAACCACGTTTGGAATTGGTTACGATAAGCGGCGTTCACCACGCCGTAGCTTTACGGCTTATCGAACGCTGCTGTATATCTGGCCGTCTTAACCGGACAGCGCCGCCCGGCCTTCGTCCGGCTCGACGTGGATCACGACGACGCTGCCCGGCAGCCGGCCGTGGATCTCTTCGGCCACGCGGTCTGACACCTCGTGCACGTCGTGCACCGTGCGGGTCGATTCGAAAAGCAGATGCATATCGATGTGGCGCGTCGCGCCGGAGCGCCGCGTGCGCAGCCGGTGGTAGCCGCGGATCTCGCCTGCATGCTCCGCCAGCACTTCCTGGATCACCCGCATATCGCCCGGTGGCAGTGCGGCGTCCATCACCTCGCCCAGGGCGGTGCGCACCAGGCCGTACGCCGCCCAGGCCATGTAGGCCGCCAGCACCAGCGCCGTCAGCGGGTCAAAGTAGCGCTTGCCGGTAGCCTCCACCAGCAGCAGCCCGCCGATGATCGCCAGCGCCTGCACGATGTTCGTTTGCAGGTGCGTCGCCTCCGCGCCCAGGGCCATGGAGTGGGAGCGTTTCGCCTCCCGCCGCATGAAGACCGAGGTGACGAGGTTGGCGACGGCGGCGATCGTCATCGCGATCAACCCGACGCCGACGTGGATCTCCGGCGAGCCGTTGATCAGCCTGTGCACGGCCTGGTAGGTGACGAAGCCGCCGCCCAGCGCGATGATCGTCGCCGCGACGGAAGCGGAGATGCCTTCGACCTTGCCGTGGCCGTAGGGGTGCTCTTCGTCCTCCGGGATGCGCGAGATGCGGACGCTGATCAAAGCCGCCGCGCCGCCTACCAGGTCGGTGCCGCTGTCGACGGCGTCTGAGAGCACGGCGATGCTGCCGCTGAGTAGCCCCAGGGTGAGCTTGAGCGCGAGCAGGCACGCCGTGACGAAGAGCGAGACGGCGGCGATACGGACGGGCGCTCCACGCAGCGCCGTCAGAGGTTCGGCGTGGGAGAGGCCTCCGGCGTCAACCGGACTTACGTGCGACGGCATTCCTCGCCGCTTGGGCGATGGCTTCCGGGTTCAAGTGGAAGTAGTCCAGCAGCTCTTTCCAGGTGCCGCTGGTCCCGTAGCGGTCCCGCATCCCGACGAACTCCACCGGAGTCGGCCGCTTCTCTGCCAGCGCCTGCGAGACGATGCTCCCAAGACCGCCGAAGATGAAGTGGTCCTCCGCGGTGACGATTGCGCCGGTGTCGGCGGCCGCCTTGAGGAGCGGCGTCGGTGTCCATCGGTCGCAGGCTCGATGCGTTGAGGACGCGCGCCTGCACCCCCTCGCCGGCCAGCGTTTCGGCTGCGTCCAGCGCCGCTTTCACCAGCTCTCCGCAGGCGATCAGCGTGACGTCCTTACCCTCGCGCAGCACCGGCCACTTGCCAAGCTCGAAGCGATACCTGTCGTCGAAGATTACGGGGATCTTGGGGCGCAGGGCCCGGATGTAGAACGGCCCCTCCGTGCGCGCCGCCGTCTCGATCGCCTGCTCACACTCCACGGCGTCGGCCGGGAAGATTACGCGGAACGTTGGCATGGAAAGCATCAGCCCCAGGTCCTCCAGCGCTTCGGCGGAGGCGCCGTCTTCGCCGGTGACGACGCCGGCGTGGCTGGCGAAGAGCTTGACGTTGGTCTGCGGCTGGGCCACGGCCATGCGGAGCTGATCGAAGCAATGGCCCGGCGCGAAGACCGCAAAGCTGCTGCAGAAGGCGACCTTGCCACAGGTGGCCAGGCCAGCCGCCACTCCGATCATGTTCTGCTCAGCGACACCGACGGGGAAGAACCGCTCCGGGAACTTCTGCCCGAACTTCACGGCCGAGGTGGAATAGCCGAGGTCAGCGTCGACACAGACGATGTCGAGTCCGCTCTCCTGGAGCTTGACCAGCGTCGGCCCGAAGACGTCGCGGGTCGCCTTTTCACCGTACGTTTGCACCATCTCTAAGCCTCGAACCCAAGCTCGCGCAGGCCCTGCTTGACCTGCTCGTCGTCCGGCGCCTTGCCGTGGAAGTCGGGGTTGTTCTCCATGTAGCTGATGCCCTTGCCCTTGACTGTCTCGCAGATCACAACGGCCGGGCCCCCATCGTAGTCGCGCGCCTGCTCAATCGCCGGGATCACCTGGGCAAAGTCGTTGCCGTCCTTGACCCGCCAGACCTTCCAGCCGAACGCCTTCCACTTATCGTCCAGCGGCTCCAGGTTCATGATGTTGGCCGTGTGAGAATCGGCCAGCACAAAGCCGCCGTTCAGGTGGTCCGGCTCATGGATGTCCGGCGGCGTCCGCTGGAAGTCAGAGTAGCCGTCGTTCTGGATGTGATTGCGGTCGATGATGGCGACGAGGTTGCCGACCTTGTGATGTCCGGCGGCCATCGCCGCCTCCCAGGTCTGGCCCTCCTGGCTGTCACCGTCGGAGAGCAGGCAGTAAACGTGGTAGTCGAGCTTGTCCAGCCGCCCCGCGAGCGCCTGTCCGAGCGAGAACGAGAGGCCCATGCCCAGCGCCCCCGCCGACATCTCGACGCCTGGGGGCTTGCCGCGGATCACGTGGCCCTGGAGCGGGCTGCCCAATCTGCGGAACGTCATCAGCTCCTCAACCGGGAAGTAGCCGGCCTCCGCCATCACCCCATAGATCACCGGCGTGGCGTGGCCCTTGCTCAGGATGAAGCGGTCGCGTTCCGGCCAGTCCACCCGCGCCGGGTCGTGCTTCATGATCGCGAAGTAGAGCGCGGTGATGATCTCCACCGCTGACATTGAGCCGCCGGGGTGCCCGGAGTTGACCTGGTTCGTCATCTCCAGGATGTGCTTTCGCACCTGCCGCGCGGTCTCTTTCAGCTGGTCAGCGGATACGGTGGACGCCTGGGCCAAACGGGTTCTCCTTCCGGCACTGGGGAGCTCCGGAACGATCCCGGAGCCTTCACCCCGATTATAGTGCCGGGGGCCGCTGCCGCAACGCGCCTCCACATTGCGAACGTCTCGCAGACACTTCCCGTCCTGAGTCTCGTCCCGTAACCTTTAGCCATGATTATCGATTTCCACACCCACATCTTCCCGCCGGACGTCGCCACCAACCGCGACGACTACCTGCGCCGCGACGAAACTTTCGCCGAGATGTACGCCAACCCCAGGGCGGAGGTCGCCGGCGCAGAAGCGCTGTTGCAGAGCATGGACGAGATCGGCATTCAAACCAGTGTGGCTCTCGGCTTCGGCTGGGCAGACCAGGCCGATATCGTCCGCCACAACGATTATTTGCTCGAAGCCGGCAGTCACAGCGCCGGGCGCATCCTGCCGTTCTGTACGGTCAACATGGCTAGCCCGGATGCGCCAAAGGAGATCGAACGTTGCGCCGCCGCGCGCGCCCGCGGACTCGGCGAGCTGCGCCCGGACAGCCAGGGCTGGGCGCTGGACGGCGAGGCCGGCGAGACCCTGGCGGAGCTGGCCCGGAAGTTCGGCCTGATGCTGCTCTTTCACGTCACCGAACCCGGCTACCGGGACTACCCGGGCCGCAGAGGCTGCGAGTTCGAGTCGTTCCGCGCCTACGTGGCCCGCCACAGCGATCTGATGATCATCGGTGCGCACTTTGGAGGCGGCTTCTACACCGGCTCCGGGGACCCCGCTGAGCCTTACGTGGACACGGCGGCGCAACCGTTCCTGCACCCCGGCGACCGCGCCCGCGCCGCGATCATCGGAATCCCGCCGGACAGGCTGCTATTCGGCAGCGACTTCCCTCTGATCAGCCAGGGACGCCAGCTCGCCGAGCTGCGCACGGCCCTGCCGGAGAGCCACGACCTGAGCGCAGCCCTCGGTGGAAACGCCGAGGCGCTCCTTCGCGCTGTCCGGTCAACGAGGTGAGCGGACTCCGTCTCTTCATCGCCATCGAGCTCCCGGCGGATGTACTGTCGGCGCTCAATAGTCTGCAGCACGCCATGCAGCGCGACCCGGCCCTGGCGCGGCTGCGCTGGGTAAGCCCGGAGGGCATCCACCTCACGCTCAAGTTCCTCGGCGAGACGCCGGCAGAGCGGCGCGCCGAGATCGAGGCCGCGGTGGGCCGCGCCGCGACAGGTGTCCAGCCGTTTGAGCTGCACCTCGGCAAGCTCGGCACGTTCGGCAGCGCCAGGTCGCCGCGCGTGCTCTGGGTGGACGTCGGCGGCGATCTCCAGGCCCTGGCCAAACTGCACTCGCAGGTCGAGAAGGAGCTCGGCGCGCTCGGCTTCCCGGCGGAGGGCCGCCGCTTCTCGCCCCACCTGACCCTGGCGCGGGTGCCGCCGGAGCGCGCCGCCGAGGCCGCCGATCCCCTGGCCACCGCCATGGCCGGCAGCCAATCTCCCTCCGGCACGATCCCGGCGACTTCGCTCTCGCTGATGAGGAGCGAGCTGCAGCGAGGCGGCGCGGTCTACACGCGCCTGTTCGCCGCCGGGCTCGTCTAGATCACAACCACTTCCGGTAGTACGCAGCCGACTCCTCGTAGCCGCTCGCTTCGTAAAACGGCCCGGCCCGACGCGTCGCCAACGCCAGCATCGCGTTCTGCCGGCCTCGTGCCCACTCCTCAAACGCATCCATCATTGCACGACCCGCTCCCAATCTGTGGTGCCCCTCCGCAACGGCAAGCTCGTCCACCCAGGCGACCCGACCGTTGGCGCGAAATGCCAGGTGATCGAACCCGGCAAGGTAGCCAATGACGCTACCGTCCGACTCGGCGACCAGCACGCACACGTCGGACTTGCCAAGTATTTCCGCGAACGATGACCGGAACGCAGCCTCTTCAACCACGAACGAGGTCGCGAACCACGTCGCGAGCGCGAGTATGGCGTCTGCATCTGCGGCGCTGGCGAGGCGTACGGTGACCATGCGCACGGATTATAATCGCACCGCAACGGCCTGCAGGCCGTATGCGTTATGTTGTATGAGATGACCGAGCAGACGGCCGCCGTATCACCAATGCGCAGCGAAGGTTTCTTCGCCACAATGCGCGCCGCGCGTGACTTTTTCCGCCGCAACCTGACGCCGCGGACCGGCGTGGCGCTCGCCGCCTGGCGGGTGGAGGCGCTGATCATCACACCGCTATCGATCGTGTTGATCGAGACGCTGGGGCGCTGGCGCGGCGCCTTCGCCATGAGCTGCGTGATGACCGGCTTCTCGCTGCTCTTCCTGGTCCTGCTGGCCGGGCAGCCAATCATGGCCGATTTCCGGCGCTGGCTGGGCGAGCGCTCGTTGGGTCACTGGACGATGCGCGTCGCCGAACGCCGGGACAGCACCGGCGTGGCCCAGCGCGCACTCGCCGTGCCGGCGATCGTGATGCTCCTCGGCCCGTTCTGGCGCTCCGTGACCGTCGAGACGTTCCTGGTCCGCAAGCCGCTGGCGTTCCTGATCGCGGCCGGCGGGTCCTTCCCGCACACGATGTTCTGGACCGGCGTTGTCGTCGGCAGCGTCTGGGCGCTGGTCACCCGGCCGCTCCTGATCTGGGTCTACGATGCAGCGCTCTCACCGGCGGCGGACGCCGTCTGGCACGTCACCGCCGCGATCATCCCCTAGCGCCTACTCCCGATAGCCTTCCGGGTGCTCCCGGCGCCAGCCCCACGCCGATTCGATAATCGCGTCCAGCTCCGTGTACTGGATCTGCCAGCCAAGCTCAGCAGTGGCCTTATCGTGCGACGCGACGAGCACCGCCGGGTCGCCCGGGCGCCGCGCCTCTTCGACCACGGCGATCTCTTCGCCGGTGACGCGCCGAGCCGACTGGATCACTTCGCGGTTGGAGAAGCCCTTGCCGCTGCCCAGGTTGTAGGCGCCGCTTGCCCTCTCCGTTCGGTCAATCGCCAGCAGATGCGCCACCGCCAGGTCCGAGACGTGAACGTAGTCGCGGATGCAAGTGCCGTCCGGCGTCGGATAGTCGGTGCCGTAGAGCGCGATGTTGTTGCGCTGGCCCAGCGCGGCCTCCAGGACGATGGGGATCAGGTGCGTCTCCGGCCGGTGGTCTTCGCCCCGCAGCTCCGTTGCGCCGGCGGCGTTGAAGTAGCGCAGCGCCACGTAGCGCATGCCGAACGCCTCTTCGTACCAGCGGAGCATCTTCTCGACGATCGCCTTGGACTCGCCGTAAGGGTTGATCGGCCGGATCGCCGAGTCCTCGCGGATCGGCGTCTCCTCCGGGTCGCCGTAGACCGCGGCGCTTGAGCTGAAGACGAAGCGGTTGACGCCGTAGGTGAGCATCGCGTTGAGCAGGGTGATCGTCCCCCCGACGTTGTTGGCGAAGTAGCGTCCCGGCTGCTTGACCGACTCCCCGGCCTGGATGTAGCCGCCGTAGTTCACCACGGCGTGGAAGTTGTGGGAGGCGAATAGGCGGGTCAGCGCCGTCTCATCACGGACGTCGGCGCTGACGAACTCCGCGTCAGGGTTGAGCGCCTCGACGTGGCCGGAGATCAAGCTGTCAATGACGGTGACATCGTGACCGGCAGCGATGATCTGGTCGACGGTGACGCTGCCGATGTACCCGGCCCCGCCGACGACGAGAATTCGCATGGCCTTACCCGGCCGCCGGGCTCGCTGCGTTCAGTTGTTGCATTGTCCGGCGCCGCAGCGCCCGCTCACTCGTAGCGCTTGAAGACCAGGCACGCGTTTTGGCCGCCAAACCCGAAGCTGTTCTTCAGGACCACCTTCACATCGGCCTGGCGCGCCTGGTTCGGCACGTAGTCCAGGTCGCAGTCCGGGTCCGGGTGCTCGTAGTTGATCGTCGGGTGGATCCAGCCCGTGCGCAGAGTCTGGATGCAGGCGATCGACTCCACTGCGCCGGCCGCGCCGAACCCGTGCCCGATCATCGACTTGGTGGAGCTGATCGGCACGCGGTAGGCGTCCTCCCCGAACACTTTCTTGATCGCGAAAGTCTCCGCCTTGTCGTTGAGCTCCGTCGAAGTGCCGTGGGCGTTGATGTAGTCGACGTCGGCCGCTGTGACGTGGGCGTCGTTTAGCGCCTCGTTCATGGAGCGAATCGCGCCGTCGCCGTCTTCCCGCGGCGCGACGACGTGGTAGGCGTCGTTGCAGGCGCCGTAACCGGAGACCTCCGCCAGGATCGGGGCGTTGCGCCGCTGGGCGTGCTCCAGGTTCTCCAGGACGAGGATTCCCGCGCCTTCCGCCGCTACGAAACCGTCGCGGGTGGCGTCGAACGGGCGGCTGGCCTTTTGCGGCGGGTCGTTCAGGGTGGAGAGCGCGCGGATTACCGCAAACCCGCACAGCCCAAGCTCCGAAAGCGCAGACTCCGTGCCGCCGGTGATGACTGCATCGACGCGGCCGCAGCGGATCAGGTCCATCGCGTCGCCGATCGCCTGGGTGCCGGCCGCGCAGGCCGTGATCACCGTGTTGTTGTAGCCGCGCGCGCCGAACTGAAGCGCTATATGCGCCGAGGCCATGTTGGGCAGCATCTTCGGGAAGAAGAAGGGGTCGATGCGCATGCCGCCGCGGGAGTCCATCGTCCGCACCGCTTCCTGCGATTCAGAGAGGCCGCCGATGCCGTTGCCGAGCAGCACGCCGACGCGGTCGCGGTCAACGGCGTCCATGTCCAGCTCGGCCTGCTTCAGCGCCTGCCCCGTGGCGGCGATGGCGAACTGGCTGAAGCGCCCCATCCGCCGTGCGTCGCGCCGGTCCATGTACTTTTCGGGGTCGAAGTCCTTGATCTCGCCCGCCACGTGGACGGGGTAGGCCGAGTGATCGAAAGAGGTGAGGATGTCGAGCCCGGACTTGCCCTCCAGGGCGCTGTCCCAGAACTCCTTCACCGAGTGCCCAATCGGGGTTATCGCCCCCATCCCGGTCACGACAACCCGCGTGCCGTTCCTGCCGTTGCTGCCGTTATTACCGGCCATCAGACCTCCAGTTAAGTCAGGGCCCGCTTGCCAAAGTACTCGCGGCCTTCAGCGGCCACGAACAGAGACCCTGCGAGACATATTAACCTGTGCCCGCCGCTGGCCGCCAATGCCAGTTCAAGCGCCGCAGGCACGCTATCCACATCTTCGGCAGATACGCCTGCCTCCTGGAAGGCCGCCACGATACGCCCCGGCTCCATCGACCGCGGATGCGCCGCTTTTGCGGCGATTACGCGCTCAGCCACCGGCGCCAGCTCCGCCGCCAACCCCTCGATGTCCTTGTCCGACCCCGAGCCGACGACAAACAGCACTCGCTCCACCCCAAAGTACTCGGACAGCGCCTCTCGCAGCCGCCGCCCGGAGTCGGCGTTGTGCGCCCCGTCGGCGACCACCAGCGGCTCCTCACTGAGCACCTCGACCCGGCCCGGCCAACTCACGGACTCCAGTCCGCGCGCAATCGCCGGTCCCTCAACGCCGCTCTGCAACTTCGGCCTCAATGCCTCCACAGCCGCCACGGCCGTCGCCGCGTTCTCGGCCTGGTGCGCGCCCAGCAGCGGCAGCCGCGCGTCGACCGCGCCGGCCGGCCCTTCGATGCGGATCCTCTGGCCGCGCAGGTCGTGCTCACCGACTGACCAGCGGTACTCCCCGGCTACGTCCACCAACCGGGCGCCGGCCTTCGCCGCGAACTGCCGGACGACGGCCGCTGCTTCCGGGTACGGCTGCGGCGCCAGGACCGCGACACAGCCGGGTGTGATGATCGCCGCCTTCTCCGCGGCGATCTGTTCGATCCTGTCGCCGAGGATGGCCGTGTGCTCGAACGATAGCGGCGTGATCACTGCGACCTCCTTCGCCTCGAAGACGTTGGTCTGGTCGACGCGCCCGCCGAGCCCGACTTCGATCACCTGCACCTCCACGGCGGCCTCGCGAAAAGCCATGAAGCCGAGCGCCGTCAGCAGGTCAAAGGTGACGACGTTTTCGCCCGCCGCCTGCTGGGCCTCGACCGCAGGCCGCATCTCCTCCACCAGCCGGGCGAACACTTCCGGTGAAATCGGCTCGCCCCCGATCCGGACGCGCTCCGTGAACTCGTGGAGGTGGGGGCTGGTGTAGAGGCCGGTGCGCAACCCGGCCGCGCGCAGGACCGACTCGATCATCGCCGAGACGCTTCCCTTGCCCTTCGATCCCGCCACGTGCACCGTCAGCCGCCCGAGCTGCGGATCGCCGAGGCGGCCGAGCAGGGACAACATTGGCGCAACATCCGGCCGCTCCTGGAAGCGGCCTGTCCGCTCGAAGTCGGCGAAGGAGAGCACGTGAGCGATGGCAGAGTCGTAATCCATGCTCCGCATCTTAATGGGAACGGCTCTGCGCCAGTTCGCGGCACTTGTCCACATAGTAACGATGTTTTAGCGCGCAGCGAACGAAAGCCGCGTTGTATTTTGTTGACACACATATCTGAGGCGCGGTTCAATCTTTAGAGACAAACCCCGCATAGCTCCCAGGAGGGCAATTATGGCCACCTCCACCCGTGAATCAACCACTGACAGGCTGTTCGACTACCTGATCGAGCGTCAGGTCGCGCTTTTTGACGGTTTTCGCGCCAACACTGACCGCTACCACCGCTTCAACCGCAGCGTGATCGAGGGCCTGCGCCAGGCTTCGATGGACTGGACCGAGGTGGGCCGCCGCTGGATCGCCAACCCGACCGACCTGATCGGCATGTACGAAGCCGCATCCGAGGCCGCGGGCAACGGCCAGCAAAGAGCCCTGGCCCTGGGCCGCGAGTGGCTGGACGACCGCCTGGAGGTGCAGCGGGAGAACTCCGAAGCGTTCCGCCGGGGCCTCGGTGAGGTCCGCGAGGTTGTGGAGCGCGCCCAGGCCAACGCGCCGGAGTTCCTGCGCCGGGGCTTCCGCCGCGCCAACGGCCGCGGCCAGACCGCCAAGACGGAAGCCTAGCCTACTCCCGAAGCGCCAGGCCGATCAGACGGTAGGTCAGCTTCGCCGCCAGTTGGGCGTTGGCGCGCGGGCCCAGCGCCGGCGCCAGCTCCGTCACATCGAAGCCGACGATGCGCTTCGTCTCCGCCACCGTGGCCAGCAGCTCCGACACCTCGTCCCAGTGCAGACCGCCCGGTTCCGGCGTCCCGACCGCCGACATCACGGACGAGTCCAGCGCGTCCAGGTCAAAGGTGACGTAAACGTTCTCTGATAGCTGATCGGCCAGCGCCTGCGGTCCCATCGCCCGGTACTCGCCCGGCTGGTAGAACGGCAGACCCGCCGCCTTCAGCTCGTCGTGCTCTTCCTTCTCGGCGCTGCGCAGACCCACCTGCACAACCGGCGCCACCTCCGAGATGCGGCGCAGCGTGCAGGCGTGGTTGTAGGGCGAATCGAGGTACTCGTCGCGGTAATCGGCGTTGGCGTCGAAGGCCAGCACCGAAAGGCCGGGGATGCGCTTCGCGTGCGCCCTGGCAGAGCCGACGGCGACTGTGTGCTCGCCGCCAAGCGTGACGACGAACTTGCCGGCCGCGATCTGTTCCGCCGCAACCTCCTCGATCCGCTCGATCATCGCCTGGGGGCCGCCGGTGTGCACGGCCAGCTCCGGCAGCGTGTGGATCCCGAAGCGGTACGGCTCCAGGCCGATCCCGATGTCGTACAGCTCCATGTTGCCGGAGGCCTCGATGATCGCCCACGGCCCCTCGCGTGAGCCCACCCAGCCGGACGCCGTGCTGTCGTAAGGCACAGGCAAGACAACGACGCGGGCCCGGGCGTAGTTGGAGTACTCGTCTTCCAGCCAGGCGAAGTTGCGGTGCGGGGTGAAGCGCTGGTCGGACATGCGGCTGTCGATCTCGTTCTACGCCTGCGAGGCCAGCGGCCTCGTCTCGTGCTTCGAGAAGTCCCACTCAAGTTCCGGGAGCCGGCGGCCTTCGTAGGCCTTCTTCTCCGTCAGGGCGCTGATGATCAGCGGCAGCGCCACCGTCGCCTCCACGTTGACGGTCGCGAAGCGCGCGTCGGCGGCGATCTTGCGCCAGGACTGCGCCTCTTCGAAAGTGCAGCCGGAGAGTCCGCCCCACTGCGGCTGGTCCATCGTGATCTGGATGCCGTAGGAGTGGCCCGGCGGGTCGCGGTCGAAAAGATAGCAGGCCGCGCCGGACTGCTGGATGAAGTTCTTCGGGGTGCCGCCGCCGACGTAGATGACGGCGCTCTTGTTGGCCGTGATCGAAAGGTGGGTCAGCTCCAGCACGTCCGCGATTATGTCAAACACGACGTTGCGGCCGCGCAGCCGGGCCTCGGCCACGGCCAGGCCGTGGACACTGTCGCCAAAGGCGGGGCAGTAGATCGGGACGCCGGCTTTGGCAGCGGCTGTAATGATCCCGTCCTCCCTCGCCACCGGCGCCATCGCCCGGCCCAGCATTTCAAAGTACTCCCGCGTGGTGTAGGGGCGCCCGTCCTCCAGCGTCATCGCGAACTCGGTGCAGTAGCGCTCCCCGCGGGAGAATTCGTGTTCCGGGGCGAGCACGTCGTAAAAGCGCACGACGCGGAGGTTGGCCAGGCGGATGTCGTCGGCTTCGGGCTCGGTCTGGCCGTGGGTGAAGCCAAGCGTCTCGTAGACATCGTGGTAGAGGTTGGCGCCGGTGCTCACCAGCACATCGATCATCCGGTTCTGGATCATGTGGACGATGACCGGGCGCATGCCGGCGGGCACCATGGCGCCGGAGAGGCCGAAGAAGATCGTCGCCTCGTCCCGCATCGCCGATTCCCAGATGCGCGCGGCCGTGCCCAGGTTGCGGGCCTGGAACGCCGTGGCCGTCATCCGGTCCACAAGCTCGGACGCGGACGCCTTGTCGGTGACCTGGAACGGGATTAGCGGCTCGGCGCCGGGTGCGGCGGCGGCCTCTTCGGCCCGCCCGGGCGGGCCGTTGTGCGTCTTATCGTGGTGCATCTGGCCTAAACGGCGGCCGCTGTCTCCTGGCGCGCCGGCGGAGCATACGGCTCCAGGTTGCGCGGGATGCTCTGGACGTCCATCGTCCGTAGAGAGAAGCGCTTCTTGATCTCGTCCAGGATCGGCGTGGCGTCGAAGTCCTTGCAGGAGAAGACGTCCGCCCAGACAAGGCCGCGCTCCGGGAAGGTGTGCATGGAGATGTGGCTTTCGGCGATCATGACGAAGCCTGACACTCCCCAGTCTTCTGGCTTGGTGCCGGTGTATCGCAGCACTTTGGGACGCGTGATCTTGGACATCCCCATCATGTCGGGGACCTCATCCAGAATCACGCGAACGACGTTTTCATCGGAAAGCTGATCCGGATCACCTCCGTGGCCATCGATAATGACATGCATTGCATCCCTCCTTGGGAGACTGGTCGCCTCTTTGCCCGATGCGACAGAGGCGGTTGGGAGAGACCCACCCTCACCCTTCGGCGGAGCGGTTTATTCACGTTTCAACAAGCGTGAATGTTAACAGGACGGGACGGAGCCAGCAAAGATTATCCTGAACAATTCTCGACCAAATCAGGCTAATGCAGAATGAGAGCGTTTATTCTCTGGCCCGCAGCATGAATTCTCGTCCATTCTCTGGTTAAAGCGGGTTTTCTCTGGTCAGAAAGTTACGTATGTAAACATTCGCCGGGCAGCAAAAAGCGCCGGGTCTCGCGAGCCGGCGCCAGTGCGAAATCCCCCCGTTAGAATCGAGCCGCGGCCATCATTCCGATGCAACCGATGAACGAAGAGCCGACGAGCAAGATGTCCGTGCTCCGCTCCCGTCCCTTCGCTGCCAGTGTCTTCAGCATCCGCTTCTCCTTCTTTCGCCGTTTTTGGCCCCCAGGTTCTCTGCGCACCCCTAAGCCCTTCGATTGTCTCGCGTCACGGTGAACAGGCGAGTTAACCGCGGGACAACGCGGGTAAAGATGTGGTTAACGCTGGCGTCTACGGCGCGCTGGCACCTGCGCCACCGGTGCCGCCAGCATCAGCGCGTCCAGGGCGATTCGGGACTGCACGTTCTCGGCAAGGTAGGTCCGGGTATCGATCAGCGCCTGCAGAAAGGCGGCGACGTCGGGACGGGAGTAGGCGGCGGCGTCCTCCCGCAGCTCCGCGTCCAGGTCAAGGTTGGCGATGCGCTCCCCTGCGCCGGACTGGGCCAGCAGCACATCGCGCCACCAGCCTGCCCATTCGTCGATCTGGCCCAGCACGGCCTCACGGTCCCGTTTGAACGCGTCGGACATCTTCTCGGCCAGGTCCATTCGGTCGGCCATCGTCATCCGCGCCAGGGACCGCGCCGTCTCCAGCACCTCCCGCCGGCGCGCCAGCGTCTGGGGGTCGGCCGCGGCGCCGATCGCCCAGCCAGGGCGCCCCCCGGAGAGCCGCGCGATCAGCTTTGCCTCGGCGGCCGGCGTGCCCCGCGCGACGAGCGCCTCCTCGATCTCGGCGGCGGCGACGAGGCCAAAGTCGATGCGCGCGCAGCGGGAGCGGATCGTCTCCAGCAGCCGCTCGGCGTCGGCCGCGACCATCACGAAGACGACGCGCGGCGGCGGCTCCTCCAGCGTCTTCAGGAAGGTGTTCTGCGCCTCCTCCGACATCGCGTCGGCCGGATCGATGACGACGACCCGCGTCGTCCCTTCGTAAGGGCTGAGCGAGGTCATCCGCTCGATGTCGCGCATTTGCTCGACGCCGATGCCCTTGTGCGCGGCGCCGTCGGTCGAGGGGTCGATGCCCACGGTCACGACGTCGGAGTGGATCCCGGCCTCGATGCGCTGGCACTGCTTGCAGGCGCGGCAGGGCGGGTTGACTACGGTGCAGTTCAGCGTCTGCGCCAGCCGCTTCGCCACGGTGGCGCGGCCGGTGCCTTCCGGGCCGAGGAAGAGGTACGCGTGGGCCGGCGAGCCGCCGTAGACCGCCGCCTGGAGCGCCCGGACGGCTCGCTCGTTGCCGACGTTCCCCCAGTCGCTGGACACTAGCTCAGGCTCTTCGGGTAGCGCTTCACAAAGTCGAAGATGCGCCAGCCCCGGGGCTGCACCCGGATCCGCACCTGGCGCTTGACGCGCGGCAGCAGCTGCGCCAGGTAACCGTCTGCCGCGACCCCGAGGTAGCGCTCGACGATCGGGCGGTACTCCGGGGCCATGCCTTCGACCGGCTCCAGCGCAGCGTCGCCATCGATCAGCAGGACCTTGTACGGCGGCGTCGCCGAATCGATCGTCAGAGCGACGGCGGGGTTCCTGGCCAGGGCGCGCGCCTTCTCCGCCTTGGGGCCGGTGACCATCACAATGTCGCCGCCGATCTGCGCGAACCAGATCGGCACGACGCGCGGCCGCCCATCGAGCCCGATGTAGGCCAGGCGCGCCAGGTTCGGCTCGTCCAGCAGCTTGCGGACTACGGAGTCTTCCAGCGGCAGTTCACTCACGCGCCGAGAATAGCACGGCGCCGGGCGTTCGGCACTCGGCCGGCGGCGGCGGGGCGGGCTAGGCGGCGCGGGTCTGCTTCGGCTGCTGCGACGATGGGGCCGGAGCCGGCTTCACGGCAATAGGTGCGCCGTCGTTGCGCCAGATCTGCTGCAGGTGCAGCGTCATCGGGTTTCTGCGTGTCATTTTGGGTGTTACCTCTGTCCCACGGGACGTCAATCTCTTATTACAGATAGACAAATGTTGACGGCGGAACGTTGCGTCTCCCGGCGGCGGCGATGTGTGACATTCGTCACGATTGCAGCTCCGCGCCTGCGCATATAATCGCCCGGATGACTGCGATCTCAGCCGAGGCGCTCGTCCGCCACTTCCCGCCCAACATCCACGCGGTGGACGGCATCGACCTCAACATCAGCGAAGGTCAGATCTTCGCCTTCCTCGGCGCCAACGGTTCCGGCAAGACCACCACCGTCCGCATGCTGACCACGCTCCTCCCGCCGACCAGCGGCCGCGCCAGCGTCCAGGGCATCGACGTCACGAAGGAGCCGCAGAAGGTGCGCCAGCAGATCGGAGTCGCCCTCCAGGAAGCTTCGCTGGATGAGCTGCAGACCGGCCGCGAGCTACTCCAGCTGCAAGCGCGGCTCTACCGTGTTCCCGGCGGGCAGGTGAACGAGCAGGTGAACCGGCTGCTGGAGATCGTGGACCTGGCCGGCGATGCGGACCGCCGCGTCAAGACCTACTCCGGCGGCATGAAGCGGCGGCTGGACCTGGCCGCCGCGCTGGTCCACCGGCCGCAGGTGATCTTCCTGGACGAGCCCACGACCGGCCTCGACCCGATCAGCCGGGAGGCGATCTGGCGCTACGTGGGCCGCCTCAACAAGGAGGACGGCGTCACCTTCTTCCTGACCACGCAGTACCTGGAAGAGGCCGACCGCCTGGCCGACGACATCGCCATCATGGACCGGGGCAAGATCGTGGCCCAGGGCTCCCCGGAGCAGCTCAAGGCCTCCGTCGGCGCAGACATCATCACCGTCCGCGTGCCCGACGATGAAGACGCGCTCCTCCAGCGCGCCGTCGAGGCCCTGAAGTCGGTGAAGGGTATGGAGGACGCGCGGATCGTTGAGGGCACGGTCGTGATCTACGTCCGCGAAGGCAAGTCGGCGGTGGCGCCGATTGTCCTCGCCCTGGACGAGCGGTCGATCCCCGTCGAGGAGATCAGCCTGGCGCGGCCCCGGCTGGACGACGTCTTCCTGCAGAAGACAGGTCACAAGATCGAGTCCGACGACCTGCTCGGTGCCCCGGCTAGGAGCGAGCTGTGATCCGCATCGCCCAGGACACATTCACCCTGATGCGTCGCTCGCTGCGGGAGACGATCCGGCAGCCGGGGTTCGAGCTGCAGAACATCTTCATCCCGCTCTTCTTCTTCGCCGTCACCACCGGCGCCATCGGCGGCGTCTCGGCCAAGGCGTTCGGCGTCGATAACTACGCCGCCTTCCAAATGCCGGTGGCGATCCTCCAGGGAATCGCGGGGGCGGCCAGCGTCTCGTCCTTCGGAATGGTCACGGACATCGAGCGCGGCTACTTCGACAAGCTCTTGCTGACGCCGACACCGCGGCTTTCGCTGGTCCTGGGCCGGCTCGTCGCGGACGGCGTGCGCGTGATGATGCTGACCATGCTGATCACGACGATCGGGCTGGTCTTCGGCACCGGGATGGAGGCCGGGCCGCTCGGCTTCGTGGTGATCGTGCTGCTGGGCGGGATGTTCGGCGTGGCCTACGCCGGGATCGGCCTCTCGATCGCCCTGCGCACCGGCAACGCGCAGGCCTCGCAGGCCGGGTTCCTGATCTTCTTTCCGCTGCTTTTTCTCTCGCCCGCCTTCGCCCCGAAGAGCGTGTTCGCGGGCTGGCTGAAGTTCCTGGCCACGGTGAACCCGGTGACCTACATCCTGGAAGGGATGCGATCCCTGGTGTTGAACGGCTGGGAGTGGGACAAGCTGGCCTACGCCTGCTGCTCCATCGCCGGGCTCGGCGCCTTCACGCTGACCCTGACGATGCTGGCCCTGCGCTACCGCATCAGGTAGGCGACGCGTTCGTAGCGGAATCCCTTCAGGGTTCCAAGGCGGCACCTGTGTTCAAGCGTGGATTGGAGGTCTGAAGACGCACCGCTACATACGTATCTACTCGTATCAATAGACTTGCTAATATTCATGTCAACTTTCCTCAACATTCCCATCGACTTCTATCTGACTGCGCCGTATAATCTTCTCAGGCACAAACTATGGCAAAAGACTACTACTCGACACTCGGCGTCAAACGAGACGCCGATCAGAAGCAGATCAAGAGCGCCTTCCGCAAGCTCGCCCGCAAGCACCACCCGGACGTGAACCCCGGCGACAAGGCGGCCGAGGAGCGCTTCAAGCAGATCAATGAGGCGCACGACGTCCTCTCCGATCCAGAGAAGCGCGCCAAGTACGACCGCTACGGCGAAAACTGGGAGCAGGCCGAGGCCTTTGAGAAGGCGCGCGCCCAGGCCGGCGCCCGCGGCGGCCCCGGCGCTTACTCGGAGTCGTTCACCTTCGACATCAACGACCTGCTGCGCAGGCAGGGCGGCGGCGGCCGCACGCAGAGCGGCAACTTCGACTTCGGCGACATGCTGGGCGGCATCTTCGGCAGCGGCGGGCGTCGCCAGGGAGGCCCAATGCGCGGCCAAAACGTGGAGTACATGACCGAGATCACCCTGGAAGAGGCCTACAACGGCACCACCCGCACCCTTCAAGTGCAGACCGAGGAGCCCTGCCCTACCTGTGGCGGCTCGGGTGAGATCGCCAACGCGGTCTGCCACACCTGCGGCGGCGCAGGCGTCGTCGCCCGGCCGCGCCGGCTGGAGGTGAAGATCCCCGCCGGCGCTACCGACGGCACCCGCGTTCGCATCGCCGGCGAGGGCAACCCCGGCCACGGCGGCGGACCCCGCGGCGACCTCTACGTCGTCACCAGGGTGCGCCCCCACGCCAGGTTCGAGCGCAAGGGCGACGACCTGGTCGAGGACGTGCCGGTGCCGGTTGAGGACGCGGTCCTCGGCGGCGAGGTGGAAGTGCCGACGATCGCCGGCAAGCGCGTGGCGATGAAGGTCCCGGCGATGACCCAGAACGGCCGCCAGATCAAGCTGAAGGGCCTCGGCATGCCGGCGCTCAACGGCAAAGGCGCGAAGGGCGACCTCGTCGCCAGGGTGCGGCTGGTCATCCCCGAAGACCTCTCCGACGACGAGCGCGAACTGTTCGAAGAGCTGCGCGAGATGCGCAATAACGGACACAAGAGGACGAAATGACAGAACGACACACGCACACCAACGACGAGCCCTGCTACGTGATCAGCGTGGCCGCGCGGATGGTCGGCATGCACGCGCAGAGCCTCCGCAACTACGAGCGCATGGGGCTGATCCAGCCCGGCCGCTCGCAGGGGCGCGTGCGGCTCTACTCGCAGTCGGACATCGAGCGCCTGCGCAACATCCAGCGGATGGTGCAGGACCTCGGCGTCAACCTGGCCGGCGTCGAAGTGATCATGAACATGCGCCAGACGATGCAGCGCATGGAGCGCGAGATGGACCGCCTCCGCGAGGAGCTGCAGGCCTACCGTGACCGCACGCTGCCGGCGGTGAAGGGACACGGACCATGAACTGTAGGGGCGAGTTGCGCTCGCCCAATCCCACCCCGCGGGCGAGTGCCACTCGCCCCTACACCAGCAACACGACCATGGTCTAGGAAGGACCAAACGACATGATGAGACAAGACAGGTTCACAGAAGGCGCGCAGGAAGTGCTGGCCGCAAGCCAGGAGCTGGTGCGCAAGGAACGCCACTCGCAGTGGGACGTCGAGCACGTGCTGCTCGCGCTGCTGCAGTACGGCAAAGGCATCACGCCTGAAATCTTCGAGAAGCTCGGCGTGGACAGCGGCCGGCTGCGCGACGCGGTCAGCAAATCGCTGGAGAGCGCGCCGAAGCTGGAGTACGACGTCGTCCAGATCTACACGACTCCGCGCATCGTCCGCATGCTGGAGGCCGCCAACGCCGAGGCCGAGCGGCTGCAGGACGAGTACGTCGGCGTCGAGCACATCCTCATCGCCATCGCCGATGAGCGCGACGGCGAGTCGGCCCGCATCCTCCAGCAGTTCGGCATCGACAAGGAGAAGATCTACCGCGCCCTCCAGGAGGTCCGCGGCGGCGCCCGCGTCGACAGCCCGACGGCGGAGTCGAAGTACAAGGCGCTGGAGAAGTACTCCGTTGACCTGACCGAGGCCGCGCGCGAGAACAAGCTCGACCCCGTGATCGGCCGCGAGGACGAGATCCGCCGCGTCATGCAGATCCTCAACCGCCGCACGAAGAACAACCCGGTGATCATCGGCGAGGCCGGCGTCGGCAAGACCGCCATCGCCGAGGGGCTGGCCCAGAAGATCGTCGCCGGCGACGTGCCGGAGAACCTCAAGTCCAAGCGCGTGCTGGCGCTGGACATGGCGGCGATGGTCGCCGGGTCGAAGTTCCGCGGCGAGTTCGAGGAGCGCCTCAAGGCCGTGATGGACGAGATCAAGCGCGCCCAGGGTGAGGTGATCGTCTTCATCGACGAAATCCACCAGGTGATGGGCGCAGGCGGCGCCGAGGGCGCGATCGACGCCTCGACGATGATGAAGCCGGCGCTGGCCCGCGGCGAGCTGCAGTGCATCGGCGCGACAACGCTGGACGAATACCGCAAGTACATCGAGAAGGACGCCGCGCTGGAGCGCCGGTTCGCCCCCGTCTACGTCGACGAGCCGTCCGAAGAAGACGCCATCGCCATCCTCAAGGGGCTGCGGCCGCGCTACGAGGCGCACCACAAGGTGAAGATCACCGACGAGGCGATCGAGGCCGCGGTCAAGCTCTCCGCCCGCTACCTGACCGAGCGCTACCTGCCTGACAAGGCGATCGACCTGATCGACGAGGCCAGCTCCAAGCACGTCATCGACGCGCAGAGCATGCCCGCCGAAGTCCGCGATCTCCAGAAGCAGGCCGAGGAGCTGGACCGCGAGCAGGAAGCCGCCGTCGAGCGCCAGGACTGGGAGCAATCGGCCACGATCAAGGCCCAGCTGGAGACAGTTCGCGCGGAGTTCGAGACCGCGCGCGACGCCTGGCTGGCCGAGACCGGCATCGACGACATGACCGTCAGCGAACACGACATCGCCGAGCTGATCGCCAAGGTCACCGGCATCCCCGTCAACCGCATGCTGGAAGGCGAGCCGGAAAAGCTGCTGCAGATGGAGGAGCGCCTGCACGACCGCGTGATCGGCCAGGACCGCGCCATCGAGGCCGTCTCCGACGCGATTCGACGCGCCCGCGCCGGCCTCAAGGACCCGAACCGGCCGATCGGATCGTTCATCTTCCTCGGCCCCACCGGCGTCGGCAAGACGGAGCTGGCCAAGGCGCTGGCCGAGTTCATGTTCGACGACGAGGACGCGATGATCCGCCTGGACATGAGCGAGTACCAGCAGTCGCACACCGTCTCGCGGATGATCGGCTCGCCGCCGGGCTACGTCGGCTACGACGAAGGCGGCCAGCTGACCGAGGCCGTGCGCCGGCGCCCCTACCGCGTGATCCTGCTGGACGAGATCGAGAAGGCGCACCCGGAGGTGTTCAACGTCCTCCTCCAGATGCTGGACGACGGCCGCCTGACCGACGGCCACGGCCGCACGGTAGACTTCCGCAACACGGTGGTGATCATGACCTCCAACCTCGGCACGGAGGCGTTCCACAAGTCCGCGCTGGGCTTCGGCCTGCCGACCAGCAAGCCGAGCGAGAACGAGCGCGACAAGCAGAAGGCCGAGATTGAGAAGGCGCTGCGCCAGGCGTTCCGGCCGGAGCTCCTGAACCGCATCGACGAGATCATCATCTTCGACCCGCTGACCGAGGACGACCTCAAGCAGATCGTGGAGCTCTTGCTGAACGACGTTCGCGAGCGCCTGGGCGACCGCGCGCGTCGGGCTGGAGCTGACGGACGCCGCCAAGGAAGCGCTGGTCCGCGAAGGCTACGACCCGGTCTACGGCGCCCGCCCGCTGCGCCGGGTGATCGAACGCCGCATCGCCAACCCGCTCTCCAAGCGGATCCTGGCCGGCGACTTCGCCGAAGGAGCCACCGTCATGGTCAGCTACGCCGACGGCGAGTACACGTTCGAAGAAGCGCCTGGAAGGACCTTGCGCAAGAAGGAGCCGGTCGCGGCCAAGGCATAACCCGAACCGCCAGATCGTAGGGGCTCAGCAGTGCTGGGCCCCAACTGCTATTCGTATCTCTCGCTTCGCGACTCCAACCAGCCCGCGATCAATTCCAGCTCCCTGCGACGGCCACCAACGATGTCGAGAACAAAGTCGCGCAATTCATCATCCTGCGCCGAAACCAGCCACCCGTTTACAGACAGAAAGAGTAAGGTGGCGCCCAGAGCCATTCGCTTGTTGCCATCGACGAACGGTGGTCAAGCGCGACCGACCGAAGCAACACGGCGGCCTTGTCGAAGATCGTTGGATACGCTGGATATCCGTCGACCGATTGGCGGGGCAGCTCCAGGATTCCGCGCAAACCTCCGCGCCGGACTCGCCACCCAGGGTTTGCAGCGTCGTCGTTGTGCCAGGGGCTCCGCTCAAGTGGGCGGACAGAGCCTGGGCGAGTGTCTCGAGGTCTGCGAATGTGAGATAGCGAACGCGGTCCGGCTCAGCTGTCGCCAAGGTCCCGGAACGCCTGCTCGTGGGCGCGGACTATCGCCTTGGCTGCACCGCGAACCGTTCGCAGCGACCGCGGGGACGCGTGGACGTTGTTGCCGACGCGGACCTTGGCTGTGGCGGCTGCCTTCTTCCCGCTTCCGGGCGCCCGCTTTGCTGCTCTTTGCGTTACCATTGCGCGCTTGAGTTTACCATGTCGGTCAGGATAGCCCGCCGATCTTGTACTTGATCGCCACGCTGATCTCCGACCCGCCGGTGTTCACCGCGTGCACGGTGCTGCAACCAACTGACTGCTCACCTGCCGTGTCGTCGGAGATCGTCACTGTGTCACCGTTGTCGCGGTCCAGCACCCACTGCAGGGCGACGCCGTCCGGCGGGTACGGATCGACGACCTGCCAGGTGAAATCGAACTCGAAGTTCGTGCAGGACGGCGCTCCTTCAACCAGCGTCTCCGGATCGATGTCGAACGTCTCGCCTGGACCAAGGGCCGGGGTGAAGTCGCCGCTGGCCAGCTCGGTCAGGGCCTCGTCCAGCGTCGGTTCGGCCGGCGTCGGGACCGCGGCTCCCGTCGGCCCATCGCTCTCTCCCGGCACCGGCGTTGGCGTTGCCGCCTTGGTGCCGATCGGCGAGATCGTGGCGGTCGGGCCGCTGTCGCCGCCGCAGGCGCAGACAACGGCCAGCGCCAGCACGACGACCAGCCAGCCGAGTCGCGTCACTTCGAGAGGCGCTCTTCGAACTGCTTCAACCGGTCCTCCAGCCGCCGCTGCATGTAAGTCGTCGTGAAGTCGCCGCGGGTGCGCTCCAGGATGCCGCGCATGGCATCGGCGGTGCGGCGCAGCCCACCGGTCACGGCTTCGGGGTAGTCCATCGTCACCAGCACGTCGTAGATGTCGCCCATCACCCGCAGCGCCTCCTCGCAGTGCTCGATATCGCCGGCGCGGAGCGAGTCCAGGAGGTGGCGGCGCAGCTCGCCAACGGTCTCGCCCAGCCCGTTCAGGTAGGCGGCGACCATGACCCCGACTTCATCGGGGCCGGGAAGTGTGCGCCCGGCGATCAGCGCCAGGCTGCAGCTGGCCTCGGCGTACTCCTTCTGCGAGTCGTGGACGAAGCCGGCGTGGTAGATGTCCTTGTGCTCGGCCAGCAGCGTCTCGGTCTGGTCCAGGTTGCCGCGCGCCTTCGCCAGCAGCTCCTCGGCCACGTCAAAGTTGCGGCGGTGGACGTTGCGGATGGCGTTGGCGGAGAGGCGGATCACCTCGCGGGTCAGGGCCAGCGCCTGCTCCCGGGCCCGGTGCTTGGCGTCGAGGTATGCGCGCGCTTCGTCAGCGATCCCGGTGAGGTTCTCGGCGTCCATCTGCGCCATGATACCAGCCGGCAATCGGCCGCAGATTCGCGCAGGATCTGCGGCGCGTCCCTAGAGGTCTTTCACCGGGTCCGGGAACTCACCCTCGCGCGCCGCGTCGATCATCTTGCGGGCTTCCTGCGGCATCTCCATCCCGAACTCGTCGAACTTGCGCTCCGCCCAGCGGCCGATCTGGCGCGGGTCCTTGTAGTCTTCCAGGCGGCTGGGCTCGGAGCCGTAGTCCCGGACAATGTCGCCCTCTGAGCGGTGGTGCGCGAACTTGGACATCACGCGCTCCATCTTCTTCGATCCGCAGTGCCGGCACTCAGCGTCGGCAGGCGAGCTGACGCTGCGAGTGAAGACGCTGGTCAGGCGCTCGCACTTCTGGCACCTGTATTCGTAGATCGGCATGTGTCTAGTTTATATCGAGCAGCGAGGCGGCCTGAAGGCACACCGCTACAGGTCGTCAGCGAAGGCGTCGCCGTCAGCGGACTCGTCGTCGGCGGGCATCTCGCCGGCCTCCATCCGCTCCAGCTCCCCCTGCATGTCGGCGTCCAGCGGCTCGCCCATGTCGCGGCTCATCTTGCGCACCCATTTGGCGACCGAACGCGGGTCGTTCTCGTCGACGTCGCCGAGGCTGGACTCGGCCAGGTCCAGGCCGTCGCCGCCGCGCAGCACGGCCACGCGAGAGAACACCCGCTCCGTGTCGGTCCCGCCACAGTGCTCGCAGGCCGGCTCGGCGGCCGCCGCCGCGCTGCGCACGAAGACCGATGTGCGCTTGCGGCAGGCTTTGCAGCGGTACTCGTAGATCGGCATCTCACCAGCCTTCCCGGGCTCGCGTCTCGGCGATCTCGCGGCGGAAGTCGCAGGCCTTCAAATACGGGCAGAACTCGCAGTGGGGCCCGATCGTCGGCGGGAACTCCCCTGCGGCGTCCATCTCAGCGACCGTCACCAGGAGCTCTGCGCGGGCGGCGCGCTTGTCCTCGTCGCTGAAGTCCATGGTCCAGGTGGAGCCGTCGTCCAGGTACCAGAACGAGGCCTTGGAGACGCGTGCGGCCCAGCTTGGCCTCGACGAGTATAGCGTAGAAGGCGAGCTGCTTCGGATCGATCTCCTCGGGCTGCGTCCCGCCCTTGTAATCGATGATGTGCAGCGTCCCGTCCGGCTCTTCGTCCAGCCGGTCCAGCCGCCCGAACAGGACGAGGCCGGGCTCGATCTCTTCCTGGAAGTACGGCTCCACCATGAACGGCGTCGCGTCGATGTCGAACTTGTCGGCGAAGTTGGCCAGCTGCCGGAGCGACGACTCCCTGTGCTCCTCCACGCCGGGAACGCGGTGATAGCCCGGCGAAAGCGCCTGCCAGCCGTCCTGGAACATATCGAACAGGCGCTGGCGGTCCCGCTGGTTTGGCGGCACCTTGGAGTAGAAGTCGCAGAGGACTCGGTGCACCAGGCTACCGGCCGTGTCGGCGGGGCGCAGGCGCGGCCGCACCCGCCCTTCCTGCTTGTCCACGTACTGGTAGCGGAAGCGCAATCGGCAGGTTTCGAAGACGCGGACCTTCAGCGGCGAAACGCGAGCCATACGGGGCCATTGTATGAGCCATCGCGATTTGGGGAGCAGGTTTGTTTACAAGACGGCATTCAGATGTTCACGAATTACCCGGCTTGTGCTACGCTTGCGGAAACGGCGGTTACGATTCGTAACCAGAGGGGACAATGAGCAGCACGAACGCCACGCTCGACAGGGGTTTCCAGGACCGCCTGAAGGCAAAGCTCTCCAATAAGCTGCGTGAAGTGAAAGCAAACATTGACGTTGTCCTGAAGTGGCGGCCGGGCCTGAAAGACGGCGCCGAGATCCTGCTCCTTCTGGGCACGCTCCCGCTCTACTACCTGGTGCGCGGCATCACGCGTCACCCATGTCGATGCGGCCGTATCGCGCGGCGTGAGCATCGTCCACCTGGAGCAGAACCTGGGCATCTTCTGGGAAGCCCAGATGCAGGGCTGGATCATCAACTACCACTGGCTCACGACCTTCCTCAACGACTTCTACCTGTACGGCCACCTGCCGGTCATCGGCGCGCTGGCCGTCTGGATGTACTTCTGGCACCGGCCGCAGTACCTGGTGATGCGCAACGCTTTCCTGGTCTCCGGCGCCATCGCGCTGATCTTTTACGTCAACTTCCCAACGGCGCCGCCGCGGCTTTTGCCGGAAAACATGGGCTTCCACTTCGTCGACACGATCTACCAGCAGTACCAGAACAGCCGCCCGGACACGCCTTCCTGGTTCGTCAACGAGTACGCCGCCTTCCCAAGTATGCACATCGGCTGGAACCTGCTGGTCGGCATCTCCATCTGGCTGGCCACCCGCAACATCTTCATGCGCATCTTCGCGGTGCTGATGCCAATCACGATGTTCGCCGTCATCATCCTCACCGCAAACCACTACCTGATCGACGCTTTCGCTGGAATCGGCGTCATGCTGCTGGGCCTCGGGATCGCCTTCGGCGGCAAGAAGCTGGCGACTCGCATCGTCTCGCCGGATAGCAAGCTGGCCCGCGAAAAGGGCTGGGTCAGCTGGATGTACTGGCTCTGCGGCGTGGCGGAGCCCGGCGCTGGACTGTCCAGCAGCCAGACCGCATAATTATTCCCAACGTGACTCATTCGCCGGAGCGCAGACTCCGCCGCCACCATGCAAGTTAAGGGCCTTCTCGCCGCGGTTCCCCGCGTTCTCCTTTCCAACGCGCCGATCGACGCACAGCTCATCATTACCCGCCGCTGCAACCTAAGCTGCGGCTACTGCGCCGAGTACGACAACTTCTCCGATCCGGTACCGCTGGAGGACCTGAAGGCGCGCATCGATGCCCTGCACCGCCTGAAGTCGATCAACATCACCCTCCTCGGCGGCGAGCCGCTGATGCACCCGGACATTGTCGAGATCGTGCGCTACGCCCGGCGCAAGGCCAACGTCAGCATCGTGACCAACGGCTTCTTGCTGCGCAACGGCGTCATCCAGGCGCTGAACGAGGCCGGCCTGAACAACCTGACCGTCAGCGTCGACACCCTCAAGGCCGACAACACCCGCTTCATCCAGAAGTCGTTCCAGTCCCTCAAGACGCGCCTCAAGCGGCTGCAGGACCTGGCCCGCTTTGACGTGCACGTGACGGCCGTCCTCTGCGAGTCCTCCAGGGACGACTTTCGCGAGCTCGTCCGCGAGGTGCAGGCTATGGGATTCCGGATGTCGATCAACCTGCTGCACAACTCCCGCGGCTACATCGACATCGAGGGGCAGCCGTACCTCGACCTGTTCGAGGAGTTCTACCGCGAAGGCAAGCCGTTCACGTTCCTGGACTACGAATACGGCAAGAAGCTGCTCTCCGGCGAGAAGCCGGACTGGGTCTGCAAGACCGGCTCCCGCTACCTCTACGTCGACGAGCACGGAGACGTCCAGCTCTGCGCCTCACAGCTGGGCCGCAAGAGCTTCGTCAAGCCGATCGTGGACTACACAAACGCCGACCTTGACCGCAACGCCAAGAAGGCCAAGGGCTGCGAAGAAGGCTGCTCCGTGGGCTGCGCCTTCCGCTGCTCCCTGGTCGACAACGACAAGCCGGCGTTCGTCCGCGCCATCGTCAAGGGCGCGGCGCGCGGCACGCTCCTGGACAACGGCCGCCACAAGACCCCGGCCCCAAAGCTCCAGCCCGAAGCAGAGTAGCGTTTAGCGTTTAGCTCTCAGCGCTCAGCTGTCAGCCGTCAGCACGTCTGGCCGCCGCGAACCGCTCATCCTGAGGCTCCCGAAGGACGACTTCTGTATGACCTCACCAAGGGTCGATACACGCGGTGTGCTGAGAGCTGACAGCTAGCCCGTCACCGCGTTCTCATAGTGCGCAAGGGAGAGCATTCTCCCGTCCCTCGCGAAGTCGATGGCGATCACGTCTATCCGCAGCGCCCTGTCCGCGGCGTGATCGCTGGCGTAGGCCTCTGCCAGGGCCACCAGGCGGCGCTGCTTGGCGGCCGTGACGCCCTCGGCGGCTGTGCCCATGCTGGCGCCGCGCCGGCACTTCACTTCGACGATGGCAACGACGCCGTCCGCCTCCGCCACGATGTCGATCTCGCCTTCTGGGCAGCGATAGTTCTGCTCCCGGATCCGGTAGCCCTTCGACTCCAGGTGCTCGACGGCCAGCCGCTCGCCCAGGTCACCGAAGACGCGGCGGCGGGTCGCCACCTAGTACGCGCCCTGCTTCTCAAAGATGCGGCGCGGGTTGTCCACAGTCATCGTCGTGATCTGTGCGTCCGTGACGCCGGCTTGCCGCAGCGCCGGGACCACGTCGTCCGGGATGTGGTTGAAGTTCCAGTTCGGCAGCGCATTGGCCAGGATTGTGGCGTCGGCCCAGTCGAAGTGACAGGAGGCGTCGTGCGATAGCACCATCTTCTCGGCGTAGCCCAGCTCGCACATCTTCGCGATCGTGGCGACGCGCTTGGGCGTCGGCAAGGAAGATGTCGATGCCGAAGCGGTCCATCCCGATGTAGGAGCCGCGGTCGCAGATCTTGCGCAGGTAGGCGGTGTCCTCGGAGTCGCCGCAGTGGCCGATCACGATTCGCGAGAGGTCAACCCCCTCGCTCTCGAAGACGTCCTGCTGCTTGAGCCCGACCTCGCTGGCGGCGTGCGTGTGGGTGGAGATCGGGACGCCGGTGCGGCGGTGGGCCTGCGCCGACGCCTGCAGCACGCGCTCGACTTCCGGCGTAACACCGGGCTCGTCCGCGGCGCACTTGATGATGCCGGCCTTGACGCCGGTGTCCATGATCCCTTCTTCGATGTCGCGCACGAAGAAATCGGCGATGAACTCCACGCTGCGCCCGCTCTGTACCCTGAAGTAGTGCGGCACCTCCCAGTACAGTCCCGTCGCCACGATGACCTGGGCGCCGCTGCCCTTCACCACCTCTTTCACGAAGGGAATGTCGCGCCAGTGCCCGGGCGTCAGGTCGACGATCGTGCTCGACGCCGCGGGACTCGCACTCCTTCAGCTTCTGCACGGCACTGGCGATCTCAGCCTTGCGGTCGAAGACCGGGAAGTTGTCCTTCGACGCCCGGCGATTGCACGATGATGTGCTCGTGCATCAGCGTGAAGCCGAGCCTGGAGGTGTCGAGCGGGCCGGATACAGAGTTGACGGTAGGCATAGCGGGTCTCCTTCTGCGCTGGAAGTGGGGCCGATTATACGGCAGCGGCGGCCGCGGCGAGCGGTGCTTCCGGCATCATCTCCAGCTGGCGGCCAAGCACCAGCGTCCTTGACGGGAGAGAAGGAACGCCGGTGCAGGTCGCAGGGGCCCAGGTCGTCGATGGCGCGCGCGTGCTCGGCGGTGTAGTAGCCCTTGTTGGTGAGGAAGCCGTAGCCGGGAAACTCCGCGTCGTGGCCGTCCATCATCGCGGTCCCGCGCCACCTTGGCGATGATCGAGGCCGCGGCGATGGAAATGCGAGAGCCCGTCGCCGCCGATGATCGGCGTCTGCGGGAGGTTGCAGGCCCGCAGCGGGAACGCATCGAGCAGCAGGTGCTGCGGCCGCACGCCCAGCCCGCCGATCGCGCAGAGCATCGCCTGGCGCGACGCCTCCGCGATGCCGATGCGGTCGATCATCTTGACGGAGACGAAGGCGACGTTGGCCGCCACGGCGCGCTCCCAGATCAGCGGCGCCAGCTCCTCGCGCGCTTCCGGGGTCAGCTTCTTGCTGTCGTTGACCTGGCGCAGGAACTTGTACCGCCCAGCCGATCTGACGCCAGCCGGGAGGATGACAGCACCCGCAGCGACCGGCCCTGCCAGCGGCCCGCGCCCGACTTCGTCCACGCCGGCGATGAACTGGACACCACTGTCCCAGAAAGTGACGCTCGCGGCGGAAGGACGGGTGGCTCGGCATGGCTCTCGCGGCGGATGCTAACGTCGCCGTCTGACGGCTGTCAAGAAATCGCGTAGGCTTATAAACATTTGACACTCACCAGGGCGCGGCATACGTTTGATAGCGATTTACGAATTGGGAGGACTACAGTGCCGATCGTGCGAATAGAGATGTGGACCGGCCGCACCGCTGCTCAGAAGAAGGAGCTGGCTCGCGTGATCACCGACGCGATGGTGAACATCGCCCATACGACGCCAGAAGCCACGATCATCATCTTCGAGGACATCGCCAAGGAAGATTGGGCCCAGGAAGGCAAGTTAGCGTCCGAATAAATCGGTCATTTTGTAACCTAACTGACGCGCCGCCCGTCAACCCTTTCAGACACCAGGCCAAATATGAACCTATGCTATAATCCACTGGAGAACTCAGACGGCGAACCTGCCGCTCTGATTCCCTTAAGAAAGTAGATTTATGTACGGTCGTTGGCTGCGAAATAGCTTCATCTACCTGCTCATTCTTGTGGCCATTGTCGCCATCGTTTTCACCGTCTTCGCCAGCACCGGCAGCGGCACGGTTGACGAGTCACTGGACAAGTTCGTCTCCCACGTCAAGGCCGGCGAGATCAGCAAGGTTGACGTCAACGGCGACACCCTGACCTACAAGATCTCCGGCGAAGACACGACTTACACCGCCAAGATGGAATCGGGCGACACCGTCCGCGACGTTCTTGAGAGCAACGACGTCAAGTTCGGCGACAAGAACTACCCGGATGTGAACATCAAGGGCGCCGGCTCCTGGAAGACGATCCTCAACATCCTCTTGCAGTTCCTGCCCATCATCTTCATCGTCGGAATCCTCTTCTTCTTCCTGCGCCAGGCGCAAGGCTCCAACAACCAGGCGCTCAACTTCGGCAAGAGCCGTGCCCGCATGTTCAGCGGCAACCGGCCCAGCGTCACGTTCCTCGACGTGGCCGGAGTGGAAGAAGCGAAAGACGAACTAAAAGAAGTCGTCGAATTCCTCAAGTACCCGGAGAAGTTCGCCGCGCTGGGCGCGCGAATCCCGAAGGGCGTCCTGCTCGTCGGCCCTCCTGGCACGGGCAAGACCCTGCTCGCCAAGGCCGTCGCCGGCGAGGCGGGCGTACCCTTCTTCTCGATCTCCGGCTCTGAGTTCGTCGAGATGTTTGTCGGCGTGGGCGCTTCCCGTGTGCGCGACCTCTTCGACCAGGCCAAGCGCAACTCTCCCTGCATCGTCTTCGTCGACGAGATCGACGCCGTCGGCCGCCACCGTGGCGCGGGCCTCGGCGGCAGCCACGACGAGCGGGAGCAGACGCTGAACCAGATCCTCGTCGAGATGGACGGGTTCGACACCAACACCAACGTCATCGTCATCGCCGCCACCAACCGGCCGGACATCCTGGACCCGGCGCTGCTGCGGCCGGGCCGCTTCGACCGCCAGGTCGTGCTTGACCAGCCGGACATCAAGGGCCGCAAGGCGATCCTGGAAGTCCACGCCAAGGGCAAGCCGCTAGACTCCGTGGTCAACCTGGAAGTCGTCGCCAAGCAGACGCCCGGCTTCTCCGGCGCTGACCTGGCCAACCTGATCAACGAGGCCGCGATCCTGGCCGCCCGCCGCGGCAAGAAGAAGATCACGATGCCGGAGCTCGACGAGGCCGTCGACCGCGTCATCGCCGGGCCGGAGCGCCGCAGCCGCGTGATCAGCAAGAAGGAACGCGAAATCATCGCCTACCACGAGGCCGGTCACGCGCTTGTTGGTTTCATGCTCCCGAACGCAGACCCGCCGTACAAGATCAGCATCGTCGCCCGCGGCATGGCCGGCGGCTTCACCCGCTTCCTGCCGGAAGAGGACCGCCACCTGCACTCCCGCACCCAGCTGATGGACCGGCTGGCCGCAATGCTCGGCGGGCTCGTCGCTGAAGAGATGGTGTTCGGCGAGGCGACAACCGGCCCCCAGGACGACATCTCCCGCGCGACGCAGATCGCCCGGCAGATGGTGACCCAGTGGGGAATGAGCGAGCGCCTTGGGCCGCGGACGTTCGGCCGCAAGGAGGAGCTGGTCTTCCTGGGCCGCGAGATCTCCGAGCAGCGCAACTACAGCGACAAGGTCGCCGAGGAGATCGACGAAGAGGTCCGCCAGATCATCGACCGCGCCTACCACACCGCCAAGAAGATGCTGACCGAGCACCGCGACAAGCTAAACGCCATCGTCACCTCAGTGCTGGAGCACGAGACTATCGAAGGCGAGGCTCTCTCCGCGCTGCTCTCCGGTACCGGCCTCCCGGGCAACACGCTCCCCGACGAGCAGACACCGCAGACCGAAGAGACGCCGACGCCCGAGCCGCCGCAGAAGCCGGTGTCGCCGCCGAAGCCCGGCCTCGCCTGGGACACGCCCTCGCACGTCGACCCACCCGTCGACTAGGCGCTTCTGGACACGGGCGGCCCGGACACGCTACAATCGGCTCTTGGTGCGCCTGTATTGGGGCGCATCGATTTGTTAACGGAGGAAGCCCATTTACGCCATAGTCCGCTCCGGCGGCCGCCAGTACCGGGTCCAGCCTGACCAGACCCTTGACGTCGATCTCCTCACCGCTGACGTGGGGTCTACGGTCGACCTCAGCGTCCTGATGCTCAGCAA
The DNA here is from genome assembly GCA_963738925.1 of uncultured Chloroflexia bacterium. GTDB lineage: Bacteria > Chloroflexota > Dehalococcoidia > SM23-28-2 > RBG-16-64-32 > DATKKM01. The sequence continues at coordinate 1,386,171 of CAVTYE010000001.1, read as the reverse complement.
CGACGGCAAGACCGAGATCGGGACGCCACTGCTGAAGAAGGCACGCGTCGTCGCCGAAGTGCTGGAACACGGCCGCGGCTCCAAGATCTTCGTCTTCAAGTACAAGAACAAGACCCGCTACCGCCGCCGCCACGGCCACCGCCAGGACTTCACGCGCCTGGCCATCAAACAGATCGTGAGCGAGGCCGGCGTCGTATCCAAGTCAGAGGTACGGAAGCGCCCGCGCAAACTCGAGGTCAAAGTCGAGCCCGAGGAAGCGCCGGTCACGGCCCCCGAAGCGACCACCGAGGTCGCCGAGGCGGCGCCGAAGCCGCGAAGGGCGCGCACCCCCAGGCCGAAGGTCGAAGCTGAGGCTGCCGCGGAAACGCCGGCCGCCGAGACCACGGAGGAGGCGCCCGCACCGAAGAAGCCGACCCGCCGGAAGGCCACACCCAAGGCGGAGACCGAAGGAGAATAGATGGCACATAAGAAAAGCGGCGGCAGCGCCAAGAACGGGCGCGACTCCCACGGCCAGCGCCTGGGCGTCAAGCGGTTCGACGGCGAGATCGTCCTTCCGGGGACGATCATCGTGCGGCAGCGCGGCACCCGCATCCACCCGGGAACAAACGTCGGCATGGGCCGCGACTACACGATCTACTCGCTGGTCGAGGGACAGGTGAAGTTCTCGCCCTTCGCCAAAGATGGCCGCAAGAAGGTCAGCGTCCTGGCGGAAGCCGGCGAGTAGCAGAAAAGGCATTGCCGGGCGCAGGTCCGGCGGGAACGAAGGAACCGAAATGAAAGCCAAGATTCACCCTGAATACGTCATCTCCACGGTGCACTGCGCCTGTGGCAGCACGTGGGAGACACACGCCACCAAGCCGGAGCTGAAGGTGGAGGTCTGCAGCCAGTGCCACCCCTTCTTCACCGGCGAGCACCGCATCGTCGACACGGCCGGCCGCGTCGAGCGGTTCAAGCGCCGCTACGGCATGGAATAACCACGACCAAACGCAGCAATCGAATCGGGCCCCGGATTCACCGCCGAGGCCCGATTGTCGTTTATGCTTTCAGGTGAGCCATCTATGAACGAAAAGCGCGTGTACTACGGCGGCCAGGCGGTGATGGAGGGCGTGATGATCCGCGGCCCACGTACTATGTCCATCGCCTGCCGAAGGCCGGACGGAGGCATCGCTGTGCGCCGCCAGGAGCTCGGCAGCCTCTACTCCGGGCCCCTGCGGCGCCTCCCCTTCGTCCGCGGCGTCATCGTCCTCTGGGAGACGCTGGCGCTGGGCATGCGCGCTCTTATGTGGTCCTCCAGCGTCGCCCTGGGAGAAGAGGACAAGGAGACCGACTCCGCGCCGATGGTCGGGATCGCGGTCCTCTCGCTGGTCGTGGTCGGCGGCATCTTCTTCGCCGGGCCGCTGCTCCTCGCCAACTTGCTCGACGATGCGCTCGGCAACGGCACGCTCGTCGTCGTGGCGGAGGGGCTGATCCGGCTGGCCGTGATCATCGCCTACGTCTCGCTTATCGGCCTGATGCCGGACGTCCGCCGCGTCTACGAATACCACGGCGCTGAGCACAAGAGCATCCACGCCCTGGAGGCCGGCGATCCGCTGGAACCGGCCGCCGTCCAGCGCCACCCGACGGCTCACGTCCGCTGCGGCACGAGCTTCCTGCTGACGGTCGTCATCGTCAGCGTGGTGGTCTTCGCCGCCGTCGGCAGCCCCGACCTCTGGTTGCGCGTCGTCTCGCGGGTCGTGCTGATCCCCGTCATCGCCTCGATCTCCTACGAGCTGATCCGGCTGGGCGGCGCCTTCGAGCACAACCCGGTCACGCGCGTCCTGATGTGGCCCAACCTGGCCCTCCAGGCGATCACGACGAAGCCCTGCGACGAGTCCCAGGTAGAGGTGGCGCTGGCCGCCCTGAAAGATGTCCTGGCGGCCGAGCAAGCTCTGGAAGCCGCATCGCCGATGCTGGCCGCGAAGGCCGACTCCGTGGCGGAAGCTGCGCCGCCGCTGGACTAGTCAACTGCCCTCTTTTTGCCGGGGCAGGAATTTCTCTGAATTGTCCAATTTCTTTCTCGGAGACCGTTGACGAGGTGTCGGCGTTCTGCGCAATATACGCGTTGCGGGCAGGACCGCTAAAGGCGCTGTGGACTACCCCCTCGTGCTAAAGGAGACCCTGCCCGCCTTTTCTTTGCCTATTCTTGCGGATGCTCTCTCCGCCACGCTTCAGCCTCTTGCGCCGCGTGTTCTTGCTCCAGGCTGAGGTCGGCCTCCGCCAGGCCGTGCCAGGGTTGCTCCTCTGCCATTGGCTGGTCGAGCTGTTCGAGTTCCCGCGTCTTCCAAAATAGCAGCCAGTTGAACGCCGATATCGTGGGCTTGAAGACGACCGCAAAGAGCGAGGCCACGGCGCCGGACTTGCGCTGCTTCTTCCTACGTAGGTCGTTTTCGTCGGGCGGGCCTGACTTTGTGAAGAGGGGCGTGGCAGTAGCTCCCTTCGATTCAGGCGGCAGCCGGCTCCAGCACGCGATAGAAGCAGCTACGCTCCCCTGTGTGGCAGGCCGGGCCGTTGGGGTGCACCTTCACCAGCAGCACGTCCTCATCGCAGTCGTAGCGCACCTCCGTCACATCCAGCGTGTTGCCGGAGGTCGCGCCCTTGTGCCAGAGCTCCTTGCGGCTGCGGCTCCAGAACCAGGCCTGCTTGCTCTCCTGGGTCAGCTTCACGGACTCCGCGTTCATCCAGGCGAACATCAGGATCTCGCCGCTGTCGGCGTCCTGAACGATCGCCGGGATCAGGCCCTTTTCGTCGAATAGTAATGACATCTCAAAAACAAACCTTTCGAATGATCTGGACTAAGGATAGCGCGCCCCGCCGGCCGGTGATCAGGGTGAGCCCTGACCCACAGAGTTCACAACCGGACGGGGATGCTATGCGAGGCGAGGAATTCCTTCACCTCGCGGATGCGATAGGTGCCGAAATGGAAGATGCCGGCGGCCAGCACCGCGTCTGCCTTGCCCTCGACGATGACGTCCAGCATGTGCTGCGGGTTCCCGGCGCCACCGGAAGCGACTACCGGCACCCGCACAGACTCCGAGATCGCCTTCGTCAGGCCGATGTCGTAGCCTTGGTTCGTCCCGTCGGCGTCCATGCCGGTGACCAGCAGCTCGCCGGCTCCCAGCTCCACGCAGCGGCTCGCCCACTCAACGGCGTCCAGCTCCACGGGACTGCCGCCGCCGCTGCCGCCGTAAGTGTGCACCTGCCAGTGTCCGGGCGCCGTCTGCTTGGCGTCGATCGCGACGACGATGCACTGCGAGCCGAACTTGTGCGCGGCTTCCTCGATGAACTGCGGGTTCTCGACGCCGGCCGTGTTGATCGAGACTTTTTCAGCGCCCGATTCCAGCATGCGGCGCACGTCTTCCAGAGTCCGGATGCCGCCGCCGACGGTGAACGGAATGAAGACCTGGTCGGCGATCTGGCGCACCATTTGTTCCGCCGTGTCACGACGGTCCGGCGAGGCCTTGATATCGAGAAAGACGAGCTCGTCGGCGCCTTCTTCGTAGTAAGCCTTGGCCAGCTCCACCGGGTCCCCGGCGTCGCGCAGGTCCAGGAAACGAACGCCCTTGACGACGCGGCCATCGGCGACGTCGAAACAGGGGATGATGCGCTTGGTCAGACCGCTTTTCATGGTGCAATTATGGTAAGGCAAAGGCGAACGAGAAGTCGAATTCTCAGCGCCCCAGGGCCACCAGGACGATCACGACCACGCTCATCGTCAGCAGCAAACCCATCACCAGGCGGCGGAAGAGCTCGGCGTCCACTTTGGAGCGCAGCCAGGCGCCCAGCCCAACCCCGGCAACGATGGCTGGGACCGCAGCGCCGGCGGCCACGAGCACGTCACCATCTATGCGGCCGACGGCGATGAAGAGAGCGATCGTGAAGAGGCTGATCGGCAGGAAGTAGGCGATGAGCGTGGCGCGGAAGCGGTCGATGTCGAGTTCGCGGCCGATGAGGTAGAGGACGACCGGCGGGCCGCCGATTCCCGTGGCCGAGGATGACACCCCGCTGGCCGTTCCGGCGACAACCCGGGTGACGAGGCTGTCGTGCCCGGTGTCGATGGACGGGCGCAGGTAGAGCAGGAGCGTCGCCACGACGACGAAAACGCCCAGCGTTACCTGCAGCGCTCCGGCGCTCACGATCTCCAGGAAAAGCAGGCCCGGCCCAACGCCGAGGAGGTAGCCGCCGTACAGCCCCGGCAGGCGCCCGTAGGTGATGTGGCCGCGAATCTGGGCCAGCACCATGATGTTGACGACGATGCTCAGGCAGACAGTCGTGGCCACGGCTTCCTTCGGCTCCCAGGCCAGGGCGAAGAGCGGCGCGAAGACAATGGCGAAGCCGAAGCCGGTCACAGCCTGCGTGGAGGCCGCCAGGAACGCGATCAGCGCTCCCAGAAGAGCTGTCTCAAAGTCCAACCGGGCTAGAACACCACGTCGCCGCGCAGCATCTGCCGGGCGATCGTCCGGCGCTGGATCTCGCCGGTGCCGTCGGGGATGCGCAGCGTCCGCGCGATGCGGAAGCCTTCGTTCAGCGAAAGTTCGTTTGTCAGCCCCATGCCGCCGTGGACCTGGATCGCCCGGTCAAAGCACTCCTGCGTCTTCTCCACGGCGTAGGCCTTGGCCATCGAGATCTCCTTGACGGGCAGCTTGCCGGTCTTGAGCGCGTTCTCGATCAGCGCGGCGGTCTGCAGCACCATGTACTTCATCGTGTAGATGTCGATCGCCATGTCGGCCAGCATGAACTGGATCGCCTGGTACTCCGAGATCGGCGAGCCGAAGCTCATCCTCTGCTGCGAGTACTCAAGCGAGCGGTCCAGCGCGTACTCGCACATGCCGATGCAGTTGGCGGCGATCGAAGTCCGGCCCTCGGAGATGCCGAACATGGCGATGGCGAAACCCTGGTTCTCGACGCCGACGAGGCGGTCGGCCGGGACCCGCACGTCCTCCAGGCTCATGGAGCCGCAGTCGCCGCCGGTGTGGCCCATCACGGGCAGCACGCCGTCAAAGCTGTAGCCCTGCGCGTTCGTTTCGACGAAGAAGGCGCTGATCCCGCCCTTGCGCTCCTTGACCATGTTCTCGTCCGTGACCGCGAAGATGACGGCGTAGTCAGCGTACGGGGAGTTGGTGATCCACTGCTTGCTGCCGTTGATGATCCAGTCGTCGCCGTCGCGCCTGGCCTTTGTCTGGACGCCCCAGACGTCGGAGCCGGCGTTGGCCTCGCTCAGCCCGAAGCAGACCGTCTTCTCGCCGCTGGAGATCTGCGGCAGGAACTCCTTGCGCACGGAGTCGCTGACCGGGACCAGCATGTGGGAGGGGCCATCGACGAAGGAGGCGATCGTGGGCTGGCTGAGGAAGCCCTTGGCCCAGGTGATCAGCGGCCGGCCGGGCCCGTACTTGCGGTACATCGCCTCTTCCACGAAGACCATGGCCCGCACGCCGATGCCGCCGCCGCCGACGCTCTCCGGAGCGAACATCCCGTAGTAGCCGGCGTCCGCGGACTTCATCCGCACGTGCTTGCGCGCTTCCAGCGCCGCTGGCACAGCCTTGCCGCTATCGTCGAAGAACTTACGCTCGTCGGTCAGCAGGTCGCCCAGCTGCTGCTCCATCGGCAGAACCTCGCTGTCGATGAGCTGCAGGAGGCCGGTGGTGGCCTGCTTGACGAAGTCCTTGATGTCTTCGGGGATGCCGATTTCAGATGTTCCGGTAACCATGGGAGTCTCCTTCTTGGGGGCTCTGTAGCTACGGGCAGTATACCGGCGCGCGCTCGCTGGGAAAAATCGCTAGGCAGCGGCAAGAGCGTCGGCCAGGTCCAGTGTGCCCGTGTAGAGCGCCTTGCCGATGATCGCGCCCTCGACGCCGATCAGCTTCAGGCGCCGCAGGTGCTCCACCGACGAGATGCCCCCGGAGGCGATCACCGCCATCGGGGACGACATGCCGGAGGCGTGCTCGACGACCTCGTTGATGACCGGAAAGTTGGGCCCGCCGAGCATTCCGTCGCTTGCGATATCGGTGTAGAAGATGCGCCGCACCCCGAAGTCCGCCAGCTCAGCGATCAGGTCCAGCGCGCGCACCTTCGAGGTCTCGCGCCAGCCCTCCGTCGCCACCATCCCGTCCCTGGCGTCCACGCCGACGAAGATCCGCTCCCCGAACAGACCGAGCGCGGTGACCAGCATGGTCTGGTTCTTGATCGCCGCCGTGCCGATGGCGACGCGGTCTGCGCCGGCCTCAACGTAGCGGCCGATCACGCCGACGTCCCGCAGGCCGCCGCCGACCTCCACCGGGATGTTGACGGCAGCGATCACCCGGCGGACGACGTCTTCGTTGCGGGGGATGCCGTCCCGCGCGCCGTCCAGGTCAACGACGTGCAGCCGCGTGGCGCCGCCCGATTGCCAGCGCCGGGCCATCCGCACCGGGTCGTCGGCGAAGACGGTCTCGCGGTCATAGTCGCCCTGGTCCAGCCGCACGCACTTGCCGCCGCGGATGTCGACGGCCGGGATGATCTCCATGTCAAGAGCCTACAACGCTTCCTGGTGGGCGTGACAGAGGCGTATCTCTGACGCTTGACAGGCGTTATTACCAGCGTGAAGCCGATGCACAGACCACACGGGATGCGCGCCGTGACCCGGCCGGGATCAGGCGGTTCTGAGGTGAAAGCAGAGCGAGAAGCGCCGACGCAACAGAGGCGGCCTTACGCCGTCTTAACCAGTATGAAGAAGTACGATCTTCTACCGGCGGCTCTCGCGTTTTCGCAGTTCGGCTTCAATCAGGCGGCGTTCAGCATCGCGGCCGATGAACTCATCGAAGACGAATACGCTGAGAAAGCGGAAGACAATCAGCGCGCCCCAGAGCACGGCCAGGACCAGCAGGAACCGGCTGTGCCAGCCAAAGATTAGCTCCAGCGCCCCAAGCAGGGCCAGGACCGAAACGTACGTAAACAGCATCCGGAAGAACATCAGCCGCCGCCGGACGCGCCGGCGAATCTTGCGAAACTCCCCATCGTAGTTCCCCGGTCCGCCTTCGCGGCCGGCCCTGAACGTCCCTACCGGCGTCTCCATCTCGACTCCTTCGAACCCTCCGTGGGCCATCTCAGTTCACCGCCGCCCGCGACGCTATGCGCAGGAAGTTAGCGTACATCCGCAACCCCGCCTCGCCGCTTTTCTCCGGGTGGAACTGCGTGGCGACCACGTTGTCCCGGGCCACGGCCGAGGGGAACGTGACCCCGTAGTCCGTCTCTCCGATAACGACTGACTCATCGTCCGGCCGCGGCCGGTACGAGTGGACGAAGTAGAAGTAGGCGCCGTCCTCGATGCCTTCGAAGATCGGGTGCTCGCGGGTCTGGCGGACGCGGTTCCAGCCCATGTGGGGCACCTTGACGTCGTCCGGCAGCTTGACGATGCGGCCGGGCAAGATGCCGAGGCACTCCTGCAGCCCGTTCTCCTCGCTGGCGTCAAACAGGGCCTGCTGCCCCATGCAGACGCCGAAGAACGGCCGCCCGGAGGCGATGTAGCTCTTGATCGGGTCTACAAGCTCGCAGCGGCGCAGGTTCAGCATCGTGTCCTCAGCCGCGCCGACGCCGGGGACGATCAGCGCATCGGCCTCGTCCAGGTACTTGGCGCTGGTCGTGATCATCGGCTTGACACCCTGGCTCTGCACAGCCTTGGCCACGCTGTGCAGGTTCCCGGCGCCGTAGTCAACGATAACGAGCTTCACGCCTCGATTTTATCACGCACAGGGGCGCGCACTGTGACTGAAGTCACATGCCTTCAGGGCAGCGCCAGCTGCATGAACACCACGTCCAGCCACTCCTCGAACTTGTAGCCGACTTTGCTCAGCCGGCCCACGTGCTCGAAGCCGAAGCGCGCGTGCAGCGCCTCGCTGTCCGGGTGACCTTCGGCGATCACGGCCAGGACGTTGCGCAGCCCGTTCTCCCGCGCGGTCTCCACCAGCCGGTCCATGATCGCCTTGCCGATGCCGCGGCCGCGCCAGTCCTGGTGGATGTAGACGGAGTTCTCGCTGGTGAAGCGGTAGGCCGGGCGCGGCCGGTAGGCGGCCAGCGAACCCCAGCCGACGGTCTCGCCGCCGACGTCCGCTGCCAGCACGACGTACGGGTGCTGCTGCCGCTCGCGGTACCACTCCAGGCGGTCCGCCAGCGTCCGCGGCTCCGTATCGAACGTCGCAGTGCCGTGGAGGACCTCGTAGTTGTAGATCTCGCGGATCGCCGGAACGTCGGCCTCCGTAGCGATGCGCACCTGGATATCGATATCCATAGCTGACACAGATTACGACATTCGGACATGGAACCGCCTCCCGCCGCTCGCGTAAACTGGCCCTGCCATGTCGTGCGGTATCGACCACGTCCAGGACGCCGAGCTCAAGGCCGAGGAGCTGCGCTCCCAGATCCACATCTACGACTACGAATATTACGTCAAGAACGACCCCTCGCTGAGCGACGCCGAATACGACGAGCTGATGCGCCGCCTGCGCGCGATAGAGGCGCACTACCCGGAGCTGATCACGCCGGATTCGCCGACCCAGCGCGTCGGCGAGCGCGTGGCGGAGGGGTTCGGCGTCGTCGAGCACCGGGAGCCGATGCTTTCGCTGGCCAACGCCTTCAAGTGGGGCGACCTGGAGGCCTGGAACACCCGCGCCGCCCGCCTGGCCGGCACCGACAAGTTCCGCTACGTCTGCGAGCCCAAGATCGACGGGCTGGCCGTGGCGCTGGTCTACGAAAACGGCCGCTTCGTCCAGGGCGCCACCCGCGGCGACGGCCTCCGCGGCGAGAACATCACGGAGAACCTGAAGACGATCCGCAGCATCCCGGTCCAGGTGCGCGGCAAGGGCCACCCCGAGCGCTTCGAGGTGCGCGGCGAGGTCTACATGCCGAAGGCGGCCTTCGAGCGGCTGAACGTGGAGCGGTCCGAGCGCCGCGAACCGCTCTTCGCCAACCCCCGCAACGCCGCCGCCGGGGGCGTCCGCCAGCTGGACCCGAAGATGACGGCTGCCCGGCGGCTGGACATCTGGATCTACCAGCTCGGCTGGGCCGACGGCGGCACCGTTCCGCCGACGCACTGGGACACCCTTCACTGGCTCAACGAGTTCGGCTTCCGCATCAACCCCGAGATCGACCGCTTCGACGATCTCCACGCCGTGCAGAACTTCTACAGGAGCTGGGAAGACCGCCGTCACGGCCTGGACTACGAGATCGACGGGATGGTCGTGAAAATAGACGACAAGTCCGTCTGGGACGAGCTGGGCTACGTCGGCCGGGAGCCGCGCTGGGCGATCGCCTACAAGTTCCCGCCGATCCAGGCCACCACGAAGCTGCTCAAGATTGACGTCAACGTCGGCCGCACCGGTTCGCTGAACCCGTTCGCCATCCTGGAGCCGGTCCAGGTCGGCGGCGTCGTCGTCAAGCAGGCCACGCTCCACAACGAAGACGACGTCCGCCGCAAGGACATCCGCCCCGGCGATACGGTGATCGTCCAGCGCGCGGGTGACGTCATCCCGCAGGTCGTCGGCCCCGTCGTCAGCAAGCGCACCGGCAAAGAGAAGAAGTACCGCCTGCCGACGCGCTGCCCTTCCTGCAAGACTGAGGTTGTGCGGCCCGAAGGCGAGGCGATGGCCTATTGCCCCAACCTCTCCTGCCCGGCGCAGATGTACCGCTGGATCGGCCACTTCGCCGGCGTCATGGACATCGAGGGCCTGGGCGAGCAGTGGATCTCGGTCCTGCTCGACAACGGTCTGATCAGCGACCCGGCCGATATCTTCTTCCTCAAGCACGACAGGCTGATCGAGCTCGACCGGATGGGCGAGAAGCTGGCCTCCAAGGTCCTGGCCAACATCGACGGCGCGCGGGGCCGCAACCTGAGCACGCTCCTGTCCGCGCTGGGCATTCGCCACGTCGGCGGCGAGATCGCGACGTTACTCGCCAACCACTTCGGCACGCTGGATGCCATCGCCGCCGCCTCAGCAGACGAGATCGCGCAGGTGGAGGGGATCGGCCCCAAGATCGCCGAAAGCGTCCACGCGTACTTCGCCGACCGGCAGAAGCGGAAGATCATCGAGAAGCTGCGGCGCGCCGGCGTCAACATGGAGCAGAAGCGCGTCAAACGCGTTGAGGGGCCGCTGACAGGCCAGTCGTTCGTCTTCACGGGCACGCTTGCGGCGATGCCCCGGGGGAAGGCTGAAGCGCTCGTGGCGGGCCTGGGCGGTGAGGCCAGCGGCAGCGTTACCCGCAAGATCTCATACGTCGTCGCCGGCGCCGATCCTGGCTCCAAGCTGGCCAAGGCGGAGGGTTACGGCATCACGGTGCTCAGCGAAGCCGAGTTCCTGGACCTGGTCCGCGGCCACGGCGCCGAGGTTTGACGCCTTCGTTTTGCGTGAAGAACGTGGAGATTCCGTGAAAGTGGCTTGCATTGGCCCCTCTCTTCGCTTGTAGCGCTCCCCTGACCACCCGAGACTACCCGTCAAGGGGGTCTCATGTCCGCTCGCCGCGTGATCGCAGTTCTGCTAACAGTTGCCCTTGTCAGCGTCTTCCTCGCCTGTGGGCAGACGGAAGAAGCCGCGGACGGCTCGTTTATTCCGCGACGGCCGCCGGCGCCTCGGCGACTGCCACCGCCAGGGCACAGCCGGCCGCTGCCGGCGACGCGGATACCCCTACGCCGGGCGCGAGCGTCCCGGCTAGCCCTCCCCCTCCGACGGAGGCGCCGGCTCCTGTCCAGACGGCGCCTCCGCCGACCGCTGCTCCCACCCCTGCGCCAACCCCGGTCCCGACGCCCGTGCCGACGCCGGTGATCACTGCAGCTCCGCAGCCGCAGTGCCACCCCTCCTACACCGGCGCCTGCCTGGACCCCAACGCCAGCGACTACGACTGCATCGGCGGCTCCGGGAACGGACCGCTATACACGGGCCGCGTCAACGTCGTCGGCCCGGACGTGTTCGATCTCGATCGTGACCACGACGGCATCGGCTGCGATTGATTCCCTTCGCCGCTCTCCACTGATACGTTCTTCCCAGATCATGCGGACCTTCTTCGCCCTCCTGCTCGTATTGCTCCTCGCCGCCTGCACGACTACCGTCCAGGTTCCGGGGGCGTCAGTCGCACCTGCCGCCACCACGGCCGCGCCGTCCGCCGGGGCCAGCGCCGCGCCCGCGCCCGTGGCGACAGCACTCCCCAGCGGCCTCACTCAGGCGCAGGTGGTGCGGGTGGTGGACGGCGACACTATCCACGTCGAGATCGGCGGCGAGGATTACACGGTCCGCTACATCGGGATGGACACGCCGGAAACCGTCGACCCCAACCGGCCGGTCGGCTGCTACGGCCCCGAAGCGTCGGCCCACAACAAGCAGCTCGTCGAGGACCAGACCGTCTGGCTGGAGAAGGACGTCTCGGAGACAGACAAGTACGGCCGCCTCCTGCGCTACGTCTGGCTGAGCGACGAGGCAGACCCAGCGCTGGGCCAGATGGTCAACGCGATCCTCGTCCGCGATGGCTACGCGCAGGTGTCAACGTACCCGCCGGACGTCAAGTACCAGGACTACTTCCTCGGCCTGGAGCGCGAGGCCCGTGCCGCCGCCGCGGGGCTCTGGGGGGCCGCCTGCTCGTCCGCGACGCCGGTCGCCGCCACACAGACCGCACCGCCGGGCAACGGCAGCGACGTCTGCGAGTACTCGGGCACGAACCAGGCCGTGATCAAGGGCAACATCAGCAGCTCCGGCGAGAAGATCTACCACGTCCCCGGCCAGAGCTCTTACGACGCAACGCAGATCACGGAGGCGAAGGGAGAGCGCTGGTTCTGCACGGAGCAAGAGGCGCTGGATGCCGGCTGGAGGAAGTCCAAGACTTAGCCCCAGAGTGATTGAATCGGGCCGGGAGCGCGCGTAGAATCACCATCGCAAACCCGGACGGCAAGGAGGCCCGAGCAATGGCGGTTACGATGACCATGTGGTGGCAAGGTGTCACCAAGGAGCAGTACGAGGCGGTCCGCAAGAGCGTCAACTGGGAGGGCGATCAGCCAAAGGGCGCCATTTTTCACGTGGCCTCTTTCAAGGACGGCGATTTGTACGTGACCGACATCTGGAATTCGGCGGAAGAGTTCGCCGCCTTCCAGGAGAGCCGCCTTGGACCGGGGACCCAGGCCGCCGGGATCCAGGGCCAGCCCAGGGTCGTGATGGCGGATGTCCACGCCATCTACTCGCCCGGGTTCACGCCAAAAAAGTAATCAACATTTTGCTCTAGCCCGTCCCGTGACGGCACAACCAGCGGGGCGTTGTAGGTGTAGGCGAGGGTCCTGACCCCAAGGTTTTGCAGGTCGGGGCACCCTCGGTTACAATGCCAAAGACGTATGCCCCATCCGCCCCCGGGCGGAGTTACGTTGGGAGGCCCCGTTGCCCGCAAACCCGCTCAATGCCCTGTTAGGGCTATTTTCCCACGACGTGGCGATAGACCTCGGAACCGCGAACACACTGGTCATGGTCCGTGGACGCGGCATCGTTATCGATGAGCCGTCCGTTGTCGCCATCGATCGCGTCAATAAGAAGATCCTGGCGATTGGCTCCGAGGCCAAGCGCATGGTCGGCCGCACCCCCTCCGACATCGTCGCCGTGCGCCCGCTGCGCGACGGCGTCATCTCCGACTTTTCGGTTACGGAGAAGATGCTGCAGTACTTCATTCGCTCTGTACACGACCACTTTGGGCTTGGGCTGCCGCGGCCCCGCGTCTCGATCGGCATCCCTTCCGGGGTCACGGAAGTCGAAAAGCGGGCCGTCCACGATGCGGCGCTGAACGCCGGCGCCCGCGCGGCCTACCTGGTCGAAGAGCCGATGGCGGCTGCGATCGGGGCCGGGCTGCCCGTCATGGACCCGGGGGGGTGCATGATCGTCGACATCGGCGGCGGCACCACGGAGGTCGCCGTTATCTCCATGGGCGGCATCGTCGTCGCCACGTCCATCCGCACCGCTGGCGACGAGATGGACCAGGACATCATCGCCTACGCCCGCCAGGTGCATAACATGCTGATCGGCGAACGCACGGCGGAGGACATCAAGATCGAGGCCGGGTCCGCTTTCGCGCTGGACCGTGAGCTGACGATTGAACTCAAGGGCCGCGACCTGGCGACCGGCCTGCCCAAAGCCGTCGAAGTGAGCAGCGTTGAGCTGCGGGACGCGCTGGCCGGCTCCATCAACGCGATCATTGACTCTGTCCGCCAGACGATTGAGATCACGCCCCCGGAGCTGGTGGCCGACATCATGAGCACAGGCATCATCCTGGCCGGTGGCGGCGCCCTGGTGCGGGGCCTGGACCGCCGACTGGCCCAGGACACTCATTTCCCCGTCTACGTGGCTGAGGACGCCCTGACCTGCGTCGTGCGCGGGGCGGCGGAAGTACTGGAAGAAGCGGCGATCCTGCAAAAGCTGCAGGCTCGCCTCAACACAAGGAAGGCGCCTCGATAGCTGTCTCCTCCGTCGGCGGTGACCCGCCCCTGGCTGACGCAAGAGGCCGAACTGAATGCGACTTATCTGGTGGTTAGGAACGGTAGTGGCGGTAGGCCTGATCAGCATCATCCTGTCTGAAAGACACACCTTCGCCCCCGTCCACAACCTGACGCTGACGGCCAGCGCCCCCGTTGAAAGCGTCCTCTACGGCGCAATCCAGCCCCTCGACGACATCTACGAAGGCATCGCCGATCACGGCCAGCTGGTCCGCGAGAACGAGCAACTGCGCAAGCAGGTGGAGGAGCTGCAGACGCTGATCGCAGCCCAGCAGAGCGACGAAGCCCGGATCCAGGAGCTGGAGGACGCCCTGGGCGTCAAGCAAAACCGCCCGGACGACCAGCTGCTGGGCGCCAACGTCATCGCGCAGGACCCGTCCGGCCAGAAGAAGATGGTTGCGATCGACCGCGGCAGCGGTGACGGCGTCGAAGAAGGGATGGTCATCCTTTCGCGCAACGGCAGTCTCGTCGGCACTGTGGCAACGGCGTACAAGTCCTACGCCTGGGTCCGCCTGATCACGGACCCCGACAGCGCCGTCAACGCCCAGGTCAACGCCAGCGTCGGCTCCACCCAGGTGTTGACGCCGGGTCAGCCCTCGGAAACACCGGCGCCTTCGGACGTACCATCGGCCACGCCGGCGGCGGGCGGCCCCGAGGCCACTTCCGTGCGCGGAGTCGCCGACGGCGACCTGCGACAGGGCATCATCCTGGACCTGCTGCCCCCGGACGCCGGGATCACGCCAGATGCGCTGGTCGTCACTTCCGGGCTCGGCGGCAACTTCCCGCCCGGCCTGCTGATCGGCAGCATCAAAGAGATCGAGCAGCGGCCCCAGGCGGCGTTCAAGAAGGCCACGCTGGAACCCGCGGCGCAGCTCTCCTCCCTGGAGACGGTGCTGGTGCTGGTCAGCTTCAAGCCAACGAGGCTGGAGACGCCGTGAAGTACGTCCTCGCCTTCCTGATCGTCTGGTTCCTGGCCGTGGCCAACGTCTCGGCGCTCTCCTACATCAAGGTGCTAGGCGTGACGCCGGAATTCCTGCTGATCTTCGCGGCCTGCTGGGCGGTTGTCCGCGGCGAAACGGAGGCGCTGGTCGTCGTGCCGATGGCCGGCATCCTGCGTGACCTGACCACCAGCGACCCCGTGGGCACATCGCTCCTGGCCTTCGCGCCGATAGTTCTGTTCGCCGCCGTCGCGCGCCAGCAGGTCATCGACTCCGACTTCCCGCCGGCGGTCGCGGTCGTAGCCGGCTCAGCACTGACCTTCGGGATCATCCAGTCGTTCGTCCTGGCTGCGACCGGACAGCACATCCAGGTCTGGCCTGTCTTCACGCGAGTCATCATCCCCGGCGTGCTGGTCAACGCGCTCTTCACACCAATCATCTACCTGCCTGTCCGCTGGTCCAGGCCGCGGCGGATTACGGGGCTCCAGGGTTCGCGGCGCCTGGCCTCGACGTTGAACTGATGGCCGGCCGGATGAAGGGGCCCTTCGAGGGGCGGCGGCGCTGGCGGGCCAAGGACCCCAAGCGCGAGCGGCCGCCCGGCGCGCGCGTGCCGACGATGGCCGCGATGCTGCGTTCGCTGATCATCTTGATGTTCGGCATCCTGCTTATCCAGCTGATCAACCTCCAGGTCATCCACGGCGAAAGCTACAAGGAGCAGTCCGCGATCAACGCCGTGCGCGAAGTCTCCATCCCGGCGGCGCGCGGCCTTATCTACGACCGCAACGGCCAGCTACTGGTGGAAAACGCCGCGCGCTTCTCCGTGACGATCACGCCCAGCGACCTGCCGGACGCCGGCCCGCTGGGTGTCTACGGCCGCCTTTCCGAGATCATCCAGATGCCGGTGGACGAGATCCAGGCCAAGGTGCAGGCCAGCATCAAGGCCCAGGGCGAGTACAGCCCCGCCGTGATCAAGACAGACCTGGACCGCGACACGGCCCTGATCCTGATGGAGCTGGAGCCGAACGCCCCCGGGATGAAGGTCCAGGTGGACCCGGCGCGACACTACCTGACCGGCGACCTGCTCTCCCACGTGCTCGGCTACGTGGGGCCGATCTCGCCCGAGCAGTACGACGAGCTGTCCAGCCAGGGCTACGGCTACCAGGACTACGTGGGGCAGACGGGCGTCGAATCGACATACGAGAGCGAGATGCGAGGCAAGGCCGGCGCCAAGCTGGTCGAAGTCGACGCCGCCGGCCGCGAGCTGCGCACGATCTCCGAACGGCAGCCCGTGGACGGCGCCAACGTCGTGCTCTCGCTGGACATGAACCTCCAGCAGCAGGTCACGGACATCCTCAAGCAGTACTCACAGACGTCCACGAACGCCGCCGCCGCCGTGATGGACCTGCACACCGGCGAGATGCTGGCCCTGGTCTCGCTGCCCTCCTACGACAACAACATCTTCTCCGGCAAGCTTTCCGACAGCCAGCTCAGCGACCTGATCAACGACCCCGGCAAGCCGCTGGTTGACCACGCCATCGCCGAGCAGTACCCGCCCGGCAGCACCTTCAAGACGATCGTCGGCTCGGCGGCACTGCAAGAGGGCGTGGCCACCGCCCAGACGACGATCACCAGCCACGGCTACATCACGATCGAAAACGAGTTCGACCCCAACGTCGTCTACGTCTACCCGGACTGGGCGCCGCTGGGCACGCTGGACTTCTACGGCGGCGTCGCTATGTCCTCAGACGTCTACTTCTACTACCTCTCCGGCGGCTTCGCAGAAGACGGCTTCAAGGGGCTCGGCGAAGAGCGCGTCGCCCAGTACGCGCGGGCCTTCGGCCTCGGCACGGAGACCGGAATCGACCTTCCGGGCGAGGCGGCGGGCCTGGTCCCGGACGCGAAGTGGAAACAGGACAACATCGGCGAGCCCTGGGTTCTGGGCGATACGTACAACTTCGGGATCGGCCAGGGCTACGTCGCCGCCACGCCGCTGCAGATGCTGGACGAAGTCGCCGCCATCGGCAACGGCGGCACGCTTGTCGTCCCCCACGTCGTCAAGGAGTACCGGGACAGCATGGGCAACGTCTACGACCCGCTGCCGACGCAGACGCGCAGCACGCTTCCCGTCGACGCCGGCAACCTGCAGATCATGCGCGACGCGATGCGGCAGTCGGTGACGGCCGGCGTGGCCCGCAACGCCGCCAGCGACGCCGTCGAGGTGGCCGGCAAGACCGGCACAGCGGAGTTCGGCCCCCAGCACGACGACGGCACCTACGAGACCCACGGCTGGTTCATCGGCTTCGCGCCGTACAACGACCCGCGAATCGCCGTCATGGTCTTCGTCGAGCACGGCTCCGGCGGCAACGACGCCTCGCCGGCGGCCGCCAAGATCTTCAACTACTACTTCGGCGGCGAGTCCCCGGACACCGGCGGCACAGTCGTCCCGATCACCGGGCCGACCCAGGTGCCGACTGAAGAGCCGCAAGAGACCGAGGCCCCGGCCGCGATTCCGACCCCGGTCGGCGGCTACGTGCCGGCGCCGGCGCCGCTGATCACCGACACGCCGGCGCCCACGCCGGAGCCAACCACTCCCGAAGTGCCCGTACCGACGGCGACGGCCGAACCACCGCCCGAGACGTCGCCGCCGGAGCCCAGCCCCCAGGCTATGCGCATCCTCTTGCTGCGGGAGGTGCCAGCGTGATCGCCAGCAGGGGCGTTCGCCACTTCGACCCGGTGCTGGTGCTGATAGCCTGCGCGCTGGTGGCCTACGGAGGCCTGCTGATCTACAGCGCCTCCCTGAGCGGCCACCCGTCGGTCGGCGCGGGGCATCCGCTGGTTAAGCAGGTCCTCTTCGCCGTCCTCGGCCTCGGGGCCATGGCGGCGATCGCCTGGGCGGACTACCGCGTCTACGGCCAGCTCGCGACGGGTCTGTACATCATCGCCATCCTGATGCTGGCTGGCGTACTGGTCGTCGGCGGATCGGCCTACGGCTCCACGCGCTGGTTCAACTTCGCCGGGCAGCAGATCCAGGCCTCGGAGGTCGCCAAGATCCTCGTTATCATCGCCCTGGCCCGCTACCTGGCCGACCGCCAGAACCGCATGGACGACCCGCGCGTTTTTGTCATCTCCCTGGCGATGACGGCGCTGCCGGCGCTGCTCGTGCTCGCCGAGCCGGACATGGGCACAGCGCTCGTTTTCTTCGCGGTCTGGCTGGGAATGGTGGCGATGGCCGGCGCGCCGACGCGCTTCATCATGGTGCTGCTGGGGTCTTGCCTGGCGATGCTGCCGTTCGCCGCCCTGCTGGTGTTGAACAACTACCAGCTGGAGCGCTTCAAGCTCTGGATCAACCCCAACCAGGACCCGCTGGGCGGCGGCTTCAACATCATCCAGGCCAAGATCGGCATCGGCTCGGGGGGCCTCTTCGGCAAAGGGATCACCCACGGCACCCAGACCCAGCTCGACTTCCTCCAGACCTCAACGACCGACTACATCTTCACCGTGCTGGGCGAGGAACTCGGCCTGCTCGGCGCGATCGTGCTGCTGCTGCTCTTCACGGCGCTCCTCTTCCGCGGCATCCGCGCCGCCACACTATCGCGTGACCAGTTCGGCCGGCTGATCGCGACGGGGATCGTGATCATGATCCTCTTCCAGGTGTTCATCAACGTCGCCGTCAACATCCAGCTCGTGCCGGTGACAGGAATCCCGCTGCCGTTCATCAGCCAGGGCGGCAGCTCGCTTGTCATGATGTTCGTGGCGCTGGGTCTGCTCGAGGGGATCGTGATCCGCCACAAGCGCCTGGAGTTCCAGTAGGCGGCTACTTCTTCTTCGCCGGGACGATGCCCCAGGCCTGCCAGCCCGTGATGCGCAGCGCCAGGGTCAGGCGCGGGTTCCAGCCGGCCGCGCGCGATTGCGGGAACTTGCGGCGGATGCGGCGCCAGGCCGCGTCCTTCTCCTTGCCCTTCACCTCGCGAGCGCTGGTGCGCAGGATGACGCCCCGCAGGCGGCTCCAGTTGTCGTAGTAGTCGTCGATCAGGACGGTGATCCGCTTGCTCGCCGCAAGCGCCTTCGCTGTGCCGCCGACGTGGGAGACGTCGATGAACATCGTCGTGCCGTCGTAGACGGGACAGACCGGCGAGACATGCGGTGCGCCGCCCGGCAGAACGCTGGCGACGCGGCATATCGGCGCATCGCGGAGATAGTCTTTGACTGGCTTCGGTATCGGTTTCACGGCAGTGCTGCGTGTATAGCTTCGCGCAGACCGGCCACCGGCACAAGGTCGATGCTGGTCTGCGGCCGCTGGCGCAGCAGCGTAGCCTCTGGCAGGATGCAGCGGTGGAACCCCAGCCGCTCGGCCTCCAGCAGCCGCCGCTCCAGGTGCGAGACCGACCGCAGCTCCCCGGAGAGCCCAACTTCGCCCAGCACAACGAGATCGCCGGCCAGCGCCATATCCTTGTGCGAGGAGACGATCGCCAGGGCCAGCGCCAGGTCAGCCGCCGGCTCGGCGATCCGCAACCCGCCGACGACGCTGCCGATGACGTCCATGTTGGCAAGCGGCAGGTGCAGGCGGCGGCTGAGAACGGCTGTGACTAGCAGGAGGCGCCCAACGTCCAGCCCGTTGGCCGTGCGGCGCGGCGCGGGCGTCACCGTGGGGCTGGTGAGGGCCTGGACCTCGACGAGGACGGGGCGGCTGCCTTCCAGCGTCGGCACCACGGCCGAGCCGACCGAATCGACCGCGCGCTCCGCGATGAAGGCCTCGGACGGGTTCTCCACGCCGCGCATGCCGTCGCCGGTCATCTCGAAGACGCCGACCTCGTTGACGGAGCCGAAGCGGTTCTTGACGCCGCGCAGCAGCCGGTAGGAGCTGAACCTTTCGCCTTCCAGGTAGAGCACCACGTCCACGATGTGCTCCAGCAGTCGCGGCCCCGCGATGTCGCCGTCCTTGGTCACGTGGCCGACGAGCACGACCGGCACACCGGAGTCCTTGGCCCAGCGCATCAGCGCCATCGTGGACTGCCGCAGCTGCGCGATGCTGCCCGGGGCCTGCTCCGCCGTCTCGCTGTGCACAGTCTGGATCGAATCAACGACGACCAGCGCGGGCTTGATCGCCTCGCACTGGCCGAGCGCCGCTTCCACGCAGGTCTCCGCGGTCACGAACAGCCCCTCGCCGGAGAGGCCGAGGCGCGCGGCGCGCAGCTTGACCTGCGAGGCCGACTCCTCCCCCGCGACGTACAACACCGGCCGGCCGCTCTGCCCGAGCAGCGCCGCTGCCTGTAGGAGCAGCGTCGACTTGCCGATCCCCGGGTCGCCGCCGATCAGGACGAGCGAACCCGCCACGATGCCGCCGCCGAGCACCCGGTCCAGCTCCGGCACGCCGAACGGCAGCCGCGGCTCGTGCTCAACGTCCAGCCGGGAGATCTCAACCGGCGCGGCTGCAGTGGCCGGTCCGAAGGATGCGCGAGACGATGACTCCTTGCGCTCGACCAGGCTGTTCCAGGCCTCGCAGCCGGGGCACTTGCCCAGCCACTTCGCGCTTTCGTGCCCGCACTCCGTGCAGGCGAACGAGGTTACGACGCGCCGGGAGGCCTTGCCTGCGATAGTCACGCCCTACATTGTCGGCGACGGCCGCACGCCCTGCGAGGGGCGAGTGGCACACGATTGTGGACAGGAGCGGTAAAGAAAAGAGCCGCCCTTGCGAGCGGCTCCTTGTCTGATTCGGTGTTGCCTAGGCGAGCGCCGGCTCCGATACGTTGGTCATCACGATCTCGTCGTTCTGGACGTCGATCTTGATCGTGTCGCCCTCGGTGAAGCGCTCTTCCAGGAGCGCCTCGGAGAGCCTGTCCTCGATCTCGTTCTGGATGACGCGGCGCAGCGGACGGGCGCCGAAGGCCTGGTCGTAGCCCTTCTCGCCGATCCAGTCCAGCGCTTCCGTCGTCATCTCCAGCTTCAGCCCCTTGGTGGAGAGCTGGGCTATCACCGTCTTCATCTCGCCTTCGACGATCTGGCGGATGTTCTCCTTGGTCAGGGCGTGGAAGACGACGGTTGCGTCCAGCCGGTTGATGAACTCCGGGCGGAAGACGTTCTTCATCGCCGCCAGGACCTTGTCCTTCATCTTGCCGTGCTGGTCGGCGGCGTGGGCCGCCTCGTCGCGGGTGATGGCGAAGCCCAGCGTGTTGTCGCGGCGGATCAGGTCTGACCCGACGTTGGAGGTCATGATGATGATCGTGTTGCGGAAGTCCACGCGGCGGCCCTTGGCGTCGGTCAGGTGGCCGTCGTCAAAGATCTGCAGCAGCATGTTGAACACTTCCGGGTGCGCCTTTTCGATCTCGTCCAGGAGGATCAGGCAGTAGGACTTGCGGCGCACGGTGTCTGTGAGCTGGCCGGCGTCTTCGTAGCCTACGTAGCCAGGAGGCGCGCCGATGAGCCGCGAGACGTTGTGCTTCTCCATGAACTCCGACATGTCCAGCTTGATCATCGCCTCTTCGCTGCCGAACATGAACTCGGAAAGCACGCGGGCCAGGTACGTCTTGCCGACGCCGGTGGGGCCAAGGAACATGAACACGCCAATCGGCCGGCGCGGGTCCTTGAGACCGGCGCGCGCCCGGCGGACAGCCTTGGCGATGTTGTGGATCGCCTCGTCCTGACCGACGATCTTTTCGTGCAGGGCGTCCTCCATGTGGAGCAGCCGCTGCGACTCTTCGGAGGCGATGCGGGTCACCGGGATCCCGGTCCACATCGCGACAACTTCACAGATATCTTCCGCTGTCACTTCGGCAGCGGCATCTTCCTTCTTCTCGTCCTGCCAGCCGGTCTGCAGCCCCTCCAGCTTGTCCTGGAGCTTGACCTCGCGGTCGCGGAGCTCGGCGGCGTATTCGTACTGCTGGCTGGCGATGGCCTCTTCCTTTTCGTGGCGCAGGCTGTCGAGGCCCTTGGCGGCTTCCTGGAGCGGCGGCGGCGCGTAAGAGCGCTTGATCCGCACGCGGGAGGCGGCCTCGTCCACCAGGTCGATCGCCTTGTCCGGGAGGAAGCGGTCCGGCACGTAGCGGCTGGCCAGCTCTGCGGCTGCTTCCAGCGCCTCGTCCGTGATGACCAGAGTGTGGTGCTCTTCGTAGCGGGAGCGGACGCCCTTGAGGATCAGGATCGTGTCCTCGATGGAAGGCTCGTTGACCATGATCGGCTGCAGGCGGCGCTCCAGCGCGGAGTCCTTTTCGATGTGCTTGCGGTAGTCGTCCAGCGTCGTCGCGCCCACGCACTGAAGCTCGCCGCGCGCGAGTGACGGCTTGAGGATGTTGGCGGCGTCCACAGCACCTTCCGCGGCGCCGGCGCCGACCAGCATGTGCATCTCGTCGATGAAGAGGATGCAGTTGCCGGCGTTCTTCAGCTCTTCGATGACTTTCTTCAGGCGCTCTTCGAACTCGCCGCGGTACTTCGTGCCGGCGACGAGCGAGCCGATGTCCAGGGTGACGAGCCGGCGGTTCAGCAGCATCTCCGGCACTTCGCCCTTGACGATCTGCTGGGCCAGCGCCTCCACGATCGCGGTCTTGCCGACTCCGGGCTCACCGATGAGGACCGGGTTGTTCTTCTGGCGGCGGGAGAGGATCTGGATGACGCGCTCGATCTCCTTTTCGCGGCCGATCACCGGGTCCAGCTTGCCGGCGCGAGCTGCAGCCGTCAGGTCGATGCCGAGCTGGTCGACTGTCGGCGTGCGGGTCGCGGCGCGGCCACCCTGGGCTGCGCCCTGCGGCATGCTCTGCGAAAGGATGCGCGTGACCTCCGCGCGGACCTTGTCCAGGCTCACGCCGAGGCTCTCAAGGACTCCGGCGGCGATGCCCTCACCCTCGCGCACGAGTCCGAGCAGGAGGTGCTCGGTACCGATGTAGTGGTGGCCCAGGCGGCGGGCCTCGTCCACTGCCAGCTCGATGACTTTCTTGGCGCGCGGCGTCAGGCCGATCTCGCCCATTACCGCGCGGTCTCCGCGGCCGATGATGAATTCGACGGCGGAGCGGACTTTGTTCAGCTCAACGCCGAGGTTGGCCAGCACTTTGGCGGCGACTCCTTCGCCCTCCCGCACCAGGCCCAGCAGCAAGTGCTCGGTGCCGATGTAGTTGTGGTTGAAGCGCAGCGCTTCTTCCTGTGCCAGCGTCAAAACGCGGCGGGCGCGCTCCGTAAATTTATCGAATCTATCGGCCATAACCCAACTGCCCTTCTACTCTACTCAACTCTCTCCTGAATTATTGAACGCAGCCGATGCCTCTTCCGTTACATCATTTTCGCCTTCATTCGTGGATACTTCACCGGCCGTCAACGCGGCTTCGTCTGCCGCCTCCACGATTGACTCGGCATCGGGCATGACATCGCGGGCCTCGGGCTCTTCGTCCGGCGCCGCTACTTCAGCCTCGGGCTCGCTGACTTCGGGGGCCTCGGCGGCTGCTTCCGCAGCCGGCGCTTCCTCGGCAACTGCTGGCGCGGCCACGGCCTCAGGCTCTGCGGCCGCTTCGGTTGTTGCCTCGGCGACCGGCGTCTCAGTTGCCGCTTCCACGGCCGGCGTTTCGGTGGCTTCGGCTGCAGGCGCATCGGACTCTGCCGCCGGCTGTGCTGCTGCTTCTGGTTCGGCAGGGCGGCGCGCCGGCATCTCGGTCAGGCCCAGTCGCTCCAGGTCTTCCTGGGGCACCTTCAGCGTGCTGCCGCCGTTGGCGTCGAACACCCAGCCGTCATCCTCCGCCTTGTCGCGGGCCTGCTTGAGGCTGAGGCCCAGGCGGTGACGGTCGTACTCGATGCGGACAATCTTGACCGGGACGACGTCGCCCTCCTCCACTACTTCCTTGGGGTGGGCGATGCGCCGGTCGACGAGTTCAGAGATGTGGATCAGGCCTTCGATCGGGCCCTCCAGCCGGACGAACGCACCGAACGGCGCGAGCTTGGTGACCTGGCCGGGAACGATCTGGCCTTCGCGGTAACCGGAGACGATCTCTTCCCAGCGCTCCGGCTGGGCCCGGCGGACGCTGAGCGCGATCTTCTTCGCTTCGTTGTCGACTTTCAGTACATAGACCGGCACTTCCTGGCCGACGTGGAACAGGTCCTGCGGCGTCTTTGGCGTGCGCTCCCAGGAGAGCTCGGAGAGGTGGACGAGGCCGTCTGCCCCGCCGATATCGACGAAGATGCCGAAGTCGCGGATGCTGGTGATGCGGCCCGGTGCGGATCATCCCCTCTTCCA
>CAVTYE010000001.1:0-1360000 GCA_963738925.1 uncultured Chloroflexia bacterium | reverse complement strand
GAGGCTTTTCTGGCCGGCGTGGGCTCAACTGAGTCGCTTTGACCGAAGTCGCTGCTTCCCCCGATCCCTCGGCTTAACCCGGCGGCGGATTTGCCTACCACCGGACGCCTACAGACCAGGGACGGACCATGTCCAATGGGCCCGCTCAGTCTACCCTTCCGGGTCCCCCCTCCATCTCAAACGCCATACAAACGGGGACGGAATAATAACCGTCTGTCCATCGGCATCGGCTCTACGCCTTATCCTTAGGCCCGCCTAACCCTACGCGGACGATCCTTCCGTAGGAAACCTTAGGCATTCGGTGGGCGAGATTCTCACTCGCCTTATGCTACTCATGCCTGCATTCTCACTTCCGTCCGCTCCACCGGCCCTTACGGTACGGCTTCACTGCTGAACGGAACGCTCCCCTACCCCTTCCCGCCCGAAGGCGGAAAAGCCACAGCTTCGGTGGCGCGCTTGAGCCCCGTTACATTTTCGGCGCGGGACGGCATCGACCAGTGAGCTGTTACGCACTCTTTAAAGGGTGGCTGCTTCTGAGCCAACCTCCTGGCTGTCTGGGCTGTCCCACATCCTTTCCCACTTAGCGCACACTTGGGGACCTTAGCTGGTGGTCTGGGTTGTTTCCCTTTCGTCCATGAAGTTTATCCCCCATGGGCTCACTCCCAGGCTTAATCTTCTGGCATTCGTGGTTTGGTTGGGTTTGGTAAGCGGTAAGCCCCCTAGCCCATCCAGTGCCCTACCTCCAGAAGACAACATCCTGAGGCTGCACCTCAATGCATTTCGGGGAGAACCAGCTATCTCCGAGTTCGATTGGAATTTCTCCTCTACCCACAGCTCATCCAGTATCTTTGTACCGATAAATGGTTCGGGCCTCCACGAGCGTTTAGACTCGCTTCACCCTGGCCATGGGTAGCTCACACGGTTTCGGGTCAAATCCCAGCGACTTTCCTTGCGGATGCGCCCTGTTCGGACTCGCTTTCGCTATGGCTCCGCAAATCTCTTTGCTTAACCAGGCCACTAAGATTTACTCGCAGGCTCATTCTTCAATAGGCACGCTGTCATCCGCCCGGAGGCGGACTCCAACGGTTTGTAGGCACGCGGTTTCAGGAACTTTTAACTCCCCTCCCGGGGTGCTTTTTCACCTTTCCCTCACGGTACTGCTGCACTATCGGTCGCTAAGGGTGTTTAGCCTTGGAAAGTGGTCTTCCCAGGTTCCCACGGCATTTCTCGTGTGCCGTGGTACTCAAGAACATAGACCAGGGAGGCGCTTGATCTTTTGCGTACGAGGCTGTCACTCTCTTCGGCGGCCCTTTCCAGGGTCCTTCTGCTAGATCAGCGCTTTGTAACTCCCCGGCGGGATTCACGCCCGCCAGCCTGTGTCTTACAACCCCCACAGGGCATTGGCTCGTGTGCCGTTACCTTCCCTGCAGGTTTGGGCTTCTCCCCGTTCGCTCGCCGCTACTAAGGGAATAATCTCTTTTCCTCGGGGTACTTAGATGTTTCAGTTCCCCCGGTTCCCTTCCCCACCTAAAGATAGGGATGACCGGATTATGCATCCGGCCGGGTTGCCCCATTCGGAAATCCCCGGCTGAGCTTGCGAGGCAGCTAACCGGGGCTTATCGCAGCCGTGCCACGTCCTTCATCGGCCCTTAACGCCTAGGCATCCACCGCGCGCCCTTAGTAGCTTTATCACCACTCCATTACCTTCACAACACGCGTATTTTGGGATCCCTCAGGTCATCACTCTATTCACTTGTTAACGTGCCTGTTCCGGCTCTTCCGCCGGACCGCCTGGGCCAAGCAACAGATCGCTTGGCCGAAGGGGTCCGGGGGTGAGTCTTCTTGGTGGAGCCGGGGGGACTCGAACCCCCGACTTCCGCCTTGCAAAGGCGGCGCTCTCCCAGCTGAGCTACGGCCCCACCTGGGCGGGTCGGTTGTGGTGGGCGATGGTGGACTCGAACCACCGACCTCGGTCTTATCAGGACCGCGCTCTAACCAGCTGAGCTAATCGCCCACCGGTTTCCAGGCCTGGTCTTGGCCCCGCCTGGCTGGGCGGGCCCTTAACCTCTGGATAGTGGATGGAAATGCTTGGCTCTTAATCAGGTAGCACATTGTGCTCATTCGGTAATCCTCATCTCTCCGCCGAAGCGGTAAGAAGGGTCGACCTAGGAGTTTGACGTGGCCATAAAGGCCACGTGCGTCTTCGCTTTTGACAGCGAAACTGACATCGCTCCCTAGAAAGGAGGTGATCCAGCCGCACGTTCCCGTACGGCTACCTTGTTACGACTTCGTCCCAGTTACCAGCCTCACCCTAGACGCATGCCTCGCTTGCGCGTTGGCTCAGCGGCTTCAGGTGCTGCCGGCTTCCATGACGTGACGGGCGGTGTGTACAAGGCCCGGGAACGTATTCACCGTAGTGTAGCTGACCTACGGTTACTAGCGACTCCGCCTTCATGCAGGCGAGTTGCAGCCTGCAATCTGAACTGGGGCCGGTTTTGAGGGATTAGCTCCGGCTCGCGCCTTGGCAGCCCATTGTACCGGCCATTGTAGCGTGTGTGTAGCCCAAGACGTAAGGGCCATGCTGACTTGACGTCATCCCCACCTTCCTCTGGGTTTATCCCAGCGGTCCCGTTAGAGAAATATAACTAACGGCGGGGGTTGCGCTCGTTGCGGGACTTAACCCAACACCTCACGGCACGAGCTGACGACAGCCATGCAGCACCTGTACTAGCTCCCCGAAGGGTCCTTCATCTTTCGAATCCGTACCACTAGCATGTCAAGCCTTGGTAAGGTTCTTCGCGTTGCATCGAATTAAACCACACGCTCCGCCGCTTGTGCGGGCCCCCGTCAATTCCTTTGAGTTTTAGCCTTGCGGCCGTACTCCCCAGGCGGGATGCTTAAAGCGTTAGCTGCGGCACGGGGGGGGTCGACACCTCCCACACCTAGCATCCACCGTTTAGGGCGTGGACTACCCGGGTATCTAATCCGGTTTGCTCCCCACGCTTTCGCTCCTCAGCGTCAGGATAGGCCCAGAAAGCCGCCTTCGCCACTGGTATTCCTCCTGATATCTACGCATTTCACCGCTACACCAGGAATTCTGCTTTCCTCTACCTACCTCAAGTCCGCCAGTATCCGATGACCCCTCCCAGTTGAGCCGGGAGATTTCACACCAGACTTAACGAACCGCCTACAAGCCCTTTACGCCCAGTAAATCCGGACAACGCTTGCCACCTACGTATTACCGCGGCTGCTGGCACGTAGTTAGCCGTGGCTTATTCATGGGGTACCGTCAGAACTTCTTCCCCCATAAAAGAGGTTTACGACCCGAAGGCCTTCATCCCTCACGCGGCGTCGCTGGGTCAGGCTTTCGCCCATTGCCCAAGATTCCTTGCTGCTGCCTCCCGTAGGAGTAGGGGCCGTGTCTCAGTCCCCTTCTGGCTGGTCGTCCTCTCAGACCAGCTACCCGTCATCGGCTTGGTAGGCCATTACCCCACCAACAACCTGATAGGACGCAGGCCCCTCCAGTAGCGCATTGCTGCTTTCCTCGGCGGTATCTCAACCACCGAACACATGCGGTATTAGCTCACCTTTCGGTGGGTTATCCCCCACTACTGGGCAGGTTGCCTACGCGTTACTCAGCCGTCCGCCACTGACCCGAAGGTCCGTTCGACTTGCATGCATAAAGCGCGCCGCCAGCGTTCGTCCTGAGCCAGGATCAAACCCTCATGAAAAACATTCAGGTTCAAATCATGGCACTTTGTGTTTTTTGTACGAGAGCCTCGCACTTCCATCCACTATTCAGCTGTTAAGGTGCCCGGTCCAGAAGACCCGTTTACCGGCTGGTAAACGCAACAATCCGGGAACCCCAACGCCAACCGTGCCGGTAAGCGCTAAAGCCCCCGAAAAATCGGTTATTAAGAACCGCCAACGGCTTAGTCTATACGGCGTGCGCAAAGCGTGTCAACGCTTGCTTTGGACTTATCGGAGGGGCCATCGCAGCCCCCGAAAGCGCCGTCTTCTTGGCCGGTCTTCTTAAGGACCTTCTGTACTACCTGATCTACTCTAGCCGCCGCGCCCGCTGACGTCAACACGGCCGCGGCGCACCGTCAAGTAGATCGCCCGCTTCGTCGCCTTCGTCACCGCCACCCGTTCGTCGATGCAGTGTCCGGCTACCCAGACGATGCCCTCATCGTCCGCAACGATCGGCACGCCGTCCCGTTCCTCCCTCGGCACCTTGGCGTCGACGAAGATGTCCTGGAGCTTCTTCCCGCCGCCCAGGCCCAGTGGCCGCAGCCGGTCTCCGGGTTTGCGGGAGCGCACGCTGAGCGGGCCTTGCACGGCGTCCGCGTCAACGATTGCGGCGCCCGGGCCATTCGCGGATTGCCCGAGGCGTCGCGAGACTTTCGCCTCGATCGTCCAGGCGCCGGCGCGCGCGGACCCGGGCAAAGTCAGCGGCGTCTCCTCGATCCGGGAAGCCGGCGGCGCACCACTGCGCCCGATCCGCAGGTGAGCCGAGTCCACCGTGGCGACGAGGCCGCCGGGCAGCGACAGCCGCGGCTCGATTCTTGGCAACCGCCTGGGCCAGGCGCTGGAGGTGCTCGCTGTCGATCTCCGACCCGCCGTCCGACACCACGCGGTAGGCGCGGAGCAGGATCCGCATGGCGACGGCTTCTGGCAGCCTGGCCAGCTCCTTGTCGATCAGCACGGCATCGCCTTCCCGGCGGGTCAGCCGGCGCCAGGCGGCATCGGCGAAGTCGGCGATGAAGGCGGCGTCGCCCGCGGCGGCTTCGGCCAGCCGCGCCAGAGCCTCCTCGGCCCGCGGGTTGAAGGAGCGCAGCACCGGCATCAGCTCATTGCGCACGCGGTTGCGGGTAGCGATCGGGAGGTCGTTGGTTGGGTCGCGGCGCGGCTCGATCCCGGACTCGCGACAGTAGCGCTCCGTGTCGCGCCGGGTCAGCCCTAGCAACGGCCGGGCGATCTCCGGGCCGCGCCCGAACGGCCACGGCGCGCGCGGCGGCATCGCGGCCAGGCCGTCCAGACCGCTGCCGCGCAGGATGTGGAGGAGCACCGTCTCTGCCTGGTCGTCCATCGTGTGCCCGACGGCGACGGCCGTTGCGCCGCGGGTCTTCGCCTCCTTGCCCAGGAACCGATAGCGCAGGTTGCGCGCGGCCTCCTCGGTCGTCTCGTGACGACGGCGGACGCGAGCGGGGACATCGCCGCGGCCGGCGGCGACAGGCACGCCGATCGCCCGGCAGAGGCCGGCGGCGAAGGCCAGGTCGCCGTCCGCCTCGTCGCGGGAGCGCAGGCCGTGATCGAAGTGCGCGGCGGTAAGGCAGAGGCCGGTCTTCGCGACCAGTCGCGAGAGGATCAACAGGAGCGCCGTGGAGTCCGGGCCGCCGGAGAGCCCCACGACGACGCCTTCGCCGGGGCTGAAGACGTCGCGCCGCTGGATGAAGTCGAGCACGCGCGCGTCGATGCGCCGTGTAAATGGGGTCTCCGGATGGTGTCGTTTGGACCGTGCGCTCACGCGCTGATTGTACGGCGCGGCGCTACTGGGTGATCGTCTGCCACCAGTTGTCGCCGGGGTCGCCGGGCGCCGGCGTGGGCGAGGGCTGCGTGGGCCGCACGACGATCCCGATCTCGCCCGGCTTGACGAGCCCGAGCTGCTCCCGCGCCATCTGCTCGATATAGTCGTCGGACTGGAGGTAGGTCTCCAGCGCCTGCAGCCGGTCGTACTGCGAGCTCATACTGTCGATCTGGCGCTGGAGCTGGGTGACCTGGTTGTCGGCCTGCTGGGCGCGGAAGTAGCTGCCGGCGAAAGTCACGAGGAAGTAGACCACGATCAGCGCCGTGATCGAGAAGATGATTTTTGCAGATGATAAGTGGGTAAAGCCCTTGAGCACTTGTGTACCTTAGCAGAGATCGTAACGTGGCCGCATTAAGTGAGCAATAGATAGAACGTCCGAACCGGCGATCGGTTATCAGATGCCGGCCAGGTGGCAGGTGTCGTTCAGCGAGATGACCTGCACGTGACCGGGCCGTAACTCGACGACGCTGATCGCCGCCAAGGAGTGCCGGAGCCGCCGGAATTCAGCCAGGTCCAACCCGATCAGCCAGCTGAGCAGCGCCAGGATCACGAAGTTGTGAGTGACCGCCACGACCGTGTCTTCGGGGTGACCCTCCAGCATCTCCTCGATCGCTTCGCGGGCGCGCACTTGCAGATCGGCCAGCGACTCTGAGCTGCCCGGCAGCCGGTACGCCGGACCGCCGGGCCCGCGCCACTTCTCGAACAGGTCAGGGTAGCGCTTGCTGATCTCCGGGAAGGCTAGGCCCTCCAGCTCGCCGATGTCCATTTCGACAAGCCGGTCTTCCGGCGTCACCGGCAGGCCGTGGGGGTTGGCGATGGCCGTGGCCGTGGCCGTTGTGCGCGAGCGAGGGCTGGCGTAGATGGCGGCGACCTTCACCTGCGCAAGCGCAAACTCGAGCGCCGCGGCCTGCCGCAGGCCGGTCTCGTTGAGGGGAGGGTCGGCCCGGCCCAGCGCCAGGTTGTCGCGGTTGGCGTCGGTCTCGCCGTGACGGACGAGGATCAGGCGCATCAGAACGGTTTCGGTTCGCCGAGGCGTTTGTAGGCCCGGACCGCCGCCGCTGACCTGTCCATCTCCAGCCGGGTGCGATGTATCCGCAGCGGCTCCGGCAGGCCAAGCGCCAGCACAGTCTGATCGGCCCGCGCGGTGTTCTCTTGCTCCGCGCGCAGCCGCATCCGCAGGACGAAGGCATCGCCAGCGCGGCCGGCCAGCCGGATATCGAGGACCAGCGGCCGCAGATCGTAGGCGCGCACCTTCTTCTCCCGCCGCAGCTCCGACGGCAGGGTATCGGCAGCCAGCAAGCGGTCAATCGCCGCCTGGACATCCGCCTCGCTCTTGCCGCCGACCGGCACTGTCACCTCGAACTCCGCCCAGCGCAGCAGCGCCTGGACGGCCGGCGCCCCGACGCCGACCTGGCTCACTTCCAGCGCCTCGATTCCCGGCGGCAGGTGCGCCCGCACCCCTTCCAGCGCGGTTGCCGGATTGACCAGGCAACCCAGAAAGACGTCGACGATCTCGCACTCGGAGGTCGTCCCCTGCGGGAGCGGCGCAGCCAGCGAGATCAGGGCGGTGGGCCGCTTGCCCTCCGACGTCGCGATCGGCAGGCCCGCCGCCTTCAGCGCTGATTCCCAGGCGGCGGCGACATCGCGATGGCCCAGGGCCGCGCCTTCTGCGGTCAGGCGGTAACGGAAGCGGAGGCGCTGTGCTTTCATCCGCTTATGGCCGCGCTATCGTGACTTCTTCGATGCGGTTGCCCTCCACCTTCGTGACGGCGAACTTGAGCCCGTTGTAGGTGAACCCTTCGCCGGGCTCCGGGATGCGACCGAGCCTGCTGAGCACGAAGCCGGCCACCGTTTCGAAGTCCTCGTCTTCCGGCAGGTCCAGCTCCAGCTCCTCGTTGGCATCGTGGATCGCCATGCCGGCGTCCACCTGGAACGTCTTCTCGTCCACCTCCACGAACTCTTCTTCGTGACGGCGCAGCTCGTCGCTGACGTAGCCCACCAGCTCCTCCAGCAGCATCTCCAGGGTCACGATGCCGGCCGTGCCGCCGTATTCGTCCACGACGATCGCCATCTGCTGCCCTGCCTCCTGCATCTGGAAGAACGAGGCGCCGACGAACTTCGTCTCCGGCAAAAAGAGCGGCGACCGCATCGCGTTGTCGATCCGGTCGTCGTCCTTCAGCGAGCCGTCGGCGATCCCGCGCAGGACGTCCTTGATGTTGACGATGCCCACGGCGTTGTCGTGCGTGCCTTCGAACACCGGGAAGCGGGAGTGTGGATACTGGAGGTAGAGCTGGTAGAAGTCGCGGACCGTCGTTGCGCGCGCTAGCCATCGCACCTCCGTCCTTGGCACCATCACCTCGTTCACGCGCCGGTCGCCGAAGCTGAAGACGCCGCTGAGCAGCTCCGCCTCGTCCTCTTCCAGGACACCGGCCTGGGCGGCGTGCGTCACGATCAGGTTGATCTCGTCCGGGGTAAGGATCTGGTGGCCGCTCGTCGCCTTGAGGCCGAAGGGCCGGACGACGGCGTTGGCGGCGCTGTTCAGCAGCCAGATGGCCGGCCAGAAGGCGTAGCGCACGATCTGCGTGGGCGGCGAGGTGAGCAGCGCCAGGCCCTCCGGCCGTCCCAGCGCGAGCACCTTCGGCACCTGCTCCCCGAAGATGATGTGGAGCGAAGTGATCAGCGCAAAGGCGATCGGCACCGCCACCACGTGCGCGCCGACGCCCGCGAAGTCTTCGCCCAGCAGGTTTTCGAACACCGGCTTCAGCAGGTCGGCGAGCAACGGTTCGCCAACGAATCCGAGCGCAATGCTGACGACGGTGATGCCCAGCTGGCAGGCGGCGAGGTAGTTGTTGATATCCTTCGATGCCTGCAGGGTGAAGCGCGCGACGGGATTCCCCTTGTCCGCCATGTCTTCCAGGCGAGAACGCCGGGCGGTGACGATGGAGAATTCGGCGGCGACGAACAGGCCGTTGAGCAGAACAAGTGCCACGACCAGCAACAGCCGTAGCGAAACTGACAGTATGTCGTCCATCAAAAACGAGCCGGCCACGGGGCCGACCCGCAAGCGATTATACCACCACTGCCCCGGCCCATCCGCCTGCGGTATGCTGACCTTTGATGTCCCTGGTTGTCACTGTCTACGTCCCGAGCGGCATCGTTATGGCCGCCGATTCGCGCATGACCGTACTCCGCACCGAAGAGCGGGAGGAGAACGGCCAGAAGACGCGCGTCCAGCAGCAGCTGGTGCTCTCAGACAGCGCATACAAGGTCGTGCGGCTGCGCAAGGTGCCGGCCGGCGTTTGCGTCTACGACTCCGGCATCATCGACAACCAGCCCGCCGAGAGCCACGTTCGCCGCTTTGAGGAGGAGACCCTGACTCCCGAAGACGACGTCAAATCAGTGGCGCAGAAGTTCCTGGACTATTTCCAGGCGAAGCACAAGGATGTGCCGCTGGGCTTCCACGTCTGCGGATACAAGCTGGAGGGGATGACCAGCGTTCCGCACATACTGGTGGGCCACACGACCCGCGAGCCGGGCGTCCGGCGCGTCAACGCCACCGACCAGGGCGAGCTGCAGTACGGCGTCGTCCGCGCCGGCGACGTGCTGGTGGCCAACCGCCTGATCGACACGAACTACCTGCCGCTCTTCGCCGCGATGCCGCTCCAGGAAGCGATCGACTACGCCGTCTACCTTATCCGCGCGACCATCGAGACCCTGCGCTTCGAGCCGCGCTTCCCTACCGTCGGCGGCGAGATCGATGTGCTGGTCGTGCAACCGGAGGGGCTGCGCTGGGTCCAGCGCAAGGAGCTGCGCGGCGAAGTCTAGCTGTCACCGAATGGCCTGCGGCGCAACGAATTGCGCGAAAGATTCGGTTATTCGGTCCCGATTCGTTGACAGGCCTAGCCCGCGTCGGCGATCAGCTTTTCGGCAGCGGTGCGCGGGTCAGTCTCGCGGGAGGCGATCTTCGCTGACAGCGCTTCGATCGAGGCCTCGGCGCCCTTCGTGACGCGGTCCATCATTATCGCCTGGGCCGTGGCCAGGAGCTGGCGGCGGCCGCGCTCGTGGAGCATCTCCTGCATGCGGCCGGACTCGCCCAGGAACTTGCGGTGCTTCTCCACCGCCTCCAGCACCTCGTCGATGCCCTGGTCCTTGTAGGCGATGGTCTTCACGATCGGCACGTCCCAGCCGGCGTTGCGCTGGAGGTCCGTGTAGATGTGCAGCTGCTTGAAGACGGCGTCGGCCTGGGGCAGGTCGGCCTTGTTGACGACGAGCACGTCGGCGATCTCCAGGATGCCGGCCTTGATCGCCTGCATGTCGTCACCCGCGCCCGGGATGTTCACGACGATAGTCGTGTGGGCCGTCCCCGCGACTTCGACTTCGTCCTGGCCGGCGCCCACCGTCTCCACGATGATGATCTCCTTGCCGGCGGCGTCCATCACGTTGACGACGTCGTTCGTCGTCGCGGAAAGCCCGCCGAGCGCGCCACGGGTGGCCATGCTGCGGATGAAGACTCCCGGGTCGGAGGTCAGGTCCTGCATGCGGATGCGGTCGCCCAGGATCGCGCCGTGGGAGAACGGGCTCGTCGGGTCGATGGCGACGATGCCCAGGGTCTTGCCCTGCTTGCGGTACTCGCGGGCCAGGGCGCCGGTCAGGGTGCTCTTCCCGGAGCCGCTGGGCCCGGTGATGCCGATGATGTGCGCCCGCCCGGTGTGCGGGTAGAGCTCGCGCATCGCCTCGATGCCTTCGGGGTAGCTGTTCTCCACCCAGCTGAGAACGCGGCTGAGCGCGCGCTTGTCACCGGCCAGCAGCCGTTCGACAGTCTCGGAGGGCACTAGGCGGCGGCCGCGCCGGGCGAGTTCTTCTTCACCCAGTCGATTATGTCGAGCGTGGAGGCGCCGGGCCCGAAGATGCCGTGGAAGCCCATCTTGGCCAGCTTCACGCGGTCCTCGTCCGGGATGATGCCCCCGGCGAAGAGGACAACGTCGTCCATGCCCCGGCCCTTCAGCTGCTCGACGATGCGCGGGAACAGCTCCAGGTGGGCCCCGGAGAGGATCGAGAGGCCGATCATGTCCGCGTCTTCCTGCAGCGCCGTTTCGGCGATCATCTCCGGCGTCTGGCGGATGCCCGTGTAGACGACCTCGTAGCCGGCGTCACGCAGAGCCCGGGCGACGACTTTGGCGCCGCGGTCGTGCCCGTCCAGTCCGGGCTTGGCGATGATGATCTTGAGCTTGCGTTCCTGCGTCATGCGGCCTCCTGTGCTGCGATTATAGCGAAGATGTTGATATGTGGAAGCCGCTTCGCGGATAATGGCGCGCAGCTTTAGCCCCGAAAGGTGATTTCCATGGCCCATGACTCCATCGCCAGCCCCACCGTGCCCGTCGCTGAGAACCGCGAGCCCGTCTTCCGCTTCGCTGACCAGGACGCCGCGGCCCGGCAGAAGCTGGACGCTTTCAAGAAGCGCACCGGTCAGCCGCCGAACATCCTGATCGTGCTGATGGACGACGTCGGCTGGGGCGACTTCGGCTGCTACGGCGGCGGCACAGCAGTCGGCGCGCCGACACCGAACATCGACCGGCTGGCCCGGCGCGGCCTCTTGCTGACCTCCGCCTATTCGGAGCCGTCCTGCACACCCTCCCGCGCGACGCTGATGACCGGCCGTTTCCCCCAGCGCCACGGCCTCCACCGCCCGCCGATGTACGGGGAACCGGGCGGCCTGGAAGGCGAGGTCACAGTCGCCGAGCTGCTCTCGCAGGCGGGATACGTGACACAGGCCGTCGGCAAGTGGCACATGGGCGAGAACGCCGCCTCGCAGCCCCAGAACTGCGGCTTCGATGACTTCTACGGCTTCCTCTCCGTCTCCGACATGTACACCGAGTGGCGCGATGCCTACTTCTTCCCGGAGATCGTCTACAGCGCCGAGCGCACGGAGTGGGTGAAGAACCAGCCCTTCAACAAGTGCTTCGTCCACGCGGTCCGCGGCGGCGAGACCGAGAACGTGGAGGAGGTGACGATCCCCGTCCTCTCGCAGCTGGACGACAAGTGGTGCGACTACTCGCTCGCCTTCATCAAGCGGATGGCCGGCGAGAAGAAGCCGTGGTTCCTCTACCACAACACCCGCGGCGCCCACTTCGACAACTACCCGCACGAACGCTTCCTCGGCGTCTCACCGGCCCGCCACCCTTACAAGGACACCCTGATCGAGCTCGACGACATCGTCGGCCGGCTGTCGGCGGCGCTGGAGGAGACGGGCCAGGCGGAGAACACGCTGATCTGGATCTCCTCCGATAACGGCCCGGAGATGGAGACCTGGCCGGACGCTGCCTACACGCCGTTCCGCTGCGCCAAGGGCTCGACCTGGGAGGGCGGGGTTCGCGTGCCCGCCGTCTTCCTCTGGCCCGGCATGATCGAACCGGAGCGGGTAAGCGACGGCCTCCTCAACTTCAGCGACTTCCTGCCGACCGCTCTGGCCCTGGCCGGCGCCACCGACAAGGTCCCTGCCGACCGCTTCATCGACGGGATCGACCAGACATCGTTCCTGCTGGCGCCGGAGGGGCTCTCCAACCGCAAGTACCACTACTACTGGCTGGGCGGCACGCTCTCGGCCCTGCGCGTCGGCGAGTACAAGTTCGTGATGACCGCGATCTCCGACGACGACACCGACGTGCTGAACCCCGGCGGCTTCACCGGCTACCTGAAACGCTTCCCCTATGGCCGGCTCTACAACCTGTACCTGGACCCGAAGGAGACTCGCAGCTACATGATCCGCAAGCTGGCCTACCTGGAAGCGCTGCAGAACGGCGTCCGCAACCACCTGCTCACGTTCCGCAAGTATCCGCCCAAGCGCACCGTCGGCATCGGCGCGTAACGACTACGAGCGTTCGATCAGCTGGATCGAGACGCCGTGTGTGGAACCCTGGTTGATGCGGGCAAGTCGCGCTCCGGGCCAGATGCTGGCTTCGGGGTCGGAGACGGTAGCGCCGTTCTCGCGCAGGTAGCGGACAGTCTCGTCCAGGTCGTCGACCTGCAGGCTGATCGAGAAGAGGCCTTCGCCGCGCTCCTTCACCTGGTCGTAAAAGCGACCGGACTCCTCCACCGGCTGCACCAGCTCGATGAACGACTCACCGATCGGCAGCCGCGCTACTTTGAAGCCGGCGCCCAGCGGGTGGTTGAGCTCCGTGTCCTCGGTCAGGCCGACGTTGCGCTCCCAGAGCCGCAGCGCATCGGCCAGGTCAGTGGTGGCTACGACGACGTGGTCGATCTTCTTGATCCGGGTCATGACTGGCCGCCCTTGTAGATGTCCATCGGCGTCGCCAGCTCCACCAGCACCCCGCGGCTCGCCTTGGGATGGAGGAAGCAGATCATCCCGGCCAGCCCGCCGCGCGAGGCCTGGTCCACCAGCTCGACGCCTTTCGCCTTCGAGCGTCTCCAGCTCGCCGTCAACGTCGGCGGTCTGGAAGCAGATGTGGTGCAGCCCTTCGCCCTTGCGCTCCAGGAACTTCGCCATGTTGGCGTCCGGCCGCGTCGGCTCCAGCAGCTCGATCTCGCTCTGGCCGATCGTCAGCAGGGCCGCGCGCACGCCCTGGTCTTCGACGGTGTCCAGCGCGTGGACGTGCAGCCCCAGCGTGTCGCGGTAGAACTTGAGCGATTCGTCGAGGTTGTGGACGGCGATGCCGACGTGGTGGATCTTGTCGATCACAGGCCGGCCTGCTTTCGCCACGCCATGATCGCGGCGGCGTGCTCAATGATCGTGCTCGATGCTGCCGTCGACGGCGTAGTTGCCGTAGGCCTCGCAGTCCAGCGCGCGCTCCGGCGCCTCGGCGATCGCCACCAGCACCTTCTCGCGCGCCATGTCCAGGTCGGTCATCACCTGGCGCATCGGCAGGTTGCGCCGCAGCGAGATCACGATCTCGTTGAAGTCGTCCAGTGGCTTTCCGTAGAACTCCACGTAGGCCGGCTGCCCGCCCGTCGCCACGCGGCTGATCTCGTGGAAGCGTATCTCGTCACAGACGGTTAGGTGGATGAGCTGGTCCTTGACCGACCAGCCATCGATGTCCGGGAGCAGCATCTGCGCTTCGTCCAGCCGCGCCACGGCTTCCTTGATCCGCTTGCGCGAGGCGGCCAGCTCGGCGATCGAGCTGTTCGCGGCGTGAGGCGCCGTTCATATCCCTTCCTTCTCGCGCCAGGCGCGGATCTCCGGGGCGTGCTCTCGGTAATGGTTGGTGCCCGTCGTTGTCAGGATGCGGTAGGCGGTCTTGCCTTCGGCGAACTTTTCCTCGGGGACCTGCCGCGCCGCTTCGACGAAGAGGTCTTTGCTGACCCGCAGCTCCTCCAGCACCGCTGCCCCGCTGGACTGCACCCAGGTCTCGATGAAGCGTGCGTTCCAGGAATCGGCGTCGCTGTAGTCGACGCCCTCAGGAGTCGGCTTTTGTCCGCGGGCGATGCGCTCCATCGCCTCGTCCATCTCGTGGTGCCAGCCGATGATGTGGCTGCAGATGTCGTAGACGCACCAGTCGCCGAACCACTTGATCAGCAGCTGCTCGTGCGTCAGCCCGTCGATCGAGCGCTCCAGCTCCTGGAAGGCGCGCTCCAGGTCCGCGAAGAGTTCTTCACTGGACATCAGAACACCATGAATTCGCGCTGCTCACCGAAGACGCCGCGCAGGACGCGGCAGATCTCGCCGATCGTCACGTAGTTCTCCACGCACTCGATGAGCACCGGCATCAGGTTGGCCTCGGACTTCGCCGCCTCGTCGAGCTGTCGCAGCATCTGCTCGGCCTTTGCCGTGTCGCGTTCGGCGCGGACCTGGTTCAGACGCGCGATCTGCCGCCGCACGACCTCTTCCCGCACGCGCAGGATCTCCGGCCGCTCCTCTTCGTCGGTCGTGAACTCGTTGACGCCGACGACGACGCGGTAGTGCTCGTCGACGGACTTCTGGTAGCGGTAGGACGCCTCCGTGATCTCGTGCTGCTGGTAGCCGGACTCGATGGCGCGGAGGGAGCCGCCCATGTCCTCGATCCGGTCGATGTACTTCATCGCGTCGGCTTCGATGCGGTCGGTCAGCTGCTCGATGTGGTAGGAGCCACCAAGAGGGTCGATCACATCGGCGACACCGCTCTCGTAAGCGATGACTTGCTGGGTGCGGAGCGCGATCTGCACCGACTTCTCCGTCGGCAGGGCCAGCGCCTCGTCCATCGAGTTGGTGTGCAGCGACTGCGTGCCGCCGAGGACTGCCGCCAGCGCCTGGATAGCGGTGCGGACGATGTTGTTCTCAGGTTGCTGGGCGGTGAGCGTGGAGCCGCCGGTCTGGGTGTGGAAGCGCAGCATCTGGCTTCTTTCGTTGGTGGACCCGAAGCGCTCCCTGGCCAGCTTGGCCCAGAGGCGGCGGGCGGCGCGGAACTTGGCCACCTCCTCGCTCAGGTTGGTGAACGAGGCGAAGAAGAACGAGAGCCGCGGCGCGAACTCGTCGAACTCAAGGCCGGCGCTGAGGGCCGCTTCGCAGTAGGCGATGGCGTTGGCGAAGGTGAAGGCCACTTCCTGGACGGCGGTGCAGCCGGCCTCCCGCATGTGGTAGCCGCTGATGCTGATCGTGTTCCAGGTCGGCACGTTGTCCTTGCACCAGGAGAAGACGTCGGTGATCAGTCGCATCGAGCCTTCCGGCGGGAAGATGTAGGTGCCGCGGGCGATGTACTCCTTGAGGATGTCGTTCTGGGTTGTGCCGCCGATCCTGGAGAGGTCCGCGCCCTGTTTCTTGGCGACGGCGACGTAGAAGGCCAGCAGGATCGCGGCCGTGGCGTTGATCGTCATCGAGGTCGTGACCTTCTCCAGCGGGATGTCCTTCATCAGCAGTTCCATATCGGCCAGCGAAGAGATCGCCACGCCGACCTTGCCGACTTCGCCGGCGGCCATGTCGTGGTCGGAGTCGTAGCCGATCTGCGTCGGCAGGTCGAAGGCTACCGAGAGGCCGGTCTGACCCTGGGCCAGGAGGTAGCGGTAGCGCTCGTTGGACTCCTCGGCGTCGCCGAAGCCGGCGTACTGGCGCATCGTCCAGAGGCGGCCGCGGTACATCGTGGGCTGGACTCCGCGCGTGAACGGGAACTCGCCGGGGAAGGCCAGCTTTTCATCGTAGTCCCAGCCGTTCAGGTCTTCGGGAGCGTAGAGCGGATCGACCTTCTGGCCGTCAGAAGTCTCGAACGGGTACTCGCGTTCGGCGGCCTTCTCAACGCTCCTGGCGTAGGTGCCGCCGAGCCACTCGCTCTTGCTCTTGCTTCCGTTGGTCTGGGTCACAATTCCTCCTCCTGTCCCATCCGCCACCGGCAGAAGGTTGTTCAACTCTATTATCGCCCCACGGAGGGTGTCAACGAACGGGATTCGCGCCTCAATCATCCGGCCCGATATACTCGACCCACATGGCACGCGACAGCGCCGCGACAGCCCCGACAGGACTCAGCCGCGAGATGCTTCTGTTGATCGCCGCCACGCTGATCGCCTTGCCTGGCCCGGTGCTCCGCATCCTGGACGTCACCAACCTCTACAACTACGACCTCCCGCACGGCGTAGAAGCTGCGATCTTCGGACTGGGGATCTTCGCCGCAGCGACGCTGCTGACCTGGGCTTCAGAGGTTGCCGAGACGGAGATGTCGGCGGGACTGGCGCTGGTGGTCCTGGCCCTGATCGCCGTGATGCCGGAGTACGCGGTCGACCTCTACTTCGCGATCACCGCCCACTCCAATCCGGACCACGCCCACCTGGCGATCGCCAACATGACCGGCGGCAACCGGCTGCTCGTGGGGCTGGCCTGGCCCGTCATCTTCTTCATCTTCTGGCGCAAGTTCGGGCTCAAGATCATGCCGATCAACCGGGGCAACGCGCTCGGCATCGCCTTCCTCGGCGCGGCGACGCTCTACAGCTTCTCGATCCCTCTGCGCGGCAACCTCTCCCTGATCGATACGGCGATCATGTTCTCGCTCTTCGCCGCCTACCTTTACATCACCTCGCGCTCGCCGCCGGAGCAGGAGCACGAGTTCATCGGTCCGGCGGCGGTGATCGGCGCGCTGCCACAGGTCCCGCGCCGCCTGCTTGTGCTCGGCATCTTCATCTTCGCCGCCGGCGTCATCTTCGCGGCCGCGGAGCCGTTCGCCAACAGCCTGGTCGACTCCGGGAAGAGCGCCGGCATCAACGAGTTCGTGCTCGTGCAGTGGGTGGCGCCCCTCGCCTCGGAGTCGCCGGAGTTCATCCTGGCCGGACTGCTGGCCCTGCGCGGGCGCCACGACGCCAGCATGACGATCCTCATCTCGTCCAAGGTCAACCAGTGGACGCTGCTGGTCGGCAGCTTGCCGCTGGGCTTCGCCATCTCCGGCGGCACCCTGCATCCGCTGGGCTTCGACTCACGCCAGTCGGAGGAGGTGTTCCTGACGGCCGCGCAATCGCTCTTCGCCGTGGCGATCCTGGTGAGCCTGAGCATGCACCGCTGGGAGGCGTTGCTGCTGGCGGTGCTCTTCGTCACGCAGTTCGCCTTTACGAACACCTCCGTCCGCATCGGCTACGGGGTGATGTACTGCGTCCTGGCCCTGGCCATCCTGATAACGGACATCCCACACCTTCGCCCGTTCGGCCGCGCCGCCTACGAGGGCCTGACGCCGGGGCCAGACCCGCCGCCAGGATAGAGAACTAATGGTGGGCGATGAAGGACTCGAACCTTCGACCTTCTCGGTGTAAGCAAGACTTCCGCACTCGCCACGCCAGGTCACGGCACGCCAAAATCAGCCATTTAGATACGAAATGGCCCGTCCATCTTGCCAACCCTTGCCACCCTTGGCCACTGTTGGCCGAAATTTGGGTAGCAATCGGGTAGCAAAATTAGGGGCGATACGCCATGTTCTCTCGCATGACGAATTCCTCTGATTGTGGGCGCGCCGAGGCGGGGCGCATAATCGATGAACCCGGGAGGGATTATGCGAAGCGCTTTATCGATTGGTGATTTTCCAACAGGAGTCGTGACCTGCCGCTCGTGGCGTCTCTCGGCTGCTGCCATCGTCTTAG
This sequence comes from uncultured Chloroflexia bacterium, assembly GCA_963738925.1. GTDB lineage: Bacteria > Chloroflexota > Dehalococcoidia > SM23-28-2 > RBG-16-64-32 > DATKKM01. Next base: position 1,342,374 of record CAVTYE010000001.1, on the reverse strand, counting down.
TAGAGGTGAGGGGACGTGGTGCGAAACCATGGACGGAAGCACGACGGTTCGAGTCCAGGCGACGCATCTCCTTAGAGTGAGAAGGTCTAGTCGGCATGACAGAACTCGGCGGTGACCCTTCTCTGTGACGTTGTCCGACGATGTGGTCGTGCTCAGACCTTGGACCCGCTCCGAGGCGAGCTTCATCGCCGAAGCGTCGAAGGATCCGGCGATCGAGCGTTACAACGGCCCGCCGCCACACTCGTCGGCAGATGCTGTCGCGGTCATCGAAAGCTTTGAGCGGAACTGGCATACGTTCGCGGTTTCGGGCAATCCGTCCGGCGTCGCCTTCGCGATTGTCGATGCCGTGTCGGGCGAGCTGGCGGGGATGTGCGGCGTCGACGGATGGTCGAGCACGGATGTAGCGCAGTTCGGTTACTGGCTGGCTGCAGGTGCGAGAGGGCGAGGTTTCGCAACTCGCGCCGTCATGCTGATGACTGGCTGGTTGTTCAAGCTTGGGGCCGCTCGCGTGTTCCTGAAGATTGTGTCGGAGAATGCGGCTTCGGCCGCGGTCGCACGTCGCGCAGGGTTTACGTACGAGGGAACGCTTCGCGCCTATGGCGTTTGGCAGGGTCGACGCGAAGACGTAGACGTGTTTGCTGTGCTGCCCCATGAGTGGGTCGGAGAGAGCGGGCAGTGATAACGGATCCCTTGCCAAATTTTTGGTAGCAATCGGGTAGCAAACGCTAAACCGCACATGACCAACCGGGCCGAACGGCCCGGTTTTCGTATCTAAAAAGTGGTGGGCGATGAAGGACTCGAACCTTCGACCTTCTCGGTGTAAGCGAGACGCTCTAACCAACTGAGCTAATCGCCCACGAGGCGCGTTCTCGATTTTAGCACCCCCCAAAGAGACCGGGACTGCCCAGAAAACATATGCAACCGAAGTATTGCCTTTCCTCCGGGCGACGGCTAACATGCAATAAGGAGGTTGCATAATGAACGCTCAGACCACTGACCGCATCGAGAAGGAGATCGTCCTCAAGGCGCCCCGCTCCCGCGTCTGGAACGCCATCGCAAACGCGCAGGAGTTCGGGGCCTGGTTCAAGGTCGACATGTCCGGCGTCGAGTTCCGGGCGGGTCAACCGGCCGTCGGCAAGATGACCTACCCCGGCTTCGAAGGCCACCCGTTCGAGATCGTGATCGACCGGATTGAGCCGGAGCGCCTGTTCTCGTTCAAGTGGCACCCCTACGGCATCGACCCGAACTACGACTACTCCACGGAGCCGATGACGCTGATCGAGATCACCCTGGAAGAGATCGCCGGCGGCACGAAGCTGACGATCGTGGAGTCCGGGTTCGATGCGATTCCGCTCTCCCGCCGCGCCGAGGCGTTTCGCATGAACTCCGGCGGCTGGGCGATGCAGCTGCAGAACATCGAGGCCTATGTCACCAGAGGCTCGTAAGCCGAACCAGGCCGCGCCGATCTTCGCCGCGCTGGGCGATGAGACACGGCTCGGCCTCGTCTCCCGGTTGGCCGCCGGCCAGGCGATGTCGATCACGAGGCTGACGGAGGGCACGGACGTGACCCGGCAGGCCGTGACGAGGCACCTGCAAGTGCTGGAAGACGCCGGACTGGTGCGTGGGACGCGCCGAGGCCGCGAGATGCTGTGGGAGCTGGACCGGGCGCGGCTGCAGCTGGCCCGCCGGTCCATCGACCACATTTCCGACTGGTGGGACGACAAGCTGTCCGCGCTCAAGGCCTCGCTCGAAGAAGACTGACCACCGTCTCGCGCGTGCGGGCCGCCGCCGCCGTCTGGTAGCCTAACGTCACGATGTTCGTAGGCGTGAAGTTGGGGCTGACCGCCGGACGCGAGTCGGCTGAGCTGGCGATGAAGGCCGAGCGGCTCGGATACCACTCGGTCTGGCTGAGCGAGCGCGTGGCGGTGCCGCTGGACAGGCCGCACCCCTACGAGCCATCGATCGATCCCTGGATCGGGCTGGCCTTCATCGCGGCGGCGGCGCAGCGGGTGCAGCTTGGCACGACGGTCAGCCAGGTCGCGCTGCGGGACCCGGTGCTGATGGCGCGGGAGCTGGCCACGCTGGACATCCTTTCGGAGGGCCGGCTGATCGTGGGGGCCGGCGCCGGCTGGGTGGAGGCCGAGTTCGCCGCGACAGGCGTCGATTTCGCCAGCCGCGGCCGCCGCCTGACCGAGTTCGTGCAGGTGCTGCGCAAGCTCTGGACGGCGCCGGAGGAGGGCTGGGACGGCAAGTTCTTCCACGTGCCGCCGGTGAAGCTGGCGATGCCGTTCACGCCGGGCGGCCCGCCGGTCTACCTGGGCGCGGGGACCCCGGCCGGGATGCGCCGGGTCGCCCGCCACGGCGACGGCTTTCTCGGCGCGACGCTCCCGCTTTCGGCGATCGCGGCCATGCGCGACCAGATCCTGGCGAAACGCAAGGAGCTGGGCAAATCGGGACCGCTGCCGGTCTGGGCGCAGGTGGACCCGCCGCAGACGATCGAGGCCGCGGAGGAGATCGGCCGGAGCTACCGGGAAGCGGGCGTGGACGGGGTCATCCTCTCGGAGACCACGGCGCGCTCGGCCGGCTTCCCTGCGGACGACGCCGTCTCGCAGGCCCTCATCGCAGCGGCCGCCGGCTAGTCGCTGGCCGCTTCGACCGCCACGTCGGCCGACGCCGGCAGCCACATGCGAAAGGTCGACCCTTCGCCGGGGCGGCTCTCCGCTTCGACATGGCCGCCGTGCGCCTCGGCAGTGTGCTTGACGACGGCCAGCCCCAGCCCAGTCCCGCCCGCCCGGCGAGCGCGATCGGCCTTGAAGAAGCGCTCGAACACGCGCGGCAGGTCCTGCGGCTCGATGCCCGCCCCGTTGTCCTTAACCTCGATCATGACGCCGCCGGCCTCGGAGCGCGCCGCGACGTGGACCGCACCGCCCTCCGGGGTGAACTTGATGGCGTTGTTGATCAGGTTCACGATCGCGCGCTCCAGGCTGACTCGGTCCCCGTTGACGCCCGGCAGGTCGTGCGCGATGTCGGTCGTCAGGGTGACGAGGTTCCGCGCAGCCATCGGCCGGAGCCGTTCGGCTGCGGTCTCGGCGGCGGCGCCGACGCCGACCGGCTCGCGGGCCATGGAGAGCTCGCCAGACTCGATGCGCGAGAGCTCAAGCAGCTCCTCCACCATCTGCACCAGGCGGTCCACCTCGCCGTCGGCGCGGCGCAAGAAGTCCTGCGCCGCCTTCGGATCGTCCATCGCGCCGCCCTGCAGCGTCTCGATCACGGACTTGATCGCGGCCAGCGGCGTCCGCAGCTCGTGCGAGACGTTGGCCACGAAGTCGCGCCGGACCTGCTCGACGCGCTTGACGTCGGTCAGGTCGTGGAAGACGACGAGCGATGACCAGGCGCCGCCGCCCACGATCGGCGTGATGATGGCCCGCAGGAAGGTGCGGTTGGGCCGCTCGATCACGTAGCTGCTGCGCTCACCGCGCTCACGGCTGGCGCGCAGCCCTTCGATCACCTCGGCGTCCGGCATCGTCCAGACAAACGGCTTGCCGACGATCTCCTCCGGCGTCGCTCCCAGCAGCTCTTTCACGGCGTCGTTAGCGAAGGTGATGTTGCTCTCGTGATCGGTCGCCACAACGGCGTCCACGCTGCTGTTGATCGCGGCCATCAAGCGGCTGCGCTCCTGGTCTGTCTCGGTGACCAGCGACTCCAGCCGCGCCGCCATCCGGTTGAACTCCGCGTAGGCGACGCCGATCTCATCGCTCGGCTCGCCGTCCAGGCGGACTGTGAACTGCCCATCGGCGATCTCCCGCGAGGCCCCGGCGATCACCCGCGCCGAGCCGGCGATCAGGCCGATGGCGCTGAGCAGGAGGAGCGCCCCCAGCAGGAGCATCGCCCCGACGACAGCGTCCAGCCAGACCGGTGCGTTGTCCACCAGCAGCGCGACGACGGCGGCGGCCGCCAGCACGACGTAGGCGGCAAGTGCGCGAACCCGGAAACTGCGCACGCTCAGCTCTCGAACCGGTAGCCGGTGCCGCGGACGGTGATCAGGCGGTGCGGGACGGCCGGGTCATCCTCGATCTTCTGGCGCAGCCAGCGGATGTGTACATCAACCGTCCGCGTGTCCCCAGCAAACTCGTAACCCCAGATCTGGTTCAGGAGCTGTTCCCGGGTCACGGCCCGGCCGCGATTGCGGAGGAAGAAGAGCAGCAGGTCCAGCTCCTTCGGCTTCAGCGCCAGCGGCGTCTCCCCGCGGAACGCCTCGCGGCGCATGAGGTCGACGCGCAGGTCGCCGGAGCGCACGACCTCGGCGTCGGCGGCCGGCGACGTCTCGGAGCGGCGGAGGAGGGCGCGGACGCGGGCCAGCAGCTCCTGCATCCCGAACGGCTTGGTCACATAGTCGTCGGCGCCGACCTCCAGCCCCACGACCTTGTCGATCTCGGTGCCCTTGGCCGTCAGCATCAGGATCGGGATGCTCATCTCCTTGCGCAGGATGCGGCAGACTTCCAGGCCGCTGACGCCGGGCAGCATCAGGTCAAGCACGATCAGATCGGGTGAGAATGAGCGGGCCCCGCTCAGGGCGCCTTCGCCGTCAGATGCGGTGGCGACCTGGTAGTTTTCACCTTCCAGGTTGTACTTCAGCGTGGCCACCAGCGTTGGCTCGTCGTCGACGATGAGGATTTTCTTCACTGACGCTTCATTATAGGCCGCCGGGCCGGGGCTCACGCATCCTGGGCGGCGGCGCCACCGGCCAGCTCGGCTGCGCCCGCCTCAAGCTCCAGGACGGGCGGCCGCAGCACCGTGTAGCGCACGGTCAGCCCCACGAGAATGACTGCGCCTCCGACGACGGTGGCGACGGATGGGTTCTCGCCGTAGAAGACCGCCACCCAGACCGGATTGAACACCGGCTCCGCCAGGGCGATCAGGCTCGCTTCGGCCGCGGGAACGTAGGCCATCCCCCGCGTGAAGAGCACGTACGGCAGGGCGAACTGGAAGACGGCCATGATCGCGATCAGAAAGATGTCCGTGGCGCCGACGTCCCAGACCGAAGGCACGACGACGAGCAGGACGGCCACGCCGGCGCAGTTGATCACGGTGACAGCCACCGGATCGGCATAGCGCAGCCGCCGCAGCCACATGAAGAACAGCCCGTAGAAGAAGCCGCTGCCCGCGCCCAGCAGGAGGCCCTTCGTCTCGCCGGTGCCGGAGTTGCCCAGGAAGAGCACCGCGATCCCGGCCACGCAGAGCAGGAACGGCAGCGTTTCCCGGGATCGCATCCGCTCCTTGAGGACAAACGGCCCCAGCAGCGCCACGTAGATCGGCGCGGTGTACTGCAAGAAGATCGAGTTCGCCGCCGTCGTCTCCTTGGTCGACCCGACGTAGAGTACGAGCAGCAGCGTGAAGAAGACGATGGAGACGCCGGAATCGACCGCCCCGGGCAGGCGGCGGCCGCGGATGAACGGCGCCAGGATCAAGGCGGAGAAGAGGCAGCGGAAGAAGACGATGCTCATGGCGCCGGCATCGATCTCCTTGATGAAAAAGCCGCCGAGGCTCCAGAAGAAGGCGCCGGCGAACAGCATCATCCGCGCGGCAAACGGCGAGGGGTCTTTCCAGCTCCTGGCGAGCGCGCCGAACATGCCGCCAGCATAGAGGCGCGGGGTGTGAGGTGCGAGGTGTGGGGAGGCAGGGTGGTGGGCGATGAAGGACTCGAACCTTCGACCTCACGGATGTGAACCGTGCGCTCTAACCAGCTGAGCTAATCGCCCACGAGGCGCATTCTATTTTACGGCCCGATGTGAACCGCGACCGACTGCGGCTGAGCTTCAGCCGAAGGCTGATCCGCCCCAGGCGGAAATCGCCTACGAACAGGGGCCCTCATATTGTACAAACATATGGTGGCAGGAGTGGGATTCGAACCCACGACACAAGGCTTATGAAGCCTCTGCTCTGCCGCTGAGCTACCCTGCCGCCGAGAATCGAGTGTAACAGTCGCCATCTTTTCGCGGCAACGAATCTCCCACACCTCGCCCCTCACCGCCGGCGCTCCTACAATGGCGGCATGACGCCTGAGATGTCACCACAGCTGGCGCGGCTGCTGAAGCTCCTCCAGCTTGACCAGTTGGACCGCGATCTCTTCCTCGGCGACCCCGGCAAGGGCGAGGGGCGCCTCTTCGGCGGGCTGGTCGCGGCGCAGTGCGTCACCGCCGCCTACCGCACCGTTGAGAGCGGGGCCATGCACTCCCTCCACGCCTACTTCCTGCGGCCCGGCCGCCACGAGACGCCGATCCGCTACGTCGTCTATCGCATCCGCGACGGCAAGACGTTCACGACCCGTGACGTCGTCGCCTACCAGGCCGGCGAGGCGATCTTCCAGATGTCGTGCAGCTTCGCGCGGCCGGAGGAGGGCGTCTCCCGCCAGAGCATCGGGATGCCGCAGTCTGAGGGGCCGGAGGGCTTGCCGGAGTGGGACATGGTGCGCCCCGACAAGGCGATGCGCGAGATGATGAAGCGCTGGCGGCGGGAGCGCCCGATTGAGATGCGGTTTGAAGGGCCGCCGGAGCCGCCCGAGACCGGGGTGGTGCCCCCGCGACGCCTCTGGTTCCGCCCCAAGGGTGTCTTGCCGGAGGACCCGGCAGTGCACGCAGCCGTCCTGGCCTACGCCAGCGATATGAGCCTGATGAGCACGGCCTACTACTCGCACCGGATCCCGCACGTCTTCAACCAGTCGCTCACCGCCAGCCTGGACCACGCGATCTGGTTCCACCACCCGCCCCAATTCGACGACTGGCTGCTCTACACGAGCGAGAGCCCGATCGCGCACGCGGCGCGCTCCCTGATCCACGCGACGATGCACCGCCAGGACGGCACGCACGTGGTCTCAGTGGCACAGGAGGGTTTGATCCGGCCGGCCCGTCCGGAGCCACCGACCCCGTAGTCCACTACTTGTGCGGGATGTACGGCGCGACGTGCCGGAACACGTCCTGGATGGAGAAGAGGAGCGTCGTCCCGTCGTGGTCCACGAAGGGGATGTGGCGGAAGCCGCCGACGGCCATCTTGTGGAGCGCTACGGCCAGCGTGTCTTCTTCCCGCAGCATTACGGGGTCGGCGGTCATGATGTCCTGTACGGCCATGCTCATCAGGTCCTGGTTGGCGCCGGCCGCCTTCATCAGGATGTCGCGCTCCGTAAGAATGCCGACGATCGCCTCGCTCTTGTCGCGGACCAGCACGCACTCCGTATTGTGCTCGCGCATGAAGTGCACCGCCAGCGCGACCGGGTCCTTCGGCGAGACGTTCAGCGCCTGTCTGGCTCCAAGGTCACGCAGGTGCCCAGAGATCAGGTGCTCTTCGAAGTCGGTGGTTACCGACGGCGTCTTCAGGCTGCGCAGCTCCGCCCCACACTCGATGCAGACGTCTGCGCCTTCGATGTTTTCGGCCCGGCAGTCCGGGCAGAGGATGATGTTGCGGGTGCCTACTCCACGGTCCAAGTGTCACCTTCCGCCAGCAGCGCCGCGATGTCTCCTTCGCCCAGCGTCTTGCGGGCCTCGGCGATCTGGTCTTCCATCAGGCCATCGTACGTCGGCCGCTGAATATCGCGAAACACACCCAGCGGCTCCGGGAACTCCGGCCAGTGCATCCGGCTGAGGATGAAGGCCAGCGCCGGGTCCTGGTGGGCCGGGTCGTGCACCAGCAGGTCGCTCTCGCTGATGTCGCCGCCGATCTGGACGACCTCCGGGTTGAGGCCGTTCATGCGGATGCCCTTGTCCGCGTCCTTACCGAAGATCATCGGCTTGCCGGGCTCCAGGAAGAGCACGCGGTCTGAGCGCACCGACTTGTCGGCGAACTCCATGAAAGCACCGTCGTTGAAGACGTTGCAGTTCTGGTAGACCTCGACGAAGGAGGTGCCCTTGTGCTTCGCGGCCAGCTCCAGCGTCGCCATGAGGTGGGCCTGGTCGATGTCCAGCGAGCGCGCGGCGAAGGTGGCCTCGGCGCCCAGCGCCACGCTGAGCGGGTTCAGCGGATAGTCGATGGAGCCGAACGGCGAGCTCTTGGTGCGCTTGCCGATCTCCGAAGTCGGCGAGTACTGGCCCTTGGTGAGACCGTAGATGCGGTTGTTGAAGAGCACGATCGTGAGGTCGACGTTGCGGCGCATCGTGTGCAGCAGGTGGTTGCCACCGATGCTGAGCCCGTCGCCGTCGCCGGTGATGACGAAGACCTGGAGCTCGCGCCGCGTGGCCTTGAGCCCGGTGGCGATCGTCGGGGCGCGGCCGTGGATGCTGTGGAAACCGTAGGTGTTCATGTAGTACGGCAGGCGGCTGCTGCAGCCGATACCGGAGATGAAGACGATGTTCTCCTTCGGCACGCCCAGGTCGGGCATCAGCTTCTGGGTCTGCGCCAGGATGGAGTAGTCGCCGCAGCCGGGACACCAGCGGACCTCCTGGTCGGAGACGAAGTCCTTGCGCTGCAGCGGGATTATCGGGTTGTCGCGGGTTTCGGTGGTCATCTCACGCTCACTTTACTGCCTACCATCTCGTGTATCTTCGCTTCTATCTCGCGGATCAGGAAGGGACGGCCCGTCACCTTGTTCAGCTGCTGCGCGTCCACCAGGTACTTGCCGCGGATCAGCAGCGACAGCTGGCCCAGGTTGAGCTCCGGAATCAGCACCTTGTCGAAGCGTGAGAGCACTTCGCCGGTGTTCTTGGGGAACGGGCTGAGGTGGCGCAGGTGCGCGTGCGAAACCGAAAGGCCCTCTGCCTGCGCCCGCTGCACGGCGGTGTAGATCGCGCCGTAGGTGCTGCCCCAGCCGAGCACCAGCAGGTCGCCTTCCTGGGCGCCGCCGGCTTCGATCTCCAGCTCCGGGATGTAGTCCGCTATACGCTCCACCTTTTCGGCGCGAAGGTGGGTCATCTTGTCGTGGTTGGCGCCGTCGTAGCTGACGTTGCCGGTGATATCGGCCTTCTCCAGGCCGCCGATCCGGTGTTCCAAGCCCGGCGTACCGGGGATCGCCCATTCGCGGGCCAGCGTTTGCGGGTCGCGGATGTAGGGCTTGAAGCGGGCGGGGTCGTCGGCGAAGGTGGCCACGATTCGCGGCAGGCTGTCGACATCGACGATGCGCCAGGGTTCGGCGCCGGTGCCCAGGTAGCCGTCGGAGAGGAAGATCGTCGGCGTCATGTGGGTGACGGCGATGCGGAAAGCCTCGATCGCGTAGTTGAAGCACTCGCCCGGCGTCGCCGGGGCCACGATCGCGACCTGGCACTCTCCGTTGCGGCCGAACATGCACTGCAGCAGGTCCGCCTGGTCGGTCTTGGTCGGCATGCCGGTGCTGGGGCCTGAACGCTGCACAACGGCGACGACGATCGGCAGCTCGACCATCACGGCCAGCCCCAGCGCCTCGCTCTTAAGGGCCAGGCCGGGGCCGCTGGTGCCGGTGAGGCCCAGGCAACCGCCGAAAGCGGCGCCGATGGCCGAGCCGATGGCGGCGATCTCATCCTCCGCCTGGAACGTCCTGACCCCGAAGTTCTTGAACCGCGCCAGTTCCTGCAAGATGTCGCTGGCCGGAGTGATTGGGTAGCTGCCGTAGAAAAGCGGGAGGCCGGAGAGCCTGGAAGCGGCGAGGAAGCCCAGCGCCGTCAGCTCATTGCCGGTGATATTGCGGTAGTGGCCGGGGGGCAGGTGCGCCCGCGGCACGCGGTAGTGCACCGGGAACAGCTCCGCCGTCTCGCCGAAGTTGTAGCCCGCCTTCATCGTGGCGATGTTGGCGTCGCGGACCTGGGGGTTCTTGGCGAACTTATCGTTGAACCAGCGGATCGTCGGTTCCAGGGGCCGTTCGTAGAGCCAGAACATGAGGCCCAGCGCGAAGGAGTTCTTGGAGCGGTCGATCTGCTTGGTGTTGAGGCCACTGTCCTGCAGCGCGCGTGAGTTCATCGAAGTGATCGGGGCCTGGATGACGCGCCAGCCGGCGAGGCTGCCGTCTTCCAGCGGGTTGGCGGCGAAAAGCGCCTTCTTGAGGTTCGATTCGGTGAACTCGTCCTTGTTGACGATCAGCGTGCCGCCCTTCGGCAGGTCCGCCAGGTGGGCCTTGAGCGCCGCCGGGTTCATCGCGACGAGGACGTCTGGCTCATCGCCGGGGGTATGGATGTCGTAGCTGGAGAAGCTGACCTGGAAGGCGCTGACGCCGGGGATGGAGCCCGCGGGAGCGCGGATCTCGGCCGGGAAGTCGGGGATGGTGCTAACGTCGTTGCCAAAGACCGCCGAGGTGTTGGTGAACTGCAGGCCGGCCAGCTGCATCCCATCCCCGGAGTCGCCCGCGAAGCGGATCGTTACGCGATCGAGCTCCTCGGTTCGGATTGCCTTATGGCCGTTTTCTTGATTGCCGTCCTGCGCTGCCATGTTGTCCTTCTCGCTCCCCGTCCTAGCCCCCCTCGGGAGTCTCCATTTTTTGGTGTGGCCGCGGCGGCAGGTTCAGGACTTGTTCCGGAAACGATTCCGCCACGATGCTGATGATGTCCTTGATACTGACGATGCCCGTCGCCTGCCCATCGGCGCCGATGACGGGGATGTGCCTGAAATTGCGCTCGTTCATGAGGTTCGCCGCGTCGCCGATCGTGTCTTCGGGAGACATCGTGACCGGGTTGCGGGTCATGAACTGGTCCACCGGTTCGTCGTACTTGACGTCCCGGGCCACGACCTTGAGGAGCATGTCGCGTTCGGTGATGATGCCGACGAGGCTGCCGAATTCGTAGACCAGCACGCAGCCGACCTTCTGTTTCTGGACCTGTTCCACCATCCGGGCCACGCTGCTCCCGCTTTCAACGGTAACGGGCGGTGTGAGCGCCAGGGTGCTAATGCGCGCGGTTAGCACGTTACGGCTCCAGCCGCGCGGGCTCCGGGAATGGGTTCTGCCAAATCGGAAAGTCGCCGGCAGGAGGAATCTTCGCCGGCAGCGGTGCTAAACGTAGCTAATCGCCCAACTGCCATTACTTCTATAGACACTATAACAGGCACGAGCGTTAGCGGGGTTAACCGTAATGTGTCATTCCTGCGAAAATCGCCCCTGATAGGCCGGTCTTGCCCGCTCCCACGCCCTGCGATACCATCAGGCCGACGTAAACATGCCGCCCCGCCAACTCGTCGCCAGCTTCGCCGCGCTCTTCATCCTTGTAGCGCTATGCCTGGCAGCGGCTTGCGGCGGTGGCGACGACAACAACAACCCCGGCACGGGTCAGCTGACCGATCCCAACAACGTCCCGACAGCTACGCCCTGGCAAAACGCCCCGGACGTCATCGTCCTCGACCCAGACAACATCCAGCCTTTGCCGCCGAACGAGCCGAACACCGGCCCCGTGGCAACGCCCGTGGCAGGCGAGCCGGGGGTCTGCGGACTGACCTACACGGTGGAGGCCGGCGACACGACGTTCGGGATCGCCGACAAGTGCGGCCTGGACCCGCAGGCGGTGATCGACGCCAACCCTGACATCGACGCCGGAAACCTCAGCGTGGGCCAGGTGATTGCGCTGCCACCCGCGCCCACCGACGCCCCCGTAGCCACAGACGCCGGCCAGTAGGCCGGCACCGCCTCCACGCTTCCACGTTCGTGCCTGCTATGCTAGCCTTGACCGGGCAAACTTTTCCCTACTGAAAGCTGGAAATAAGCGCATGGCAATCGAGCAAAAACCAGACCGCCTCGCTCGTATGAACGAGCTGAAGGAACAGGGCGCCCAAGGCGGCGGCGCCGAGCGTATCGAGGCCCAGCACAAGCGCGGCAAGCTGACGGCCCGGGAACGCCTGAAGCTGCTGCTGGATGAGGGCACCTTCGAAGAGACCGACGCGCTGGTCACCCACCGCTCGGCGGAGTTCGGGCTGGACAAGCAGAAGTACCTGGGCGACTCCGTTGTCACCGGCTACGGCAAGATCGATGGCCGCCTCGTCTTCGTCTATGCGCAGGACTTCACGGTCTTCGGCGGCTCCCTTTCCGAGGCGGCCGGCGAGAAGGTCTGCAAGGTTATGGACCTGGCGATCCGCAACGGCGCACCCGTCATCGGCATCAACGACGGCGGCGGCGCGCGGATCCAGGAAGGCGTCGTCTCACTGCGTGGCTACGGTGAAATCTTCACCCGGAACGTCCTCTCCTCCGGCGTCATCCCCCAGATCAGCCTGATCATGGGCCCCACCGCGGGCGGCGCGGTCTACTCGCCGGCGATCACGGACTTCGTGTTCATGACCACGGGATCAAGCTACATGTACATCACCGGGCCAGACGTCGTGCGGCAGGTGACCCAGGAAGACGTCACCCACGAAGAGCTCGGCGGCGCGCAGGTCCACTACACGAAGAGCGGCGTGGCGCAGTTCATGTCCGAAAACGACGAGGAGTGCCTCCAGGAAGTGCGCCGCCTGATGAGCTTCCTGCCTTCCAACAACGCCGAGGACCCGCCGATGGCCGAGCCCTCTGACCCGCCGGACCGCCTCTGCGAAGAGCTGCTAACCGTCATCCCGGAGGACTCCAGCAAGCCCTACGACGTACACAAAGTGATCGAGCCGATCATCGACGACGGCGACTTCATGGAGGTGCACGCCGGCTGGGCCAAGAGCATCGTCGTCGGCTTCGCCAGGATGGGCGGCCGCGTCGTCGGCATCGTCGCCAACAACCCCGGCTACGTGGCCGGCGTGCTCGATGTCGACTCCTCCCGCAAGGGTGCGCGCTTCGTACGCTTCTGCGACGCCTTCAACATCCCGATCGTGACGCTCGTGGACGTGCCCGGCTACCTGCCCGGCACCGGCCAGGAGTATGCGGGAATCATCATCCACGGCGCCAAGCTGCTCTACGCCTACGCAGAGGCCACCGTGCCGCGTGTGACGATCATCCTGCGCAAGGACTTCGGCGGCGCCTACCTGGTCATGGGCTCCAAGCACCTGCGCGCCGATGTGAACCTGGCCTGGCCCGGCGCCGAGATTGCCGTCACCGGCCCGGACGCCGCGGCCAACATCATCTTCCGGCGGGAGATCGAGGCCTCATCCGACCCGGACACCCGCCGCAAGGAGCTGATCGACGACTACAAGGAGCGCTTCGCCAACCCCTACATCGCGGCCTCCCGCGGCTTCGTAGACGACGTGATCGACCCGCGCCAGACGCGCGTCAAGATCATCCGCGCGCTGGAGATGCTGGAGAACAAGACCGACACGAACCCCCCGCGGAAACACGGGAACATCCCTCTATAGGGGATACCAACCTGGCATGGTGGTGGAACGTGCGCGGGTCCGGCTGTTCGCTGGGATGGCGGTCTGTGGCCTGCTGATGATTGGGATGTCGTTTCTGCCGTGGCTGCGCTTTCACAGCCTGGCCTTCGAAGGCGACACCTCGGAGCCGGCCAGCGTCACCCTCAGCGGGGCGCACATCAGCCGCTGGCGCGACAAGGATTCCCTGGGCCGCAACGATATACAGACGATCGACGGCTGGTGCAGCTGCGAGGTCAGCCTCGGCGACGGTTACCTGACGGCGGGGCTGGGCGCGGCCGTGGTCGTCGTCGCCGCGCTGGGCTGGTTCAGCGGCCGCGACCGGGCGGCGGCGATCGCCGGCATCGTGGCCTCGATCTCAGCGCTGGGGCTGGCCGGAATCGACGCAATCGCCAAGTGGAACGGGTATATTTGGACAACAGCGCAGGACCTGGAAGCTGCCAAGGGCACGCTGCAACCGGCGCTCATCGTGCTGGTAGTCGCCAGCGTGGCGGCGGCTCTCCTTTCCGGGGCCGCGTGGAGCTACGCGACGATGCAGCGGCTGGCTTACGATGAGATGGACGAAGAAGACGAGATGATGAACGACGAGATGGCAGCGGAGACAGGGGTCGAGTGTGACGGCTGAGCGCGCTGTCAAGTTCGTGATCGCGGCCTCGATTGCGCTGGCGATCATGTCCTTCCAGGCGTGGTGGCGCACCGACAACTGGGTACCGTCGACGTCAGTCAGCGGCCTCGACGTCGACGCCCTGACGCCTGCGGACGGCGCGATCGTCCTGGCGGGTTCGGCAGTGGCGGCGGGCCTGGCCTTGCTGGCGCTGGTCCTGCCGAAGGCGCGAGCGCTCGCCGGCCTGGCGATTGCGCTCGTCGGGCTGCTCCTGCTCGGGATCACGGTCTACGATCTCGTGAGTCTGCCTGCGCCGCTGGGAGAAAGCATCCTGTCCTTGGTCAACACCGGCCTTAACGGCGACTTCCACGCGACGCCGATCCTCTATTTCGCCGCCCTGACCAGCTTCCTGATCGCGCTCGCCGGCGCGACGATGGCCCTGGCGCCGCCGGACGAGGCCGGCCAGGAGCAGCTCGACGAAGGGGCAACAGCATGGGCATGATGGGCCTTGCACTTCCGATAATCGAAGCAGTCTCCCGGCAGGCTGCGAACGGAGAAGGACACGACGAATGGGCGTAAAGATCACCGATACCACCATGCGCGACGGTCACCAGTCGCTCCTGGCCACGAGAATGCGGACAGAGGACATGCTGCCGATCGCCGAGCAGATGGACGAGGCCGGCTTCCACAGCATCGAGGTCTGGGGCGGCGCCACGTTCGACACGGCCCTGCGCTTCCTGCACGAGGACCCGTGGGAGCGGCTGCGCGCGGTCAAGAAGCGGATCAAGAAGACGCCGCTGCAGATGCTCCTGCGCGGCCAGAACGTCGTCGGCTACCGGCACTACGCCGACGACGTCGTCGAGAAGTTCTGCCAGCTCGCCGTCAAGAACGGCATGGATATCTTCCGCATCTTCGACGCGCTGAACGACCTGCGGAACCTGGAGACGGCGATCAAGGCCGTCAAGAAGGCCGGCGGCCACGCCCAGGGGACAGTCTGCTACACGATTAGCCCCGTCCACACGACGCAGATGTTCGCCAGGCAGGCCAAGGAGCTGGAGGAGATGGGCTGCGACTCCATCTGCATCAAGGACATGGCCGGCCTCCTCCACCCTTACGACGCCTTCGAGATCGTGAAGTCGATCAAAGCCGTCGTCTCAATCCCCGTCCAGATGCACTGCCACTGCACCAGCGGCATGGCCGAGATGTCTTACCTGAAAGCCACGGAGGCCGGCCTCGACGTCATGGACTGCGCGCTCTCGCCGCTGTCCCAGGGCACCTCGCAGCCGCCGACGGAGTCGATGGTCGCCACGTTTGAAGAGACCGAGCACGACACAAAGCTGAGCCTGGAGGGGCTGACGAAGCTGGCCGACTACTTCGTCCAGGTGCGCAAGAAGTACGCCGCCTTCGAGGGCAACGTCCAGCTTGACGCCGGCGTGTTGATGCACCAGGTTCCCGGCGGGATGATCTCCAACCTCGTCGGGCAGCTCAGGGAGCAGGGCGCGATCGACAAGCTGGGCGCCGTGCTGGACGAGATCCCCAGGGTGCGCGAGGACCTGGGCTACCCGCCGCTGGTCACCCCCACCAGCCAGATCGTCGGCACGCAGGCCGTGCTCAACGCAGTCTACGGCGAGCGCTACAAGCAGATCAGCAAGGAGACCCGCGCCGTCGTCCTTGGCCAGTACGGACAGACGCCGGCGCCGATCAAGGGCGATGTGCTGAAGAAGATCGCGCCGGACTCCACGCCGATCACCAAACGCCCGGCCGACGACCTCTCGCCGGAGCTGGACAAGGCTCGCGGGGAGATCGGAGCGCTGGCCAAGTCCGACGAAGACGTGCTCTCCTACGTGCTCTTCCCGCAGGTGGCGAAGGAGTACTTCGAGTGGCGCGAACGCGGCGACGGCCTGGAGAGCGAGCTGATCGCCGCGATCACCGCCGCCCTCACCCACGACCACGGACACGCGGCCCCCGCCCAGGCGCCTGCCAACGGCCACAAGCAGAACGCTTGGAAGATGGCCGGCCGGCAGCGGGCGCTGGGGAAGTAGCACATGAAGCTGCTGATCGGGGAGCGAGAGTTCGAGGTACAGCCCGGCGGCGATTCGATCACCGTCGGCGATGAGACGTTCGCCGTGCGTGTCGTGCGCCGCGGCAACATCGTCACGGTTTATGTCAACGAGAAGCCGTACGCCGTGCAGATACCGGAGGCCGCGCCGCCGGAGGAGGGCCCGTTCAAGCTGCTGGTGGACGCCAAGGAGTTCGAAGTCGAGCTCAGGGGCCGCGCCAGCGCCCGGCCCAAGCCCAAGGCCAAGGCCAAGAAGGCGGCCGGCGGCACCGGCGCAGTCCTCTCCCAGATGACGGGGCGCGTGATCCGGGTCGATGTCAAGCCCGGCGACGAGGTCAAGGAAGGCGACATCATGCTCGTCGTTGAGGCGATGAAGATGGAGAACGAGATCGCCGCGCCGGTCTCCGGCACGGTGAAGGTGGTCTCCGTCGCCGCCGGGGCGCGCGTGGCCGAAGGCGACCCCCTGGTGACGATCGAACCGGCGTCGCCGGCGGCGGGTTAGTTCCGAACTCGCTTAGCCTATGTCACGGATAGGCTACGGCCACAGATTGATGCCAATAGGCTGCGTTGATAGAATGACGCTCGCCGACAGGTAAACTTCAATAGCGAGAGGTGAACATGGCTCAAGCTACACGGTCCGTCAGTCCGCCCCATAAGCTCGGGTTCCTGAGGACTCTGCGGACTGACAACTGGTGGTTCGAGCCCGGCCTCATCGCCTTCGGCCTGACGATCTTCCTGGGCTACCTGACGATCGCCGCCTTCCTGGACGGCTGGAACTACTCGATCGGGCCCTACCTCTCGCCCGTCTTCGAGCCGGAGCTCCACGGCAAGTACGCCGCCTGGTATTTCTCACCGGCGCTGCTGATCCTCTGGGTGCCGATCGGATTTCGCGCCACCTGCTACTACTACCGCCGCGCCTACTACCGCTCCTACCTCTTCAGCCCCCCGGCCTGCGCAGTAGGCGACTTCCCGGCCGGCGACCTGGTCCCGAGCGGCAAGTACAACGGCGAGACCAAGTTCCCGCTGATCCTGCAGAACCTGCACCGCTTCTTCATGTACGGCGCGCTCGTCTTCACCGTCTTCCTCTGGTACGGGGCGGCGCGCTCCTTCTACAACACGGACGCCATCGTTGACGGACACGAGGCTTCGACCGGCTGGGGGATCGGCCTCGGCTCGATCATCCTCTGTGTCAACGCCACGCTGCTGATGATGTACACCTTCTCCTGCCATTCGTTCAGGCACTTCGTCGGCGGCGGGTTGGACTGCTTCAGCTGCACGGTCTATTCGAGGACGCGCAAGCACATCTGGGACCGGGTCAGCGCCTGGAACACGAACCACCGCCTCTACGCCTGGATGAGCCTGGTCTTCATCGCCTTCACGGACGTCTACATCCGCCTCGTCGCCAACGGCAACCTGCACGACCCCAATACCTGGAAGGGCTTTTGAGTGGACGGTCGACAGTGGACAGTGGACAGACTCCCGGCAAGATCCGCTCACACCGCGATCTCCTGGTCTGGCAGAAAGGTATGGACCTCGTCGACATGATTTATTCGATCGCCAGGTCCTTCCCGCCCGAAGAGACCAATGGGCTCAGGTCTCAGATCACGCGGCCAGCTGTATCGGTGCCGGCGAACATCGCGGAAGGCCAATCGCGGACCACGGCCAAGGACTTCGCAAACTTTCTGGCGATGTCTCGCAGCTCGCTCATGGAGACCGAGACGCTCCTAACGGTTGCGGTGCGGCAGCAACTCGTTTCGGGCAAGACAGCCCAACCGATCTATTCGGCAATCACCGAACTGAGCAAGATGCTAATGAGTTTACGCACGCGCGTCCTGAGTCCACGGAGCCGCTGATGCTGTCCACTGTCAACTGTCCACTATCAACTGAGCGAAGCCATGGCTGAGTTCGAAACGCACGAATACGACGTCGTCGTCATCGGCGCCGGGGGGGCCGGGCTGCGCGCGGCTGTCGAGGCTTCGGCGCAGGGCGTGAAGACGGCGCTGGTCTGCAAGTCACTGCTGGGCAAGGCCCACACCGTGATGGCCGAGGGCGGGATCGCGGCGGCGCTCGGTAACGTCTACAGCGAAGACAACTGGGAGGTCCACTTCCGCGACACGATGCGCGGCGGCAAGATGCTGAACAACTGGCGCATGGCCCAGCTCCACGCTCAGGAGGCGCCCGAGCGAGTCTACGAGCTCGAGTCCTGGGGGGCGCTCTTTGACCGCACCAAGGACGGCCGCATCCTCCAGCGCGCCTTTGGGGGGCACAAGTACGACCGCCTGGCGCACGTCGGCGACCGCACCGGCCTGGAGATGATCCGCACGCTCCAGCAGCACGCCGTCCACAAGGGCATCGATGTCTTCATGGAGTGCACCGTCTCCAGACTGCTGAAGGACGGCGCCCGAATCTCCGGGGCCGTGGCCTACTGGCGGGAGAGCGGCAAGCTGGTCCTCTTCAAGGCCAAGGCCATCGTCCTGGCCACCGGCGGCATCGGCAAGGCGTTCAAGGTCACCTCCAACTCCTGGGAGTACACCGGCGACGGGCACTCGCTGGCTTACTGGGCCGGCGCAGACCTGATCGACATGGAGTTCGTCCAGTTCCACCCCACCGGCATGGTCTGGCCACCCAGCGTGCGCGGCCTCCTGGTCACCGAAGGCGTGCGCGGCGAGGGCGGCACCCTGAAGAACTCCGAAGGCACCCGCTTCATGTTCAACTACATCCCGGAGTTCTTCCGCTCCGAGACCGCCGACACGATTGAAGAGGCGGACCGCTGGTTCGGAGACAAGACCGGCAACCGCCGCACTCCGGACCTTCTCCCGCGCGACGAGGTGGCCCGCGCCATCAACTCCGAGGTCAAGGCCGGCCGCGGCACCGAGCACGGCGGCGTGTTTCTGGACATCGCCTCGCGCCGGACGCCGGAGGAGATCCGCAAAGCGCTGCCGAGCATGTACCACCAGTTCAAGACGCTGGCCGATATCGACATCACGGCCGTGCCGATGGAGATCGGCCCCACCATGCACTACATGATGGGCGGCGTCCGCGTGGAGCCGGACACCGGCGCGGCCACCGTCCCCGGCCTCTTCGCCGCGGGCGAGTGCGCCGGCGGAATGCACGGCGCCAACCGGCTGGGCGGCAACTCGCTGTCCGACCTGCTCGTCTTCGGGCGACGCGCCGGCCTCGGCGCCGCCGCCTACGCCAAGGGCCTCACCTCCGAGCCGAAGATCGACAACGGCGACATCAACGAGGTCTCAGCCGACATGTTCGGCCATTTCGAGCGCGAGGGCGCGGAGAACCCCTACACGATCCAGCGCGAGCTGCAAGAGACGATGCACAACCTGGTCGGGATCATCCGCAACGAGGCCGAGCTGAACGCGGCGCTGGCCAAGCTGGAGGAGTACAAGGAGCGCGCCAGGCACACCAGCGTCGAGGGCAACCAGCAGTACAACCCCGGCTGGCACCTCGCGATGGACCTGCGCTCGCTGCTCACGGTGTCCGAGGCCGTGGCCCGCGCCGCCCTGATGCGCACGGAAAGCCGCGGCGCCCACACCCGCGACGACTTTGCCAAGACCGACCCTGAATGGGGCAAGTACAACATAGCGGTCAGCGAGAAACCGGACGGCTCGATGTCGATCGAACGCTCAGACCTGCCGCAGATGCCGGCAGAGCTCGCCAAGTTCTTTGAGGAAAGTCACTGATGAGTCAAATCGTAACCATGCGCGTGTTCCGGGGCGATGCCAGCGGCGGCAAGTTCGTCGACTACACAGTGGAGGCCGAAGACGGACAGGTCGTGCTCGACGTCATTCACACCATCCAGGCGACCAAGGCCGTCGACCTGGCCGTCCGCTGGAACTGCAAGGCCGGTAAGTGCGGCTCCTGCAGCGCCGAGGTGGACGGGAAGCCCCGCCTGATGTGTATGACCCGGATGAGCCTGTTCGACACAGCCTGGCCGATCACTGTGGCGCCGATCAAGACGTTCCCACTGATCAAGGACCTGGTCACCGACGTCTCGTTCAACTACCAGGTCGCGAAGGACATCCCGGCATTCAAGCCACGTGCCCCCGGCCCCGACGGCCACTACCGGATGCAGCAGCAGGACATCGAGCGCGGGCAGGAGTTCCGCAAGTGCATCGAGTGCTTCCTCTGCCAGAACGTGTGCCACGTGATCCGCGACCACCCGGAGAACAAGGAGAGGTTCTACGGGCCGCGCTTCTTCGTGCGCCTGGCTGAGCTTGAGATGCACCCGCTGGACACGGAAGACCGCACCGAGCTCATCCGCAACGCCGGCGGCGTCGGCCTCTGCAACATCACCAAGTGCTGCACAGAGGTCTGCCCGGAGAGCATTCACATCACGGACAACGCCATCATCCCCCTCAAGGAGCGCGTCGTTGATGAGTTTTACGACCCGTTCCGCTGGATCTTCGGGAAGCTGACCGGCCGCTCCAGGCGCGGTTAAGGCCCCCGCGCGCGCCCGTTTATTACTTTTTTTCGAACATCGCGCGCCGACATACCTGAAGGTTGATTGCCTAAGTCTTACGGGCGATATAGGCTACCCAATAACCTCGTAATGAGACATAATGCCAACTCCCTGACGATTCTGCTGCCACTGGGGACACTGGTGCTGATAGCCGCCATCGTCCTGGCGCTGGAGGTCGGCTTCCCGTCCAATGATGGCACGCTCGCCGCTGTCCGCGGCGCCAGCGCCACGCCGACCATCTCCAGCGAGATCTCGGCCCTGCCCAGCCGCAGCCCGAAGACAACCAGCGGCGCTGACTTCATCGAGACGCGTAGCCCTTCCCCCGTCCCGACGCCCGAGCCGACCGTCGCTCCCACGCCGACGCCTGTGCCCGTGACACCGGCCCCCGGCGGAGTAGCCGCGGCGGTGCACGTGGCCGAGACGCCGACGCCGCTGCCGCCAACGCCGACCCCGGTGCCAGGCGGCTACCGGCCCGACCTCTCGGACCAGCTCTACATCCTCCTGAATAACGCCCGCACCTCGAACGGGCTGGATCCGGTGGCGAGGAACGACTCGCTCATCACTTCCGCCGTCTTCTACACGCAGTACCTCTTTGTCTACAGCGATCCCTACACGCTGGACCACTGGCTCGTCGGCGGCCCCGGAGACCGGGCCTGGGCTCGCGGCTATTGCTGTGCGGTGGGTGAGATCCTCCTGGAGTCGGAGGGCACCGCACAGGAGATGATGGACCTCTGGATGGACAGCCCGCCCCACCGCAGCGTGATCCTGGACCCACAGTACAAATCGTACGGCGTGGCCTGCTACGGTGGCGCGCACCTCGGCGCAGACGGCAACATCCACCACCCGATCGTCTGCGGCGCTGATTTCGGCGCCGGCTGACCCTTCTCCGGGCACTCAGGGCAAGCTGGTGGGCTCGCGGCGCCACTCGTCGCGGCCGTGCAACACGACATCGCCGCCGTAGACGTCGTTGCAGACGACGGCCGGGAAATCGGCGATCTCCATCGCCCTCATCGCCTCGGTGCCGAGGTCCTCGTAGGCGACGACCTCGACGCTCCTGATCTGCTTGGAGAGGAGCGCTCCGGCGCCACCGACGGCCAGGAAGTAGACGGCGTGGTGCGCGCGAAACGCCTCGGCGATCGGTGGCGTGCGGCCGCCCTTGCCGATCGCGCCCTTCAGCCCGGCGTCCAGCAGCGGGACCGTGAACGGGTCCATGCGCTCGGAAGTCGTGGGGCCGGCGGAGCCGATCACGTGGCCCTCCCGGGCGGGCGTCGGGCCGACGTAGTAGAGCACCTGTCCGCTGATGTCGATGGGAAGCGGCTCCCCGCGGGCCAGCGTCTCAACCATCCGCTTGTGAGCGGCGTCGCGGGCGGTGTAGACGCGTCCGCTGATGTAGACGTAGTCGCCGGCTCGCAGCTCATCGATCACGGCGTCGGTGAGCGGCAGCTGGATGCGGTGCTCTGCCAAGTCAGGAGCCGGGGGCCTCGGCGGGGACGACGATATTCTCTTGCGAGTCCCGGACCACGATAGCGTCGCCGGGCTCGGACTCGCTGGCGTTCATCTCCACGTGGACGCAGTTCGGCGGTACGTAGATGTAGTCGCCGGGGCCGGCTTCGAGGCTGTTCTTGAGGCCATTGCCGAAGAGCATGCGCAGATGGCCGCTGATGACGAAGATGGCGCTCTCTGAGTCGCCGTGATGGTGCGCGCCCGACTTCATGCCCGGGTCAGTGGTCACGCGCCCCATCCAGAGCGTGCGGGCGCCGACGGACTCGCCGTCGATCGCCGTCTTCCGCACCATCCCGGGGGTCTGGTTGGTGCGGTCCGAAAGGTCCTTTGCGCGGACTACGCGAATCTCTTCTGTCTGCATGGCAACCTCCTCCATCTGAGACTCTTCAATTTGCCTTTCCGGCGGTTTTACGGACGCTTGAGGCGGCCGGCACGAGCCATCACAGCGTGGCTTCCTTCAGCCGCGCCGAGTGGCACTGCAGGTTGACCGCCACGGGCAGCGAGGCGATGTGCGTCGGGTGCGTCTTCATGTGCACGCCAAGCGCTGTCTGGGTGCCGCCGACGGCCTGGGCGCCGACCCCGAGCGCGTTGACGGCGTCCAGCAGCTCCGCTTCGAACTCGGCCTCTTCGGCAACCGGGTTCGGCTCGCCGACTTTGCGGGTCAGCGCGCGCTTGGCCATGTACATCGCGTGCTCGGCTGTGCCACCCACGCCGAGGCCGACGATGATCGGCGGGCAGGGGTTGCCGCCGGACTCGGCTACGGTCTTGACCACGAACTCCGTGATCCCCTTCTTGCCGGCGGAGGGCAGCATGATCGTGAAGCGGCTCATGTTCTCGCAGCCGCCGCCCTTCGGCATCACCTGCAGCCGCAACTGGTCGCCGGGGACGATCTCCGTGTGCACGATCGGCGGCGTGTTGTTCTTCGTGTTCGTCCGCGCCGAAAACGGCCGCTCGACGATCGACGCCCGCAGGAAGCCCTCGCGGTAGCCCTGGTCTACGCCTTCGGACAGCGCCTGCCTGAGGTCGCCGCCGGTGACGTGCACGTCCTGTCCGATGTCCAGGAAGAGCACGGTCGTGCCGGTGTCCTGGCAGAGCGGCAGCATCTCGTCCCGCGCCAGGTCGGCGTTCAGCAGGATCTGGTCCAGCACCTTGACCGCCACCGGGGACTGCTCCCGCTTCCGCGCCGTCTGCAGCGCGCCGACGACGTCCTCCGGCAGCACGCAGGCGGCCTCTTTGCAGAGCTCGCGCACCGTGTCGCGGATCGTGTCGACGTGGATCTCTCGCATCGCATCTCAATCATAAACCTAACTTGCGGTTTGCCAGCCAGCCGGATAGCATGAGATCGCCCCACTTACGACACGTAAGCCCCGCACAGGAGGTCTCCCGTGAAAATTGGTTGCTTCGTCCCCCAGATGGGCCCCGCCGCCTCGCCGGACAACCTCGTCAAGGCCGCCCAGAAGGCCGAGGAGCTCGGCTACGACTGCGTCTGGGTGACGGACCGGTTGCTCTTCCCCGTCAACCCGAAGACCGCCTACGCGGGCAGCCCGGACGGCAAGCTGCCGGACGTTTACAAGATCGTCTACGAGCCGCTGGACGCGCTGGTCTGGGTGGCCGCGCACACGAAGAAGATCGGGATCGGCACCAGCGTGCTGGACATGCCGTTCTATAACGCGATTACGCTGGCCCGCCGAGCCTCGACGATCGATGTGCTCTCCGGCGGGCGGCTGCGCCTGGGCTTCGGGCTGGGCTGGTCACAGGACGAGTACGAGGCGACGGACGCCGACGCCAGCAAGCGCGGTGTGCGGGCCGATGAGTTCCTGCAGGTCCTGAAGGAGATCTGGACGAAGGACCCGGCGGAGTTCAAGGGCAAGTACTTCAACCTGGCCAAGTCACACATCAACCCCAAGCCCGTACAGAAGCCGCACCCGCCGATCTACCTGGCCGCCTTCGCCCCGGCGGCCCTCAAGCGCGTGGCGCGGTTCGCCGACGGCTGGCACCCCGTGGGCCTACCGGTCCAGGCGATGCAGGCGATGTGGGCCGGCATCCAGGGGATGGCGAAGGACGCCGGCCGCGACCCGAAAGCCCTCAAGCTCAGCGTCCGCGGCAACCTCCAGCTCTCCGATTCGCCGCTGGGGGAGGGACGCTGGATCTTCGCCGGCTCCAAAGACGAGGTCAAGCAGGACGTCGCCGCCGTCAGAGAGCTTGGCGCCGACGAGCTGGCGCTGGACGTGACGTTCTCGCCCGGCGTGAAGACCGCCGCCGATTTCATGAAGGCGAATGAGCAGGCCCGCGAGCTCCTGGGTTAGGCCGATCGGCCGGGCGCCGCTATTTTTCGATCAGGGCGATGAGCTCTTTGGTCGCTGCGGCGGCCCCGCGGATGCCTTCGATCTCGTCTTCCCAGAGCGGCGGCTCGTAGGTCTGCTCGATGCCCCCGGCGCCGACTTTGACCGGCAGCCCGACGAACGTGTCCTTGATCCCGAACTCGCCCTGCGTGTAGACGGCGCAGGGGATGACGCGCTTCTTGTCCAGCAGCACGGCCTCGACCATCTCGATCGTCGCGGCGGCCGGGGCGTAGAAGGCGGAGCCGGTCTTGAGCAGCCCGACGATCTCCGCGCCGCCGTTCTTCGCGCGCTGGGCGCAGGCGTCGATCTCCTCGCGGCGGAGCGCCGTCGTCAGCGGCACGCCGCCGATGGTTGACGTGCTGACGATCGGCACCATCGTCGCCTCCGTATGGCCGCCGAGGACGTTGGCGTGGACGTCCTGCACGGAGCAGCCGGCGGCCCAGGCCAGGAACGTGCGATAGCGGGCGCTGTCCAGCATGCCGCCCTGGCCGATCACGCGCTCCTTCGGCAGGCCGGTCGCTTCCATCGTCACGTGGCACATCGCGTCCATCGGGTTGGCGAAGATGATGAAGACAGCCTTCGGGGAGGCCTTGGCGGCGGCCGTCGCCACGTCGCGGACGATGCCGGCGTTCTTGTTGAGCAGCTCTTCGCGGGTCATGCCGGGCTTGCGGGGCAGGCCGGATGTTATGACGACGACGTCCGAGCCCTTGGTCTCTTCCCAGTTGTTGCTGCCGGTGAGTTTGGCGTTGAAGCCGACCTGTGGCCCGGACTCCGCCAGGTCCAGCGACTTGCCCTGCGGCAGCCCCTCGACGATGTCCTGCAGGACGACGTCGACGTAGCCGGTCTCGGCCAGGCGCTGGGCCATGGTGCCGCCGGTCATTCCGGCCCCAACAATCGTTACTTTTGCCCGCATGTGATCTCCTCCTCCGCCCTGAGACCGCCCAGGGGCGGAGCGCAGGGCCTGGCGCTGAGCGGCAGTTCGCCCGGCGAACCCGCTTCGCGCTTCTGCTTTAGTTTCGTCTGGTTGTGAGGCGCCGAGGCGTCTCTAAGGGGCCGACTTCATCAGTTCCGCGTGGTATTCGTTCCAGCGCTTGTCCAGCGACTTGTCCTGCACCGTGTCCAGAAGGTAGTCGCCGAAGTCGCGGCTGTTGGCGCCGGTGGAGCGGCCGGTCATCACCAGCTTCTTCTCGAAGCGGCCGCAGATGTCCAGCGCCTGCTCCAGCCGCTTCCCCCGATCCGCGAAGCCGATGTGGTTCAGCATCATCGCCCCGGCGCGGACCATGCTGCTGGGGTCGGCGTACTGGGCGCGGCCCTCGTCCACCATCCGCGGGGCGGAGCCGTGGATCGCCTCGAACATGGAGTAGTGGCTCCCGATGTTGGCGCTGCCCGCCGTGCCGACGCCGCCCTGGAACTCGGCGGCTTCATCGGTCAGGATGTCACCGTAGAGGTTCGGCAGCACCATGACCTTGAATTCGGTGCGTCGCTTGGCGTCGATCAGCTTGGCGGTCATGATGTCGATGTACCAGTCGTCCCACACCACGTCCGGGAACTCTTCGGCGATCTTGCGTGCCATGTCGAGGAACTTGCCGTCCGTCGTCTTGACGACGTTGGCCTTGGTGACCACGGTCAGGCGGTTGACGCCGCTGCGGGAAGCGTATTCGAAAGCCATGCGGATGATGCGCTCCGAGCCGGGGCTGGTGATCAACCTGAAGTCGATGGCGATGTCGTCGGTCACGTTGATCCCGTCGGAGCCCAGCGCGTAGAGGTCCTCGGTGTTCTCGCGGAAAAACATCCAGTCGATGCCGTTTTCCGGGACGCGCACCGGCCGCACGTTGGCGAAGAGATCGAGCTCCTTGCGCATGGAGACGTTGGCGGACTCGATGTTGGGCCAGGGATCGCCCTTGCGCGGCGTCGTCGTCGGGCCCTTGAGGATTGTGTGGCACTTGCGCAGCTCGGCCAGGACGTCGTCGGGGATCGCCTTGTTCTTGGCGGCGCGGTTTTCGATCGTCAGCCCTTCGATCGTGCGGAACTCCACCTTGCCGGACTTCACTTCGGCGGCCAGCAGGTTCTCCAGCACGCGCTGGGCCTCTGCCGTGATGTAGGGGCCGATGCCGTCGCCGCCGCAGACGCCGATGATGATCGGCTTCAGGGATGCGAAGTCCAGCGGCTCGGCGGCGCGCTTCATATGCTCCACGCGCTCAATCTGCTCTTCAAGCAGCCGCCCGAAATGGGCCTTGGCGCGTTCGATCGCTTCGTTGCTCATTGACGCGACCCATCATAGCAAGGGCCGCCGCTTGGAGGTAGGCCGACTAGGGGACGAGCACAGTACCGGCGAGATAGCCGGTCTCCACCAGCGTGGCTTTCGGCGCCCGGCGGGCCAGCTCTTCGCGCACAGGCGCCATGTCGAAGCTGGTGCGGGTGATCGGCGGCATCCAGTTATCGTGGTGGCCCAGGAAGACTTGCCGCGCGCCGAGCAGCTCCGCCTGCATGGCGACGAAATCTGCCATCGAGCCCTGGATCGGCTCGCCGTTGACGTTGCCGCGGCCCGATGCGGCCAGAAGCGCCACATCGGCTTCGATCTGGTCGAGGACGCCGGTCCAGCAACCTGACGTGTCCTGGAAGAAGATGCGCAGGTCGGGCGTCTCGACCAGGTAGACCAGGGCGCCGCCGTCGCTGAGGCTGCCGGCACTGCCCTGCACGTGCTGCAGGATGACGCGGCCCTCCTCGGTGCCGCTGGTCGCCAGGGCCGTGATCGCCTGGACCAGGCCGGGGCAGGCGGCGCGCTCGTCCTGCGTCAGGCCGGTGTGACCGCTTTCAGCCTCGCCGCTGCCGACATCGGTAAGGATCCAGGTGCAGGAGTGGATGCTGGGGAAGACGCGCACGGTGACGCCGGGGGCCAGCTGGTGCCGCTCGCCGCCGGAAGACGGCATGAGCTGTTCCGGCGGGACGTCCTTCTCGCGCATGACGCGGCAGCTTTCGTGGGAGCCGATGATCTTGGCGCCGGTGTTGGCGGCGATGGTCTCGGAGCCGGCGATGTGGTCGAAGTGGCTGTGGCCCACGAGCACGTAGTCCGCCTTCGTGACGTCCTTCGCGCTGAGCCCGACCGGCGGCGCGGCCGGCACGCGGTCCATGTAGGCGTCGAGGAAGATCACCAGGTCGCCGACGGTCAGCCGGAACGTGGCCGTGCCCAGCCAGTCGAGGGTGGTCTTCACGACGTTCTGAGCATCTTGCGGAGGATGTACGGCAGGATGCCGCCGTGGCGGTACTGCTCCATCTCGAGACCGCTGTCGATCCGCACGACCGCCTGGAACGACTTCTCGGCGCCGTCATCAGAGACGGCGCGCACGGTGACCTGCTTGCCCGGCGCCAGGTCTCTTTCCAGGCCCAGGATGTCGTACTTCTCCTTGCCGGTCAGGCCGAGCGTCGTGCGGCTTTCGCCCGGGAGGAACTGCAGCGGCAGCACGCCCATCCCGATCAGGTTGGAGCGGTGGATGCGCTCGTGTGTCTCGGCGATGACAGCCTTCACGCCCAGCAGGTTCTCGCCCTTGGCCGCCCAGTCCCGGGAGCTTCCCGTCCCGAACTCCTTGCCGGCGATAACCAGCAGCGGTACGCCTTCTTCCTTGTAGCGCATCGCCGCGTCGTAGATCGTCATCGGCTCGCCGTCCGGTTGGTGCGTCGTCCAGCCGCCCTCCTCCTCGGAGAGCTCGTTGCGGAGGCGGATGTTGGCGAAGGTTCCGCGCATCATCACTTCGTGGTTGCCGCGGCGCGAGCCGTAGCTGTTGAACTCGCCGGGCGGGACCTCGTGCTGCTGCAGATACTTGCCGGCCGGGCTGTCCAGCTTGATCGCCCCCGCCGGGGAGATGTGGTCCGTCGTCACCGAGTCGGCGACCATGACCAGCACCCGCGCGTCCTTGATGTCCGTGATCGGGCCGGGTTCGGCGGGGATACCCTGCACAAACGGCGGCTCGCGGAGGTAGGTAGACTCCGGGTTGAACTCCCAGACACCGCCCTGCGGCACGTCCAGCGACCACCAGCGTTCATCGCCGTCAAAGATGTGGTCGTAGGTCTCGCGGAAACTCTCCGGCTTGACCGACTGCGCCACGGCCTGCTGCACCTCCACCGAAGTCGGCCAGAGGTCGCGCAGATAGACGGGCGCGCCGGCTTTGTCGTGGCCCAGCGGCTCGCTGCGCAGGTCGATGTCGACAGTGCCGGCCAGGGCGTAGGCCACGACCAGCGGCGGCGAGGCGAGATAGGAGGCGCGGACCTGCGGGTGGATGCGGCCTTCGAAGTTGCGGTTGCCGCTGAGCACGGCCGCTACGACGAGGTTGTTGTCGTCGATGGCCTTGGCCACGGGCGGGTCGAGGGGTCCGCTGTTGCCGATGCAGGTGGTGCAGCCGTAGCCGACGAGGTTGAAGTGGAGCTGGTCCAGGTACGTCATGAGGCCGGCCAGCTCCAGGTAGTCGATCACGGCGCGGGACCCCGGCGCGAGGCTGGTCTTGACGGCCGGCGAGACGCTGAGCCCGCGCTCGACGGCCTTCTTGGCGACGAGGCCCGCAGCCAGCATCACCGAGGGGTTCGAGGTGTTGGTGCAGCTGGTGATCGCGGCGATGGCGACGCTGCCGTGATCGACGTGGACCCGCCGGCCGTCGATGGCGACTTCGACGCCGTTGGGCTTCATCGGCCCGGAGACGGTGGTCTCGCTCGACTCCTCGTCCTCGTTAGCGGTGCCGCCTTCCCAGTCGAACCTCTCTTCGCCCTTGCTGGGGACGATCTGCGGAAAGTATTCGACGAAGGCGGAGCGCAGACTCTCGCGGACGCTGCCGAGCGGCACGCGGTCCTGCGGCCGGCGCGGCCCGGCCAGGCTCGTCTCAACGGTCGAGAGGTCCAGGTCCAGCAGGTGCGTGAAGGCGGGCTCCGGAGTCGAGTCCTCGCGGAAGAGGCCCTGGGCCCGGCAGTAGCGCTCCACGAGGTCGATCAGGGTCGCCGGGCGGCCGGTCATCTTCAGGTAGCGCAGGGTCTCGGCGTCCACCGGGAAGTAGCCGCAGGTCGCGCCGTACTCCGGCGACATGTTGGCGATCGTCGCGCGGTCGGGCAGGCTCAGGTTGCTCAAGCCCGGCCCGCAGTACTCGACGAACTTCCCGACGACGCCGAACTTGCGCAGCATCTCGGTGACGGTCAGCACCAGGTCGGTGGCGGTGACACCTTCGCGCAGCGCGTTGGTGAAGCGCACGCCGATCACCTCCGGCGGCAGCAGCGGCAGCGGCTGGTTAAGCATCGCCGCCTCGGCCTCGATGCCGCCGACGCCCCAGCCGAGCACGCCCAGGCCGTTGACCATCGTCGTGTGGGAATCGGTGCCGACCAGCGTGTCCGGCATCGCGATAGTCTTGCCGTCCTTGTTCAGCGTCTGCACCACGGCGGCCAGGAACTCCAGGTTGACCTGGTGCACGATCCCGGCGCCCGGCGGCACCACCCGGAAGTTGCGGAAGGCGTTCTGGGCCCAGCGCAAGAAGGCGTAGCGTTCGTGGTTGCGCTCGTATTCGCGGTCGACGTTGGTGGCCAGCGAGGTGCCGAGGCCGAAGGAGTCGACCTGCACCGAGTGGTCGATCACGAGATCGACGACGATGTCCGGGTTGACGCGCTGCGCATCGCCGCCGCGCCGCGCCATCTCCGCCCGCAGCGCCGCCAGGTCAACGACGACGGGGATCCCGGTGAAGTCCTGCAGGAGCACCCGCGCCGGCAGGAACTGCATCTCCCGCGCGGCCGAGCTGCCCTTCGGCGACCACCCCGCCAGCGCGACGACGTCCTCTTCCGTGACGATCTCACCGTCCAGGCGGCGAAGCAGGTTCTCCAGCACGATCTTGATCGAATACGGGAGCTTGCCCACATCGGCGACGCCGCCGCGGGTCAGTGAGTCCAGCTGGTAGTAGTGAACGGCGCCGGACGATGTGTCCAGCGGGGAGAGCGCGCCGAAGGGATCAGTGGTCGCCATGACCCCAGTGTATCGCTCGCGGAAGGGCTGCGGGAACCCGGAGACGGCGGGCTGACCACGCGACCGGTCAGCGGCTATAATGTCGCCATCCTGAGCCGCATCCGGTCGCCCGATTATCTGGAGGAGGAGAGCCCACCATGTCGATCAAGGCATATGTGCTAATCGTGACTGACCCCGGCAAGACGAAGCAGGTCTACGGCGAGATCCAGAAGATCGAGGGCATCGCCGAAATCCACGAGGTGATGGGCCCCTACGACATCGTCGTGGAGCTGGAAGTGGAGAGCCTGCAGGCGATCCCGCCGGTGCTCGGAGACCGCATCCGCCCGATCGCCGGCATCCAGAGCACGACTTCGCTGGTGACGTTCCCAGAGTGAGCGCCAAACTGCCCGCTAGTCTGCGGCCAGCTCACGCGCCCGCGCGAAGACGGCGTCCAGCATCGGTTCTGTGAGCTTACCGGTGAACGTGTTCTGCTGGCTCGGGTGGAAGCAGCAGACGATCCTGCGCCCGTCCGGCAGCTCGATCTCCCGCGCATGGCCGAACTTCGGGCGCGGCCGCAGAGCCAGCGCCCGCGCGATCGCCGTCCAGCGCGTAGGCGCCAAGACAGACGATCACGCGCAGGTCCTTGAGCAGCATCAGCTCGCGTTCCAGGTACGGCAGGCAGTTTTCGCGCTCTTCCGGCAGCGGCTTGTTGGCCGGCGGCGCGCAGCGGACCACCGCCGCGATGTAGGCCCCGGTCAGGCTCAGGCCATCGTCGCGGCTGGTGCTGGAGGGCTGGTTGGCGAAGCCGGCGCGGTACATCGCGGCGAAGAGCCAGTCGCCAGAGCGGTCGCCGGTGAAGACGCGACCGGTGCGATTGCCGCCGTGGGCCGCCGGCGCCAGCCCGACGACGAGCACCTTCGCGGCCGCGTCACCGAAGCCGGGGACGGGCCGCCCCCAGTAGTCCCAGTCGCGGAAGGCGGCCCGCTTCTCCCGCGCAACCTCCTCGCGCCACTCGACGAGGCGCGGGCACTTGAAGCAGCTGACGACTTCCCCAGTGACGCGCTGGATCGAGTCAGCGGTGGGCTGACCTGCCGGCTCGCCGGGGGTCACGGGAGCAGGCGCCGGGCCGCGATCAAGATGCCGGCGATGCTCTTGGCGTCGCGGAACTCGCCGCGCTCAACCATGGCCACGGCCTCCGCCAGCGGCACCCGGACAACGGCGATGTCCTCGTCCTCGTCGGCGTCGGCGGGCGAATCGCTGAGATCGGTCGCGAGGAAAGCGTAGACGTACTCGGTCAGGAAGCCCGGCGAGACGTAAAACTCACCGATCGGTTCCAGGCTGGCCGCGCGCATGCCGATCTCTTCGCGGAGCTCACGCTGGGCGGCGTCCTCCGGCGACTCGCCCTTGTCGACGCCGCCGGCCGGCACCTCCAGCAGCACGCCGCCGGTCGCCAGCCTGTACTGCCGCACGAGAACGACGTTGCCGTCGCCATCGATCGGGACGATCGCGACAACGGGCTCGTGCTCGACGACTTCGCGGGTGGCGGTGCGGCCGTTCGGCATCTCGACGGTGTCGACGCGAAGGCTGCAGATCTTGCCTTCGAACTTGCGCTGGCTGTCCAGAACGCGCTCGGCGCCGGGTTCGCGGGTTTCGGAATTCACTTGGCGGTGTGCAGACCCTTGCGGTCAAACAGCTCCGGATTGCCCGTGGCCCGGACGATGCGCAGCCAGTCCAACCGCTCGGCGAGCATGCCGTAGTAGTCCTGCGGGGTCGAAAAGCGCACGAAGCGGGCCGTGTGTGGACTCCGGCAGACGCTGACCGTATCCCCGGAGTTCAGCTGCGTGTCCACCTGCCCGTCGATGCTGACGGTGGCGTCCTTGTCCGCGCTCACGGTCAGTTCGATGACGGAGTCCGGCGGCAGGACCAGCGGCCGGGACGCGGCGATGTGGGGCGCCACCGGGGTCAGCACGATATCGCGCGACTCCGGGTGCAGGATCGGGCCGCCGGCGGACAGGGAATAGGCGGTGCTGCCCGTCGCCGTGGCGACGATCATCGCGTCGCAGCGGTGAATCGCCAGCTGCGAGCCATCGACCCTGACGTCCACGTAGATCGGGCGGCTGACGGTCTGCCGGCCGACGACAACGTCGTTCAGCGCGTCGTAGGTGATGCCCCAGGCCGGGACGCTGGCCTTCAACATCGCCCGCTCTTCGACCCGATACCTTCCGGCCAGGACGTCCGGCAGGCGCTCCACCAGCTCGTCCGGCCGCACTTCCGCCAGGAAGCCGAGTCGCCCCATGTTCACGCCGAGAATCGGGACCGGGTTGGGGGCCACGGTGCGCGCCGCGCGGAGCACTGTGCCGTCGCCGCCCAGGCAGATCAGGAGGTCGCTGCCGGGCATATCGGACCGCAGCGCGTCGTCGTCCCATTCCGAAGTCGCCCAGACCTTCTGCACACCCTCCCGCAGCAGGTAGCCGGTCACCTCGTCCGCCAGGGCGCGCGCGGCCGGCCAGGTGGAGTGGACGAAGATGCCGGCCTTTTTCACGGACGCCACCTCTGCGTGCGGCGCCAGCCAGAACAGGAACTCGCGGTTGCCCTCGGCGCCCAGGATCGGCGAGGCGACGAGGCCCCGGATGCCGAAGCCGTTGGCGGACGCACCAGGCGGCGAAGCGGCCGATCAGCGTCGCGTGCAGCAGAGGGTCGCGGATCACGCCGCCGCGCGGCACCTCGCCCTTTGGCCGCTTCGAACTGCGGCTTGAACAGCGCGACGACCGTGCCGGACGGCGTCGAGCAGGCGCGCCACGGCCGGCAGCACCGTCTGCAGCGAGATAAACGAGACGTCGATCGTCAGCACGTCCACCGGCTCCGGCAAGGATTCGAGGTCCCGCGCGTTCACACCCTCCATCGAGACGACGCGCGGGTCGTTGCGCAGACGGTAGTCGAGCTGCCCGCGCCCGACGTCGATCGCGTAGACGCGCGTGGCGCCGTGCTGGAGGAGGCAGTCGGTGAAGCCGCCCGTGGAAGAGCCGATGTCGGCCGCGACGAGACCGGCCACGTCGAGGTGAAAAGCCGCGAGCGCGTGCTCGAGCTTGTCGCCGCCGCGGCTGACGAAACGCGGCCCCGGATCGACGGCCAGCGCCACGTCGTCTCGCACGAGTACGCCCGCCTTGGGGGCCGGCCGCTCATCGACGGTCACCTGTCCGGCCATGACCAGCGCGCGCGCCTTCTCCGGGCTCTCCGCGAGCCCACGGTCGACGAGGAGGGCGTCCAGCCTGCGCTTACCCATTTGTGCGGTCAGGATAGCACGCGGATCATCGTCATCCGCTGTCTGCTGCCAGCTGTCTACTGCTCCACTTGCGCGAAGCGCTATGCAGTCTCGGTCTTCGGCGCGTCCCAGACCTCTACCGCCTGGCCGGAGCGGCTGAGCAGAAGCGGGCGGCGCAGGCCGCGGATCGAGTCGGCGTCCACGACGCACTTCTTGACGTCGGCGCGGCCGGGGATCTCGTACATCACTTCCAGCAGGCAGTCCTCGAGGACGGAGCGCAGGCCGCGGGCGCCGGTCTTGTGCAGCAGCGCCTCTTCCGCCACCGCTTCCAGCGCATCCTCCGTGAAGACCAGCTCGACGTTGTCGATGCGCCAGGAACTCCTCGAACTGGCGGACCAGCGCGTTCTTGGGCTCGGTCAGGATCTGCACCAGCGCCGCCTTGTCCAGCGACTGCAGCGAGGAGACGACCGGGATGCGGCCGACGAACTCCGGGATCAGGCCGTACTGCAGCAGGTCGTCGTGCGTGACCTGGGTCATCAGCTCATCCGAGGTCTTGACGGTGTCGATGCCGGCGCCGGCGGTGCGGAAGCCGAGCGAGCGACGCCCCTTGCCGATGCGCCGGTCGATGATGACGTCCAGGCCCTGGAAAGCGCCGCCGCAGATGAAGAGCACGTTGGCGGTGTTGATCTGGATGAAGTCCTGGTGGGGGTGCTTGCGCCCGCCCTGGGGCGGCACGTTGGCGACACAGCCTTCGACGATCTTGAGCAGCGCCTGTTGCACGCCTTCGCCGGAGACGTCGCGGGTGATGGACGGGTTGTCGCCGCTCTTGCGGCCGATCTTGTCGATCTCGTCGATGTAGATGATGCCGCGCTCGGCCTTGGCCACGTCGAAGTCGGCGGCCTGGATCAGGCGCAGGAGGATGTTCTCGACGTCCTCACCGACGTAGCCGGCCTCCGTCAAAGCGGTGGCATCGGCGATCGTGAACGGCACATCGAGGATCTTGGCGAGGGTGCGGGCCAGGAGCGTCTTGCCGGAGCCGGTGGGGCCCAGCAGCATGATGTTGCTCTTCTCCAGCTCAACCTCGCGGCCGGGCTGGGCGCCGATGCGCTTGTAGTGGTTGTAGACGGCAACGGAGAGGACCTTCTTGGCCTGCTCCTGGCCGACTACGTACTCGCTGAGCTGGGAGTAGATGCTCTTCGGCGGCGGGATGCGCTGGAGCGGGGTCTTCGGCTTGACCTGGCTGCCGGAGTCCTCCTGGATAATCTCCCGGCAGAGCTCGACGCACTCATCGCAGATGTAGACAGCGCCCGGGCCGGCGATCAGCCGGCGAACCTGGTCCTGGTTCTTGCCACAGAACGAGCAGTTGTAACTGACCCGGCTGCTGGTACCGCTACCTTTTGCTGGCATCGATAAACCCCAGTCCTTATTCTACGCTTTGGCCCCGTTGTCAGCGGCCACGGGCTCCTGTTTGTCCGGGTTGTTGGACGACAGGATTTCGTCGATGATGCCGTACTCCTTGGCCGCCTTGCTGTCCATGAAGAAGTCGCGGTCAGTGTCGCGGATGATGTTCTCGATCGACTGGCCGGTGTGGTTGGCCAGCACCTCGCGGATCAGTTGGTTCTGGCGCAGGACCTCCCGGGCGTGGATCTCCACGTCGGTGGCCTGGCCGCCGACGCCGCGGATGATCGCCTGGTGGATGTGGATGGTGCTGTTGGGCAGGGCGTAGCGCTTGCCCTTGGTGCCGGCGCAGAGGAGCACGGTGCCCATGCTGGCGCAACTGCCCACGCAGATCGTAGCTACGTCGCACCGCATTAGCTGCATCGTGTCGTAGATTGCCAGACCGGCGCTGACCACACCACCCGGTGAGTGGATGTACATGTTGACATCCTTGTCAGGGTCTTCGCGGTCCAGGTAAAGGAGCTGGGCGATGATCAGGTTGGCTATCTGGTCGTCAATCGGCGTGCCCAGGAACACGATCCGCTCCTTCAGCAGCAGCGAAAAGATGTCGAAGGCGCGCTCGCCGCGGGCGCTGGTCTCGATAACGTACGGAACGATTGCGCTGATATCAGGCTTCTCTTGCTTCATCACGATGCGTCCTCCTTCGACTCTGCTGCTGGCAACTCTGCTTCTGTCTCATCGGCGGGGGTGTCCCCGGCCGGCTTCTTGGCTCGGGCCTTCTTCTTCTTGGGGGCGGCGCTGACGCCGTCCTGGCTGGCTATCTCGACAAGGCGTTCCATCGTCCCGCGGGAGACGAGCGATCGGGCGAGCGACGCGCGGGCCTCCGGCGACTGGAAGATGCGGCGGTACTGTTCCACCTGCTCTTCGGAGCCGACGGCGGCCTGGGCGATCAGCTTCTGCACTTCGGCTTCGACTGCCTCCTCGCTGGTCTCGATCTTCTCAGCGTCGGCGAGCTGGCTCATGACCAGGGACCGCTTGACTCGCTCCGTGGCGCTGGGCCGCAGCTCTTCGCGGACGTCTTCCGGCGTCTTCTTGATCAACTCAAGGTAACGGTCCAGCTCCATGCCGGTGTTGCGGGCCTGGTCGTTCAAGAATCGATCGATCTCCCGCTCGACGAGGACCGGCGGGAACTCCATCTTCGCTGCCTGCTCAACCACCGCCGTCAGGGCGGCGTCACGGTAGGCCTCTTCGGACTGGGCCTCCAGCCGTTCGCGGATGTCGCTGCGCAGGCGGTCTTTGAGCTCGGCTACGGAGGCGAACCCTTCACCAACGCCCTTGGCGAACTCGTCGTCGGGCTCCGGCAGGACCTCTTCTTTCACTTCCTTGACTGTTATGTGAACTATCGCTGTCTTACCGGCCAGCGAGGAGTCGGCGTCGTCCGGCAGCGTGACCTCGATCTCCTTCGGCAGGCCCTTGTGCGCGCCGACCACGCCTTCGGAGAAGCCCGGCAGCAGCGTCACCCGGCCCTCGCGCAGGTGCATCTCGGCGTCATCGTCCTTGTAGACTTCGCGGCCTTCAACCTCGATCCGCACGTCGCCGCGGATGATGTCGCCCATCTGAACGGGGCGGTCGACGGGCTCCTGCAGGGCGTAGCGGCGGCGCAGCTCTTCCAGCGAAGCTTCTACGTCCGCTTCGTCCACCTCAACCGGCTCGCGCGGCACACGGACGGACAGGTAGTCGCCGAGATCGATGTTGGGCCGGATCGGTACTGTGGCCTTGAAGGCCAGCGGCTCGACGGTGACCATCTCGATCTTCGGCTGGTCGATGGCGTCGATGTCCTCTTCTTCAAGCGCCTTGTTGTAGGCTTCCGGAACGATGATGTCTATCGCTTCTTCGAGGAGCCGGCCACGGCCGATGTGGCGCTCCAGCATGTTGCGCGGCGTCTTGCCCTTGCGGAAGCCGGGGACGTCGATCTTCTGGACGAGCTTGCGGTAGGCCCGGTCCATCGACTTTTCCATCTGGTCGGTATCGACCTCGATTTCGAGCAAGACCTGGCTTTCGGGGAGCTTTTGAGTGGAGACTTTCACGTGATCGATTGTAGCATGGGGGTCGCTTCCGGAGCGCCGCCCCTGGCACCCCCGGCGGGACGTTCACCCGGGCGGAATCCTGGTCCCGGGTTGTTCCCGGATAATTCACGATTCGCCGCGCGGGGGCGACGGCTTGTTCTCCCGCACCATGATGTACTCCTCGCTGCCCTCGGCCTCCACGAACACCGTCTTCAGGTGGCGGAACCCGGCCTTCTGGTAGCAGCGGATGCCCCGCGCGTTGTCCGGGCTCGGGGCCAGGACAGCGGCGGTGACGCCCGGCCGCGAGAAGACCAGCGTCTCAAGGAAGCGCTCGATGACGCGAGTCCCGAAGCCGCCGCCGCGGGTATCGTCCTCACCGATGAAGAGGTCGATGCCCCAGGCGTCGTCGTCGCAGTCGAGGATGCGGGCGTAGTCCGGGTAGT
Source organism: uncultured Chloroflexia bacterium (assembly GCA_963738925.1). Classification (GTDB taxonomy): domain Bacteria; phylum Chloroflexota; class Dehalococcoidia; order SM23-28-2; family RBG-16-64-32; genus DATKKM01. The sequence goes on along the minus strand of CAVTYE010000001.1, from coordinate 1,305,034 downwards.
CGCCGATGCGATAGGTCTGGATGAAGCCGACGGGGCGTTTGTCCGCCTCGATGATGAAGAGGTAAATGGGGCGCTTCCGGTTGAGGCGCTCGGCGTAGTAGGCCGAGACCTCTTCCAGCGATGGATAAGTCTCGTTGGCGAAGCCAAGGCCGTACCAGCGCGCCACCTCCGGGTTGTTCAGCCAGCGGTGCATCAAGGCGGCATCGCCATCTGTCAGCGTCCGAAAGCCGATGTCGTTCGCGGGCATCTGGCTAGGAGAACGTTTCCGGGCGCACCTCGCGCGGCAACCGTGAGCGGCCAACCGGTGACGGAGCGGCGGCCAGGTCCTTCTCCAGCTCCAGCATGTCGCGCAGCGGGATGCCTTCCTGGCCCAGCTTCGGGACGTTGGGCTTGAGCGAGCGGACGCGCTCCATGTCATCAAGCGCGATCTTGATCAGCCGGTACCCGTGTCGTACGTAGAAGCCCAGCGCGCGCAGGTTGTCGTTGGTAGTCACGATCATCGCGCGGGTCACACCGCGGCGGCGCAGCTCGGCCTCGGCGCCGGCGATCAGCCGCCCACCGATGTGCCGGCCCTGCTGGAACGCGTCGACGGAGACGATCTCCGCCCAGTCGCCTTCGATGTGCCAGGTGATGAGCCCCTGTATCTCCGCCCACTCGTCGCGCCAGGCCAGGCCCTGCACGTCCTCCGGCATGTAGGTGGCGCGCGTAGAGACTATCGGCAGTCCCCAGTGCTCTTCCCAGTAGCGGCGGATGAACCCCTGATCGATCGGCTCGACGTGACCTTCCATGCAGGCGGGATTATAGCCTAGGCCTCAGCGCCGACGTGGCGAGAGGATGTCCGTGAGCTGGTCGCCCAGCAGGTTGAAGGAAAGGATCAGCGCCGAGACCACCACGGCCGGGACCAGCAGCAGCGTCGGGTGGACGCGGAAGACGCTGAGCTCGGCAGATTCGGCGATCATGGCCCCGAAGCTGGGGTGCGGCGACTGCACGCCGATGCCGAGAAACGTCAGGCCGATCTCCGCCCCGGCGACGGCCCCGAGGGAGATCGTGAACGAAACGATCAGCAGGTTGCTCAGGTTGGGCAGCAGGTGCCAGAAGAGGATGCGCTTGCGGGAGGCGCCTGAAGCCTGCGCCGCCGTGATGTACGGCGCCTCGCGCAGGGCCAGCACCTGCGACCGCACCAGCCGCGCCAGCCCGACCCAGCCGAACGAGGCCAGTGCGCCGAAGACGAGGAAGTAGCTGGGCGCGCCGGAGCTGACGATCCAGCCCTGGCCAGTCACGTCTTCGATGTTGTAGCCGAGGTCCTGGACACGGGGCAGCAGCGTCGCCTCGATGATCAACAACAGGAGAATCGAAGGCACCGACCCGAATAGCTCAGCCAGGCGCATGATCACGTAGTCGGCCGGGCCGCGGGCGTATCCCGCCAGCAGCCCCAGCGCCACGCCGAGGACGAGCCCGCCGGTCACAACCACCGCCACCGAGATGATGACCGTCGTCTGGGCGGACCAGATCGCTCGGGAGAGCATGTCGTGGCCGAAGCGGTCGGTGCCCAGCGGGTGCGACCAGCTGGGGCCGGCGTAGGGGTCGTGGAGGTCGGCCTCGTTGAAGCCGTAGGGCGCGACCAGCGGGGCGAAGATGCCGGCGCCGTAGATGATCACGATGATGCAGATGGCGACCACCGCGACCGGCCGGCGCATCAGCCGCCGCAGGACCCGCGACCGCTCCTGGACCGGCTCCGTCAGCTGCAGGCCGGCGGTGGCTTCCAGGCTCACGATCCGGTATCCCCGAGGCGCACGCGCGGGTCGATGAAGCCGTAGGCGACGTCAACGGCCAGCATCGCCAGCACGAAGATCGCGGAGCCCAGGAGGACGATCGCGCTGATCGTGTCGTAGTCCCGGGTGCCCACGGAGTTGTAGAAAAGCAGGCCGATCCCCGGGATGCCCAGCAGCGTCTCGACGAAGATGGAGCCGGCGATCAGCGCCGCCAGCTCGAAGCCGAAGATCGTTACGATCGGCAGCATCGCGTTGCGCACGACGTGCCGGACGACGACGATCTCCGCGCGCAGACCCTTGGCCCGCGCCGTCCGCACGAAGTCCTGGTCCAGCACGTCCAGCACCTGTGACCGCATGTAACGCGCGAGGCCGGCGACCCCGGCCAGGGTGAGCACCAGCACGGGCAGCACCGCCTTCGTGGAGAAGACGCCGAACGCTACTCCGAAGTAGTGCGCGTCAGACCAGCCTCCCGAAGGGAGCAGCCCGAGCTTCAGCACGAGAAGCCATTGCAAGAGCGGCACCGCCACCAGTATCGGCACGGAGGAGAAGAGCAGAAACGCCCCGATAGATAGCGGGTCCAGCCAGGTGCCGCGCTTGAGGGCGGCCCAGGTCCCCAGCGGGATGCCGATGAGCCAGGTGAAGATGAGGACCAGCGTGTTGATCTGCACCGTCACCCAGAGCCTGGGGAAGATCACCTTGCTGACCGAGACGCCGCGCGGCTTGACGCTGGTCCCGAAGTCGCCGTGGAAGATGATGTCGGAGAGGTAGCGGCCGTACTGCACGTAGACGGGGTCGTTGAGGCCGCGCTCTTCCCGGATCCGCTCGATCGTCGCCGGGTTGGCGCGCGGCCCGGCCTGGATGGACACGTAGTCGCCCGGCGCGAAGCGGCCCAGGGTGAAGGTCGTGAAGGAGACGACCAGCAGGATGACGGGGACGATTGCCAGGCGGCGGACGACGTAGGCGGCGAGGCCGGTGGCCATCTCGCCTCAGTTCGTGATCGAAACGTACCGCAAGTACGGGATGACGAAGGGCGGCACTTCGAAGCCGTGGACGTTCGGCTTGACCAGGTAGCTGGCCTTGTCGTAGTACAGCGGGATCCAGGGCTCGTCGTGGACGATGATCTGCTCGGCCTGGTTGTACAGGGAGAGCCGCTGGGTGTTGTCCTCGGTCGCCGCGGCCTGCGCCAGCAGATCGTCGACCTGCGGGTTGGAGTAGCCGGACTGGTTGTTGGCGCTATCGCTGCGGAAGTTGAGGTCCAGGAAGTTCTGGGGGTCCGGGTAGTCGGCGATCCAGCCCAGCGAGTACATCTGGTCGTTCATGTCCTGGACGTCCTGGAGGAAGAGGCCGAACTCCTCCTGCTCAATGTCTATCGTCACGCCCAGGTTCTGCTGCCACATCGTCGTGATCGCCTGGAGCACGTCAGCGGGGGCCGCGCCCTGTCCTGTCGCGAGCAGTTTCGCCCCGTTGAGCTCGTCCCGCTTGCCGGTGCTGTCGAGCAGAGCTGAAGCGGCCGCGGCGTCGAACTTGATGGCGTCCAGGTTGGGGTCGAAGCCGGGCATTCCGGGCGGCAGGATGCCGTTGGCGGGCACGGCCAGCCCCTTCAGGAAGTCGTTCGCCAGGAAGTCCTTGTCGATCGCCATCGCCAGGGCGCGCCGCACGTCCGGGTCGTCGAACGGCGGCTGCGAGACGTTGAAGCCGATATAGAAGACGTCCAGGGAGTCCGAGGTGTGGTACTCCTTGCTCAGCGGGTTCGTCTGGTCACGCACGCTGTCGATGTTCGTCGTGCCGATGCCGGTCACGTCGACCTCGTCGTTCTGGTACATAGTGTACGAGGAGCCGCCGGAGATCAGGTAGGTGACCTTGGACAGCGACGGCTTCGGGTCCAGGTAGTAGTTGGGGTTGGCGGTCAGCTCAATGCTGTTGCCGAGGTCCCACTTCGCGAGCTTGAAGGGGCCGGTCCCGTTGGCGCTGAGCGTCCAGCCGGAGTCGAAGCAGGTGGCGTCCTTCACCTCGTTCTTGTCCACGACGAACGACGTCGGGTAGGTCAGCTTGTCCAGGAAGTTGGCGTCCGGGGCCGTGATGTCCAGCTCCAGCGTATCCGGGTCGATCACCTTGATCCCGCTAACGGAATCCGCCTTGCCGGTGATGAAATCGTCGGCGCCGGCCAGGTCGCCCAGGTAGACGTCCCCAACCGTCGACTGGACGTCCGGGTTCAGCGCCCGCTCCATCGAGTACTTGAAGTCGTCGGCCGTGACGCGCCGGGAGCTGTCCTGGAAGAGGACGTTGCTGCGCAGGTGGAATGTGTAAGCCTTCTGGTCATCCGAGACGTCGTAGCCAGAGGCGATGTCCGGGATGATGTTGAGGTCCTTGTCGAAGGAGAGCAGCCCGGAGAAGATCTCGACGATGTAAGTGGCCGAATCGGCGTCGGAGGCGCAGGCCGGGTCCAGGGTTATCGGATCGCCGCCGAAGAGGCGCAGCTCGCCTTGCTGACGCGGCTCCAGGGTGCCGGAGGGGCCGCCGCTGCTGCCGTTGTCAGAGCCGCCCCCGGTCGCCAGCACCAGCGCCAGCCCGCCGATGATCACGATTACGGCCACAGCTAGGCCGGTGAGCACGTAGACGAGGTTGCGGGTAGCCATTGGTCTATCTAAGACAACGCTCCGCAGGCGCGAGGGGTTTGTTCGGGGGCGTCTGCACTACGACTCGGGCTCCGGCGGCAGGTTCAGCTGGATGTGGAGCTCGCTCAGCTGTCGTTCGGAGATCGCCGAGGGGGCGCCGGTCATCGGGTCGCCGGCGGACTTCGTCTTCGGGAAGGCGATAACCTCGCGGATGTCCGGCTCCCGGAGGAGGACGGACATCAGCCGGTCGATACCGGCGCCGATGCCGGCGTGGGGCGGCGCGCCGTATTCGAACGCCTCCAGCATGTGCCCGAACTTGAGCTGCGCCTCCTCCGGGCCGATCCCCAGCATCTCGAACACCTTGAGCTGGACCTCGCGGCGGTGGATGCGGATGCTGCCGCTGAAGAGCTCCCAGCCGTTGCAGACGAGGTCGTAGGCGCGGGAGCGGACCTTGCCGGGGTCGGTCTCCATCAGGGGGATGTCCTCAACCCTGGGCGAGGTGAAGGGGTGGTGCATGGACATCCAGCGGTCCTCCGTCTCGCTCCACTCAAAGAGCGGCACGTCGGTCAGGAAGCAGAAGGCCAGGGTGTCCCGGTCCGCCAGCTCCAGCCGCTCCGCCAGCTCCCGCCGCAGCGCGTCGAGGGCGCGGTTGGACGCCGTCTCCGTATCGGCAACGAGGAGCAGCATGTCGCCGCGCTTCGCCTCTGCCAGCGCGGCCATCGCCTGCACCTGCTCGGCCGTGAAGAACTTGGCGACCGGTGACTTGACGTCATCCATCGTCAGCGTCGCCAGGTCGCCCTCGCCGCCGAGCTGCATCGAGACGAGTCCCCTGGCTCCGTGCTGCTGGACGAAGGACGTGAGCTCGTCCACCTGCTTGCGGCTCCAGGCAGCGCCGCCCGGGACGCAAAGCCCGCGCACCGCGCCGCCGGAAGCCATCACGCTCTTGAACACCTGGAAGCCGGTATCGCCGAGCACTCCGGCGAAGTCGGTCAGCTCCAGCCCGTAGCGCAGGTCCGGCTTGTCCGAGCCGAACCGCCGCACGGATTCGGCGAAAGTCATCCGCGGGAACGGCGACTGCTGGATCTTGAGGTGCGGGAAGACCGCCGCCACGAGCGCGGAGTACAGCCCCTCTGCCAGCTGGAAGATGTCCTCTTCCTCAGAGACGAAGCTCATCTCCAGGTCGAGCTGGGTGTGCTCCGGCTGGCGGTCGGCGCGGAGGTCCTCGTCGCGGAGGCAGTGGGCGATCTGGAAGTAGCGCTCGAACCCGGCCACCATCAGCAGCTGCTTGAACTGCTGCGGCGATTGGGGCAGCGCGTAGAAGCGGCCGGGGTTGACGCGGCTGGGGACGACGTAGTCGCGCGCGCCTTCCGGCGTCGGCGCGGTCAGGATGGGCGTCTCAATCTCCGTGAAGCCGCGATCGCTCAGGTAGTCGCGGATGAACTTGACGACGCGGTGGCGAGTGACGATGTTCTCGTGCATGCGTTCGCGGCGCAGGTCCAGGTAGCGGTAGCGGAGGCGCAGCATCTCGTCGACGTCGGTCTCTTCGGTGATGTAGAAGGGCGGCGTCTTGGCCGGGTTGAGGATCGTCGCCTCCTCGGCGTGGACCTCGATCTCGCCGGTCGGCAGGTTCGGGTTGTCGGTGCCTTCGCGGCGCCTGGCGACCTTGCCCTTCACCTGGAGGACGAACTCGCCGCGCAGCTCCTCGGCCACGGTGTGGGCGGCCTTATTCTCCTGCGGGTTGAAGACGACCTGGACCAGCCCGTCGTGGTCGCGCAGGTCGATGAAGATGAGGCCGCCGTGGTCGCGCCGCCGGTTGACCCACCCGGCGAGGGTGACGGTAGCGCCGTCGTCCGCCGCGCGCAGTTCGCCGCAAGAGCGGTCTTTGAGCATGCAGCCAGTGTATGGGGGAGCGGGTGGAGGGTAAAGCGGCGCGCTAGGCGCGTCGCCGTGAGACGTACCGGCCGCTGAGGACGGCGGCGAGCACAGCGCCGCCAAGGAGTGCGGCCGGCAGAGTCGACGGACCTGAGCCAGAACCGGCTACGGGCAGAGCCACGTTGCCGCCCACCGGGATTGGCGTTGGCGTCGCCGTCGGCGGGGCGGGAATCAGTTCATACGCCCCGATATCACAGTCGGCACCCTGAGGACGGCTGACCCCGCGCTGATCCGTGGAGACGGTAGTCCCACAACCGTTGACGCCGAGGGGGATGTGGTCGATAGCCGGGCTGCCGGGCTGGAGGGCGTGAGTCTGCGTATTCCCGGGCGGGTTCAGAGCCAGCGGGGCGAGCATCGGATCAGTGGTCGGGAGATCACCGGGCGAGGTAAGGCTGCACGTACCGTCGCCGTCAAGGTTATATCCTAGGGAGGTGATAGGGCCTTTACAGTCCCCCCCGGTGTTACCGCTGACCGCACTATTCACCAGAGTCAGAGGGTCGACGCTATAGATGCCACCCCCGCTAACGCTGGCGGAGTTGGCGCTGACCGCACTGTTGATCAGAATCATCGTGTCTAAGTTGTAGATGCCGTTGAAGGTGCCGTTGTAGATGCCAGCGCCGACGCTGGCGGAATTGCCGCTGACAGTGCTGTTGTGCAGAGTCATCATGCCTAAGTTGTAGATGCCGCCGCTCAATGGCGCGGAGTTGCCGCTGATGGTGCTGGTGCTGATGATTAGCGAACCGCTGTCGTTGTAGATGCCGCCGGCGCCGAATCCGGAGGAGTTGCCGCTGACCGTGCTGTTGCTGAGGGTGAGGCTACCGCGGTAGTTGTAGATGCCGCCCCCGCCACCTCCGCCATGGGCCGCGTTGCCGCTGACCGTGCTGTCGCTGAGAGTGACCGTCCCGCCCTCGTTGTAGATGCCGCCTCCGAGATAGTTGTTGGAATTGCCGCTGACCGTGCTGTTTATGAGAGTCAGCGTGCCGTAGTTGTAGATGCCGCCGCCGTACCAGACGGCCGAGTTGCCGCTGACCGTGCTGTTTATGAGGGTCAGCGTGCCATTGCTTCCGATGCCGCCACCGGTGCTGAAAAAGTCAACGGTCGTGTTGCCGCTGACAGTGCTATTCGTCAAGGTCAGCGTGCCGCTGTTGCCGATGCCGGCGCTCCCGAAGGGGTCGAAGCCATCGGTAATCGTTAAGCCAGAAATGTCGACGGTCACCCCCCCACCGACAGAAAAAACCCGCGAGGCATTGTTTCCACTGACCGTAATGCCTCCCGCGGGGCCGTTGATTGTGAGGTCCTTATAGATTCCGAGCTGCCCACTCGTCAGGGTAATCGTCTGACCACTTAAACCAGCGTTAAAGGTGATCGTGTCACCAGATGCCGCGTCCGCTATCGCCTGGCGCAGCGAGCCAGCGCCGCTATCGTTGGTGTTGAGGACGGTCAGGGTAGCCGCCTGAGCGCTGCGGCCAAATCCAAGCGCCAGCAGCGTCGCCACAACGAATGACGATCGCTACGAAAGCAAACGATTCGCGCCAGCGCTGAAAGATACGAACACCCCCTAAGTTATGTCTTGACTTATAGACCCGAATGCAAGGCGACAACCCGCAGTCAGGCGCAGTGTTACGATTTCCGTGATGCGCGCTCCCCTCTCCCTCTACGTACACATCCCCTTCTGCTCCCTCAAGTGCTCTTACTGCGACTTCAACTCCTACGCCAACCTGGAGCACCTGGTGCCGGAGTTCACGCGCGCGCTGACGGCGGAGATGCGGCTCTGGTCGCCGGTGATGGCGGGGCGGCCGGTCCCGACGGTCTTCTTCGGCGGCGGCACACCGACGCTGCTGCCGCTGGACCAGATGCAGACGATCATGGCGGCGCTCCGCGAGTCGTTCGAGCTAACGCCTGACGCCGAGATCACGACCGAGGCCAACCCCGGCACGATCAGCCTCGACTACCTGCGCGGGCTCGTCGCCGCCGGCTTCAACCGGCTCAGCTTCGGAGTGCAATCGTTCGACGACGGCGAGCTGCTGGCCCTGGACCGCATCCACACCGCCGACGACGCCCGGCAGGGCTACGCCTGGGCGCGCGAAGCCGGCTTCCCGCGCGTCAACCTGGACCTGATCTACGGGCTGCCGGAGCAGACGCTGGAGCGCTGGCAGTCCAACGTCGAGCAAGCGCTGGCGCTGGGGCCGGACCACCTCTCGCTCTACGCGCTGACCGTAGAGGATGGCACGAAGCTGGCCTACGACATCGACCACGGCCGCGTCGCCGAACCCGACGGCGACCTCCAGGCCGACATGTGGGACTGGTCCCGGGAGCGCCTGGCCGCGGCCGGCTACCGGCACTACGAGATCTCCAACTGGGCGCGGCCCGGCGAAGAGTGCCGCCACAACCTGGTCTACTGGCGAAACGGCGACTGGCTCGGCGTCGGCCCCGGCGCCCACTCCCACCTCGACGGCGTGCGATTCGCCGACGTCTACTCGCCCGCGCAATACATCCGCCTCGTCGACGAAGTGGCGGCGATCAGTCTGCCAAGCGACGAACGCGAACTGGTCCGCGCGCTGCCGCAGGTCACGTTCATCGACGAGCAGACTCCCGAGCTCCAGATGGCCGACACGGCGATCCTGGCCCTGCGCCTGGACGAAGGCCTCGACGTCGCTGCCTTTGAGAAGCGCTTCTCGACGACGATCGAGGCCGCCTACGGCCCGCAGCTCGCCGAGCTGACCTCGCTCGGCTTCATCCATCGCGCCAACGGCCGCCTCCGCCTCACAAACCGCGGCCGCTACCTGGCCAACGAGGTGTTCGTCCGCCTGCTGCCCGACTAGCGGCGATCTGGCCACAGATGGGCACAGATGAAACACAGATGAGATTTGGCTGCTAAGCATCTTCTGGCCCATCCCAATCTGCGTTCAATCTGCGGGAATCTGCGGCCATTTCACCGCCGCGACTTGCCTGGCAACCTATCTACTGACCAGATCGCATCCCTGACATCTGTGGCCCGTCCCAATCTGCGTTCAATCTGCGAGAATCTGCGGCCATTTCACCGCCGCGACTTGCCTGGCCAGATCGCATCTGTGACATCTGTGGCCCGTCCCAGTCTGCGTTCAATCAGATCCCGTGCAGCTCCCGCACCCGTTGCAGCAAGACGCTGATGTCCGGGGCGCGGACCTGTGGGCCTGGGCCGAGCGGGTCCGGGGTGAACCTCTTCCCTGAGAGCGCATCGAGGCAGGCGCGGACAGACCAGGCCAGCGCCGTGTGATCGTACCCGCCCTCCAGCGCGAAGACGAGGCGGCCGCCGCAGAGCTCGACGGCCAGCGATCGCAGCAGGCTCGCGATCTCGAAGTAGCCGGCGCAGCTCACCAGCTCCTGGGCCAGCGGATCGGCGAAATGCGCGTCGAAGCCGGCGGAGACCAGGATCAGCTGCGGCTGGGAGCGGCGCAGCAGCGGCACACAAACGTCCCTGTACGCTGAGGCGTACTCGGCGTCGCCGCATCCGCGCGGGAGCGGGACGTTGACGATGTTGCCGGCGCCGGTCTCCTCCCAGCTGCCGGTGCCGGGATAGAAGGGGTACTGGTGCGTGGAGAAGTAGAGCACGCGCGGGTCGTCCTGGAAAATGTCCTGCGTACCGTTGCCGTGGTGCACATCGAAGTCCACGATGGCGACGCGCTCCAGGCCCCCGGCCAGGGCGTGTGCGGCGGCGATGGCGACGTTGTCGAACAGGCAGAAGCCCATCGCGTAGGCCGGCCCGGCGTGGTGGCCCGGCGGCCGCACCAGGGCGAACGCTGAGTCGACCTGTTCAGCGAGAACGGCGACCGTAGCCGCCAGGACTCCTCCCGCAGAGCGCAGCGCCGCGGCGTAGGACATCGGCCCGACGTATGTGTCCACGTCCAGCCAACGCTGGCCCCCGGCCGCTGAGGCCTCGCGGACAGCGTCGATCAGGGCAGGCGAGTGTACCAGTGCGATGTCATCGATGGTGGCGTCCCGGGCCTCGATCCGCTGCAGCTGAGCGAGGATGCCCTGCTCCTCCAGGAACCCCATGATCGCGCGGAGCCGCCCGGCCGTTTCGGGGTGGCCCGGCAGGTCATGCTCCAGGTAGATGGGATCGTATACGTAGCCGACGCGGGACACGGGCCGATCGTAACAGAGACGCCGCTAGGAGCGGGAGGCGCTGACCGGGCCGAACTCGGCGTCCGACTCACGCCGGCGCCAGAACGTGACCGCGTCGAAGAACGGATCGAAGTCTCCGTCTTCCCACGAGACCAGGATCTGGCTGGCGATGAAGATGGAGCTGTACGTCCCGGCAATGATCCCGAGCAGCAGCGTCAGCAACAGCACGTTGATCGAACCGCCGCTCATCAGCAGCAGCGCGATGATCGTGATCACCACTGTTGTCGATGTGTTGATCGAACGGGCCAGCGTCTCCATCAGACTGGAGTTGACGACCTCGTCGAAGGCGACCCCGGGGTGCGTCGCCACGTTCTCGCGGATGCGGTCAAAGACGACGATCGTATCGTGCACGCTAAAGCCGATGACGGTAAGGATACCGGTGATGAACAAGCTGTTGATCTCGGTGCCGAACAGCCGGCCGAAGATGGAGAAGGCGCCCATCACGAAGACGGCGTCGTGGAGCGCGGCCACGATGGCAGCGATGCCGTAGCGGTAAGACTGCGGCACGTTGCGGAAGGTCAGCGAGATATAGACCAGGATCGCTAACGAGGCGAACAACACCGCGATCAGCGAGTCCCAAACGATAGCGCTGGAGATGATCGAGGAGACCTGGTTGAAGTTGAGCGTGGTGAAGTTGCCGAGCTCGGCCTTGATCCCAGCCTCCAGCTGGTCGCGCTCGGACGGGGGCGCAGGGCCTACCGGCGGTCCCGGCGCAACTGCGAAGGACCGTGTCCGCACGATGAAGGTGCCGACGTCGCTGCGCTGGACCCGTGTCTCGTTGAAGCCCTGGTCGGCGAAAGCCTTGCTGACCTGGTCCTGGGTAACGTTCGTGTCGTCGAACTTGAGGGTGAAGGTTGCGCCGCTGCTGAACTCGATGCCGGTGTGTATGTGCGGCGGCGCGGCGAGCGAGATCGCGCCCGGCACCAGGAGGACGGCGGAGAGCAGGAAGTAGAAGCCGCGCTTCTTGACGAAATCGAAGGCGAAGTGGCCGCGCGCGGAACCGGCCTGCTCCACGTGGTCCAGGTCCCGGGCGAAAAGCCACGGCTTGCGGCCTAGCGGCGTTGAGACGACGGCCCGCAGCAATGTGCGGGTGACGGTGATAGCGGAGAAAAGGCTGACCAGTACCCCGATGGCCAGCGTGACCGCGAAGCCTTTGACCAGCGCCGCATCGAATTGGCTGCCGAACCAGTAAAGGATGGCGCAGGTGATCAGCGTGGACATGTTGCTATCGCGAATGGAGGTCCAGGCGCGGTCGAAGCCGTGCTCGATCGCGGAGGGCAAGGCGCGGCCCGCGCGTAACTCCTCCTTCAGCCGCTCAAAGACGAGGATGTTGGCGTCCACAGCCATGCCGACAGATAAGACGAACCCCGCAATTCCGGCCAGTGTGATCGTGACGGGGCCGATCAGGGGGCCTAGCTTGAAGATCATCATGACGACGGCGATGTACGTGAACAAGGCGGAGGAGGCGAGGATGCCCGGCAGCCGGTAGTAGAGGATCATGAACGCCATCACCGCCAGGATGCCGATCAGGCCGGCCTGGACACCGCGAACGAGGGTCTGCTCGCCCAGGGTGGCATCGACCTCGGAGGCCTGGATCGTGGTCAGCGGGACCGGCAGGGCGCCGGCGCTGATCAGCTTGGCCAGGTTCTTGGCCTCGTCCGTGGTGAGTCCGGTGATCACGCTCTCGCTGCCGGTGATCTGGGTGTTGACGTTCGGCGCGCTGAGCAGCTCATCGTCCAGGAAGATGCCGAGGGGATAGCTCGGGGCGAGGCGCCCGGTGATCTCGGTGAAGAGGGTGGCGCCCTCTCCGTTGAAGTTGAGCAACACCTGGTCGCCCTGGGTTTGCGAAAGCTGGTAGGTGGCGCTGGTGACGTCGGCGCCGGTGAGGGCGCGTATCTGGCCCCCGGACACCGTCCCCGTGGCCGCCTGCCAGACGAGCGTGCCCGTCTGGGCTCCGCTTGAGTCTGTGCAGACCTCAACGGTGTCGCCGTTGGCGTTAGGCGGGGCCTGGTTGGCGTTGCTGACAGGCGTCGTAAAAGTGGTGCCTTCCGGAGACACGCAGGTGACGTTCCCGGCGGCGTCGCGCACCGGCTCCTGGAAGCGCAGCAGGGCGGTCCGGCCGATGAGCGTGCGTGCCTCTTCCGGCGGGATGCCCGGCACCTGGATCGCGATGCGGTTGCGGCCCTCGCGCGTCACTTCGGTCTCGGACACACCGAAGGCGTTGACGCGGTTCTCCATCAGCGTCTTGACGGAGTCCATCGCCTCGTCCGGGTCGCGGTCGGGGGGCAGGGCGGAAAGGTTGGCCTCGGTGAGGAGGTACGTCCCGCCTTTGAGGTCGAGGCCCAGGCGCATGGCGTCGTTGCCGACGTCGATGATCGGGCCGGTCGGGTAGTCGATGAAGTCGGGCAGGTACTGCTTCGGCCAGCCCGGCCAGATGACCAGCACCGAGAACACCGTCACGGCTGCGATCAAGATCATCATTGGCCAGGTTGTTTGGTGTCGCATTCAGGTTATCCTCGGGCTTCGATTCTCTTCTCGCGGCGGCGCTTGGCAGGCCTCTTGCTGGCTTCGCTCACTTCGCCGCCGGCGGGCGGCTGCTCAGCAGACGGCTCCGTGTCCGCAACAGACATCCGCTGGACGATGGCGCTGGCCACGGCGCGCACTTCGATACCGCCGAGGTCCAGGACCAGCTCCGTAGGGCCGCGCTCTTCCGGGATGCGCACTTCCTTGATCCGGGCGATGAAGCCTGCCTGTGTCAGCACCTCGTCGCCCACGCGCAGGCTTTGCAGCTCGTTGCGCTGCTTCTTCTGGTGCTGCTGCACGGGCCGCAGGAACGCGAAGTAGAAGAGCACGGCGATCGTGGCCGGATAGGCGAGCGCGATTACCCAGAGACTGCCCATAGCCAGCTAAGGTTACTAGATTCAGGCGCTACGCGCACAACGCAAATTCCGCAATCAATACTGGTTTGGCGCGTACGGCCCCTTGTTGGCGATCTGCTGGACCGTCCCTCTGCCCAGGTCTACCTGGTACTGCCACTCGTGCAGACCGATAGGCGGTTCGCAGGCGGGATAGTCCGGTACGGTGGCGTCCCAGTCGTCGCAGAACCAGGTCTCGGTGAAGCCGACGAACCAGACGTTGCCCTGCTGCTCCACTACCCAGTTGCAGGTCCCGTCGACGTCGTGGAAGGGGCTTGTCGGCGGTGTCGGCTGGAGCGAGACGATCAGGGTGCAGGCATAGTTCTGCCCCACCGCCGGGAGCGTCCCCTGGTCCTGCCCGGTCAGGCTCAGGACTGCTTTCAACGCGGCGTCCTGTTGGGACACGTCAGGATCGCTCTCCGAGTTGCAGAGGCCAAACGGCAGGCTGACCATAAACACAGCGGCGAAGAGGAAGCGCAGCGGAAGCACGCCGCTATCTTCCCGCAGATGTGCCGGCGTCCGCCAGTTTTGCCCGCGCCAGCGTCAGCGCCTGCTCGCGTGTCTTGATCTCGCCGGCGGCCTGGGCTTCTCGCACGGCCTCCAGCAGCTCGCCGATAACGGCGCCTTCGCCGAGTCCGAGCTCTGACATCAGGTCGTCGCCGTCCACCAGGCGTGGCGGCGAAAGCGTCTCCTCCTCGTCGAAACGGACGTGGAGGATGTACGAGGTCAGGGCGACGTGGCGGCGGAATCCTTCCATGCTGACCCTGGGGCCGACCGTGCCGAGGTGGTCGGCCAGGGAGAGGAAGAGCGTGTCGATGCCGGCGCCGGCCGTGTCGCGGAAGAAGCGGTAGATCGCCTTCCGGGAAGGTGCGCCCTGCTCGCCGAGCTGGACGGGCCGCAGGTGGGCGCCGATCATCGCCTGGACCAGCTTCGTCTCGCGGGCGGAGAAGCGCAGGCGCCGCATCAGGCCGCCGGTGATGCGCGCCCCGGCCTCGCTGTGGCCGAAGAAGCGCGTGCGTCCGTCCGGCTGCACGGCCTTCGTCTCCGGCTTGCCGATGTCGTGCAGCAGGCCACAGAGCTTGAGCAGCGCCCGTCGCGGTGTGCCGGGCACAATCTCCTCGTCAAAGTAGTCGCGCAGCCCCTCGCACCAGGCCAGCTCGGTCCAGAGCTGGTCCCAGAGCTCGCTCGATGGAGGTTCGGCCGGCCGCGTCTCGCCGAGCAGCATGTCCAGGATGCCGACGGCGGCCAGGCAGTGGCCGAGTACGTCGTACTCGTGCTCCTTCGGCTGCTCCACGGCGCGGGTCACCTCCATCTCCGGCAGGACCAGGGCGAAGAGGCCGAGGTCGTCCAGCAGGCGCAGCCCGTCCGCCGCTTGCTGGCTGGCGAAGATGCGGATCAATTCGTCCCGTTGCCGTTCCAGCGCGGCCTCGGAGATCTTGCCCGCGTGCCGGCGGATGGCGCCGGCCGTGTCGTCTTCGAGGCGGAAGCCAAGCTGCGTCGCGATGCGCGGGCCACGCAGCAACCGCAGCGGGTCGTCCAGCAGGGCCTGCTCGCCGGTCAAGCGGAGCAGACCGGCGCGTAGGTCGGCGAAACCGCCGGTCGGGTCGAGGAGCTGCGTCTCGCCGGCGGCCAATCCCGCGAGCGTGGCGCCGAGCGCGTCGATCGTGTAGTCCCGCTGGCGCAGGTCCTCTTCGATGGTCGGCGGCGCGGAGCGGCATCAGGTCGATGTGCAGGCCACGATCGGCCAGGAGAATGCGCGCCTGCTTGCGCTCTTCCCGCAGCGGGAAGAACGTCCCGCCGAGGGTTGCCGCCAGGGCCGGGCCGATGACGAGCGGGTCTCCGGCGATGGTCACGTCGATGTCGTGGACCGGCGCGCCGGAAAGGCAGTCGCGCAGGAAGCCGCCGGTGGCCCAGGCCTGGACGCCTTGCCCGGCGCAGACGGCCTCAATCTGGGCCAGCAGCTCGCAAAGCTGCGCGTCGTCGATGCGGATCGTGTCTGCCAAGCGGACCTCGCCGCGCTAGCCGGCGCGTTCGCGGGGCGCCCGCGGTTCCGCCCGCTCCACTTTCTCCAGCGCGTCCAGGCTCGGCAGGTGATCGATGTAGAGGATGCCGTTGATGTGGTCGATCTCGTGCTCCAGGGCCTGGGCCAGCAGGTCGTCGCGCGCCTTGATCCGCACCTCTTTGCCCTCCGGTGTCAGCCCCTTGGCGATGCTGAGCTTGTGCCGCGTGACCTCGGCGCGGTAGCCCGGGACGGAGAGGCAGCCTTCGTCCACGGTGCGCTCCCCGGTCACCTTGACGATCTCCGGGTTGATCAGGGCGAACGGCTCCTCCTCCGGCATGCCGATGACGATGACGCGCAGCGAGACGCCGATCTGGGGCGCCGCCAGCCCGACGCCGTTGGCCGCGTACATGCTCTCGATCATGTCGTCGATCAGGCGGCGGATGGAGGCGTCTATCCGGGGCACGCGCTTCGCTTTTTCGCGCAGCACGGGGTCGGGCAGGTAGCGAATCGGGAGGACGGCCATGGTAGCCGATATTCTAGCGTATCGTCGGCTGACCCCCGGCAGACAAGAAGAGAGGCCGGGCTGCCACCCGGCCTCTCTCCCTTCGAGGGGTCTATGGACGTGATCAGAAGGTGATGGTCGCGCCTCCGGCCGTGGAGGTCCCGCCGGACGGCGCCGGGGTGTCGCTGGACGAGCCGGAGTCATCCGGAGCCGAGTCGGGGCCGCCGGACCAGAACGGGCCGGGGCCGCCGCGACCGGGGCCGTGGCCGAAGCGGCCGAAGCCGGGGCCAAAGTCGCCACGGGTGCCGCTGGTGATCTTGTCGATGTTGTCACTCAGGCGCTGGTAGGCCGTGTCGGCCTGGTCCTGGGTGATGTCGCCGGAGGCAACCTTGGCGTCGAGGTCAGACTTGGCCTGGGCCAGCAGAGCCGACTGGAAGTCCGCGGTGCTCATCCCGTGGGCCGTGGCGATGTCGTTGAGGCTGGTGCCTGCCTTCAGACCATCAGTGACGTCCGACTTGTCGATGCCGAGGACGCTCGCTGCCTCATCTACGATGTTGTTGACGAAGCGGCGCACCGGCCCCTTGTTGTTGCCCAGCAGCCTGCCGAGGTCGATGTTTCCGCCGTTGTCGATGCGGGCCTTGAGGTCGTCGGCTTGCTCCTGGGTGATCTTGCCATCAGCCACACCCTTGTCGATCAGGGCCTTCTGGCTGTCGGCGATGTCGACCTTCAGTGTGTCCACCGAGACTCCGAGCCTGCCGGCCAGGTCCGTCAGGAACTCATCCCTGAGGGTGTCGCCGGAGCCGACGGTTGCCGGCGTAGTCGTCGAAGATGGGGCCGGCGTGTCCGTTGGCGTATCGGTCTGCGCGCCGGCGACGGCCACTGCCAACGCTCCGATGACGATTGCGGCAAAGAGTCCTCCCGCAATAATCGCTCTCTTCATGTGTGCCTCCTTTGACAGGCGTTTGGTTGCGTAGATCGCAGAGTTATGGTCGCAAGCGGCAGTGAACCTCGTATGAGAGGTCCATTAAGAATCTCTAATCTAAAGAACAAAATCCCCGCCAAAATCTAACGTTTCTTTAATCCTCCAAGACTACGATTGGGCCCGTGGAGATGAAGAAATGTATGTACTGGTAGTCGAAGACGAACGAAGACTCGCGCAGCTGGTCCGTCGCGTGCTGGAAGAGGAAGGGCACACGGTTGACGTGGCCCACGACGGCGAAGAGGGGCTGCAGATGGCCCTGGAAGGCACGCACGACGTCATCGTGCTGGATATCATGTTACCGGAGATTGATGGCATTGAAGTCTGCAAGGCGCTGCGGCGCAACCGCCTGGACACGCCCGTGCTCCTCCTGACGGCGCTGGACGGCGTCGACGACCGGGTCCGCGGCCTGGACGCCGGCGCCGACGACTACCTGCCGAAGCCCTTCGCCTTCCAGGAGCTGATGGCCCGCCTGCGCGCGCTCTCCCGCCGCCGCGTGCAGCCGCGCGACCCGCAGGAGTTGGCAGTGGACGACCTGACCCTGGACCTCCGCCGCCGACGGGCCCAGCGCGACGGCCGCCCAATCGAGCTGAGCCCCAAAGAGTTCAGTCTCCTTGAGTTCCTGATGCGCAACGAGGGCCGCGTCGTCACCCGCACCCAGATCCTCGATCATCTCTGGGGCTACGATTTCGCCACCGACTCCAACCTGGTGGACGTCTACGTCGCCTACTTGCGTCGTAAAGTAGACAAGGGCACAAACAACAAGCTGATCCGCACAGTTCGCGGCGTCGGCTACGCCCTGGGAGAGTAGCGCTTGTTCAACCGGGCGCGCTGGCGCCTGACGCTCTGGTTCGCCGGCGCCTTCGCAATCATCCTCATCCTGATCGGCAGCGCCGTCTATTTCACGGAGCGCACGACGCTGATGAACAACGTTGACGGCGACTTGCAGGTCCGCTCGCAGCGGCTCCTCGATTCGGCTACCGGTCGCGGGCCCGGCCTCTTTGACCCCGGCCAGCGCGCGGCCTTCAACTTCGCCACTGTCGGCGGCTACTTCTACGCAATAACCGGCCCCGCCGGCAACGTCTTCTCCGCCAGCGAGGCCGCCAACCAGGTGACCCTGCCGACCGTCGCGGAGCTATCGGACCGGACGGCCGGTGGCCCAGCCTACATCCGGACCGACGGCGACGACGGTGAGCAGGTCCGGCTGTACGCGCGCGCAGTGACCGCCGCCAACCAGGACGTTTACTACTTCCAGGTCGGCCGGAGCATCGAGCCGGAGCTCCACGCGCTGCGGCGGCTCCTCGTCATCTCCTTCGGTGGCGGGATGATCGGCCTCGTCCTCGCGGCGGCCGGCGGCTACTGGCTGGCCGGGCGGGCGCTCAAGCCGATCCGCGTCACGATGGACGCCCAGCGCGCCTTCGTCGCCGACGCTTCACACGAGCTGCGCACGCCGCTTTCGTTGATCCGCGCCAACGCCGAGATGATGCAGCGCCATCCTGACCAGCCGCCGGACAAGGCCTTCGTTGACGACATCATCAGCGAGACAGACCGGCTGGCCTACCTGGTCGGGCAGCTGCTGACCCTCGCCCGCTCCGACGCCGCGGACGCGCCCTTCGAAAAGACCACCGTCGACGTCAACCACCTGGCTGGCGATGTGACGCGCCAGATGCGCCTGCTGGCGGGCGAAAAGCAGATCGCCCTCAACTTCCAGCCGAACGGCGCGGCTACCGTCCTCGGCGACGAACAGCGCCTGGGGGAGCTGCTTCTGATCCTGCTGGACAACTCGGTCAAGTACACAGACGCCGGCGGCGCAGTCGATGTCAGCGTGGCCCAGGCCAACGGCCGCGTCGAGATCAAGGTCGCCGATAGCGGCGTCGGCATTCCGCCGGAGGCCGTGGCCCACGTCTTCGACCGCTTCTACCGGGCGGACAAGGCCCGTTCGCGGGAGATGGGCGGCAGCGGCCTGGGCCTGGCCATCGCCCGCTGGATCGCCGAGAAGCACGACGGCCGCATCTCGCTGGCCAGCGAGCCGGGCAAGGGCACGAACGTAACCGTGGACTTGCCGGCGGCCTAAGACGGCGCAAGCTCCGCCCGGAAGACGATCGTGTAGCTAAGGCTCGGGGTGTCGACCTGGTAGGCGTAACAGCCGGGCCCCGGCACTCGCGTGTAGGACGGCCAGTTGTCCCACACCCTTCCCGGCGGCTGGTTGGCGTAGTGACTCGACTCCAGACGCAGCTCAGAGACCGGCGTGAGGCCGCCCGCGAATCCAACCTGTCCAGGCGCGTCCAGCCGGTAGCCGCGGACCAGCGCCTTGCCGCTGAAGTCGGACGGCGCGACCCACAGCACCTTCATACCGAGCCAATCGCCGCCCACGGGAAAGGCCCCAACCTGGAGAACGCCGTCCGTGCTGAGTCCCACCGGGTAGACCGGCCCATCACCCAGCGCCGGCGCGAATTCGCTGCTGACGACGCGCCCGGAAGCGGTCGGGCACTCGCCGTTCGCCGGCGTCGCCGGAGGCGTCAGCGGGTGACCCTCGAGGGCGGACCAGTCGGGACCGCCTGGCGCCGCAGGGGCAGGCAGAGTCGGAACCGGAGTCGGCTCCGCCATTGAGCCGCCGCTTGCCACTGACCAGCCGAGCACGCCAAGCCCGGTCAGCACGCCGAGGGCGGCGATCGCGGCCGCAACCTGGGCAGCGGCGAGCCAGCGCCCGCGCCCCGGCGCCGGCGGTTGCCAGGCGGCCGCTTCTTCGCGGGTCGCCACCTGCAGCTTGGAGAGGATTTCGGAGACGTGATAGCGTGCGGCCCGCGGAGTAACGTCAAGCCGTTCGGCGATCCGCTCGTTGCTGAGGCCCTCCCGCAAGAGGGCCAGCACTTCCCATTCCCGCGGCGTCAGGATGTCCGGATGCGGCGGCCTGCCCCGTCTTTTCATGCGGCGGCAGTGTACCAGCCAGAGGGGCGATTTACACTGGCTGCCCGACTGGTGATGAGCTCAGACGGCGCGAGGCCGAGTCACGACGCGCGAGAGGGGGCGAGCTCGGGGCGGCCGGACCAGCGCCAGCCGACGTTGGTTGCGCTGACTCCCATCAGCATCCCGCAGAGCGCCGAGGGGTGGATGAAGAGCCCCATCTCGTCTCCGAACGGCTCGAAGCGCGCGCCCAGCTTCTGCAGCCGCTGACCGAGCGCGCCGACGTCCGCGCACTCCACGTAGCACATGTAGAGCGAAGGCCCGCGCCGCGCGTAGTAGCGACCCATCGCCAGCGAGTCCTGGGTGATCTGCGTGATCTCTATCCGGTCCAGCCGGGCCGGCGGATCGAAAAGCGTCAGCGTGCCGGTGTAGCCGTAGTGTTCGCTGGTGATCGGGCTGAAGCGGGACTGGTCCAGCCCGAAGATCTTCGCGTAGAAGGACGCCGCGGCCTCGTGGTCGGCGACGATGTTCGTGACCTCGTAGAGCCCGCTGACGGCGCCGATCGTTTTGCGTGACTCCGCCTTCTGGAGGATGGTGCGCATGCCCATCGTCTGGTCCGGCTCGATGAAGAGCTGGTCGCCGTGAGTGGTGTAACTGACGTTGGCGGCCTCCAGCGAGCGGGAGACGCCCGGCAGGTCAGAAGTGGAAAACCCGGCGGCGAAGATCCCTTCCTTCCAGCGCTCAATGTGCTGGGAGACGAGACCTTCGCCGCCGGGTTCCAGTAGTTCGAATTCGCTGTCCCCGGCCTGGACTACGCTGCGCTTTGCGTTGTAAGGGGCTCCGAGGCTGTCCTTGCGGACGAGCTCTGCGCCCAGAACTTCGGCGAAGGTTGCGCTGGCTGCGGAGCTGTCCTTTACCGCGAGTTGTACGCGGTCAACGCGGTCCAGCATGCGGCGTCCGGGTGGGACGATTCGGCGGCTTACTTACCGATGCGGGTGATCTTGGTACCGCAGACCGGGCAGGTACCCTGGGTGGCGGGACGGCCGTTCTTCAGCGTGACTTTCACCGGGGCGTTCATCTCACGCTTGGTTCGACACTTCAGACAATAGCCTTCCATCTGTTCCTCCTTTGTACGGGCGAAGGGGCCTGATTGCTATTTCCGCATAGCATAGCTACGGAATAACCTAAGTCAAGAGAGATTTCGGCCATTTTCCACAAACGCCGCCAATCTGAGCGTCTACTAAGGAGATTAGCCCCCGCGTTAAGCACACTTTTGGCCAACTTAGGTACGGGTTGCCCGGTATTTGGCCCGAACGCCGCCGATCACGCTCTAGAAGCGATTTAGCTCGTCGATCAGAACCCGCAAACGGCCCACGCTGCGCTGGTTGAAGTCCACCGCCAGCCGCTTCATGTGAAGACTATCGTCGTCCCTGACCTCGGCCTCGCTGGGCTCAACAACGTGGATTCCGCGCCGCCCCAGGATGTCCGCGAAAGCCGTCGCGAACCCTTCCACCTCCACCTCTGGCGGCAGCCGCAGCAGCCGCAGGATCAAGAGCCCGCCTTCGTACCGCTGGGACTGGTAGTTGCGGTAGAAGCAGGTCAGCTCTTCAACGGCGGACTCGATCGATGTCGCGTGGTAGAGCAGGTTCAGGTCGTCTCGGGAGATCAGCTCGCGGCCGATCAGCTGGTCTTCCAGGAAGCGCATCCACTCGGCCCAGTAGGTGCTGCCCGGCTCCTCCAGGAGGACGATCGGGTGCAGGTCGCTCTTGCCGGTCTGCATCAACGTCAGCAGCTCGTACGCCTCGTCCATCGTGCCGAAGCCGCCGGGCAAGAGCGCGAAGCCGTCTGACTCCTTGATGAAGGTGACCTTGCGCGTGAAGAAGTACTTGAAGTTGATGAGCTTGGTGTTGCCCTGGATGTAGATGTTTGGCTCGGACTCCAGGGGCAGGCGGATGGATGCGCCGAAGCTGTGCTCGGCGCCGGCGCCCTCGTGTCCGGCGGCCATGATGCCGGGGCCGGCGCCCGTGATGACCATCCAGTTGTTCTCCGCCATGGCCCTGGCGAAGCGGCGGGTGTAGTCGTAGACGGCCTCGGTCGGCGCGGTGCGGGCTGACCCGAAGATCGTCACCTTGCGGTAGTCCCGCCACTTCATGAAGACGCTGGAAGGAGTAGGCGAACTCCTTGATGGCGGAGTTGACCAGCTTCATCTCTCCGCGGTCCGCCTTGTCGCGCGCCATGCGAAAGGCGGTGGTGATCATCTCCTGGATAAGGTCGGCGTTGGCGGTGTGGCCGCTGAGGGCGACGAGTTCAGCGATTTTGGCGTCGAGTTCCGCCTTGCCGGTAGTGTAGACGCGCCGGCGTGGGGGGCGAGTGGTTTCTGCCATGGAATTGTGACCTCATTTTAGCACCGGCTTCGCGAAACGACTGACGCCGGCCCGTCTCAAATCGGCTGTTACCGCCGTATCATCTGCTCATGGGCCGCACGATTATCCACGCCGACCTCGACGCTTTCTACGCTTCCGTGGAGCAACTGGACAAGCCGGAGCTGCGCGGCAAACCGGTCGTCGTCGGCGGCTCGCCGGAGGGGCGCGGGGTCGTGGCCGCGGCTTCGTACGAGGCGCGCAGAGTTCGGCGTCCACTCCGCGATGCCGATGTCGCCGCGCGCTGCGCAAATGCCCCACAGCGGTGCGCGTCTCGCCCCGCTTCGACCGCTACGGCGAGGTGTCGCGGCAGGTGATGGCGATCTTCCGTTCGGTGACGCCGCTGGTAGAGCCGCTTTCGATGGACGAGGCGTTCCTGGACGTGACGGGCCGCCACGCGGAGTACGGCGGCGCCAAGGGTCTGGCCGAGCACCTCAAGCGGACGGTGAAGAGCGAGACCGGCCTCACAGTCTCGATCGGCGTCGGGACGAACAAGACCGTGGCCAAGATCGCCTCCGACAAGGACAAACCGGACGGTCTCTGCCTGGTGCCTCCGGGAACGGAAGCGGCGTTCCTCGCGCCGCTGCCGGTGCGCGCGCTCTGGGGCGTCGGCCCGAAGTCGGAGAAGGCGCTGGTCGCCGCCGGGTTCCGCACCGTCGGGGACATCGCCGCCGCCTCGCCGCAGCACTTCGAATCGCTCTTCGGGCAGCGCGGCCGGGAGCTCTGGGAGATGTCCAGCGGCCACGACGACCGCGCCGTGATCACGGAGTACGAGCGCAAGTCCGTGGGCGCCGAGAACACCTTCCCGCGCGACCTGCCGTACGGGCCGGAGCTGCGCCAGGAGCTGGCCGAGATCGCCGGCGGGGTCGCGGAGAGGCTGCGGAGCTCCGGGGCCAGGGCCCGCTGCATCGCGATCAAGCTGCGCTACCACAACTTCCACACAATCACCCGGCAACTCACCCGCCCGGAGCCGACCGACGACGCCTCGGAGATCGCCGCGGCGGCCGGTCAGCTGCTGAGCAAGGTCGCGCAAGAAGGCGACAAGTTCCGGCTGCTGGGCATCCACGCCTCAAAGCTGAGTGATGTTAGCGGGGAGCCGCTGGGCCAGGCGCCGATGCTGCCGCCGCTGGACCCCTGAGCGGCGCTAGTTGACTTCGGAGCCTTCGGGCGCGCCGTGCGGCACGTGTATCCCGGAGCCGGTCGTCGCGCTGTCCGGAACGATCAGGCCGGACTCCCGCCGGTGGGACTCGTGCGAGTGGTGGTGGCCATCGTCCGGGATCGCCGGAGCTCTGGACCGTTTCGATGAAGGTGTTGACGATCCGGGAGTCCCACTGGCTGCCGGAGCCGTCCTTGAGGATCGACCAGACTTCCTGGATCGGCATCGTCTCGCGGTAGGGGCGGTCCGTCGTCATCGCATCATAGGCGTCGACGACGGCGACGATCCGCGCACCCATCGGGATGCGGTCACCCTTGAGCCCGTCCGGGTAGCCCTTGCCGTCCCAGCGCTCGTGGTGGTGGTAGACGACGGGATAGGCGCTCATCAGGAAGCCGACGCGCTTGCAGATCTGGCCGCCGGAGTAGCAGTGCTGCTTGACCACGGCGTACTCTTCCGGCGTCAGCTTGCCGGGCTTCTTCAGGATGGAGTCCGGCACGACGATCTTGCCCATGTCGTGGAGAGCGGCTCCGAGCCGCACCGCCTCGATCTCGTGGGCCGGGAACATCAGCTTTTCGGCGATGACGCCGGCGTATTCGGCCAGGCGGCGGCAGTGTCCGCCGGTGTAAGGGTCGCGGCTTTCGATGGCTTCGGTCAGGGCCAGCGCCGTCTCAAAGGCGAAGCGGGAGAGCGATTCGCGCTGCCTGACGCTGCGGATCGCGATCTCCGTCTGGTGGGCCAGTCGCTCCAGCCGGGCCAGCTCTTCAGGCGCGAACTCTCGCTGCTCCGGGTAGCAGATGACCAGCGCGCCGTAGACGTCGTTGTCCAGCTCCACGGGCGCAGCGGCGGCGGAAACGAAGCCGACCAGTGCGGCGAAGTCTCTCATCCGCTCGTAGCGGGGGTCTTCGAAGACGTTCTTGGAGAAGGCTACGCGGCGGTGCAGCATGGCCCAGCCGCCGACGCCTTCGCCGTAAGGTGCGCCCTCCGGGAACAGCTTCGTGAACGCCTCTTCCGGGAAACCGACGGGGAGGAACGGCTTCTGGCCGGTCGTCCCGTCGATCGGCATCGATATCGTGCAGATCTTGGCGCCGCAGGTCTCGGCGACGCGCCGGGTGATCTCGTTGACCACGGTCGGTTCGTCGCTGCCGGACATGATCGCGGTGTGGATGGAGGAGAGGGTGTCCAGCTCCTCTTCGCGGCGGTGGTTGCGCGCGCTGACCTCGCCCAGGTCTCGCCCGGCCTCTTCCAGCTTGCTGCGTTGCTCCTGGATGCTGGCCCACTGGTTGAGGCTGACGGCCAGGAACAGGTAGACGGCCGGCCAGCCCAGCCAGAGCACCGGCATGATCGAGCTGTCGAACTGAACGCCCGCCAGCTCCATCACCGGGCTGCTGAGCACCGAGGCGAAGACGGCCAGGGCCGAGGCCACGCCCAGTGGGTAGCGGTAGGCGGTGAAGATGATCGGGATGAAGAAGAGGGCCGTGAAGGCGCTGGGGATCATCCCGTCAACGACGACGAGACCTCCAACGGCGCAGGTAGCCACAAACGCAGCCACTGCCCCCGCTATTCCCCTGCGGCTTGAAGTCTGGGCGGTAATCACTAGTCCCTCTCTGTACGCGGCCCAACTGTGAACCGTTTCTTTTCCGTACATAAGCTGAGACGCGAGGGGGAATAGCCCGTTACAGCGCCCGGCGACCTAGAAAGTGAAAGTTCAGGATTGGTTTAGAAATGGCCGTCAACCGACCATTGAATAGCCACCGTTGACGCTTAGCACCTGCCCTGTGATCCACTCTGCTCGCTCAGAGGCAAGAAAAGCTACCGTATTCGCTATGTCTGAAGGCTGGCCAAGCCGTCCCAGGCCGCGCGCGAGAGGGTACGAGCGCATGATCTGTTCACCCTGTGCGGCGATCCACTCCCGGGTCGCGTCGGTAACTGTCGTCGCCGGCGAAACGCAGTTCACCGTGATGCAGTTGCGGCCGCTCTCCTTGGCCAGCGCCTTGGTGAATCCGACGACGCCGGCCTTGGCCATGGAGTAAGCGACAAGCCGCGGCTCCCCGACCCGCCCGGCGTCCGAGATGACGCTGACGATGCGGCCCCAGCGCTTCTCCGTCATCGTGCCGATCACCGCCCGGGAGCAGTTGAGCACTCCGTAGGTGATCAGGCCCATCGTCCGGTCCCACTGCTCGCGGTCGCTGCCGCCGAAGAGGCCGCCCGCCGAGGGCAGCGCGTCGTTCGCCGTGGCCGCCGGGATGCCGGCGTTGTTGACCAGGATGTCGACCTGGCCGAACTCGTCCAGCACGCGGCGCACGCCGGCTTCCACCGCCGCGAAGTCCGTTACGTCGAACGGCGACGCCGATCGCCTCGGCGCCGGACTTGCGCATCTCGGCGGCGCTTTCGTCGGCGCGCTCCTGGAAGAGGTCGTTGACAGCGATGCGTCACGCCCTCAGCCGCCAGCGTCCGCCCGATCTCCGCGCCGATCCCGCGACCGGCGCCCGTCACCAGCGCCACGCGCCCGGCAATTCCAAGGTCCATAGAAAGCCTCCCTGGTTTTTGGCCGCAGATTTCGCAGATGGATCGCAGATTGGGCTTTTGCTGTCCGCGAAATGTTATCGCTGACTCAACGTTCAAAATCTGCGTTTAATCCGCGTCAATCTGTGGCTCGTGTATTCCGGCGATATAATACGGCGGCCATGACGAACAAGCTCGCGATCGACGGCGGCCCCAGGACTCGCGACACGGCGTTTCCGCGCTGGCCCCACCTGGGCCCGGAGGACGTCAGCGCCGTGGCCGAAGTGCTCGACTCCGGCAAGCTGACGCAGCTCACCGGCCCAGCCGTGGCTGACTTCGAGCGCGCCTTCGCGGCCTGGCACGGCGCAGAACACTGCGTGGCCACCAGCTCCGGCACGACGGCGATCCACACGGCCCTGATCGCCCTCCGGAGTCGCGGCCGGAGACGAAGTGATCGTCCCCGCGCACACGTTCATCGCCTCAGCCACGCCGGTCATGCACCAGCGCGCGACGCCGGTCTTCGCCGACGTCGACGAGCGTACCTACTGCATCTCGGCGGACAGCGCGCGTGAACTGATCACCGACAAGACCAGGGCGATCATCGCTGTCCACCTCAACGGCCATCCCGCGGATCTTGACCCGCTGCTGGAGATCGCGCGGCCGCGCGGGATCGCCGTCATCGAGGACGCGGCGCAGGCCCACGGCGCGACCTACCGAGGCCGCAAGGTTGGCACGATCGGCGACGCCGGCTGCTTCAGCTTCTGGGAGGACAAGATCATCACCAGCGGCGGCGAGGGCGGCGCGATCCTGGCGGCCGACGAGGCGCTGGCCGACCGGATGCAGAGGATCCGCCACCATGGCGAGGGGCCCGTGGAAGGGGAGCGCGCCTACTACCACCTGGACCTGGGCTACAACTACCGGATGACCTCGATGCAGGCGGCGACCGGGCTGGTCCAGCTCCGCAAGCTCGATGAGTACTTGCTGGCCCGCCGCCGCAACGCCGCCCACCTGACGGCCGGCCTGGCCGGGGTCCCGCACGTCGAGCCGCCGTTTGTGGTCGAGTACGCCGAGCACAGCTACTACAAGTACATCGGCCGCCTGGACCGGGAGTCCGGGATCGACATCGCGCGCTTTGTCGCCGCCGTGGCCGCCGAGGGGCTGCCGATCAGCCGGCGCTACCCGACTCCGCTCCCGCAGCAGCCGGTCTTCCGGAACGCCGGCCTGGGCGGCGTTCCGTGCCCCGTGGCGGAGAAGCTCTCCGGCGAGCTGTTCACGTTGCTCGTTCACCCGACGGTCTCGACTGCCGACATGGACGACTACATCGCGGCGATCGCCAAGGTGGTCGCCGCGCTCGCTCCGTAACCCCTCCGCGATACGCCCGGGACAGCGGCATATTGCGCGAGACCGCGTGTCGCGCCAGTATCACGTTATGGAGACAAAACGCCGGCGGCGGCGCCTGCTTCGCGTTCCCCTGCCGTTCCGCAGGGAGCCAGACCCGGCAGAGATGGCGACGCCGGAACTGGGGGGCATCGCTAAGCCCGCCACGCCGACGATCTCGCCGCAACGCTGGACGGAGAGCCTGCGCGCCTTCCAGCACCGCAACTACCGCCTCTTCTACGCGGGCCAGAGCATCTCGCTGATCGGGACCTGGATGCAGACGATCGGCCAGGCCTGGCTGGTGCTGCAGATCACGGACTCGCAGGTGGCGCTGGGCGTCGTCACGATGCTCCAGTTCCTGCCGATCACGATCTTCGTGCTGTTCGCCGGCGTAATCGCGGACCGCGTGCCGAAACGCAACTTCCTGGTGATGACACAAAGCATCGCCATGGTGCAGGCAGTGATCCTGGCGACGCTGGTGCTGACCGACACCGTGCAGCTCTGGCACGTCTACGTCCTGGCTCTGATGCTGGGCCTGGCCAACGCCTTCGACATGCCGACGCGGCAGGCCTTCGCGATTGAGATGGTGGGCCGCAAGGACCTGATCAACGCCGTTGCGCTGAACTCCGGCATGTTCAACGGCGCGCGGCTGATCGGCCCGGCGATCGGCGGTTTCCTCATCTCGGCGTTCGGCGTCGAAGCCGTCTTCCTCCTCAACGGGATCACCTTCGTTCCGGTCATCATCAGCCTGCTCCTGATCAAGCAAAGCGAGCTGTACACGAAGGACCGCCGCGCAGCTCCCGGCCATCCGCTGGTGGAGTTGAAGGAAGGGCTGGCCTACTCCATACGCACGCCTTCGATTCTGCTGGTGATGTTGCTCGTGGCGATGATCGGGACGTTCGGCTACAACTTCACAGTCATGCTGCCGCTGGTGGCCAAGTACGTCCTCAACGAAGGTTCAGTCGCCCTGGGATTCTTGACGGCGGCGGTCGGCCTCGGGGCGCTCATCGCGGCGCTGTTCCTGGCCGGCCGCAAGGCGGCGACGCGCTACCAGCTCTTCGCCGGCGCCTTCGCCTTCACGCTGCTGCTGATGGGCGTGGCGATCAGCCACAACATCTACATCACGCTGATCTGCCTGGTCGGCGTCGGAGCGGCGGGATCGACCTTCGCCACGACGGCCAACACATCGATCCAGATCGCGGCGCCGGACGAGCTGCGCGGCCGCGTCGTCTCGCTCTACATGCTTCTCTTCGCCGGCTCAACGCCGATCGGCGGTTACCTGATGGGCGTCCTCGCCTCGAACATCGGAACCCAGAACGCGATCGGTTGTTTCGCCGGGCTCTGCGGCCTGGGGGTGGCGATCGGGACGGCGTACTACACCCTCAACAAGTCGGCCGTTCAGCGCAGTTCAGAAGCGCCCCGTGCGGCTGCCAAGGCCCCGGCCTAGCGCTTCGTGAACTTCTGGCCGGCCGGGCAACCGTCCAAAAGCGGACACTGATCGCAAAGCGGGCGCTGGGCACGACAGAGACGGCGTCCGTGCTTGATCAGCGAGATGTGGAACGGGAACACCAGCTCCGGGGGCAGCGTCTCCTCCAGGATGTCGTGGGCCTGCTCGGCGGTGGCGCGCTCCGGGACCAGGCCGAGGCGCTGAGCGACGCGATGCACGTGTGTATCGACAGGCAGGGCCGGCCGTCCGAAGGAGAACATCAGGACGCAGGCGGCCGTCTTCGGGCCGACGCCCTTCATCTCCCGCAGCCAGCTCTTGGCTTCGTCCAGCGGCAGCTCCCGCAGAAACTCCAGATCGAACGAGCCGCGCGCGGCCCAAATCGCCTCCAGCGCGGCCTTGATCCGCGGCGCCTTCTGCTTCGCCAGGCCGCCGACCGCTATCTCGCGCTCGATCTCCGAGGCCGGCGCCTCCATTACCGCGCGCCAGTCCGGGTAGCGCTGCACCAGCCGCATGAAGGCGCGGCCAGAGTTTGTGTCCGACGTGTTCTGCGAGAGGATCGTCAGCACCAGTTCGGTCATCGGGTCGCCGTGCGGGCGCCGGACGGGTTCGCCGTAGACCGTCGCCAGCCGCCGCACGATCTCGTCCGGTGAGAGCTGCGCCTTGCTGCGGGAACGTCGCTGTTTCGGTTTCGCCGGCGTGCCCTTGCGCTGGCTCATGCTAGCGCAACTGGCCGGCTGAGCCGAAGTATCCCCAGATGGTCGCCGAGACGTCGGCGATTGGGGTCCAACCCTCGGAGCCGTCGGTCATCACGACGATGACGTACGGGCCGGCCGTCCCCCAGACGATCCCGGCGTCGTGGACGTTGGCGCCGAAGCTGCCGCTCTTGTGGGCGTATTGCGTTCCCGGTGGCAGACCGGCGATGATCCCGTCGTTGTACCACTCCTGGGCCATCAGGGAGAGCATCTCGTCGCGTGAGGCCGCCGTCACGCCCTGCCCGGCGACGATGGCGATCATCAGCCGCGCCAGGTCGATGGCCGAGGTCGGCAGGTCGTGCGTGGTCACGCTCATCGTCGTGGCGCCGATGCTGTGCAGCATGGCGTCGACGTTGTTGCCGCCGACCTGGTCCTCCAGCAGCACGGCGAGCGGCGTGTCGCTGACGACGATCATGCCCCGAATCGCGTCGCGGATCGTCACCTCGTCGCCGGTCTTCAGGCCCAGGTACTCGAGCGTCCCCAGGTCGTATTGGGTGTACTTTTCGTCCAGCGTCACGACCTTGTCGAAGTCCAGCGTGCCGGCGTCGCGCTGCTGGTAAGCGGTCAGCAGGATCGCGGCCTTGTAGGTGCTGGCCGCGTACCAGGACTGGGACTCGTTGACGGAGGCGAAGCGGCCGTCCTCCAGGTTCTCCACTACGGCGGAGCTGTTCCCCCCGAAGCGCGCCAGCGAACTCTCCAGTGCGGCCTGCAGCCCGGGGTCCGCCGCCGGCGGGGCGATGGCCCCGGACAGCCCCGGCACGCTCACGTTCGCGTCCAGCCAGTCCAGCGAGACGGGTTCCGGGGCAGGTGTCGGCGAGGCGGTCTGAGAAGGCGTCGGCGCTTGCGTACGCGGGGCCGCGGTGTCGGTTGTTTGTGGCGTGCTTTCCTGCGCCATCGGAGTCGGGGTCCGGTCATCGCTCCGATGGGCACAGGCGACGCTCACGGCGAGGATGGGCACCGCGAATAGCAGCAAGGCGCGCATGTGGGTCATTCTGCCTGATCGATGGGTCAGTCGCATTTTCCTACTGACAACGCAGCGGCGCGCGAAAGGAGTCGCGGGCTAATGGAGCGCCCGGGCGGTGTCGGCGCGCATGCCGGTGAGAAACGCGCGCAGCTGCTCGTGCTCGTTGTTGCCCCGCCACTGCCAGGACTCCCGCGCCACCGGCTCCCAGTCCTCCAGCTCGCACGCCTCGAAGCCGAAGCGGGACCAGTACGGCATCTTGTCGGCGGTGAACAGGTACAGCCGCTCCACGCCGCGCCGTTGCGCCTCCTCTATCGCCGTCCGCGAGAGCAGGTCGCCGAGACCGCTGCCGCGCTCAGAGCCGGCGACGACGACGCTGCGGATGACGCCGGCCGGCCCGTAGACCTCCAGTGCCGCGCAGCCGACGATCACGCCGTCGCGGTCCAGCACCCAGAACGTCTCCAGCCACTCGCTGATGTGCATCGCCGGGAGCATCTCAGTGGCGAGCAACGCTTCGATGCCGGGCAGGTCTGCCGGCGTGGCCAGGCGCAGCTGGGGCGGGCTCATCCCATCGCGCGGAGCAGTTTGATCCGCTCGGCCACCGGTGGGTGCGTGTCGAAGAGGTTGTTCAGAAAGCTGTCGTGCTCCCGCAGCGGGTTCTCGATGTAGAGCGGCGCCGTCGCCTTGTTGGCGGAGTGCAACGGCGTGGAGTCCTGCGAGATCTTCTCCAGGGCATCGGCCAGGGCCTGCGGGTCGCGGGAGAGGAGCGCGCCGCTGGAGTCGGCCAGGTACTCGCGCTGGCGGGAGAGGGCGAACTGCATGATCGAAGCGATGATCGGCGAGAGGATAATGAAGACGAGTGCGATGGCGAAAATGATGACGCCAAGCCCGCCGCCGCCCTTGTCGCGGTTGTTCTCCCGGGACCCAGCGCCGTACCAGGTGAAGCGCAGCATCAGGTCGGCGATCAAGGCGACCATGCCGACGACGACGGCAACCGTCGTCATCATCCGAGTGTCGTAGTTGCCGACGTGGGACATCTCGTGCGCCATCACGGCCTCGAGCTCGCGATGGTTGAGCTTGTTGATGATGCCTCGGGTGGCGGCAACGTGCGCCTCTTTCGGGCTCTTTCCCGTGGCGAAGGCGTTCGGAGCGTCGTCCTCAACCACCCAGACGTGGGGCATCGGCAGGCCTGAGCCGATGCTGAGGTTCTCGACGATGTTGTAGAGGTCCGGCTCCTCGGCCTTCGTCACCTCGTGGCCGCCGGAGATCGCCAGCACGGCCGAGGTGGAGACGGTGTAGAGGACGATACCGACCGCCGAGGCGATGATGACGGCGGCGATGCTGATCTTGATGACGGTGGCCGGGTCCTGGTTCGCCGAGGTGCCGGCGTAAAAGGCGATGACGGTACCGATCGAAGTAAACAGCAGCGCGTTGAAGACGATGAAGCCAACGAGCAGGAAGAACGTCGAGCGCTTGTTGGAGGCTATGCGGTCATAGATCAGTACCCGCTCGTGCGGGACCTCGGCCATCGACATAGATGTCTGCGTTTAGCCGGCTGCGCCGGTACCGGGTGTGCCGCCCGGGGCGTCGGTTGGCGCTGCGGGCGCAGCGGGAGCGGCCGGGGTCGTGCCGCCGGTCCCAAAGTCCACGTGCGGCACCGCGCGGTCGGCTTCCTCCGCCTGGAAGAACTGCTCCGGCTTGAAGCCGAACATGCCGGCGATGATGCTCGTCGGCACCGTGCCGATGCGGTTGTTGTAGTCCAGGACGTTGGTGTTGTAGAACTGCCGCGAGAAGGCGATCTTCTCTTCGATGTCGGAGAGCTGGGCCTGCAGGTCACGGAAGTTCTGCGCCGCCTGCAGTTGCGGGTAGGCCTCGGCCACGGCAAACAGCGACCGCAGGGTGTTGGTCAGCATGTTGTTCGCCTGCGCCGCCTCCGCCGGGGAGCCCGCCTGCTGCAGCATGGACCGGGCCCGGGTCACCGCCTCAAACGTTGACTTCTCGTGGGCGGCGTAACCCTTGACGGTCTCGACGATGTTGGGCACGAGGTCGATGCGCCGCTTCAGCTGCACATCGATGCCTGAGTAGGCCTCTTTGACGCGGTTGCGGCCGCGGATCAGGCCGTTGTACATGCTCATCAGCCAGAAGCCGAGCACGACGACGACGATGATGAGTACGATGATGACGATCAACAATCTGCTATCCTCCTGGCCCTGCCAGAGGGCCAACTGTTTACGCTACAAATTGTAGCAGGAACATCGCGCGCCGCACATCGCGCCGTCTCACCCTTGACCGCCGCCCCCGGAGCCCTGACCCTAGGCCCATGCCGATGCGCGTCCGCGAATTCATGGAGAGCGTGCAGGAGCTGACGCTGGCCAAACTGCCGGAGGAGCTGCGCGAGACCTGCACTCCGCGCGTACGCTTTGTCTGGTTCCAGGTGCACTTCCATTCGCCCAGGGTGCACTACGAGGTGTGGCTCACCCGCAAGACCGAGCGCATCGAGATCGGCCTCCACTTCGAAGGGCCGCAGGAGTTTTCCTACCGCTGGGCCGAGCTCTTCGCCGATCACATGGCGGAGGTCCAGGCCGCCTGCGGGCCGCAGCTTGAGCTGGAGGAGTGGACGGCGTCCTGGGCCCGCCTCCACGAGACGATCCCCTACGACCCGCCTTCGCCCGCCCTGGCCGACGAGATCGCCTCACGCCTCTCGCGGCTGATCACCGTCTGCCAGCCAATCATCGAGTCCGAGCGCGACAACGTGCCGGCTGCGCTGGAGACCGAGGCGCCGGTGAAGAAGACGTCCCGCCGCTGGCACCGCAAGTCGCGGAAGAACTAGCAGTCCGGCGCAGTCTGCGGCTCTTTGTTCAGCGAAAGAGGTCGTTCTCCTTCGGTCTAACGATTGAGCGCGCGGTGCCTTCGCCCTGCGGATACGTGAAGCCGCGGATGATGGCTACGGGCACGGCGTCCAGCTTGTTCTGCACCAGCTCCGCCGCGCCCGCCAGCTCGTCGGCGACGCAGAGGGTGCTAACCCGCAGCTCGTAGCCGAAGCTGTCGACCTGGCCGACGTAATCGGCGAAAGCGGCCATCCCGGCAACGCCCACCGCGACGTTGGTGTGCCCCTCGCGCCAGGCCCGGCCGAAGGTGTCGGAGATGATCACCGCGACTTCGGCGCCGGTTGCCTTGCGGACCGCCTCACGGATGCCCCGGGCAGAAGCGTCTGGGTCTTCGGGCAGCAGGCAGACGGTGCCCTCCGGCCCGACGTTGGACGCGTCGATGCCAGCGTTGGCGCAGACGAAGCCGTGATGGGTCTCCGTGATCAGGATCGGGCCGCGCTGCCGCACGACTGAGGCGCTCTCGCGCAGAATAAGCTCGACGAGGCGGGGGTCTTTCTCCGTCGCCGCGGCCAGCTTTTCGGCTTCTGCTGAGGGCGTCACGATGTCCAGCCGGACGACCCGCCCCTCGGACTTGGAGACGATCTTCTGCGTGACGACGAGGATGTCTCCCCCGCGAATGCCCGGCTCCTCGCCGGCCGCCTCGACGATCATCTTCGCGATGTCGTCGCCGGTGCTGATTTCGGGAATGCCAGCCAGCGGGATGATGCGCAGCCCGGAGCTCATCCCACTTCCTTCTCCCTCGTCAGACGCCGGTGATATGGACGCCGGAGTGGGCCTTGTACTGCTTGTTGATGGTGATCAGCAGCGCGGTCATAGCCTCGGTGATCCGGGAGTTGACCAGGGTGCCACCGTCCAGCGCACGCATGTACTCGATCTCTTCGACCAGGCCCATCACCTTCTTTTTGGCGGTCTTATGATCGCCGCAGATGAGCACGTCGCCCTGCATCGGCCGGTCGATCTTCTGCAGTTGCTTGCCGTCCACGTGATGGAAGCCACTGACGACCTTGGCGTTGGGCAGCAGGTGGCTGGCCTCTTCCGCCGCCGATCCGGCCTCCGGGGGCGCCGGGCGCGGGCCGTCCTTGTCGAACACCATCGGCACCACGCAGTCGACGACGATCTTGTCGCCGATCGCCTCCTCCAGCTCAACCAGTATGTCGTGGTGGGCGTCAGCGGGCACGGTGACGAAGACGAACTCCGCCTTCTCCGCGCCCTCCACGTTGAAACCGCCGTAGATCTCGCCCTCCGGTAGCGCCGCCTGGATCTGGTGGACCGCCTCCTCCGCCTTCGCTTCCGTGCGCGAGCCGATGAACACGGCGTTGCCTGACTTGACGAACCTCATGGCCAACCCGATCCCTTCCGGGCCGGTGCCGCCGATAAACGCAATTCTTGCCAATTTGTACCTACTCCCGGGTGCGGCCGCGCCAATGCTGCTTGTGTCTACCCTCATGGCGGCGCGCGAGCGCCAGTATATCGTTTCGCGGTTGCCGGGGGATAGCGGAGTTGCCTGCCCAGCCGTAGCGCACGTACAATCTAGGCGGCTCGCCGGGAGGATGGCGCGGGGTGCGTCTCCGGCAAACGGGCCCTGGCCACTCGCCTTCGGGCGGGACTGCACCCCCGCGATAGATATCGCACCGGGACATCTGTCCCGATATCACGCGGGGTATAGCCGTAGCAAACTACCACGTTTCCCTGGATAGCCTCTCACACGTCTTCAACAACGGGCGCTCGAATCTCGTCGCCCTCCGCGACGTCGGCTTCGACGTGCCACGCGGACAGTTCCTTTCGATCATCGGGCCCAGCGGCTGTGGCAAGTCGACGCTGCTGCGGATCGCCGGCGGTCTCCTTCGCCCGAGCGAGGGCTCGGCGCTGGTCCACGGCGAGGCGCCGGCCAGCGCCCGCCGCCAGCACGAGATCGGCTTCGTCTTCCAGGACCCGGCGCTCTTGCCCTGGCGCAGCGTGCTGGCCAACGTTCGGCTGCCCCTGGAGATTGATGGCGTGCGGCGCACCCGGATTCTGCCGGACCCGGAGGCGCTGCTGGACCTGATGGGACTGGCCGGCTTCCGTGACTACTATCCCCACCAGCTCTCCGGCGGCATGCAGCAGCGCGTCGCCCTGGCCCGCGCCCTCGCCTTCGACCCGTCGCTGCTGCTGATGGACGAGCCTTTCGGCGCGCTGGACGAGATCACGCGTTCGGCGATGCGCTACGAGCTGCTGCGGCTGTGGAACACCGTCGGCCCGGCGGGGCGTAAGACGGTGCTGTTCGTCACGCACTCCATCACCGAGTCGCTCGTCCTCTCCGACCGCGTGATCGTGCTCTCCGGGCGGCCGGGCCACATCGTCGCCGACCTGGACATCGAGCTGGCTCGCCCGCGCACCCAGGAGATCGAGCGCAGCCCAGCCTTCCTTGACTACTCTGACTATCTTCGCGGGATGTTGAGCCAGGCGGCATGAACGGAAAGCTCCGCTCGATCGCGGCTCACGTCCTGCCGCCGCTGGTGACGCTGGCAGTCCTCATCGGCGCCTGGGAGGCCTACATCGCCTGGCGGGACATCTCCGTGATCGTCATGCCGGCGCCTCACCGCATCGCCGAGCGTTTCTACGAGCGGCCCTGGTTCTTTTCGAGGCAGGGCGTGTACACGCTGTACGAGGCGACGCTCGGGTTGATCGCCGGGTCAGTGGTAGCCGTGGCCCTGGCCGCTGTGATGGCCCATTCGCGGACGCTGGAGCGGGCGATCTTCCCGCTGGCGATCGCGGCCAAGGTGATGCCGCTGGTGGCGATAACGCCGGTGCTGATCATCATCTTCGGCTTCGGCGATGAGCCCAAGATCATCGTCGCGGCGCTGCTCTGCTTCTTCCCGATGCTGGTTAGCTCCATGATCGGCTTCCGTGACGTCGACCCCGGCGCGCTGGAGTTCTTCCGCTCCATCTCGGCCTCGCCGTGGCAGGTGTT
Source organism: uncultured Chloroflexia bacterium (assembly GCA_963738925.1). Classification (GTDB taxonomy): domain Bacteria; phylum Chloroflexota; class Dehalococcoidia; order SM23-28-2; family RBG-16-64-32; genus DATKKM01. The sequence goes on along the minus strand of CAVTYE010000001.1, from coordinate 1,268,796 downwards.
CTGGAAGCTGCGCGTGCCCAGCTCGCTGCCATACGTACTGAGCGCGCTGCGAGTCTCGTACCCGCTGGCCCTGATCGGCGCCGTCGTCGCGGAGTGGTTCACCGGCACCCGCGGCCTTGGTTATGTCATCTACTCCTCGTGGCTGAACCTGCGCACCCCCGATTTGTTTGTCTCAATCGCCGTTCTTGCGTTTACCGGAATAGCAATCAACATTTGCCTTTCGCTGGCAGAGCGGCGCTTGCTCTTCTGGCACGACTCCGTGCGCAGCACGGGCTAGGAGAATCGATGAGACGCTGGCTGATCCCGCTGATATGCCTGCTCCTGGTGACCGCGGCTTTCTCCGCTTGCGGCGGCGATGACGCGCCGGCCGGCACAGTTACCGCCACGGAACCCCCGATGACCAAGGTCACCTTCATGGCCGGGTTCAAGCCCCAGGCCAACCTGCCATTCGTCGGCGCCTATGTGGCCAAGGAGCAGGGGTTCTTCGCCGACCAGAGGCTGGACGTCGACATCCAGCACGTGACGACGCCCGGCGACAACTTCCCGCTCCTGGCCTCCGGCGCGGTCAACATCTCAACCGCCGACGCCAGCGAGGTGCTGAACTATCGCGCGGGCGACCCGGCGTTGCTGCTGGTGGCGATCGCCCTGATCGGCCAGACGGGACAGCAGGGCTACGCGGTCCTCGCCGACTCCGGCATCAACACACCGGCGGACTGGGTCGGCAAGACGGCCGGCTACAAGGGCGACACCGTGGCCCCGGACTACCTGGCGATCCTGGAGGCCAACGGCATCGACCGCAGCTCTATCACCGAGGTCCGCACCGGCTACGACCCGCAGGCTCTGGTGACGAAGCAGGTGGACATCTACCCGGTCTTCCTCTCCAACGAGCCCGACACCCTGGACCGCCTGGGCTACCCGACGAAGCTCTTCACGGCCGCCGACTACGGAGCGCCGACGCTGGGCCTCACCTACGTCGTGACGCAGGACTACGTGCAACACAACACGACCACTGTCCGCCGCTTCCTCGCCGCCGTTCTCCAGGGCATCCAGTACGCCGACGAGCACCGCGACGAAGCGGTCGATACCGTCCTCAGCTACGACCCGGAGGCGGACCCCGTACACCAGCGCTACATGCTGGACACGGAGCTGGCCGCGGCCAAGACGGGCGCGGCGGAACTGGGCGGCATCGGCTACCAGACGACCGAGCAATGGCAGGCCCTGCATGACTACCTGCTCAAGTACCACGCCATCCCCCACGCGATCACCGACGTCAAGAACGCTTTCACGATCAGCTTCTTACCGACGCTGCCGACTCCCACACCAACGCCATCGCCTTAGGCCGAAGTATCGATTCGCCGCGGAGCGCCGCTTAGGGGTTGACGCCGCCGGGGCCGCACGTACTACTGTGTCGGCCTTCGTCAAGTCCTCGGGGCAGGGTGGCAGGTAGACGCATTAGAGGAAGCAAGGCTGCAGCTTCGGATCCTGCCGTTGAGGTGCCCCATTGTCTGTAAGCGGTAGCAGCTTGCATTCCCGTTCGCGCCCGCCCGTTGTCACCAAGCTCACAGACGCGTATGCGTGAACCGGAATCACAGTGCTATAATAGTAGGTGAGCAAATTCCCGAGCCGGGATCCATACAGGCAACCAGACAGCACCCGACTCGGGATTAGCCCGTAGTCGGGTTTGCTGTAAGTAAGGAGGTTGCCATGGCAACTGAACGAACAGACAAGCGAGGTCTCGCCTCTGCTTTCAAGGAGTCCCTGGTGGGCGTTTTTCGCGGTACCGGCGACCTGACCGGCGCTATCGTTGACGCCGTGAGCGGAACCGTTACGAAGACCGTTAGGGCCACCAACGCCGTTGGACAGGAGACGATTGGTCTTATAAGGGACACCGCCCGCAGCACCGTGCAGGCTGCTGTGGAGGTCGGCGGCGATGTCGGCGGCGCCGCCAAAGGCGCCATGATCGGCGTCATACGCGGAACGAAGGACGTGAGCGTCGAGGCCATTCTCGCAATCCGCGAGACAGCGGGTGCCGCCGTCAAGGGCACCGCCGAAGTTGGTGGCGACGTCGGCGCCGCCACGAAGGGTGCGATCGAAGGCGCAATAATCGGCGCCCGAGACATCACTCTTACCGCCGAAGAGGCAGCCTCGGCTGCCGCCAAGGGTGCGATGGAAGCCGCTGGCGAAATTGGGGGCAGCGCGGGTGGTGAGGTCCGTGACGCTCTGAAAGGCACCATCGGCGGTGTCAAAGTAGTCGTCCAGGAACCTTTCCGCGCCGGGGAAGAGCGCACCGCCTCGCGCAATTAATCACGGCTCCGCACACGGAAGCCGGCGCCGGAACTGTACTGGCGCCGGCATCCCTGCTGCGTCGCAGGCGAGCGAAAGGACCGAGCCCAGACCGCGATAGGCTAGAATTGCCTGCGTGTCTGACCGCTGGCTGATCGCAGGGCTCGGCAACCCCGGCTCGGAGTACGCGCACAACCGCCACAACGTCGGCTACTGGTGCGTCAACCGGCTGGCCCGGCTGCACGGCATCAACCTCAAGGCGAAGACCCTGGCCACCGTTGGCGAAGGCAAGATCGGCGCGGCGCCTGTTGTCCTGCTGAAGCCGCGAACGTACGTCAACAAGAGCGGCGACGCCGTCGTGCCGGCGATGAAGCGCTGGAAGGTCGACCCGCGGCACCTGGTGGTCGTTCACGACGAGCTGGACCTGCCGGCCGGGCGCATCCGCATCCGGGCTGAGGGCGGCGACGGCGGCTACAAGGGGCTGAAGTCGATCATCGCCAGCCTGGGCAGCCGCGACTTCGCGCGCATCCGTATCGGCATCGGCCGGCCGCACATCGAAGGCGAGCCGTCCTGGGAGCCGGACGTCGTCGGGGACTATGTGCTCGGCGACCCGGGCGGCGCCCAGGCGAAGACGCTGCAAGACGCCGTCGGCCGCGCCGCCCAGGCCGTGGAGGTGATGCTGTCAGAAGGCGTCGAAGCGGCGATGAACCGCTACAACGGCTAACTGCTACACTGGAAGCAGCCGAATAGCAGGGGCCCTGACAAGCTTGGGGCCCCTTCAAGCGTTGTGCCCATAAATCAAGTTGAGAACGATGGACCTCTCCGGCCTGCTCCCGACAATCGAACAGGCGCCCGGCTTCCGCGATCTGCGGGAGGGCCTCTCCGCGCCTTCGGCCAGACAACTCGCCGGGCTGCCGGATTCCGCTAAGCCGGCCGCGCTCGCCGCGCTCCTTTCGGCGGAGAGTGGCCCGGCGCTGATCGTTACGGGGCGAGCCTCGCGCACGCAGCTCCTGGTTGAGGAGCTGGCGGCGTGGTTCGGCGAGGGCCGGCGCGTGCTGCTCTTCCCGGAACGCGACGTCCTCCCCTTCGAGCGATTGTCCCCCGACCCCCAGACCGTGCGGGAGCGGCTGGCCGTGCTCTCCGCGCTGAACGCCGGCGAGCGGTGCGTCATCGTCGCCTCAGCCCACGCGGTGGCGCAACGGACGCTCGCTCCGGGCGAGGTCCGCGGCGCTATCCTGGCCCTGCACAAGGGCCAGTCGATGGACATGGAAGACCTGATCGTCGAGCTGGACCGGCTCGGCTACGTCAGCTCCCCGATCGTCGAGCAGTCCGGCGAGTTCAGCCGGCGCGGCGGCATCGTCGACATCTTCCCGCCCACCGCCGCCGACCCGCTGCGCATCGAGTTCTTCGGTGACGAGATCGAAAGCCTGCGCCACTTTTCCACCGCCACCCAGCGCACGATCGAGACGGTGGACGAGGTGCTGATCGGCACCTCACAGGAGATCGCCCTGGCCAGCGCCCAACCCGCGCTGGAGCTGCTGGCCCGGCTCAACTACAAGCAGGTCTCGGAGGAGACCCGGCAGCGTTTCGAGGAGGACGTCGCCTACCTGCAGAGCGACCTGGCCTTCCCCAACCGCGACTTCTACGTGCCGTTCCTGGCCCCGGCCACCTTGCTGGACCACCTGCCCGCCGGCGGCCTGCTGGTCATCGACGAAGAAGCTGACCTGCAGGCGGCCGTGGACGAGGCGCAGGAGGACGTCGCGACCAGCCGCGCCGAGCTGGAGGCAACGGGCGAGATCCCGCGCGGACTCCCGCAGCCGATCGAGGACTGGACATCGCTCTACGAACGGATCGAGAAAGCGCCGCGGGTCTTGACGCTGGCGCGCTGGGCGATGGAGGGCGAGACCAGCGTCGTCCGCCTGCCGTTCACGGCGGCCCCGGCCTACGGCGGCCAGATCCGCAAGCTCGTCGACGAGGCGATCGCCGGGCTCGGCGCCGGGCAACGCACGGTGATCGTCTCCCAGCAGGCGGACCGCATCGCCGAGCTGTTCGAAGAGCAGGGGCAGCCCGTCGCCGTGCTGGCGCACCTGCCGGATGACCCACCGCTGCTCTCGCTCGTCCACGGCTCGCTGACTGAGGGCTGGCGGCTCGCCGCCGGCGCCACGCTGACGTTGCTCGCCGACGCCGAGGTGTTCGGCTTCGTCAAGCAGCGCCGCACCGCGCCGCGGCAGCCCGTAAACCGCGAAGCCTTCCTGGCCGAGCTGGTCCCAGGCACCTTCGTCGTCCACATCGACCACGGCATCGCCAGGTTCCACGGCCTCGTCCAGCGCACCGTCGACGGCCACGAGCGCGAGTACCTGGAGCTGCACTACGCCGAGGGCGACCGCCTCTTCGTCCCGACCGACCAGCTGGACCGGGTCAGCCGCTACATCGGCCCCTCGGAGCGCGCGCCTTCGCCGACGCGGCTCTCCAGCGGCGAGTGGCAGCGTGCCAAGCAACGCGTGCGCAAGGCCGTGCAGCAGCTGGCGAAGGACCTGCTGGCGCTCTATGCCGCCCGCGAGGCGATGCCCGGCTACGCCTACCCCCCGGACACCGCCTGGCAGGCCGAGCTGGAGGGCTCCTTCCCATACGTCGAAACGCCGGACCAGCTGGCCGCGATCAGCGCCGTCAAGCGGGACATGGAAGCGGCGCGGCCGATGGACCGCCTGGTCTGCGGCGACGTGGGTTACGGCAAGACGGAAGTGGCGATCCGCGCCGCCTTCAAAGCCGTGATGGACGGCAAGCAGGTCGCCATCCTCGTCCCCACGACGGTGCTGGCCCAGCAGCACTACAACACCTTCCGCGAGCGCGTTGGGCGCGTTCCCCGTCGCGCGTCGACGTGATCTCCCGCTTCCGCAGCGACGCCGAGCAGAAGCAGATCGTGGAGAACCTGACGACCGGCGGCGTCGACATCATCATCGGCACCCACCGGCTGCTCCAAAAGGACATCCGCTTCAAGGAGCTCGGCCTGGTCGTGATCGATGAGGAGCAACGCTTCGGCGTGGCGCACAAGGAGTTCCTCAAGCACATGCGCAAGCGAGGTCGACGTGCTCACCCTTTCGGCGACGCCGATCCCGCGCACGCTCTACATGTCGCTCGGAGGCATTCGCGACATGTCGACGATGGAGACGCCGCCGGAGGAGCGCCTGCCGATCAAGACCTACGTCGCCGAGACCGAGGACCGGATCATCCGCGAGGCGATCACGCGGGAGCTGGAGCGCGGCGGCCAGGTCTACTTCGTGCACAACCGCGTCCACAACATCGACCAGATCGCGAGCAAGGTGCGCGACATCGTGCCGGACGCGCGGATCGGCATCGGCCACGGCCAGATGGACGAGCACAAGCTGGAGCGGGCGATGGACGAGTTCACGCAGGGCAAGATGGACGTGCTGGTCTGCACGACGATCATCGAGTCCGGCCTGGACATCCCGAACGTCAACACCATCATCATCAACCAGGCCGACAAGCTCGGCCTGGCCCAGCTCTACCAGCTCCGCGGCCGCGTCGGCCGCGGCGCCAACCGCGCCTACGCCTACCTCCTGCTACGAGAAGAAGGGCCGCCTCTCCGACGACCGCAAGGCAGCGGCTGCAGACGATCTTCGAGGCGACGGAACTGGGCGCGGGCTTCCAGATCGCCCTGCGCGACCTGGAGATCCGCGGCGCCGGCAACCTGCTGGGCGGCGAGCAGTCGCGGCCACATGTCCGCCGATCGGCTTCGACCTCTACGTGAAGCTCCTCCACAACGCCGTCGAACGCTACCGCTCACTGATGCGGGGCGAGGAGCCGCCGGCGGAGAGCGACAGCCCCGACGTTTCGATCGACCTGCCGATCTCGGCGCACCTGCCTCCAACCTACGTGCCCGACCTGAACACGCGCCTGGCCCTCTACCAACGCCTGAGCGCCGCCACCGACCCCGAAGCCGTAGTCGCCATCGAACAGGAGATGGTGGACCGCCTGGGTGAGCCGCCGCCGGTCGCGCGCAACCTGCTCTTCGTCGTCGTGCTGAGGGCGATGGCCCGTGCCGCCGGCGTGCAGTCGATCGCCAGCGAGGGCGGCGCCGCGGTCATCCGCATGCGTGAAGGCGAGGCGTTGCCGCTGGAGCAGCTGGAGAACACCGTGCCGCGGGGCGTCCAGCTGACCCGCCACTCGCTGCGAGTGGAGCTGACCGAGGGCTGGCGGGAGCGATTGCGGCGCAGTCTGGAGCAGGTAGCGGAGGCGAAGGCCGCTCAGGAGCCCGTGGCGGCGGTGTCTGCCGGCCAGGAGGCATAGGATGTTACAATCTCATCAACGCTCCGGCCCTTTGCGTTATCGCGCGGTTGACAGCCTCGAGGCGTCCGCGTAGCCTGAATCCCCGTGAAGCAATTCACTCGGGTCCGCGCCGAGGCGCGAGTCGCGCAGCGGACACCGCTCACGGTGGGGGAGATTTCGAACCGGCTGGACAGGATACACGTCTTAGCCGTCGTTCTTGCGTTGGGCCTTACCCTTTACCTGACGGTCCAGCCCACGCAAAACTGGCTCCTCCTGCTGCTCACCGCCCTGGCCGCCTTCGGCACAGACGCCATCGTCCGGCATCACCCGGAGGCGACGTTCCAGCGCCTGGACGACACTGCGTTGTACCTGTTCGTGCCGGTGCTCTTCATGCTCAGCCTCGGCATCTTCCTCAACGAAGTCGCCAGCGGTTACTGGACGGCCGGCGCCGGGGTGCTTTCGGTGATCCCGTTCTGGATCATCCTCCGCGCCGAGTACGAGTCCGTCGACCGTGTGGGGCCCAACTACCAGGCGACGCGTCTGGTCCTCAACGGCGCGACCTACGTCATCGCCTTCCTCTTCTTCGCCACGATCTACGACTTTGATCTGAGCCTGTTCACCGCCTCCTTCGCCGCCGGCATCGTCAGCGTGCTGCTGGCGATCGAAGTACTGCGCGAAGAGGCGATGGACTCGACGCGGACGATCCTCTACTCGCTGGCGATCGGCGTGCTCCTGGCGGAGGCGGCGTGGACGGCCCACTTCCTGCCGCTGGAGGAGAGCGCGGCCGCGGTCTTCCTGCTGATCGCCTTCTACTTGATGACAGGCCTCATGCACAACTACCTGGCCCGGCGGCTGACCCGCAAGACCGGCGCCGAGTTCGGCGTTGTCGCCCTGGCCGGCGCCGTCATCATCGCGCTCTCCCGCGCCTACTAGCCTGCGGAAGCCAATGCCGTCTCGCGTTGGTGATATCGCCATCGGCTGCCAATTGCGCCCGGCCGTGCTACCATTAACGGGTCCTTTCCGGTCGGGGCGTGGCGTAGCCCGGTAGCGCACCTGAATGGGGTTCAGGAGGTCCTCGGTTCGAATCCGAGCGCCCCGACCAATCAAGACCTCTTACGAGCCTCTACGCACGGAGAGTATTGATTCTCCGAGCCTGAGCAGCGGAATCCGCCGAGGACGGCGGATTTTTCTATTATCAGCCGGAGGAGGTCTGAGAATGGCGCTGCAAAGGCGGAACTATACTTCCGATGAAAAAGTTCCCGCACCTGAAAAGTGCGTTGTTATGTTTACGGTGATTCGGGGTTCAGGTGGTCCCCCGTTGCCAATTCGTCAATTTATTTCTCGCGTCTGGGGCTCCTAAGATGGCGATGAGGATCAGATTTTCAGGATGGCGCGACGTAGATAAGACAAAGACTCCCCTGGCCCAGCTCTTCGAGGACTTCCTGCTTGCCAAACGCTCCTCGGGCTGCTCGCCGAAGACGGCTACGTGGTACAGGGACAACCTCAGCTCATACACGCGATTTCTGGCAGTGGAGGGAGCGGCGCTGCGCGACTTCACACCGGACAGCGTGCGCCGCTACACGGTCTACCTGCAGGAGCGGCGAGTGAAGTACGAAGGCAACAGGCTCCGGCGGACGAACGGGGAGCCGCTTTCCTCTCACACGATCTTCGGTCACGTCGCAACGCTCAAGGCGTTCGCCGGCTGGCTGGCAGCGGAATGCTACACGGATGACAACATCCTCAAGGGCGTGCCGCAGCCCAAGAAGCGGCAGACCGTGATCAATGCGCTCAGCCAGGACGAGATTCAGAAGCTCATCTCGAGCGTGCCGAAGCACACGGCGATGGGCACGCGCGACCGTGCGATCTTCATCACCTTCCTCGATACCGGCCTCCGGGCCTCGGAGCTCTGTGACCTGCAACTGCGCGACGTCCACCTCGAGGAGGGCTACCTCAAGGTGCTGGGCAAGGGCGACAAGGAGCGGATCGTGCCGATCGGGGCCAACGCGACGCGCGCCCTCCTCCGCTACCGGGAGTTCTTCCGGCCGGAGCGCCGCGTTCAGGCCCGCCTGAAGGTGCGCGCGCCTGCGGTCCGAGAGGACCTGGTTGGGCCACCCTGCCAGCGACAGCACCAACTGCGCCCCGCTGCGAATTGCCTCGGCCGCTTCCTGTTCGAATGCGTCTGAATAGTCGCCCTCATCGGGGCGCCGTATGCGGATTGGGTGGAAGTTGGCCATTCTAGCGCTATAGATTCGCGCCACAGCGATAAAGAGTCAATGGGGAAAACCATGCGCCCGGCGATTTTCCCGGCGATTCTGACTTCTTGGAACTATGGGCGCTGAAACAGCCGATAGTCACTTGCGCGTCGCACTATCGGTCTGCGGTCCGTCATCGCGGGCCAAAATTGAGGCGACTGAGTATAATCCGGCAACCACCCACTCGGCTTACTGTCCGTTGGCGCCAAGCTCAGTTCTGCAGCCCGAAGATGATGACATTTTGTCAATTGCTAGCTGCCAGCCTGGGAGCGCATCGTCGCAATTGACCGGCGCGACCACTGACGGCAGCTGAGACGACCAAGACAACCGCGTAAGGAACGGCATGTGGGTATCGTCAGCAAAATGGTGATCGCGCCGGTCTACTATTTCATCGTCAGGTCCCTATATTCGAAGCCTCGGCTCGGGTCGCCACCCTTGGTGGTGCGCTCAAACGTCTCGTGAATTAGTGCCCTAGCCTGCGAACCTCCGATAGTTGACGTACGCATCAGACGCCTAGCCAATACTTGTACTGCCGGCCAATGCGACGGAAGAGCGAGCTCGTTGAGAGTTCGGCGCCATAGCCAATCTCTATACGCCATCAACTCATCCCATTCGCGACACTCATACTCAGCGCAATGCTGAGCGTCTATCCAGTCGGTCTCGGCACCGGCCGCCGCGGCAGATAACTTACGCCGCACATAGATCTGCTCGGCAGCATGACCACTGAGACAGCAAATGATCTCTCTTTCGATTATGGCCCGTTCCTGCCTCTCGGTGTTCCTCTCTTCAAACCAACTCTTGGCTAGCGGAGCGCGACCACACGACCCGGAGCCAATGTCAGCCGGATCGATCCGTATTGATGTGATTCGCCTGCGCGTCAAGTAAGCGCCGACGGCGTGCCCTGCCTCGTGGTAAGCTGCGCGCCTCCACAATTTTGGTAGCACCGTGCCGGTGCCATGATCTTCCCCTGTCTCGCACCGGAGTTTACCTGAATGAAATATCGGTTAGCGAGAAGCGTTCTGGCGGTGTCCCGGATGCATGGTGGGCTCCGATGACTCCTGGTTCGTCCCTTGCTATAGCAGCGCTCCGTCGTTTTGGTTGACGCCTTGTCAATACCCCTCGCCCGCCGGGCACGACTAGTCTTGTGGCGCCGATATGAGCGTGGTGGCGGGAGATGGGCGCTTTAGCATCGTCCTCATTGCCACGGAGAGGAGGTGAAAACAAGATGACCGACCGATCCAGTCGCCACAACCCGGACTACGACCTCAGCCCGAAGGCCGAGCGTGTTCAAAAAATACATGCATACGCCGCCAAGCTCGAGGTGGTCGGCGAGCAGATGCTCGCGATGATCCATGAACTCGCTGGCCTGCTAACCGAATAGATCCGGCTAGTGCGTCGACTCCCGCCACCCGCTCCTCGGCTGAGGCAATACCAAACTGCCCCCGTTCTACTGCGCGCCTGAGGATCCGCCGTCAATGTTTCGCGCCGCCTTTACTGTCGCTGACCCGCAAAGCGTCAACATCCGCCAGGACCTGGGCCTCGCCGCGGGGACGCTGACACCAAAGCTGGCCTTCTGGGCGGATCTCGATTTTCGGCTGGATGAGGGCGCCGAACTTTGGAACGCTTCACCAAAGTGAGGCCCGGCGCATGGTAGAGACAACACGCCGCGAAAAGATCGTCATCCTCGGCGGTGGCGCCTCCGCGATGACAGCGGCGTATTACTTGAGCCAGCCCGGGTGGCAAGAGCGCTTCGAAAGCATCACCGTCTATCAGCAGGGCTGGCGCCTGGGCGGCAAGGGCGCCAGCGGCCGCCGCGGGAAGGAGGCGCGCATCGAAGAACATGGCCTGCACCTCTGGTTTGGGTTCTACGATAACGCCTTCCGTCTCATGCAAAGTGCCTACGCGGAGGCGAACCGGCCGGCGGGAGCGCCTCTCCGCAACTGGGACGATGCGTTCAAGAAGTCCAGCTTCGTAGTGCTGACGGAGCTGCTCGACGGCGCCTGGAAGCAGTGGCCGATCAACTATCCCGAGGATGACCGCGTGCCCGGAGTTCCGGACAAGCAGGACGAGCCGGTGACCGTATGGCGCTACATGATGCGGGCTTTGGAGCTCGCGCACCGGCTCACGGCGAATCTCTACGGTGGCGCGCCCGGCTCAGGCCTCGCTGCCTTCTCGGCGTCGCCGAGCGGCGGCTTTCTAAAACCATTTCGGCGTGCGCTACGACGCGTGATGGCATTCTTTGCGCGCACGTTCCGCGGTATCGAAGTCGATTCGCTTCTGGCCGCGCTCGAACTGGCGGAGTCGATGGACGCCGACGCCGTCCGCCACGAGGACTCCGAGCGGAGCGGCCTACTCGGCCACGTCGAGAAGTTCCAGCTACGCCTGCGCTCTGACCTCGTGAAACGAATTGAATACGACGACTCGTCGCGCAGATTGATGTACCTTATCGAGCTGTTGCTCGCTATCGTGCGCGGGTCCATCAAAGACGGCCTCCTCACGCATAAGGCGGGTTTCTCCGCGATAGATGATCAAGAGCTGACAGCCTGGCTGAAGAAGCACGGCGCTTCAGACGAAGCCGCGACGTGCGCCTTCGTGCGCTCGCTCTACGACGCCGTCTTCGCATACAGCGGCGGCGATTCGAATCGGCCTTCCATCGCAGCCGGTCAGGCGATACGAGTCGCGCTGCGGATGTTCATGGGGTACAAGGGCGCCCTTATGTGGAAGATGCAGGCCGGTATGGGAGACGTGGTCTTTGCGCCGCTCTACGAAGTGCTGAAACGACGTGGCGTCCAGTTCCGCTTCTTTCACCGCGTGAAGAGCTTGCACCTGGACGGAGACCACCGCGTCGTCGATGCGATCGACATCTCGCAAGAAGTCGAGCTGAGAGATCAGACCGTCGAGTATCAGCCGCTCCTCGATGTCGATGGCCTCCCATGCTGGCCCGCCGAGCCGCTGGTTGATCAGTTCTCGGATGGGGATCGCGAGAAGTTCACTGCTGGCTTCGAACTCGATGGCAAACGCTGCGCGTACGATCTTGAGTCGTTCTGGACTCGATGGCCCGCCGGACAAGAAGTCGTCTTGAAAAGGGGCCAGGACTTCGATCGGATCGTCTTTGGCATCTCTCTCGGTTCGGTCCCGTACGTCTGCAAAGAGCTCGTCGACGCCAGTCCCAAGTGGAAGCTGATGACGCAGAAAGTGGAGACGATCCAGACGCAGGCGTTTCAGCTCTGGCTGTCTCAAGATGCTGCCGGTCTCGGGTGGACTCAACCACAGGTCGATCTCTGTGGCTATGTCGAGCCGTTCGACACGTGGGCGGACATGCAGCAGCTGCTTGTACGTGAAAACTGGCCTGCAGAGCTCAACGTGAAAGCGATCGCCTACTTCTGTAACGCGATGCTGACTCCCCCCGGCATGCTATCTGCTGACGATCTGACCCTGCCTCAACGCGAGAAGGACATCGTCAAGGCGAACGCTCTGATCTTCCTCCGCCAGCACGTCGGCACGCTCTGGCCGCGCGCGATCGATCCTGCGACCGGTGATTTTCGGTGGGAGTTGCTGGCAGATCCGGAAAATCGCAAGGGCGAAGCTCGTTTCGATTCCCAGTTCTGGCGAGCCAACGTCGATCCGTCGGAGCGATATGTGTTGTCGGTACCAGGCTCGAACGAGTATCGCCTGAAGACCAACGAGACCGGCTTCGCGAACCTGGTTATCTGCGGGGATTGGATCGACTCGGGCCTCAACTTTGGTTGCGTTGAAGCGGCCGTGATGTCCGGCATGGAGGCGTCCAACGCCATTTGGGGAACTCCCAAGCTGGCCGAGATCAGCGGATATGACCACCCCTGAGCGCGGACCCGCTGGCCTTACCAACTCGGCCTTTCTCAACGCAAGCGTGTTCTGCCCCCCTGCCAGAACATAGACGCCGTAATAAATCGCCTCACCCGCATAATCGATGCGGCGACGATCGCCCAGAGCCGGTTGGGCTATTTTGCCGTTCTCTATCGCGCGATGACCATTGCAGTCCGCGATGGCATCAGGAACGGGCAATTCAACGATGCCGAGCTAATGGGTAGTGGAACGCCTTGACGTCGTCTTCGCCAACCGTTACTTCTCCGCGCTCGGGGCTTATTTCGCCGGCAAGCAGACACCGAGATCGTGGAGCGTGGCCTTCGAAGCAGCTTCCACCGCTCGCGCGACCATCGTGCAGCACCTGCTTCTCGGCGTGAATGCCCACATCAACTACGACCTGGGGCTGGCGGCGGCCGCGACTCTTCCTGACCGAGACCTGTCTAAGTTGCAGCCCGACTTGGAGGAGATCAACCGAGTGATCGCGGCGGTCCATGTGGACGTTCAACGCAAGATCGATGCCGTCTCCCTGTTCCAGGGCGTGATCGATATAGTCGGCGGCCGGTCCGAAACCACCATCATCAAGTTCAGCATGAAAGCATCACGAAAGGCGGCGTGGGGAGCGGCCTGCGCTGCCGCGGAACCTGCTTGCGCCCCGAGTTTCGCCGTAGACCTGGATGAGACCGCCGCAAGACTCGGGATGTTAGTTCTGCATCCAGCCCGCCCAATATCGCTGGCGCTGCGTGTCGTCAAGTTGGAAGAACGAAGAAGCGTCCCCCAGGTCATCGCCGCACTGAGCTGAAGTAGCGTCGCGCCATGCAGAAGAATTGGTGGGGGCGGACGGCCTTGGGCCATGTGGCTGGGGCGGGAGAGGGGATCGAACAACGCTCGACCGCCCAGGCGGGCCCGCGAACCTCTGTTAGAAGACAGGTGTCTCCGTCACCAGCGACAGCGATGGCCGAACGGGCGAAAAACTCTTTGACAATTCTTGGAAACTCCCCGATTATTCGCTTCGCCCGGAAAGAGAAATCTTGCGGTTTAAGAGACCTGGCCAGATACGACCGGTTCGTCGTCAGATACGAAATCTGACTAGGACGAATGGGGTTCTCCTAAATTGCGAAGCGTTGACCTGAAAATCAGCCAGGTGGGCCAGACGCGCGATACACTGCTGACCGGCTGCCTACCGACGCTATCCTCGCCAGCTAACCTCGTACACCCGCACCGGCTCCTCGAAGCCCTTGGCCACGAACTCCCCGCGGTCCGCGAAGAGGAAGCCCTTGCCACTGCACAAGCCGCGCACCGTATCCGCCACCAGGATCTCGCCGGCGCCCGCCTTCGCCGCGATTCGCGAGGCCAGGATGACCGCTGCGCCGAAGAGGTCGCCGTCTTCCTCAATCGGTTCACCGGCGTTCAGGCCGACGCGGACGGAGAGCGGCTCGCCTTCGCGGTCTGCGAAGGCGCGCTGGAGGGCGATGGCGCACTCGACGGCTTTGGTGACGCTGCCGAAACTGGCCATGAAGCCGTCGCCCATAGTCTTGACTTCGGTGCCGCCGTTTGCCTTGAGGACTTCTCGGGTGATGCGTTCGTGTTCGCGGAGGACGTCGCGGCCGCGCTCGTCGCCGAGACGCTGCATCATCTCGGTGTGGCTGACGAGATCTGTGAAAAGGACGGTGCGGAGGGTGGAAGGCATGGTGGCTTCGCGACCGCTATCGGGTCGGCCGGTGATGCCGTCAATGAACTCGGCGATCGCCGTGAGTGTCGGTTCGACGAGTTCGCCGGTGGGGATCAGGCGCGGTCCTTCGAGCAGCACAAGCTGGGCGTTTGGGAGCATCGAAGTGAGGCGCATCGCCTCATCGACTTTCACTTGGTCGAGTTCTCTTGGATGCAGGATCAGAGCAGGCGTCTGTACAGCGGGCAACAACGATTGGATGTCCGATTCGAAGCACGCCTTTATGAATGACAGATAATCCTTCTGCGTGCTGCTTTGCCTGAGCATATCGACGTACGCGCGAATCTCGCGGGGATCGAGCCAGTGCAAGGATGAAGGGATAGTCTGCAGAAAGAACTCCCAGTTCTGTTCAGCGAGACCTACGATGTGGCTCAGCTCCAGCGCTGTTGCACCGTTCACGAAACTCGCCCAGAGGAGGAGCCCGGCGATGCGATCGGGATGCGCGGCGGCATAGCGAATCGCGCCGTGCCCATAGCCGATGGGTGCGAACACGAAGAAGCCGTTCAGCGAGAGGCTATCGACAACGGCCTCAAGATCGAGCGCGAACGCTTCCGGGGTCCATGTGACGTCGCGCTGGGACAGCCCGTTTCCTCGCGAGTCGAAGACTACGAGTTGATAGCGACGGGCGAGACCCTCGAACCAGGCACGCCAAGCGGGATTCTCGACATTGAGAATCTGGTGGCTTATCGGGAAGGAGTAGAGGAGCGGAACACCGCTTCCTATCACGGAGTAGGCGATGTTCACGCCGTCGGAGGTCTTTGTGTAGCGGGTCTGTAGTTTCATCGCCTACTCCCGCCACTGCACCTCACCCAAACAACGGGTGGGCCACTTCCCGCTGTTGTGTAAACTATGTTGACCCCGTCGCTGGTCTTCAGGTACTGAACGCGCGGTGGTCCTGTCATCGGTGCCAGCCTACTGCTGCCCCCAGTGCACAGCCCAGATCTCGTGTTCGCCTGAGAGGCCTTTCAGCGGGACCATCCGCGATTCGCCCCACGAGACATCGGATCCGGAAAGCAGCGCCTTAAGGACGCTCGACGCCAGGATCTCCCCGCCGTTGGCCTGCGAGGCCACGCGTGCGGCCATGATCACGTTGCGGCCGAAGAAGTCCGCGCCTTCCTTGATCACTTCACCCGAGTGCAGGCCCATGCGGACCTTCACCTGCTCAGAGGCGCCCTTGTTGCGTTCCGCTAGAACCCTCTGGATCGCGGCGGCGCATTCGAGTGCCTTGCCGGCCGACTGGAAAGCCACCATGAAGCCGTCGCCCTCGCTCTTTACCTCGAAGCCGCCGAAGGCCTTAATCTGCTCGCGGATGATGGCGTTGTGCTCGCGCAGCACGTCCATGAACCGCTTGTCGCCGAGGCGGTCGGCCATAGCGGTCGATCCCTCGATGTCGCTGAACATGATCGTGACGGTGCCGTCCGGCGCGGCCTGCTTGCGCAAATCGGGGTGCTCCGACTGGACGGCCTTCGCCACCTGGTCGATCGAACTGTAGATGTCCATGATCGTGCCGATTCCCTGGTCTACCAGCTTCAGCGCCAGGATGCGCTCCACCAGCGGCTTCATGCCGAGCGCCTGCGCTTCGGCAAGCGATTCGTCGATCAAGGCGCGCGCCCGTTGACGGTCGCCCGGGGCGTCGCGCTTCAGGCGCAGGCGCGCGCAGTCGTAGGCGGCTTCCGCGCGGATCGGCCTGTATTCAGCGGGCAGCCAAGCGAGGGCCGCCTCCATCGCGTCGACGGCGTCGTCCATTCGGCCGAGGGTTTCGAGGAGCAAGGCGCGGACGTGGTCGGAATGAGGGTGGAAGTCCGGTATCCAGACACCCTGCGCTTCGATAATCGGCAGCAGTTCCGCAGCTGCTGCTTGATCGCGGATCAGGCTGGCAACGGTGGCGAGGGCTACGTGGACCTGGCCCCTGAATAGAGGCGTCCCGGGCACGGGCGACTCGAGGACATCCCGCGCCGCAGCGCGGATGGCGGCCGCGTCCGGCGGGCGACCGGTGATCTGCGCGCTGCGGGCCGGCAACGTGGCGGCGAACGTGTGCTCCACATCAGGTCCCGGCGGGTGGGACGCCGCTATCTCGGCCACGCGGCGTGCGAAGAGCTCCGCGCGCTCGAGATCGCCCGTGTGATAAGCGGCATACGCGGCCTGTGCGTTCAGGCGCGGGTCGAAAGGTTGCGCTTCAAACCCCGGTGCGAGCACGGCCTCGCTTGCAGTCCAGTCACCGCGCCCGCTGGCCATGACCGCCCTCGCACAGCTCCCACTGGCGATCTGATACGGCTGTCGCGTGCGTGCGGCAAGTCGCGTAGTCTCCTCGCTATGCAGGATGCCCATCGCGAAGCGACCCAAATAGAATGAGGCACCGCCTGCAAAGAAGTGGGCGTTGCCCTCCATTACAGGCACATCAAGTTCGGCGGCGAGCGCGATGGCGCGATCCGCGAGTTCCAACGATTCCTCAAACTGCCTGTGGAACATAGCCACCGTCTGTGCGTAGAACACTGTCTCCATCTCCAGACGCCGCAGGCCGAGCTTCTGAGCCGCATCTTCTGCGCGGCGGAAAGCCTCGCTGCTGAGGGCCAGGTTCCCCAGCATTCCCGCGGAGGCCCCAAGCACCGAATTCAAGCGAGCATAACCTTCGCTACCGCTCTCCACCATGTCGAGCGCTTGCTCAACGAGCCGCATCTGAGTTGGCCGGAGGAGTATGTAGTTCGTGACGGAAAGACAGGCGACCTCAGTTGCCCGCTGCGCGTTGCCCTTCTGGTGGTAGTAAGCGAAAGCTGCGCGAATGCTCCGCCAGGCCACGCGGGCGTCGGCATTTTGCAGAGCGGCTTTCGCAAGATCGACGTGAATTTCGGCTGTTTCGTCGTCGATCTGCTGACCCTCGCGCGCCGCCAGGGCCGCTTCGAAGTGCCGCGCCGCTTCCGGGTACGCGGACTGAGCGAGCGCCTGGCGCCCGGCGATTGCGGAGTAGCGCGCGGCCTTCTCGGAGAAGCGTGGGGATAGTGTCGCCGCCTCGCTGAAGTGCATCGCGAGCCGGCCCGCGCGTTCTTCTGCGCGGGCACCGTATCGCTTCTCCAGCGCCTCACCCACCTGGCCGTGCAACCTGACGCGGCGCGTGGTCGATAGCTCTGCTAGGAGCGTCTCCTGCATCTGCGCGTGCGTGAAGCGGTATCGCCCCGCCGTCTCGGTCTCCTCGATAACGCGGGCTTCGAGCGCTTCTTCGATGAGCTTGAGTAGTTCGTCCTCATCACGGTCGCCGAGCAGGGTTAGCGTGTCGTAGGTGAAGTCGCGCCCGATTATGGCCGCGACCTGGAGCAGCTCGTTCGTTTCCTCGCGCAAACGGTTCAGGCGCCGGCCGAGCGCCTCGCGGACGCCGTCGGGGATGGCGATATCGGAGACAGACTCCTTTGTGAGAGTGCCCTCCTGCGCCATCAGATTCACGACCTCGCTCAGGAAGAAGGCGTTGCCCTCGGTCTCTTCGAAGATCTTGTCCAGCACCTCGGGCCGAGGCTCAACGTTGGCTCGCGCCTTGATGTACGCGCCGACCTCGTCCCGCGTGAGGCCGCGTAGCAGGATGCGCTCGAAACCGGTCTCACGGTTCAGCGTGGCGAGCGTCTCGGACAGCGAGCTCTGGCGGTTGATGTCGGTGTCACGGTAGTTGCCGATAATCAGCACCGGCATACGCGACAGCTCCCGCGCGATGTGCTGGAGCATCATCAGCGTTGGCTTGTCTGCCCAGTGCAAGTCGTCGAGGGCGATAACGAGCGGGCGCGTTCATGGCGATCGCGCGGATGTAGGACGCGTAGGCGTCGAACAGGCGGAACTGCGCGACCTCAGGGTCGGACTGGGGCTCGGGCTCGCCGATGTTTGGCTGGCCACGGAGCCACGGGAAGATGCGGGTCAGCTCGTTTGCCGCGCCCGGGCGGCATCTTTGCACCCACGGTCTCGGTCAAGTCGTCGACGTGCGCCAGGGCGTATTGCTCGCCCGCCTGAAGCCACGGCCAGTACGGTGGCGCGCCGGCCGCTTCGTGTGTACGGCCCCATAGCACCTGCGCCCCGCGCATCCGGGCGTACGTCTCCAGCTCCTGGGTCGTGCGGGTTTTGCCGATGCCGGGCTCTCCCACGAGCATCACAAGTCCGCCGTGGCCGGCGACGGCGCTATCGAAAGCTTTGCGTAGCCGCGCCAGCTCTTGCTCGCGACCGACAAAAACTCCAAGGGCCAGCCGGTCGAGGACGTTCGATTCAGAGTGCGAAGCCGCCTTCTGCCCGGGGTCGACGCCCTCGAGTGCAGCGAGCACATCGCTCGCGCTGGCGAACCGGTCCTCCGGCTTCTTTTCCAGGAGGCGGAGGACGATCTCTTCCAACGCCTGAGGGCAGGACTCGGTGTACCACGAGGGGGCCACGGGCCTGGTATTGACGTGCTGGCTGATAACTGCCGTCGCGTTGTCGCTCACGAACGGAGGGCGGCCGGTGACCATCTCGTAGAGCATGCAGCCAAGGGAGTAGAGGTCGGCGCGCGGGGTGATCTCACTTCCAAGCGCCTGTTCCGGTGGCATGTAAGCAACGGTGCCAACGAGCATGCCCTGCATCGTCAGCCGGGATTGCTCAAGTGCGACGGCCAACCCAAAGTCGCCTATCTTGGCCGTGCCGTCTCCGGCGAGCCACACGTTGCCGGACTTGAGGTCACGGTGGATGACGTCGTGACTATGGGCGTGGGCCAGCCCGCGACAGACACCTTTCGCGATATCGAGAGTTCGCTCCGCGGGCAGTGGTAGTCCGAGGCCGTCAACAGCGCCACCGGACATGTACTGCGAGACGATGTAGGGTTGTCCCGCATCATCGCCGACGTCATGGATTGTGACGATGTTGGGGTGGTCGCCCAGCTTCCCCATGGCCTGCGCTTCACGGTGCACGCGCGAAAGCCCGGCTTCGTCCAGCCCTTCGGTCTTAATGATGGCGACAGCCACGTCACGGTCCAGCTTGGTGTCGTGGGCGAGGTAGACCTTCTTGCGGCCGCCCTCGCCGAGGAAGCCTTTGACCGCGTATCGGCCAGCCGCGAATGAAGCCGGGAGGTTAGGAATAGGCTTCGCCGCAGCCGGCTTGGTCGAACCGAGCGGTTGCGCGCATTCGTTGCAAAACTTAGCGCTTGGGGTGTTGGACGATCCACACGCGGCGCACTTCGCCTCCGTCACCAATGGTGACGCGCATTCGCTGCAGAACTTAGCAGCATCGGGATTCTCGTGGTTACAAGATGGACAGTTCGTGGCGACCGGCCTTCCGCTCCTGAAGTGACTGAGTGTCCCTCATAGTGGAAGAAACATCACCCTCCGTCAACGAACTTGAGAAATCCGCGCATTAGCGTAGGGGAACAAGCAAAAGCCCTGACGATTGGACAGCTGGTGATCCGGCGAAACGGAAGATTAGGGCTCCCACAGCCACGAGGGGACCATAAGCCTCCACGAACACGGCCGTCCTTGGCGGTCTGCGAGTCAAAAGATCGTATCTGGCGCCCTCTGCTCGGGAATCAGATGCTACGCACCGCCGGCAACAGCCTCGACTGAGCGCGAAAGAAACTCTTTGACAACTTTCGGAAACTCCGCGATGATTCGGCTCGCCTGGAAAGCGAAATCTTACGGTTTAAGAGATCTCGCCAGATACGAACAGTTCGTCGTCAGATACGAAATCTGACTTCTCCTGAAGGTAGTGGGTAAGTCAAACTGACCCACTACCAAATGATCCGCTCGCTCTGCGAGATCGCATCGAACGCGGGCTTCGACGCCGTGCTATTCGAACTCGTCGAGCAAGGCGAGGGCGAAGCCGTCAAGGCAGCCGAAGAGATGGGATTCGTCCGCGTCGGAAGGCTGGAGGGCGGCGCGCGTGACCCGGACGGTCACTTGCACGACCTGGTGACGCTGGCCATGCCCTTGGGCAAGTACTGGTCTCAGTTCTGATCGACGCTCGCTCATGCCCCGACAATCGGCGATACTAGCGGCCAGCTTATGGCCTTAACTCTTGGCTTTCATGGCGGCGCCGGCACGGTAACCGGCTCCAAGTTCCTGCTGGATGCGGACGGCAAGAGACTCCTTATCGACTGCGGCCAGTTCCAGGGGCTGAAGGGGCTCCGCCTGCTGAACTGGAGGCCGCTCCCGTTCCCCGCCGCCTCGGTCGGCGCAGTCGTTATTACCCACGCCCATATCGATCATTCGGGCTACCTGCCGCGGCTCGTCAAAGAAGGCTATCGCGGACCCATCTACACCACACCGGCCACACAAGCGCTGGCCGAGATACTGCTGCTGGATGCCGCTCGCCTGCAAGAAGAAGACGCCGATTACGCAAACCGTAAGAGATTCAGCAAGCACCACCCGGCGTTACCTCTATTTACGGAAGCTGATGCGACAGCAGCGCTCCGGCAGTTCCGGCCGATCGAGCACGAGAAGTGGTTCGAGCCGGCGGGTATCGACGTCTGCCTGCGCAACGCAGGTCACATCCTCGGCTCCGCATTCGCGGAAGTGAACGCGCCGACAACCGGTGGCCCCACCAAGATCGTCTTCAGCGGTGACGTCGGCCGCTACGGCGCGCCGCTCCATCCGGACCCAGAGAACCTGCCCGATTGCGAAACGTTGCTCCTTGAGTCGACATATGGCAATCGTATTCACGATCCTACGCCCCTGATCGACCAGATCCGCGAGCCTTTCCTCCAGGCCATCGCCCGCGGCGGCATCATCCTGATCCCAGCGTTCGCCGTGGCGCGCGCACAGCTGGTAACGCTTCTGCTCACAGAACTGATCGAGAAGGGCGACCTGCCGGCCATCCCCATCCATATCGATAGTCCCGATGGCGGTGGACGTCACTCAGACGTACGCTCGCTATCTGAACAGCGATGAGCTCGATGCGCCGGAGCTGGCCGGTCACCTCTTCCCCCGGGACGTTCAGTTTCACCGCACCGTCGCCGAATCGAAGCAGCTGAACAACCTGAAGGGGCCGCGCATCATTATCTCCTCCAGCGGGATGCTTACCGGCGGACGCGTGCTCCACCACCTGTTCCGCGTGCTACCCGACCCGAACAACCTCTTGCTGCTGGTCGGATTCCAGGCAGCCGGCACGCGGGGACGCGCGCTCATCAATGGCGCGAAGACGCTGCGGATGCACGGCGAAGACGTTCCTGTGCGTTGCCAATTCCTCGTCGTCGACGGGCTCTCTGCCCACGCTGATAGTAATGAGCTAGTCCGTTGGCTCCACTCGGGCAAGACACTGCCCCGCGACGTCTTCCTCACGCACGGGGAGCCAGATGCTGCGGAAGCGCTGGCCTCCCGCATCCGGACGGACGGTCCGCAAGTGCACGTTCCCCAGCTCGGCCAGCAGTTCGCGTTCGACGACGCAGGGCGTGGATGGTCGCTCGCCGGGCAGACTCAGGGCCACGGCTAACCCCAATAGCCTGCGGATCCGGTGCACAACGGACTCCCGCTTGGGTACCTACTGGCCCTCGTGCGCTTCGGAGCCATGCCTGGATGGAATCCGAAGTCTAATTCAGTGAGCGTCTGGGTCCTACCTGAACGTCCTTCACCAACTCCACGCGAATGTTCCGCCGAGGCGGTTTGTAGACTGAAGCCGCTGGTGTGGGCGAGCCTGACGTGGTCGCCGAATCGTCGTCGCCGCAGCTGAGTAGAGCATGACAAGCGTCAGCAAATCCCGCAGGAGCCATCCCCTCACCCACCACACGCGGCCATCACACGCTCGCTTCAGCGAAGTGCCACCAACGGAAGGTTAGTGCTCAAACAGATGCAAGCCAGCAACCAGACAAGCGACCGCCCCCAACCTAATAAGCAGCCATGCCGAGCGTCCAGTGACGGCTCCGTTTCTTTTCTTCCTAAGCTTGAGGTCGGTGGTGGCTAGCTGGCGGGCGTTGGAACCTCCGCCTCTTGGCGCCTGAAGACAATCTTACCGTCCTGGACATCGGCCACGACGGTGTCGCCGTCGTTGAAGTCGCCGCGCAGAAGCTGCACAGCCAGCGGCTGCACGATCGCGCGCTGGATCGCGCGCTTCAGGGGCCGCGCTCCGTAGACCGGGTCGAACCCTTCGCGACTCAGTATCTCTTTCGCGGCGGATGTCAGCTCGAGCTTGATCTTGCGCTCGAACAGCCTCTCGCGCAGGCCGTTCAGCTGTATGTCGACGATCTGCTTGATCTCCTCCAGCCCGAGCGGCCGAAAGATCACGATGTCGTCGATGCGGTTGATCAGCTCCGGGCGGAAGTGCGTCTGCACCGCCTCCATCACGCGACGCTGGATCTCGTCCCAGGACAGGCCCTGCTCCGTGATCCACTGGCTGCCGAGGTTGCTCGTCATGATCACGATTGTGTTCTGGAAGTTGACGGTGCGCCCCTGCGCATCCGTAAGGCGCCCATCGTCGAGCAACTGGAGGAGGACGTTGAGTACTTCCGGGTGCGCCTTTTCCACTTCGTCGAAGAGGACGACCGAGTAGGGGCGCCTTCGCACCGCTTCGGTGAGCTGGCCGGCTTCCTCGTAGCCGACGTAGCCCGGCGGCGCGCCGATCAGCCGCGAGACTGTGTGCTTCTCCTGGTACTCGCTCATGTCGATGCGGATCATCGCCTGCTCATCGTCAAACAAGAACTCGGCGAGGGCGCGCGCAGTCTCCGTCTTACCGACGCCCGTCGGGCCAAGGAAGAGGAAGCTTCCAAGGGGCCGGTTCGGGTCCTGCAGTCCGGCGCGGGCGGCGCGCACCGCGTTCGCCACCGCCGCGATCGCTTCGTCCTGCCCGACGACCCGCTCGCGGAGGCGCTCCTCCATGCTGATCAGCTTCTCGACTTCGCCCTCCATCAGCTTCGTGACCGGAATGCCCGTCCAGCGGCTGACGACTTCCGCGATGTCTTCTTCGTCGACCTCTTCCTTTACGAGCCGCGGTACGTTGCCATTGCGATCGCGCACCGCGTTGTCCGCAGTCGTGAGCTCCTGCTCCATCTGGGCGATCTCGTACTTGAGGCGAGCAGCGCGCTCCCAGTCGGCCTGAAGAGACGCCTGCTCAATCTCGTTCCTTGCCGTATCGATGCGCGCCTGCAGTTCGCCGAGGTTGTTGAGCGCCTGGACTTCCTGCTGCCAGCGCGCCTCAAGCTCGCTGCTCTCCTCTTTCAGGTCGGCGAGTTCCTTCTCGATCCGCTCGAGCCGGTCTTTCGAGGCTTTGTCCTTCTCCTTGGACAATGCTTCCCGCTCGATTTCGAGCTGCATGATGCGACGCCGCACCTCGTCCAGTTCCGCCGGCATGCTCGTGGCTTCCATCCGCAGTTTGGCCGCCGCCTCGTCGACGAGGTCGATTGCCTTGTCTGGCAAGAACCGGTCCGCGATGTATCGCTGCGAGAGCACCGCCGCCGCTACCAGCGCCGAGTCCCTGATCCGTACTTTGTGGTGCTGCTCGTACCGCTCGCGCAGGCCGCGGAGGATGCTAATGGTGTCCTCGACCGACGGCTCCCCGACCATGACCGGCTGGAAGCGTCGCTCCAGCGCGGCGTCCGTCTCGATGTACTTGCGATATTCGTTTAGCGTCGTCGCCCCGATGCAGTGCAGCTCGCCGCGCGCCAGCATCGGTTTCAGCATGTTGCTCGCGTCCATCGAACCTTCCGCTGCTCCTGCCCCGACAACCGTGTGCAACTCGTCGATGAAGAGAACTACTTCACCGTTGGAGTCGGTGACTTCTTTCAGCACCGCCTTCAGTCGCTCTTCGAACTCGCCCCGGTACTTGGCGCCGGCGACGAGTGCGCCTAGGTCGAGCGCGACGATTCGCTTGTCCTTGAGCGCCTCGGGTACATCGCCGCGAACAATGCGTTGCGCTAGCCCCTCTACGATCGCCGTCTTGCCGACGCCCGGTTCGCCGATGAGCACCGGGTTGTTTTTCGTGCGGCGGCTCAGCACCTGGACTGTGCGGCGGATCTCCTCATCGCGGCCGATCACCGGGTCGAGCTTGCCCTGTCGCGCGAGATGGGTCAGGTCGCGGCCATACTTTAGGAGCGCCTCGTACGTCGCCTCCGGGCTTGCACTCGTCACCCGCTGGCCGCCTCGCACCTCCTGCAGGGCCTGGTAGAGCCGGTCGCGCGTGATCCCTTGCTCCTGCAGCAATTGCCCGAGGGCGCCTTTGCTCTGGTCCGTGAGTGCCAGCAGAAAATGTTCCGTCGAAACGTAGTCATCTTTCAGACGGTCGGCCTCTTCACGAGCGGCGTCCCAGACTCGCTTGAAGTTGGGAGACATCCGAAGCTCGGTCGGGCCGCTGGCACGAGGCAGTGCATCGATCGACGGTTGCAGACGTTGGAGAACGATGGACGGTTGCAGTCCAAGCTTCTGCAGTATGGCAGGCACGACACCGCCTTCCTGGATAACGAGCGCCTTGAACAGATGCTCCGGCTCGAGCTGCGTGTTGTTTTGAGATGTCGCCAGGTCTTGGGCGGCAATGATAGCTTCCTGTGCCTTTTCCGTGAGCTTGTTCTGGCTCGCCATACGATCCTCCCGTCGAGATCTCGACTCGGTTCTATTGCAACACTCTTCGGGCCCCGGCGTAGGACGATGCGTACGGCTCCGCATCAATGGAGCTGACTTGTACCGGCGAACCCGTCTGCGGCGAGTGAATCATCTCACCGTTTCCAATATAAATGCCGACGTGGCCCACCACGCCTCCCACATAGAAGAACACGAGGTCGCCTGGTGCCAGCGATGCCCGACTGACTGCGGGACCTGCCTCCGCCTGGCGCACCACCGCTGGGTCACGCCACAAGGTAGCGACGGAGACGTCAACCCAGGCACCTGCTCCCGGGGCGACCGTGGGTACCGGCGTCGACGTTGGTTCGATGGTTGGGGTCACCTCAGTCGCCGTAGGCGAATTGGGCGGCGTTGGCGCGGGCGTGATTGAGGGGCCGGGCGTAGGGCTGGCGGTTGCGGTAGATGTTGGCGCCGCTGATGACGCTTCATCGTCGCCACCGGCGCAGGCTCCTGCCGTCACCAGCATCACGACCGCCATCCAAACGGCCACCCACCGGATCAGATTCCTAAGCATGGCTAGATCTTCCACCCGTAGTCGCTTCCCCTGCAGTGCAAGATGACCCACGAATGACCTGCCATCAGGCCCCAATTCGCCTGGCGGGCGTGGAAACGGGCCCCGCCTCGCCTCAGACTTCAGTGGTCCTGCCGTCGAAGTGTTCCTCGGAAGCTTCAGCCTCGGCCTTCGTCGCGCGGACGACACCATCTTTGTGCTCCGGCGGGCCGTTGCTGATCCCGCAGTGCTGGCCCGTGTGGCAGACTCTGCCGCTCTTCCTGCGATCAGTGCAACGGCGCGCGAGAAGCGAGCCAGCGCCCTTCAGGGCCATCACAGACGAGTCGATCGAGTGAGCAAAGCTGGGTTACCAGGTGTGGGGAGCAACGACACGGCTCCTCACCGCCCAGGCCGCCAGCCCAGTGCCGATCGCACACAGTCCGATCACCCAGGCACTCCATTCCAGTTGCGTCGCCATCGCGGCGGCTGCAAACGTACCCAGGATGGGCAGCAGAGGGAGCCTGCCGACAGAAAGCGGCGTGACAAATGTACGCGGCGCGTCGGGCATCCGGTAACGAAGGGCGATCAGCGACCCGTTGACGACGATAAAGATCGCATAGACAGCGAAGTCGGTGATTTCCGCTACCAAACTGATGTCGCTGATGGCGGCGAAGCCGGCGGCGATTGCGCCGACGGCGAGCGCGGCGATCCATGGCGAGCGCGAGTTGGGGCTGACCGCCGCGAAGACGGGAGGCAAAGCGTTGTCGCTCGACATGCGGAATGTAAGCCTGGATGCGGCGGTGAGCATCAGTAGAGTTGTGTTCATCGTCGATGCGATAGCTATAGTGGCGATGATGTCCCCGCCGCTGTCGCCCCAGTTGTGCTCCAACACCAGCGTCAACGGAGTATCCGAGCCTGCAATCGCGCCGGCGCCGAGGACGCTGACCGCCGCGATCGCCACCAAAACATAGAGAACGCTGCAGATCCCCAGGGCAAGAAGCAGCGCGCGGGGAATCGCTCTTGCCGGATCGACTGTCTCTTCGGAAAGCGTGACGATTTCATCGAAGCCGATGAAGGCGAAGAAGATCAGCGCGGCGCCGCCCAGTACACCGGATACGCTGCCACCGGCAAGCAGGTCACGCGAACCGATATGCGGCGCCCCCACGTAGATGACCAGCAGAAGCCCACCGACCTGCACCAGTGCCAGGGCAGCCGAAAACCATATCGACCGCTGGATGCCGGCGACGATGATCGCGGTCAGCACGGCTAGCAGCGAGATGCTTACACCTCGCTCATCGAGCGACACGAAGTGATTGAAGTAATGAGCGAACCCGATAGCGACCGCCCCCGCCGCGATGATGTTGGCGGCGATCATCAGCCACCCAACAAGAAAACCCGAGAGCTCGTTGAACGCGTGCCTCGCGAACGAGTACTCAGCGCCGGCCGAAGCAAACATCCCGGCCAGCTCAGCGTAGCTGAGCGCTGTTAGAGCGCTGAGCAAGCCGGCGATCACGAATGATATCCAGACAGCCGCACTTGCGTGCTCCGCAGCCGGGCCGATCAGGACGTAAATACCCGCGCCGATTACGATGCCTACGCCGCTGACCGTGACCTGCCAGAGCGAGAGCGAACGCCGCAGTTCGGCGGGTGTGCCTCGCGCAGTGAACGTCATTGGGGACGGCGCAACAGGATTCGCGCATCGACGACGATTGCCCCCTCACCCTGTGGGAGCACGCGGACCGGATTCAGGTCCAACTCCTGGATCTCGGGAAGCTCCCCGGCCATGGCGGATATCCGCAGCAATAGGTCCTCGAGCGCAGCAACGTCCGCAGGTGGCGCGCCGCGCCAACCCTGCAGCAACCGATAGCCTTTGATAGTGCGGACCATGTCGCGCGCGTCTGCGTCCGTCAGTGGCTGGATCCGGACCTGGACGTCCTTTACCAGCTCAACGAGCGTCCCGCCAAGTCCCAGCATCACCAGAGGGCCAAAGTTCCGGTCCTGCGTCACGCCGACGATCGCTTCGACCCCACCTTGCACCATCGCCTGCACGGTAACGCCTTGCATCTCGTCAGATCTGCCAAGCTCCTGGAGTCGATTGTGTATCGTCTTGTAGGCGCGCTCCACGTCCCTATACGTGCGCAGGCTGAGGACCACACCGCCCAAGTCCGTCTTGTGGCTGATCGTGGCGGAGGCAAGCTTGACCGCTACCGGCAGCCCTAGATGCCGTGCAGCCGCAACGGCAGCACGGGCGCTTTGAGCGAAGGCGGCCGGTGCAGTACGTATTCCGTACGCGTCCAGCAAAGCGGCGCACTGCCGATCGGTGAGCCATACCGACCCTTCCCCAACATCTCCTAGCGCGGCCTCAATCACAACCCGAGCGCCATCCTCATCCACATCAAGTCTTGGAACGACTCCGCGAGGCCGCTTTCGCCACTCGGCGTAGTCGACCACACGCGATAACGATCGAGCTGCCGACTCGGGGAACACGTACGAGGGAACGCACAGTTCGCCTTGCGTCAGCTCCTCAGGCGCTCCTTTCGCCATCATGAAGCAAGCGAGTGTTGTCTTGCGTCTAACCGTGATCATCGCGTCGCGGATGGCGCGTGCAACGTCGGGTGCCTGTGTTACCAAAGGCGGTATGAAGATCACAATGATCGCGTCTAGGTTGTCGTCGCCAAGCAGGATGCGCAGGACGTCCCGGTACTGTTGGGCATTGGCCGATGCGATCATGTCGACCGGGTTCGCGAGTCCCGCCTCCGGGGGGAGTATCTTGCGCAACTTAGCGGTGGTGTTTTCGCTAAGCGAGGCAACCTCGAGCCCGTTTGCTACGCAAGCATCGGCGGCGAGAATGCCAGGACCTCCGGCGTTCGTCACGATGCCGACGCGCCGACCTACCGGTAGAGGCTGATGAGCAAGTAGGTTCGCCACGTCGAACATCTCCTCCAATGTGTCAACGCGGATAACACCTGACTTGCGGAAGAGCGCGTCGACGGCGACGTCTACCGTTGCCAGCGCACCGGTGTGTGAACTCGCCGCCCGTGATCCGGCCTCCGAACGACCGCTCTTCACCGCAATGATCGGCTTCTTCGCCGTTATGCGGCGCGCCAATCGTGCGAATTTGCGAGGGTTACCAAATGACTCGAGGTAGAGCAAGATCACAGCAGTCGCAGTGTCCTGTTCCCAGTACTGGATCAGGTCGTTGCCAGAGACGTCGGCCTTGTTACCAACTGAGACAAACGTCGACAGGCCAATGCTGAGAGCGCTCGCGTGATCGAGCAGGGCCAGACCCAGGGCGCCGCTCTGCGAAAGCAGGCCGACGTTGCCGAACGGCGGAAACACCGGTGAAAACGTCGCGTTCAGGGAGACGTCGGGGTCAGCGTTAAGCACGCCCATGCAGTTTGGCCCGATGAGACGCATGCCGAAGTGACGGACCTTTTCCAACAGCTGGCGCTCGCGCTCGCGGCCATCCTCTCCCGTCTCCCGGAAGCCCGCTGAGATCACAACAAGTGCGCGCACGCCCTTGCGGCCGCACTCGTCAACGACGGGGAGAACACCATCCGCGGGCACTATGATAACTGCCAGATCCACCAAGCCGGGGATGTCGAGCACTGACGGATAAGCCTTCGCCCCGCTTACTTGGGTGGCATGCGCGTTGACTGCGTATATCTCGCCCTGAAAACCGCTTCCCACGATGTTGCCGAACACCGCCGCACCAAACGTGCCGCTCTCCCTGGAAGCGCCGATCACGGCTACGCTTCGCGGGTGGAAAAAGGCTCGTAACGAAGCAGCCGCGGCTACGGCGTCTCGTTCCTCGGCCTGCGTCACGGCATTTGCCGTGGGCTCGATTGGGAATGTGACGTGCAGCGTGCCGTATTTGAGCGTGGAATGCAGCGGATAGCCGGCAGCCTGGAAGACGTCCATCATCGACCGGTTCTCGCCCAGAACATATGCTTCAAACATTTCGATTTCGCGACCGCGCGCGGTTTCTGTCAGTGCGTCGAGGATCTGCGTCGCGATGCCGCGGCCCTGGTGCGTATCCTCGACGAGGAAAGCCACCTCGGCAGTTCCCGGCTCCGTGACGAAGTAGTGTCCGACGCCGATGATCTGCTCCTCTTCGCCTTCTCCTAACATGGCGAGCAGGCCAAACACCTTGTTGTCGGCAGTTGTGAAGCGAGCTAGGTCAGCGTCCGAAAGGTCGTGCACGTGGCTGTGGAACCTCAAGTATCGCGACCTTGGCGATGCCCGCCTGAAGAGATCGCGGAGCCGCACACCATCGCCCGGCCGGATTGCGCGAAGCCGCACGGTCGAGCCGTCCATAAGCACGACGTCGCGGGGAAGTGAGTCGATCTTCGCCTTCTTCAAATTCTTGTGTCCTAGACTACTCTGCCAGGGCGCGGACGACAGCTAAAGGAATTGAGTTTGAAAGGGGCCAAACGGCCCTTTGGTGGTGAGGTGGAATGGCCTAGAACTACTGTGGGAGGATCGAAGAGCTTCGCATCGAAGAGGCAGAGTATCGTCAGAAGCCTGTAAGGGACGGGCGGCGACTGGTTCCTGCGAACCCATGCGAGTCATCCAAAATCGTCACCTGCGAGTGGTGCTGCGGCGACACCCCGACACGGGCGACGAGGTGTCCCAACTGCGGGGCTCCATTGGGTGAGCATATAGTCCGCAGGCCGGAAGTGTTTCGGTCCCGGTCATTAAACTCTGCCGGGTGTCTAAGCGCCCGTCGCGAGCGCGGCAACTAGCGCTATCTTGCGGCCGCTCACGTTTGGTCTCCCGTCGCCGGAGACTCGGATGCCTCACGTCGCAGGAGGGTGCCAGCCAGCACCGGCATCCAGAGCATCGAACCGAATACGGTGACAGGTTCCGTCACGCCAATCAGTGGCGTCGATGCGTTATGGGCAACCCTGGGTGCCTGCAAAGACGTCAGGGCGCCATTGAACTCACTTCTGTTCTGCACGATTTGCAGTCGTGCGTGCTACTGGTTGCGAATACGCGCTGGGACAGGCGGGCTCAGGAGGCTCAACTCCAGGACCACGGTCCCAAAACAGCCCATGACCAAGGAAACGGGCAAGAGTTGCCGCCAGACACCACCCGTTGCTGGGTCACTACCCGTTGCGGAAACCACCGCGAAAGTGAGCGTGGCGATCAGGATGACGATCGTGGGTAGAGCAGTGAGCCAGGGAAGCGCGGACGCCCTCAACATTGATGGCCACCAGCGGCTTCATTCGCTCGCGAGCGGTGGTCAGTCCCCACCCGGCTAGCAACCACTAGCGTCCCCGTCTTGAGTAGCCGAATCCCCCCAGGAGCAATACGACCAACAGGATCACCAATATAAGAACTAGCATGACGAAAACTTCCTTCCTCGTTTCGAACTTGACTTCTTGATAGGCACTACCGGAGCGCCGTCTTGTGCTCCCGTCGAAGTGCCGGAGTTATCTAGCGATAGCGCCCACGGCTGCGACCACAAGAATGTACGTGAGCGTCATGCCCGCCAGGGTCCAGCCCAGTGCGCCCTTCAGCCGGCTCACGTGGCGATGAATTGCCACTTTTATGCTCATTCCCTAGACGCTCCAGGGAAGGGCTGGAGGAGGGGTGGTCTCCAACCCAATCCCGGAACGTTTAGGTGTTTGCAACTTGGTGAGCACGTTGCCGGCCTCGCTCCGAATCTCAATAACTGGCAGCGGGTGATGCCTCCAAGCCCGCCCTTTGCTGGGGATTGACACGCCCACAAACGGAGGTCGGCTGTGCGCCACCCAGCGGTGCATCAGTTCACTGGTTGTTGTCGTCAAAGACGTTTACCTACTCTCTCGCATGGTCAGGCTCGCACGCCGGCAAAACCGTGTCATGAAGTTTCGTAATCCTCGGGCCACCATTCGCCTCAAGAAGGATCTGGGGCGGAGCCGTCGGCATCTACGAACAAAACCGCGCGAAAACTATCCCCCTCTAGCGCATACTCTGAGATTTCTGGCGGAGAAAAAGAGGCCATCGTTCATTGGACGCGGGGGTGCGGACGTTGAACGACGGCCCAGGAAGTGGCGGCCTGATTTCGGCCACAATCCCACTTTGCGCATGCTGTGTCATGAAGTTTCTTCATCGTGGGCGATCCTGGCTGCCTCGGGCAGCGGGGTGTTCGCAAAAGCGGCGTCAGCCGAGCCGCTTCCCGTGGGTGCGGAGGCATCACTCCGCACGCCGCCGAAGTCGTTGGTCCAGTACCAGCCGTAGGGGCTGTCGGAAACGTGAACGAGCGAGATGCCCATTGTGATGTAGTTCGAACCCAGCATGTTGGCGTTATGATCTGGCGAGTTCTTCCAGGCCGTGAAGACTTCGCTCGCCGTGCGGTAGCCGGCGGCGAGATTCTCGCCCACCGATGTGTCGTAGCAATAGTCAAAAGCGCACATGCGCGTCCATGGATTTCGACCAAGTGAGTCCGTGTGACTAAAGTAGGACTTGACTCCCGTATCGTTGCTCATCCAGTCAGATGAGCTCTGCAACTCCCAATCAACCGTTAGCGGCTGAAGGCCGTTCTCCTGGCGGTAGCCGTTAATCAGCGCGACGAAGGCTTGCTCCTGGGTGCCAAGCTTTGGGGCTGCCAATGCCCCTGCGTGCGGATGACCGGGCGACACGATGAACGCCAGGGCAAAACCCATGCCGAGCAATGCAATGGTCAGGACAAGTTTGCTTCGCACAATTTGTGACGGGCGAAGGCGGGCCGCTGGCGCCCTTGCCTAAGTGGGTCCGCCCAGCCCGCAACCTCCGCGCCTGCCAACAGGCTCCCATGGCTGCCGACGACAGTCATGATGTTTACTCACGCCTGGAGCGTGGCCCAGCGGGAAATCGCTCAAATTTATGCTAAGCACCTCGTTCCGTCCACCCAAACTCGCCTAAAATGGTCTTAAGAGAAGTGAGCACGAAAGGAGCCAAGCCGTGAAATCCCGTGGGCGCTTGCCGATCAGTCCGGCGCGCGCTCTCCTGGTAATCGATCGGCCATTGCTGGCCGGCGTGGTTGAAATGGCATTGAACCACGGCACGTACACCACGCAGGTGGCGGTAAGCGCACTCGAGGCAGCGGAGGCGCTCAAGGAGTGGGAACCGCACCTGGCCGTCGTGGACATGGACGTAGACGACGGCGAGATCGTGACGTGGCTCAAACAGACCCATGCGCGATCTGAACGGATCCCGCTTGTCGCTCTCACCCGAAGAGGCGACCTGAAGACAAAGCTCGCGGCCTTTGAGCACGGTGTCGACGATATCCTGACGGTCCCTTTCTCGCCCGAGGAACTCGTGGCCCGAACCCTGGCGCTAATGCGGCGCACTTACGGTGAACTAGGGGTCTTCGCCCCCGTTCTGAAGCTGGGAGAACTGGAGATCGACATTCTGAACCGAAGCGTCACGGCGGGCGGGCACCAGTTGCACCTCACCTCCCTGGAGCAGAACCTGCTCTATCTGCTCGCTGCGAACGCCGGCCGCCTGTTGACTCGCGACGAGATCATCGACTACCTCTGGGGCACCGACTATGCGGCCGAGAGCAACGTTGTCGATCGGCACGTCCGCAACCTGCGCGCCAAGCTGCAGAACGATTGGCGGCGTCCCCGCTACATCGTGACGGTACCTGGCCAGGGCTACCAGTTCGCTCCGACGTCTAGTAAGCCTGGTACCTCGTAGTCGACGCAAATCCACTTCAGCCCCTCCTAATCATGGTGCTGACTCGAACCAGGCTAAGCTGACGACGATTACGACCGCGAGGAAACTTCATGACTGGGCTCGTGTCTGGTGCAAAACTAGAGAACGTGGTTCGTGCGGCCAGAGAGCAGATCACGGGCGGCGGACGCCCATGACGTCCAATTCGGACGCGCTCGTCTTCTTCGGCGCTACCGGGGACCTGGCGTTCAAGCAGATCTTCCCGGCGCTTCAGGCAATGACTCAACGTGGTCACCTGGACCTGCCCGTCATCGGCGTCGCAAAGCCGGACTGGAGCGACGACCAGCTGCGCGCGCGGGCTCGCAAGAGCATAGAGAAGCACGGTCAGATTGATGAGAAGGCCTTCGCGGAACTTTCGTCGCACCTGAAGTACGTCGCCGGCGACTACGGCGACGCGACCACATATGAGCGTCTGCACCTCGCGCTCGGAACAGCGCAGCGCCCTCTGCACTATCTCGCGATCCCTCCAGTCCTCTTCGAGGCGGTGGTCGAAGGGTTGGCTAAGTCCGGATCAGCGAAGGGCGCCCGCGTGGTGGTGGAGAAGCCCTTTGGGCGCGATCTAAAATCGGCGCGGGAGCTCAATCGAATCCTCCACCGGTCTTTCTCAGAGCCGGCGATCTTCAGGATCGATCACTTCCTTGGCAAGGAGGCGGTCCAGAATCTCCTCTACTTTCGCTTTGCCAATTCTTTTCTCGAACCGATCTGGAACCGCAACTACGTCGCCGGCGTGCAGATCACCATGGCTGAGAAGTTTGGGACCGCCGGGCGTGGCAGCTTGTACGACGAAACGGGCGCCATCAGGGACGTCATCCAGAATCATTTGCTACAGGTAACAGCACTACTGGCCATGGAGGCTCCAACCGGCGACGATGTTGATGCGACCCGCACCGAGAAGGAACGCCTCTTCAAGGCGATACGGCCGCTCGCCCCGGCAGACGTCGTGCGCGGTCAGTTTCGCGGCTATCGCAAGGAGAAAGGTGTCGCTCCCGACTCACAGGTGGAAACGTTTGCCGCCCTCAGGATGCAGATCGACACCTGGCGGTGGGCCGGAGTTCCCTTCTACATCCGGACAGGGAAGTGCCTACCGGTCACCTCGACCGAGGTCAGAGTTGAGCTCAAGCAACCGCCGCTGCCCGTGTTCGGGAAGATCGCGGCGGACGACTCAAACTTCGTCCGCTTCCGGCTCCGCCCGGACGTTATGATCTCCCTCGGCGCGCGAGCAAAGCTACCCGGCGAAGCGATGATCGGCGAAAGCGTCGAACTCGTCGCTCGTCAGCACCCGGGTGACCAGTTGAGTCCGTACGAGCGCCTGCTTGGAGATGCGATGCGTGGCGACGGAACGCTCTTCACAAGCGAGGCCAGCGTCGAAGCTGCGTGGCGGGTGGTAGACCCGGTCCTGGGTGACGCAACGCCGGTCCATGAATACGAGCCGAACACGTGGGGTCCCCCTGAAGCCGAGGGGATCATCGCCAGCGAAGGGGGCTGGCACAATCCAACCGGGAAGGCGGCCCGGCGTTGACGATCAACCCGACCGTCTTTCTCCTGGATGTAGACAACACGTTGCTCGACAACGATCGCTTCGAGCAGGATCTGCGCCGTCACTCTGAAGGCTTACGCCCTCGGTGGACCGGCCGCCTTTTCAGCGTGGCTACAAGACCGGGGTGTCCAGGACATCAAGGAGCGGAACAGAGTCCTGGCGACCGGGGCCAAACCGTGGTTGACCGTATACGGCGGTAGAGAGAACGTTGAAGTTGTCGGTTAAACACGGGCGAGAGGCACGCGAACCAAGCGGACCTCAGCCCTCACGACCTTAGAACAGGAGAAACTGTTGGATGAGCAAGACCAGGAAATGCAGATAGACGGCGGCGAGTTGATTGAGGAGGACCAAGGCGAACTGGATCCGCGGGTCTTCTCGACGAGTCCAGATAATCCCGGCGACGGCCGCACGTTCGTTTGGGCGCGCACCAAGTGGTTCGAACGCGAAGAAAGCGAGGCCGGCGCAGTCGAGTTCTCGCCGGTTGAGATGAGCGAGGCGGAGATCCACGATTGGCTGCGTGAGCAAGGCCTGGAGATGACGGAGCTTGATGACGAGTTCTCCACCCTGGTTCGCGATGAGTTCAAGAGCGAGTCGTCGCTCTATCCCGAGCCAATAGAACTCGAGACGCCGGACCTCGCCGCTGAACCCTAGGTTCACGGCCCCGCCCATCAAGGTGATTTGAGGAGGCGGCCATCTAATCAAGTGGAGCGAGGGTGCGTTCGCGCTAGCCTGAAATCGAAGCACCGTTATCAAAAATTGCTCTGGTGACCCGGAGGCGTATGAGCAAAGCGGGCGACGGCAAGATTGGTTTCTGGTCCGTGGCTGCCATCGGCGTCGGCGGGATGGTCGGTGGCGGGATCTTCGCGGTGCTCGGGCTGGCGGTTGAGCTTGCGCACGGCGGTACGCCTCTCGCATTTGCCCTCGCTGGGTTAGTCGCACTCCTCACCACCTATTCGTACGCCAAGCTCTCGGTTGCGTACCCGAGCCGCGGGGGAACGGTTACCTTCCTGGACCGGGCGTTCGGAGCCGGCGTATTCACAGGCAGCCTGAACGTGTTGCTGTGGCTGAGTTACGTGGTGATGCTATCGCTGTATGCGTTTGCCTTCGGCAGTTACGGCGCGACATTCATGCCGGACGCCTGGCAGCCGGCCGACAAGCATGTGCTGATTAGCGTCAGCGTGATCACCATTGCCGGGTTGAACCTGCTCAGCGCCGAGCTGATAGGCAAAGCAGAGAGTTGGCTCGTAGGGTTAAAGGTGGCGATTCTCGTGTTGTTTGTCGGTGCCGGCATCTACGGTGTCAACACCTCCCAGGTCGCGCCAGGCTCCTGGTCGCCGCCGTTGCAGTTGGCGGCGGGCGGAATGATCATCTTCCTGGCCTATGAAGGGTTTGAGTTGATAGCCAACACCGCGCACGATGTGCGCGACGCTGCGAAGACGCTGCCGCGCGCGTACTACAGTGTTGTTGGGTTCGTGATTGTGCTGTATGTTCTGGTCTCCTTCGTCACCGTGGGAAGTCTCTCGATCGACAAGATCGTGGCGGCCAAGGACTACGCATTGGCGGAAGCGGCTCGACAGTCTCTCGGGCAGTTTGGCTTCACAATGATCGCGGTCGCAGCGATGCTCTCCACGGCCTCCGCGATCAACGCCACGCTCTACGGAGCTGCGCGGCTGAGCTATGTTATCGCGCGCGACGGGGAACTGCCGGCGAGCCTGGAGCACAAAGTGTGGGGCCAGCCGGTGGAAGGCCTGTTAATCACGGCAGGGCTAACTCTGTTCATGGCCAACGTATTTGACCTGACCAGCATCTCGACGCTGGGTAGCGCCGGGTTCCTTTTGATCTTCGCGGCGGTCAATGCCGCCAACGCGTCGCACGCGCACCATACAAGCAGCCTCGCCTGCCTTTCGGCCGCCGGGGTCGTTGGGTGTCTTGCCGCATTCGCCGCGTTGGTCTGGCAGACAGCACGCACGACGCCCGCAGAGTTGTTTGTGTTAGCAGCCATGATCTCACTGGCGGTGTTGATCGAGGGCGGTTACCGGCTGGGCCGGCGCGAGATTAGATTGCGGGAGTAAGCGATCGACCCATGGGCCGACTCGTCCAGCCGCGCCGGCTAGCAGGGCGGCGTTCCTGATCTAGCGGCTCGTTAGCCGCGCCATCTGAAGGATGCATCGCAGCCAAAGCACCGGCTGGACGAGCATCAGCATCGAAGCTACCGGCTGTGAGCGTCGAAGTAACGAGCACCCGTCTCCAGGTCCTTGATGTCACTCGCGTTGAACAGCGTTCGTTTGCTGGTGATACAGCGCGCTCTGCCAACCGGCGTCACCCGGTAACGCCCGGGAGGATGCTCCAGGTATCCGTTCTTGACGAGCTTCTCAAGCGCACCGGCCAGGACCGCCGAGAAGTCCGGCTCGCCGGCCAGGGCATGGAATGGCGCAAATAAGGGGCCCACGTCCGCAAGACCCTTGAATATCTCACCCAACTTCGTCGCATCGTCAGTGAAGTGATCTTGATCGATAGTGGCCAGCATGCCTGACAGCACCTCGTCGATCGTGAATCGCATCGAGTGCGCGTTTGTCTCCGGATTTTGTGCCAAAGTGATCTCCCTCGCTCTCTGCTCCGAGTATACGCCGACCGCGCCGGAACGAAGAATGAGCGGCCCTCACCGGACTGACAATGTGTTATAGTGACGCTAGCGGCAACGCGTTTGGGCCCTGCAGGCTTTAGCCTAGCGATTCGGGCTCGTGTGACCCAAACTC
Organism: uncultured Chloroflexia bacterium; assembly: GCA_963738925.1. GTDB lineage: Bacteria > Chloroflexota > Dehalococcoidia > SM23-28-2 > RBG-16-64-32 > DATKKM01. Next base: position 1,231,386 of record CAVTYE010000001.1, on the reverse strand, counting down.
ATCCAGCTTTCGGATCGAATTGAGGTCGCACCGTCATTTACCTGGCACCGTTTTCTCTTCGTCTCGACCTGCCACGCAGCTTCGCTTCGACTTATGGAGCGCGATAGTGCCAACTGGCATTCAGCAATCTGAACCCGTCGAGAATGACCTTGGCCACAGGCATCATTGGATGATCTCAACCCAGGATGGCCCCGCTAGCGATGCCGTCTGCCGAACCTGCGGAGACAAGCGCGAGTTCGAAAATGCGTACCGCTGGTCAGCAATGCGGGGTCGCCGGCCCGCGACATCGGCGCCGTCCCACACCGCAATCGGAGATAAGAACACTTGAACCATTCGCGCGAAGGATATTTGGAGTAACGATGAAGACATCAGTGAAGAACATGGACGCCTGGACAACGGAAGAGCTTCTGAAAGAAGTGCTGGACCGCAGTGCGGGCGATAGATCCGCGCTCGATCATATCCAAACAACAGCTGTCCGGGCTTTGCTTAACGACTGCGATCAGAAGTCGGACACTGCCACGCTGACGGCCACTGGAGATACCGGCCGTTCTCTATTGGATCAGGGCCACGAGTCACTCTAAGACCTACCAGCTTGAGTGCGCTGCGTGCCGGAGTGTCGCGGCGTTCCACGCAAGAGCCGATCTCTTGCAGCCACAAATAGACCGAATCTTGCCCCGGCCATTGTCGTTGCATCCTTCGTCATTCGACCTAACCCAAAGGCAGCGGATCGCAGCCAGCTGGTCTTTGGCTATCACCAAATGTCTGCGGCGGGGCATGTCATTCCATTCCCGTTGCGGCGTGTGCGACATCTTGATGGGGCCGGGCCACCTGGAAATGGGAATCCAGGGATTCTGTGGAACACACAATGAAGGCGTGCCCCTTGAGCCGATCGCTTTCACGGAACCTCCCGCGACCGATTCGCTGGCCTGGCTCGCCCATGGAGGGCAAGACTAAGCAAACTGGAGTGCCGGCCTACTGGCGCGAGATCTGCGTCGCCTGGTCGTCCGTTTTGTCCTGCGCTTTGGGTCTGGTGGCTGGTAGCGATACGGCGCCGGGCGACTCATGGTGCACGATGTGCCGCTGATTTGGCGACGTTTGTCTCTCCTTGGTCTGGCAGCCAGCCGGACATACCCCGGACCGAAGCCGCGCGGTGGGTTACGCGAGCAACGAGCTCGCAGCTGTGTTGCCTAGGTAGCGACAGTGATCACGCCGAGGACGACAAGAATGATGAACACGACGATGATCACCAGCCATACGTTCTGACCCATTATCATTAGGAATCACCTCTCTTCATCTGGACCTACCTGGGAACGGCTGGAAGTGTCCTCTTCAGGCCACAGGTCACCGCCGCACCGCTGACATCCTTTAAGAACCACGTTTCGATCCACTCTCACTCCTGAAGAGTGTCACTTTGGGCAAGTCGCGTCATGAAGTTTCGTCATTCCCGGCTCACGCATCGATCAGGGATACGTTCACGGGCGCTGTAGTAGGAGCCACGCCTGCAGCTTGTTGCCGCTTAGGACAGATCTGAATTTGCCTCGCCGCCTGGCCGGATAGTATTCGTTTGGGGCATCTCGCACGCGTGAATCTGGCTGGAGCCTGGTTCTTGTTCGACAAGATCCTGGCAGTCGTGGCAAACGAAGTGCTGGACGATTCGACCGTCAGTCCGAGATTCTGTTAGCAGGTGCAAGAAACGGTGGTCATTCTGCGCAAGGGCGCTTGTCGACGGGTTGACTATCTGCAGAGCGATTTCGCCTGAAGCAAGTGTCCGACGACCCGGTCGGGCTACCGATTGCGTATGACCTCTCCTGTCTGTACTCGTCATGCCGCCTTGTTCCGGCGCCACAGTACGACGGCGACCCGCCGATCCCAGACAGTCCAGGTCTCCGCGATCTTGCCGTTGAGCAGCCGGCACCGGGTAATGCCTCTCAGTCCGCCCTTTCGCAAGCCGGCTCCATTCATAAGCGCATATCCGCGGTGAGCTACCCAGCGCAGAACGATCGCTGACTCCTCTGCGGTAACTTCGTCGACAACGAGCTGGAAATCTGGGAAGGCGCGACGATAAAGAGCAACGCTCAATTTGATCGCTTCCGGTCCACGGACTAGATCGGGTATGAGACCACCGTGGTTTACGTAGTCGCTGGTAAACAGATCGTCGGCAACGGCTAGCTCTCCACAGTTCCAGACCTCGTCGATTACGAGGCGGACAAGCTCATCGGTACCGGTGGACAGACTCACTGCGTACTCTCCCACACATGCATAAGCTCTCATCCCGACCGTAAGAAGTCATGAGGTTTCTTCATAAGCTGACCCTCTTCGCCGGAATGTTTTCCAGTGAATGTTGACGATGCTGTGAGTGTCTCGTAGACTCGGCTCACCGCAATGCCGCTTACGCGAGGATACCCCCGCCTCCTCATCGCCGTCGCCGTCCTGGCGCTCCTTTTTCTGACGTACCGCGACACCGCCGCTGATGCGCAGACGTTCGTCGTCAACAGCACGGCGGAGGCATCGGACGGAGTCTGCGATCCCAGCCCCGGGGGCTGTACAGTCGCAGATGCGATTGCGGCGGCAAACGCCAACTCCGGCGTGGACACGATCCACTTCGCTCCCGGGCTGACCAGCTTTACGCTCACGGCGGCGCTTCCCGCCCTATCAGCTGTCGAAGGTGTGACGATTGAGGGCACGGACTCACCGGTAACATTTACGCACACGGGCGTAGCAACGTTCGATGGGCTGGTGGTGCAGTCAGGTGTTGGCCTGCCGTTGCAGAATGCGACGGTGCGCAAGATGAACTTCGTTGGCTTTGGCGGCTCCGGCCTCGTGATCTGTGGAGGCACCCGCGACGCCCAATGCGTGAACGGCGATATCGACTCGGCGACGGTGGACCATGTGGCTTCGCAAGGCAACACGCAGTTTGGCGTGTTCGTCTTTGGTGAGAACATCTCCGGCGTCGCAGCGACGAACCTGGATACTGAGAATAACACTCTGGACGGGCTGAGCATGATCGCCCAGGGCAGCGACGTGGATTTGAGCTTCGTCAGCGACACGGACCATACCAGCATCCACGACCGCGTCGGTGCGTCGTTCGCTAGCGAGGGTGACATTGACTTCCTTGACGTACTGCGCGCGAACATTTCACAGGGGACGACGGGGATCGCCGTGGAGGGTCACAGCCCGCAATTCGTGACGGTGCGCAACAGCTCGATCCACGACGAGTCGTTCGCCGGCATCGGTGTCGAGAGCGGGCCCGATTTCTTTGAGGCAGAGGACAACGTTATCGAGCGCACAGGCAGCGACGGAATCATCCTCAAAGGCTCGCCGTTTGGCAGCGAGATCAACCGCAACCAGATCAGGCACGCGGGCGCGGGCGGCATCACGATCGACAGCACCGAGGACGACGCATCGAACCACCTGCAGGCGAACATCATCGAGAACGTATCCGGCGACGGCATCCACCTCGGCGGCGTGGACGAGGTGCAGGACAACGTAGTCGAGACGAACGTCATTGATATGTCGGGCGGCAACGGCATTTTTATGTCGGGCCAGCGGTTCAGCGACAACATCATCCGGGGGAATCTCATCACGTCCAGCAACACGGACGGGATTCGCCTCCAGGCCGGCGGCTCCAAGCCCGAAGTGGTCGTGGCGAACCAGATCGTCAACAATACGGTGCTATTCAACGGGCAGATCGGGATCAACGTCAGCCCGGACGGCGTACTGACCTTCCCCCGCGTGACGATTTCGCAGAACTCCACGCGCGGCAACGGCAAGCTCGGCATCGACCTCTACGCTCAGACCGACTCCAGCTCCGGCGTCACGCCAAACGACGTGGGGGACGCGGACACAGGCGTGAATAGCCTCCTCAACTTCCCGGAGCTCACGGCAGACAGCTCGCAGTTCGTGAGCGGCAAGGCCTGTTCATTTTGCGCGATCGAGCTTTTTACGTCGGACGGCGATGCCACCGGATTCGGGGAGGGCGATCAGTTCATCAATAGCGCGACTGCAGACGGCGGCGGCTTCTTCTCGGTGCCGATCTGCGGCGGGTCGCCGGGCTCGCTCGTCACCGCGACGGCGACGGACGGCGTTGGCGAGACCTCGGAGTTCTCCGCCAACTTCACGCTTACCGCAACCAGCGCCGATTGCCCCACGCCAACGCCTGAGCCAACCGACAGCCCGACCCCTTCGCCGACGCCGACGGCAACGCCCCAGGGCCATGCCAGGGGCGACCTCGACTGTAGCGGCGCCGTCAACGCCCGCGACGCACTGGTGGAGCTCCAGTTCATCGCATCGACGACGCTAGTCACCCGTCCGGAAGGCTGCCCGATGCCGGACGCGGTCGTTGGTGACAAGCAGTACGGCGATATCGATTGCGACGGTGACGTCGACACGACGGACGGGGCGCGGATACTCGCCTTCGCCGCTGGGGTCCCAAAGTCGCAGCCGGGCGGTTGCGGGGACATCGGGTCGGCAGTCGGTTAGCTAGCGGGAAGCCGCTATCGACCCAACACCAGCGTGGCGGCTTTAGCCTTGAGCCTTCTCCTCCCCGGTCTTCTCACTGAAAGTGGCGTAAAGGAGCACCAACGATGGGACTAGGATTAGCGCGCCGATGGGCAGAGAGATGAGGAACGCATCGAGCGTAGCGCGACTCGCTGGCGCGTCAGAGATCCGCTCAGAAGGTAGGATCAGGTACGGGTACTGAGCGGCACCCCAACCGACAACAAATACGGCGACAGTAGCGGCGGCGACCGGTGGTGCAAAGACGTACCAGCGCTTGAATAACACGACGAGCGACCCAACTCCACACAGCGCCGCAGCGCTCATCACCACCAGGGGCCATAAGTGCCAGACCTCGTCCCAGAACGCCGGGGCGTCGAAGTAGATGACCGGCAGGGCGACCGTTGTGAGAACACCAAGAACCAGACTCGCCGCTATGGCCCGCCGCCGAAAATCCTCCTGGAGTTGACCGCTCGTACGAACAGTCATGTAGGAAGCTGTGAGAAAGCCGCAGACCGCAACGGCAATCAGCCCGCTGAGGATCGGGAAGGGGCGAAGCCACGGACCCCACGGGCTGGAGGTGACATCGCCGTTCACGATTGTGATGTGGCCGCCGGCGACGGCCCCGAGCGCCATCCCCATAGACATCGGGGTCGCCAGGCTGGCGATCGAAAAGACGAGACCCGTGGCGGGCAAGCCAGACTGACCGTCCGGACCATAGTGACGAAAGGCAAAGGCTGCGCCTCGGAAGACGATGCCGACCAGCGCGATGATCAGCGGCACAAGGAGTGCAGTGAACAGATCCGCGAAAGCGGGCGGGAAGGCTGTGAACAACGTCACGATGACGAGGATCAGCCAAACGTGATTAGTTTCCCAGACCGGACCCATCGCGCGGAAAATCGCCTGGCGCTGTTGTGAGGCGCGAGGTCCGCTCGCCAGCACGAACCAGACCCCGGCCCCGAAGTCCGCGCCACCGAACGTCGTGTACATGATGAGTCCGACGAGGACGACGCCAGCCGCAAGGTTCTCAGGAGACACGCGCCGCCTCTTCCGGGGGCGTTCCCTTTGACGCGCGCGGTCCCTTCAAGAGCAGTATCCCGAGTCCGGCCGCCAGCGCGATGTAGATGAAGAAGAACAGCAGGAACACGTAGAAGATGCCGCCTCGCGGCGTCGCTGCGTCAGACGTTCTCATCAGGTGATAGATAATCCAGGGCTGACGTCCGAACTCGGTAACAAACCAACCAGCTTCGAGGGCGACGAACGCCAGTGGCCCGGTGGCGGCGATAGCTAGGAGAAGCAATCTTCCGGGATCGACTCGCTTCTTCCACAGGGCCAAGGCCCAGAACCAGGCAGAAACGATCAGCATGAACGTGCCGATGCCAACCATTGCCTGGAACGAAAAGTGGGTGATGACGGGGTCAGGGGTGGAGTCCTCCGGGAAGCTGTCAAGGCCCTTGACCTCTGCGTTGAGGTCTTCGAATGCGAGAAAGCTCGTGAGCTTGGGGATGTCGATGGAGTATCGAGTCTTGCCGGCGCCGGTGTCAGGGATGCCTCCTATTCTTAACGGCGCTCCGTTCTCCGTCTGAAACTGACCCTCAAGTGCGGCAAACTTCTCCGGCTGGTTGTGGGCGAGGAACCGCGCGCTCAGATCACCGGAGACGATCTGGATGGGCGTAACGATGGCGCCGACCGCCAGCCCGAGGATCAAAGCCTTCCTCACGTATTGCGACCGGTCACCCCGCAGCATTGCGAAAGCGTAGATGCCAGCGACTGCGAAGCCCGCGACGACGTACGAAGCCATCGTCCCGTGGACGACTTCGTAGGGCATCGCCGGGTTAAAGAAGGCCGCCCATGGATCGACGTTTACGGCCTTGCCGTTCACCACCTCGAATCCCCTCGGCTGGTTCATCCAGGCGTTGGTGCTAATGACGAAGAAAGCCGATGCGGCAGAACTGAGAACGATTGGTATGGTGCACATCCAGTGTCCCCATGGCGAGAGCCGCTCCCAACCGTAGACGTACAGCGCCAGGAAGATCGCCTCGGTGAAGAAAGCGAAGCCTTCCAGCGCGAACGGTACGCCGATGATGCTGCCGGAAAAGTCCATCCACGTGGGCCAGAGAAGGCCGAACTCGAAGGACAGGATTGTTCCGGAAACTGCACCAACGGCGAAGAGAAGAGCCCCCGCGCGCGCCCAGCGTTTGGCGATGAGCTTGTACGTTTCGTCGCCCGTGCGTAACCACAGTCCCTCCGCGATCAGGAGCAAGAGGGGAAGCCCAATGCCGATGGCCGTGAAGCAAATGTGGAAGCACAGGGACATCCCCATCATGGCGCGCGCGGATGTCACGGTGTCTGGCATAGCCGTCGTTTCAAGCACAATACTACGACCTCACGGTCGTATACTGCGCTCAGGCATGCTGAAGATTCGAGTCGTCATCGTAGTGACCGGTCGAGGCTGCTAATGAGCAAAAGGTATACGCCGCTCGAAGAGTACGGAGTGATCGGCGATATGCGCTCAGCGGCCCTCATCTCACAGAGCGGGTCCCTTGACTGGCTGTGCCTGCCGGACTTCGACTCACCGAGTGTGTTTGCGGCGATCCTGGATGCCGGCAAAGGCGGCTTCTGGCAGTTAGCTCCAACCGGGGACTTCACAAGCCACCATTCGTACGTCAGCGAGACCAACGTACTCTCCACGATCTTCGAGACGGGCTCCGGCAGTGCAGAGCTAATCGACCTGATGCCGCTAGCAGAAGATGGCCCCGGCCCCGGTTGCCGGGTCCTGCGAATAGTCAAAGGCGTCAGCGGATCGATGACGTTTCGCTGCACGTTCGCCCCGCGGTTGGACTACGCCCGAGGAGACACGCGGTTAGAAGTCGTTACCGGCGGTGTTATGGCCTGGAAGGATGACATCCGTCTCGCGCTCTCATGCGACATCAAACTCACCACCGCAGAATTCGGCGCGGAGGCTGAATTCGACGTTAGGGAGGGCGAGATGATCTCGTTTCACCTGGCCTGGGATGCTAGACGGCCAACTGATACCGGGACAGAGAATCGCCTTCTCGACCAACACGATTGATCGCTGGCGGAGCATCACTGCGACGGTCACATATGACGGCCGCTGGCGCGACGAGGTACGTCGTTCAGCACTGGCGCTTCATCTCATGGTCTACGAGCCCACTGGCGCCCTGGTCGCCGCGCCGACCACCTCCTTGCCAGAGTGGATTGGCGGCAAGCGCAACTGGGACTATCGCTTCTGCTGGGTTCGGGACGCTGCATTCACGCTTGACGGGCTCAATAGGGTCGGTCACGCCGGTGAGACGGGGCGCTTCCTTGAATGGCTAAGCTCTGCGCACCTCAGCAAGGGCAAGGAACCACAGACTCTTTACGGCCTGCGCATGGAAGAGGACCTGACCGAACAAGAGCTGCCTAACCTGGAGGGCTACAGGGGGTCCGGGCCGGTACGAATCGGCAACAACGCTCACGGCCAGCGACAGCTGGACATCTACGGGGACTCCATGATCGCCTATACCAGCTATCTCCAGGATGGAGGCGAACTGACGGACGACATCCGGTCCGCGATCGAGCAAATTGCCGACCGGGCAACAAAGAACTGGAAGCTCCCTGATTGCGGAATCTGGGAGATCCGCGGTCCGATGAAGCACTTCGTCCACTCCAAAGTCATGTGCTGGCGGGCTCTCGACGGCGCAATCACCCTGGGTGAGCCTTTGCAATGGAAGCAGGTAAGCAGATGGAAAGAGGCTAGAGACGAAGTCAGATCGTCCGTACTCCGCGACGGCTGGAACGAGGATATCGGTTCATTCGTCCAGTACTACGGCGCAAGTCACACCGACGCTTCGCTGCTGATGATTCCGTTCGTCGGCTTCCTGCCACCAACCGACACGAAGATGGTGGCAACCGCCAGGCGTATCCGTGAGGAACTGGAAGATGGCGGGTTCATACGTCGTTACCGGGCGGAATGCACTGATGATGGCCTCGGCGGAGATGAGGAAGGCGCCTTCCTCATGTGTACGCTCTGGCTGGCCGGATACCTGGCGGTGATTGGCGAGATACAGGATGCGGAGGAACTGTTCCAGAGGGTGTTGCAGAGCGCGAACTCGCTGGGCTTGTTCTCGGAGATGGTCAACCCGAAGACGGGTGAGATGCTGGGTAACTTCCCACAGGCCTTCACCCATCTATCCTTGATTCACACTGCCCGCAATCTCGATGCCGCGATGACCGCAGCAGCGGGTAAGTGATTGACGATTACGATTCAAGCGCCGCCGTCGCGATCAGAAGCCAGACCCGTCTTCGGTCATGGATTCACTCTCGCCACCGAACCTCAAACAAGCGACCTGGAATGCGAATTCGTACTGGCTAGCCGCTTTGGCCGGATGGTCGAAGCTTGGCGTAACGACGACGATCGCCCGACGGTGTTCAGGCGACTCATCACAGCTTTCACACACGTGAATTACGCCAGCGTCACGCCCACGCGAACGTCACACTAGTCGAGGTTGACCCCGATCCACCGCCGGTGCTATCGTCGGCGCATTCACAAAGGGCCTATCTGGAGGACCACAGGTGACAGCATCGCGCACCACACGCCGCTCCACGCCGCGCATCGCTCTCCTCATTTCGCCGTTCGCGATCATCGCCTTCGTCGCCGTCCTCAGCTTTGCCGGAACTCCCTCCGCCTCCGCTGCCACGATCACCGTCAACACGCAGAGCGATGCCAACCCGCCCGTGGACGACGGCTTGTGCAGCCTGCGCGAGGCGATATTCAACGCAAACGAGGGCATCTTCGGTCTCCCCACTTACGACGACTGCCCCATCGGCGCCGGCGAAGACACCATCGTCTTCGAGCCAGCCGTTACCATGATCACGCTCGCCGATGACCTGGAAGCCATCAGGGATGTGGACGGCCTGACGGTTGACGGCAACGACACTGTGACGGTGAGCGGCGACGGCCAGTACAGCATGTTCATTGCTGACACCAACGTTCCGCTCACGCTGCAGGACATCACGCTTACTAACGGCAAGAGCGCGATTGGCGTCTACGGCAAGTTGGACCTGGAATCCAGCCAGGTCCTGAACAGCAACGGCACCTCCGGCGGCGGCATCGGCATCTACCAGGGCGCCACCGCCGTGATCCGCGACAGCACCATCAGCGGAAACAGCGCGCTCTCCGGCAGCGGCGGGGCCATCTACAACGAAGGCCACACCACCATCACGAACTCGATCGTGCAGGGGAACAACGCCAGCATGAACGGCGGGGACATCTACAGCTTCGGCCTGGGCTCCCTGACGATTAACGACAGCACGATCGCGCATGGCACGGCCGATGCGGGCGGAGGCGGCATCTACAACGACGGTGCCATCTTGCAACTGAACGACAGCACCGTTAGCGACAACATGGCGGTGGACAATGGTGGTGGCATCTTTACCCAGGGCCCTGCCACACTGGACGGCTCGACAGTCAGCAGGAACACGGCCGGCTACGGCGCCGGCATTTACAACGAGGTTCTTGGCACCCTGATCGTGAAGAACGACAGCCACGTTGACTCGAACATCGCCGGACACGACGGTGGCGGCATCTTCAACCTCGCCTCGCTGACTGTCTCCAACGACAGCAGCGTCAATCTCAACCAGGCGGCTGCATACGGAGGCGGGATCAACAATTCGGGAAACATCTCCATCGCAAGCTCCACCGTCAGCTTTAACAGCGCTCCCAACGCCGGCGGCGGTATCGCCTCCGGCGACAGCGTGGACGGCCACAGCACGATCGGCATAACTGCCAGCACTCTTGCCGGGAACGCCACGAATGGCCAGGGAGGCGGCATCGAATCGTTGGCCAACGGCACGGCGATAACGATCCTGCGCTCCACCCTTAACGACAACACCGCCATGGTGGGCGGCGGCATATTCCAGGATGCGGGCACGGCCGCGATATCCAACAGCACGTTTAGCCACAACACGGCACAGGCCGGCGCCGCCATTTACAACGGCGCCAACAACAACACATCCACCCTCACAAACGCCACCGTCACCGCTAACATCGCCTTGAACGCCAACACCGGCGGCGCCATCTACAGCCCGCAAGCCAACCCGAACACTATCAACCTCCGCAACACGATTGTGGCTGACCAGAACGCCGGCACAGATTGCGAAGGACCGGGATTCGTCTCGCTCGGCAACAACCTGGACTCGGACAACAAGTGCGGCCTCGATCAGGCCAGCGATAGGCCACAGGCTAACGTGTTCCTCGGCCCGCTCGCCAACAACGGCGGCCAGACGAAGACGCACGCTTTGCTGGCCAACAGCGAGGCGATCGACGGCGGCAACGACGCTGTCTGCGCCGCTTCGCCGATCAGCGGCAAGGACCAACGCGGCGTTTCGCGGCCCGGCGGCCCGCACTGCGATATCGGCGCGTACGAGTTCATTCCGCCTGCCACGCCGACGCCCACATCAGGTCCCACGCCTGCGCCAACTCCGACCGGCTCCGCCGTCCAGCAGACTGAGCTCTGGGGCGACAACGATTGCTCCGGCGGGTTCGACACGAACGACATACAGCGGGGACTCCTGGCAGTCGCCGCGCCTGATCTTTTGGAGGCCGTGAGCGAATGCCCGGACATGGGCGAGGAGTTGCAGTTCATCGACGCGCATCCGGCCATGCCGGCCCATCTCATCTGGGGCGATGTCCATTGCGGTGACGGCCTCAACGGCGGGGACGTACTGGAAGTACTCCGCCACGTTGCCGCCCTGGACCCCAACCCTCCCGGCGACAGCTCGTGTCCCCACCCGGGCGATGTCGTTGTCTTCGCGCGGGAGTGACCGGCTCAGCCGCCGGCGGGTTCCGGAGCAGACCGCCTGGTGTCCCTCGTCGGAGTGCCGGGCTGGTCCGGCTGGAACAGCTCGATGAGGTTGCCGGCGGGGTCGCTGAGCAGGATCTGGCGTCCCCCGGGGCCGCTCACAATCTCGCTGCGGAACGACACTCCGGCCCCGCGCAGCCTGTCGATCTCGGCCTCCAGGTTATCGAAGATCAGCTCAATGCGGTTGCGGCCGGCGGTCTTCAAGTCGTCCGGCGTGGCGCGGGCGCCCGACGTCGTTGGGCCGGAGAGCAGCAGCCGCATGTGACCGCGCGCCACCTGGGCGATGGCCGGCGCGAAGTTCATGTCCAGCGTGAAGCCGAGATGCGTTGTGTAGAAGTCGACGGCCGCCTGGACGTCGTCGACCAGGTACCGGACCCTTGGTGAAAAGCTGTTATCCATTGGAAGCTCCTTCGTTGCGAACTAACAACTCGCCGATCAAGAACGGAATCCGCGACTCAAGCTCCTCGGCCGTGCGCACGAACGCCGGGTAGCTGGTTTCGCCGGTTCCGCCCTCGGCGGACGGGTCCGGCACGCTCCAGTGGGCCGTCACGGCAGCCCCCGGGAACTCCGGGCAGATCTCCCGGACCCTGTCGCAGAGAGTTATGACGCGATCGAATTGCATGTGCGTGAAACGATTCAGGTGCTTGGCCGTGCGAGTGGAGATATCGATCCCGCGTTCCGCCATCACGCGCACCGCATTGGGATGGAGCTGCCTGGGATGGCTGCCCGCGCTTCGCGCCCTGATCGCTCCGCCGGAGCTGTGCTCTAGCAGCGCTTCGGCCATTTGAGATCGGGCGCTGTTTCCGGTGCAGAGGAAGAGCACGCTCGGCTTCCGGCCGCGCGCATGGCCTGCCGGGGCTGTGGGCACCACCGCGTCGAGGCGCAGGCCGGGCTGAAGAGCCGGGCCAACCTCGCACAGCAAGCCGGCGCAGCGAGCCAAATCGATCCGGTAGTAGGTGTCCCGCCGGTCCGCCGAGCTCTGCCGGGACAGGACGATTCCGGCGTCACGCAGCGCGGCCAGGTGGTAGGACACGAGGTTCTGCGGCTTGCCTGTGAGTTCCGTTAGCTCGCTGACCTTGCGGTCACTCCGCGCCAGTTCTTGAAGCAGGCGCCAGCGCTGCTCATCAGCCAGCAGCTGGAGGAACCGGGAGGGTGGCACAGTCGCGGAGTCAGTGATCATGCCGCGATATTACATCAACTCGTGTTGATGCGTCAATCTAGCTTGATGTAAACGATATCGACTGGTTCAAACACTGGCGGCGTCAACCTGCCCAGTTGGCCTTGTTCAGCTCCTGTACGTAGCCCAGGCGAATCATCTTCGCGGCCATCCAGTCGGTCAGCACAATGATGTCACGGCCGATGTCCTGTCCGCGGCTCAGCGGTTCGCGGATCTTGGCGAAGAAGTCGTTGTTGTCGCCAATGTCCTGCGTATAGCTGACGGAGATGCCGGATGCGTCCTGGAAGTTGGCGACTGTCTCGCCGTCGATGTAGTAGGGCCAGTTGGAGATGTTCAGCGTGTCGAGCACTGGGCTGGTGGAGGCTCCGGCGTTGTCATCGTCGCCGCCGCAGCCCACAATCGCCGCCGCCGCCAGGCCAGACGCACCCAGAGCAGTCCCCCCGGAGCAGTGTCCGCCGCGAGATCCTTCCCTGCTGCCACCGGGGCAACCAGATGCGGTCATCGTTGGCCATCTCGTCCCGCCTCCTTCGCGTTTGTAGCGTCCGTGGCTTTGAGCGCGAATGTATCCTCGCGTAAACGGCCCGTCAATCGAAGGGCGGGGGTTCCAGATGACGCGCTGGTTACGGCCGGTTGATGACCATCAGCCGCATCTCCGTCATCTCTTCGATGGCGAAACGCGGACCTTCGCGGCCCAAGCCGGAGTCTTTGACGCCGCCGTAGGGCATTGGATCAGTGCGATAGGTCGGCACATCGTTGATGATGACGCCGCCGACCTCAAGGTGCTCGAAGGCGTAGAGCGCGTTCTCCAGGCTCTCCGTAAAGACCCCGGCCTGCAGCCCGAACGCCGAGTCGTTCGTGCGCGCGATCGCTTGCTTGAAGTCGTCGAACGGCGTCAGCACGATGATCGGCGCGAAGGCTTCCCGCTGGCAGACCGGGCTGGCGTCCGGGACGTTCGTCAGGACGGCCGGTTGCAGGAACGGGCCGTCGGCGGCGCTGCTCCCGGTCAACAGCCCCGCGCCGGCAGCCACGGCTTCGCGTATCGATTCGGCGGCCTTGCCGGCGGCCGCAGCGTCGATCATCGGCCCGACATCGGTCTGCGGGTCCATCGGGTCGCCGGTCTTGAGCGCCCTCACCGCCGCGGCGACTTGCTCGGCGACCTCGGCGAAGATGGACGAGTGGACGTAGACCCTCTGCACTGAGATACAGCTCTGTCCTGCGTAGGAGAAGCCGCCCTGGGCGATCCGCTTGACCGCGAGCTCCAGGCGCGCGTCCCTGTCCAGGATTACGGCTGCATTGCCGCCGAGCTCGAGCGTGACTTTCTTCTTCCCGGCAAGTGACTTGAGGCGCCAGCCGACTTCGGCAGAGCCCGTGAACGTCAGCATTTTGAAGCGGTCGTCCTGCACAAGCGCGCGCTCGGCCTGCGCGGACGTCATCGGCAGGATACTGACCATGCCGGGTGGAGCGCCGGACCCGGCGATGACCTCGGCGAGCATCAGCACCGTGAGCGGAGTCTTGGTCGCCGGTTTGAGGACGATCGAATTCCCGGAAGCGATCGCCGGGCCGATCTTGTGCAGCGGCAGGTTTAGAGGGAAGTTGAACGGAGAGATCGCCGCGATCGGGCCGATTGGAAAGCGGCGGAAGAAGGCGAATCGGGTTCGTGAGTGCTCACGCAGGTCCAGCGGCAGGACCTCGCCGCCGATCCGCTTCGCTTCCTCAAAGGCGACTTCCAGGTTGTGCAGCGCCCGGTCGACTTCAGCCGAGGCGTCCTTCCGCGGCTTGCCGGCCTCCAGCACGATGATGCGCGTGAATTCTTCCTTGCGCTTCTCGACGCCTTCCCGGATCCGCGCCAGGATGCCCGCTCGCTCCTCCGAGGACAGCCGCCGCGTCTGCTCGAACGCTTCGCCGGCGCGCTGGACGGCCAGTTCGACCTGCTCAGCCGTGGGAATCGATGTTGTGCCGGCGACTGAGCCGTCGTACGGGTTCAGGACTTCCAGCGGCTCGCCACTCGTAGCGAATTCGCCGGCCAGGAAGAAGGGGTACGCCTTCGCAGACATGCCGGTCAGGCGGAGGCTGCGGCCAGCGCGCCATCGATGATCTCGAACGCCTCTTCCAGCTGCTCGTCCGTGATCACGAGCGGGCTCAGCACCCGGATGACGTTGGAACCAGCGCCTGACTTGAGGAGGATGAGTCCGTTTTCGTAGCAGTGGTGGAGAACCGCGGCCGTCTGCTGGGTGGCCGGCTCCTTGGTCTTGCGGTCCGTCACCAGCTCCATCGCTACCATCGCGCCGAGACCGCGCACGTCACCGATCAGCGGGTATTTCTCCTGCATCACCTTGAAGCGCCGGATCGTCCTGGCGCCGATCTCGTCGGCGCGCTGCAAGAGACCGCCCCTCTCGATCTCTTCGATCGCCGCCAGCGCCGCGACGCAGGAAAGAGGGTTGCCGCCATAGGTGCCGCCGAGCAAGCCTGCCGCCGGCCCGTCCATCACCTCGGCGCGGCCGGTCACCGCGCTCAGCGGGGTGCCGCCGGAGAGCGACTTGGCGCTGACGATGAGGTCCGGCTCCACGCCGAAGTGCTCGATGGCGAAGAGCTTGCCGGTCCGCGCAAACCCCGTCTGCACCTCGTCGGCGATGAAGAGGATGCCGTGCTCCTCACAGATGCGCTTGACCTCCGCGAAGTACCCCGGCGGCGGCACGACGAAGCCGCCTTCGCCCAGCACTGGCTCCGTTATGATCGCGGCGACATTCTCCGCCGCGACATGGGTGCGGAAGACCTCCAGCAGGTACTCCGGGGCGTGGCGGTCGCAGGGCGTCTCGACGCAGTCCCCACAGCGGTAGGTGTAGGGAAACGGCATGTGGTGGACGTCCCCCAGCAGCGGGCCGATGCCGGCCTTGTACGGCGTGTACTGCCCGGTCAGGCTGAGCGCGCCGACCGTGCGGCCATGAAAGCCGCGCTCGTAAGCGATGATCGCGTTGCGCCCGGTGTAGGCGCGGGCGATCTTGATGGCGTTGTCGATCGCCTCGCTGCCGCTGTTGAAGAGCATAGTCTTCTTGCGTGAGCTTCCCGGCGCGATCTCGTTCAGCTTCTGGCAGAGCTCGATATACGGCTCGTAGATCGTCACCATGAAGCAGAGGTGCAGGTAGCGGTCCACCTGCTCCTTGATCGCCTCCGTCACGGCGCCGGCGCGGTGACCGCTGTTCTGCGCGCCGATGCCGCCGGCCAGGTCGATGAACGTGTTGCCGTCGACGTCCGTCAGGAGCGCACCCTCGGCCGCGGCGACCGCGATCGGTGTGAGGTGCGCGAGCCCGCGGGGCGTGTGCTCCTCCACGAGCTGCATCAACGCGCGGCTCTTCGGCCCGGGAATCTCTGTTTTGAGGACGACCGATGAGCCCATGCGATCTCCTAACCTGCGAACTTGGCCATCACGTGCTTGACGACGGTGTAGTCCTCCAGCGCGTACACTCCGCCAGCCGCAGTGTCGTCAACGGCGGCTGTTCTGACGGCTTCAGCACGACGGCGTTTCCCGTGGCCAGGGCGGCCCGATCTTCCAGACCGCCATCATCAGTGGGTAGTTCCAAGGCGCGATGGAGCCAACCACGCCGACGGGGTCGCGCCGGATCATGCTGGTGTACCCGGCCACGTACTCGCCGGCGGCCTTGCCCTCAAGCACGCGCGCGGCCCCGGCGAAGAAGCGCAGGTTATCGGCCATGAAAGGGATTTCGGAGCGGGCCAGCGAAATCGGCTTGCCCACGTTTTCCGCTTGCAGCGCGGCCAGCTCCTCGGCGTTGGCCTCGATCAGGTCAGCCAGCTTCAGCAGGCATCCGGCGCGGTCTCCCGGCGTAGCCCCGGCCCAGCCGTCGAAGGCCGCGGCGGCGGCATTGACGGCGCGGTCCACGTCCTTCTCGGACCCCTCCGGCACCGTGCCGATGACCTCCTCTGTGGCCGGGTTGATGATCGACCGCGTCGCGCCGTCGGCCGCGTCACTGAAGGCGCCACCGACGAACATCTTGTAGCTCTTCATACACTCCTCCAGTTCGGCGCCGTCAGGCTTGCAGCGGCCGAGAGCGACCACATTATAGCAGCGGAGTTCCGACGCTCCGGGCAGGGCGCGAGCGATCTCTTAGCCGAGCCGGTCGCTGACCTCGCGCGCGATCGCCAGGCTGGCCGTCAGCCCCGGCGATTCGATCCCGCCGAGGTGGACGTAGCCGCGGTCGCGCCAGATCAGGAAGTCGCGCGGCGGCTCGCCCGGCCCGCTCAGCTTGGGCCGATAGCCGACCTGTCCCGGCGCGATGTCCTCTTCGCGCAGGTCCGGGAAGATGCGCCGGCCGGCCTCCAGGAACTCGCCCCGGCGATCGTCGTCCGCCCGGAAGTCGAGCGATGAACCGCCGTCGAGCCACTCCGTGCTGGGGCCGAGGTGCGCGCCGCCATCGACGTCGAGCGTCAGGTGCACGCCCAGCCCGCTTCGGTCCGGCTGCGGCAGCGGATAGACCAGGTGGCTGAATCGCGCCGCCTTCTCCCGGTCGGCGATGTCGTAGTAGCGGCCTTTGTTGACGCTCTGCCGGAAGACCGGGCTGCTCGCAGTTCCCGCGGGGTCGTAACCCAGGAGCACGCCAATCCGTTCAGCGCCGAGGCCGGCAGCGTTCACCACGGCCGCGGCCGAAATCGTGTTGCGCGAACCGTCCGGGCCGGCCGCGCTCAGCACGAACCCGCCCGCGATGCGCTCCACCGCCGTAACTTCATGACTGAAAGCGAACTCGGCGCCGGCGGACTGGGCCACGCTCGCAAAGGAGCGCATCAGCCCCATCGGGTCGATGACGCCCGACGTCTCCGACAGGATCGCCGCCCGCGCATCGAGGTGCGGCTCAAGCTCGCTGACCTCGCGCCTTCCGAGCATCTTCAATTCGGGCACCCCGTTTGCGGCCGCCGCCCGGAAGAGCTCATCCAGGGCCGGGACCTCGTCCTCCGATCCGGCGAAGATGAGCTTGCCGCAGCGGACCGTCGCCACTTCAAACCGAGCTGCCCACGCGTAGAGGAGCCGGTTCCCCTCTATGCAAAGGCGGGTGCGCAGCCAGTCCGGCGGGTAGTAGATGCCGGCGTGGACGACGCCGCTGTTGTGCGAGCTGTTCTCGCGCCCGTAGCTTTCGTGCCGCTCGATGACGGCCACCGAGCGCTTCTCGGAGAGAACGGCGGCAACGGCAAGCCCGACGACTCCAGCGCCGATCACGGCGACATCGACGTCAGGAGGTCCGCTCATCGTCCGCCTACGCTACTTTGGCCTGACCACGTCACCGGCCAGGTAGATCGCGAAAAGCACGTTGTCGATGAGGTAGCGGCGCCACAGCCGCCGCGGCTCCTTGACCAGGCGGAATACCCACTCCAGGCCGGCGCGCTGCATCCAGCGCGGGGCGCGGGCCAACCCCCCGCTGTGAAAGTCGAACGCCGCGCCCACGGCCAGTAGCACAGGCGCATCCAGGAGCTCCTGGTACTCGGCGACCCAGGCGTCCTGGCGCGGCGTGTTCAGGCAGACCCAGACGAATTCGGGTTTGGCGCTGTTGATGGCGGAGACGACGTCGGCCTTCTCTTCCGGCGTCAGCGGGCGAAACGGCGGGGTGTACGTGCCCGCGACCTGCATCTTCGGGAAGCGCGCCTGCAGGTTGGCCGCGAGTCGCTCCGCCACACCCTCCGCGCCTCCGTAGAAGAAGTGCCGGTACCCGAACCCCTGCGACCGCTCGCAGAGTGCCGGCATCGTGTCGGGGCCGCAGACGCGCTCCACCTTGCGGCCACGCAGCCGGCCCAGCCAGACCAGCGGCATGCCGTCCGGGGCCACCACCTGGCTCGACTTGATCTGTTCGCGGACTGAGGCGTCTTGCCTGGCGCGGACCATCGTGTTGACCGTCGCAAAATTGGCCCGGACCTTCCGCTTCGTCGCCGCGGCGTTGAGGAACAGCTCCATCGCCGCGTCGAACGTCAGCTCGCTAATGCCGACGCCGAGCACCCGGTACTTTTTGGGTAGAGGGGATGGTTGGTTTGACAAATGCTTCAGTGCGTGGTCGCCATGGCGCGCTCGTAGACGCGCATGAGCTGCTCGTAGTTGGTGTCTGCCGTATAGCTGGTCTCGTACTGGCGCCGCGCGTTAGACCCGATCTGGCCAATCTTCTCGGGGTTCGCCCAGGCCCACTCGACGCGTGCGGCGAGATCGCCCGCGTCCCCCGGCGTGAAGTGCAGGCCGGTCTGGCCGTCTTCGACGATCTCGGCCATCGCCCCCAACCGCGAGGCGACGACCGGCAATCCGCAGGCGAAGGCCTCCACCAGTGTTACCGGAAAACTTTCGTACCACTCGGATGGAAACACCAGGAGGCGCGCCTGCCGCATCAGCTCCAGCAGCTGCTCCCGCTCCAGCCGTCCTTCGTAGCGGATGCGCGGGTCCGCTGATGCCGCACGCCGCACAATGTCGGCTAGCTCACCGTCGCCGGCGATCCGCAGCGGAATCGCCGAAGTCGTTCGCTGCCAGGCGGTGAGCAGGGTCGCGACTCCCTTGTTCGGAGCCAGGCGCCCGGCGAAAAGCGCGAAGTCGCCTTCGTGCGCGCCGGCCCCAGGGTCCGGATCGATGAAGTTGGGCTTGACGACGATTCGCTCGCTCGGAAGGCCGCCCTCGACGAACTTGCGTCGCGCGAATTCGGTCAGCGCCACGTAGACGCCGACGTCGCGGCTCCAGGTCCGGCGCAGACGGTGCGCGGTCAGCATCGCAACGACGGCGGTGGACTGCAGGCGGGAGCCCCGGTAGCAGCCGTGGAGGACTCCCGGCCACGGCGGCGTCTTGCCGAGGCAGTCCTCGCACGGATGGCCATCGCGGAAGAAGCTGGCGTTGGCGCAAAGCAGCCGGTAGTTGTGCAGCGTCTGGACAACCGGCACGCCCGCCTTCCGGCAGGTGACGTACGCCGACGGCGAGATCAGGGGGAACGTGTTGTGAAAGTGGACGACGTCTGGCTTCGCCCGCCGGAGCGCGGACCGTACCTTGCGATCGCTCTCCCCGGACCAGACTGTGCGCGCCGCCAGCTTTGCCTGCGCCAGCGGCCCCGGTTGCTCAGGTATCTCGTCGTTGCGCAGGACCAGCCGCTCCACGCGGTGGCCGCGGCGTTCCAGCAGATCAGCCTCCGCCTCAAAGACGACGTCTTCGCCGCCGGGTTCGCGGTAGTAGTTGTGGCAGATCAAGATTGAAGTCTTCGCGACGCTACTCCCACTCCTGTATCAGGGCCGGTCATCCACCAAATGTATCAGCCGCGCGAGCCGGACGCCCAACAACCTTCCTCCTGTCTATCTGAGCCGCCGCACGGGCCTTCCAATTGGCCTCATCGGCTGCGACGCTGGCAGGCAACCAGTTCTCAACATTCCCGCGGTAACCATCTCTTTATGTATACGTCTTTATGTCTAGCGAGCACTGCAAACATGGTGGTACCCTCCCCCCAACTACAGGCGCCACCCGCCCTCAAACCACGATGGTGAACATCGCTCGCGATTGAGGAGACGCTTTGACCAAACCCCAAACCTTGCTAACAGCAACATGCCGCCCGCGCGTGCTGGTATTCGTTTGCTGTTCGCTCCTGCTGGCCCTCTTCGCGGTGGGAGGCCCGGCAACGGGCGCACCACTCGCCTTTGCCGCCGGCACGGTCACCATCAACCCCGGCGACGACATCCAGGCGGCGGTCAACAACAACCCAAACGGCACGACATTCGTCATCAAGGCCGGCGTCCACCGCTTCCAGACGATTGTCCCCAAGACCAACGACGTGTTCGTCGGCGAGACGGCCGGCAACGGCGCCCACCTCTCGATCCTGAGCGGGGCCAAGGTGCTGACCTCGTTCACCCAGCAGGGCAACCTCTGGGTGGCGTCCGGGCAGACGCAGCAGGGCGTGCTGACCGCTTACGCGACTCCCAAGTGCCTGGAAAACCCAAACGACCGCGACTTCTGGACAGGCCACACCAACCCGAACACGGACTACACCGGCTGCATCTACCCCGAAGACCTCTTCATCGACAACGTGCCGCTCTGGCAGGTCACCAGCCTCGGCGAAGTCGCGCCCGGCAAGTGGTACTTCGACTACGGCGCCGACAAGATCTACTTCGCCGACAATCCGGCCGGACACAGCGTCGAGACCAGCGTCACCCAGTACGCCTTCAAGCAGGGCGGCATCAACGTGACGATCCGCGATCTCATCATCGAAAAATACGCAGTGCCGGCGCAGGCGGAGGCGGTCGCCGCGGCCGACGGCTGGCTGGTTGAAGACAACGAGATACGCTTCAACCACGGCCGGGGAGTCCTGGCCAGCACCGGGACCAGGCTGATCGACAATAAGATCAACTACAACGGCGATCTCGGAGTCACCGGCGTGGGCGACGGCGTCCTGGTCCAGGGCAACGAGATCGCCTACAACAACTACGCGGGCTACTCCGTGAACTGGGAGGCCGGCGGCGCCAAGTTCGTGACCGGGGCGACGAACCTCGTCTTCCGCAACAACAACGTCCACGACAACAACGGGCACGGCGTCTGGGGCGACTGGATCGACACCGGCAACGTGTTCGAGGACAACCAGATCAGGAACAACGGCGCGGCCGGCATCTTCTACGAGGCCAGTTTCAGCGCAATCATCCGCAACAACGTCATCGAGCACAACGGCTTCACCTATCACGAAGACTCGATCTACTACGGCGGCGGGATCAGGCTGATGTCCTCGGCGGACGTCGAGATCTACGGCAACACGATCCTCAACAACCGCCACGGCATCATCGCCATCAACGTGGACAAGGGCTCCAGCCCGCGCGGGCTCGGCAAGTTCGAGGTGCGGAACCTCAACGCCCACAACAACACGATCCTGCAGGACCAGGGGATCGCCTCCGGCATTCGCGATGACACCGGCACCGGCCAGGCCTACACTTCCGGCTCCAACAACCGGTTCGACTACAACACCTACCAGCTGGTGAACCCCGCCGGCAACGTGCACGAGTGGCAGAACCACCCGGTCCCGAAGTCGACCTGGCAGTCCTCCGGCCACGACCTTCACAGCTCCTACTCCAACGCCACTTCAGGCACGCAGACGCCAGGGCCATCACCGACACCAACCCCGACACCGACGGCCACCCCTTCGCCGTCTCCGGCGTCGACAGCCGCCGCGCCGGGCTCGGCTACGGCAGCACCCGGGACGCCGGTAGCCAGCGCTACCCCCACACCGGCTCCCACGACAACGCCGGCCAATCCAACCGTCCCACCGCCGCAAGGACCGACGGCGACGCCGAACCTCACCCCAGCCGGGAGCGATCTGAACTGCGACGGCGACGTCGACGTCGGCGATTCGCTGGTCATCCTGCGGCTGGTGGCGGGAATCGCCAGCGACTGCGCGAACGGCGGCGGTTCCCAGGGCGCTGCGCCCCGCGGCGACCTCAACTGTGACGGCCGCGTGGACGCCAGGGACATCCTGCTGCTGATGCGGCACCTCGCAGGGATCTCCGATCCCCTGCCCTGCGTCGCTTAGGGCAACCCGGAAATCAGTCGCGAGCCCAATCGGCATCGCTGACCGCGAAGCCTGTCGGCGCAGTCCGCCTCGGGACGCCGCCCGGCTCCCGCAGCCTGTACCTCCGCCGCAGCAGCTCGGCGTACCCCAGGACGATCAGGAACTCCAGCGGCGGGTGGCTGATCAGCGTGACCGTGAAGAACGAACGCACGGTGAGCACGGCCAGGACGCCCAGCGCTTCGACGAGGAGGGCCGACTCATCGGTGAACGGGAAGCCGGAGGCCATGTGCCGGACCATCCTCCGCCCCAGGCTCCACCACGTGGCCAGGAGGGCCAGCGCCACCGGGATGACTCCCCAGAGGCTCGTCCCGATCAGGATCTCGATCCAGGTGCTGTGCGTGTTGGGGAGGGTCGGATGCCCGACCACCGCCGCTACCTCAAAGCGTCCGCCGGAGAACGCCCCGAAGCCCGTTAGCGGCCTCTCCCTGAACCTCTCCAGGGCGAACGACCAGTAATCGGTCCGGCCGGACAGCGATTTCAGCTGTGCATCGGTCTCGCCGCGGATGAAGAAGTCCTCGATCCCGTGGGTTAGGCCGAACAGGAACACCAGCGCCAGCAGCGCGGGCGCCAGCGTCAGGACCCAGTTCCCCTTCTTCGTCACGGTCAGGATCAGCGGCACCGCCACGAGGAGGCCAGCCGTCGCCGAGCGCGTCTGCGACAGCGCCAGGGTCACCAGCATGGCGAACAGCACCATGACCAGCACCCCGCGATTGCGATCGCTGGTCATCAGCCGCGCAAAGGCGACCGCGGCCAGGATCGCGCTCCAGTCGCCGACGCCATTTCGCGACACGGCCGGATACACGCCTTCAATGCCGATGCCGAGCGTGCCCAAGTCGCGGACGATCGCCTGGCCCGGCACCAGCAACACGTTCAGCCAGACAGCGCCGAGGAGGAGGCCGAACAGGAGCCAGGTCCAGTTGACCAGGCGCCGGTACTCGCGGATCGTCGGCGCAGCGGCCACGATCGCCGCGATCAGGGCCAGGTCGATGCCGTACTCCGTCGATTTGTAGACGGTCCAGGGGATGTTGTCGGACCAGAACGCCGATAGCAGGTTGACGGCGGTGAAGATGGTGAGCGGCAAGAACAGCCCGCGCGTCAAGGAGGTGATCACCTCCAGGTTGCGCCGGGACATCGCGGCCAGGATGCCCAGGCCGACGAGCATCACCAGCGCTATCCGGTAGGCGGTGGCGAGATCGAGCGGGGCGGCAGCGGCCTCGGCCGTGGTGCGAATGCGCAGGACCAGGCTGCTCAGGAAGAGGAGTGCCCAGAGCACCTCCCAGTGCCCGGCGGCGGCGAACTGTTTCACGAAGCGCACGGTCTGCGGCAGCACGAGCCCGATTGCGCCAAGCGACCCCGCGCCGGCGACCACTGCCAGCGTGCCCGCCGGTGACCAGGCGCTGATCCCGACGGCGGCTATCGCTGCCAGCAAGGCGATGACAGCCGCCCCGGTGATGATATCCAGCCTTATGATCGGCCGGTTGTCGATCGTATATCGCATCAGCGGGCCGTCACCGGTACTGCGCCGCGACTCTCCGCGGCCCCCGCCGTCACATCGTCATAGAGATCCCGGAGCATGTCTCCCTTGCGGTCCCAGTGGTAAGTCGCGGCAACAGCGCGGGCGGCCTGGCCCATCTGCTTCCGCAACTCCGGATCGGCCGCCACCTGCGCCAGCGCTGCCGCCAGGTCCCGCACGACCTGTTCCGGACTCCCGGCCCGGACAACTATGCCGGCCCCGTCGCGCACACTCATCGCCGGCCCGCCGAGATCAAGGCAGATGACGGGCAGCCCGGCGTCCATCGCCTCCAGGACGACGAGGCCGCCGGAGTCATGGAAGCTAGGAAACAGCAGCACGTCGTGGCCGGCGTAGACCTCGGGCATCGCCTGGTGCGAACGCTCAGCTTCAAAGCTGACCTTGGCCTCGATCCCCAGCCGCCTCGCCAACGCCTGCAGGTGCTTGCGGTCCGGCCCGTCGCCAAGGACGGTCAGCCGCGCCTCCGGATCCGCCGCCGCAAACTCGGCGAAGGCGCGGAGGGCCAGTCGAACGCCCTTCCAGTGCTGCAGCCGCCCGGCGTAGAGGACTCGCACCCCCGGGGCGTCGTGCGGCGTTGCCAGACACGGCGCCGCGCTCTCCTCGATCCCGATCGCCGGGACGACTCTGGTTCTGGCCTGCGCCCGGCGGGGCAGCGCAGCCTTCGTCACATCGGTGGCGGCGAGGATCGCGTCCGCGCGCCGAATCGTGTGCCGCAGCATCGGCTCTAACCGCGTGATCCGGCTGCTCACTGCCCGCGTCAGCTCCTGCGCCATCCCTCGCCACCCGAACGAGGGCCAGAAGGAGAGCGGCGCGCTCTCAGCACCGGCCACCGGGCCCCAGATGAAGGGGCAGGGCAGCCAGGCCAGGCTCGAAGGGAATCGGAACGACACGAACGTGACGTGATGCGCAAGGTCAAAGCTGACCTCCCGGTGCAGCCGGCGGCAGAGCGATATCGACGTCAGCTGCCAGAGCCAGAAGTAGACGGCGACGCCGCGCCCAGACCGCTTCCAGAAGCGCGCCCAGCGCGGCAGGTCGTGGTAGACGAAGCGCAGGTTCGGGGCCGGTTCGTGGTCAAGCTCGGCCTCGATCGCGGCACGGTTGTTGGCGCGCGTCAGCACCCAGACCTCGTGAAAGCGCGCGGCCTGCTTCGCCCAGTTCCAGCCGATCGCCGGCTCCGAACCCTTGCCGGGCTCGCAGGCGTAGGCGGAGATCAGCACCTTCACAGGCCGATCCGTTCCAGCGCCCGCACGTCCGTTTGCAAAGAGAGCAGCGCCGCGTAGCGCTGGTTGAGACGCTCGCCGGGCGGATGTCCTTCCTCCAGGCGGCGGCTGTAAGCGTCCAGCAGGTAAAGCGCTTCGAGTGCTGCGACCTGGCCGGCCGGCAGACCGAGGCTATTGGCTGACTGCACGGAGCGCAGGTAGGCAAACGCCTGCGGCACCGACCAGTTTTCCAGCAAAAAGCCCACCTGCAGTCCGTGGTGCAGTTCGTCCATCAGCGGGACCGCGTCCATCTCGCCGGCCTCCCAATCGAAGGCGCGCAGATGATCGCCCCGGACTCGCACGTTCCAGGGCGCGAAGTCGCCGTGCATGATCGTGGACGGGAGCATCAGACTCTTCCAGGACCGGTCTCGCCGCCTCCAGCACCGCGTGTGCCGGCTGCGGCAGTTCGCTGCCCGCGGCGTGAAAGCGCCGGTCGACGCTGCGGAACATCGCGCTGGCCGTGACGGGCTGGGAGTTCTGGCCCCGGAGAGCCGTTAGGAACCGGGCCTGAGGGCCGCCGGCCTTGCGCTGGCCGGGCTGCCCATCGACCGGGTCCACGAGGATCGCCGGAATACCTTCGATCTCTCCCTGGAAGAGCAGCTTGGGCACGTGGTTTGCCGACCGCGCGTCCGCGGCCAGCGAGCCGAGCAGTTCGCCCTCCCGGCGCACGAGGCGCGCGGCAGCATCGGTTACGCCGAGCTTCGCGTAGCCAAGCACCCGGCCCTTTAGGTTCACGACGTGGGCCACCGGCTTGCGCGAGGGGCCGGGCGTTCCGGTTGAGAAGGCCAGGCGGACGTCCTCCCCGGCAAACGGCTCGGCCAGCACCCGTTCGAGGGCGGAAACGGTCCGTGAGGCGACGAGAATCTCGTCGGAGTGCCAGCGCGGGAAACGCATGCGCAGGGCCGCCTGCGCCACGGTCTTCTTCAGCCGTGCCGAGAGGCGATACGGTGCGTAGCCGCCGAGGACTGCGGCCGTTACGCCGGTGTTCTCTCGGGGCACGAACCAGCGGGCGTCGGCCAGGCGCGGGGCGATGGCGTAGCGGCGAGTGTGGGTGAACCCCGCCTCGCGCAGCGCGGACTGTGAGACGCCGCGCGGGTTGAGCAGGGCCAGCGCGCCGAACCGCTGGATGTCGGCGCGGCTCAGGTCGTCGGCGTCAGGAGACCAGAGGCAGAGCACATCCTTGCCATCGCGCAGGCCTGCCAGCTCCAGCAGCTCCTGGAACGGCTCCGGCAGGTCGTGCCACATGTAGCCGGCATCGGCCGGGAAAAGCGCCGTCCAGGTCAGCGCACGTGCGTCGATCATCCCGGCCGCACCACGCTGAGCCGCCTCGCCGCCCCGGCGACCCCGCCGTTGAGGTACAAGGCCTGGTGCCGCACGATAAGAATTCCGGCGATCTTCGCCCGGACGTCCTCAGAGGACTCATCGGAACCTACGACAAGTTCCGCCGAACTCGCATCGGCATTCTGGACGACCAGCCCGCCCTGTTCCATCACCTTGTGTTCGGCCCAGCCGAGGCGGGAGCGTTCGCCGCGCCGCACGGCCCAGCTGCGCAGTCCGTTTGCCCCGACGATCGAGTCCAGGGCCTCGCGAAGAGTCTCCCGGCTGCGCGCTCCCTCAGTGTGCACGCAGAGCACGAAGCCGCACTGCCGCGAGAGGTAGAGCCGACGGTACTCCAACGCCCGGGCCAGGATGTAGCGACCGGCCGCCGCCGGGTTGCGCGCTGCATACCGCGAGAAGAAGTGCCGCTTCCCCCGGCTGACGCTGCGAGCGAAAGCAGTCATATCGCCGTCGCGCAGGTGATCGATAGCCTCGGGACCCGACTGCCCAAGCCGCTGCCGAGCCAGTTTCCGAAGCGCCTTCGCCCCCTCACCTCCCAGAGCGAGGACTCTGCTGCGGTAGGCGGCAAGCTTCCCGGCGTTGCCTCCCCTGGCCTGCAAGGCGTGGACCTGGAGGATGCGCTCCAGGTTCTCGATCGCCGGATCGATCTTCGTGAAGGCGCCGCTTTCGTCGCGCACGCGCCCTGACAGCAGCTCTTGCTCGCTGAAGACCGGCAGGCCCCAGAGCAGCAGGCCGTGAAAGAGGTCGACCGGCAGGTAAGCGTTATCGGCGACGTGGTGGAAACAGAACGACTCGATCCGGTGGTGCCGGGCCGTCGAGCGCCCCCAGTGGTCGCACTCCGTGAGCGCGTCCCATCCGTGGTCCTGCGCCACGGCAGCGGCGATGCGTCGCCAGGCCGCCACGTCCCGCGCGTCCAGCACGAGATCGATGTCGCTGCCGAAGGCTGGAAACGCCTCGTAGTTGCGCAGGAAGGCGTAGCGAATCCCGCCCTCCTCCATCCGCCGGAAGAGGTCCAGGGTTGTCTCTTCGACCCGCGAAGCCGGCATCATCGCAGCAGCTGTCCCTTCAGCCGGGAGAGCGTGTAGCGCGGCTGCAGGACGGAGCCGGAGCCAAACTCCCCGGCGGCCCGCAGGCGGCTGCCGCTGATCCAGTGCAGCCCGGCCTGCCGGTAGAGCCGCTTGGCCGTGATCTTGCGCCAGCGGTTAAGCCGTTGCGGCAGAGGGCGCGCGTTCCAGTCTGCCAGGAACTGCTCCCACGACGGCTCCGGCTGGGAGCTGCGCCGCGCGCGCATGCAGACGCGCGACCATTCGTACTTCATGCGAGCCAGCAGGAAGGACTGCGCGACTGATTGGCGGCGTGGACGCGGTACTCCATCAGGTACTCCGGTTGGACCAGGATCATCCCCCGTTCGCTGATCCGCGCCCAGAGATCGATGTCCTCGGCCGGATAGAAGGCTTCCCGGTATCCGCCGAGCTCAGCGAAGGTCGCGCGGTCGATCATCGCGCCGGGGTTGAGTATGCCGATGGCTTCGTTGGCGGCCATGTAGCGTCGGAAAGCCTCCGGCGTGGTCAAGTCGTGGTAGGTCTTGCCCACGCGGCGGCCCTTCTTATCGATGTAGTGGGCCAGGCAGCTGATCGCCTTCACCTCGGGGTGCGCCTGCCCGAACGCGAGCTGGCGTTCCAGGCGTTCGGGTTTGGCCCGGTCGTCGGCATCGATGATCGCCAGCCAGCGGCCCGTGGCTGACGCGCCGGCCTGGTTGAACCCGCCCGCGCAGCCCAGGTCGTCTCCGCCGCGCACCAACTTCACGCGCGGCTCGGTCCGGGCAACCTCCTGCAGGTACTCGGCCGTGCCGTCGTCGCTGAGGTTGTCGTTGATGATGAACTCCCAGTCCGTGAAGGTCTGGCCGATGATGCTGTCGACAGCCTCGCGCACATACGGAAGGCCGTTGCGGACCGACATCAGGACGGAGACGGTGGGGCCGGGCGTGCTGGACATGTTGCGGCCGCCGCTTAGCCCGCGTCCTTGATCGCCCGGACCAGCGTGTCCACGACGAAGTCCTGCTCGGCTTCGGTCAGCAGCGGGTGCAGCGGGATGACCAGCACCTCTTCGTAGAGCCGCTCCGCCACCGGGAAACTCTGCTTGCCGCCGCCGTACTTCGTCAGGAGGTGGTTCGGCTTGTAGTGGATCCCGTTCTCGATCCCCTCGCTGAGCAGCGCGGCGCGGACCGCGTCCCGCTTGCCACCGGCGATGAAGACCGGGAAGTTCCAGGGGACGATCGGGCCGTACTCGAAGGCCAGGGTGCGGACGCCCGGGACGTCTCGCAGGAGCTCAACGTAGCGCCGGGCGAGCTGCACGCGCCGGGGCCGGAACTCCTCCGGGAAACGGCGGAGCTGGACCTGGCCGATCGCCGCAAAGAGATCGCTCATGTGAAAGCGCCAGCCCTGGTCCACGACGTCGAACTCCCAGCTCCTCTGCTGGGCGTAGCGCTGCTCGGAGTCCTTCTGGACAGCCAGGAGGCGCGCGTCCATCACATGCTCCAGCACCTTCGGGTCGGCGGTGACGATGGCGCCGCCTTCGCCGGATGTGATCGCCTTCACGCCATCGAAGCTGAAGCAGACGATGTCACCGCGCGCACCCAAAAGCGTGCCCTTGTAGGAAGAGCCGAACGCCTGCGCGGAATCCTCGATGACCCGCAGGCCATGCTCCCTGGCCAGAGCGTAGACCGCGTCCAAATCGCCCATGCCACCGGCGTAGTGCACCGGCATGATCGCCTTCGTGCGCGGCGTGATCCGCGAAGCCGCATCGGCAACGTCGATCTGCGCCGTGTCCGGCGCGCGAGTCACAGGAGACAGGCGTGGCCCCGGTGGCGGAGATCGCCTGGAACGTGGCGATGTAGGTAAAGGTGGGGACGATCACTTCGTCTCCCGGGCCGATGCCGCAGGCCTGCAGAGCCAGGTGGAGCGCGGCTGTGCCGGTGCTGACGCAGACGACCTGCCGCTCCTCGCCGCCGAAGAACGCCGCCAGGTCTTCTTCGAAGGCCTTCACCTCGGGCCCCATCGCCAGGTAACCGCGCTCGATGACGCGGGCCAGCGCCGCCAGCTCTTCCGGCCCGACCACGGACCTCATCTGTCTGATCGTCGCTTGGGCTACCACTGGCGGTTCCTCCTCTTATCCATGGCGCAGGTCCCACTGGTACGGGATCTCCGGCGAAAACGGGTCCAGCCGCGTCATCTCCCCTGGTTCGTGCGGCTCAGTCGCACAGTTGGCAAGGAGCGCCGGCTTCGTCCCGATGCATTTCCAGCCGTTGTAGATGCGCGGCGGGATCTTTACGAGAACGTAGTTGTCGTCGCCGATGAAGAGCTCCTCCAGGGAACCGCGTGTGCCCGATTCGGGCCGGTCGTCGTAGAGGACGAGCTTGGCCATGCCGGAGACGACCGCGTAGTTCTGGGTCTGGCGGGAGTGCAGGTGCCACCCCTTGATGACGCCGGGGTAGGCGGTAGCGAAGTAGATCTCGCCAAACTTCTCGAAGTGGGGGGCGTCGCTGCGGAGCATGTGCATGATCGTCCCCCGCTCATCGGGGATCTTGCGCAGCGGCACGACGACGACGCCTTCGATCATCTGGCGTTCACCCAGCGAAAGTCGGTATCGAGCGCGCCGGACTCCATCAGGTAGCGCAGGCGCCGCAGCCTCGTGTACTTGCAGCCGCCCCGAACCTCCTCCGGCGCCAGGCCAACGTCCTGGAACGCCTCGTAGAGGGCCACGGCGCCGGAGTGGGCCGTCCACTTTGGCTGGAAGTCCGGCACCAGGCGCGGCAGCTTCTTGAAACTGACGCGGTAGTCGCGCTCGTCGCGGGTGCCGTTGCCGGCGATCTCGACCTCGCAGTTCGGGACGACATCGCGAACGATCTCCGCGAGCTCCTTGACCTGGTAGTTCTCGCTGTCCACGCCGACGTTGAAGACCTGGTTGTGCACGGCCTCACGCGGCGCCGACATTACCGCCGCGAACGCCCGGGCGATGTCCTCCACGTGGACGATCGGGCGCCAGGGGGTCCCGTCGCTGAGGATCCGCACCTTGCCCGTTGTCACCGCCCAGCCGACGAGGTTGTTCAGGACCAGGTCCATTCGCAGCCGCGGGGAGACTCCGTAGGCGGTCGCGTTGCGCAAGAAGACTGGGCTGAACGTCTCGTCGGACAGCTTGAGCAGCTCTTCTTCCACGCGCACCTTGGAGATCGCGTAGGGCGTCAGCGGGTTGACGGGCATGTCCTCCGTCACGAACTCTTCCCCGGCCGCGCCGTAGACGCTGCAGGAGGACGAGTAGAGAAAGCGCCTCACGCCGGAGCGCTTGGCTGTCGCGGCCAGGCGAACCGTCGCCTGCAGGTTGATGGCGTAGGTCAGCTCCGGATCGATGTCGCCGAGGGGGTCGTTGGAGAGCGCCGCCAGGTCGACGACGGCGTCGAACCCCTGCAGGTCAGCGTCCTCGATATCGCGAGTGTCCTTGCGGGACGCCGGCACCGGCTGCTCTCGCTCGCCGAAGACGCAGTCCTCGAAGTAGTAGGTGTCCAGCCCCGATACGTCGTGCCCGGCCTCGGTCAGGGTCTTGACCATCACCGAGCCGATGTAGCCGTCGTGGCCCGTCACCAGCACCTTCATCCGCTCGTGCGGCGCGTGCTTCCCGTTCCCGTTGCCGTTTGTATGTATTGTCACGTCAGTCGCCGACTTTCCAGGGCGCGTTGCCCGATTGCCACAGCTCTTCCAGCCGGTTCTTGTCCCGCAGGGTATCCATGCACTGCCAGAAGCCGTCGTGCCGGTAAGCCATCAGCTGACCGTCGGCGGCCAGCCGCTCCAGCGGCTTCTCTTCCAGCACAGTCATGTCGTCGTCAAGGTAGTCGAACACCCTCGGCTCGAAGACGAAGAAGCCGCCGTTGATCCAGCCCTCGCTGCTCGGGGCCTTCTCGGCGAAACTGACGACCCGGTCTCCGTTGAAGGACATCGTGCCGAAGCGCGCGGGCGGCGCCACGGCCGTCACCGTCGCCAGCTTGCCGTGGCGGCGGTGGAACGCCAAGACGTCGCAGATGTCGAGATCGGAGAGGCCGTCACCGTAGGTCAGCATGAAAGTGCCCTCGCTGCGCAGGTAGCGTTCCAGTCGCAGGAGCCGGCCGCCGGTCAGCGTCTCGTTGCCGGTATCGATCAGCGAGATCTTCCAGTCCTTCTTGGGCGGGCTCTCGCACTGGACGTCGCCGGTCGCCAGGTCGATTGTCAGGTCGCTGTTGGCGGCCTGGTAGCGGAGGAAGTAGTCGCGGATCGCCTCGCCCTTGTAGCCCAGCGCCAGCACGAAGCGGTTGAAGCCGCGGCTGCCGTACAGGTTCATGATGTGCCAGAGGATCGGGTAGCCGCCAACGTCCACCAGCGGCTTGGGCCGCACGGAGGTCTCTTCGGCGAGGCGTGTACCGCGTCCGCCACAGAGGATGACGACGTTCACGACCCGGCCTGCCTTTGCTCGTGGACAAGCTCCAGCGCCGGGACGTCCGGGCCGCTTTCGTCACGGGCGTGGAAGATAGCGCCAGAGACATCGGCGACAACGCGCGGCAGCGGCTGCCCGGCGTCGACTATGCGGCCGCTCGGCAGGCCCTTGATCAGCTCTCGGTAGGCGGTGATCTGGCGGTCAGCCTCGGCAGGCGGGACCTCCTGCTTGCGTTCGCGGAGCGCGTCCGCAGGAGCGTCCAGCAAGACCACTAGGTCGGGTCGCGGCGTCACCCGCAGAGCAAGACGGATCAGCCAGCGCGGACCGCCGTATCGGTAGCGCCTGGGATCGACGAGCACATCGAAGAGGCAGCGGTCCAGGAACACGACCGACCCGCGGACCAGCCGCGGCCGAACCCGGACGAGATAGTCGACGTTGAGGGCGGCGATCCAGTAGATGACTTTGAGCGAAGAGACCAGCGCCGGCCGCGGCGCCTTCCCGTGCGGGTCCGTGACGGCGGCTCGACCGCCGGACCACGGCAGCCGCGGCGGGAAGTGGATCGTCTCGGTGTTCGATCTGTTCTGCAAGAGCGCAGCCTGCCCCTCGCCGATGACGGTGGACTTGCCGGCGCCGTCGGGGCCAAGCACGGCCACCGTCAACCCTGTGGGGCGCAGCCATTGCCGCAGCGCTCCCTGTGGGCGCCGAGCGGTCTGGGCGCTGTCCGGGCGGCGGCTGACCAGCCAGTAGCTGAACACGAGCACGGCAAGCGCGATCGCCGGGCCCAGCGCCACCTCCCAGGCCGCGCCGTTGACGCCGAAAGCGGCCGCCAGGGCCAGCCCGGCCGTCATCGAGAAAAGCGCGGAGGCGCTGCTGGCGATGAACAGCGGCCGGGTCTCCTCCAGGGACTTGAAGGCGACCCGCAGCAGCATCGCCAGGAAGTAGGCGAGCGAAGCCACGGAGGCGATCCGCATCGTCGTCGCGAAGCCGTCGTACTTGCCGCCGTAGACCAGGTGCAGGATGTCTCCGGCGAAGATGATGAGCACCGCCATCACGCCTACGACGGCGGGGATGCCGATCAGGGCGACGCGGCCCAGATAGGCATCGAGGCCGGCCTTCGAGCTCTCCTTCAAGCGCCGGGAAGCAGGCGCAGGCAGCATCGTATCGAGCGCGCGCCAGGCGATGTCCGGCAGCCGGCAGAGCGTCACCGCAGCGGTCAGCGCCGCCAGCCCCGCCGGGGCGATGATCGCCGTCAGCAGGAAGATGTAGAGTCTGCCGGCCGCTTCCTGGATTGAGCTTGTGCCGAGCAACCAGCCGCCGAGCTGCCAGTTGGCGACGGCGACTTCCTTGACCGAACTCAGGCTGACCGCCGCCACCAGGTGCGAACGAGCCTGCCAGAGTCCGAAGACCGTGCCGAGAGCGCTGGTGGCCGCGACCGAGAGCAGCGCCGAGACCGGAGTGAGGTCGCCGCGTTCGTAGAGCACGATCAGGAATGCGATCTGTCCGCCGTAGCTCAGCGCGTCGTTAATGAAGGCCGACCCGCCCTGCGCCCGGTTGTAGAAGATGCGTCGCACAAACTCCTGGCACTGCCAGGCGACGAGCGCCGCGGCGAACGCCAGCAGAAGGTTGCGCTCAGACGCCACCACGCCGGCGACCATCAGCACCAGGAGCCCCGCCACGATCGCGAAGGCGACTTGCATAGCCGCCGCGCTGGCCACGTAGCGGCGATAGTCCGCGCCGTCCTTGCGGGCAGCCAGGACGTTCATCGGCTCAACGATCAGCGCCCGCTGGATGCCCTGGAAGAACCAGAGACATGTGTAGGCCAGCACGAAGCGGCCGAACTGCGCCGGCGCCACCGCGCGGCCGACCAGCAGCGTCGTCGCGAAGTTGCTCCCGGACATCAGCGCCTGGTCGGCGAACGCCCACGCGCCGATGACCAGCGCCGGCCGGCTCTTCCACTCGCCTCCCGGTGACTGGCCTTCAGGTGACGAGCGCACTGTCTCGTGGCGTTTGCGGCGCCACTGCCTGAATGCGGACATCACCTAAGGCGGCCTCCACTGGCTGTTGAGGAACGTCTAGGCGTCAACCGGGACGCCCGCTTTCCGTTCCGTGAGACTCTCGGTAAGCGTTGAGGCGACTTCGGCCCGGTCCTTGGAGCCGAAGTACCAGTCGATCGTGCGGTGCAGGCCGTCCTTGAACGACATGGCCGGCTCCCAGTCCAGCAGCTGCCTGGCCAGGGAGTTGTCGGCGACGCGGTTCAAGGGGCCGGTCGGCATGTCGGTGCGGAGCTTGATCTCGGCCTCGTGGCCGGTGTACCGCAAGACCTCGCGCACGGCGTCGATCACGCGGGTGCGTTCCATCGTCCCGATGTTGACGGCGGTGCCGTCGTCGATCCGTTCGGCGCTGAGGATCGTGCCCTCGACGATGTCCTTGACGTACGTCCAGTTGCGGATCTGCTCGCCGTTGCCCCAGACCTCGAACGGGTCCTGCTTCGTGAAGGCGCGGGCGATCATGGCGATGACGGCGTGGTCTTCCTTGCCGCGCTCTCCGTAGACCGTGAAGTAGCGGCAGGAAGCGGCCTTCATCCCCCACTCGCGGCAGTAAGACTGCAGCGTCATCTCGGCCATCAGCTTGGCCCAGCCGTACATGTTGTCGGCGTCGTAAGGCGGGCCGGCCATGTCCTCGGTCAGGTAGAGGATCTCGCTCGGGTCCATCTGCTTGTAGTTGGGGTAGATGCAGCCGGAGGAGGCGTAGACGACCTTCTCGACCCCGGCGTTGCGGCAGGCCAGGAAGACCATCCCGTCCAGGCCCAGGTTGGAGGCGCAGGCGGCCTGGTGCAGGTCCACGTAGCCGCGCCCGCCGTGGTCGGCGGCGAGATGGAAGACGACGTCCACGCCGGCCA
This sequence comes from uncultured Chloroflexia bacterium, assembly GCA_963738925.1. GTDB lineage: Bacteria > Chloroflexota > Dehalococcoidia > SM23-28-2 > RBG-16-64-32 > DATKKM01. The sequence goes on along the minus strand of CAVTYE010000001.1, from coordinate 1,196,799 downwards.
CCGCGTCTCGCACGACCGACTGGTCCAGGAGGCTGGCCTCCAGGAACTCGATGTCGCCCCTGGCCAGCGGTTCGCGAAGGTTGTTCAGCGAACCGCTGCTGAGGTCGTCCACCACGCGGACGGCTGCCCCGCGTGATAGCAGAGCCTCTGTAAGGTGCGACCCGATGAACGATGCACCGCCGGTAACGAGTACCTTTTTCTGCGACCAATTCATTGCAAAATCCCTCTGGCTAGACTGTCCGATGCTGAGGCGTCCAACGTGGGGCGTAGACGCCGCCTGGGTTGCTGTCCGTTAGGTCATAAGCCGTTGAAGTCCTTGACGATCTTGAGCACGCCGAGCAGGTAGAGGACATCTTTCTTCAAGCTCTCGTTGGCGACGTACTGAAGGTCCATCTGTATGCGGTCCGCGGGGCGAATCTTGTTGCGGCCGGCCATCTGCCAGGGCCCCGCCATACCCGGCCGCGCCAGCAGGATCGCCTGCTGGACGCTGGGGAATGGCGCCAGCTCGTGGACGAAGTACGGGCGCGGCCCAACCAGGCTCATGTCGCCGCGCAGCACGTTCCACAGCTGGGGCAGCTCGTCGAGGCTCGACCGGCGCAGGAAGCGCCCGATCGATGTGACCCGCGGGTCGTGCCTGACCTTGAAGTTCCGGGAGTACTCCGCCCAGTTGGCAGAGCTTGTCCGCTTCCAGTTCTCCAGGATCTCGTCGGCATCAGGCTTCATCGTCCGGAACTTCCACATTGAGAACACGCGGCCGTTCTGCCCCAGCCGCACGGAGCGGTAGAAGATCGGCCGGCCACAGGTGACCCAGATCGCCACCGTGACCACCGTCATCACCGGTAGCAGGAGCAAGAAGAGCGCCAGGCCCACGAGTAGATCGGCGAAGCGCTTACCGGCGCGGCAGTATAGGGAGCGCGTCTCCAGCGCCTGCCACTCAACGGTGGTCGGCGGAGCGGCGGTCATCACCTCGCCCCTACGCTCCATATTCGACTCCGGATACGGCGTGGCGCGTGTACGTCGCGCCGGCCGTCTTGTTCAGCACCGCGCCGATGGTCCAGGCGTGGACCCGCTTGAGGGACTCCATGCTTGCCGCCACGGCCTGGGCCCGGGTCTTGTCGGCCTCAAGCACCAGCAGCGTGGCGTCCGCCTGTCCGGCCAGCAGGCTGGCGTCGGCGACTCCGTTCAGCGCCGGCCCGTCGATGATGACGACATCGAACTCTTTCCGGGCGCGCTCCACGAACCGCCCCAAGCCGGTTGGAGGCCAGCAGGTCCGCCGCGTTCTCTTCGATCGTCGGCGGCCCGGATGGGATCAGCGACAGGTCCGGCACATCGGTCCGGCAGGCGATCTCCTGCAGCGTCACGGAATCGGACTTCAAGAGCGTGGTCAGGCCGGAGAAGTTCGGGACGCGGAAGTGGGCGTGCAGCGTCGGCGATCTCAGGTTCGCGTCGACCAGGACCGTGCGGCGGCCGCTCTTGGCCATCGCCACGGCCAGGTTCGTCGCCGTGGTCGACTTGCCTTCCTGGCGGTTGGGGCTGGTCACCAACAAGACGTGGGCCGGGTGAGTCGTCGCCGCGAACTCGATGTTCGTGCGCATGAAGCGGAAGATCTCGGCCAGGGAGGATTCCGTGGACCAGGCGGCGTTAACGGAGTTGGGGTGGTGCCCGTTCTTGCCGGCGTTCTCCCGGAACCGCGGGATCACGGCCACCGGCACGAGTCCCAGCTTGGTCACATCGTCAAGCGACCTCACGCGGTAGTCGTCGGTCGTCGTCGCGGCGTTCCGCAGCGACTCCAGGATGAGGACGATCCCTGTAGCCAGCATCAGGCCCACGAAGATCGCCATCGCCGTGTTCAGCGCTACTCGCGGAGCGACGCGAGAGGTCGGCAGCGAGGCCGGTTCGGCGATGCTCACGTCGCCGGTGCTGCCCGATCCCAGGGCGCCGCTGGCGACGAGGTCGTCCGCCAATGTCCCGGCGATCGACGAGGCCAGCGCCGGGTCACTGTCCCGCACCTGCACTCGGATGAGGCGCGCATCGACTACGGCGTCGACGGTGACCTTGCTCCGCAAAGTGTCCTCGGAGAAATTGAGGCTGAGTTCGGAGATGACGCTATCGAGAATCGGCCGCTGGGTGATCAGGTCTGCGTAAGTGGTCGTCAGGCGCTCGCTGGCCAGGACGTCATCTAGCTTGAGGACACCGGCGGTCTCCGTGTGATTTACGAGGAGAGTGGACTCCGCCTGGTAGACGTCGGTCTGTGATTCGCTAACTGCGTAGGCGACCACGCCCGCTACAAGCGGCCCTAGAAGAAAAAGCCACCAGCGGCGGCGAATCACCCCGATGTAGTGAATGAGTTCCATCGTCCCGTCTATTCCACCCTCTGTACTGACCGCTAGATAATTCGCTCATATCGGACGGGCGGCCCTTTCATCACGGGAACGGCTATAGATACTCCCTCAACAGATTCCTGGCGCCCGTCAAAGACGACGTTAACCCGGTACTAACCGGTGAGAAGCACTCAACCACATGTGAATAACTATGTCAACATGTGGATAACTAGGTTAACGGATTGTATGCCAAGAGTAATGATTACGTTAACGGCGCATCAATTCGCCTGGAACGGCCTTCAGGATGTGTGTGGATAAACCTGCCAGGCAAGGGTTGCTTGACCTCTGATCGGGCCGCTAGTGACGGCCCCCGGCCCGGTTGCTGGGACAACTGTGCCACCGAAAGCCGGGCTGCCCGCTCTGTCCAAAGTAGGTAGTCGGCGACGGCGCGACTCGCCACGCCGGGGCGGTCAGCCGGACGCGGGTTCGGCGCTGCTCAGACGCACCGTGAACGTCGACCCGATGTTGGGCTCGGACTGGGCCGAGACCGTGCCACCGTGCGCTTCGACGATGCCCCGGACGATCGCCAGGCCGAGTCCTGCGCCGTCCCCGTGCTCGGTGTCCCGGTAGCCGCGCGACTTGTCGGCCCGGTAGAAGCGCTCCCAGATCCGCGGCAGGTCCTCGGCGTCGATCCCCTCGCCGGTGTCCGCGACCTTGACGTCCACCCAGCCGTTGTCCGCCTGGACGCCGATGTCGACGCGGCCGCCCGCCGGCGTGTGCTCGATCGCGTTGCGCAAGAGGTTCGCCACCGCGCGCTCAATGCGGTCGCCGTCGAGATTGGCCGGCGTCTTGCCGTCGGCGCAAAAGACCAGCGATATGTCGCGCAGCCGGGCCTGCGGCCGCAGCGAATCGACGGCCTCGGCCACGACGTCTTCCACGATCATCGTGCTGCGTTTCAGCGCCAGCGAGCCGGCATCGATCTGGGCCAGCTCAAACAGGCTGTCGATCATCCGGCCAAGGCGGTCCAGGTCCCGCCGCATGGCGGTGTAGTAGCGGTCCACCTCCGGCCCCTGGACCAGCCCGTCCTCCAGCGCCTCCACCATCGCCCGCAGGCTGGCGATTGGCGTTCGCAGGTCGTGGGAGATCGATGTCGTCAGGTCGCGTCTTTCCCGGTCCAGGGCCTGGCGCTGCCTCGCCGCCTCCTGCAGGCGCCCGGCCAGGGCGTTGACATCGGCCGCCAGCGACGCCACTTCGTCCCTGCCGCTGATCCGGGCCCGCCGGGTCAGGTCGCCCCTTGCCAGCGAGTCGACGACCCCGGCGATGCCGTGGAGCCGGCCGGCCACGTTTCGCGCGACCCAGAGGCTGAGGACGACGGTGGCGATGACGCTGAAGACGATCACGGTGAGCAGGACCTTGAAGTCGTGCTCGGTTGAAACGAACATCAGCTCGGCGATGATCAGCACGTTGAGGAGAGCCACGACGCCGACGGCGACGCCGGTGATCAGCGCCTTGGTCTGTATAGAAAGGGCGATCGTCCGGTCGATCGCCAGGAGCGTCAGCCAGGCGGCCCCGAGAGTCGCCCCGCCGGCCAGCGCGAAGTAGAGCGCCAGCTTCGCCAGCTCGCTCAAGGGCGGCGACATCAGGAGCTGGGCGAGCAGAACGCCGCCGCCGATGGCCAGCAACAGGCCGAGCACGGCGCCCAGCCACGGCAGCGCGATTCGGGTCAGCGGAGGGCTCGTCGATTCCACGCTACGGCTCGAACTTGTAGCCCACGCCCCAGACGGTCTTCAGGTATCGCGGCCGGGACGGGTCGGACTCCAGCTTGCTGCGCAGGCGGCGCATGTGGACGGTGACGGTGCTGTCGTCGCCGGGGAACGCCAGGTCCCAGACGGCTTCCAGCAGCCTGTCGCGGCTGAACGCCTGGCCGGGATGAGACGCCAGGAAGAAGAGCAGGTCGAATTCGCGGGCAGTCAGCTGGATCTCAGCCCGGGCGTCCGAGACGCTGCGGGTCGTGCCGCTGATCCGCAGGTCGCCGAAGCGCAGTGAGTCGCTCTCCCCGGCGCGCGCGGGTGCGGTGCGCCGCAGCACGGCCTTAACTCGCGCCGCCAGCTCCCGCGGGCTGAACGGTTTCGTCATGTAGTCGTCCGCGCCCAGCCCGAGGCCGACCAGCTTGTCAGCTTCCTCGGCTCGCGCCGTCAGCATGATGATCGGCGTCTCGGCGTGCGACCTGATCCGGCGGCAGAGCTCCATCCCATCGAGCCCCGGCAGCATGATGTCCAGCACGAGCAGGTCCGGCTGGAACTGCTCATAGGCTGTGAGCGCCTTGAGTCCGTCGTGAACGACGTCCACGTCGTATCCGTCGCGCGTCAGGTAGCGCTGGACCACCTCCGCCACCATCGGCTCGTCCTCAACAACGAGGATTCGGTCTGCCGGCTCAGTCTTTGTTTGCATAGCTCATCCAGAGGGTAAGGTACCTGCCATATCTTACGGATTCCTTACAACGCCCGGGTCTCTTCGGCCCCGCGTAAGGATTTCGTAAGATTCTTAACCGTCCAGATATATCTCGCTCCTAGAGTGGGTGCGGTGAAGTCGCCAGTATCGCCGCTCCTGCTGGAACAGGCGTATCGAGACAGCTGTCGCGCCGGATTGTTCGATCTATCGTCCAGCGCGCCCGTTCCCTACACCGCCCGTGACCTGCTGGACAGCGAGAGCCTCGACGCCCTCCTGGACGCCCCGCTCGACTACGGCCCAACCGGCGGCGATGAACAGCTCCGAGCATCGATCGCTTCCTTATACGACAGCCTCTCGGGCGAGGAGATACTCGTCACGGCCGGCGCCTCGGAGGCGATCCGCGCTGCGGCCATGGCGGTAGTCCGGCCCGGCGACCGGGTCGTCGTGCAGTCGCCGTCCTACCCCGCGCTCTCTGCTGCGCCCGGCGAGTTCGGGGCCGAGGTGCTGGAGTGGCATCACGGCGGGGACTTCGCTTTCGACGCTGCCGACCTGGACAGCCCCCGGTTCGCCGGGGCTTCCGCCGTTTTCCTGAACACACCGCACGGCCCGAGCGGCACGCTGCTGAGCGCGACATATCGCGGCAGCGCCCGCCTCGTCGCCGATGAGGTGTACCGCCCTATCGAGCTCGTTCCCGGGACGAGGCCGCAGTCACTGGCCGACCAATATGACGGCGCGGTCAGCATCGGCGACCTCTCCAAGCCGCTCGGCCTCGGCGGCCTGCGGATCGGCTGGATCGCCTCGCGGGACCGCGGTCTGCTGGCCCGCTGCGCCGCCGCGCTGGACCGCCTGAGCGGCTCCGTGGCGGCGCCGTCGTCACGGCTCGGCCTCGCGGCGCTCGAGCGGTTCGATTCGCTGCTGGAGCCGCAGCTGGCCCGCGCGCGGCGCAACCTCCAGACCCTCGCGGCATTCATGGAAGCGCACGCCGGACTGCTGGACTGGCTGCCGCCCCAGGCCGGATACACTGCGTTCCTCCGCTTCCGTGCCGGCGACCCGGGACCAGCGTTTTACGAAGAGCTGCGAAGCCGCGGCGTGTTCCTGCTGAGCGGCGAGGTCTTTGGCGAGCCCGACTACGCGCGCGTTGGATTCGGCGTCGACAGCGGGCGCTTCGAGACGGCGCTGGGCGTCCTCGGCGAGGAGCTGCGGCGCTCGCCTGCCGCTGAGACCGCTCCGCCGGAAGGGGACGTCATACTGCTGGCCAAGGAGCCGCGGCCCGGCTACAGCAAGACCCGCCTCGCGGCGGCGGTCGGGGCGGAGACGGCGGCCCGGCTCAGCGAGGTCTTCCTCCAGCGGTCAGTGGCGCTGGCCGGCAAACGGGCGCGGCGGCTCTACGTGGCCTTCGCGCCCGCCGATGCCCGCGACTCGTTCCAGGCGCGCGCTCCCGGGGCGAGGCTGCTCGCCCAGCCGGAGGGCGATCTTGGCCGCCGCCTGCTCGCCGCCTTCGAAGCGGCGCTGGCGGACGGTGCCCGCACGCCGGTTCTGATCGGCTCGGACAGCCCGACCCTGCCTTCGAACCTCCTGCGGGCCGGTCAGCGGCTGCTCGCGAACCACGACGTGGTCCTAGGCCCGGCTGAGGACGGCGGCTACTACCTGGTCGGGATGAACAGGCTGCAACCGGCGATCTTCGACGGGATCGACTGGGGCGAGAGCGTCGTCTTGGAACAGACGCTGGCTCGCGCGGCGAGCGCCGGTCTGCGAGTCGCGACGTTGCCCTACTGGTACGACATCGACACCGCCGATGACCTGGCGCGCCTGGAGGGATCGCCGTGACCGCCGCCGTAACCCCGCGGCACGCCTACCACGCCAGCACCATCGTCACGATGCAGCTCGGGATCGCGCTGTCGCTGATGCTGGGGCTGATGTTCTTCTCCGGCGGACTCTTCTACCTCTACGTCTTCAACTACGACGTCGGCCCCTACTTCACGATCACGCGCTTCATCCACTTCTACGTCGGCCTCGCTTCGATCCCGTTCCTGCTGGCCAAGTACGGCTCAACGGGGTTCCGCTTTGCCGGCTACTACCTGCGCCTGCCGCGCTTCAAGGCGATGGGGCCGCCGCGGCTCGTCCCGCGCATCCTTTCGCCGCTGCTGGCGCTGGACTTCTTCGTCCTCTACTTCAGCGGCCTCTACATGCTCTTCCACTACTACTACACGGTCACCAACATCCCGCCCGGGTTCAAGCCGGTGCAGCTCCACCTCTGGGCAGCGCTCCTGGCGGTGCCGCTGATCGCCGCACACCTCGGCTCCCACTTCCTGGAGGCGATCCGGGGACTGTCCGAGGAGAGGCGCGAGCTCGCCGCGGAGACCGTCCGCTCGCCGGAGTCCGCGCGCCGGGTGCTGACCCGCCGCGCCTTCATGTCGACGGTCCTGGCCGGCGGCGTCGGGCTGGCGCTGGCCTACCAGAACACATCGCTGGTCAACAGGAGCGTCGCCGGTCTCTTCATCGGCCGGATTCCGAAGGAGGAGCGCGGCGGCCCCGGCGACTTCCCGGTGGAGACGCTCTTCGGCAAGAAGGACGACGTCAACATCAACGACTGGCGCCTGCACATTGAGGGCGCGGTCCAGGACGCAACCGACCTGACCTACGACGAGCTGCTCGCGATGCCCAGCGTGACCCGCAAGATCCGCATCAGCTGCGTCAGCGGCTGGACCGCCCAGCCGATCTGGACCGGCCCGCTGGTCCGCGACGTGCTGGCAAGGGCCGGCGCCGACCGCGACGCGAAGTCGGTGAACTTCCACAGCCTTTCGGGCTACGGGCTGACCTGGCACGCCCACCTGCTGACCGGCGACGAGGCGATCCTGGCCACGCACGTCAACGGCGCCCCGCTTTCGGCCAACCACGGCTTCCCGGTGCGCCTGATCGTTCCGGGATACCCCGGGCAGAACATGGTCAAGCAGATCGACAAGATCACAATCATCCAGGACAAAGAACGGATCGATCCGGACTTCAAGCTGGTAGAGGCCGCAGGGCCGGGAGGTGTTGTGTGAGATGGTGACCGAAGAGCTGATCCCGCTGCGGGTCGTCGACGGGCGGGGCGCGATCGCTCCGGAGCTGCCGGAGGAGATCTACCTGGAGACGACGAACCGCTGCAACCTGCGCTGCCGCACCTGTCCGCAGTACTTCGGGATGCCGGAGGACTCCGCCGACCTCACCCCGGACGGTGTGCGCCGCATCCTCTCCCAGTTCCCCAGCGTCCGCCGCGTCGTCCTCCATGGCATCGGCGAGCCGCTGCTCAACCGCCAGCTGCCGGAGATCATCGCCGCCGCTAAGGAACGCGGACGCCCACGTCCTCTTCAACACCAATGGCCTGCTTTTGCGGCCGCCGCTGACCGAGCCGCTGGTGCTGAGCGGCCTCGACGAGCTGCGCGTATCGATCGACTCGGCATCGCCGGAGACTTACAAGCTCGTGCGCGGGGCCAACGGCTTCGACCGCATCATCCGCAACCTCCGGCGCTTCGGCGATCTGAAGGCGGCGCTGGGCAGCGATGTGCCGGCCGTCTCGCTCTGGATCACCGGCCTGCAATCGAACGTCCTCGAACTGCCGGCGCTGGTGCGGATCGCGGGCGAGATCGGCGTGCGGGAGGTCTACCTGCAGCGCCTCGTCTACTCGGAGCGCGGCCTGGCCGTGGAGAACGAGGCGCTTTACGGCCGCGCCGGCCAGCGCGAGCTCGAGGCCGTGGCGGAGGCGGAGCGCCTGGCGCTGGAGCTCGGCGTGACGCTGCGCGGGTCAGGAGAGGCGGCGTCGCAGGAGCTCTTGGAGCGCGACGATTCGCAGTCCTACCGCGCCTGCCGGCGGCCGTGGTCGCTGATGTACGTCACGGCCAACGGCAACATCCTGCCTTGCTGCATCGCGCCCTTCACGGGCGTGGAGTACGAATCGATCGTTCTGGGAAACATCTTTGAACAGACTGCCGAGGAGATATGGAACGGACCGCAATACCGGGCCTGGCGCACGGGGATGCTGCAGGGCTGTCCGCCGGACGCCTGCGCGAACTGCGGCGCCGGCTGGTCCCTCTAGCGCTGGCGCGGCTCGTCGCGCAGCGCTGGGCTGAGGCCGCCGTCTACGTCGCGTCGTCTCGCGGCGGCGCTGGTCTTCGCCCGCTTCGCGCTGCTCCGCCACCAGCACTTCCAGAGCGAGTCCTACGACCTCGGCTTCTTCGACCAGGTGATCTGGAACACCGCGCACGGCCATTTCTTCCAGACTTCGTTCGAGTCGTACAGCTTTCTCGGCGTCCACTTCCAGCCGGTGCTCCTGTTTTTCGCGGCGCTGTACCGGCTCGGCTTCGGGATCGAGTCGCTGCTGATCGTGCAGGCGCTGTTCGCAGGCGCGGCGGCCGTCCCGCTCTTCTACGCAGTCCGCCGATTCACTGACAGCAGCGTGGCGGCGCTCTTCATGGCCGCAGCGTTCCTGCTGACTTCGTCACTCCATCACGCGCTGGATTTCGACTTTCACCCGGAGATGATGGGCTTCTTCTTCGCCTTCCTGGCGCTCTACTACCTCGCCGCGGGAAGGCCGCAGGCCACGGTCATCGCTTTGCTGCCGCTGCTCGCGCTGAAGGAGGACATGCCACTGATCCTGGCGGCCTTCGCCGCGCTCCTCTTAGTCGAAGGTCACCGCCGCCACGCCCGCACGCTCTTCCTGATCGCCGTGGGCTGGACGGTGGCGGTCGCCTTCGTGGCGATGCCGCTGATCCGCTGGGGGGACGCCGGCCTGTCCACCCGCTACGTCTACCTGATCAAGGGATCGTCGGCGGCGACTCTGGTCCCACACATCGTCGGCCGCGGGTTATCCCACCTCCAGGCCGCGCTCGTGATCTCCCTGCCGAAGCTGGCGCCCGGGCTGTTCCTGGCCGTGTTGTCACCCGTGGCGGCGCTGGTCCTGGTGCCGCCGCTGGTCTTCCACGGCCTCTCCGGCCACGACTCGCAGGCTCACCTTGATCTCCACTACGTGATGATGCCGCTGGCGCTGACCTTCGTCGCGGCCGCCTTGGGGCTGCGAAACCTATCCCGCGCCGAGGGCGTCGCTCTGCTTCCTCCGCTCGGCCGGTTCGCCCCGGACCCGCGCGGTCGCCGGCGCGCTGGTGATGCTGGCGATCACCGCCGCCGTCTTCTGGATATCCAGCCCCTACTCGCCGGACGCCGAGCACTTCGCGGCCCAGCGATGCGCACCTCGCAGTCGTGAACGAGGCGCTGCAGCTGATCCCCTACGACGCTCCGGTCGCCGCCCAGAACACGATCTTTCCGCATCTTTCGCAGCGGCGCGCCGTGTTCGAGTTCCCCCGCGTCGAGCAGGCGGACTACGCGGTCATCGACTCCAACCTCCCGGTCTCTTCGCATGAGCGCGAGGAAGGCTACGATGCCGCCGCGCAGGACCTTCCCGGCTTCCAGGAGATCTTCGACAGCCGACGGCGTGCGCGTGTTCCGGAGGCTTCCGTGAAGGTCAGCGTGATCATCCCGGCGCTCAACGAAGAGGCCGCCATCGGCCGCGTGGTCCGCGAGATTCCGCGCGATCTCGTCCAGGAGATCATCGTCGTCGACAACGGCAGCACGGACGGCACGGCCAAAGCGGCCCGCGAAGCCGGCGCGCGCGTCGTCTCTGCTGATGCGAAGGGCTATGGAGCGGCATGCATGGCAGGCGTCGCCGCCGCGCCCGACGCCGACATCTACGCCTTCCTGGACGGCGACGGCAGCGATATCGCCGCGCGGCTTCCCGACCTCCTGCGGCCGGTCGCCGATGGGGATGCCGCGCTGGCGCTGGGCCTTCGCTCGGGCCGCGTGGAGCCGGGGTCGATGCCCTGGCACCAGCGTCTCGGCAACCGGATATTCGTGATGCTGATCTGGCTCCTCTCCGGCCGCCGCCTGCGCGACCTGCCGTCGTTCAAGGTCATCGGCGCGCCCGCCCTGCGGTCGCTCGATCTGCAGGAGAGGACGCACGGCTGGACGGCCGAGCTCATCAGCAAGGCGGCCTTCCGGCGGCTGGAGATCGCCGAAGTGGAGACGGGATACCGCCGCCGCCTCGGCAAGTCGAAGGTGAGCGGCACGGCGAAGGGGAGCTTCCTCGCCTTCGTCCGCATCACCCGCGCCATCGCCCGGAGCTGGTTCGAGGTCCGCCGCCCAACGCTGGCTGCACTCGGCGCGGTGCTGGGAGCGCTCGCCGGGGTGCCGGTCCTCGCCGTCTCCGCGATCGGTCTCCTCAGCATCGAGGGGACGAACTACAAGGTGCTCGCCGCCGTCTGGCTGTGGGCGCTGCCGGTGCTCGCCGTCTGCGCCGTCGTCGGATACTGTTGCGGCCGCGTCGCCGGCCTCTTCCGGCGCCCCGGGAAGGCGTCCGACTAGATGCTGGACCGCTTCGGCGAGCGCCTGCAGGACGCGCTCGACTCCGTCGAGATAACGGCCGGCCGCCGGGGCGTGGGTTCCGTCGCGCTGGGCGTGGCGCTGGCTGTGGGCGTCGTCGCCGGCGGCATTGCGGCGTTCATCGTCGATTTTCGCCGCGCTCGTCGACCTCTTGCCATAAATTGCCGGAGGTACCCTCCGCGATATCTGCTCCGCAATCGCCCGATGATGCCCGGATCGAACCCGGGAGTCCCGACGGGCTACAATTCTCGTATTACTTGCGGCCGGCGCCACACGGCGTCACCGTTTCCTTGGATGCGAAATCTTGCAGTGCGACTAACGGCCATGACAGCAGGCGCAGGGGCGCTGCTGCTGGTCTGCGCCGCCTGCGGCACCGAAGGCGGCGGCGCGGTGCAGGTCACAGACCCGCCACCGAGCGCCGGCGTCTTCGTCAAGGCCGACGGCCGAAACCTGGAGCTGGCCGGCAAGCCCTTCGTCTTCATGGGCGTGAACATCTGGGGCGCAGCCTCAGACCAGAGCATCTTCGATTGCGGCGCTGAGGAGTCTGATCACGCCGCCTACCTTGAGCGGACCTTCCAGAGCCTGCAATCGCTCGGCGTCAATGTCGTCCGCTTCTTCGCCTTCCAGTCCTACGCCGCCGGCGGCACAGACCTGGCGCCGATCAAGCAGGTCATCGACGCCGCCGCCGCCCACAACATCCGCGTCATCCCCGTCCTCGGCAACCACTTCGGGGACTGCGACTACTATCCCTCCTACGCCCACGACCTGGCCTTCACCAAGACGACGGACTGGTACGACACCGGATACCGGACCCGCAACTCCGGCTACACACTCTCCTACCGGGAGTATGTGCGGATGATCGTGACCGCCTTCAAGGACGACCCGACAATCCTGATGTGGCAGCTGATGAACGAGGCCCAGGTCTCAGACCTCTCCGACGCTGACGGCGCTGTCCTGCGCGCCTTCGTGACAGACGTCAGCGGGCTGATCAAGTCGATCGACCCCGACCACCTCGTCAGCATCGGCACCAACGCCACCGGCCAGCCGGGCACCCAGGGGCCGAGCAACCGGGCCCTCCACGAAATCGCCACCGTCGACGTGGTCGAAGGGCACGACTACGGCGCCGATGACGATCCTCTTCCCGGCTACCCGGACGCGCGCTGGAACACGATCTGGGGCGCCATGTCAGACGCGATTGAGCTGAACAAACCGTTCTTCATGGGCGAGGCGGGGATCCAGGCCGGCTCAGACTCCTCCTGTCCGCACACGCTGTCTCAGCGGGCCGATCTGTTGGCCGACAAGGTGCGCGCCATGTTCCGCGAAGGCGGCGTCGGCTACCTCTACTGGAGCTACACGGAGAACGCCAGCACGGCGGGCAACTCCTGTGGCTACGACATGGCCCCTGGCGACCCGGCGTTGACCGGCCTCAGCTCCTTGCTGGCGGGCGTGCGCGGCTAGTCGCCCGTGTACCGAATCCGCAGGATCTGGTTGGCGCCGATCTCGGCGATGTAGAGATCGCCGCTGTCCGGGTCCACCAGCACCTGCACCGCATTCTGCAGCCCGCTGGCGAAGTCGCCGGTATCGACAAGGGTCCCGTCGGCGTCCACGTACAGGATCTTGAGGAAGCCTCCGGTCAGGTCGGAGAAGAAGAACCCGCCGTCGTATTCCGGGGGGAAGCTCTTGCCGTTATACACCGTACCCGCCACAACGGCCGTGCCGGAGAAGCCACGCGGGTCCAGCGTGCCCTGTGCGGCGTTGGCGTAGTAGTAGATCGGCGGCGTCAAATCGGCCGGGGACAGCGCGTCGCAGACGGCCGCCGACTCCGGTACGACGGCGAAGAGCGGCTCTCTTGTCGGGCCCTCGTAGCAGGGCCAGCCAAGGTTGGCGCCGGCGGTGGCGATGCTGATCTCTTCCCAGGTCTTGTTGCCAACGTCGCCGACGAACAGCGACTCAGAGCCGGGCTCGTCGGTCCGCAGCGCGATCCGGAACGGGTTCCGCATGCCGTAAGCGAAGACGCGGGAGCGGTTGGAGAAGGGGTCGCCGTCCCAGAAGGGGTTCGTCTCAAGGCCGCCGCCGGTGTCCGGGTTGATCCGCAGGATCTTCCCGTCCAGGCTGTCCAGCGATTGCGCGCGCAGCGCCCCGATGTCCTCACTGGCCGGGAACATCCCGGAGAACATGATGTCGCGGTCGGTGGTTCCGTGGCCCACGTCGGGCTCGGTGTCGACCGCGCCGTCGCCTGCGGACACGAAGAGCTCGCGGTTGGGCCCGAAGAGAAGGTCGCCGATAGTATGGGTGACCGAGGCCAGCGGCCAGCCGTCCTCGGGGCCGTTGCCGATCAGGACGAGCCGCGAACTCGGATCGGCGACTCCTCCCACCTCGGTATACCGGGTCAGCCTTCCGAAGGCCGGCGTGTCGGCGTCCTCGTCGGGCTCGCCGGGGATCCGGTCCGCCGTGTAGAGCAGGTAGACGTAGCCGTTCGTTTCGAAGTCCGGGTCCAGGGCCAGGCCAAGGAGGCCGCGGTCGTGTTCGCCGTTGACCTCTTCGACCAGATCGATGAACGGCGTCTCGGAGCGCTGCCCTTCAGCGTCGACGATCCAGACTTGCCCTGACTTGGTGCCCACGAAGAGCCTGCCGTCCGGGGCAAACGCCATCACCGTGGGGTTCTCGATCCCGGTTGCGAAGCCTTCGGCCGTGAACCCAAACGGCGGCTCGACACAGGCGCCCCAGAGGCCCTTGTGATTGGTCTTGGCCTGCGCTTCTGCATCCGTCAGGCGCTGTTCCGGTAGGGCCCCTCCGGGCAGTCCGGGAGTGACCCGGGCCAACCCGTCCTTGAGCAAGAGCTCGTCAACGTTCTTCCCCTGCAGAGTGACATACGCCGGCTGGGCGCCCTCTTCCTCCGGTCCCGGCGCCGGCTCCACCTGGATGATCTCGCCCAGCAGGAGCTCGGTGCTCGCCGCCAGTGACTCACCGGCGTAGCACTCGTTGTCTCGCGGGGCGTGGACGCCGGCGACCCGGTAGCGAATTCTTTGCACGCCGACGACGGCGTCGAAGATGTCACCAGTGACGCTGTTGAAGACCTGGGCCGTCAGCTTCTGGCCGCTGGCGGTTGGCTCCGGGGTTGCCGTGTTGGAGGAGCCGCCGCCGCCACAGGCGATCACCGCCAGCAACAAAATCGCCGGCGAAACCCTCAGCCAGGACGTCCCTAGCATCCGCTTGGCCGCCTGCCGGCGGGCCGGGCGAAGGGCTTCCCTGTCTGCGAATTCAACGATTTAAAACAGTCGTCATCTAGCGGTCTCAATCCCGCCCCCAATCGCCTTCATTCTGGATGTTGGGCGCGGCTTGAGCAACACAGCGTGTTGCCGGAAATCCGGTTCGCTTGAGGTCACGCCCCGGTTCAGGATATGCTTCGGTTCCGGCCCATCGGATAGCCCCCGCGCCGACCGGCCGGAGTCCGGCTGCAGCGAGCGCTCGCATGGAGGATTATGACTCGTAAGCTGGCCTAGTTCCATTGTCAATTGAGCCCGTGGCGTGGTAAACAATTGGTTTATGTCTAGCCAGCCATCATCCAGATCGCGAGGGGCAAGAAAACGAGGATCGACCGCCCAGATGGTAGCTAGCAGCTTGAGCCAGCAGGAAGCCTGGAGCCAGTTCGAATCGCTGGCCGTAATCAAGGGACTGGTCGACGCCAACCGCCTCGCCGACGTGGTCCGCCGGGCCCGCAAGGCAAAGTCCTCTCCGTTCGATCTTCTAGTCGCCGAAGGACACGTCGCCGAAGGTCCGCTGGCCCTCGTCCTCGGCGAGGCGCTCGGCATCCCGGTCATCGAAGACGACGAGCTGCGGGTGGAGACGCCGATGGCCCTGGAGCTGCCGCGCTGGTTCGGTGTCCACCATTCGATGGTGCCCTTGCGCGCCAACAACGGCTCCGTGGAAGTGGCGGCGGCGAACCCCTTCGATATGGACGCGCGCAAGCGCCTGAAGTCGCTGACCGGGCTCAATCCCGTGCTCCGCATGGCGACGGCGACACAGGTCCGCCGGGCCTGGGCCACCCAGTACCGCACCCGCGATGAGATCGCCGTCACGGGCAACCTCGCTGACAGCCAGGGGGCGTCCCGCGTCCTTACAAGGGGCCAGGGCATCTTCCTGCTCGGCCTGCTGGCCACGGTCTGCTTGTCCGCTGCGCTCTGGCTGGAGCAAACGATGATCGCACTGATAGCGATAACGTTCGCTTTCTTCCTCATCTCCTCGCTCCACAAACTCAACCTTGCCATTCGTTCGATCATCACCTCCAACGAGGAGGTCGTGACCCAGGAAGAGCTGGACAGCCTCTCCGACGCGGACTTGCCCTTCTATACGGTCATGGTCCCGCTTTTTCGCGAAGGCGACGTCGCCGCCCAGCTTGTCCAGGCGATGGGCCAGCTGGAGTATCCCCGGAACAAGCTTGAGGTGCTCCTGCTGCTCGAAGAGGACGACGATGAGACGCGCAAGGCCGTCGACAGGATCGTGCTGCCGCCGTACTTCCAGCGCCTGGTCGTCCCGCTGGGCAGCCCAAAGGGCAAGCCGCGGGCCCTGAACTACGGCCTGCTCTACGCGCGCGGCGAGTACTGCTGCGTCTACGACGCCGAAGACGTGCCGGACCCGATGCAACTGAAGAAGGTGGCCCGCGTATTCCAGCGAAACAACGACAGGCTGCTCTGCGTCCAGGGCAAGCTGGACTTCTACAACCAGGACCAGAACGCGCTGACAAACCTCTTCGCGCTGGACTACTCCACCTGGTTCGGCCTCGTCCTGCCGGGGCTCCACGCGCAGAGCCTGCCGATCCCCCTGGGCGGCACCTCCAACCACTTCCGGGTGAGAGGACTGCGCGAGATCGGCGCCTGGGACGCCTACAACGTCACCGAGGACCTCGACCTCGGCGTCCGCCTTCACCGGGCCGGCTATCACACCGCCATGGTGGACTCGACGACGATGGAAGAGGCGACCAGCGGCATCAAGAACTGGATCGGCCAGCGCACCCGCTGGATCAAGGGCTACATGGTCACCTACCTGGTCCATATGCGGCATCCTCTGCGCCTCTGGCGGGACCTGGGACCATCAGGCTTCGTCTCCACCCAGCTCCTGATCGGCGGCGGCGTCCTGGCGCCTCTCCTGAGCCCGATCTTCTGGGCCCTGCTGGTCGTCTGGTACGGCACCAAGTGGAGCGCGCTGGAAACGATCTTCGCCGGGCCGCTGCTTTACCTTGGCACCTTCCTCTTATTCGGCGTTACCTACGCCTTCATCTGGCTGGCCGCTCTGGCCGGGTTGCGCCGGGGCCAGATGTACTCCGTCAAGTACGCGGTGCTCTTCCCGCTCTACTGGGCACTCCTCAGCTACGCCGCCTACCGGGCGCTCTGGGAGCTCGTGGCAAGCCCGCACTACTGGCAGAAGACCCAGCACGGCCTCTTCCGCGAAGAGGCGACCGAGGGTGCGGCTCTCCCGTGAGGGAGATCTTCGGTCTCGCGTTTTCAGCCTCTCCCCCGCGAGGTCTCCGCAAGGCAGTCTGCCTGCTGGGGTTCATCGTCGTGGCTGTCCTGAGCGGGGGTTGTGCTGCCTTCCCCACCGTCCTGCCCCAGGTCCCGGAGGTGTGCGATACCTGCTCGTCGCTGCCGGGCGGATACCGCATCGAGAGCTTCGCCACCCAGATGGACCACCCCGTCGCGCTGGCCTGGCGCGCCGATGGCAGCCTACTGGTCACCGAGCAAGGCGGAGACATCCGGCTGATCAAGGACGGCAAGCTCCAGGCCGACCCCTGGACCACGATTCCCCACGTCAGGGCGCTCAACCAGATCGGACTGATCGGCATCGCCGCCAACAAGACCCCAGGCGACACCAACCTCGTCTACGTTTACTACGAAGAGCTGCCCCGGAGCTCCGTCGGGCTGCCGGCAGAGGTGCTGCTTCGCATCGAGGAAAGCCCCGACGGCCAGTTGACCGCTGATCGCCTCTTCGACGACATCACCGGCTCCGCGCTTGAAGTGAACATGAGCGGCATGGTGCACATCGGCCCGGACGGCTACCTCTACATCGGCGTCGGCGATGCCGGTCTCCAGCCGGCGGCCACGGAAAAGCTCAACATCCCCTTCGGCAAGATCCTGCGGCTGAAGCAGGACGGTTCCGCCGCCGCCAACCCGTTCGTCGACGACTCCACCGCGGACAAGCGAGTCTTCGCGCTGGGCTTTGAGGGCGCCTGGGACTTCGCCTTCAACGACAAGACCGGCACGATCTACACCATCGCCGGCATTCCGGAGGACAAGGTCCAGGTCCGGGCCATATCGACGAAAGACGCGTCCGCCACGCCGGCGCCGGGCGCCAAGGAGTCTGATACGGCAGTGTTCCGGCCGATCTTCGACCTGGATGCCCCGAACGACCTCGGCGACTTCGGCCGCGGCATCGAGCTCTACACCGGCCAGCAGCTGGCGGCGTTCGACGGCAACCTCTTCGTCTGCCTGGGTACCTCCGGTCTCTGGCGGTTGACGCTTGACGCTGAGGGCGCGCGCGTCCTCTCTTCGGAGAAGCTGACGCCGCACTGCAGCGGCGACGTCACCGAAGGGCCGGACGGGTTCCTTTACTTCGTCGACACAGAGCATGACGAGATCGAACGGATTCGCAACTGATGAGCGCGCCACCTACTACCCTCAAGCGCAGAGCAGCCGTGGCCCGGGTCGAAGAGCCGGCCGCGGTCGCGACTTCAAAGTGGATCGTCCTGGCGCTGGCCGTCGCCCTCACCACCCTCGGCGCCGCCACAGTCGTCTACTTTTACGAACACAACTCGATCCTCGTTTACAACGACGCCTTCGGTCACCTGAAGATCGCCCGCTTCGTGCTCCGGGGCCTGCAGCCGGGGGCAGCCCAGTTCGGCGGCGTCTGGCTTCCCCTGCCCCACATCCTGATGCTCCCGTTCATCTGGAACGACTGGGCGTTCCGCACCGGAATCGCCGGGTCAGTCGGCTCCGTGGCCGGCTTCGTCGCCAGCGGAATGTTCATCTACTTCATCACCGTCCGGATCACGCGGCAGCAGCTGGCCGGGCTGGTGGCGCTGATCGTCTTCGCCGGCAACCCCAACGTCCTCTACATGCAGTCCCTGCCGATGACCGAGCTGCCGCTCCTGGCCTGCATCACCGGCGGCACCTACTTCATCGTCAAGTGGGCCGAGAAGCCGGACCACCTGGGCTACCTGATGCTCGGCGCGACGATGGCCTTCCTGGCGACGCTGACCCGCTACGAGGGCTGGGCCTTCGCCCTGGCCGCGATGGCGGTGGTCGGCTACGTCGCCGGGCGGCGGCGGCTGGGCGGGGAGGGCGGCGTCCAGGCTTACGCCATAACCTTCGGCCTCTTCGCGTTGTACGGCATACCGCTCTGGCTGATCTGGAATACGATCCTCTTCGGCGATCCGCTGTTCTTCCAGAGCGGCGAGTTCTCCGCCCTGGAGATCAACCGCGGCATCCAGAACTTCCTGGGCGCGGGGCCGCCGGCCTCAAAGGGCAACCTCGTCGTCGCCACCAGCGACTATCTCCGCGCCGTTTACTGGAACACCGGCCCAATCGTGACCGTGATCTCCTACGCCGGTCTCGCCGTCTGGTTCTTGCGGGAGAAGCTGTCGCCTTCCCAGATCGGGATGCTCCTGCTGGCGGCGCCGGCGTTGATGCAGATCTACGCCATGTTCTCCGGCGATTCGTTCCTGCTGCTGCCTGACCGCGACCACCAGCTCCACAACATCCGTTACGGCCTGCTGGCGCTGCCCCTGCTGGCCGTGACCGCAGGTTACCTCTCCAAGTTCCACAACCTGGCCAAGGTGCTGATCGTCGGGCTCGTCATCGCCCAGTACGCGATCATCGTTAACGGCGCCAACGTCGTTACCTACATCGACGCTACGCGCGGCCTCGGCGGCGGCGGCGTCGAAAACGAGGGACCCGTCGTCAGCCAGTTGCAGCCGCTGACCGAATGGTTTGGCGAGAACTACGACTCCGGCCTGATCCTGATCGACTCATCGGCCAACAACAACGTGCTCTTCTCCAAAGCGCCGACCTCCAGCTTCCTCTACGAGGGCGTGTACAAAAGATGGGACGCCGCGCTCCTGGACCCTGCCGCCTACGTCGATTGGATCTACATGCAGCGCAGCGGCGTCCTGCCGGACCGCGTCTGGGACAAGCTCCACGACAGCGACAAGCTCTCCGCGTTCATCAAGGTCCGCGAAGTCGGCGGCACGGTGATCTACGTCTCCCGCACTCACTACGACGACTGGATAGCTTCCAGCAACCACGGGTTGGACACGGCCGAGGAGGCGGCGGTCAGAAGTCCTTGAAGACCGCCATGACCGGCCCGCCGGGGCCCACATCGAAGCCGCAGTTGCCGGCCCTGGTACGAATATCGAACGCCCAGTAGATGACGCCGACCGCCCCCTGCGCATGGTAGGCCTGTATCTTGGCCCGCAGCGCGTTGGCCTTCGCCGAGTTGTCGCAGGTGTCGGAGCCGGTCTCGCCGATGTAGAACGGCACGCCCATCGACTTCGCGTCCTTGAGGTCCGAGCACATCGAGTTCCAGTCGCAAGAGTTTGACCACGGGATCGGCGTGTTCCAGTCCTGGTAGTCGTGCGCCGTGGCCCAATCGGCTCCGGAGGCGAGGAACGTCGCCTTGTAGGCAGTGTTGCTGAACCCGTGCTGGCCGCTGCCGATGTTGCCCAGGCTGACCGGGGTCCCCGGGTCCGCCGCCTTGACGGCCGAGACCAGCCCCGCCATCTCCGACTGGAAGGCGGCCACGTCTGAGGCGCTGTGGCTGGCCGCTTCCGGCTCGTTCTCGACCTCCCAGAGCAGCACCGCCGGGTTGTTGGCGTAGCGCTGCACAACCTCTGAGATCCATTGCGCTGGAGACAGGTTGTAGCCGTCGTGCCGGTGACCGTTGGGCCAGAGGCTGACCGGCCAGTAGTCGCAGTCGTCCCAGTAGTTGTCCAGCACCGGGATGAGATAGACGCCGTGGGCCTGGGCGCTGGCGAAGACGCGGTCCAGCGCTGACCAGTCGCGGGTGCCGCTGCCCAGCGCCTTGGCGTAGGCCTGGAACGCCCAGAAGCGGACGACGTCGACACCGTCACCGCGCAGTTCGTTCAGAGTGTTGTCCAGGAACTGCTGGTGGGAGCCGCCGGCGGAGCCGCAGGAGTACTCGCTGTCCGCAGCGGCCAGCCCCCAGACGTTGACCCCGACCCAGGCCTGGGGCAGGGCCGGCATGCCGCCGCTGCCCTGCGACGGCCTCGGCGTGGGGCTGCTCGTCGGGGAAGGGCTGGCTGTCGGCGTGGGAGCGGTTGTCGCGACAGTCGATGGCGTCGGCGTCGCCGGATCCGAGGCCGCCGGTTCGCGCGGAATCAGCGACCCGATGCGCGGGCAGGTGGAGCTGACCGTGCTGGTGAAGCCCGCCAGGGACCGCAGGATGATCAGGGCGTCGGCCACGGCGATGTGGCCGCTGCAATCGGCGTCGGCCTGGTTCAGGCAGCCGGCCGAAACCTCGAGTCCGGAGCCTGCCTGCAGGGCCAGGAGCGCGTCGACACCGTCCACGGTGCCGTTACAGTCGGCGTCGCCGGCCCTGGCGGACGCTGCGGCCGAAGAGCCCGCACCAGCCACCAGCACTGTCAGTGCGGCTCCAAGAATCACCGCCGCGAGCAGCATGACGTGACGGACGCGTGCCAGCATGCGAATATCCACTCCCATTTGACGACTCCCTCCCAGTAGTCGACGCCCCGCTGATTGCCCCTGTTACAACCAGCATCGCGGAAGGGAGCCTGCGCCGGGTTAGCTCACGGTTAGATTAGCCGTACATGGAAAGAATATCTGCGCTTTGGCGGTGGGATTATGTTTAGAACAGCGCGTGAGCTACTACTTGGCTTCGCTGACCACCCAGGCCGTCGGCGGCGCCGTCACGCCGGCATGTTCCATCGCCGAACGCAGCTCTTCACTGCCCAGGAAGGCCGCGGCCAGGTCTGCCGTGGCGAAGTCGTGAGTGATTGTCACGTCGTTGGGGTCATCGACGCTGCGATACACGGCGGCAGCGACGACGCCCATCGTCTTCCGTGTCGAGTCGAATTGGTCGTACACCTTCCGCCATTCGGCGTAGTCCTTGACCGGGTGCCTGACGATCAGTCGTACCATTCCATGCCTCCTTCATTCGTGCGATCAGAACCACGTACATCGTATGACGTCCAGGCTCCGGGCGTTGTAAAGACAGGATCGCCGGTGTCTCCACCGGCGATCCCGATCTACTGTTATCGCTCTCTGGCGCTAGCTGCGACGTCTCACTGCCGCGAGGGTGCTGACCCCCGCTACGGCCATCGCGGCGAGGCCCAGCGCCATCCACAGGGCCCAGCCGGGACCACCCCCGCCGTCTGGCGGTGGCCCGCCCGTATTGGGCAAAGTACCTGGCGACGAACGCTCCGAGACGGTCACAGTGCCGGTCTGACCTAAATCGCCGTGCAATAAGCAGAGGAACGGGAAGGTGCCCGTCTTGTTGAACGTCAGCTCAAAGGTAGTGACCGGACCCGCAGCCAGCATTTGCGAAGTGAACAGTTGAGTCGGGTCGTACTCTTCGCTGGGCTTGATCGCCGGGACGGCGAACGGGTCGCCGTATTGCCCGATCAAATCGTCCGGCGTCTGGCCGGGGGCGAGGAACGTGACCGTGTGCGGAGACGTGGCCCGCCACTGGACGCTGTCGCCCTGCTTGATCTGCACGTCCGGCGGGATGAAGCGGAGGAGCTCCAGGTAGCCCGTGCCGCCGCCTGGCTGAGCCGTCGGGTCGTTGGCGGCGTTTGTGAAGACCTTCCACAGCTTGGTGCCGTCTGTTCGCGTCTCGGTCGTCACCTCGGCGGTGGCGCTGGCCGTCAGCGGATCGACCTGGGCTTCAATCGCCGTGTTCGTCGAGTCCGCCTTGTCGTCCAGGTCGTCCTGCGTGTCCGTATCGCCGGAATCGACGACGTTTACGGTCCCCTGCATTCCGGGGTGGATCTCGCAGCTGAACGGGAACGACCCGGCCGCCGTGAAGTGTACGGACGCCGTGACACCCTTGAAGAAGATGCCGGTGTTCAGGTATCCGGTCCCGTCGTAGTCGACGGTGCCCAGGTCCGGCGGGCCGCCCGTGAAGCCGCTCGCCTCGGTCGGGTCGGTCTGCGCCGGCACATCGCCGAAGGTGACGGTGTGAACTTCGTCTGAGCCTATCGACCACGTAACCGTGGACCCGATCGGGATGGTGAACTCGCCGGGGGCGAACACATTTCCGGCGACGGTGCCCGTACCGTACCCGGCGGCCACCGTGAAGATTCGTGTTGCCGGCGCTGGCGGAGCCGCTGGGGCCAACACCCCAGGCCAGCGCCGTCGCCAGAAGCGCGACCAGCCCGGCGAGCTTCAGTCCGGCGGGCACCAGGTGGGACAAAGAACGAGGCAGGGTGAACATCGCATCCTCCTGATCTACGGCTCGTTAAGGAAACGGCCCGATCTCGGCCGTGTCACGAGTATTGACCGGAAGATTAAAGCGTCGCGCTACTCTTTGGCAATAGGTTTTAATGTGACAATTATTGCGAATTCAGACCTTCGTCAGACCGGCGCACCTGCGCCTACGAAACGGCCGTCCCGCATGTCGATCACCTCGTCGGCCTGGCGCGCGATCGAGTCGTCGTGCGTGGCGATCAGCACGGTCCGGTTCTCGGCGGCCAGCGTCCGCAGCAACTCGACGATAACGGCGCCCGTCTTCGAGTCCAGGTTGGCCGTCGGCTCGTCGGCCAGGATCAGCGGGCAGTCGTTGGCCAGGGCCCTGGCGATTGCTACGCGCTGCTGCTCGCCGCCGGAAAGCTTCGTCGGGCGCCTGATCCAGCGGTCCGGCGGCAGCCCGACGCGTCCCAGCAGCTGTTCGGCGCGCGACCGCATCTCCTTCGCCGATTTGCCGCCCGCCAGCTCCAGCGGCAGCAGCACGTTCTCTATGGCGGATAAATGCGGCATTAGATTGAACATCTGGAACACGAAGCCGACCTTACGGCGGCGGTAGTCCACTTCAGCGCCGCCGCTCAGCCTGCCCACATCGACCCCGCCGACCGTGACGCTGCCCGAGTCCGGCTTATCCAGCGCGCCCAGCAGGTTCAGCAGCGTGCTCTTGCCGCAGCCGCTGGGCCCGCGCAGGACGATCAGCTCTCCGGCCGGCAGCTTGAAGCTGACGCCGTCGACCGCCGGCACTTCGGATGGGCCGCTCTTGAAATGCTTCTTCAGATCCTCGACGACCGCTGTGTATGTCGTGCTGTTCGTCTCGCGAGCTTGTTTCGTCTCGGGGTCATTCATGGCGCAGCACCTCCGCCGGACGGACCCGCCCGACGTACCAGACTGGGACTATCGTCGCGACCAGGGCCAGGCCGATGGCGATGGCCAGGGCGTAGAGGAACACCTCCGGCGAGACGGCGACGTTGACGCTGCCCAGCAGCCCGTTGGCGCCGTCGGCCGCGTTACCCGCCGCGGAGAAGAAGAAGCGGCCTCCACCGCCTCCGCCCGGGCCGACGCGCGTGACCGCGCCTCCAGGCCCGCCGAACGTCTGCGTCGATGGGTCGGAGACGAGGCCGTTGGCCACGGTCTGGGCCAGCGGGAACGTCGCCAGTGCCCCCAGGAGCGCCGCTGCCACGCTCATGATCCCCGTCTCCACGCCGAACTGGCTCACCACGTTCCAACCGGAAGCGCCGACCGCCTTCAGGATGCCGATCTCGCGGATCCTCTGCCGGGCGACAAGGCCGATCGAGAAGAGGATGATCGCCGCGCTGGCGATGAGCGCCACGATCATGCCGATCTGGCTGCTGCTCTTGGCATCGGAAAGCGGCGCGCTGATGGCGGAGAAGGAGGAGAGCGCCGTCGTCACGTCGGCCTTGTCCGTGCCCAGCGTGTCCTTGATCTGCGTGCTGACGGCGTCCACGTTGTCGACGCTGTCGGCCTTGACGATCGCCTGGTCAACCTCCGTGCCGCGGTCGAAGATCGCGCGGGCGGTGTCGATCGGCATCGCCATTGAGTTGTCGCCGATGGAGGTGCCGGTCGTGTACGTACCGATCACCGTCATCGTCGTCGTCGTGACTTCGCCGGTCGTCTCGTTTGTCTGGTCGAGGTCGAACGTGTCGCCCACGGCCAGGTTGTTCGCCGTCGCCAGCGCGTCGCCCAGGACGGCTACGTCGGAGCCCTCGTCGTCCGCTGTGAAGGAGCGCCCGGAGGACAGCGTCACGTCCTGTACGCCCACGGTTGCCAGCGTGTCCGGGTCGTCGGTCCCGGTGACGATGACCGGCGGCGAGAAGCCCTGGGGCGGCGCTTCGCCGTTCGGGCCCGCCGGCAGGTCGATGGCTGCCGCGGACAGGTTGGAGCCGCTGTAGCGTGCCGTGATGACGCGGGTGATGCTGGAGATATGCGGGATCGTGGTCAGCTGCTGAAGGTCGGCGTCAGTGATCGTTGGTTGCGTTGGCGTCGTCCCGTCGCTGGGCGCAGGTGTCGAAGTCGCGATCACATTGCCCTGTGGGCCGCCGTTGCCGCCGCCCCCGAAGGCCCTGATCGTGAAAGCGCCGCCGCCGAAGCTCCCGGCCGGGCGGATCGTGATGTCCGTGCCGACCGAGGCCCGCACGTCGTCCAGGCGCTGGGCGAAGGCGCCGTTGACGGTGATCATGATCAGCGCCAGGCCGATGCTGACGGCCAGCACGCCCACCATCAGCGCCGCCCGCAGGGGGCTGCGTAGCAGCGATCTGACGCTGCGCTTGATTGTCCTCATTCGGCAGTACCTCTCCTCGCAGAATACGGAGTAGTGCCAGACTAGGCAGTGAGGCTTAAGAGAACATTAAGCAGGTGTTAGGCGCCGTTAATCGCGGCAAAATCTGCGCCTGCTTCACGCCAGCGCCCCGTTTGTGGATAATCGGGAGCACTCATGACTCGGGGAATGCTCACGCTGGAAGAACTCCGCGCGCTCGTCGCCGCCGGGACCGTCGACACCGTCGTCTGCGCCTTCTCCGACCACTACGGCCGGCTGGAGGGCAAGCGGTTCGACGCCGAGTTCTTCCTGGAAGAGGTCGCGGCAGACGGTACACACGGCTGCGACTACCTGCTCATCGCTGATATGGAGATGAACCCCGTCGCCGGCTACAGCTACTCCAGCTGGGAGAAGGGCTTCGGTGACTTCCACATGGTGCCGGACCCCCAAACGCTGCGCACCGCCGCCTGGCTGGACCGCTCCGCCTTCATCCTCTGCGACCTGCAGGACGTCAAGACGCACGCGCCGGTCCCGGTGGCCCCGCGTTCCATCCTGCGCCGCCAGCTGGCCCGGGCCGCCGAATCAGGCTTCACGGCGAAGGCCGCCTCCGAGCTTGAGTACTTCATCTTCGAGGACACGTACAGGGCGGCCGCCGAAAAGCGCTACGCCGGCCTCACACCCGCCGGCTGGTACCTGGAGGACTACCACATCCTCCAGGGCACGCGGGAGGAGCGCTACAGCGGCGCGGTGCGGCGACACCTGGGCGCCTCCGGCGTTCCCGTTGAGAGCTCCAAGGGCGAATGGGGCCGCGGCCAGCACGAGATGAACGTCCGCTACGCCGACGTCCTGACGATGGCCGACCGGCATTCCGTGATGAAGCTGGCGATGAAGGAGATCGCCGAGGGCCTGGGCTGCAGCGTCACCTTCATGGCCAAGCCCTTCGCTGAAGAGGCCGGCTCCAGCTGCCACCTCCACCTCAGCCTCTGGCGCGGCGACGAAGCGGCCTTCCCCGGCAAGCAGTCCCTCGGCCCGGTGCAGTGCAGCGACGACTTCCGCTGGTTCCTCGGCGGCTGGATGGCCCACGCCGCGGAGCTGATGCCGTTCTTCGCGCCCACGGTCAACTCCTACAAGCGCTACCAGCCCGGCTCCTGGGCCCCCACCGGCATCGCCTGGAGCTACGACAACCGCACGGCCGGCTTCCGCGTCGTCGGCGAAGGCGCCTCGCTGCGCATCGAGTGCCGGATCCCCGGCGCCGACTGCAACCCGTATCTGGCCTACGCGGCAGCCCTGGCCGCCGGCCTCGACGGCATCGCCCGCAAGACCGAACCGCCGGCGGTGTTCGTCGGCGATGTCTACCAGGCCGCGGAGCTGCCGCGCGTGCCCGCAACCCTGCGCGAGGCGCTGGCCCTCTTCGAAGCCAGCGACTTCGTGCGCGAGGCTTTCGGCGACGAAGTCAAGGAGCACTACGCCCATTTCTACAACGACGAGCAAAGCGCCTACGACCGCGCAGTCACCGACTGGGAGCGCTGGCGCTACTTCGAGCGGATCTAAGGAGGCCTGAGATGGGACGCCTGGACGGGAAAGTCGCGCTGATCACCGGCGCCGGCAGCGGCATCGGCCGCGAGAGCGCCTGGCTCTTCGCCGCCGAGGGCGCGGAGGTCGTCGCCGTGGACCTGGACGAGAACACCGCCCGCGACACGGTGATGATGATCGAGAAAGCGGACGGCAAGGCTTCCGCCTTCCGCGCCGACGTCACCAAGGCCGAAGACTGCAAGGCGATGATCGATTTCGCCGAGGCTGAGTACGGCGGCCTGCACGTGCTCTTCAACAACGCCGGGATCATGCACTCCGACGACGACGAGGCCACCAACACCACGGAAGACGTCTGGGACCTGACGATGGAGATCAACGCCAAGGGGGTCTTCCTCGGCTGCAAGTACGGCATCCCGGCGATCCGGCGCGCCGGCGGCGGCTCCATCATCAACACCGCCTCCATCGTCGCCGTCATGGGCTCCGCCACCGCGCAGGTCGCCTACACCGCCTCCAAGGGCGCGGTGCTATCGATGACGCGCGAGCTGGCGATCGTCCACGCGCGGGAGAATATCCGCATCAACGCGCTGTGTCCCGGGCCGCTGCGCACGGAGCTGCTGATGAAGTTCCTGAACACGGAAGAGAAGCTGCAACGCCGCCTCGTCCACATCCCCATCGGCCGCTTCGGTGAGGCGCGGGAGATCGCCCGGGCCGCGCTGTTCCTCGCCTCGGACGAGTCGTCGTTCATGACCGGCTCGCAGTTCATCATCGATGGCGGCATCACCGCCGCCTACGTCACGCCGGAGTAGGCGCATAGATGGAGTGCCTGTCCTGCCTTTCCAACAGCGGCGCCCGGCGCATCTCTCCCGGCCCGACCATCTACGACGGGACGCACTGGGTGGTGGAGCACGCCTACCCTACGTCGCTGGCCGGTTGGCTGGTGATCGTCGCCAGGCGTCACGTCGAAGCGCTGCACGACCTGACGCCCGAAGAGTTCGAGGAGCTGGCCCGCCTGCAGCAGATGGCGGTGCGAGCGCTGCGCGACGCTCTCGGGTGCCGCAAGGAGTACGTGGCCTGTTTCGCTGAGGCGGAAGGCTTCGCCCACATCCACTTCCACATCGTCCCGCGCGCCGAGGACCTGGACTCATCATTGTTGGGGCCGCGGATTTTTGACCTGATCAAGCCGGGCCCGGACATGCTTCAGCCGCAAGCCGTCCAGGAAGTCTGCGCGGAGCTCATCGGGTCGCTGGCCCGGAAACCATGACCACACGGCCTCACCCCGGCCACCAGAAAGGACCATCATGCAAGACCTCTTCTCAGTGAAAGACAAGGTCGCCGTCGTCACCGGCGGCGGGCAGGGCATCGGCCTCATGATCGCCCAGGGCTTCGTCGAGGCCGGCGTCAAGACCTACATCTCCTCCCGCAAGGCCGAGACGATCGACGCCGTGGCCAGGGAGCTGTCGAAGTCCGGCGCCTGCATCGCCATCCCGGCCGACCTCAGCACCGAGGCCGGCTGCCGCGGCCTGGCCGATGAGATCAGCAAGCGGGAGGAGCGGCTGCACATCCTGGTCAACAACGCCGGCAACAACTGGGGCGCGCCGCTGGACCAGTACCCGGACTCCGCCTTCGATCGCGTCTTCGCGCTGAACGTGAAAGGCGTCTTCCACACCACCCGCTTTCTGCGGCCGCTCCTGCTGAAAGCCGCCAGCGACGACGACCCGGCGCGGGTCATCAACATCGGCTCGATCGACGGCATCCAGGCGCCGTTCCTGGAGACGTACGCCTACTCTTCGAGCAAGGCGGCGGTGCTTCACATGACCCGGGTGCTGGCCCGCAAGTTCGCCGCGGAGCGGATCACCGTCAACGCGATCGCGCCGGGGCCGTTCGAGAGCAA
The DNA here is from genome assembly GCA_963738925.1 of uncultured Chloroflexia bacterium. Classification (GTDB taxonomy): domain Bacteria; phylum Chloroflexota; class Dehalococcoidia; order SM23-28-2; family RBG-16-64-32; genus DATKKM01. The sequence continues at coordinate 1,168,425 of CAVTYE010000001.1, read as the reverse complement.
GATGATGCACGAGACGCTGGAGCGCTTCGGGGCGCAGATCAAGGGCCAGGTGCCGCTGGGCCGGATCGGCCGGCCGGAGGATATGGCCGGCGCCGCGATCTATCTTGCCTCCAAGGCTGGGCTCCTACCTGACGGGCGCGGTCCTGCCGGTAGACGGCGGCACCACCACCTGGCACGCCTGAACGTCAGCCCACGCGGCGCTCCACGCCCTGCCAGTAAGCCTCGCGGATCACAAACTTCTGCAGCTTCCCTGTGGCCGTGCGCGGCAGCGACTCCACAAACTCGACGGACGTCGGGCACTTGAAGTGCGCCAGGTGCTCCCGCGTGAAGGCGATGATCTCCTGCTCGTCGCCGGTCATCCCGGCCCGCAGCACGACCAGCGCTTTCGGGGTCTCGCCCCACTTCTCGCTTGGCACACCGATGACCGCGCACTCCAGCACGGCGGGGTGTTTGTAGAGCGCGTCCTCGATCTCCGGTGAGCTGATGTTTTCGCCGCCGGAGATGATCACGTCCTTCTTGCGGTCGACGATGTGGATGCTGCCGTGCTCGTCCCAGACGGCGAGGTCGCCGCTGTGGAAGTAGCCGTCGTAGATCGCCGCGGCCGTCTCTTCAGGCTGCAGCCAGTAACCCTTGAGGATCACGTTCGAGCGCGCACACACCTCGCCGACCGTCGTGTTGTCCTGCGGGACCGGCCGGCCTTCGTCGTCCAGCACCTGCACGTCTACGCCGATAGCCTCCACGCCGGCGCGGGCGCGTCGGGCGTAGTCTGCGGGCTCGGTGTAGAAGTCCGGCGTCGAAACGGTGAGGATCGGCGCCGTCTCGGTCAGGCCGTAGATCTGCAGGAACTGCCAGCCGATCTCTTCCTCCAGCCGCTTGATGAATGCGGCCGGCGGCGGCGCCCCGGCCACGACGAAGCGCGGCTTCGTCTTGAACTTGTGCTCGTGGTGCTTCTCGTAGTTGATGACTGTGCTGAGGACCGCCGGCGACATGCAGGCGAAGGTCACGCCTTCGTCTTCGATCAGCTTGTGCAGCTCTTCGGCCCGGACGGCGCGGAGGACGACGTGGGTCGCGCCCATGGCGGTCAGCGCGAAGGGGCCGCCCCAGCCGTTGGCGTGGAACATCGGCAGCGTCCAGAGTTCCACGTCTTCGTGGCGGATGCCGAGATGGGCGATAAAGTTGTAGGCGTTGATGTAGCAGTTGCGGTGGGTCAGCATCACGCCCTTGGGCCGCGCCGTCGTGCCGGACGTGTAGTTGATCGAGGTGACGTCGTTCTCGTCCTGCTCAACGGGTCGCGTCGGCGTGGCCGGGCACTCGCCGATCAGCTGCTCCCAGGACAGCCAGCCGGCCGGGGCCTTGATACCTTCGCCGGCCGCGATCCAGTGCTCGACGGTCGTCAGGCTCGGGCGGACCCCGTCAACCAGCTCGGTGTACTCGTGGTCGACCAGGACGGCCTTCACGCCGGCGTGGTTGATGATGTACTCGTGGTCGGCGGCGGTCAGGCGATAGTTGAGCGGCACCAGGATCGCGCCGATCTGGGTGACGCCGTAGTACGCCTCCAGGAAGAAGTGCGAATTCGGGCTGAGGATGCAGACGCGGTCGCCCTTTTCGATGCCGAGCGAGAGGAGCGCGTGGCCCAGCTGGTTGACGCGTTCCTGGTACTGGCGGTAGGTGAAACGCCGCGCGCCATCGACGATAGCGGTCTTGTCCGGATAGAGCTTGGCGGCGCGGCGCAAGAAGTCGTTGACCAGCAGCGGGACTTCCATCGAATTTCCTCCCCCACAGTTATGCGGGGATTATAGCGCCGCGGGCAAACGGAAAGCCCGCCGGGAGGAGACGGGCTTCGTTTTCAGAGCCGGGTGCCGGCCCGGCGGACTATTGTCGGCTGGCGAAAGGGCTGAAGTAGCCGCGGGGGACGCTGTTCCAGCCCATGCGATCGTAGTTGCTGTAGTCGGCGCGGGCGGAGAGGCGCTTGTTCTGCCGGAATACGGCTGGGCGGGTGGTCCTGACACCCTGGGTGCGGGCGCGGAGCGATCGTTGATTCCTCACCAGTGACTCCTTTCACTGGCCCCCTCATTTCCGCGTCCAGAGTAGTCCACATCCGGGCAAGTGGTATCCCGCAAGTCGTTGCAGTTCCATGACAATTCCGGCCCCTTGAACCATACCTGTTCACCCTTTCCCGGCGGCCGTTCTGTAGAATCAACCGATATGCGAGACCTGCCGCGGCCCCAGCGCATGGTGCGGGCCGTCGTGCTCCCTATCCAGACGTTCATCCATACGGAGGTCTCCAGCGGCATTGTCCTGCTGGTTGCCGCCGTAATCGCCCTAGTCTGGGCGAACTCCCCGATGGACAGCGCCTACCATGATCTGTTCACCACCAACCTCTCGATCGACATCAGCTCCTTCAGCATCGACCTGACCCTCCACGGCTGGATCAACGAAGGCCTGATGACCTTCTTCTTCTTCGTGGTCGGACTCGAAGTCAAGCGCGAGCTCATCCGCGGCGAGCTGGCGGAGCGCGAGAAGGCGATCCTGCCGATCGTTGCGGCGCTGGGCGGAATGGTCGTGCCGGCGCTGATCTACACCGCCTTCAACTTCGGCGGAGACGGCGGCCACGGCTGGGGCATTCCGATGGCGACGGACATCGCCTTCGCGCTGGGCGTGCTGGCGCTGCTGGGACGCCGGATGCCGCCGCAACTGCGCGTCTTCCTGCTGACTATCGCCGTCGTCGACGACATCGGCGCAATCGTCGTCATCGCGGTCTTCTACTCCCGCGATATCGACTTCGCCTGGCTGGCGGCGGCGTTCGCCCTGCTCGTCGTCGTCTTCGCCATGCGGCGGTACACGGTCAGGCACTACGCCGCCTACATCGTCGTCGGCAGTTGCCTCTGGGTGGCCACGTTCGAGTCCGGGGTTGCGCCGACGATCGCCGGAGTGGCGCTGGGGCTGTTGACCCCGCTCGATCCGTACTACCGCCGTCAGCCTGAGGCGACCGAGTCGCCGCTGGAGCACCTTGAGCGCCTGATCCACCCATACGCGAGCTTCGTCATCGTGCCGATCTTCGCGCTGGCCAACGCCGGCGTCGTTTTCAGCAGCGACACAATGAGCAACGCGTTCTCCAACCCGGTCGTCGGCGGTATCGTCTTCGGCTGCCTGATCGGAAAGCCGGTCGGGATCGTGGCTTCGTCCTGGGTCACGGTGAAGGTCGGGATGGGCGCCCTGCCCAACGCGACGACGTGGCTGCATATCATCGGGATCGGCATTCTCGGCGGCATCGGCTTCACAGTGGCGCTCTTCGTCAACGGGCTCGCCTTCCGGGAGAGCGCCCTGGCCGAAGATGGATCGCTGGGGATCATGATCGCGGCGGTGATCGCCGGCGTTGCGGGTTATGCCGTGCTAAGACTGTTCAGCCGGGCCAACGCCGCGGCTACTGGTAAATGATCACGTCCGGGTTCAGCGCTTCCACCTCTTCGTCCGTCATCACGGGGTCGTCCTGGTGGAAGAAGATCTTGATCCCGGAATGCTCCGCCGGCTGAGCGTACCAGCCGAACTTCTTGATCTTCGTCTCCTTTGGCCCGAAGCCGTCCATATCGATAACGAACTTGACGTGCTGGAACTTCTGGATCTGGTCCAGGTTCGTGATCATCGGCGCGTCGAATTCGTGGACGATGAGGATCTTGTCCGGCAGGCCGTTCTGGACGACCAGGTCCTCCAGTATCTGCTGGGCCGCGTTGATCTGGCTGGCGTCCATGTGGCCGATCGTCTGGCCCGGCACCTCTCCTTCGTCCATCGTGAACTCCGGGTCCAGGGCGATGTGAACGTTGGACGCCGTCAGGTATGGCAGCACCTTGTTCACCTCGGCCGGTACGTTGCTCCGCCCGATCTGCAGATCAAGGAAGACGAGGAAGCGATTGGCGCAGGCGATGTCGAGGTACTCTTGCATCGTGTCGTCGTCGACGTATTGCAGGTAGAGTCCGTCGTCGCCGGGGTACGATTGCGCCGTCTCGTAAATGATATCGAAGGCCGGTTGGACGCCCCGGAAGCCGTTCAGATCGTTGAGCCGGTCCGCCTGCTCCCGCAGCATCGAGACCAGCTCTTCAGGAGTGTGCTGGCCTAAAATGCCGAGCTGCTGCGTATCGGGATTGCCGTAGTAGGCAACGATCTGGTTCGCCGAGAGGAACGACGGGTCCGGCGGCGGCGCACAGCCGTCAGTCTCGACGGGCTCCGGCGCCGCAGTAGCCGTCACAGCCGCCCCGGAAGGAGCGGGCGTCTCGGTCGCCCCCAGGACAACTCCGGGGCCATCGCCCGGAGAGGCGCTGCCGCCCAGCGGCCAGCCGATGGCCGCATAGAGCACGGCAAGCGATGCGACAAGGACAGCGGCGAGCGCGGTAAGTTTTCCAATCATTGCGGGGCCAGCGGACGGATTATAGGCAAGCCGGGGGCCTCGCCCGCAACTTCTCCGCAGGGCGGCCCGCGCCTGCTAGACTACGCGGCGAAGGAGATCAACGCATGGACCCCACCGGTAAAGTTTCCATCGTCACCGGCGCCGGATCAGGCATCGGGCGCGCAACCGCCCTCGCCCTGTCAGCGGCCGGCGCCTCAGTCGTCGTCGCCGATATGAACGAAGACGGCGGCCGCCAGACCGTCTCACAGATCGAAGGCGCGGGCGGCAAGGCGTCGTTCTTCCGGGTCGACGTGCGCGACCGCGCCGGACTTGACGCGATGGTCGATTTCGCCGAGAAGACCTACGGCGGGCTGGACATCATCCACAACAACGCCGGCGTCGGCACGCCGCGGCCGATCTTCCCGGCCGCGAAGATCGAAGACTGGGAGCGCACGCTATTCATCGACCTCTGGGCTGTGATCGCCGGGACGCAGGCCGCCGTGCCCGCGATGCAACGCCGGGGCGGGGGCGTCATCGTCAACACGGCGTCGATCGCCGGGCTGATGGGCTACCTGCCGGACCCGATCTACGCCGCCGCTAAGCACGGCGTCGTCGGCTTCACCCGCTCCCTCACCTATCTCAAGGCCGAGTCAAACATCCGCGTGAACTGCGTCTGCCCGGGCGTCGTCGATACGCCGATGGTGCGCTTCACGGACCGCAACATGACAGAATCGGAGATCGCCGCGCGCGAATCGTTTCTCAAGACGATGCCGCTGATCGCGCCGGAGACCATCGCCGAAGCCGTCCTTGATCTGGTCCGCGACGAGTCCCTGAACAGCGTTGCGATGGCGATCACCCAGGGCCGTCCGCCCCGCATCGTCGAAGCGCCGATCCATTTCAGTCGGCAGGACCCGGCGCAGAACCAATAACTGATTGACCGCGCCGTCGGCGTCATGGTAGCGTCCGGCCTGACTTAGAGGAGGGAACTGTGCGATCTATTGTCACGCTTGCCCTGGCCATGGTGATCTGCGCCCTCGCCTTGCTCGCCCACGGCGCCGAGGCCGGCGTCCCCACCACCTACACCAACTACTTCCACCGCAACGGCTCCCTGGCCATCGTGGACGGCGATAACGGCATCGTCCTCATGCACACGGACGGCAGTCACCGAGAATCGTTCCGGGATGGGAAGGCGCCGGTCTGGTCCCCGGACGGCGAGATGCTCGCTTACGAGGATGGGATGGACATCCGGGTGGTCAACGCCGACGGCTCCAACGACCACCTGGTAACGCTGGGCACCGACCCTTCGTGGACACCGGACGGGCAGCTGGTCTTCTCATACGTCGGCGACATCATGAAGGTGCCGCTGGCCGGCTCGCCGATCGTCAACCTCACGAACACCGACACCGTCGACGAGACCCAGCCGGCCGCTTCGCCGGACGGCCGCTACATCGCCTACACAAGTGATGAGGACACGATGCCAGACGAGCTCGTGGCAACGATTGTGGGGCCCTTCGAAAACCTCTGGATCATGCAGGCCAACGGCGACGACCCCCACCTCCTGTACGAATCGAATCCTGGTGAATACGGCGGCAACCCTGCCTGGGCGCCGGACAGCCACCGGATCGCCTTTGCCACCGGTAACGATATCTGGACCGTGCCGCCGAACGGCAACAATCCAACGAACCTCACAAACGACGACCCGGTTCAGAGCTTCCCGGCCTGGTCATCCGACGGGACCCTCATCGCCTACGCCCAGTCCCCGGCCATCGTCGTCTTTGGCGGAGCGCCGCTCTCCGAGATCTGGACCATTGACACTGACAGCAGCACTCGAACGAACCTCACCAACGACGCTGGCGCTCACGACACGATGCCCGATTGGCAGCCCTGGTTCGTCCAGAACGGCCAGCTCGCTTTCATCAACGACGACCAGGCGGAGCTGGTCTTTGCCGACGCGGACGGCAAACACTACCGGTCCACGCGTCATCAAGCTAACTTTGTTAGCGATGTGGACTTTTCCCCAGATGCAACCTTCATCTCCACAATTGAAGATAATTTTGCCGATTTCTACGACTCCTTCGGCCAAGACACTAATTTCCTGATTGCCACACCCGACCATTCCTCAGCGGTAGCGTGGTTCCCTGACAGCAAGCACATCGTCGTCGCGACCGACGCCGGCGAAATGTACGATGTCTCACCCGGGGATCTTGGCGCCAATCTCACCAATACAGATGACGTGTACGAATTCGCGCCAGCGGTCTCACCGGACGGCAAACGGATCGCCTTCCTGACGAATCAGATCGAGGGCAGTGATCCGCCAACAGCCGGCGCCACCCTGGCCGTTTGGACGATGGATTTCAGCGGGCTGGACCGCCAATACGTGACACCGGTCCCGCTGTCGATCATTACAGCCGGTCTGTTCGAGGGCAACCAGATCGCCTGGTCACCGGACGGCAACACCCTGGCTTACGTTTCCGACCACGACATCTGGACAGTTGGACCACACGGCAGCAACCCGACGAACCTCACGAACGACTCCCTCATCCAATCTCACGTCGTCTGGTCTCCGGATGGCAAGCTCATCGCCTTTGATCAGACAGCGAACTCATCTTCCACGTCATCCATCTGGACGATCGATCCGGACACACGACACCGCACCAGGTTCGAGCCGGTGGAGGACTCGCTATTGTTCCCGGCCTGGCAGCCGATCTGGGGAACCCATTCCGACAACTACTACGTGATCGGCGACAACGACTGTTCCGGCAAGGCCGGCGCCGCCTCGGTCCTGACCACGCTGAAGTGGCTGGCCGACATTCCGGGAACCCATCAACCCGGCTGTCCCTGGCTGGGGGAGCATGCCCTCACCTCGCTTGGCGAAGAGTCGACCTGGGGAGACACCGACTGCTCCGGGGTTGTCGACGCCGAGGATGTTCTCTACGGACTGGAGTACATCCTGGACACTGTGTCAGACATCTCTCAGCCGCTGCCGATGGGATTCAACGAATGTCCGCCGATCGGCGCCTACCTGGAGTGGATCCCGCTGAACTAGCTCTTCGGCGGCAGCGTCTCCACGAACTTCATAGCGCGGTCCAGCCACGCCTTCAGGCCGCGGCCGGCGACTCCCTCGGGGCCGATGTACACCAGGTGCTACCCCCGCAGCGTTGCGATCGACGAGGCGTTGGCCACTTCCAGGCCGTTCTTGCCCAGGAGCAGCGCCTGCTGGCCGATCACCTCGAACCCGGCGCCGACGGTGCCGCCGCCGAGGAAGCGCTTGTACATGTTCTCCAGGATCACGCCCAGCTTGAAGTGCGCCAGCACCGTGTAGAAGTCGAGGCCGGACAGGCTGACGCCGCTCTTCTCTTCGTAGCGCGCGGCCGCCTCCTCCCACGTCGGAAAGCCGGGAAGAGACATCACGGCACTGCTGCCGACGGCCAGCTGCGCGCTCGTCGCCCGGCCCCAGTACATCTGCAGTAGCCCCAGGTCCGCCAGCGAGTCCCCCAGCGTGCACATCTCCCAGTCCAGCACGGCGATCACGTGGCCCTCATCGTTGAGGATGGCGTTGTCCAGCCGGTAGTCCCCGTGCACGATACCGGCGTGGCGCTCCGGCGGGATCGAGGCGGCCAGCCGCTTCGCCAGCTCGTCCAGCTCCGGCGTCTCCCGGTAGCGGATCGTCTCCAGCTGCTCGGCGAAGCGCCGGACCTGCCGCTCCAGGTAACCCTTTGGCTTGCCGAAGTCCGCCAGGCCCAGCTCGTCGGGGTTGAACGAGTGCAGCCGCACCAGCACATCGACCAGCTCCTCGCCGATCCGCCTCCGCGCGTCTTCATCGAAGCGGCGGGCCAGCTCGTTGGGGTCGATGGCGATGAAGCCGTCCACGAACTCCATGATGTAGAACTGCGCGCCGATCACCTCCGTGTCGCTGCAGAGGGCAAACGGCTTCGGGGCTGGAAATCCCGTCGGCTCCAGCGCCGAGAGGATGCGGAACTCGCGGCCCATGTCGTGGGCCGTGGCCTGGACGTGGGAAAGCGGCGGCCGGCGCAGCACCCAGGCACGGCCGTCTTCCGCCTCGATGCGGTAGGTGATGTTGGAGCGCCCGTGCCCCACGACCTTGGCCGAAAGCGATTTCACCGCGGCCACGTGCTCGCTCATCCACGGGACCAGCGCCTGCAGGTCGATTCCGGGCGGTGATTCTGTAGTAGTCATCTTCCCTCCGTCGCCGTGACATTCTACCGCAAGGCCACTACAATCGGCCCCACGAAGCACAACAAAGGAAGGTCGCTCCCATGCCCATCGATTTTCAGCTCCCCCCAGACGTCGAAGAAGTCCGCCTCCGCGTCCGCGCGTTCATGGACACCGAGGTCCGCCCTGTCGAACAAAGACTGAAGGAGGAAGAGGCCGACCGCAGCACTTACATCCGCAACATCTTTGAGCTGCGCCAGAAGGCCAAGGCGCAGGGCCTCTGGAACCCCCACCTGCCCAAGGAGTGGGACGGCATGGACCTGGGACCCGTCGGCATGGCGTTCGTCTCCGCGGAAGCCGGGCGCACCGGCATCGGCCCCTTCGCCATCAACGCCCAGGCCCCGGACGAAGGCAACATGCACACCCTCCTCCACTGGGCCACCGACGACCAGAAGGAGCGCTACCTGCGCCCCCTGGCCGAGGGCCGGTCACGCTCCTGCTTCGCGATGACCGAGCCGGAGGTTGCCGGCTCCGATCCGACGCTGATCCAGACCCGCGCGGTCAAGGACGGCGACGACTGGGTGATCAACGGCCACAAGTGGTTCATCTCCGGGGCCAAGGGCGCGCAGTTCGCCATCCTCATCGCCTGCACAGACCCCGACGCCGACCCGCCGCAGGCCCGCAACTCCGCCTTCCTCGTCGACCTGCCGGCCGAAGGATTCGAGATCGTCCGCGACATCGACACGATGCACGGACGCGGCAACCACTGCGAGATTCGGATCACTGACCTGCGCGTGCCGGCGGCGAACATGCTGGGCGGGCAGGGCGAAGGCCACCTCCTGGGCCAGTACCGCCTCGGCCCGGCGCGCCTCGCCCACTGCATGCGCTGGATCGGCAACGCGGAGATCGCTCTGGAGATGATGGTCGATCGCGCCACCAAGCGCTACGCCCACGGCTCCCTGCTCTCCGAGAAGCAATCGATCCAGTGGATGATGGCTGAATCGGCGATCGAGCTCTACACGGCCAAGCTGATGGTGCTCCACGCCGCCTACAAGATCGAAAACAGGCTGCCGTTCAAGCAGGAAGTCTCGATGGCCAAGGTGCACGTCGCCAACACCCTCTGGCGGGTGATCGACCGGGCGATCCAGGTCCACGGTGCTCTCGGCTACTCCACCGACACGCCACTGGAGGGGATGATGCGCAACGCGCGCTCCGCCCGACTGGTAGACGGCGCCGACGAGGTGCACATGCAGACGATCGCCAAGAACCTGATGGCGGCGTACCAGGAGACTGGCAAAACGGCGCTGGCGACCGGAGACCTCCTGACGTAGGGCGTTCGTAACATTGGCTACTCTGTGTAGCCATTGCAATTCTTGGCGTCCGTATCTATACTGTCGCCAAATCTCGTCGCCCTTAACGAGCTTTTAATCGCCCTTGCCAGCCCAGCAGGAGACATCGCCAGTGTCCCATTCCGACCGTGCCCTGACCTGCCGTCAGTGCGGCGCCAGCTTCGCCTTCACCGCCGGCGAGCAGGCCTTCTACGCCAATCGTGGACTGGTAAACGATCCCACCCGCTGCCCGGGCTGCCGCAACGCCCGCAAGACCACCGGCGCGCCGTCTGCCAACGAGGGTTACGTTCACTACGGCCCTTTCGCCAGCTTCGGCGGCCGCACTCCCCGACAGATGCACCCCGCCGTCTGCGCCCAGTGCGGCGAGATGACCGAGGTCCCCTTCGCCCCGCGCGGCGACCGGCCCGTCCTCTGCTCCGATTGCTTCGCCGGTTCGCGAACGGCCTCCGCAGACGCGCAGCGGCGCCACGCTTCGTAAGGCCGCCCGCGCCTCGCCAGCTCTCCCTGACCTCACGCAGTCTTGTCACGTTATGAGATTGTTATGTACTGTTCACTGGGCGCATATGGCCACAGCATTAGACAAAGATTAGTGTCATTAACCGCCGGCGCCTTGCCGGAAACGGCTATACGCACCTTGAGATAGGCCACTCGAAGGAGGTCACTATGGTAGCTACCAGAAGGCTAGTACTGGCGGGAGCGGGGGTGGCCACAGCGCTTCTCTTGCTACTCCTCTCCACCGGACAGCCGCTTGGCGCCGATGCCAGGTCCACGGCCGGCCCAAGCAGCGACACACGAGAGCTCAGCGGAAAACTCCTCAACCCTGAAAGCGCCCAGTCGCTGCTCATCGGCAGCGGCTTCAGCGCCCAGTCCTTCACAGCACAGGAAGCCGGCGGAGCAAGCGTCGGCGACCAGGCAACATGGGTGGCGATCAACGACACCGGCGGCTTCTACTACACCAAGGTCTTCGAGCTACGAGCCGAAAACGCCAGCGGAGAAGTCTGGGTCGCCGTCGGCCAGGGCCGCGACCCGGATGGAGTCCTGGACGGCATCACCGGGCTCAACTTCCCGCCCGGCGACTGCCGTAACGACGGCGTGCGCAACGTCGTGACCGACGCCCAGGCCGCCTACCTGCTCGGCCAGTTCACGAACCAGATCGAAGCCACGGACCAGAAGTGGTTCGGCGCCCCGGACTTCAGGGACGGCAGCACTGGCCTGCTCCCGCGGCCCAGCCCGGCCGGCCGCCAGGTCGTGCTCGTCGACAACGTGCGCGACGACAACTTCTACGACACCAACAACGCCAACGGCTTCCCCTACATCGCCGGGTTCTACACCAGCGCCATGATCGACTTCCACGACCGCAACGTGATGTCGATCGACGGTTACGACTGGACGCACCGGACCGGCGCCAACCCACCGCACGCACCATCGACTGACCCGTGCACGAACGCACCGGCACGGCCCTTCCTCTACGAAGGCGTCTTCGCCCACGAGTACCAGCACTTGATCCACCGGGACTACGACCCGGACGAGGTGAACTGGGTCAACGAGGGCATGTCCGACTTTGCCATCTATTTGAACAAGTACACCGACCCGCGCCTCCACATCGACCAGAAGGGCAACGACGGCCACATCCTGAGCTACCAGGGTTGGACATCCGTGGCGCACCCGGACTGGAACCCGATCCCCCGTCCAGAGGGCCCGGAGAACTCCCTGACCCAGTGGCAGGACCAGGGGCCGAATGAGATCCTGGAGGACTACGGTTTCGCCTTCTCCTTCATGCTCTACTTGGCCGACCACGGCTACGGCACCCCCAAGTTCTTCCTGGCCTGGCAGCACAACCCCCTGAACGGCATCGCTGGGCTCGACGACACGCTTAAGTCCTTCCATAGCCATGATAGGTTCGCCTCCCTGTTCAGGGACATGACGGTGTCCACGCTGACAGACGCTTACATCGATGCCGGCGCTTTCGTCTTCGGCGGCTCCAGACCGGCGCTGTCCAGCAAGAGCCTCAACTCCACCGTCTACTTCAGCGGGGAGGCCTACAACACGCCGGGAGCACCACCCTGGGGCGCGGACTACATACCGCTGGGCCAGGGACGCAAGCTGACCAGGCTCGCCTTTGACGGCGCCGACCAGTTCGACTTCCCGAGCGGAAACGACTGGACCATCGACAGCGACGGCTACTGGACCTCACCAGACGAAGCCGGTGACACCGTCTACGCCGACCAGACCGACTCCAGCCTGGCGCGCGAGGTGACCGTCCCGGCCGGCCCGGCCGTCCTCACCTTCGACCACTGGTACCAGATGGAGAACAGCTGGGACTTCGGGTTCGTCCAGGTAATGTCGGACGACGGGTTCGTGTCGCTGCCCTGCACCGGCACTGTCCCCACCGCCAACACGGACGCCGACCCGACGATTTCGGCCAACCTGCCGGGTTACACGGGCCCGACCGACGATCCGACCGACCCGTCAACCGCCGGCACCCCGGCCGCACCGCTATCGGCGACCTGCGACCTCAGCGCCTACGCCGGCGAGACCGTCGTCCTGGCCTTCCGGCTGATGTCAGACGCGGCCGTCCAGTTCGACGGCTGGCACATCCGCAACGTCGCCATCGACGGCACACCCGTGGATTCAACGCCGGCCGATATCACCGACTGGGACAACGAGCAGTTCTTCCAGCCGATCGACCTCGGGTTCAACCTGACCCTGGTGGGCCTGGACGGCAAGGTCGACAAGTACGGCCACGTCAGCCACGCCCACGTCGTCACGGTGATCCAGACGCACCTGCGGCGCGGCTCCAAGTACAACCTGAGCTGGTGGGACCGGCTGCGCCTCTGGGGCAGCGACCAGGTCGTCGCCATCGTCTCCGGAATCCCGAAGGACGAGACCGTCGGCGTCTACTTCCCGTACAGCCTCAAGGTCAACGGGCATGAAAGGGCCGACGGCGCCGGCCTCCCCTGATCTGACGCAGCGCGGGACGCAGAAGGGCGGGCCGTCCGGCCCGCCCTTCTGCAAATCGTTGACGGGATTTCGCGCCGCCGGTACACTTTCGACTACAACCGAACACAAAGGCGATGACGGAGACGAGTACGGCAGCCAACGCCGGCTAGCGAGCCTCGGACAGTGGAAGCGAGGTGCGGAGCAGCCGCCGGAAGATCCCTCCCGAGCCGCCGACCGAAATCCCCTGGCGGAAAGTAGGCTCGGCCGGAAGCCCCCGTTAGCAGAGGCAGGCGTATAAGTCCTGTAGCCAGGGCCCTAGCCCGGACGATTGGACCGTACGCCGGCAGAGAGTCCGCCACAGGCGGAAACCAGGGTGGTACCGCGAGCCATACGGCCCGTCCCTTATTGGGGACGGGCTTTTTTCGTGTACCGCCGGAAAGGCACAGCGCCATGTTCAAGCCAGTCGATAGCCGGCAGAGCTTCCCAAAGCTGGAGGAGGAAGTGCTCCAGCTCTGGCAGAAGAGCGACGCCTTCAAGAAGAGCGTTGAGCAGCGGCCCGAAGACAGGACATACGTCTTCTACGAAGGGCCGCCGACCGCGAACGGCCAGCCCGGGCTGCACCACGTCCTGGCGCGCGCCTTCAAAGACCTCTTTCCGCGCTACAAGACGATGCGCGGATACCGCGTGCCCCGCAAGGGCGGCTGGGACACCCACGGCCTGCCGGTGGAGCTGGAGGTGGAGCGCGAGCTGGGCCTCAAGAGCAAGCCGGAGATCGAGGAGTTCGGCGTCGAGGAGTTCAACCGCCGCTGCCGCGAGAGCGTCTTCCGCTACGTGAAGGACTGGCAGCGCCTGACCGACCGCATCGGCTTCTGGGTGGACATGGACGACCCCTACGTCACCTACCACAACAACTACATCGAGTCCGTCTGGTGGATCATCCGCCAGCTCTGGGAGAGCGAGCTCCTGTACCTGGACTACCGCTCCACCCCTCACTGCCCGCGCTGCGGCACCTCCCTTTCAGACGCGGAAGTCGCGCTGGGCTACAAGGACAACACGCCGGACCCCTCCGTCTACCCTAAGTTCCGCCTGACCGATGAATCGGCGGCCAGGCTCAAGGTGCAGGCCCCCGCCTTCGTGCTGGCCTGGACGACGACGCCGTGGACGCTGCCCGGCAACACCGCGCTGGCCGTTCAACCAGACGCTGAGTACGGCGTCTTCGATCTCGACGGCGAGCGGATCATCGTCGCAGCCGCGCGGGCCGCCGAGTTGCCGGAGGAGGCGTCGCAGGTCGCGACCGTTCGCGGCGCCGCGCTCGTCGGCCTGAAGTACGAGCCGCTCTACGACCCGACGGCGTGGGGCGTCTCATCGATGTGGTTCGACCCGGCGCAGGACGGCCGCATCGTCGCCGCGCCGATCGCCGACGTCGCGGCCGCCTACACGATCCTCGGCGGCGACTTCGTCTCGATGGAGGACGGCACCGGCGTAGTGCACATCGCACCGGCATTCGGCGGCGAGGACTTCCAGCTGGGCAAAGACAACGGCCTGCTCTTCCTGCAGCCGGTGGACCTGCGCGGCAACCTGCCGGCCGGGTCGCCGTGGCCGGGGGAGTTCGTCAAGAAGGCCGACCCGAAGATCACCAAAGACCTGACGGAGCGCGGCCTGATGCTGAAAAGCGGGACGATCAAGCACACCTACCCCTTCTGCTGGCGCTGCGACACGCCGCTCCTCTACTACGCCAAGCCCACCTGGTACATCCGCACCACCGCCGTCAAAGAGCAGCTCATTGCAGGCAACCAGATGATCCACTGGTACCCGGACCACATCAAGAACGGACGCTTCGGCGACTGGCTGCGCAACAACGTCGACTGGGCGCTCAGCCGCGAACGCTACTGGGGCACGCCGCTGCCGATCTGGCGCTGCTCCGGCTGCGACGCGGTCGACTGCATCGGCTCTCGCGAGATGTTGAGACAGCGCGCTGTCGACCCGGCGGCAGTCGACGCGCTGGAGGACTTCCACCGCCCGTACATCGATCGCATCGACCTCAAGTGCGAGGACTGCGGCGGCGCGATGAAGCGTACCCCGGAGCTGATGGACGTCTGGTTCGACTCCGGCGCTATGCCCTACGCCCAGTGGCACTATCCGTTCGAGAACAAGGAGACCTTCGAGCAGCGATTCCCGGCCGACTACATCTGCGAGGCTGTGGACCAGACTCGGGGCTGGTTCTACACCCTGCATGCGGAGGCCGTGTTGCTCAACGCCGTTGACCCGACGACGTTCAAGCAGCCTCTCGCCTTCCGCAACGTCATCTGCACCGGCCACATCCAGGATGAGAAGGGCCGCAAGATGAGCAAGAGCGTCGGCAACACCGTCGACCCGTGGGCCGTGCTGGACGAGTCCGGCGCCGACGCCCTCCGCTGGTACCTTTACACCGCCACCCGGCCCGGCGAGGCCCGCCGCTTTTCCCCGAAGCTTGTCCAGGAGTCGCTGCGCCGCTTCCTGCTGACCTACTGGAACACGTACAGCTTCTTCGTCACCTACGCCAACCTGGACGACTTCAACCCGGCGACGGCCGACGCCGGCCAGCAGACCGACCTCGACCGCTGGGTCCTCTCGGAGCTGAACCACCTCGTCGGCCGGGTCACGGAGTGCCTGGAAGAGTACGACCCGACGACCTCCGGCCGCCTGATCCAGACCTTCGTCGATGACCTTTCCAACTGGTATGTCCGCCGCAGCCGGCGCCGCTTCTGGAAGGGAGACGTGGACGCTGACAAGACCGCCGCCTACCAGACCCTGTACACCTGCCTGGTGACAGTAGCCAAGCTGCTCGCGCCCTACACACCCTTCGTGTCCGAGGCGGTCTACCAGAACCTCGTCCTCTCCGTGGACCGCGAGGCGCCGGAGAGCGTTCACCTCGCGGAGTGGCCGGAGGCCGACGCATCCGCCGTGGACCAGGCGCTGATGGACGACACCCGCCTCGTCATGCGGATGGCCAGCCTGGCCCGCGCGGCGCGGCAGAAGGCTCAGATGAAGGTGCGGCAGCCGCTGGCCGGCGCTACTGCTTTCGTGCACACGCCGGAGCAGAAGACAGCGCTGGAAGGCCTGGCCGACCAGGTGATCGAAGAGACCAACGTCAAGGAGCTGCTGGTCGCCGGAGTCGGCAAGCCGGACGAGAGGCGCCGGAAGGCCACGCCCTCGCCGAAGACGAAGCGGGCTACGCCGTCGCCATAGACTCACGGATCACGCCCGAGCTGGCCGACGAAGGCCTCGCGCGCGAGCTTGTGCACCGCATCCAGAACCTCCGCAAGTCCGCGGGCCTGGAGATCGAGGACCGGATCGTCGTCAACTACAGCGGCGGCGACCGCCTGCGCAAGGTCTTCGCCACGCACGGCGACTACGTCCGGGACGAGACCCTGGCCGACGCGCTGACGGAAGGCGCCTCCCCTGACGGCGCAACTTCGGAAGCGGCCAGGATCGAGGGCGAAGACGTTACGCTGTCGGTGCGGAAGGCGAACTAGCCGCGCTCTCGCTGCCCATATCGAAGGCAAACGGTGGGTACTCCTGGACCAGCGAAGCGTGGTACGCCACGTAGCGCGCGACCCAGCGCACAATTCCGCGGTTGATATCGTAGAGACCAGCCGGGAACTTGCCCTGGATCAGGATCATCACCGAGCCGATCAGCCAGATGATCCCGCCCACGGACACGAGAGCGCTGATGATCAGCAGGTGCGGGATCCCGTAGATCCAACGCAGCAGCGCGCCGCCAACGGAGGGCGTGCCGCCGGGAGTGACGTCATACTTGAACGAAGGGTCGTTAGAGCCGGCGAACTCGTCCGTAAGCAGCAGCACGTAGGCGTAGAGGCCAATGTACTGCCGCAGCCAGCCCTTGACGGTGTCGTTCTCCAGGTACTTCTCCTTCTTGGATGAGATCTGGACGGCCGCATAGATCGGCAGCAGCACGACGACAAGCCAGTTCACCACGCCCAGGATCAGGTAGCCGAGGATGCGAATGAACACGTTCGGCTTCTGGTACGCGGCCGGCATAGAGATATCAAAAGTCACCGGATATGCCATTGGACCACCTCCTGTGTGCGGGCATAGTAGCGCTCCACCGGAACGCTGTCCAGCCAGCCTACGGCGCCGGAAACTCGCGTGAGATGCGGGATGCCGTCGGGCCTGTCTGGCCCTGGTACTTGGAGCCCAGCTCCGGGCTGCCGTAGGGCCGGTCCACCGGCGTCGTCATCTCGATAAAGCTGACCTGGGCTATCCGCATCCCGTAGTAGAGCGCGATCGGCATCTGTGACTGGTTGGACAGCTCCAGCGTCAGCTTGCCGGTCCAGCCCGGATCGACGTAGCCGGCGGTCGCGTGCACCAGCAGCCCCAGCCGCCCCAGCGAGGACTTCCCGTCCACCCGCGCCACGATGTCGTTGGAGATCGTGATCGTCTCCAGCGTCGAGCCCAGGCAGAAGGAGCCGGGGTGGATCACAAACGGCTCCTCCGGCGAGATCTCCACCAGCTCCGTAAGATCATCCACGCCCTGGGCGACGTCGACGTAGGGCCGGCTGGTGGTCTTGAACACGCGGAAGAGCTTGTCCAGCCGCACGTCCACCGAAGCCGGCTGGATCGCCGCCTCGTCCAGCGGCTCGATGCCGAGGCGCCCGGAGGCCAGTGCCTCCTTGATGCTGCGGTCGCTGAGAACGCTCACGCCTCAAGGGTCGAGCCTGAGGGGCCGCCGGTCAAGAGCGCGGCGGCGTAATGCCGCTCACACCTCGCACCTCACACCTCACTTGACCCGCGCCGCCGCGCACAAGACAATCGCCTCAGCCACAGCCCAGCGGAGGGACTACGTGCCCGAAAAGGTAAGCATCGACGTCATCCCCCAGATCCGGGACGCCGTCTTCGACCTCGTAACCCAATACGCGAAGAGCAAGCGCTTCTGCCGCTACGCTGACGTGCGCATCGAAATCAGCGAAGGCAAGGGCGCCGTTTCCGAAAACGGCATGGACAAGTTCGCGGGGGAGGACTACGCCTTTGCGTTCGGCGTTCGCGTCCTGGCCGGCCAGCGCTTCGCCGCCCCCGGCTACTTCGGCGAGCTCGTCGGCTCATCAGACCTGCCGCGCCTGCAAGAGCGGCTGCGTGAGGCGTTGGACCACGCATACGACCGCGCCGTGGCCAACGCACGCGCCAAGGACGGCATCCACAGCCGCTTCGGCGTCCTCGGCAGCGCCCTCTACGACACCGCCCTAGCCCCGATCGACGTCCGCCAGGACACCGTCGAAGCGAAGCACGAAAGCGACCCGCGAGACGTGCCGCTGGACGACGTCACCCACTACGTCCGCGACGTCTCAGCGCGCGTCAAGGGCCTGGACCCCGCCGTGGCCTACAACTACATCTCGGCCTCCACCCAGCTGGAGCGGCAGCTCTTCATCAGCTCGGAAGGGGCGAACATCCAGCAGACCCGCGCGATCACCGAAGGCACCTGCTTCGTCATCGCCTCCGCCGGCGACGGCTACCAGGAGCTGTACGACTTCACCGGCCACCAGCGCGGCTGGGAGCTCATCACCCACGGCGCCGACGAAGAGTTCATCCACTTCGACAGCCTGATGGACTTCTCGATGACGCTGGCCAGGGATACCGTGGCCCTCTGCGCCTGCAAGCCGCTCAAGGCCACCGACAAGGACGTCGTCGTCGTCACCGACCCCCACTACAACGCGCTGGTAAGCCACGAGATCGTCGGCCACCCGACCGAGCTCGACCGTGCCCTCAAGTTCGAGACGGGGTACGCCGGCCGCTCCTGGTTCCTGCGCGACCTGAAGGAGAACCAGCTCGGCAAGCGCATCGGCTCCGATCTCGTCACCGCCTTCAGCGACCCGACGATCGACGCTTTCGGCCACTACATGTACGACGACGAGGGCACCCCCGCCCACCGCATCTACCACTTCGACAAGGGCATCTTCAACGGCTTCTCCAACAGCCGCCAGACCGCCGCCATCACCAACGCCGAGCCCAACGGCCACTACAAGGCCACCGACGCCTCCTTCGTGCCGCTGATCCGCATGTCCAACACCGCCTTCGCCCCCGGCGACCGCGACCCGGACGACATCATCCGCGAGGTCAAGGACGGGTACTACGTCGTCGGCCACCGCATCCCTTCCATCGCCGAGTCGCGGGAGAACTTCCGGATCACGGCGATGAAGGTGTACGAGATCAAGAACGGCGAGATCGGCGAGATGTTCCGCGACGGCGGCCTGACCAGCGACAGCCGAGACTACTTCATGAACGTTGACGCCGTGGGCAACGACTTCCGCCTCTTCGCCATCCCCAACTGCGGCAAGGGCCAGCCGATGCAGACCAAGCGCATGGGCAACGGCGGCCCCACGATGCGCAGCCGCGCCCGCCTGACCGGCAAATGACACGCGCGCTCCCGACGGACTACGACAACAACCCCGAGCGCTGGCAGGCGGCACAGCGAGCAGCCGGCGCGATGGCCGGCGACGTCCACCAGTCCGTCGCCGAGCGCATTCGGATGCTCGGCCTCTCCCCGGTGATCGACGTTGGTTCTGGGAACGGACGTCTTGGCGAGCTTCTAGGCCCCGACATCGCCTACCTCGGCATCGATAACTCGCCGCGACAGGTGGAACATACCGCGCTGCCGGTAGTTCTCGGAAACGCGACCCATCTTCCGATCCGCAGCGAGTCTGCCGGCGCCGTCGCCGCACTCTGGATGCTGTATCACCTCGACGACCCGAGCGTGGCGATCAGCGAGGGCCATCGCGTGCTCAAGCCCGGCGGTCTCTTCTTCGCCTGCACGACGCGTCGAGACGACTCGCCGGAGATCCCGCCTCAGCGTCAGCCGACGACGTTCGACGCGGAGGAAGCGGCGGATATCGTCGGCGCGGTGTTCGATGACGTCGGCGTGCACACGTGGGATGCGCCGATGTTCACGCTCGAGAACCGCGAGGCCGTCCGCCGTTATTTGACCGGCCGGATGATCGACCCCGACCACGCCGACGCGATCGAGACGCCGGTCACCGTCACGAAGCGCGGCAGCCTCCTCTGGGGAACAAAACATTGATGCTCGACTGGGACGACACCGCCGCCGGCGCCGACGACATCTCCCAGCTCGTTTACCTGTCCAACCTGATCGGCGGCGACCTCTCCCTGGTCCAGCCCGGCGGCGGCAACACCTCCGTCAAGCTCGAAGAAGAAGACATCTTCGGCGCAAAGGCGCAGGCGCTCGTCGTCAAGGGCAGCGGCACGGACCTGCGCACGATCACGCCCGCCGGCTTCACCCACCTGTACCTGGATCGCCTGGCGACCCTGCGCGAACGGGACTCGATGTCCGACGAAGAGATGATGGCGCTGATGCGCGCCTGCATGCTCCGCGACAGCGACCCTCTGCCCAGCGTCGAGACGCCGCTGCACGCCCTCATCCCGCACAAGTTCGTCGCCCACACCCACGACGTCGCCACCCTCTCGATCACCAACACGCCATCGGCCCGGGAGCATATCGAGAAGCTGTTCGGGAAAGACGCGGCGTTCCTGGAGTACGTCCGCCCCGGCTTCCCGCTGGCCCACCGCATGGCCGAGAAGTACGGCGCGGGCCTGCCCGAAGGCGCGATCGCGCTGGTCATGGAGAAGCACGGCCTCGCGGCCTGGGGCGCGACCGCCAGGGAGTGCTACGCAAACCTCTGTTCAATCATCTCGCGCGCGGAGGAGTACGTCGCCGCAAAGCGGAAGGGTAGGCAAGTCTTCGGCCCGCGGACAACGCCCGGCCTCGCCGAAGACGAGCGACGCGCCGCCGCCGCCGCCATCGCGCCGGTCATCCGCGGCGAACTGGCGACGCTCGGCTGGCGCTGCATCCTCGCCTTCGACGACTCGCCGCAGACGCTGGAGCACATCGCCGGTGAGTTCTTCCCGGACCTCTCCGCGCGCGGCGTGATGACCCCGGAACACATCATGCGCGCCGGTCGTCGGGCCGTCGTCGTTGGCGCCACCCCTGACGCCGTCCGCAGCGCCCTCCGCGCCGCTCACGACGACTACCTCGCCTACACTGTCGCCAACAGCCAGCCAGCACCACTCGCCGACTGGCTCAAGGTCATCGCCGTCCCCGGCGTCGGCATCTTCTACGCCGGCAAGGACCGCCGCAACGCCCTCATCGCCGGCGACTGCTACCGCGCGACGATGGAGGCGACGGCCGGCGCGGAGGCTATCGAGCGCTTCGAGTCGCTGACCGAGGCCGAGGCCTGCGAGATGGAGTACTGGCCGCTGGAGCGCCGCAAGATCGACGAGAGCGCGAAGTCCCGCCGCGACCTCGACGGCAGGATCGCCGTGATTATCGGCGGCGCCAGCGGGATCGGCGCGGCCACCGCCAGGCGCTTCGCCGAAGCAGGCGCGCACGTCGCCGTCGTCGACCTCGACCTCGCGCCGCGCCGAGGCCATCGCCGACGATATCAATGTCGTCGACCGCCGGAGCGTGCTTTCGCGCTCGCCGCCAACGCCGCCGACCCCGCCGCCATCGAGCACGCCTTCCGCGAGACGGCGATCCACTTCGGCGGCGTCGACGTGCTGTTCTACTCGCCCGGCATCCCGCCGGAGCTGCACGCCGTCTCCGCGATGCCGGACGCCGAGGTCCAGGAGCAGCTCCGCGTCCACTACCAGGGCGCGGTCGCCGCCACCCGCGCCGCCTCGCAGGTGATGCTCGCGCAGGGGCAGGGCGGCCGGCTGATCTACAACGCCTCGAAGGCCGCCTTCGCGCCCGGCGAGGGCGCCGCCGCCTACGGGGCCTCCAAGGCGGCGCTGGTCCACTACGTCCGCAACGCCGCCAATGAGCTTTCGCGCCACGGCATCACGGCCAACTACATCAACGCCGATGCCGTCGACACGCCGCTCTTTCGGTCCCTCGTCCAGGAGCGCGCCCTGCAGTCCGGCAAGTCCGAGGCGGAGGTTCTGGCCCGCTACGCCGAGCGCAGCATCTTCCGCACCGCAACCGTCCCCGCCGAAGCCGTCGCCGAAGCCGCCCTCTGGCTGGCCTCAGACCGCTCGGCGTACACGTCCGGCTGCGTAATCACCGTCGGCGGCGGCGCAGAAGGCATGCCGCGATGAAGGTAGAATGAGGTCGAATGGGCATTTTTCACGCGACAATCGAGATAGGCGATCCGGCCGGCCAGCGCTTTGAATCAGTCGATGCGCTCGTGGACACAGGAGCGTCGTATACTTCAGTGCCCGCTTCGCTGCTGGAACGCCTCGGCGTCAAACGCGAAGACCGCATGGCGTTTGTCCTCGCGGATGGCAGTCAGCACGAGAAGGAGATCGGCCAAACATGGGTCAGGGTCGACGGTAAGCGAGTCATCACGATCGTCATCTTCGGCGAAGATGAAGCCCCGGCGCTTCTCGGTGCGTACACGCTGGAGGGTGTCCGGCTCGCGGTCGATCCGGTGAACAAGCGCCTGATTCCAACGCCCGCATATCTGGTAAGCCAGTGGCCTTCTGAGGAGAGTTCATGACCACCACCAACGACCTGAAGCGCGCCGTTGACGAGGGCCTCGCCTACCTCAAGCAGCAGGACGATATCGAAGAGGCGGAGGTCTACGCCTCCGCCAACGGGATCCTGCTGGCGCGGCTCAACTACACCTCGCACATCCCCTGCAACGGCGTCGAGGAGCCGAAGTCTGTCGTCAACTACGGGATCGGCGTCCAGGCCGTCTTCGGCGGCGTCGGCGACGCCAGGCGCATCGGCTTCGGGTCCGAGACGTCCGACATCAGCCTCGATGGCGTGCGCTCGGCGGTGACGAAGGCGCGGCAGGGCGCTTCGGACGACCCGGAGTTCGTCTCGCTCGCCAGGCCAACCGGCGAAAAGCGCACGCTGACCGACTACGCCGACCAGGAGATCATGGACATCAAGGACGAAGCGCTCTCGGAGGCCGGCTGGCGCGTCCTGGCCGGCGGCCTGCGCGTCTTCGAAACGTCTGAGACGCTGACCACTCTCGTCGAGCGGCCGGAGCGGATGCCGGAGCTCGGCCTGATCATCGGCGGCGACGTGACGATGATCCAGGAGCGGATGGCGATCTGCTCGACGGCGATGCCCGACGTCCAGTCCGACGAATCGACGCTGGTCATGTCCTTCATCACCTCGATGGTGGAGCGTGAGGGCGCCAAGGGCTCCGGCTACGCGGCAACGACGACGCTCCACGGCCTGACCGACGAAGCCGGGCGCGAAGCCGCCCACAACGCCATCGCCGGCGTCGGCGGCGTTCGCCTGAAGACCGGCGACTACAACGTCGTCTTCGGGCGCGAAGCCGTGATGGAGATCCTCCACTACATCCTGATGCCCGGCCTGGACGCCGGCACCTTCTACGCGCAGGCCTCGCCTTTCATGGGCAAGCTGGGCCAGAAGGTCGCCTCGGAAAAACTGACGATCGTCGACGACGGCGCGGCCCGGGGGCTTGTCGGCTCCAAGGGGATCACCGATGAAGGCCTGCCCACCGGCCGCACGGAGCTGATCAAGGACGGCATGCTCGTCGGCCTGCTCTCCAACTGGTACGAGTCCCAGCGCGTGATGCGCGACCCCGGCGCCAAGGAGAAGCTCGGCGTCGACCCCAAGGACTGGAAGCAGGCGTTCATGCCGCGCAACGGGTTCCGCTACGCGCGCGGCGGCGGCCGCCACTTCGATGCCCAGCCCGGCATCCATCCGACCAACGTCATCCTGCCCGGCGAGATCGCCAGCACCGAGGACATCTGCAAGCTCGTCGGCAACGGCGTCTACATCGGCCGGCTCTGGTACACCTACCCGGTCAACGGCATGCGCGCCGGCGACTTCACCGGCACGATCGTCGCCGACTCCTACGTCATCCGCAACGGCCAGCTCGCCGAGCCGATCCGGCCCAACACCCTGCGCATCACCGAGAACCTCATGAACGTGATGAACAACATCATCGGCGTCACCAAAGAGGGCAAGCCCGTCATCGTCTGGGCCGCCGACGAGATCGTCCACGCGCCGGAGATCGCCGTGCAGAAGGTCCACCTGGACGCCATCGCGGAGTACATGGAGGGGCTATAGGCCTCCACAGGGAACCAACCGGCGGACAAATCCGTTATCGGAGCGAGGACATTCGTCTGTGAAGGTCTGCGCAACAGTTTTCTGCCTGCTGGTCGCTATAACTGCGGCTGCGTGTGGCGGCTCGTCGGCGGAGACACCCAGCCCGACGGCCAGCCCAGCCGTCACATCCGCGCGACAGGCGATCGACATCGCCATGGAGAGCCTGCGGCCGCTCTACGCCAACGACCCGTCCGTCAGCGCGATCCACATGACCGCCGCCGACGCCGCCCAGGTGACGAAGGACATGGGCCTGGACCCGATCCCGATGATCCGGGCCGCCGATTACTCCTGCCCGGGAGGCGTGCCCTGTCCTTACCCCGGGCAGCCTTCAGACCAAAAGGGCTACCTGGTCCTGGCCACCGGAGCGGAGCTGCTCAACGCGGCGCCAGTACCCAATACCTCCTACGAAGTCGCCGCATCATGGGTCGGCGAAGACGGCAGCCTGACCGGCGGCGTCCCGGCGTACCCCGTGCGGGCCCAGCAGCCGGACGGCTCATTCGTGGCGATCAATCCCACCGATTGGGTCGCCCCCTTCGGCACCTCGTTTGACGATTCCCGGTCCGACTTCAAGGTCGCTGTCGCAGTCGGCGGCGGCTGCGACAAGTTCGAGCGAATCGACGTCAGCGAGACTTCCGACGCGGTCAGCATCCGCGCGTTCTACCGGGAGACAACGTTCGCCGACACGGTCTGTACCACGGAGCTGAAGATCCAGGACGTAGACGTGCACCTGGACGCGCCGCTGGGCAGCCGCATGCTGGAAGGCTGCGACGGATCGCCTGTCAGCTATGAAACCGAGCCCCCGCCCGGCGATGATTGCCGTACGGCCGGTCAGTAGCCATTTAGCGAACTCTAATCCTTTCTCCAATCAGACGTTAACGCGCGCCTCCTATTCTGGCCGTAATCCAGACAAGGAGGCCGATCATGAACCGCATTCGCAAAGCCCTCGCATCACCAGCCTTCTCAGCCGGCATCATGCCCGCACTGCTCGTCTGGGCGGTAATGGTGGCCAGCGTCGCCCACTACTACGCGTAGCGCCGCGTCCGGCCGCCGGCATCCTGACCTAGACTGGACAACAAGGAGAACAACATGACCGACGAGACGACACCACGCAGGCTGCTGACCCGCCGCCGCGCCCTTGGCATCCTCGGCGCTGCCGGAGTGGCCGGGCTGGCCACCGCCGTCGGCTGCGGCTCATCCGACGACCAGGCGACCGAGACTCCCACGCAGGGCGCGACGGCTACGAGCGGCGCGACGGCGACCGCGACCGCCACCGCAGCCGCGACAGCTACAGCAACGGCCGCCGCCACGGCCGCGGCCCAGATCAACTGTGTTGTCGTGCCGGCGTTGACCGAGGGCCCGTACTTCGTCGACGAGCTGCTCAACCGCTCCGACATCCGCACCGACCCAGCGACCGGGGTCGCCAGCGAGGGCCTACCGTTGGACCTGACGGTGCGCGTCTTCGATGGCGCCTGCGCGCCGCTGGCCGGCGCCCACGTGGACATCTGGCACTGCGACGCCTCCGGCAAGTACTCCGACGAAAGCTCCAACAACACCGTCGGCCAGAAGTTCCTGCGCGGCTACCAAACTACCGACGACTCCGGCACCGCCAGGTTCACGACGATCTACCCCGGCTGGTACCAGGGTCGCGCCGTGCACATCCACTTCAAGATCCGCACCTACGACGGCTCGAACAACAAGACCGCCGAGTTTACCTCGCAGTTCTTCTTTGATGACAGTCTCAGCGACACCGTCTTCGAAGGCGCGCCGTACAGCGGCCGCGGCAGCCGCGACACCCGCAACGCCAACGACAGCATCTACGGCCAGAGCGCCGGCGACACGCTGCTCAACCTGACGCCTTCCGGCGAAGGCTACGCTGCATCGTTCGGGGTCAGCCTGCAGAGCTAGCGGTCAGGCCGTCGCGATCACCTCGAACGCTGCGACGCGGGTGATCGTGACGCCCGGCCGCGGCGACATCCCGACGGCCAGCCGCCCGCCGACGGCCTCGGCATTCTCCCGCGTCTCATAGACGACGAGCATGTAGCCGGCGCCGGCGGCGTCATCGCTGCCGAAGACGCCGGACACAAACCCGAGGGTCTGCTTCATCGCCGGCGCCAACTCCTCGCGCAGGCCCTTCACCCGGGCCGCGGCGTCTTCACCGCTGTTGTCGACTTCGACGAGCAGGGCGTGCATCGGTCAGCCGGCGGCCGGGTCGAAATCGGCGTTGGAGTGCATGATGCACCAGCGGTGTCCGAACGGGTCGATCACCCAGCCGTTGCGGCCGTAAGGCGCGTCCGTCAGAGGGCGCTCAACCGTCACACCGGCGGCAACGGCGCGCTGGAAGGCGGCGTCTGCGTCCGGCACATTGATCACGAATGACGTCGCGCTGCCCTTCATCCGCTTCGGCGAAAGCACGCCGAGCTGTGGCGCCTCGTCCGACAGGTAAAGGGTGCTGCCGCCGATCCTGATCTCGGCGTGGCCGATCCGGCCTTCCGCATCCGCCATCCGGTACGATTCCTCGGCGCCGAACGCGCCCTTGTAGAACTCGATCGCGGCCGCTGCGCCATCAACGCAGAGGTAGGCCGTCACTGTCGTCGTCTTCGTTGTCGTCTCTGTCATCGGGATACTCCTCTACTCGCTCGCTACCGGGTGGTAGGTGCCGAACCACCAGACGTTACCCTCCAGGTCCAGCGCGCCATAGTCTCGGGAGCCATGCTCGGTGTCGTACGGCTCGTTCGTAATCTCCGCGCCGGCGGCCTTGGCCCGGGCGCAGTGGGCGTCCGGGTCGTCCACCGAAAGATAGAGCGAGATGTCGGCATCGGCGAAGGTGCGCGGGCGCTCCGCCTTCACCTTGCCACCGGAGCCGAGCATGATGATCCCCGGCCCAAAGCGAAGCTCCGCGTGCTTGATCGACCCGTCCTCCCCGCGCGCGACCATCAGCTCTTCGAAGCCGAACGCCTTCTTCAGCCACTCGATGGCGGCGGGAGCGTCCTCGTACCTGATCGCCGGGTAGATGTTGGGCGTGTTGTTGTTGGCCATGACGTCCTCCTTTGCGATCACGTTAGCGGCCGCAGGCGAGGCCGTATTGTACGAAATTACCGCCCGGCGATGGGCTCCGTGATGTTGGCGTCGCCCGGACGGAGGCGGCCCGCGTAGGCGCCCGGCGTCATCCCGGCGAACTGCTTGAACTCGCGGATCAGGTGGGCCTGGTCGTAGTAGCCGCAGTCCAGCACCACCTGCGCCCAGTCAACGCCCTCCGCCTTGCGGATCATTCCGACGGCCCGTTCGAAGCGCATGACCCGGGCCAGCGTCTTCGGCGGTAGCCCCAGGTGCTCGCGGAACTGCGCGATCAGACGCTTCTGGCTGTACCCCAGCGCCTCAGCTAGCGAGCCGATACTGGCAGCGCCCGCCGTGCGGCGCAGCGTGGAGTAGGCCCAGAGCATCGCTTCGGGTCGGTCGCTTGCGACAAGCAACCTGGCCCGGACGAAGCGGTCGATGGCGAGGAACCGCGCGCTCCAATTCGGCGCCTCCCGCAGGCGCTCTATCAGCTCCCCGCCTTCGGCTCCGAAGGCGTCACCGGCGGTCAGGACGGTATTCGTCAGTTCGTGCATCGGCAGGCCGGTGAGCAGCCGCGCGCCGATCGGCGTCAGGTTGACCTGCACGCCCGCCGAAACGCCGGTCCCCTCGACGTAGCCGGGGGTGTCGCTGAGGCCGGCGATGAAACTGTCGTAGCTCGTAACGCTGCCCCTCGCCTCATTCTGGATCCGGTACGGGTCGCCGAGATTGAGGATGAGGACCACGCCGCCGGACGGCGTCGTGATCTGGCGGTAGGCCGCGGCCTCGTTGTGATAGCCGATGTACTCGAAGGCGTAGTCGGCCAGCGCGGCCGGCGCCGTTCGCGTCACCATCTCCCACTTCGTCAGTTCGCCGGGCATGCTACAAGGCTCCACCCGCGCACGGAAACCGTCAAGTCATCTGTAACGGGACGTTGCCCGCTTCTCTCTGTACGATAAGAGGGAGTGAGGTGACGCATGCCAGACGAGACGAACGACGTTTTCGACGTGACGATCATCGGCGCGGGGCCAACCGGCCTCTTCGCCGCCTTCTACGCGGGCCTGCGCGGGATGCGGACGAAGATCATCGAGGCGCTGCCTGAAGTCGGCGGCCAGCTGGCCGTCCTCTACCCGGAGAAGTTCATCTACGACGTGCCGGGGCACCCCAAGATCCTGGCCAAGGACCTGGTCAAGCAGCTGGCCGAGCAGATCCAGCTCTTCGCGCCGACGATGGTGCTGGGACAGCGGATCGAGACGCTGACCCGCAAGCAGGCCGGCGACGAGGAGGTCTGGCGCATCGGCAACGCCACTGACTCCCATCTCACGCGGACCGTCATCATCACGGCCGGCATCGGCGCCTTCGAGCCGAACCGGCTGGACCGCCCCGGCGTCGCCGAATACGTCGATCGAGGCGTCTACTATTTCGTCAAGGACAAGCGACCCTTCCGCGACAAGAACATCCTGATCATCGGCGGCGGCGACACGGCCGTGGACTGGGCGCTCAACCTCAAGGACTGGGCCCGCCACATCACGATCATTCACCGCCGCGACCAGTTCCGCGCCCACGAAGGCAGCATGGCCACCCTGGCGACCACCAGCATCCCGGTGATGACGTTCTGGGAGCTGAAGCGCATCGACGGCGACGGTCAGTCGCCAAAACAGGCGGTCATCTACGAGAACCGCACCGCCGAAGAGAAGACGCTGGACGTTGACATCGTGCTGATCAGCACCGGCTTCAAGGCCAACCTCGGCGCTATCGCCGGCTGGGGCCTGGAGATGATGGACAACCGCCACATCCTGACCGGGCAGATGATGGAGACGAACCTGCCGGGCATCTTCGCCGCGGGCGACATCGCGGCCGTCGGCGGGTCGACGCCGCTCAACCTGATCGTCACCGGCTTCGGCCACGCCGCCATCGCCGCCAACGCCTGCAAGCAGCACATCGACCCCGCCGCGCGCATGTTCCCCGGCCACAGCAGCGAGATGAAGCTGTAGGGGCGAGTTGCACTCGCCCAACGACACGCCACGATAGTTCGACCCCGTCAGCGCTCGCCCTCTTGACAGGCTGGCTCTCCCCGCTTACTCTCACGTTCGCGTAAGAGTTAGACAGGAGGGTGCTCAACATGGCTATTCAGACCGTCACTAAGCAAGAGCTCCTCGCCGCGCTCAAGCAAGGCGAGAAGGACGCCGTCGAAAGGCTCAGTTCCACACCGCCGGAGCGCTTCGACGCCGGCGTCTACGAAAACGGCTGGAACGGGCGCCAGATCCTGGCCCACATCACCGCCATCGAGTGGACCTACCCGAAGCTGATCGAAGTCGCCCGCGGCGGCGAACGCCCCGCCGAAAAGAAGCCTGACGCCCCGCCACCGACCCGCCAGGCGACCGGTGGCATCAACTCCTACAACGACCGCTCCATCGAACGCTACGTCGACACCAGCGCGGCCGAGCTCATCGAGATCTTCAAGAAGAACCGCGCCGCCACCATCGCCACCATCGAGGCGACGGAGGACGAGCTCTTCCTGCAACAGGTGAAGAGCGCCGGAGGCATCCGCGGCCCGCTCGGCTACGTGCTCAACCTCGTCGCCGTAATGCACGTGGCTGGCCATGTCAACGACATCGCGGGGACTTCCGGCTAGCCGATGTCCAACCGCGACCTGATCCGGATGACCGAGGCCGAGGTCGACGCCTTTCTCGAAGAGCAGCGGACGATGTCGATCGCCACGATCGGCCGCGACGGCCGCCCCCACTTGGTGGCGATGTGGTACGCCTTCCTGGACGGCGTGCCCTGCTTCTGGACATTCGCCAAGTCGCAGAAAGTCGTCAACCTGCGGCGCGATGCGCGGCTGACAGCCATGGTCGAAGCCGGCGACACTTACGCTGAGCTGCGCGGCGTTGAGCTGATCGCCCGGGCCGAGATCACCGATGACGAAGACGAGGTGTTGCGCTTCGGAGTGGCGGAGTTCGAACGCTACCAGAACATCAAGATGAGCGAGGCGATTCTGCCCGGCGTCAAGAAGATGGCCGCCAAGCGCGTCGTCGTAAAGCTGCGCGTCGAACGGATCGTCTCCTGGGACCACCGCAAGCTCGGCGGCCGGTACTAACCCCATGGCCGACGCCAAGGTCCTGACCGAGCGCCGCGGCCGCACCTTCATCGTCACGATCAACCGCGCCGCCGTCCGCAACTGCGTGGACGGCGAGACAGCGGGCCTGCTCTACGAGGCCGCGAACGCGTTCAGGGCCGAGGACGCGCTGGACGTGATGATCCTGACCGGCGCCGGCGAAACGGCCTTCTGCGCCGGGGCCGACCTCAAGGCGATCAACACGCTGACGATACGGCCCGGCGCCGGCGTCTCCGGCCCGATGGGCCTCTCCCGGATCACGGACATCGGCAAGCCGACGATCGGCGCGATCAACGGCTACTGCACCGCCGGCGGCCTGGAGCTGGCCTGCTGGTGCGACTTCCGCATCGCCTCGGCCGATGCGCAGTTCGGCGTCCTCAACCGGCGCTGGGGCGTGCCGCTGGTGGACGGTGGAACGCAACGCCTGCCCCGCATCGTCGGCATGGGCAACGCCATGTACCTGATCATCACCGGCGCCCTGATCAACGCCCAGCAGGCGCTGCGCATGGGCCTGGCCCAGGAGATCGTCCCGGCCGGCAAAGCGCTGGAGCGCGCGCTGGAGATCGCCGAAGTCCTCTCCACCTACCCGCAGACAGCGATTCGCAACGACCGCCAGGCCGCCCTCTCCGCCTTCGACCTTGAGATCGACAAGGGGCTGGAGTACGAGATCGAGGCGACGCGCAGCTCTCTCAGCGACCCCGCGATGCCGGCCTGGCTCGAACGTTTCGCCGCCGGGGAGCGTCCGCAATCGATTCGCCCGCCAGATTAGAGAAAATTTCCCCGCTAACACCTCGCACCTAACGCCCCTTGCGCGTATCCTCTGTGGCGGGCCGGTGCGAGATTCTGGCACCGGCCGGTCTAAACCAGATGCGCAACGCTCTTTGGCCCGCCCTCGCCCTGCTGCTGGCTGTGTTCGCGCTCGCCCTCTCCGGCGGCGCCACCAGCCACAACGCCGCCGCCGGCGGCACAACCCTTGTCGTGACCAGCGCCGCCGACGTGGCCCACGGATCGTGCGGGGCCACCTGCTCACTGAGAGACGCCCTGATCGCCGCCGACGCCACCGACACGATCAACTTCAACATCCCCGGCGCCGGGCCGCACACGATCGACATCGACCCTGCACTGGGTGAGCTGCCCGCGATCATCTCCAAGAACGGCCTCACCATCAACGGGTACTCCCAGCCCGGTTCGCACGCCAACACGGCCGAGACTTTTCAGCCAGGCGACGCCAACATCCAGATCGTCCTGGACGGCCACCGGCTGACCAGCGGCAACCGCTGGGGGCTCTGGCTCTCCAGCGACAACCTCACAGTCCAGGGTATCTCCTTTGTGAACTTCGCCGACTACGGGATCAAGGTCGCCACCTTCGCGGCCAGCGCCACCATCGTCGGCAACTACATCGGCGTCTACCCGGACGGACACACCGCCGGGCCCAACGGCACCGGCATCCTTCTGCGCAGCAGCAAGGACGGCAACAGCATCGGCGGCGGCGATCCTTCCAAGCGCAACCTGATCTCCGGCAACACCGGCGACGGCATCTCGATCACGGGCAGCACGCCGGTCGCCATCGCCGGCAACTTCATCGGCACCGACGTCACGGGCAGCCAGGCCCTGCCCAACGGCGCCAACGGCATCGACATGGCCGGCGGCACCGACAGCACGATCGGCGGTCAGCGGGACTACGGCGGCAACCTGATCTCCGGCAACGGCCTCAACGGCGTCTCCATCTCGACCGACGCCGGGTCCAACATGAACGTCAAGGGGAACTACATCGGCGTCGCAGCAGACGGCGAGACCCCGCTGCCCAACGGCCACGACGGCGTCTACATCTCGCAGAACGCCGAAAACAACACGATCGGCGGCGACTTCGTATCCGCCGAGCGGAACATCATCGCCTACAACCCCGGCGCCGGCGTCGGCCTGGCCTCATCGGCGGGCCCCGATAACTACGTCGACCCCAACTTCCTCTACTCCAACGGCGGCCTGGGCGTCGACATCATGGATGACGGGGCGATCCTGCCCAACGACTACGGCGACAGCAGCTGCAACGGCGGCGCCAACCCAACCCACTGTCCCGACGCCGACGGCGGCACCGACGGCGTGAGCGCGGTCGCGGCCAACCGCCTGATGAACTTCCCGGTGATCACCAACGCGACGTACACGGGAACGACGCTCTACTTTGAAGGGACGCTGGATACGTTCCCCGGCCACTACTACAACATGTTCTTCTTCTGGAACGACGCCTGCGATCCCAGCGGTTACGGCGAAGGCCGCTATTTCCTGGGCAGCCTGGGCTTCAACGCCAACGGCGTCGACAACACCTTCGACCGCACCTTCAACAACGTCTCCCTCTCCGGCGACGTCTACCTGACGATGTCCGCCTCCGATCCCGAGAGCAGCTCCGAGTTCTCGCAGTGCTTCGTGATCCACACCGGCAACGCCACGCCGGCGCCGACGCCGACCCACTCGCCGACGCCGTCACCATCGAGCCCGCCGACCCAGACGCCGCCACCCACGGCCCCACCCACACCAAAACAGGGCGACATGAACTGCGATGACAACGTCAACACAGCCGATGTCGTCCAGCTCTTCGAGTTCCTGGCCACCGGCAAGCGCGGCACGGCCGCCGCCGGCTGCCCGGGCGTCGGCGACGGCGTGGGCGATCACGGCGCCGATTTCATGGACGCGGACTGCAGCGGCGACGAGACGGCCTTCGACGGGCTGATCATCCTGATCCACCTGGCGAACGCCCCCGAGTTGCCATTGCCCAGCGGCTGCGTTGAGGTTGGCGACCGCGTCTGAGCGATGGACCTTGGTCTTAGCGGCAAGGTAGCGATAGTAGCCGGAGCCTCCCGCGGGATCGGCAAGGCAACCGCCCTGGCCCTGGCCGGCGAAGGCGCCCGCCTGGTCATGGCCGCCCGCGACGAGGATGCGCTCCTCGCCGCCGCCCACGAAGTCGAAGCCGCCGGCGCAGAGGTCCTGCCCGTGCCCGGAGACCTGGCGGACGAGGCCGCGTGCACCGCACTCATCGCCGCGGCTGTGGACCGCTTCGATCGCATCGACGCCCTGGTGACGAGCCTCCACTTCTCGACTGCCGGCTTCGAGGACGACGCCTTCCGCCAGTCCTTCGAGACCCTGCTGCTGCCTGCGGTCCGGCTCTCGCGGCTCGTCGCGCCGCACATGCGGACGGCCGGCGGCGGCTCGATCGTTCACCTGTCATCGATCTGGGGCAAGGAAGCCGGCGGCCAACCCTCCTACAACGCGATGAAGGCGGCCCTGATCAGCGAGGCCAAGGCGATGGCCCGCGCCTTCGCGGCCGATGGGATCCGCGTCAACACAGTGGCGCCGGGATCGGTCAGCCACCCCGGCGGGTCCTGGTGGCGCCGCCAGCAGGAGGACCCGGAAGGCATGGCCCGCTTCGTTGAGCAGAACATCCCGATGGGGCGCTTCGGCACGGCCGAGGAGGTCGCCGCCGTCGTCGCCTTCCTCTGCTCCCCCAGGGCGTCCTGGGTGACCGGCGCTACCATAGTCGTCGATGGAGGACAGTCCCACGCCAACGCCTGACGCCGAAGAGACAACCCTGGCCGATCTCCGCGTATTCGACATTTCAGAGCACGTCGCCGGCGCGCACTGCGCGGGCCTCTTCGCCGGCTACGGCGCCGACGTCATCCTCATCGAGCCGCCCGGCGGCAACCCGCTGCGCCGCCACGCGGCCTGGGAGCAGCTCGCCGCCGGCAAGCGCAGCGTCACCCTGGACATTCGGAGCGCCACCGGCCGCCGAGTGTTTTGCGACATCGTGGAAGGCGCGAACCTCGTCGTCGAATGCTTCCCGCCGGGGACAATGGACGCACTCGGCCTGGGCTACGCGGAGCTCCAGGCGATCAAGCGCCGCATCATCCTGACCTCTATCGATGGCGGCGACCCGCAGTTCGACTACGCGACCGGTCTCAACGCCTTCGCAGCCTCGGCGATCGCCGCCCACAACGCCGACTCAAACGAGATCCCCCAGCACATCACGATCTCCTCGCGGGAGTGCGTCGCGTCTGCCGCCGCGCTGGGACTGCGGGTCCCGTCCGGCCTGGCTGCCCCGGCCGCGGCGCCGGTCCGGATGTCCGCCATCGCCTGGGCCAGCGGGGCGGCCCCGGAGCTCGGCGAGCACAGCGAGGAGTTCTACTGCGAAGAGATCGGGCTGCGGCCGGCCGACCTCCCGCGGCTGCGTGCGGCGGGAGTGATATGAACACCCAACGGCGCGCCGCGCTGCCGCCGACGCTCCGCATGCGCCGCTGCGAGCCCGGCGACTACGACCGGGTCTGGCGCCTGCACATAGAGGGCGTGCTGCAGACCCGCTCCGAGTACCCGAACGAGGCCAAGGGCTACGAGGACGACCTCGACAGCATCGAGGAGACGTACCTGGGCGACGGCTGCAACTTCTGGGTGATCCAGGCGCCGGAGGGGCTGGTCGCGATGGCGGCGGTTTCCCGGGCCGATGCCAGGACCGGCCGACTGCGCCGGATGCGCGTCACCGAGGCCTGGAGGCGCCGCGGCCTGGCCCAGGCCCTGCTGGACACGGCCGTGGACTTCTGCCGCGCCTCCGGCTACGACAGGATCATCCTCGACACGACTGAACAGCAGACGGCCGCGCAGGCCCTGTACGAAGCCTACGGCTTCCAGCGCACCGGCCAGCGCGTGCTCGGCCCCTACCTGGTCTTCGACTACGAGATGCGGATCGGCTGATGTTCCGCCTGCCGCTGCTCTTCGTCCGCGCGCTGGACCTGGCGACTGCCTCGGCCGGCCGCTACGCAGCGCGGTTGATCGGCGACATGGGCGCGGAGGTGATCCGCATCCAGCCGCCCGGCAGCGCCCCGGACGAAGGTCTGGACTGCAACAAGTACGGCTGCACGATTGACGTTGGAACTGCACCCGGCCGCGACGCCCTGCTGCGCCTCATCGACGTGTCCGATGTGATCATCGCCGAATCTCTGGAAGCGCTCGGCCTCTCCTTCGAGGAGCTAGCGCTGCGCAACGACCGCCTGATTGCCGTCACAATTCCCGTTGGCGACGACGCGCTCTCCGCTGTCGCAGCTGCCGGAGCGGTGGGCCTGGCGCTCTGGGACCGGCGCCGGACCGGCCTCGGCGGGCGCATCGACCTGCCACCGTCGCAGTCCGGACACTCGGCTGAGGGCGGAGCATCGGCCCTGGAGCGCGTCTCCACCCTGCGCGGCGAGGTCGAGGTACCGGGGCCACCGTGGCGGATGAGCGAGTCGCCTGCGCACGTCCGTTTGCCGGCGCCGGGGCCGGGCGAGCACAACGCCTACGTGCTGGGCGAGTTGCTTGGTCTATCCGAAAGCGAGATCGCGGCGCTAAACGCTGGTTGAAGCGCCGATGATGCTGCCGATGGCGAAGGTGACGGCGGCGGCCGCCCCGGCCAGCGCCACCTGACGCGCCCCGCTGTAGAGCGTGCTCTTGCCGGTGAACAGCGACACCGCGGCGCCCACTCCAAACGTCGCGGCGGCGCTCAGCGCGGCGCTCGCCACGATGAACGGCCAGTCCGCGCTGCCGAAGAAGAACGGGATGACCGGCAGCAGCGCGCCCAGCGCGAACGCCACGAACGATCCGCCCGCCGCACCCCAGGGCGACCCCAGCGAACTCGGGTCGAGGCCCAGCTCTTCCCGCACCAGCGTGTCCAGCGCGACTTGCGGGTCGGCCATCAGGCGCGCCGCCGTCGCGTCCGCCTCGGCCTTCGGGATGCCCTTGGCCTGGTAGATCAGCGAAAGCTCGCGCGCCTCTTCCTCCGGCGCTGACTCCAGCTCCGCGCGCTCCAGTTCGATCTGGCGTTCGAACAGCTCCCGCTGTGCCCGCATCGAGACGTACTCGCCCGCCGCCATCGAGAACGCCCCCGCGACGAGTCCGGCAGTCCCCGCCAGGAGGACGACGCTGCTGCTTGTCGCCGCTCCCGCGAAGCCCATGACCAGCGCCGTGTTGGACGTCAGCCCATCGCTCACGCCGAAGATCGTCGCTCGCAGCGCGCCGCCGCCGCCTGTGCGGTGCCACTTCTCCCGCTTGAGGATGATGTCGGAGGGCTCCTTGTCGCCGCCGCGCTCCAGCCGGGACATCGTGCGGCGGTGTTCGCTCTCCTCCGGGGCCAACGCCTGGGCGGTCTCGTCCTGCGCCATGTACGCGCCGTACGCGCCGCCTTCCAGCGTCCGTACGATCGGCAGCACCGCCGCGACGCCAAAGCGCCGGGCGGCTACGCCCAGAGCCCGCACCTTCAGGCTCGGCCCGTGCTCACGCGGCTCGGCGCCGGCCTCGCGGAGCTTGTTGCGCCAGACGTCGGCGTGGCGCACCTCCACCAGCCCCAGCTCCTCGAAGATGCGCTTGCGTTCGGGGTCTTTCTCGGCCGCCGCCAGCATCTTGTAGATCGCGATGCCGTCGATCTCGTCGTCGAGGTTGGCCTGAAAGCGCTTGAGGTCTGCTCGCGTAGCGCCGGGCGGGTCTTGCGTCTTCATCTCCACAAGTATAGCGAGCGCGGCCCGGCGCGGCGGCAGTGCCGTCTGGCCTGAAGTCAAACGCGGCTCAGCGCACCGCCTTCGATCCAGATCACCTGGCCGGTCAGGTAGGCGGAGGCGTCCGAGGCCAGGTAGACGGCGACGCCGGCGATCTCGTCCGGCTTGGCCAGGCGCTTGTACGGCAGCAGGTGCTCCAGCTGTTGGCGGCCCTCTTCGCCGCCGATGATGCCCATCCCCTCCGTCCAGCCGGCGCCGATAGCGTTGACGTTGATCCCGCTGCGCGCCCACTCCAGCGCCAGCGCCCGCGTCAGGTTGAAGACGCCGGCCTGCGCCGCGCAGTACGCCGCGCCGTTGACCATCCCGCGCTCCCCCAGCACGGAAGCCACGTTGATGATCCGCCCGGAGCCCCGCTCCAGCATCACCGGTGCCGCAGCTCGCGCCGCCAAAAACGGCCCGCCCAGGTTGACGTCCAGCACGCGCCGGAAGTCGGCAAACGGCGTCTCCGGCACTGGCATCGCGAACGGCAAGTCCTGCGCGTTGACCAGGATATCTAGCCGGCCCAGCTCGGCGACCGTCCGCTTGACCAGCGCCTCGACGTCCGCCTCGTCGGCGGCGTCGATCTCCTGCGCAAAGGTCTTGCGGTTGAGCGCCCAGAGCTCGTTGGAGCAGGAGTTGGCCAGCACCACCTCGCCCTCGGCGAAGGTCGATGTCGAGACGGCGACGTCGGCGCCCGCTTCGCCCAGCGCTATCGCGATCGCCCGGCCGAGCGAGTTCGAAGCGCCGATCACGAGCGCCGCCTTGCCTTCGAGGGAGAACTCGCTCGCCATCAGGCCACGTCCCACGTCAACGGCACGACCGGCGCGAAGCCCGTCGGCAGGTGCCCGGCGGCCAGCCCGCCGCCGTCCAGGACGATGACTTGCCCGTTCATGTAGGAGGTGAGGTCGGATGCCAGGAACACGCAAAGCGGCCCCAGCTCCTCGTCCAGGCCCAGGCGGCCCATCGGCGTGAACTTGCCGCCGGTGGTGAAGCCCATCGCCCGGGGGTCGCCGTGGGGGAAGAACCCGGGCGCGATCAGGTTGGCCTGCACCGTGCCGGCATAGGAGAGCGCCAGGGAGCGTGTGAAGTTGATCAGGCCGGCCTTGGCGCTCGTGTACAGGTAGTTGTTGCGGCCGCCGCGCAGCCCAAAGCCGGAGGTGACGTTGATGATCTTGCCGCTCCCGCGCTCGACCAGGTGCGGGATCACCGCGCGGGAGCAGTACATGGCGCCCGTCAGGTTCGTATCGATGCCGACGCGCCACTGCTGGTCGGTGATCTGGTCCAGGGGGCTGCCCATGCCCTCTGTAGCGCCGCCGGCGTTGTTCACCAGGATGTCGATCCGGCCGTGTGCGGAGAGCGCGCCATCCACCATCGCGCCGACGGACTCCGAGTCCGTGACGTCACAGCGCGTCCAGGTGCACTCGCGGCCCTTCGCCTTCACGAGCTCCGCCGTCTCTTGCACCTGCGCTTCCGTGCGCGCCGTCGCCACGATGTCTGCGCCCGCATCGGCGAGGGCCAGCGCCATCGCCCGGCCCAGTCCGCGCCCGGCGCCGGTGACGACCGCGACCTTGCCGTTCAGCTTCAGCTTGTCCAGCGGGTTCACTGCGTCTTGCTCTCCTTTGCCGGGAACTGTTTGGCGCCGCGGCCGTCGCCGAACTTGTTGTCGCGCCACTCCAGCGCCGCCTTCAGCCCCTTCTCCTTGGCCATCGCGTAGAACTCCGTCACCACCGGGGCCTGCCGGGCGATGGCGTCCCGCTCCGTGGCCAGGCGCTGCATCGTCTGCGCACCCATCAGCTCCAGCGCCATGTTGACGATGCGCTTGTTCGCGGCCAGCAGGTCGACGTCGATCAGCGCCATCCGTCCGACGAGATCGTCCAGCTCGGCATCCAGCCGCTCAACGGGTACCGCCTTCAGGACCAGGCCGATGCGCTCCGCCTCTGCGCCGGAGATCGTGTCGCCAGTCAACAGAAGCCTCTTGGCCCACTGCGGCCCGACCAGGTACGTCCACATGTGGTTCACCGGCGAGCCCAGCGCGCGCACCGGCGGGTAGCCGATCCTGGCGTCCTCCGCGGCGATCACGATGTCACAGAGAAACGCGATGTCGGTGCCGCCGGCCAGACAATGGCCGTGGATCCCGGCGATCACCGGTTTGTGCATCTCCCAGATCGTGTTACGCATCCGCGTCGCCTGTTCCAGGCCCCAGATATCGCGCTCCATCGTGTGGTGGCCGGCGGCGTGGGTCATCCCCTCGGCGCGCGGCGGATCAATGTCGTAGCCGGCGGAGAAGGAGCGGCCGGCGCCGCGGAGCGTCACGGCGTGCACAGCCGGATCGCGGTCGGCCTGCCAGAGCGCCTGCTGCAGCTCTTCCTGCATCTGCCAGGAGATCGCGTTCAGCTTTTCGGGGCGGTTCAGCGTGACTCGCGCGACTCCATCGCGCGGCTCGTAGAGGATCGTTTCGTAGGGCATCCGGGCCTCCTTCGCGCCGGAGGTCAGGGCCGGGCTCTGACCCGCGGGCGGCTGTGCGCGAGGCAAGCTTACAGGCTAGTCGCGCTCCCCAGCAATCGCAGCGACGGCGTCCGGCGTCGTCGTGGCATCGATGTAGATCCCATCGCCGGTGCGCTTCATCTCGCGCCGGGAGTGCCGCTCGAAGAGCTCGCGCGCCGCGGCATCGGTGGTGCAGGAGACCGCGGCCTCGATGCCGCCGATCTCCTTGGAGACCTGGCGCACCATCACCCGGACGGCCGCCTCGTTCGCCGCGTCTATCGCCTGCGAGGTGGCGTTCAGCCGCCGCGCCAGCCGCTGCACAGCGAAGGCAGCGTCTGCTTCCCGGCCGGCCGAGACGAGCGCGAGCGTGGCCCCGGCGTTGGCCAGGGCCGTCGCCGTGGCTGCGCCCAGCTCTGTCTCCGCGCCGAGCAGGAGGACGCGCCGGCCTTCCAGCTGCGGCAACTAGAAGGCGGTCCGGAGCGCCGCTTCGAAGAGGTGGTGATTGGCGTGCAAGACGCCGATGTTCCCGAAGAAGTCGTTCACCGGCATCTTCATGCGGGCAAACGTCATCGGCTGCTGGAACTGCTCCTCCGGGATGCCCTCCACCAGCTCGATCACCTTGCCAAAGTTCACGGCGATCGCCTGCGTTAGCTGTGGCGGGGTCATGTCCTTCATCGCAGCGACACTCTGGGCGTTCAGCTCCGTGACGTTGTTCTCAGCGGTGAAGTCGGAGTCTTCGGCTGCGCTGATCAGCTGCTGCCCGGTCGAGGCCATCCAGCCGCCGACGATCGCCAGGTGGCAGAACATCTCCTTCGGCGTCCAGCCGGCCGGCCGCTTGACGTCCCAGTCGCCCTGTTCCTCCAGGAGCGCCGAGACACGCTGGGACTGGGCGATCACCCCCTGCAGGCCGCCGACGATGTCTTGCCTTGCGCTCATGGCTAGAGCGCCACCGGCAGAGGCGCCTCGTACAGGTGGTGGATCGAGTGCATCACGCAAAGGGTCATGATCAGGTCTGACGCAGAGATCGGCATGCCCACGAATTTGTGCATGCTGGCCAGCTGCTCGTCGCTGAGGCCCTTCACGAATTCGCCGAGCTTGTCGTAGTTCGTGGTCAGCGCTTCGAGGATCTGCTTGGTGTCCATCGCCTTCATTGAGTCGATCCCCTGCTGGTTCAGAGTCGCAACGTCCATGCCGCCGACGATGTCGGCTTCC
This sequence comes from uncultured Chloroflexia bacterium, assembly GCA_963738925.1. GTDB lineage: Bacteria > Chloroflexota > Dehalococcoidia > SM23-28-2 > RBG-16-64-32 > DATKKM01. The sequence continues at coordinate 1,128,080 of CAVTYE010000001.1, read as the reverse complement.
GGTGGCGCTCCGATCATGCCCGCACCCATCGTGGCGACCATGCCGGCGGTGACGGCCACGTGCGTGAACATCTCCTTGGGGCACCAGCCCTGGACGCGCTGCTTGTCCCACTCGTTCAGATCGTCGAGCATGCCTGCCACCCGTTTGGCCTGGGCTGGCACGAACTGGAAACCACCCATCAGCTCTTCTCGAGTTGCCACGTGCGATCCTCCTACAGCTAGACTTTTGGCGGCATTCTAGCACGCGCTCAGTTAATCCGTGAATGTGACCGGCGTCACGCCCGGCCGCTAAGTTAGCGGGCCGCTTGCTCGTAGGAGAGCACGGCGGCCTGCACCCCGGCGCCGCGCTGGACTTTGTGCCCTTGCTGGACGAAGCCGTCTTCCAGCGCGTAGAGCAGACTCAGCACATTCGGTGCGGTGGAGCCGTAACCCATCAGCCCGATGCGCAGGATCTTCCCCTGCATCGCGCCGATGCCACCGCCGATCTCGATGTTGTGATCGCGCAGCAGCCCCTGCCGCAGCTTCAGCTCGTCGACCCCCTCCGGCACCCGTACCGTCGTCAGGGGCGGCAGGCGGTAGCCTTCCTGCGCGTGCAGAGTCAAGCCCATCGCCTCCAGGCCGGAAGCCAGCGCCGCGGCGTTCAGCTTGTGCCGGGCGATGCGCGCCTCCATCCCCTCTTCCAGCACGATCCGCAGCCCTTCCCGAAGCGCGTAGAGCATCGTCATCGGCGGCGTGTGGTGGTACATCCGGGTGCCGGTGCCGCTCCAGTAGCGCCCCAGCATCGCCATGTCGACGTAGAAGCTGCGGACCGGCTCTTTGCGCTTCTCCACGACCTCCATGGCGGCTGCGCTCATCGTCAGCGGCGACATTCCGGGCGGCGCCGAGAGGCACTTCTGCGTCCCCGAGTAGCAGACGTCGATCCCCCACTCGTCGATCAGGAGCTCGCAGCCGGCCAGGCTGGTCACCGCGTCGGCCAGGAGCAGAGCGCCCTGTTCGTGGGCGATCTTCGATATCTCCTCCATCGGCTGGAGGATGCCGGTGCTGGTCTCGCCGTGAACGATCATCACGACCTTGACCGGGCCGCCGGCAGACTTCAGCGCCTCGCGGACCTGGTCCGGCTCGATGATCCGGCCCCATTCGGCCTCGACCGTGATCACGTTGGCCCCGCAGCGCTTCGACATATCGACCATCCGCGTCCCGAAGAAGCCGTTGACGCAGACGATGACGTTGTCGCCCGGCTCGACGACGTTGTAGATCGCCGCCTCCATCCCGCAGGTGCCGGTGCCGGAGATCGCCATCGTCATGTCGTTCTCAGTCCGGAAGATCGTGCGCAACGGCCGCTGGGTGTCGTCGATCAGCTGGATGAAGACGGGGTCCAGGTAGCCGATCACCGGCGCCGTCATCGCCCGGTAGACGCGCGGGTGCACGTTGGACGGCCCCGGCCCCAGAAGGTTGCGCTGCGGGACGTTCAGCTCGCCGAGGGATTCGGTCATGGTGACGCTTACTTTACCGCGCGGACACAGCACTCACAACGGACGGTCTGCGGCGCGGCCCGATCGCCGCCATCCTCACTTCTGCCAGCGCAGGACCGGCTTGCGAGCCGCCGTCGCCTCATCCAGGCGCTTGAGCGGGGCGTTGTACGGCGCGCCCTTCACCATCTCCGGGTCTTCGACGGACTCGCGGTCGATCGCCAGCATCGCTTCGCAGAAGTTGTCCAGCGCCTCGATCCCCTCGGTCTCCGTCGGCTCGATCATCATCGCCTCGTCGACGATCAGCGGGAAGTAGATCGTCGGCGGGTGGAAGCCGTAGTCGATCAGCCGCTTGGCGATGTCCAGCGTCTTCACGCCGCGCGCCTTCTGGCGGCTGCCGGAGAGGACCACCTCGTGCATGCAGGTGCGGTTGACGGCCAGCTTGTACTTGTCGCGGAGGCGGGCCTGCACGTAGTTGGCGTTGATCACGGCGTTGTCGGCGATGGCGCGGAGGCCGGTGGCCGCCCATCGACTTGATGTAGGTCAGGGCGCGCAGAAGCACGCCGAAGTTGCCGTGGAAGGCCATCGTCTTGCCGATGCTCTTCTCAGGCCGGCTGAGACTGTACGAGTCGCCGCTCTTCTCGATGACCGGCGCCGGCAGGTACGGCGCCAGCGGCGCCTTGACGCAGACAGGGCCGGCGCCGGGACCGCCGCCGCCGTGCGGGGTCGAAAACGTCTTGTGCAGGTTCAGGTGCACGACGTCGAAGCCCATGTCGCCGAAGCGCGCCCGGCCGAGGAAGGCGTTCTGGTTTGCGCCGTCGCCGTACAGCAGCGCGCCGTGTTCGTGCACGAGCTTGCCGATGCGGCCGATGTGCGGGTCGAAGATGCCCAGCGTGGAGGGCAGCGTGTACATGATCGCCGCCACCGTCTCGTCAAGGTTCGCCGCCAGGAAGTCGATGTCGGCATTGCCACTTGCGTCCGAGGGCACCGTCACGACCTGGAAGCCGGCCATCGCCGCCGTCGCCGGGTTCGTCCCGTGCGCGGAGTCCGGCACCAGCACCTTCGTGCGGGCGGTATCGCCGCGCGCCAGGTGGTAGGCCTTGATCATCAGTATCCCGCAAAGCTCACCCTGGGCTCCGGCGGCCGGGGCCAGCCCAACGGCGTCCATGCCGGTGATCTCGGCCAGGGTCTCCTGCAGCTCGAACAACACGGCCAGGGCGCCCTGCATCGTCCTCGGCGGGCTGCTGAGGGTGGGCCTGCGCGAAGCCGGGGAGCCGGGCGATGTCTTCGTTGATCTTGGGGTTGTACTTCATCGTGCAGGAGCCCAGCGGATACAGCCCCGTATCGATGCTGTAGTTCAGCCGGCTCAGCCCCACGAAGTAGCGGATCACGTCGTTCTGCGCCAGCTCCGGCAGCCGCACCCCTTCCCGCAGGAACCGCGAGTCCGGCAGCGCCGCGGCGGGTACGTCCAGCGCCGGCAGGATGACGCCGTGCCGCCCGGCTTTGCTGCGGTCGAACGTCAGGCGCCCGCCCAGGTCGTCTCGAGCCGGGCCGTTCGCCGGCTCGCGCGCCGTGAGCGGGTCCAGCCACGTCTTCGGTCATGGTCATCGCCCCACCTCCGCCAGCGCGTCCCGCAAGCGCTCGATCTCTTCGCGCGTGTTCATTTCCGTGACGCAGAGGAGCATCCCGTCCGGCGCCTGTTCGGAGACGTCGAGGCCGCCGATGATGCCGCGCTCCAGCAGCCGGCGGTTGATCTCGGCCGGCGGCAGCGGGCAGCGGACGACGAACTCCTTGAAGAACGGCTCGCCGGCGTCGACGGTGTAGCCGGGCAGCGCGCCGATGATCTGGGCCGCGTAGTGCGCCTTGTGGTAGCAGGCCTCGGCGATCTGGCGCAGGCCGTGCTTGCCGACCGTCGCCAGGTAGACCGTGGCGGCCAGGCCGACGAGCTGCTGGCTGGTGCAGATGTTGGATGTGGCGCGTTCGCGGCGGATGTGCTGCTCGCGCGTCTGCAGGGTGAGGACGTAGGCGGTGCGGCCGTCCATGTCGGTGGTCTGCCCGACGATGCGGCCGGGCATCTGCCGCACGAAATCGCTCTTACAGGTGAAGAGGCCGATGTAGGGGCCGCCGTAGTTCGGCGCCCAGCCCAGGCTCTGCCCCTCGGCCACGGCGATGTCCGCGCCGTAGTCGCCCGGCGGCGCCAGCATCCCCAGCGAGATCGGGTCCGTGGCAACGATGTAGAGCGCGCCGTCCTTGTGCGCCGCCTCGCCGAGCGACCAGACGTCCTCCATCTCGCCCAGGAACCCCGGCTGTTGCGCCGCCAGGCAGGCGTGCTCGGCGGTCAGCCCGGCGGCGTCTGTCACGTCGACCTGCAGCTCCGGCCCGAAAGCGTACGTGCGGACGACGTCGAGGTACGCGGGGTTGACGCTCTTGTGCACGGCGATCCGCTGGCGGCCGGTCAGGCGGCAGGCCATCAGGCAGGCTTCGGCGAGCGCACTGGCGCCGTCGTACATGCCGGCGTTGGCCACGTCCATGCCCATCAGTTCGCAGGTCATGGACTGCAGCTCGAACATCGTCTGCAGCGTGCCCTGGCTGATCTCCGGCTGGTACGGCGTGTAAGCCGTGTAGTACTCGCTGCGACCAACGATGTGGGAGACAGTGCTGGGGATGAAGTGCCGGTAGGCGCCACCGCCCAGGAAGAACGCCGTGCCGTTGCCGGCCACGCAGTTCTTGTGCGCCAGGTCAGACAGCTCTCGCGAGAGGTCCAGCTCGGCCGGGGCCGGGGGCAGGTCGAGCCCGCTGATCCGGAACTCGGAGGGGATGTCCGTGAACAGCTCGTCGACGCCGGCGACACCGATGGCGGCGAGCATACGCTCCCGGTCGGCGTCGGTGTTCGGGATGTAGGGGTGGGGGCTGGAAGGCATCAGTGGTCCGCCGTCTGCAGGAAAGTCTCGTACTCGTCGGCGGACATCAGCCCGTCCAGCTCGGCGGCGTCGGAAAGCCGCACGCGGACCATCCAGCCGTCGCCGTAGGGGTCGTCGTTCACCCACTGCGGGTTGTCGGTCAGCGCTTCGTTTTGCTCCACGACCTCGCCAGAAACGGGCGAGAACAGCTCCGAAACCGCTTTCACCGACTCGATCTCGCCGAACTTGGCCAGCGCCGCAACTTTCGTGCCCGGCGCCGGGAGCTCAACGAAGACGACGTCGCCAAGCTGGTCCTGGGCGTAGTCGGTGATGCCAACGGTGCCGACGTCGCCATCGGCTCGCACCCATTCGTGTTCTTTGGTGTACTTCCGGTCGGAAGGGCTGGCCAAGCTCGTCTCCTTACTTCTGGGCTGGCTTTGGTCGCTTGTAGAAGGGGCGCGGCACGATCTCCGCCGGCAGCACCCGGCCGCGCACATCGATTTCGAACCGCGTGCCGATTTCCGCTTGCGCCGGCGGCACGAAGGCCATGCCGATGCTGACGCCGAGCGTGGGCGAAAAAGTGCCGCTGGTAACAACGCCGACGCTGTCGCCGCCGCTGCGCACCGGGCAGCCGTGCCGCATCACGCCGCGGTCCAGCGCCCGCAAACAGACCAGCGTCCGCCCCACGCCCGCCTTTTCGATCTGCTGCAACGCCTTGCGGCCGAGGAAGTCCGCCTCGTCCTCGAACGTCAGCACCCAGTCCAGGCCAACCTCCAGCGGGTTCGTGTCCTCATCCATATCGTTACCGTACAACAAGAGCGCCGCTTCCAGCCGCAGCGTATCGCGCGCGCCGAGCCCGACCGGTACAACGCTGAGGCCCAGCAGCGCCTGCCAGAGCGCCGGTGCGGCATTCGCTTCGGCGATCAGCTCCAGGCCGTCCTCGCCGGTGTAACCGGTGCGAGAGGCGAATACCGTCCGGCCCTGCCATTCCACCTCCGCGCACCGCCGGGGCTTGATCGATCGCACAAAGTCAGCGCCCAGGAGGTCTGACAGACGCGCCAACGCCTCTGGCCCCTGCACGGCGATCATCGCCGTCGATTCGTGGCGGTCGACCAGGCGAGCGTCGAACTTGCCAACGTGCTCCTCCATCCAGCGCCTCATTTTCGGCGCGTTGGAGGCGTTGACGACGATCAGCCAGCGCTCCGGCGCCAGGCAGAAGACGTAGACGTCGTCCAAAATGCCGCCGGCCTCGTTGCAGGACGCGGCGTAGTGTCCCTCGCCCACGGCGAGGCGCGTCATGTCCCAGGTGCAGATGTAGCGGAGGAAACGCCCGGCGTCGGGGCCGTGGACCTCGTAGCGGCCCATGTGCGAGACGTCGAACATTCCGGCTCGCCCGCGGACGGCGTTGTGCTCTTCGATGACGCCCGTGTACTGGACGGGCATCTCCCACCCGGCGAACGGCACCATCCGCGCGCCCAGCCGCACGTGCTCGTCGTAGAGCGAAGTGTGGAGGAGTGTGCCGGTGTTCGGTGACATTTAGCTGTTGGCCCTTTGATGGGCGGCGAATAAGCTCCTGCCGTGCCCCGGTAGCTTAATCGGAAAAAGCACACTTTTGACTAAGGTGGAGATGTGGGTTCGAGTCCCACCCGGGGCACCTCGAGCGCGGCAATGAAGCCGTGACAACTCGTGGGGACAGACGTACAATAGATACACCTCAGTCAAAGTGCTTAGTCCAATTGGGCTACCGAGAGACGGAGCGGTTTCGCCGCTCCGTTTTTCTTTGCCGATCACAAGCTCGCTCCGTTTTCGTTTGTCGGCTCGTAGTGGCGGAGCTTGCCCTCGGACCTGAGGCGGCCCAGGCCGGGGTACTCGTGGTGGACGGAGATGATCGTCGCGTTCTTCTCCAGCGACTTCTCCACGAAGCGCTTCTTCGTCTCCAGCGAGACCACCGGCATGATGTCGAAGGCGCTGATCCAGGCCAGGCGCTCCAGCTGCACCGGGTGCTGCGAGAGCTCGCCGATGTAGATGCCGTAGTCGCCGCCGGACTCCACCTCCACGATCACGTGGTCCTCCGTGTGGCCTGGCGCGCGGGTCATCCTGACGCCGGGCAGGATCTCGGCGTCGCCGTCTACCAGCTCCACCTGCTTCGCGGCCTCCAGCGGCTCGAAGTTCTCCGCCAGGTACGTGCCGCGCGTCCGGTCGTTGGGTTGCATGGCGGCGTCCCACTCACCCTTCTGGATCAGGTAGCGGGCCCGCGGGAACGCCGGGCGCACCCGGCCGCCGTCGTTGACGGTGTTGCCGCCGCAGTGGTCGAAGTGCAGGTGCGAGTTGATGACGATGTCGATCTCCTCCGGCGCGACGCCTTCCTTGTGCATGCTTTCAAACAGCGCGCCGCTCTTCTCGATGCCCATGGCGCCCGGGCGCGCGCTTCGTCTTGGTGCCGCAACCGGTGTCCACCAGCACCGTCTTGCCGCCGCCGCGGATGATGAGCGAGTTCAGCCCGACCTCCAGCCGGTACTTCTCGTCGATGTCCGGCACGTACGGCTCCCACATCACACGCGGCACAAGGCCAAACGTAGCGCCGGCATCCTGGCGGATGACGCCGTCAGACACGACGAGCAGCTCCAGATCTCCAATACGAAACCAGTGACCCATGGGGCGATGGGACCTCCAATTGGCAGGCTACGCCGCGCGCGTTCGGCAAAGCAAGGCGCTGCCGTTACGAATGTGTGGACTGGGCGCAGCAGGTCAGCCCGCGCGGGCCCGCCGCACATCTCGCCGCCCCTTGTCTGCTATCCTTTTCCTACCATGGCCCAGAAGACCTCAGCAGACATGCCCAAGGCCTACGACCCGCAGGCGGTGGAGGCTGCCCTCTACCAGATGTGGATGGACAAGGGCTACTTCAAGCCGCGCGACAACCCGGACCGCGAGCCGTTCTGCATCATCATGCCGCCGCCCAACGTGACCGGCGAGCTGCACCTTGGCCACGCGCTGACGGCGACGGTTGAGGACACGCTGATCCGCTGGCACCGCATGCTCGGCGACCCGACGCTCTGGCTGCCCGGCGTCGACCACGCCGGCATCGCCACCCAGAACGTCGTCGAAAAGCAGATCGCCAAAGAAGGGATGAGCCGCTTCGACCTCGGCCGCGAGCAGTTCGTCGAGCGCGTCTGGAAGTGGGTCGGCCAGATCCGCAGCCGCATCGTTCTCCAGCACATGCGCCTGGGCGTCTCCTGCGACTGGTCCCGCGAAGTGTTCACGATGGACGAGGGCCCTCAGCGCGCCGTCCGCGAGACGTTCACGCGCCTCTTCAACGACGGGCTGATCTACCGGGGCGAGCGCATCATCAACTGGTGCCCACGCTGCATGACCGCGATCTCTGACCTGGAAGTCGAGCACGAGGAGACGCAGGGCCACCTCTGGTACGTCCGCTACCCCCTGCTGGATGAAGGCGGCCACCCGACCGACGAGTATGTCACCGTCGCTACGACGCGTCCGGAGACGATCGTCGGCGACGTGGCCGTCGCCGTGAACCCGAACGACGAGCGCTGGAAGAAGATCATTGGCCGCCAGGCGCTCCTCCCGATCATCGAGCGCCACATCCCGATCATCGGCGACGAAGCCGTCGAGACGGAGTTCGGCACCGGCGCGGTCAAGGTGACGCCGGGCCACGACCCCACCGACTTCGAGATCGGCGCCCGCCACGGCCTGCCGATCATCATCGCCATGAACCCGGACGCCACGATGAACGCCGAAGCCGGCCCCTACAACGGCCTGGACCGCTTCGAGACGCGCGAGCTGATCGTCAAGGACTTCGAGCGGCTGGGGCTGCTGGACCACGTCGAAGACCACACGCTATCAGTCGGACACTGCGAGCGCTGCGACACGATCGTCGAGCCGCTGGTCAGCAAGCAGTGGTTCGTCAAGATGGCGCCGCTGGCCGAAAACGGCGATCGAAGCCGTCAAGGACGGCCGCATCCAGATCGTCCCCCGGCGCTTCGAACGCAACGAGTACATGCACTGGATGGAGAACATCCGCGACTGGTGCATCTCCCGCCAGCTCTGGTGGGGCCACCGCATCCCTGTCTGGTACTGCGAAAACGGCGACGCCTTCGCAGCCGTCGACGACCCCTCGGCCTGCCCGAAATGCGGCTCCAGCAAGCTGGAACAGGATCAGGACGTGCTCGACACCTGGTTCTCGTCAGGGCTCTGGCCGTTCTCCACGCTCGGCTGGCCGGAGGAGACTCCGGACCTCAAGTACTGGTACCCCACCTCCGTGTTGGAGACCGGCTACGACATCCTCTTCTTCTGGGTGGCGCGGATGATCATGCTCGGCCTCTACAACATGGGCGACGTGCCCTTCCGCCACGTCTACCTGCACGGCCTGATCCGCGACTCCCAGGGCCGCAAGATGACCAAGAGCCGCGGCAACGTCGTCGACCCGCTGACCCTGACCGAGAAGTACGGCACAGACGCCGTGCGCTTCACGCTGGCCACCAGCGGCACCCCCGGCAACGACTTCCGCCTCTTCGATGAGAAGCTGGAATCGTCCCGCAACTTCGCCAACAAGATCTGGAACGCCGCCCGCTTCGTGATCCAGAGCATGGAGGGCGAGCCCGTGACCCTCCCCGGCGACGACGTCCTGCGGTCCGCGGCGGCGCGCGCAAGGCTGGCCGCTGGAGGACCGCTGGATCGTCTCCCGCGCCCTGGCCACGGCGGCCGAGGTCAACAAGCTCCTCGGCGACTTCCAGATCAACGAGGCCGGCCGCGTCCTCTACGACTTCCTCTGGAGCGAGTACTGCGACTGGTACCTGGAGATGGCCAAGGTGCGCCTCAAGGACGGCGACAAGACACCGCTGCCCGTCCTGGCCTACGTCCTGCAGTCCAGCCTGCGCCTCCTGCACCCGATCATGCCCTTCGTCAGCGAATACATCTGGCAGCACCTCCGTGACCACGTCGACGGGCTGGAGGAAGCGCTGATCATCGGCGCCTACCCGCTGGGCGAGGGCGAGACCGACGCCGTGGCTGAAGCCGACGCGGCGCTCCTGATCGACGTTGTCCGCGCGATCCGCAGACATTCGCGCCGCGTAGAAAAGATCGCACTCCCAGCCGTTGACCGTCGAGGTCCTACGATCCAGCCTCAAACAACGATCAAGGACGCCGCTCCGCTCTAGGACAGGCAGCCACGCATAGGTCGAGGTACTGGCTCCGAGTCGGCCGCTCACGTCGTCGCCAGCTCAGCGATCGATTGCGCCGACCGACTCTTAGAGTACCAACGCGATGCCATAGCGCGGTCCCGAGTCCAACTGCCCATGGTCGTCCTGCCGCTCGGCAACGACCTGATCGACTACTCGATGGCCGAGCGAAACCTTGCTACGCTACCAAAGAGCTACACGGAGCGCGCATGGCGCCAGGTGCGACCGGATATGTCAGAAGCTGGCAACGCCGAATTCCGGCGCGAAGGCGCCGGTCACAGTGAAGTCGTGCGCGAAACAAGATGAAATAGCTGGCCGCGGCGAAATCCCGGCCGGCGGCCCCGGAACAAGCGCTCAGCGAGCTGGGCTAGCCCGCGGTCACGCCGCCGCGCTCAGAACGCAGGAGCGCCAGGCCAGCCGCCGTCACGCTGACCATTTCGGCCGTCCCGTTGGCGCGGACGCAGGCCACCAACCCGTGGCCGACGGCGTCCTCCCAGATAGGCAAGCGTGGGCAGGACGTGCGCCAGGCCTCCATCACCTCCGCGTAAGGCCGAGGCCTCCTGGCGACCCATTCCAGGAAGTCCAGCACCAGCGCCTTGTTGTCCAGCTCCATCGCCCCACCATCGTAGCGCGCGAATGTGGCCTTAATCCACCGCTAACGCGACTCGACACTATATTGGCGCAGTGCTAGCATCGCTTGTGGAAAATGGCACAATTACCTCGAACAAGGACGCCGCGCCCATGATCGGCGACATTTTCAACAACTACATCGCCGTTTTCCTCTCCGCAATCCTCGGATTTGTGCTCGTCGGCTCCGCCCTCATCGGCAACCTCATCCTTTCGCCGCGCCAGAAGACCGAGGCCAAGGGCATGACCTACGAGTGCGGCATGCTCACCATCGGCCGCAGCCGCGTCCAGGTGCATTTCCGCTACTACCTCTTCGCCATCCTCTTCCTGATCTTCGATATCGAAGCCGCCTTCCTCTTCCCCTGGGCCATCCGCTTCGTCGAAATCGGCGAGCAGGCCTTCTGGGAGATGGTCGTCTTCATCGGAATCCTGGGCTTTGGGCTACTCTATGCCTGGAAGAAGGGCGTGTTGAGGTGGAGGTGAGCCATGACTGACAAACCGCAGATCATCGAAGTCTACGAGGTCCAGGACGACCCGCAGCTCAGCATCTCCGACGTCGTCGCGCCGGAGGTCAGGAGCCGGATCAAGAGCCTGGAGCCGACGGCGGCCAACCCCTCGCAGGGCCAGGCGATGTACCGCCAGCTGCTGCCGGGGATCATGCAGATGCCGGCCGACTGGATCATCGCCTGGGGGCGCAAGTCCTCGCTCTGGCCGCTGACCTTCGGTCTGGCCTGCTGCGCGATCGAGATGATCTCAACCTTCATGGCCCGCCACGACCTGGACCGCTTCGGCATCGTGCCGTGGCCGTCGCCGCGCCAGTCGGACGTGATGATCGTCTCCGGCACCGTGACCAAGAAGATGGCGCCGGCCGTCAAGCTCCTCTACGAGCAAATGCCAAACCCCAAGTGGGTCATCTCCATGGGCGCCTGCGCTACCAACGGCGGCCCTTACACCCGCTACGACCGCGTCCTCCAGGGCGTCGACAAGATCATCCCCGTGGACGTCTACGTTCCGGGCTGCCCGCCGCGGCCGGAAGCGCTGATGGACGCCTTTCTGGCCCTCCAGAAGAAGATCATGGAGGAGCGCGGCAAGATCGGACGGTCCGCGTGACCCAGGAAGCAGTCCAGGAAGCACCGCCGCCGTCCCCGGGGCCGATCGCCAGGCTCCTGGCCGAGATCATGCCCGGCGTCCGCTTCGACATCACGGCCACGCCGATCGACGAGTGCGTGACCGTCCAGCGCGACGATTTCCTGCGGGTGATGGAGACCATCCTACGCGACCCGCGCCTCGCCTTCGACTACCTGCGCTGCCAGTCCGGGGTGGACTACCTGACTGAGATGGAGTCGGTCTACCACCTGTATTCGTTCAAGAACAAGCACTCGCTCGTCGTCAAGGTGCGCTTCCCCAGCGAGGACACCCACGTACCGACGGTCAGTCACCTCTGGACCGCCGCCAACTGGCACGAGCGCGAGACGCACGAGATGTTCGGCATCGTCTTCGATGGGCACCCGGACCTGCGCCCGCTGCTCCTGGAAGAGGGGCTGGGCTACTTCCCGCTGCTCAAGACGCACCCCCTGGCCGAGATCGAAGAGTGGCAGGAAGACATCCTCCAGCGCATCACCGATTCCAAGAAGGCAGCCGTGGCCGCCGGCGGCGCAGCCCCGGTCGTCGACGAGAAGGCGATGAAGATCCAGATCGCCCAGCAGAAGGCCGCCGTCATCACCAAGACCCGCAGCGAGGCCCGCGCCAAGGGCCTGTCGCCGGAGGACGAGAAGGCCGCCGTCCAGGCCGCGCTGGCCGCCTTTGAGGAGCAGCTCAAGAGCCAGCCACAGCCCGGGGCCGCTGCCGCGCCGGCCATGACCAAGGTGGAGCTGGCACAGGCCAAGGCCAAGGTCATCACCAAGGCCCGCGCCGACGCTCGCGGCAAGGGCATGTCCACCGAAGACGAGAAGCTCTACGTAGCTGAGAAGCTCAAGGAGTTCTCGGCGCAGATGGAGTCCGGCGCCGCTGCCGCACCAGCCGCCGCGCCCAAACCGCAGATGTCCAAGATCGAGCTGGCCCAGGCCAAGGCCAAGGTCATCACCAAGGCCCGCGCCGACGCCCGCGCCAAGGGCATGTCCACCGAAGACGAGAAGAAGTACGTGGCCGAACAGCTCAAGGCCTTTTCGGCGGAGAACCAGTAATGGCACGCGAAACGCTGATCCCCGGCGAGCGCGAGCTCGAAACCGTTGACATCAACGTCAACGTCGGGCCGCAGCACCCGGCGACCCACGGCGTCTTCCGCATGGTGATCACCGTTGACGGCGAAGTCGTGACCGACCTCGACCCGGTGATCGGGTACATGCACCGCGGCAACGAGAAGCTGCCTGAGAACTGCGACTTCCGCCAGGTCATCGGCTACCACGACCGCACCGACTACCTGGCCCAGTTCAACACCGAGCACTGCTACGTCGAGGCGATCGAGAAGCTCACCGGCTTCGAGCCGACCGAACGCTCCCAGTACATCCGCGTCATCCTGGCCGAGTTCAACCGCATCACCAGCCACCTGATGTTCCTCGGCGCTTTCGGGACCGACGTCGGCATCTTCGGGACCTCGTTCATGTACGCCTTCCGCGACCGCGAGTCGATCCAGGAGCTGTTCGAAGAGGTCACCGGCGAGCGGATGATGTACAACTACTTCCGCCCCGGCGGCGTGGGCTGGGACGTGCCGGAGAACTTCAAGGAGCGCTGCGCCACCATGGTGGCCCTGATCAGGAAGGGCATCGTCGACCTGGAAGACCTGATGATGACCAACGAGGTCGTCCTCATGCGCTGCCGCGGCCTCTCGCCCGTCACACCGGCGCAGGCGATCGACTGGGGGCTGAGCGGCCCGCTGCTGCGCGCCACCGGCATCGCCCACGACATCCGCCGCGCCGAGCCGTACTCCATCTACGACCGCTTCGATTTTGACATCCCGACGGGCACCACCGGCGACGTATACGACCGCGTTCTCGTGCGCGTGCAGGAGATGAAGCAGTCGGTCCGCATCATCGAACAGGCACTGGAAGGGATGCCGGAAGGCCCGATCATGCGCGAAGGGATGAAGCGCATCCTCCGCGTGCCTGCCGGCGAGGTTTACATGCGCGTGGAGAGCCCGCGCGGCGAATACGGCGTGTACATCGTCTCCACCGGCACCGACAAGCCGTGGCGCCACAAGGTGCGCGGCGCCTCCTTCTGCAACATCTCCGCCCTGCGCGAGATGTCCGTCGGCCACTACGTATCAGACGTTATCGTCATCCTCGGCTCCACGGACATCGTCCTCTGCGAGGTGGACCGGTGATGAGGCCGTTCAGAAGAGAAGGTGGACGGTGGATGTTGGAGATTGGAGTCGTAGTCCAACCTCTAACCTCCAACCTCAACCTCCAAGGCGGAGCGCACTCGTGATCCTCGCCATCTCCTCCAACCCCTGGCTGGACGCCGTCGTCCGGCTGTTGGCCGTGGCGATTCTGCTGCCCGTAGGCGTCATCTGGCTCACCTGGCTCGAGCGCAAGGTCATCGGCCGGCTGCAACAGCGCCTCGGGCCGATGCGGGTTGGCCCCTACGGCCTGCTGCAGGGCATCGCAGACACGATCAAGCTCATCACGAAGGAAGACCTGCGGCCTGTCTCGGCGGACCGCTGGGTGTTCGAGCTGGCGCCGTTTGTAATCGTCGTGCCGGTGATCATGGCGCTGGTGGCACTGCCGTTCACGGCGGAGATCCTGATCCGCAACATGGCCCTGGGCCTCTTCTACATCGTCGCCGTGTCCGGCCTCTCCATCGTCGGCATCATCATGGCCGGCTGGGGCTCAGACAACAAGTACGCACTGCTAGGCGGCGTCCGCGCCGGCGCCCAGCTGATCAGCTACGAGGTGCCGCTGATCCTGACCGTCGTCGGCATCGCGATGCTGGGACAGACGATGAACCTGGCCCAGATCGTCGCCGATCAGCACAAGACGCCGTTCATCGCCTACCAGCCGCTGGGCTTCATCATCTTCGCCATCGCCGGCCTGGCCGAGCTCTACCGCCAGCCGTTCGACATCCCGGTCGCCGAGTCCGAGGTCGTCGGCGGCGCGACCGTCGAGTACTCCGGCATCCGCTGGTCGATGTTCCAGCTGAGCGAGTTCGCCAGCCTGGTGCTGATCTCGATTCTGGGCTCGCTAATCTTCCTCGGCGGCTGGACATGGCCGCTGGAGCACGACATCAACGGCTATCTCCAGGCGGCGGTGATGGTCGTCAAGACCTTCGCCTTCATCCTCTTCTTCATGTGGATGCGGGCCAGCCTGCCGCGCCTGCGGATCGACCAGCTGATGTCCTTGTGCTGGCAGATCTTGTTGCCCTTCACATTGCTGCAAATCATAATCAACGGGCTGGCGCTGGTTTACGACTGGCCGGACTGGACGCTGACGCTGATGTCCGGCGCCGCCGCCATAGCCCTTGTGTTCGTGGTGTATCAGGCTGCCAGGCGCTCCGGCGTCTCTATCCAGCCTGTGACCCAGCGGGTGGGGAGTGTGCTCTGATGCTTGGAATAGCGAAAGCGATCGGGATGACGATGCGGGCGGCCTTCCGCAAGCCCGTAACCGTTTCCTATCCCACAGAGAAGAAGGTGCTGCCGCATCGCGCCCGTGGGTTCCCAGTGCTGCTCTGGGACTTCGACAAGGACGAGCCGTTCTGCACCGGCTGCCAGGTCTGCGCCCGCTACTGCCCCGTCGACTGCATGACCGTGACGATGAAGGACAATCCGCACTTCGCCGAGGGCACGAGCAAGCGCAAGAAGATCGTCGACAGCTTTTACATCGACTACGCCCGCTGCATGCGCTGTGACATCTGCGTCGAGGTCTGCAACTTCGACGCCATCGTCATGAACAACACCTGGAAAGGCGTTGAGCTTTCGACGTTCGACCGCCAGGACCTGGTGATGGAGAAGGAGTCGCTGCTCAAGCAGTCCCGCACCGGCGACCTGCCGGACCCGTTCCGTGAGCCGATGGGCGTGGCCCACTCCGGCTGGTCCCCGCACAAGGACGAAGAAGACGAGGCCGCCGCGGCGGCATCCGAAAAACCAGCGGAAGGTGGCGAGGGTTAATCCAGGTTGAGAGTTCTTTCCTGTAAAGCGGCATGAGCTACGAAGAAGTCATCTTCTGGTTCGTCGCCGCGCTCACCGTGGTCAGCGCGCTGGGCGTAGTCACCGCCCGGAACGTTGTGCACTCCGCGCTGTTTCTGATCCTTTCGCTGATCGCCGTCGCCGGCATCTTCATCCTTCTCGCCTCTGAGTTCCTGGCCGTCGTCCAGGTCCTCGTCTACGGCGGCGCGGTCACGATCCTCATCCTCTTCGCGATGATGCTCACGCGCGTGCGGGACATCCAGGGCTCGCTCAACGGCAAGCAGGCCCCGTTCGCCGCCCTGGCCTCGACGGTCTTCATGGTCACCTCCGTCATCGCCGTGACGACAACCGACTTCCCCGGCGAATCAGACAAGATCAACGTCATCACCACCGAACAGATCGGCGACGCCCTCTTCACGACCTGGGCCGTCCCCTTCGAGATCGCGTCACTGGTGCTCACAGTGGCCTTGATCGGCGCGATCATCCTGGCCCGCGGCGAGGAAGGCGAGTGATGATGGCCAGGAAGAAGGAAGCAGAAAGGTGGAAGGTTGCGCACGCTCTAACTCTTCCCTCTGCCCTCGGGGCTGGGACCGGGGCGGTGTCCCCATGATCCCGATCAACGACTTCCTCGTGCTCGGCAGCATCCTCTTCGGCATCGGGATGTACGGGGTGCTCGCGCGGCGCAACGCAGTGCTGATCCTGATGGGCGTCGAGCTCATGCTGCAGGCCGTCAGCATCAACTTCATCACCTTCGCCGCCTACCTGGACCCGGAGAACGCCACCGGCGTCATCTTCGCGATCTTCGTAATCGTCATCGCCGCCGCCGAGGCCGGACTGGCCCTGGCGATCATCCTGCGCCTGTTCCGCAACCGCCAGTCGGCGAACGTGGACGAAGCGGACATGATGAAGTGGTGAGGCGCGTGGAGAGAAGAGGGAAGTTGGAAGAGGGAACCAGCAGCAAGACCAACAAAACAGCCGACGTCTTCTTGCTCCTTCCTACTCGCTGCTTGCTACCGGGGGGGTGGCGGCGCAGTGGGAATGGAACAGGCCTGGCTGCTGCCCGCGATTCCGCTCGGCGGCGTTCGTCTTTCTGCTGCTGTTTGGCGCCGTACCTGCCGCGACACGGCGACTGGCTGGCGATCGCGGCGATCGGCGCTTCGTTCATCCTCTTCTTCCCGGTCTGCGCCGACCTGATCGATGCGATGAAGCAACCAGCCGGAGTTCATCGGCGGCGGCAAGAGCTGGAACTGGATCAGTTACGCCGACTTCAAGATCCAGCTCGGCTTCTTCGTCGACAGATCACCATCGTCATGCTCGATCGTCGTCAGCTTCGTCGCGCTGATGGTGCAGATCTACTCCGTCGCCTACATGAAGGACGACCCGCGTTACGGCTGGTACTTCACCGTGATGTGCCTCTTCGTGGCCTCGATGCTGACCCTTGTCCTGGCCGACAACCTGCTGCTCATGTACGCCGCCTGGGAGGGCGTGGGCTTCTGCTCCTTCCTGCTGATCGGGTTCTGGTGGGAGAGGCGCTCCGCGGCGGAGGCGGCCAAGAAAGCGTTCATCACCACCCGCATCGGCGATGTCGGCTTCCTGATCGGCATCATCCTGCTCTGGCGGGCGCCGGCACCTTCAACATCCAGGAGATCATCCAGTACGCGCAGAACACGGCGGCTACACCAGCACCTACCTGACGATCGCCATCCTCTTCCTGTTCATGGGCGCGGTCGGCAAGTCCGGGCAGTTCCCGCTCCACGTCTGGCTCCCGGACGCCATGGAGGGCCCGACACCTGTTTCGGCGCTGATCCACGCCGCCACGATGGTTGTGGCCGGCGTCTACATGGTGGCGCGGACGCTGCCGCTCTTCGAGGCCGCGGAGCCGATCGCGCTGGACATCGTCACGATCCTCGGCCTGACGACAGTGATGCTATCGGCGACGATGGGCCTGGCCGCAACGGACATCAAGCGCGTCATCGCCTACTCGACTCTCAACTCGCTGGGGCTGATGTTCGTCGCCCTCGGCTCGCACTCGGTGACGGCGGCGATGCTCTACCTCTTCGTGCACGGCTTCTTCAAGGCGATGCTCTTCCTCGGCTCCGGCGCGGTCATCCACGCCACGGAGAAGCAGGACGTGAGCGAGCTCGGCGGCCTCAGGCACAAGATGCCGGTCACTGCGATCACGTTTGCGATCGGCGACAGCGGCGATGATCGGGATCATCCCGCTCTCCGGGTTCTGGGCCAAGGACGAGGTGCTGCTCTCAGCTCATCACGCCCAGAACATCGGGATGTATATCGTCCTGCTCTCGCAGCCTGGTCATCACCGGCCTCTACATGACGCGCCTGTACATCCTGACCTTCGTCGCGCCGCCGAAGGACCACCACGTCGACGACCACGCCCACGAGGCCGAGCCGCTGATGACGGTGCCGCTGATCCTGCTGGCGATCCCCACCGTGCATCGGCGGTTTCGTCGTCTTCCACGGCGTCGGCAAGGCGCTGGGCTTCACCGGCGGCTTCCCGGAGTTCGTGTACACGGCGAGCCCGAGAAGTTCGACTTCAACGTCGGACACCGCGGTGCTCTCGACGGCGCTGGCCGGCGGCGGCGCGCGGTCGGCTGGTACGCTCTGGCAGGGCCGGCCGAGATCGCTACCCGCGTCCGCGAGACGTTCTCGCCAATCGCCACGCTGCTCTCGCACCGCTACTACATCGACGACATCTACCAGTTCGTGATCAACTACATCTGCTCGGGATCGGCAAATTCGTCGCGCTGTTTGACCGCACGGTCGTCAACGACACCGGCGTTAACGGCTCGGCGCGGGTCGGTTACTTCGCCGGCAACGAGCTGAAGTTCACGGAGACCGGCAAGCTGCCGAACTACGCGCTGGCGATCTCCGGCGGCATCATCGTGCTGGGCGTTCTCTTCCTGGTGTTGAAGGGCTAGCGATGCAGTACGTCCTCCTGGCGCTGCTCGTCATACCGGTTGCCTGTGCGGTCATCTTCGCGGCCATCCCCTCGCGCTATCCGGAGCTCGTGAGGTACGTGGCGTTGGGCGGCGCGGCGCTGATGTTCGTGCTGTCCGTGCTGGTTCTTCGTGGTCTACGAGTACAACGGCGGCTCCGGGCTGCGCTACGAGCTGCAGTGGACGTGGCTGGAAGACGTCGGCTTCCTGAAGAAAGACGGGATCACCTTCTTCCTCGGCGTTGACGGCATCGCGGCGCCGCTGGTGCTGTTGAACGGCATCGTCATCTTCGCGGCCGTGTTCGTCTCCTGGAACATCAACTACCGCACGAAGGACTTCTTCGTCCTGCTCTTCCTGCTCGTCTCCGGCGTCTACGGCACCTTCATCAGCGAAGACCTGTTCTTCTTCTTCTTCTGGTACGAGGTGGCGGTGCTGCCGATGTACCTGCTGATCGCCGTCTGGGGCGCCAGCTCCGACTTCGGCAACTTCAAGCGCACCAAGGAATACGGCGCGATGAAGCTGACGCTGATGCTGGTGGCCGGCTCGGTGCTGGTCTTCGTCGGCATCTTCGCGCTCTTCACCCACGCCGGGGCCGGCACCTTCGACATGACGGTGCTCAGGGACGCCAAGCTTGACCCAAGCTTCCAGAAGTGGTGCTTCCCCTTCTTTATGGTCGGCTTCGGGGTGCTGGCCGGCATGTGGCCGGTGCATACGTGGTCGCCGGACGGCCACGTGGCTGCGCCCACCGGCGTCTCCATGCTCCACGCCGGCGTCCTGATGAAGCTGGGCGCCTTCGGCATCCTGCGCGTCGGCATGACGCTCTTGCCGGAAGGCGCGGACTACTGGTCGCCGGTGCTGATGGTGCTGGGTTGCACCGGGGCCGTCTACGGCGCCGTCTCCGCGCTCTCCCAGAAAGACCTCAAGTACATGGTGGGCTACTCCTCGGTCAGCCACATGGGCTACGTGCTGATGGGGCTGGCCAGCATGACCCAGATCGGCGTCAACGGCGCGGTCCTCCAGATGTTCGCCCACGGCGTAATGACGGCCCTCATGTTCACCAGCGTCGGCGCCGTCTACGACCAGGCCCACCTGCGCGACATGACGGCGTTCGGCGGGATCGCCCGCAGGATGCCGCGCCACGCGGCTTTCTTCACCATAGCCGGGCTGTCTTCGCTGGGCTTGCCGGGCCTCGCCGGCTTCATCGCGGAGTTCCAGATCTTCGTCGGCGTTTTCCAGGCACACTACTACTGGGCGGGCGGCCTCGGTATCCTGGCCGCCGCGATCACCGCCACCTACATCCTGCGGATGCTGGCCGCCGCCTACTTCGGGCCGCTCAACGAGCGCTGGGAGGGGTTGAAAGAGATGCGCATCGGCGAGCAGGCCGCAGCGATGCTCTTGATCGGCGCCATCGTCGTTCATGGGCGTCTGGCCGGCGCTCTTCCTTGATCGCATCACCGATAGCGTGAAGGGGATTCCGGGGCTCTCGATGAACACCGCGCACATGGACTGGGAGCTGCTGGCGCCGGAGTACATCCTGGCCGGCTGGGCCGCTGCCCTGATCATGCTGGACCTGTTCTGGGGGCGGCTGGGCAAGGACCAGCTCGGCGTCCTCGCCGCCATCGGCACGTTTGTCGCCGCCGGCGTCTCGTTCATCTGGGTCGGCGACCACAAGACGTTCGGCAACCTGATCGACATCAACGACTACACGACGCTGTTCCGCGTCTTCTTCAGTCTGATCGGCGGCGTCACCTGCCTGGCCTCGGCTCGTTACGTCAAACAGAAGCTGCTGCATCCGGGCGAATACTACGCGCTGATCCTGCTCTGCGTGATCGGCGGCATCGGCATGGCCTCGGCGCGGGAGCTCTTGACGGCCTACATCTCGCTTGAGCTGCTGAGCTTCTCGCTCTACGTGCTGACCTCGTACTCCAAGTTCGACCTGCGCTCGAATGAGGCCGGCCTCAAGTACATGCTGCTGGGCGCTTTCTCGTCCGCGATCTTCCTCTACGGCATCGGCCTCATGTACGGCGCCACCGGCACCACCCAGTACGCCGGCATCGGCGACGTCCTGTCGCAGCCGCACAGCGGCATCCAGCCGGCCATGCTGTTGGGGTTGGCCATGATCATCGGCGGGCTCGGCTTCAAGGTCGCGGCCGTGCCGTTCCACATGTACACCCCGGACGCCTACGAAGGCGCGCCGCTGCCGATCACCGGGCTGATCTCGGCGCTGTCCAAGTCGGCGGGCATCGCGCTCTTCCTCAAGCTCTTCACCCAGGCGTTCCTGCCGATCGTCGACGACTGGCGCTATTTCATCGCCGGACTGGCGGTGGCGACGATGGCGTTCGGCAACCTCGTCGCCATCCAGCAGACCAACATCAAGCGGCTCCTGGCCTACTCCAGCATCGGCCAGGTGGGTTACCTGCTCGTCGGCATCGCAGCGCTCTCCGCGACCCAGCACGACGCCGGCAGCGCCATCGTCCTCCACATGATCGGCTACGTGGTCACCAACATGGCGGCGTTCCTGGCGATCATCGTCTACTACAACTGGACGGGCCGCGAGGAGATCCCGGAGTTCAAGGGCCTGGCCGAGCGCGCGCCCTTCCTGGCGCTCTGCCTGACGATCGCCCTCTTCTCCCTCTCCGGAATGCCGCTTTTCGCCGGCTTCGCGACCAAGTTCATCCTCTTCCAGGCGGCGGCCAGCAACGACATGCTCTGGCTGGCCGGAATCGCCGCGTTCTTCAGCTTCGTCTCGCTCTACTACTACCTGATCGTGATCCGGGAGATGTACCTCGGCGAGCCGGACGAGAAGACGCGCTTCCCGACGCCCTGGTTCGAATACGGCGCTCTGACCGTGCTCGTGCTGGGCATCTTCGCCGTCGGCCTTTACCCGCGCCCCGTCTTCACTGCCGTGGAGCACGGCACCGATTCGCTCTTCCCGCCAGCCGCCACCCAGCAGGTGCAGCCGATCGACGCAGCAGCCCTAGCGCTGCTTCAGGATCTCCGCCAGGCAGACCCAGGAGTCTGCGTCCATCGGCACCCAGTCGTTGAAGGCCAGGCCGTCCGGCTCGTTGGCCGTGCTGACGTAGGACATGAAGTTGACCGTCCCGATCCCCGGCTCAACCCAGGTGACCGGGTAGGACCAGCGGATCTTGGGCGCGCGCGGCGGCGTCTCCTGCCAGATCTCCATGAAGCGCCGCACGTAACGCGGGTTGCCCATCACGAAGCGCTGCATCACCTGGCTGAAGTAGGGGCTGGCGCGGTCCAGGTCCTCCGGGCCGCGGTGGTGCCCCTTGAAGATGCCGACGGCCAGGCGCATCATGTCGTCCCAGTTCTCCACCTTGTCGGCGAAGCGCGGGTTGCTGGCCACGGCCAGCATGCTGCGATCGATTGGGTCCGGGAACTCGCGCTCGAGGTCGATCCCCCAGACCCGCTCCGCTATTCGGTTACAGCCGACGACCTCCACGAACTCGTTGAGGAGAAAGGCCGGCCAGGGGAACTCCTCCAGGTACTCCGTCGCCTCTTCGACGGTGAATGCGTAACCAGGTTCGTCAACGGACCCCAGCACTTGCCCGTCCGGCGCGAACCCGGCATCGAATAAGATGCGGTTTCGCGTGCGCCGCTCCACTTTGAGCGCCCCCAGCAGCGCGCTGAGCATCTGCCGGGAGGGGTTTCGGGTGCCGTCTTCGTAGGCCTTTACCGTTGCGGCGGACACGCCAGCCAGGCGCGCCAGCGCCTTTCGCGAAACATCGACTTCGAGCCGGGCCGCTCTAAGTTCGTCTCCCCAGGTCAAGCGGCACCGCCCTCGCAGAGCTGTACGCCATGCGATGCCATCGACTCATACGTTGGGCTGGAATAGTGGTTGGCAGCCACCGTGTTTCAGCAACGTCCCTTCCGCCACCTCGGTAGATGGCCTTTGAAGGCAGTATACGCACATCAGACGTTTACGCCCCATACGAAGAGTGGCTACACACAGTATCCCTATTGGACTGGCCATAAGCCAGAGCCGGACGTACATTCGTGGTGGTAGCGCCCACAGCCTTTCCTTTAGACGGCTCCTGTCCGGTTTCCGCACCCCTTGCAAAGCACCCCGCTTGCCCGGGGTGTTTTGCTGTTACCGGCAGATGCGCCGGCGCCACACCGCCGCCCTTGTACACAACCTTAACCCGCTCCCGCCCGATCACAAGTAACGTCCCTTGCGCGCGCCCATCCGAACTAGTGGACGCCACGCCCGCGTCCGCCGAATCGTACGCCGGAGACGCAATTGCCGAGACCATCCCCGAATCTGTCATCCACACCACCCGCGCCGCGCCGTCACCTCGTGGCGCTGCTCGTGGGCTTCCTGCTGATCGCCGGGATCGCCGCCCTGGCCCTCGCCGGACTGCAGCGGGCATCAGCCAATGAGCAGCCCGCGTTCCTATTCCCCTGGCAGGACGGAGACGTCTGGTACACGGGCGAGGCCGGCTTCCACGCCACCAACGACGCTGTCGATTTCTTCCCGCCGGACACCGGGTTCTCCCTGACCGTGCGCTGCGAGGGGGACGCCGACTGGGTGTACCAGGAGTCGGCATACTGGGTCCTGGCCTCGGCGCCGGGGACCGTCGTCTCGGCCGGCGACTCCTATGTCCTGGTCGATCACGGCGGCGGCTGGCTGTCCCGCTACTATCACCTGGACGCTTACCAGGTGGCGGCCGGGGACACCGTCCAGACCGGCCAGCGCCTCGGCCACCCTTCGACGCTTGGCGGCTGCAGCAGCGGCCCCCACGTCCACTTCTGGGTGCAGGGGCCGAACGCCGAGACGACGCGCAACGTGAGCCTCTCCGGCGTGCCGACCACTGACCTTGGCATCAACGAGCCGCACTCCGAGACCGGCAACTTCGACCTCGGCGCGGCGCCAACACCCACACCCGAACCGACGGAGCTGCCGCCGCCACCGGCGCCCACCGAAACGCCGGCGCCGCAGGTGTTCGCCGCCGGCGACGCCAACTGCGACGGGCTGGTGACTGCTCAGGACGCCGTCATCATCCTCCAGGTCGCCGCCGGCGTCGACGCATCAACCTGTGCGGCCACCCACGCCGAGACCAACTGCGACGGCACCGTCACACCGGCCGACGCGATGGCCGTGCTCCAGATGGCCCTGGACGACGATGTCCAGCCGAGCGCCGTCTGTGAGTCGCCACCAACGTGGACCGACTCGGCGTACACTCCCGAGCCTGCAGAACCGGCCGCTTCGCCGGGGGCCTAGAGTATCGGCAGGTAGCGGCTTCGTCTCCCAGTCGGAGACGTGGGTGCGGAAGTTGGCCCACTCCATGCTTCTTGTTGAGGAGCAGGCTGTCCAGCAAGTGGTCGCCCAGGCAACGGCGCAGGAGCTCGCTGCCCTCCGCCACTTCGATCGCGTCCAGCAGGTTGCTGGGCAGCTGGCCGATCCCGGCGGCTTTACGCTCCGCCTCTGACATCTCGAAGACGTTCTGCTCGCTCGGGTCAGGCACCGGGTACCCCTTCTCCACACCTTCCAGGCCGGCCGCCAGCATGCAGGCGAAGGCGAGGTACGGGTTGCAGGCCGGGTCCGGCGCCCGGTACTCGATCCGGGCGGCGGTCTCCTTGCCGCGTCTGGTACTCCGGCACGCGGATCAGGTCGGCGCGGTTGCGGCGCGCCCAGGAGACGTAGACCGGCGCCTCGAAGCCGGGCACCAGCCGCTTGTATGAGTTCACCCACTGGTTGGTCACCAGCGTGATCTCCCGCGCGTACTTGAGCAGCCCGGCGATGAAGCTGCGGCCGACCTTCGAGAGGTGATAGGGGTCCGCCGCGTCGCAGAAGGCGTTGCTCTCGCCCTTGAAGAGCGACATGTGGACGTGCATCCCGGAGCCGTTCTGATCGGAGATCGGCTTCGGCATGAACGTGGCGTAGACGCCGTTCTTGAGCGCGATCTCCTTCACCGTCAGCCGGTAGGTCATCGTGTTGTCGGCCATCGTCAGCGCGTCCGTGTAGCGGAGGGCGATCTCGTGCTGGGAGGGCGCGACCTCGTGGTGCGACGTCTCCACCGGGATGCCCAGCTCTTCCAGGGTCAGCACGGTCTCGCGGCGCAGGTCCGTGCCGGCGTCCAGCGGCGTGTTATCGAAGTAGCCGCCGAGGTCCAGCACCGCCGGCGACTCTGAGTTGGCGAAGTAGAAGTATTCGATCTCCGGGCCGACGTAGAACGTGTAGCCCAGGTCGGCTGCGCGCTTGAGCTGGCGCCGCAGCACCCAGCGCGGGTCCGATTCGAACGGCGCGCCGTCCGGCCTCAGGATGTCGCAGAAGACGCGCGCCACCCGCCGCTCCTGCGGACGCCACGGCAGGATCGCGAACGTCGTCGGGTCGGGCATCGCGATCATGTCGGACTCATCGATCCGGGCGAACCCTTCGATGGATGCGCCGTCGAAGCCGATGCCTTCCTCCAGCGCCTCTTCCAGCTCCTCGACGGTGATGGCCACGCTCTTGAGGACGCCCAGGATATCGGTGAACCAGAGGCGGATGAACTTGACGTCCTTCTCCCGGCACTGCTGGAGGACGTATTCGCGCGATTCGTTCGTGTCGTTCACTCGCCAACCTTCTCATGGAAGCGGGAGGGAGCCGGTCTGGCCCCCTCCCGCGCTAGATGCTTCATTGCCGCCGGGGCTTACATGTCGAAGTAGAGCATAAACTCCCACGGGTGCGGGCGCAGCCGGACCGGATCGATCTCCGCCTCGCGCTTGTAGCTGAGCCACATGTCCAGCAGGTCCTGGGTGAAGACGCCGCCTTCCAGCAGGAACGCGTGGTCCGCCTCCAGCGCCTCCAGCGCCTCCGGTAGCGAGCCGGGCACCGTCGCGATCTTGGCGGCTTCCTTCGCCGACAGGTCGTAGGTGTTCTTCTCCAGCGGGTTGCCCGGATCGATCTTCTTCTTGATGCCGTCCAGGCCGGCCATCAGCATGGCGGAGAACGCCAGGTAGGGGTTGCAGGTGGGGTCCGGGGGGCGGAACTCGATGCGCTTGGCCTTGGGGTTCTCGTTGAACACCGGGATGCGGGCGGCGGCGGAGCGGTTTCGCGCGGAGTAGACCAGGTTGACCGGCGCCTCGTAGCCCGGCACCAGCCGCTTGTAGGAGTTCGTCGTCGGCGCGCAGAGGGCCATCAGCGCCCGGCCGTGCTTCAGAAGGCCGCCGATGTACCATCGGCACATCTGACTGGTCTTGGCGTAGCCGTTCTTGTCGAAGAAGAGCGGCCGGCCGCCCTTCCAGAGCGACTGGTGGACGTGCATGCCGGAGCCGTTGTCGCCGAAGAGGGGCTTCGGCATGAAAGTGGCGACCTTGCCGTGGTTCTTGGCCACGTTCTTGACGATGTACTTGTACCAGAGCAGATCGTCGGCCTTCTTGAGCAGCTTGTCGAAGCGCATGTCGATCTCGCACTGGCCGGCGGTCGCCACCTCGTGGTGGTGCACCTCCACGGTGATGCCGACTTTCTCCATCGTCAGCACCATCTCGTTGCGGATCTCCTGCAGCGAGTCTGTCGGCGATACCGGGAAGTAGCCTTCCTTGGGGCGCGGCTTGTAGCCCAGGTTCGGGCGCTCGGCGGAGCCGCTGTTCCAGGAGCCCTCTTCGCTGTCCACGAAGTAGTAGCCGCTCTGGGTGTTCTGGTCGAAGCGGATGTTGTCGAAGATGAAGAACTCGGCCTCCGGGCCGAAGTAGGCGGTGTCAGCGAGGCCGGTCTTGACCAGGTGGGCCTCCGCCTTCCGGGCGATGTAGCGCGGGTCGCGGCTGTAGGGCTGTTGCGTGATCGGGTCCTTGATGTCGCAGATCAGCGTCAGGGTCGGCGTCTCGGCCAGCGGGTCGATGCGGGCGGTGGAAGCGTCCGGGATCAGGATCATGTCCGATTCCTGGATCTCCTGGAAGCCGCGGATGCTGGAGCCATCGAAGCCGATGCCTTCGGTCCAGATGGAGGTCTTGTAGTTGCTGTAGCCGGCCATCTCCGCCGGCAAAATCGTGAAGTGCTGCCACATCCCGGGCAAGTCGGTAAATCGCAGGTCTACCACCTGCACGCCCTTGTCCTTGATGAGCTTCGTGATGCGTTGTGCGTCTGCTTCTGTCAAGTTGCCTTCCTCCCTCAGTCTTGTGAGTCACAGTATAGGAATCGCCCTCCCCGGGAGGGGCCGGGAAGCGTTACGGTTGTGTTACGCCGAGTCATCGGCCGCCTATCTAGACCGCCCCGTCGCCGCGTTCACCTGTGCGGACACGGATCGCGTCTGCCACCGGGATCAGGAAGATCTTCCCGTCGCCGATGTTTCCGGTGCGCGCGGCGTTGCAGATCAGGTCCACGACCTTGTCGCAGTCCTTGTCTGCCACGACGACTTCCACCTTCACCTTCGGCAGCATGTCGATGGTGTAGCTCTGGCCGCCGCGGCCCTGCTGGACCACTCCGCGTTGGACGCCGCGGCCGGTCACGTGAATGATGTTAAGGCCGACGTGACCGGCCTCGCTCAGGGCGGTCTTCACGTCGTCCAGCTTTTCGGGGCGGATAATCGCTTCGATCTTGAACACGTCTACTCCTTTACTGGCTGACAGGGGCTGCTGGAGCCTGTGGTGGTGGCGGAGAGGCCGCCGCGAACGGCACGCCTACGGCCTCGTCGAACACGTAGCCGCGTTCCCCGTGCTGGGTGACATCCAGGCCGAGCTCTTCTTCGTCTTCGCTCACCCGCAGGCCCATCACCACGTCCAGCACCTTGAGAATGACGCAGGTCATCACGAAGGAGTAGACCCAGACCACGCCGATCGCCGCCAGCTGGTCCCAGACCTGGCCGCCGTTGCCGTGCCAGAGCCCGTCCACGCCGCCGACAGTGGCCGAGGCGAAGATGCCCGTGGCCAGCGCTCCCCAGGTGCCGCCGACGCCGTGGACGCCGACGACGTCCAGGGAGTCGTCCAGCGAGGTCATGCCGCGCAGCCGCACAGCGCCGTAGCAGACGACGCCGGCGATGCCGCCGATGGCGATCGCTTCCATGGGCTGGACGAAGCCTGAGGCGGGCGTGATCGCCACCAGCCCGGCCACTGCGCCCGCCGCCGCGCCGATGATGCTGGCCTTGCCGGTCAGGAACCACTGCGCGCCCACCCAGGTCAGGGCCGCGGCGGCGGCGGCCGTATTGGTGACCACAAAGGCGTTGGCGGCCACACCGTTGGCTGCGCCTGCGCTGCCCGCGTTGAAGCCGAACCAGCCGAACCAGAGGATGGCCGCCCCGATCACGATATAGGTGATGTTGTGCGGCTCCATGGGCTCCGTGCCGAAGCCTTTGCGGCGGCCGTACATGATCGCCGCGGCCAGGGCCGCGGCGCCGGCGTTGACGTGGATCGCGGCGCCGCCGGCGAAGTCCAGGGCGTTGATGCCGTTGGGGTTGGCCACGCCCAGCCAGCCCGTGCCGAAGATCCAATGCGCCACCGGATCGTAGACCAGGAACGACCAGGCCAGCATGAACACGAGGAACGTGCTGAACTTGGCGCGCTCGGCGAAAGCGCCGGTGATCAGGGCCGGGGTGATGATGGCGAACATCGCCTGGAAGATCATGAACGACTCTTCCGGGATGCCGTTGGCCGTGCCCCAGGCGCCCGGTTCGAGCCCGACGTGCTTCAGCCCGAGGTAGTCCAGGTTGCCGATCAGGCCGCCCTGGTCCGGCCCGAAGGCCAGGCTGTAGCCGATGATCACCCACTGCACGCCGACCAGCCCGACGACGATGAAGCTCTGCATGATCGTCCCGAGCACGTTTTTGCTGCGGGTGAAGCCGGCGTAGAAGAAGCCGAGGCCCGGCGTCATGAACATGACCAGTGCCGCCGCGGCCAGCACCCAGGCCGTGTTTCCGCTATCGATCTCAACAGGCATGCGCAGTCTCCCTCCCAAGGCCGAGCCGTGTCACGGATAGATTGCGGACAGCTTACGGCTCGATTAACGGCATACTACGCGGAGCACTCTGGAAAAGTATTACGGCTATATTACGGACAAATGAACGACGCGTTACGCCGGGCCGGCGGAGTAGAATATCGCTATCTTGAAGGCCGAAAACGGTTCAACCGAACCAGGGCCCAGCGAGCGCCAGCAAAAGGCCGAGCGCCGCGCTGTAGAGCGCTGGCGGCCTGGAGCCCGCTGGTACCACCCGGCCATCGCCCGCGTCGTCATCACGGCCTCGCTCTTCGTCACCCGGGTAATGAACCGCCTGGAGGTCGAGGGCCGCGACAGGCTGGAGGCGGTGCAGTCGCGCGGCGGCCGCGGCCTCCTCACCTTCAGCAACCACGTTTCGATATTCGATGACCCGCTGCTGACCAGTAACTTCACGGAAGGCGCGTACCGGCGCATCCGCTGGGTGGGCGCCGATGCGATCAACTTCTTCGGGACGCCCTTCAAAGCCTGGCTCTTCACCGCCGGCAAAGCCGCGCCGATCGTCCGCGGAGGCGGGATCGAGCAGCCGGGAATGCAGCTACTGCGCGACCGTCTGCTGGCCGGCGACTGGGTGCACATGTTCCCAGAAGGCGGCCGCACCCGCGACCCGGAGGCGCGCCTGGCCCCCGAGTTCAAGCCGGGCATCGGCTGGCTCGTGGCCCAGGCCCACCCGATAACACTGCCCTTCTACCACTACGGCATGCAGGGCGTTCTGCCCGTCGGCAGCAGCCGTCCGCGCGCCGGCAACCGCGTCCGCGTTGTGTTCGGCCAGCCTCTCGACTGTACCCAGGAGTGGGCGTCCGAGGTCTGCGCCCGCCGCGCCGGCGACACGACGGACGGCCCGCGCCTCTGGGACTCCGTAGCCGAGGAGCTGCGGGATGTCCTGGCCGGGATCGAGCGAACCGTCCACCCCGCCTTCGCCGGACAGAAGTAGTGTCGCTAGTCCCGCTGGCGCTGGTCGGGCTGGGGACAGCCGCCGCTTACGTCACGCTCGTCTGGCTGCTCAGCCTTGTCCTCCGCAACGCCAGCATCATCGATATCTTCTGGGCGCCTGGCTTCGCGGTGCTGGCCGTCGTCTACGCGCTCCTCTCCAGCAACACCTACGCCGGGCGCGAGATCCTGGTGATCGCGCTGGTCGTCACCTGGGCGCTGCGCCTGGGCGGGCACATCCTGACCCGCAACGCCGGCCACGGCGAGGACTTCCGCTACAAGAAGTGGCGGGAGGCCGCCGGCGGCTCGTTCTGGTGGGTCTCGCTCTTCCGAGTCTTCTACCTGCAAGGCATCTTGCTCTGGATCATCTCGGCGCCGCTCCTCGTCGCCGTCCACAGCGACTCACCGGACCGCCTGACGATCGCCGATATCGCCGGAACCGTCGTCTGGTCGATCGGCTTCCTCTTCGAGGCGATCGGCGACTGGCAGCTGACGCGCTTCAAGGCCAACCCGGACAACGCTGGCAAGGTGATGAACCTCGGGCTCTGGCGCTACACCCGCCACCCGAACTACTTCGGCGACGCGACGCTCTGGTGGGGCTACTTCATCATCGCCGCCGGCACGCCATGGGGCGTCGCCACCATCTTCGCGCCCGCCATCATGACCTTCATGCTCGTACGCGTCTCCGGCGTCGCCATGCTGGAGCGCTCGCTAAAGAAGCGCCGCCCCGGCTATGAGGATTACATCGCCCGGACGAGCGCGTTCCTGCCGCTGCCGCCGAAGAAAGCTTGACGACGTCCGATCATTGGATGGGTCCGGGGAAAGCTCGGTGATTCGTAGGCCGGTCACGCCATCGCGCGGAAGCGGTAGCCCACGTTGCGCACCGTCTCGATGAACGTGTGGTGCCGGTCCTCGATCTTGCTAGCGCAGCCGCCGCACGTGGACGTCCACCGTGCGCGCGCCACCGTAGAAGTCGTAGCCCCAGACCTTGTTCAAGAGCGTCTCGCGGCTGTAGACGCGGTCGCGGTTCGTGGCCAGGAAGCGCAGCAGCTCGTACTCCTTGTACGTGAGGTCGATGCTGTTGCCGCCGATCTGCACGGTGTAGTTGCCCAGGTCCATCACCAGGTCGCCGCACTGCAGGACATTGCGAGAGTCGACGCGGTGCTTCTTCCAGAGCGCCCTGCGGACGCGGGTCACCAGGTCGTCGGGGGCGCCGCGGGACCGCACGTAGTCGTCAACGTCGCGGATCGGATCGAAGGCGGAGAGCTGGTCCGGGCCGGCGATCACGATCACCGGCATCGCCTCGGAGCCGCCGACGGCCTCGATCAGAGAGGCGGCGGCCCAGTCCTCGCCCACCGAAGGCAAGTCGATGACTGCAATATCGAACTCCCCTTCGATGGCCGAGTCGTCGCCCGGGGAGCGCAACGAGGAGAAGTATCCGTCGGCGTTAAGCGCCTCGGAGTACGGTGTCAGAGTCTCGATATCGCCTATAAGAAGAACGTTTCGCATAGAATACGTCAATATTGCGCGCGTGAAATCGGAACGTCAAGACCCCGTCAAGGCGGATTTGGGAATTTTCGCGGCGGATTTGTTTACTTGGCGGATGATGCGGTCGAAGCGCGTTCGAAGTGCTCGCGCAGGGCGGTGTTGAAGCGCTCAGGCTGCTCAAGCTGCGGCGCGTGACCCGCTTCCGGAACGATCTCCAGCACCGCGCCGGGGATTAGCTCCGCCAGGCTCCGGGATGGGCCGATTAGCGGGCCATCAGCGGCGCCGCAGATGACCAGCGTCGGCGTCACGATCGTGCCGAGGCGGTCCAGCGTGCCCGGCCAGGCAGCCAGCCCCTCAAAGGAGCCGATGAAGCCGTCCACGGACATCCGCGCCAGTATCTCGGCCTCTTCCTGCACGCGCTCCTCTGACTTGAACGGCGAGCGCGGCAACGGCGAGGGGATCGCCGCCAGCGCCGCCATCCCCTGCTTTTCAGCGATGTCGTTCCGCGCCGCCGAGATCTTCGCCACCAGCTCGTTGCGGAGCAGGTCGAAGGAGGGCGACGTATCGTGCAGGGTCAGCGAGAGCAAGCGCCCGGGGACGCCCAGCGCGATCTCCTGGGCCACGGCCCCGCCCATCGAGTGGCCGACGAGGTGGTATCGCTCGAAGCCGACTTCCTCGGCCAGAGCCGCGGCGTCGGCGGCCATCTGGCCGATCGAATAGGCCGAGCGGTCTGCCGGCGCCTCCGACTTGCCGTGGCCACGGTTGTCCAGCGCCAGCACACGGTGGGTGGTCGCGAAGGCCTCGATCTGGTGCCGCCAGTCCGGGACCTCGCCGCAGTAGCCGTGGATAAAGACAAGCGGATCGCCTACCTCGCCGTGGCGTTCGAAGTAGATGTCGATGCCGTTGATGCGTGCGTGTGGCATGCTGCGCACATTTTACAGCCAATTCGCAACCAGGAACCGCCTCCGGCCGTGCGACAATGGAGGCGTGACAGACACGATCGACTGGGTCGCGGCCGGGCGCAAGCCGCCCTGGCTGAAGGTGCGCTTTCCCGGCGGGCCCAACTACATGCGCCTCAAGGGCGTCATGCGCGAAGGCCGGCTCCACACCGTCTGTGAGGAGGCGCGCTGCCCCAACATCGGCGAGTGCTGGGAAGCCGGCACCGCGACCTTCATGATCCTGGGCGACACCTGCACCCGCGCCTGCGGCTTCTGCGCCGTCACCACCGGCAGGCCGGGAGCCATCGACAAGCTGGAGCCGATGCGCGTGGCCAACGCCGTGCGCGAGATGGGCCTGACCCACGCCGTCGTGACCTCCGTCAACCGCGACGACGAGGCCGACGGCGGCTCGGCCGTCTTCGCCCAGACGATCCGCTGGATCCGGCGACTCTCCCCGGAGACTAGCATCGAGGTGTTGATCCCGGACTTCCTGGGCAACTGGGACGCCCTGGCGACGGTGATGGACGCGCGCCCCGAAATCCTCAACCACAACACGGAGTCCGTGCCGCGCCTCTACCGGCGCGTGCGGCCGAAGGCGCGCTACGAGCGCTCGCTGGAGCTGCTGCGGCGGGCCAAGGAGCTGGACCCCGGCACGATCACGAAGACAGGCCTGATGGTGGGCCTGGGAGAGACCGAGCACGAGCTGCTGCAGGTCTTCGAAGACCTGTTGGCCAACGGTGTAGAGGTGCTAACCCTGGGCCAGTATCTCCGCCCCAGCCAGAAGCACCTGCCGCTGGTCCGCTACTACGCCCCGGAGGAGTTCGACCATCTGCGGGACGAGGCGCTGGCGCTCGGCTTCAAGCACGTGGAGGCGGGGCCGCTGGTCCGCTCTTCCTATCACGCGGAGCGCCAGGTCAGCACCCTCCGCGTCCGCGCCGACCTCCCCGTCTCCGAGTAACCTCGGTGCGCGCTACTGCTCTTCGACTCTGATGCTGATGATCTTGTCGCCGGGGGGCGCGTTCGGGTTCTTGCTCGTATCGCGCGGCGTCAGACACTCGACGACGTCCATCCCTTCCGTGACCTGACCGAAGACCGTGTAGGCCCCGTCCAGGTTGGAGGCTGCTGCGTAGGCGACGAACCACTGGCTGCCCGCGCTGTTGGGGTCAGTGGTGCGCGCCATGCCGACAACGCCGCGCGCGTACGGCACGGAGGTGGTGAACTCGGCCGGGATCGTGTAGCCGGGCCCGCCGGAGCCGGTGCCCGTCGGATCGCCGGCCTGGGCCACGAAACCCGGGATCACGCGGTGGAACGTAACGTGGTCGAAGTAGCCGTCGTTGGCGAGGAAGACGAAAGAGTTTACGTGCTGCGGAGCCAGGTCCGGCCGCAGCGTAATCTGGAAGTCGCCGCGCACAGTCTTCACGGTGGCGATGTACGTCTTGGCGGGGTCGATGGTCATCGGCGGGGCGGCATCGTAGGTCTTCATGCTTGGCTCTCCATCATCGGTAATCGGGTCGGCGCAGGTGGAAGCGGGGGCGACCGTCTGCCCGGCCGGGGTCTGCGAGGGCGGGGCCGCCGTTTGCGTGCTCGCTTCGTCATCGTCGCCGCCACAGGCGACGGCCAGGGAAACCAGCGCCACCACCGCCAGCAGGATCAACCACCTCATGCGAGTCATGCTTTAAACATTATCCGGGCGCGTCACAGTACGGTCAAAGCAAGCGGTATCTCACAGGGCCCTTGCGGCGTTTCTACACATTGACAGGCCAAAGAGCTATTCTTGGTATTGAGCCAGGCGAGCCGCGCAGAGGGAGACTTTATGGACAACAGGCCGATCGGTGCGTTCGATTCAGGGGTGGGCGGCCTGTCCATCTGGCGCGCGATCCGTAAGCTGCTGCCGGAGGAGAGCATGGACTTCCTGGCCGATAGCGGCCACGTCCCCTACGGCGAAAAGTCGACCGCCGAACTCGAAGACCTCACCTCGCGGATCACCCGGTTCCTGCTGGAGCGCGACGCCAAGATGATCGTCGTCGCCTGCAACACGGCCACGGTCCACGCCATCGGCTACCTGCGCGAGACGTTCCCGCAGGTGCCGTTCGTCGGCGTCGTGCCGGTCGTCAAGACCCTCTCCCGCCACACCAAGACCGGGACGATCGCCGTGCTGTCCACGCCGGCCACTTCGAAGAGTCCCTACCTCGCCGGCCTGATCCAGGAGTTCGCCCCGGACATGCACGTGGTCAACGTCGGCTGCGACGGCCTGGAGAACGCGATCGAGTCCGGCCAGGTGCGCACCCGCTCGACTACGGCGCTGCTGGAGCGGCACCTGGCGCCCGTCATCGACAGCGACGCCGACGTCGTCGGCCTCGGCTGCACGCACTACCCGTTCCTGCGCAGCCGCATCAAGACGATGCTGGGCCCCGGCGTCCGCCTCTACGACCCTTCGAAGCCGGTGGCCCGCCGCGTCCGCCAGCTGCTGGTCGCCAGCGACGGTCTGGCCGCCAACCCCGCGCCTTCGTTCCGCTTCTACACGACGGGCGACGCCGCAGTCTTCAACGCCGTCGCCACGAAGCTCCTGCGCACGCCGGTGACCTCCGGCCAGCACGTCGACCTCTAGCGGCGTTCGCGTTGCCGCCCTCGGCGGGGTTCTCGTAAGATGTTTGAACGGGCCAAGGTAGCTCAGTGGTAGAGCAGCTGTTTCGTAAACAGCAGGTCCGGGGTTCGAATCCCCGCCTTGGCTCCAGTTTTTGTATCTAAATCGATCGCAAGAATGAGCGGGGGAGAGCCGAAGCCCTCCCCCGCTGCCGCAAGGTGGTTGTCGACTTATTCGTAGCGCAGCGCGTCTGCCACCGGAACGGCCGCTGCGTTGCGGCTGGGCAACCAGGTCATCCCAAGCGAAACGACGAACGCCAGGCTGACCATCACCAGCACCTCCGCCCATGGCATCGTGAAGTCGACGCCCTGGTCGCTGAAGAGGCCGATCGTGAAGATGTTGCGCGAGACGATGACGCCGCCGACCACCCCCGAGAGGATCCCCATCAGGCCGACGAAGCCCGACTCCATCACGAACGTCAGCGCGATGCTCTCCCGCTGGTAGCCGATGGCGCGCAGCATGCCGATCTGCTGCCTGCGCTCCACGACGGAGCGGAAGGCGATCACGCCCAGGGCTGCCACGCCCACCAGCAGGCCCAGCGCCATCAGGCCCTGGAACATCCGGTTGAAGGCGCGGTCCTGCGCCGTGTTGTCGTCGATCAGGGCGGTGATGGACTCCGCCTGCAGCCCGCGTGAGGCCAGTTGCGACTCGATGCCGTTTGCGGCGAGCTTGGAGTCTGTACCGGGGGCCAGGCGCACATAGGTGCGGGTGAAGTCCGGCTCTCCGAACATCGAGGTGTACGAGTCCTTGTTCACGTAGACACCGTTGATCAGCCTCGCCTCCAGGCGGCTGGCCCAGACACCGACCACGGTGACGACGTTCTCGCTGCCGTTGGCCTGATTGCGGATCGTCACCTGGAACGGGTCGAAGTGCTTTTCCGTGATCTCGGCGTCTGCGGTCCAGCCGTCCGAGTTCTGCGGGTCCGTCGCGTAGCGGTCGACGATAGCCAGGCCAGGGTTGCTGCGGACGGCGGCCAGAGCTGCGCCGGCGTCTGCGTAACCGTTGGCCCAGGACTCGAGCTTCGTGCCGTCGGATAGGAACGAGTCGTCGGCGGCCAGGACCGGGTACGGCTCCCAGGTTGACTGGCCGACCTGCTGGACTTCGTATTGGCCCTGGGGAGTGCTGACGGAACCCGTTCCCGTGATCTGCGTGGCCACGGGGGAGCCCGCCAGGTCCTGCTGCAGGTCTGTGATGCCGCTGCCGTGGTTGGCCGTGGCGACGACGTCCCAGCCACCGTTGCCGTCGGCACCGCCGTAGAGTGCGGAGAAGTTGGCGATGATTGCGCTGAACGCTGTCAGCGAGAAGATGATCAAGGAGAACATGGCGATCGTCATCCCGGTGCGGAAGCGGTTGGCCAGCGGGTAAGCGACGCCCATCTTCAGTACCGGCGCCACCTGCGGGAAGCGGACCGAGACGAAGGAGAAGATGCCCGCGATGGCCAGCATGGCCGCCACCAGGTAGAGGAGCTGCCCGACGCTGTTGGCGGCGTCACCGAGGGCCACGGCACCGGCCGCGGAGGCCACCGCCAGCGCCGCCGAGATCACCGGGACGCGGTAGCGGAAGCCGCCGTTGCGCTGGAAGAGCAGGGTCAGGAGCCTGGCGTTATAGACGATGATCAGCGTGAAGGCGGTGACCACCATGATCCCGGAGAGGATGAACATCTCGATTCCGCCCTTCATCTCGCGGCCGAGGACCTCCTCGCCGATGTTGACGGGGGAGAGCCAGTAGCCGGCCAGGATCACGCCCACCGTCGTCCAGATCAGCCGCGGCGAGACCCGGTAGTGGGTCGCCAGGCCGGCCAGGCAGAGCGGGATCAGCGTGAAGCCCATGGAGAAGAGCGCCTCTGTGCCGCTGCCCTTGGCTCCCAGGATGCAGAGGCAGCCCAGGGCGATGCCGGCGGGGCAGAGCAGCCAGGCCCAGGAGATCCGGAGTCCCCGGCGCAGGATGAAGTAGAGGCCCAGCGGCGGCACGATCAGCAGCGGCAGCCCGATGACGATCGACCACCATGAGACCTTCTTGCGGGCGGCCGGTGTCTCGTCTTCCGGGGTGCCGCGGATCGCCGCGACGATGTTCACCGCGCTCACCTTCATCGAGGCGAAGACGACGGTGACGAATGTCAGCACGACGCCGAGCGAGAAGCTGATGACCAGCGAGCGCGCCGTGACGTGCTGGGTGATGAAGCCGAAGTCATCGCCCAGGCTGTAGCGCAGGAAGCCGACAACGAGCCCGAATGCCGCCGCGACGCCAAGGCCAACGCCGACGCCGCCAGCGAGCAGGTTGTAGACCATGCCCTCCGAAACGAAGCTCTGCACAAGGTTGCTGCGCTGAGCACCAACCGCGCGCGCCATCCCCATCTCCGCCTTCCGCTCCGCCGCCAGCATTACGAAGATCATGATGATGAGCATGATCCCGGCCGCGATGGAGAAGAGGCCGATCGCCAGGAAGAAGGTCGTGAAGATGTTGCCGAACTGCTCGGCCAGGTCAACGTCGTCGGACTTCACGGCCTCGACCGTGACGTGGTCGGAGCTGAGGTTGAGCATGACCTTGCCCTGGGTCGTGCCCAGGAAGGTCTCGATTCTCTTTGCGGCGTGTTCAGCCTGCGGGCCCACGGTGCTGTGGACGTCGCCCTTGAGCGCCACGCTGATGTAGTTGACCTGGCCTGTGTGCCCGGTCATCTCCTGCACGGCCGCCAGGTTCATCACCACGCCGCCGGGCCGGAGCGAGTCGTCAAAGTCTCCGAGGAGGCCACTGGACTGTTCGTCCTTGACGACGCCGACGACGCTGACGGTGAACTGCTTGCCTTCGATGAACAGCGACAGCGTGTCGCCGGTCTGGGCGCCCAGGTGCCTGGCGGCGCGCTCGTTGATCAGCGCGTCGGCCGGTCCCAAGGTCGTCAGGTCGACGGTGTCACCGCTGGCGTAGTGCAGGCTCCCGGCCTGGCCCAGCGCCTGCGGGCTGACGCCGACGAGGTTCGCGTTGGGCTCCGAGAGGTTCGAGGTGTCGGACGTCGCGGCGACCTTCTCGAAGAGGAAGGGCATGAAGACGTCGATGTCCGGGTCGTTGGCGAACTGGCCCTGCAGCTGGGAGGCCGCCCTGTCGCTCACGTAGACGTCCGGACCGATTGCGTCTTCGCTGTCCTCACCGCGGAGGTCGATGTTGAGGTCCGTTCGCTGCCACTGGCTGTAGGCGGCGTTGCTTACCGAGTAGTCCACCGTGTCGCCGGTGGCGAAGGAGGCCGTGATGATCAGCGTCGCCAGCATCAGGCCCACTACGATGAGGCCGGTCTGGAGTCCGCGGCGCGGCACGTTTCGCAGCCCCATCTTAAACATTGTCCGGTTGCGCAGGACGATCCATCCCACGCTGGCGATGCTCACCGCGAACATCGCGAGAAGCACGTACATGATGGTCGTCATCGAAAGTCCGAATAGTGCGTCCATTAGTTCCTCTCCTCGCTGACGATCTGGCCGTCAGACATGTGGATCAGGCGGTGGCAGCGCTGGCCAACGCGGGGGTCGTGGGTGACGAGCACGAACGTCTGTCCCTGCTCGCGGTTGAGGTTCTCCATCAGCTCGATGATCTCGTTCGCCGTCCTGGAGTCCAGGGCGCCGGTGGGCTCGTCGGCCCAGACGATGGCCGGCTCGTTGACCAGCGCCCGGGCGATGGTCACGCGCTGGCGCTGGCCGCCCGAGAGCTGGGCGGGCCAGTTCTGGGCCCGGTCCGCCAGGTTCACCCGCTCCAGGGCGTCCATGGCGCGCTGCCGGGCCTTGCCGGAAGACACGCCGGAGATAACCAGCGGCAGCTCCACGTTCTCGACGGCCGAAAGGACCGGGAGCAGGTTGTAGGTCTGGAAGATGAAGCCCATGTTGTGGGCCCGGTAGGAGGTCTTCTGGCGGTCGTTCATCGTGGCCAGGTCGGTGCCTTCAATGAAGACCGCGCCGGATGTCACCCCGTCCAGGCCGCTGAGGCAGTTGAGCAGGGTGGTCTTGCCGCAGCCGGAGGCGCCCATGACGCCCAGGATCTCGCCTCGCGCTACCTGCAGTGAAACGCCTCTCAGCGCTTCCACCCGCACGCTGCCGGAGGAGTAGACCTTGACGACGTTCTGCGCGTCGATGATCGCGGTCTCGTTGCGGCCGGCGGGCGCCGCCGCCTGGGTCTTGTTCAGTGCCATCGTAGTCATTTCCGTTTCTCTCCTTGTCTTGAATGGGTTGGTCGCCTGGGCGGAACTTCTGTTTTCAGTCGCTGTCATTGATTGCACCTCCCTGTGCCCTCGCGGCGCCGCGGATCGCCCGGATCAGGCCATCGTCCATGCCCCTCTTGGCGACGAACGCCGCCGCGCCGGCTGCCCGCGCCCGGCCGACGGTCGCGGCGTCGTCGTGCAGGCTCAGCACTACGATCGCGACGCCCGGCAGGCGCGAGGTGATCTCGCTCGTGGCGTCGATGCCGTTCATCACGGGCATTTCGATGTCCATGAGCACGACCTCCGCGGAGAGCGACTCGGCGAGGCTGACAGCCTGGCATCCGTCCTCCGCCTCGCCGACAACCTCTATGTCCGGCTCCAGTTCCAGCTGCATTCGCAGCCCGCGCCGGATCGCCGCTGAGTCGTCCACGAGCAAGAGCTTGATCCTGTTGTTCATGGCGTCAGTTTGGCGCGAGAGGGAGCGAGTTAAATCGAGCGTGTGGCGGGGAAACGGCCCGTACCTGTGGCGGAGGCCCCGTCTCCGCCCTTAGACGGAGGCGCTATACTCGGGGGACGATGCCGGTGCGCATTCTCATAGCCGATGACCACAGCGTGGTACGCCAGGGCCTGCGCATGTTCCTGGGCCTTGACCCGGAGCTGGAGGTCGTGGGCGAGGCGACGAACGGGGCGGAAGCCCTGCAGCAGGCCCACGAACTGCGACCCGATGTGGTGCTGATGGATGTCCTCATGCCCGTCATGGACGGCGTCACCGCTACCGGCCGCATCCGCGCCGAGCTCCCGGACACCGAAGTCATCGCCCTGACCAGCGTGCTGGACGACGGCACAGTCGTCGGCGCGGTCAGGGCCGGCGCTGTCGGCTACCTGCTGAAGGACACCCAGGCCGACGAGCTCTGCCGCGCGATCAAGGCCGCCGCCGCCGGACAGGTCCAGCTCAGCCCGGAGGCCGCAGCCCGCCTGGTGCGAGACATCCGGATGCCGAACGCGCCCGCCAGCGGCCTGACCGACCGCGAAACGGACGTCTTGCGGCTGCTGGCCCAGGGCAAGGCCAACAAGGAGATCGCAGCGTCGCTCTCCATCGGAGAGAAGACCGTGAAGACGCACGTCAGCGCGATCCTGGGCAAGCTTGGCGTGCAGAGCCGGACCCAGGCCGCCCTCTACGCCGCGCAGTCAGGTCTCGTTTCCCTGGACAGCTGACCAGCGATGTCGCGCGAAACAGTACCCAGGCGCCCGGACGAATCACAGATCGCCGACCGCACGCTGGAGCTCAGCGTGCTCCTGGACGTTTCCCGCCAGCTGACGGCGATCCGCACCCTGCGTGAGCTGGCCGCCGCGATGCTGGAGCAGCTGAAGCGCGTGATCGACTACACCGGCGGGTCCGCCGTTGAGTTCATCGAAGGCGGTCTGCGCATCATCGAGTCCGTCGGCCCGGCCGGGCGCGAGTCCAGCATCGTCGACATGAAACTGGACACGACGCCGGCCCAGGTGATGTGGGACCGCGTGCAAGCCGGGCAGCCGGTGGTCGTCGATGACGTGCTGGGGGACACCCCGGAGGCGAAGATGTTCCGCGCCACCATGGGCGCCGACAACATGCCGGCCCCGGAGTTCAACTACATCCGCTCCTGGATGGCGATGCCGCTGGAGCTGGAGAACCGCGTCGTCGGCATGCTGAGCATCTCCAAGAACGAACCCGGCTACTTTACCGAGCACCACGTAGAGCTGGCGATGGCGATCGCCCGCCACGCCGCCGTCGCCGCCGACAACGCCCGCCTCTTCGATCAGCGGGAGCGCCGGACGCGAGAGCTGGCGACGCTGGCTGAAGTTTCGCGCGCGCTGTCATCCACGCTGGAGCTGCAGCCGCTGCTGGAGCTGATCCTGGACAAGATCATGCCGCTCCTGGCCTGCAACGGCGCAGGCGTGTCCCTGCGGGAGCCGGGCGGCATCCGCCAGCTGGCCGTGCGCCGCCCTTCCGGCATCTCCAACGACGAAATCACCGCCCCGGACCGGCTGCCGGGCATCAACGATCCGCTCTGGCGGCACGCCATGAAGGGGGAGCCGCTGATCAT
Source organism: uncultured Chloroflexia bacterium (assembly GCA_963738925.1). Classification (GTDB taxonomy): domain Bacteria; phylum Chloroflexota; class Dehalococcoidia; order SM23-28-2; family RBG-16-64-32; genus DATKKM01. The sequence continues at coordinate 1,087,634 of CAVTYE010000001.1, read as the reverse complement.
CCCGGACGTCCTCGCGGAAACGGAAGAAGCGAAGGCCTTCCGCGACCTCTGGGGCGGCGACCTGAGCCAGACCCCCGTCGACTACGTGCGCGGCCTGATGACGATCCCGCTCGTCTCACAGGGCAACACGATCGGCACCCTGAACTTCGCCAGCGACCAACCCGGGTTCTTCAACCAGGGCCACGCCGACCTGGTGATGACGGTGGCAGGACCTGCCGCTGCCGCTATCGAAAACGCCCGGCTCTTCGCCCAGACACAGGCCCGGACACGGGAGCTGGCCGCGCTCTTCGAGATCTCCCAGGCGCTTTCGTCGACGCTGGAGCTGCAGCCGCTGCTGGAGCTGATGCTGGACAAGCTGAAGCCGGTCCTGAACTACGACGGCGCCGGGGTCACCCTTCGCGAGGGCAACATCGCCCGACAGGTTGCCGTGCGCCGCCCGGATATCGACGTCGTGCCGGAAGACGAAAAGCGTTTCGTCCAGGAGCTCGACCCGGAAGACCCGCTCTGGGGACGCGTCTCGCGCGGCAAAGCGACGATCATCCCGGACGTCTGGAACGACGACACGCCGGAGGCCGCCTCCTACCGCGCGCCCTGGGGCGGCGACACCCACGGCACGCGCGTGGAGTACGTGCGCTGCTTCGCGACGATTCCGCTGATGGTAAAGGACGAGGCGATAGGCGTTCTGAACTTCGCCAGCACTGAGCCCGGCTACTTCAACGAGCACCACCTGGACCTGATTAAGACCGTGGCCGGCCCGGCCGCCGCGGCCATTGAGAACGCCCGGCTGTTCAAAGAAGCTGGGCGCCGGGCGCGCGAGATGGAGGCGCTCTTCCGTAGCGACGAGCGCATCTTCCGCTCGCTGCAGCTGGAAGACGTCCTCCAGGCGATCGTCGACGTGGCCGTGGAGCTGCTTGGCGCAGAGAAAGCGATCGTCACCACCTGGGACGAGGGCGAACGGCGCCTGACGCCGCGCGCCTCGCGCAACTTCTCCAGCGCCGCCATCGCCTTCATGAAAAGCTCCGAAGGCCGGATGGCCCCGCGCTCCCGTCCCGAAAAGATGATCGTGGAGGAAGAATGGATCGATGAGGTCGAAGGGCCGTGGCGCGATCAGCTGGACACCGAGGGCATCAGCCACTTCGCCGAAGTCGCCTTGATGTCTCCCGAGGGCGAGATCCTGGGCTCCCTTGCCGCGTCATACCCGAAGGAGCGCGCCCTGACCGAAGACGACAAGCGCACGATCCTGGCCCTGGCCGAGCGCGCCGTCATGGCCATCGACAACGCCGCCCTGCACGCTCGTTCGTACACACAGGGCCAGCAGCTGGCAGCGATCGAAGAGCGGCAACGCCTGGCCCGCGAGCTGCACGACTCTGTCTCACAGGTGCTGTACGGAATCGCCCTGGGTGCGCGGACGGCGCGGACGGTGCTGGACCGCGATCCAGCGAAGGCTGCGGAGCCGGTGGACTACGTGCTCTCCCTGGCAGAAGCGGGGCTTGCCGAGATGCGAGCGCTGATCTTCGAGCTGCGGCCGGAGTCGCTGGAGATGGAGGGCCTCGTCGCTGCGCTGAGCAAGCAGATCGCCGCCACCGCCGCCCGCTACAAGATCGAGATAACGGCTGACTTCTGCGACGAGCCGGACGTCTCCATCGAGCGCAAAGAGGTGCTTTACCGCATAGCGCAGGAAGCGCTGCACAATACCGTCAAGCACGCCCGCGCCACCGCCGTCCAGATCAGCCTGGCCCGGGCGGACGGCCGTTTCACCCTCAGCGTCGGCGACAACGGTGTCGGGTTCGACCCCGCGGCGGACTACCCCGGCCACCTGGGGCTGCGCTCCATGCGGGAGCGGGCCACGCAGGCCGGCGGGGGCCTTGAAATCGAAAGTGCGGCCGGCTCCGGGACGAAGGTGACCGCCAGCGTCCCGTCTTCCTGAGCGGCGGCTCGCGCCCCGCAAATCCGGTCATATATCACCAAACGTTCGCGAAATTCGCGCAGAGTGGAACGCCAGCCGCAATGACGCTAGCCTAGGAAATGAAAGGGGCGTCAATGATCGAAAGCTCGGCACCGAGTCCGCGAACCTGGTCTCAGGTCCGCGACTGGGTACTTGGCGACTACCTGCGCAAGTGGGTCGTCCTCGGCGTCATGATCGGCGTAGTCGCCGGTCTGGGCGCCATTCTCTTTTATGAGGCGATCGCCCAGAGCACCAAGCTGTTCCTGGGCGATATCGCCGGCCTGACTCCGCCCCTGCCGCGTGGCGAAGGCGACACCGTCGTCACGCACATCGACCGGATCTGGCTGATTCCCGTCGTTCTGGTCATCGGCGGCCTGATCAGCGGCATCATCGTCTTCACGCTGGCGCCGGAAGCAGAGGGCCACGGCACCGACGCCGCGATTGAGGCCTTCCACGAACGCGGCGGCAAGATCCGGCCGATCATCCCGCCGGTCAAGATCCTGGCCTCGGCGATCACGATAGGTTCCGGAGGAAGCGCCGGCCGTGAGGGGCCGACGGCCCAGATCGCGGCCGGCTTCGGCTCCATCCTGGGCGACGTGTTCCGGCTCTCCGCACAGGACAGGCGGATCGCCGTCGCCGTCGGCGTCGGCGCCGGCATCGGTGCGATATTCAAAGCTCCGCTCGGCGGCGCCGTTCTGGCCGCGGAGATCCTCTACATCCGCGACTTCGAGGTGGAGGCGCTGATCCCCGGCTTCATCGCCTCGGTGATCGGCTACTGCGTGTTCGCCACGTACGCCGGCTGGGACCCGGTGTTCGGCAACGTGGCTGACCTCAAGTTCGAACGGCCGGAGTCGCTGGTCTGGTACGCGCTGATGGGCATCGCCGCCGGGCTCGTCGGGATCCTCTACGCCAAGTTCTTCTACGGCGTGCGCGACGCCTTCAAGAAGCTGCATATCCCTCCCCACTTCAAGCCGGCGATCGGCGCGCTTGGCGTTGGCCTGATCGGCGTCGCCTACCCGGAGACGCTGTCGATGGGCTACGGCTGGCTCCAGTTCGCGATTGAGGGCGACAAGGCTCAGCTGGCGATCGGCACGATGGTGGCGCTGATCGGCCTCAAGCTCGTCGCCACCTCGCTCACCATCGGCTCCGGCGGCAGCGGCGGCGTCTTCGCGCCGGGGCTGTTCATCGGCGGCATGCTGGGCGGCGCCATGTGGTGGGGCCTGCACAGCGCCGGCATCGGCTGGATCCCGGACCAGCCGGCGCCGTTCGTCATCGTCGGGATGATGGCGCTCTTCGGCGGCGTGGCCAAGGCGCCGATCGCCGTCATGCTGATGGTCGCCGAGATGACGGGCGAGTTTTCGATGATCGTGCCGGCGATGATCGCTTCCACCATCGCCTACCTGGTCACCGGCAACATCACGATCTACGAGAACCAGGTGGAGAGCCGTGCCAAGTCGCCGGCCCACCGCGCCGAGTTCACTATCCCCCTGGTCCAGCAGATCACCGTCGGCGACGCCATGAACCGCAACATCATCTCCACGCGCCCGGACGAATCGATCGAAGAGGCCGGGGAGCGGATGACCGCCAACGATGTGCGGAGCATGCCGGTGCTGGAGGACGGGCGGCTGGTCGGGATGTTCGCCGGGACGGACCTCTTGCACGCGCGGGCCGCCGGGCAGAAAGCAGTCGGCGAGGCGATGACCACGGACGTGATCGTGGCCTATCCCGCGGACAACCTGCACACGGCCCTGCAGAGGATGGCGCGCAGCGGCACTTCGCGGCTGCCCGTGGTTGTGCGGGAGCGGCCGGACCGGATCATCGGCATCGTCTCGATGAGAAACATCGGCGCCGTCCTGGACCTCGAGCTCAGCTCGCTGGCGGCGCGTCCGCGCCCGGAAGAACAGACGGCCCCTGAAGACCCGCTGCGTTCGGTGCTCGTCCGCGAGGCGATGCGGCGCCGCTTCGAGTCGGTGCCTGAGACGCTGCCGATCAAGACGGTGGCCAACCGCCTCTCGGTGGCGGCCGCGCACTCGGCCCTGGTCGTCGATGAGGAGGGGACGCTGAAAGGCATCGTCACTCTGGGCGACCTGGCCAAGGCGGCCGACGACGGCGCCGAACGCCCGGTCTCGGCGATCGCGACCAAGCGCGTGATCGTCACCCTCCCGGACCGCTCCGTGAGCGATGCGCTGGCCCAGCCGGGGGCGGAGGGCCTGCGCCAGATCCCCGTGGTGGAGACGCGAAACGGGCACCAGGTAACGGTGGGAATCCTGAACCGCAGCGACGTCGTCGCGGCCTACCTGCGCAGCCGCGACCGCCAGGCCCAGATCGCCCGCCGGGCCAGGTCGATGGAGAGGGAGAGCCGGGACGGTGTCGAACGGCTGGACCTGCACATCGTCGACGGCAACCCGGTGGCCGGGCGCACCCTGGCCGAACTGGGGCTGCCAGCCACTTCCGTCGTCACGGCCGTCCTGCGCGAGGGCAACCTGCTGGTCCCGCGCGGCCATCTCCGCATCGAATCTGGCGACCACGTGCAGGTGCTCACCTCGGCTGAGGGCCGGGAAGCCGTGATCGCAGCTCTCTCCGGCCGCAACTGACGGCTCCGGCGGCCCCTCAGGTTACGTTTTTATCGCTGTTACACGAAATGGCAGCCTTTCTCATCGCCCCCGGCGATCGTTGCTCGTAAGATTGTCACCGCGGCCCAATCACGAACCTAACCTGGGAAGGAGAGCAAATAATGGCCAACGGCGCGAAGAGCACAGGCAACATCGGCGCCCTGGGCCAGGATGGGGAAGAAGTGGCCGACTTCGCGCTGGACTGGGCCGAGGCGCACGCCAGGCCGGCGGCCGAGAAGCAAGCCGCGGGTGCCTGAGCCGATCTCCCGGCGGCGCTTTCTGGGTTTGGTGGCCGGAGGCGCTGCCGGGCTCGTCGTCACGGCGTGCGGCGGCTCGTCGAGCGCCACGGACACACCGAGCTCGTCTTCAACGCCATCGCCGACGCCGATCCTGCTGACACCTTCGCCAACGCCGGAGCCCACGCCGGAGCCCACGCCGGCGCCATCGCTCGAGGAGATGGCCGGGCAGATGATGGCCGTCGCCTTCGACGGAGCGGACGCCGCTTCCGCGACGCAGGTCACGCCGGCGATCGCGGGAGGGATGCTGGGCGGCGTCGTGCTGTTCGCCAACGGGCCCTACAACGTCAGCTCACCGGACCAGGTGGCGGCGCTGACCTCGGGGCTGCAGGCCTTCTCGCCCGGGCCACCGATCCTCATCTTCTGCGACGAAGAAGGGGGGCTCGTGGCCCGGCTGGACGACCGCTTCGGCTTCCCGGCGACGGTCTCCGAACAGGACATGGCGGCAGCCGGGACGACGGCCCAGCAGGGGGCGCAGATGGCCGCTACCATGCGCGCGGCCGGCGCCAACGCCAACCTGGCGCCGGTGGTGGACGTCAACGTCAACCCGGACAACCCGATCATCGGCTCGCTGGGACGCAGCTTCTCTGCGGACCCGCAGGTCGTTGCCGACAACGCCCTGCTCTTCGTCGACGCCATGCACCAGGAAGGTGTCGTCACCACGCTCAAGCACTTTCCCGGCCACGGCAGCTCGACGGCGGACTCGCACCTGGGCTTCGTGGACGTCACCGACCTCTGGAGCGACAAGGAGCTGATCCCGTTCAAGGCCGTTATCGACGCCGGAAAGGCGGATGTGATCATGACGGCGCACATCTTCAACGCCAACCTCGACCCGGACTACCCGGCCACGCTATCCCACGCGACGGTCACAGGCATCCTCCGGGAGCAGCTGGGCTACGACGGCGTCGTGATCACGGACAGCATGACTATGAAGTCGATCACGGACTTCTACGGCTTCGCGGAGGCGATTGAGCTGGCCGTCAACGCCGGCGTCGACATGATCTCCCTGGCCGCCGCCACCTGGAACGGCCAGAACGCCGCCGACGCCATCCGCAACACGATCGTCGATGCCGTGAACGGGGGCCGTGTGCCCCAGTCGCGCGTGGAAGAGGCTTACGGGAGGATCATGGCCTTGAGGCAGCGCCTGACGTTCTGAGGGAGGCGTCGGCTAGAAGCCGGTGCCGCTGCTGGAGCCGCCACCACCCCCGCGGCCGCCGCGCAGGCGCGGGTCAGAGATGTCCCGGATGGTGTCGCCGATCATGTTGAAGGCGAGGACCGCCAGGCTCAGGAACAGGCCGGGGAAGAACACCACCCACCAGATGCCGCGGGTCACAGCGTCCGATTCGTTGGGGCCGGTCATGTCCTGGCCCCAGGAAGCCACAGGGTTGGGCACGCCGAGGCCCAGGAAGCTGATCGCCGCCTCGGCCAGGATCGCGATCGGCAGGAAGATCGTGGCCAGCACGACGACGAGCGCCATGATGTTGGGCAGGATGTGCTTGAACATGATCCGCGAGTCGCTGGCGCCCATCGCCCGCGCCGCATCGATGTAGACGTTCTCTTTCAGCGAAAGCACTGCGCCGCGGATGACCCGCGCCGTGCCCACGGCGATGGCGATGCCGATTCCCAGCGCGATGACGAAGATCTGCAAGAACGATGGGATGCCGATGAACGTCCCGTCAGGCACCGGTGTGTGCGCGGAGAGGAACTTGCGGAAAGCAGACTCGTCGTTGCCGATGACGGAGATGATGGCGAGCAGCAGGACCAGCGCCGGGAAGGCCAGCAGCATGTCGATCGCGCGCTGGATCACGCTGTCGATCCACCGGCCGAAGTAGCCGGAAACGACGCCGAAGACAGTCCCGATCATGGTGCCGACGATTACCGCTACGAGGCCGATGAACATCGATATCCGCGCTCCGTAGATCGTGCGGGCCATGACGTCGCGGCCCAGCCGGTCCGTCCCGAAGGGGTGCGAGAGGCTCGGCGCCATCTTCAAGGCGTGCGGGTCGATGGCGTACGGGTCAGGCGAAATGTATTCGGCGAAGAGCGCGCAGATCACCAGCCCGATGACGATGAGCACGCCGATCGCGCCCAGCGGGTGGTGCCAGATCAGGTTGAGGAGCTTGCGCCAGACGGGCTTGCGCGGCCCAAGCACCTCCTGCGTTTCAAGAGCGACTGCGGCTTCGCGGGCCATGGCTACCCGTAATGGATCCGCGGGTCTAGCCACGCATAGGTCAGATCGACGATGAGGTTGATGACGACGAAGGCGACGGCGAAGATCAACACCAACGCCTCGACGACCTGGATGTCCCGCGTGCCGATTGACTGGACAAGGTAGACGCCCATCCCCGGCAGGTTGAACACGGATTCGACGAGGACGGAACCACCGATCAGGCCGCCGACCTGGAGGCCGATGATCGTGGCGACGGGGATCATCGCGTTCTTCAGCGCATGCCGCCAGACGACGGCGCGCTCACGCAGCCCCTTGGAGTAGGCGGTGCGGATGTAGTCGTTGCGCATGACTTCCAGCATGGAGGACCGCGTGAGCCGCATGATCACGGCGGCGATGCCGACGGAGAGGACGAAGGCCGGCGGGATGAACTCTTCCATGTTCTTGATCGGATCGCTGAAGAGGCCGGCCGTGGTTCCCGTGGCGAAGTTAGGCGGCGACCAGCTAAACCATGATGCGCCGAAAGTGATGATCAGGATCGCCAGGTAGAACGAAGGTATCGATAACCAGAAGACGCTGACCAGCCGGACGATCATGTCGATGATGCTGCCCGGACGCACGGCGGAAAAGATCCCCGCCGGGATACCCAGCACGACCGATAGGATGAGCGATAGGACGAGCAGCTCAAGGGTTATCGGGAAGCGGTGATTGAGCTCGGAATTGATCGATGACTTGGTCAGGTAAGAGTCCCCGAAATCGCCGTGGGAGACGCCTTCAACCCAGTCCCTGTACTGTTCGTAGATCGGCTTGTCCAGGCCAAGCTCCACCCGGATGTCCTGGCGGGTCTCCTCCGTGCACTGGAAGCCGCAGATGAACGTCGTGACGTCGCCGGGGATGACGCGAAACGCCAGGAACGTGAGCAGGCTGACCCCGATGATGATCGGGACGATCAGCAGCAGGCGCCGAACGATATACTCGCGCATCTAACCAACAACTCCCCCGAAGGGGCAGGCTACGCCTTTTCTGTCCAGATGTCGACGCCGTACGGAGGCGACGTCTCTGACGGGTCCTGGTCGATTTCGTAGGGCAGATGTACGTAGTTCCAGTGGGCTGTGTAGTTGTACCCGCCGGTCAACGTGATCTGGGGGCCGTGCTCCGGAAGGATCAGGTTCTGGGCATCGGTGATGATCTGCTTGCGCTTCGTCTCGTCCGGCTCCTTGGCCTGGGCGTTATACAGCTTGTCGAAGTCCGGGTTGCTGTAGTTGTTCCAGTTGCCGGCGCCTGTCACACCGAGCGAGGAGTAGAAGCTGAGCGGGCGGTCCGGCTCGTCGTACGGCAGGTTGGGGAAGAAGGTCATCTGGAAGTTGCCAGGGAGCAGCACCGAGCTGATGTACGTGCCAAGCTCCACCTCCTCCAGGTCCACGTTGATCCCGACTTTCGCCCACTGCGATTTGAGCAGCGCGGCGATGTCGGCGATCTGGCTGATGCCGGTGATCTTGGGCAGCTTCATCTTGGCCTGGAAGCCTTCCGGGTAGCCCGCTTCGGTTAGCTTGGCGCGGGCGCGGTCCGGGTCGTACTTGTAGAACTCTGTCAGCTGGTCCTGGGGCAGAGCCCATTTGACCTGCGGCCACTGGATCGGGCCGTTGTACTCGCCCTCGTCGTTCTGGATCACGAGCTTCATCTCGTCCCGGTCGATCGAGACGTCGATCGCCTCGCGAATGCGAACGTCGTCAAACGGCGGCACCATCTTCATGTGGACCACCGGGTAGAAGAGGCTGGGTGCGCGGGCCGTGACGAAGTTTTCGTTCTGGCTGAACTCGTCGTTGTCTTCCTTGGTGAGCAGGGCGCCGCAGATGTCGTGCTGACCCTGTTTGAAGGCGGTCAGCAGGGACGAGTTGTCCGTGATGACGACGATTGTCTGCTCGTCCAGGTAGGGCTTGCCGCTCAAGAAGTAGTTCGGGTTCTTCTTGAGGACGATGCGCTCGCTGCCGCGGAAGGAGTCGACCATGAAGGGGCCTGCGCCGTAGCCGACCTGCGTCAGCTCGCGGCCTTCCAGCGCGTCGATGACCTTCTTGGAGACGATCGCCCAGGTTGGGTTGGCCATCTCCCGCAGCGCCGGCACGAAGATGTCGTCGGTCGCGAACTTGAAGGTGTAGGGATCCGGCGTCTGCATGGCCGCTTCCATGGCCGCGCCGTCCCGGCCGATGAGGCGCGGGAAGCGCTTGTCTGGCGCGCTGACGGAGGTGCCGCGGCGCACGAAGCTGGCCTTGACGTCTTCGGAGGTGATCTCTTCGTTCTCTCCGGCAAAGCCGAAGGGAGCGTTCTTCACGCCCTGGCGCAGGTGGAAGATGAAGGTCACGTCGTCCGGGCGCTCAACAGATTCGGCCAGGTTGTTGAAGATCGGCTCTTCCAGGCCGGGGATCCAGCCGTAGAGGTAAGGGTAGACAAGGGTGTCGATGTCGAGGCCGGTGAGGTCGATGTGCGGGTCGATGCCGAGGACGGTGACTGCACGGCCTTCGGTAATGGAGCCGCCGGCGATGGGGCTCCCGGCCGGGCCCTGGCTGCGGGTTCCGCCCGTCTCGCTGGGGCTGTTGCTGCCGCCGCACCCGACAATCATCGCGGCCGCACCGCCGAGACCAGCCGTAGCAGCTCCGCCGAGGAGCGTGCGCCTGCTTATACGGCGGTTCGTCAACCGCGACCAGTAGTTCGTATCTGTCATGTCCCCTCCAAAACGGCCCGGCTTACCCGGGTTACACCCTTCCGTAAACGTTACCCCTGCCAAACGGTACGTCCCTTATAGCGATTGCGATTGCTGTTTGTCAACGCGGATTACGTTCGCCGTCCCGGAGGCCGGCGGCCGCGATTCAGAGCAGGGTTCGCGCCAACAACGTTATGCTATCAGGAGGAGATTAAAGACAAGCCGATGAACATGGGGTCCTTCAAGATCGCCCGCATAGCCGGCATCGATATCCAGATCCACTGGAGCTGGCTGGCCGTCTTCGTGCTCTTGATCTGGTCGCTGGCCACCGGCTTCTTCGAGGATGTCGGCGGCGACGACTGGTCCCAGGCTGCGCGCTGGGTGGCCGCAGTGGTCACGACGCTTCTCTTCTTCATCTCCGTCTTGCTCCACGAGCTGTCGCACTCGCTGGTGGCCAAGCGGCTGGGGCTGCCGGTGGCCAGCATCACCCTCTTCCTCTTCGGCGGCGTCTCTTCGCTGACGGAGGAGCCGGCCAGCGCCCGGGACGAGTTCCGGATCGCCATCGTGGGGCCGCTGACCAGCTTCGTCATCGGCGCCGTGCTGGGTGCGGCCTTTCTCGTCTTCCTGCTCCAGGGCAAAGAGGCCTCGGTGCCGGGCGCGGTCTGCGGCTACCTTGCCTTCATCAACATCGCCGTCGGCATCTTCAACATGCTGCCGGGCTACCCGCTGGACGGCGGCCGGGTACTGCGCTCCGCGCTCTGGGCCCGCAGCCACAACATGCTGAAGGCCACGCGCTGGGCCGCCACCACCGGTACCATCGTCTCCTTTGGGCTGATCGCCCTCGGCGTCCTCTCCATCCTCCTCGGCGGCTTCGTCCAGGGCATCTGGTTCGTGATCATCGGCTGGTTCTTGCGCAACACCTCGGACCAGGCGTACCAGCAGGTCCTGCTCAAGAACACGCTGGAAGGCGCCAGGGTGGGCGAGATGGTGAACCGCACCTTCGCCTCGGCGCCGCCGGACCTGACCGTGTCCCAACTCGTCAACGAGCACATCCTGGGCCAGGGGCAGCGCTGCGTGCCGATCGTCGTCGCCGGCGACCTGCTGGGGCTGATCACCATGTCTGACCTACGCGCCCTGCCGGCGGAGCAGTGGCCGACGACCAGCGTCTACAGCGTGATGACGCCGAAGGAGCGCCTGCACATCGTCTCACCGGAGGACGAGATCACGCGGGCCCTGCAGATCATGGCCGCGGAGAACATCCACCAGCTGCCGGTGATCGACAGGAACCGCGACTTCCTGGGCTTCATCACCCGCGCCGACGTTTTGCGGCTGATCCACGTTCGCACGGAGCTTGGAGCCGCGGCGGCCGTTGACCGGCAGCCGCCTTCGCGCGTCTAATAGTTGCGCAGCCCCGAAGGAGGACCCGTGTTAACAGCCTTCCGCTTAGCCTTTCCGGTTGCCCTCTTCCTCGCCATCGTTGGCGGCTTCCTGGCCCTGGCGTTACCAGGCCTCGGCGCCACCGCCCAGGACGACGACCTGATCACGCCTTCGCCAACACCGTCACCCACGGCGTCGCCGACTCCAACGCCTTCACCCACCCCGGTCATTCACCTGACGGCTAGCCCGGCACTGACCCCAACGCCAACACCGACGCCGTGGGTCACGCGATCACCATGCCCTCAAGTCGGACCGACAAACTGCGATGTCATCCCGCCAAAGGCCGGCGACGCCGACTGCGACGGCCAGGTCACCGTCAACGACGTCAAAGTGTTGCTCGGAGACCTGGCCGAGCTGGACACCGCAGACTGCCGGGGCCTGGCCAACGTCAAGTGCGACGACCCGTTCGACATCGTGGACGTCTTGCTCGTATTGCAGTTCAACGCCGAACTGACGCCATCGATACCTGCGTGGTGCCCGCCCGTCGGCGCCACGACCTGAGCAGCGGCCGGCAGATATTTTCGGTTGCGCTAAATATTCGCTCGCGCTAAACTGTTCGCATGAAAGCCCCGCTTCTCGAACGCGCCCTCGTCGCCTACGCGCACGCTGTCCGCATCATCGACCCGGTCCGCTTCCAGCTCTGGGCTGAGCGTGGCCTGACGATGCCGCAGGCGCGCGTTATGTTCACCCTGATCGAGCACGGCGAGCGCACGGCCGGCGAGCTGGCCGAAGAGGTCAGCGTCTCGCCACCAACGATCACCGGCATCACCGACCGCCTCGTCAAGCAGGGGCTGGTGGAGCGGCGAGAGGACCCGCGCGACCGCCGCATCGTCGTCCTCGGCCTGACCGACGAGGGGCGGAAACTGACACTCGAGATAGCCGAGAAGAGCCGAGTCTACATGGGCGAGGTCTTCGACTCGCTGACAAGCGAGCGGCTGGCCGAGATCTGCTCGGCGCTGGAAGACCTGGCCGCGGCGAACGCAAAGCTGCGCGACAAAGGCGCCACGAAGGCGCGAGAGGTGGTGGCGTCATAGCACGTGAAACCCAGACCCCCGCCGCCTCCGCCGAGGAGATGACCTACCCGCAGCTTTCGCACCGCGAAATCCTGATCATCTTCTCCGGGCTGATGCTGGGGATGCTCCTCGCCTCGATGGACCAGACTGTGGTCGCCACCGCCCTGCCGACGATCGTCGGCGAGCTGGGCGGGCTGAACCACCTGTCCTGGGTGATCACGGCCTACCTGCTCACATCCACGGCCTCGGTTCCGCTTTACGGCAAGCTGAGCGATATCTACGGCCGCAAGATCATGTTCCAGCTGTCGATCAGCATCTTCCTCTTCGGCTCGGTGATCTGCGGCTTCTCCCAGAGCATGACGGAGCTGGTCCTGTTCCGCGGTGTCCAGGGCCTGGGCGCGGGCGGCATCCTGGCGATGGCGATGGCCATCATCGGCGATATCCTGCCGCCCCGTGAGCGCGGCCGCTACCAGGGCTACACGGGCTCCGTCTTCGCCTTCTCCAGCGTGATCGGGCCGCTCGTCGGCGGCGTCTTCACACAGCAGCTGAGCTGGCGCTGGGTGTTCTACATCAACATCCCGGTCGGCATCGCGGCGCTGATCGTCACCACCATCGTCCTCAAGATGCCGGTGCACCGCCGCGAGCATTCGATCGACTACCTGGGAGCGGTCCTGATGGTGGCCGGCGTCTCCTGTCTGCTCCTCGTCGCCAGCTGGGGCGGCACCGAAGTCGCCTGGATCTCACCGACGACGATCGGGCTGACGGCGGCGGGCCTCACCCTGACTGGTCTCTTCGTGTTGCAGGAGCTGCGCGCCTCGGAGCCGCTGCTGCCGTTGCGCCTCTTCCGCGACCGCACGCTGGGCGTGGGCAGCGCCATCCTCTTCGTCGTCGGGATGGGGATGTTCGGGGCGATCGCGTTCCTGCCGGTCTACCTGCAGGTTGTGAAGGGCGTCTCCCCCACAATGTCCGGGCTGCGGATGGTGCCGCTGATGCTGGGCCTGATCGGCAGCTCGGTGCTCTCTGGCCAGTACATCTCGCGGACCGGGCGCTACCGCTTCTTCCCCATCGTCGGCACCGGGATGATGGTCATCGGCATGCTGATGCTCTCGCAGCTGCACCCGGACACCGGATTCGCCCTTTCGTCTCTCTACATGGCCACGATGGGCATCGGTGTGGGGCAGGTGATCTCCGTCATCGTGCTCGCCGTCCAGAACTCGGTGGACCGCGAGTACATGGGAACGGCGACGGCGGCGACGAACTTCTTCCGCTCTATGGGCGCCGCCTTCGGGGTGGCGATAGCCGGGGCGATCATCAGCAACCGGCTGGACTACTACCTGCCGCGGCTGGTCAAGACTGAAGACCTCAACGGCATCGATCCCCAGATCCTGACCTCCAGCCCGGAACAGCTCCACCAGCTGCCGCCGGCGGTCGTGGCCGGCGTCGCAGAGGCGTTCTCCAGGTCGGTGGACATCGCTTTCCTGGCCTGCGTGCCGTTGGCGATCATCGCCTTCGCGCTGACCTGGCTGCTGCGAGAAGCGCCGCTGAAAGACCAGTCGCATACGGTCAGCCGCGAATCGATCGCGGTCTCAGAGCAAGAATTTCAGGCCGAGCCGCTAATCTAGCCGGCCGTCAGTTGACGCGGGCCATTGCAGCGCCCTTGCGTGCGCGGGCCCTGTCGTGCTGCTGCAGCTGCAGCTTGCGCAGGCGGACGCTCTTCGGCGTCACCTCCAGGCACTCGTCTTCGCGGATGAACTCCAGGGCCTTCTCCAGCGACAGGTCCTGTGGCGGCGTCAGCTGCACGGCGATATCGGAGGTGGACGAGCGGATGTTCGTCGCCTTCTTCTCCTTCGTCGGGTTGACGTTCATGTCTTCGGCGCGGGGGTTCTCGCCGACGATCATGCCTTCGTAGACTTCGACCCCGGGGCCGACGAAGAAGGTGCTGCGGTCCTGGAGATTGCTCAGCGCGTAGGCGCTGGTCATCCCCCGCCTGTCGGCGACGAGGCTGCCGGTGGCGCGGGTGCGGATCTCGCCGTACCAGGGCTCGTAGCCTTCGAAGACGTGGTGCAGGATGCCGGTGCCGCGCGTCTCGGTCAGGAACTCAGTGTGGAAGCCGATCAGGCTCCGCGCCGGGATGATGTGCTCCAGCCGCACCCAGCCGGTGCCGTGGTTCACCATCTGCACCATCCGCGCCTTGCGCACGGCCAGCAGCTGCGTGGCGACGCCCAGGAACTCCTCCGGGATATCGATCGAGAGGCGCTCCACCGGCTCCTGCAGCTTGCCATCGATGTGCCTGGTCACGACCTGCGGCTTGCCGATCGTCATCTCGAACCCTTCGCGGCGCATCGTCTCTACCAGCACCGCCAGTTGCAGCTCGCCGCGGCCCTGCACCTCCCAGACGTCCGGCCGGTCGATCGACCTGACGCGGATCGACACGTTGCCGACGGTCTCGGCGTCCAGGCGGTTCTTGAGCAGCCGCGCCGTCAGCTTCGAACCTTCTCTGCCTGAGAGCGGCGACGTGTTGATGCCGATCGTCATCGCCAGGCTCGGCTCGTCGACGTGGATGACCGGCAGCGGGCGCGGGTCGTTGGGGTCGGCCAGGGTCTCGCCGATCGTGACCTCGGCCAGGCCGGCGATGGCGATGATCTCGCCCGGCCCAACCTCGTCGGCGGCTACGCGCTCCAGCGCCTCCGTGACGTAGAGCTCAGTGACCTTCACGTTCTCAATCGTGCCGTCCACGCGGCACCAGGCCACGTTCTGGCCGCGCTTGAGCGTCCCGTTGCGCACCCGGCAGAGAGCGATGCGGCCGACGTAGGGCGAGGCGTCCAGGTTTGTGACCAGCGCCTGCAGCGGGTGGCCCTCTTCGTACTGGGGCGCCGGGATGTGCGAAAGCAGCAGCTCGAACAGCGGCTTCAGGTTCTCGCCGGGCGTCGCCAGGTCAAGGGTGGCCGTGCCGGTGCGGGCGTTGGTGTAGACGATCGGAAACTCGATGTGGTGGTCCTCGGCGTCGAGGTCCAGGAAGAGCGCGTAGACCTCGTCGATCACGGCCTTAATGCGGGCGTCCGGGCGGTCGATCTTGTTGATCACCAGGATCACCGGCAGCTCGGCCTCCAGCGCCTTGCGCAGCACGAAGCGCGTCTGCGGCAGCGGCCCCTCGCTGGCGTCGACGAGAAGCAGCACGCCGTCGACCATGGTCAGGCCGCGCTCCACCTCGCCGCCGAAGTCGGCGTGGCCGGGCGTGTCGACGATGTTGATCTTGGTGTCGCCGTAGTGGATCGCGGTGTTCTTGGCGAGGATCGTGATCCCCTTCTCGCGCTCCAGGTCGTTCGAGTCCATCACCCGGTCGACGAGCTCCTGGTGGGCGCCGAAGACGCCGGACTGGCGGAGCATGGCGTCGACCAGCGTCGTCTTGCCGTGGTCGACGTGGGCGACGATGGCTACATTGCGAATGTCGTTTCGTGTGGGCATGCGGTTACTTCCTTACGATGCGGGCTGCTTGCATTGTATCTGGAAGCGGGTGGTTAGAACAAGTGAGCGGGTAGGGAGGCCAGACCGGGGTGACCTGTCCTCGCCTCGATCCGTCTTGACACTCCGATTCCGCCGATGTTACGATTCCCCGCGATTCAAAGGAGCAACGCGTAGACAAATGAGCAACATCACCGTTTTCACAAGCAGCCGCAAGGTGCGCGCGGGCGTGCCTGTCGGCGCTGCTTGCGTGGGCCGGAGTGCGCCCGTTTCAGGAGGGTTCTTCCACTGAGTTAAGGCGAATTTCCAGGGATCGTATTCCAGCCCACCTGACGCGCAGTCACGGTGGGTTTTTTGTTTTGCCCTTCGTGGCCCAGAGTCGATAACTACTGACAGAGCGGAGGCAAGCGATGACCACACACTCGATGGAGAGGCAAGCGGCAAAAGAGCAGACAGAGGGGACAAACATGGACAATACGGCTCTAAGGGCGACAAACGTTAACAAGCACTTCGGCGGCGGCTTTGACGCGCGCCGGATCCTTTCCTGGGGCGCGCGGCCGGAGCAGAACACAACACACGTCCTGCGCGACGTCTCGATCGAGGTGCGGCGCGGCGAGGTGTTCGGGCTGATCGGGGCCAACGGCTCTGGCAAATCGACGCTCGTCCGCATCCTCAGCACGCTGCTCCTGCCGGACAGCGGCTCCGTGCAGATCTTCGGCTACGACGTGGTCAAGGAGGCCGCCATGGTGCGCGCCCTGATCAACCGCGTCTCCGCCGACCCCTCGTTCTTCCGCAACATGTCGGTCCAGGAGAACCTGCTCTTCTACGGGCGTGTCTACGGCCTCACCGGCGACGAGATCAGGACGAAGGTGCCGGACATCCTGGGGCGCCTGGGGTTTGAGATGGACAAGGTCAACGAGCCGATGGCCCACCTTTCGCGAGGCCAGCAGCAAAAGATCGCCGTCGCCAGGTCGTTCCTGACCTCGCCGGTGCTGATGCTGCTGGACGAGCCGACGACCGGACTGGACCCGCGCTCCAAGCGCGACGTCCAGCGCTTCATCCAGCAGGTGCAGCGCGACCACGACGCGACGATCCTGCTGACCACGCACGACATGGAAGAGGCGGAGATCCTCTGCGACCGCATCTCCTTCATCGCCGGCGGCCGGATCGTGGCCGAAGGGACATCGGCGGAACTGAAGCAGCGGGTCGGCAACGGCCGCCCGATCGACGAGATCAGCATGGAAGACGTCTTCATGGCGCTGACCGGCAAGGACATCGCGGAGGACGAAGTTTTGCAAGAGGTGACAGCATGACCGCATTACCGGCAGATCGAATGGCCGCTCCGCGGAACCCGGGCTGGTTCACCCTGGCGTGGGCTTTCGTGGAGCGGCAGACCAACCTCTGGAAGCGCTACTGGGCCTGGGAAGTCGTCTGGCTGGTCTACGGCGTCGTCAACACGCTGGCGATCACCTTCATCGCCAAACAGGCGGAGCACGAGGGGCTCGCCACCCACGAACAGGCGAGCAAGCTCGTGCTCTTCCTGCTCCTGGGGACGCTCGTCTGGGCGTACCTCTCGGCCGTGCTGGACGACATCAGCCTCGTCGTCACCTGGGAGCGCTGGGAAGGCACGATCGAACACACCCTGATGGCGCCGGTGCCGCGCTGGGTCCACCTGGTCGGGATGGCGACGTTCGGCATCCTCCACGCCACCGTGCGGACGACGCTGATCCTGCTGATCGCGCTGCCGTTCTTCCACGTCGCCTTGGGCCAGGCGGACTGGCCGAGCGCGATCGCCATCATCGCCGTCGGCAGCTTTTCGATCGCCGGGCTGGGGATCATGGCCGGCATCCTGCCGCTCCTCTACCCGGAGCGTGGCACCCAGATGTCGTTCATGGTGCAGGCCGTCGTCCTGCTGATCTCCGGCGTCTACTACAGCATCGACGTGCTGCCGCCGTGGCTGCGCATCTTTTCGCACATCTCGCCCGCGACGTACGTGCTGGAGGGGATCCGCGACGCGATCATCAACGGCGACGGCTTCTCCGCCAACGCGGACCAGCTGGCGATCCTGGCCGGGTTTGGGGCGCTGCTCCTCCCCGGCAGCATCGTGATGTTCTCGGTCGCCGAGCAGTGGGCCAAGAAGACCGGCAAGCTGAAGCGGCAGGGCTGAGGGAGCCGGCGAACAGGCGTTAGCGATGCGGATCAAGCGCACGGGCCTCTGGCTCCACGGCGACTTCCTCAAGCTCTGGGCCGGCGAGACGATCTCGCTGTTCGGGTCGCTGGTGGGGCGCTCGGCGCTGATCTTCACCGCCGTCCTGGTGCTGCACGCGACGCCGCTGGAGATCGGCGTGCTGGGCGCGGCCGAGCTGCTGCCGGACGTGCTGTTCGGGCTGGTGGCCGGCGTCTGGGTGGACCGGCTGCGTCGCCGCCCGATCATGATCATCGCTGACATCGGGCAGTTCGCGGCGATGGCGACGATCCCGCTGGCCTACGCCTTCGATGTGCTCACGATCGGCCAGGTGTTCGCCGTCGCCTTCGTGGCGGGCACGTTCCACGTCTTCTTCTACGTCTCCTACTGGACCTACCTGCCGACGCTGGTCGAGAAGGACCAGGTGCTGGAAGGCAACTCCAAGATGGCGGCGACCTGGGCCATCGCCGAAGTCGGCGGCTTCGGGATCTCCGGCTGGCTGGTACAGGCGCTGACAGCCCCGATCGCCGTGCTCGTCGACGCCGGGTCGTTCCTGGTCTCCGCGGTCGCCCTGATTCGCATCCGCAAACCGGAGCCGGACCCGAAGCCGGCCGAGCATCGGGAAGGCGTGCGCCAGGAGATCGTCGATGGCGGCCGGGCGATCATCCAGGAGCCGGTCCTGCGCGCCACGGCGGTGGCCCACGCACTGGCCGGTTTCTCCTTCCGCGTCTACGGCGCCTGCTACCTTCTCTACGCGACGGACGTCCTGGGCTTCAAGCCAGGGGTCCTCGGCCTGACCTGGGGCCTCGGCGGCGCGACGTCGTTCGTTGGCGCGATGTACGCCGGGCGGGCGGCGGCGCGGTTCGGGCTGGGGCCGACGCTAACCCTGGGGCTGGTCGGCATGGGGCTGCCGATGCTGCTCTTCCCGGCAGCCCACGACGCCTCGATCATCGCCCTGGCCCTCTTGCTCGGCCAGCAAGTGGGCGATGGCTTCTTCACGGTCTGGGACATCAACCAGGTGACGCTGCGCCAGTCGATCACGCCGGAGCACATCCTGGGCCGCGTCAACGCCGGCTTCCGCTTCGCCGGGCAGGGAGCGATGCTGGCCGGAGCGCTAACGGGCGGCCTCCTCGGCGAGGTCATAGGCCTGCGCAGCACGCTCGTCTTCGCCAGCGGCGTCATGGTGGCTTCGGGCGCCTGGCTGCTGGTCACTCCGGCCTGGGGTCTGCGCGCCTCGCCTCCGGCAGCCGTCTCCGCCCCGGCACCGGCTGAGTAGCACCCGGGCTGTCTGGCCCGCCGTGCGCCGGATAGCTCTTCTCGATATGGTTTTGACATGTGATTCCGCCGTTTTCCCGGCTTTTTTGGCGCAGTATGAGGATAGATATTTTGTAATAATTCGATGACGTAGATGTCTATCGTGTTACGATATATCAGACCATAGGCACAGAAATACTCAACCGGGAAGCAGCCTTCTGGCCCACGTTTTCCGGTTGGGCCAAAACAGGAGGAGACTACGTGATTACCTTATTGAGACGGGCCGGCGTTCTCGTCAGCATGGCGCTGATCGTGCTCGCCACACTGGCCATCGCCGGGTGCGGAGGAGACGACGACAACGCGACGAACACGCCCGGCGCAAGCAATACCGGCGGCGCCACCAACACCGAGGCGCCGCCTGACCTGAGCGGCACTTCGATTGACGTGCTGGGCATCTGGGGCGACACCGAGCTGCAGGACTTCCAGACCATGGTCGACCCCTGGCAGACCTCAACCGGCGCTACGATGAACTTCACCGGCACGCGTAGCATTACGACGGACCTCAACACCCGCGTCGACGGCGGGTCCCCGCCTGACGTGGCGATCCCGGCCGAGGTGGGCCTCTTCCAGCAGTACGCCAAGGAAGGCAAGCTGAAGCCGCTCTCCAGCTGCGATGGGCTCCAGGAGCTCATCCAGTCAGAGTACCCGCAGGCCTTCCAGGACCTCGGAACCGTCGATGGCACGCTCTACGGCTTCTTCATGAAGGCCGACACCAAGGGCACTATCTTCTACAACCCGAAACTGTTCCAGGACAACGGCTGGAGCCCGCTTGGCGACAGCGCCAACTGGGACGACCTGATCGCGCTGTCTGACCAGATCAAGGACTCCGGAGTTGTTCCGCCGTGGTCCATGGGCATGGAAGCCGGCGGCGGCAGTGGATTCCCCGGCAGCGACTGGATCCAGCAGATCCTGCTCAACGTCGCCGGCGGTGACACCTACGACGGAATCATCGACGGCTCGATTCCGTACACGGACCCGGCCATGAAGGACGCCTGGCAGAAGTTCGGCCAGATCGCTCTCACCGACGGCTATGTGGTGCAGGGTGACGCCTCGGCGATCGTCGCCACGAACTTCCAGGACGCCGTATACCCACCATTCCAGAGCCCGCCGACGGCAGCAATGAACTACCTCGGCGCATTCGCCGGAGGCTTCATCACAACGCAGTTCCCCGCGGCGGTCGCTGGAACTGACTTCGACTTCTTCAACTTCCCCGGCGGCGGAGTCACCGGTGGTGCGAACATCGTCTACGCGTTCAACATGAACCCGACGATCTGCTCGTTCCTGAAGGACATCGCCAGCGCCGACGCCCAGAAGATCTGGGTCGGCCTGGGCGGCTTCACCTCAGTAAACAAGAACGTCCCTGTCTCGTCTTACCCGGACACTGTGGCCCAGAAGGCGGCGTCGCAGCTGCTGGACGCGCCAACCTTCCGCTTCGACCAGGACGACGCAATCGGTGGTGCGGAGCAGACAGCCATCCTCAACGGCATCGACCAGTACCTCCAGGACCCCAGCTCTCTGGACTCAATCCTGGCGGGCATCGAATCGACACGAGCGCAGTAGCAAACGGATAGAAACAGGAGCATGATTATGGCGCCCGGCCTTCCAAAGTTAGGCCGGGCGCCAGTTGTTGTTAGGACTGACTATTGATCGGACGAAAATGGTGGGTGCCGTGGCTCTGGCTTTCCCCTGCCCTGCTGCTGCTGGGGGTCTTCCTGGTCTACCCCAGCCTCTACACGATCGCGCAGAGCCTCAAGTCCGATGACGCCAGCTGGGGCGACTTCTTCACGAAGCCCGGCGCCTGGACGCTGGGCAACTACAAGTTCATCATCAACAATCCACAGTCGTTCGTCGCCGATACGCATTCGGCGATTCTGAACAACGTCCTCTGGCTGGTCCTCTTCACAGGCCTGACCGTCAGTCTCGGGCTGCTCTTCGCCGTCCTGGCGGCACGCGTCCGCTACGAGGCGGTGGCGAAGTCGGCGATCTTCGTGCCGATGGCGATCTCCATGGTCGCCGCCTCCGTCATCTGGAAGTTCATGTACGAATACAGCCCGGACATCGGTACGGTCAACGCCGTCGTCGGGCAGGCCGGCCACGGCCCTACCGGTTGGCTGGTGGACCAGCATTCGCCCTGGAGCTGGTTCGGGATCGGGTCTGAGGGCGACCTGGGCCCACTGCAGGTCAACAACTTCTCCCTGATCCTGATCGGCGTCTGGATGTGGACAGGATTCGCCATGGTCGT
The DNA here is from genome assembly GCA_963738925.1 of uncultured Chloroflexia bacterium. Classification (GTDB taxonomy): domain Bacteria; phylum Chloroflexota; class Dehalococcoidia; order SM23-28-2; family RBG-16-64-32; genus DATKKM01. The sequence goes on along the minus strand of CAVTYE010000001.1, from coordinate 1,066,263 downwards.
GCTCTCTGCGGGCCTGAAGAGCATCTCCACTGACCTGATTGAGGCGGCGCGCGTGGACGGCGCCACGGAGTGCCAGATCTTCCGGCGCATCACACTACCGATCATGTCGCCGACGATCACCGTCGTCGCGACGACGATTGTGATCCTGGCGCTCAAGATGTTCGACCTTGTCTGGGTGACCACCGGCGGCCGTTTCGATACGGACCTGGTGGCGACGCTCTTCTTCAAGGAGTCGTTCGTCTTCCGCAGCTACGGAATCGGCGCGGCGCTGGCCGTCGTCTTGCTCGTCGCCGTCGCTGCCGATCATGGTCATCGGAATCCGCCGGTTCCAGTTCCAGGAGGAGACGCGCTGATGTCGGCTGCCACAACACCGCGAACGATGCCCGTGACCGCCACCCAGAGGAAGTCTCTGACCTTTCGCCTGGTGCGCTTCGGCGGCCGCGTTCCGCTCCACATCAGCCTGATCGGCCTGATCATCCTCTGGAGCATCCCGACGCTGGCGCTCCTGATCAGCTCCTTCCGCCCCAAGAACCTGATCTCCAGCTCCGGCTGGTGGAACGCTCTCACGCACCCGACGCACTGGACGCTGGATAACTACCACGCCGTCATCAGCTCGCAAGGCATGGGCCACGCCTTCGTCAACAGCATCATCATCACGGTCCCGGCGACCCTGCTGGTGATCCTGATCGCGGCCTTCGCGGCCTACGCCTTCGCCTGGATGCGCTTCCCGATGCGGAACACGCTCTTCCTGGTCTTCGTCGCGCTGCTCGTGGTGCCGCTGCAGATGACGCTGATCCCGGTCCTCCGCCTCTACGCCAACCTGCGCGTGGACACGGAAGTGCCGATCATCGGCGGGCGGCTCTTTGGGACCGGAAGCTACATCAGTCTCTGGCTGGCCCACGCCGCTTACGGGTTGCCCTTCGCCATCTACCTGCTGCGGAACTTCTTCGGGTCGCTCCCGCGCGACCTTTTCGAGTCGGCTTACCTGGACGGCGCTTCAGACTTCCACGTGTTCCGCCGCATCGTCCTGCCACTGTCCATGCCGGCGATCGCGGCGCTGGCCATCTTCCAGTTCCTCTGGGTCTGGAACGACCTGCTCGTCTCGCTCGTTTTGCTGCAAGACCCAAACCTGGCGCCGATGACCCTGCGCATCACGAACCTTGTCAGCTCGTTCGGCAGCAACTACGAGGTGCTGACGGCGGCCGCCTTCGTTTCCATGGCGCTGCCGCTGGTCGTCTTCTTCGCCCTCCAGCGCTACTTCGTGCAGGGCGTGCTGGCCGGGGCGGTCAAGGGCTAAGCGATGTCCAGCGTAACTTTCGACCACGTCGGCAAGATGTTCGATAAGGACTCCTACGCCCTCAAAGACTTCTCGCTCAAGATTCCTGACCGCGAGTTCCTGGTCCTGGTCGGGCCGTCCGGCTCAGGCAAGTCCACGGCGTTGCGCTGTCTCGCCGGGCTGGAGGAGATCACGGAAGGGCAGATCCTCATCGGCGACCGCGTCGTGAACAACGTCGCGCCGCGCGACCGCGACATCGCTATGGTCTTCCAGTCCTACGCGCTCTACCCGCACATGACCGTGCACGACAACATGGCGTTCGGCCTGACCCTGCGCAAACTCCCGAAGGAGGACATCGAGCGTCGCGTCAACGACGCCGCCGCGATCCTGGGAATCGAGCCGCTGCTCAAACGCAAGCCGCGGGCCCTCTCCGGCGGTCAGCGCCAGCGCGTCGCTCTCGGCCGGGCGATCGTGCGCGAGCCCTCGGTGTTCCTGCTCGACGAACCGCTATCGAACCTCGACGCCAAGCTGCGGGTCCAGACTCGCGCCGAGATCAGCAAGCTACACGCCCGCCTGGGGACGACTTTCATCTACGTCACGCACGACCAGGTGGAGGCGATGACGATGGCCACCCGCATCGCCGTGCTCAACTTCGGCGAGCTGCAGCAGGTTGGTACGCCCCAGGAGCTGTACGAGTCGCCGCGCAACATGTTCGTCGCCGGCTTTATCGGCAGCCCCGCGATGAACTTCTTCGAAGCCACAGTCACGGCCTCCGATGGCAAGATCCAGCTGGAGGCGCCGGGCCTGGTGCTGCCGCCGGCGGCGCGTCACACCGAATTCCTGCGCGGCCGCGTCGGCCAGAAAGTTGTCGTCGGCGCCCGTCCGGAAGCTATCCACGACTTCGATTTCCAGCCCTCCGGCGCCGCCACCACCCGCGTCGACGCCACCGTGGACGTCACCGAGCAGATGGGCAGCGAGATGATCGCCTACGTCGTTATCGGCGGTCAGACGTTCGTCGCCCGGCTGGACCCCAGGAGCAAGGCCCGGATGGGCGCGCAAATCGCCGTCGCCTTCGAGACGGAGCGGCTCCACCTCTTCGACCCGGAGACCGGCCTGGCGCTCGACGCCCAGGCCGCCGAAGCCGCGACGCCCTCAGCGTAGACGGCCTACTCCGCCCAGCGCTCCCAGTGCACGTACTCCTCGAACGGCTGGCGCGCGCGGTTTAGCGACATCGGAACGCTGGGCTCCGGATGGCCCAGGGCCACGACCATGGCGATCCGCCAGCCTTCCGGCAGCGCGAGCACTTCGCGGCCGCAGTCTTCGCGGTGGATCCGCAGCGGGCAGGAGGCGAGGCCTTCGTTCCAGGCGCAGATCATCATGTTTTGCGCGGCACGCCCGGCATCGAAATCGCCGACGTTGCTCTCCGGGCTGACCACGATGGCGATGGCGGCGGTGGCCGGGACCAGCGGCTCGCCGAAGTCGGCGCACTTCTTGAGCTCCGCCATGTGCTCCTTGTCCTGAACTACGACGAAGCGCACCGGCTGCTGGTTCTTGCTGCTGCCGGCCATGCGACCGGCCTGGAGGACGCGCCGCAACGGCTCTTCGGCGATCGATTCCTTCGTGTACGACCTGCTGTCGCGCTTGGTGATGATCGCCTTGTACGCGTCCATGCTCGCCTCCGGTGCTACAATCCTTGCCGATGCCGACCGTATATTACACATACTGGGATAACACAGAGCCGCAGTGGGACCGGCCGAAGGTGCCCTGGATCGTGCGTATCCTGGTGCGCTGGGGGATCGTCATCCTCGCCTTCCTGATGGCCCGCTGGATGGTCAACAACGTCTTCTACGCGCGCGACCGCTGGTACATCGAAGACTGGCAGGCGCTGCTCTGGTGCACGGCGATCTTCGTCGTCGTGCGGGCGCTAGTAAGGCCGGTGCTGATCTTCCTGACCTGCCCCTTACAGCTGTTGACGCTGGGCCTCTTCGCGCTCGTCATCAATGCCCTGATCGTGCTGCTGGCCGAGAAGGTCTGCCACTGGCTCAGCATCGGCTTCGACGTCGATGGCTTCTTGCCAGCGTTTTTCGGGGCGCTGGTGATCTCGTTCGTCTCGTTTGTGCTGTCGCGGGTCTTACGCCGGCAACCGTTCGCGAAGTAGCGAGGAGCTAGGCGCGGTGCTCCGCGCGCTGCTCCGTCTCCGGACGAGGCGGCGTTCCCCAGGACTCCAGCCCCTCGCCAAAGCGGCGCAGCCTGCGCCCGGCGCCGGCGGCCAGCGGCCCGAAGATCGGCTTGCGACGCGGCTTCCCGGACTCCAGCTTCAGCCGGCCGTTGCGGGCGGCCAGCCGTTCCTGGTCCAGTTCGTATAGCTTCTGCATTGTGTAGGGGTTCACGGCGTGCCTCCCTTCTGGGCGACGAACATGTCCAGCGTCTTCTTCAGCTCTCCGCTGATACCGGGGTTCAGTGAGTAGAACTTCATGTTGTTCTGCTTTCGCACCTGGAGCAGGCCGACGACCTTCAGGAACATCAGGTGCCGCGAGACTACAGACTGGTGCAGGCCTGTCCGGTCGACGATCTCCTGCACATACATCTCGCCCTCCCGCAGCATGTCGATCATCTTCAGGCGCTGCTCGTCACCCAGCGCCTTGTAGATGCGCGCCATCTTGACCGTGGACTCAGCGTCGTCGCTGCCGTGGACAAAGCGCGCCTCGCAGGGGTAGAACATCCCGTGGATGCCGCCGATGATCGCACAGGAGGCGTACGGCCCCATGTCCACGGACGGGGAGAAGTACAGCTTCTCGTGGGGGCCGGAACAGACGGTGTCCAGGCAGCTGTGGTCGCGGTTGATGATCTGCCGGGCCACTTCGATCACGTCACCGGGGCCGGTGCTCTGGTGGGCCGCCACGCTGCGCTCAAGGCAGGCCAGCCGGTTCGGCAGCTCCGCCTTGTAGTGCTCGTTGTAGAAGCGCTCGATCATCACGGCCAGGCGCTCCCGCAGCTCCTCCGGCCGGTCCCAGATCGCCAGCGCGGCCTCTACGTCGGCGCCTGAGTGCTGGAGCCGGCGGATGAGGCTTTCACGGCTGGGCTGGCCGAACTCTTCGAGGTCAGCGTCGGAATCGTGGCAGGTCAGGTTGAAGGCGAGACCCTGGACGCCGATGTCCCCGTCCAGGTCGCCGATGCCCAGCGGCATGCTGCGGACGTAGCCCAGGAGCGCCTCGACGCTCTTCCACGTCTGCGGCTGCGCCCAGAGGTAGTCGGTCAGGGTGCCCATCACGCCGGGTTGCCCATCCGGGAAGCTGTAGAGTGCGTCGAGCTCGCGGAGCAGGTCCGGCGCCATCTGCTTGCGGACTTCCACGGGCCAGCCCTCGCCACCCACAGACTCTTCCCCGAAGTGCACGAAATACATCGCGTTCATCAGGTCCAGCGGGACCGCGAACACGAACTGTACAGTCTGGGTTTCGGGGGCTTCCTTGAGAGCGGTGAGTCTTGGCATCCGGTGCGTCACTCCTTTGTGTTCATGCACGTATGAGCATAAACGGGTGGACGACGCTTGTCAAGAGGTTTTATGCCCGATTTGGCGAGTATATGCGCAGATGCGCATGAACCTGGAGTCGCCTAAGGCGTGATCGATGGCGTGGCGCTGGCCCCCAGCACGGCCGGCGTGACTGACGTGGCGTCGCCGACGGCCGTGTTGTCGTCCCCGCCGCGGTTGACGGCCAGGAGCAGGCCGACGCTGATGATCACAACAGCGGTCGCCGCCATCGCAAACGCTAAAAAGCCGCCGCGGATTGAAGAGAGCATCTGGACAACTCGATTATACGGTCAGCGGCAAGCGGCCAGCGTCAGGCAGGCGTGGGACCCCGCACAACGCCCAGCTCTCGCAGCTCGCCGATGGTGACGATATGGCTGGTGTAGTCCAACGGTTGCCGGGCGATCCAGAGTGCTGCGTCGGACATCACCACGGGGTGCTCGAAGCTCATCTTCTCCGACTCGCCCAGGGTAGAAGCGAACCCCTCGCTCCAGACCATCAGTTCCAGGCGGATGCAGTTGACGGCGATCTTGCCCTTCAGCTCATCTGCGAAGCCCTCGGTCATCGCTTCCAGGGCCCGCTTCGTGACCGTGTAGTTGATGCGCCCGAACTCCGGCCACTGGGAAGCCATGGAAGAGACGTTGATCACACGCCCTTCGCCGGCGGCCAGCATGCGCGGGCAGAAGGCCATGATCATGTAGTACGGCCCGTTGATGTTGACGTCGATGCCCAGCCGCCAGCTCTTGGACGGCAGCGACAGCGTGCGGCCGGGCACGGCGATCGCCGCGTTGTTGATCAGCACGTCACAGCGCCCGAACTCGGCGTAGACGCGCTCGGCGGCCTGGGCGACCTGCTCCTCCGACCGCACGTCTACGGAGAGCGCCAGGGCGCGGCCTCCCGCCTTCTCCACGGCCCGGGCGGTCTCATCGACCGTGCCGGGGAGCTTCGTCTCGGCGCCGCGGGCTGAGCGGGCCAGGCAGGCGACATCGTAGCCGTTGGCGGCGAAGTCGATGGCCATCTGCTTGCCGATGCCGCGGCTGGCGCCTGTGATTACAACGACTGGCCTGCTCACGCTGCGTATTCTAGCGGCTCACTGTCGCCTGTCCACTCATGGCGCTATCATCGACCATCGTGAGCGCTAGTTTGCCTGCACCGCTGGCCGGCGTCCGCGTCATCGACCTCACGATCTGGGTACAGGGGCCTCTGGCGGGGCAGCTCCTCGCCGACCTTGGCGCAGACGTCGTCAAGATCGAAAAGCCGGGCCAGGGCGATTTCTCGCGCGGCCTCCAGACGCTCTACGGCGCCTCCATGGTGACTCCCGGGGGCAAAGCGCTGCTCTGGGAGCTGGTGAACCGCAACAAGCGCTCGCTGGCGATCGACCTGCGGCGCAAGGAGGGCCGGGCGATCCTGCACCGCCTGGTCGCCGAGGCCGATGTCTTCCTGACGAACCTGCTACCGCGCACGCTTGACCAGTTCGGCGCCTCGCCAAAGGAGCTGATGGCGCTCAATCCGCGGCTGGTCTACGCGCAGGGCGGCGGGCTGGGCACAAAGGGTCCCCTGGCCGACATCGCCGCGCAGGACACGACGGGGACGGCCTTCTCCGGCTTCATGTACACCGTCTCCCGCGACGGCGACCCCTACTACCCGCCCGGCGGCCTCGCCGACGTCCTCTCCGGCACCAATCTGGCCTTCGCCACGACGGCGGCGCTGCTCCGGCGCGAAAAGACCGGCGCCGGCGAAGTGGTGAGCACATCGCTCCTCCAGGGGATGCTCTGGTTCCAGCAGCTGGCCGTGGGCGCGATCAAGAACACCGGCGATCAGCTGCGCCCCTTCGACCCGGCCAACGCCGCCAACGCCTTCCTCAACCTCTACCGCTGCGGCGACGGTGAGTGGCTGGCCCTGGGCATGACGGCGATGAACAAGCACGACTGGTTCGCCTTCTGCGACGCGATCGAGCGGGCCGACCTGAAGAACGACGAGCGCTTCGCCCGGGGCCGCGGCCGCATCCAGCACGCGCACGAGCTGGTGTCCGCGGTCAGCGCCGCGATGGCCCAGCGCCCCCGCGCGGAGTGGCTGGAGCGGATCACGGCGCTGGGCCTGCCCTGCGCCCCGGTCCGCCGCCTGGACGAGCTGCTCGCCGATCCCGCGCTGGCAAAGGAAGAGATGCTCACGGAGACCGCTTCCGGCATGCAGTTCGTGCGGGCCCCCTTCAACATCGAGGGCGTTCCCGCCGCCGCGAACGACGCGCCGGACTACGCGGCGGACACGTTCGGGGTGCTATCGGCGGCCGGCCTGACGCCGGAGGAGATCACGGAGCTGCAGGAGCAGGGGATCGTCTGGTAGGCGGCTAGAGCTCGCCCTCTTCCCGCGCCGAGATCCAGTACAGGAGATCGAGATCGCCGGGGGAGTGGCCGAGCGCGGTCAGCTCCGCCGCCACCTCGCCGCGGTGGTAGGTTCCGTGGTTGGCGACGTGCGTCATCAGGTGCCACAGCGGCCGCTCATCGAGGTTGCCGCTGCGGTCCTTGTACGCCAGTTGTCCGTCGACGACCGTGTCGGTGAGGGACGCGATGTACTCGCGGAGGTCGTCGTGTGAGCGCGCGAAGGCCCCGGGAAGCCTATCGATAGAGGCGATCGAGGCCGCGAGACTCGGTCGTGGAGACGCGATTGGCGCCGTGTTTCCATCGCTCCAGCCAGTTGACCTGGGCTGCGGCGATGTGCGCCATCGTCTCGACGACCATGGTCAGGCTCCTGTCCGGCGAGTAGACGACGCTGTCATCGCCGAGGCCGGACGCCATCTTCAGCAGGTGATTGTTCGCCCACTCGTTGTAGTCGTAGAAGCTGCGGATCAGCTCAAGCTTGCTCATGCCGGCGATGTTACGAGACGGCGTGCTGAAACGGAAGCCGCCCTCGCGCGTTGTACTAAGTGATGGCCGCTATACTGATAGCCAGGGTCTACAGATGAATCTGCGCACGCTCTTCGGGCTGGCGGCGTTCTGCGGTGCCGTCGCTTTCGCGCTGATCCAGACCGGCGCCATCGGCAGCGGCAACTCTGGGGCCGGAGCGGTCCTGATAGTGCCGACGGGCAGCCCGATCACGTCCCCGGTGGACGTGCCGATCATGATGTACCACATCATCGGACCGCCGGACCGGCCCGGCAACGCTCCCCTCGCGGTGTCCGAAGACGACTTCAGCGCTCAGATGTCCTACCTGGACTGCGCTGGCTACACGCCGATCACGGTACAGCGCCTGTTCGAAGCCTTCGACGGCACGGCCGCGCTGCCCGCCCGGCCGATCATCCTGACTTTCGACGACGGCTGGGTGGGGCAGTACACCTACGGCCTCCCGGTGCTGGAGCAGCACGGCTTCGTCGGCTCCTTCGCCATCGTCACCGGCTTCGTCGAAGGCGGCGGGCCGTACATGAGCTGGGCGGATATCGACGAGATGTCCCGGGCCGGCATGGAGATGATGTCGCACACGGTCAACCACATCGACCTCGGCACCAACAGCGACGCGACTGATGTCGACGAGCTGACGCGATCCAAGGCCGACCTCGAAACGCATCTTGGCCACGCCGTCCCCTACTTCGTCTACCCGGCGGGCGAGCCGTTCCGCTCCGGCTCCGCCGAACGCCAGGCCCAGGTGGTGCAGATGCTGCGAGACGCCGGCTACCGCGGCGCTCTGCTGGACGGCACCGGCTACGGCGGCCAGGACCCGGCCCGCCCCTACGAACTCAACCGCGTCCGGGTCAGCGGCGGTGAGGACATCGCCACCTTCGCCGGCAGCATCTACGGGCCCGCGCCGTCCTCGCTCAGCTGTCCGTAGCGGCCGCACTGACATTTCCCCCTTCCAGATCGCGCCGCGTTTCGCGTAATCTGCTCCGCACTAGCCATTTTGGGGAGGACGGGGCGGCGGACTGTTCACTGTCCGGCGGCCACCGTCCACTAGCGGAGGAGGGGACCATGGCTCTTACTTTGGCCGAGGCGGCCAAGCTTTCCAACGACGTCCTGCTGACAGGCGTCATCGAGACGATCGTCAAGGACTCGCCGGTGCTCCAGCGGATGCCGTTCGTGGAGATCGTCGGCAACGGCCTGACCTACAACCGGGAGAACACCGCGGCCACGGCGGCCTTCTTCGACATCGGCGACACCTGGACCGAGTCGACCCCGACCTTCAGCCAGGTCAACACGACGCTGAAGATCATGGGCGGCGACGCCGACATCGACAACTACCTGATCGCCACCCGCTCCAACGTCCAGGACCTGGAGACGGCGGTGGTCCAGCTCAAGGCCAAGGCCGTGCGCCAGCTGTTCGAGCAGACTTTCGTCACTGGCGACGCCACGGCCAACCCGAAGTCCTTCGACGGCCTGGACAACCTCTGCGACCCCTCGCAGGTCGTGACGATGGGCGTCAACGGCGGCTCCCTGACTCTGGACAAGCTCGATGAGCTGGTGGACGCCGTCAAGGGCGGCAAGCCGGACCTGCTGCTGATGAGCCGACGCTCCCGCCGCAGCCTGAACAAGCTGGCCCGCACCTCCGGTTCGTTCCTGGAGGCCGACCGCGACGAGTTCGGGTCGATGCTGCAGTTCTACGACGGCATCGCCATCGGCGTCTCGGACTACATCTCTGACGCGCAGACCGTGGGCACAAGCGCCGACTGCTCCGTCATCTACGCCTTCCAGATGGGCGAGGGCGCGGTCTCCGGCCTGACCTCGGCCGGCGGGCTGCAGGTAGAGCGCGTCGGCAGCCTGGAGACCAAGGACGCCACGCGCACCCGCATCAAGTGGTACTCCACGCTCGCCCTCTTCAACACCGTCAAGCTGGCCCGGCTGACCGGCGTCCGCCCGTAAGCAACACTACTCGCCGTCAGCACCCGGCGCCCGGCCTGTCCGGCTGCGTTCTGGTGCTGGCGGCCCCAGCTGAAAGCTAAGCATGTCTTCTCTTGTTCGCGCCACAATCAAGTCGTACGACGCCGGGACGCACAGCGCCACCGTGCAGATCGCCGGGTCGCTGGCGGTCTGGCTGGACGCCGTGCCGGTGAGCGCGGCCATCGCGCCGGCGGACGTGGTGGCGGGGCGGGAGTGCGGGGTGATCTTCTTCACGGAGGACAACCCGAACGGACGCGGCTGTCGTCACCGATCCACAACGTGGTTCCGACCGGCTGGACGGGTGGCGGCGGCGGCAGCCGGATTGAGGATGCCGACGCCGACACCTACGTCGACACCGAGGCGTCGACGGACGAGGACAAAGTCCGCGTCGGCGTGGCCGGGCACCGAGCGCGTGAAGGTTCAGACGAGCACGCCGCACCTGACCCTAACGGGCGACATCTACGGGACGACGCGAGCGGCGTATCGGCGCGTCCGTCGACCAGAACATGACGCTTGCTCGCGCGCAACAGCGCGAACCTCAACAACGTGGCCGGGGTGTTCGACGCGGGGCCGCTGAGCTCGTCCTCTCCTGGTAGCGCGGGAGTCATCGGCTTGCACGGCAACGCGGCCTCTGGCGACACCACCGGCACGATCAAGACGCTGTACGGGCTCTCGTTCAACTGCGGCGACTGTGGGCTGTACGGGCACCATGAACGACATTCTGGCGGTCGGCGCCGGCATCGCGATCATTTCGACCACGGCGACCATCACTAAAGCGGGCTTCTTCCGGGGCACGATACCTGTGTTGTCGGGCCCGCCCATCGATCACCACCTTTATCGGCCTCGAGCTTCCGGGCAACAGCAGCACCGCCTTCGGGACCGTCTACCACGTCAAGGGCGGCTCGTACAGCGGCGCCGGCGTGAAGTACATTCCGCTGGAGTTCGACGGGCCGGCCAGGACGACGAACACGGACGGCTCGGCGCACCGGAACAACTTCCAGTTTGGCAGCATCACGCGAGCGTTTGGCACGGGCGACGGCGTGATCGGCCTGGCCAACGCAACGACGGTACCGAGCACCAACCCCAGCGGCGGCGGCGTGCTGTACTCCCAGTCGGGCGCGCTGAAGTGGCGCGGCTCTTCGGGGACAGTGACCACGATCGCGGCGGCGTAGCGGTGGAGGCGGTGGCGCGGCCTGCGACGGTGTGCCCGGACTGCGGCGAGGAGTTTCTTGTTGGTGAGGTCGTGGTCTTCCGCGCGCGGTTTGTCGGCGGGGGTGTGCTCGACCTGGTTCCGGTTCATTTGCAGTGCGGACGGAGGTGACCTGTGAAAGTAGGAAACACGGTGACGGTGGACCGGCGGGAGCTGGTCGACCAGGGGACGGGGGCGCTGTCGGGGTACTCGTACACCATCGCGCTGTCGTATGCCGACCCTGACGGGCGCCGCGACGTGACGGCGCCTCTCGACGCGGAGGTCGGCGCCGTGATCTTCAACGTGGCGGAGGTGACTCGGAAGGCGCACCTCGGAGGGCGGGCCATTGGCCTGGCGGCAGCGGCGGCGGAGGCGGACGCGCTTTCGAAAGGCGGGAAGTGATGCCGAAGTACACGCAGAACGTGCCGGCGCGGCTCGTGCCCGGCCTGCGCCGGATCGTCGGCGCCTACAACGCCGAGAACGGGGCGGAGCTGACGGTCTCGGAGTTCCTTCAGCTGCACGTGCTGGAGCTGGCGGTGCAGCAGGAGCTGGTGGCGGAGCAGCAGCGTCTTACTGAGCAGGCGCAGAGGGACTTGCTGGCGGGCGTGGCGGCCCTGCGTGACCGGTTGATCGCTGCCGATGAAGGAGGCCAATCGTGACGACGTTGAGCGACATCCGGGGCCGGTTGCGGACGGACCTCCACGACACCGACTCGGCGAACTACCGCTGGACAGACGGCGAGCTGGACAGGCACACGCAGCGGGCCGTGCGCGAGTTCAGCCTGGCCGTGCCGCTGGAGGCGAAGGCGACTCTCACCGCGACTCCCGGCAGCCGCGATCTCTCGATCTCCGGGCTGGCCGACCTGGTGGCGATCGAGGCGGTGGAGTACCCGGCCGGGCACTATCCGCCGTGTTACGTGCGCTACTCGGTCTGGCTGAGCACCCTGACGATGCTCATCGATGGCGCGCCGGCGGCCGCCGACCCGGTCGCCGTCTACTACACGAGGCTGCACACGATCGACGGCTCCGGCATCGACGCTGCCCTCCCGCTACGAAGACGTGATCGCCGCTGGGGCGGCAGGCTACGCCGCGGTGGAGTGGGCGTCCTTCGCGACGAACCGAGTGAACGTCGGCGGGCAGGACGTCTGGCGCGACTACCTCGCCTGGGGCGAAGCCCGCCTCGCCGAGTTCCAGTCGCGCCGTCGCCGCCTACTCCCGGCGCAACGCGGTCCGCGCCCGCCGCCTCTACGCACCCGCCCACGAAGTCGTCGATCAGTCGACGGTGACAGGGCCGTAGTGCGGATCATCTCCTCGGCGTTGCTGGCGGCGCAGAAGTCGGCATCAGCCGTGCCCTACCTGCGGGCCACGATCAGCGACCTGGTCGGCGGCATCCGGCGGCTGGCCTGGACGCGCGTCTACACCGGCTCCGAGCCGGACGGCTACCACGCGGCGTGCATGCCCGCGGACGGCTCCCTGGTCCGGGCGCGGGTGGACGGCGGCCACCTCTACTACCAGCGCGTGGCCTAGCCCGGGCCCGTCCAGCACCTACTCCTCGTGGACGGACCTGGGCGTCGCGGCAAACGCCGGCGTCGCGCTCTGCGCCAGCGGCTCGCGCGTGCTGCTCTTTTACCTGGATAGCGGCGGCACCCTGATCAAGGTCCGGGAGAGCACCGACAACGGCGTCACGCTGGGCAGCGCGGTTACGGCGGCTACCGCCTCCGGCGCGGCGGCCTGGCTGGCCGGGGCCGCCAAGTCCGGCGGCGACGCGCTCGTCGCCTACTCCGTGGGCGCGGCGGTCAGCGTCGCCAAGCGGACAAGCGGCGTCTGGGGGTCGCCCTCGGCATGGCCGGGCAGCGCCGCCTCGATCACGGGGCTCGCCTGCTTCTACCGGCTGGACTGGAACTTCGTCATCACCGGCACGGACAGCTGCCGGGCAGGCCTTCGTCTGGGCGACGCTCTTCGGCGACGGCTATTCGCGGCCGGTTGGCTCCTGGGGCTCGCAGAACGAGGTCACGCACTCCAGCGCCGGCTCGTCGGTCGCCTTCCGGGCGCCGTCCGTGACCTTCGGCGACGTCTACCGGATCAGCTTCGTCGAGAAGTACACCGGCACCGTCGCCTACGCGCGGCCATATCACTCCTATTCTCCGGCCAGCGCTGACTTCGCCTTCAACCTCTGGCGGGAGCCGGTGCCGTTCGACCTGGCGTCAGACTACGGCCAGGCGATCGCCGTCAGCGCCGCCAGCGGGTACTGGCTGAGCACGCCGTCCGGCGTCTGGCACAGCGACGCCTGGCGACAACGACGATCGACGTCAGCGCCGACGTCCTGGAATGCGCGACGCGAGACCTTCCGTTCGACGGCTCCTTCCGCCTCGTCCTGCGCAACGACGACGGACGCTACTCCGCCGGTGCCAGCGCCGCTTGTCATCGGCGCGGAGGTGCGGATAGGCGCCGGTTATCAGACAGCGAGCGGCCCGGATGCCTCGGACGGTCCGTGGTACTGGATCGACGGGATCGAGTACCGCAGCGGCGGCGGCGCAGGCAGCGTCGTGATCACCGGCCGCAACGCCTGGGGGCTGCTGGAGTCGTGGCGGGCGCGGCGCACCTACGCCTGGGCCGGCGGGACGACGAACGTCTTCAACATCCTGCTCACGCTCTTCTCACGCGCCGGCATCGAGTTCACGACGGTCTCGCCGAGCACCGATTCGGCGGACCTCAAGCCTTCTTTCGCCGTGCAGCCGGGCGAGTCAGCGCTAACAGTTGTGAAGCGACTTGTCGCCACTCTCCGCGACGTGATGTTCCTGGAGGCGCAGTACCGCCTTCCTGACCCAGACCTCGCCGGCCGATGCGGCCCTGGCCGGCTACGGGGTGGAGTACCCGATCCTCGGCGGGCGCTACGCCGCGCGCGGGGCAGCGGCGAACCGGGTGCAGGTGTTCGGCAGCTCCACCTTCAGCGAGAGCTTCGACTGGCCTTCGATCGACGCCGACTTCGACCGGCTGGCCCAGGCCTCCGACATGAACCTGGCCACGCAGACGGAGACCGACAACCGCGCCGTCGCCATTCTCCGCCGTTCTCTGACCGCCGCCCGCTCAGACGAGATCACGGCGCCGGTGAACTGCGCGCTCGCCCTCTGGGACGCGATCTCCGTGACTGACGCCGTCGCCGGGCTCGCCGCCGTTAAACGCCGTGTCGCCGGCATCGAGCTGCGCTACGCCACCGGCGACCGGCCGGTATACGAACAGCGGCTCACGCTTCAGGACGCGTGAGCCGCCATCGGGGGTAAGGAACGCTTGGCTATTTGCCCTTGGCGTGGCCCTCCGCCTTGTGGTGCTTGTTGACGGTGGCCGCGGCGATCTCCTTGGCGCGGGCAGTGGAGCGGCCCTGCTCCTTCTCACTCTCCTTGATGTGCTCGTACATCCGGTTTTCTTTGGCGCCGACGTTGCTCATGTGCTTCTTGCCTGGCATGTCTGTTACCTCCTGTCGCCCCAAACCTAACAGCCGGGGCGTGACGATCCGATAAACGAAACGCGGCGAAGCCTAACAGAATCAGATACGAGCTAGACGTGGCGCTCGAGGGCGATCGGGGCGCCGCTCTCCACGTCGGCCAGGAACGACTCGATCTCGGCGACAAAGGTCTCGGCGCGCCAGAGGGAGCCGTGCCCGCAGCGATCACGCACTACCAGCCGCGACCCAGCGATCAGCTCGTGGTCGCGGAGGGCGCAGGGCAGGAAGTCGTCCCAGGCCCCGATCATCACCAGCGTCGGCGCGGTGATCGACGCGATCCGGTCCGTCAGGTCGGGCCGGGTGAGCATCGCCTGCGCCGCGCCCATATAGCCCGGCGTGGTCATCATCGCGATGCGGCGAAGGTTGTGCTCCAGCGGGTACGGATCCTCGGAGTGATGCGGGTCGTTCTGGACGCGGTAGTCGAACTCCCGGCGCACGGTCGCCTCCAGGCCGTCCCGCTGGACGAGATGCCGCAGAATCCCGACTCCCTCTTGCAGGCGCCGCTCCCAGTCGCCGCCGGGGCCGGGGTCCTTTCCGTTGCCGCAGGTCGTGTCGCAGAGCAAGACGGACTCGCACATCTCCGGATAGTCGACGGCGAACTGCGCCGTCACCATCCCGCCCATCGAGACGCCGCCGATGTGCGCCCGCTCGATCCCGATCTCGCGCAGCAGTCCTGCCAGGTCCGAGGCGAACTGCGGTATCGAGTACTCGGACCCTTCCGTCGGCACCGTAGATTGGCCGTGGCCGCGAACGTCGTAGATCAGGAGCGGCCGCTTCCGGGCCAGCGGCGGGAGCTCCGGCTTCCAGTTGGCGGACGGCCCGGCGAACCCGTGGGTCAGGACGAGCGGCGTGCCGGTTTCGGGCCCAAGCAGCTCGTAGAAGATCTCGATTCCGTTGACCGTGGCGCGCGGCATTGGGCTAAGCCCGCGTCGCCCAGAGGTCTAGCCGCACATAGTCCGCGACGAACGGCGAGCCGTGGCGCTTCTCCACCTCCGCGATCACCTCGCGCAGGAAGCGGTCTGAGAGCGACTGCGGCTGAGCAGCGCCCGCCTCCGCCTGCGCCTTCGTGGCCTGGTCCAGCGCGGAGGCCTGCTGCTGGAGGATGATCGTGCGCAGGTAGAGGACGGCGGCGTCGGTGTCGTCAAACGTCACCGGCGACTCGAACGTCTCGGCCTGGACCTCCTTCCAGCCGTTGCGCTCCAGCGCCTCCTTGGCCTGAGAGCTGGTTCGGTACTTGCGGGGCTCCACCCGGCCGCGCAGGTGGGCGGCGTACGGCTCGCGCGCGGCGATCTCGTGCGTCGCCGACATCAGCCGCTTGATGTTGGCCGCGCCGCCACACTGGGCCCGCAGCCTGCCGCCGTGCCTGGTGGCGCGGGCCAGCGAGCCGAAGAGGCCGTCGTCGTCCTGGATCCAGTGGAAGACGGCGTTGGAGAAGACGATGTCCACCTGCTCCGTCAGCTGCAGCTTCGTCAGGTCGCTCTGGATCGCCTCGATGTTCTTGATGCCGCGCTCCTCCAGCGTCCTCTTCAGCTTGTCGATCATGTCCAGCGAGGCGTCGACAGCAATAATCTTGCCCTCCGGCAGCCTGGCCCAGAGGTCGAGCGTGACGGAGCCCGAGCCGCAGCCGGCGTCGAGCACTGTCTCGTCGCCCTTCAGCCCCAGGTCATCGATCACGGCCTGCGCCCAGCGCCGCATCGGCGTGCCGATCTTGTCGTAGGTCTCGGCGTCCCAGTACGTGCGCTTGCCTTCTTCGGTCATGCATGCCCTCCGTTAGCTTTCAGATTCGCACTCCCGGCGCTGGTCACGCCCGCCCCTCCTTCTCCAGCCGCCGCACCCGCTGCGCCATCAGCCGCGCGTACAGCAGCATGTCTGTGTCGCTGTAGGCGACGTCACCCATCTCGTGGCTCTTGCGGATCGCCTTCATCGTCGCCTTCGTCATCGCCACCGGCAGGGCCGGCCGCGAGATGATCTTCTCGGCCATCTCGCGCGCCTTCGCCTGTACGTCCTTCTCGGGGACCAGGTGCGTGACCAGCCCGTAGTCCGCCGCCGTCTTCGCGTCGAACCTGTCGCAGGTGATCGTCAGCTCAAGCGCCCGGGCGTGGCCCATCTCGCGGGCCAGCCGCGGCAGCGCGTTCCAGCCCAGGGGCAGCCCGAGCTCGACCTCCGGGATCGAGAACCACGTCTCGTCGCCGGCGATTCGCATGTCGCAGCAGACCGCCAGCACCAGCCCGCCGCCCACCGCGAAGCCGTGCACAGCCGCGATCGTGATCTGCTCCAGGTACTCGATCGCCGTCGAAGTGCGGCTGCCGACGCCGGAGACGTGCCGCACAGCCAGCTCGTCCGCCGACTGCGAGTCGCGCCATTCGCTGGTGTCCGCGCCGGAGGAGAACCCACGGCCTGCGCCGGTGAAGATGACTACGCGCGTGTCCGTGTCATCGACGAGGGTGTGACAGAGGTCCTGGAGCTCGGCGTGCATCTGGCGGTTGATCGCGTTGCGCTTGTCCGGCCGGTTGAACCGCACCGTCATCAGGGGCCCCTCGCGCTCTACGGCGATCGTCTCGTAGTCCATCATGCCGCCAGTGTATCGCGTGCGCCTTTCACTAGCGACTGGCCTATACTGCGTCCTGATTTGCGTATCTTGTTCACCTTCGCCGGGGGCAGCGGTCATGCGCTCCCTCTAGCGCCGGTCGCCGAAGCCGCCCGGGACGCCGGGCACACCGTCGCCTTCGCTGCGGGCGCCCTGGCCACGCCGGAGATCGTGCGCCGCGGCCTCACCGTGCTCGGCCGGCCGGTCAGCGACCCGCAGGGGCCGCAGTCGATCACGCCGCTGGTCGAGATCGACATGGAGCACGAGTATCGCGTGCTGCGGGAGCACTACGCCGGGCGCTGGGCGCGCTACCAGGCCAAGCACATCCTGGAACTGGCCGCCGAGTGGCGCCCAGACCTGGTCGCCTGCGACGAGGCCGACTTCGGGAGCATGATCGCCGCCGAGAAGCTCGGCCTTCCGCACGCGACCGTGCTCGTCATCGCCTGCGGCTCCTTTGTTCGGGCCGATGTCGTCGCCGGAGCGCTGGATTCGCTGCGCGCCGAACACGGCCTGCCGCCGGACCCCGACCTGGCGATGCCCGCGCGCCACCTCGTCATCTCGCCGTTCCCGCCCAGCTTCCGGGACCCCGCGTTCCCGCTGCCGCCGACAGCGTTCTCGATTCACCCGGAGGCAGCCGCTGCCGGAGAGGCGCCGCCGTGGCTCGCCGCGCTGCCGGACCGGCCGACCGTCTACTTCACGCTCGGCACCGTGTTCAACCTGGAGTCCGGCGACCTCTTCTCGCGGGTCCTGGCCGGCCTCCGCGAGCTGCCGGTCAACGTCGTCGTCACGGTGGGAGCGCAGCTGGACCCGCAGAGCTTTGGGCCGCAGCCGGAGAACGTGCGGATAGAGCGGTTCATCCCGCAGTCGGCGCTCCTGCCGCACTGCGACGTCGTGGTCAACCACGGCGGCTCCGGCAGCGTGACCGGGGCGCTGGCCCACGGCCTGCCGATGGTGGTGATCCCGCTGGGCGCCGACCAGCTGCTGAACGCCGGCCGCTGCGCGGACCTCGGCGTCGGCATCGCCCTCGACGCGCTGACACTGACTCCGAAGTCAGTCAGCGACGCCGTGGCCGCCGTCTCGCTGGCCCCCCGTTACCGCGAAGCCGCCGAGCGGATCCGCGTGGAGATCGCGGGGCTGCCGGGCGCGGAGTCGACCGTGCCGCTGCTGGAGGGGCTGGTTGGCCGCTGATTGCGCTAGAATCGGAGCCACGCCGAAACGAAGGAGCCGCCCATGACCACGACCGAACGCAAGATCGCCCCGCCGGAACGCCTCGCCGGACAGGGGCTGGACCCCAACCAGGAGGAGTCCGGCAACCGCGCCATCATCGCGCTGCTGACCGACGACTCGCACGGGGAGACCGACTGGGTCGCGACCTACCGCTACGAGACCGACGATGAGGGCGCGCCCGGCGCCGGCGCCTACGAGGTCTGGTCGCTGCGGGGGCTGGTCCGCTTCCGGCGCTTCCTGGCCGAAGGCGGCGGCTACGGCTACGAAGTGATCGAGCAGGCCGGCGAGAACCCCATCGCCAACCAGGACCCGACCGCTGTCGCCACCATCGCCGAGGAGATCGAAGCCGCCGAGAAGTCCGGCCTCTACGCCGGCGACCCCAACCGCTCCTTCATGGACCCGCTATCGCTCAGCTACCCGCTGGCCTACGAGAAGATCGCCCAGCTCTTCGACAGCCCCAACGCGCCCGACCTCGCCGTCAACCCCAAGTGCTGGCAGTTCGCGCGGCAGCCCGGGCAGCACGGCTCGGCGGACGTAGTGCAGTCGCGCGCACCGCTGGTCTTCAGCGGCCCGGGGATCAAGGGCGTCGGCGTCACCGACACGCTCTGCGCCCAGGTGGACGTCGCGCCAACGCTGGCCAAGCTCCTGGGCATGCCCCTGATCGACGGGCTGGACTCCACCGGCCGCAGCTCCAGCGAGCGCGGCGCCGAGCCGGACGTCTACCTGCGCCGCCAGGACGGCAAGCCGATCGACGAGATCATCGACGCCGGCTCCCGGCCCGATCGCGCCTACATCTTCCTGCTGGACGGGCTCAGCAACACCGAGCTCAAGGAGCGGCTGGAGCACGACCGTGAGTCGATCCCCAACCTGACGCGGCTGATCGAACGCGGCCTGATGTTCAACTACGGGACGATCGTCAACTTCCCCAGCATCACCTGGCCCAGCCACAACGCGCTGGGCACCGGCGCTTGGTGCGGCCACCACGACATCGTCAACCCCACGTACTACCTGCGCGAGAAGAGCGAGACGATCACGCCGCAGGGGATGATCTGGGAGACCGGCAAGTACGTCACCGGCGACGTCGAGACGCTGTTCGAGGCCGTGCACCGCGTCTGGGGCAAGTGGGACGGCGCGAACGGCGAGGTCACCGCCTCCATCAACGAGCCGTGCATGCGCGGGGCCGGCCACGCCACCCTGGAGCGCCGGATGCTGATCGATACGGAGAAGCTGCGGGAGCTGACGCCGCGCCAACCGGGAGGACACCAACCCCCGCTGGCAGGCCGACGGCATGGAGGACGCGCGCCGCCATTCGATGTCGGACATCCAGGGGGCGGCCCAGGCGATGATGCTGTTCTCCGCCGACGGACCAGCCGCCGCCGAAGTTCACCTACCACGAGTTCTCGCTGACCGACGCCGTCGGCCACGATTACGGCCCGCACCACCAGGCCGTCTTCGACGCGCTGATCGAGACCGACAAGCGCATCGGCAAGATCCTGGCCGTCCTCGACGCACGCGGCCTCTTCGACTCCACCCTCTTCGTCATCACCACGGACCACGGCATGGCCCCGATCGACGCCGCACGGGCCGCCGACCAGACGCAGTCCGTGATCGCCGCCGGCCTGAAGGCTGTCTGCACGCCGCCGCTTGTCTACTTGCTGGACATGGACGTCACCATCGAGCCTTCACCGGACGGCCGCACCGCCAGCGTCACCGTCCTGGCCAACGACGCCGACGCGCACGGCGAGCGATCTCCGGTCGAAGCTGCGCTTGTGCAGGTGATCGCCCACGGCAAGCCCGTCGCCGAGACGAAGACCGACGCCTTCGGGGCCTGCGGGCTGCCGCTGCCCGTCGGCGAGGACCCGGCGAACCTGGTCATCCGCATCGAGCACGAGCGCTACAACCCGCGCCACCTGCGCCTGGACGGCGGCAACCTCGTCGAGGACATCCGCCAGCGGCTCTACGGGTAGCCCAGACAAGAACAGCGCCCCCGCCGTGTGACCGGCGGGGGCGCTCCACCACCCCGCTTCCTCCACCCCCGTGCCTAGCGGCCGGAGCGTCCTTCCAACCGCTGCAGTCCCAGCTTGATCTTCTCGCTCGCTGAGAGGTTGGAGACGTCGGCCTCGCGGCGGGCCGGGGCGCCGGCCGGCACCCGCGCCGTTCGCGCCTGCTCGATCGCCTCACGCTCGATCTTGTCCCGCAGCTGGCCGACGACCCGCTGCGCCGACTCAAACTCGCGGTCGATCTCCTCCACGCTTTCCAGCTCCGGCACCAGGTCGTGCGGGATGTCCGGGGCGGAGGCGAGCCGCGCCTCCCGGTACCTGACCACCGCGTCCCGAAGCTGCCCCCGGACGGCACCCGCCTGCGACTCCAGCTCAGCGATCTGACCCTGCGCTGCGTCCCGCGCGCCCTCCGTCTCGGCGAGAGTGGCCCGCAGCGCCTCGTGCTCCTCGCGCGCGGCCTGGGACTCTGCGCGGGCCGTCGCGGCGCGGGCCTCGGCGTCGGCGGCGGTCGCCTGCAGCGACTCTATCTGCGCGCGCGCCTCCGCCAGCTGCTCCTCCAGTTCGTTGTCGGTGTCGCTCGTCATCCGTGGCCCCTCCTCGCTGTTGTTGTGGCAGAATAGAACATCTGTTCTGTTCTGGCAAGAGGCCCCTGTCACCTGCCGCCAACGCCCTCTCGCTTGGTAGAATAGATTCCGTATGGCCACGACAAAGACCGACTACTACGAAGTACTATCCATCTCCCGCAACGCGTCCGGCGACGAGATCAAGAAGGCGTTCCGCAAGATGGCGATGGAGTACCATCCGGACCGCAACAAGGAGCCCGGCGCCGAGGCCCGCTTCAAGGAAGCCAGCGAAGCCTACGAGGTCCTCTCCGATTCCGAGAAGCGCGCCGCCTACGACCGCTTCGGCCACGCCGGCCTCTCCGGGATGGACTTCGGGCGCGGCTTTGAAGGCGCTGACTTCAACGGCTTCGGCGATATCTTCGACGCCTTCTTCGGCGGCACGGCCCAGCGCCGCGGCCGCGAAGCCCAGCGCGGGGGCGACCGCCGCGTCGACATCGAGATATCGTTCGAAGAGGCCGCCTTCGGAACGGAGCGAGAGATCTCCGTCGACCGCATCGAGCGCTGCGCCCGCTGCGCCGGCACCGGCAGCGAGCCCGGCTCCCAGATGGCGCGCTGCAACACCTGCGAAGGCACGGGCCAGGTCCGCCGCATCAGCAAGAGCTTCTTCGGCCAGTTCGTGAACATCGCCACCTGCGGCAAGTGCCGCGGCGAAGGCCGTATCGTCACCGACCCCTGCAAGGAGTGCCGTACAGCCGGCCGCGAGCGCAAGACCAAGACCCTGGCCGTCTCCATCCCCGCGGGCGTCATGGACGGCTCCCGCATGCGCCTCA
The DNA here is from genome assembly GCA_963738925.1 of uncultured Chloroflexia bacterium. GTDB lineage: Bacteria > Chloroflexota > Dehalococcoidia > SM23-28-2 > RBG-16-64-32 > DATKKM01. The sequence goes on along the minus strand of CAVTYE010000001.1, from coordinate 1,044,699 downwards.
ACGGCGAAGGCGACACCGGCCTCAACGGCGGCGGCCCCGGCCACCTTTACGTCTACATCGGCGTCACCGAGCACGAGTTCTTCAAGCGCGAAGAGGACAACCTCGTCTACGAGCTCTCCATGAACCCGGCCCAGGCGGCGCTCGGCTTCGAGGCCGAGGTGCCGACGCTGGAAGGCGATACGGCTTCCCTCAAGGTCCCGGCCGGCACCCAGACAGGGCGCGCCTTCAACCTCAAGGGCAAGGGCATCGCCCGGCTCCACGCCGGCGGCCGCGGCGACCTCATCGTCCGCGCCAACGTGCTTACCCCCACGGAGCTGACCGAGGAGCAGCGCGACCTGCTGAAGCGCCTGGCCGACAGCTTCGGGACGCCCGTCTCCGGCGACAAGGGCCTGCTGGGCAAGATCAAAGACCGCCTCGGCTAACGAACCCGCTCGTCCTGAGCCCGTCGAGGGACACCATCGCCCAACCCTGAGCCTGTCGAAGGGCCCCGTCGCCAATCCGTCCACTGTCCACTGTCCACTGTTCACTACTCACCCGCCCCTCTGTCACAATAGCTCCGCCATGACAGACGACCCCCAGAGCGGCCCCTGGATCGAGATCTCCGTGGAGGTCGCGGGCATCGACTCCGAGATCGCCGCCGACCTCCTGCGCCAGGCCTGCCCCGGCGGCGTCGCCATCGAGACCCCGTCGCGCCTCGACCGCGCCACCGAGACCTACATCCCGGACGGCGACGCCCCATCGCTGGTGAAGGGTTACATGCATCCGGCCGAGGACATCGATCGCGTCCGCCGCAACCTTGAGATAGCCCTGCAGACCGCTCCGCTCCAGCGCCCCGCCGTCTGGCACGACACCCGCGAACTCGCCGATGAAGACTGGCGCGACGCCTGGAAGAAGTACTTCGGCGTCCAGCGCATCGGCCGGCGGCTCGTCATCGTCCCCTCCTGGGTGGAGCACAAGCCCAAGCCGGACGACATCGTCCTCCTGATCGACCCCGGCATGGCTTTCGGCACCGGCCAGCACCCCACCACCGCGATGTGCCTGGCCGCGCTGGAAGAAGTAGTGACTGATGACTCGTCACTGCTAGACCTCGGCTGCGGTTCGGGCATCCTCGCCATCGCCGCCGCCAAGCTAGGCGCGGCCGGCATCGTCGCCATCGACAACGACCCGCAGGCGATCAAGGCGACCCTCGCCAACGCCGCCGGCAACAGCGTCCAGATCGACGCCCGCGAAGGGACGCTGGAGACGCTAAGCGAGCAGTTCGACGTGGTCGTGGCAAACATCAGCGGGCTGACCCTGCAGCGCCTGGCGCCGCTGCTGGCGGAATCGCTCGTTCCCGGCGGCTGTCTCATCGCCAGCGGCTTCCTGGACGAGACGGTCGGCGAGTTGAGCGCCGCATTCGAGGCCGCCGGGTTCACCATCGAGCGTGTCATCGAAGACGGCATCTGGCGGGCGGTCGTGGCGAGGCGCCCGTGAGCGACGAGCTCCGCCGCTTCTTCGTCGACGCCTCCGTTCTGAAGGCGCGCAACGTCTCGCTGTCCGGCGACCTGGCGCACCGCCTGGCCAAAGTCCTGCGATACAAGCGCGGTGACAGCGTGATCCTCGCCGGTAGCGGCGAGAACGACTACGTCGTCCAGCTGACGGCCGTGTCAGCCAACGCCGTCGCGGGCCTCATCACCGGCGAACAACCAGCGCCACACGAGGCCTCCGTGGAGGTGGTTCTCTACCAGTCGATGATCCGCGCCAACCGCTTCGACTTCGTGCTGGAGAAGGGCACCGAGGCCGGCGTCGCCCGATTCGTGCCGGTGATGGCCACGCGCACCCAGCTCCAGATGGACGAGACCGGACCAGCGCGCGCGGACCGCTGGCGCAGGCTGATCACCGAAGCGGCGGAGCAGTGCGGAAGAGGCCGCTTGCCGGCAGTCGAGCCTTCGCAGTCGTTCGAGGACGCGGTCCGCACGGCGCCGGGCCTCAAGCTCGTCCCGTGGGAAGGTGAGCGGGAGCAGCGCCTCGGCGACTACCTGCGATCACTGAAGGAGAAGCCGCGCGCGGTCAGCGTCTTCATCGGCCCGGAAGGCGGCTACGAGCCGTCGGAGATCGAGCTGGCGAAGGCGAGCGGCGCTGTGCTGGTCACCCTCGGCCGCCGGGTCATGCGCGCCGAAACCGCGGCCATCATCGCCGCCGGCATCATCCTCCACGAACTGGACCGCTAGGCCACCCGCTCATCCTGGGGCTCCCGCAGGCCGCCGCCGTCAATGTCCGCTGTCCACTGTCCACTGTTCACCGGCGTCACGGCTCCGCGCCGCCCAGCGTAAACAGCCGCGCGTCCACTCGCACGCCGTGGACTATCGCCTCCCAGTGCAGGTGCGGACCGGTGACGAACCCCGTCGCTCCCATGTAGCCGATCAGATCGCCCTGGCTCACCGCCTGCCCCGCCGTCACGACCGACTGCTGCAGGTGAGCGTAGGCCGAAAAGACGCCGACGCCGTGGTCGATGATCACGATGTTGCCGTAGAGGTACCCCGGCTGGGCCAGCGCGACCACGCCATCGGCCGGCGCGTAGACGGGCGTGCCCTCAACGTTCGCCAGGTCGACGCCGGTGTGCGGAAAGTACGGCCCGCCGTTCTCGGAGCGCATCTCCCCGAAGTTGCTCGCCGTGTCGCCTGTCGTCGGGACGATCCAGGGGCCGGACCAGTAGCGCGTCGGCGTTACGACCGACTCCACCGATGCCATCGTGTTCCGCTCCGCGTCGATCGCCGCCTGGTCCAGCAAAAGATCGGTGCTGGAAGGCGGCAGGTCGAAGGAAACGTAGTCGAACGCCCCATCGGCGATCGAGACGCTGGCCGACGCCAGCAGTACGTCGCCCTCCCAGACCTCCAGCGGATGGTCGCCCAGCGCCTGGTCCGTGGCCAGGCCGATGTAGGCGTACCAGTCGTCGTCGGCGGCCTCGTAGCTCATCGCGTAGCCGGTGGCGTTGATGTAAGCCGAAGGAGAGTTGGCGCTGGGCGCGCCGGCCAGCCTCACGATCAGGAACCCGCCCTGCTTTGGCTGGCTGCCGGCCAGGTCGATCGTCGGCGCGGGCTCCGGGGTCGGCGACGGCGTCGGTGAAGGGCTGGGCGTCGGCTTGCGCGTCGGCGAAGGCGTCGGAGACCGCGTCGGCGACGCTGACGGACTGGGCGAAGACGTGGCCGCCGTCCCGCCGCCGCACGCGAGGACGGCGAGCAGCAGGAGAAGGATGGCGGCCGCGGGGAGAGATCGCATCGCTATCAATGGTAACGATTCACGGCGCGCGCGGGATATTACAGTGACGATTCCGGATATCGGCGCGGCGAGAAGGCGGCATATAATCAGGCCGATTTCAGGAGGTGACAACATGTCGAACCTGCGCTTTCACGTATTCGAGACCGGCCTCGGCTGGGTGGGCGTCGCCCTCTCAGACAGCGGCCTGCGCGAGATCAAGCTGCCAATCAGCTCCCGCGACGAGGCTACGCGCCAGATGCTGGAGCTCGGCGCAGACGAGCCGGCCACTCCCGCCGAGCAACGCAGCGTCGTGGCGCTGGTCACCGCTCTCATCTCCGGCCAACCGTACACAAATGGCGTAACGCTGGACTGGACCGGGATCACACCGTTCCGCCGCGCCGTGATGGAGGAGTGCATGCGGATTCCGGCCGGCCAGACGCTCACCTACGGCGAGCTGGCGGAGCGCGTCGGGCGACCTGGCGCCGCGAGAGCCGTCGGCCGGGTCATGGCCACCAACCCGTTCCCGCCGCTGGTCCCCTGCCACCGCGTCCTCGGCTCCAACGGCACGCTGCACGGCTACGGCGGCGGCCTGCCGATGAAGGCAGCTCTACTCAAGGCGGAAGGCGCAACTGTCCGGCCCGGCCTGGAGAACCTCCCCAACGCCGCCCGGATGGCGACGGGCGCGCGTCCACCCAAACGCTAGGCGAAAACGTTGCCCCAGGGCCCGACGATGTCGCTCAGGCGGCGCGTCAGTTCATCGCAGGGGCGGACGCCGGAGATCTCCGGCAGCGAGAGATCCGCTTCGGCGCCGTCCAGCTGGCGCACCCTGATCCGCACCGGCTCAGTGCCGGCGAACTCGTTCAGCGCCCGCATCAGGCCGTTCAGCCGCTCCACGTCAGCGTCAACGTCGTCCGTCTCCTCCAGCACGATCCGCAGCTGGGGCTGGGCCGGCTTCGGCCTGGCTGCGCCGTTGCCGTTGCCGTTCTTGCGGAAGTAAGCGCCGCGGCCGTTGCCCCCTTCGCGCGGCGCGGGTTCGGCCAGCAACCCTTCCGGATCGAACGAGTCGCTGAAGATGTGCGCGCGCTGAACGGCGATCTGCAGGCGGTCGTTGTTCTCCCGGATGCGGACGGCGGCCACCACGATGTTGCCCTCGGTCCAGACGTCGCGGGTCAGCTCGTACGTCTCCGGCCAGACGGTCACCTCGATGCTGCCGGTCAGGTCCTCGATCTCGGCGGCGATGAAAGTGCGGCCGTCCTTGGTGTTTAGCGATCGCGTCCCGGCGACGAGCCCGCCGATGATCGCCTCGCGCCCGGCCATCTCGGCGTTCAGCCCGACGATTGAGCAGGTCAGCACCGGCCCCAGCTTCGTCGCCGCGTGGGCGAACGGGTGCTCCGAGAGGTAGATGCCCAGCAGCTCCTTCTCCCAGGAGAGGCGCTGTTGCTGCGTGGCCTCGGCGGCGGCTTCCAGCTGCGGGCCCTGGATCGCCGGCTTCTCCTCCGGCGCCATCATGTCGAAGAGCGAGGCCTGGCCCGCCTCCCGCTGCTTCTGCGTGGCCTGGGCGTAGCCGCACAGCCGGTCCAGGCTGGCCAGCAGCGAGGCGCGTTCAGCCAGGTCGTCGAAAGCGCCGGTCTTGACCAGGCACTCCAGCGCGCGCTTGTTGAGGAACCTGGCGTTGACCCGCTCGAAAAAGTCGTCCAGGGACTTGAAGTGCCCGTTGGCCGCACGCTCTTCGACGATCCCTTCGGCGATGCCCTCACCAACGTTCTTCACGCGCGCCAGGCCGTAGCGGATCAGCTTGGCGCCGTCCTCGTTGGCGATCTGCAGGGAGAAGTTGGCGTCGCTGTGGTTGATGTCCGGCCGCAGCACCCGGATGCCCAGCCGCATGCACTCGCTGAAGGCTTCAGCGATGCGCTCCTGGGTGCCGGCCATCATCATCACGGCGGTCATGTACTCTTCGGGGTAGTTGGCCTTCAGGTACGCCGTCTGGTAAGCGATCGTGCCGTAGGAGACGGAGTGCGCCTTGTTGAAGGCGTAGCCGGCGAACGGCTCGATCAGGTCGAAGACGGCCTGCGCATCCTCCTGCGAATAGCCCTTGGCCACGGCGCCCTTGAGGAACTTGTCCTCCTCGCCCTTCATGATCGACCGCACCTTCTTGCCCATCGCCTTGCGCATGATGTCGGCCTCACCGAGCGAGTAGCCGGCGAACTTCTGGGCGATCAGCAGCACCTGGTCCTGGTAGACGATGACGCCGTACGTCTCGTCCAGGATCTCCGCCAGGTCCGGGTGGGGGTAGCGGTTCTCCTCCAGGCCGTGGCGGGCGCGAATGTACGTCGGGATGTGCTGCATCGGGCCGGGGCGGTAGAGCGCGACCATCGCCGCCAGGTCCTTCACCGTCGTCGGCTTGAGCTCCACGACGTAGCGGCGCATCCCGGCGGACTCCATCTGGAAGACGCCAAACGTCTCGCCTTTGGCCAGCATCTCGGCCGTCTTCGTGTCGTTGTCCGGCAGCGTGACGACGTCGATATCGATGCCGTGGGTCTGCTTGATCACCTCGCAGGCCTTGCCCAGGATCGTCAGGTTGGTCAGGCCCAGGAAGTCCATCTTCAGCAGCCCCAGCTCGGCCACATCCCACATCCCGAACTGCGTCGTCGGCAGGGCGTCCGGGTCGCCCGAGGAGGGGCGCTGCAGCGGAATGATGTTGACCAGCGGCTCCGGGGCGATCACGACGCCGGCGGCGTGCGTGCTGGCGTGCCGGGCGACTCCCTCCAGCTCCCGGGCGGTGTCGATCAGTTTGGCCACGGCCGGGTCGGTCTGGTACGCCTGCTTCAGATCGGGGCCTTCTTGCAGCGCCCGCTCGATCGTCATCGTCCCGAAGGAGGCCGGCATCACCGGCACCAGCCGCGCCACGCGGTCCACATCGCCGTAGGACATGCCCAGCGCGCGGCCGACGTCGCGGATCGAGGCCTTGGCGCCCAGCGTCCCGAAGGTGATGATCTGGGCCACGCGGTCTTTGCCGTAGCGCTCGGCGGCGTAGCGGATCATCTCGTCGCGGCGGTCTTCGGCGAAGTCCATGTCAACATCGGGCATCTCCTTGCGCTCGATGTTCAGGAAGCGCTCGAAGACCAACCGGTGCTCCAGCGGGTCGATGTCGGTGACGCCGAGGCAGTAGAGGATGATCGAGGCGGCGGCTGAGCCCCGCAGCGCCATCTGGATGCCGAGCCGCCGCGCCTCATCGGCGAAGTCGGCGACGACCAGGATGTAGTCGGCGAAACCGGTCTGCCGCACGACGTCCAGCTCGTAGTCCAGCCGCTCTCGCGGGCCGTCCGGTGAGCCCGGGTACTTCCGTTCCAGGCCTTCACGGCAGACCTTCTCCAGGTACGCGTCGGAGGTCTGGCCCTTCGGCACGCGCGCCGTCGGGATCCGCGTGCGGCCGAACTCCAGCGTCAGGTCGCACATCTCGGCGATCTTCCAGGTGTTGTCGAACGCCTCGGGGTGCTCCGGGAAGAGCGCCCGCATCTCCTCTTCTGACTTCAGGTAGTAGGTGCCAAACTCCCCGGACATCTTGAAGCGGTCCGTCTCCTGCACCGTCGCGTTGGTGCCGATGCAGAGCAGGATGTCCTGGAACTGCGCGTCTTCTCGCGTGACGTAGTGCAGGTCGTTGGTGCAGACGAGCGGGATGCCGGTCTCCTGGGAGAGCCGGATCTGCTCCTTCGTCAGCTTCTCGAACTCCTCGATGCCGTGGGACATGATCTCGATGTAGAAGTCCCCGAACAGCTCCTTGTAGTAACGCGCCGTCTTCACCGCCTCGGCGAAGTTGCCGTCCAGGAGGTGGCGGGACGTCTCGCTGGTGGCGCAGCCGGAGAGCGCGATGATCCCTTCGTGGTGCGCCTCCAGAAGCTCCTTGTCCATTCGCGGCCGGTAGTAGAACCCCTCCAGATGGGCGCGCGTCGCCAGGACCAGCAGGTTGCGATAGCCCACCTCGTTCTTGGCCAGCAGCGTCATGTGGTACGGCTGCTTGGTCTGCTCCAGCCGCGACCGCTGCGCCACATAGGCCTCGACGCCGATGATCGGCTTGATGCCGCGCGCCTTCGCTTCCTTGTAGAACTGCAGCGCGCCGTACATCACGCCGTGGTCGGTCAGGGCGATAGCCTCCTGGCCCAGCTCCTTGGCCCGGTCCAGCAGCTCCGGAATCCGCGAGAAGCCGTCCAGCAGCGAGTATTCGGTGTGTACGTGCAGATGCGCGAACGACATCAGGGCGCTACCGGGAATGCGGTTATCGGCTCAACCATGGCGGTAAGCCCATTGTATCGCCGGGGCAGCGCCAAACGGGGCGGATAGCGACTGTGGATTTGTGGGGAAGCGGCTCTTCCGCGGACATCCGCTCCAATCCGCTGTGAGCGTTCGCGAAGTCTGCTACTTCGCCGCGACTCTTACCCTGTGCCCGCCCTTCGCGACCGACATCTCCGGAAGACTTGTCGCTCCCGCCAGCGCCGGCGCGAACTCCACCGGCAGCTCAACTCCCGCACTCTCTAGCCCGATCGCCCAGTTCAGCGGGAACCACACAACCCGGTGCACCATCAGCATCCATTCGAAGATCGGATTCATGTACCCACCGTAGCCCTCTCGCTACGCTGCTGGCGTAAAGGGGAGGTCCACGTACGTAACAGCGGCATTGCAACCACTGAACGGGTTATGCGCCGGATCTCCGCCGTATCCCGCCCATCTGCTCAGCCATCCTATCCGCTGTCAGCCTGTTCCCCGTCCCTTGCCCTCGCACCTCGCACGCGGGGATAAAAGGATGCGGCGGGCCGGGAGGGGTGTTCCGGCCCGCCGCGTCGCCCAAAGGGGGTGCTTGGGGCAACTGGGAGTTGTCTATTTGAAGGCGGGGATGATCTCCTCACCCATCAGCTTGATCGTCTGCATGCAGCTCTCATGTGATATACGACCGGCCTGCACCATCAGGATCAGCTGGTCGACGCCCGCCTCGGCGTATTTCTCGACGACGCCGCGGACGCGCTCCGGCGAGCCGATGGCCACCGCGCCCGATTCCCAGGCCTCCTGGAACTCGTTGCCGGTGGACTGCTTGCGGCGCTCCTCAACCATCTTGGCCATCGTCGTGTAGTACTGGTAAGAAGCCGGCACATTCTCCTTCTTGGCCCAGGGCACGAAGAGCACGCCGAGAGAGTCCTGGAAGAATTCCGCCGCCGGCCGGCCGCTGGCCAGCGCCTCTTCATCCGTCGGCGCTACACAGCCGAAAGTCGTCGCCGCGAACTGGTTGTTGACGAAGGCGCCCACCGGCTCCGCATCGCCGATCGCGGCTGCGGTAGACCGAGAGCGAGGCTTCCAGCACGCCCGGCGCGATGAACCCGAACGACAGCGCGCCCAGGCCCTTGGACCCGGCCAGGCGGAAGCTCTCCGGCTGGGTGCAGGCCATCCACATCGGCGGGTGCGGCTTCTGGACCGGGCGCGGGATGACGTTGCGCGGCGGCACCGAGAAGTAGTCTCCTTCCCAGGAGAAGGTGTCCTGCGTCCACATCTTGGGGATCATCTGGATCGCCTCTTCCCACATCGGGCGGGAGTCGGCCGGGTCGATGCTGAAGCCGCCAAGCTCCTGTTCGGTGATCGAGCGGCCGGTACCCAGCTCCACGCGACCCTTGGAGACGATGTCCAGGGCAGCGGTGCGCTCGGCTACGCGGATCGGGTGGTTGAACGGCCCGGGCAGCAGCGCTACGCCGTGGCCGATGCGAATGTTCTTCGTGCGCTGACTGACCGCGCCGAGAAACACCTCCGGGGCCGAGGAGTGCGAGTACTCAACCAGGAAGTGGTGCTCAACCTCCCAGACGTAGTCGAACCCCACCTTGTCGGCCAGCTCAATCTGATCGAGCGCCTCATGGTAGGTGTTGAACTCTTCGTTTTCGTCCCAGGGCTTCTGCATCTGGAGTTCGTAGATGATGCCGAACTTCAAGCTGCTGTCCTTTCTCGGCGCTTAACATACTGACCAGTCAGTTTTCCACTTCCTGTCGAGATTTGTCAAGCAACTGCTAAGATAATAACAATCGTCTATAACACACGCAAATCATATAGAACGGACGGGCGGCCCCTACGGGTTCATCGCCTGGGCGACCGCGTGTTTACACGCCTCCGTCATCTGGCTCAATGTTTGCGCGTACTCTTCGACAATCGAAGGAATCGCCTTGTCACTGCCAACGTCCTTCAACGTAGCACCGAGCAACAGGTCCATCAGCGTCTGGCAGTCCTGGATGTTGATCCTGTCAAGGTTCGAAGACTCCTCGATTACCCGCAGGATGATTGCGTGCGCAGGTTCGATGTCTATCGTCGGTACCGGCTGAGTCGCAGCCGGGTGGAAGAGCGCGTTTGTGATCGCGTTCGTGAACAGCACCTCGTTGTTCAGCCCCGGGCTCGTCGGACCGGACGCCGTATACCCGAACCCTTTGAACTGCCCAGCCTCAAACGACTGCGTCATTTTGGTGGCGATCGTCCGCGGGTTCGTTGCAGTCGCCAGGGCTGCATCGTAAGCGTCCGCCGCCGTGCCCGGTGCAATCGAGTTCTCCAGCTGGGCCTCTGTCCACGAGTACACCAGCACTGTGCCCTTTGCGGGCAGCTGGTACTGGCACTCCATACTAGGCGGATCATCGGATATCACCGGAATCGCTTTCGTGCCCGTTATCCCCAGCCCAGAGTCCATCTCTTCAGCAGTTACCGGGCACGGTGGCACCGCGCCCGCTGGCAGACCCATCGCCGGCCCGCTGCACGCAGCGCCACCCATATTCGTCGCCAGTTTGGGTGCTGCTTTGCCAGCGATCGCTGCCGCAGCAGCGAGCGCAGCCGTTGGATCAGCGCCGTTGGCCTTGGGGTCTACACCCGGCGCGATATTCGAAGTCACCTGCAACACCTGCGCGCCCTTTTGTACAAGAGCAAACCCATCTGTAGACCCCGACTGGTCGCCCACATTGAGCGGCACCGGCGTCGAGAAGAAATTCGCCATGGTTGAGTACTCTTCCCTGGCGTCGTCCTCCGACTTTGCCGTTCGCAGCGTCGTCGTGATCAGAGCGCCCGCGGCAGTCAACGCCCGCGCCTGGCCAACCTCACAGCCGTATTGATCAGGCACAACACCGTCATCTTCGACCGCAGTGACGGGTTCGCCCAGCGCCGCTGAATAGCCTGCCAAATCGAGCAAGTGGTAGGCACTGAGCGCGGGCGCGGCTTCGGTCAGTTGCTGATCTCCGTTCGACGTCGGACCTCCGCCGCCTTGTGTCGCCGTTGAAGATACGCCCGGAGACGTCGACGACTTCGCGTCGTCACCACCTCCGCAGGCCATGGCCAGCAGACCCAGCACGAGCATCAGTCCGAGCACCGTACCCGTTCGCGTAACCAGTCGCATCTTGACCTCCTTCAGTTCTTGGCCGCGCTCATTCGCTTCCGAACGGGTTGTCGTTCCCGGCCATGCCCCCTGCCATCCCGCCGTCCACGGGCAGGGCCACGCCGGTCACGAACGAGGCACGGTCGCTGGCCAGCCAGGCCACGGCTTCCGCCACCTCTTCCGGCTGGCCCACGCGACCGATCGGGTGCGCCTTCCCCATCCGCTGCCACATCTTCTCCTCGCTAACCCCGGCCGACTTGGCCATCATCAGCATCGGGTCCAGGATCGGCGTCTGGATGACACCGGGGCACACGCAGTTCACACGGATGCCCAGGCGCGCCCACTCGGCGGCCGTGGCCTTTGTGAACATGACGACCCCGCCCTTCGATGCGCAGTAGGCCGAGAGCATCGGCGTGCCGATCAGGCCGGCGTCTGAGGCCGTGTTGACGATGGCGCCGCCGCCGGTCTTGATCATCTCCAGGATCGCGTACTTGGTGCCGAAGAAGACGCCGCGCAGGTTGATGTCGATAATGCGGTCCCATTCCTCAGTCGGGACCTGGGTGACGGGGCCGCCGGTGCCGATGCCGGCGTTGTTGTAGATGACGTCCAGCCGGCCCCAGCGCGCGACCGTGTCCTGCACCATCCGCTGGACCTCGGCCTCCTGGATCACGTCCACCTTGACCGATGCGGCCTCGCCGCCGGTGTCGGCGATCTGGCGGGCCACGGCCTCGGCGCCCTCGGCGTTGACGTCGGCGCACATCACCTTCGCGCCCTCCCGGCCAAATGTTATCGCCGAAGCCTTGCCGATCCCGGAAGCGGCGCCCGTGATGATCGCGACCTTGTCCTTGAGTAGCATCTTCATCTCCCTCTAGTTGGCGCCGGCCGGCACCCGCGAGAGGAATTCGCTGACCAGGCTCGCGCTCTGCTGAGGCTCTTCCCAGAAGAACATGTGCGCGGCGCCCGGGATCGTCTTGAGCTCGGCGCCGGGGATCTGGTCCGCCAGGATCTTGCCGTTGGCAGTCGGCACCAGCATGTCGACCTCCCCGTGGATGACCAGCGTCTTGGCTTCAACCTGTGGCAGCCGGTCGAAGGCGTCGAACTGGTTGATCGCGCCCATCTGCAAGCCCAGGGTCTCAAGCGGCGTCGGCCGGGACAGCGCCTGCGCCACCATCGCGTCCAGGAAAGCGGCCCCCCGCTGGATGAAGGCCGGGCTGCAGATGACTGTCCAGAAGTTCCGGATCGTTTCCTCCTGGGAAGCGCCCGGCGCAGGCATCATCTTGGCCAGGGTCTCCGGAGAAGCCTGCACGCCGTGCGCCCAACCCGGCGCCGTGCAGCCGAGCACGAAGCCGTTGACGAGCCGCGGATAGTTGAGCACCAGCTCTTGGGCGATCATTCCGCCCATAGAGATGCCGAAGACGTGCGGCCGCTCGATCTTGAGCATGGCCAGCAGGTTGGCTGCGTCGTCGGCCATTGTGCGGATCGTGAAGGGGCCCGTGACCCGATCGCTGGCGCCGGTGCCGCGGTTGGAGAAGCGGATGCAGGTGAAGTGCTTGCGCAGCTCCTCCAGCACGGGTTCGCCCCAGCTGTGCGCAGAGCCGCCAAAGCCCATGATCATGAGCAGCGGCGGCCCGCTTCCTTCGACGTAGTACTCCAGGTTGATATCGGCTGCTTTGACCATCGCCATCGGTGTGTCCCTCCTTGCTTACGCGCCACGCACGGTATAGCAACTTAACGTGCGCGTCAAGGTTTGAGATCGGATACAACGAGTATCTTCTGCATTATTTGACGGTTCTGGGTGGAAAGTTGAATAGTCAGTGATCCCGGCACCAGATCTAGAGGTCGAGATTATCGGCGACGCGCTCTACCCCTTACCCATGGGAGATTCCGTAAAAACCCTCACCCAGGGGTACGAAGTTATCTCCGGAGTTGTGACCGGAATCGCGCTACCATATGATCCCCGCGTCGGCTACGGCGGCGTTGCGCCAGATACCCCACCAACTGGTAATCCGAAGGCGGAATACACACCCACCCAGGAAGAAATCGACCGTCCTCCCGGCAGGCTATTCACTGTCTTCTCGGTCCAGGTCTCGGACCCGGGTAGCTCCAATCTCAAGGTCGGCGAAGTGATCAATCTCGGACAGACAGGAGGCATCTGGGAAGGCAAGGAGTACCAGATGCAGTCATACCCCTTACTAGAAGTGGGCAAGCAATACATCCTAACAATCACAGCGGACGACACCATCGACAAGTTGGCGGGCCAGGGATACCTTGCTGGTCCGCCCTTTACGGTCTTTCGCTTTGATGGGGACAAGATTCACTCGATTGATGATGCCTGGTCGGACATGCCAGCTGTCAAAGCTATTGCAGGGCAATCTGCCGGTACCGCCATGTCGACTATATTGCAGGCGCGCGCTGAACTCGCCGCCGAAGCAACAGTCGCGCCGCGGTAGACCGCTCAACGCTCGTCCAAACACCCTTCCCCCGCTACCATAGCCCCATGACAGACATCGCCCTGACGCCGTTCGAGCGGCCCTTCCGCGCTGCCATCGCCCCGCCCGGCTCCAAGAGCCTGACCAACCGCGCGCTCGTCATCGCCGCCCTGGCCGACGGCGTCTCCACGCTGGACAACGTCCTCCTCGCCGACGATACGGAGGTCATGATCGCCGGGCTGCAGGCGCTGGGCTACAAGCTCCACGTGGACCGCAAGAAGGGCCGCGTCCGCGTCCACGGCAAGTCAGGCGCCGTCCCCGCCAAAAAGGCCGACATCCCCTGCGGCAACAGCGGCACCACCATTCGCTTCCTGACCGCGCTCTGCACCCTCGGCACTGGAGCCTACCGGCTGAGCGGCAGCGCACGCATGCGGGAGAGGCCGATCGGCGAGCTGGTGGAGCTCCTAGCCGCGCTCGGCGGCTCGGTGGGCTACGAGGAGCGCGAGGGCTACCCGCCGGTGCTGGTCAAGGCCGCGGGGCTGGCTGGCGGCAACGCCAGGTTCCCGGCAGCGCACTCGTCCCAGTTCCTCTCCGCCGCCCTGATGGTCGCGCCCTACGCCGCAACCGACGTCATCGTCGCCCTTGAGCCCGGGCAGACGAGCTGGCCGTACGTGGAGATGACCGCGAGGCTGATGCTGCTCTTCGGCGAGCAGGCGATCATCTCGCTCGACCACCCGGTCGGCCGCCCGAAGGAGCTGCGCGTCTTCGACGGCGTCTACTCCGCTCGCGACTACGTAGTGGAGCCGGACGCCAGCAGCGCCACCTACTTCATGGCCGCGGCCGCCGTCCGCCCCGGCGCCAGCGTCACGGTCCCAGGCCTGGGCCGCGGCAGCTTGCAGGGCGACGTCGGCTTCGGCGAAGTGCTGGAGAAGATGGGCGCCACCGTCACCCTGGACGACGACTCGGTGACCGTGGACGGCGCCGAGAAGCTGCACGGGATCGACGCCGACATGGCTGCGATGCCGGACGCAGCGATGACCCTGGCCGTGATCGCCGTCTTCGCCCACGGCCGCACGACGATCCGCGGCCTCCACACCCTCCGCGTCAAGGAGACGGACCGGCTCGCGGCCCTCCAGACCGAGCTGCGCAAGCTCGGCGCCCACGTCGAGATCGAAGACGACACGCTGCACATCGACCCGCCGCACGAGCTCCGCGCCGCCGAGATCGACACCTACGACGACCACCGGATGGCGATGGCCTTCGCCGTCGCCGGCACCCGCGCGGCGGGGATCACCATCCGCGACGCCGAATGCGTCAGCAAGACCTACCCCCGCTTCTTCGAAGACCTGGAATCCCTGCGCCAGCCGTAGCGGTCGGCTGTATCAACGCTTTCATGGCCTATCGCGGCTTTAGCGCTCCGCGGTTACCCTAGTCGCGCCGGGTCCGCAGGCGCATCGAACCGGGTCAGCCGCGCGAGTTGTAGAACTCCACGGCCCAGCGCCATTCGCTGAGGTCGTCGGCGTTCCACCAGCTCTTGAGAATACCGGCCTCGCCGCCGGGGAGCAGCACCGGCAGCCCGATGTGCTCCTCGCCGGGCCAGAGGTCCTCGCGGACCACGGCCTTGCCCTTCAGCGTCAGCAGACAGATCGGAGTATCGTCCGTCGCCCCGAGGTTCAGCCCTCGCCCGACAAGCTTCCGCGTGTCGTCGTATACCTCGACCGCGATCGGGTCGGACGCGGCGTGGAAGAGGATTCGCTCCGTCGGGTCCACGCGGCCCCGCGCCACGAGGACGCCGGTGGCGGCGGCTTTCGGGTACCAGATCTCCCAGTAGTGCATCGCTGCGCCTCCTGCCCTCATTTTAGGAGGCGTCCGCTCATCCTGAGGTTCTCGAAGGGTCAATTGCGACGCTGGGCGACCGTTTCGCGCGATTCGCCGGGCCCGTGAATGCGCAGGGCTTCCTCCTGGATGCGTTCCTGCCAGTCCGGGCCGTGCCGCAACTGCTGGCCAAGCATCCAGATCACCTGGCGGTAAAGACCGGCAACTGCAACAACGTCGCGCAGAAGCGAGGGCGATGAGCTGTTCTGTTTCATGGGCGCCTCCTGGGCTTCCCCCAAAGAGAAGCTTCGCGCCGCACCCCAGAGCGATGTTACGCCGACGTTACGTTGAGTCAACCCCACCGCAAGCGTGGCCGCCCGGTTAAATGTTGGTGATACCGAAGCGTCGAAAAAGGGCGCCCACTCAGAACTCCCACTCCAGCATCCGGTTCAGGGACGCCTGCTGGCCGCCGGCGGACTCGTAGGCGGCCAGCGCCGCTTCGTTGTCGTCGTCGGTGAGCACCCACATGCCGTAGCAGCCGGCCTCTTTGGCCGCCGTGGCGAGCCGTTCGATCAGGGCGCGGGCGTGGCCGCGGCGCTGGTAGGCGTCGTCAACGGCCAGCTCGTACAGAAACATCTCGCGCCCCTTGTCCGGGTGCACGAGCACGACCCCGCTCACGAACCCGGCCGGCGTGCTGTTCTCATAGGCGACAAACAGGTAGTGGTCCGGCCGCGCCAGGAAGTCCGCCGTCGCCGCCGGGTCTGCCGGCTTGTCGAACAGCGAACCCGCCTCGAGCACACGCGACTCATCGCCGGGCCCGAGGCGGTCGATTCGCATCGCTGGCTCCTAGACCTCCCGGTATTCCCCCTCGACCGTGCCTTCTTCCGTAGGCAGGTCGACTTCCGGCTCAGCGGCGCCGTCCATGCTGGGGCCGGCGCCGTCGCCCTGCTCGCCGTAGACCGCCGAGCCCGCCTTCTGCAGCGCCGCGGAGAGCTGCTCCACGCCGGCGCGAATGCTCTCGCCGCTGGCAGACTCCTGGGCCAGGGTGTCGCGCACGTTCTTGATCGCGCCCTCGATCTCGGAGCGGACGTCGGCGGGGATCTTCTCGCCGGCCTCGCGGACCGTCTTCTCGGCGGTGTAGGCCAGCGAGTCGGCGGTGTTGCGGATCTGCACGTCCTCCTGGCGCTTGCGGTCCTCGTCGGCGTGGGTCTCGGCGTCGCGCTTCATGCGTTCGATCTCGTCCTGGCTGAGGCCGGTGCCCGCCTGGATCGTGATCTTCTGCTCGCGGCCTGTGCCCTTGTCGCGCGCGGAGACGTGGAGGATGCCGTTGGCGTCGATATCGAACGTGACCTCGATCTGCGGCAGGCCGCGCGGCGCCGGCAGGATCCCGTCCAGGATGAAGCGCCCCAGCGACTTGTTGTCGCCGGCCATGCCGCGCTCACCCTGCAGGACGTGGATCTCCACCGAGGTCTGGCTGTCCGCCGCCGTCGAGAACGTCTGCCCCTTGGACGTCGGGATCGTCGTGTTGCGCGGGATGATCGGTGTGGACACGCCGCCCAGCGTCTCGATGCCGAGCGAGAGCGGTGTCACGTCCAGCAGGAGCACCTCGCGGACGTCGCCCTTGAGGACGCCGGCCTGGATCGCCGCGCCGATGGCGACGACCTCGTCCGGGTTCACGCCCTTGTGCGGCTCCCGCCCGAAGAACTTCTTGACGGCTTCCTGCACCATCGGCATGCGCGTCTGCCCGCCGACGAGGATCACCTCGCCGACCTGGTCCGCGGTCACCTTGGCGTCTTCCATCGCCTTGCGCACCGGCTCGATCGTGCGCTCGACCAGTCCGCCGACGAGCTGCTCGAGCTTGGAGCGGCTAAGCTTGATCGCCATGTGCTTGGGGCCGGCGGCGTCGGCCGTGATGAACGGCAGGTTGATCTCGGTCTCCTGGGTGGTGGAGAGCTCGACCTTGGCCTTCTCGGCCTCGTCCTTGAGGCGCTGCAGGGCCGTGCGGTCCTGGCGCAGGTCGATGCCCTGGTCCTTCTTGAACTCCTCGATCAGCCAGTCGATGATCTGCTGGTCGAAGTCGTCCCCGCCCAGGTGGGTGTCGCCGTTGGTCGACTTGACGTGGAACGTCCCCTCGCCGATCTCCAGGATCGAGATGTCGAACGTCCCGCCGCCGAGGTCGTAGACGGCGATCACTTTCTCCTCAGTCTTGTCCAGGCCGTATGCCAGCGCGGCGGCTGTCGGCTCGTTGATGATGCGCAGGACGTTGAGCCCGGCGATCTCGCCGGCGGCCTTCGTCGCCTGGCGCTGGGAGTCGTTGAAGTAGGCCGGGACGGTGATCACAGCCTCGGTCACGGTGTCGCCCAGGTAGGCTTCGGCGTCGGCCTTCAGCTTCTGCAGGATCATCGCGCTGATCTCCGGCGGGCTGTAGGTGCGGCCGCCCATCGAGACGCGAGCGTCGCCGTTGTCCTGAGCGTCGATCTTGTACGGCAGTATCTTCAGGTCGCGCGTCACCTCCGGGTCGTCGAAGCGGCGGCCCATCAGCCGCTTGATCGAGTACACCGTGTTCTCCGGGTTGGTCACGCCCTGCCGCTTGGCCACCTGCCCGACGAGCCTCTCGCCCGTCTTGCTGATCGCGACGACAGACGGCGTGGTCCGCCCGCCCTCCACGTTCGGCACGACGACCGGCTCGCTGCCCTCCATCACCGCCACGCAGCTATTCGTGGTCCCCAGGTCAATTCCAATTGCTTTAGGCATAGTTTTTCTCCTTCGTGGCCCAGTACGCCCGCATCTCATCCAAGAGCCTGTCTGGCTTAGCGCAAATTTCGTCTCTGCGTTCGGTCAAATCAGCGACCTTAAGGAGTTCGTTGATCGTCAAACTTACTTCCTGCGCACCTTGAAACCAGGCTTCAATCGAGTTTCGATAGGCAGGCGGAGATCGGCGTTGAAAGATGTCCCTCTCGATGCATGCGTCTTCATAGGCTGCCCTCAAACGAGCTTCCTCGTAGTCAATTGCTCTAGCCATTTCGTTTCTCCTTGTTCCGAGTTTCAGATGTAGGCGTGGGTCTTGAGGCCTGCCTTCGCAGGTCTGAAGGCCCGCAGCTACATATGCGTGCTTCCCTCTTCACCATTCACAATTCACTCTTCACTCTTCGCGCCCTTCCCCACCACCACCATCGCCGGCCGCAGCACCCGGTCGTGCAGCATGTAGCCGCGCTGCACCTCCGAAAGCACCTTGCCGTCTTCGCCTTCGATGTGCGCCACCGCCTCGTGGAACTTCGGGTCGAACGGCTTGCCGTCCGCCTCGATGGGCTTCACGCCGGCGTTCTCCAGCAGCATCACCAGCTTGCGGTAGATCAGCCGCAGCCCGTCCAGCCAGGTCAGACCGGCCAACCCCCCGTCCAGCGAGCCAAACGCCCGCTCCAGGTCGTCCACGATCGGCAGCAGGTTGGAGATCAGCGATATCCCCGCAAACCGCCGGGAGTCGTCGCGCTCCTGTTCCGTGCGCTTCTTGTAGTTCTGGAAGTCGGCCTCGGCGCGGCGCCAGTTGTCCAGGTACTTCTGCGCGTCGGCCTTCGCCTTCGCCAGCTGCTCCTCCAGCGACGGCTCAGCAGGCGTGGCGGCGCCGTCCGCGGCGGGCGGGTCGTTGGGGCTGTCGGCGGGGCGGAGTTCTTCTTGCATCTTTCTGAATTTGCGGTGGTCCGCGTCTCTATCTGCGGCTAAGTAAAGTAGACCCGGAGCAGCTCCTCCATCAGCGAGGACATATAGCGGACCATCGCCACGGAGCGCGGGTAGTGCATGCGGGTGGGTCCGACGACGCTGAGCGAGCCTCGCAGCCCGGAGGGGCCGGCGTAGCGAGTGGAGATCACGGTGCAGCCGCGCATCTCGTCGACGGGGTGCTCGCCGCCGATCGTGATCATCACGTTGCCGCCGTCGCCGGCGGTCGGGATCGCGCGGGGCAGATTGCGCTCTTCCATCGCCTCGAGCAGGCCCAGCAGGCGTCCGCCCTCGCTGAACTCGGGCTGGCGCAACAGGTCCCGCAACCCTTCGACGAACGAAGGCTCGCTGGTGGCCACGTCGGCGCTTTCCAGCAGGCCGGCCGCGGCTTCCAGCACCGCCGACTCGGCCGGGGCCAGGTCCAGCTGCTGGGCGCGGATCTCGGCGGCGGTCTTGCCGTCCAGGAGGTCGTTCAGCTTGCGAGCGACAAACGTCAGCTCTTCCTGGGAGAACGCCCGCTCAAGCGAAAGTGTCTGCTGGAGCACGCGCGCCTCCTGGAGGACGACGACGACCAGCGCCAGGTAGTCGTGCACACCGACGAGCTCCAGCCAGCGCATCCGCGGCTCCGGCGAGTGCGGCGTCGTCACGATCGCGGCGTTCCGCACCCGTGAGGCGAGGATCGCTGCGGCCAATCGCGCCCACTCTTCGAGCTCGCGCGCGGCCTGGTGGAACTGGTGGCGGATGGTCTGCTGAGCGTCTTCAGGGAGGCTCTCCTCCCGCATCAGCGCCTCCACGTAGTAGCGGTAGCCGGCGTCGGTCGGGATGCGCCCGGCCGAGGTGTGCGGCTGGACGACGTAGCCCTCATCTTCCAGCGCCGCCATCTCGTTGCGGATGGTGGCGGAGGAGACGGAGAGCCGGTACTTTTCGACCAGCATGTTGGAGCCGACGGGCTGCGCCGTCTGCACGTACTCGTCGACGATATACTGGAGGAGCCGCTGGCGTCGTTCAGTAAGCATTTTGTATCTGAATTAGCACTCTCATTACTAGAGTGCTAACTGTTGAGATGGTAGCACCAGGGGGGCCAACTGTCAAGGAAATTTCGGGGCTCCCGGGCCCTTGCCACGAACCCTGCCGCCAATGCCCTGTAAATAGCGCTCTACCACTTGTTCCCCGCGGCGAGCGGCCTCTGATATACTCGTCCCCGGCTCCAGAGTCACACCCCCATTTCGGCGCTGTTAAGCCGATCAGCACAAGGGAGTTCCCGCATGGCAGACAACGAAGAAGTACAGGAGAAGAAGAAGGGCGGCAAGGCCAAGAAGCTGTTCTTCGTGGCCGCTATCGGCGGCATCATCGCCGCCCTCATGTTCTGGCGCAAGCGCGGTGCGGGCGACGAAGACGAAGACGACGACGACTAGAATCCCGCTGCACTTGACTCACCCTGAGACGCCCGGAGCAGGCCGCTAATGGAGATCGTCTGGCTGGGACACGCCTGCTTTCGCATCCGCGGCCGCGAGGCCACCGTGGTTACTGACCCCTGCCCGCCGGCCACTGGCTACGCCATCGGCAAGCCGACCGCCGATATCGTCACGATCAGCCACAACCACGACAACCACAGCTATCTGAAGGCGATCGCCGGCAGCCCCACCGTCCTGATCACGCCCGGGGAGTACGAGATCCACGGCGCTTTCATTACCGCCATCAGCACCTTCCACGATGCAGAGAAGGGCGCTGAGCGGGGCAAGAACCTGGCCTTCGTGATCGAGATGGAAGACATCAAGGTCTGCCACCTCGGCGACCTCGGCCACGCGCCCTCGGCGGAGCAGGTGGAGCAGATGGTCGGCAGCGACATCCTGCTGATCCCCGTCGGCGGCGGCTCAACGATCGACGGCGGCCAGGCCGCCGAGATCGCCAACATGCTCGACGCCAAGCTCGTCGTGCCTATGCACTACCGCACGGAGACGAGCAAGGACAAGGAGATGGACACAGCCGAGCGTTTCCTCAAGGAGATGCAGGTGACCAAGGTGGAGCCCCAGGCCAAGCTCTCCGTCAACCGCTCCGCCATCCCCAGCGATACGCAGGTCGTCATCCTGGACCCGCGCGTCAAGGCCTAGCGCCGCCCCCGCACCACGAAGTACGCCGCGCTCAGCAGCAACCCCGCCGCAAAGGCCGCCGGTATGCCCAGCGCCGGCACCAGCACGTCCATCCCCGAACCGCCTTCAGACGCGCCTGCGGGGACCACAGACGGGCTGGGCAGCGCCGCCAGGTCAGAGGGCAGGACCGGCGTCCGCTCCTCGATGGCGGCCAGCAGCGCCTCTGACATCACGCGGTAGCCGTCGTTGTTGGGGTGGATGCCGTCAGAGGCGATCCATTGCGTGGCCCGCCCCTGGAATACGTCGAACACGTCGACCAGCGTCGCGTTCAGCTCCGGGGGGTTGGCCGCCGCCGCGATGACGCCGTTGAGCTGCTGCACGCCAACCGATGCGATCTCTACTCGCGGGTCGTCGGTACCGGAGTACGGGTTGTAAACGTCAACCACATAGATCTTCGCCGCCGGGGCCGCCTCGTGCAGCCGTCTCAGCGTCGTGCCCAGGTTCTCCTGCAGCGTCGCCAACGTCTGCCCCAGCGCGTCCAGGCAGGCCTTGGAGTTCGTGCTCTCGCGGCAGGGCGAGCCCGGGTCCTCCAGCGCCAGCAGGTCGTTGGCGCCGATGTCGATGCTGATGATCGGGACGCTTCCCGCTCCCTCGATCACGGCCAGCGCCTGGTCCAGCTGCCCGCCGGGCTCCAGCAGGTCGGCGCTGGTCGCGCCGGGCACGCTCAGATTCTCGACATCGAGGCCGCCGCCGGCGTAGGCGTCTGTCAGGCGCAGCGCCGCGGCGGTCAGGCCGACGTAACCCTGATTGGCGGGGCTGTCCGCGCCGACTCCGAAGGCCAGCGAGTCCCCCAGCGCCAGGTAGGTCGCCGGCTGCTGGACGTTCGCGGCCGCCATCGGCGTGAGCGCAGCCGAGGCCAGAAACAGAAAAGCCGCCAGCGGCGGCAAGAGTCGGGACGCCACGCGCCTATCTTATGGCAGATAGTCGAGCGGGTTTACGGGATAGCCGTTGACGTACATGTTGAACATGAGGTGGGGGCCGGTCGAGTAGCCGGTGCTGCCCAGCGCGCCCACAGCCTCGCCCTGGCCCACGTACTGGCCCTGCGAGACCCAGATGTCTGAAAGGTGCGCGTACTGCATCTGGGTGCCGTCGTCGTTCTGGACGATCACGTGATAGCCGTAGCCGTAGTCATCCCAGGCCGTGAGCACGACGGTGCCGCTGGAGGCCGAGAGGATCGGCGCGCCGTAGTTGCCATAGCCATCGATGTCGATGCCCGGGTGGCCGCCGCTGAAGTACGTGGTGATGTTGCCGAGCACCGGCCAGATGTAGCCGCTGCTGGGCTGTGGCGCAGGGTTCGAGACAGAGGTGTCGGGGGCGGGATCAGCCGCCGAGGCCGGGATCGGCCCGGTCGGATCGGAAGCAGGCGCCGCTGGAGCAGCCAGCTGAGCGCCCGGCAGGACCAGGACCATGCCTTCGACGACGGTGTCCGGCGTGGTCAGCCCATTCGGCGCAAAGTCGATGATGTTACTGACGGGGATTCCGTACTCGTCTGCGATGGCGTTCAGGTTGTCGCCCAGGGTCACGTTATAGACCAGGCCGTTGGTGCTGGGAACGACCAGGGTGCCGCCGACGATCAGCAGGTTCGGGTCAGAGGAGACGTGGGGGTTGTTCCAGAGGATGTAGTTCGGGTCGATGCCGAACTGCGCGGCGATTGAGCTTACGGAGTCGCCGGGCTGAATCGTATACGTGAAGTAGGCGGGCTGCGGGGCGGCGGTCGGTTGCGGAGTGACTTGCGCGGTCGGCGCCTGGGTGGCAGCGGCCAGCTCAGCCGCAGCGACAGAAGGTGCGGAGGTAGCGCCCAGCTCCACCTGGTGGCGGGCAAGGACGGAAGGCACCGTCGAAAGGAGCACTGGCGGCCTCAGGTACCCGGCGCTGGTCTCAGCGACTGGCCTGGCGAGCGAATGCGAGGGAGAGGGGAGTAGATCCACTGCGCGGCCGGCGATCGTCGTAACGATCGCCGTGACTGCCAGCGTCAGAAGAAACCCGTGTAAGGCGTAGTGCCTGTATTCAGTTAGCGAATGTCCCGCTGCTCTCAAGTGGGACCATCGCCCGTCGCGCTCCACAGTTGCCCTTGCGGGTGGCCGGAGCGGAGCTCGCGGCTCTCGGATGATAGAACCTCCTATTATGGAGCCCCTCCCGCCATTCCACCGCGCACACCTGGGCTCGTCCTAGTCCGGTTGAGAGCTACTTTTTGCAGCTATCGCGGGCGATTGTATACCTCTTGTCAAGACTTTCACAATCGCCGCATTTACCAAATTATAACGACTTCATGCCGATCTCAAAGGGGAAAATGGCGTTATCGGGCGTTTTCGGGAGGAATCGGCAGGCATCGTCGCCTCACCTGGGGAGAATCCGTGAGACTCTGGACGCCTTACAGTGGCTTTCCGCGAGAGCTGGATCGAAGAACAAGCGGAATTTTAATGATAATCAGTCTAGACAGCGTCCTTTAACGTCGCCAGGAACTCTGAGTTGTTCTTGGTGCGCGAGAGTCGCTCCAGAATCAGCTCCGTCGGCTCCGTCGGGTTCGAGGAGTTCTGCCCTACCAGCGCCGTCATCCTGCGCAGCAGGCCAACCCGCTGGTAAGTCGATTCGTCCAGCAGCAGGTCGTCGCGGCGGGTACCGCTGCGGGTGATGTCGATCGCCGGGAAGATGCGCTTTTCGGCCAGGCGCCGCTCCAGCCAGAGCTCCCAGTTGCCGGTGCCCTTGAACTCTTCGAAGATCACCTCGTCCATCCGGCTGCCCGTGTCGACGAGGCAGGTGGCGATGATCGTCAGCGACCCGCCCGTGGCGTCTTCCACGTTGCGCGCGGTCCCGAACAGACGCTTCGGCGGCTGCAGCGCCACCGGGTCGATACCGCCGGAGAGCGTGCGCCCGGAAGGCGGCAGCGCCAGGTTGTAGGCGCGGGTCAGCCGGGTGATACCGTCCAGCAGCACCATTACGTGCCGGCCGGACTCCACCAGCCGCTTGGCCCGCTCGATCGCCATCTCGGCGACGCGCGTCTGCTCTTCCACCGGATCATCGAAGGTGGCGGCCACGACTTCGGCGTCGGCCACGGAGCGCCGCCAGTCCGTCACCTCTTCCGGCCGCTCGCCGATCAGCGCCACGATGATGTAGATGTCCTCGTAGCGCTTGGCAGTGGCCGTGGCGATCGTCTTCAAGAGGATCGTCTTCCCGGCCTTTGGCGGCGAGACGATAAGGCCGCGCTGGCCGCGCCCCACCGGGGCCACCAGGTCGATCACGCGGGTCGAGAGGTTGTTCAGGCCTTCCTCCAGCGTGATCCGCTCGTCCGGGAAGATCGGGGTCAGCTGCTCGAAGTAGGGCCGCATCTTGGCGGTATCCGGGTCCAGGCCGTTGACGGCGTCCACGCGCAGCAGGCCGTAGTACTTTTCGGAGTCCTTGGGCTGCCGCACCGCACCCATCACGTAGTCGCCGGTGCGCAGGGCGAACCTTCGCACCTGGGTCTGCGAGACGTAGACATCGCTCAGGCTCTGCTTGAAGCCCTGGGTGCGGAGGAAGCCGTAGCCGTCCGAGGCCATGTCCATGATGCCGCCGGCGAAGTAGTTGCCCTCGCGCTCGGCCTTGGCCTGCATGATGCGGAAGACCAGGTCCTGCTTGCGCAGGCCGGTTGGCTTCTCGACGCCAAGCTCCTTGGCTACGTCTACCAGTTCGTCTTTCGTTTTGGTTTCGAGTTCGGTCAGATTCAAGGCAACCTCATGTATACGGGTATACGGGGAATTAGCTTCTTGTAAGTGGAATTCACACGGTTAGAGGAGAAATCGCGCCCGCCTCAGCGAGCATCCTTACGATACCCGAATCCAGGTCCCTAAGCAATACCCGCTGTTGTTTAGCTTAAACGCACGGCAACAGGCGCTGGTTAACCCTAAAACGGCTGAAAAACAGATAGCGCAATCGCTACAGGCACAAGCAGCGTCGCGATTCCCGCGAAGAAGAGCGGCACAACGTCCTCCATCACCGCGTCCAGCTCCGCTGTGCTCCGCCCCTTCCGCTTGGCCTGCAAGGCGGCAATTCGCGCCCTGCGCAGGCCCATTCCCACAAACGGCAGGCAGACCAGCAGCGTGAGGATGTACGTCACCTCCACCAGGATCAGCCAGCCGGTCGTGAACATGTTGTAGCCAAGCTGCTCCGACCAGAGAAAGAGGCCGGTGGCGGCCACGGCGATGGCGCCCGGCACAAGCAGCATCCCCTGGTAGTGCGCCGACTCGTCGAACGAATCGGCCCGGCTGCCCATGTTCTCCGCCTGCTGGGCGCGGATCAGCGATATCTGCACGGCCGTCAGCCCGGCCACGTACCAGACCAGCGACATTACGTGCGCGAAGAGGAAGAGCTTATCGATATCTGACATCGCATGTGTCAGCCTAAGCGCTCGCCAACGGAGGGGGAAGCGCCTACCACCAGACGACGTCGTCCAGGTTCTCGGCGTCGTCCGGTTCAGGGGCGGCGCTCCAGACCGGCGTGTTCAGGTACTTCCAGCCGTTGTCGGCAAACAGCAGCACGACGTTGCCCTTGCCCAGCCGGGGGATGACCTTCATCGCGGCGTGGAGCACGGCGCCGGAGGAGACGCCGGCGAAGATCGCCTCCCGGACCATGATCTGCGCCGTCGCCGCGAAGGCGCTGGCGCTGCGAACGAGGATCTTGCCGTTCAGCACGCTGTAGTCCAACAGCGGCGGCACGAACCCTTCGGCCAGGCTCCGCAGGCCCTGGACCTGGTTGCCGGGATGGGGCTCGGCCGCGATCACCAGCGTCTGCGGGTTCACCTCTTTGAGGCGGCGGCCGACTCCCATCAGCGTGCCGCCGGTGCCGATCCCCGCCACGAAGGCGTCGACGCGATCGATATCGGCGAGGATCTCCGAGGCGGTGCCGTCGTAGTGGGCGTGAAGGTTCTCTTCGTTTGAGAACTGGTCCAGCATCACGTAGTCTTCGGCCGCGGCGATCTCGCGGGCCAGCTCAATCGCGCGCGTCATCCCTACCTCGCCGCTGACCCGGGTGATCTCGCCCCCGTACGCCGTAACGGTGCGCGGGATCTCCGGGAAGACGTTCTCCGGCATCACGATCCGCACCGGGTACCCCAGCGCGCGCCCCACCATGGCCAGGGCGATTCCGGTGTTGCCGGTTGACGCTTCGATGATGCGGGCGCCGGCTGGCAGTCGGCCTTCTCGCTGAGCCTCCAGGACCATCGCCAGCGCCACGCGGTCCTTGACGCTGCCGGTTGGGTTCGCGCCCTCCAGCTTGGCGAAGAGGCGGACGTCCGGGTTGGGACTGAGGTGCTTGAGCTCCACCATCGGCGTCTTGCCGATGGCGTGGATCAGGTCTGAGTGGTGCACACCTGGATTGTACGGCGCTGCGGCGGGCTAGCGGGTGCGGGTGGCGCGGGCGGGGGCGCGGCGCTTGTGCGGCTCAAAGGCCGGGGCCGGCGCACGACCTTTCGTAGACCGCTCGACTGTGGCGCCCATGAAGCCGTTGAACAGCGGGTGCGGCCGGTTCGGCCGGGAGCGGAACTCCGGGTGGAACTGGGAGCCGACCATCCAGGCGTGGTCCTTGATTTCGCAGATCTCCACCAGGCCGCCGTCCGGGGAGGTGCCGCTGGCGATCAGTCCGGCCTCGGCGAAGCGCTCTCGGTACTCGTTGTTGAACTCGAAGCGGTGGCGGTGGCGCTCGACCACTTCGTCGACTCCGTAGGCTTCGTGGGCCATCGTTCCCGGCACGATCGCGCAAGGGTAGCTGCCGAGCCGCATCGTGCCGCCCTTGTCGACGACGCGCCGCTGCTCGTCCAGCAGTGTGATCACGGGGTAGGCCGTCTCCGGGTCCAGCTCGGTGGAGTTGCAGTCCTCCGTGTCGAAGTAGGCGCGGGCGAACTCCACGGTCATTACGTGCAGGCCGAAGCAGAGGCCCAGGTACGGCATGTTGTTCAGCCGGGCGTAGCGGGCCGCCTGCACCTTGCCCTCGAAGCCGCGCTCGCCGAAGCCGCCGGGCACTACGATGCCATCGATGCCGGCGAACGTCTGCTCAGCGTTGGCCGCGGTGACGTCTTGCGAATGGACCCAGTGGACGTTGACCGCCGCGTTGTGGGCGACGCCCGCGTGAATCAGCGACTCCTTGACGCTCAGGTAGGCGTCCGGCAGCTCGACATACTTGCCGACAACGGCCACGTTCACGCTGCGCTGCGGGTGCTGCTGGCGGTCCACCCAGTCGCGCCAGTCGGTCAGGTCGCGGGAGGTGGGCTCGATGTTCATGCGCTCGCAGATCAGGTCGCCCAGCCCGGCCTCTTCCAGCACGATCGGCACCTGGTAGATGCTCGGCATCGTCAGCAGCGGGATCACCGCCCGCGGCTCAACGTCGCAGAAGAGCGATATCTTCTCCCGGATGTCGTTGGAGATCGGCATGATCAGCGCGGCAGGCGATGACGTCCGGCTGGATGCCCAGCGACCGCAGCTCGCGCACGGAGTGCTGCGTCGGCTTCGTCTTCAGCTCGCCGGTGGTGGAGATGTGCGGCAGCAGCGTGACGTGGATCGCCAGCGTGTCGTGGCGCGACTCCTCGTTGCGCATCTGGCGGATCGCTTCCAGGAACGGCTGGCCCTCGATGTCGCCGACCGTGCCGCCGACCTCGACGATCACGACCTCGCAGCCGGTGTCGCGGCCGATGCTGCGGATGCGCTCCTTGATCTCGTTGGTGACGTGGGGGATCGGCTGGATCGTGCGGCCCAGGTAGTCGCCGCGGCGCTCGCGGGCGATCACGGCCTGGTAGATCTGGCCGGTGGAGACGGACGAACCCGCGAGTAGGTCCTGGTCGATGAAGCGCTCGTAGTGGCCGAGGTCGAGGTCTGTCTCGGCGCCGTCCGCCGTGACGAACACCTCGCCGTGCTGATAGGGCGACATCGTACCGGGGTCGACGTTCAGATAGGGATCGAGCTTCTGGATGGAGACGGTGACGTTGCGGGACTTGAGGAGGCGGCCGATGGAGGCGGTGGTGATGCCCTTGCCTACCGAGCTAACGACACCACCGGTGACGAATATGTACTTTGTTCCCACTAAACCCCCTTCTTCTGGGGGGCTTGCCTCCGCTCACTCGGGCCAGCGTAACGGCGCCCAAGTCAGATGATACAGCGGCCGTTCACTTAAGTGTCAAGCTGACACTGTCATTTTGGGGATAGCGTAACCTCCCCGGCCGCTGATACGCCGTTGCAATACCGCCGCTCTCCCGACGCGCCGCGCGCCGCCAGACACATCTCCGTGACCCTCGCGCCGTGACCACGCTATACTTCGCCCCGAGATGGCGATTACCTGGGAGATCGGAGAGCTGGCAGACGGCCTGCGCGTCGTCACGACACCGGTGCCGACTTCGCAGTCCGTCAGCGTCAACGTCTTCGTCGGCGCCGGCTCCCGCGGCGAAGTCCGCCGCACGATGGGCGTGGCCCACTTCCTGGAGCACATGGTGTTCAAGGGCACCCCGAAGCGCCCGGACTCCGATCGCCCTGGCGGAGGTCATCGAAGGCGCAGGCGGCGTCCTCAACGCTTACACCTCCAAGGAGATGACCTGCTACTGGAACCACGTCCCTTACGACCAGGTCGAGACCGCCGTCGACGTCCTCGCCGACATGCTGCGCAACTCTTTCCTGGACCCGGCGGAGATCGACCGCGAGCGCTCCGTCGTCCAGCAGGAGATCCGCCGCACCCAGGACCAGCCGGGCGCGTTCGCCGGCGAGCTCCTGGGCCGGGCGATCTACGGCGAGCACCAGATGGGCCAGCCCACCGCCGGCACCGAGGAGACCGTCGGCGGCATCCAGCGGGCCGACTTCGAAGAGTGGATCGCGGCCTGGTACGGCGCACCGAACATCGTGCTCAGCATCGCCGGCCACGTCACCCACAAGAAGGTCATGAAGCTGGCGGAACGCTACTTCCTGGACGGCCGCCACAACTCGGCGCCACCGATGCCCCCGCTGGCCGGCGACCTGCCCGCGAAGCGAGTAGTCGGCGAGGTCCGCCCGATCACCCAGGCCAACGTCGCGCTGGGACTGCCCGCCCTCTCCCGCGAGGACCCGGACCGCTACATCCTGATGATCCTGAACGCCGTGCTGGGCAGAGGCATGAGCTCGCGCCTGTTCAAGGAAGTGCGGGAGCGCCGCGGCCTCGCCTACTCGGTTGGCTCTTCGGTCAGCCGCTACTCGGACACCGGCGTCCTCGGCGTCTCCGCCGGCGTCTCACCAGAGAAACTGGAGGAAGCCGTGAGCGTGATCCTGCAAGAGCTGGAGAAGATGACGGAGGAGCGCGTCGGCGAAGAAGAGATGAAGAAGGCGCGCGACTACACCATCGGTAGCTTCCGCCTGAGCCTGGAGTCGACGATGGCGCTGGGCCAGCGCTCCGGCGAAAGCCTGCTCACCCTCGGCGCCATCGAACCGATCGAAACCGTCGTCGAAAAACTGCGCGAGGTCACCGCTGATGATGTGCTGCGCGTGGCCCAGCGTGTCCTGCGCCGCAGCCGGGCCGCGCTGGCCCTGGTTGGCCCGGAACTTCCGGAAGAAAGTCTGACGGAATTACTTTTACGTAGTAGCTAAAGGTACTTCCCACAGCGTTAGTCCGTGCTCATATAATGTCTCTCGGCAAAGGCTGGCAAGGGCGCTATCCTTTCGCCTGGCCCCGTGCGGTGGCAGACGCACGGGGCCGCTTCTTTGTCCGCGGCCGGGCAATGCGCTGCCATCGGTTGAGTTTTCGAAAGAGCCGGGCGTGCAGCGGGGCCCTTCCGTCCGCAATAGGAAGGGCCCCTTTCATCGCCGCACCCCCTGTAGAGATCAGACTTTGCCGGAGAGCGCCAGAGCTATAACCCAGGCCCAGAAGACGATCGCCGCACCCGTATAGGCGATGCGGCGGAGCACTCTATAGGTCCAGTGCATCCCGTCATCAACTCCCCTTTTGGTCCTGGTTGTATGCGAATAACGGAGGAGGCGGGCACGCACCCGGGTCCTAAGGAGACCGTTCCGCACCAGCCCCGCAACTGGTGAGATTCTGAGAACCACACCTCCTCCATCCAGCTATAACAAGGGGTTTCGCATGGTTATTACGCTCGATACTTCACGTTATCTTCTATAAAAAGCGGCGGCCCGGGCCGCACTCCATGACCGCGCGGTGGAGCCGCCGGGCAAGCGTCGAATATACTGCGCGCAGGAGGCCCAGCCAAATGCCCGACTACAAGAACATCCTTTACGACAAGCGCGGCCACATCGCCTACGTCACGATCAACCGCCCCGACCGCCGCAACGCCATCGACCCCGCCACCAGCGGCGAGCTGAAGACGGCGTTCGAGGCGTTCAAGGCCGACGACGACGCCTGGGTCGCGATCCTCACCGGCGCCGGCGAGCAGTCGTTCTCCGCCGGGGCTGACCTGCTCGCCATGTCACAGATGCTCTCCGGCGGCAGCGGCGACTCCGGCGTCATGACCGGCGCACCCTTCGGCGGCATCACCCGGAACTTCGAATGCTGGAAGCCGATCATCGCGGCGATCAACGGCTACTGCCTGGCCGGCGGCCTCGAAGTCGCCCTCTCGTGCGACATCCGCATCGCCGCTGAGCACGCCACCTTCGGCCTGCCGGAGCCCAAGCGCGCAATCATCCCCGGCGCCACCGGCACGCAGCGGATCCCGCGCTCCGTACCCCTGGCCTTCGCGATGGAGCTCCTCCTCACCGGCGAGCGCTACGACGCCAGGACGGCGCTGCAGTTCGGACTCGTCTCACGCGTCGTCCCGGCGGCGGAGCTGATGGCGACGGCCGACGAGCTGGCGAACAAGATCCTGGAATGCGGGCCGCTCGCCGTACAGGCGATCAAGCAGGCCGCCTACCAGGGGCTCTCCATGTCGTTCATGGACGGCGTCAAGCTGGAGGCGCAGCTGGCCGGGAAGATCTTCAGCAGCGAAGACGCGCGCGAGGGGCCGCGCGCCTTCGCTGAAAAGCGCAAGCCGGAGTACAAGGGCCGCTAGCATGACGCTGGAAGACGTTACCGCCGGCGCCGATGTCTATAGCTCTGACGGCCAGAAGCTGGGCACCGTCCGGGCGATCGTCCTTGAGCCCGGCGGCAACGAGGTGACGCACATCGCCGTCGACGCCGGCCCGCACTTCCCGGAGCCCGGCTTCGGCGACGCCAGGATCGTCAGCGTCGAGATCGCCCACATGAAATCGGCCGACGGCGACCGCGTCGAGCTCGAAGTCACGGAAGATGCGTTCAAAGGCATGCCCCTCTACGAACACCGACACTTCTTCACCGCGCCGGACGCCGAGCGCCTGGAGGACCGGCCCGGCCTTGCCGCGCGGGTCTGGAACGCCGGCGTCGCCATCGGCAACTCGCTGGCCAGCCTCGGCACCGGGATCACCGTTCCCGCCGAACACTTCGCCCGGGCCAGCTTCGAACGCTCGATCCTCGAAGGCACCTCGGTCTGGCGGGTCGAGCCGAACACGGAGATCGGCGACGTCGAGCGGGTGCTGGTCGACGACAAGACCGACGAGATCGCCGCCCTCGTGATCAAGCGCGGCGGCCTCTTCCAGCACGAGATGGTGCTGCCGATGCGCTACGTCACGGAGATCCGCGAGGGCGTCATCCACGCCCGGCTCACGGACGCCGAGGCCGATTCCCTGGAGCGCTTTCAGCCTTAGCCGCTACTTCCGCGGCTCCCAGCTGAAGAAGCGCAGCGCCACCACGGCGCCGCCGAGGCCCCAGGCCGCCACCACCGCCAGGTGACCCCACTGGAAGCCGGCGCCGGTCACGTACGGGTTGAAGGCGTTCTCCATCGCCAGGGCGAACGGCTTGACCGGGAACACCGTGCCGATGACATCCAGCCAACCCGGCGGGTCGTCCAGGTGGATGAAGACGTCAGAGACAAAGAGCAGCGGCAAGATCGAAGCCTGGGTGATCGCCGGAGCGGCGTCGGCGTTGGGGATGATGCAGGTCAGCGCCAGGCCCAGCGCGCAGAAGGCGGCAGCGCCCAGAGCCACCGTCAGTATGAACGACGGCATCGTGTTGGTCGGGATGTCGACATCGTAAAAGACCTTCCCGACAACGACGATGATGACGACCATCAGGACCGCCACGAACATCGCCTGCAGGATCCGGCCGACGATGTAGGCCCACGGCGGCAGCGGCGTCCCCCGGATGCGCTTGAGCACGCCCAGGTCGCGCGCGATCGTCACCATCATCCCCAGGTTCGTGTAGCAGGCGCTGACCACGCCCAGCGCCGCGATAGCCGGCACGAAGAAGACCTGGATATCGACCCGGCCGCCGTCAACGCTGATCGTGTTGTCGAAGATCGAGTTGAATAGCACGAGGAAGAAGAGCGGCATGACGAACGTGAAGAACGCCGCCGCCGGGCTGCGCCAGAAGGCGCGGTTCTCGTAGAACACCTGCCTGAAGGCGAGGCCCAGCTGGCTCACGACGCCTCCTTCTCCGCGGCCTCGCTCAGGCGAAGGTAGACGTCTTCCAGCGAAAGCGGCGCGGCGCGCAGGTCGGCCAGCTCAACGTTGGCCTGCCGGGCCCAGCTCGTCAGCTGGTAGAGCACCTCCGTCGCGCTGGCGGCCCGGATCGCGACGCGGCCGTCTTCGACGGCGGCGCCGAGCTCGGCCGGCAGACCCGGCGGCATGGACTCCGCGCGGAAGCTGATCACGGTGTCGGTGTAGCGGGAGCGCAGCTCGCCCGGCGTCCCTTCAGCCACGATCCGGCCGGCCGCGATGATCGCCACGCGGTCGGCCAGGTGCTCCGCCTCGTCGATGTAGTGGGTGGTGAGGAGGACTGTCTTGCCCAGCGACTTCAGCCCCTGGATCATCGTCCAGGCGCCGCGCCGGGCCGCTGGATCGAAGCCGGTGGTCGGCTCGTCCAGAAAGAGCAGGTCGGGGTCGCCGGCCAGCCCGATCGCCACGTCCAGCCGCCGCTGCTGGCCGCCGGACAGCCGCCGCACCAGCTTCCGGCGCTCCCCCAGCAGGTCGACGAGCCCCAGCACTTCCTCCATCGGCCGCGGGTGCGGGTAGTAGCCGCCGAACATCGTCACCGCCTCTTCCACGCGCAGGTAGTAGGGGATGCTGGAGCTCTGGAGCACGATGCCGATGCGCTGCTTGAACGCTGTCTCGTTGCGGGAGGGGTCGTAGCCCAGGACCCGCACCTCGCCGGAGGTGGGCCGGCGGTGGCCCTCCAGGATCTCCATCGTCGTCGTCTTGCCAGCGCCGTTGGGGCCGATGATCCCGTAGACAGTCCCGCGCGGCACGTCCAGGTCGATGCCGCGAACGGCTTCCAGCGCTCCGTAGGTCTTGTGGAGGGCGCGCACCTCAACGGCCAGATCACTCACATCCCCAGTGTACGGACTGGCAGCCGCTGAGTCTGCGCTAGATCGTGCGCAGCAGGTTCGCCGTCTCGATTGCCGCCAGCATCGCCTCGGAGCCGACGTTCCGCTTCTCCCCGGAGCGCTCCAGGGCCTGCGCCTCCGTGTCGCAGGTCAGCACTCCGAATAGACAGGGGATGCCGGTGTCGAGAGCGGCGTTCTGGATCCCGGCGGCGGCCTGCGTGGAGATGTGCAGGTAGTGGTCAGTCTCGTGGCGGATGACCGCGCCCAGGCAGACGACGGCGTCGTACCGGGCGGAGAGCGCGGACTGCAGCGCCACCAGCGGCAGCTCAAACGAGCCGGGCACCCAGAAGACGTCGTGCTCCTTCACGTTGTGCCCGGCAACTTCGGCCAGCGCGCCTTCCAGCAGCCGCGAGGTGATGTGCTCGTTAAAGCGGGCGACGATGATCGCGATGCGCAGGTGGGAGCCGTCCAGGTTGGGCGGCGGCGCGCTCATATCGTTACCTGCACCTTCAGCGATTTCGTGGACTTGTCGGCCGCCGTCGCGAACGCTTTCGGGGCCTCGGCCAGCGGGAACCGGTGGGTGATGATCGCGCGCGCCCTCTCCGGGTTGGCGGCGAGCAACGCCAGCGCCACCTCGAAGTCTGAGTGCAGCCCCGGCCGGCAGTACTGGATCCCTCCGGCGATCGTCACCTCTTTCAGCGCGAGTCCGAGTCCGTTGATCGTCGATTGCTGGGTGAAGATGCCGAGCACGGAGACGCGCCCGCCCGGCCGCACGATGCCCAGCGCCTGCGACATCGTCGGCGCCTGGCCCCCGACCGTCTCGACGACGACGTCGATGCCCTCGCGTTCCAGCCCGGCCGTCTCGCCGTCACGGACGACGCGGCGGGCGCCCGCGGCCAGGGCGGCCTGCCCCTGGTGATCGTGGCGGTAGATCGAGGTCACATCTGCGCCCATGGCGCTTCGCGGCCAGGACCGCCATCAAGCCGATCGTCCCGGCGCCCATGACCAGCACCCGCTCGCCCGCCCTGGCGTTCACCAGGTGCAGCCCGTGCACCGCCACGGCCAGCGGCTCCGTCAGCGCGCCGATCTCGAAATCGACGCCGTCCGGCAGCTTGTACAAGGTGTACGCCGGCATCGTGATGAACTCGGCCATCGCGCCGCGGTCCGGGGCCAGCTGGCGCTTCCGGCAGAGGTGATAGCGCCCGCTCAGGCAGTAGTCGCAGCGGCCGCAGCGCAACGCCGGTTCCACCGCCACCCTATCGCCGACGGCGATGCGCTCCACGCCTTCGCCCAGCTCCGCCACCTCCCCGGCAAACTCGTGGCCCAGGACGATATCCGGGTTCACCGGCAGCGATCCGTCCAGGCAGTGCAGGTCGGAGCCGCAGACGCCGCAGACGCGCACCCTGACAAGCGCTTCGCCGGGACCCGGCTTCGGGGCCTCGGTGTCCTTGACGGTGATCGTGTCCCTGGCAGTGCAGAACGCAGCTAGCATGCGCCGATTGTAGTGCCAGGAGGGTCGTCGGTCACGGGTGCCGGCGTTATCATCGTCTGGATGAGGGCGCTGAACAGGCCGACGAGCTGGTGGGGCTGGAACTGGGACCCGCCCGTCCCGATGTCGATCACAGAGCTGATCGCCGCGGGAAACATGGATTCGCGCGTGGCCGCACTCTTCTGGGTGGCGATGGAGCGCGGCGCCTCTCTCATCGTCGCCGCCGACCCGCCGCACTCCGGCAAGACGACCACCGTCAGCGCCCTGCTCTCCTTCACCCGGCCCGAGACCGCGGTCTACTTCACCCGCGGCGAGGGTGAGCCGTTCGCGCTGCCTGCGCCTTCGCCGAGCTACGACACCTACATCCTGGTCAACGAGATGAGCAACCACATTCCCGTCTACACGTGGGACGACAACGCCCGCCGCTGCTTTGAGGGCCTGGCCGAAGGCTACCGCCTGGCGACGACGATGCACGACACGACCGTCGGAAGGGACGCTGGGCCAGCTGGAGCGCGACCTCTCGATCCCGAAGTCGCACATCGCTCACCTGACGTTCGTCGTGCCGATGTTCATCGGCCAGCTCAACGGCCGCCTCGTCCGCCGCGTTATCGAGATCGTCTTCGTGCAGCCGCAGGGCAACTCGTACACGCTAACGCGCATCGTAGAGTGGGACCGCCAGAGCGACACCTTCAGCATGTTCGCCGACGAGGACGGCCGCCGCGCTTTCGCCGAATGGGCCAGGCTATCGGTCGATGCCCTGGAGGAGCAGATCAAGGAGCGCGCCGGCTTCCTGGAGGCGCTGCACAACACCGGCGCCAACAGCCCCCAGGATGTCGGCGCCGCCATCGAGTCCTACTACGAACAGGTCCTCCGGGCGTAACGATTCGTCATTCTGAGGCACGAAGAATCCAGCCAACCAGATGAGGGCCGCGCCCACCAACAGCCCATCCTTCGCCCAGTGCTTCGTCCCTCAGCATGACGGCGCGCGGCCGCCGTCAGCCCGCCAGGTCACGCGCCACCGCCTGCCAGTCCGCAAAGTCGCGGTAGACCCGCGACGTCCCGCTGTCCCGCAGCTCCTCCACCGTGAACGTGCCCGTCGCCACGCCGACGCCGACGACGCCGTTGGCCAGCGCAGAGGTGATGTCGTGCGGGGTGTCGCCGACCACCAGGACGTCCGAGGGCGCAGCGCCGTCAGCGACGTTGCGGATCGCCGCGGCCACCACGTCCGCGCGGTCGCGGCTGACCTCGCCGAAGCCGCCGCCGGCGAAGAAGTCCGCGATGCCGTAGTACTCCAGCTTGAGCGCGGCGCCCCGGCTGAAGTTGCCCGTCGCCAGGCCAAGGCTGACGCCCGCATCCCGCAGCGCCGAGAGCAACTCCGGGAAGCCGGGCATCAGGTGGCCGTCCCGCTGGGCAAGGGCCTCCGGCAGCAGCGCGTAGTAGCGGGAGGTGAAGGCGGCCAGGTGTTTCTCCACGCCGCCGGCGATGCCGTGCTCGGCCAGGCCGCTCTCCAGGATGAAGAGGTCCGTGCGGCCGCTGAACTCTACCCGCGCAAAGCCGTCTGCGATGCCGAACAGCTCGTTGAACGCCATGTTCATGGCGAAGCTTCCCGCCCCGCCGCTGTACAGCAGCGTGTTATCGATATCGAAAAGGACGACCCGGCCCATGGGGCCGAGTCTACGCCGGGGCGAACTCTACGCGCACGTAGCTAAAAAGCGCAGGGCTTATTCAAGAAGGGCACGGCCAGGAATATGTCCTGCAGATTGATGACCCCGTTGCCGCTGAGGTCGAGTCGGGTGTGTCCGACCATATTGAGATACGGGATGAACTCGAAGATGTCCGTCAGGTTTACCACCCCATCAGTGTTGAAGTCAGGCGGCCACGCGTCCTGGCTAGAGATGGTTGAGCACGCGACCAGCGGCATCGTCCCCACGAAGTTCTCTATCGCGTTCGTGAATCCGTCACAGTCATCATCGCCCGCCGGTGTTATCCAATTGCGATAGACAACCGTCGAGTCTGACTTCGTGCACAGGTACCAAGCCTGGGCAACCGTAAATACCGCATTGTTGCCATTGTTCGGGTCTGACTCGGTACCGGAAACATTGGCAGAATTGACGATGCCGGTGCCGTTTGGAGGTGTGATCACGATCTGTACCGTCGCATCGGCGCCGTTGGCAATGCTTCCCAGGGCGCAGGTGATGACACCGTAGACCAGGCCGCAACTTCCCTGGCTGGGGGTCATCGAGCCGACGGCGATGGTTACGGGCAGCGTGTCCGTGACAGTGACGCTGGCCGCGTTGTTGGGGCCACCGTTGTGAACAGTCACGGTGTAGGTCATCGGGCTTGCGACGTGCGGTGGGTTCGGCAAGAAAGACATCGTCACCGAAAGGTCGGCCGGGGCAGCGGTACCGGTTGGCGTCGGCGTTGGTCCCAGTGGGCTGTCGAACTCCAGTACGCGGACGCCATCGCCCACGAAGACGCGATTGGCTGAATCAACGGCTATCGCATGTGGGCTGCACAGGGTGCTTGCGCTGGTGCCGTTGCAGGTGTTGCTGACGAAGTCGCTCTGACCAAACACCTTGTCCGCCACTGAGTCTGACGACGCAGCCGCGTTGTAAACCAGGACCCGCTTATTGCCGTTATCTGCCACATAAAGGTTGCCCGCGGCGTCCACCGTCACGCCCTCGGGCGAGCACAGGGTGCTGGCGCTAATCCCCCCGTAGTTGCACTGGGTGTAGTCTGTTGGCTGCCCAAACTTTCGGTCCGCCACCGTATCCGTCGTCAAGGGCGAGTCGTACTCCATCACGCGGTTGTTCGGGGCATCGTTGATATAGACGTTGCCGGCTGCGTCCACGGCCACGGCGGTCGGAAAGCACAACGTCGCATTGGTGGTCCCGTGGTTGCACAGGTGCCCATAGGGGTCGCCAAGCTGACCAAACACCACATCGGCCACAGTATCGGTGGTCAAAGGCGTGTTGTACTCCAGCACCCGATTGTTGTTCTTGTCGGCCACGTAAACGTTGCCGGAGGAGTCCACCGCAACACCGACGGGATGGCAGAGTTCACCGGGGCCAATACCGCACGAGGAACTCGTGAAGCTGCCGTTCTGGCCAAACACCGCGTCGGCCACAGTATCAGTGGTCAAAGGGGTGTTGTACTCCAGCACTCGATTACGGCCGCTATCGGCTACGTAAACGTTGCCGGAGGAGTCCACCGCCACTCCGCTCGGAGAGCAGAGAGTAGTACCTCCAGTGGTAGAACAACTCCCGAATATCGTGTCGGCCAACGTGTCTGAGGTCGCCGGGGTGTTGTACTCTACCATTCGATTGTTGGCGGTGTCGGCCACATAGAGATTGCCGGCTGCGTCCACCGCCACGCCTCTGGCCTCGCCGCACAGGTTATCGTTGTAGACCTGTTGTCCACTGCAGCTGCGGCCGGCGAAGATATTCCCCTGCCCGAACACGGCGTCGGCCACGGTGTCACCCGGAGCTGCCGAGGCTGCCGCAATCAGCATCACAGCAAGGACCAGCACCCCCAACAGAGCGCCACCAACGACCAAGCGGAACATGAACACCCCCTCTGGCCAGCGGGCCAACAGTCGCCCAGATTATCCGCCCGAATCCGCGCCTTTACAACCTCAAGGCGCATTCGGCCAGCGCTAAGGTCCGCCGGTCACGCAGGACATGTTCAGGAACGGGATCAGCAGGAAGATGTCGCTGAGGTTCACTGCACCGTCGCCGCTCAGGTCGTAGCGTGGCGACGAGCCGGGATCGGTGACGAACGTGTTGAGCTTTGGAACGATGACGAAGATGTCGGTCAGGTTCGCCGCCTGGCTGTCGTCAAGGTCTGGCGGCCAGGCGTCGGGCGGCGGCTCATCATTGGCGGCGGATGTGGCCGCGCACGATGAGTCGTGCAGAGTGCCGATCGTGTCCTCAAGGTTCGTCGATAGGCCGTCGCAGTCGGCGTCATCGTTGGGCACCGTCCAGCTGGGCAGCGCCTGGCTGGGGTTGGACCGGGCCGGGCAGTTGTCGGAGGCCGCGGCGATTCCGTCGCCATCGGCGTCCAGCGCCGTCAGCCGGTAGACACCGTCGCCGTAGGTGACTACTGCGATCTCTCCTCCCGCCAGCAGGGTGAAGGAGGAGATGTTGTGCGAGACCTGCTCCAGCTGCACCGCCGCACCGGCCCCGGCCGGGTCCACGGCCCAGATGCGGCCGCTGTAGAAGTCGGCGTAGACGTACCAGCCGTACAGCTCGGGCAGGTCCGTGCCCCGGTAGATGACGCCGCCGGTGATCGCCTGGCCCAGGCTGTGGTCGTAGACGGTCAGCGGAGCCGTGAAGCCGCTGGCCGGGCAGCCCGTCGATTCGTAGACCTCGTTGCCCTCCCAGCAGTCCCAGCCGTAGTTGCCGCCGCTGGTCACGCGGTCCACTTCTTCCCAGCGGTCCTGGCCGACATCGCCGACCCAGACATCGTCGGTCACGGGGTCGATCGTCATCCGGAAGGGGTTGCGGAATCCGTAGGCGAAGATCTCCTCGCGGATCGGGCCTGCGCCGTCGCTGAAGGGGTTGCCGGCCGGGATCGCGTACCCGCTCGCGCCGGAGACGTCGATGCGCAGCACCTTGCCGTCCAGCGTGGTCAGGCTTTGCCCGTGCTCTTGCGGGTCGCCCGAGCCGCCGCCGTCGCCGAGCGAAAGGTAGAGGTATCCGCTCCCGTCGAAGGCGATGTGTCCGCCGTTGTGGTTCGCGGCGAACTCGTCGATGTTGAGCAGCACCTCCTCGCTGGACTCGTCCAGGTCGGCCTCGGTCGCCTGGAACCGGGCCAGGACGCTCGGCGTCGGGGAGCCCGGCGTGTAGTACATGTAGACGCGGCCGGACTGGACGAAATCGGGCGCGAAGGCGACTGACAACAGCCCCTGTTCGCCGCCGTAAGCGATCTTCGTGTGGACGTCGCCCCAGAGCGTCCGCGGGAAGCTGCCGTCCAGCGCGACGCGGTAGATGTAGCCACTTTGCTCGGCGACGATCGCCTCGTTGGGGTGGCCGGGGATCATAGCGAACTCGATGACCGCATCAGCCGCCGGGCCCAGGTACGCGGACGTAATCAGCGGCTGCAGGCTGTAGGCTCCCGGCGAAGGCGCGGCTTCAGCGCGCGGGCCGCTGACCTGCCAGCCAGCCGCGACGACCAGGAGCGCGGCCACGGCCAGGAGCGCTCGCAGGGTCATCGGCAACCTCAACATTTGAGTCCGATTCTATGCCGCCAGGCGCGATAGTCTCGTAACGGAGGCGTTAGAAGTCGTTAAGGAATAATGACAACATCTCGCGGCTCGTCAGGCCGCCGAATCGCTCTAAAAAGCGCAGGACATGTTCAGGAACGGCACCAGCAGGAAGATGTCCGTCAAGTTGACCGCGCCTTCGCCGCTAAGGTCGTAGCGGGGCGACGAGCCGGCATCGGTGTCCAGGGTGTTGAGGTGCGGGATGATGATGAAGATGTCGGTCAGGTTCGCCGCCTGGTCGTTGTTGTAGTCCACGGGCCACTCGTCCGGAGAGTGATCCGGCCCGGCTGTCGCTGAGCAGGCCACGAGTGGCAGCGTGCCGATGAAGTTCTCGCGGGCAGTGGTGTAGCCGTCGCAGTCGTCGTCACCGGTCGGGACCGGCCACGGCATCGTCTGTGCTGAACACGGGGCCGCTGTCGGCGATGGCGACGGGCTCGGAGACGGAGACGGTGTCGGGCTCGCCGTGACAGCCGGCGTCGCCGCGCCGATGACGACGGTCCCCGGCGTTCCGTAGAAGCCGGCCCCGTTGATGTACGGGGAGTCGGCCGTAATGTTGTAGTGGTAGATCCCGTCCGGGTACTCCGGCGTCGGCCCGAAGTGGCCGTGGTACTGGT
Source organism: uncultured Chloroflexia bacterium (assembly GCA_963738925.1). Taxonomy (GTDB): domain Bacteria; phylum Chloroflexota; class Dehalococcoidia; order SM23-28-2; family RBG-16-64-32; genus DATKKM01. The sequence goes on along the minus strand of CAVTYE010000001.1, from coordinate 1,004,276 downwards.
CAAGGTCGGCGCTGGTCAGGGTCACGCCGTTCTCGACGGGGCCGTAAACCGGGAAGCCGTCCAGTAGGAAGCCCAGCAGCGAGGATGGGCCGCTCTCCGCCACCAGGCTGAGCGGCAGCCAGTGGTAGTGGTACATGCTCGTCTGCTGGGGGTGGCCGTCGTACTGGTCAAAGGAGTTGATCTCGTTGGTCAGCGGCTGGCCGGGCCCGGCGTACTGGTTGAAGAACGGCACCCCGTTCAGGGCGATGCCGATCGGCCCCAGCGGCGTCGCCTGGTGCACCGCGGCGACCTGCGGATTGGCCGGGATCGTGAAGAGAAGGCTCTGCGTGCCGATGTGGTTGGGGTTCAGCTGGAAGTTGGGGTTGGAGCCGTTGTAGGGCTCGTACATCGGGTCCGTCTGGTAGAAGTACGGGCTACCGTGGTCGGGGACGGTGGTCGTCCAGAGCTGCATGTTGCTCCCGCTCTGGGTGATGACGACACCGATGTGGAACTCGTCCCAGGGCGAGGGCGTGTCCGCCGCGGCGTTGTGGGCCAGCGCGGCCACGGCTGCTGCGCAGATCAACGCCAAGCCGATCGTCCCGGCGGTGAGTATGGTCAGGCGTCGATTCACGGATCCTCCCGTTCGTATCTATCTGCGATACTACCGCGCCCTCTCGGAAATGTCAGCGAAGGCCCACAGCACTGACGATTTTCGGTCGCGGTGAGGCGCTCGCCTACGCGCAGGACATGTTCAGGAACGGCACCAGCAAGAAGATGTCGGTGAGGTTGATCGCGCCCTCGCCGCTGATGTCGTAGCGCGGGGACGACCCGGGGTCGGTGTCCAGCGTGTTCAGGTGCGGCACCATCAGGAAGATGTCGGTCAGGTTTGCGGCCTGGTCGTTGTTGTAGTCCGCCGGCCACTCGTCTGGCGCGTGGTCCGGCGTTGTCGTCGGCGAGCAGCGTTGTTGCGGCAGCGTGCCCATGAACGTCTCGCTGGCGTCGGTGAATCCGTCGCAGTCAGAGTCGTTGGCCGGCCAGGGCCAGAGGCCGACCTTGCAGCTGTGCGTCGCCTCGACATTGCCGTTGACGTCGACGGCGCGCCAGGTGATCGTCGAGCCGACCGACACGTTGAACGGAGCGCTGTACGTCTGGTAAGCGCCGGCGCCGATCTTGTACTCGATACCGGAGACCCCGGCGTTGTCCGTCGCCGTCAGGGTGAGCGTCCGGTTCGCGGCGACCACCGCCAGCGACGAGTCCGAGACCGGCGGCGCAACGTCCGTGAAGTCGACGAAGTTGTCCCAGCCGAGCGAGGCGATCTTCGCCTGGCCGGCCACCGAGGGATGGAAGTAGTCGAGGGTCGAGACGTCGCTGGTGACGAACGCCGTGTTGAAGGCCAGGTAGTCGTCGAAGCGGCAGTGAACGTAGGTCGCGCAGACATCATGGAGCGCCACGTTGTCATCGATGTTGCGCTGCCGCACGTTGGCCCGGCGCTGCACGTCGGCGGCCGCCGTCGAGGTCGGGTTGGCGAGCATCGACTGGCAGATGCCGGCGAAGGCCCAGACCAGCCGCGCCGTCGAGTTGTTGTGCAAAATCGACCAGAGGTTGTAGATGTCCGGGATGCTGACGACGACGATCCGCGAGTCCGGCAGGCCGCTGGAGAGCGTCTGCATCGCCGTCTCCAGCTGGAACTTCAGCGTCGACACCGGTGTCATCGTCGCCTCGCTGGAAGTGCAGACGTCGTTCGCGCCGATGAGGATCAGGACCAGCGCCGCACCCTGGGACACCGCGTTCTGCGCCTGGCCGTTGAGGTCGCTCATCGTCGCCCCGCTGACAGAATCGTTGTAGCGGTGCCCGGAGATCCCCGGGTTCGCGGCAAGCAGGCGCGAGTAGATGCTGTTGACAGTCGTCGATGCCCCGGTGGACCAGGAGTTCTCCGGCTGGTCGCCGAACGAGCCGTCAGCGTCCATCGCCTGGGTGATCGAGTCGCCGAGGCTGGCGATCGAGTTCGGATAGCCGACGATCGGCCCGCTGGCCCGCGCGCCCCCTGACCCGGCGACGACGATCCCGGCCAGCAACGCCGCGGACACGACCGCGAATATGAGTTGCCGCACGCCCCTATTCTACGCGCAAGACGTGTTCAAGAACGGGTTCGACCGTTGGAGTCACTGGCTCGCTGCCACCGGCCGGTCCCGGGCCGTGATGATGTTCCTGTGCAACGATGAACTGCTCGGCCTCCGCCAGCGTTAATCCGCTGAGCGCAGCCACGCCGCCTGTAGCGGGGAACCCGGGATCAGCCAACTCTACCGTGCCATCGTTATTAATCAGCAGGCGATCCGGAGCTGTTCCGGTGAGCAGTCCCGTTGAATTGGGATACAAAATCAGCAGGTACCTGGAGTTCACTTCTAGAGGAGGTTCGTCGGTCTCCTCCCAGCCACCGCTTTCTGCCCCCACTCGGATATCCTTGGGCACTCCCGATACGCGTATTGCGTAATTCGCTCCATCGATGACGTTAGAGCCCTGGATCACGTGCTCAACATTGATCCTGTACAACAGGTTGGCAGCGCCATTCACCTCGTAGGGGTCATATACGTACTCAGGATCGATGCCCTGAGACTGCGTGACGTTCGCTACAACGATGACGCTCTCTTCGTAGGCCCATAGTGGGTAAAGAAGGTCCTCCGGCCCGGTCCTGGGTTGACTGTTGCCCCCGACGCTCGTCTCACGTGAAGGAACCGGTGACTGAATCGTGGCGGCAGGCGTAACGTCGACGCCCCCACAAGCCACGAATGAGAGCATCACGAGTGACGCTACGGCGGCGAACCCGAGAACGGCGACTAACCCCAGGACTGGCAGAATCCAAGAGCCTCAACATGATTGACCTCGCTAGGGCTTAACGCCCGCCCCGCCCGTCAGGTGCGGTTCAGGTCAATCAGCCACCCTTCACCCTTCACCATTCAACATTCACCATTCCGGCGCTAGCCGCGCGACAGCCCCAGTCCCCGGTTCGCGATGATGTTCCGCTGCACCTCCGACGTCCCCGCCGCGATCGTGATGCCCAGGCTCGTCACGTAGGTGCGCGCGAAACGGCCGCGCATCCGCTCGTACTTGGAGCCTTCGCGCAGGGCGCCGTACATGCCCATGATGTTCAGGCCCAGGCCGGACAGCTTCTGCGCGTACTCGGAGTGGTAGACCTTGGCCGCGCTGGACTCGTAGTTCGGGATCTGGCCGCGCTCCTGCATGTTGGCCACGCGGTAGGAGAGGTAGCGGCCCACCTGGTTGCCCACGGCCAGGTCGGCCAGCGCGATGCGGGTGCCCCGGCGGTCCTTGCCCAGGTCACTGGCGCCGTTGCCGCCGTGCTCCTGGACGTACTTCGTCAGCATCTCCAGCGTGCGGCGGTACTGCGCCGCCGACGAGATGTTGGAGCGCTCGAAATCCAGCGTCGTCATCCCGATGTACCAGCCGCGGTTCTCTTCACCCACGCGATACTTGGCCGGGATGCGCACGTTGTCGAAGGCGATCTCGTTGAAGACGTGCTCGTCGGCCATGTTGACCAGCGGCCGCACCGTGATCCCGGGCGCGTCCATCGGCGTCACGAAGTAGGAGATGCCCTTGTGCTTCGGCGCGTCCATGTCCGTTCGCGCCAGCAGAAAGCACCAGTTCGCCTTGTGCGCGTTGGAGGACCAGATCTTGGTGCCGTTGATCACGTAGTCGTCGCCGTCGCGCACCGCGCGCGTCTCCAGCGAGGCCAGGTCGGAGCCGGCGTTCGGTTCCGAGTAGCCCTGGCACCAGATGATGTCGCCGGAGAGGATGCCGGGGATGAACTCCTTCTTCTGCTCCTCCGTCCCGTAGACGATCATCGTCGGGCCGGCGTAGGTGACGCCGATGTAGCCGGTGTTAGGCGCGCGATAGTAGGCCAGCTCTTCGGAGAGCACGACCTGCTTCATGAAAGGCAGCGCTTCGCCGCCGTACTCCTTGGGCCAGGCCGGCGCGATCCAGCCCTTCTGCGCCAGCTTCTTGGTGAACCCCTTGGCGAACTCCCAGACCTCGTCGAACAGCTCGAACGGATCGTAGTCCCATTCCGGCGGCAGCTCAGACGTCAGGAACGAGCGCACCTCCGTCCGAAACGACTCTTCTTCGGGGCTAAATCGATAGTCCATTAGACGCTCCTCCCGAATCTGCGCTCATCCTGAGCGTTCGCCGCAGCGAACAGCCGAAGGGCTTCGGGGCTAAATCGGTAATCCATTAGATGCTCCTTTTCGTGTCGCGCCCATTCTACATCTTCCGTTCGCGGTCGGTTACCATACGCCTATGAGCCAGCCAACCATCGCCTCGATACAGGTCGGGATGCCGCGCGAGATGACCGACGAAGGCTGGCCGGAGCTGCGAACCGGCCCCTGGGTCTCGGCGATCATCAAGGACGCCGTGTCCGGGCCCGTCTGGCTGGCCGCCACGAACCTTGAAGGCGACAAGCAGGGCAACCCGGCGGTCCACGGCGGCCCCGACAAAGCGGTGCTGGCCTACGCCGCCTCACACTACCCCGAATGGCGCCGCGAGCTCGACCGCGAGTTGCCGTACGGCGCCTTCGGGGAGAACCTGACGATCGACGGGCTGGACGAAGGGTCGGTCTGCGTCGGCGACACGTTTGAGATCGGCGACGCTGTCGTCCAGGTCTCGCAGCCGCGGGCGCCCTGCTGGAAGATCGCGCGGCGCTGGGGGATCAAGGACCTGACCGCACGCGTCGAAGCCAACGGCCACACCGGCTGGTACCTCCGCGTTCTCCAAGAGGCCTACCTGGAAGCCGGGCAGACCGTGCGCCTGACTGAGCGGCCGCACCCGGAGTGGACGGTAGCGCGCGCGACGCTGGTGATGAAGGGCCGCCGCCGCGACATGGCCGCCGCCAACGAGCTGGCCCGGCTGCCCGAGCTGGCCGGCTCCTGGAAGACCCAGCTTCTCACGCCTGCACCAGCGTAGCTCACCGGTGACGGGGAATACGACGCACGAGTCGTAACGACTCCGCCGACCCCGGCCGCACTACTTCGCTCATCCGCAGCCCTGGCTGCCGTATCTGGCAACATCATCCGCTGAGCGCTCCCACAGCTGGATGCCGTCGTCTTCCCGGACCATCGTGAAACCAAACGACGGGATGAGGGTGCGGCAGCTGGCGTACGTCGCCACGTCATAATGGGGCACGCCACGGTCGTCATCGACCAGGACGTAAGTCGCACGACTAATGCGGGGGAACTCGAAGATATCGAAGCGCTCCGACAAATGCGGCACGAAGTTAGCTTGCGCGCTGACGATCGGCGTCTCCGGGGATCATGTCGATGAACGTCTCTGCCACGTCTGCGTGGTGATTAACGTCAAACCACGAGCTGTCGGCCGCAAACGACGGAGGCAACGGCGACTTCCAGGCGAACATGCACGACGGCAAGGGCTACGGCAGCACCCGAAAGCACCGGACCAGATCAGCATTTCGCTCGCTAAGAGGGGAGAGGCGCGCGGGCACCCGGGCCACCAAAGCCTTCAGATATCCCGACTCCAGCACGAGCGCCGCGACGACGAATCATATACGTGTAAGGCACGACGCCGTAGTGCAGCTCCAGCAACTGCTGCTGGCTGTTCACGGCCAGCATGGGCGGCAGGACCAGCAGCATTAGCGGCGGGAGCAGCTTCGGGCGAAGGAGCGGGAGGAAACCGACCCCGGCGAAGAGGTAGACCAGCGTGCGGCCAAGGTGCCAGTGCGCTAGGTGGCCGGCGATCAGATCCGGGCGGATGATTGCGTGCAGGAAGATCGAGCTCGGCGTGTGACCAAGGTAGGGATAACGTTCAATCAGGGGGTTAGAGTTGCCGTTGTTGATGAGCGGCATCACAGCCAGCGAGATCACCGCCAGATAGGCCACCGAACCCAGCGCGATCCACTGCGCCGGCCGCCTCTGTCCCAAGCCGAGCCAGGACACCCAGCACAACCCCAGCACGAGAAACACAACATCTTCCTTGACCGACAACAGAGCCAGCGTCGCGGCCACGAAGACCAGGGGGCGCTGGGCGGAGAGCCCCCACAGCGCCGTGAACGTGAGCACTGGCACGAAACACTCCGGGTGGAAATCGTAAGAGTCCGCGCGTACAACACCCAGGCTCAGCAGATAGGCCGCGCTCAGCGCCCAGGCCGCGGTGGAGCCTCCGAGTCGTCGCGTCGCGGCGTAGAGCGGGATCACGGCAGCCCCAAACGCCAACCCCTGCACAACCAGAATCGGCGCCGGGCCCAACCTCAGCAGGACCAGCGGGGCCAGGAAGACCAGCATCGGCTGGAAGTGATCGCCCAGGTACGGAATCCCGCGGAAGGAGTAGTGGAAGCCGTGGCCGTGCGCGATGCTCCACAGCACCTGGTCGAATATGCCAAGGTCCCAGCCGTAAGAGTGGAACGACTCGTGGATCAGCACTCCGCAGACGGCGTAGTACGTCCCGGCTCCGACCGCCAGCGTGCCGATCAGCAGCGCCGCCAGGCTCACGCGCAGCCGGGGCCGCACGTCCGCCGGCGCCGGAGAGGCCACCCGGACCACTTCGCTCACGCTCCCGTTTTATCTGAAAAGCAGCGGGAACGCGAGCGATGGGCGCGCAACCTTGACCTCATGCGAACGCGAATGATATCGTCGCGCTGATCGCGAGAAGGCCCCGGGGGGCCTCTTTCTTTTGTTCAGGGCAAGGTGATGGTTTCAGACGAAGACGTTGGGAATCTGTGGCTGGCGCAAGCGCTGTGGGATGTTGGGGCCGTTAAGTTCGGCGACTTCACCATCGGCCGCACAACCCAGCACTCGCCCGTCTACATCAACCTCCGCCTCCTGATCAGCGACCCCGCCGCGCTGGACCGCGCCGCCGGCGTCATGCTTGAAGAAGTGCGCACGCTGCAGGCCAAGCGCGATCCACAGGTCACGGAGTTCCAGCGCGTCTGCGGCATCCCCTTCGGCGGGCTGCACCTGGCCACGGCGTTCTCGCTGCGGTCCCGGATCCCGCTGATCTACGTCCACCCGGCCAAGGAGCGCAACGGCAGCCGCGTCTTCGTGGAAGGGCTTTACACGCCGGAAGAGACCGTACTCCTGATCGACGACCTGGTCACGAGCGGCGGCGGCGTCGCCGAGACCGGCGAATTCCTGAAAGTCAACGCGGCGCTGGACGTGAAGGACGTCGTGGTCCTCCTGGACCGCCAGGAAGGCGCCAAGGAGCTCTTGAAGCAGCGCGGCTACAACCTGATCTCGATCCTGGGGCTGGAGCCGATGCTCAACTACCTGATGGCGAAGGGGCTGATCGAAGAGGAGCAGCACCGGGCCAGCATCGAGTACATTTCGGCGCGGCGCGAAGAGCGTACGGGTAAGGGAAAGGCCTAGAGGAGGCGGCGGATCGCCTTGCGGCCGGGGCGCGGGTCGTAGCTGGACTTGAACTGCTCCAGCGAGGTGCGTTCGATCAGGTACTTGCCGGCGAAGAGGACTGCCGGCACCTTCTTCTGCTTGATCAGGCGGCGCAGACTCTGCGGGTGGATGTTAAGGATGCGGGCGGCATCCACCAGGTCAAGATAGTTGTCAAATGGTTCGGCTACCATGTACCTCTCCGGTCAATTGCTAAGACGCGTGCATGATTCTAGCACACATGTCAACGCCTTGTGACAAGCGTCGCAATCGACTGCGGCATCGGCCGGCCGCTCCCGGTGCTATCCTAGACACGCCATGAGCGCGAACGGCTCCTCATCATCGTCGAACGGCGAAAAGCGCCACATGACGACGTCCAGCGTGCCGATTGCGCCGCTCTACGGCCCGGGCGACGTCGCCGCCGCCCCCACCGAGCCGGGCACGTACCCGTTCACGCGCGGCGTCCACAAGACCGGCTATCGCGGCAAGACCTGGACGATGCGCATGTTCGCCGGCTTCGGCAGCGCCGAGGAGACGAACGAGCGCTTCCGCTATCTTCTTTCGCAGGGGACGTCCGGCCTCTCCATCGCCTTCGATATGGCCACGCTCTACGGCTACGACACCGACGCTCCCGAAGCGCTGGGCGAGTTCGGCAAGTGCGGCGTCGCTGTCTCGCACCTGCGCGACATGGAGATCCTGCTGGACCAGCTGCCGCTGGCCGACATCACGACCTCGATGACGATCAACTCGCCGGCCGCCGTGATCTGGGCGATGTACATCGCCGCGGCGGAAAAGCGCGGCATCTCCCGCAAACAGCTCGCCGGCACGCTCCAGAACGACATCCTGAAGGAGTTCATCGCCCAGAAGGAGTTCATCTTCCCGCCCGAAGAATCGATGCGCCTGGTTGTCGACACCATCGAATTCGGTTCGCGGGAGATGCCGAAGTGGAACACGATCTCGATCTCCGGCTACCACATCCGGGAGGCCGGCTCGACGGCGGTCCAGGAGCTGGCCTTCACGCTTGGAGACGGCTTCGAATACGTGCGCTGGTGCCTGGACCGCGGCCTCGACATCGACGACTTTGCGCCGCGCCTGAGCTTCTTCTTCAACTCCCACAACGACCTGTTCGAGGAAGTCGCCAAGTTCCGCGCCGCCCGCCGCATCTGGGCCCGGGAGATGCGCGACACCTTCGGCGCCAAGAACGAGCGCTCGTGGTGGATGCGCTTCCACACCCAGACCGCCGGCGTCAGCCTGACCGCGCAGCAGCCGGAGGTGAACCTGGTCCGCACCGCCATCCAGGCCCTGGCGGCCGTTCTCGGTGGCACCCAGTCCCTGCACACCAACTCGATGGACGAGGCGCTGGCCCTGCCCAGCGAGAAAGCGGCGCGGCTGGCCCTCCGCACGCAGCAAGTGCTGGCCCACGAATCGGGCGCGGCCAACACGGTCGACCCGCTGGGCGGCTCCTACTTCGTCGAGAGGCTGACCGACGAGACCGAGGCCGCCGCACGCGCCTATTTCGCCAGGATCGAGGACATCGGCGGCGTGCTGCCGGCGATCGAAAGCGGCTTCTTCCAGCGGGAGATCGCCGATGCCGCCTTCCGCTACCAGCGCGAGATCGATGACCACGAGCGGACGATCGTCGGCGTCAACGACTACGTGATGGATGAGCCGATCGAGATTCCGATTTTGGATATGGACCCGCAGGGCTACGACCGCCAGGTGGAGCGCCTGAACGAGATCCGCCGCAGCCGCGACGACCGCGAGACATCGCGCACATTGAAGGCGCTGGAAACGGCGCTGCGAGGCAACGACAACGTGATGCCTTACCTGCTGGACGCCGTCAACGCCTACGCCACGCTCCAGGAATGTTGCGACGTCATGCGCGACGTGCTTGGCGTTTACACAGAAGCCGCGATAGTCTGAATTGACGGTTTTCTCGGCAAAAAGTCGCAAAAACACGTCCAGGGGGGTTCCCGGTAACCTAACGTTTACGTTATAGTGATTTGGTGCGCTCCTGGTAACGCCCCAGCTACCGGAGAGCCCTCGCGACAAGCTTTGAGTACGGTTCGCCGCGCCTAGTGATAGAGGAGGTCCCATGGCAAACTTGCGAGCAGAGTTGAGCACCGCCCCATCCGATGTCCACTCCGATGAATGCGCCCACCACTGGATGATCGACACCCCCAACGGAGAGACTAGCGAAGGCCACTGCAAAAGCTGCGGCAAGAAACGCGAATTCCTCAACTACAGCCAGCGCAAGGTGATGACCCGCAGCGTGAAGCCCGCCCCGGGCACGCCGCAAAAGATGTCGGTCTAACCGACCCCAACCTTCGAAACTACAGGGCGAGGCACATGCCTCGCCCTTTTTCTATGCCCGCTCATCTTGGCGTGCCGTGAATTGACCCGCCCATGCGGCGCTTCGTATGATTGCGCCCGTTATGGCAACACTCTCAAGCGCAATCAAGCGCGCGAAAAAGGACGGCCGCACCGTGCTCACCGAGATCGAGTCGAAGCAGGTGCTGGCAGCCGCCGGCATCCCGGTGGCCGAGTCTGTCCTCGCTGAGACGGCGGAAGAAGCGGGCAAAGCGGCCAAGAAGCTGGGCTTCCCTGTCGTCATCAAGATCGTCTCGCCGGACATCACGCACAAGTCGGACGTCGGCGGGGTGCGGCTCGGCCTCGAATCGAAGAAGGAAGTCCACGCCGCGTTCGAGGAGATGATGGACGCCGTGCGCGAGGCCCAGCCCAAAGCGAGAATCGAAGGCGTGGCCGTGCAGCACATGGCCCCGAAGGGCGCCGAGGTGATCATCGGCATGAGCAAGGACCCGCAGTTCGGGCCGGTGCTGATGTTCGGGCTCGGCGGCGTGCTGGTAGAGGTGCTGAAGGACGTGGCGTTCCGCATCGTGCCGCTGGAGCTGCGCGACGCCCGCCAGATGGTGCGCGAGATCAAGGGCTACCCGGTGCTGGAGGGCACGCGCGGCCAGGACGCCGCGGACGTCGGCGCGCTGGAGTCGCTGATCCTCAAGCTCTCGGAGTTCGCCGAGGCCAACCCCCAGATCGAAGAGATCGACCTCAACCCCGTCTTCGCCTACAAGGATGGAGCAATCGCGGTCGATGCGCGGATCGTCATCGCGGGATGACCTACACCGGCGATCTCACCGCCCGCCTGGACCGCGCGCTGAACCCGCGCGTGGTGGCCGTTGTCGGCGACAAGAAGATGATGGGCTACATGTGGCTGAACGCGATGAAGACGTTCAGCGGCAAGCTCTACTCCGTCCAGATCGACCCCAACGAGATCCCCGGCATCGAAGAGCTGGGCGTCGAGAACTACAAGAGCCTGGCCGAGGTCCCCGGCGAGATCGACTACGTGCTCTGCGCCGTCCCCCGCCCGGTGGCGGCGCGGATCGTCACAGACTGCGTCGCCAGGAAGGTCGGCGCTGTGGCTCTATTCACCTCCGGATTCGCCGAGACCGAGACCGACGACGGCATCGAGGCCCAGCGCCAGGTGACCGAGATCGCGCGCGAGGGCGACCTGCTGCTGATCGGGCCCAACTGCATGGGCATGTACAACCGGCGGCTCGGCGTGCGGCACAGCGGCGACCAGCCGTCCGGAGACGCCGGCAACGTCGGCTTCATCGGCCAGAGCGGGACGCACACTATCAACTTCTCGCTGGTTGGGTCGATGCACGGGATCAAGTGCTCCAAGACGGTCAGCTTCGGCAACGCGGTGCTGCTGGACGCCTCCGACTACCTGGACTACTTCGCACAGGACCCGGAGACGGAAGTGATCGCCATGTACATCGAAGGCGTCAAGGACGGCCGCCGCTTCCTCGATTCGCTGAAGGCGGCCGCCAAACGCAAACCGGTCGTGGTCTGGCGCGGCGGCACGACCACCTCTGGCTCCCGCGCGGTCTACTCCCACACGGCGTCGCTGGCCTCGGCGCCGGCGGTCTGGGACGCCGCGATGCGCCAGGCCGGCGTGATCCAAGCCAACGACCTCGACGAGACGATCGACGCCGTCAAAGCGCTCGTCTACTGCAAGCCGACAACCGGCCGCCGCATGGGCCTGATCGCGATGACCGGCGGCCAGTCAGTAGTCATCACCGACGCCTTCGAGCGCGAGGGGCTGGAAGTGCCGCTGCTGACGGACTCCTCCTACGAAAAGCTGGGCGCTTTCTTCAACATCATCGGCGGCTCTTACCGGAACCCGCTGGATGCCGGCGGCACCATCGGCATGGGGTTCGTCCCCGGCAACCTGCAGAAGCTGTTCGACATCCTGGAGGATGACGATAACGTCGACGCCGTGGCGCTGGAGATCAGCGGCACCTTCATGGCCCGCCGCATGCGCCAGTCCCCGGCGATCATGGACGCGCTCGTCGAGGTGCTGGCCAAGCACAAGGAGGCCTCCGCCAAGCCGTTCCTCGTGATCGCGCACCCTTCGCACGTGGAAGACGTGATGTGCGAGGTGCGGCTTAAGCTGCTGGAACGCGGAGTCGCCACCTTCACCAGCTTCGCCGCCGCCGCCCGCGCCACCTCCCGCGCCATCGGCTACTGGCGCTTCGCCGCCGGCCTCGACTAGCCGCACACCCTTGACCCGCGACGGCTGAGCCTCGACCCTATAGCCATGCCGAGAATAAGCCCCATCGGCCCGGAGGGAGCATCGACCGAGCAGCGCGCCGCCATCGACGCCACAGTCAGCGCGCACGGGCGGATGACGAACATGAAGAGCACTCTCCTCCATTCGATGCCGGCCTTCCACGCGCTGATGGAGTGGTACACCCTGCGCGATGTGGTGCAGCCGTTCCTCGGCGAGCGGCTGGTCACGCTCTTCTCCCACGCCATCTCCACCGAGACGGACTGTCTGATCTGCTCGACCTTCTTCCGGCGGCTCCTGATCGACTCCGGCGAGAACCCCAACGAGCTGACGCTCGACGCGCGCGAGCAGACCGTCGTCGACTTCGGCCGCTGTCTTTCGAAGCCGTTCGCGCGGGTGCCGGAGGACGTTTACGCGCGCCTGGCCGCGGAGTTCAGCGAAGAGCAGATCGTGGCGCTGACGGCCTTCGGGGCGATGATGGTGGCGACCAACGTCCTCAACAACGCCCTGGACATCGACCTGGACGGCTACCTGGAGCCTTACCGATCCGCTCAAACTGAGGCGCTCGAAGGATGACAGCAGACCGCGAGTTTGAGGGCCGGGTCGCCTTCATCACCGGCGCAGCGCACGGACAGGGCCGCGCCGTGGCGCTCAACCTGGCCGCGCACGGCGCCCGCATCGTTGCCTTCGACGTCGCGAAGCCGCTGGCCTACCCCGGCTACGACCTCGGCTCAAGCGACGACCTCCGCAGCCTGCAGACCGCCTGCCGCGACGCCGGCTCCGACTGCCTGGCGCTGGAGGGCGACGTCCGGGACGACGCCGCGGTCACCGCCGCCGTCGAGAAGACGGTCGCCGAGTTCGGCCGGATCGACGTGCTGTTCAACAACGCCGGCATCTGCGCCTACGGCCTCGCCCACGAGCTTACCGAGGCCGAGTGGGACGCCATGATCGACATCAACCTCAAGGGTGCGTGGCTCGTGGCCCGCCGCGTGATCCCGGTGATGATCGCCCAGAAGTCCGGCGTCATAATCAACAACTCGTCGGTCGGCGGGCTGCGCGGAATGGGGCGGCTCAGCCACTACGCCGCCTCCAAGTGGGGGCTGACCGGCCTCACGCGTTCCTGGGCGATCGAGCTTGCGCCGTACAACATCCGCGTCGTCTCTATCCACCCGACGGCCGTCGACACGCCGATGAACGACGGCCTCGCGGCGCTGGAAGGCGCAACACCGGAGGAGATCGCCACCCGCTCCGCCGGCAACCTGCTGGACGTCCCCTGGATCGAGGCTGCGGACGTCGCCGAGGCTGTGCGCTACCTCGCCTCTGACCGGGCCCGTTACGTCACCGGCTCGCCCTTCATCATCGACGCCGGCCTGCTCAGCCGCTAGCTGATGCCGTTCGACGAATCGCTCTTCGCCGGAGCCGCGCCGTACTATGCGAAGTTCCGCACTCCTTACCCCCAGGCGCTGATCGACGACATCGTCTCCCACTACGGGCTCGACGGGACGGGACGGCTGCTGGACCTGGGTTGCGGGCCGGGAACGCTGACGCTGCCGCTGGCGCCGCACTTCGGGAGCGTCGTAGCCGCTGACCTGCAGCCCGAGATGATCGCCGAAGCGCGCAAGTCGTCCATCTCCAACATCGAGTGGCATGTGATGCGGGCGGAGGATGTGCCCGCAGAGTTCGGCCGCTTCGATGTGGTTTCGTTCGGCTCGTCTTTCCACTGGATGGACCGGGACCTCGTGCTTGCCAGGGTGCGGGACGATCTGCTTTTGCCCGACGCTGGCGTCGCTATGGCCGGCGGCGGCGGCGCCTGGTTCGAAGGGGCGCTGGACTGGCAACAACTGATCACGCGCCTGCTGAAAAAGTACCTCGGCGAGGAGCGGCGCGCCGGCTCCGGCAACTCTCGGTGGATCTCCGGCGAGCGCTTCCAGCAGACACTCCGGCGTAACGGTTGGCGAGTGGAAGTTGAGCGCCGTTACGACGTCCAGCTCGAGTGGACGGCTGATACGATCGTCGGCCACCTCTGGTCGTCGTCGTTCTCGGCGCGCCCGCACTTCGGGGACCGCGTGGACGAGTTCGAAACCGAGCTGCGGGCCGAGCTGGGCGACGGCGTTTTCCGCGAAGCGGCAGATTTCGGGCTGGTCTGTGGGAGGCCGCCCCGCTAGTCGCGCTATAATATCGACGATACCCCACGGTGGTATCGAAACGCCATGAAAACAGCCATCTACCTGGACCACGCCGCCACCACGCGACTGCACCCCAAGGCGCTCGCGGCGATGCTCCCGTACCTGGAAGACCAGTACGGCAACCCGTCCGGGCAGTACGCGCTGGGCCGGGCGGGCGCGCGCGCTCTCGACGACGCTCGCGGCCGCATCGCGGCGGTCCTCGGCTGCAAACCGTCCGAAGTCGTCTTCACCGGCGCCGGCACGGAGTCGATCAACGCCGCGGTCAAGGGCGTGGCCCTCGCCCAGCAGCGCGCCGGCCTCGGCAACCACATCGTGACTACCACGATCGAGCACCACGCGGTCCTGCACTCCGCCGAATGGCTGGAGAAGTTCGGCTTCGAGGTAACCTATGTCCCGGTCGACAGCTACGGAGTGGCCAGCCCGGACGACGTCGCGCGCGCCGTCAACGAGCGCACGGTGCTGGTCAGCGTGATGCTCTCCAACAACGAGATCGGCACGATCCAGCCGCTGTCGCACATCGCAGCGGCGGTGCGGGAGCGCGCGAGGTCGCTGAAACGCCGCGTCGCCATTCACACGGACGCGATCCAGGGGGCGAATGCATTGGAGCTGCGCGTGGACGACCTCGGCGTCGACCTGCTCAGCCTCTCGGGTCACAAGTTCGGCGGGCCCAAGGGCGCCGGCGTGATGTACATGCGGCGCGGGACGCCGTTTCTTTCGCTGATCAGCGGCGGAGGGCAGGAGCGACAGCGCCGCGCCGGCACCGAAAACGTCGCCTCGATCGTCGGGATGGCCGTGGCGCTGGAAGAGGCCCAGGCCAACCGAGACGCCTACACCCGCGCCTGCCGCGGCCTGGTGACCCGCCTGGTCGAGGGCGTCCTGCCATCGATCCCGGGGTCCGCGCTGACGGGCCACCCGGAGATGCGCCTGCCAAACAACGCCCACTTCAGCTTCGAGGGCGCAGAGTCTGATGCGCTCCTCGCCGCGCTGGACAAGGCCGGGATCGCCGCCAGCGCCGGCAGCGCCTGCAACTCCGCGACCTGGGAGCCGTCCCACGTGCTGACGGCCGTCGGGATGCCACTGCGGCGCGCGTTCGGGGCGCTGCGTCTGACCGTCGGCTCTGAGAACACGCCGGACGAGATCGAGCGGGTGCTTTCGCTGCTACCGGACATCGTGGCGGCTAGCCGGGCGAACCCACAGCGCCTGGCGCACTGAACGGCTGTCAACGAATTTTGGGACCGAATTGACGAATGCGGCTCGCCGCGTCGGGCCTGATGCGCGGGCGACTTCGGCGGGCTCAGTCGGCTGGAGGCTGTCCTCGGCGGGCGCAGGATGAGCTGGGGAAAGTCTAGCCGCGGGGCATGTCTATGAAGTGGCCCATCTTGTCGCGCTTGGTCTCCAGGTAGCGGCGGTTGTGCTTGTTGGGCGTGGCCATGATCGGCACGCGCTCAACCACCTCCAGGCCGTAGCCTTCCAGGCCGGAGCGCTTGGCCGGGTTGTTGGTCAGCAATGTGATCCGGCTCAGGCCCAGGTCCAGCAGGATCTGCATGCCGATGCCGTAGTCGCGGCGGTCAGCGGCGAACCCCAGCGCCTCGTTGGCTTCGACGGTGTCCATCCCCTGGTCCTGCAGGCTGTAGGCGCGCACCTTGTTGTGGAAGCCGATGCCGCGGCCCTCCTGGCGCATGTAGACGATGACGCCGCGGCCCGCATCGGCGATGCGCTTCATCGCCATGTCCAGCTGTTCGCCGCAGTCGCAGCGCTGGGAGCCGAAGACGTCGCCGGTGACGCACTGTGAGTGCACGCGGACCAGCACCGGCTCCGGCGTCGTGATGTCGCCCATCACCAGCGCCGCGTGCTCGTCGACATCGATCTCGGAGCGGTAGGCGTAGAGCCTGAAGTCGCCGAACCGGGTGGGCATCGTCGTCTCGGCCACGCGCTGGACCAGGCGCTCGCGCTGGACGCGGTAGCTGATGAGCTGGTTGATGCTGATCACCTTTAGCTTGTTCTTGGCGGCGAAGCGGGTGAGCTGGGACCCGCGCATCATCGTGCCGTCGGGGTTCATCAGCTCACAGAGAACGCCGGCCGGCTGCAGCCCGGCCAGCTGGCAGAGGTCCACCGTGGCTTCCGTGTGGCCCGCGCGGACGAGGACGCCGCCGTCGCGGACGCGCAGCGGGTAGATGTGCCCGGGCGGGACGAGATCGTGCGGGTTGGACGCCGGGTCGGCCAGGACCTGGATCGTGCGCGCCCGGTCGGCGGCGGAGACGCCGGTGCTGATGCCCTCACGCGCGTCGACGGAGATCGTGAAGGCGGTGCCGTACTGGGCCTGGTTGTTGCCGACCATCAGCGGGATTCGCAGGTGGTCCAGGCGCTCGCCGGTCAGCGGGACACAGATGATGCCGCTGGTGTAGCGGAGCATGAAACTGATCGCTTCGGGGGTGACGAACTCCGCCGGGATCGTCAGGTCGCCTTCGTTCTCGCGGTCATCATCGTCGATGATGATGACGAAGCGGCCCTGCTTGAACTCCTCGATCGCCGCTTCGATCGTCGCGAAGCCGTCTTCCTGGAGCGGCTGCTTGATGCGCGCTCGCGGGTGCCTGGTGATTGGCTGCACCTTGTCGGAGGTCAGGTTCGATGTCTGGCATGGAGTTCCTCCCAGCTTTGTCCCGTTCCGCGTCAGCGGATACAGGCAAGCTGAGTATAGCGTAACGTTGACGTGCGCGTAAGGGTCTCGCGATTCACGCTGCTACGCCCTCGCCAACAGCAACGCCGGTTGTGACGGCATCAGCCGCACCCACAGCAACGGCGGCACCAACGCCAGAGCTAGCCGTAGAGGCTGGGAAGGACGCGTGGGTTTCGGTGTCGGTGGCAACGTTGTGGCGCGACCCCACCGTCATCCGCGCGGTGGACGAACCGGCGCTGGAAAACCCCGTCAGGATCAGGGACTGGCTTGGACAGAGCGATCTGGATCGCGCGGACCTGGAGGATCGCGCCGATTCCCAGATGTTGCTTGGGGACCGGGTCACGGTGCTGGCGATAGATGGAGACTGGGCACAGGTTGTGGTGCCGGACCAGCAGACGCCGCTGGACTACCGCGGCTATCCCGGCTGGGTGCCAGTGAGGCAGCTCAGCGCGGTGGCACCGACGGCACACGACAACGTTGCGACCGTCATCGTCCCGAGCGTTTGGCTGACGTCTGAGAACGGCGAGAAGGTGATGGAGGCCAGCTTCGGTTCGAGGCTGCCGATATGGCGCGGCGGCTGGCAAGTCCGGGTCAGGCGGCCTGCTCCACCTGGAACGCGCGGTGCAGCGCCTGCACAGCCTCCGGAACCTTTACCTCATCGATCAGGCAGGTGATGCGTATCTCGCTGGTGGTGATCAGCTCGATGTTGATGCCCGCTTCGAAGAGCACCTTGAACATGCGGCCGGCGTAACCTGTCGCTGAGGTCATGCCCGCGCCGACGATGCTGACCTTGGCCAGGTGCGTATCGGCCAGCACTTCCGGCGCCGCGATCTTCTTCGCCAGCGGCTCCACTATCTCCATCGCCCGGCGCAGGTCCGACCGCGAGACCGTGAACGTGAGGTCGGTCAGGCGCTCGATGCTGGCGTTCTGGACGATCGTGTCGACGCTGATCGCGGCCTCGCCCAGCGGCTCGAAGATCGTGGCTGCGATGCCCGGCTGGTCGGGAACGCCGCGGATCGTGATCCGGGCGACGTCGGTGTCGCTGGCGATGCCCATGACCTTGTTGCTCTTCTCCATGAAAGGACCTCCGTGGATGAGTGTGCCGGGCGCGTCGGTGAAGCTGGAAGCGACGTAGACCGGGATGCCGTAGAGCGCCGCCAGCTCCACCGCGCGGTTGTGCATGACGCGCGCGCCCCAGGTGGCCAGCTCCAGCATCTCTTCGTAGCTGATCTCCGGCAGCTTGATGGCGTCCGGGCAGAGGCGCGGGTCGGCGGTGTAGATGCCTTCGACGTCTGTGTAGATCTCGCAACGGGCGTTGAGCGCCGCCGCCAGGGCGACGGCTGTCGTGTCGGAGCCACCGCGGCCCAGCGTGGTCAGCTCCATCTCCTCGCTGACACCCTGGAAGCCGGCGACGATGACGATGTTGCCCGCCTCCAGCTCCCGGTGCACCCGTGCCGGATCGACCTTCAGGATCATGGCCCGGCCGTAGCGGTGGTCGGTGCCGATGCCGGCCTGCGCACCGGAGAGCGCCACAGCGGGGTGCCCTTCGTGCTTGAGCGCCATCGAAAGCAGGGTCGACGTGATGATCTCGCCGGTGGAGAGCAGCAGGTCCATCTCGCGCGCTTCCGGCTGGTCGGTCATCTGCGCCGCCAGAGCCACGAGGTCATCGGTCGTGTCGCCCATCGCGGAGACGACGACGACGAGCTGGTCTCCTCTGGCCTGGCGCTGGATCAGCCGCTGCGCCACGGCCTTGATCCTGTCCGCTGACCCGACGGATGTCCCGCCGTATTTCTGAACGACGAGAGTCATCGCACCACCCCAATCCGCCGGGGAACTGCGGGGCATCGTCCAACCTCCAACCTCCAACCTCCACTTCCCCGCCTCAAGGCACCACCTCGGCTCCGGTCTCCGTCGGCTTCGTGATGATCGTCTCACCGGGGATCTCGCGGGAGCGGCCGGCCTCTGCCATGGCGTCGGCGATGCCCTGCGGGTTGGCGGTGGCGAAGGCGCAGAGGGTCGAGCCGCTGCCGGAGAGGTAAGCGGCGTGGGCCCCGGCCCCGCGCGCGGCCTCGAAGATCGCGGTCATCGCCGGGAAGAGCGCCGAACGTGCGGGCTGGTGCAGACGGTCCTGCGTCGCGGCGTTCAGCAGGTCGAAGCGGCCGCGCGCCATCGCCGCGACGAGCAGCGCCGCCCGCCCGATGTTGTAGACGGTGTCCGCGCGCGAAAGCGACTCCGGCAGCACGCGGCGCGCGTCCTTCGTGGCGATCCGGAACTCCGGCACGAAGAGTACGCACTGCAGGCCCGTTGGCAGCGGCGAGGCGGTGTGCAGCACGCGGTCGTCCTCCACCACCGACACCTGCAGCCCGCCGAAGATCGCCGGCGCGGCGTTGTCGGCGTGGCCCTCAAGCTCGGTGCCGATGAGGAGCAGCTCGTCGCGGCTCAGCGGGCGCCCCGGCCAGCTCGTTGGCGGCGACGAGGCCGCCGACACGGGCCACAGCGCTGGCGCCCAGCCCGCGGGCGATCGGGATCGAGCCCTGGTAGCTCGCCGATAACGTGCCCGCGTCTCTTGCCCGATCCTTCTCGAAGAAGCGCCGCGCGGCGCCGATCGCCATGCTGGCCATCGGGTCGTCGCCGCCGGGCTTCGGCTCGCGGCGGTTCGACCGTGATCGTGCCCCAGATCTCCAGGGCGAGGCCGAGGCAGTCGAAGCCGGGGCCGAGGTTGGCGCTGGTGGCCGGGACGCGAACGGATGCGGAGTCGGTCATGGGAGTAATGGTCGAGGGTCATGGGTCACGGGTCAAGGGTGGCGGGGAGGAACTCGGGACTGGGAACAAGGAAACCTGCGACGCCTTGTTCCGTGTTCCTCAGTCGAGCGGCAGCGTCGGCATGTCCGTGAAACCGTAGGCGTACAGGTAGCGCGCGTAGTTCTCCAGCACGGACTCGACGTAGGTACGGGTCGTCGCGTAGTCGATCGTCTCCAGGAAGAGGTCCGGGTCGGCGCCGGCGTTGTCCCACCAGCCCTGGGCAGTGCCGGGGCCGGCGTTGTACCCGGCCAGCGCCGGCGGCAGCACCCCTTCGAACACGGTCAGGTTGGAGCCGAGATAATAGCCGCCGTAGCGCAGCGCCACGTTGGGCCGCAGCAGGTCCGCCGTGCTTGAAGTCCGTATCGCCGAGCTGCTGCGCGATCTCCTCGGCCGTGGCCGGGATCACCTGCGTCAGGCCGGTGTCGTCGGCCGCCGAGGACGCGCTGGGATCGTAGAGGCTCTCCTGGCGGACCAGCGCCAGCAGCAGCAGCGGCGAGTAGCCGTACTCCGTCGCCTGCTCCTGGACGAGGTCGAGCCACTCCAGCGGGTAAGCGAGCTGCAGCATCTGCGGAGGCGCGCCGGCGTGCATCTCCGCCAGCGTCTCCGCCGGCCGCGCGGTCACCGTTGGCCGGTCGAAGGCGCTGATCTCGCGCAGCAGCCTGTACTCCAGCCAGGGCTTTGTCGCGTT
This sequence comes from uncultured Chloroflexia bacterium, assembly GCA_963738925.1. Lineage (GTDB taxonomy): Bacteria > Chloroflexota > Dehalococcoidia > SM23-28-2 > RBG-16-64-32 > DATKKM01. The sequence continues at coordinate 983,956 of CAVTYE010000001.1, read as the reverse complement.
GTCGGAGAGCAGCGCCGCCCACTGCTCGTCGGCCTGGTCCGTGAAGCCGGCGTTGAACATCTCGACGGCGCGCAGCCAGGCGTTGCCCGCGAAGAGAGCCGTCGTCTCCTGCCACGACCTCGGCGCCCGCCCAGCCGTCAGCCACGTCTCCACCGGCGCCCAGTCCAGGCGGTCGGCGCAGAGACCGTCGGCGCCTCGGGGCAGCGCCGCGCTCCCCGCTATCAGCGCCGAGGCACGCATCCCGTAGTAGTCCAGCGGCGCGGTGTTGGCGGCGGACTGCAGGTACGACGCCGAGTCCTGTGGGTCGCCGTTCTCCGCAGACGCGACGCCGGCCCAGAATTCGGCCCGCGCGGCATCAATTGGGCCACCGGCCGGCAGGTTGATCAGCCGCAGCCAGTGATCCAAAGCGTCCTGGTAGCGTCCCAGGCGATACGCGAGGAACCCCGCCCGGAAGAGGCCCTCCGCCGCTTCGGCGTGTGCCGGCCTGCGCTTCGGCGACGGCGGCGTAGCTATCGATGGCGTCGGAGGTCAGGCCAATTCGCTCCTCCACGGTGCCCTTGTCCCAGTACGACTGCGCGAGCCAGGAGGGGGCCACGTCCGGCGAGTCGATCGCGGCGGTGTAGTGATCGATCGCGCCCTGCCAGTCCTCCACGCGCTCAGAAAGGATGCCGAGGTAGTACTGCGCCACCGCGCCGTCCGCCCCTCCGCCGTCCGCGACGGGCTGCAGCGCCGCGACGGCGGCATCGGTGTCTTCGTGACGGAAGGCGACGAGCGCCCGTTCCAGCGCTGAGACCGCACCCTGTGCCAGGCGCGCGTCGTTCAGGGAATCGGCGGCGCGCTGTGTGCCGGGGTACTTCGCGATCAGCTCGGCCAGAGCGTCGCTCGCCGCTTTGCCGTCGTTGCCGGTTGTCGCCGCGTCGGCCAGGTACCAGAGCGCCTCGCCGCCGTCGGTGGGGCCGGTGGCCGCGTCCGCGGCGCGCCGGTAGTCGGCCATTCCGGCGGCGGAGTCGTCCGCTTGCTCGTCGGCCTGGCCCAGCGCCATCAGCGCGTTGAAGTTGCTCTTCGGCGGCAGCCCCGCGGCGAGCGCCATCTCGATGCGGTCGATGGCGTCGCGCGGCTTGCCCTCGTGCTCGTCCACCTGGGCGAGGTAGAGCTGGGCATAGGGCCAGGCCGCGCCGTTTCTGGCCAGGTAGGCCTCCAGCGCCGGCCTCGCCGCGTCGAAGTCAGACAGCGCCAGCTCGGACACGCCCAGCAGCAGCAGAGACTGCCTGTCCAGGTCCGGCGGCGGGTTGGTGGCGCGAAGGGCGCGGACCGTCGCCTCGGCATCGGCGTGCTGGCCGCGCTGGTGCTGGATCCTGGCGACGGCCCAGAGCCCGGCCTGGACCTGCTCCGGCGTCCCGTAGAGCGCCGCCGCCGAGTAGATCGTCAGCGCGTCTTCGTAGTCGCCGTCGTGGAAGAGCTTGTCCGCGCGGGCCAGGTCGATAACGGTCCCGGACGGCGCCGGCGAAAGCACCGGGGCCGGCACGGTAGGCGTCGGCCCGGAGGAACCGCTGCCGCCGCCACAGGCGCCCGCTGCCGCCGCCAGCACGGCCAGCAGCACGCAGAACAGGGCGCTGCGCGGGGAGAGCGGCAAACGGTGGCGGGAAACCATCAGTGTCCCAACCAGCATACGGAATTCGCGCGAGTTATGTCCGTGGCGGCGGAGGCTGCGTTAAACTGGACCAGGGTTCCCGGCAATGAACGTCCTGCGCTGCACAGTAATCGATGGTTCGGGAGGGGTCAGCTTCCTCACCCACGGCGACGCCTTGCCCGCACTCGTCGCGGCCTGTGGCGCCAACCCGAACACGGTGGACGACTTCCTCAGCCGCGTGGAACCGTACTACCACAACCTCCACGACTACGTTCAGGCCGGCCTGGCCGTCTTTGACGAGCACAACTCCAACGGCCACTACGATGTGATCCACCGGGCGCTGACCCGCGTCGCCAGGCACAAGCAGCCCGTATTCCGTGTTGTCGACGACCTGACGCGCGAGGCCAGCCTCCGCCCCGTCAAGGCCGGCGCGGTGATCTTCAACCTGAAGGAGAAGCGCATCGTCCAGATGGTGAACTGCTACCGGGAGATCAGGCGCAGCGGCAGGGGCCACATTTTCGATGGTTCGCGCCACACGGAAGCGGTCTTCCGCTACCGGCTGCCGGAGGAATGGGCGCTGGTTCCGTAGCTACCGGAAACTTTTAGCGTCATGCCAACGTTGTAGAATCTAGAGCCTGTACGGCCCGCCGGGGCAATCCAGCGGGCCGTACGTATGAAATTCGCAATTGTCCCTGCGGATCACGCGCGCTTGACGGGCGTGGGAGGATGTGTTTGGCAACCGAGGAGCCGCCGTTTAACGACGGCCAGATTCAAGAGCCCGTAACCTACGAATACTATCGCCGAGGCGTAAACACGCGTCTGATCATCGGCATCGGCATCTTCGCCGTGATGAGCCTCTATCTCTCGCTCGTCGCGGTCAGCCGCGTGGACGGCGTCCTCTTCCCCGGCAACGGCCTCTCGTTCCCGTCGGTCGTGCAGGTCCCCGGGATCGACACCGGCGGTGACCCGGCCTCTGCCGAGACCATCGAAGACCGCATCAACATCCTCGTCATGGGTCTGGACCAGCGCCTGGACGAGCCCGACAACGACCGCTACCGCACCGACAGCATGATGATCCTGACGATCGACCCGTACAGCAAGACGGCCGGCGCCTTCTCCATCCCCCGCGACACCCGCGTCGATATTCCCGACGGCGACGGCGGCGTCTTCATGAGCACGCGCATCAACGAAGCGTATGAGATGGGCCAGTATGGCGTGAACGGCTTCCCGCTGGGCTACCCCGGCGGCGGGCCCCAGCTGGCGAAGGACACGATCAAACAGAACTTCGGCATCCCGATCAACTACTACGTGATCATGAACTGGGCCAACTTCATCCAGATCGTCGACGACCTCGGCGGCATCGACGTCACGATCCCGGAGTACGCCTACGACCCCGCCTATACCACCTGCCAGTTCTGCGGGGAGTACTACCCGGTGGAGTTCGTCCCCGGCACCGAGCATATGAACGGCGAACGCGCCCTCCAGTACGCCCGCATCCGCAAGAGCGACAACGACTTCAAGCGCATCGAGCGGCAGCAGATCGTTCTGCGGGCGATCATCGCCAAGGGCAAGACCCTGAACCTGCTGGACGTCGGCAAGCTGAAGGGCCTCTACAGCACATACAGCAGCTCCGTGCAGACGGACATCCCGGACACGCAGGTGCCGGGGTTGGCCTTGCTGGTCAAGCAGATCGACGATAAGCAGGGCCTGGCCAACCTGCCGATGGTCTCCATGGGCCCGGCCACCTATCCCTGCCCGGCCAGCATCTGCGGCGCGGCAGCGGAGCTGGACTGGTACCCGGAGAAGGTGGAGGAGCTGAAAGCGCTGGTCTTCAGTGACGTCCAGCTGGCCACGGACAACGCCACCGTCTCAGTCCTCAACGCCACGAACACGCCGGGCCTGGCGACTGACTTCTCGACCGAGCTCCGGGCCAAGGGCATCCCGCCCGCCAACATCACCGCCGACGAATACGCCGACGGTCTGCTCTATCCGACGACGCTGATCGTCGATGTGAGCGGCGGCCACGACCATACCGTGAACCAGATCAAGGAGTGGCTGGGCGTGCCCGACTCAGCCATACTGACCGCCGCCGACCCGCAGGCGGCGCAGTTCCTGAACACCACTGCCGCCGTCGTCGTCGTGCTGGGGGCGGACTCCTCCGAAGACTACTCGGGCGAGATCTCGGTAACGCAACAGGCCGGCGACTAAGAAGTCACCGGCCTGCCAGGATTCGCTTCAGCTAGCGGGGTCTTAGGACTGCTGGAACCAGTTCTGCATCTGCATGAGCACGCCCATGTCACCGGTAAAGGTGAACTGGCCGCTCATGAAGGCGGTGGCGCCGTCTAGCTCGCGCCGGATGATCTTCAGCCACACGTCAGACGGTGAGTTGATGGTGACGGTGGGGCTGGCCGCCGTGCCTTCACTAACTTCGCACTTGCCATCGGCCACCTTGACTTCCCAGTTGCCGGGCTCGGCGCCTGTGAAGTTGAACTGGATCGTGGCGTTGGCGCCTGCAGCCTTGTCGGCCTGGAAGGCCGCGGGCATGCCCTCCATAATCTCCTTGACAGAGTTGGGCAACTGCTCTTGGACCATTTGGGTGCCTCCTTCGTTAAACTAAGCGTTTGCTAATCCAGAGCCAAATCCGCGTGTAGGATAGCACCTGCTGTCAAGGTCGTCCACAGGAGTGCTTCGCGCGCAGAAAAGGACACCGGGCGGGTCCCCTGATTTTGCCGGGCGGCCTACTTCTTGGCCTTGGCGGAAGGCTTCTTGGCCGCCGTGGGTTTCTTCGCGGCCTTGGCGGCGGGCTTCTTGGCCGAAGCAGCCTTTTTCTGGGTCGCCCTGGCCTTCTTTGGCATGGCGGCGTCTTCAGCGCTCACCTGCTTGACGGCGATCGCCGCGTTGTACTTGATCAAGAGCCGCGACTTGTGCCGCGCCGAGTTGTTGCTGTGGACGACGCCCTTCTGGGCAGCCTTGTCCAGGGCGACAAGCGCCGCGCGCACAGCTTCGCGCGCCACGTTGATGTCACCTGCGACAATCGCCTCGTTCGCCTGCTTGATGGCTGTCTTCGTCGCGCTCTTGACGGCGCGGTTTCGCAGGCGGCGCTCGAGGGACTGACGGTGGGCTTTTTCCGCAGATCGAGTAGACAAATGTCCTCCTTCGAGCCAGGCCGTGAAATTCGGCACAGTTATCTTATAAGGCTGTCCGAAGAGTTGTCCAGTTGAGAACCGTTCAGTCGCCGTTCCAGGTGAGGATGACAAGAGCAGGCAGGGTCAGGAATCCAAGAACGGTAAGCGCCAGCCAGGCCGGCCACGGGATTTGGCGGGAACGCCGCTGAATCCAGGCCGATGCCGCGATCAGCCCGACCACCGCCACGACGCTGCCGGCAAGAAAGGCCCAGAGCGCCCAGTTCCCGGGGCTGTCTCCGATTCCGTTCAGCGCCAGCCAGCACCCAGAAGATGACGATCCCCGCCAGCCACTGCAGAACAGACGCGGCGAAGAACCCGCCCACTTTCAAAGTAGCCTGGGCGCTGCTCTGTCATTGCACCTGGCCGATCCGCTGCCGGCAGGCCTCCGCGACGCGCTCCAGCGGCTGCGTCGCATCGATCACCGCCACGCGTCCCGGCTCCGCCGCGGCGATGGACAGGAAGCCGTCTCGCACGCGCTGGTGGAAGGCCGCCGCCTCGCCGCCGATGGAGTCGCGAGCCTTCACCGCGCCCTCGCCATCCTCCAGCGACCGGGCGCGACTCAGTCCGATCTCGACCGGCACATCGAGCAGCAGCGTCACGTCCGGCTCCAGGCCGCCGGTCGCCGTCTCGTTGAGCGTGGCAATCAGGTCGAGAGGCAGGCCGCGGCCGTGGCCCTGGTAGGCGATTGAGGAGTCGGTAAAGCGGTCGCAGACGACGACGTGACCGGCTTCCAGCGCCGGCCGGACCAGCCGGTCGACGTGCTGGGCGCGCGCCGCCTCAAACAGGAAAAGTTCGGCAAGGGGAGAGAGCGGCTGGCCGGTCCCGCGGAGGTAGGTCCAGAAGTGCCGCCCCAGCTCCGTGCCGCCCGGCTCCTCCGTCAGGGCGACGGAATGGCCCTCTGCCTCCAGGCGCCGCGCCAGCTCGGCCGCGATGCGTGGACTTGCCGCTGCCTTCGCCGCCTTCCAGCGTGATGAAGAGGCCGCCGGCCACGTGCTACCCCGCCGCGCCGGGGAGGATGCGGACGTAGCGGTTCGGTTCGCTGCCCAGGCTGCGCGAGTTGAGATTGTAGCGCTGGACCAGCATGTGCTGCAGGCGGCGGACGTAGGCGTTCTGCGGCAGCAAGTCGACCGGCGCGTACTGGTTCAGCACCTGGCCGATGCCGTCCTCCGTCTCCTTGAGCGCGGCGACGACGGGGTCGCCGGTGCGCTCTGTGCGCATCGTCAGCAGGACCTGCTCCATCTGCAGGACGGTGTTGCTCTTGACCACGTAGATCGGGATGCCGCGGGCCTCGGCGTCGTGCAGCGTCTGGGGCTTGCGGCGGTAGTACGGCCGCAGCGTGACCACGACGTCGGCCTCGTCCAGGTGATCGACGATGTGGGCCGGGAAGTGTGTCTCCCGGATGGCCTGCTCCAGCCGCTGCCGGGAGACGCCGAAGGGATAGATGCGGCGCTCCCGGACCGGCGCCTTGGGGGCCGCCAGTGGCGCGGCGCCGGCCACGTACGCCAGGTCGGCGGCGCGGACATCGCCGTTGCGCTCGGGCCGGCGGGCCGCGTTGGCGGCGCTCAGCGTGCGTACTTCGCCCTCGGCGGCCAGCTCCCGCATCTCCGGCGGCACTTCGTAGCCGCGCAGGATGGAGTCGACGGTCTCCGAGACGTTCTTGTGGATCGAGACCTGGTTGTAGGTCTGGATCTCGACGAGGATGTCGAAAGTCGGCGGCGCGCGGCGCTCCAGGATCGCCTTCTGGGTGCCGCGGCGGCGAGCCTCTTCGTCGCTCAGGGTGACGGACTCGATACCGCCGACGAGGTCGGACAGCGTCGGGTTCATGATCAGGTTCTCGAGCGTGTTGCCGTGGGCCGTGGCGATCAGCGTGACGCCGCGCTCGGCGATGGTGCGGGCGGCGGCGGCCTCCAGGTCGGTGCCGATCTCGTCGATGATGATCACTTCCGGCATGTGGTTCTCCACCGCCTCGATCATCACGGCGTGCTGCAGCTCCGGCGAAGGCACCTGCATCCGGCGCGCGCTGCCGATGCCGGGGTGCGGGATGTCACCGTCACCGGCGATCTCGTTCGAGGTGTCGACGACGATCACGCGCTTGTTGAGATCGTCGGCCATGAAGCGCGCCACCTCGCGCAGCATCGTCGTCTTGCCGACGCCCGGCCGGCCGAGCAGAAGCACGCTCTGCTCGGAGCGCACGAGGTCCTCGATGATGCGGATCGTCCCGAAGACGGCGCGGCCGACGCGGCAGGTCAGGCCGATGATGGCGCGCTTGCGGTTGCGCAGGCAGGAGATGCGGTGGAGCGTGCGCTCGATGCCGGCGCGGTTGTCGCTGGTGAACTCGCCGATGCGGTTGAGCACGTATTCGATGTCGTCCGCGCTCACCTCGTCTTCGCTAAGGATCGCCTCTTCGTGCGGGTAACGGGCCTCCGGCTTGCGGCCGAGGTCCAGCACGATCTCCAGCAGCGCGTAGTTGTTGGCGCGCGCCCGCACGGCCTCGCTGATGCGGGCCGGCAGTACTTCCAGAAGTGTGTCCAGGTCGTCGGTTATGTTCAGCATCTCTCCCCTACACTACCCTACGGGCACCGCCTCACTCGTGGTTTCCATAGCTGTCTGTTCCACCGGCTTCGTCAGCCGTTTGGCCAAAGACAGGTATCGCGCTACCGGCTCAAAAGCGGCCCGCTCCAGCGCCGAGGTCAATTCTGCGTTGTAGTCCGGCGCCAGGCAGATCGCGTCGCGGTCGCGCATCGCCTCCAGGCCGGCGGCCAGCAGGCCGTCGTAAGGGCCGCGCTCTGCCAGGACGCTGATCCGGCCCAGGCTGCCGGACATCGTCCGCACCCAGCCGGAGATCACGCCGTCCTCCTCCAGCACCTGGTCCGATGTGCGTCCGCCCCACTTCTCCTGCGCGGCCTGCCACTCCCGGAACGTCAGCCCCTCAATCGCCCGCACGGTCGCCGGGGCGACGCGGTTGTAGAGCTGGTGGACGCCGTGGGCGTCGCTCTTGGCGCGGGCGCGGAGCGGCACATCGGCGGGGGCCTCCGGGGGAGCCGGGCTTTTGGCCTCACGTTTGTAGAGTACTTCACTGCCGTAACGGAAGAAGCCGGCGGCCCGCGCCGTCTTTTCGATCGTACTGTCGGCGCTGACGCGAAGGAAAACGCGCTCGGCGCCCTGCTTGATCACGCCGGCGGTCATTCGGCTGAAGAGGGAAAGCGCGACCGATTCATCTTCGCTGGCGTTGATCAGCACTTCGATCTCCCAGGCCGAGCGCTTGGCCCGCGGCCGAGCCGAGATCAGGCCGCGGATGGTTGCTCCGCGCACGCTGACCCAGGTGTGCTTGCCGGTGGCGAAGGAGAACCACTGCTCCAGCGCCCGCTCCAGCGGCCGGGCCTTCTGGGAGACGCCAAGCCGGTCAAAAGGATGCGCCTCGTTCGGATAAACGTGGCCGTCAAAGGACACGAGCGCCACGATGTCGGTTGGTAGAGGATGTCGGGCCGAGCTCATTTGGCGGAGGTGGGCCTCCCCGCGCTCTCGATCATGTCGAGGAAGTAGCGATGGAGCCGCGTGTCGTCCGTCAGCTCCGGGTGGAATGAGGTGGCCATGACCGTCCCCTGCCGGACTGCGACCGGCCGCTCCGGGTCCGAGTCGTCGCGGCGGCAGGTGGCCAGCACCTCGACGCCCTGTCCGACGCTGGCCACGACGGGCGCGCGGATGAACACGGCGTGGAACGGCTCGGCGCCGATGGCCGGGACGTCGATGTCCGCTTCGAAGCTGTCGACCTGGCGCCCGTAGGCGTTGCGGTCGACCTCGATGTCGATCGCCTCCAGGGTCGGGAACGGCAGGTCGCTGGCGTGGTTGGCGAGAAGGATCATGCCGGCGCAGGTGCCCCAGGTCGGCGCGCCGGTCCGCACGAAGGCGGCGAGCGGCTCCTGCAGCCGGAAATCGCCGATCAGCCGGCAGAAGGTTGTGGACTCGCCGCCGGGGATGATCAGCCCGTCCAGCCCTTTGAGCTGCTCCGCCGTGCGCACCTCGCGCGCCTCTACGCCGAGGCGCCGCAACACGGCCGCGTGCTCGAGAAAGTCACCCTGCAAGGCGAGAACGCCAATAGTGGTCACATACGTATTGTACGGCTACGGCGCAAGAGGTGGTTAGGGGCCATTGGCCCGTGTTGGTCAGTTTGCCCAGAGTTCCTTCAGCAGCCTGCCAAGCGGGGCGTGAAACTGGCGCCGGCCGGACTCCCAGGCGTTGGCCATGAGCAAGCCAGCAGGCAGGAAGTAGACAGCGCCCACCATGATGAAGATAAGGAAACTGGCGACCGCCGCAATCCCGCCGAAGGGGACCTGGTCTTCGTAGCGGGCGGGGCACGTCGGCGGGTCGTCGACCATAAAGAAAGCGAAGAAGAGCGTGGCCTGCAGGTCCGGCGTGCGGAACACCTCCGCGACGTTGGCCGGCCTCCCGAAGAAGCTGGCGACGGTAAACAGCGCGAAGTATGCGCCCAGGAAGACGAGCACCAGCGGCAGCTTGTTGATCCGGTCGGCGATGAACAACCCGGCGGCGAAGAGGACCACCAGCCCAAGCGGCCCGAAGTCCGGCATTGAGCCCCACCAGCTCTGGCCCGTCGAAAAGAGGAAGGACGAGGCTACCAGCGCCAGCGCGGCCGGGTTGAAGATGTTCGACCACTTCGTCCTCAGCACGTGCTTGGAGATGATCGCGATCCCGGCGACGGCCAGTACGACCGTCGATGGCTCCTGGGGGCGCAGGATCACGCCGACGATGAGTCCGGTGAGGAGCGCCCCGCTGGGAAACTCGATCGCGTCCCGCATCACCCAGGTGATCGTCATGTCCAGCACGGCGGCGACGGCCATCGCGCTGAGCACGGCCGGTGCGGCGTCGTCGAACGGCTGGTTGACCAGCGCCAGCCCCGTCATCGCCGTGAGCAGGATGAGAGCGAGGCCCTTCGGAGTCTTGAAGAACTTGATGGCTGGGTGGAGTGACAGCGGCTGGAGTTGCGCAGCGAGTGTCATGGCCGGTACTTCCATAGTCCTTTCGTTTCGTACATGCGCAGATCAGTGGATACAAAGAGGCCTTCGACGTTCTGGACCTCCAGCAGTTCCAGGCCCAGCTCCGGGCCCAGCACGAAGGCCGCCGTGGAGAGGGCGTCGGCCAGCATCGCGCTGGGAGCCACGACCGTGACACTGGCGAGTCCTTCGGCTGAGCGGCCGGTGGCTGGATCGAGAAGGTGGTGGCCCGGCTTGCCGTCCGGCCGGGGCCGTTCGTAGTCGCCGGAAGTGCAAACCGCCGCGCCGGAAATCACCAGCGTCTCGATCGGCTGGTCCGGCACGCGGGGGTTCCTGACGCCGATGCGCCAGGCGTTGCCGGGGGAGTGCCGGCCGCGGGCCAGGATGTCGCCGCCGGCGTTGATCGCGAAGTCGCCGAACTCCTCCAGCTCCGCCGCCGCCAGGTCGATCGCGAACCCCTTGGCGACTGCGCCAAGGTCCAGCACCAACGGTCTCGCAAGAGTCACTGTGCGCTCCGCTGGGTCCAGCGCAATGTCACGGTGGGACGCCGAACCGGCCTCGACCTCGAAGGCCGTCTGCTCGCCGGTCAGGTAGTTGCGATTGAAGCCGCTATTCTCCATCGCGTGGCCGACGGTAGGATCGAAAGCGCCGTCGGTGGCCCGGGCGACTTCGACTGCGAAGTCGATCGCCTCGAAAAGGAGCGGGCTGACGGCGACCGGGACTCCAGCGGTCGCGGCCGACAGGCGCGAGAGTTCGCTGTCCTTGTCGAATCGGCTGCACAGCTTCTCGACGTGGGCGAACCAGCCAAACGCGATCTCCACGGCCTCCGCGCATTCCATCTCAGATCGCGGGTTCGCCACGTCGATGGTCACAAGCGTGTCCATGAACACACGAGACGTGACGGAGCGGTTGGCGGTTGTAACTGCGTCGATCGTCATCGGTCAACTCGCCTGGGCCAGCGCGGCCTTGATGGCGGCAGTGTAGGCCTTCGAGCTGTCGGTCGCCCCTGACATGTAGTGCTGGGGCGAGCCCTGGATCGAGACGACCTCGTCGACGAGCGGGGCAACGTCGGAGCACGGGTAACGGGTGTCGCAGCCTGTAACCCGGGCCGAGATGATCTTGCCGTTCTGCACCACGACCGTCGCCTCGATGTCGCCGTGGCGGCTCGTCCCGACCGCGACGTACGTGCCGTCGCGGTAGGTGCCGGGCGCCAGCGTCGGCGTCGGCGCTGCCGTGGGCTGGGGCGATCCCTGCACGCTCTGCGTCGATGCCGCGGTCGGAGCGGGGGTCGGCGTCGGGGCGATGATAACTTCGCCCGTGGCCCCGTCCGCGTTCTGGGTGCGGGCGTAGCCGAGGCCGTAGATCGTCAGGATGGCGGCGGAGCTCAGGCCGATCAGTCCGTCCGTCAGCCGGCGCCGCCTGTACTTGTGCCGCGCGGCGGTCGGCTTAACTCCAGCAGACTCTGCGGCCAGGGCGTCCAGTCTTGCCTGGAGCCTGGCGCGCTCCTTCTCCCGTTTGGCGTAGCTCTTTGGCATTTCGCTCAGCCTCTTTCAAGCCGATAGTTAGATTATCCAGGCCGTTGAAGGCAATGTATCGGGCGTTGATTAGAGGCGAGTTAAAGCTCCGGCGAATGGGCCGTGGGATGTTAGCGGCGCAGCGAGAGTCAGGGTAGCAGGCCCGGGTGACGCTGACGGTCGGTTACCAGCCGCGGAGTGACAGGCGCTGCTCTTCGTTCATCGAGCGCACATCGAGGCCGGGCATGGCGCCACCGAGGCCGCGGGAGATCTCGGCGATGACGTTGGCGTCGTTGTAGTGGGTGACGGCCTGGACGATGGCGTGGGCCATGCGCGCGGGGTCTGTCGACTTGAAGATGCCGGAGCCGACGAAGACACCGTCTGCGCCCAGCTGCATCATCAGCGCTGCGTCGGCCGGGGTGGCGACACCACCGGCGGCGAAGTTGACGACGGGGAGGCGGCCGAGCTCCTTCGTCTCCTTGAGCAGCTCGTAGGGAGCGGCCAGAGCCTTGGCCTCGGCCATCAGCTCGTCATCGGGCATGTTCTGGACGCGGCGGATCCCCTGCCAGACGGCGCGCATGTGGCGGACGGCCTCGACGATGTTTCCTGTCCCGGCCTCGCCCTTCGTGCGGATCATCGCAGCGCCTTCGCCGATGCGGCGGAGCGCTTCGCCCAGGTCGCGGCAGCCGCAGACGAAGGGGACGCTGAAGTCCCACTTGTTGACGTGGTGCGCCTCATCGGCCGGGGTCAGCACCTCTGACTCGTCGATGTAGTCGACGCCGAGGGCCTGCAGGACCTGCGCCTCGACGAAGTGGCCGATCCGGGCCTTGGCCATGACCGGGATGCTGACGCACTCCATGATGCTGACGATCACGTCCGGGTCCGACATGCGGGCCACGCCGCCGGCGACTCGGATATCGGAGGGGACGCGCTCCAGGGCCATGACGGCGCAGGCGCCGGCTTCCTGGGCGATGGCGGCGTGCTCGGCCGTGACGACGTCCATGATGACGCCGCCCTTGAGCATCTGCGCCAGGCCGCGCTTGACGGTATCGGTTCCGGTCTGGATAGCCATCTCTGTCCTCCGATGTGGTTACACCGCCGGAGCAGTGGGGTGAATCCAGTATAAGTTGGGCGGAATCCGCCGACAAGAAACAGATATACAAAGGTTCGGCGTCCCGCTAGAATGTCCGGCATGTTTACCCCGTCAGACGCGCGCCGCCTAGCTGCCATCGCGCTCGTTTCGATAGTTGTGGTCGCCGCGATCATTGCCGGGGCCAGCGGCGGCGGTCCTCAGCTAGCCCTGGGCGAGACTCACCCGGCGGTGGGGCCGCTGGGCATCGCCCTCACGGTAGACACGACGTCGGATCTGGTCGACCCTGGCGATGGCACTTGCTCGCTCCGTGCCGCGATTTACGCCACGAACCTCAACGGGGTCTCCGGGAACTGCCGTGCCGAGCTGAGCCAGGCCGGAGCGACAGATACGATCGTCATCAACATACCCGGCGGCGGTCCAAAAACCATCTCTGTGGCGCAGTTGCCTGACATCACGGACGCGGTCATCATCACGGGGGACGTACAGACCAAGTCTGGCGCCTGTGCAGGCGCGGGGGCCCCGCCCTGCATCACGATCTCCGGCCCGGGCCCAAACAGCGGAGTCAACGGGTTTGTCGTGAGCAACTCTGCTCAGCACGTCACGATCAAGAACCTGGCGATAGTCGGTTTCAACATCGGCATCTACCTGACCAACGGCGGCAATGACACGATCACCGGAAACTACATCGGCACAAGCGACGGCGTGAGCGCAAACCCGAACAAGTGGGGAATCCTGGCCGGTCCTGCCAGCAGCAACGTCACTATCGGGGGAACCACCGCCGCGGCCCGCAACGTTGTGTCAGGAAACACCGGGAGCGGGATCCAGCTGGACGGCCTGACGAACACGGTGCAGGGCAACTACGTGGGTACGAACGCCGCCGGCGACGCCGCGCTTGGCAACCAGGCTTTCGGCATCCTGAGTACCGTGCCCAGTGACGGCAACACGATTGGCGGCGAGGTTCCCGGCGCCGGAAACCTCATATCTGCGAACGGATTCTTCGACGCCGATGGCCTGGCCGTGTTCGGAGACAACAATGTCGTCTATGGAAACCTGATCGGCACCGATGCCACCGGGAGTGCGGCGATTGGGAATCACGTGAATGGGATCCTCCTGGCGAACGATGGGCATGGGAACCTGATCGGCGGTACCGGCGCACGCCGGAACATTGTCTCGGGCAATGGTGCGGACGGGATCATCCTGGAGGGCACTTCTCATCTGAACGAGATCACGGGCAACTACATCGGGCTGAACCTGGCCGGCACGGCAGCATTGCCAATGTCGGCAACGGTATCCGCTTCTTCACCGGGAGCAGCGTCGACCAAGTACAGGGGATCACGATCGCTGGGAACGCTATCTCGGGCAACGGCGCGGCCGGAATAGCGTTCCAGACCGGCATCACGGGAAGCTCGATCACCGATAACACAATCACGGGCAACATCATCGGGCTGGACGCCGCGGGTCTGACCAAGATCCCGAACGGAGATGGCATCGTACTCCAAACCGCAGCGGGTACCTCGGTACAAAACATCAGCATCGGCGGGACCGGCGTCGGCGACGCCAATCTCATCTCCGGAAACACCGGGTCCGGCGTAAAGATATTCACCAGCGGCACAGGCCAGGCGACGCTTAACACGATTCAGAACAACGTCATCGGGCTGAACGCCAACGGCCAAGGCGCGGGCAACGGCGGCGACGGCGTCTTCATCCAGAACAACGCCCACAACAACGTGGTGATGGGGAATACGATCGGCGCCAACACGGGAAACGGCGTTCTGATCTACTCCGCGGCGAGCAACTCACTCTTCCAGAACTTCATCGGCACGAACTCCCAGGGCCAGGACCGCGGCAACGTGAAGGCCGGCGTCACGATCCAGAACGACTCTGACAACAACGTTGTCGGCAGCCAGGCATCCCCCGTCTCGGTGACCGGCGGCGGCGGCAACGTGATCATGTTCAACCACCAGATCGGCGTCCACGTCGCGGGCAACAGCCTGGCCAACCAGATCTCCGCCAACTCCATCGACGACAACGCGGGGCCGGGCATCCAGCTCAACGACATGTCCAACCACGGACAGGTCCCGCCGACGATCTTGACCGTGGAGAAGCAGGGCGGCAGCACCCACGTCACCGGCACCGCGACGGGCCAGCTGAACAGCACGCTGGTCATCGAATTCTTCCTCAGTCCGGTCTGCGACTCCTCCGGTTTTGGGGAAGGCCGGGACTACCTGGGCGAGATCGACGCCGCCACAGACGCCACCGGTACCGCCAACTTCGATGGCCTGCTGACCCCGGCGGCGCCGGACGGCAAGGTCTTGACCGCGACGACGACCAACATCATCGGGGACACGAGCGAGTTCTCGCAGTGCGTCCCGACCTCCCCGCCGACGCCCACGCCCACGCCATCGCCTTCGCCATCATCCACGCCATCTCCGACGCCATCCGGCGTCAAAGGCGACGCGGACTGCGATGGCCTGGTGACGACGGACGACGCGATCGCGCTGCTCAGCCAGATCGCCGGCGTCCCGCCGGGTGCTGAGTGCGCCGACCGTATCGATGCCGACTGTGACGGCGACGTGGACTCTTACGATGCGCTGCTGATCCTGGCCTACCTGGCCGACGCGCCGTTCCCCCAGGGCACCGAGTGTGCGCCGATCGGCGTTTAGCGGCATAGTACGATTGCGCCGTGCGCATCGGCCTCATCTCTGACACCCACATCCCGGTCGCCATGAAGCACCTCTGGCCGCAGGTCTACGAGGCGTTTCGCGGCGTCGACCTGATCATGCACGGCGGCGACCTGATGATCACAGACGTCATCGACTGGCTGGAAGAGATCGCGCCAGTGATGGCCGTTGAGGGCAACGGCGACTACACCGGCTTCGAACGCTCCGTCCGCCCCACCGACCCGCGCCTTTCGGAAACGAAGGTGCTCTCGCTGAACGCGAGGGTGCGGACGCTGCGGATCGGGCTGATCCACGACTTCCAGATGCCGGAGGCGCCGCCCCTGCGCACGCTGGAGGGGCAGATGCAGCACCACTTCGGCGGGCCGGTGGAGGTGATCGTGCGCGGGAGCACCCACCACGCCGAGATCACGACCGTGAAGGGGGTGCTGATCGTCAACCCCGGCAGCCCCACCTTCCCGGACCACGCCAACACGCGCCTGGGCACCGTCGGCTTCCTCGACATCGACGAGACAGGCCGCGTTCAGCCCAGCATCCTTAACCTGGCCGATATCTAGGCGCCCTCGGAACTTTTCGGCGGCCCGGCCCGTCTCCTGAATACATAACTTCAGGAGGCAGACATGCGAAATAAGACCGCAATCATCAGCGCCGCGCTCCTCCTTGGCGCATCGGTGACGGCACTCGTAATCGTCGGAACCGTGGCCGGCGGCGGCTCCGCGGGCGACAACGCCCTCGCCATCGCCACGGGCGCGCCAGATGCACTCAAGAGCCTGGGCGGATCGACAACTTCGGGCGAACTGTCCGTCCCGGCGGCGGACCCGGCGTACGACAGCGACCAGACTCACATATCGAGTGACAGCACCGACAGCAGCTCCAGCTCAGCCATCGATCGCAAGATTGAGCGCGAGGCGACGCTGGACATCACCGTCGAAGACGTTGGCCTCGCCGTGACCCGCATCGAGAGCGCGGCGGCCGCGGCGGGCGGCTTCATTTCGCAGGAGCGGATCACCCAGGCCACGACCTCCAGCAACGACGATGAGAAGAGGCAGGAAGCCAGCGTCCAGATCCGCGTGCCGGCCGACAAGTACGACGCTGTGATGGCGGACCTTCGCGGCGTGGCCAAAGAAGTCACCTCCGAGAACAGCCAGACGACCGAGGTGACGGCCCAGTACACCGACCTCCAGTCACAGCTGCGCAACCTGCAAGCCACGGAATCGCAGTACCTGACCCTGATGGGCCAGGCAACATCGATCGGCGACATCCTCACGGTCTCCGACCGCCTGAGCTCCGTGCGCGGCCAGATCGAGCAGATCCAGGGCCAGATCCAGCTGCTCGACAACCTGACCGCCATGGCCACGATCTCCATCGCCGTGACCATGCCGCCGCTTCCCTCCGTCACGGAGCCCTCAGACCAGGGCTGGGCCGCCGAAGCCTGGACGAACGCCTGGGACGCCTCGCTGGACGTGCTGCAGGCGCTGGGCACCGGCGCGATCACGGCTGGCGTCGTCCTGGCCTGGCTGCTGATCCCGGGCCTGGCCGTGCTGGGCGGCTGGCGCCTGGCCGGCTCACGCCGCAAGACGGGCGGGGCAACCTCCGCGTAACCACGACGTAAATAACGGGGGCGGCGCGCCACACGGAGCTTCCGCCGTGGCCGTCCCCCCGTTGCCCCGACCCATCGACCGTACCTATAATTGAGGTCGCTCATTAGCGGCGGGTTCAATTTGGAAGGTTCAACTCAGACCAAAGACATCATGGTGCCGGTCAACGGTACCTCCGTTGCCGACGAGGCCCTGACGCTCGCCTGCAACCTCCTGCGCAAGAGCAAGTGCAAAGTCTACGCCGTCTACGTCATCGAAGTCGCTCGTACCCTGGCGCTGGACGCTGAGATGACATCAGAAGCAGAACAAGCCGAGGGCGTGCTGGTCCGCTCCGAGGAGATCGGTTCAGAGCTGGACTGCAAGGTGGAAGGCGAGATCCTCCAGGCCCGCGACGCCGGACACGCCATCGTCGACGAGGCGATCGAACGCGATGTCGGCGCGATTATCCTGGGGGTCGGGCCGGACCGGACCCCGGGGGAGCTAGACCTTGGCCAGACGGCACGCTACGTTGTCGAACACGCGCCATGCCAGGTAATCGTACTGAGGTCGGCGCTGCAGGAGCAGTAAGCAGATGAAAGTAGTAATCATGGGGTGCGGCCGCGTCGGCTCGGCGCTGGCGGTGATGCTGGCCGATGAGGGCCACGAAGTGACGATGCTGGACGTCAGGCCGGACGCCTTCCGCCGCCTGCCCGCCGACTTTAAGGGCAAGCGCCACATCGGCAACGGCATCGACCAGGACGTGCAGGCCCGCATCGGTGTGGCCGAGGCCGACGCCTTCATCGCCGTCACCCAGGGCGACAACCGCAACACGATGGCGGCGCAGATCGCCAAGCACATCTTCGGCGTGGAGCGCGCGCTCTGCCGCATCTACGACCCGATCCGCGAGGAGATGTACCAGAAGCTCGGCCTGGAGACGATCAGCCCGACAGTCGTCGGCGCCAAACTGCTCAAGGAGAAGCTCAACTGGGCGCCGGCCGGGGTCACCGCCGGGAGCGATGCCTGATGTACCTGATCATCGTCGGCGGCGGCAAAGTCGGCTACTACCTGGCCAAAGAGATGGCCTCCGAACAGCACGAAGTGCTCGTCATCGAGCAGGACGCCGCCAAGTGCGAGCGCATCGCTGAGGAGCTCGGGGACATCGTGCTGCGCGGCGATGGCTGCGAGGCGACGACGATGGAGATCGCCGGCTTCGGCCGGGCCGACATGGTGATCGCGGTGACCGGGGACGACGAAGACAACCTCGTCGCCTGCCAGGCCGCGAAGGCGATGTTCAACGTGCCGCGCACCGTGGCCCGCCTCAACAACCCGAAGAACAAGAACATCTTCCGCATGCTGGGCATCGACGCCACCGTCAGCGCCACCGCCGCCGTCCTCGCCCAGATCGAACAGGAGCTGCCGACGCACTCCCTGATCCCGCTGCTGCAGCTCAAGAGCGGCTTCGAGCTGGTCGGGATCAAGGTGCCCTCCGGGGCCGGCGTCGTCGGCAAGCAGGTAAAGGAGCTGCTGCTGCCCCACGGCTCGCTGCTGGTCCTGATGGTGGGCAAAGACGGCTCTCCCCGCCTGACGACGCCCGAATCGACGCTGCAAGCCGAGGACGAGGTCGTCGCCGTCACCAGCGGTGACCACGAAGAGGCACTGCGGCTGATCCTCACCCAAGCCTGAGCCAGATGACCATCCGCCTCGCCTACTTCGGCCCACCCGGGACGAACACGGAAGAAGCCGCGCTGGACTACTCGCGCGGCGGCGGCTTCGAGCTGGTGCCGATGCCGACAATCAGCGGGATCGGCCTCGCCGTGCAGTCCGGGCTCGCCGACCAGGGCGTCCTGCCGATCGAAAACAGCCTTGAAGGAGCGGTCCCGGAGACGCTCGACCTGCTGATCCACAGCACGAAGCCGATCTTCATCCTCGAGCGAGATCGTCCGCACGATCGAGATGTTCCTCCTCGCCAAACCCGGCGTTGGAGCGGCCGACGTCAAGGTGATCCGCTCGATCCCGATCGCCGTCGCCCAGTGCCGCGGCTTCATCGAGCGCTGCTTCCCGAAGGCGACGATCGAGGCCTCGCTTTCCACCGCCTCCGCCGTGGAGGACGTGATGACCCGCGACGACGCAGCAGCCATCGCCAACCGCCGCGCCGGCGAACTCTACGGAGCGGAGGTGCTGGCCGCCGGCATCCAGGACCGCAGCCCCAACCACACCCGCTTCGTCGTCATCGCCTCGGAAGACCACGCGCCAACCGGCGACGACCGGACATCCATCGCCTTCGGGTTCCAGAACGAGGACCGGCCGGGCCAGCTCGTGAGCGCGCTGAACGAGTTCTCGACGCGTGGCATCAACCTGACCAAGATCGAGTCGCGGCCGAGCAAGGAGCGCCTGGGCACCTACATCTTCCTGGCCGACCTGATCGGCCACCGCAAGGACGCCACCCTGGCCGAGGCGCTCGCCGTCGTCGAGAAAGAGTGCTCCTTCTTCCGCGTCCTCGGCTCCTACCCGCGCTTCCGCCCAAGCGAGTAGGATTCACGACATGTCAAACGCCGCTGGAAGGCCCGAGGCCGTCCGGTACGCCCGGAGACTGGACTAGGCCAATGCCAGAGATCCCGGACCTCGAGGCCCACGTCGCCTACTTCAACAAGCGCCTGCCGGGCCAGAAAATCGAGACGGCGGAGCGGCCCCTGCCCTGGATCGTGCGTGCCCAGCCGGAGGACTTCGAAGGGCGGCTGCCGGGCCAGACGTTCGGCGATGTCTACCGCCACGCCAAGATGCTCTTCTTCCCGCTAACCAGCGGCGACTTCATCGTCGTCCACGCCATGCTCACCGGCCGCTACCAGTACGTGGAGCCGAAGACCCGCGTGCGCTCGGCGACGGCCTGGGTCCTCGGCCTGGAGAACGGGATGCAGCTCCGCTACTTCGACGAGCGCAAGATGGGCCGCACATTCGTCGCGCGGGAGGAGGAGTTCGCCGAAAAGCTGCCGCGCTGGACGGAGATGGGCCCCGACGTGATGGACCCGGCGCTGAGCGAGGACGGCTTCACCGCGATCCTGATGAAAGCGCGCGGCATGGTCAAGAACATCATCACCAACGAGCGCACGATCGCCGGCATCGGCAACGCCTACTCGGACGAAGTGCTCTGGGAGGCGCGCCTGCACCCGTTCCGCAAGCGCAGCGACATCCCGGAGGAGGGCGTCCGCGAGCTCTTCCGCTCCATCCGCCGGGTGATGGAGTGGTCGACGCCGATCGTCACGCAGCTGACGGAGGAGAAGGGGTTGCCAGCGAAGATGTACCGCGACCACTTGCGCATCCACCACCGCCCGGAAGGCGCAGTCTGCCCGCGCGACGGCCACCGCATCAGCTCGATCACCACCGGCGGCCGCGAGACGAACTTCTGCCGCGGCTGCCAGGAATGACCCGATCCACCGGACGTCTCCGTTTGATCGCACGTGGGGGCGCAGCGCCCAAGACGACGACAACGCTCCAATCGCAATCTCACATCTCGCCCTGTAGAGTGATTCGATCGCGAGGACGCTACGCCCCTACAGCGGATGGCCGGCGAAAATGATCGCGGCCCTCCTCTGGGACATGGACGGCGTCATCGTTGACAGCGGCGAGTACCACTTCGCGGCGTACGTCGCCGTGCTGGGCGAGCGCGGCGTCAAGCTGGACCGAAAGCGCTACTACTCGACACTGTTCGGGCGGCGCAACTGGGACATCCTGCGCGACGTCCTCGGCGATCTGCCGGAGGACGAGATCCGCGCCCTGGCCCGTCAGAAGGAGGAGAAGTTCCGCGAGCTGGCGCGCGGCCACATCGAGCCGCTGCCGGGCGCGAAGGAGCTGCTCCACCGGGCGCACAAGGCCGGCCTCAAGCAATCGATAGTGTCTTCCACGCCGCGCGAGAACATCGAGCTGATCGTCGGCTCGCTGGGTGTGCGCGATGAGCTGGACGCAATCGTCGGCGAGGAGGATAGCGAGCGCGGCAAGCCCGACCCGCAGCCGTTCACCACCGCCGCCGGCCGTCTCGGAGTCGCCTGCGAGTGCTGCGTCGTGCTGGAAGACGCCCCGGAAGGGATCGCAGCGGGCAAGGCCGCCGGGATGCGCACGATCGCCGTGGCCACGACCCGCTCGGTGGAGCGGCTCAATGAGACTGGGGCTGACCTGGTCGTGGCGTCGCTGGAGGACGAGCGCGTCTGGCGCTCCCTTTCGGCGGAAACGGGAACCTAGGCGGGCTGCATCATCTCCTCGCGGCGGGGCATGCCGCTGGAGCGCTCCTGGAGGAAGCGGCGAATCCCCAGCGCCACGGCCGCGCCTTCACCCGCCGCCGATGCCGCCTGTTTCGTGCTGCCGCCACGGCAGTCCCCGGCCGCGAAGACGCCCGGCATGCTGGTCTGCAGCGAGGCATCGGTCAGCAGGAAGCCCCATTGGTCGGCCTCGACCAGGCCCTTGACGAGGCCGGTGTTCGGCGTCAGGCCGATGAAGACGAAGACGCCGGAGACCTGCTTCTCGTTCGTCTCGCCGGTCTTCGTGTCCTTGAGGACGACTGTGTCCAGCCGGTTCTCGCCCTTGAACTCGGCCGGGGAGCTGTTGGTGATGACCTCGATCTGGGGGTGCGCGCGGACCTTTTCGGCGACGATCTGGCTGCAGGACAGGTCCGGGTCGCGGGTTACGATCGTCACCTTGCTGGCGAACTTGGTGAGGAAGATGCTCTCTTCGCCCGCCGAGTTGCCGCCGCCGACGACCATCACTTCCTTGTCGCGGTAGAAGGGGCCGTCGCAGGTGGCACAGAAGTGGACGCCGGCGCCGATGAAGTCGTCCTCGCCGGGGATCTCCAGCCGCCGGTAAGTCGATCCCAGCGCCAGCAGCACGGCATAGCTCCCGTACTCCTTCCCGTCCGATGTCTTCACGCAGCGGTACTCCTCGTCCACCATGACCCCTGTGACCTCCTGCGCCTGCAGGATCTCGACGCCGAAGCGCTCAGCCTGCAGGCGGAGGCGGTCGGCGAACTCGGAGCCGGAGATGCCTTCGGGGAAGCCGGGGAAGTTGTCCAGGCGCTCGGTGATCCCCACCTGCCCACCGACGCCGCCGCGCTCGATGACCAGCGTCTCGATCCCTTCGCGCGCGGCGTAGAGGGCGGCGGTGAGCCCGGCCGGCCCGCTGCCGATGACGATCAGGTCGTAGAAGCTGTTCCTGGCCGCGGTCTGCAGCCCCAGCTTGGCCGCCAGCTCGGCGTTGGAAGGCTCAACCAGCGTGGAGCCGTCTTCGAAGACGAGCGTGGGGATGACCTGCTTGCCGTTGTTGACCTTCTCGACCAAGGCGAGGCCGTCCTTGTCCATCTCCACGTCGATGAAGTCGTAGTGGACCCGCTGCTCCCCCAGGAACTTCTTCGTCATCTTGCAGTCGCTGCACCAGAGGGTGCCATACAACTTGATATTAGTGTGTGCCAACTCCATCCTCCTTGCGCGCAGCCGGTCCGCGGTGTGGGGGAACGGACGGCTTGAAGATTATACGTTTTCGGCCCCGCAAACGGGCCGCGCGGGCGGCGGCGCCGTGACATATTCGTCATCCAACCGTCATCTCCGCTCAAGGCGCAAGACATCCGAGCGTAGCAGCGATGGTGTCTACTTTCTATATGGCAGGCAGCGCGCCCCAATCCGTTGCCGCGCCTGGGGAGGGAAGGACCTTGGCAAACGTCATTGCTCAACCTACGAAGGCCCTCAATGAGGCCGTCGATTACGACGGCGCGCGCCCACTGAGGCGTACGCCGGGCTGCTCACCGCCGTGCACCGGCTGGGACGCGCCCGCATGGCCCAGCGCTGGAGCCTGGCCAAGCGCCGCGTGCTGGCCGAACGCCGACGCCGTCCGTGCCAGCTACCTTTACCTGGCGATGTACGCCTACACCGACGAAGTGCAGGAGAACAACAACGTCCTCAGCATCTTCCCCTCCAGCGACGAGCACCAGACGGTGGAGTTTCGCCAGTTCCTGACGATCCCCTCCGGCCGCGAAATCGAGTTCACGGATATCTACGGCAACACCGTCCGCCGCTCCATCGTCGATAGCCCGCACCACCAGCTGGTCCTGGCGACGGCCGGCCGCGTGCTCCTCCACCCGCTGCGCCAGGTCCCGCCGGACGCGCCGCTGGGCGTCGGCGTCAACGCGCCGAGCAACCTGCAGCGGTTCCTCGCCCCTTCGCCGCTGGTGGACCCGCAGACGCTGGAGCACCAGGCGCGGGAGGTTGTCTCCGGCCGCCAGACCCTGCTCCCAGCCGTCGAAGCGGTCGTCTCCTGGGTCTACGCGAACATCGAGTACAGCCAGGGCCACACGACAGTGTCCACCCACGCCAACGAAGTGCTGGGGATCGGCCACGGAGTCTGCCAGGACTATGCGCACCTGACGCTGGCCCTGCTACGGGCCCTCTGGATTCCCTGCCGCTACATCAGCGGTCTGCTCACGGAAGAGGTAGGCCAGACGCACGCCTGGGTGGAGTTCTGGCACCCCACGGCGGGCTGGATCTCCTGTGACCCGACCCGCAACAAGGCGATTATCAACGGCCCCGACCACGTCAAGTTCGCCGCCGGCCGCGACTACTCGGACGTGCCGCCGGTCATGGGCGCATTCATCGCCCGCGGCACCGGGGCGCTGGACAAGGTCATCGCTGAGGCCAAGATCGAACAGGAGACCGCCACGCTGGACGAGGCGATCTCCATGGTGATGGCGGACGGAGCAAGATGAACGACCCGCGCCTGCCGGCCAACAAGACCTGGCTTACCGACTCACGCGTCTACAACCTGGTCTGGATGGGCCGCTGACTGGAGCGGGCCTACGGCATCTGCCGCACGATCGAGGTCGCGGCGGGCGCCTCGGCGACACCGGTGGCCTTCACCGAGTCGATCGCGCACGCCGCCAGGTGCTGGGAAGCGGACCTGGCCGAAAGCGATGCCGCCTCCTGCCTGCGCGGGCTGAGCGAAGTGTTGCGGACCTGCATCCGTTGCGCCAGGGACGACGCCAACCAGGTAGGCCCGCTGGAGCTGATCCAGGAGCTGAACGCCATCTGCGAAGACTTCGAGGCGCTCTGGGGCGCCCCCGCTGACCGCGAGATGGCTCTGACCGCCGCCGCCTGCATCGTCGATCACCTGGACGCAGTAGGCGAGGCGATCGAGAAGCGCTGGTTCCACCAGACCAGCGACCAGCTCACCGTCTAGCCCGCAGCTCCGGCCGCCCGCTCTTCCACCGCCCTCCGGATTGGTATAGCCTTGGGTGTCCTGAAGGAGGTTGGCCATGCGTATCTCTGAGCCCAGGGTGAAGCCGCTGCCGGAGGCCGAGCGAATCGGCGATGCGAAGGAAGCGCTGGACCGGGTCGCCCGGGACGGCCGCGTCCTCAACATCTACGCGACGCTGGCCCATCATCCCAAGCTGTTCAAGCGCTGGAGCGTCTTCGGAACCCACGTCCTCTTCCAGTCCACGCTGCCGCCGCGGGAGCGCGAGCTGCTGATCCTGCGCACCGGCTGGCTCTGCCGCTCCGAGTACGAGTGGGGCCAGCACGTGATCATCGGCAAGGCCGCCGGCGTCACCGATGAAGAGATCGCCCGGCTCAAGGAAGGCCCCGACGACCCCGATTGGACGGAGGAGGACCGCGTCCTGGTCCGCGCCGCCGACGAGTTGATCGGCGACGCCTTCATCAGCGACGAGACCTGGCGCGCGCTCTCCAACCGCTTCGACACGCAGCAGATGATCGACATCGTCTTCACCGTCGGCCAGTACAACCTGGTCTCGATGGCGCTGAACACGCTCGGTGTGCAGCTGGACGAAGGCGTCCCGGGCTTCGTCGAATGAGGCTGGCCGGCAAGACGGCGATCGTCGTTGGCGCAGGGCAGACCCCCGGCGACACGATCGGCAACGGCCGAGCGACCGCGGTCCTCTTCGCCCGCGAAGGCGCGAAGGTGCTGGCCGTTGACCGCGACCTGGACTCGGCGCGGGAGACGGTGGCGATGATCGAGAAGGAGGGCGGAGCCGCGACCGCCTTCGAGGCCGACGTGACGAAGGAGACGGCCTGCCGGGCGATGGCGGAGTCTTGCCTGGGCGCGTTCGGCCGCATCGACATCCTGCACAACAACGTCGGGATCGGCGCCGGGGACGCCGGGCCAACCCATCTGAGCGAAGAAGCCTGGGACCGCATCATCCAGGTCAACCTGAAGAGCATGTTCCTCACCTGCAAGCACGTGCTGCCCGTGATGCGGGAGCAGGGCAGCGGCGCGATCGTCAACATCTCCTCCGTGGCGGCGGTCTGCTCCGTCGGGATGATCGCCTACAAGGTCTCCAAGGCCGGGGTCAACGCTCTGACCCACGCCCTGGCCACGGGGAACGCGCGCTACGGCATCCGGGCCAACGCGATCATGCCCGGCCTGATGAACACGCCGATGGCCGTCAAGGGGCTTTCCGAGGCGCGCGGCGTCCCGGAAGAAGAGCTGATCCGCCAGCGCGACGCCCTGGTCCCGCTGGGCGGAAAGATGGGGACCGCCTGGGACATCGCCTACGCCGCCCTCTACCTCGCCTCCGACGAAGCGAAGTTCGTCACCGGCGTCGTGCTGCCGGTGGACGGCGGCCAGAGCGCCCGCATCGGTTAACCCGCCGCCAACACCTCCTGCTCCCGTTCTTTAACCGGGCCTGCACCGCGCCTTCGCCGGCGCCCGTCACCGGCCCGCCCCGGCCGAGTCTAACCTCTGGAATCTCAGATAGAGGAAGGACACACAATGCCCCGCACGCTTGCCCTCTCCCTGGCCGCGGCTGCAGCCGGAGTGGCCCTGGCCGCCGTCCTCGCCTTCGCCGGCCCGGCCGCCCGGACCTCGGCCGACCCCAACCTGGATAGCGAAGAGCAGACTTTCGTCACGCTGATCAACAACTACCGGGCCCAGAACGGCCTGGGACCGCTTTCGATCGACTGGGAGATGCAGGCCTCGGCCGACTGGATGAGCACCGATATGGGCATCAACGGCTACTTCGACCACTACGACCACTGCACCGGCGACTGCGTCAACGGCCACCAGTACAGCGCCAGCGTCAGCCGCAGCCCCTGGACGCGGATGTGCACCTTCGGCTACTGCTACAACACCTGGATGGCGGAGAACATCGCCGCCGGGTACAGCACCGCACAGGGCGTCTTCACGGCCTGGCAGAACTCCCCCGGCCACAACGCCAACATGCTCGGCGCCCACTACATCGCCATGGGCATCGCCCGCGTCTACGTCCCCGGCAGCCCTTACGGCTGGTACTGGACGAACGACTTTGGCGGGGTGCAGAGCAACGCCGCCGGTCCCGCCGGAGGCAACGGCGCCACGAACACGCCAAGCTCCACGCCTTCGCCGGCGCCGACCGTCCACGCCTTCGCCAGCGCCAACCGCCACACCGTCGCCGACACCCGCACCGACCTCAGCGCCCGCGAACGACCCCGACGGCGACGGCTTCAGCACCGCGAGCGAGCTGTTCATGGGCACAGACCCCGCCAGGGCCTGCGGGATCAACGCCTGGCCTCCTGACCTCAACAACGACGGCGCCACTGACCTGACCGACGTGATGATGCTGGTCCAGGCGTTCATGTCCCGCACGTATACCCCTCGCTACGACCTGAATACCGACGGCTATATAACGCTCTCCGATATATTCATCCTGGTCGGAAAGCTCAACAAATCCTGCTCACCGTAGAGCCACACAGCGCACAAATGACGTTTCGCATAGTCTGCGCCTCGTAGCACGCTATCTGCGCCCACCAGCACCTGCCCTTGCCCGAGGTGCCCGGTCAAGCGGTATACACGGCGAATTTCCAAATTGTCCACAAACAGGGGTTGGCTTAGCCTTGACGGCACTGTAGAATGCGCGCTTAGGGCCAGAAAACGCCGTTATGTAATCTCTGGGCCAGCAAACGACTAGCCAGCCGTCCCGCGCAGCCAGCCCGCGGCTGAGACCAGATTCAGGAGGAGTCCGCCCGTTCTTTTGAACAAGAGATAGCGCGCCGGTCCCCGCCCCCGCTCCCCCGCCGAACCAGACGACCCGCCCTGGTCTCGCCCGGCCCGCCGCCCCTTTTCTTATGACTAAACGCTCATTCTTATTGCTGTTCGCCGCTATCGCCATCCTTAGCGGCGGGCTCTTCACCCTTCGCGGAACCTGGAGCAAGGCACGCACGCCCCGCCGCAAGCTCCCAACTGGTATCCGAATCACGAACGATGTCCCCGCATCGCCGAAAGACGAGTCCGGACGGACCGTCTACTCATCTCACATCATCGCCGTACTTGTCGCCGCCGTTATCTTCGGCGCCGGCGCCTACCTGGGCCTCGGCAGCAGCGAGTCCGTGGACGCCAGGCTGGACGCTGAGATAACCGCCTCGCCAACCCCTACCGTCACGGTTGCGCCGGCCCCCGCTCCCTACGAGCCATCCCTCCTCGACGACATCCACGCCACGGTTCCGCGCGCCAATCCGGCAGACCTCAAATTCGCCGTTGAAGCCGCCATAGATGCACCGACCGCCGTCGACGCCGTCGAAGCGCCTGAGGACGCGGCCGAACCTGCCGCTGCCCCGGAACCGGAACCGGAGCCCGCCGCAGCACCGCGGGTCCTCCCGACCGACGGCTTCGAGGCGATCATCTGCGCCAAGGCCTGGCCCTGCTCGGAAGCCATCGCCGTGGCCAGCTGTGAGTCCGGGCTGGACATGAGCGGGCGGCTGGACGGGAACTGGGCCACCAACGGAAACAACTACGGCCTCTTCCAGATCAACAGCGTCCACGCTTATCTCTGGCCGGACTTCTACACAGACTGGATGGACCCAGTCAAGAACACGGATTGGGCCTACGAGCTCTGGCTGACCAGCGGCTGGCGGCCCTGGCAGTGCCAGCCCTACTAGCCGGGGCCTAGCTCCGCGCCACCGGCGTCGTCCCCCGCGGCAGCGGGTTCGTGTAGAAGTTCTGCGGGTAACCCACGCGCGGCTGGCTTGCGCCGTCGATCCGGTCGATCGTCTCCTTCGGCACATCCACATCCAGCGCCGCCAGGTTCTCGGTCAGCTGCTGGACGGTCTTGGGGCCGATGATCGGGGCGACGACGCCGGGCCGGGCCAGGTTCCAGCCCAGGCTGAGGGCGATGGGCGTGACGCCCAGCCTCCCCGCCTCTTCCACCACGACGTCGACGATCTCGTAGTTGCGCTCACGCAGGGCCCGCCTGCGCCAGATCTCCTGGAACGGGCCGGCGGCCCCAAAGCGGCTGTCCGGCGGCGGCTGAACTTCCCGCTTGTACTTGCCGGTGAGCATGCCAGCGCCCAGCGGGCTCCAGGGGATGATCCCCAGGCCGAACTTCTGGCAGGCCGGCACGATCTCCACCTCGATGTCGCGGGTGAGGACGCTGTACTGAGGCTGCAGGCTGACCATCGGCTCCCAGCCGCGGGCCTGGATGACGCAAGCGGCCTCGGCGATCTGGGAGGCGTTCCAGTTGGAGACGCCGATGTAGCGCACCTTCCCCTGCCGCACGAGGTCGTTGAGCGTGCTCAGGGTCTCCTCCAGCGGCACGGAGTCGTCGTAGCGGTGCATCTGGTAGAGATCGATGTAGTCGGTGTCCAGGCGCCGCAGGCTGTCCTCGCAGGCCTGCATGACGTGCTTGCGGCTGGTCCCGCCCTCGTAGGGGCCGGGGCCGAGGGCGCCGGCGGCCTTGGTGGCGATCACGACGCCGTCGCGGCGGCCTCTCACGGCCCTGCCCACGATCGTCTCCGAGAGGGTGTTGGAGTAGACGTTGGCGGTATCGATGAAGTTGTGGCCGGCGTCGAGGTAGGCGTGGATGATGTCGATCGAAGTCGCCTCGTCACAGCCAAAGTTCTCGTTGCCGAAGTTCATCGCGCCCAGGCAGAGGGGCGAAACTTTGAGCCCGGAGCGGCCGAGACGGCGAAGTCCTGTGTTAGCCATTGGGGTTCTCCTTCACGAAATGGGGGCGCTTGGACAGTTTGAGTATAGCGCCGGGGGCTAGTCGTCGATGGCGGCGTAGACGATGTCCTTGAGCTGGCCGCGGAAATCGAAGGTGGTGGACGGCATCAGCTGGGTCATGAAGATCGCCACCAGGTCTTCGTTCTGGTCCACCCAGAAGTAGGTCGAAGCCGCGCCGCCCCAGAAGAACTCGCCTTCACAGGGCAGCCCGGCGGCCACGCCGTCGATCGTCATCGCGAAGCCCAGCCCGAAGCCGGTGCCGTCGTACTTTGCCTCGGAGAAGAGGCCGATCGCCTTCGAAGCCAGGCTGGCGCCGTCCGGCAGGTGGTTCTGCGTCATCAGCTCCAGCGTCCGCGAACCGATCAGGCGCCGGCCGTCCAACTTGCCGCCGCGGCGCAGCATTTCGGCGAAGCGCAGGTAGTCGGCCGTGGTGCTGGTGAGGCCGCCGCCGCCGGAGAAGAACGTCGGCTGGTGGAGGTAGGTGCTGCTGGCCGGCGCGTCGATCAGGAGCATTGTCTTGTCCGCCTGGCGCATGTAGTTGGCTGAGAGCCGCTCCACCTTCTCCGGAGCGACCATGAACGAAGTGTCGACCATCCCCAGCGGGTCGAAGATGTTCTCCTGCAGGTACTGGTCGAACGGCTGGCCGGAGATCGCTTCCACCAGGTAGCCGCAGACGTCGGTGGCGTAGGAGTACATCCAGCTTTCGCCGGGATCGTAGGCCAGCGGCACGCTGGCCAGCCGCTCGACGAACGTACGCAGAGTCTCGCCCCGGCCGCGGATAATCTGCGCGCCGCCGTAGGCGCGGTCGATGGGGTGGTTCGTGAAGCCGTAGGAGAGGCCGCTGGTGTGGCTGAGCAGGTGGCGGAACGTCATCTGCCGGATGGGATCGCGCGTCTCCATGGACTCGCCTTCGCCGGAGACGTAGACCTTGAGGCCGCGCCACTCCGGGATCGTCTTCTCCACCGGGTCGTTGAGCTGGAAGCGGCCCTGCTCCCAGAGCTGCATCAGGGCGATGGAAGTGATCGGCTTGGTCATGGAGTAGATGCGGAAGATCGTGTCGTCCGCCATCGGGACCTGGTTCTCGCGGTCGGCGAACCCGAGCGACTTGAAGTAGGCGACATGGCCGTGCCTCGCCACCAGCGTCTGGCAGCCGGCGATCTTGCCGGGCGTGACGTAGTTGCGGTCCAGGTGGTCGGTGACGCGCTCCAGCCTCGCAGCCGAGAAGCCGGCCGCGTTCGGGTCTACTTCCATGCCTGCGGTGCTACTTCTTCGCCGCTGGCTTGGCTGCGCCGGCCTTCTTCTGTGTCTTCTGCTTCTTGGTCTTGGCCGTATTCTTCGGGCTCTTGTCACCCATCGTCGTGGCCCTCCTTCTTCCGGGTTCCGTTCAGCGTCTAGATGATACTCCCGGCCCCGCGTTTCGTCATCGTGCCGCCAACGGGTAACCTATGATGTAGATATGAGCCGTCGCAAAAGGCATCCTTCCAGGATGGGCGGGAAGGACTGGATCTGGGCCGTCGCGCTGATCGCCCTGGTGCTGGTCGGCGTGCTCGGGGCACTGATCGCCTTCGGCGGCGGGGGCAGCGGCTCCAGCAACGCGATCGACACCGTCGACGGCGTCGAGTGCGAGGCCGGGGAGCAGCTGGCCTACCACGTGCACGCCGCGCTGGAGATCCTGATCGAAGGCGAGCAGGTCACCGTGCCGAAGAACACCGGCATCCGCAGCAACTGCATCTTCTGGCTGCACACCCACGACGACACCGGGCTCATGCACATCGAAGCGCCGGAGAAGCGCGACTTCGACCTGGGCCAGTTCTTCGCTGTCTGGGGCCAGCCTCTGAGCTCCACGCAACTGATGAACGCTACGACCGACGCGACGCACAGCATCACGGCCACCGTCAACGGCGAAACGTTCGACGGCGACCCCTCGACGATCCCGCTCAAGGACGCCGAGACGATCGTGCTGCAATACGGGCCGCCCTTTGGCGTGGCGCCCCCGTCTATCTTCGAGCAGTAGCCGCGGCTATTCGAAGCCCTTTGCGGTACATCGTGACGACGACTGCGCCGCCCAGCCCGATGTTGTGCTGAAGCGCCAGCCTGGCGCCCGGCACCTGCCGCTTGTCCGCCTTGCCCCGCAGCTGCCAGGTCAGCTCTGAGCACTGCGCCAGGCCAGTCGCGCCCAGCGGGTGGCCCTTGGAGATCAGCCCGCCGGAGGGGTTGACGACGACCTTGCCGCCGTACGTGAAGGCGTCCTGGTCCACCAGTGTGTGCGCGGTGCCTTCCGGGCAGAGGCCGAGCGCTTCGTAGGTGATCATCTCGTTGGCGGAGAAGCAGTCGTGCAGCTCGATCACGTCGAGCTGCTCGGGGCCGATGCCGGTCTTCTCGTAGACGCGGTTGGCGGCGATCTTCGTCATGTCGCTGCCGATCAGCTTGATCGAGCTCTTGCTTTCGAACGTCTCCTGGGTGTCTGTGACCATCTCCTGGGCGAGCACTTCAATCGCCTGGTCCTCCAGGTTGTGCTTCTTCACGAACTCCTCGCTGGCCAGGACCACCGCACCGGCGCCGTCGGAAGTCGGGCAGCACTGGAGCTTGGTCAGCGGGTCGTGCACCATCGGCGCGGCCATGATCTGCTCCAGGCTGTACTCGTCCTGGAACTGGGAGTACGGGTTGTTGACGGAGTGCTTGTGGTTCTTGTAGCCGATCTTGGCGAAATGCGTGGGTGTTGAGCCATACTTCTCCATGTGCTCGCGGCCGGCGTTGCCGAAGAGCTGGGCGGCCGGCGGGTGCGGTTCAAAGCCGCGCATCTGCACCATCGCGTTGACGTGCTGGTCCATCGGGTTCACGCGGTCCGTGAAAGTAGCGCCGAGCGAGCCCTTCTGCATCTTCTCGAAGCCGAGGGCCAGGACGCAGTCGGCGATCCCGCCCTCAATCAGCTGCTTGCCCATGAAGAGCGCGGTGGAGCCGGTGGAGCAGTTGTTGTTCACGTTGTAGACGGGAACGCCGGTCAGGCCCAGCTGGTAGACGGCGCGCTGGCCACAGGTGGACTCACCGTAGACGTAGCCAACGACGACCTGTTCGATCTCCGTGTAGGCGACGCCGGCGTCCGCCAGCGCCTTCTCGCCCGCTTCCTTGGCCATGTCCGGGTAGTCCCAGGCCTTGGAGCCCGGCTTCTCGAACTTCGTCATCCCGACGCCGATTACGTATACCTTGCGACCCATGATGTTTCCTCTCTGTGCGTTATGTCTGGGCTGTCCGATTCCTTCCGCGCCACTATAGCAGAGGAGGTGCTGAGGTGTGAGGTGTGAGGTCGGCGCAACCTTCTCGCACCTATACTTGTTCCGTGCGCCCACAGCCCATCGTGTTGAAGAAAGACCTCGCCCGGTCGATCAGGCAGGGACATCCCTGGATATACCGGGACGCGCTGGCGCCGCGGGAAGGGCTGCGGAACGGCGCCCTGGTTGAGGTCCGCACGAAGGACGGCAGGGCGCTGGCGCGCGGCTACTGGGACTCGCGCTCGCCAATAGCTGTGCGGGTGCTGGAGTCCGGCGGGCCGGGCCACCGCTTCGCGGACGCCGAGGCGCTCGTCTCCGAACGACTGGCGGCGGCGCTGGAGGTGCGGCTGGCTCGCCTCGACCTCACGAAAACGAACGCCTTCCGCTGGGTCCACGGGGAGGGCGACCTGCTGCCCGGCGTCCACGTCGACCTCTACGCCGACGCCGCCGTCGTCCGCTTCGACGGCGAAGGTGCCCGGGCCTTCTACGCGCCTTTCGAGCCAAAGCTGCTTGCGGCGGCGAAGGGGCGGCTGCCGGTCCGCGCCGTCCTGGACCGCGCCGCGCGCGACGCTGACGCCCCGGTAGACGAGCGCGAGGTGCTGGAAAACGGCGTGAAGTTCGTCGTTGACCTGGCCCACGCCCAGAAAGGCGGCATGTTCCTGGACCAGCGGGAGAACCGCCAGCGCGTCGCCGAGCGGGCGCGCGGCAAGTCCGTGCTGAACCTGTTCGGGTACACCGGGGGCTTCTCCGTCTACGCGGCGAAGGCCGGGGCGCGCAGCACAGACACCGTGGACATGGCCAAGCCGGCGATCGAGGCCGCGCGCCGCAACTTCCAGGCCAACCGGCTCTCGCTCGACAACGCACAGTTCCACGCAGCGGACGTCTTCACGTTTCTGCGCGCCGCCTTCAAGCGCGGCGACGAATGGGACATCGTCGTCTCGGATCCCCCCAGCTTCGCCCCGAAGAAGGAGGCGCTGCCGGCGGCGCGGCAGGCCTACCAACGGCTACACAAGCTGGCGGCGATGGTCACCGTTCCCGGCGGCCTGCTCTGCGCGGGTTCCTGCTCCAGCCACTTCGGCAAAGATGAGTTCCTGGCCAGCATCGAGATCGGCGCCAAACAGGCCGGGCGCCGCTTCAAGCTGGAGTCCGTCCACGGCGCCGGCTTCGATCACCCGGTGCTGCCCGCCTTTCCGGAGGGCGACTACCTGAAGTTCGCCATGGGCCGCGTGTTCTAGCCGGCGTGCTAGCATACGCCACCGAATGATCGGGTCATCCTCGCTTTCCGGGCTGCCCTCCCTCCGCGACGCCACGCGCGGCCGTGCCTCCTCCTACGACCGGACGGGCGGCAACGCCGACTTCTGGATGTTGCAGCCGGGAGAGACGCGCACGCTGGCGCAGATCGCCGGGCCGGGTGCGGTGCGCCACATCTGGATGACGCTGGCCTCGCGGGAGGAGGCCTATCCGCGCCGCAGCGTCATGCGTATGTTCTGGGACGGCGCCGAAACGCCCTGTGTCGAAGTCCCGACCGGAGACTTCTTCGGCATTGGCCACGGCATCACGAAGGACTTCTCCTCGCTGCCGCTGACGATGAGCCCGCGCGACGGCCGCGGCTTCAACTGCTACTTCCCGATGCCGTTCAGCCGCGACGCCCGCATCGAGCTGACCAACGAGGGCGAACGGCGCCTCGTCGCCTATTTCTACATCGACTACGAGACTTACGAGCGGCCGCTGGAGAACGCCGGGCTCTTCCACGCCCAGTTCCGCTGCCAGCACCCGACGGCCGGCTGGGGCGACGACTCCCGCCGTTTCGACGCAGACCCGGAGTACCGGCGCGAGGTCTGGGAGACGCCGAACCTGGACGGCAAGGACAACTACGTGATCCTGGAGGCGACCGGCCGCGGCCACTACGTCGGCTGCAACCTCAACATCGACTGCCGCGAGCGCCTCAAGAACGACTGGTACGGCGAAGGCGACGACATGATCTTCATCGACGGCGACGCCCTGCCGACGCTGAGCGGCACCGGAACCGAGGACTACTTCAACACCGCCTGGAGCCCCCTGACCGAGTTCTGCACCCCTTACCACGGCCAGCCGCTGGCCTCCACCGGCGGCGAAGGTTGGCTTTACAAGGGCAAGCAGTCCGTCTACCGCTACCACATCGAGGACCCGATCCACTTCCGCAAGTCGATCCGGGTCACGATCGAGCACGGCCACGCCAATAACCTCTCCAACGACTACTCCTCCACCGCTTACTGGTATCAGACAGAGCCCCACGCCGCCCCGCCGCCCCTGCCCCCGGTCTCCGCCCGGCTGCCGCGCTAGTTCCGTACGGGAGCATCGGAGTACGAGAAGTCCAGACTGGTCATCTATTCGTAATGGCAATATAGGTTGCGTGGAAACGTCAATAGGCATAGATTTCTCAGCAACGGATCAAGCCAGGCAACGGTAGGAATCGAAAGGAGTGGGTATCAACGTGAGTGGGTTTAAGCATTGGCGAACGCTCTTACTGGGCGGCCTCGCCATCGCCGCGCTGGTCGTCATGGCCGCATGCGGCGGCGACGACGACGACAACGCCAGCGCAACGGCAACCGGCGGCGCCTCACCAACGGAGGCCAGCGACGCGGCTCCGGACGACCAGCAGAACCTGGTAATCCAGTCGGTGGAGCCTCAGTTCTACGACCCCCAGCGCTCCAACTTTGAGCAGGACATCAGCGTCCAGCGAGACGTCTTCCGCGGCCTCTACCAGCTCGTGTCCACAGCAGACGGCAGCGCCGCCCCGGTGCCGCTGTACGCCGATGGCGAGCCCACGGTCTCAGCCGATGGGAAGACCTTCACCGTCAAGATCAAGCCCGGCCTGAAGTGGTCTGACGGCGTGGCGATCACGGCGGAGCAGTTCGCCGATGGCGTCAAGCGCGGCTGTGACCCGCGCCTGGCCAGCCCGTACGCCTACCTGCTGCAGAGCGCGGCCGTCGGCGGCATCATCGGCGTCGTCGGTTGCGACGAGTACTCGGCGGCGCTGGGTACCTCCGATGCGCCGCTGACCCCCACCGATGCAGAGCTTGACGCCATGGCCGACGCGATGGGCGCCAAGGCGATCGACGACACAACTCTTGAGATCACCTTGGTCGACCCGGGCCTGGTGACCACCTTCGAGGACATCTTCTCACTCTGGATCACCTTCCCGGCCCGCATGGACATCGTTTCCCAGTACGGCGAGCAGTGGACGGACCCCGGCCACATCGTCGCCAACGGGCCCTTCACGATCTCCGAGCTCGTGCCCGGCGACCACGTGACCCTGGTCCCCAACCCCAACTACACCGTCAGCGCGCCGACGAAGCTCAAGTCACTCAAGATCGTCTTCATCGACGACTTCAGCGCCGCCGCCCGCGACTTCCAGAACGGCGAGCTGGACATCACCCGCATCCCCGACACCGACGTTCCGGCTGACCAGGCGGACTCAACCCTGAAGGACGAGCTGCTCGTCTACGGCTCCGCACGAATCACGACCCTTGAAGTCCAGATGACCAACCCGGTGCTGGCCAATCCCAAAGTCAGGCTGGCGCTGTCCCAGGCGATTGACCGCGAGACGATGGTGTCGGTCACGACAAGCGACGTCGCGCTGCCCGCCTACTACTGGCTCGTCAAGGGGCTGCCCGGGTTCCAGGGCAACGATAAGTTCAAGGGTACGATCGGGTACGACCCGACCGCCGCCAAGGCGACCCTGGCGGACGCCGGCTACCCCGACGGCACCGGCTTCCCGACGCTTGAGCTGACGATCGCCGACCAGCCGAACCGCAAGGCCCAGGCCGACTTCCTGAAGAAGGCCTTCAAGGACAACCTGAACATCGACATCTCGATCAACGTGGTCGACTCCAAGACCCGGTCGCAGCTGTTCAACTCGGAGAACTTCGAGCTGTTCATCGGCGGCTGGCAGCTGGACTACCCGGACCCGGAGAACCCGATCGTCGGTCTGTTCAACACCGGTGGCGGCAACAACAAGTACAACTGCAGCGATCCGGAGATCGATGCGGCTATGCAGACGGCCGCTGCAGCCACCACCTTTGACGCACACGTCAAGGCCTACCAGGATGTGGAGACGCTGATCGTGAACAAGCTCTGCGGCGTCATCCCGTTCATGCAGGAAGGCCTGCCGTTCCTGGTCGCCTCCAAGGTCGGCGGCGTCCAGGCCAACGGCACGATCGACGCCGGCGGCCCCGGCACCTGGTGCGCGGAGTGCTGGTACGTGAAAGCCGGTTCCTAGACCCGGCAGGCTTGTATGAGATTGGACGTGGGGCTCGGCTTCGAGCCCCACGTCCGGTTCTGAAGCGATGACTGGCTACATCATCCGGCGGATCCTCTGGGTATTCCCTGTCCTCTGGGCGGTAGCTACGATCACGTTCTTCCTGATGCACGCCGTCCCAGGCGGCCCGTTCACCCAGGACAAGCAGTTGCCGGACGCGATCATCCAGAACCTGAACCACCGCTACCACCTGGACCAGCCGCTCTGGCACCAGTACCTCTCTTACCTCTGGGACATCTCCCACGGCGATCTCGGCCTGTCTTTCCGCGGCGACCGCGACGTCTCGTACCTGATTGAGCACGGCTTCTTCGTCACCGCCCAGCTCGGGATCATCGCCTTCGTCGTGGCCATGAGCTGGGGGCTCTTCCTCGGCGTCGTCTCGGCGCTAAACCGCAACGGCCCTCTGGACTACCTGGGCGTGCTCTTCGCCACCATCGGCGCAAGCGTGCCCAACTTCATCGCCGGGACGTTCCTCATCATCATCTTTGCCGTGGAGCTGCACTGGTTCAAAATCGTCGGCTGGGGCGGCCCGATCGACTGGAGCGACACGTTCACTGCTTCGGCCTGGGAGCCGCGCAAGATGGTGCTGCCCGTCATCGCCCTGAGCCTCCTGCCTTCGGCTTACGTGGCCCGGATCATGCGCGCCAGCATGCTGGAGGTGATGAACCAGGATTACATCCGCACGGCCCACGCCAAGGGGCTGGCCAACAACGTCGTTATCATCCGCCACGCCATCAAGAACTCGCTGATTCCGGTGCTGACGGTGATGGGCCCGATCTTCGCCGCGCTTGTCACCGGATCGTTCATCATCGAGCAGATCTTCTCGATCCCGGGGATCGGCCGCTCCTTCGTTCTGGCGGTGCAGAACCGTGACTACGGGATGATCATGGGCACGACCCTCTTCTACGCGGCGATCGTGGCCTTCGCGAACCTGGCGGTGGACCTCTTGTACGCAGCGGTGGACCCGCGGATTCGGTACGGGTAGCTGTGGCCATTGATGACGCGGCGGCGATCCCGCAGCTGATCAAGGACTCTGACCGCAAGCAGCGCGGGCTCTGGGGCGATGCCTTCCGGCGGCTGCGACGCAACAAGCTGGCGATGCTCGGGCTCGTCATCCTCGTCGCCGTGGCGATTCTGGCCTTCGTGGCCAGCCTGGTGCACGGGATCGAGCGCTACGACCCGTTCTTCGACCAGGACTACTCGGCGCTCCAGCAGGGGCCCAGCTCCAGCCACTACTTCGGCACCGACAACCTTGGCCGAGACAACTGGGCCCGCGTCCTGGCCGGCGTCCGTGTCTCCCTGCAGATCGGCATCGGCACCCAGATCGTCGTCGTCCTGATCGGCGTCACCGTCGGCGCCATGGCGGCGCTGGGCGGACGCGTCGCCGACAACCTGCTGATGCGGATCACGGACATCACCTACGCTTTCCCGGACCTGCTCTTCATCATCCTCATGCGCGCCGTACTGGAGGACCGCGACTGGCCGATCATCAGTGACGCCCGGGTGCAGATCATCCTGGCGATCTCCCTGATCAACTGGACAACGCTGGCCAGGTTGGTACGTGGGCAGATGCTTTCGCTGCGAGAGCGCGACTACGTGGTTGCGGCCCGGGCCATGGGCGGTTCGTCGCCGCGGGTCGTGTTTGTGCACATGCTGCCGAACACCCTGGGGCCGGTGATCGTCGCCGTCACCTTCGGCGTACCGATCGCCATCTTCGCCGAAGCGGCGCTGGGCTTCCTGGGCTTCGGACTGCAGCCGCCGGCGATCAGCCTCGGACGGCTGGTCTCGGACGGCTACACGTACATCCAGGCCAACACCTGGATCGTCTTCTTCCCGGCCATGGCGATCGCCATCCTGATGCTCTGCTTCACCTTCATCGGCGACGGCCTCCGCGACGCCCTTGACCCGCGCACCCGCTAGGCGCGGACAGGGTATGATCGCGGCACGACCATAGCTGCAGAGTAAGGGGCCACGCATGAAGGAATTCAAAGATCGAGTAGCCGTCGTGACCGGCGGAGCATCAGGCATCGGCCGGGCGATGGCCGAGCGTTTCGGCGCAGAAGGCATGAAGGTTGTCCTGGCCGATGTGGAAGAGGGTGCTCTCCGCCAGGCCGAAGCGGAGTTCCGGGAGCAGGGAGTCGACGTTCTCGGCGTGGTGACAGACGTCGCCCGGCCGGAGGCGTTCGAGAACCTGGCCCAGCAGACGCTAAACGCTTTCGGGGGCGTGCACATCGTCTGCAACAACGCCGGCGTGGCCGGGGCCTGGGGCCCCACCTGGGAGAGCACGCTCAAGGACTGGGAATGGGTCATGGGCGTCAACCTCTGGGGCGTCATCCACGGCGTGCGCACCTTCCTGCCGATCATGCTGGAGCAGGGCGAAGAAGGCCACATCGTGAACACGGCCTCCCTGGCCGGGCTGATGCGCGGCTCCGGCATCTACGGCGTCACCAAGCAGGCCGTCGTCGCCCTCTCAGAGTCCCTCTATAACGAGCTGCACCTGGCGAACGCGAAGGTCGGCGTGTCCGTCCTCTGCCCGGGCTGGGTGAACACGAAGATCGCCGAGGCCGACCGCAACCGCCCGGCCGAGCTGGCCAATGCCGCCGAGCCGGAGCCGGAGCTGGACCCGGCGCGCGCCGCCGGCCTGGAGATGGTGCGCAACTTCCTCAAGAACGGGATGGACCCGGCCGATATCGCCCAGCAGGTGTTCGAGGCTATCCGGGACGACCAGCTGTACATCATCACCCACCCTGAGATGGACTTCCTCTTCAAGGAGCGCTTCGAAAACATCCTGGCGCGGAAGAACCCCGTCCCGCGCGCCATGGGCTGATCCGCGGCGGACGCCGTACGGGCCTAGCCGCCCGCCATGGCGCCGATGATGATGAAGGGCTCCTTCCCCGCGGCAACGGCTTCCGGCAGCGGAGCATCGGGAGTTTCGTGAGACAGGTCTTGTTCGCAGGCGAAAAACCTGACCAGGGGCCGGCGCTCCTTCGTGACGTGGTCGCGGATCGTCCCGCGCAGCATCGGGTATGCGGATTCCAGGGCGTCGAGGATGGAGCGCTGGGTGATCCGGCCCTCTATCTCAAAGCTCAGCTCGCCCTCGATGCCCGCCAGCTTCCGAAGGTTGACCGGGAGAACGACGCGGATCAACGCAGCGTCTGGACTTCTACCGACAGCACCGCAGGCAGGTCGCGGACGATTGGAGCCCAGCTATCCCCTGCATCGGGCGACGCGTAGACCTGGCCGCCCGAAGTGCCGAAGTAGATGCCGCACGAATCGAGAGAGTCGACGGCCATCGCGTCACGCAGGACGTTGACGTAGCAGTTCTGCTGGGGCAGGCCTTTCGTCAGCGCTTCCCATTCGTCTCCGCCGGTCTTGCTCCGGTAGACGCGCAGCTTCCCGTCCGGCACGAAGTGCTCCTGGTCGCTCTTGACCGGGACGACGTAGATGGTCTCCGGCTCGTGCGCGTGCACGTCGATGGCGAATCCGAAGTCGGTTGGCAGATTGCCGCTGATCTCCCGCCATGACTCGCCGGCGTCATCGCTGCGCATGACGTCCCAGTGCTTCTGCATGAACAGCACGTTGGGGCGAGACTTGTGCATGGCGATGCGATGAACGCAGTGACCGACTTCGGCGGTAGGGTTTGGGATCTCCTTCGAGACGAGACCGCCGTTCTTGGGCTGCCACGTCGCCCCTGAGTCGTCAGACCGGAAGACGCCGGCGGACGAGATGGCCGTGAAGATCCTCTTGTCGTTGCTCGGGTCGATGACGATCGTGTGCAGGCACATGCCGCCGGCGCCGGGCTGCCAGTATGGCCCGGACTCGTGCTCGCGCAGGCCCGGCAGCTCTCGCCACGTCTGGCCGCCGTCGGTGGAGCGGAACAGGGCGGCATCTTCGACTCCGGCGTAGACCGTATCGGGATCGCTGAGAGACGGCTCCAGGTGCCAGACACGCGCGAACTCCCACGGGTGCGGCGTGCCGTCGTACCACTGGTGAGTGCCGGGAGTCCCTTCGTACTGAAACTGGTTGCCCGCCGGAGCCCACGTCTTGCCGCCGTCATCGGAGCGCTGGATCACCTGCCCGAACCAGCTGCTGCTCTGCGAGGCAAACAGGCGGTTGGGATCGGCGGGAGAGCCCTTCACGTGGTATATCTCCCAGCCGGCGAAGTGGGGCCCGCTGACGTCCCACTTCGAGCGTTTTTCGTCCGAGGTCAGGATGAACGCGCCCTTGCGCGTGCCCACCAGTACTCGTACCCCGTTCATGTACAGTCCTCCATTCGTATCACAGCGAGCGTAGAACTATCCGTGCCAGCTTACCTCATAGATTCGCACCGGCTCCTCGAACCCCTTCGCCACGAACTCGCCGCGGTCCGCGAAGAGGAAGCCTTTCCCAGAGCACAATCCGCGCACCGTGTCCGCTACCAGTATCTCCCCGCCGTCCGCCTTAGCCGCGATGCGTGAGGCGAGGATCACCGTCGCGCCGAAGAGGTCGCCGTCTTCTTCGATCGGCTCGCCAGCGTTCAGGCCGACGCGGACGGACAGCGGCTCGCCCTCGCGGTCGGCGAAGGCACGCTGTAGCGCGATGGCGCACTCGACGGCTTTGGTCACTGAGCCGAACGACGCCATGAAGCCGTCGCCCATTGTCTTGACCTCGGTGCCGCCGTTCGCCTTGAGGACTTCGCGGGTGATGCGCTCGTGCTCGCGGAGGACATCGCGACCGCGCTCATCGCCGAGGCGGGACATCATCTCCGTGTGGCCGACGATGTCAGTGAACAGTACGGTGCGCAGGCTGGACGGCGCGGAAGAGCCGGCAGGCGCCTTGGTCCTGGGTGACAATCCCGCCACTTCAGGCGCAAGGAATTCTATGATGGCGCGGCCGGTCTCGCGCCCGTGGTCAATGTAGTTGCCTTCGATCGCCACCATCGTACAGTCGGGAATCGCGGCTACCAGATCGCGAGTGGACTCCATTGAGAGCCAGGGTATCGCGGTGTGTCGGATGACGAGGGTGGGCACCTGGAGCTGTTTGGATGAGGCAGCAAGGTCAAAAGTCTCGTTCATATACCTCAGAAATGTGTCGTGACTGATGGACGCCCGCATGTACTCTGCGTATCTGCGCGACTCCTGATAACCGAACCCGAACGCCATGTTGGACACGGTTTCCGTCAACAGCTCCCAGTCATCGGCCAGGCCCAACCAGGTCTTGCCGCGAGCCGTCTGACCGGCGGTGGACGCTGGATTCATGAGAATCATCCGCGAAACCCTGTCCGGGTGAAGTGCAGCGTACGTCATCGCGGTACTGGCCCCCCACTCGATGGCGAGAATGGCAAACCGTTCAAGTTGCAGCCTGTCAACGACGGCTTCGAAGTCACGAATGGCGGCTGCCGGGGAGACGTCGGCGTCGTCTCGATCGGAAAGACCGCTGCCTCTCTGATCGAAGCGAACAACTGACATTCCGGCGGCGATCAGGTTCTCGAACCCGGCACGCTGAATCGGCTGCTCCCACTCCAGCTGCAGGTGGCCCTGGAACATGTTGCGTATCCAGACGACGGCGGGACCGCTACCGGCTATTGCATAAGCGATGTTGACGCCGTCGCTCGTCTTGACGTACTGCACGGGGGGAGCGTCTGTCATAGCGCGAATTGTACCTGAGCGAACGGGCTGCGCCAGCCAGCGCCTGTTGGCAGTTGACTTCTAGAACGTCTGTGCTATTTTGTCCGTGGAGGTCGCCCCTCTATGCAAATCGCCTGCGTTCACATATCGCGCTTCGCCGTCGAAGCTGAGCGGCAGCGCCGCCCGGACATCGCCGCGCGCCTGATCCTGATCGGCGAGGCGACGGTGCTGGACTGTTCCCTCGGCGCCGACCCGCTCGGCGTGCAGCGCGGGATGCGAATGTCGGAGGCGATCGCGCTCTGCCCGCGGGCGGTTGTGCTGACGCCGGACGTCCCCTACTACCAGCGCCTGTTCGACGAGGTGCTGGAGATGCTGGGCGAGCTGAGCCCGGAGATCGAGCCCGCCGAGGCCGGGACCGCCTTCATCTCGCTGGCCGGCCTGCAGATCGATGCACGCGCCTTTGCCGAAGGGTTGATCGCCTCGCTGCACCGGCGGCTGGGGTTCATGCCCAGCGTCGGGATCGCCGGCGGCAAGTTCACAGCGCGGGTCTCGGCGTCCATCGCCAGGCCGGGCCTGGCCCGGGTCATCGCCGCCGGAGAGGAGGCCGCTTTCCTGGCCCCGCTCTCCTGCTCGCAGCTGCCGGCCAGCGAGGCGATGCTCTGGCGGCTGAAGCTGCTGGGCCTGGAGACGATCGGCGAGGTGGCGCAGCTCCCGCTGGGGGCGTTCCAGCAGCAGTTTGGGCCGGAAGGCAAGCGCTGTTGGGAGCTGGCCAGCGGCATCGATGCCGAGCCTGTCGTCTCGCGGGTGACGGAGAGTACGGTGGTCCGCCGGATGCAGCTGCCGGCCCCGGCGATCGCCCTGGAGATGATCCTGGCCGGGCTGGAGCGGCTGCTCTACGCCGCCTACGGAGACCGCGCCCGCAAGGGCCACTGGGTGCGCAAGGTGGTGGCCCGCGGGGCCCTGGACAGCGGCGGCGCCTGGGAGCTGCCGGTTCCCTTCCGGGAGGCGCTGGCCGACCCGAAAGCGGCCTGGTTCGCGGTCAAGAACGCCGTCATCCGCCACCCGCCGGAGCGCGCTGTGGAGGAGCTGGAGATCGAGCTGGTGGGCCTCAGCGGCGAGTCTGGCAAGCAATCGCCGATGTTCGAGACGAAGGGCAAGCTCTGGCGGCAGATCGAAGAGGCCGCGCGGCACCTGGACACCAACGGCAAGCAATCGATAGGGAGAATCGTGGAGGTGGAGCCGTGGTCACGGATTCCCGAGCGGCGAACCGCGCTCGAAGAGCTCAACTGACTGCAGGTCAGGGCCGGATGCGGGCGCTCAATCAGCCTCGCCCGGTCGCTGTGGAGTCCGGCGCCAGGAGGACGCCGGAGTCCGTGGAGCGCCGCGCCGTGGAGGCAGTGCTGGAGACGTGGCGCATCGAAGACGAGTGGTGGCGCCCGCAGCCGGTGCGCCGGGCCTACTGGCGGCTCCTGCTGGAGGACGGCCGCACGGTGGACGTCTACTACGACCGTGTGCGTGAGCGCTGGTACAGGCAGGCTTACGCGGGATGAGCTACACAGAGCTGCACTGTCACTCCAACTTCTCGTTCCTGGAAGGCGCTTCGCACATCGAAGAGATGGTGCTGCGCGCGGCGGAGCTGGGACAGAAGACGCTGGCCCTGACCGACCACGACGGCCTGCACGGCGCGATGGAGTTCGCCCAGTGCGCGCAGGCCTGGGGCGTGCGGCCGATCACCGGCGCTGAGCTCACCCTGGCCGATGGCCACCACCTGACGCTCCTCTGCGAGACGCAGCGCGGCTACGCCAACCTCTGCCGCATCCTGACCCACGCCCACCTGGACCACGAACGCGGTTCACCGCGCACGGAGCCGGAAGTGCTCGCCGGGCACACAGAGGGCCTGATCGCGCTGTCCGGCTGCCGGGACGGAGAAGTGCCGGCGCTCGTGGCCGCCGGACGTTATCGCGAGGCGGAGGACGCCGCCCGGCGCTACGCAGAGCTCTTCGGCGCAGGCAACTTCTTCATCGAGCTGCAGAACAACCTCGTCTATGGCGACCTGCGCCGCAACCGCGCCCTGGCCGAGCTGGCCGGACAGCTTGGCCTCGGCGTCGTCGCTACGGGCAACGTCCACTACCACGCCCGCTCGCGGCACCGGCTGCAGGACGTGCTCGTGGCGATCAAGAGCCGCAGCAGCCTGGACGGATCGCACCGCCAGCGCCGCGCCAACTCCGAATTCTTCATGCGCTCGGCGGCCGAGATGTCGGCGCTCTTCCGCGACATGCCGGAGGCTATCGCCAACACGGAGCGCATCGCCGAACGCTGCCAGTTTGACCTGACGCGAGACCTGGCCTACCGTTTCCCGGAGTCGGCGGTGCCGATCGGCGAGACGCAGCAGTCTTACCTGCGCAAGGTCTGCTTCCGGGAGGCGGCGCTGCGCTACCCGCGCTTTATCCCGGAGGTGGAGCAGCGCCTGACCGAGGAGCTGCGGCTGATTGAGCACCACGGCCTGGCCGGCTTTTTCCTGATCCACCACGAGATCTTCCAGCTGGCCCACGAAGTCGCCGCCGAGATCAAGGGGCGCCCTTACCACGGTCCGCCGGGACGGGGCCGCGGGTCATCCG
This sequence comes from uncultured Chloroflexia bacterium, assembly GCA_963738925.1. Taxonomy (GTDB): domain Bacteria; phylum Chloroflexota; class Dehalococcoidia; order SM23-28-2; family RBG-16-64-32; genus DATKKM01. The sequence continues at coordinate 939,516 of CAVTYE010000001.1, read as the reverse complement.
TCGGCTCCATCATCTGCTACCTGATCGGCCTCTCACACATCGATCCGGTGGCGAACAACCTCTTCCTCGGCCGCTTCCTCAACGAAGAGATGGCCTCCGTCCCCGACATAGACCTGGACTTCGCGCGCGACATCCGGGAGAAGCTGATGCTGCGCGTCTACGAGCACTTCGGGCGGGAGCACGTCGGCCTCACCGCGACGTTTCCGACCTACCGCATCCGCAGCGCCGTGCGAGAAGTAGGCAAGGCGCTGGGCCTGCCCCCGGCGGAGCTTGACCGGCTGGCCAAGGCGAGCGACGGCTTCGGCTCTGCCAAAGAGATCCGGGAGGCGATGGCGCGGGAGACGCACTACCGCGAAAAGCTGGGAAAGGGCGGCTGGCAGCACCTGGCCGAGCTGGCCGAGCAGATCGCCGGCTTCCCCCGGCACATCAGCCAGCACGTCGGCGGCATGGTCATCGCCTCGCAGCCGCTGATCGACCTCGTACCCCTGGAGCAATCGGCGATGGAAGGCCGCGTCTTGATGCAGTGGGACAAGGACTCCGTGGACGACGCGCGGATGATCAAGATCGACTTCCTGGCGCTGGGCATGCTCTCGGCGACCGACGAGTGCCTGGAGCTGATCGAGCAGCAGCGCGGCAAGCGGATCGACCTCTCGAAGATCGACTTCGACGACCAGCGCGTCTACGACTCCATCTGCGCGGCCGATACGATGGGCGTCTTCCAGATCGAGTCGCGGGCCCAGATGCAGACGCTGCCACGGGTGCGGCCGCGCTGCCTGGACGACCTGATGGTGGAGGTGGCGATCATCCGGCCCGGCCCAATCGTCGGCGGCGCCGTCAACCCGTACATCAACCGGCGCATGGGCAAGGAGCCGGTCACGTTCGACCATCCATCCCTGGAGCCAATGCTGGGCGAAACCCTGGGCGTGATCCTCTATCAGGACCAGGTGCTGCAGGTGGCGATGGCCCTCTCCGGCTTCAGCGCCGGGCAAGCCGACAGCCTGCGCCGGGCGATGAGCCGCAAGCGCTCGCGGGAGGCGCTGGGCCAGCTCAAGGAGCAGTTCGTCGCCGGCGCGCGGACCCAGGGTGTGCCGGAGGCGACCGCCGAGACCGTCTTCGCCAAGATCGCCGGTTTCGCCGAGTTCGGCTTCCCCAAGGCCCACGCCGCCGCTTTCGCGCTGCTCGCCTACCAGACCGCCTGGCTGCGCCAGTACTACCCGGCGGAGTCCCTCTGCGCGCTCTTCAACGCTCAGCCAATGGGCTTCTACGCCCCACACGTGCTGGTCAACGACGGCAAGCGCCACGGCATCACGGTGCTGACCCCGGACATCAACCTCAGCGGCGCCAACTGCTCGATCGAACCTGCAGCGGCCGGGCTCGCGGTGCGGATCGGCCTGCGCTACGTGCGCGGGCTGAGCGAGGAGAGAGCGAAGGAGGTGGAAGACGAGCGGACGCGCGCCGGCGAATTCACCTCGCTGTTCAACTTCCTGGAGCGCACGCGGCTGGGCCGGGAGATCATCGAGGGGTTGGTGGCCTGCGGCGCCTTCGACAGCTTCGGCCTGGAGCGCCGCGAGTTGCTCTGGCAACTGGGCCTGCTCTACCGCTCCGAAGGCCGCGGCGCGACGGAGCGACAGCTGGCCCTGGCCCTGCCGACCGAGCAGGACATGGTGCCGCTGCGGCCGATGTCGGAGTGGGACCGGATGATCACGGACTACACGATCCTGGGCATGTCTCCGAACGCCCACCCGATGTCCCTGCTTAGGCCGCACCTGCACGAAGGGATCGCTACCAGCCGGATGCTGGGATCGATCGAAGACGGCGCGCCAGATCGAGGCGGCCGGCCTGGTGGTCTGCCGTCAGCAGCCGGGAACGGCGAAGGGGTTCGTCTTCCTGGTGCTGGAAGATGAGTTCGGCCTAACCAACGTGATCGTCCGGCCGGACATCTACGAGCAGGCCCGCGCAGTCGTGCGGCGGGAGCCGTTCGTAATCGTGAAGGGACAGCTCCAGCGCAAGGACGGGATCACGAACCTGCTCGCCCAGTCGCTCTCGCCGCTGCCGATCGGAGCGGGCCTGGCGCCGGCCGCGCACAACTTCGGCTGACTGTCACGCCGCGGGATGGCGGCCGGAGGCGAGCTTGAACTGCTCGGCGTACAGCGGGTCGCGCGGCACGCAACCGGTGGGGAACTGGCCGAGTTCGTGGTTCTTGGCCCGCATCAGCGCCGTGCAGTAGCTGACGCCGATGCAGGACTTGCGGTCCGACATCTCGCCGTGCTCCACCAGGTCGGCGGCGAAGTCCGGGTAGGCGAGAGCGCCCCGGCCCAGACCCATGATCGAGACTCGCCCGGCGCGGACGTTGGCCTCGCCCGCCCGCGCGGCGTAGTGACGCAGCCAGCTGTAGCCGGTGCCGACGACGACCGTCTCCGGGCTCGCCTCCTGGATCGCGGCGGCCAGCCGGAAGTGGCGCTCGACGCCGGCCAGCGGGTGCTCCGGCGGCTCGTAGCCGTCCACCGGCGCGCGCTCGAACGGCCGGCCGATGTGGGAGTTGAAGTAGGGGCTGCCCATCGTCACGTTGACCAGCGGCACGCCCAGTTCGGCCAGCAGCCGGACCAGCCGCACCGGCTCTGACAAGTCCGCTGAGACGCCGTCCGCCGCGACGCCGAAGCCGGGGTTCTCGGGCTCGGCGTCCGCTTCTCCGGGACGGCCGGGCGCTCCGCCAAAGCGCGGCCCGTCGAACACGTTGACCCGCGAGGCGATGATCAGGCCCGGAGCGTCGCGCCTGACGCCGCCGATGACCTCGCGGAGGAGGCGCGTGCGGTTCTCGAAGCTGCCGCCGTAAGGGCCGGCGCGGTTGCGGGCGGCCAGGAGCTCGTTCAGCAGATAGGTGTGGCACTGCTTCAGGTCGACGAAGTCAAAGCCGGCGTCCTGGGCCAGCCGCGCAGCCGCGACGTACGATCCGGCCAGTCGCTCGAGGTAGGCGTCGTCCAGCAAGGGCGAGTCGGGCCCGATCTTCTTGAGCGGGTCCAGTGTGCGCGAGTGCCGGGCGATGAGGGGTGCGGGATGGCTCCAGCGGCCGGAGTGCGTGAGCTGCAGGCCGACCAGCAGGTCGTCGTCGCGGCCGAAGCGCTCCCGGTGCGCCTGCCTGGTCTCCTCCAGGAGCCGCTCGAAGTCCGGCGCAGAGTCCACGCTCAGCAGGAGCTGCCGCGGGTTCGCGCGGCCTTCGGGGACAACGGCGGTGGCCTCGCCCCAGATCAGCTTCGCTCCGCCCGCGCCAAAGCGCCGCCAGCGGCGGAAGGTCAGCTCGCCGGGGCTGCCGTCAGGGGTGCCGTCACAGCCCTCCATGGGGTGGACGGCCATCCGGTTCCCCAGCGTCCGCGGGCCAACGGCGATCGGCTCCAGCAGCCGTTGGACGTCGTCCGCAAAGGAGATATCCAGCCCGCGCCCGGCGACGTCGCCCCGGAGGTCGTCGAGGGAACGGTATCTGAAGTAGCGGGACATCTCTGCATTCGAGGCGAAAGCTAGTCGAAGTAGATGTCTTCTGCCTCGAGCGCCGGCGCGCCGAAGATCAGCACCTCCAGGTCGCCCTTGGAGGTGTGGCGGACCAGCGGCGGGATGACGACGATGTCGCCGGCCTTGATCGCGTGGGCGACGCCGTCCAGGAAGATCTCGCCGGCGCCCTTCAGCACGTAGTAGTACTCCGTCATGATCTTGTGATAGTGCTCGCGAGAGTTGTCGATTACCAGGTGGGACACGTAGGCCACCGGCGTGTCTTCGCCGGTCACCAGCTTGCGGCGGAAGCCGCAGACGCCGCGCTCTTCTTCGGTGTCGGAGAGGCTGCGGATGATCGATGCCTGCTGGTGTTCGGTGGTCATGGCGTTCCCTTTCTCAAGCCGGGATGATCTCCGGGGGTGTGGCGAACGTCTGCCAGTGCGTTTCGAGCGCCGGCACGTCGGCCTCGCCTTCGTGGACGACTATGCGGTGGCGCAGCTTCCACGTCTCTCCCGGCTGGAGCGTCAGCGGCCCGTCAAAAAACGGCAGGTTCGTGCCCAGCGGTCCGTAGCTCCGGGCGAACCAGGCGTTCGGGTGGTTGCGGTTGCCCGGGTGGTCCAGCATGGCGATGCCCCACCACTGCGGCTCTTTGCCAGGCTTGCGGATCAGCGGCCCGCTGTAGTCCGCCCAGCGCGCCCGCTTGCCGACCCCGTCGGTGCCGCCGATGATCCCGCCTTCCAGCGTGATCCGGCCGCCGTCCCATTCGTCGATCATGTCGTTGACGCGGATCAGCGGCAGGGCGTTCTCGTTGGTCTGGCCGAAGGTCGCCGGGACGTCGGCTGCCGTGAAAGCCGCCTCGATGTCGAAGATGCGTTCGAGCCCCTTGCGGCGGTAGATCACGAAGCGGCGCTCGTCGCGCACCAGCGTCTTGCCGTCCGGCGTGATCCAGTTCAACTTTTGCCGGAAGCCCCCGAAGACGGGCCCGGAGAACACGTCCGAGAAGCGCTCGTGCACGGTGCGGCCCTCGCCGCCGTTTTCCAGGTAGAAGTCGACGCCGTTGACGTCGCCGCAGGCGTACCAGAGGGAGCGGTGCCAGATGTGGTCCGGCGGGCTGTCATCGGTGATGCCCTTGGGGTACTGGGTCTCGAAGTCTTCCATGTCGCCCAGCTTGAAGCAGGGCACCGTGATCGGGTAGAAGCGCGGTTTGAAGTTCGCCGCGCCGTAGTGGTAGATCGTCTGCATGACGTTGCTGTAGTTGACGACGAGCCGGCCGTTCTCAGGCTGATCGAGGATGTCGATGCCCATTCCGGGCTTCGTCTCCGCGGCCGGCCGCAGCGTCAGTTCGATCTCCCCCGCCGCGAGCTCCGGCAGAAGCACCCCGACCAGCGACCGGCCGTTGGCCAGCGCGGTCACCTGGGCGCGGAAGGCGTCACCGGCGGCCGAGACCGCATCGTACGCACCCTCGCCGAGCGGTGTCTCGATCTCAGACAGCGCAACCTGGTTGGCGACGGCCGCCGGGGCGCTGACCTTGATGCGCGCTTCGTCCGTCACGCGACCGCCTTGCTCACGGTCAGGTTCGCCCGGCGCACGGCCTCTCGCACGCGCTCTCGTTCGGCGTCATCCAGCTCCAGCAGCGGCCGCCGTCACCGCGTCCGACTTCAGTACGCCGAGCTCACACAGCGCGAGCTTGGTGCGAGCCCGGTAGTCCCGGACCGGCGGCGCGAAGATCACATCGGCGAGCGGCTGCACCACGGTCTCCAGGATGCGCGTGGCGCCGGCCGCGTCACCTTCGCCGTGAAGCCGGATCATCTCGATCTGCTCGGCGACGGCGAGCGTGCCGAAACCGATCAGTGCGCCGACAGCGCCCAGCCGGAACGACTCCAGGATGAAGTTGTCGTTGCCGGTCAGGACCTGCACCGGCCGCGGCGCATCCTGGAGCACCCGAACGGTATCGACGAACCGAGCCTCGTCAAACGAGGCCTCCTTGATAGCGACGACGTTGGGAATCGAGACGAGCTTGAGCAGCGTCTCACGCGAGAAGAGGACGCCGGCAAGCGAGGGTTGCAGCTGGAAGATCACGATCGGCAGGCCGGAAGCTTCGGCGATCGCGGCGTGGTACTCGTAGGGCACCTCCGGCGGCAGCGGCTCGCCGACGAACAGCGGGTGCGGGAAGACGACGAGCCCGGCGGCGCCTGCGGCCCGGGCGTCGGTGGCCAGCTCACACGCTCCCTCGGTGTTGGAAGCGCCGATGCCGGCCAGCACCGGGCTCCGGCCGCCGGCCTGGCTGACCCAGATGTCGAGGACGCGGCGGCGTTCGGCAGGCGACAGCTGGAGGCCTTCACCGGTGTCCATGTTGACAGCGACCGCCTTGAGGCCGGCGAACCCCAGCAGCCAGCGGGCGTAGCTGGCCAGCGCCTCTTCGTCGATGCGGCCATCGGTGTGCATCGGCGTGACGACGGCCGGGATCAGCCCCGCCAGATCAAGTTCCATGGTGTGTCTACTATATGACGGGAAGAGGCGTGGTCAAGGCAGCCGGAAGCCGCCCGGAGGCAGCGCGCTGTACCACTCGTCGCCGGGCGCGATCGGCAGCTTCACCGGCGCCCCGGTCATCGCCGACTTGTAGATAGCAGTCGTGACCTGCAGCGCCGTCCGGCAGGCTCCGATGTCGGCGAGCGGCGGGCGTTTGTGCTCGATCGCGTCCAGGAAGTCGGTGACGGCCCCCCGGTGCAGCATGCTCGGCCCCTTCGGCACCCGCTCCTCGGACTCGGCGGCCAACTCCTCGCTGACACCTGCCGGCGTCGACAGCGTGAAGAAGTCCTTGGTCGAGTCGTAAGCTTCGCCGCGGCCGATCGCACTCATCTCCGTCCCGTAGAGCTCAATCCGCGTGCGTTCCGGTCCCATCGCGTTAACGGTCGAAGTGATCTGCCCGATCGCGCCGCCAGCGAAGCGGATGACGGCGACGGCGACGTCGTCCGTCTCGACCCTGGCCCGAAACGTGCCGGCTTCGGCGTAGACGCTGACCGGCTCGCCGAGGAACCAGAGCAGGCAGTCGATGGCGTGGATCGCCTGGCTGACGGTGACGCCGCCGCACTCCTCCAGCCACTTGCCGCGCCAGGCCACGTCGTCGTAGTAGGGGTGGTCGCGGAACCAGAGGGTCTCGGCCAGGCCCAGCGTCAGCCGCCCCAGCCGCCCTTCGTCGATCAGGAGGCGCATCTGCCGGGCGCCGCGGCCGAACCGCCACTGGAAGACGCCGGAGAACACTGCGCCGCTCTCGCCCGCGGCGGCGGCGATCTCGTCAAGCTGCGTCAGCGTGGCAGCCACCGGCTTCTCGCAGAGGACGTGTTTGCCAGCCCGCAGACAGGCCGCCGAGATCTCCGGGTGGAGGAACGGCGGCGTGCAGACGCTGACCGCATCGATCCTGTCGCCCGTCAAGAGTTCGCGGAAGTCGCCGCTTACCTCGGGCACGCCGAAGCGCTCGGCGGCGCGCCTGGCCCTGGCCGGATCGATATCTACGACGGCGACGACGGACGCGCGCTCGGCCGCCTTGGAGTAGGCGTAGAGGTGGGCGTCGGCGATCGACCCGGTGCCGATGATGGCGACGCGAAGAAGGTCTGGCACACGAGAGTTGTACCCGACGCTGCAGCGGCAGGCAAGGGCGCACCCGGTCGCGGCTGGGACCAGGGGTTTTCCCAGATTTTTCCCTTTTGTATCCAATAGCTGTCCAACTTGCCTCGCAGTCCGATATTCATAATTGCTACCTGAGCGGACTGTCATTTGTTCGTATCGTGTTCCACATTTGCATCAGGAGAATTTGGGGGCGGCGATGTCGAAGAACGTATATTCCATGGCGGTAGGTCTGCTAATCGCGATCGCCGCATTGGCTCGTGATCGGCATCCAGTCCAGGGGCGCCAGCGCCGACGTAGACCTGACCGGCACCTGGAACATCGATATCGGGTCCGGGACCTCCACCTGTAGCGGAGCAACGTTTACACAGAGCTCGCTCACGTTGACCATTTCCGGCTCTTGCTCACTGCTGGGCAGCGTAAATCTAACGGGCGGAATTAACCCCGTGAGCGGTGCTTTCAACCTCGCCGGAACCTCTAGCAGTGTCTGTGCGGGTGTCTCAATGATCGGAACGTCAGCGCCGGACGGTAACAGCATCAGCGGCTCCGCGAATTGCGGCGGCTTCGGCGACTTCGACTTCACGGGAACACGAGTTCCCGTGGTCAGCCCAAGCCCCAGCCCAAGCCCAAGCCCGACACCCGATCCGACTCCCTGTGCCACGGCGCTGACCTCAGTAACCCCGACACCAGCGCCGACGCTGCCGGGCGGCGCCACCGTCAGCCCGACAGCGACGCCGGCCAACCAGACCCCGGCGCCCGGCAACCCGCCGCAGTGCCTAGGCCCAATCAAGGTCCCGGCGCAAGCCGTAGTCGGCGGCACGGGGACCGGCACCGCCCTGAACTTCGAGTGCGCCTGGATCGCCCCTGACATGACCCCGAACGACGCGTCCCAGAACTACGGCACAGTGGGCCACCGAGACGACACACCGTGGGTAACCGCGGACGGACCGGCCTGCGACCCTTCGGCCTTCGCCAACACGGACCCCGAGCAGGCTCGCCACCACATGGTCGGCATCGTGCCCAACGCGGAGAACCTGCCGGTGGAGCGCGGTTACGAGAAGTGGGTCGCGGTCGAGGCCGCTGACGTCTCGTCCATTGTTGACGTCTACTTCAAGGTCTGGGAGCCCTTCATAGAGGTTCCCCCGAATGGCCCCAACTGCGGTCCGGACTTGGTGGTTGACGGCACGACCTACCCTTCCGAGCGCCCGAACGATCCGGTGGAGATCTTCCCGACCGGCCCCGGCACGTCCGCCGCCTTCTGCCTTGAGGAGCAGGTGCACGCCACCGGAACCCAGGCCCCGCCAACGGCCCAGAACCCTCTCCAGAAGGTGCCTTGCACGGAGCTGCAGTCCTCCAGCTCCACCAACATGTTCGCCCAGGCTGTCGAGAACGGCGCCATGACCCAGGCCGAAGTCGACAACATGATCAACAAGTGCTTCGAAGGCGCCAAGGCGATCTTCAAGGTCCCGGACCTGTTGACCAAAGACAAGCCATGCGGCGAAGTCCGCGTCGAAGCGACGGCGGTCAACTCCTCCGGGACGGCCTACCACCTGCCCCTCTTCTTCGACAACATCTGCTTCATCCACCTGCAGCTGGACTTCACCAGCCTGGACTGGGGCACCATCAACACCAACGGCGGCGCCAACATCCCCGGTGACACGACCTTCGACCCGCCCGGCGTCGCCTGCCCGACAGCGCCCGTCGGCTGCGTCGGTCCCACCGTCCTGAACACGGGCAACGCCGAGATGGTGATCGTCACGCAGTTCGATCCGCTGATCCTTGCTTCTGATCCCACGAAGACGATCACGTCGTTCGACTCGAAATTCAGGCCGGCCTGGCTGACCAACCCGGCGAGCATCGAGGTTGCAGACCCGCAACCGGCTGGCCAGGAATACTGCTTCGGGAACCCAGTCGGTCACGACCAGACAGGCAAGATCGACTTCTCGGTGCACCCTGTGAACGCGCAGGCCGGAACCTACACCGGAGCCGTCTACATCACGGCCAGGTTCTACTGTCTGAGAGAGATGGACGGCAACGAAGGTTAGGGTCCAAATCGGGGCTGCTGACTCGCTCTTGGACTCATCGTCGAGCGCCGGGCCAGTCTAGGTTCCGACGGGCACCGGATCGCGGAGGCCTGGGCAGTTGGCGGCGGGAGCTATCGGCGCGCCGGCCAGATCGGCCAGGATGAACGTCGCGTCGTTTGCGTCGAACGTCCCGGAGCAATCGAAATCGCCCCAGGTCCGCTCCACCCCGTCGACGACGATCGCATCGCCCAGAGGACAGCCGGACGGCAGGCCCGGCACCGCCAGTCCGGCCAGGTGGAAGAGGATGGCGAAGACGTCGTCCAGGTCGACGACGCCGTCACAGTTGGCATCGCCCCAGGCGCGGGTTGAGCCGGTGGACGTCGGCGATGGAGCCGCCGACCCGGATGGCGTTGGTGACGGGGTCGGCGTCACCGAATGAGTCGGAGACGGCGTCGGCGTGAAAGTGCCAGGAGTCGCGCCGAATTCGAAGGCGCCGCCGTCACAGGCGCCGTTGACGGGGCGGCCGTAGCCGCGCTGGTCATCGGCCGGGGGAGGACAGCTCACCGTCACGAAGTCCCGGGCCGGACTGTCGGCGGCGATCGTCTGGCTGCGGGTTGGGCCCGCCGTTGTTGGCCAGGGCGCCCAGCAAGGGATCGGTGTCTTTCAAGTCCGTCGTGGTGTTGAGAGCACAGGAATGAGCACTCTCGATGTTGTTGCCGTTCGAGTTCAAGCCCGCGTTGCAGTTTGGCTGCGCGCCCGGGTAGGCGATGATCGAGCCAAACAGGCTGACTTCTGAGTCGCCGGAGAGGTCATGGATGTTGGCGGCGCCGACAAGCGCGGCGTTGGCATCGACCGTGGAGAAGTACACATCGACCGAGGCGGGATCGAAACGGTAGCCTCCATAGCTCGGCGGTTCGCCAACGTATATCCCGCCGCCGGAGCCGTGCGCGCTGTTTGAGTTGACAGTGGTGTTCTCGATCGTCGCCCCACCGTGAGGTACAAGAATTCCAGCGCCATCACCGGTGTTGGTCATGTTGGAAGCGACAACACTGTGATCGACTCTGACGTTGGAGCCCTCCAGCACAACACCGCCGCCGTGAGCGCCCGCGCGATTTCCGGAGACGTCTGAGTAGTTCAGCGAGCCGGCGCCGACTATCCATATCCCACCGGCGGAGCCGGTGGCCTGGTTGTTCGTGATCGTGACGTGATCGAAGGCGATGGGCGGGTCCTGGGCGGCAGCGATCACGCCTCCAGCATCGTGCGCCCCGTTGTTGTTGATCAGGACATTGGAGATCGTCCCGGGACTCTGGACGATCATGGCGCCGGCCTGGCTCGGGGTTATGTTTTGTTCGAACTTACCGCCGGTCAAGCTGATCGTGCCGCCCAGGGTAACGAGTCCGGCCCCGCCGCCGCCGTCCACGTCGTCGGTGGTGTTCATCGTAAAGTCCGTGTTCTCCACGACCATCGACACGTCGCCGATGACGCCAAGGCCGCCGGCGATTGTGTGCCCGAGGTTCTTCGTGAACAGCGAGTCAACGATATGCAATGAACCACCGCCCACTTCGTCGTCGGACTGCTGGAAATCCGAGACGCCGCCGCCCAGGACAACAGAGTCCTGGTTAGCCCCTCCCTCGTTGTGATCGGCGGTGAAGTTCGTCAGCATCGCGTTAACCCGCGCATCGAAGGCGATGCCGCCGCCGTTCCCGTCGGCGTGGTTCTCCGTGACCGTGAGGTTATTCGCCGAGAATGTGCCGGCCCTGACCCTGATGCCTCCGCCGTCGCCGGTGTTGCGGACGCCGTCCCGGACGATCAGGTCATTCAGGGTTACCGTGCCCGTGCCCCCCGAAGGAAACACGTCGATCAAACGATCCGTCATCTGGGTGCGGATCGTGGATCCGTTTCCGTTGATCGTGACGCTGCCAAGAATGTCGAGGTCACCGCCGACGTTAGCGTCATCCTCCGCGTTCAGTACGTTCAACAAGAAGTCCCCGGCAGCCGGCAGGTTGATCGTGTCGGCACCGGGGTTTGAGTTGGCCTTGTCCACGGCGCCGCGGAGACTGCAGTCGTTGGCGGCGGCGGTGCAGGCGTTAGCTCCGGGCGTGTCGTCCGTCCTGTCGACGACGAAGGTCATAGCGGCGGCCTGGGTGTCCGCGTGCAGGGCGAGCAGGAGGCCCGCCATCAATGCTGCGAGGGCGACATTCCTCAACATTTCGACGGAGCATATCACGCCGGCAACCGGCATTGAATAGGACGCCATCGATCGGGCGCTGCTCGCATTCGGGCACCACGGTCCGCGCTCATTCAGATACGAAATCGGTGGAGGGCCCGGTGGGATTCGAACCCACGACTCCCGGATTAAAAGTCCGGAGCTCTACCGCTGAGCTACAGGCCCTCGCCGGCGAAATCGTATCTAGAAACGCGGCGGTTAGCAAACGGTTCGTAGACCTGCACCGGCAGCGTCGTCGGCTGGCCCCTGGGCGCACCGAGCACCGGCTCCAGCGAGACGACGGATCACTGCTCGCCGGTTGGGCCGGTGGCGGCGACGCGATCACTGCGATGTTGCCGCTGGCCAGGAGCTCCGTTGTGTAGCTGAGGGCGATTGCGAGGGAAAGCTGCGGCACGGCTTGCCGTACCCAACTTTTACGCGCCGTTAAACGCTGTTAACGCGGCGTTAAACCGCCTAAGGGGGCCCTCACCTACGCTGCCAATGAAGGTATTTGTACAAGAGGAGGGACTCAATGCAGCTTTTGCGCACCCGGCCGATCGCCCTGATCTGCCTGCTGGCAGTAGTCGCGGCGGCCGGAATCGTCATGGCCTGCGGCGGTGACGACGACGACAACGCCACAACAACGGCCACCAGCTCCGCCGCGGCCGCTACCAACACTACGGCGGCAACAGCCACGGGCAGCAGCTCCACCGTCGAAGTGTGTCCGCCGTCCGGCGCAGCCTCGGGCCTGACGGGCGCCGGCGCCACGTTCCCGGACCCGCTCTATGAAGACTGGTTCGCCCGCTACAAGGACCTCTGCAATGTCGAGATCAACTACCAGTCCATCGGTTCCGGCGGCGGCATCACCCAGATCTCCCAGCAGACGGTCGACTTCGGCGCCTCCGACGGCATCATGACCGACGAGCAGAAGGCCGGCGCCCCGGCAGCGCTCCACCACGTCCCGATGACGAGCGACGCCGTGGCCGTCATCTACAACATCGAGGGCATCGGCAACCTGGGACTGACCCTGGACGGCGACACGCTCGCCAAGATCTTCCTCGGCACCATCACCAAGTGGGACGACCCGGCGATCGCGGCCCTCAACAGCGGCGTGACGCTTCCCAGCAGTGACATCACCGTGGTTCACCGCTCAGACGGCAGCGGCACGACCTTCATCTTCACGAACTACCTGAGCAAGGTGAGCAGCGACTGGCAGAGCGAAGTCGGCTCGGCGACGTCCGTGCAGTGGCCGGCCGGCATCGGTGCTGATGGCTCCTCCGGCGTGTCCGGACAGGTCCAGCAACTGCCGAACTCCATCAGCTACGTGAGTCTCGCGTACGCCGAGAAGAACAGCATCAACTACGCCTACCTGATCAACAAGGCCGGGAACCCGGTGGCGCCGAGCATCGATTCAGCCCGCGCGGCCCAGGAAGGCATTACCCTGCCGGACAACATGGAGATCGTGATCACGGACTCCTCAAACGCCCAGGCCTACCCGATTACCGGCTTCACCTGGCTGCTCGTCTACGTCGAGCAGACGGACAAGGCCAAGGCTGAGACGCTGGGGCACCTGATCCACTGGATGCTGACCGACGCCCAGGCCTTCGCCGAAGCCGACAGCTACGTCCCGCTGTCAGACGCAGCGACCGAGAAGGCGCTGGCTGAACTTGAAGCGACGACGTTTGAAGGCACGCCAATCCTGGAATTGCAGTAGCACTTATCCACGAAAAGTGGGGGCCGGGTTGGTGGGTCCACCCGGCCCCCACGGTATTGTTCTGGGGGTAAAAGGGGAGAGCGATGGCAACAACTGCACGAGGAGTTGATTTCGGCATCCTCAAGCACCGCCTGAACATCGGCGACACCGTGTTCCGGGTGCTGATGATGCTGGGCGCGGCATCGATCGTCGTCACGCTGCTCCTGATGATCTTCATCCTGACCGACCGGTCGTGGTCGTCGATCACGACGTTCGGCTTCGGCTTCTTCACCGGGACGGACTGGAACCCCGTGACCAAGCAGTTCGGAGCCGCTCCGGCCATCTACGGCACCGTGGCCAGCTCGCTCGTCGGCCTGGCCATCGCCATCCCGATCAGCGTCGGCGTAGCGATCTTCCTCTCCGAGGTCGCGCCGCGCGGCATTCGCATCCCGGCCTCGTACTTCGTGGAGATGCTGGCCGCCGTCCCCAGCGTTGTCTTCGGACTCTGGGGGCTCTTCGTGCTGGCGCCGCTGATCCGCGACCCGCTGGAGAAGAAGATCCTGGGCCCGCTGCTGGGCTGGACGCCGTTCTTCGATGGGCCAAAGCTCGGCTTCGGCATCCTGGCCAGCGGCATCATCCTGGCCATCATGATCCTGCCGATCATCACCGCCATCTCCCGCGACGTCATGCGCGCGGTGCCCCAGAGCCAGCGTGAGGCGGCCCTGGCGCTCGGCGCGACGCAGTGGGAGACGATCTGGTCGGTAGTGCTGCCCTACGCCCGGCCCGGGATCACCGGCGCCGTCATCCTCGGCCTCGGCCGCGCGGTGGGCGAGACGATGGCGGTGACGATGCTGATCGGCAACGCCTACCACATCGACATCTCGCTCTTTGCGCCGGGACACACCCTGGCCAGCACCATCGCCTCTGAGTTCCGCGAGGCCGCCGACCCGCTCTACCGCTCGGCCATCATCGAGCTGGGCCTGGTGCTGCTGGCGGTGACGCTGGTGATCAACGTCGCGGCCCGGCTGATGATCTGGCGCATCTCCCAGCACGCCGGCGGAGACGTGCGGCTATGAGAGACCGGCGGCGGCGCTTCGTAAACTCGCTGATGCTGGCGTCTGTGGCCGGCTGCACCATCCTGGCCATCGGCATCATGGTCCTGATCGTCGGCTACATCGGCATCAAGGGCGCCAGCTTCCTCAAGCCCAGCTTCTTCACGGAGACCCCGGTGCCGCTGGGCCAGGAAGGCGGCGGCATCAAGCACGCCATCGTCGGCACGCTCATCCTCGTCGCCATCGCCGTGGTCATCGCGGTGCCCCTGGGGATCGCCGCCGGGGTCTACCTTGCCGAATACGCCGGTGGACGCGTCGCCCTTGTCCTGCGCTTTCTGGCAGACACCCTGACCGGCGTCCCGTCGATCGTCGTCGGCGTCTTCATCTACGCCCTGGTCGTGGTGGAGACCGGCTTCTCAGCGCTGTCCGGCGGCATCGCCCTGGCCGTGATCATGCTGCCGATCATCGCCCGGACCTGCGAGGAGGCGTTGTACCTTGTCCCGCGCGATCAGCGGGAGGCGGCGCTGGCGCTGGGCAGCCCGAAGTGGCGCGTCGTCGGCACCGTCGCCGTCCCCGCGGCCTCACCCGCCATCGTGACCGGCTGTCTCCTGGCCACGGCGAGGGCCACCGGCGAGACCGCGCCGCTGATCTTCACAAGCTTCGGCAACAACTTCTATTCGACCAGCATCAACGACCCGATCGCGGCGATGCCGCTGATCATCTACCGGTACGCACTCACCCCTTACGAAGTGCTCCACGAACAGGCCTGGGCCGCATCCTTCATACTCGTCGCGCTGATGCTGGTGCTCAGTGCGGCCACAAGATGGGTCGTCAGCCGCAGCGTCCGCTAGGGCGGTGGAAAGGCATAGACTGAAATGCGACAATTGGACACCAGGAATGCGGATGAGATTGATCAGCGGCTGGCGCGGACCCTTGCAGAACGTGGCGGTGAGGCGATGACGAGCGAGAAGACGCGAGAAGACATCATGGGCACCGGCGACCAGCCCGACTTTGCCCTGCAGAGCGACGCCATCCGCACACCCACTGAAGACACGGTCTTCCGCCTGTCCGACGTCAGCGTCATGTACGGCTCCAAGCGCGCCATCAGCGAGATCACGCTGAACGTGCCGCTCAAGCGGGTCACGGCCTTGATTGGCCCATCCGGCTGTGGCAAGAGCACGCTCCTCCGCTGCCTCAACCGCATGAACGACCTGATCCCGAACGCCAAGGTCGGCGGCTCCGTCGAGTACCACGGCACAAACATCTACGACCGCGGCGTCAGCCCCGTGGAGGTGCGACGGCGGATCGGGATGGTCTTCCAGAAGCCCAACCCCTTCCCCAAAACGATCTTCGACAACGTGGCATTCGGTGTCCGTATCAACGGCATCAAGGGCAACATGGATGAATTGGTGGAGCGCGCGCTGCGCCAGGCCGCCCTCTGGGACGACGTCAAGGACGACCTCAAGAAGTCAGCTCTGGACCTCTCCGGGGGCCAGCAGCAGCGCCTCTGCATCGCCCGCGCGCTCGCCGTCCAGCCGGACGTGATCCTGATGGACGAGCCGTGCTCCGCCCTGGACCCGATCGCCACCCTGAAGATCGAAGACCTGATCCGCGAGCTCTGCCAGAACTACACGATCATCATCGTCACCCACAACATGCAGCAGGCCGCGCGCGTCTCCGACTACACAGCCTTCCTCCTGGCCGCCGAGCACGGCGTCAACGGCAGGCTCATTGAATACGGTCCGACAACGGAGATGTTCACCCACCCGCGGGACCGCCGGACCGAGGACTACATCACGGGACGCTTCGGCTAGGCCCGGGACAGGCAGGCGCTATGACACGTTCAGTTTTTGAACGGCAACTCGCAGATGTACAGGAAGACATGCTGGTGATGGCCGGCATGGTGGAGGCCGCCATCACCAACAGCATTGAGGCGCTGCGCCTGCGCGACGTGGCCCTGGCCCGCCGCACGATCGAAAACGACGCCACGATCGACCGCCGCCGCTACGAGGCCGAGGACAAATGCATCGAGCTGATCTCGCTCCAGGCGCCCCTGGCCAGCGACCTGCGCACGATCATCTCCGTGTTGCACATCACCGTCGACCTGGAGCGGATGGGCGACCACGCCGAGGGGATCGCCAAGATCGCCCTGATGCTGGCCGACGAGCCGCCACTCAAGCCCTACATAGACATCCCGCGCATGGCTGAACTCGCCATCGAGATGCTGCACGGCTCCGTCGATGCCTACAAAGCCCGCGATACCGGCCGCGCCCGCGCGATCGTGGCCATGGACGACGAAGTAGACTCGCTCTACGAGCATCTCTACCACGAACTGCTGCAGCTGATGATCTCCGACCCCTCGGTGACGCAGCGCGCCACTTATCTGATCTGGGTCGCCCACAACCTGGAGCGCATCGCAGACCGCGCCACGAACATCTGCGAGCGCGTCGTCTACCTGGTTGAGGGCCACATCGAGGACCTCAACGTCTCGAAGTACTAGCGCCGGCTAGGAGAAGCTGGGGATCGCGGCGCCGGAGCCGCTGCTGCCGAAGGTCGTCCGCAGCTTGCGCAGGCCGCGCACCAGCGTCGCGCCCACCGCCTCTTGCCTGATCGCCAGGAGAGCGCTTATCTGTGCCCGGTCCAACTGCGCGTCGAAAACGAGGGAGAGCACTTCCCGTTCGCGCGGGGTTAGGCCGTCGTTGTGGCGAGAAGCGCGGTACTCGCCGCTCTGGCAGATCGCCCGGGCCGTGCGGAAGAGGTCCAGCTCGAACTCGTCGTCGGTAGCGTCGTCGCGAGCGTAGGCCTCGGAGAACGCGGCCACGACAACATCACGGGCCGCTTCCTCATCACTGGTGGCGGCGCAGGCGTAGGCGAAGAGCCTGGGAAAGTAGGCGCCGAAACGCTCGCTCTGTACTTCGCTGCGGCCGCCGATCTTCGGTCGTTCGTCGCTGGCCCTGCCAAACCTCAGTCCGCGCATTGTCTGCCTCCCGTGGTTGCCCTTGTTCGAAGCTACCAGACAGCCGGTGAATTGTGACAACGCGGCGGTTCAGGGCCGGTTCAGATTGGGATCCAACGCGAGAGCCCGGCGCCGATTGGCGCCGGGCTCTGTTTGGTACGTCTTCTGTTGCCGCTACTCTTCAGCGATGAGGGAGAACAGCGGGTCGCCCTGGCGCACGTGACCACGGCGCTCCAGCATGTAGCCGAACCCGCGCACGCAGAGGATGTAGGGGTTCTGGCTGCGGGAGTCGTTGAGCTTGCGACGCAGGTTGGCGATGTGGACCTTCACCAGGTTCTGGGCGTCGCGCTCACTGTAGTCGTGCTGGTGTACGGCGGAGAGAAGGGCCCGCGGATCGACGACGCGTCCGGCCTGTTGGGCCAGCACGGCCAGCAGGCGGAACTCCGTCGGCGTCAGCGGCACGGAGCGGCCCTCGATCGTCACCTGGTACTTCTCGAAGTCGATGATCAGATCGCGGATCGTCGTGCTGTTGGCGCTGCGCCCGATCTGCGAGGGCTGGGTGCGGCGCAGGAGCGCGCGGACGCGGGCCAGGAAGACCGGCGGGTCCACCCGGGAGACGACGGCGTCGTCGGCGCCGGCGTCAAGCGTCGGTATCAGGTCGCTTTCGCGCGGCATCACCACCATCAGCGGCGCTTCCTGCAGGCCGGGCGTCACCCGGCAGGCGCGGACGGCTCCGGCGGGGTCTTGCTGGGCCACGACGATCAGGCCGGCCTCGGTCTCGCGGACGGTCTCGAAGAGGCTGTTCAAGTCAGAACAGTTCTCCACGTTGTAGCCAAGAGCCTCCAGGGCGTCGCCCAGCGCGCCTGACCAGACCTGGCGGTCAGCCAGCACGCACGCTGTCAGGGTCCCTACGGCCGTATCGGTATCTTGTTCGGTTACAGTTGCTCGCATATCCACCATCCCGGCGGGGGAAAAGCCCCGCACTATTTCAGGACGGCGGCCCCTGTAAAGGTGTTACACGCCGATTACGGCCATTGCGGGTGAAAGAAGGTGAATACGGTTCACCGTATCTGCCCGCTGTTGGAACCATTCGAGAACTTCACGGTCTTTTGTAAAGAGCAAAATCTGCATCCGGCGGCTCAGATCCAGCAAGAAGTCAAGAATTCGTCGCAAACGCTGCGAATCAAGGTCGACGAACGGGTCGTCGAGCACCAGCGGCACCGGTTCGCCGATGGCGCTCATGTGTTGCGCCAGCCCGACCCGCATCAGCACGTAGAGGAGCGCGCGCGTGCCCTGGCTGACCGGCGGGTCGGTCATCACCTGCCCCGTCTCCGGCACCAGCAGCGAGATGCGCAGCGTGGACGGATCGACGTGGGCGCGCCGGTAGCGGCCGTCGGTCGCGGCCTCCAGCCCCTCGCTCAGGAAGGCGTTGACGGCCGGCGCGAAGTCCCGGTAGACCTCCGTCATCGCCTGGCCGATCGCCTCGCGGGCCATCGAGAGCGCCGCCCGCGCCCTGGTCAGCCGCTCGACCTCCTTTGACCAGTGAGCGATGTCTTCTTCGATCTCCGCGCGAGGCCGCAGGCTCCCCAGCGTCTGGGTGACGTCCTGGTCCAGCCGCGCCTTCTCGATCTGGCACTGAGACTGCTCACCACGCGCCTTCTGCAGCTCCCGCGAGAGCTGCTCCGGCGACTTGTTCGTCTCGCAGCCCTGGAGCCGGGGGTGCTCCGCCAGCGTGCTCTCCACCGCGGCCTCGTGCGCCGCCAGGCTGGAGGTCATCTCATCGCGCGTGCGTCCGTCCAGCAAGAGCCCGCGCAGCTGCGTGGCCTCCTGCGCCTGCCGCTCGGCGCGCAGGAACTCCTCCCGCTTGTCCCAGGCCTCATCGAATCCCGCCAGCGCCTCCGCCAGCCCCGGCGTCGCAATCGCCGCGCCGCTGAGCAGCGACCGCAGCCGCGCCTCGATGGACTGCAGCGCCGCCGTCTCTCCAGCGATCTGCGACTCGACCCGCGCCGCCTCTTCGATGTTCGGCCTCAGCGCCACGTAGCGGTCGCGGCGGTCCAGGAGCGCTTCCGCCTCCGCCGGCGAGATCGAAGGGGCATCCCCCTGCGTCCCTGATGGTCCGTCCCCCACAGCCGCTGGCGCCGCCTTCCGCCGCAAGACAAATGCGACGACCCGCCGGGCAACCGACGCCACGACCCGCGCAATCGCCAGTAAGATCCCGCCCAGGCCGCGCGCCTTTCTCTCTTCACCATTCACAATTCTCTCTTCAACAACCGCCCGGCTCGCCGTCCTCAGCGCCCGCACCTGGTCTTCGGTCAAGGCGCCGACGGAGGTCCGCAACGCCTCGTACTGCAGCCGGTCATCGTCTGACACCGGCATGAGCGCGTCACGACGCTCATGGAGCCGCGTCAGGGTGTCGCTCGCGCGCTCGCGCAAGACTCGCAGAGAGAGCACTTCGTCGCGGGTCACAGGCGAGATCACGGCGAACGCCCGCAGCTCGTCCCGGAGAGCACCCGCGCTGGCGGCGATGGTGTCCGTCTCATCAAGCTTCCGCAGCTGTTCCCGCAGACGGGCGGCCTCGGCGCGGGAGCAGAGGTACTCCGCCCGGAGCGCCGCCTCAGCCAGGCTGCGGGACCGCTTCTCCAGCTCCTCCAGCCGCCGCGACTTCTCGGCCACGGCTGACCGCGCGCCGTCTGCACCGGCCAGCTCGGCATTCTTGATTTTGAGCGCTTCCCGCGCTTTCGGCAGCTCGGCCGTGCGCGCCGTGTCGCGGCCGACCTTCTTCTCGGCCACCTCCAGGCGGTCGATCGCCTTGGCGGCTGAGACGTCGCGGCGGGCACTGTCGGCCAGGGCAGCGATGGCGTCGCCTATCTGCTGCGGCGTGTCCTTCTTCACGAAGTCGAAGATCTCTCCCTGCGAGATGAAGGCGCAGCTTTCGAAGACGGCGCGCGACATGCCCAGGTGCTTGCGCGCGAACTGGATGTTGCCGTGGCGGCCCCGCCCGAACTGCGGCGACACGTCTGCCCCCAGCGCCGGGTCGAGCAGCTGCGTGGTGACGTCTGTGGTTGAGAAGTCGCGCCGCACTTCGAATCGCTTGCCGTCGTCCAGCTCATAAGACAGCGCGCCGCGGTAGACGCCGCCCGCCCAGGGGCGGAAGCGGTCGTGGCGGGCCGTCTCGTCTTTGCCGGCACGGTCGTTTTCGTAGAAACCGTAGAGCATCGCGCAGATCGCCTGCTGCAGCGTCGACTTGCCGGCCTCGTTGTCGCCGAAGAAGAGGTTCAGGCCGGGCCCCAGCTCACAGTCGAAGGCGGAGAGGCAGCCGAAGCCGGACAGCTCGATCCGCGAGAGCCTCACGGTACGATCACCTCGCGCCGTTCGAACGCTTGCAGGCCGAAGCGAAGCGCAAGCTCGGCTGTCTCGCGATCAGGGCCGTCCGCCGTCGCGATCCGAGATTGCATCAGCCGCACGAAGGCGCCCTTCGTCGTCGACTCCTGCGCCAGGCTCTCCAGCGAGTACGCCGGCTCCGTGTGGTCCACGATATCCAGGTAGCGGAACGACTCCGCGCAGGCGTTGTAGAGCGCAGGGACGTCCAGCTCCACTTCAGCCTCCAGCGGCCCCTGCAGGACAACGCGAACGATCGCCTCGCGGTCCAGGCAGGCGGCGATCCCCGCCCGCAGCTCTTCCGACGTGGTCATCGAGGTCACGTCCAGCGCGTGGGTGACGTAGCGTACCCGCCCCACCGGCAGCAGCTCCGCCTTCGTCGCGCCGCCGCCGGTCTCCAGCCGCAGCGCGCAGTGCTGTCCCGTTTCCGAGAAGTCGAGCGCCTCCAGTGAGCCCGGGTAGGCGTAGCGCTGGTAGACGTTGGCCCTGTGGTAGTGGCCCAGCAGCGCGAAGGCCGCACCGCTGCGGTCGATGTCCTCCGGCCGGAAGCCGCAGTGGGCACGCTTGCCCTCCGGCACGGCGTGGAGATCGGAGCCGTGGAAGAGCAACACGTGCGCGCCCTCGGCCGGGACGCGGAACCCCTCCAGCAGGTTCTGGCGCAGGTCGGGGCCGTCGTGGCCCGCTCCCCAGACCGTGACGCCATCTCCCAGCCGGAAGGCCCGGAAGCGCGGCTCAGCGAAGATGGTGACGTTGGCGGGCCAGGCCACCCGCCGGTAGAGCGAGTCCGGGACGATCGGGTCGTGGTTTCCGGGCGCGATCAGCACCGGCGTCTGCCCCAGCCGCGCGAACTGCTGGGCCAGGAAGTTGCCGGTGTCCAGGGTCGAGCGTTCGTGCTCGTACAGGTCGCCGCCGATCGTGACGGCGTCCACCCGCAGCTCCAGCGCCAGGTCGACGAAGCGCCGGAAGGCGTCTCGCAACTCCTGGCGGCGCGCCTGGGCGACCGATGCGGTCATGCCGAGGCCGCTGTAGGGGCGGTCGAGGTGTACGTCGGCGGTGTGGAGTATGTGCATTTGTATAGGCGGATGCGCGTTTCCACCAATTGTAACGTGCTCCAGACCGCCGTCAACCGCCGAATGGCATCAGCGAAGCGCGCCCCTTGACGCAAACGGGCTGAAGTAGTCACGCGCGGAGCGCCCATCCGCCAGGGGACACGTGTACAGCTGGGAGATCGAGAAGCGTTCCCGCTTCAAGCCCTGACACCGCGCGCCGGGCTCATCCCGCGTCAGCACCACATCGCAGCCGGCGCAGAAGACATGCCCGTCCGCCCTGGCGTGCGGGCATCGGCCATCCAGCCCGGGCCCATCGCAGACTCCAACCACCCGCAACCCCCTGGTGTTGTAGATCACGACTGCCATTGTCCGGTCCTCCCTCCTGTGCCTGGTCCAATTCTGGCCCCGCGGAGGGCTGCTAAGACAGTGCCATATGTCCTCTATTCGCCGCGCACAAACGAAAGCGGGCCGCTTTCGCGGCCCGCCGTTCGTGGGGGCGACTTCTCTTGCTTTGCGTGTTAGCGAAAAGAGCGGGCGCGCAGCTTGGGACCGATCCATGCGGCCACTTCGTTGCGCGGTTGCTCCAGCGTAGAGTTCTCCGCCTCGCGCGTGCCGGTGGTGTGCGGAAGTACATTCCGCGCCTCCTGCTCGCGCTCGCGCTGCATCGCCCAGACCAGCTCGTCCGGCATGAAGCTCATCATTGCGGATGCTCTCCTTTCCCGGTGTCCTTCTGCCAGAAGGTACCGCTCATCATTGATTTGATTGCAGAAACATAGGGCCAGATCTGAACGTTCGGGTTCAGAGACCGCTGCAGGATCAGCCCGAAGAAGAACGAGTTCATGACCTCGGCCACCGCCCGCGGGTCCAGCAGCGCGTTGATCTCGCCGCGCGCCTGGGCTTCGCTGACGATGCTGACGAAAGCGTCGCTGACATCACAGACGTCCACCCGCATCGCCTCGCGCACCCGCGGATTGCTCTGCGCCTCGGCCCAGAGCTCGATGTCCAGGGCGCACCCGGCCGGGTCCTCCAGGCGGCTGAAGAACGCCTCGGCGAGCTTGTCCAGCACACCGGCCGTGTCCGCCCGCTCCTGCAAGACCTGCTCGATCAGGGCCACGTTTTCCCGCTTGCGCTCTTCCACCATGGCGGCGATGACGTCTTCCTTGCTGCCGAAGTAGCGGTAGAAGGCGCCGGCGCTAAGCTCGGCCTCGCGGCAGATGTCCTGCATTGTCGACTGGTGAAAGCCTTTGCGGGCGAAGCAGGCAGCGGCAGCGTTGAGAATCTGCTGTTTGCGCGCTTCCAGGTGCGCTTCGGTCACTTTTGGCATGCGGTCCCCCTGACGAATGGTCGTTCGTTTTTTAAAACGAATGCTCATTCCCTTTATATCACGAGGCGCTGCCCTTGTCAAAGCTCTCATCAAGGCCAGATTACCGCAGTACTTAGTGTGTTTATGTGACCGGCGTCACAAGAAGGCGTGAACTCCCTGTTACGTCGTCAAGACGCCGCCACGGATCACCGGTCGCCCACATTCGCGCGCCGCCACGTCCTTCCCCCACCCCGGCGGTGTCACTTACAATCGCCCCAGCCGAACGGGGGACCACGACGCTGCAAACACTATGACCCGCGCCCTTTCTTTGCTTTCGAACGCCTCTGCCTCGATTCGCCTCTTGCCCATCGCCGCCGTCTGCCTGCTCGCCCTCGCGGCCGGCCACGCCCAGGCGGTAGCTCCGGCGGACGGCGAAACCGCGCCGTTTGTGCCCGGAGAGGTCGTGATCGGACTCAAGCCCGACGCCGCGCCGGCGAGCGTCGGCATCGACGGTTCCCGAGAGCTGCGCAGCTCGGCGGACTACGTGACGGTCTCGGTGCCACCGGGCCACGAAGAGCAGTACATCGCGGCGATGTCCGGGCGGCCCGGCGTCCGCTACGCGGAGCTGAACTACCTGGCCCAGCCGCAGATCATCCCGAACGATGAGAAGTACCCGCTGCAGTGGGACATGCCGATGATCCAGGCGGAGCAGGCCTGGGAGGGCCCCACCCTGGGCGACGGCGTCACGATCGCCGTCGTCGATACGGGTGTCGCCTTCGAGGACTATGAACAGTTCGCCCGCGACCCGGAGCTTTCCAAGACCAAGTTCGTCGATCCCTACGATGCGACGAAGGACGACGAGCACCCGAACGACGAGAACGGCCACGGCACGCACGTCGTCGGCACCCTGGCCCAGGACTGGAACGACGGTATCGGCGAGGCCGGACTGGCGCCCCACGCGGCGATCATGCCGATCAAGGTCTGCCTGCCCTCCGGCTGTGCGGGAGACAGCATCGCCAAGGGGATCGACTGGGCCGTAGACCACGGCGCGGACATCATCACGATCAGCCTGGGCGGGCCGACGATGCCTCACGTGGAGCGGGACGCCCTGGCCTACGCCCAGATCAGCAACGTGATCGTCGTCGCCGCGGCGGGCAACGGCAACGCGTTCGTCGGCGCGCCGGCGCTGGACTACCCGGCGCGCGTGGACTACGTGATCGCCGTCGGCGCCGTCGACTACAACGGCGACCTGACCAGCTACTCGAACTACGGCCAACACGAGCACAACGACGGCATCCTGCTCGTCGCGCCGGGTGGCGACATCCACTCCGACAAGAACCACGACGGCCAACCGGACGGCGTCCTGCAGAGCACGTACGCTTCGTCCTGCGATGGCGGCACTCCCGACTTCACGGTGTTCAAGGACTGCTACTTCCAGGGCACATCGATGGCCACACCCCACGTCACCGGCGTCATCGCCCTCCTCCTTTCAAAGTACCCGACGCTCAGCCCGGCCCAGGTCAAGACGGTGCTGACTTGCAGCGCCCGCGATCTCGGCGCGCCGGGCCCGGACCTCAAGTACGGCTCCGGGCTGGTGCAGGCGGCGACGGCTCTGCGTGACGCCGACATGGACCACGTCCCGGACTGCCTGGGGCCGCGGCCGCAGCTGGAGCTCACCGCCGGCAACGCCTCGGTGGAGCCGGGCGGCCAGGTCACCGTTCCCATCGAGGCGCTGGCCGTCCACGGCTCGCTGGCCAGCTACGATCTTCAGCTGAAGCTCGACACACCGGTCGCCACGGTCACCGGCTGCTCGGTGCTGCCCCAGGTTAAGTGCACGATCACAGACGACTCGACCGTCCGCATCACCACCACCGGCAGCAGCACGATCAGCGGTGTCTTCCGCGTCGCCAACCTGACGCTGGAGGCAGGGGCGGATGCCGGCCAGGCCAAGCTCGTCCTCGGGGCGTCGGCCACTTCGGCCGACGACTACGATCCGCCGCCGCAGGTCACCGTCCACAGCGGCCTGCTCAAGGTGGAGGACGTGCCGGTGACGATTTCAGGCGATGTCAACTGTGACGGCAAGGTCACAACCCTGGACGTCACCCAGGCTCTGGGCTACCAGATTGGCCTGAGCGGCGCCTTCTGCTGGCGATACGGAGACATCAACTGCAACGGCGAGATCGAAGGCGCCGACGCGCTGTCGATCCTTGACTACCTCTCCGGGCTCCACACGGCCCTGCCCAGCGGCTGCCCGGACTCGAGCTAGTCGCGGGAGCGGCGCGGCCTGAGCCGCCGCACGATGCTGCCGAGGAGCGCGCCGCGCACGTCCGGCCACGCTTCCTTGAGGGCCCGCGCCTGCGCCGCATCAAGCTCATCGTGGTGGCCGAAGCGGGACCGCGTGTAGGCGTCGGCCAGCGTCGGGAAGTCCCGCCGCACGGCATAAAAGCGTTCGCCCAGGCTTTTCGCGTAGTCATGCGGGGTCTGGCCCGGCTGTGGCGGATGGCCGCCCCAGCTCGCTAACCGCAGCGTTTTCTCCCAGACCTGCTGCGAATAGGGCAGGCCCGCCACCGATCGCTGCCAGCCGAGGGCTATGGCGCCGATCAGCGCCGCGATGAAGGCCAGCACCCCCAGCACGAGCCAGTCTGTGCCGCTGGTGCCGCCGCCAAAGGTGATCCCGCTCTGCGGGACGTCCGCGACGGTTGAGCCGCTGCCGTCCGGCGCGTTGACCACGGGGTCGGCGCCGGCCGGGAGAAAGCGCAGGATCCCGGGGTCCAGTCCATCTGGCAGGGGAAGCGTATCGCCGGTGGTCGGGGTGGTCTGGCTGGGGCGGTCAGGCGTCGGGTTGAACGCCACCCAGCCGTATTTCGGGAAGTAGACCTCGGCCCAGGCGTAGGAGTTGTTGTCCTTCACGGTGTACGACCCGTCGGCTTCCTTGTCGTCATCGTTCACCGCGAAGCCAACGGCCAACCGCGCCGGTATGCCGAGCGACCGCAGCATCACGACCATCGCCGAAGCGTGGTAGTCGAAGTAGCCGCGGTAGAGCGTGAACAAGAAGTAGTCGACGGTGTCCTGGCCGACCGGGGTCTGCGGGACGTTGTAGTCCACACGGTAGTTCTTGCGCAGGTAGTCCTGGATGGCGATCGCCTGGTCGTAGGGAGACGACTGTATCGGCGCCAGGACGGAGCCGGGATGTGTAATGCTGGCGGCCAGGCCCGTCACCTCCTGCGGGACGTCCGGCAGCTGCAGGTACTGGCTGACCACCCAGTTTGGATAGGAGCTGCCGGCGTTTTGCAGCTCGGCCGGCGTATAGGTCGGGATGAAGCCCGTGACGTCGTATGACTCGTAGCGCTTGATCCGTCCGCCGGGGTCCAGGCCCTCGGCGTCGCTGACCAGGCCGAACTGGTCGAGCGGCGCCACCTTGATGCCGCCAACGTCCCCGTCGGCGTCCCGAATCACAGCAACGCCGACCTCGCCGGCCTGCACGTACTGGGCGAAGATCTGCTCGTCGGTCATGTCAGCGCCGCCGCCCCTGACCAGGAAGTAGCGTTCGGTGATTGCGGCCGTGGGGATCTGGACGGTGAGGTCGTGGCTGACCGAGACCGGGGTGCCCGGCGAGAAGATCACCGTCCCGATCACTGTCTTGGCCTTCATCTCAATGTGCAGAGGGATCAGCTCGCCCTTGTCCTTGGCAACGGCATCGACGATCGCGGAAGTGTCGGCCGCTGGAAGGCCCGGGAGCGCTGGTGTGGTTGCCCTGTTGCCAGCCGCCGACCTCGTAGTCGTCGTAGGTCGACCCGCGCAACAGGAGCTGGCCCTGGAGTTCCGGGCCGGACACAGTCACGCCCATGAGCTCGCGGCTGCCCAGCGAGATCGAACCCTGGAAGGGCAGGGTACCGGAGTAGGCGTGGATCGGGATCACCTTGTTGGACTGCAGCGGACCCGCTAGCCGCACGAACCGCGCCCCGAAGTTCAGGGCCGTTTCCGAGACGTCTTGCACTGGCCCCGGAGTCGTTAGGCCAGCCGGCAGCGTCCAGGCCACGGCCATCAGCGCCAGCAGGACCCAGAAGCTGAAGTTCAGGAAGGTCAGGTTGATCATCGCCGGGTAGCGCGCAAGGTCGCGCCGCCAATCGGCGATGTTGGAGAGAAGGTTCGTCTGCATGACCAGCAGGAAGCCGCAGAGGAAGTAGAGCACGATCGCACCGGTGAGGTCGTCGCCGACCAGAGCCAGGTCCAGGAAGAGCGCGATGCCGCCAGGGATCAGGGCGATCCAGGCGTTGTGCCAGCGGTAGACGCTCCAGACCAGGAGCATCACGCCCAGCCAGGTGACGCTGAGGATCAGCACGTTGAAGGGCAGCGGGTCGTTGGTCACGGTGTTCGTGGAGACGACGTCGAACCACGCTGAGAAGCGGTCGTGCACAGCGGTCACGCGATCGCTCAGGGTGCCGGGGCCGGCCATGACCAGCGTCTGCCAGATGACGACCGCAGCCCCCGTCAGCACAGCCAGCGGGCCCGCCAGGAACACGGTTAGCCGGGACCTGGCCAGCAGCGTACCGGTCAGCACGGCGACCACCGAGACGAGCGTCAGCGGCGGCATGTTGGAACGCCAGCCGCCGTCTTCCAGCGCCGCCGTAACCGCCGTCACCGCGCCCAGGAGCAGCCCCAGCGTGACCAGCGTCTCCCAGTCCAGCAGCCCGCCCGACCAGCGCTTGACGTACGTCAGCGGCGAGGCGGCCGCCGCGGTGGGTGTCGGGGCTGTGCGGACCATCTCCGCCATTAGCGCACCGCCACCCGCTGCTGGTCAGGGATCCCCTCGCCGACAACGCCGGCCGGCCCAAGCATGAGCGAGATATCGGACTGCGCCGGCACCACGTAGGTGACGACTCCGGCCGTGGCCAGGGCGTCGGTCGGCGGGGTGCCGGCGTCCTTCTTGCCAAAGCTCTCGCCGTCCAGGAGGACGACGGCTGCGCGCGCGCCCTGCTGGAGCAGCAGGCCCAGCGCGTTCACCCAGTTCGGGTCAACCGACGAGGTGATGATGATCGCCGTGGTGTGACGCCCCAGCCGGCGGCCCTCTTCCTGGAGCAGCTCGGCCAGCGGCGTGACTCCGCTCGCCTCGGCCACAGCCAGCGCTTCCAGGATGCGGCCGTACTGCTGGCCGCCGCGCACCGGGTCCATCACGATCTTCTCCGCGCCGTCCATCATCAGCCCGATCATCCGGTTGGACTGGAGGAACCGGTAGGCCAGGGAGGCGGCGATGCGGATCGCGTACTCTTCCGTGCTCTCGTCATCGTGACCGGCCTGCTGGATGCCCTCCAGGTCGACGATCAGCCAGATGTTGCTCGTCGGGTCCATCTCGAACGTCTTGACCATCAGCCGGCCGAGGCGCGCCGTGCTCTTCCAGTGGATGCGGTTGTAGCTGTCTCCGGCGTAGTACTCGCGCACCCCGGAGGCGTTGGGCGTCACGTAGTGGGTGCGGCGGTGGACCACGCCCTCGCCCGGCAATTGCGCGCCCGGCGCCCAGAAGTAAGGTAGCTCTTCCGGCTGCGGCAGGACGATCAGCTTCTGGCGTTCGCCGTAGCTGCGGGTCATGCGGAACAGCCCGAACGGATCGCCGGTGGTGACCCGCACCGGACCGGCGGAGTAGACGCCGCGGCGCCGGCAGCGCGTGGTGACTTTCCAGTTGCGCAGCCCCTTGGCCGGGAGCGTGACGACGGTCTTGGCGACGTGGCCGGGCATCGTCGTCAGGTCGGTCACTTCCAGCCAGAGCTTGGTGAACATGCTGCGGCTCTTCAGGCTGAGGCGCGTCTCGGCTTCTTGCCCCACCTGGAGACGGTCCGTCGTCCGTTCCACTTCCACCTTGAGCCCCCGCGACATGACCCGCGACCAGAGGAAGCAGACCGGGATCAGGCCGCCCATCAGGTAGGCGCCGCGATAGAAGATCCAGTGGCCGGTCAGGCCGGCGAGGACGCAGACCACGGCAAAGGCGACGAATACGCAGAAGAAGTTGTAGTTGCGGGCGACCAGGTCCACGGCCGCCATTGGGGAACGGAGGATTCGCGCGATCAGCCTCCCCGGCATCAGCTCCCCCTCGGCCGGACTCCGGGCACAGGGACGCGGTCGACGCACTCCTGTATCGCCTGCTTTTCGGTGATGCCCTTCACACGGGCCTGGGCGTTAAGGATGATCCGGTGCGCCAGGGTCGGGTAGGCCAGGCGCTTGACGTCGTCGGGGAGCACGTAGTCGCGGCCGTCCAGGACCGCCTGCGCCTGTCCCAGCCGCTGCAGGGCCAGCGAGGCGCGCGGAGAACCGCCGAGGTAGACGCTGGGGTGGTGGCGCGTGGCGTCGACAAGCTTGACCACGTACTCCTGCACCAGCACGTCCACGTACACCTCGCGCACAGCGGCCTGCAGCCCCAGCACGTCACCGGCGCCGCAGACTTCGCCCAGTTCGCCGACGGGGTGGCCGTGCAGCTGCCGCTCCATCATCGAGCGCTCGTCTTCCGTTGAGGGATAGCCGATCTCCAGCCGGATCAGGAAGCGGTCCAACTGGGCCTCCGGCAGCGGGAACGTGCCCTCGTACTCAATCGGGTTCTGGGTGGCCATCACCATGAACGGGTCCGGCGTCGGGTGGGAGACGCCGTCCACCGTCACCTGCCGCTCCTCCATCGCCTCCAGCAGTGCGGACTGGGCCTTGGGTGTGGCGCGGTTGATCTCGTCCGCCAGGACTATCTGGGAGAGCACGGGGCCCGGGCGGAACTCAAAGTCGGTGGTGCTCTGGTTGTAGACGGAGACGCCGGTCACATCGCTGGGCAGAAGGTCCGGCGTGAACTGGATGCGGTTGAAGGAGCAGCCGCTGGAGCGGGCCAGGCTGCGGGCCAGCATCGTCTTGCCGACGCCGGGGACGTCTTCGATCAGCAGGTGGCCGCCGCACATCAGTGTCATCACGGCAAGCTCAACCTGTTCGCGCTTGCCGATGATCACGCCTTCGACGTTACCGACGATGCTCTGGGCGATCTCTTGTGGAAGCAAGTTTGGGGCGCCCTTCCAGTGGAATCTTTCCTATTTAACGACGCGCACCGGAATTTGGTTCCGCGCCGTCACGTTCAAGAGTACGGCCAGCCCCAAATCGTGGCAATAGACAGGTTATAGCAAACGCTCCAGCAGCCGCCGCCGGACAGCCTAGGCCAGGTTGTGGCCCACCGGCACGCAGCCGCCCGGCGCCGTCGGCGGCGGGACCTCGGCGAGGTAGGCCAGCACGAACAGGGCGTCCAGCGCGTCCACAAAGCCGTCGCAGTTGACGTCACCCCGCTCGTAGACCGCCGCGACCGCCAGGGCCGTCGGCGCCTGGCAGTCCGTTGGCCCTTCGTCGAGGCCGGCGGCGTGGTCCAGGATCAGCTCAAAGTCGGTTTCATCCACGAACCCGTCACAGTTGTAGTCGCCCTGCAGCACGACCGTGAGCGAGAACGGAGCCGAGAACTCCGATGTGTTGTTCGCGATGTCGGTAGCGGTCGCCGTGACGTGGGGACCGGCAAGAACGCCGTTGAAGGTCCAGTCGCCGCCGCCGTCAGCCGTGGTCGTTCCCTCAAAGATCTTCCCCTCGCCGTCAGCGTCCGAGAAGATCTCCACCGTGCAGTTGGCGCAGGCTGTGCCTGTCAGCGGATCCCCGGCTACTATCACCGGGGTCTCAATCGCATCGTTGGCGCCGTCTATTAGCGCAATCCCCACGGAGTTCTGATAGATCGAGTTCTGGCGCACGGCGTTGTCGTCTACGATCGGCGTACTGCCGCTGATCCAGACCCCGGCCTGGGTGTGGAAGGCGATGATGTTACCCATACCGGCCGCGGAGCCCCCGATGGTGTTGCTCTTCGAGGTGCGCTCGATCGATACGCCGAACGCGCCGTTCGGCTGTTGCGACTCACCGTTCGCGCCGGTACCGATGTAGTTTCCCAGCACCTGGACGCCGGACGACTCGGAGATGTCGACTTCGGCGAGCTTTCCTCCGGAAATAACGTTGCGCTGCCCGGGGTCCGTCCCGCCGATGATGGCGCCGGAAGTCTGGTAGACCTGCACGCCGTAGGCGCTGGGAGGGCTCAGTGCGTTTCCGTCCCATCTGACGCCGATGTAGTTGCCTTCGACGACATTGTCGGCGCCCTGCACGACGACGTTGGCCTGGCTCGCGCCGGCGATCATGTTGCCGGCTTCCGGCGTGGTCCCGCCGATCGTCACTCCGGCGGCGTGGCTGACGACTCCCCAGCTCAAGGCGACATCCGTAAGATCGAAGAAGCCGCCGCCGTCGATCCCGATGAAGTTGCTCTGGACCCTGGAGCCCGATCGCTTCCGCCGCGATCACCACGGAATCCGGCACGCCAACGATGACGTTGCAGCCACCCTCGCAGATTGAGAAAGGCTGGGTGTTGAGAGTATCGCCGATCCTGTTGAAGCTCCCCTTGTCTTCGATGCCGTTCACGTCAAGGCCGGTGATCGAGGCCTGGCCGGTGATGGTCGTGCCGATGTGCATCCCCATGATCTTTGCGCCGGACGATCCCGTGTCCAGCAGGATGTTCGTCTTGAGGTTTCCGGACACCAGCCCGCAGCCGTAGGGGCAGTCCGCTCGTGTCGTTGCTGCCGATGCGGTCGCCGTTGCCCTGCACCTGCACGCCGAATCCCCGGTTCGCCCATGGGGTTCACACCTTCGGCGTCGGTACCGATCAGGTCGAGGTACAACGTCACTTCGTCGGCTGCGATGAGGATGCCGTCATCGGCGGAGTTGTTGATTACCATCCCGTCGATCTCCGTACCGCCGGCGTCCCTGGCGATCGTGAGGCCGTGGTGGCCGCTCACCAGCGCCCCTCCCGGTCCGTGGATCTCCACCCGCGTCGGGCCCTGCGGGTTCCCCACGTTGCCCCTCATCCAGACGCGCTCCGTGATGTCCGGCAGCGGCGTATCGCCGATCGATATCCTGGGCGCGCCGTTGGGGTGATCGATGTCGTCGCTCGGGAGGTCAAACTCGATCACGTCATCGAGACCGCCGCCGGCGCCCGCGCACTGGTCGACGTCGGTGTTCGTGTTGGCGGCGATGATCGCCTCGCGCAGAGTGCAGTTGCCGTTTGTGCTGTTATCGTCGGCCTTGCTGTTGACGAAGATGACGATCTGCCCGTGGGCCGGCCGCGCGCCGGACAGGAAGAGTAGCGCCAGCACCGCCCCCAGGACCGCCGTGCACCGCGACAAGAGCAAGACCTTCCGGGTGATCCCCTGGCTGATCTGTGGTGCGAGCAAGGTCTCACGCATCCTTCCCTGTTGTCCGCTAACAATACAAAAGACAGGCCGCAGACAAGATTACGACCCGCCCCGGGTAGCGGCAATACACGCGGCCGCCTCTTTTGCGACCCCGCTTCAGGGGGTGCAGGACAGGTTCAGGAAGGGCACAAGGAGGTACATGTCAGTGAGGTTTGTCGAACCGTCGGCGTTGAAGTCGAAGCGGGTCGAGGAGCCGGTCACGTAATCGGAGGTGTTGAGGTGCGGCACCATCTTGAAGAGGTCGGTCAGGTTGGCGGCCTGGTCGTCGTTAAAGTCGGCCGGCCACCTGTCGGGCGATGGCTCGTTGTCCGCGCCCGGATTGCTCGCGCAGGCGTGACCGGCGTCTGTGCCGAGAAACGCCTCGGCGGAGCGACCCCCTGACGTGAAGACGTCGGCGAAACCGTCACAGTCGGAGTCTCCGGAGGGGACTGACCAGGGCGGGAGGTTCTGCGCCGGGTTGGGCCAGTTGGGACAATTGTCGGCGCTGTTGACGATCCCGTCTCCGTCGCTGTCGGCGCCGGTCGGCGATGGCGTTCGGCGTGGTCGGATGGGGTCGGCGACGGAGTCGGCGTTGGCGTGGGTGATGGAGTTGAAGTCGGTGATGGCGTGTGCGTGGGCGTAGGCGATGGCGACTTGGTAGGCGAGGCCGTGAGCGAGGGGGTGGGCGTTGGCGAAGGAGTGCTCGTCCCGTTGCTGTTGATGCCACCGAAGTCGTTAGTCCAGTACCAGCCAAACTCGCTCCCGGCCACATACACCCTGGAGATGCCCATGGCGGTGTAGGCGCCGCTCAGCATGTTGGCGTTGTGCCCCGGCGAGTTCTGCCAGGCGGTGAAGACGCTCTGGGCCGTGGTGAATCCGCCGGCGATGTTC
The DNA here is from genome assembly GCA_963738925.1 of uncultured Chloroflexia bacterium. Lineage (GTDB taxonomy): Bacteria > Chloroflexota > Dehalococcoidia > SM23-28-2 > RBG-16-64-32 > DATKKM01. The sequence goes on along the minus strand of CAVTYE010000001.1, from coordinate 906,585 downwards.
TCGCCCTTGGAGACCGAGTAGCAGTAGCCGAAGGTGCACATCCGCTGCCACGGGTCGCGCGTGACGTTCGGGTCGTAGGCGTGGCCGTTCACGCAATCACCGACGCAGTGGTCGTAGTGATCGAAGTAGTTATTGATGCCCATGTCGGCGCTCATCCAGTCGGACGAGGCCTGCATCTTCCAGTCGATGGAGAGCGCGCTGCGGCCGTTCTGGGCGCGATAGTCGTTAATCAGCGTGATGAACGCTGTCTCCTCCGAATCGAGCTGCGGATCAGCGGAGGTCCCGCCAACCGATATTGCCAGGGCGGCGAGCAAGATGCAGACACCGAGGGTCAACGCCAGGGTTGTTGTTGTGATCAGTTTGCGGGACATTGTTCTCCTGGATATTCATGTATGTGGGGGCGCCGTTGGGACGGATTAGTGGTTGGAATGGCCGGATCGTCTTCGCCCCGCGCCGCCAAGTGACGCCTTCGGCGTGCCCCTGTCCGGTATCTCTATTGCTAAGGTTATACAAAAGCATCGGCACATCGGTTAACAATCGGTGAGGAGAGTGTGGCGGTTTCGTACACAATCGCTACAATCGACGCCATGACACATCCCAACGAAGAACTCGTCGGCCGGCTGTTCGCCGCCATGGCCAGCGGGGAGCCGGAGGCGCTCAGCTCCCTCCTCGCTGAGGACGTCGTCTGGCACGTGCCCGGCCACAACCTGGTCTCGCGGGACTACCACGGCCCGGCGGAGGTAGCAGCCTTCGCCGCCCGCGTCCGCGAGCTCTCCGGCGGCAGCGCCCGGCCGCAGCTCCTGGGCGTGCTGGCCAACGATGGCTGGGCCGTGGCGCTGGTGCGGATGTTCGCCGAGCGCGAGGGGCGCAAGCTGGACGGCTCCTTCCAGGCCTGGGCATATCGCATTGCGGAGGGGAAGATCGCGGAGTTCTGGTTCCTGGTAGAGGACCGCTACCAGGTGGACGCCTTCTGGTCCTGAAGGTGTAAGGGCGCCGTCGCCCCCGTCTACCCATAGTGTGCCCAACTTAGGCAGGCTTGCCCGGAATTGCACCACTACACCCTGCAACGACGGCGCTTGATACACTCATCTCATGACTCTCGCGATCGCTGCTGAGTTTCCTTGGGGGGCATTGGCGACAACAGATCGCTTCGCGGCCAGGATCTCGGTTCGCATGCTCAGGCATTGTATTGGCGGCGGACACGCGTTGGTCCTACGAGACCCGTGACCCATTCGACCGCGGGCGAAAGCTTTGGATATTGGAGGACCAAGTTGGATTCGTCATTGCTGGGGATGTGCTTGCTGGGGAGGACGGGTTAGCCTCATTGCGAGCAGACAGACAAATCAAGCCGTTCGCCAGCGTCAACGACCTTATCGAGAGAGCTTGTCGCGCCTTTCAGGTGAGCTACAGCTCTGACTTGGGTTGCCAGCCTCTGTTTTATCTGATGGGTGCCGTCGACAAACAGGGCGACACCGTGCTCTTCCGATTCAGCAGCGAGTCTTCATTTTCACCGATAGAATTGCACGGCGTTCATGCGATCGGAATGCCGACGGCCGTGCGGAGCGCTCGAAAGTACCTCCTGAAGGATGCAATGGAAAAGACCGATCTTGGCACCAAACTAACAAGTACGGCCGAGCCATGGGCGATGACGGTCGGCGGAAGCGTCGGCGAAGCTATCGATGAAGAGTCTGAGTCCTCAGTAGGCGGGTCCGTTCAGATCGTCATCGGAGAACCAACCGGATGGCGGGAGATCGGGCTGTCAGAGTTGTCACGTGGTCAGGATGCTGAAGCAAATGACTCATGGCGCGAAAGAACGCTCCCACTAACTAGCCTCGACTCAGCACGGTCACACGGGGCTACCGGACTTGCCGCATGCGAAACCAGCGAACTGATCATGGAACAAATCGCTTAGCCCCATCTTAGATACACTCTCAACATGCTGTTTGCGGAAGCTGCCAAGAAATCGTTCGGACCGCTGGACGTGCTGAAGGGCGTCACCTTCATCATCGGCAAGGGGGAGCGCGTCGGGCTCGTCGGGCCAAACGGCGCCGGCAAGACCACGTTGCTCCGCTGCATCTCCGGCGACGAAGGCGTCGACGGCGGCTCGGCGGGCGTCCGCGGCGGCGAGAACTCCAGCCTCGGCTATCTGCGCCAGGAGGCCGGGCTCGACCTGCGCCGCACCGTCCTCGAGGAGCTCTGGACGGCCTTCCCGGAGGCCCGCAACGCCGAGTTGCGGCTGGAAGAGATCGCCTCGCTGCTGGAGAGCGGCGAAGGCGACGTCAACGCCCTGATCGATGAGCAGGCCGCGCTGTTCGAGAAGTTCGAGCGTCTGGACGGCTACCGCGTGGAGGCGCGGATCGGCCGGGTGCTGGACGGCCTCGGCTTCGAGTCCGACGCCGCCGGCCGGCTCTGCGGCGAGTTCAGCGGCGGCTGGCAGATGCGCATCGCCCTGGCCAAGGTGCTGATCCGCCGCCCCGACCACATGCTGCTGGACGAGCCGACCAACCACCTGGACAAGGCGGCCCAGGAGTGGCTGATCAGCGACCTGATCGAGTACAAGGGCTGCCTGCTGATCGTCACTCACGACGCCGAGTTCCTGGACCGCGTGGCCAACCGCATCCTGGAGATGCGCGAAGGCGTCGTCGAGTCCTACACCGGCAATTACACCGAGTACCAGCGGGTGAAGGCGGAGCGCCTGATGCAGATCGACAAGGCGGCCGGGCGCCAGGAGAAGTACCTGGAGAAGCAGGAGCGTTTCATCAACCGCTTCATCGCCAAGCCTGGCAAGACCTCCGTGGCCCAGGCCCGGCGGCACATGATCTCCAAGATCGAACGCATCGAGCGGCCGAGGAAAGAGTCCGAGGTGCACATCGGCCTCTCGGCGGCGGGCCGCACGGAGAACGACGTCCTGGTCATGGAAGACGTCGGCCACGCCTACCCGGACGGCCGCGGCGGCGACCTGGTGGTGCTGGTCGACGTGAACCTGCACGTGGAGCGCGGCCAGAAGGTGATCCTCGTCGGGCCCAACGGCAGCGGCAAGACAACGCTGCTCAAGATCGCCGCCGGCTTCCTCCACCAGACGGAGGGCGTCGTCCGCTGGGCCGATCTGGCCCGGCGCGGCTACTACGACCAACACCAGGACGAAGCGCTCGACCCGGACCTCTCCCCGCTGGAGGAGGTTCGCAAAGTCGCGCCAACGACCGAAGAGGAGAGGCTGCGCACTGTCCTCGGCCAGTTTCTCTTCCGCGGCGACGACGTCTACAAGCAGAACAGCACGCTCTCAGGCGGCGAGCGCAGCCGCGTGGCGCTGGCCAAGCTTGTCCTCCAGCCCACAAACGTCCTTGTGCTGGACGAGCCGACCAACCACCTGGACCGCACGACGCGCCGCAAGCTGATCGAGGTGCTGGCCAAGTACGACGGCACGATCATCTGCGCCGCGCACGACCCCGGCCTCCTGGAGCGCGTGGCCACCCGCGTCTACGAAGTCAGCGACGGCGAGTGCCGGGAGCTGATCGACTACCGCAAAGACTAAGCTATCCCGTGGGTCAGAGGCCCTAGCCCTGACCCGGCCGCCATCCGCGGTGCCACTTTCCCCTTTGGAGTCATCGCCGCCTCCCGTATCGTGGGTCAGGGCCCCAGCCCTGACCCATCATGCGAAACTTCAAACGCTACCAACTCCCGGGCTACTGCTACTTCGTAACGACTGTCACGGATGGCCGCCGGCCTCTGTTCCGATCTGTGGATGTGGCCCAAGACATGGTGGATACGCTGAACTATTACCAAGACCGCGGAGACTATACCCTGCACGCGTTTGTCGTCATGCCGGATCATTTGCACCTGCTCATCACGCCACACCACAAAACGATCTCCGACGTCCTGCGCAACATCAAGAGCTGGGCGGCCAAATCGATGCGCGATCGAACAGGGGTCGCAGGAACTGTGTGGCAAGCGAGCTTCCACGACACCGTCATTCGAAATGAGGATCACTTCAAGAAGGCAGCGGACTATATCCATTGGAATCCCGTACAAGCTGGGCTCGCGCGGAAGCCCGGCGAATATCCGACTAGCTCCTGGGCGCTCTGGGAAAGCGAAGCTGTTTATGGGTCAGGGCTGGGGCCCTGACCCACGCAATACGAGTGCCGGGAGCTGATCGACTACCGCAAAGACTAGGCGGCGGCCTCGGTCGCGCGGATCACAAGGCAGGGCACATCGGCGCTGCGGCGCACCACCCCGTCGGCCACGCTGCCGAGCACGGCCCGGCCGATGCCGCCGCGGCCGTGCGTGCCGATGGCGATGAGGTCCACCTTCTGCTCATCGGCGGCGCTGAGAATGCCGCCCACCGCCGAGTTCAGCGACACTACCATCGTCGCCTCAACGCCGCGGGCCTTAGCGTCATCCATCGCCTTGGACAGGATCTGGCGGGCCTGGGCCTGCATCTCGTCGATTACAGTGACGGCGGCCACGGACTGCGTCTCGAACCCGGGATAGACCGCGATCGGCTCAACGGAGTGGAAGAGCACAAGGGAGGCGCCCACATCCCTGGCGAACGCTTCGACTGTGTGCAGCACGGTCATCGCCGTCTCTGAGCCGTCCAGCGGCACCAGGATCTTCTTGATCACCGGCCCCGGCGCGCCCTTGTCCTCTCCGGTCTTGGGGCGCAGGAACAGCACCGGGATGGGCGAGGCCTGCAATAGCTTGGTCGCGGTGCTGCCGAACAGCCACCGCGCCAGGCCCGAGCGGCCGTGGGTGCTGATGGCGATCAGGTCCGCCGACTCTTCTTCGGCCGCGCGGATGATCGACTCGGCGGGGTCTCCCTGGAGGACGCGGCAGCGCTGCTTGCCGGCCACCTTTTTCATCTGCTCCTTGAGGTACTCGGCCGCCGATTCACCTTCGCGGTCGAGGACCTGGAGCGAGAGGGCTGCGTCCCAGACGCCGACTTGCGAGACCGCCGTGACGAGCATGATCTCGCCGCCGGTGTGCCGGGCGATCTCTTCGACAAACGGCAGAATAGCCTCGGCCGTCTCGGAGCCGTCCAGGGGGACGATAATCTTCTTGAACAACGCGTGACCTCCATCACCTCAGGGGCTGAGTAATGTGTATCACCACCCGAGGCTGGAGGCCAGCCTTTCGCTGTCCCCCGCCCGTCGCTGCGGGCGAGGGAGCGCAGTTGGGAGGGCCGTGTTGCGGCTAGAGGGCCTGCCGGACGCGCACAGCCGGTGCGATCCGGGAGGGAGCAGTAACTGGCTGCCGTATGGTGCGAACGGCGTTCCCGCTGTCCTGGCACTGCACACAGCGTCCATCGGCGAGCAGATCGCCGAGGCAGTGCGTGCACACCCTGAGCTTGGCTGACAGAGTAGCCCTTCCTGGTGCCCGCCGGGGGAAGTAACGCATGGTACTCCTCCTTCTTTCGCGGACCTTCTGTCTCACCGGGACGGATTGGGGGCAGGGCCCCGGCGGGACGATGGCCGTCTCAGTGGCCTACGAGGTTAGCTGTCGGGTTCGGGCTGAGATCGCTGCCCGTCCGCCCTTCGGCGGATTAACCCCATTGCGGCGGTCGGTTCCCCCGCTCCCCATCACTCGGGACGGGGATTAGGCCTAGTCCGGAGTATAGCGCAGCAGGCCGCCATGGCAATTACTCCGCGGTTACATTTGCGTATCACTAAAGTCTCGGACGCTTTGACACGTTAACTTTCGCCGCACTATGCTCGGAGCGATTTTGCGACTGGAGGAACAGATGAAGCTGGGACTTTTTTACGGAGGGGCACAGGATGTCGAAGGCCACATCCAGGGCGCCGTCGACGCCGAGAGCGATGGTTTCGATTCGATCTGGTACGGCCAGATCTTCGGCCCGGACGTGCTGACGGTGATCGCCCTGGCCGGGGAGCGGACTTCCCGCATCCAGTTCGGGACCTCGGTCGTGCCGACGTACCTGCGCCACCCCACAGCGATGGCCGCGCAGGCGATGACCACGCAGGCCGCGACCCACGGCCGCTTCTCGCTCGGCCTCGGCCTCTCCCACGCCCCGGTAGTGGAAGGGATGTGGGGACTCTCCTACGCCAGGCCCGCTGTCCACATGCGGGAGTACCTGACTATCGTCCAGGCGCTGCTCAAAGACGGCCGCGCCAGCCACAGCGGCGAGTTCTTCAAGGTCGCAGCACAGGTCGCCATCCCGGGGACGACGCCGCCGCCGGTGCTGATCGCCGCGCTGGCGCCGGTGATGCTGAAGATCGCCGGGACGCTGTCCGACGGCACAATTACGTGGATGACCGGCCCGAAGACGCTGGAGACGCACATCTGCCCGCGCCTGAACAAAGCCGCCGAGGAGGCAGGCCGCCCCAGGCCGCGAGTCGTCGCCGCCCTTCCTGTCGCCGTCTGCGACAATCCGGACGAAGCGCGAGAGAAGGCCGCCCGCGCCTTCGCGATCTACGGCACGCTGCCCAACTACCAGCGAGTGCTGAACATTGAGGGCGCACCCGGCCCGGCCGGCGTCGCCATCGTCGGCAACGAGGCCGAGTGTGAACGCCAGATCCGCGAAGTAGCCTCGGCCGGCGCCACGGAGTTCGCCGCCGCTCTCTTCCCCACGGGCGACGACGCCGGGGCATCGCTGGCCCGCAGCCGCGCGCTCGTGAAGTCGCTGGTCGGCAAGGTCTAACGGCTGACTAGCGGCCCGTAAACTGCGGCTCGCGCTTCTCCATGAAGGCCTGGACGCCTTCCGCGAAGTCCTTCGTGCGGAAGAGCGGCAGCAGCTGCAGGAAGACGTGGTGCACGTTCGCCTCGAACGTCTCTTCCAGGCCGATGCGCATCATCCTCTTGGTGGCCTGCACGGCCAGCGGCGCGTTGGCGGCGATCTCGGCCGCCATCTGGCGAGCGGCCGGCATCAGCTGGTCGTGCTCGACGACCTGGTTGACCAGCCCCAGCGCCAGCGACTCTTCGGCGCCCAGCACCTGGCCCCGGAAGGCGATCTCGGCCGCCTTGGCCCAGCCGACGAGGCGGGGCAGCAGCCAGGAGCCGCCGCTTTCCGGCAACACGCCGCGCTTGCAGAAGACAGCGGCCAGCTTCCCCTGTGTCGAGGAGATGCGGATGTCGCAGCCGAGTGCCAGGTCCATGCCGTAGCCGGCGGCCGGGCCGTTCAGGGCGCAGATCACCGGCTTGTCAGTCGTGTGCAGGACGATCGGCGGGCTGCCCGAGAGATCGAACTTCTGCAGCATGAGGTCCGCACCGTTCCCGTTCGAGCCGATGCCGTTGCCGGACATCTGGTCCTTGAGGTCCAGCCCGGCGCAGAAGCCGCGGCCGGCGCCGGTGATGATGATCACGCGGACGGCGGGGTCCAGGTCAGAGTCCCGCAGCGCCTTCGAGAACGAAAGCAGCATCGGGCCCGAGATGGCGTTCAGGCGGTCGGGGCGGTTGAGCGTGATCGTCGCGACGTTGTCGGCGACGTCGTAAAGCAGATCGGCGTAGTCAGACATGGGCAAACCTCCGTACGTTTATGCGCGTAGAATACCACCCGCGCGGGGTGGGAGCCCGTGCTACGCCTGCGAGGAGGCGGCCTGGGCCTTGGGCGTCGGCGACTCTTCGTGGAAGGCGTTGGTAATGTAGTGGTCTGCGGCGATCGCGGCCGTGACGCCGTCGCCGACGGAGCTGGCGACCTGGCGCGCCGAGTTCTGGCGCACGTCCCCGGCGGCGAAGAGACCGGCCAGCGGCGTCTTCATCCACTCGTCCACGATGATGTGGCCGCCCTTGTCCCGCGGCACGAGGTCGCCAATGAAGTCTGTGTTGGGGTGGTTGCCGATGAAGATGAACACGGCCGACACCGGCATCGAGCTCTCTTCGCCGCTGACCACGTTGCGCAGCTTCAGCGACTCCACCTGCTTTTCGCCGACGATCTCGTCGACGACGGTGTTCCAGGCGAACGTCATCTTGGGATTGGCGAAGGCTCGCTCCTGGAGGATGGCGCTGGCGCGCAGCTCGTCGCGGCGGTGGATGACCGTGGCCTCCGAGACGTAGCGCGAGGTGAAGATGCCTTCGTCGAGGGCAGCGTCGCCGCCGCCGACGATGGCGACCGGCATGTCCTTGAAGAACGCCGCGTCGCACGTGGCGCAGTAAGAGACGCCCTTGCCGATCAGCCGGTCCTCACCCGGGATGCCCAGGCGGTTGTAGTCGGCGCCGGCGGTGATGATCAGGGCCTTGGCCAGGAAGTCGCCGGCCTCGGTGTGGATCGTCCACTTGCGGCCGGTCTGCTCAATCCCCTGGACGGTCGTGTACTCGGTCTCCATGCCGTAGCTCTCGGACTGCTGGAGCATCGTCTGCGCCAGGTCGAAGCCGTTGACCTGGGGGATGCCGGGGTAGTTCTCGACGATCTCCGTCAGCGCGATCTGGCCGCCAATGACGCCCTTTTCGATGAGGATCGTCTTGTGGCGGCCGCGGGCTGCGTAGAGACCGGCGGCAAGCCCTGCCGGCCCGCCGCCGATGATCACGACGTCGTATTCCCGGGGTTCGGTCATTGTTATGCGAGCGCCTTGTCGATGGTCTGCTTGAGCTGGCTCTTCGGGCGGAATCCTATCACGTGGTCCACCGCCTCGCCGCCCTTGAACATCATCAGCGTCGGGATGCTGCGCACGCCGTAGCGGGAGGCCGTCTGGACGTTGTCGTCCGTGTTCAGCTTGAGGAACTTCACCTTGCCGTCGTACTCGGCGGAGAGCTCGTCGACAATCGGAGCGACCATGCGGCAGGGGCCGCACCACGGCGCCCAGAAGTCCACCAGCACAGGCTGGTCTGCCTTCAGGACCTCTGCGTCCCAGTTGTTGTCGGTTACTTCTGTGGGCTTGCTCATGGGGTTTCTCCTTCTTGAGTCCGCCGTGGCAAACCTTGTGCTTGCCACTTCTTCTAGCCGTATGCTACTATACCCCCGAGGGGTATGTCAACGGGAGTAATTAGATGACAGTGGACAGCGATCAGCAGAAGACCATCGACCCGGAAGTGGAGAACCTCGTCTCCCGGCTCAAGCGCGTCGAGGGCCAGATCCGCGGCATCCAGCGGATGCTGGAGGAGGACCGCGTCTGCGAGGACATCGTCACCCAGGTGATGGCCGCCCGCACGGCGCTCGACCAGGTCAGCGTGCACCTACTGGACCACCACATCCAGCGCTGCATGTGCTCCGACGAAAGCCCCGATGCCGCAATGAAGAACATGCAGCAGGCGCTGAAGCTCTGGATGCGGCTGGGCGCGCCCCAGGCCGGCAACGAATAGCACGGCCCGGACAGCCTCAAGCATGCGCCTGGTTCTCTCTATCGTCGCGGCGATGGTCTGCCTGGGGTTGGTTGCCTGCGGCGGCTCTGACGAGGCGACGAATACGCCCACAACCCAGCCGACGACGTCAGCCACGCCGCGCCCATCAGCCGCCGGGTCGCCCACCGAGCCGCCCGCCGACAGCTATCTGGGTGCCGTGGTCGGCACGTCCCGCAGCGTGGACGGTGCGCCTTACGTGACCGAGAGCGGCACCGGCACCTACTACCGGATCGACGGCATCGACCGCAACACGGTGCTTGGCACCGTGCTCTTCGTGACCGGCAGGATCATCCCGGTGCCCGTCGTCCACGTGATCGAGGCGAGCCAGGTGATCACAGTCCCGGAGGGCGGCAGCGTCAGCTGCAGCGGCACCGTCGCCAAACGTGACGACGCGTACTTCGTGGAGAGCTCTGCTACCGGCGGATGCGGCAGCGTCGAGCTGACGGGCGTTGACCCGGCAAAGGTCGATCCGGAGGTGGGCCGGGAGACGGAGCTCACCGTGCGCTACTGCACCGTGACGAACGAAGGCCGCATGATCAAGGCCAACCTGGACCCCGACTTCACCTGCACGACACCGTATCCGTAAGCATGACATCAGCCAAGAACGGCCGGGATAAGAGGCTACGCCGACTTAGTCTTTTGTCGCCGGCGTGAGTGAAGCCAGAACCTTCTGGAGTTCGGTGAGAGCGTTCTGCCGAGCGGCCGGAGTTGGATCGTAGCCAACACGGATGTCGGCGGAGACGTACAAACCGCCGGTAGCTTGTGTGTGCGCGCTGTAGAGTTCCATGACTCTTCCATCCGGCTGCGGGTATGTCAAGAGTGCGTATGTCCAGGACGAATTCGAGGCGCTGATCTCACCGATGGCTATGGGCTTCTGGGCTGGATCGCCCGGGTCGTTGGCCTGATTGGTTTCCCAGAAGTGCAGCGCAGGCCGGGCGTCCTTACCCCCGGTCGCGGCAGTTGTGTAGTACATGTCAAAATTGGCCCGATCATCCGAGTCGAGACCGAGATTGAAGCGCTCAAGGGCCATTCCAGTTGGGACGTAGCCGGGTATCTGAACGGCGAACGGACTCTTGTCCACGGCGCTCTGGAACTTGCTCTGAGCGTCATCGAAACCAATCGCTTCTAGGCTGCTGTACCCAGTCGGATCAGGGTCGGCCACCTGCGTGCCAGCGTCTTGGTGGTTAGGGTCCGCCGGCGGCTGATCCGGACCAGCCTCTGTCGGCATGTTCGACCGAATGAGTACGAGGCAGGCAAACAGCACGGCAATTATCGCTGCCGCTGCCGGTACTCGGACCCGTCTACTGATAGAAACAGAAAACATCTGCAAACACAAATTTCGATGATGACTCACCAGTTGAATCCCAAACTGCCGCCTTGCCTCCTTGATCTCCATAGCAAATCTGATCACATCGTGGCTCCGCCAGAAGATTAAGCTACCGAACCCGAGCAGAGGAATCACCCGAACGGGTGGTTAGCCGGTAATTGACGCGACTTCACACCAGACGTACGATCTGCTTGCAGGAGGGGTTGCTCAGTGCGAACTGCCAAGCGCTTGTCGAGTCGCGAACTCGAAGTCGCCAGACTGGCGGCGACCGGCCTCACATGCAAGGAGGTGGCTGATCGCCTCTATCTCAGCACTAATACCGTCAAGACTCATCTAGAGCATGTTTACGTGAAACTTGGCATCAAAAACCGCGTTCAATTGGCGCGTGTGATGGATGCCCCCCCCCGCTCCTTGAACTAACGCCTTCTCTCTGACTTGCTGTATCGAGTCCGAGGCGTTAGCATACTGACCAGTCAGTACAATTCCTATGACATCTGCCACGACGCCCACCACCACCAAGAAACGCCGCAGCCGCGAGGAGACCCGCCAGAAGCTCCTGGACTCCGCGCTGCAGGTGTTCGCCCGCAACGGCTACGAACGCGCCACCGTCGACGAGATCGTGCGGGAGGCCGGCTTCTCCAAGGGCGCCTTTTACGTCCACTTCGAGACGAAGGAAGACCTCTTTTGGGAGATGCTGCAGGAGCGCATCGACGCCCAGCAGGAGCAGTTCCGCCAGACCCTGGACGCCTCGCAGGGCGTGGCTGAGAACGAGCGCCGCATCCTGGAACAGGCCTTCAACATGAACACCCACCCGCTGGGCCCGGCCGTGATCCTGGAATTCATGGCCCACGGCATGCGCAACGAGAAGGTGCGCGAGCAGCTGGCCAACATGTACGCGCGCTGGCACTCCTTCGTCTCTGAGACGCTGACGGTGGGGCAACAACTGGGCGCCGTCCGCCAGGACCTGGATGTTTCGCTCCTGGCCTCCGTGATCATGGCCCTCTTCGAGGGAAGCATGATCCAGTCGCACCTGGCGCCGTCAGAGCTTCGCCTGGACGGCCGGGTCCCGGAGTTCTCAGCCGTTATCGCTGAGCTGCTCTCGCCGAAATAGCAGCTCTCAGACCTCTTCAGGTATCGGCGCAGGCTCCACCGCGGCCCGCGTTGGCGCGACCTCCCGCAGCGCCTCCAGCATTCCGGAGCGAGCCGCTTCCCGGGCCACCCGCAGCGAGCTGACGATGGCGCGCGCGTCGGAGCGGCCGTGGCCAATGAAGACGAGGCCGTTCACGCCCAAAAGCGGCCCTGCGCCGTATTCGCGGTAGTCGGTCTTCTTGCGGACCAGGTTGAAGGCGGGGACCAGCAGCGCGCCGGCGGCCATGTACCAGGGCTTGCTCTTAATCGCCGTGCGGATCTCGCCCATGATGTAATCGGCCATGCCCTCCATCGTCTTGACGACGACGTTGCCGGTGAAGCCGTCTGTAACCATCACGTCCACCTTGCCGAACGGCACGTCGCGGCCCTCCAGGTTGCCGATGAAGTTGAGGCCGCTCTTCTGGAGGAGAGCGTACGTCTCCTGGGCCAGCGTGCTGCCCTTGCTCGGCTCCTCGCCGATGTTTAGCAGGGCCACGGTGGGGTTCTCCCGCTTCCAGACCTGCCGCATGTAGGCCGCGCCCATCATCGCCCACTGCTCCAGGTACTCCGGCTTCACGTCGGCGTTGGCGCCGACGTCCAGCAGCGCCGTCAGCCGCCCCGAAAGCGGGATCAGCCCGACCAGGGACGGCCGCTCGATGCCGCGGATGCGGCCCAGGTACATGATCGATCCGGCCATCACGGCGCCGGTGTTGCCGGCGGAAACGAAGGCTTCGGCCTCGCCGCTCTTCACCAGCCGCAGCCCGACGACGATGGACGACTGCTTCTTCTGGCGCGCGGCCTGGGCCGGCTGCTCGTCCATGGCGATGACGTCAGCCGCGTCCACCACGGTGATCGACTCCGGGCGCGGCTTGTTCAGGGCCAGCTCGGCCTCGATGGCGTCTCGCCGGCCGACGAGGGCCACCCGGATACCGAGGTCGCGGGCGGCCCAGCAGGCGCCCTGCACGATAGCGCCGGGCGCGTTGTCGCCGCCCATCGCGTCGAGGGCGATCACGGGGTCACTGGACGGCGTCAAACTCGTCCTTCATTCGTTTGCGCAGCTCCGGGTCTGTCAGCACGTCGACGCCGGTCATCGCCAGCGCCTTCGCCGCGTCTGTCATCCCCCGGTGCCCGTCCTCGCTCATCGCGACTTCCCGGAAGCCGACGGTGTGGATCGGCGTGCCCTGGGGCGCGATGGCGATCCAGGGGTGGATCCCGGGCAGCACCTGGCTGACGTTGCCCATGTCGGTGGAGCCGGTGGAGCGCTTGGACTCCGGCACCACGGGCTTCCGGCCCAGCGACTCCAGGTTTGCGCCGTAAGCGCCGGCCAGGGCCATGTTGGTACGCATCGTCTTGTAGCGTGCCGCCTCGTTCCAGCGGTGCTCCAGCCGGCAGCCGGTGGCCAGCGCCGCGCCTTCGAAGCAGGCCAGGACCATCGGCTTGAGCGCCTTGTCCATGTAGTCGTCTTCTTCGGTACGGAGCAGAAGTTTGGCGGCGGTGTGGTGCGGGATCACGTTCACCGCCTGGCCGCCGTCCGTGATGATCCCGTGGACCCGCGCCGAGTCGCGCAGCTGCTGCCGCAAGAGGCCAAGGTTCACGAAAGCCGAGACCATCGCGTCCAGCGCATTGAGTCCGGCCTCGGGGGCGGCGGCGGCGTGAGCAGCCCGGCCGTGGAACTCGACGTCCAGCTCCAGGCAGGCCAGGGCAAAGGCGACGGCGGTGTCGCTGTTGCCGGGGTGCACCATCATCGCGCAGTCGAGGTCTTTGAAGGCGCCGCGGTCGACCAGGTAGACCTTGCCCCCGGCCGCCTCTTCCGCCGGCGCCCCGATGACGACGACGGTCCCGCCCCCCGCCTCAGCGAGGACTTCCGTGAGGGCGACACCGGCCGCCGCCGAGGCCGTGCCGATGATGTTGTGGCCGCAGCCGTGGCCCACGCCGGGCAGCGCGTCGTACTCGCAGACGTAGGCGACGCTGGGAGATCCGGAGCCGTGCGTCGCCCGGAAGGCGGTGGGCAGCTCGCAGATGCCGCGCTCCAGGGTGAAACCGTTCGCCTCCAGGTAGTCCGCCAGCATCGCCGAGGTCTTGTGCTCTTCGAAGGCGATCTCCGGCGTGGCGTGGATGCGCAGCGAGAGCTCGACCAGCTCGTCACGGCGACGGTCGATCTCGGCGGATACGCGTTTCTTGAGCGCCTGGTGGTCTGGCATGGGGATTCCTGTCGCGATTCTACATTAGGCGCGCGGTTGGAGGCGTGCGGGCGCTATACTCGGCGACGTGGCCAAAGAGCTGGACCTGACCCAGTACATCCGCGACGTGCCCGACTTTCCGCAGCCGGGCATCCTCTTTCGCGATATCACGCCGCTGCTGCAGAACGCCGAGGCCGTGCACGCAGTCATCGACCTGCTGACGAAGCACTACCGGCGCGCCGGCCTGACCGCCGTCGTCTCCATCGAGTCGCGCGGGTTCTTGTTCGGAGCGCCGCTGGCCTACAACCTGCGGCTGCCGCTGGTGCCGGTGCGCAAGCCCGGCAAGCTGCCGGCGGCCAAGATGAGCGTCGAGTACTCGCTGGAGTACGGATCGGGTCAGCTGGACATCCACAAGGACGCCCTGACGAAGGACGACCGCGTGGTGATCATCGACGACCTGCTGGCCACCGGCGGCACAGCGATGGCCACGGCCAAGCTGGTGGAGATGCTGGGCGCCAAGGTTGAGGGCTTCGCCTTCCTGATCGAACTCGCCTTCCTGGGCGGCCGCGACCTGCTGGCCGGCTACGACGTGCTAGCCTTGATCAGATACGACTAAGGAAGAGCGAACTGCTGAGGCGGGCCCGTTTTCTTGCTGCCTGCAGCTCCCTTTCGCTTGCTAGGGCCTGGGCCGCCGGAAGATCAGGACAAAGTCCTCCGTCTCGCCCTGGTGCCGGCCGGCGCGGGGGACTGCCTGGAAGAGGTCCCAGCCTTCGGCGGACATTTCGTTGCAGGCCAGCGCCAGGTGTCCGAGCTTGGCGTCCTTGATGGCGTATTCGAACATGGTAGCCTCGCTTTCAGCCCCGGGGTGCATCCGGGCCGATATCCTTGACACTTACGTCTAGCAAGAATAGCATTCGGTACGTAAAACTGAATAGAAACGCTTTCATCTAGAGCGGTGGAGGGAACGGCCCAACGAAGCCCGGCAACCGGTCCCCGGACACGGTGCCAACTCCGATCCGCCTCAGGCGGATACAGATGAGAGCGTCGCAGATTCAACTTCTCCACCGCGAGAAGTTTTTTGTTGTCCGAAGAAGGAGCGTGTGTGTTCGTACCGATAGAGTGGCTGGCGGAGGGTAAGGTCCGGTTCCTGGACCAGACCCTGCTCCCCCAGGAAGAGTCCTGGGTGCAGACCGCCGACTACGAACGCATCGCCAAGGCGATCCGCAACCTGGAGCTGCGCGGAGCACCGCTGATCGGCGTCTCGGCGGCGTACGGGTTGGCCCTGGCGACTCTCGCCTCCACCGCGCCGGAGATGGACGGCCTCCGCAAGGACGTCCGCAAAGCCGCCGAAACCCTCCGCGCCACCCGGCCGACCGCCGTCAACCTGGCCTGGGCGCTGGACCGGATGCTGGCCGCCATCGAGACGGCCGGCTGTACCGATGAGGCAATGGCGGTCGCCGTCCGCACCGCCCGGGCGATCCACGAAGAAGACATCGCCGGCAACCAGCGTATCGGGGCTGCCGGGGCTGAGCTGATCCCGGCCGGGGCGCAGGTGATGACGCACTGCAATGCCGGTGCGCTGGCCACCGGCGGCTACGGCACAGCGCTGGGAGTCATCCGCGCGGCCTGGGAGCAGCGCAAGCTGACGCGCGTCACGGCGACTGAGACGCGGCCGCTTCTGCAGGGCGCCCGGCTGACGGCCTGGGAGCTGCGCGAAGGCGGCATCCCGTTCACGCTGATCCCCGACAGCGCCGCCGGTCTGACGATGCGCCGCGGCGGCATCGGCGCGGTGGTTGTCGGCGCCGACCGCATCGCCGCCAACGGCGACGTCGCCAACAAGATCGGCACCTACCAGCTCGCCGTGCTGGCCAACGAGAACGACATCCCGTTCTACGTCGCCGCGCCGACCAGCACGATCGACCTGGCGACGGCGAGCGGCGACGAGATCCCGATCGAAGAGCGCCACCCGGACGAGGTGCGCTCCCTGCGCGGCGCGCCGATCGCTCCCGCCGGAGCCGAGGCCGCGAACCCCGCCTTCGACGTCACGCCGCACAAGTACGTCACGGCGATCATCACCGAGAACGGCGTCGCGCGTACGCCCTACAGCGAAAGCCTGCGCCGCGTCTGCGAACCAGCGGTGGCCGCCGGTGGCTGAGCCGGTGCGCGCCCGGGCCGCCGTCATCGGCGGCAGCGGCTTCTACCAGATGGAGGGACTCTCCGAGATCGAGGCCGTCTCTATCGACACGCCGTTCGGGCCAACGAGCGACCAGATCACCATCGGCTCCCTGGACGGGGCGCGTGTCGCCTTCCTGCCGCGCCACGGAGTCGGACACCGCATCCTGCCCCAGGAGATCCCGGCGCGGGCCAACATCTGGGCGCTGAAGACGCTGGGCGTCGAGTTCATCATCAGCGTCAGCGCCGTGGGCAGCCTGCGGGAGGACATCGAGCCGCTGCACATGGTCGTCCCGGACCAACTGATCGACCGCACCCGCGGCCGGCCCTCCACGTTCTTCGGCGAGGGGCTGGTGGCGCACGTCGGTTTCGCCGATCCGTTCTGCAACCACCTGCGCGGCGTGCTGGCCGGCTCCACCAAAGAAGCCGAGGCGACGGTGCACAACGGCGGCACCTACGTAGTCATCGAAGGGCCGGCTTTCTCCACCCGCGCCGAGTCGAACCTCTACCGGTCGTGGGGCGCTGACGTTATCGGCATGACGGCGCTGCCAGAGGCCAAGCTGGCGCGGGAGGCGGAGATCTGCTTCGCCGTGCTGGCCTGTTCCACCGACTACGACTGCTGGCGCGAAGGCCACGAAGACGTCACGGCGGAGATGATCATCGGCAACCTGCTGCGCAACGTTGAAGTCTCGCGGAGGGCTGTGCGCGCCACTCTGCAACGCCTGCCCGAACGACGCGACTGCGCCTGCGCCACCGCGCTCAAGGACGCGCTGATCACATCGATCGAGCTGGTGCCGGAGGCCACGAAGACGCGGCTGGCGCCGATCATCGGCAAGTACATCGCCCAGGCGGTGAGCGGATGACCGCCGTCTCGCGCGAAAACGAGACCACCGGCTCCGTCTTCACGATCGACCGGCTGCGCGACCCGGCGGCGGTGCGGCCGCTGCTGGAAAGCGACGCCGCGTACTCGGCCTACGCCATCGCCCAGCTTGACCCGCGGCTCTTCTTCGCCAACGAGTGGCTGCTCAGCCGCGGGCCGGGCAACAGGGAAGCCCTTCTCGTGCACTCCCGCAGCGGTCTGGGCAACGCCCTCTTCGCCACCGGCAACCCTGAGGCGCTGGACGTCGCCCTCAGCCTGCACCCGGGCACGAGGTTCTCCTTCGGCAGCCTCCGCCTGGAGCACCGCGCCGTCGGCGAGAAGTACTTCATCCTGACGCGGCCGCAGCTGATGACCCGGATGCGGATCACACGCGAGTCGTTCCGGCCGATTGAAGGCCCGGCGGTCCGGCTGGGCCCCGAAGAGCTGACCTCCGTCAACCGCCTCTACTCCGTCGAAGGCGGACCGGCGGCTTACCGCGAGACCCACCTGATCGAAGGTGTCTACTTCGGCGTCTTCGTCGGCGGGCTGCTCGTCGCCATCGCCGGGACGCACGTCGTCTCCGCCGCCGAAGGGGCCGCGGTCGTCGGCAACGTGTTCACGCACCCGCGCTACCGCGGCCGCGGCCTCGCCACTCTTGCGACGAGCGCCGTCACCAGCGAGCTGCTCAGCTACTGCGACCTGGTCGTCCTGACCGTTGAAGTGCGGAACGATCCAGCCGTGGCGATCTACTCCAAGCTGGGTTACCAGGCCGTCTGCAACCTGCACGAGACGCCACTGATCCGCAAGGAGCCATTCGGCGCGATCAGCTTCGCCAGGCGCGCGGCGGCGGGCTGGCGCGGCCGCCACGAGCACCGCGAGATAGTGCCCCGATGACCCAGGGACGAAAATTCGTGAAGGAGAACTAGCATGGGCAAGAAACGGACTCAACGCATCGACGCGGCGATCGCCAGCCGGATCCAGGAGCTGCACAAGAAGCACCAGCAGCTGGGCCACGACGGGCTCGGCAAGCTGCTGGCGGCCGAAGGCATCAACGTCGATAGCCACGAACTGAAGTCGTTCCTGCAGAACAAGAAGTTCAAGGTGGCGCCAACGATGCACTGGGAGAACAGCTCGGACGCCCTCAGCGGCTTCGGCGTGGGAATCACCAAGAAAGGCGGCGGCGGACTTGGCTAAGCAGATCGGAATCGTTCTCTTCAAGGACTTCGAAGACCTGGACGCCATCGGCCCCAAGGAAGCGCTGACGGTCATGGCCAAGACCACCGGCGGCGAGTGGGAAGTCGTGCTGATCTCGGAGGACGGCGAGCCCGTCACCTCCTTCCTCGGCACGCGAGTCATCGTCGATCACAGCTACGAAAGCTGCCCCAGGCTGGACGTGATCCTGATTCCGGGCGGGCTCGGCACACGCGTGGAGATGAACAACCCGAAACACATCGGTTTCGTGAAGAAGCAGGGCGCCGGCTGCGAGTACGTCACCTCGGTCTGCACGGGCGCGCTCGTCCTGCACGCCGCCGGGTTCCTGGCCGGCAAGCGAGCGACGACCCACTGGAGCGCGCTGGACGCCCTCCGCGCCCTGGGCGATGTCACAGTCGTCGACGACGAACGCTGGGTCCACGACGGCAACGTGATCACTGCGGCCGGCGTCTCCGCCGGGATCGACATGGCGCTCTACCTGGTCAGCCTGCTCAAAGGCCCGCAGACCGCCAAGAGCGTGCAGCACATGATGGAGTACTACCCCAAACCACCCGTCTTCGAGGTGGCGGTTTGACCTTTTCGATCGCTGCGCGCGACCCGCGCAACGGCTGGCTCGGAATGGCGACCGCGAGCAAAGCGCTGGCGGCCGGTGCCACCGGCCAATGCATGAAGTTGGGCGTCGGCGTCATCGCCAGCCAGGCGTTCGCGAACCGGTACCTGGCGATCGATGGGCTGCGCCTCATGGAAGACGGCTTGCCCGCTGAGCGAGTGATCGAACGCGTGGTTGAGTCAGATCGCGGCCGGGATCTTCGCCAGGTTGGGATCGTCGATCGCGAGGGCCGCGCCGCGGCCTACACTGGAGAGCGCTGCATCCCCTGGGCGGGCGCCGTAATCGGACCGGGGTTTGTCTGCGTCGGCAACATCCTCGCCGGCGAAGAAGTTGTGAAAGCGATGGCGACCGCTTACGAACGGTCCGCTGGTGAGCCGTTGTACGAGCGGCTGATACTGGCATTGGAGGCCGGCCAGGCAGCGGGCGGCGACCGTCGCGGGCGGCAGGGAGCAGGCATACAGGTGCTGGCGGAAGAAGAGTACGCGCTATGTGACTTGCGTGTGGACGACCACGCTGATCCAGTCACCGAACTGCGACGCGTGCTGGAGATATTCAAAGCGGAGCAGCTGCCTTATGCAATGGCCAGTCCCCGCCGCGACGACTTCGCGCCGTACCTGGACGTCGTCCTCCAGGTCAGAGACGTAATCGAACGAGACCTGGACGAGAAGCGAGCCGTGCAGACGGCGAAGGAGAGCTAGTGGCCGACGCACTGACCTCATGGCCAAACAAGCATTTCGCGCTGGCCAGGGCGCGCGCCGGATGACCTTTTCCATTGCCGCGCGCGACCCGCGCAACGGCTGGCTCGGCGTCGCCACGTCCAGCAAGGCGATAGCCGCTGGCAGCGCCGTACCTTACGTGCGCAAAGGCGCCGGCGCCATCGCCAGCCAGTCCTTCGTCAACCCCTACCTCGGGATCGACGGGCTCGTCCTGCTGGAGCAGGGGCTGCCGGCTGAGCGCGTCGTGGAGCGGGTCATCGAAGCCGACCCGGGCCGCGAGATGCGGCAGCTCGGCATCGTCGACCTGGACGGGCGCACCGCGGCCTACACCGGCGAGCGCTGCATCCCCTGGGCCGGGCACGTGACCGGCGGCGGCTACGTCTGCCTCGGCAACATCCTGGCCGGCGAGGGCGTGGTCAAGGCGATGGCCGCCGAGTTCGAGCAGACGCTGGAAGAGGAGTTCCCGGAGCGCCTGATGCGCGTCCTGGAAGCCGGGCAAGCCGCCGGCGGCGACCGCCGCGGAAGGCAGTCCGCCGCCATCCAGATCATCGCCGCCGAAGAGTATCCCTGGTACGACCTCCGCGTTGATGAACACGAGGACCCGATACCGGAGCTGCGCCGCATACTCGATGTATACAGGCGCGAAGAAGTACCCTACCTGCAGACCTCACCCCGCCGCGACGACCTGATCCCCCAGTGGGACCTGGTCACCCGAATCCGCAATCAAATCGAAGAAGAGCTGGACGAAGCTCAAGCCGTAAAGGAGAGTTGATGGCTCGATCTAACCCAACAACAGGGACAACACCCACCATCGCGCACGACGTCAAAGACCTGGGCCTGGCCGACGAGGGCGTAAACCGCATCGAGTGGGCCGGGCGCGACATGCCGGTCCTGCGCTCAATCGCCGAGACTTTCGGGAGAGAGAAGCCGCTGAAAGGGTTGCGCTTGGCGGCCTGTCTCCACGTGACAACGGAGACAGCGAACCTGATGCTGGCGCTCCAGGCCGGCGGCGCCGAGATCGCCCTCTGCGCCAGCAACCCGCTGTCCACCCAGGACCCGGTGGCGGCGGCGCTGGTCGCCCGCTACGGCATCTCCGTCTTCGCTGTCCGCGGCGAAAACGACGCGACCTACTACCAGCACATCCACTCCGTGCTGGCCACGAACCCGCAGATGACGATGGACGACGGCGCCGACCTGGTCGCCGTGCTGCACAAGGAGAAGCGAGAGCTCCTGCCGGCCATCATCGGCGGCACCGAGGAGACGACGACGGGTGTCATCCGCCTGCGCGCGATGGCCAAGGCCGGGGCGCTGGGCTACCCGATCGTCGCCGTCAACGAGGCCTACACCAAGCACATGTTCGACAACCGCTACGGCACCGGCCAGAGCACCCTGGACGGCATCACCCGCGCCACCAACATCCTCTGGGCCGGCAAGAACGTGGCCGTCGCCGGTTACGGCTGGTGCGGCAAGGGCGTGGCTATGCGGGCCCGCGGCATGGGCGCCAAGACCATCGTCACCGAGATCGACCCTCTGAAGGCGCTTGAGGCGACGATGGACGGCCACCACGTGATGACGATGGAGAAAGCGGTGGAGATCGCCGACCTCTTCATCACCCTGACCGGCGACTCCAACGTCCTCGACCGCCAGCACTTCGAGGTGATGCGAGACGGCGCGATCCTGGCCAACAGCGGCCACTTCAACGTGGAGCTAAACATCGCCGCGCTGGAAGACATGAGCGAGTCCCACCGCACGATCCGCGAGAACGTGGAAGAGTACCGGATGATGGACGGCCGCCGCCTCTACCTGCTGGGCGAAGGGCGCCTGATCAACCTGGCCGCCGCCGAAGGTCACCCGGCCAGCGTCATGGACATGAGCTTCGCCAACCAGGCCCTGGCCGCCGAGTACATCGCCCGGCAGCAGGAGCGCCTGGCCCCGGACGTCTACACCGTACCCTCTGACATCGACAAGGAGGTCGCGCGCCTGAAGCTGGAGACGATGGGCATTACGATCGACGAGCTGACGGCGGAACAGGAGCACTACCTGACGAGCTGGGAGACGGGGACTTAGGTCCCCGAGCAGGATAGAGACTAGAGGTTGGAAGTTGGAGTCGTCATCACGGGCGCGGCCGCCTATCCAGAGCTACGAGGATCTCGAGGTCTACAAGAGATCGCTGGCCCTGGTGCGCCCGATTCACGACCTGGTGAAGACGTTCCCGGAATACGAGACCCGCGATCTTGTTCAACAAATGCGGCGCGCTTCGAAGTCGGTTCCTGCGAATATCGCAGAGGATTATTCGAGGCGGCGCTCCGCCAAGGACTTCAAGCTCTATCTGGCATATGCGATGGGCTCGGCGAACGAGGTGTTGGTTCACCTCGAAGTCGCTGGGGAACTCGGATACGCCACGCCAGACCAACGGTGCGCTCTGGGCGATGACTACAGGGTCGTCTGCCGTCAACTGAACAAACTAATACAGAACTGGAGATGAAGGTGCTCCAACATCCAATCTCCAACATCTACAAACCCACAAGGAGGACCACAGCATGACGATGACATTCATGAGCAGCCCATCGCTTCTCGTTACTTCTGAAAGCGTGACGGAGGGGCACCCAGACAAGGTCTGCGACCAGATCGCCGACGCCATCCTGGACGAAATCATCGCCAACGACCCGGACGCCCACTGCGCCTGCGAAGTCGTCGCGACGACAGGCCTGGTCCTGGTCATGGGTGAGATCACCACCGAACACTACGTGGACTTCACGGGGCTCGCCCGCTCCGTGATCAACGACATCGGCTACAACCGGCCGGAGTACGGCTTCGACGGCGAGAGCTGCGGCGTCATCGTCTCGGTCAAAGAGCAGTCGCCGGAGATCAACAACGCCGTCGGCGACGACCAGGGCGCCGGCGACCAGGGGATTATGATGGGCTTCGCCTGCAACGAGACCCCGGAGCTGATGCCGCTTTCGATCAGCCTTTCCCACAAGCTGACCAAGAGACTGGCCGAAGTGCGCAAAGACGGCACCCTGAAATACCTGCGCCCGGACGGCAAGTCCCAGGTCACGATTGAGTACGCCTTCGGGAAGCCGGTCCGCGCCCACGCCGTCGTCATCGCCGCGCAGCACGATGAGGGTATCGACGCCAAGCGCATCAAGGAAGACATTATCAAGCAGGTTATCAAGCCGGTCATGGGCGAGTGGATGGACGACCAGACGGAAG
Source organism: uncultured Chloroflexia bacterium (assembly GCA_963738925.1). Lineage (GTDB taxonomy): Bacteria > Chloroflexota > Dehalococcoidia > SM23-28-2 > RBG-16-64-32 > DATKKM01. The sequence continues at coordinate 883,883 of CAVTYE010000001.1, read as the reverse complement.
TCCACGTCAACAGCAGCGGCTCCTTCGTCCTGGGCGGCCCGGCCGGCGACTCCGGCCTCTCCGGCCGCAAGAACATCGTCGACACCTACGGGGGCGTCGGCCGCCACGGTGGCGGGTCGTACTCCGGCAAGGACCCGTCGAAGGTCGACCGCTCCGGCTCCTACGCCGCGCGCTGGGTCGCCAAGAACCTCGTCGCCGCCGGGCTCGCCGATCGCGTCGAAGTCGAGCTGTCGTACGCCATCGGTCACCCGCAGCCAATCGGCGTCTCCGTAGAGACGTTCGGGACGCACAAGGTGGACCACGGAGAGCTCCTGAAGCTCGTACGCAAGCACTTCGACCTGAGCCCGCACGGCATCATCCGCGACCTCAAGCTGCGCCGTCCGATCTACCGCGCGACCGCGTCCTACGGCCACTTCGGCCGCACGGACATCGATGCGCCGTGGGAGCAGACGGACAAGGCCGACGAGCTGCGCAAGGCGGCCGCATCGCTGCAGAAGGCGCCGAGCGCTCAGACTCAGCCCGCCTAGCAAACAGGAGCTGTCCGTAGCTTTCGGGTCGAAAATCGGCGCGGCGTGCAACCGGATGGGCAACTTCGCCGTCGTACCTGATAGCGGTGCATTTGCCAGCCGGCTGGCAGCCGACGACTCTTTGGAAACGAAAGGCCACATCTTGTACGCACTGATAATCGCCGGGGGTCAGGGAGAACGGCTGCGTCCCCTGACCAACGACCGGCCCAAGAACATGGTGACCGTCGCCGGCAAACCGATAGTCGACCGGCAGATCGAATGGCTGCGCGCCGGCGGCGTCACCGACATCATCTTCCTCTGCGGCTACATGGCCGAGGTCCTGCAGGCGCACGTCGACGACGGCTCCAGGTTCGGCATCCGCGCCCAGTATTCGATCGAGCAGGAGCGGCTGGGCCGCGGCGGCGCCCTCAAGCTGGGGTTCTCGCTGGTCCCGCCGGACGAGCAGTTCGTCGTCGCCTGCAACAGCGACATCCTGACCGACCAGCCGATCGCCGATCTTGTCGCCTTCCACCAGGCCAAGCGGGCGGTAGCGACGGTGATGCTCTCGCCGCTGCGCAGCCCCTTCGGCATCGTTGACGTCGCCGATGACGGACACATCACCTCGTTCCAAGAGAAGCCGCTCCTGCCGCACTGGCTGAACGCCGGCGTGTACGTGGTCACGCGGGAGTTCTTCCCTCTGCTGCCGGAAAAGGGCGACCACGAGACGACGGCGTTCCCCGCACTGGCGGCGCAGTTCAAGCTCTTCGGGATGAAGAGCAAGGCTTACTGGCGGCCGGTGGACAGCGTCAAGGACATCACCGACGCCGAGGCTGAGCTGGCCGCGGCGGCCAAGTAGCCTTCCGGCGGCGCTGCACGTAGCATTGAGCGCATGACCGCGAACCCCATCAAGTTCGGCACCGACGGCTGGCGGGCGATCATCGCCGAAGACTTCACCTTCGATAACGTCCGCGTCTGCGCCCACGCCACGGCCCAGTACCTCAAGCGCGCCGGCCTGGCTGAGCGCGGTTGCGTCGTCGGCTACGACACGCGGTTCCAGTCCGCAAACTTCGCCGCCGCCGTGGCCGAAGTCCTCGCCGCCAACGACATTCACGTCTTCCTGACTGACTCCCCGGCGCCGACGCCGGTCATCGGCTACGCGATCCTCACCCACAAGGCCGGCGGGTCGATCGTCATCACCTCCAGCCACAACCCGGCCGATTACAACGGCTTCAAGTTCCGCACGGAGGAGGGCGCCTCGGCGCCGCCGCAGATCCTGTCGCAGATCGAAGAGCTGGTCGATTCGGCGTACGACCACGACGTCCCGCGTCTGCCGCTGGAGGAAGCGAAATCGCGCGGCCTGGTGCAGATGTTCGACCCGAAGCCGGCCTACATGGAGCACCTGGCCGAGTTGCTGGACTTCAAGCGGTTGCAGAACTCCGGCCTGCGTGTCGTCGTCGACCCGATGTTCGGCGCCGGCATGGGATACATCCGCGACGTCCTCAGCGGCGGCACGACCGACGTCCACGAGATCCGCGGCGAGGTCAACCCGGCCTTCCCCGGCATGCACAACCCGGAGCCGATCGCCCGCAACCTGGAGCTGACCCGGGCGGCCGTGCGCGACCTGGGCGCGAAGGTGGCGCTCTGCACAGACGGCGACGCCGACCGCGTCGGCGTGCTGGACGGCGCAGGCGAGTTCGTGAACCAGCTGGAGACGTACGCCCTCCTCGCCTACTACCTGCTGGAGGTGCGAGGCCAGCGCGGCGCGATGGTCAAGTCCGTGACGACGACGAGCATGATCTGGAAGCTCGGCAAACTGTACGATGTCCCGGTCTACGAGACCGGCGTTGGCTTCAAGTACCTCGGCCCGAAGATGATGGAGACCGACGCCCTGATCGCCGGCGAAGAGTCCGGCGGCTTCGCCTTCCGCGGCCACCTCCCGGAGCGCGACGGCGTCCTCTCCGGCCTCTACATCCTTGACCTGATGGTGCAGCGCGGCAAAGACCTGCCCGGCCTGATCGCCGAGCTCTTCGCCAAGGTCGGCCCGCACTACTACGACCGCATCGACATCACGATGACGCCCGCCGAACGGGACCGCGTGGCCTCGCTGCTGGCGACTCTCCAGCCGAAAGAGATCGCGGGCCTGGCGGTAGAGAGCTGCGACCGCACGGACGGGCTGCGCTTCATGCTGCCGGACGGCGCCTGGGCGCTGATCCGCCTTTCGGGCACGGAGCCGCTGATGCGCATCTACACGGAGGTGCTGGACAAGACCCAGGTGCAGCCGGTGCTCCAGGCCGTGCGCGAACTGACGGGAGCGTGACCACGCAGTCCCTGGACAACGCCGAGGAGCTGCGCAAGCTCGACCCGGGCGGTATGCTCGGCGCGCTGCGCGGCCTGCCTGAGCAGTGCCGGGAGGCCTGGGAGAAGGCAAGCGGCCTCAAGCTGCCGGCCGGCTACCAGGAGATCGACCGGATCGTCGTGCTTGGCATGGGCGGCTCAGCCATCGCCGGCGACATCTGGCGCGTGCTCTTGCAGCGCGAGTCAGACGTGCCAGTCTTCAACGTTCGCCAGTACGACCTACCGCCCTTCGTAGACGCCCAGACGCTCGTGATCGCCTCCTCGTTCAGCGGAGAGACCGAAGAGGTGCTCTCAGCCTTCTCACAGGCGCTGGCGACGCCTGCGCCCCGGATTGTGATCACCACCGGCGGCCAGCTGCTCACGACGGCCCGGGCCAACGGGGTCCCCGCCTTCAGCTTTACCTATGACCAGGAGCCGCGCGCCGCGATCGGCTGGGGACTGATGCCCCTCCTGGCGATCGGTAAGGCCCTGGGGTTGATGACAGACGTCGAACGCGATGTCGATGAGGCTATCGAGGCCCTCACGAAAGTCGTCGCCGAGTGGACGGAAGACGTGCCGGAGGCCCAGAACCCGGCCAAGCGGCTGGCCCGAGGTCTGCACGAGAAGCTGCCGGTCATCTACGGTGCGGGGCCGTTCCTGGAAGTCGCGCACCGCTGGAAGACGCAGCTCAACGAATCGGCCAAGACCTGGGCCTTCTACGAAGAGCTTCCGGAGCTGCACCACAACGCGCTCGTCGGCTTTGACCTGCCGAAGTCGACTGCGAAGGAGACGGCCGTCGTCTTCCTGGAATCGGCGACGCTGGTGCACCCGCGCGTCCAGCTCCGCTACCAGTTCACGAAGGACCTCCTGCGCAAGTCGGGCGTGTCGGTGCTCTCAGCGGCCGCAGGGGACGGCTGCGCGCTGGCCCAGGTGCTCTCGCTGGTGCTGCTCGGCGACTACGTCAGCGCCTACCTGGCGTTCCTCTACGGCGTGGACCCGACGCCGACGAAGGTGATCGACGAGCTTAAGGCCTGGCTGGCGACGCAGAAGTAGCCTTTCCACAAGTTTGTTGTGGAATATGTTGTGGTATTCTTTCCACATGGCAAGGAAAACCAAGATCATCCAGGTCCCGATGCCCCCGGAGCTCGTCGAAACGTTGGACGCGCTGTCCGACAAGCAAGACATCTCCCGCTCGGCCCTGATCCGCGAAGCCTGCGCCAAGTACGTGACGTCATCGCAGGAGGCGGAGTGGGATCGCCAATCCGAGGAGGGCTACGCGCGCTTCCCTGAGAGCAACGAGGGCGGCTGGCGCGAAAAACTGGCCGCCGAGGTCTGGGCCAAGGACGCCTGGTAGATGGAACGAGGCGACGTCTGGTTGGCTGACCTTCCGCCACCGATTGGAGAGCGGCCTGTCCTGCTGCTGTCTCGGAACGCATCTTCCGATCGGCGAGCCTACGTCACAGTTGCGCAGGCAACGACGACAGTCCGCCGCCTCCGCCAGGAAGTGCACCTCACCCGCGCCGAAGGAATGGCGCAAGAGTGCGTGGTGAATCTTGATGATCTCCAGACCATCCCCAAATCTGTTCTGCGAAATCGTGTGACTCGATTGAGCGATGAGAAGATGGACGCCGTTCGAGACGCCATCAGGTACGCCCTCGCGCTCTAACGCCAAAGAGACGCCGTTTCCGGCGCCTCTTTTCATTCCGAGCTGATTGCGGCTAGCGCTTGGTGTACTGCGGAGCCTTGCGGGCGCGCTTCAAGCCCACCTTCTTGCGCTCCTTGACGCGCGGGTCGCGGGTCAGAAGCCCGGCCTTGCGCAGGTTGCTGCGCAGAGACTCCTCGTAGGCCAGGAGGGCGCGGGACGTGCCGTGGGCCAGCGCATCGGCCCAGCCGCTGACGCCACCGCCAACGATCCTGGCGTGCGTGTCGAACTTGCCGACGCTGTCTGTCACTTCAAACGGGAGCTTGATCTTCAGGTGGTGCGCGGTGCGGCTGAAGAGCTCCAGGTATGGCCGGCCGTTGATCAGGATGTTGCCGGTGCCTTCGTACAGGCGCACGCGGGCGATCGCTTCCTTGCGGCGGCCGGTGCCGTAGTAGTACTTGCCGGCCGGGAGCGTCGATGTCGTCTCTTCGTCTGCCATGATTACTTCTCCGCTTTCGTCGCCGCCGCTGCTGCCTGCGACTTGCGATTGACCTGTGCTTCGTGTGGATGCTCAGAGCCGCCGTAGACCTTGAGGTGCCGCAAGAGCGAGCCGCGAAAGCGTGTTCCGCGGCAGCATCCCCTTGACGGCTTTCTCAACGACGCGCTCCGGCTGCTTCTCCAGCATGTCCCGCAGGCGCGTCTCCTTGATGCCGCCGACGTAGCCGGTGTGGCGGTAGTAGATCTTGTCTTCCAGCTTGTTGCCGGTGACGTGGATGCGGGAGGCGTTGATGACGATCACGAAATCTCCCATGTCCAGGTGCGGCGAGTAGGTGGGCTTGTGCTTGCCCATTAGCAGCGTCGCGGCCTGCGTGGCCAGGCGACCCAACGTCTGGCCGTCGGCGTCCAGCACGTGCCAGCTCTTTTCGATGTCGCCGGCCTTGAGGCTATATGTCTTCGTCCCTTTGTTCATCAAACAACCCGCTTTCGTAACGAACCTTGATCAGGCAGAGGCCACGCGGTGGCGCGGTCCTGCTCGCTGCTCCGGGCGGCGCTTCGGCCACCAGCCTTTCGAACTCGCTCTCGGTGAGCCGTCCCCGGCCCACTTCGGCGAGCGTCCCGACGATCCGCCGCACCATGTGCTGCAGGAACGCGTTGGCCTCGATATCGAACGTCGCCAGCTCGCCCCGGCAGTGCCAGGTCGCCGATCGCACGTTGCGGATCGTGACCGAGCGCCTGGCCTGGGCTGGTGCTGTGAACGCCGCGAAGTCGTGGCTGCCCGGCAGATGCCGTGCCGCCTTTGCCATCGCCGCCGTGTCCAGCTCAGCCCTGACGTGCCAGACGGTCCGTCGCTGGAGCGCCGGCCGCTGCGGTCCCAGGTGCAGCGTGTAGCGGTACCAGCGGCTCGTCGCCTGTCTGCGCGGGTCAAAGTCCAGGGGGACTTCGGCTGCTGCGCGGATGCTGACCGCTTCGGGCAAAAGCGCGTTGGCCGCGCGGACTACGGTTGCCGCCGAGTGCCTGCTCGCCGTCACGAATGACGCGACCTGGCCCCTGGCGTGCACTCCGGCGTCCGTCCGGCCCGCCATCGCCACCCGTATAGGTTCGCCTGTTAAACTGCCGAGGGCCCGCTCCAGCGTGCCCTGCACCGTCGGTGCGTTCTTCTGGAACTGGGAGCCCCCAAACGCCGTGCCCTCGTACTCTACGAGTAGCGCGAGCTTGCGCCCGGGGTCAGCCCGGTTTGCCATGCAAAGTTAAAAGCGGCCGGTCCGGTGCGGGCGGACGGCCGGAGCCTACTCGTCCTCCGATATGAGCTGGAGCTGCGCCATGCGGGCGCCGTCTCCAACGCGGGGGGCGACCTTGATCACGCGCGTGTAGCCGCCGTTGCGGCCCTCGTAGCGCGGGGTGAGTTCGTCGAAGACCTTTTCGACGACGTGCTTGTCGTAGATGTAACCCAGCGCCTTGCGGCGGGCGGCGAGATCGCCCTGCTTGCCCAGGGTGATCATCTTCTCCGCCAGGCCGCGGACTTCCTTGGCCTTGGCTTCTGTTGTGATCACCTTCTCGTACTTGAGCAGGTCGGTGACCAGGTTGCGGAACAGCGCCTTGCGGTGGTCGCTGGCGCGGCCCAGCTTGCGGCCGGAGATTCGGTGCGCCATTCCTACGCCTCTTCCTCGGTCAGCTGCTTTAGGGCCCGCTTCCAGTCCGGAATCTCTTCTTCGCCGGTCTCTTCGTCGACAACGGCGGCAGCCTTGGCGCGGGACTTGCGGCCGACCGGCCGCGGCTCCAGCGGAGCCTCTTCGTCGTCATCGGCGATGGCGGCGCGGCGGGCCATCGGCCGTTCGTCGTCGTCCAGGGGCAGGGCAGGGCTGAGGTCGCCGTCCTCTTCGGAAGTGCGGCCGGCGTCCATCGGCAGCAGTCCCATCTCGTCCAGCCGCTCGCGCAGCTCGTCGTAGGACTTGCGGCCGAAGTTGCGCAGGGCCAGGAGCTCTTCTTCGCTCTTTTCCAGCACCTGGCCGACGGTCATCAGGCCGCTGCGGCGCAGGCAGTTGTAGGCCCGCATCGAAAGGTTCAGGTCTTCGATCGCCATGTTGTACTTGTCCGGCGGCAGCTGACGGCCGGCGCCGAGCCCCCGCTCAACCGTCGGCATCGCCGGGCGGCCCATGTGGGAGAAGAGCCGGAACTGTTCGATCAGGACCTCGGCGCTCTTGCTGATCGCTTCCACGGAGGTCATCGTCCCGTCAGTCCAGATCTCCAGGGTCAGCTTGTCGTAGTTGGTGGCCTGGCCGACGCGGGTGTGCTCTATCCGGTAGTTGACCTTCTGCACGGGCGAGAAGATGGCGTCGACGGGGATGACGCCGATCATCGTGCCGTCCACCTGGCCGGCGGGCTGGTAGCCCTGGCCCTGCTCGACGTTGAACTCGACGTAGAGGCGGCCGTCCTTGGCGTCGACGGTAGCCAGGTAGAGGTCCGGGTTGACGATTTCGTAGTGCTCCGGCACCTGGATGTCCGCTGCCGTCACGGGGCCGGTGCGGCCGGTGACGTCCAGGACCAGGGTGCCCGGCCGGTCTGAGAGCGCGCGCAGGCGCAGCTCCTTGACGTTGAGCAGGAATTCGATCGTGTCTTCTTTTACGTTGGGGATCGTGGAGAACTCGTGCTGGACGCCGTCCACGCGGACGGACGTCACCGCCGAGCCCTTGAGCGAGCTCAAGAGGACGCGTCGCAGGGCGTTCCCCAGGGTGATGCCGAATCCCGGCGGCAGCGGCGCAGCGACTATTCGCGCGAACTCATCTGTCGCCTCTTCGACTTCGATCTGCGGTTCATCGGACGGCTGCGGCACCGTCGCGACTACTCCCACACCGGCTCCCCGGTACAATTGCTGTTCTAGCATTTCCATCCTTTACCGCGAGTAGTACTCGACGATTGTTGCCGCGTTAAACTTCGCGCCGATCTCTTCGATCTCGGGAAGTTGTTCTACCTTGCCTGTCATGGCCGTGGTGTCGCGGGAGACCCACGACGGCAGGGTCTTGCTGGATACGTTTTCGCTGACGATCTTGTAGTATTCGCTGTTGCGGCCGCGGGTCGTCCAGGAAACGGAGTCCCCGGGCTTGAGGATCCGCGAAGGGATCGTGATCTTGCGGCCGTTGATGGCCATCTGGCCGTGGGAGACGATCTGGCGCGCCTGCTGCCGTGAATCGGCGAAGCCCATCCGGTAGACCACGTTGTCGGCCCGCAGCTCCAGCGTGCGCATCAGGGTCTCGCCGGTGACGCCGGGGCGCCGCACCGCGTCTTCGTAGTACTTGCGGAACTGGCTCTCCAGGATGCCGTAGACCGCGCGCGCCTTCTGCTTCTCCCGCCACTGCAGTCCGCGGTCGGAGACCTTCCTGCGGCGAGTGGCGCGCGGGCCCGGCGGGAAGGGTCGCTTATCGAAGGTGCATTTGGTGTAGCACTTTTCGCCCTTGAGGAAGAGTTTTTCCCCAAGGCGGCGGCACAGCCTACAACGCGGTTCGGTATACCTTGCCATTCAGTCTGCTCTCCTATACCCGACGCCGCTTGGGCGGCCGGCAGCCGTTGTGAGGGATGGGCGTAACGTCTCGAATGCTGGTGACCTGGAGCCCGGCCGATTGGAGGGAGCGGATCGCTGCCTCGCGGCCGCTGCCCGGGCCCTTGACGCGGACTTCCACCTGGCGCAGGCCGTGGTCCATGGCGCGCCGCGCGGCGGTCTCGGCGGCCAGGCCAGCGGCGTACGGCGTGCTCTTGCGGGAGCCCTTGAACCCGGCGGTGCCGGCGGAGGCCCACGAAAGCACTGCCCCGCTGGGATCGGTCAGCGTGATGACGGTGTTGTTGAACGTCGAAGTGATGAAGGCCTTCCCAACCGGGACGTTCTTCTTCTCTCTTCGCCGTGTCTTCGGTTTGCGTTCTGCCATCAGCTGTCCTTACTTCTTCGCCAGGGCCTTGCGGCGGCCGGCCACTGTGCGGCGCGGTCCGCGCTTTGTCCGTGCGTTGGTCTTCGTGCGCTGGCCGCGCGCCGGCAGGCCGCGCCTGTGCCGGATTCCGCGGTAGCTGTTGATTTCGATCAGGCGCTGGATGTCCGTGCGCACCTGCTTGCGCAGCTCGCCTTCGACGGTCACCGTCTTGTCGATCAGCTCGCGGATGCGGTTCACCTCGTCGTCGGTCAGCTCACGCACCTTGGTTTCCGGGGCGATGCTGGCCTGCTTGCAGAGCTTGCCGGCCGTGGGGCGCCCGATCCCGTAGATGTAGCAAAGCGACACGTCAACGCGCTTGTCGCGCGGAATGTCTACACCAGATATACGAGCCATGGCGGCCTCTTAGCCCTGTCTCTGCTTGTGGCGTGGATTGGAGCAGATGATCCTGACGACCCGTTCACGCCGGACGATCTTGCACTTTTCGCAGCGCTTTTTGACTGATGCTTGTACTTTCATAGTGTTTCCTACCTGAACCGGTACGTGATCCTGCCTCGCGTAAGGTCATAGGGCGAAAGCTCGACGAGGACCTTGTCTCCGGGAAGAATTCGAATAAAATGCATCCGGATCTTGCCAGACGCATGGGCGAGCACTTTGTGCCCGTTTGCCAATTCTACACGAAACATGGCGTTCGGCAAGTTTTCCTTTACCGTACCTTCAACTTCTATTCCGTCCTTTTTCGCCATTCAGGCCCGTTTAGGCCATTACCTCCCTAGATTGAGTGTCGCCCGAAACATTAATTCTACGCGAACCTGTACCCTTACGGCAAGGTTAGCACTTCCGCTTCGCCATCGGTTATCGCCATCGTGTGCTCAAAGTGCGCCGAGAGCGAGCCGTCCTTCGTGCGTACGGTCCAGTTGTCAGAGTCGCGCTTGGTCTCCCAGGTGCCGACGTTGACCATTGGCTCGATGGCGATGACCATTCCCGGCTTGAGCTGGAGGCCGGTGTCGGGGCGCCCGTAGTTCGGGATCTGCGGCTCTTCGTGCATCTGCCGGCCGACGCCGTGGCCCACGTACTCCTTGACAACTGAGAAGCCCTGGCTCTCCACCCAGGACTGGATGGCGTGGCCGATATCGCCGATGCGGTTGCCACCGCGCGCCGCCCGGATGCCGCGCCAGACGGCCTCTTTGCATGTGTCGATCAATCTCTGCTTGTCCGGACCGATGTCGCCGACGCCTATGGTCAGCGCCGAATCTGCGACGAAGCCCTTGTAGGTGCACCCTAAATCTATACTGACGACGTCCCCTTCCTGGATCTCTCGCTTGCCGGGTATGCCGTGGACGATCTCGTCGTTGATGGAGACGCAGACGGTGGCCGGGTAGCCGTGGTAGCCGAGGAAAGTCGGGACCAGGTTGCGCTTCTTGTACTCCCGCCGGACGATCTCGTCCAGCTCCAGCTCGATGATGCCGGGCCGCAGCGCGTCGACCAGTATCTGGAGCACTTCGGCCAGGTGGCGGCCCGACTCCCGCATGATGCTGATCTCGTCCCGCGACTTGACGATGATCGCCATCAGTCGCCGCCCTCCTCGATGATCCGCTTCAGGTCCTCGAAGATGGAGTCGGCGTCGCGGTTGCCATCGATCTCGATGAGACGCTGCTGCCTGCGGTAGTGCTCGAGCAGCGGCTCCAGGTTCTTCAGGTTCACTTCCAGCCTCGTCCGCACGACGTCCGGCTTGTCATCTGCGCGCTGCGTGAGCTGTGAGCCGCAGTTGTCGCAGATGCCGGGCTTCGCCGGCGGCTGGTTGACCTCGTGATAGACGGCGCCGCACTTCGGGCAGCTCCAGCGGCCGGCCAGCCGTGAGACGAGCTCGTCCTGATCAACGGCGATGTAGATGGCGCGATCGATCTGGTGGCCGTCGTCGGCCAGGGCCTTGTCCAGCGCGGCGGCCTGTTCGGTGTTGCGGGGAAACCCGTCGAACATGCAGCCTTCCGCACAGTCCGGCTCCCGCATCCGGTCCAGGAGCATCCCGATCGTGATCGCGTCCGGCACCAGCTGGCCGCTTTCGACGAACGCCTTGGCCTTCTGGCCGAGCGGGGTGCTGTTGCGGATGTTCTCCCGAAAGAGCTCGCCGGTGGTGATGTGGGCCAGGCCGGTGTCCTCCTTCAGGCGCGCAGCCTGAGTCCCTTTGCCTGCTCCCGGCAGACCGAGCAGAACTACGTACACGACGCCCGGGCTACCGGATGAAGCCTTCGTACTGACGCATCATCAGCTGGGCTTCGATCTGTCGCAGCGTATCGAGGACGACGCCGACGACGATGATCAGACCGCTGCTGGTGATGCCGAACGCGGTGGCCCGCCTTGAGCCGCCGAGGCTGCTGACGCCGATGACATGTGTGAAGAAGAAGGGGATTACGGCCACGGAGCCCAGGAAGAACGCGCCGCCCCAGGTGATGCGGATGAGGACGCGGTTGATGTACTGCTCTGTTGGGCGGCCGGGCCGGATGCCGGGCACGAAGCCGCCCTGGCGCTGCAGGTTCTCAGCCAGGTTCTGCTGCTGGAAGATGACCATCGTGTAGAAGAACGTGAAGATGACGGTGGTGAAGAAGACGAAGGCCCAGTAGCCGATGTTGTCCGGGTCGAAGATCGACTGCACCGTATCGCCAATGCTGGCCAGGGTCCCGTTGCTGGAGGCCGAGAACACCTGCCCGACAAACGCCGGGAAGATGATGATGGAGAAGGCGAAGATGAGCGGGATCATGCCCGTGGTGTTCACTTTGAGAGGGATATGGGTCGCCCCTGACTGTCTATACATGCGCCCGGACCTGAAGACGCTCCGCGAATATTGCACGGGGATACGCCGTGTCGCCTCCTGGAAGAACACGATGTAAGCGATCAGTAGGCAGAGCATGCCACCCAGCAGGAGGGACGTGATGACGCCTTCCCCCGTGCCCGTATATAACTGGCCGCCGATGTACTGGGGCAGACCGGAGATGATGCCGGCGAAGATCATGACAGAGATGCCGTTGCCGATACCCTTTTCGCTGATCAGCTCACCGATCCAGACGAGAAACATCGTGCCGGCGGTCATCGTGATCACGGCTGAGAGCGTGGGCAGGGCGTTGGGGCCGGTCAGTGAGATCCCGGAGATGCCGCCCTGGCTCTGGACGATGATCAGCTGGCCGTAGGCCTGCACGAAGGCCATCGGAACGGCCATCCAGTGCGTGTAGATGTTGATCTGCTTGCGGCCCTGCTCGCCTTCCTTGGAAAGCGCGTTCAGAGTCGGCACGATCGGCACCATCAGCTGCATGATGATGGAGGCCGTGATGTACGGGTAAACACCCATCGCCGCCACGCTCATGTTCTGGAGCGCGCCGCCGGAGAAGATGTTCAGGAAGCCCAGCACGGTGCTGCGCTCAAACAGGTCGCTCAGGGCCAGCGGGTTGATGCCGGGCACCGGCACGTTGGAGACGAACCGGAAGATGACCAGCATGAAGAACGTGAAGAGCAGCTTCTCCCGGATGTCCGGCTGCTGGACCGCCGCCATCGCCGCCTGCAAAAGCTGCGGCTGCGGGCGCGCCCCCTGGGTCCTACTTGCTGTCGCCATCGCTCGTTAGCTCAACGGTGGTCCCACCGGCCGCTTCGATCTTCTCTTTGGCTGTCATGGAGAACTTGTGGGCGTGGACGGTCAGCTTGCGGCTGAGCTCGCCGGAGGCCAGGATCTTGACCGGCTTGCTGAGGCTGGGCCAGGACGCCGGTTTCCCGGAGCATTGCCGGGGTGATCTCCGTCCCTTCGTCAAAGCGCTCCAGGTCGCGGAGATTGACGGGGGAGTAGGCCACGCGGAAAGGGTTGACGAACCCCTTCTTGCGGGGCAGGCGGCGCATCAGCTCCGTCTGGCCGCCTTCAAAGAAGCGGCGCGGACTTGTTGCTGCGCGCGTGCTGGCCCTTGATGCCGCGGCCGGAATACGTACCGTGACCGCTGGAGTTGCCACGGCCGATGCGTCGCTTGCTGTGGCGTGGAGCCCTTGTTGGGCTTAAGTTCGTGGCTTTGCATCTATTCCTGCTCGTCCTCTTGTACCTGTACAAGGTGGCGGACGGTGGTAATCATACCACGCACGGCCCTGTTATCAGGCTTCTCGACAGTGTGGCCCAGCCGCTTGAGGCCGAGCGCTTGATCGTGCGCTTCTGGTTCTCGCTGTAGCCGATGGCGCTCTTCTTCCAGGTGATACGAAGCTTAGCGGCCAATGGTCGCCTCCTCGGAGAAGGCGCGGCGGCGGGCCAGGACTTCCTTCGGCGAGCGCATCTGGGAAAGCCCCAGGATCGTCGCCTTGACGGTGTTGGCGTGATTGTTGGAGCCGAGCGACTTGGCGACCGCGTCCTTGACGCCGGCCATCTCCAGCACGGCTCGGACGCCGCCGCCGGCGATCAGGCCGGTGCCCTGCGGGAGCGGGCTTGATCAGCACCTTGGAGGCGCCGAAGCGCACGAGCACCGGGTGCGGCACGGTTGTCCCGACTGCATCGGAACGCGGATCATGTGCTTGCGGGCCACGGTGGAAGCCTTGCGGATCGCCTCCGGGACCTCCGTGGCCTTGGCCATCGCCGCGCCGACGGTGCCGCCCATATCGCCAACGACGACGATGGCGGTGAAGTGGAAGCGACGGCCGCCCTTCATCACCTTGGCCACGCGGTTGATGAAGACGACCTTCTCCTGGAGCTCGGCGTCTCCCGGATCGACTCGTTCCCTTTTGGCGATGTACTTACGTGGATTCGACATATCTTCCTCGTGTCCCTAGAACGTGACCCCGGCCTTGCGGACTGCTTCGGCCAGCGCTTTCACGCGCCCGTGGTAGCGGAACCCTCCGCGGTCGAAGACGACGGCCGAAATGCCCTTCTCTTTGGCGCGCTTGCCCAGCGCCGTCGCCGACGAGCCCGGCTACTTCGGATTTCTTCTTGCTGGTCGACTCCTTGCGGACATCGGCGTCCTGGTCTGAAGCGGCGATGACCGTGTGCCCGGCCGTGTCGTCGATCACCTGGGCGTAGATGTGGTTCAGCGATCGGTAGACAGCCAGCCGCGGCCGCTCCGCCGTGCCCGTGACCGTCTTGCGGACGCGCTCGTGGCGGCGCTTGCGCAGTGCTGTAGGTGTGTGCTTGCCCTTCATCGCATACCGTCCTAGTGGGTCGCCTTGCCGGCTTTACCGGCCTTGCGGCGGACGTATTCGCCAAGATAGCGGATGCCCTTGCCCTTATAGGGCTCCGGCGGCCGGATCTTGCGAACGTCAGCGGCGACCTGGCCAACCTGTTCTTTGTTGATTCCCTTGATGATGATTCGCGTGGTGCCTTCGACGTCGAACTCAATCGTCTCCGGCGGCGGGACGGTGACCGGGTGCGAGAAGCCGATGGCCAGCACCAGGTCTTTCCCCTGCATGGAGGCGCGGTAGCCAACACCCTGCATCTCCAGCGTCTTCGAGAAGCCTTCGCTGACCCCGGCCACCATGTTGGCGACAAGCGTCCGGGTCAGGCCATGAGCCGCGCGGTGCCGCGACTGGTCCGTGGGCCGGGAGACCAAGAGCTGCCCATCGGACTGCTCCACCTTGATCTCCGGGTCGATGTCGCGCGCCAGCTCACCCTTGGGACCCTTGACGGTCACGCGGGTGCCTTCCAGGCGCACATCGACGCCCCTGGGAACGGCGATCGGGACTTTTCCTACTCTGCTCATCTGCTTACCACACGTAACACAGTACTTCGCCGCCCACACCGAGCTTGCGGGCGCTCTTGCCCGTCATCACGCCCTGTGGTGTGGAGACGATCGCTATGCCGAGGCCACCGTAGACGCGCGGGATCTCGCCGCTGCCGGTGTAGACGCGGAGGCCAGGCTTGCTGACGCGGTCCAGTCCGGTGATCATCGGCTCCCGCTTGGCGGAGTAAGCCAGGTGAACGCGGACTTTGGCGGTGACACCTTCTGATACGGACTCGAAGTCCTTGATGTAGCCCTCTGTCTTGAGGACGTGGGCTACGGCCAGCTTCACCTTGGAGGCCGGCACGTCCGTGTAGTCGTGTCGCGCCACCTGGGCGTTGCGGATGCGCGTGAGCATGTCAGCGATTGGATCAGTAACGGGCATGGCTTACCAACTCGACTTCTTGACGCCCGGGAGGTTCCCCAGGAGCGCGTGCTGCCGGAAACAGATGCGGCAGAGCGCGAACTTGCGGATGTAGGCGCGTGAGCGGCCGCAGAGGCGGCAGCGGTTGCGCAGACGTCCGGGGAACTTCGGCGTCCTGTTGAAAGTGGCTTCCCACATTGCTTTTCGGCTCATCTGTCTATTGTCCTCGCTTGGCGAACGGCATGCCCATCAGCTCCAGGAGCCGCTTGGCCTCTTCGTCCGTCCTGGCCGTGGTGACCATCGTGATCTGCATGCCGCGGATCTTGTCGATCTTGTCGTATTCGATCTCCGGGAAGATCATCTGCTCCCGCAGACCCAGCGAGTAGTTGCCGCGCCCGTCGAAGGAGTTTGGCGAGACGCCGTTGAAGTCGCGGATGCGGGGGAGGGCCGCGTTCAGCAGCCGGTCCATGAACTCCCACATGCGGTCGTTGCGCAGCGTGACCATGACGCCGATCGGCATCCCCTCACGCAGCTTGAAGTTGGAGATCGATGTCTTGGCCCGGGTGATAACGGGGTGCTGGCCGGTGATCGTGGCCAGGTCCGCGGAGGCCGTCTCCAGCGCTTTTCCGTTGCTGACGGCTTCGCCCAGGCCGATGTTCAGCGTCACCTTCTCCATGCGCGGGGCCTGCATGACGTTGGCGTAGCCGAACTCCTTGACGAGCTGCGGCGCGATCTCCGCCTTGAAGCGGGTCTTCAGCCTTGGTTCTACTCTAGCTGCAGTTGCCATAGTTCACTCAGTCCAGGTTCTCATCGCAGAGCTTGCAGAAGCGCACTTTGCGCGCGTTCACCATCCGGAAGCCGACGCGCGTCGGCTTGCCGCAGGCGATGCAGACCAGCGCCACGTTGGCCCAGGAGATCGGCGCCTCGCGTTCGATGATGCCGCCGGGCTTGTTCTGGCCGCGCGGCTTCATGTGGCGCTTCACTACGTTGACGCCGGTGACGATGATCCGCGTCGGCGCGGGCTGACCGTACTTGTCGATCTTCCTGTCGCCGGTCACGACCTTGCGCACGGGGCCTGTGCGGCCGCGGTCTTTGCCCTTGACCACCAGCACGTTGTCGTCTCGCTTGATCTTGTTCATGTCTTAAACCACTTCCGGAGCCAGGGATACGATCTTCATGTAGTTGCGTTCGCGCAGCTCCCGGGCCACCGGCCCGAAGATGCGGGTGCCGCGCGGGTTCTGCGTGTCCGAAAGGACGACGGCCGCGTTCTCATCGAAGCGGATGTATGACCCGTCCGGTCTGCGCCAGCCCTGGGCGGCGCGGACGACGACGGCACGGACCACCTCGCCCTTCTTGACGCCGCCGCCGGGGGCAGCCGCCTTCACGGAGGCGACGATGGTGTCGCCGACGGTGCCGTAGCGGCGTCGCGACCCACCCAGGACCTGGATGACCATGAGCTGCTTGGCGCCTGAGTTGTCCGCCACCCGCAGCCTTGAGTACTGCTGAATCATTCGGCTTCACCTTTGGCCGGGTCGACTTGCTCGAGCGCCTCG
Organism: uncultured Chloroflexia bacterium; assembly: GCA_963738925.1. Classification (GTDB taxonomy): domain Bacteria; phylum Chloroflexota; class Dehalococcoidia; order SM23-28-2; family RBG-16-64-32; genus DATKKM01. The sequence continues at coordinate 867,337 of CAVTYE010000001.1, read as the reverse complement.
GCCGGGGCGTCGGCCTGGACGGGCTCTTCCTCTGCCATCGGCGGCACTTCCGGCTCGCCCAGCTCAACCGCGGCCTCGCTCATCGATTCGTCTTCGAGCGCTTCCAGGCCGGCGTCGGCCTGCACGACGTCGATCGAGTCGGCGACGGGCTCTTCGGCCGTGACGGCGGCGCGCGGCGCGCGCGGCGGCGGCGGGGCCTGCGGGGCGGCGAGCTCCTGGACCAGCGTGGCGTCGATCTGCTCCGGGGCCAGCTCCGGCACTTCGGCGTGGGAGATGATCTCGGCCACGCGCCAGCGCTTCTTCTTGGAGACCGGCGCCGCTTCGACGATGCGCACGCGGTCGCCGATCTTGGCCTGCTCCTCTTCGTCGTGCGCCATGTACTTGCGGGAGCGGCGGATCGTCTTCTTGTAGAGGCGGTGCTGGATCGCCGAGTGCACGGCGACAACGACCGTCTGGCTCATCTTGTCCGAGACGACGGTGCCTTCGCGGACCTTGCGGCCGCCGTATGCGCCCTGTGCGGCGGTCATGCCTGGCCTCCCTTGGCGAGGGTACGCTGCCGCTCGATCGTCTTGAAGCGGGCGATGGCCCTTCTCACCTTCGGGATCTCCCGGTGGTTGGCGAGCTGGAGCGTCTCCCGCTGCAGGTGCAGCGAGAAGAGGCGCCGGTAGGACTCATCGAGCTCCTTCTTGAGCGCGGCGTCGGACAGCTTGCGGATTTCGATGATGTTGGTCTTGGTCTTCGTCTTCTTCGCCATGACTAGCCTTCCTGCCTTCGCACAAACCGCGTCGCGATCGGCAGCTTGTGAGCGGCCAGGCGCATCGCCTCGCGGGCGACTTCTTCCTTGACGCCGGAGATCTCGTAGAGGACGCGGCCCGGCTTGACCACGGCGACCCACGCTTCGACGGGGCCCTTACCGCTGCCCTGCCGCACTTCCAGCGGCTTCTTGGTGATCGGCTTGTCCGGGAAGACGCGGATCCAGAGCTTGCCGCCACGGCGGACGTAGCGGGTGATGGCGCGGCGGCCGGCCTCGATCTGGCGAGCGGTGAGCCAGTGCGGCGCCATCGCCTGCAGGCCGAAGTCCCCGAACTCGATCGAGCTGCCCGTGTAGGCGAGCCCGGTCATGCGGCCGCGGTGGGCCTTGCGGAATTTGGTTCGTTTAGGCTGAAGCATGGTCTACTCTTCCGTGTCCGCGGCCTTCTTGGCCTTTGATGTTGTCTTCTTCGTGGCCGTCTTCTTGGCGGCCGGCTTCTTCGCCGCCGCCTTTGGCTTGGCCTCCGCCTTCGTCTTCTTGGCGGCCGGCGCCTCTTCCACAGCCTCAGCGACCGGCTCGGCGGCGGGCGCTTCGGCGACCGGCTCCGGCGCGGCCTCGGCTACCGGTTCCGGCGCCGGCGCCTCGGCGACGGGCTCCGAGGCGGGCGCTTTAGCGACGGGCTCCGGGGCGGGAGGCTCGTTGATCGGTTCCGGGGCCGCTGCCACAGGCTCGGGAGCCGGCGGCTCGTTGATCGGCGCGGAGACCGGCGCCGCGGCGGCTTCAACCGGCGCTGCCACTGCTGCGCCCTCGGCTGTCTCCGGGGCTTCGCCCTCGGTCTCGCCTTCTGCATCGGTCGCCTCGGCCTTGCGGCGCACGGCGCGTTCGATCTGCTTGTCGCCCTTGTAGATCCAGACCTTGACGCCGATCTGGCCCAGCGTGGTGCGGGCCTCGGAGGTCCCGTAGTCCACGTCCGCGCGTAGGGTGTGCAGCGGCACGCGGCCCTGGCGCTCCTGGTCGGTTCGGGACATGTCGGAGCCGCCAAGGCGGCCGCTGATCCGGATACGCACGCCCCTGGCGCCGCGCTGCATCGCTCGCAGGGCGGCCTGCTTGATCGCCCGGCGGTGGGCGACGCGGCGCTCAATCTGCTCGGCCACAGCGCGGGCCACCAGCGGCGCTTCGATCTCCGGGACGCGGATCTCGTTGATGTTGACCCGCACCTTGTTGCTCGTCAGCTTCTCCAGCGAGGTCCGCAGCTCGTCCACGCGCTGGCCACCGCGGCCGATGACGATGCCGGGCCGGGCCGTGTGGATGCTGACGGTGATCTGGTTGGCATTGCGTTCGATCTCAACCCGCGCAATGCCGGCGTCCGGGAGCATCTTCTTGATCGCGCCGCGGATCGCCAGGTCTCCGTGGAGCATCTCCGTGTAGTTGCGGTCCGCGTACCACTTGGAGTTCCAGTCGTAGATGTAGCCCAGGCGGAAGCCGTGGGGGTGTACTTTCTGTCCCATTAGGCGTTGTCCTCTTCCACGACGATGGTCAGGTTGCTGCGGCGGCGGTGGATGATGTCGCCGCGGCCGCGGGCGCGTGGGCGCATCCGGCGGAACCGCTCACCTTCCGAGGCCTGGGCCAGGGTGATGCGCAGGGCGCGCGGGTCCATGTTGTAGTTGTTCTCAGCGTTGGCAGCGGCGGAACGCACGGTCTTGGCCACCAGGCGGGCGTGTGGCGTCGGCATGAAGCGCAGGATGCTCATCGCTTCGTCGACGCGCTTGCCGCGCACGTGGTGCATGATGACGCGCGCCTTCTTCGGCGGGATCGGGGACGATCGGGAGAACGCTCTTACGGCGACCATTACGGGGCCTTCGGCGCCTTTCCGATCCGCGCCGTCTGGGCGGACTTGCTCGTGTGGCCACGGAACGTCCGCGTCGGCGCGAACTCTCCGAGCTTGTGGCCGACCATGTTCTCAGTGATGAAGATCGGTACGTGGCGGCGTCCGTCGTGGACGGCGATCGTCATGCCCAGCATCTCAGGCAGGATCGTAGAGCGGCGCGACCAGGTCTTGATGACGGTCTTCTGGCCGGACTGCGCCACTTTCATGACTTTGTCGAGCAGGTGGGCGTCTGCGAAGGGACCCTTTTTCGTGGAACGAGACATTAGGTCTGGTACCTCCGCCTGACGATGTACTTGTTGGTGTCTTTGCGCTTGCGGGTGCGCGCGCCCAGGGTTGGCTTGCCCCAGGGGCTCTTGGGGCCGGGCAGGCCGATGGGAGCCTTGCCCTCGCCGCCGCCGTGTGGATGGTCGACCGGGTTCATGACGCTGCCGCGGACCTTGGGGCGGCGGCCCATGAGGCGGCGGCGGCCGGCGCGGCCAAGCTTGATCTGGCTGTGCTCTGAGTTGCCGACCTGGCCGATCGTGGCCATGCAGTCGGCATGGATGCGCCGGACCTCGCCGGAGGGCAGGCGAATCGTGGCGTAGTCTTCGTCGCGGCCCAGGAGCTGTGCGGCCCCGCCGGCGCTGCGCACGATCTGGGCGCCTTTGCCCTTGTGCATCTCGATGTTGTGAATGACCGTGCCGTTGGGGATGTTGCGCAGCGGCAGGGCGTTGCCCGGCTTGATCTCGGCGTCCGGGCCGGACATCACGGTCTCGCCGACGGCCACGCCAGCCGGCCAGATGATGTAGCGCTTGGCGCCATCGGCGTAGAAGACCAGGCAGATGCGGGCCGAGCGGTTCGGGTCGTACTCGATCGAGGCGATCTTGCCGGGGATGCCGATCTTGTCGCGCTTGAAGTCGATGTCGCGCAGACGGCGCTTGGCGCCGCCGCCGCGGTGGCGAACGGTGATCTTGCCCTGGTTGTTGCGGCCGGCCTTGCGCGGCCGCTGCTTGACCAGCGCCTTCTCGGGGTTCTTGGTCGTGATCTCCTCAAAGGTGTAGCCCGTGGCGCCGCGGCGGCCCGGCGAGGTCGGCTTGTAGATTCGGATTGGCATCTCTACATACCCTCAAACAGCTCTAGCTTGTCGTCCGGGGCAAGCGTGACTACGGCCTTCTTCCAGTCGGAGCCGGCCTTCATGCGGTTGCCCCGCACGCGGTGGGCCTTGCCCTTCATCGTCATGACGTTGACAGCGGTGACCTTGACGTCAAAGCCCTTTTCGACGGCTTCCTTGATCTGCGGCTTGTTGGCGTGCTTCTGGACCTCAAAAGCGTACTTGTTCTCGCCGTGCAGGCGTGTGGCCTTCTCGGTGATCAGCGGCCGCATCAGGATGGAGTGGGGGTTGAGTGCCTTGGGCATGGCTATTCGCTCCCCTCAATCTTCTTCGGCGCGCGCTTCGGCTTCGGCGCGGCGTCTCCGCCTTCGGTCGCCGGCTTTTTGGCGCGCGGCTTCTTCGGCGCTGCGGCCTCTTCGGTATCGGTGGTCGCCTTCGGCCTGGGGGCGCGGCGCGGCTTGGCCGGTGCTGCAGCCTCCGGCTCGGCGGCTACCTCCGTCGCAGCTGCTGCCTCGGGCGCCTCCACGACGGCCTCAGGCTCAGCGGCGGGCTCTTCGTCTTCATTCGCAGCCTTCGGCACGAACTTCGTCTTGCGTCCCGTTGGCGGCTCCTTGATGGCTGTGTCCGCTGCGCCGGCCTGGCTGCGGCGGGACGGGGCCTCCGTGGCCAGCGCCTCGGGCTTGCGCAGCCTGGGCGCGGGCCGGATGCCGTTGGTCGTCTCTTTTTTGCCCCAGAGCTTTTCGGCGACGCGAACGGCCTCTTCGGTCATCAGGATGCCTGCGTAGTTCATCATGTCAACGACGTTCAGGTAGGCCGCGGGCAGCGCCTTTGTCTTGTCCAGGTTGCGCACGCTGGCCAGCACCATCCGGTCGGACGCGCCCGTGACGACGAGCGCCGAGCGGTTGAAGCCGACGTTGCCGAGGACGCGGATCAGCTCCTTGGTCTTCGGCTTCTCCATGGCGAGCTGATCGATGACCACGAGCTGGCCATCGGCGAGCTTGCCCGACAGCGCCGAGCGAATGGCCAGGCGCCGCATCTTCTTGGGGAAGTCCTTGGCGTAGCTGCGGGTCCGCGGCCCGAAGGCCGTGCCGCCGCCGACGCGGATCGGCGACCGGTTTGTGCCGGCGCGCGCGGCGCCCGTGGTCTTCTGGCGGTGGACTTTGCGGGTGCTCCCCTGCACTTCACCGCGGGTCTTGGTCATGGCGTTGCCGCCGCGCTGGTTGGCGCGCTGGGTGACGAAAGCCTGGTGCAGCACACCCATGTTGGGGGTGATGCCGAAGACGCTGTCGTCCACGGTCAGCTTGCGCACTTCCCGGCCGGTGTCGTTGACGACTGAGAGCTTCATCGGCCCGTCATGCCCCTTGTGGACTTGCGTATCTTGACGAGGATGCCGTTGTTGCCGGGGACGGAGCCGCGGATCAGCAAGACTCCCTTTTCGGCGTCTGCCCGGACAACCCGCAAGCTTTGCACGGTGGCCTGCTGGGTGCCCATGTGGCCGGCCATCTTCATGCCTTTCCAGACGCGGCCCGGGCTCGTGCCGGCGCCGATGGAGCCGGGGGCCCGCAGGCGGTCTGACTGGCCGTGGGTCTTGGGCCCGCCGCGGAAATGGTGGCGCTTGACCACGCCGGCGAAGCCGCGGCCCTTGGTGGCGCCGGAGACGTCTACGAGGTCGCCCTGGGCGAAGATCTCGCAGCCGACTTTGGCGCCGGGCTCCCACTTGCCGATGTCATCGACGCTGAGCTCGGCCAGCAGCGTGAACTGCCCGAAGCCGCGCATGTGGCCCTTGGCCGGCTTGTTGACGCGCTTGCGCTCGCCAAAGCCGACCTGGACGGCGTTGTAGCCGTCGGTCTTCTCAGTCTTGACCTGGACTACAACGCAGGGCGGTGTCTCGATCACCGTTACCGGGACGGCCTCGCCGCTCTCTTCGAAGAGCTGCGTCATCCCGACCTTGCGCCCGTAGATGCCTTCGATCGTCATAGCTTGATCTCGATGTCAACGCCGGACGGCAGCTGCAGGCGCATCAGGGCGTCGACGGTCTTGGACGTCGGCTCAAGGATGTCGACGATCCGCTTGTGGGTGCGGATCTCGAACTGCTCCTGGGAGTCCTTGTCGATGTGGGGAGAGCGGACGACGCAGAACTTCTGGATCTCGGTGGGCAGCGGGATCGGGCCCGCGACGGCGGCGCCAGTCCGTTCTGCAGCCTCGACGATCATCACCGCAGACTGGTCCAGTATGCGGTGGTCGAAAGCCCGAAGGCGGATGCGGATTTTCTGGCGTGCCATCTGTCTCTCTTATCTCCGAACCACTCCGCGGGTGCGGCCGGTAACCTGTTCGGCTATCGACCCCGGCACCTGCTCGTAGTGGTCGAACTCCATTGTGTAGCTGGCGCGGCCCTGCGTAATTGAACGCAGCGCCGTGGCGTATCCAAACGTCTCCGCGAGCGGGATGTGTCCGGTGATCACCCGCAGGTGTCCTTGATGGTCGACGTCGATGACCTGTCCGCGGCGGGAACTGATATCGCCCTGGACCGGTCCGAAGAACTCGTCGGGGGTTGCGACCTCGACCTTCATGATGGGTTCAAGAAGGATTGGCTTGGCCCGCTTCATCGCCTCCTGGATACCCAGGGAGCCGGCCATCTTGAACGCCAACTCGGAAGAGTCTACAGGGTGATATGACCCGTCGACAAGGGTCACCTTGACGTCGACGACGGGATAGTTGGCCAATACGCCGGTTTCCAGCGCTTCGCGTACGCCATGCTCGGTCGGGTTGATGTACTCCTTGGGGATGGAGCCGCCGATGATCTTGTTCTCGAAGACGATGCCGGTCCCGCGCGGCAGAGGCTCGGCCTCCAGCTTGACCACGCCGAACTGGCCGCTGCCGCCTGTCTGCTTGACGAAGCGGCCTTCAGCCGCCGACGAAGTAGTGATCGTCTCCTTGTAGGCGACCTCCGGCCGGCCGACGTCTGCGCTCACGTTGAACTCGCGCATCATGCGGTCGACGATGATCTCCAGGTGCAGCTCGCCCATGCCGGAGATGATGGTCTGGCCGGTCTCCTGGTCGTAGCGGGACTTGAAGGTGGGGTCTTCTTCGATCAGCTTCTGGATCGCTTCGCCCATCCGGTTCTGGTCGTCCTTGGTCTTCGGCTCGATGGCGACGGCGATGACCGGCTCCGGGAACTTGATCGCCTCCAGCAGGATCGGCTGGTCGACGTCGCAGAGCGTATCGCCTGTGAACGTGTTCTTGAGCGCGACGGTGGCCGCGATCTGGCCGGCGCCGATCTCTGTCAGCTCTTCCCGCTTGTCTGCGTGCATGCGGAGGATGCGGCCCAGGCGTTCCTTCTGGCCGCGGGTGGTGTTCATCGCCATCGATCCTTGCTTGGCGATGCCGGAGTAGACGCGGAAGTAGACGAGGCGCCCGACGTACGGGTCGGCGACGATCTTGAAGGCGAGCGCGCAGAACGGCTCGTCGTCGGTGGGGCCGCGCTCGATCTTGTCGCCGGTCTTGGGGTCCGTGCCGACAACCGGCGGCACTTCGAACGGCGAAGGCAGGTAGTCGACGACGCCGTCCAGCAGCGGCTGCACGCCCTTGTTCTTGAGCGCGGTGCCACAGAAGACGGGGTTGACGAGGCCGGCGATAGTCGCGCGGCGGATCGCCTTCTTGAGCTCGATGGTCGTGATCTCGTGCTGTTCCACGAAGCTGATCAGCATCTGGTCGTCCGATTCGGCGATCGCTTCGATCAGGTCTTCGCGGCGCTTCTTGGCTTCTTCCAGATATTCGGGCGGAATCTCCCCGGTGACGTGCTCCACAGCGCCGTCCGGGAACGTGTACGCCCTCATCTCCACCAGGTCGATCGCGCCCTTGTGCTGGTCTTCCTGGCCCATCGGCATCTGTACGGGCAGCGGCCGCGCGGCGAGGCGCTCGCGGATCGTGTCTATGCAGCGCCAGAAGTCAGCGCCGACGCGGTCCATCTTGTTGATGAAGCAGATGCGCGGAATGTGGTAGCGGTCGGCCTGGCGCCAGACGGTCTCCGACTGGCTCTGCACACCGGCGACGGCGTCAAAGACAACGACGCCGCCGTCGAGGACGCGGAGGCTCCGTTCAACTTCGACGGTGAAGTCTACGTGGCCTGGCGTATCGACGATGTTGACCTGGTGGTCGTCCCAGGTGGTCGTGGTGGCGGCGGCTGTGATCGTAATGCCGCGCTCCCGCTCCTGCTCCATCCAGTCCATGACCGTAGTCCCGGCGTCGACGTTGCCGATTTTGTGCGTCATCCCCGTGTAAAAGAGGATGCGCTCGGTAACCGTCGTCTTGCCGGCATCGATGTGGGCTATGATTCCGATATTTCGCACCCGTTCTTCGGGCACAGTATTACTCATGGTCTCCTGCTCGCTTCCTGGGAAGCCTGGTTTAACCGCGTGTCATTGGCCGGCTGTCCCTACCACCTGTAGTGAACAAAGGCCTTGTTGGCCTCGGCCATGCGGTGTGTGTCTTCGCGCTTTTTGATAGCGGTGCCTTGCTCGCGGTAAGCGTCGATCAGCTCCGTCGCGAGTCGCTCTGACATGGGGCGGCCGCTGCGGCCGCGGGCTGCGGTGAGGATCCAGCGCATGGCCAGCGAGGTCTGGCGGGCCGGCCGGACTTCCAGCGGGATCTGGTAGGTGGCGCCACCGACGCGGCGGGGGCGGACTTCCAGCACCGGCATCGTGTTGCGCATCGCCTGCTCAAAGACCTGGCGCGGGTCTTCCTTGGTCCGTTCCGCGATGAGGTCCAGCGCTTTGTAGACGATGCGCTCCGACGTGCTCTTCTTGCCGGCGCGCATGACCTTGTTGATCATCGTCTGCACCAGGATGCTGTTGTACTTGGCGTCAGGCGGCGTCTTGTGTCGGGCTACTTTTCCGCGGCGAGGCACTGGTTATTCCTTCCGCGTCCCGTACTTGGACCGCTGCTGCTTGCGGCCGACGACGCCACCGGCATCCAGCGCGCCGCGCACGATGTGGTAGCGGACGCCGGAGAGGTCTTTCACGCGGCCGCCGCGGATCAGGACCACGGAGTGCTCCTGGAGCGTGTGGCCTTCGCCCGGAATGTAGGCCGTGACCTCCATCTGGTTGGTCAGGCGCACGCGCGCGACTTTGCGCAGGGCCGAGTTCGGCTTACGAGGGGTGACAGTACGTACGTTTGTGCAGACGCCACGCTTCTGGGGGCTGCCATCGCCGCGGATCATCCTGTTCTTGAGCGCGTTGTAGTGAAAACGGAGCGCAGGCGCTTTCGTCTTCTTGGTCAGAGGCTTGCGCCCCTTGCGCACCAGCTGATTGATCGTTGGCATATGACTCCCTTAATACCGCCTGTTTTTCGGGGCCCGCTCATCCCGTGGCTCTTCGAAGGACGGAGGCCAAAGAAAAAGCCGGAGACTGCTCCTATGACCTTGCCCGAATCCGCCTTCAGGCGGACCGAACCGGTTTCTCGGTCAAGTCTTCCGACCAGTGATCGAGCGTAGAGCGCCCGCTGTATGCAGGCACCAAAGGGAAATGTTAGGGGTTTGTACGGGTCGTGTCAACTAAATTGAGAAGCCGGAATCCTACGCGCGCGGAGCGTCTGCCGGGCCGCTGGGTGGCTTCACGAAGCCGACGCCCGCGCCTGCACCGGCGGTGGCGAGCTCGGCCTTCGTCGGGGCCGGGTACTCAATGCGCGGGTGGTAGATGCCGCGCATCGTCGCCTTGAACGAATCGGCGATCGTCTTGAGGTCGCGCAGAGTGACGTCGCACTCTTCCAGTTGCCCTTCGGCGACGCGCTCGTTGATCACGGCGTCCACCAGCTCGTCGATGCGCTCGTGGGAGCGGTCCTTGGAGGCGCGGACCACCGCCTCCACTGAGTCGGCAAGCATGATGATCGCGGTCTCCTTACTCTGCGGCCGCGGCCCCGGGTAGCGGAAGCGCTCAGGGTCGACGTTGGGGTCCTCCGCATGGGCCTTGCGGTAGAAGTAGGTGACCAGCCGCGTGCCGTGGTGCTCCGGTACGAAGGCGCGGACGCGGGCCGGCAGCCGGTAGCGCGCGGTCAGTTTGGCGCCGGCGCGGACGTGCTCGGAGACCATCCTGGCGCTGGCCAGGGGTTCGAGCTGGTCGTGCGGGTTGCGACCGTCCATCTGGTTTTCGATGTAGAAGCCGGGCTTGACGATCTTGCCGATATCGTGGAAGTAAGCGCCGACGCGGACCAGTAGCGAATCGGCGCCGGTCAGGTCGGCTGCGCGCTCGCCCAGGTTGCCGACGATGACGCTGTGGTGGAAGGTGCCGGGCGCCTGCTCTTGTAGCTGGCGGAGCAGCGGGTGGCTGAGCTGGCCGAGCTCCATGAGCTGGATGCGGGTGGCCACGCCGAAGGCCGCTCCCAGGATGTAGGAGCCGCCCATGATGATCACGACCGAGCCAAGACCGGCCACACCCGAAGCGACGACCATCCAGAGGACGTCCGTGGCCGCGCGGTCCGGCAGGAGCAGCCAGAAGCCGAACAGCGTGGCGAAGGTGACCGCGCCGACGCTGACGCCTGCGGTGGCGTAGTTGTTCACGCGCTCCGCCCTCCGCACGGCGAAGATCCCGGCCAGGCTGGAGAGTAGCAGCGCCGTCAGCATCTGCAGCGAGTCCAGCGGCCCGGACGAAAGCGAGTTTCGCGCGTCCGGCATGTAGTAACCGGCGAACGTGGCCAGCACGGCCAGCAGCGCCGCCACGGCCAGCGCCAGGCCACCATCCAGAAGCGTGGCGACGAGGATGGGCGCGGCGGCCACGGGCAGCATGTAGCTGAGATAGAGCCGGTCAGAGTCCGGCAGGGCCAGCGAGAAGAGCACTTTGGCCGCGGCTACCCAGAGCACGACCAGCAGGCCGAGCATCAGCAGCCTCCGCACGCCGGTAACCTCGGTGGGCTGGAAGTAGTAGACGTAGAGCGCCATGAAGGCAGCGCCCAGGGCCGCCACGATCGCGGCGGCCGCGAAGTCGGCGAGGCCGAGCTTGTTGTCCAGGAGCCCCGCGCCCTTGATGCGGGCCAGCTGATCGGCGGAGACTACCTGCCCTTCGCGCACGATCACGGAGCTGCCGGTCTGGAACGTCTGGTAGGCAGTGTCGCCTTCGTGGAGCGGCGTCTGGCCCGGCAGCACCGGCACCAGCACGAGTATCAGTGCCAGGGCCAGGAGCACGCCAAAGACGAACGCCTGGGCAGGCGTTACGTTCTGGGCTGGGCGCTTGCGTGCGCGGTTATCCATAATTAACTGCTTATCAGCGTTAGCCCATGTTGTTGGGCTGTCTAATGATACCAGACGTGGGGGCAAGCGCAGGGAATGACTGGCAGCCGGGCAGATTCAGCCGGCGAGGAGCGATGTTACGACTTCGTTGATGTCTCGGCCGTCGGCGCGGCCAGATAGGCGTGGCATCAGCGTCTGCATGACCTTGCCCTTGTCCGAGGGCGCCTTCGCACCGACTTCGGCGATCGCCTTGCGCGCTTCGGCCTCTATCTCCTCGCGCGGCATCTGCGGCGGCATATACGCTTCCAGTATCTTCAGCTCGGCCGCTTCCTTGTCGACGAGGTCGGTGCGGCCCGCCTTCTCGAACTCCGCGATGCTCTCTCGGCGCTGCTTGACCTGCTTCGTGAGCACCTGCATCACCTGCTCGTCCGATAGCTGTTTCCGTTCGGAACCGGCGACTTCGGCCACGTTTACGGCGGCCAGCAGCATTCGGAGGGTGGATTTGCGGACTTCGTCGCTCTGACGCATGGCGTCAGTAAGGTCGGAGGTGAGCTGCTCTTTGAGCGGCATCTGTACGGGGAACGAAAGCCGGCGGCCTAGCCGCGCTGGCTGTTCTTCATGCTCTTGCGGCGCTTGGCGGCTGCCTTCTTCTTGCGCACCACGCTCGGTGGCTCGTAGTGCTCCCGACGCCGCGCTTCGGCCAGGACTCCCGTCTGCTGGACCATCTTGTTGAACTTCCTCAGCGCCTGGTCGAAGTTGTCACTATTCGTGATAATGATTTCGGACAAGACCCCTCCTCGGATCAGCTAGGCGGCAGACGCCGCCGATTGTAGGATTTTTCACGGAAAGCTGTCAATTGGATACACGGCGTATCTGATTCGCCGCTACGGAACCGCTAGATAAGACGGCTTTCGATGGCGGGACGTTGCCTGCCGTTAGCTCCGGGAACGTCGGTTTTCGCGGCCTCAGCCGGGCGCGCTGGAGGTCTAATCTGCCGAGGGAAGCACCTTCGGCTGCATCAGCTCCATCGCCACGCCGCAGCACTCAACGGTGCCGTCGCCGGCCTTGATACAGAGGACTTCTGTCTTGCAGTTCTCGCACTGGAAGCGTTTCCCCAGCTGGTTGGCCATCGTTCGGACCTCCGCCCTACTTCAGTTGCATCGGTTGGCCGCAGCAGCCGAGCTCGCCATCGCCAGCCTTGGTAACGATCATTTCAGAGTTGCACTTGGTGCACATGTAGCGCTTGCCTACCTGGTTCGCCAAACTTCTTCATCTCCCCTGTCTGGAATCTGCGCCCCATACGCCGGGGCCATGCAAATGTAACCCGTGCCTGAGAAAGGCGTCAACTTGGCGCTAACGCCACGTCCCGCCCCTGGGGAGCCGGGGTCTCTGTGTCTGTCGCGGCGGGCGTGTCCGTGGGGGCGCTGCCGGGAGTGGCGTCACCGACGACGATCTGGCCGCCCATCGTGCCCGGGTGGAAGTCGCAGCGGAATGTGTAAGCGCCGGCCGCCAGCGGTGCGAACGTCAGCTCGGCGACGCCGCCGCCGTCGATCTGCGGCGGGTTGGCCACGGCGTCGTCTTCCGTGCCGAACTGGCCGTCCAGCCCGGCCAGGCGCAGGGAGTGCTGTATCTGGTCCTTGTTCGTGACCCGGATGGTGACGCTTTCACCGAGCGGCACGTGCAGGTAGTTCTGCTGGAACAGCGCGTCGAGAATGCTGACCTCGATGACGCCGTCTTTCGGCTCCACCGGAGAGCCGGTCAGCGGTTGCGCCGGCGCCGGCTGCTCGCGCGGGCCCGGTGGCGGCCCGGTGTTGACGTCCGCGGCGGCCTGTGTCGGCGAGGGCGTCGAGTCATCGTCGCTGCCGCACGCCGCCAGGCAGGCGAGGACGAGCAGGCCGGTGATCGCCAGGAGAGCTGCAGACCGCATCGGGCCCAGTATAGACGCGCGGAGGGCTAGCTGACGGTGAGAGTGCCCTTCATTTCGGTCGGATGGAAGTCGCACTGGTAGTTGTAGGTGCCGGCCGGCAGGTTGATCGTGACGGTGGCGGTGCCACCGGCGACGAGCGGGTCCGGGGTGGAGGCGTCATCATCGGCTGTGTCGAACTTGCCGTCCGGCCCGTCGACGTGGAAGTTGTGCGGGTTGCTGCCAGTGCTGGTGAAGGTCAGGGTGATCGGCGTGTCCGCCGGGACGGTCAGCGGCGGGTTCTGCGAGGTGCCGAACTGGAAGTAGTTGTCGCCCACGGTCACGGCGGTGTCCTCGGTCAGGTCTACGGGCGCGGCGACAACGGCCGGCTTGGCCTTGGCCTGCCCGCACGGCGCTTCGCCGGGGCTGTTGGGGTCGCCGGTGATGGTCGTGCCCGGTGGCTGTGGCGCGACGTAGATCTCGGAGCCGGCGGCGTGCTCGATGGCGTCTGAGCCGACGGTCTGGGAGTCCGCATCTTCTGTCCAGGGAACGTCCGGGCCGCGGGCGACGGTGAGCGTGTTGGTGGCGGCGTCGATCGCGGTGACCTGCATGATCTCGTACGGCTCGTCGATCGTGTCGGCGCCGATGCGGATGAAGTCCTTCGCAGTGATCCCGGACGCGTCATCGACGGTAATCTTGGTGGCGTCTGCACCGACGTCTGCTGTTAGGAACTTGCCGGGCTTGTAGGCATCGGTCACGTTGCCGTCGGCGACCATCGCATCCCAGCCTTCCGGCGAGAACTTGCTGGTTATCAGCGTCACCAACTGGTATATCTGGAAGTCGTTCAGGCCGCCGCCTTCAGCCGTGGACCACGGCGGCATGACGGTGCCGACGCGGCCGCAGTGGATGGTGTCCGTGAGGCGCGCCTGTCTGGCGGCAACGGCGGAAGTAGCCAGCTCCGGCGGGCGGTTGGCCGGGTTGTTGAGCTGGGCGCCGGGAAGGCCGGTGCGCTCCAGAGAGCCTTCGCCGGTCAGGCCGTGGCAGGCCCGGCAGTAGCGAGCGAAGAGTGCGCCGCCGCGCTCGACGTTATCCATCTCCTGGCGGTCAATGGCGACGGTCTGCCGGTCGCCGACGCCGAGGCCGAGGACGCTGTCCCCGTTGTCGAACATGTAGTACAGGAGCGTGCCCAGCATGCCGACCATGAGCAGGCCGATGATGACGTTGATCTGTTTGGCGGTGTTCAAGAGCGGTCCTTACGTCGAAATCTTGGGCGGCGTCTTCTGGCCGGGCTCAAAGGGGATGGTGCGGGCGGGGTTGTGGCTGTTGCCGGTGCCCTCGTAGGTGCGGCCGGTGAGCACGGTCAGGCTCTTGTCGGCGTTGACTTCAATCGGGAAGACGTCCATCGGGCGTGGAGCCGGGCCGTAGACCTTCACGCCGCCGTCCGCGGTGTATGTAGAGCCGTGGCAGGGGCAGCGGAACCAGCCCTTGCGGTTGTCGAAGGTGAAGTCCGGCCGCCAGGGGACGGTGCAGCCAAGGTGGGGGCACTTGTGGTACAGGGCCAGCAGGCCGCCGGGCGAGTCGTCGCCGGCGATGCTGGGTCCTGCCTTGCGGTTGAGCAGCCAGAACTTGCCATCGAAAATGTGGATCGGGTCGGAGCCTTCCGCCGGCACCAGGTCAGGCGTCACCGTGATCGGCCCGCCGAAGCCCTTGAGATTGCGCGGCCACATGAAGTCCAGCGGCGAACCGAGCATGCCGACGAGCGCCAGCCCGAACGCGCTCCAGAAGCCGCCCAGCAAGAAGACGCGCCGGGTGATCACTTCCCGCGTCGCGACGGGCTTGGCGATCGGCGTGTCGACGGTGATCGCCCGCGCAGCCACCGGCGTTACGACCGGTGCAGCGGCGGCCGGCCTGGCGGCCGGCGTCGCGGCCGGCGTTTCGGCTGCGGGCGTCTGTTGTGTTTCTTCGTCTGCCACTTTAGTTCACTTCCTTCGGCCTATCCGGAGTCGACCTTGATCTCCCAGGGCCAGATGAGCGCTTGCCCCTCGCCCCGGAAGAAGCTGCCGACGAGTGATAGCACGAGATAGGCGGTCATGACGCACGTGAACATGACGATGAAGACATCGCGGCGCGTGCGCAACCAGCCGATCCGGAATAAGGAGTAGAGGATCAGCACGGAGAAGAAGGCGATCGTGGTCAGCGGGATCACCTGCTGGGTCATCGTGGCCGGCAAGTTGAGGTGCATGTCACACCAGAGGTGCTGGCCGTGCCACTGGAAGCAGATGTTGTTGAACGGTATCGGAATGTTGGTCACGTCCTTGGGCCAGTCCAGGTGGCCGTCGTTGACGCCCAGGATGTGGGGGAACGGCAGGCTGAACTGGAGGCGGCTGTAGAGCTCCGCTGTGCCGGCCAGGCCGACGTGGCTCACGCCCTCGGCGTCAGTCAGACACGGCGTTGTCTGGTGGATCGTCTGTCCTTCGGCCGGGATGTCACAGCTGGGGATCCAGCGGGTCAGGTACTCGGTATGCGTGCGGTCACCGGCGTCGAAGATGACCAAGCCAGCGCTGACGATGACGGCGTAGATGCAGGCGACCAGCGTCAGGCGGCCGGCGTACTTCGTCCCGAACCAGACGCCCTGCCCTTCGCGGCTGCGGTCCAGGTAGGGGATCACCGCGAAGAACGTCAAGCGCGATCGTCGGCAGGATGACGCCGGCCCAGGCCTTGTCCATGTGCAGCAGCAGCTCCTGGAGGTTCAAGAAGTACCACGGCGCCTTGGACGGGTTGGGCGTGACGTCGGCGTTGGCGCGGTTGAGGAGCGGCGCGTTGATCAGCGTCGAAAGGATGAGGAAGGTGATCGTGAAGAGGACGGCGGCGATGAACTCGACGAAGACGAGGTCAGGCCAGACCAGCACCTCTTCTTCGCGCTCACGCCGCGGCCGGGGCCGGGCCTTCGCTGTAGGGGATGCCTGTGATTCGATAGCCATGATCGGCCCGTTTTAGAGCGGTCTCGCCATGCCACCATCGCGGCGGATGCGCCAGAAATGCACGGCCATGAAGATAGACGCGATCAGCGGCAGCGCGATCACGTGCAGCGTGTAGAAGCGGATCAGGGCGTTGGGGCCAACCTCGTAGCCGCCGAAGACGATCAGCTGCGTCTCATCGCCCAGGTACGGGGCCGAGCCGCCGATGCCGTGGCCGACGGTAACGGCCCAGAGCGCCAGCTGGTCCCAGGGCAGGAGGTAGCCGGTGAAGCTGAGCACCAGCGTCAGCACCAGCAGGATGACGCCGACCACCCAGTTGAACTCGCGCGGGGGCTTATAGGCGCCGGTGTAGAAGACCCGCATCATGTGCAGGAAGACCAGGATGACCATGGCGTGCGCACACCAGCGGTGCATGTTGCGTATAAGCATGCCGAACTTCACGTTCGTCTCCAGCGAGGCGATGTTCTGGTAGGCCTGGTCCGTGGACGGCACGTAGTAGAACATCAGGAGCACGCCGGTGACGGTAAGCACGAGGAACATGAAGAAAGTGAGGCCGCCCAGGCAGTAGGTGTGCGTAATCTTGACGTGGGTCTTGTGAATGCGGGTCGGATGCAGGTGCAAGAAGACGTTGGTGGCGACCACGAGCATCTGGTTGCGCGGGGTGTTGGGGTAGCCGGAGCGGAAGATGGACTGCCAGACGTAGTTGTGGAAGAGCTTGTCGTACACCAGGTCTTGCAAGACCTGGACGCGCTCACGCAGGTTTCGTGGTTTTCCCGGCTCTTCTACTACAGCCATAGAATCGTCCCGCTACCTAGCGTTCCCACCACTGACCCAGCAGCACCATTATCGTCAGCGAGCCGAGGATTGTGAACAGAACTCCCAGGAACTCCATCCCCTCCGGCACCTCGCGGAACCAGTTGCCCGGGTTGAAGATGTCGAAGATGTCCCAGAAGTTCGCCAGGACGATTGCGATTTCGCCCAAAATCCAATACCGCCTCGCCTACTTTGTGAAGTCTTTTGCAAGCCGTACGCTAGCACCGGCGTATGGGAGCGTCAAGTGTAAACGGGGGCCTAATCCAGCGCTCTTCACCGCCCTAGTGGCGGAAGGCGCGCGCACCGGTGAAGACCATCGCCACGCCGTACTGGTCGCAGACCTCAATCGCCTCCTCGTCGCGGGTGCCGCCGCCGGGCTGGACGATGGCGGCGATACCGGCGCGGCAGGCGTCCTCGACAGCGTCGCCCCTGGCGAAGGGGAAGAAGGCGTCGGAAGCCACCACGGCGCCCTTGATCCGCTCTCCGGCCCGCTCGATCGCCTGTTGCGTGGGCCAGAGGCGGTTGGGCTGCCCGGCGCCGATGCCGATCGTCGCGCGGTCCCGGACGATGACTACGCCGTTGGACTTCACATGCTTCACGCACGTCCAGGCGAAGCGCAGCTCGGCGGCCTCGGCCTCCGTCGGCGCGCGCTTCGTGACGACCCGAAGCTCCACGTCTTCGCCGCGCATCGCGTCCGGGGACTGGACGAGCATCCCGCCGAGGATTGAGCGGTATTCAAGCGACGACTCGGCGCGCTCGAAGCCCGGCGTCTGCAGGATGCGCAGGTCCTTGCGCTTCTGCAGGCGCTCCAGGGCCCGACCCTCGTAGCCGGGCGCGACGATGATGTCGTAGCGCTTGCCCTTCATCGCCTCCGTCATGTCCCAGGTCACTTCGCGGTTGACGGCGATGATGCCACCGAAGGGCGAGATCGTGTCTGACGCGTAGGCCCGCTCGTAGGCGACGGCGACATCGTCGTGGCTGGCGATGCCGCACGGGGTCGCATGCTTGACGATGACGACGGTCGGCTCGTCGAAGTCGATGGCGCAGCGCCAGGCGGCGTCGGCGTCGAGATAGTTGAGGTAAGACATGTCCAGGCCGTGCAGCTTCTCCGCGTCGGCGATGCCTTTTGGCGCGCCGGGCGTCGGGTCGCGGTAGACTGCGCCGCGCTGGTGCGGGTTTTCGCCGTAGCGTGTCTCGGCCACCTTCTCCAGGCCAACGGTAAGCTCGTCCGGAAAGCCCTCAGTGGCCTCCGGGCGAGCAGCGTCGTGGCGCAGGTAGCCGGCGATCATCGTGTCGTAGGCGGCGACGTGCTGGAAGGCCTTGGCGGCGAGCGCTCGCCGGTACTCCATCGGCACGACGCCGATCCGCAGGTAGTCGAGCGCGGCGTGGTAGTCCGCCGGATCGACCAGCGGCAGCACCCATGGGTGGTTCTTGGCCGCGGCGCGCAGCATCGTCGGCCCGCCGATGTCGATGTTCTCCAGGGCGAGCTCGGTCGTCACGTCCGGGCGCGAGATCGTCTCGCGGAAGGGGTAGAGGTTGCAGCAGACCAGCTCGATCGGCGGGATGCCATTGCGCTCAAGCTCTGCCAGGTGCTCCGGGATGTCCCGCCGCGCCAGGATGCCGCCGTGAAGAACCGGGTGCAGCGTCTTCACGCGTCCGTCCAGGATCTCCGGGAAGCCGGTCAGGTCCGAGATGGAGTGGACGTCGGCGCCGGTCTTCTCGCGCAGGTACTTCTTCGTCCCGGAGGTGGAGTAGATCTCGAACCCCATCTCGTCCAGCCCCCGCCCGAGCTCCTCCAGCCCGCCCTTGTCAAACGGCGCGAGCACGGCGATCCGCCGGGTCATGCGCCGGCGCCCAGCTTGGCGGCGATCTCTTCGTAGTACTCGACGAGGCCCTCATCGATCTCGCCGGAGCCGTTACACATCGGGCAGAGCGCGATGCCGGGGTCATCTCTTCGAGGCCCTGGTACTCCATCATCATCTCGTCTTCCATCCAGCGGTAGATCGTGCGCGGGTCATAGTCTGTCACGCCCTCCAGGTCGTGCGTGTGCCCGTCCGAGCCGAGCAGCTTGACGTCCTCCCGGCGCTCGACGTGCCGCGAGAAGAACTCGTCCAGCGCGCGGGCCGCTGACATCGCTTCGACCTGGTCTTCGAACTCCGTCTCGGTGAGGCCGATGCGCCGGCTGCTCATGAAACTCGGCAGGCCCAGGTGGTCGGGCAACCCGAGGTCTGGCGACATCCCGGGCTGAACCTCCGTCCGGCCGATGTAGTTCACACGATAGCGCGGCATCGTGGCTGAAGACTAGGCGCCGTTGTCCGCTTCCGAGGTTTCGAACTGCTCGGCGTACTCTTCGGCCAGGGCCTCGTCCACCTCGCCGGTGCCGTCGCAGAGAGGGCATGAGACGGTGCCGGGGGTCGCCTCCTGGATGCCCTGGTACTCCATCAGCGCTCCTTCTTCCACCCAGATGTACGTGCGGTCGGGGTCGAAGTCGTCGCCGGGGACGGGGCGTGCCGAGCCGTCCTCTTCGATCAGGGCGATCTTGTCGCGGTCCGGCGCGTGATCGGCGAAGAAGCCGACGAGAGCGGCGCCGGGGTTGTGGGCGTCGTAGTTCTCCTCCCACTCGCTGTCGGCGTCCTCGCTGTCATCTTCGGGCGCGTAGCCGTCGGCGGGTGCGGCGGTGAGGGAGCTTTCGTCGGCGGGGCCGTGCTCGGCGTAAAAGATGCGATATCTAGCCATGAGTTACCTCCCGCTACGTTGCGATGTTCTCGGCGGACTAATCATTGACTAGAGGAGGAGCAGCTCGGAATCGATCAGGCGCCCGTTTTTCGGGTCGACAGCCAGCGCCATGCCCTCTAGCGTTAGCGCGCCGAGTAGGACGCCAGAATAGGTGTCGGTGACCATAATGTCGGACATCGAAAGGTGTCCGTCGTATTCGATCAGCGCGTAGGGCTGCTCGACGTCAACTGGGCCGTTGGCAGTCATCACGCGCTTGTGGCCGAGCGTCTCCAGGCCGAGCTCGACGGCCATCGCCTTGGGAATCGTTGTCCAGCTCGCGCCGGTGTCCACGATGGCGTCAGGAATCTCGCGGCGGCGAGCGCGTTCGGCTGGATTCGTGATCGTGATTGCGACCTTCACAATGCCCATTCTACGCCCAGGTCACGCCGGCGCCCGCGATGACCTGGCCGGCGACGAACGCCTCCGGCAGCCTCGACTGGACTTCGGGCGCGTCCTTGGGGTCGACAGCGAGGACGATGCCGAGGCCCATGTTGAAGGTGCGGTACATCTCTTCTTCGTCGATGCCGCCTTCTTGCTGGATCAGGCGGAAGATCGCCGGCACCCGCCAGGATGAGCGGTCGATCGCCGCACTGAGGCCCTGCGGCAGGACGCGCGGGACGTTGCCGGGGATGCCGCCGCCGGTGATGTGGGCGATCCCGTGCAGCTGGCCGAGGACGGGGCGCAGGTCGTCCAGGTAGCAGCGGTGCGGCACCAGCAGGGCGTCGCCCAGCGTGCCCTCCAGTCCGGGGTAGTTGCGATTGAGGCGCTCGCGTTCGGCGTCTGCGTCTTCGTCGATGCCGATACTGAACAGCTTGCGGACCAGCGAGTAGCCGTTGGTGTGCAGGCCGCTGGACGGCAGACCGAGCAGCACGTCGCCCTCGCGGATCGCCGAGCCGTCGATGATCGCATCGCGTTCAACGACGCCGACGATGAAGCCGACGAGATCGAAATCGCCGTCCCGGTACGTCCCCGGCATATCCGCCGTCTCGCCGCCCAGGAGCGAACAGCCGGCGGCGCGGCAGGCCTCGACGCAGCCGCGCACGAGGTCCGCCTTGGCGTCGTCGGAGAGGCCGCAGTTGCCGATGTAGTCGAGGAAAAATAGCGGGACTGCGCCGGAGGTCAGCGTGTCGTTGACGCAGTGGTTGACCAGGTCGTGGCCGACGCTGTCGTAGCGGCCGAGCAGCCCCGCCAGCTTGACCTTGGTGCCGACGCTGTCCGTGCTGGCCACGAGCACCGGGTCCCGGTACGAGCCGAGCTTGAACAACCCCGCGAAGGGGCCGACATCGGCCAGGACTTCCGGCCGCCGGGCCGCCTTCGCCAGGTCGGCGAAGCGGCTGACCAGCGCCTCCGCTGCGTCCGTATCGACGCCGGCGGCGGCGTAGGCCTGCGGCGGCGAGGGCTTCTGGCTGCTCAAGCGGTCGGCTTGATGTTCTGGTTGAAGCAGAAGAGGTTCGTCGGGTCGTACTTGTCCTTCAGCGCGACCATGCGGTCGTAGTTCGGCCCGAAGCTCTCACGTACGCGCTGTTCGCCTTCGTCCATCAGGTAGTTCAGGTACGTGCCCTGCTGTTCCCACTTGTGGGCGGCCTGCCAGAGGTTCTTCACCCAAGCGGTCTGGGCCGCATCTTCGGCCGGGTCTTCCCACATGCCCAGAATGTGCAGCGCCCACTTGGCCTTGCGCCAGCCCATCGCCGAGTTGTCTTCCGAGACGCGGTGGACCTGGCCGCCCAGCGGCTGGATGATGATCGTCGTGTATTCGGAGAGCGGGTTCTCGGCGGCGTCGACAACGGCGTCGATCATCTCGTCCGGGAGCTCGGGGTACATTCCCGCCTTCCAGTAGTTGCGGCGGCCGGCAGGATTGCTGGCGGTGAGCATGTCTTGCACTGCGACGTACGGCATCTCCTGTGTCATGTTCATTACCGGGTTCAGGTCCAGCAGCGGCTTGATCGCGGCCGGGCCGTCTTCCGGCTTGCCGATGTAGCAGATGACGATGCCGACAACCGGCATGCCCTGTACCGGGGGCGGTATCGGGTCCATGCGCGGCGCGCAGACCAGGGCGACGGCGCCACCCACCTCGTCCGGGGCTGTCTCGATGAAGTCGCGGTAGCCGCGGATGACCTGTTTGGCCATGAAGCGCGGGAAGGCGAGCTGGCCGCCGAAGATCATCGGGCCGATGTCGTGGAGCTTGTACTCGAATTTGGTGACGACGCCGAAGTTGCCGCCGCCGCCGCGCAGCCCCCAGAAGAGCTCCTTGTTCTCCGTCTCGCTGGCCCGGATCGCCTTGCCGTCTGCTGTCACGATCTCCACGCTGAGCAGGTTGTCCACGGTGTAGCCGAGTTTGCGCTCCAGCCAACCAGAGCCGCTGCCCAGCGTCAGCCCGGCGATGCCGGTGGTGGGGTTGCGGCCGCCGGTGACGGCCAGGCCGTGCTCCTGGGTGGCGATGTCGAACTCGCCCCAGCAGACGCCGCCTTCGGCCACCACGGTCTTGGCCCTGGGGTCGACGGTGATCGCCCTCATGGATGACATGTCGATCATCAGGCCGTCGTCGCAGACACCGTAGCCGGGCGCGGAGTGTCCGCCGCCCTTGACGGAGACGAGCAGGCCGTGGTCCCTGGCGAAGTTTACGCACTTCTCCACGTCCGCGGTGTTGGCCGGCTGCACGATCAGGCCGGGCTTGCGGTCGATCATGCCGTTGAAGACGGCGCGGGCTTCGTCGTAGCCGGCGTCGCCCGGCGTCAGGACCTTGCCGCTGATGCCGGAGGCGAACGCCTGCACAGCGTCCGCGGAAACAGACTTGCCTTTGGTGTCGATGAGCGATTGAACCATGAGTGGGGCCTCCTCACAGCTAGGGGCGTGAATACGCGCACATTCTACCGCTGCCGGGAGGATGAGGCGAGATGCCAGGGGCGGCGCTTAGCGGTGGTCGGCTTCCCAGTTGTAGGCGACGCCTACCGGGACCTTCTTGCCGCCGCGGCCGGGCCGTTCGAAGACGAGCTTGTCGAACTCCAGCTGCACCGGCATCGGGTAGTTGCCGGTGAAGCAGGCCGTGCAGAAGCTGTTCTCCGGCTGCTCCACCGCCCGCATCAGGCCGGAGATGTCCAGGTAGTGCAGGCTGTCCGCGCCGATGTGCTGGCGGATGTCATCGATGCTCTGCTTGGAGGCGATCAGCTCCCACTGCGTCGCCATGTCGATCCCGAAATGGCAGGGGTGCATGATCGGCGGGGCGCAGATGCGCATGTGGACTTCGGTGGCGCCGGCGTTGCGGAGCATCTCGACGACTTTCGGGGTCGTCGTGCCGCGGACGATGGAGTCGTCGACGACGATCAGGCGCTTGCCCTGGATCACCTGCTTCAGTGGGTTGAACTTCAGGTAGACGCCCTGGTCGCGCAGCCGCTGGTCCGGCTTGATGAAGGTGCGGCCGACGTAGCGGTTCTTGACCAGCCCTTCGGCGTAAGGGATGCCCGATTCGTTGGCGTAGCCGATGGCCGCCGCTGTGGCCGAGTCCGGCACGCCGATCACGAGGTCGGCATCCACGGGTGACTGCTTGGCCAGCTCGCGGCCCATGTTCATCCGCATCGGGTGGAGGAGCTTGCCGCGGATCACTGAGTCCGGCCGCGCGAAGTAGATGTACTCGAACACGCAGAGCGCCTTGCGATCAGCCTCGATCGCTTGCTTGGCGTGCAACCCCTGTGAGTCGATGACGATGACCTCGCCGGGCTCAACCTCGCGCACGAACTCAGCACCCAGGTGGTCCAGCGCGCAGGTCTCCGAGGCGACGATCCAGCCGCCGCTGCTCATCTTGCCGATGCAGAGCGGCCGCACGCCGAAGCCATCGCGCATGGCGATCAGGGAATCGGCGGTGACGGCGATGAAGCAGTATGCGCCGGCCATCACCTGCATCGTGTTGGCGGCGCGCTCCAGCCAGTCTTCTCCGGGGGCGGAGGCCAGCAGGCGCGCGGCGGCTTCGGTATCCGTGGAGCTGTTGAACTCTGAGCCTTCGTCCTCCAGGCCGTCGCGGATCACCTCGGCGTTGATCAGGTTGCCGTTGTGGGCCAGGGCCAGCTTGCCGTTGGCGCCTTCGACAAGCACGGGCTGGGCGTTCTCCTGCTTGCTGGAGCCGGTGGTGGAGTAGCGGGTGTGGCCGATGGCGATGTGGCCGGGGAGGTAGCCAAGGTCTGCTTCGTCGAAGACCTGGGAGACCAGGCCCATGCCGGTGCGCGTGTGGATGGCCTGTCCGTCTGCGGTGGCGATTCCGGCGCTTTCCTGGCCGCGGTGTTGAAGGGCGAAGATGCCGTAGAAGGTGATGCGGGCTACGTCTTCACCCGGCGCGTAGACGCCGAAGACGCCGCATTTGTCCTTCCAGGCCTCGCTATGCACGGATAGACTCAGGCCCTGAGGAATGGCAACACGATAACGGTGTCTTCATCAGCGGTGAGTCTGCGCGCGGGACGCCGGCACGGCCAGATTTTAACACCCGGGATACACTAGCGACAAATCAGTTCGGCAACGTCAACAGGGGGTGGACGCCTTCCGCGTGGGCCCATTCCACCCAATCCATCGCTTTCATGCGGTCTATCCAGTCGCTTTCGTATCCGGGCTTCACGCAGACGAAAGCGGCCTGGTGGTACGGCAGCGGCATGTAGTACGTAGTGCCGATGGCCCGCAACAGGGCCGCCGCGGCCGTGGAGTTGGGGCCCTCCTTGAGGCCGATGCTGACGATCCCCTTGATGAACGGGTCCCGGACGCCGGCTGAGCGGGCCTGGTCGTAGGCGTACTTGGAGCACTCGTTGGAGACGCTGCCCGGCGGCCCGGACGTCCCGCTGTCAAACGCTCCCAGGGCATATCCGACGCCGAGCGCTAGGAGTACGGCCGCGGCGATGGCAACGGCGCTAGCCAGCAGCTTGTTGGCCATGCGCCTTGAACCGGCCACCCGTGATCGTCTCTCCGGCCCAGGCCAGGAGCGCGCCGGCCGCCGCCAGCGCCGGGGCCATCATGAGGACGCCGAGCGCCACGAGCGCAGCATGCGAACCCCAGAGCACGTCCTGGTGGCTCCACGGGCTCCAGGTGTTGCCACGCCAGGCCAGCTCGTAGTCGATGAAGCAGCCGAGGTTGTAGACGGCGATCGCCAGCACGCCGAACAGCGCGCCGCTCCGCAAAGTCGCCGGTGAGCGGCTGCCGACGGCGATGGCGGTGGCGGCGCTGAGCGCCATCGCGAAGAGGAACGCCGGGATGTACGCGTCCGAGCCGTCTACCGGGTCCCACGGGTAGTAGACCGCCGTGACGAGGACGATGACCAGCGAAGCAGCCGCGATCTGCCAGGCAGCCAGCGCCCGCCAGCCGTCCGAGGTGCGGCGGAACATCGTCTTGCCAAAGGCCAGGCCGACGGCTCCGAAGAACGCGCCCACCGGCGCCGCGAACACGGCCCAGATGATCGCGCGGTCGATCAGGTCGCCCAGGTTGTAGCCGAAGAGCTTGCCGGAGTCGTTGTACGAATCCCAGTGCACGCCGAAGAGCCCGAACTGGTAGTCGAACCCCGCGCCCAGGATGTACGCCGCCATCGCCGCCGAAGCAAACGCGGCGGACGAAAGGATTGGGTAGTGCGCGAAGGCGCCCAGGTAGATCGCGGTCAGGATGCCGATCCCGAAGAAGGCGAGCACGCCGTAACCGGCCAGCGAGTCGTGAGCGGCGGAGTGGTCGTCCCACGGAGTCAGCACGGACGCCAGGAAGATCGCGCAGAGGGCCGCCGCCGCTACCTGCGACGGGCGGTCCCTGAGTATCGGACGGACGTTCACGTGATTATTGTAATCCTGTCCGCAAGCGCTGGTGCTCTGTGCGGATGCAGGCGTCCATCACCACCTCCAGGCCCGCCGCGCGCGCCTTCGCCGCCGCCGCCTCGTTGACGATGCCGGACTGCATCCAGATCACCTTCGCACCGATGGCGATGGCGTCATCGACGATGGCCGGGACGTACTCCGGGCGCCGGAAGATATCCACGATCTCGACAGGGTCAGGCACGGAACGCAGGTCCGGGTACGCCGTCTCGCCGAGCACCTCGGTCTCCGCCGGGTTCACCGGGATGATGCGATAGCCGGCCGCCTGCATGTAATGGGAGACGCTGTAGGAATCGCGGCGCGGGTCGCTGGAGAGGCCCACGACGGCGACGGTCTGGTACGCGCGGAGGAGCTCGGCGGGCGTCATCGCAACCCCAGCACAACTGCGACGGCGATTGTCACCGATATCAGGACGGCGGCCAGCCAGAGCCAGGCCATGGCGTTGGTCTGCGCCCCTGGTACCGCCGTACGCGGCGTCGTCTTGAGCTCGCTGCCCAGCAGCTCCCTGGCCCGGCTGTAGGCGCTGCCGGGCACGTAGACCTCGTAAGTGCTGGAGCCGAACGCCAGCGGCCCCTGCAACTCCCCGACCGTTGCCCCGGCGTCCCGGACCAGGCAAGGGATGTTCTCCGCTCGCAACATCGCCTCCCAGGTCAGCGCGTCCACGTAGGTGGTCGCCACACCCAGCAGCGCGATCCCCGGCTTGCGAGTCATCCCGCGGCCGGCTCCCTCTGGCCGGGTTGTCCCTCAGCCAGGGCTTCCGCCTCCGCCTCTTCCGGCGAGTCCTCAACGTCGGCGGTGATCAGGACCTTGGCCTCAGTCATCTCGGCGATCGCCTCGGCGGCGTCCAGCGCGCGGCCGAACCCTTCGTCGATCAGGTCGGCCGCGTTGGCGGCGACGACCTGGCCCACGGAAAGCCGCTTGCCGCTCTTCTTGACGAGCACGATGTCCCAGGCGCGCAGGTCCAGGATCGGCTTCGGGCCCTTCACCGGGACCTCGCCCAGCGCAAAGTCTTCGACAGCGATGTGCTCGATCTTCCAGAACGGAACCAGCTCCATCGTCCCGATGCCGAGGCCCAGCACGCCCTGCTGAAAGCGCACCGAGGACTTCTTCTTCTCGACGACGACCGAGGCGCCGATCACGGAGTAGACGAGCCCCATCCCGGAGAACGGGGCCAGCGCCAGGCCCGGGATCAGGATCGCCAGCAGCAGGCCGGCGGGCAGGCTGTTGGCGAACAGCACGACGATTCCGAAGAGCGTGAGCGCAATGGCCAGGCCGATCAGCGGGAAGATCACCGCCCCGCGCTCCGGCCGCAGGTCTATCCGCTCCGCGCGCACAACCAGCACGCGCCGGTCCAGGGGTATGCGCTTGACCGCGTCTGCCATCTCGGCTCAATTGTACGAGCTTTGACCCCCTCGACGGAGACGCATACAATCGGAACCGCCATGCGCAAAGACCTGATCGAGATCCTGGCCTGCCCCATGGACAAGAGCCCGCTCACCCTTCAGATCGACGAAGAGAACGGCGACGAAGTGATCCAGGGCGCGCTCGTCTGCACCAGTTGCGGAGAGCGCTACCCGATCGAAGACCGGATCCCCAACCTGTTGCCGCCTGAAATGCGGAAGGTCAGCTAGTGGAGACTTCCCAGCGCACCGGCCTGATCATCATGATCGTCGCGGCGTTCCAGTTCGTCTTCTTCTTCTGGGCGATGACCCGCCGCAGCTACCTGGCGATCGCGATCCCGGTTGGCTCAGCGCTGGCTGCCGTCTCAGCACTCGCCTTCTGGATCGGCTGGACGATGTTCACCGGCGAAGAGGACGAGCTGGACGACGGCGACGGCGCGGCCTAGCCCTGCTCTTCCGGCTCCATCCCCAGGAACCAGCCCAGCGCCAGCGTCACCACGACGAGCCCCGTAGCCTGCCAGGCGATGCCCCCGTAGAACGAGTTGTTCGTCTTGGACATCCCTGAGGCCTGGCCGACGACCAGCACGGTGACAGCGGCGACGACCACCGCCAGCCCGATCATCGCTGAGCTAAACCGCCCGAACGAGGCCGGGACCGGCTTCGAGATGATCAGGTAGGCCAGCGCCAGGAAAGCGAACATCTGCGAGTAGTGCAGCCACGAATTGGACGCCGCGAACCGCGAGCCCATCCCCAGCACCGTTCCAACCAGCGCAAACAGCACCGTAATCGCCACCAGGACCATCGCGACGCGAAAGTCCGGCCCGCGCACGTCGGCCTCGTAGGTCGGCCCGGAGCGCCGCCGGACCAGCAGCGCCACCACCGCCGAGGCGAAGGCCAGCCCCTGGGCCAGCGTCTCCCACATCGCGTCGTGGGCCTGTTGCCAGATCTCCTCGGTGCCGGAGATCAGGTAGCTGATATGGGCCAGCGTGCCGACGAGCAGCGCCAGGCCCGCCAGCGCCAGCGCCCCCGAAAGGTACGGCGTCTGCGCAACGTTCCAGCGCTCGCGCGCGTCTTGCAGGATCGCGGTCGGCTTGAACGGAGCGACAGGCTGCGGTCCGATCGTCGCCGGGCGCGGCGGCGCGAACTGCGGGCCGGCCAGCACCGCCGGAGCAGAGGACTCCGGTGCGGCCAGCTTCTGGCCGCACCTGGCGCAGGCGGTGACCCCGGGCGCGAGCGTGCTTCCGCAGTTCGGACAGTTAATCGGTGTCCACATCGGTACTTCTTCCTCCCTCAGTCACCAACGCAGCGTAACGCGGGAATCCGTTCCCGGTACCACCTTCCATGTTCCGGCTCAGGCGATCAACCCGTAGACGAAGACGCCGGTCACAAACTCGTTGCCGGGGCCGGAGATGAACGGGATCATCACGGCCCAGAGCGACATCCCGGCAACGACGGCCAGGGCCAGGCGAGACTCACTGGCAGCGGGCAGCGCCGTCCGCAGGGCGAAAAGCGACCAGTAGAACACCCCGATCACGGAGAGCAGCCCGAAGACGAAGCCCGCCTCCGGGATGCAGACCAGTAGACCCAGCGCGAAGGGCAAGTACCCCGCCGCAAGCAGCCGGAACAAGGCGTCCGGCGCGATGGCGATGCGGAAGAGCGTGGTGAGCACCACGTAGGTGACGCCGAACCCCGCCCCGAAGAGAATCAGCGTGAACAGGCTGCCCAGAAGCAGCGTCCTGGCGATGGAGAAGTCGCCGCCCTCGAGCACAGTCCGGCTGTAGAGCCAGGACCCGAGCCCGGCGATGACCACGGCCGCGGCCAGGCCGCCAGCCGCGATCAGCGTCAGGTGGGCAGAGTCGCGCAGGTCACGGAACGCTGTGGGGTCCAGGAAGAGCACCCGCCTCAAGAGGCCGAGCACTTCGTTTGACGTCATCGCAGTTTGCATATCTAGCAGAAAGCCGCCTCCCGGTTACGAGAGGCGGCTTGTGTTCGCTCAGGAACGGATCGCTACATAGTTGAGCCGGAGCCGCCGCCCATCGTGCCGCCGCGTTCGGCCTGGAAGAGCAGACCGGCGCCGGCCACCAGCGCAGCCACCAGGATGATGCCCAGGAAGAACCCGAAGCTCATGTGGCTGGACTCGTCGACTATCTTGAGCAGGATGAAGATCGCCGCTGCTACGGCCAGTCCCAGGTGCACGCGCGCCCAGGTGACTCCCGCCGGCAGCTCCGGCATCTTCATCGAGGTGAAGCGGGAGGCGATGACGATGCCGCCCATCACCAGTCCGCACAGCATCGCCAGGATCGACCAGATGGCGCCGGGCGATTGCCATCCGCTGCGGCTGACGCTGCCCAGGACCCCGAAGCTGACGTGGTACCAGGGGAGGAAGCTATCGATCAGAAGCAGCGGCGACGCGATGAGTATGATCTTTTCGCCGAGAGGCATCTTCTGGAAGCTCTCTTGGATATTGATGCTCATTCTTCTCTACTCCTTAAAATTCGGATGTTCCGCGTTTGGAGTTCGGGCCACCCTCGATAGCCCCTATTTATTGCGCAAAAAGACAGTTTCCCTTGTCCGCGAAGTTACTCTCAGCGGATTGCAGTGTCAAGTGTTATGCGTAAACTGCTTATGCTTATGCTCCTTCTCAACTTTGAGCTGGATGGCCTCTGCTGGTAAATTGTCCCGCAGATTATGGAGGTTTGGAAGTATGGCGGAGCAAAAAAACCATAAAGATGTCGCCTTTCTGACGAAATTGGCCGGGATTACCGTCCCGGAGGGCCGCCTCCCGGCCCTGGCCGCCGGGCTGGGCGGGACACAGGCCATCTCTGTGACGCTGGCCCGCATCGACCTCGGCGGCACAGAGATCGCCTCCCGGTTCGTGCCGCCGGCCTCGCGATGACCGCCGATCCGGCCTACCTGGGCATCGCCGAAGCGTCGTCCCTGATCCGCGAGCGCAAGCTGTCCCCGCTGGACCTGACCGACGCCTGCCTGGCCCGCATCGAAGCGCTGGAGGGAGACCTCAACGCCTTCATCACCGTCACCGCCGACGAAGCCCGCAAGTCCGCGCGCGAGCTCGGCGAGGAGATCGCGGCGGGGCGCAACCGCGGCCCTCTGCACGGGATTCCCGTCGGGCTGAAGGACATCTTCGACGTCGCCGGCGTGCGCACGACAGCCGCCTCGCCGATCCTGGCCGACAGCGTCGCCGCCGCCGATTCCGGGGTCACGCAGCGGCTCAAGGACACCGGCGTTGTGCTCCTCGGCAAGCTGAACCTGCACCAGTTCGCCTTCGGGGCCACGGGGCGTTCTTCCCACTTCGGACCGGCGCGCAACCCCTGGGACACCGAGCGCATCACCGGCGGCTCCAGCTCCGGCTCCGGCGCGGCCGTGGCTGCAGGCGAGTGCTTCATGGCGATGGGCACGGACACCGGCGGCTCCATCCGCATCCCGGCCTCGCTCTGCGGAGTGACCGGACTCAAGCCGACGTTTGGCCGCGTGACAAGGGCGGGGCTGATGCCGCTGAGCTGGTCGCTGGACCACGCCGGGCCGCTGACCCGCAGCGCCGAGGACGCCGCCATCGTCCTGCAGGTGATCGCCGGCCAGGACCCGGCCGACGTCTCCTCAAGCACCGAGCCCGTACCCGACTACAGCGCTCACCTGGGAGACGGCGTCAAAGGCCTGCGCATCGGCGTGCCGGACAACTTCTTCTTTGATGCCCTGGCGCCGGAAGTCGAGGCCGGGGTCCGCGAAGCGATCGGCGTCCTCGAAGGGCTCGGCGCGCGCGTTCAGCCACTGCAGCTGCCCCTGATGAACCAGATCGCGACGGCTGTCAACGCCATCCAGCTGCCGGAGGCCCTGGCCTACCACCAGAAGTGGATGGCCGAACGCCCCGACGACTACGCCGACGATGTCCGCTACCGGCTGGAACTGGCCGCGATGATGCCCGCCGTTTCCTACGTGCAGGCGCAGCGGCTACGCGAGAAAGCTGTCAGCGCCTGGCGCGACGAGGTGTTCTCGCAGGTCGATGTCGTGGCGGCGGGCTCGACGCAGACGGCAGCCTTCAAGCTGGACGGCTCCGACCTCAGCGTCACGCTCAGCCTGATCCGCCTGACCAATCCGCTGAACCTGCTGGGCGTGCCGACGCTGTCAGTCCCCTGCGGGTTCACGCCGGAGGCTCTGCCGTTCGGGCTGCAGCTAATCGGCCGCTGGTGGGACGAGGCGACGGTGCTGCGCGCCGGCCACGCCTACCAGCAGGCGACCGACTGGCACACCCGGCGCCCTCCGCTCTAGGCGCCGGCGGCATCGGGGAGTGGCAGCGTGCTGCTGTTCTTGATCAACCAGATGCCCAGCCAGAGCGTAAAGATGAGCGTCGTGAGACCAAAGACGATAAAGGAGAGGAACCCCGCAGCTTCAGTCGCGAATCCGCTCCAGCTGACCAAACTCGCGATTCCGTCCACAACGATGATCCAGCCAAGGGCCCGCGGCGGGTTAACGTTGCCCGCAGGTGCGCGGGCTATTAGCCATCCTAGTGCAACAAACGCGATGCCGAGCGACGTCCCGCCGAAGGAGTCGATCAGGGACACGATAACTTGCAGCACGTGGGTCAGCTCCAAAATCGCGGGGTCCCCGGCGTTTAATCCGGCACCACCATGTGCGTAGTCCTTCGCAAGGACGATTGTGGATGCCGCGATGCCGCCGCTTACAGCTGACAGGACTGCACTGCCAACGAACGCGACAAGAAGGGTCGTTGCCAGCACGCGGCTGCGGTCGCGAAAGACCAGGAACGTGAGATTCGAAATCAAGACGGTAAGCACGCCATTTAGCAGAACGCCAAATCCGAGAGAAACAATCGCAACCGTATGGTTGTCGACGAGGTCCTTCAAGAATTTCGCCGTGTCGGCCTTGCTTGTCGGGTCCGTGTCGCTGATCGCGATGCTGGTGCCAATCTGGCACACAAAAGTGACCGCGATGGCGATGAGCACCAGGCCTGTGATGACATAGAGACGGTTGGATAGGTACATGGGGCGAGCCTCCTTCAGATGTGTGTATCTACGCGGCCGGCTGCAGGTCCTGGTGCATCAGCAGCCAGATCCCGAGGCTGAACAGCAGGATCAACGATGCGAGAAAGTTGAGCGGGAAGAACACGAACGCCGGGTCGAAGCCGACGACGATCCAGGCCAGCTCCGCACAGGCTCCCGCGAAGAAGGCGACCCAGCCCATCCAGCGCGGCGGATTGATCGCACCGGCCGGGGCCTGAGCGATCAGCAGGCCGAGCGCCATCAGGCCCACACCGAGCGCCGTGAAGACGACGTTCGTGAAGGCCAGCGAGAACATTCCCAGGTAGCGCCCAACTTCAAGCGAGGACGCGTCCCCCGCTGCCACTCCTGCCGGGCCGCCGCTCACGAAGTCCTTGGCGACAAACGTCAGAAGAATGTTGTTGCCGTCCACGAGCAACGAAACCGCCGATTGCACAAGCAGGCCGGCCAGCACCATGGTAGCGAGGAGGCGGCTGCGGTCGCGGAAGATCACGTAGAGCGCCGCCGCCAGGGCGATACCCATAAAGCCATCGACGACAATTCCCGCCGCAGCACCGACGATTATCGGTGTCTCATTGTCGTCGATGTCCTTCAGGTAGTCGGCCGTCTCGCTCCGGTTGAAGGGATCGCTGTCACCCGTGGAAACGGTAGAGGCGAGAGAGACCATGAGGCCGATCCCGAGGAGAATCGCCAGGATTCCGGTGATCATCGTCGTCTTGTTGGCCAGGTACATCAGCGCCTCCTTGAGCTAAGCGGCTCAGTTGTTGAGGAGATGTTACGGCGGCGCGTGCAGTGTTACATCTCAGCGGTATGCCGAAGTTTGTGGATAACTGTTCGCGCGAAAGAGGCTAGGCGCCGGCCCCGCGGACGATCGGCGTGTCGTCGCGGTTGCCCCAGTCGGCCCAGGACCCGTCGTAGTTGGCGGCGCGTGGGTAGCCCATCAGAGTCAGCACGAAGGCTGCCTGGGCGGCGCGGATGCCGGCCTGGCAGTGGGTGTAGACCTGCTTGTCCGGCGTCACGCCGATCGCGGCCAGCTTGCTTGCGATCTGGTCCGGCGGCAGCAGCAGGCCTGAGCGGACCGGTGGCTGAACCGTGAGGTCCAGCCACTCCAGGTTGACGGCGCCCGGGATGTGGCCGCCGTGCTTGTTCTTGCGTTGGTCTTCGCCGGTGTGTTCGGCGGGCGCGCGCACGTCCCAGATCACCTTGTCGCCGTCGCCGATCGCCAGCTTCAGCTGATCGGCCGTGGCGCAGGCCTCTTCCCGGACGGCACCGACCTTGAACTTGCCGCGGGCCACGTGCGCCTGGTCCATCGAGACGGCTCGCCCCTCTTCAAACCACTTGCGGAAGCCGCCGTTCAGCACCTTGCAGTTTGTGTGGCCGTAGTAGTCCAGCGCCCACCAGAGCCGCGCCGCGTAGAGGCCGCCCATGCTGTCGTAGGTGACGACGAGCGAGTCGTTGGAGATGCCGTGTTTGGACATCACCTTGGCGAACTCTTCGGGCGGCATCAGGTTCACGCCGATGCCGGGGCCGGATGCCGAATCGCCCTCGCTCTTCAGGTAATGGTGCACGCGCAGGCCGACCGCGCCGTCGATGTGGACGCGCAGGTAGGCCGGTAGCTCGTCGCAGTCCACGATTCGCAGGTTTGGGTCGCCCATGTGCTCGGCGAGCCAGTCCGTCTCGGCCAGGATGCCTGGGTTCGGGTAGTCGCTCATGGCGCAAACGATAGTGCACGGAGGCGGCGTTTTCAATCACGCGGAGTATCTGCCATCATTAGGCCTGATATGCCCAGCGAGATCGCGGCCCGCGCCCCGGCGCCGATCAGGATCGGCGGGCGGGAGTTCGCCTGGGGCTCGCGGACGTACGTGATGGGCGTCGTCAACGTGACGCCGGACTCGTTCTCCGGCGACGGGCTCAGCGGCGACGTCGAGGCGGCGCTGCGACAGGCCGTCCAGATGCGGGAGGACGGCGCCGACATCATCGACGTCGGCGGCGAGTCGACGCGGCCCGGCTTCGCCGAGGTGGAGGAGGACGAAGAGCTGCGTCGTACGGTCCCGGTGGTTGAACGGCTGGCGCGAGAGCTGGACATCCCGGTCAGCATCGACACCTACAAGGCCGCGAGTCGCCAAGGCAGCCATCGAAGCCGGCGCGGCGCTCGTCAACGACGTGCACGGGTTCCTGCGCGAGCCGGAGATCGCGAGCGTAGCCGCCCGGGCCGGTGTGCCCGCGATCGCGATGTACTACCACCGCGGCCACGTGTTCAAGGACACGATCGGCAACGTCGTCGAAGGGCTCCTGGAGAGCCTGGCGGTGGCGCGGGAGCACGGGCTGCCGGACGAGCAGATCATCGTCGACCCCGGCTTCAACTTCGGCTGGACGGACGACCAGGCGCTGGAGATGCTCCGCCGCCTGGGTGAGCTGCGGGTGCTCGGGCGGCCGGTCCTGATCGGCACCTCGCGCAAGTCGACGATCGGCAACGTGCTGGGCCTGCCGGTGGAAGACCGCATCGAAGGCACCGGCGCGACGATGGCTATCGCCATCGCCAACGGCGCGGACATCATCCGCGTGCACGACGTGAAACAGATGGCGCGCGTGGCCAAGATGGCCGACGCCGTCGCGAGAGGATGGACCAGATGACCACACCACAGACAGACCTGCCTTCGGCGTTCGTGCAGGCGATCGGCGCGCGGCTGGAGGAGCAGCGGGAGGGCTACGCACGAATGGCGCTCCTGATCGAAGAGAAGCACCTGAACCCGGGCGGCGTGATGCACGGCGGAGTCCTGACGACGCTGATGGATGAGACGGCGGGGGCCGTCCTGGCCGGCATTCGCGGCATGGAAGCGATGAGAGCCGCGCCGCCGGCAACGGTGGAGATGAACGTCAGCTTCCTTTCGGCGGCGCGCCCCGGCGATGAGATCATCGTCGAAGGGAGCTCGCTCAGGGTCGGCCGCTCGATCGCTTTCGGCGAAGCGGAGGTGCGCAAGCGCGGCAGCAACGACCTTATCGCCAAGGGGCGCTTCACGTTTGCGATCCCGGTGCCGCGCAGTGCCTGAACCGGTCCGCGCGCCGTTCACCGCCTTCATCGGCGCGGTGGCCGAGCAGGTCAGCGAAGGCTACGTTCGCCTCTCGCTGGTGACTTACCCGCACCACGCCGACAGCGCCGGCCGCGTTCACGCCGGCGTGCTGACTGCGGTGATGGACTCAGTCGTCGGAATCGGGCTCGGCAGGCTGCGCGGAGATGCGGCGCGGCAGGAGGAGGGACCGCACGCGACGATCGACATGAGCACCAGCTTCTTCGGCTACGCCACGCCCGGCGACGAGCTCGTCTTCGAGGGGAAGGTCACCCGCATCGGCGAGGGCGTGGCGTTCGGCGAGGTGGAGACACACCGCCGCGGCGACAACGAGCTGCTGGCGAAGGCGCGCCTGACCTTCGCCATACCTAACACCGGGCCGCGGCCGTGACGGCGGTCTACCTGGGCCTCGGAGCCAACCTCGGCAACCGCCAGGCCAACCTGCGGATGGCCCTGAGCGCGATGACGCGAATGGTGCGCGTGACAGTCGTCTCCGCGCTCTACGAGACTGACCCCGTCGGCGATACGGCGCAGCCGCCGTTCTACAACGCCGCCGCCGAGATCGAGGCCGGGCTGGACCCGCTGCCGCTGCTGCGCTTTTTGCAGGGCATCGAGGAGGAAGTGGGGCGCCGGCCGGGCGCCGGCCACCAGGGGCCCCGCCCGATCGACATCGACATCCTGCTCTACGGCGACGTCACGCTGGAGGGCCCGACGCTGACGCTGCCGCACCCACGCCTCGCCGAGCGCGCCTTCGTGCTCGTGCCGCTATCGGAGATCGCCGGCGGCGTGACCCATCCCACCCTCGGCCAAACGATCGCCGAACTGGCGACCAATGCCGGGAGCGCAGGAGTCCGCCGAATCGCCGAGACGGGCTGGGACGGCGTGGCTGGGCGAGAGCAACGCGGCGTCCTCGGCCGCGGCCCGGCGGTCTAGGCAAGGCGTCTGCTGAGGGGCGAGGCATCCAGGAACGCCGCATCACCTTTCGGCGACCATTAGGATCTCTGCGCGGCCATGCCAATCGGCGCCGGTGGTTGCCTCGCCCTACTGAGGCGGGCCGGTGCCTACGCCGTCTCGATCGGTTCTTCGGTGACGGTGCCTTCTTCGATGCGGAAGGCGCGCACAACCGGCTTCTCCTGGGCCAGCGAGACCAGGACGTAGCGGGCCTCCGGCCAGAACGCCAGGCGGACGTCGGTGCCGGAGGGGTAGGCTTCGCTGGCGGTGTGGGAGTGGTAGATCGCCAGGAACGACCAGTCGTTGTCCTCACACTCGTGGAAGATGCGGAGCAGGTCCTTGGGGTCGACGCTGTAGCGGTAGGGGCTGGCCTCCGAGTTGCGCGCGCGGTAGAGCTTGGTCGCCGCGCCGTCCTTGCCGGCGATGATGCCGCAGCACTCGTTGGGGGCGTCCTCCACGGCGTGGGCCACCATCTCGTCGACGAAGTCCTGGGGCAGGCGCATCGTTAGCCGCCGTCCGGGCCGGGCGTCCCGGCGCTGACCAGGCGCACGTCGTCCGCGTCGATATGGATGCCGCCGTTGTTGCCAAACTTGCCGGAGACGCGGACCGACTTCCCGGTCATGGCCGAAAGCAGGCCTTCGCCGAACTTGCGGATCTCCAGCGGGAAGTTGGCGTCCGGATCGACGACCTCGTACACGCCGAGCTCGTCATTGTGAACAAGCGTGCCGCTGGTGATGACCGTCTGCCCGTCGTAGCTCTGGGGCGAGCTGGTCAGGTCGTGGAGGCTCAGCTCCTGGACCGTGCGCATCGTAGCGCCGCCGTTTTCGATCAGGAGGTAGGACGCCAGGACGAAGGCGAGCAGCGCGCCCAGCGTCGCGTACATCAGCGCCCGGCCAAAACGGAAGCCTTTCACCACCAGATCTTGCCCTGCGTCTCTTCCGGGGACTCGCCGTAGTCGCGGCTCCAGAGACCCGTAGAGAGGTACTTCCAGCCGCCGTCGGCCAGCAGCGCCACGACGTTGCCGCGCTCCAGCCGTTCGGCGGCGCGGACGGCGACGGTCAGCACCGCGCCGGCGGAGATGCCGGTGAAGACCGCTTCTTTCTCCATCACTTCTTTGGCCATCGCGAAACGCCGCCAGCGAATCGACGACGATGCGGCCGTCCAGCACAGACTCGTCGAGCACCGGCGGGATGAACCCTTCCTCGACAGCGCGCAGCCCCTCACGAGGTCGCCCGGGTGGGGCACCGCCGCGATGATCTTGACGCCGGGCCGGTTGTCCTTCAGGAAGTGGCCGCATCCGGTCAAAGTGCCACCTGTGCCCAGGCCGGCCACGAAGATGTCGATCTCCGGCAGGTCGCGCAGGATCTCGGGGCCGGTCGTCTCGTAGTGGGCGCGGGGGTTGTTCTCGTTGCCGTACTGGTAGGGCATGAAGTAGGCGCCGGGGTCCTCCGCCAGCATCCGCTGCGCCTTGAAGACGGCGTCGTTGGTGCTGGTGGCGTTCTCCGCGTAGACGACCTCTGCGCCGAAGGCCCGCAACAGCGACTCGCGCTCGGCAGTGACGTTGTCTGGGAGGACGCAGACCAGCCGGTAGCCCTTGGCCCGGCAGACCATCGCCAGGCTGATGCCGGTATTGCCGCTGGTTGGCTCGAGCACCGTCTTGTCGGGCGTCAGCTCGCCGCTGGCCTCGGCCGTGCGGATCATGTAGAGCAGCGATGCGGTCCTTGACGCTGCCGGTGGGGTTCTGCCCCTCGAGCTTGGCGTAGATGTTGACGCTCGGGCTTGGGGCTGAACTTGGCCAGCTTGACGAGCGGCGTATTGCCGATCGTATCGAGGATGGATTCAGCGAGCATCGGGTCTCGCTAGCCGCCGGCGAGCGCGGGCAGGACGGAGAGGACGTCGCCGTCCTTCAGCTTGGTGTCGAGCTGGCCCAGGAAGCGGACGTCCTCATCGTTCAGGTAGATGTTGACGAAGCGATGGATGCCGGCCCTCCGTCATCACCAGGTCCTTGAAGCCGGGATGCCTGGCATCGACGTCGTCGAGGACGGCGAGCGACAGTGCTGCCCTCCGCCTCGATCGGACTTCTGGCCGCCGATCGCCTTCTGCATGCTGCCGGTGACGCTGACTTTGATGCTCATGACTGCTGGGCTCCGTTCCTCGTGGCCGCCGGGAAACGGGGAACCGCAGAAGCCTTCGTAGTCGATCAGCTCTTCGATCGTCGGGGTCGTCGCCGCAGAGCGGGCACTTCGGGTCGCGCCGCAGCTTGACGACGCGGAACTCCATCGTCAGCGCATCGACCAGGAGCAGGCGGCCGACCAGCGGCTCGCCGATCTCCAGGATCATGCTTGATCGCCTCGGTCGCCTGGATCGAGCCCATGATGCCGGTCAGAGCGCCGAGGACGCCGGCCTCGGCGCAGCTCGGCACCAGGCCGGGCGGCGGCGGCGCGGGGAAGAGGCAGCGGTAGCAGCCCTTGCCGGGCATGAACACCGTGGCCTGCCCGTCGAAGAGGAGGATGCTGCCGTCCACCAGCGTCTTGCCGGCGAAGTACGCGGCGTCGTTGACCAGGTAGCGGGTGGTGAAGTTGTCGGCGCCGTTCACGACGATGTCGTACTGGGGGATGATCTCCATCGCGTTGTCGGAGGTGAGCGGCGTCTCGTGCAGCACCACCTTGACGTCCGGGTTGTAGGCGTTCAGGGTCTCCTTGGCCGACTGAGCCTTGGACTTGCCGACGTCGGCGGTCTGGTGCAGCACCTGCCGCTGCAGGTTGGAGAGGTCGACGGTGTCGAAGTCGACGATGCCGATGGTGCCGACGCCGGCCAGCGCCAGGTACAGCGCCGCCGGCCCGCCGAGGCCGCCCGCGCCGACGATCAGCACCTTCGCCTCCATCAGCTTGCGCTGCCCGGAAGGGCCGACCTGCGGCATGATGATGTGCCGCGAGTAGCGCTCCACCTGGTCGGGGGTCAGGGCCGTGGCGCCGCCGGCGATGGCCGGGATCACGGCCATCTCGTCGCCGTCGTGGACGATGGTGGCCTTGCCCTGGAGCGTGTGGATCTCGGTGTTGTTGAGGTAGATGTTGATGTGGCCCGGGATCTCGTCTTTCTCGTCGTAGATCATGTTGCGCAGCGAAGGGTAGTCCTGGCCCAGCCGGTCCAGCACTTCGCCGACGGTGTTGCCCTCCGTGTGGACGCGGGTCTGGTTGCCCGCGAAGCGGCGGAAGGGTGTCGGGATGTACACAGCTAACTTTCATCTTTGTATCCAGACAGCACTTTAGGACTCCATCTGCAAGTATCGCTCACCGGTATCGCGAAGCACAGTCACGACGCGCTTGCCGGCGCCCAGGCGCTTGGCCACTTTGATCGGCCGCCCAGACGTTGGCCCCGGCGGAGATGCCGACCAGCATCCCCTCCTCTCGACAGAGCCGGCGCGAAATCTCGATCGCGTCCTCGTCGGTGACGGCGATGATCTCGTTGTAGACCTCGCGGTTCAGCACGCCCGGCACGAAGCTGGCGCCGATGCCCTGGATCGCGTGGACCCCGGCGCGGCCGCCTTCCAGGACCGGCGAACGCGAGGGCTCCACCGCGACGATCAGCAGCGCGGCGCCGAGCTTTTCGCGCAGCACCTCGCCGACGCCGGTGATCGTGCCGCCGGTGCCGACGCCGGCGACGAACGCGTCGAGGCGGCCCTCGGTCGCCTCCAGGATCTCCGAGCGCGGTTGTGCGTCGGTGGATATCCGGGTTGGCGGCGTTTTCGAACTGCTGGCACATGAAGTAGCTGGCTGTTCTTGGCGATCAGCTCCTGCG
Organism: uncultured Chloroflexia bacterium; assembly: GCA_963738925.1. GTDB lineage: Bacteria > Chloroflexota > Dehalococcoidia > SM23-28-2 > RBG-16-64-32 > DATKKM01. Next base: position 827,845 of record CAVTYE010000001.1, on the reverse strand, counting down.
CTGCGTAGACGGCGCCGGTCATGCCTTCGATCGCCGGCGTCAGGACGACTTCGGCGCCGTAGCGGGCCAGGAGGTCGCGCCGGGCCAGGCTCATGTCTTCCGGCATCGTCACGACCAGCTTGTAGCCTTTAACGGCGGCGACCATGGCCAGGCCGATGCCGGTGTTGCCGCTGGTCGGCTCAATGATCGTGTCGCCGGGCTTCAGCTTTCCTTCGCGCTCCGCCGCTTCGATCATGTTGAGGGCGATGCGGTCCTTGACGCTGCCCGCCGGGTTCAACGACTCCATCTTGCCCAGGACTTCCGCCGATCCGGCCGGGACGATCCGCCTGAGGCGGACCATCGGCGTCTTGCCGACGAGGTCGAGGACGCTGTCTGCTATCTTCTGGCCCATTCTTTGCTCCTAAATGTTGTACCGGGCGCCGACTGGTTGGGCCGCCCGGTCCAGTGCTGCCAGGTCGGCGATGGTTGTCGTGTCCAGGACGCCGAGGATCGCTTCGCGGACGGAGGCCCACATGTCCGATTGGGCGCAGCCGCCCCCCTTGGCGCAGGCGCCGCCGTCGTCCAGGCAATCGCTGGGCATGATCGGCCCCTCCAGCGCCTCGATCACCTCGGAGACACGCAGGTCACGCGGGTCGCGGACCAGGGCGTGGCCGCCCTGGGGGCCGCGCACGCTGCGAATGAAGCCGGCCCGGCGCAGCGTCGTCAGCAGCTGCTCCAGGTACGATTCCGGCACTTTCTGGCGCGCAGCGATCTCGCTGCTCTGAGTCGGCCGGACCTCACCGTAGTGGTGCGCCAGCTCAATCAGAGCGCGGATGCCGTAGTCACCCTTTGTCGATACTTTCATCCCTATTCCCGATAATCTCCGTCAACATTGTAGCATACCCCGGTGGGGTATGTGCGCCCATCAGATCGCATGGTGCGGCGTCGCGTGGTCCTGCATCGCCTTGATCAGCACTTCGGCTACTTCCGGGCGCGAGAACTCCGGCGGCGGCGCGATCCCGCCTTTCAGCATGTCGCGCACCTGGGTGCCGGAGAGGCTGACGCGGGACTCGGCGTCGTGGGGGCAGGTCTTGACGCTGGCCAGCCCGTCGCATTTCTTGCAGTAGAAGGAGTGCTCGAACATCAGCGGCACGATGCCCAGCGCCTGGGAATCGAACTCGTTGAAGATGAGCTGGGCATCGAAGGTCCCGTAGTAGTTGCCGACGCCGGCGTGGTCACGGCCAACGATGAAGTGGGTGCAGCCGAAGTTCTTGCGCACCAGCGCGTGGAAGATCGCCTCGCGTGGGCCGGCGTAGCGCATCGCCGCCGGGTTCACGGAGAGGACGACGCGGCCGGCCGGGTAGTAGTTCTCGATCAGGACCTCGTAGCAGCGCATCCGCACGTCGGCGGGGATGTCGTCGGACTTGGTGTCGCCGACCAGCGGGTGCAGCAGCAGGCCGTCGACGATCTCCATCGCCGCCTTCTGGATGTACTCGTGGGCGCGGTGCACGGGGTTCCGCGTCTGGAAGCCGACGATCGTGCGCCAGCCGCGCTCAGCGAAGGCGGCCCGGGTCTGCGCCGGGGTCAGCCGGTATTCCGGGAAGTCGTCGTGCCCCGGGACTTCCAGCACCCGCACCGGCCCGCCGAGCAGGACGTCGCCCTGCGCGTAGAGGGCGGCCACGCCGGGGTGCTTTTCGTCTTCGGTGCGGTAGACGTTCTCCGCCTCGACTCGCTTGTCGTAGCCGAACTTCTCACGCACGTGCATCGAGGCCAGGATGCGGCCGGTCTCATCGGCTAGGGCGATGTCGTCGCCCTCGCTGATCGACTGCGCCTCTTCGTCGCTGACGGCGAGGGTGATCGGCATCGACCAGGGCAGCCCGTCCGCCAGGTGCATGCCATCGACGACGGCGCGGTAGTCGGCCTGGGTCATGAAGCCTTCCAGCGGGCTGTAGCCGCCGACGGCCAGGAGCTCCAGGTCTGACAGCGTCCGCGAGTTGAGCGTGACGGCGGGCATCTTCGCCGTCTGCTCGCGCAGGGCCTGCGCCTCGCTGCCGCCGGCCACCAGGTCGATCAGGCGCCCGCCGTGGGCAGGATTTGTTTCACCGGGTGTCATGTGTTGTCCATTCCAGTTACGCCATAGAGACGCCCCGGGGGGCGTCTCTACATGCGTTCGTTGACTTGAAACGCTTGGGCTACTCGTGCAGACCGCACTCCTTGAACTCTGGGTTCTCCCACCACCAGCGCCCGGCGCGGATGTCCTCGCCGGGCTTGATGGCGCGGGTGCAGGGTGCGCAGCCGATGCTGGGGAAGCCCTTGTCGTGCAGCTTGTTGTAGGGGATCTTGTTCGTCTTGATGTAGGCCCAGACGTCGTCGTTGGACCACTCGATGATCGGGTTCACCTTCACCATGCCGTTGCCCTCGTCCCACTCGATGGCCGGGGTGTCGGTGCGGGTGACGGACTGATCTCGCCGCAGGCCGGTCATCCAGGAGCTGGCGTCGGACAGGGCGCGCTTTAGCGGTTGCACCTTGCGGATGGCGCAGCACTCCTTGCGCAACTCAACGCTGTCGCGGAAGGAGAAGAAGCCCTTCTCGCGGGTCAGCCCTTCGACCTTGGCGGCGTCCGGGAACATGACTTCGATCTTGATGTCCGGGTACTTGAACCGCGTCGCCTCCATCACCTCGTAGGTCTCGTCGTTGAGGCGGCCGGTGTCCAGGGTGAAGACGCGGATGTTCGGGGAGATGCGCGCGATGATGTCCATCATCACGACGTCTTCCGCCCCGAAGCTGTTGGCGAACTTGATGTCTGACCCGAAAGCCTGCCCGGCCCAGCGGACGATCTCTTCGGCCGACTTGCCGCCCAGCTCAGCGTTCAGCGCATCGACGTCCGCAGCCGTGTACTTAACTGCTTCCTTCATTTCCTTGTTTGTCCTCCCGATATTTATTGCTTGTTTGGTCGCCGGTCATCGCAGGGCGGCGCGGGGCTTTCACACCTCGCATCTCATATTTAGACCGAGCACTCGCCTTCGCCGCGGACCACCTCGAAGAGCTCTTCCTTGCCCCAGTCCATGTACATCTGGATGTCCTCGTGGATCGGGCCGACTTCCTTGAACTCGTCCAGTAGCGGGTCGAGCGTCTTGGCGCCGACGCGGTCCACGAAAGCCACGAACTCTTCGCCGTTTTCGCGGTTGGCTACGTAGTGATCGATCAGCTTCTTGATCGCCAGCGGTGCGCGCTTGGAAGGGACGCGGGCGACGCGGACGCCGAACTTGCCGCCGCCCTCCGTGTTGTAGTTGCCGCCGCCCAGCGAGATATCGAAGCAGGGGATCGAGGTGCCGTTGGCGGTGAACGATGAGCCCTGCAGGCCGATCGCCGCCAGGTGGTGCTGGGCGCAGCCGTTGGGGCAGCCGCTGGCCTTGATGTTGATGTTCTGGACGAGCTGGTCGTCGTCGTAGCCCCAGGTTTCGACGGCCTCGCGGATCGCGTAGCCGACTCCCTGGGAGGAGGTGATGCCCATCTTGCAGGAGTCTGTGCCCGGGCAGGCGACAGTATCGGCGATGAAGCCGGCGTCGGCCGCGCCGAGGCCCTGCTCCTTGAGGCCGGCGTGGAGCGCAGGCAGCCCCTCTTCTCGCACCCAGCGGAGGACCAGGTTCTGGTTCTGCTGGGTCCGGGCGTTGCCGCCGGCGAAGCGCCGCATCAGCGTGGCGAGACCGCGGAACTGCTCCGGGGAGAGGTTGCCCATCGGCACCGTGATCGTGACGGCGACGTAGCCGGGCTGGCGCTGCTTGATGACGTTCGTCTTGACCCAGCGGTCGAAGTCGGGGCCCGGGCGGATGCCGTTGGGCGCTTCGCCGGGGGTGGGGCCTTCCGGGGCCAGCTGCATCAGGGCGTGCATGTCCAGGGGCTCGTCGGCCCAGGGCTCGGCCAGCTCTTCTTCGACCTGGCGGCGGAACTCTTCGATGCCGATCTTCTGGACCAGGAACTTGACGCGCGCCTTGTTCATGTTTTTGCGCAGGAGCTGCGGGAAGCCACCCTCCTTGTCGAACACCTTGAGTGCGGCTTCGGCGACGCGGATGTAGCGTCCGTCGTCGGCGGTTACGAATTCGTAGAGGGTCTCAGCCTTGCGCGCCATCGTGGAGGTGCCGCCGCCAACCACCATCTTGAAGCCGCGGACTTCCTTGCCGCCCTCGGTCTTGACGGCGGCGACGAAGCCCATGTCGTGGAAGAGGCTGCCGGCGCAGTCCACCGGGCCACAGGAGAACGAGGTCTTCCACTTGCGCGGCATGTTCTGGCAGATCGGGTTGCGCAGCATGTTGCGGGCGTAGGCCGCCAGGTACGGCGTCACGTCGAACAGCTCGTGGTCGGAGACGCCGGCGTAGGGGCAGGCCGTGACGTTGCGGACGGTGTGCCCGCAGGCCTCGCGCGTGGTCAGGCCAACGCCGGTGAGCAGGCGCATGACGTCGCCGGCCTTGATCAGGTCGACAAAGTGAAACTGGATGTTCTCCCTGGTGGTGATGTGGCCGCGGCGGAGGCCGGAGTACTTCTCGGCGATCTCGGCCATAACGTCCATCTGGTCGGCGTCGATGCCGCCGTAGGGGAGCTTGATCCGCATCATCTGCTGGTCCATCTGGCGCTGGCCGTAGGTGCCCATGCGCAGGCGGAACGGGGTGAACTCGCCCTCCAGCTCTTCGCGGTTGGCGCGGTAGCGGTCCGCTTCGATCTCGTAGTTGTCGATCTCTTCGTCAAGGGTGACGAAGATGCGGCCGGGCCGCAGGTCCACCGGTACCTTGGGGTGAGCGTCGAAGGTGAAGGGTTTCTCTTGAACAGTCATAGCGCGCCTTTGAAGTCGACTTTGTCAGTCCGATTAGTCAGAATTGTATGTTGATAAGCCGCTTCGCGTCAAGAATACTCATATTTGGCCTCCGTGTAAAACCGATACGCCACGGAAGGCATCTCCAGCCCCATCTGGTAGAGAAGCGTGGACACGTCGCCCAGGTGCGCAACGTCGTGCGTGACGACGTTGGCCAGGATGTCGGCCGGCGGATAGCGCAGCGTGCCGCCGAAAGCATCGATGTCGCGCACGGTGTGGAGCTGTTCGTCGCTCAAGCTGTCCAGGTATGACTTGAAGCGCTCACGCACGGTCTGCCAGTAGGCCTGGATCTGGGGCCACGAGGGGTCTTTGGGAAACTCCAGCATCTCGGCGCCGTTGAGCCTCGTCACCCAGACGTCGTAGGCGAAACCCATGTGGGCCAGGCAATCACCCAGGGCGGGCCAGCCGGAGCCCCGGACTTTCCTGGCGAGGATCTCTTCGCCTGCTTCGGCGATGGTTCCGGCGATCTGCTCCCAGGCGAAGCCGTTATAGTCGTAGAGGTCCTGGATTGCGACGCGGTCCATGCCGCCTAGTCTGTGCGATGTTCGAGCACTTCGTCAAAGTGCTCCTGGAGAAAGTCCCCGATCTCCTCCAGCGCTTCCATGGGCACCTCGATCGCGTCTTCGGCGGTCTCCTTGAGGGTGCCGGCGAGATCGAGCAGTGGCCTCAGTTTCGCCGCCGCCTCCGGGAAGCGTTCGATGATCGACTCCGGTGCTTCGCCGGCGTCGAGCAGCGCCAGGGCCTCTTCAAGGATGAAGGCCAGCGCCGGGTCTTGCATTGGGCTTGTCTCCGGTCTGCGGCATCAAGGACGGGGATGTGGCTGTGGATGGCAGCCCCAAATTATGCGGCTGGCGCGGTCGCGTCAAGAGTGTGCGGATAGCGGCCGGGTCAGTCCGAAGTCAGTCGCCACCCAACGCCTTTGCCGGGGCCGCTGATGGGGCCTGCTTGCGGCGGCTGGGGTCGTAGATGCCGGCCTCAGGGGCGCGCATGGAGATGCTCATCCGGTTCCAGGCGTTGATCATGGCGATGGCCAGCGAGAGATCGACGGTCTCCTTCTCGCTGAACTGGGCCCGGACCGCGGCGTACGTCTCGTCCGGGGCGTGGGTCTCCGAGATCAGGGTCAGCGCCTCCGTCCAGTCCAGGGCGGCGCGCTCACGGTCCGTGTAGAACGGCGCTTCCCGCCAGGCGTTGAGCGAGTAGAGGCGCTGCTCTGTCTCCCCGCCGGCGCGGGCGTCCTTCCAGTGCATGTCGATGCAGTAGGCGCAGCCGTTGATCTGTGAAGCGCGCAGCTTGACCAGCTCCAGCAGCGAGTGTTCGAGGCCGCTGTCGTAGACGTAGCGGTCAACGCCGAGGAGCGCGTGGTAACCCCCGGGGGCGAGTCTCCAGTGCTTGAGCCGCTCTTCCATCGCTAGCCCCCGGCGACGGCCGGGACGATGCTGACCTCGTCGTTGCCGGTGAGGCGCGTGGAGAGGCCGTCCTGGAACCGCACGTCTTCGCCGTTCACGTAGACGTTGACGAAGCGGCGCAGCTCGCCAGTTTCGTCACAGAGGCGGTCCTTGAGGCCGGGAAACTCCGCCTCCAGCGTCTCGATCACTTCGCCGAGGGTATCGCCGCTGCCCTGAACGATGTCCTTTTCCCTGGTCAGCTTCCGCAGCGGCGTCGGGATGCGTACGTTTATGGCCATGACCTAACCTTCCACGATGTCTTCGTATACCGGGTCGACGCGGACGCCGTTCTGGCGCACCCACTCCAAACCGCGTTCGATCTCTTCGCGGTCACCGTCCAGCTCCAGGACCACCCAGCCGCGTTCGTCGGTGACGTCGGCGCGGCGGATGTTGGTGACGACGTCGAACTCCTTGGCCAGCTTCCAGATGATCGGCTCCTTGATCAGATCTTCGACGAATGTGAACTTTACGCGCAGGCTCTCCATGCTACACCGCCTTCGCCAGCGGAAGGCCGCCTTCGCGCTCTTCCAGCTCGTGCTCGAACGATTCGATGGTGGCCTGGACCTGCAGCGGCGGTTGCAGCGCGGGCGCCACGGCCTCCTGCGTCTTTAGTCCGGCGCCGGTGATGAAGGCGACGACGACTTCGTCAGCGCCGACTTTGCCTTCGCGGATCAGCTGCCGCAGCCCGGAGATGACGACGCCGCCCGCTGTCTCAGCGAAGATGCCCTCGGTCTCGGCCAGGAGCTTGATCCCTTCGATCACCTCGTCGTCGGTGACGGCGGCGGCGGCTCCGTTCGTCTCGTTCATGATCTTCAGAGCGTAGTATCCGTCGGCCGGGTTGCCGATGGCCAGAGACTTGGCGATCGTCTTCGGCTTCTGCGGCCGGATGTTCATGCTGCCGCGGCCCCAGGCCTCGGCGATCGGCGAGCAGCCCAGCGCCTGGGCTCCGCTCATCCGCGTCCCGTTCCAATCGATCAGGCCCAGCCAGGACAGCTCCTTGATCCCCTTGTAGATCTTGGTGAAGAGCGATCCGCTGGCCATCGGCGCTATGCAGTGGTCCGGGGCGCGCCAGCCCAGTTGCTCGCAGACCTCGTAGGCCAGGGTCTTGCTGCCCTCGGCGTAGTAGGGGCGGACGTTGATGTTGACGAAGGCCCAGGGGTACTTGTCGCCGAGTTCGCTGCAGAGGCGGTTGACGTCGTCGTAGCTGCCGTCGACGGCGACCAGCGTCGGGTTATAGACCGCTGAGCCGATGATCTTGCCCTGCTCCAGGTCAGAGGGGATGAAGACGCAGGCGCGCATGCCGGCGCGGGCGGCGTGGGCGGCGACGCTGTTGGCCAGATTGCCTGTGGAGGCGCAGGCCAGCGTATCGAACTCGAAGGCGCGGGCGACGCTGCTGGCCACGGAAACGACGCGGTCTTTGAACGACCAGGTGGGGTTCTGGCAGTCGTTCTTGATGTACAGGCGGCTCAGCCCAAGCGCCCGGCCCAGGTTCGGCGCCCGCAAGAGCGGCGTGTAGCCGGTGCCGATGTCGACTGCCGTGGCGGCATCGACGGGCAATAGCGGGGCGTAGCGCCACATCGTCGGCGGGCCGCCTTCGATGCGCCTCCGCGTCAGGTGGCCCTTCAGCGCTTCGTAGTCGTAGAAGACTTCCAGCGGGCCGAAGCAGTACTCGCAGACGTTGGAGGGCGTCAGCTCGTAGGTGCGGCCGCACTCCCTGCATCTGAGGTGCTTGGCGAACGATCTTTCGTCTGGACTAAGGACAGGCACGATGGCTTACCTCCGGTTGTTGAAATCAGAGCTGCTGGCGGGGCCTCCCGCCCTTGCGAGCGGAGGCCCGTGCCATCGCCATTCTTGCCTGGTTGAGTTGTGGCATAAAAAAAGCCTCTTCCGAATTTGCCAGAAGAGGATGCGTTTTGCCTTATCGTCCCCCCGCGCTGCGGGGGACGGCATTGGCACCGTGTCCCATTTCGTAAAACTGGACCGGTTGCCGGGCTTCACAGGGCCGTCGCCCTCCACCTCTCTGGATAAGGGTCCGTATTCAGTTGAACAGGATGCTATCAGATAGGGAAAAAGGGGTCAAGGTGACGGCGGCGCGGCGGCCTAGGCGTAGCTGGTGTCGCGGTCGCGGCGGCCGTGCTTCTGCACCAGCTCGCCCATGATCATCCGCAGGGGCAGGTTCTTCAGCGTCGGATGCTTGAAGGTGGCTTCCAGGTTCACCGTGTAGTGGTGGCGCCGGCCTTCGCGGCGGACGTCCAGCATATCGGCGCGGCGGAGGTCCCCGATCAGGCCCCAGACTGTGCGCTGGGTCAGGGCCATCTCGTCAGCGATCTCGCGGATCGTGCAGTCCGGGTGCACGGCGATGAAGAACAGCACCGAGCCGTGGCTCGAGACGAGATACCAGTGATTGGCGATGTGGTTTCCGCTGCTGCTGACAGTCACTTTGTCGGTGTTCCTCTGGAATTAGGATTCCCGTTGTGGAATATCCGTAATGGCATACTGCTATTGTACGGGATTTTGTTGCCTCACTGTTACAAACAGTGCGATGCACTTTGTATTACATCAGTGCAGGTTTTTCGCGCCCCGTCTTTTCAAGAGCGAGGCCAGCCGCTTTTCGTCCAGCGGCGCCTCCGCCACCTCCTCGCCGTTCACCGCGATGACCGGGATCCTCTCGCGGTACCGTCGATAGTCCACATCGCTTACATCGATGTTTACGAGTTCCAGCTCGAACTGGATTTTACCACCGATCCGGCGCAGCATCGCCTCGGCCTCGCGGCAAAGTCCGCAGTCGTCTTTCGTGTAAAGCGTGACCTTCATCGCTCACCCACAGCCCCAGGCAACCATCCCGGAAGAAGGACGTTAGCCGGCGGAAGGCTCCTCGGTCGGCGCCGGTGCATCTTCAGGAGCATCGGCGGATGGCGGCGGCGTCTCGTCTTCTGGCAGGACCTGGCGTCGACTGCCCGGAACGCGTTCGGAAGCGGGCGGGGTGCGCAGAAGATAGATCAGTCCGGCCAGGGCTATCGGCACCGTGACGATGCCGATCAGCTGGGCCGTGCGAAGCCCCAGGAAGACTTCGGTGTCCAGCCGCAGGAAGCTGACGGCGATGCGCATCAGTCCGTAGAGGATCGCGTAGGACATGAAGGTGACGCCGGCGCGCGGCACCTTCACGTAGATGTAGAGGAGCGCCGCGAAGATGGCGAAGTCCCCGAACATCTCGTAGGCCACGGCGGGGTGCTGGGCAGCCAGCCCGTAGCTAGGGCTGTTGACGTTTGTGTAAAGCACGCCCCAGGGCAGGTCCGTGGTCTTGGCGAAGTGCTCCCCGTTGATGATGTCGCCGATGCGGCCGATCGCCATGCCGATGATGGCGCCGATGCCGGCGATGTCAGCGCCGCGGGGGATGTTCGGCACTTTCGTGAGCATGGCGAAGCTCCAGGCGCCGACCGTCCCGCCGAGCAGCGCGCCGTAGATGGAGATGCCACCGGTGTTGATCGCGAAGATCTGGCCGAGGTCGTCTTTGAAAAGGCTCCAGTGCTCGATCACGTAGAGGCCGCGGGCGCCGATGATGCCGCCGATGACAGCCGCCAGGGCGACGTTGTAGATCATGTCCTCCGGGTAGTTCATCCGCCGCGCCAGGTAGGCGGCGACGGCGACACCGACGATCACCCCGGCGGCGGTGAAGAGCCCGTGCCAGGTGACGTCCAGCCCGGCGAACTTCACGATCGTCGGGTCGAGGCCGATCTTGATGGACAGGAGAACGTTAATCATCGTCGTCAGCATCCTTCGGTATCGGTGCGCCGGCTTGCCGCGCCAGCGAGCGTAGCTCCCGCGAGAAGTTGGCGTGACTTGGCGCCTGTCCGGCTATGGCCGTTCGGGCAGGGGATATCTTAGCCCAAAGCCTGCGTCTGGGCACCCAGAACGTTATCGCCAGGCCCAGCACGATCGCGGCCGCGCCGATCCAGACCAGCAGGTCGCTGCGGTCGCGCCGCGCCTCTATCCCGGCGAACTCCTTCTGGCCGTTGAACGTGTACTGCAGCCCGCCGATGGTGGCGCTCTGGCCTGGCGTCAGCGTCACCGCCTGTGCCTGCAGGCCGATGACGGTCAGCGTCGGCACTCCGGGCGCGCCGCCGGCGCTGACGTAGGTCCCGGACGAGGTCTGCCCCGTACCGAGGACGACGTTGCTCAGCTCCAGCAGGGCCGGCCCGGTGGCCCCTTCGCCCAGGTCGGCGGGCAGCGGGAAGCCGTCGATCACCTGGGAGGGCACCGGCTCCAGTCCTGTGTACTTCACCTGCAGGCCGCCGGTGTCCGCCGAGTCGCCGATCGCCAGGGTGGCCCGCACGGAGTCGGCGCCGCCACCCGGCTCGAAGACGACCAGCTTGTCGGAGTCCCCGGCGTCCTTCGGCAGCCAGAACGTGAGCGGGCGGTTGTCGCCCAGCGTGACGAGCCCGGCCTGGTAGGTCGATCCGTCCGGCGCGTCGACGGTATCGGCCATGACGATCGTCTTGTCGAAGAGGACGCCGCCGTCGCTGCCGCTGATCTGCACGCGCGGGGACGGCGTCTCGGCAGCCAGCGCCAGCGTCTCGTTGTAGACGACGTTGCCGGTCGCCGTATCGCGGACCGTGACGCCGGCGCCGTAGCCGAAGTAGGCCTCTTCGTAGAACTTGAACCCCTTGTAGGTGCAGGGCGAGTTGACCGTCGAAGAGCAGGTCAGCGCCAGCTCGCCGCGGTCGTAGATCGAGAGGTCGGCGCGGTAGTCCAGCGGTGCGCCAAGGTCATCGAACCTGGCGTAGGAGTTCGTCAGCTGGACCTGTATCTGGTTCGGGTTGCTCACGGCGAAGACGGGCAGGGTGCCGCCTTCGGCCAGAAAGAGCGGCGCGCTGTAGGCATCGACACGGCGGACGACGGCGGAGAGGACGAAAACGATGATCGCCGCGTGGGTCAGGAGCGTGCCGAGCTGCGCGATCTGGAAGCGGTCGGCGAAGATGTAAGTCGCGCCCGCGTCTTCAGTGCGCTCGACCTTGTAACGCTTGGACCGCAGCAGCGCCTCCAGGCGGTCGGCGTCCATCGTCGCGTCCAGGCTGAGCCGGTGCGGCGCCATCTCCAGGTAGCGGTCCGGCACGCGCTTGCGGGGGCGGCGGATGCTGGTCCAGATGCCGGGAAATCGGCTGACGACGTAGGCGCCGGCGGAGATCACGGTGATCGCCAGCAGCAGCCCGAACCACTTCTGGTGGAAGATATCGAAGATGCCGGCGTCGTTCATGGACGGCGTCAGGAAGCCGAACCGGCCGTGCTGAACGCTCAGCCAATCGGCCTCCGAGGTAGCGTCGCCGCGCACGTTGACCGGCATCTGCGGAATGACGACGCCCAGCAGGCTGATCCCGGCCATCACCACCAGCAGCACGATGGCGAAGCGGACGTTGGTGACGAGCCACCAGACGGCGCGGAACGGGTTGACCAGGTTGATCGTGCGGGTCCAGCCCGAGCGCGAGGCAGCCGGCTCGCCGACGGTCTTACGGGCTTCCACTGCTGGCTCCCGGCGACGGCGTGGCGATCGCCATGATCTGAGCGATGCCGGCTTCAAGCTGCGACTGGTCGATCGCTCCCTGCACGTCGGTGTCGTTCTGGGTGTCCTGGAGTGGGCCGCTGTAGATGCTCTGGATAACGCCGTTGGCGTCGATGAAGACCGTCGTCGGCAGGCCCAGCAGCCGGTACTTGTCACCGACCTGCCCCGTACGGTCGACGAGGATCGGATAGTCGATCCCGAACTCCTGGGCGAAGGGCTGGATCAGCGACGGCCCCTCCTGGAGGTTTAGGCCGATGACCACGAGGCCCTTGTCCCGGTACTTGTCGTAGGCGTTGACGAACTGCGGCATCTCAGAGCGGCAGGGGCGGCACCAGGTTGCCCAGAAGTTGAGCACCACCGGGTGTCCGCGGAAGTCGCTCAGCCAGGCCTCGCCGTTCGTCGTCGAGCTGGCGGTGGGGCTGCCGCCGGCGACCGGAACCGAGACCTGCTCCAGCTCGAAGTCCGGCGCGACGCCGCCAACTTCAGCGGCCACGTGTCCGCCCTCCGGGACAAGGTGCGAGTCCAGGTCCCGCAGGCCGTAGGTCTGGCCGTTGGAGTCGGTGGCGTTGCCGTTGCTGCGCTCGATCAGGAAGATGACGCCGGCGATCGCCAGGATCACCGCGGCGGGATAGATGAAACGCCGCACGAAGGTGCGTCCCCCGCGCTGCGGCGATGGCGTTGCGTTAGTGTCCTCACTCATGAGCACTGCTTAGGATACGCTGAGCGGCCGCTACGGGGATTAAGGAGCGGGCGCAGCCGTGGTCAGCGGCAGCCCGAACACCTGCTCGTAGAGGTTGCGGGTGGCCAGCGGGTCCAGGCCGGCGCCCAGGTAGGACTTGTCGACCCTGATCTCGAAGTGCAGGTGGATCTCGAAGTCCGGGTTGCTGGCCGATTCCGGCGTGCCGGTGTCGCCGATGAACCCGATCACGTCGCCCTGGCCGACGTGCGTGCCCGGCTGGACCGCGGCGGGGACCCCGTCCAGGTGGCAGTAGCGGGTCACGATGCCGTTGCCGTGATCGATCCAGACCTGGCGGCCCCGGAACTTGTCCAGCGTGCCTTCGGATGTGAAGCCCTGCGACGCCGACTGCGCCTCCAAATCTTCGATCTCCTGCTGGGTCAGCGCCCGGTAGTCGTGGTCAGCGCGGATCACGACACCATCGGCGGCGGCCAGCGCCGGCGAGTCCTTGGCCACGTCGACGCAGGCGTAGGAGGTGAAGAAGTCGACACCTTCGTGGATGCCGGCGCGGTAGTCGCGGACGGCGTTGGGCATCTGGTCGTCGTCGGGCGTCAGGCAGGCGCCGGCGACCGGCATCGCCATGTGGATGCCGATCGGGCTGTCCGCAGAGGTGGTGACCGGCGGCGGCGTCCGGCTGGGCACCGGCGTCACGAGGACGCCCGGGATCGTCAGCACCTGTCCGACAGTAATGTCGCCTGCGTCCGCGAGGCCGTTGGAGCTGACCAGATCGTCTAGCGAAACGCCGAACTGGTCGGCGATGCCGCTCAGCGTCTCGCCGGACTGCACGGTATACAGCAACTCCACGAGCGATGGGAGCGGGGTCGCCGTCGGCGTGGGCTGCGGGGTCACCGCCGCCGCACCGATCGTGTTGGGCGGAGTCGGCGTGGCGTAGAGCGCCAGCGAGCCGCCACCACAGGCGCCAAACAGCAAAAGGGCGGCCGCGAGGACCGCCATTGCCGCGACAGCACGGACCGGGCCGCTACTTCTTGACCGGGTAGCCCTCTTCATCCATCGCCTTCTCAACCGCGGCCAGGTGCGCTACCGCAGGGTCGTACTCAATCTTCACGATCTTGCACTCCGGATCGCCGGAGACGAACCGCACGCCGGGCACCTTCTCCACGGCAGAGCGGATCGTCTGGATGCAGTGGTCGCAGGATATGTCCGGCGCTTCAAGCGCTGCAGTTTCCACGTTATCGCCCTCCGATGCGCATGATACTTCGCCGGGTGGCCAGCCGCACCGCTTCGGCGTGGGCCATGGCTTCGATCGTGTCGTCCAGCGGCGAGAGTGATACGCCGCCCAGCGCCAGTGAGATCAGGTGATCGGCGAAGGCGGGGTTCTTCGGCAGGAGCGAGCCGTGGAGGTAGGTGCCGAAGACGCGCCCGCTAACCGCGCCCTCGAAGCCATCGGCGCCGTTGTTCCCGAAGCCGGTGACAACCTTGCCCAGCGGCTTCGCGTCCGGGCCCAGGTAGGTGCGGCCGCCGTGGTTCTCGAAGCCGACCAGCGTCCCGTCGTTCCACTCCACGACGACGTTGCCGATGAAGCGCTTCGCCACCGGGCCCGGATGCACAGTGTGCAGGTCCAGTATGCCGATCCCCGGGAGCTCGTGGCCGTCTGCGCCGCGGTAGAAGTGGCCGGCCATCTGGTAGCCGCCGCAGACCGCGAGTACGACGAGCCCCTTTTCGACAGCAGCCCTGATCGCCGCGCCCTTGAGGTCGCGCAGGTCAGCGGCGACGCGGGCCTGTTCGCGGTCCTGCGCGCCGCCGACGAAAGCCATGTCGTAGGCGGCCGTGTCGAACGGAGCGCCGGCGTCGAGATCCGTCACCTCGAACTCGATGCCGCGGGCCTCGCAGCGGCGGCGCAGGCAGATGATGTTGCCGCGGTCGCCGTAGATGTTCATCAGCTTCGGGTAGAGGTGCGCCAGCCGCAGCTTCATCGCTGGCCCTCCCAGAAGCGGCCGCGCCCGGCCCACTTGCCCAGGATGTTCCGCACCTCCAGCATCGCCGTATAGGTGGGGATCACGTACAGCGCGCCACCTTCCGGGACGCTGCGCACGGCCTCCCGCAGCGCCAGCGCCGTGTCCGGCTCAACGTTGGGCCTGGCCTCGATTCCGGCGTACTTCAGGCGCAGCGCCATGTCCCACGCGCGGCGGCCGGAGACGGTGAGCGAGCGCACGCGCCCGGCCAGCAGCTCGAAGTCGGCGTCCCAGATCCAGGAGATGTCGCGCCCGTCGGCGATGTCGTCGTTCAGGAACACGGCCAGGTCCAGATCGGCGCCCGGCAGCAGGCGCAGCACCTGGTTGAGGCCGGCCGGGTTCTTGGCCAGCGTCAACTGAACCCGGCGCCCGTCGATGGTGAAGACTTCCTGGCGCCCGAAGACCGCCGCCGAGGCCGCGATCCCTTCGCCGATGACCGCCGGAGCGACTCCCACCGCACCCGCCAGCGCCGCCGCGGCCAGCGCGTTGTAGACGTTATAAGTGCCAGCGAAGTTCGTCTGGACATCCAGCGAGCCGGCCGGGACGCGGATCGTCAGCGCGAGCCCGCCCTCGCCCGGCGCGATGCCCGTGCAGGCGATGTCCGGCGCGGGCCGGGAGTTGCCACAGGACGGACAGGACCAGTGACCGAGGTGTCCGTAAAAGACGGCCGTGTACTCCAGTTCAACTCCGCAGCGGGGACACCAGCGGGCGTCGGCGGCGTGGTCGATCTCGCTGGTGGCCTGCGAAGCATCCTCGATGCCGAAGAGCACGACCGGGCCGCGGGCGCAGTCTCTCAGCGAGGCCACGGTCGGGTCGTCGGCGTTGAGGACCAGCGTGACGTCGTCCGGAAAAGAGGCGACGGCCTCCCGCCAGATCGCGGCCACGGTCTCGACTTCGCCGTAGCGGTCGAGCTGGTCGCGGAAGAGGTTCGTGAAGGCGACGGCGCGGGGGCGCACGGCGGCGGCAACTTTGGGCATCGTCGCCTCGTCCACCTCGAAGACGCCGATCCGCTTCTTGCGGGAGCGCATGCGCCCGTCCCAGTCGGCCGCTTCGGCCAGGGCCGCGGCGACGCCGCGCATCATGTTGGAGCCGGCGCGGTTGGCGACCGGGCGCATCCCGGCCCCGGCGAAGATGTTGCGCACGAGCTGGGCGGTGGTCGTCTTGCCGTTGGTGCCGGTGACGATGACGCTGCCCAGCCCCAGCCGCCCGGCCAGCCCGACGACGAACTCCGGGTCCAGCCGCTCTGCGACAAGGCCCGGCAGCGCCGTGCCGCCACCCACGCGCAGGCGGCGGCTGAGCTCGGCGGCGGTCTTGGCGGCGACGACTGCGGCGGTGCGTCTCACACCCTCGATTGTAGAGGAACGGTTGCCGATGCTCGCTCCGGCTCCGGCCTGCCGTACAATGGCCGTCGTGAATATCGAATACCGCGACCTGACAGTTGACGACTATGAGCAAGCGGCGGCGTTGGAGCCGAAGGCGTTCTACAACGCCCCGGACCCGGGGTACGTGGAGCGGCTCAAGCAGTTCTTCCCGCCGGACTGGACAGTTGGCGCGTTCCTGGACGGCAAGCTCGTCGCCGACGTGCGCACCGTGCCGATGGTGCGGCGGCTGCACGGCGCGACGATGGCTTTTGGCGCGGTGGGGCCCGTCACCTGCCAGGCGGCTTACCGGCGGCGTGGCTTCGTCGCGCGGCTGCTCGTCCTGGCGATGGAGCGGATGCGGGAGCGCGGCCAGGTGCTGTCCGGGCTCTACACGCCGCACGACGCTCTGTACCAGCGGTACGGCTGGGAGCGGGCCGAGTTCAAGAAGGGCTACGAGTTCGCACCGAAGGATGTGCACCTGCGCTTTCGCGGCACCGGCGGCATGACCGAGCCCGTCACGCCCGACGACTGGCAGCGGCTGGACCGCATCTTCCGCGCAAAGACCGGCGAGGCCAACGGCCCCTTCGTCCGCAACGAGATCTGGTGGCGAGAGGCCGTCCTCAAGCACTGGGACGGCGCCGGCAAGATGGCGGAAAGCGACGCTGTGATCTGGGTGGACAGCGACGGCCGGGAGCAAGGCTACGCCACCTACGCCAACCGCAACCTGCCTCCCTCCGGAAACTGGACCCCGCAGGCGATCTTTATCCGCGACCTCCAGGCGCTCACCTCGGACGCTTACCTGGGCCTCTGGCAGCACATCCTGACCCACGACCTGGCCGAGAAGATCATCTTCGAGACGCATCCCGACGACCCGTTCGCCAACCTCGTCGACGAGCCGCACAAGGTGAAGGTAACGGTGGAAGACGGCGCGATGCTCCGTATCGTCGATGTCGAGGCGGCGATCGCGCAGCGGCCGTACCTCGGCAGCGGCACGGCGGCTTTCACCGCGCAGATCGACGACCGCAACCTGGCCTGGAACAACGCCACTTTCCGGATCGAGTCCAGCAACGGCAAGCTCCACGCCGAACGCACAGAGGCGCCCGCCGACGTGTCGCTCAGCGTGAACGTGCTGGCTTCGCTCTTCACCGGCTACTTGAAGCCGCGCGTCGCCGCGCAGACCGGCTTTGTGCAGGTCACGCGCCCGGCCGCCGTGGAGGAGATGGCGCAGATTTTCGCGGTCAACGACGCACCGTATTCGCCGGACTACTACTAGCTGCTGCCAACGAACGGCCCGCCGCGCAACGAATTGAACGAATCGCTAGTCCAGGCGGCTCTTCAGGATCTCCCGCATCTCCGCTGACGGCAGGCCTTCCGACATCAGCTCGTGGGTGCGTTTCTCCAGCACTTCCCGGGCGGCGCGCTTGACGGCCCCGGCGGCCACGAGCAGGAACTGGCTGCCGTAGCTGACCCGGGCCACGCCGATCTCCTGCAGCTCACCGGCGCTGGGGACTCCCGGCCCGGCGAGGATGCTGACCGGCGCCGGGATCTCCTTGACCAGGGTGCTGATCGCCGCGGGGTCCTTCACCCGGAAGAAGAAGATCGAATCGCCGCCGGCTTCGGCGTAGGCCTGGCCGCGACGTACGCCTTCGGCCAGCGCCTTCGCCGGATCGTCGCCCATCGTCATGAAAGTATCGACCCGGGCGTTGAGCAAGAACTCGCTGCCGATCGCCTTACGCGCCTCGATAAACGCGGCGATCTTCTCCAGCTGAAACTCGGCGCTCAGGAGCTGGCCGGGGTTCGCGCGGTCGCCGTCCTCCATGTTCATCCCGGCCAGGCCCGCCGCGACCATCTCCCGCACCGTCTCGGCAACTTCGGCCGGGCCACCGAAACCGTCCTCGCCGTCGGCGTTGACCGGCACCGAGACAGCGGCGGCGACCGTCCCGCTGACCTGGACCGTCGCCTCGCGGCCGATCGCCAGGTCGGGGCGGCCCATGGCGTTGGCGAAGCCGGAGCTGCTGCCCTGGATCGCCGGGAAACCCAGATGCTGGTAGAGCAGCGCGCTGAGCACGTTGAAGGCGCCGGGGATGATCAGGATCTCCGGCGCCAGCAGTAGCTCCTTCAGCCGGCGGCTCTTCTCGTTGGCGGCGGCCACGGTTGCGGGCGGAATGTTCGTCATCGGTCACCTCCAACCGGCACTTTACAGACATCCGGATGCCAAAGACTATCCGGATTCTGCAGCGGCAGCGCTAGGCCAGGCGGAAGGAGCGCAGGCGCAGCGAGTTGGCCATGACGCTGACGGAGCTGAAGGCCATGGCGACGGCGGCGATGATCGGGTTGAGGAAGCCGTAGTACCCGAAGAACGGCACCAGCGGATCAGGCACGCTGCCGTTGCTGAAGACAGGGTAGAGCGCGCCGGCCGCCACCGGGATCAGCAGGATGTTGTAGAAGAACGCCCAGAACAGGTTCTGCCGGATCGTGCGCACGGTCTGGCGGCTGAGCGCGATCGCCTGGGCCACACCGGCGAGGTCGCCGCGGATCAGCGTGATGTCCGCGGCCTCGATAGCGACGTCTGTGCCGGTGCCGATGGCGATGCCGAGATCGGCCTGGGCCAGCGCCGGCGCGTCGTTGATGCCGTCACCGACCATCGCCACGACCTTCCCCTTGGACTGCAGTCGCTTGACCTCGTTCGCCTTGTCGCCGGGCAGCACCTCGGCCATCACGCTGTCGACGCCGACTTCGCGCCCGATCGCCTCGGCCGCCGGTTTGTTGTCGCCGGTCAGCATGACGACGCTGAGGCCCATCCGCCGGAGCCGCCGCACCGCCGCGTCAGCGCCGGGCCGGACGAGTGTCCGCCGCGGCAATCACACCGGCCGTCTTGCCATCGATGGCGACGTACATCGCAGTCTTGCCGCTCCGTGCCAGCTGCTCGCCCGCCTGTCCGAGGCCGCCCAGCGAAACGCCGGCGCTCTCCATCATCCGGACGTTGCCGAGCGCCAGCCTCTTGCCTTCAACGACGGCGCGGATGCCGTGGCCGGGGAGCGCCTCGAACTCCTCGGCGTCCGGCAGGTCGAGGTTCGCTTCGCGGGCAGCGGCAACGATCGCCTCGCCCAGAGTGTGCTCGGAGCGCCGCTCGACCGCAGCCGCCAGCCGCAGCAGCGACAGCCTGTCGATCCCGGCGCCATCCGCCACCACGATGTCTGTGACCGACGGCTTGCCGAGCGTGATCGTGCCCGTCTTGTCCAGCACCACGGTCGTGACCCGCCGCGCGGTCTCCAGCGCTTCGCCGTCGCGGATCAGGACGCCGGCCTCGGCGCCCTTGCCGGTGCCGACCATGATCGCCGTCGGCGTGGCCAGCCCCAGCGCGCAGGGGCAGGCGATGATCAGCACCGCGACAGCGTTCAGCACGGCGAAGGTGAAGGCGGGCGTGGGGCCGACGAGCATCCAGAGCACGAAAGTCAGCGCCGCTATCGCCAGGACGGCCGGCACGAAGTACGAGGCGACGACATCGGCCAGGCGCTGGATCGGCGCCTTCGAAGTCTGCGCGTCCTGCACCAGCCGGATGATCTGGGAGAGCACGCTGTCCGCGCCGACTTTGGTGGCGCGGAACTGGAAGGCGCCGGTCTTGTTGATACTGGCGCCGATCACCTCGTCGCCGGGAGCCTTCTCCACCGGAATGCTCTCGCCGCTGATCATCGACTCGTCCACGGCGGAGCGGCCCTCGAGAACCACGCCGTCGACCGGGATCTTCTCGCCCGGCCGGACGATGACGACATCTCCGGCGGCCACCTGGCTGATCGGAACGTCAACTTCCGCGCCGTCGCGGAGCAGGCGCGCCGTCCGCGGCTTGAGGCCCATCAGCCGCTTGATCGCGGCCGAGGTGCGGCCCTTGGCCTTCGCCTCCAGCCAGCGGCCGAAGAGGATCAGGGCGATGATCGCCGTCGAGCTATCGAAGTAGACTTCCACGTGATCGCCGAGCTCGTTGTGCGGGTGGTAGTAGTGGGCCCCGGCGAAGAGCGAGGGGAAGAAGACGGCGACCGTGCTGTATGCGTAGGCGACGCTGGTACCGATAGCGATCAGCGTGTTCATATCGAACGCCAGGTGGCGGGCCGATTTCCAGGCGCCGCGGTAGAACTGCCAGCCGCCCCAGAACTGCACCGGCGTGGCGAGCAGGAAGAAGACGATGAACGCCGTCTGCGGCCCGACCGGCTTCGGCAGGCCGCCGACGCCGTGGTACGGCAGCATCGCGATCATCACGAAGGCCGCCACGGCCAGGCTGAAGCCGAACTTGAGGCGCAGCGTCCGCTCCTCGCGGGCACGGGCTTCGTCGTCGGCGTCGTGCGCGCCTTCCAGGTCCATCTCCTCGGCGCGGTAGCCGGCGGACTCGATGGCGCGCAGCAGCTGCGGAACCGTGACTTCCGTCGGCACGAACTCGACGGTCGCGGTCTCGCTGGCCAGGTTGACCGAGGCGTGGCTGACGCCGGGAACCTTGTTCAGCTCGCGGGCCACGCGGGCGACGGAGGTCGCATCGTCCAGGCCGATGACGCGCAGATCGCGGCGCTCCTTGCGGACGCTGTAGCCGATCTTTTCGACGGCCTGGGACATGTCGGCGGTGGTGCAGACCTCACCGTCAAAATCGACGGTGGCTTGCTCGGTCGCCAGGTTGACGCGCGCCTCGACGACGCCGGGCACACCCATCAGCGCCTTCTCCACGCGCCGCACACAGGAGGCGCAGTTCATGCCGCTGACCGGCAGGGTAATCTCTTTGAGCTCAGTTGCCGTGGCCACGTTCGCGTCTCCGGTCAGCGGCCGGCCAGCTCGTAGAGGTCCAGCAGCTCGCCGATCACCTGCTCGTCGCGGCCTTCGCGGACGCCTTCGAGGACGCAGGTGTGCAGGTGGTTGTCCAGCATCAGCGCCTCCATCTTTTCGATGGCGCGGCGGACGGCGAAGGTCTGCTTCAGGACATCGACGCAGTACTTGTCCCCCTCCACCATGCGGCGGATCCCCTGGAGGTGCCCTTCGATGAACGCCAGGCGCTTGAGGACGGCGGTCTTCTTTTCAGCTTGCATAGTGTTCCTGCTTTCGTTACCCTTACCCCCCCGGTGGGGGTTCAAGCCAAGCATAACACTTTGCTAGATTTCTGCAACCGCGCGCACAAAGAGAAGCGCCCGCCGGTCAGACGGGCGCTTCCAGTCGTCCGGACCTGGCCTAGCGGAACCAGCGGAAGTAGAAGCCGCAGTTCACCTTTGTGTCGTGGCCCCAGCCGCCGAAGCAGAGGTCGAAGCCGGGACCGCCGTCAAGGTAGTCCGAGCCGCCACCGCCCCAGAGCACGTCGTTGCCTTCCTCACCAAAGATGCGATCGTCGCCGCGGCCTCCGATGGCGGCGTCGTGGCCGGGACCCAGGCAGATGACGTCGTCGCCGCCGTTGCCGAAGACGAGGTCGTTGCCGCCGAGCGCCAGGATCACGTCATCGCCGCGCGTGCCCCAGATCCAGTCGCTCCTCTCGGTGCCGACGATCGTGGCGGGCCGCCCGTCGCACTCGCCGGCGGGCGTCTTCGTGGGAGTTGGTGTGGGCGTCGGCTTGTCGGTCGGCGACGGCGTCTCTTTGACCGTCGGAGTTGGCGTCGGCGTCGGAGAGGCCGTGGGCGAGGCGGTCGGCGTTGGCGATGCCGTCGGCGAGGCTGTCGGCGTTGGTGAAGGTGTCGGCGAGGCGGTGGGCGTTGGAGATGGCGTTGGAGAGGCTGTCGGAGTGGGGGATGCAGTTGGCGTCGGCGAAGCTGTCGGAGAGGCGGTTGGCGAGGCAGTCGGCGTCGGCGAAGCGGTCGGAGAGGCGGTTGGTGAGGCAGTCGGAGAGGCGGTCGGCGAAGCTGTCGGAGAGGCTGTTGGTGAGGCGGTCGGCGACGCGGTCGGCGTCGGCGCAGAGGTCACGCACACCTGGCCCAGCGATACCGTCGGCCGGATCAGGTTGACAGCCGATGGGTCGTTCCAGCTCACCGCCTCCGGCTGCAGGTCGCTGCACTGACCGGCGGAGCCGACCCCCTGGAACGTGATGTCTGCGATGTCCGTCGGGTTGAACAGCCCGGCGACCTTCAGCCCGGAAAATCGCACCGCGTTGCTCAGGAACGCCGTGTTGCAGGAGGAGCTATCCCCGGCCGTGGCGCAGCCTGTGGGGGTGACCACCGCCGGGTCGTAGAAGACGTTCACTGTCCAGCCGCCGAGGCCGGGTACCGGCGGATCGGCGACTATCGAGACGGTTGTCAAAGCGCCCTGGGCCACCAGCGCCGGGCCGGCGTTGATGTCCGGCGAGCCGCCGTTGTGGTCAACTCCCAGGCTGTTGGTCTGGGCGGCGGCGCTGCCGAAGGTCCACCAGATGGCCGCCGCTGCGATGACCAGGGCCACCTCGATGATCAGGATCGCCCTGGATGAGTTCGTGCTGGATGGTACGAAAGACGCTATCTTCATGATTTCCTCCGAAGAGACTGAAGCCAGCGGCGGGTTTATCGTGCCAGAATCTATGCTTTTCGATACTTGAATCATACAACCCGTGCTCCGCCGGGGCAGAGCCGGTGAGCCGGAAAGATTCTCAGCAGAACTGGTGAATGCTGGTCCTGGCGTTAATAACCAGTCATCGCTCTTTAACCCACAACTAATGTGTTTCTCAGATAATCGTGGCCATGACGATACGCAGACTCGGGCTCACAGTTCCCGTACTGGCGATCCTAGTCCTCGTAGTCGCGGGTGCGGCCTGGTACTTCCTGATCCGCAGCGACGCCAGCCCCCTGACCGAGCCCCTGGCGATCGATCCCTCCCTGGTGAACACGGCAACGCCCACCGGCGGCGCGAGCGATGACACGTCCACGCCGGCGGCCTCCGACGGCCAGGTCTTCACGATCCTCGCCGGCCAGTCAGAGGCCGACTACTACGTCGGCGAGACGCTGGCCTCGCTCGGCGTGCCCTCCACCGCTAACGGCAAGACACAGGACATCAGCGGCACCTTCTATCTCACCGCCGACGGCGCCGCGCTGGACACCTCCCAGACCTCACAGTTCACCGTTGACCTGACGACGCTGCGCAGCGACCAGTCGCGGCGCGACTCCCGCGCCCAGGACGCGCTGAACACTACCGAGTTCCCGACCGCGACGTTCACCGCCTCCAGCATCTCCGGCCTGGACACGGCCTCGATCGCCGACGGCGCAGAGGTAACGTTCGATCTCAACGGGACGCTGGACCTCCACGGCGTGCAGAAGGAAATGACGTGGACGGTGAAGGCGACCCGCCAGTCGAACGTGATCAGCGCCATCGCCACGCTGGACTTCAACTTCGCGGACTACGGGATCTCGCCTCCCAACATCGGCGGCTTCGTCTCGGTCCAGGACCACGGCACGCTGCAGGCCGTGATCATCGCCCAGCAGCAGTAAGCTCGGGATTGGGGGCTACCCGTTGGGCTTGAGCAGCACCTTGATGCAGTTGTCCTCGCGCTTCGTGAAGATCTCGTAGCCGCGGGGCGCTTCGTCCAGAGACATCGTGTGGGTGATGATCGCTGAGGGGTCAGCCTTGCCGTCCTCGATCAGCTTCAGCATCTGGGCCATGTAGCGGCGCACCGGCGCCACACCGATCTTGAAGGTGATGTCGCGCAGGAACGACATGAACATCGGGAAGGGGAACTCCATCTCCGTGTACATGCCGACGGCGCTGATCGTACCGGCCGGGCGCACGTAGCGGAAACAGGACTTGAGCGAGGCCTCGATCCCGACGGCTTCCAGGACAACGTCTGCGCCGCGGCCCTCGGTGTGGCTCTTCACGACCTCCACGGCGTCTTCCTTGGACATGTCCACCGGCACCGCGCCGATCTTCTTGGACATCGCCAGCCGCTCCGGCATCTGGTCGATCGCCAGCACCATCTTCGGGTTGAAGGTCAGCGCCGCCATCTGAGTGAAGAGCCCAACCGGCCCGGACCCGACGACGGCGACGACATCGCCCGGCTTGATCTCGCCGCGGTCAGCGCAGAAGTAGCCGGTAGAGAAGATGTCCCCGACAAAGATCGCCTTCTCGTCGCTCAGGCTGTCCGGCACCTTCTCCAGCGTGAAGTGGCCGTTGGGCACACGCAGGTACTGGGCCTGCGCGCCCGGCAACGTCACGAACCCGAAGGTCACCTGGCTGGCGCAGACGCTGGTCCAGCCGCTCTTGCAGTAGTAGCACTCGCCGCAGGAAGAGGTGAAAGCGCCGACGACACGGTCGCCCTTCTTGAAGTTCGTGACCTCCGGCCCTGTCTCCACGACTTCGCCGAGGTACTCGTGTCCCATCACCCAGCCGCTCGGCGGCAGCGTCATCCGGCCGTCGTAGGCGTGCATGTCGGAGCCGCAGATGCCGGCAGCGGTGACCTTGATGATGACGTCTTTGGGCTGCTGGATCGTCGGGTCGGGAACGTCCTCGACCTTGAGATCGAACGGGCCGTGGAATGTGACAGCTTTCATGGGGACCTCCGCAATCTTGGGGCGCGTTGCGAGTGTTGAGGATACGTGTCGGGGCGAAAGCGGGCAAGCTAAGGGGCGACGCGCTCGACGAAGACTTCCATGACGCCGCCGCAGATCTTGTCGTCGCCGTCGATCGGGTTGGTCAGGTCGACGAAGACGAGGCGCGGGCGGCCGTCTGCGTGAGCGGCCATGGCTTCGGTCAGCACCTCGGCCTCGCCGCAGCCGCCGCCGATCGTCCCGCAAAAGCTGCCGTCGGCGCGGACGAGCATTCTGGCGCCGGCGCGCCGCGGCGTCGATCCGCGGGTCCCGGCCACGGTGGCGACGACGGCCGGCTCGCCGCTGGCCAGCGATTTTTCGAGCTCGCGAAAGACCTCGTCCATCAAGCTAATGGTATCATCCGCCGCCGGTTGCGGAGGGCGCCTAGGCGGCGTCTGGAACCGGCGCCGTCGCCTTCCGCAGTAGCGCCGCAAACTCCTCCGGCGGCACCGGACGCGAGAACAGGTAGCCCTGGTACTCGCTGCAGCCGCGCTGGCGAAGGAACTCCAACTGCTGCTCGGTCTCGACTCCTTCGGCGATCACGTTGAGGTGCAGGTTGTCCGCCATCGCAATCACCGTCGAGACGATCGTTGCGTCGCTGGCGTCGTGCTCCAGGTCGCGTACGAAGGAGCGGTCGATCTTGACCCCATCGATCGGGAAGCGTTTGAGGTAGGTCAGCGATGAGTAGCCGGTACCGAAGTCGTCCAGCGCTATCTCGAAACCCATCTCGCCCAGCTGCTGCAGCATGGTGATGGCGTAGTCGACGTTCTTCAGCACCGCTCCTTCCGTGATCTCCAGCTGGATCAGGGACGGCAAGACCCCGCTTTCGCGGATGATGCCGCCGACGCGCGCGACCAGGTCCTCCTGTTGCAGCTGCCGCGCCGAAAGGTTGACCGCGACAAGTTCCACTCCCAGGCCCTGCTTGCGCCAGTCCACGATCTGGCGGCAGGCCTCCCGCAGTACCCATTCGCCGATCTCCAGGATCAGGCCGGTCTCTTCGGCCAGCGGGATGAAGTCGTCCGGGAGCACCAGGCCGCGCTCCGGGTGTCGCCAGCGGATCAAGGCCTCGGCGCCCGTGACCAGCCCGGTCTCCACGGAGACGATGGGCTGGTAGAACAGCCTTAGCTCGTTGCGGACAAGGGCATGGCGCAGGTCCTGCTCCACCGCCAGGCGCTCCATCATCGTGACGTTCATCGCCGCCGTGTAGAGCTGATAGCGGTCGCGGCCGCGCTCCTTGGCCCGGTACATCGCCGTGTCGGCGTTGCGCAGAAGCGTCTCGCCGTCGTCGCCGTCGGCCGGGTAGGTCGTGATGCCAACGCTGCCTGTCGTCCGGAACTCCGTGCCGTTGATGACTCGGGACTGGCGCAGGCATTCGAGAATGCGCTTGGCCACGTCGATGGCGTCGTCTGGGCCCTCGATGCCGGCCAGGAGCAAGGTGAATTCGTCGCCGCCGACCCGCGCCACGGTGTCACCGTCGCGCACCATCGAGGCCAGGTCGCGGCCGACGCACTGCAGTAGCTTGTCGCCGGCGCCATGCCCAAGCGTGTCGTTGACGACTTTGAAGCTGTCAAGGTCAAGGAACATCACGGCGAGCTGCTCGTTCTGGCGGCGGGCCTGGGCCAGCGCGACCTGCAGGCGGTCTTCGAAGAGCGCACGGTTCGGCAGGTCGGTCAGGGCGTCGTGGTAAGCCAGGCGGCGGATCGTCTCCTCCGCCAGCTTGCGGTCGGTGACGTCGCGGCCGATCGCCTGCACGGTCCTTGGCTCACCGCGCCGGCCGAGGATGATCCGCGAGGTGATCTCGATCGGGATGCGGTGGCCGGCCTTGGCCACGATCTCCAGTTCGTACGGTGCGTTGTCGCCGTTGAAGGTGCGCTTCAGGGCCTCGGCGCCGATGACGTGGAAGTCCTTGGCCACGATCTCGCTGATGTTCAAAGACAGCAGCTCATCGATCGCGTATCCGCTGATCTCGGCGGCGCGCTGGTTGGCGGAGAGCATGCGCCCGCGCAGGTCGTAGGAGAACATCGCGTCTCGCGCGTTCTCGAACAGGTCGCGGAAGCGCTCCTCGCTCTCTCCCAGAGCCTGTTCAGCGCGCTTGCGCTCCGTGACGTCGCTGATGAACCCTTCGAGGGCGATGACAACATCATTCTCGTCGGCGATGCCTTCGCCCTGTTCCCAGACCCACTTCGTTTCGCCCCGCCGGGTGATGACGCGGTACTCCACCGTGTAGGGTTCGCGCCGGGAGACGGCGGACGTGATGGCCTCCCGCGTTGAAGCCCGGTCGTCGGCATGGATGATCTCTTCGGCGACGACGCTGCCGGCGACGAACTCGGCGGCCGTGTAGCCTGTGATGTCGTAGATGCCGTCGCTGACGTACTCCGTCGTCCAGTGGGTGTCGTACTTTGTCCGGTAGGCGAACCCGGGCAGGTTGCTGAGCAGTGTGGCCAACGCGCGTTCATTCTCGCGCAGGGCGTCCTCGGCGCGCTTGCGCTGGGTGATGTCCGTGGCGATACAGATGACGCCGGTCACCAGACCGTGTTCGTCCCGTTCCGGGGCCAGCCGGTACTCGAAGACCCGGGCCTGCCCGGCCAGCGTGATCGCCGCGAGCGAGGTCACCGAATCGCCCGCGAAGGCGCGCCGGAAGCTCTGCAGGATCTCCGGATACTCGGCCCAGATCTCCCAGACCGGCATGCCGATGATCGTGTCCGGCTCCAGCCCCAGCGCGGCGATGCCCTGCCCCTGGATGAAGGTGATGCCACCGGTGGTGTCTATCGAAAAGAGCACGATCGGCGCGCCCATGACGACGCTGCGCAGCCGCGACTCCTTCTGCAAGAGCTGCTCTTTCTGGCGCAGGTTGTCCAGTGAGAGGCCGAGGGCGCTGCCGATATCGGCGAGAAGGTTGCGGTCGGCCAGGAACTTGCCGGGCGAGGCCGCCAGGTAGAGCACGCCGATGGATTGTTTGAGGGCCTGGATCGGCACGAAGACAGCGCGCCGGTCCTGCCCCTCCGGCAAGACGTCCATCGGATAGCGGTTTTCGATCGCCGCTTCAAGCTGCGAGGCGTACGTCTCCATCACCCAGTTGGCGTCCGCGCCCGTCATGCCGCGCGCGGCCAGTACTTTGGGGCCCAACTCAGTGTTCATGACAACGAACGACGTCTGCGTCTCCAACAGGCCTTCCAGCGTGAAGAGCGCCTCGGCGGCGGCCTCCGGCGGCCCGGCGGTTGCGCCGACGTTGACGACGAGCAGGCCTGGATACAGGTTTCGGCGCCGCAGCCGGATGATCTGCTGGAAGGTGAAGTGGATGGAGGCGCCGGCGATCAGCCAGCCGACGACGGCCAGAATGACCACCTGGGTCAGCGTGTAACCGGTCACGAAGTAGAGCGGCAGGTCCAGCGTGATGGCGCTGTAGACGGCCAGATAGACCTTGCGGCGCAGCGCGTAGACATCGCGCAGCACCTCGGCGGCCTTCGGCGGGACAGGCCGCGGGATCTCGGGCATCTCTACTCGTGAATACATATAGTCTCAGTCGCCGCGAACGAGGCGCAGCAATCCACTAGTAGAGACGGCGTGCAGATAGGCTTGTTACGGGTAACGAGCACCCCACGGGCCGCCAGGAGCGCTATTCGCTGCCGCAATGGCCGGACGGCGCCCATCACTTGTTCACATTGACGGGCCGGACGCGCTTGAACCGCGGAGTGGCTGCACCTATATTGTCTGCGACCAACGAGTCCCTATCAGAGAGGCGCGCGCTTGAGCATCAAGGTCACAATGCCCTTCCCGGAAGCGACGATGAACGACACGGTGCGCCCCGCGATCGCCGAGTTTATCGGCACCTTCGCGCTGATCTTCATGGGCGCCGGGTCGATCATCGTGACCGGCGGCAACGACCTGGTCGCTATCGCCTTCGCGCACGGCCTGGCCATCGGGCTCAACATCGCGGCGGCCGGCCACATCTCCGGCGGCGCCTTCAACCCGGCCGTCACCTGGGGCCTGGTCCTCGGCCAAAAGCTGCCGCCGATCAAGGGCGCCATGTACGTCGCGGTGCAGCTGCTGGGGGCCACGGTTGCGGCGCTTTGCCTGCACATCCTTTTGCCGGCCGACGCCCGCGACGCCGTCAGCCTGGGCACGCCGCTTTTGAGCGACAAGATCACCGCCACCCAGGGTGTTGGGCTGGAGATCATCCTCACGTTCTTCCTGATGTACGTGATCTACGGCGTCGCCATCGACAAGCGCGGCCCGGCGATGATCGCCCCGCTGGCGATCGGCCTTACGATCACGATGGACATCTTCGCCATGGGCCCGGTCACCGGCGCGGCGATGAACCCGGCTCGGTCGTTCGGCCCGGCGCTGGTTGACGGCACCTGGACGGACGCCTGGGTCTACTGGGCCGGCCCGCTAATCGGCGCGACGATCGCCGCGGGGCTCTTCGCCTACGTCATGATCCCGCAGGAGCATGACCCGGCGATCTTCGACCCCGGCCCCTAGTCGCCCTCGCGGTGGCGGTAGAAGAGGACGCGCACCCGCTCCATCGTGGCCAGCCCATCGCCCACCATCTCGTGGAGTTGTGGCAGGAACGCATCGATCTTCTCCTGCGTGTCCACGATCTCCACCAGCATCGGCAAATCGGAGGACAGCTCCAGCAGGCGCGCCGTGTGGATCACGCTGTTGGCGCCGAAACCGGACATCCCGCGGGTGACGGTGGCCCCGGCCAGCCCCTGCTTGCGCGCCTCTTCGACCAGCGCGACATGGAGCGGGCGGCCGTGCCAGTGATCGCTCTCGCCGATGAAGATGCGCAGCAGGACCGCTTCCGTACCAGGTTCCATCGCTAACCCTCCAGCGCCACGACACTGGCGTGGCCGATACTGAACGCCGCCAGCCCGAGCACCAGGCTGATCCCCAGGTAGAAGCAGGCCCGGACAATGTCGCCGTCCCGGAAGAACTGCCAGTCTTCGTAGATGAACGTCGAAAAAGTCGTCAGCCCGCCCAGGAAGCCGACCGTGATCCCGGTCCGCACCTCCGGCGAGAAGGTGCCGCGCTCCTCCACCAGCGCCAGGATGATGCCCAGCAGAAGGCTCCCGGCGATGTTGACGGCGAACGTGCCCCAGGGAAAGGCGATGCCGAGGTTGCCGTAGAGCTTGACCGCCACCAGGTAGCGCGTCACGGCTCCAAGCGCGCCGCCGACTGCCACCGCAAAGATCGTCATTGGCCCATTATCGCTTCTTCGCGCCCCTGCGCACGGCGATGATCTCGGCCATGATGGCGACCGCGATCTCTTCCGGCGTCTCCGCCCCGATATCGATGCCGATCGGGGTCCGCACGGCGGCCACGGCCTCCGGGTCCGCGCCTTCGTCTCGCAGGTGCTGCAGCACAGCGGCCGCCCGGCGCCGGGAGCCGATCATCCCGACGTAGGCAGCGCCCCGTCCGATCACACAGCGCAGGCTCGTCTCATCGTGACGGTGGCCCCGGGTCACGCAGATGACGTACGCCGTCCCGTCGATCGGGTAGTCCGTCATAACCTCGTCGAAGCGGCCGCGGATCACCTCTTCGGCCTCGGGAAAGCGTTCGGCGTTGGCGTACTCCGGCCGGTCGTCGATCACGGTCACCCGGAAGCCGCACATCTGCCCGATGACGGAGCAGGCCTTGCCGACGTGTCCGCCGCCGACGACGATGCAGCCGCGCCGGCCGCTCGTGGACCTCCATCATCAGCTCGTAAGCCCCCGCCGCTTCCTGCCGCGTGACAGGCTCGCCGCCTGCGTTGACGTACAGCGTGGAGACGCCGTGGGGCCGGACCGTGTCCTGCGCCTCCCGCAACACCGCCGCGTCCAGCGCCGGCCCGAGCGAGCCGAGGGTCGAGCCGTCCGCCCGTACGAGCATCTTGGCGCCGACCACTTCAGCGTCCGGCGCGGCGATCACCGTGGCCACCAGCACCCGCGGGCCACCTTCGAGCGCGCGGACCACCTCCGCGGCGATCTCGGCAGACGGCGGTGCGGCCATCAGCTCCTCGTGAAGGAGAGGAACTCCACGCGGTTGCCGCCGGGGTCGCGCGCGAAGAAGCGCTCGCGGCCCTCGATCGGGATCGCCTCTTCGATCTCGTAGCCGGCGGCGGTGAGCCGTCCCCGCAGCGCCTCGAGGTCATCGACGAGCAGCGCGGGGTGCTGGCTGCTGGTGGACGGGTCGAAGCCGGCGGTGGGGTTGGAGTAGACGTGGAGCTCCTGCTCGCCACAGCGGAACCAGGCCCCGCGCCGGCCGGCGTCCGAAAGCGACTGCGGCCGCGGCATCGCCTCCATGCCGACGATCTCGCCGTA
Organism: uncultured Chloroflexia bacterium; assembly: GCA_963738925.1. GTDB lineage: Bacteria > Chloroflexota > Dehalococcoidia > SM23-28-2 > RBG-16-64-32 > DATKKM01. The sequence continues at coordinate 797,118 of CAVTYE010000001.1, read as the reverse complement.
GAAGCGGTGCGCCTCCTCCTCGCAAATCAGCGGGACGTTGACCTGCACGTGCTGCAACCCGACGACGGTCATCTCTCGCCTCCCTCAGACGTTGAACAGGACGTTGATCACGTCGCCGTCCTGCACTACGTAGGTCTTGCCTTCCTGCCGCAGCTGTCCCTTCTTGCGCGCCTCGTTGTGCGATCCGAACTCCAGCAGCGTGTCCCAGCGGATCACCTCCGCTCGGATGAACCCGCGCGCGATGTCGGTGTGAATGCGGCCTGCCGCCTCCAGCGCCGTCCCGCCTTCGGGCAGCCTCCAGGCGCGGGTGTCCTGCTCGCCGGCGGTGAAGAAGGTGAGCGAGCCCCAGCAGCTCGCGGGCCTGCTCCAGCACAGCTTCGGTGCCGCCCGCAGGAGCGCCCAGGTCGGTGCGGAACTCCACGGCCTCTTCCGGCGTCAGCTCCGTCAATTCAGCCTCGAGCTTGCAGCACATCGCCGTGGCGCGCGTGCGGTGTCCGCCGTGGCTGGCCTGGAACTCCCCGGCGATTTTGGCCTGCTCAGCGACCCTGTCCTCGCCGATGTTCAGGAGCAGCAGCATCGGCTTCAGAGAGAGCAGCCCGAAGTTGGCCAGCGCGCGCACGTCGGCCGGGTCCGTCACCTGGTCGCGCAGCGGCGTGTCGGCTTCCAGCAGCTTCTGCACCTTCTGGAGCAGCGCCTTCTCGCGCTCGTTGGCCTCTTTCTCGGCGACCTTGCCGGAGCGCGCTGCGGCCTCCAGTTTTTCGATCCGCCGCTCCACGATTCCTAGGTCGAACAGCATCAGCTCGGCATCGAAGTTCTTGATGTCGCGCGCCGGGTCGATGCTCTCCAGTGGGTGCGGCACGTCTGGCCGCTCGAAGACGTGCACGACGTGCAGGAGGGCGTCGGCGCGGGCCAGCGTCTCGGCGGCGGAGCCGGACGGGGCCGCACCGCGCTGGAAGAGCGGCGGCAGGTCGTGCAGGAACACCTCGATCGGCGTGATCTTCTTCGCCTTCACGAGCTCCGCCAGCTTGTACAGCCGCTCATCCGGGATCTTGACGACGCCGACCATCTCGCCGCGCGCCTCCGCCGAAGCGCTGCCGTGCCCGGCCGTCAGCGCCTGGAAGGTCGTGGTCTTGCCGGACTGGAGCAGCCCGACGATCGCGATGTCCATTGCGGCCAGCGTACGGGGCGGGAGGGGCTGGAGGGAAGGGGGAGCGAGCTGTGAGGTGCGAGGTGCGAGGGTAGGGGCGAGTTGCACTCGCTCAGCGGCGCCCCGCTGCGGGACAGCGTTGACAGCGCCGCCGCCATCCCTGAAAGTATGACTGACCAGTCAGTATGTCACCGCCACCCGAGGAGGCGCCCATGGTTACCGCAGAGTTCAACCCGCTCGCCCCAGGCGTCCTGCAAGACCCCTACCCCATGTACCGCGCCCTGCTCCAGCACAACCCCGTCTCCTGGAGCGAGATGATGGACATGTGGGTGCTCACACGCTACGCCGACGTCGATTTCGTGCTCACCCACCCGGCGATGTCCGCCGACCGCCAGAACGCGAAGAACCGCTTCGCTGAGATGCAGCGCGCCCAGCAGGAGAGCTTCGGCCCCTTCAACCGCGCCCCATCGATGCTGAACAGCGACCCGCCGGTGCACACACGCCTGCGCCGCCTGGTCAGCAAAGCCTTCACCCCTCGCGCCGTCGAAAAGCTGCGGCCGCGCATCCAGGAGATCGTCGACAGCCTGCTCGATGAAGTCGAAGCGGACGGCCAGATGGACCTCGTGACAACGCTGGGCTACCCGGTGCCGGTCATCGTCATCGCCGAGATGCTCGGCGTGCCGGCCGAGGACCGCGCCCGGTTCAAGAAGTGGTCGGACGATGTCGTCGCCACGCTGGGCGGCCCCTTCATCGCCCCGGACGTGCTGGAGACGGCGCGGCTGTCGCTCGAGGCGATGGCCGAGTACCTGATCCCGATCATCCAGGACCGCCGCACGCACCCGCGGGAGGACTTGATCAGCGCTCTGGTCGCCGCCAAGGACGAAGGCGGCATGCTGAGCGAGGACGAGATCTTCACGACCACGATCCTTCTGCTGGTCGCCGGCAACGAGACGACGACCCACCTCATCGACAACGGCACCTACGCCCTGCTGAAGAACCCCGACCAGCTCCAGAGATTGCGCGACGACCCGTCGCTGATCGCCACGGCCACCGAAGAGCTGCTGCGGTTCATCGGGCCGGTGCAGGCGACGGGCCGCGTGCTCAAGGAGGACATGGTGATCGCCGGGCAGGAGATGAAACAGGGGCAGGTCGCTTTCACGCTGCTGGGCGCGGCCAACCACGACCCGGCCAAGTGGGGTGACGCCGCCGACAAGCTTGACATCACCCGCAACGCCGCCGACCACGTCGGCCTGGGCGATGGCATCCACTTCTGCCTGGGCGCGCCCCTGGCCCGGGCCGAGGCCCAGATCGCCATCGGCAGCCTCGTCCGCCGCTTCCCCAACCTGCGCCTGGAGAACGAATCGCCCGAATGGGGCGGCACCTTCATCATCCGCGGCGTCAAGCACCTGCCGCTCAGCTGGTAGAGAAGTCGCTCCTCACCACGCACAGCTGAAACCCAAAAACGAACCGCTCCGCCTTGCGACGGAGCGGTTTCGATTTAAAGCATCACAGGAAATCTTGCCGGAGACTTCCTGTGACGAGCCCAAAAGGGAGGGTTTGGGACCAATACCATAGACGACCTCTACTTGACCGGCGTTACACAGATGTGACGGCTTAACCAAGCGTTCTCTCAAATTTCCACGCTATGATGTGTCCGCACTATCTGCAAACGGAGGTCGCCAGATGTCACAGACCAAAGAGCGCGAAGGCCTTCTGGATCTTCCCCGCGGACGCGTCTGGTATCGGATCGTCGGTGATGGGCCCGGAGTGCCGCTTTTGCTGCTCCACGGCGGCCCCGGCGCCGGCCACGACTACCTTGAGCCGCTCGGTGTGCTGGGCGACGAGCGACCGGTTGTCTTCTACGACCAGCTCGGTTGTGGCAAGTCCGACATCCCGGACGACACCTCGCTCTGGACGCCGGAACGCTTCGCCCGCGAGGTCCAGGCTGTGCGCGATGGCCTGGGCCTGGACCGCATCCACCTGCTGGGGCAGTCGTGGGGCGGCTGGCTCGCCTTCGAGTACCTGGCCGGCAAGCCGAAGGGGGTCATCAGCCTGACGCTGGCCAGCACCTCCGCCAGCGTCCAGGCGTTCCTCGATGGCATTCCGGCGCTCCTGGCCGGCCTGCCGCAGGACGTGCAGGACACGATCGCACGCTGCGAGGCCGAGGGCACGACGGACTCGCCGGAGTACATGGTGGCGACCTTCGCCTTTTACCAGAAGCACCTCTGCCGGATGCAGCCCTGGCCGGAGTCGATGCTGCGCACGGGGGTGAACATCGAAAAGACGCCGGTCTACCACCACATGTGGGGGCCGAGCGAGTTCACGCTGACCGGTACGCTCTCCGGCTGGGACCGCTCCGCCGTGATGAGCGAGATCAAGGTCCCGACTCTGATCACGGTCGGCCGCTACGACGAGATCGTCCCGGCGATATCGGAGGACATGCACAGGCACATCGCCGGCTCCGAGCTCGTCATCTTCGAAAACAGCGCCCACTCCGCTCACGCCGAGGAGGCCGAGCTCTACGCCGCGACCTTGCGCGACTTCCTGCGCCGGGCTGAGGCCGCTGCGTGAACTCCACAGGCGAGCCGCGGCCCCTGCTGCGCGGCTACCTCCACCTGGGCGCTGCCATCGCCGCAGCCTTCGGGCTGGTCGCCATCCTGCTGCTGGCAGAGACGCCGCGGGAGTATGTCGGCGGCGCTGTCTTCGCGCTGAGCCTGCTCCTGCTCTACTCCGTCAGCGCCACTTACCACGTGGTGCGCTGGGGGCGGCGGATGAGCGGCGTCCTCAAGCGGCTGGACCACTCGATGATCTTCGTCATGATCGCCGGCGGATACACGCCGTTCTGCCTGATCGTGCTGCCCGGCGCCTGGGGAGTCAGTCTCCTCGCGGTCGTCTGGTCACTGGCGGCGGCCGGCATCGCGCTCAAGGTGGTCCGCCCGGATGCGCCGCGCTGGCTGGGCGTCAGCCTCTACCTGGCCACGGGATGGCTGGCGCTGGTAGCCGCCGGACAACTCGCGAGCTGGTTCGCACTGGTCCCGGCGCTGCTGCTGGTCGGCGGCGGCGTCTTATATTCAGCCGGAGCGGTGATCTACATGCTGCGCCGGCCCAACCCGTACCCGCGCGTCTTCGGCTACCACGAAGTGTTCCATGTGCTCGTGATCGGCGGCAGCGTCCTCCACTACACGCTCGTCGCCGGCTACCTGATGAGCTGACGGCGCCGCGTAGCGGAACGGCTTTAGCCTTCCACGCGGCAACTGCGAGCTGAGAAGCGCTGGAGGCCTGAAGGCGCTCCGCTACGCTTCCCGAGGTGTTCCCTACTGGGCGAACTGCAGGAGCTGGACGTAGTTGCCTTCCGGGTCCTTCAACGTGCAGACGGTCACCTGGGGGAACTCCGTCGGCTCATCGACGAACTCGACACCCTTCGCCTTCAGCCGCTCGTACTCCGCCCGCACGTCGTCGACGGAGAGGCCGACCATGTGGCGGGCTGGATCGGCGTTCTTGCCCTTCACCTGGCTGTGCGTGCCGAGGGTCACCGCCGGATCGCCGGGGCCGGCGCCGAAGACGACAAACTCCGGCGTGTCCAAGGTAACTGTCATGCCCAGGACGTCCCGGTAGAACGGCAGGAGGTTCTTTTGCAGGTCTTCGCTCCAGATCCCGGCCGTGCTCAGTCCCTTGATCATGTTTCGGAGCCTCCTTCTTGGAATGCGCCGCTAGTTTACGACAGATCGCCTCGCCGGGCCGCTAGCGGTCGCGCCAGGACTGCGCGTCGGCGACCCAGCCGGGGACACGGGCGTCCGGTATCGAGTCGTAGTGCGGTAGGTAAGGCTTAACGTCCAGCACCGGCGTGCCGTCGATCGCGTCGAGGCCGCGGACGCGGAGGACGTTGCCTTTCGCCTCCAGCAACCGCACCGGCGAGGTGAGAATCGGGTTCGGCCGGATCTGGCTGCGGGTGGCCAGGACGCCCATCAGCGGGTGCTGGTCGTCGTCGCGGGGGTGGAGCTGCGGCTTGGACCCGCGCACGTCCTCGGGGACCAGGTGGGGCCAGAAGACGACGATGACGTGCGAGTAGTCGCCGATGTTCAGCAGCATCGGCTCGAGCTCCGGCCGGATCACGATGCGGCATTCGACGTCGGCCCAGCCGTCCGGCCTCGTCTCCTTGACGGGGCTGCGCACGTAGCCGATCGGCTGCAGAGTCACGTCCGGCTGGTCAGGATACGGCTCCGGCTTGCGGCGAAAGCGATCGAGCATGGTCCTATATTAGCCGCCGGGCGGCGCTAGGCTGCGGCCCGCTGCCCCACCGGCGTCCGCAGCATCACGAAGACCAGCACCGCCGAAGCCGCCGCGGTGGCCGCGCCCAGCAGGAACGGAGCGGACGGGTCGACGTGGTCCCAGAGCTCGCCGGCAAGAATGCTGGAGACCAGCACCATGGCCCCGACGGCGCCGGTGTAGACGCCGATCGCGGTGCCGCGGGCATCGGCCGGCGCGAAGTCGACGACGAAGGCCCGGCCGACGGCGTCGGTCATCGCGATGTAGAGCCCGTAGACGGCGAAGAGCGGCCAGACGTAGTACCCGTGATCGGCAGCGCCAAAGCCGATGTAGACCAACGCGAAGATGGCGAACCCGGGCACAATGATGTTCCGCCGTCCAAAGCGGTCTGACGCGACGCCCGCCGGAAGCGAGACGACGGTGTATACAAAGTTGTAGAGGATGTAGGCGGAGACCGTCTCGGCCGCCGTCAGCCCCAGGTTCTGCGAGCGCAGGATGAGGAAGGCGTCACTGGAGTTGCCGAGCGCGAAGAGCAGGCTGATCCCGAGGAAGACGTAGTACCGGTGCCCCAGCTGGCGAATCGGCCGCGAGGCTCCCCGGGGCGGCGCCAGCGGCTTCTGCTCCCGCACAAACACCAGGGCCAGGACGCCAAGGAGTGCCGGGAAGAAGGCGATTACGAAGACGAGGCGGTAGTCGTGGTCCAGCGCCTCGAAGAGGCCGAGGCCGATGGCCGGGCCCAGCACCGCGCCGGCGCTATCCGTGGCCCGGTGGAACCCGAAGGAGCGGCCGCGCGTGTCCTTCGGCGTCACGTCGGCCATCAAGGCGTCTCGCGGTGCTGTGCGGACACCTTTGCCCAGGCGATCTGTGAAGCGCGCCCCCAGCGCCACCGGCCAGGCGTGGGCCAGCGCCAGCAGCGGCTTGGCGATGGCGGACAGCGAGTAGCCCAGCACGACCAGCGGCTTGCGGACCTGCAGCCGGTCAGAAAGCCAGCCGGACGCCAGCCTGCCAACAGACGCCGTGCTCTCCGCCACGCCTTCAATCAGGCCGATGGCGGCGACCGGCGCCCCGACGATGGAGGTCAGGAAGAGCGGGACGAGAGGGTAGATCATCTCGCTCGAGACGTCGGTGAAAAAGGAGACGATGCCGAGGAAGAAGACCGGGCGCTTGACGCCGGGAACGAAGGAGTCAGGTATGTCTGAGGCGGGATCGGGCGCGATCTGTTCAGACACGAGCGCTATGGTATCATTGCCGCAATCCGAACAGCCAAACGGAGGTTCCCCAATGGAGATCGGACGCCTGCTCACCGCCATGGTCACGCCCTTCGACAGCGAAGGGAAGGTCGACTATGAGCAGGCCAAGCGTCTCGCCCTGGCTCTCCTGGACAGCGGCAGCGACGGGCTGGTGGTGGCAGGCACAACCGGCGAGTCGCCGACGCTGGGCCACGACGAGAAAGTCCGCCTCTTCAGCGAGGTCAAGGCCGCCGTCGGCAATCGCGGGGCAGTCGTCGCCGGCACCGGCACTTACGACACCGCCGAAAGCATCGAGCTGACGACCGCCGGCCGAGCAAGCCGGCGCCGACGCTGTGCTGCTGACCACGCCGTACTACAGCAAGCCGCCGCAGGAAGGCCTGTACCGCCACTTCGCGGCCATCGCCGGGGCCACCTCGCTGCCCTGCATCGTCTACAACATCCCGGGCCGCACCGCCGTCAACGTCACGGTCGCCACGCAGCTTCGCCTCGCCGAGATCCCGAACATGGCCGGAGTCAAGGAGGCGTCCGGTGACCTGCTGCAGATCGCGCAGATCATCGAGGCCGCACCGGCGACGTACCGGGTCTGGAGCGGCGACGACGGGATGACGCTGCCGATCATGTCCGTCGGCGGCTACGGCGCCATCGGCGTCGCCTCCCACCTCGTCGGCGCGCAGATGCGACGTTGCATCGCCGCACACCTCGAAGGCTCACACGAAGAGGCCGCCGAGCTCCACCGCCGCCTGCTGCCGCTCTTCACCGTCCTGATGACGGCCTGGGGCAACCCCGGCGGCGTCAAGTTCGCGCTCAACCAGCTGGGCTTCCGCGTCGGCGGCTTCCGCCTTCCGCTCTGCGAACCGGACGATGCCGCCGCCCGGGCGATCATGGCTGAGGTCGGCTCACAGCAGATCGACCTCACGCTTCCCGCCGGCAAGCACGGCGTCGCGGTCTAGGCGCCCGTGTCCCAAGTCACCGTTCGCCCCGCGTCGGTCGCGGACGGCGAGACCCTGCTTACGCTGATCGACGGCCTGGCCGATTTCGAAAAGCTGACGCCGCCGGACACCGCCGGCAAGCAGCGGCTGCTGGAGGACCTGGCGATGGACCCGCCGCGCTTCGGGGCCCTGATCGCCGAGCTGGACGGCGTCCCCATCGGCTACACGGCCTACTTCGAGATCTACTCCACGTTCCTCGTCCGCAAGAAGCTGTACATGGAGGACCTGTTCGTGCTCCCCGGCCACCGCTCCACCGGCGCCGGCTTCGCGCTGGTCCGCGCGCTCGTCGAAGAGGCGTTCCGCCGCGATTGCCACGCCATCGAATGGGAGTGCCTGGACTGGAACGTCGTGGCCCAGCGCTTCTACAGCCGGGTCGGCGGGGTCCACAACACGGAGTGGATGCGCTACTCCATGGACGAAGCCGCGATGCGTGCGCTGGCGAGCGCTCAGCCCGCGGCCCGGCGCGACCAGTAGCCAGAGAAGGCGGCCAGCGCCCTCACGGCCCGCTCCACGCTGGGAAAAACGGCAACACCCGCGCCCACCAGCCGGTCCCGCGCCTCCGAGACGAGCCGCCATCGCGCCTCGTCGGAGTAGTCGGAGGAGCCGAGGGCCACGGCGAACGGCTTCTTCGTCTTGCCCGCGACCTTGATGAAGCGCTCGGCGACGCGGGTCAGGACATCGGCGGCGTTGGGGCGGCCGAAGGCCCAGGCCTCGTTCATGTTGCCCAGCAGCAGGTCGATCTCCGGGCTCTCGTCCAGCCACTCCAGGATCTGACCGCCGCCGAGGCCGCTGCCTGCCAGGATCGACTGGTCGACCGGGTTCGTCACCCAGCCGGCGAGGTCCGGCGCGCGCTCGGCCACCTTCGCGTCGACGTCCGATGGCAGCGGCGGCACGGCGAGCCCCAGCTCTTCGCAGAGGTCGGCGGTTAGCACGGAGCGCCCGCCACCCGCACCCACCATCCCCAGCCGCGCCTTTCCGTCCGTTTGCCCGCCCGGTTTCATATACGAGAAAGCGATCAACATGTCGATCAGGTCTTCCACCGTGCCGACAGCCAGCGCTCCTGACTGCGCCAGCGCCGCCTCCCAGACCCGGTTTGTGCCCGCCAGAGCCGCCGTGTGCGAGGCCGCGGCCCGGCCGCCGGCGCCGGTCCGGCCGCCCTTAAGCACGACGACCGGCTTACTCGCCGAGGCGCGCTTGAGCGCGGCGAGGAAGCGCCGGCCGTCTCGCACGCCCTCCACGTAGGCGCCGACGACCTTCGTCTCCGGGTCTTCGGCGAAGTAGTCGAGGAAGTCGCTCTCGTCCAGGTCCAGGCCGTTGCCGTAGCTGATCGCCTTCGAAAAGTGCAGCCCGCGCGGCTCCCCGAAGTGCGTGATCTCGAACAGCAGGTTGCCGCTCTGCGAAAGAAACCCGGCGGCGCCCGGGCGGTGGGACATGTCGCGGCGGAAGGAGAGGCCGTGGGCGGGGTAGAGGACACCCATACAGTTGGGCCCGATCAGCCGGACCCCGGCCCGGCGCGTCTCTTCCAGGAGCTGCCGCTCCAGCTCCGCGCCCTCCGGCCGGCCGGTCTCCGAAAAACGGCCGGTGAACAGCTGGATCGCCCTGGCGTGGCGCGCCGCGGCGTCCTTGACCAGCTGGAGAATAGTGTCCGAAGGGATGCAGGAGATCACGTAGTCGACGTCGCCGGGGATCTCCTTGAGCGAGGCGTAGGCCGGCAGCCCAGCGATCTCGCCGCCCTTGGGGTTCACGGGGTAGATCGCGCCCTTGAACCCGAACTCCTGCATGGAGCGCACGTAGTCGTACCCCGGCGTGTCCGGGTTGGCGGAGGCGCCGACCACGGCCACGGAGCGCGGCTTGAGGATCGCGTCGATCTGAGCGAAAGCGTCAGTCACGAGGGACAGCGTACGTGGCCGAAGGTGGAAGAGGGAAGGGGCGAGGAGACAGATTGCCTTCGACGGTTCGGGCGATCCGTCTATCCGCCCTCAGAGTCCGCTTTGAGCGTACGCCAGGCGTACTCGTTCAACGCCATCAGGCCGCCGGACATGAGAGAGTGGCCACCGAGCAGCACCGGCAGCGGCGCGGCGACGGCAGCGGCGGTGAAGTCGCGCAGGAAGGGCTCGCCGATCTCCTGCCAGCGCCCGAGGTCGGAGAGAAAGCGGTCGGCGCGGCCGGCCCCGATGAGGCGGTGGGCGAGAAGGACGCGCGTGTCGATGAATGCGGCGTCGCCGAGCTCGGCCAGTGTCGCGAAGAGACGCTCCAGGCCGACGGCTTCCAAGTGATAGCCCAGTAGTGAGCGAGCACGTCCGCCGGCGGCGCGCCCGTCTGCCTCCATGCCGCGCTCCTCGGCGAAGAGGCGCACGCGGCAGGCGGTCTCTCGCTCCAGGTAAGCCCAGGCGTGCGTGCCGACCCGCCCGGCGACGACGATCTGCTTGGCCTGGTCCAAGAACAGCGGCAGGACGGCGCGATAGCGGCCCAGGTCCAGCTCCAGCGAGGCCAGGTGCGCCTGCAGCCGCGGGCCGCCCTCGCCGGTCAGCGCGAGCACGCAGAGGTCAGTCGGCGTGTCGATGTCGAACTGCGTGGCCACGGTGCGGTCCAGCGCCTGCATCGCCAGACCGGCCTTCTCCTTGAGCGCCCTCGCCAGCGAGTTGTCGCGCTCGACCTGCTCAACAACGGCGAGCACGCGCTCGGTCACCGGGAACGCCACGAGGTCAGAGGAGTAGAGGTTGTTTGTGACCGCGCCACCGGTCGCGAGCCGCGAGACAACGTCCGCGAACTCCGCCGCGCCGAAGAGCGGGACGCTGCCGCCGCCGATGTAGACCGCCGCCTCGATCGCGTGCTCGCGGACGACCTGCGCCAGGCGGCGGCCGAAGTGGAAGTCGCCGCCGTCGCAGTCGATTGCCACGCCGGCGATGTCACAGTCGAGCGAAGGATCGTCCGTGACGAGGAGCGCGCGCAGATCGGGCCCGGCCGCCCGGAACGACTGGATCGCGTCGAAGGAGGCGGCGGTGCGGGCTCCGTCAACAAGGCGCTCGATCTCGGACGTGCCGAAGCCGCCGAGAAAGACGACGAGGGCCGGCGGCATGTCAGGCGCGCGAGCCAACCCGCCCGGCGATCTCCTGTACCTTCACGCGCGGCAGCAGGATATCGACTTCGCGGCGGCGGCAGAGCTCCGTGCCCAGCGCCAGGACCGTCGCCGTGCCGGCGGCGATCCCCAGGCGCATCGCCTCTTCCATAGACCGGCCGCGGCTCAAGGTCAGGACCACGCCGGCCAGCAAGGCATCGCCGGAGCCGACGGCGCTGACCGCGCGGACGCGGGGCGCGACACCGCGCAGGCCGCCTTCGTCGCTCAGCGCCACCGCGCCTTCACGGCCGCGCGTGACGACGACGGTGTGCACGCCCGTCTTGCGCACCTCTTTGGCGGCGGCCAGGGTCGAAGGCTCGTCGTCCAGGTGGCGGCCCAAGAGGCGCTCCAGCTCGCGCCGGTTGCCCTTCAAGATGTCCGGAAGCGCCTCGGCCCCGATCTGCAGCGCAACTCCGTCGGCGTCAAGCACCGTGTGCACGCCCATCTCGGCGGCCTGGTGGATCAGCTCGGCGTAGATCTCGCCGGTCAGCGGCGGCGGGATGCTCCCGGCCAGGACCAGCCAGTCGCCCGCTTTCATCCGCCGCTTCAACCGCCGGCGCAACGTGTTCACGGACTCGCGGTCGATCTTCGGGCCGGGGTCGCTGAGGATCGTGTGCATATGGCGGGTCTCATCCAGGATCGTGATGTTCGTGCGCGTCTCGCCGGTGGTGTGCACGAAGTCAGTGTCAATGCCCTGGCCCTCCAGGGTCTGTTCGATGTAACGGCCGAGCCCGCCCGGCGCGAAGCCCATGGCGACGCTCTGGCCGCCCAGCTCCCGGATCACGCGCGAGACGTTGATCCCCTTGCCGCCCGGATCGAAGCGGCTGGACTGCACCCGAATTGTGTCACCGGCTACGAACCTGGGAACGACCAGTGTCTGGTCGATCGCCGGGTTGAGGGTGACGGTGATGATCATGGCGTTTCCTGGAGGATCATGCCGTAGTCGCCGTCGCCGCGGCGATAGATCAGCGCCAGCTCGTCGCGGTCGGCGTCGCGGAAGAGGAAGAAGACGTGGCCCAGCATCTCCATCTGGTCTATCGCCTCAGCTTCCGTCATCGGTTTCATGTCGAAGCGCTTCACCCGCACGACGCGGCCGTCGATCAGCTCGGCATCAGGCGGCCAGGATTCGTCTGGTTCGCCCTCCGTAGCCTCGGCAGGGACCCGGTGCTCCTTGGCGACACGCCGCTCGCTCCGCAGCACCTTGCGCTCCTTGAAGCGCTTGGCCTGGCGGTCCAGGGTGGCGGTCGCCGCCTCAATCGCTGTCAGCAGGCTGGCGTTGCGCTCCTCGGCCCGCAGGAACTTGCCGTGGGCGCTGACCGTGACCTGCACGACGAAGCGGCCCTCGCTTTTGCCGTCGCGGCGCACGTCGACAACGGCGTGGTCCGCCATCGGCAGGTGCCGCTCCAGCTTCTGAAGGTGCGCCGCCGCCTGCGTGCGGAAGTCGTCGCCGATGTTTAGGTGCTGTCCGCGAAAGGTTATGTCCATGGTTCAAGAGTAGGCTACTGACCGCCCCGGCATCCATTTCTAACTGCTGTTATGCACATTCCATGACTGTGGAGATTCTTCAGTCCTCCCGCGCGAACGTCAGTGCGTAGACGCTTTCGGCGCCGCCGTCCAGCAAGACGCGGGCGCAGGCGTCCAGCGTTGCGCCTGTGGTCGCCACGTCGTCGATCAGGAGTACGGAGCCGGCCACCGGCCGCGGGCCGAGCGCAAACGCCGTACGTACGTTGGCCAGGCGTGCATCTTCGTCCGGTTGCTGTGACTGCGGCGGGGTCTGGCGCACGCGCCGGAGGGCACGCGTCTCCAGCCGGAACCCCGACGACCGGCAAACCTCGCTTGCCAGCAGGGCTGCCTGGTTGTAGCCGCGAGTCCGGCTCCTCAGCCAGCCCAGCGGCACCGGCACGACGACGTCCACCGGCGGCGCCCAATCGGCCAGCGTCCTGGCCATCTGACGGGCCATCGGCTGGGCCAGCGCCGACACGCCCTGGAACTTGAGCGCGATGACGGCCTCCCTGGCCACGCCGTCGTAGGCGAACGCCGCGCGCTGGGCAAGGACGGCCGAGCGATGCCTGGCACAGTGCGAACAGGAGTCGCCGTACCAGGCTTTCCAGCAGCGCGCGCAGCGCGGGCCGATGGCGTACGGCGCCCCGGCCAGGCACTTCTGGCAGAGGAACGCGCCGAAATCGCCGCAGCCGACGCAGCGCGGCGGGAAGAGGACGTCCAGCGTCTTAGACCAGACGCTGCCGAGGGTCACGCTCACCTTCGCCGCTTTCCCTCCAGGGTGGTGATCTTCTCCAGCGTGCCGATTACGGCCTCGCGGACAGGGCCATGGTCTGGCATCTTGTCCAGCGCCCCGTAGATCGCCGCGCCGCGCCCCGGCGTCTGCTCGCCGGCAACGACCTTGCGCACGGCTTCCCGCAGATCGGCGAGGAACGTCTCGACGATCGTCTCGTGGACCGGTGTCACCATGAAGTGCAGAGAGGCCGGCAGCCCACCGAGTCCGGGCTGCCGGTCCGGGTGCCAGCCGAGGCCGTCTAGCGCGTCGCCGACGGTGTGGATGTCCAGCGTGTCGGAGCCGGCCGCGAAGACCGTCATCGCCGGCCGGCCCAGCACGCGCACGCCTTCGATGGCGTTGATCCCGTCGATCAGCGCGTGCGCCGTCTTGATCGAAATGGAGACGAGGCGCTTGTAGCCGTCTTCGCCCAGGTAGTTCATGATCGCCCAGGCCGCGGCGACCGCGCCGCCGGGGCGGCTGCCGGCCATCGTCGGGGAGCCGTAAAGTCCGCCCGGCCAGTCGGTCTTCGTGAAGAACTGGTGCCGCCGATAGGCCGGGTCGCGGTAGATGATCGATGATGCACCGCGCGCCGCGAAGCCGTACTTGTGCTGGTCCGCCGAGATCGAGGCGACGCCGGGCACCCGGAAGTCCCACGGCGGCACCTCGTAGCCCAGCCGCTCCAGGAACGGCAGCACGAAAGCGCCGAGACAGGCGTCGACGTGACAGGGGATGCCGTGCTCCAACGCCAGCGCTGCGATCTCCGGGATCGGATCGATCGTGCCGAACGGATACGCCGGCGCCGAGCCGACGACCAGCACCGTGTTCGGCGTGATCGCGGCGCGCATCTTATCCACATCGGCGCGCAAGTCTGCGTTGAGGCCGGTGGACGTCGTCTTCACGCCCAGGTACTGCGCCGCCTTGTCGAAGGCTGGGTGCGCTGTTGAAGGCATCACCATCTCCGGCGCCGCAATTCCCTTCTCCGCCCGCGCCCAGTCCCGCGCCGTCTTCACGGCCATCATGATGCTCTCGGTGCCGCCGGAGGTCATGTTCCCCGCGGCGTCCGGCTCGCTGAGCAGGCCGGCCGTCATGGCGATCACCTCCGACTCGAACTTGCGCAGGCTCTTGAAGGCGCCCGGCCCCAGCCCGTTGGAGAAGATCGAGGCGCTGTAGGCCTCCCGCAGCACCTCGGCCGCGTCATCGCCGGCGTAGTAGACCAGGCTCCAGATCTTGCCGCCGCGCCAGTCGGCGTCGCGGGTGTGGGCCTCGGCCATCTCGGCGCGCAGATCTTCACGTGACTTGCCTGACGTTGGTAGCTGCATCGGCTGCCTCCTCTGGGTGTGCCATCGTAGCGCACTGTCACCGAATTGGGAACGAATTACCGAATCAATCTGACACGGCCCTCTGGCATTCGCTAATTCGGTCCGCCGAAGGCCATTCGTTGACAGCAACCGCCGCGCTAAACTGTACCCGCCATGCCGAACACGATCACCGTGCGCCTCTTCGCCCGCCTGGCCGAGCTGGCAGGTGTCCGTGAGACAACGCTGGAGGTGGGCGAGGGGCTGACTGCGGGCGACGCGCTCACGCTGCTTTCGCGGCGGCATCCGGAGATCGCGGGGCTGGCAGACAGCGTGATGTTCGCGCGGAACCAGGAGTACGTCCCGGCCGAGACTGCGCTCTCCCCCGGCGACGAGCTGGCGCTGATACCGCCGGTGAGCGGCGGCAATGATCTGTTCGAGGTGACAGCGGATCCGCTCGACCCGGCACGAGTCGTCGAGGCTGTGCGCCGCGACGATGCCGGCGCCGTCGCCCTGTTCTACGGGATCGTGCGGGACAACAACCTCGGCCGGCGCGTCCTGCACCTGGAGTACGATGCCTACCCGCAGATGGCGGTCAAGGTGATGCGAGAGATCGCCGAGGAGGTGCGCTCAAAGTGGCCGCTGGCCGGGATCGCCGTCCAGCACCGGACGGGACGGCTGGAGATCGGCGAGACGTCGCTGCTCGTGGCCGTATCGTCAGCGCACCGGGCCGAAGCGTTCGAAGCCTGCCACGCCTACGTCGACAGCCTGAAGGAGCGCGTACCGGTCTGGAAGAAGGAAGTCTTCGAAGGCGGCGAAGAGTGGATCGAAGGAGAACACCCGAACCCAGCGTAGAGGCGTAGCGGCCCTGCCGGCGAACCCATACTTTGGCGGAACACCACCTGGACAGCGGCGATATCAGAATCGGGGGCGCTGCGCCCCTACGGTCGTTCGCGTATTCGGACTACCCGGATCGCCCCAGCGCCTTCAGGATGTCCGCCTTGTGCTCGGCGAAGTGGACCGTAGGCTGGTGCAGGACGTGCTCGACCGTCTCGTCGGTGCCCGCGATCTTCGCGCCCTTCGTCCATTCGTCGTCTTTCACCGTCGCCAGAACTTCGAGCGCCTTGTCCAACGCCGCGTCGAGTTTCTTGGTCACCGATTCCGGCGTGGCGCCCCGGGAGCCCCAGCGGGTCACCCAGGGGTTGAGCACGTCGAAGAGACCGCGGGGCAGCGGCAGGTTCTTGCCGGTGCGGCAGCGCCTGACGCCGTCCGGGACGAACTCGGCGCCCCAGGCCACGTGCCAGAGCAGCTGGCCGTTGGACCAGGTACCGCCCTTCTTCTTGAAGTCATCGGCGGAAAGCGATGCCACCAGCTCGTGGAAGGCGGCTCTTGTCGCCTCCATCTCTTGCTTGATGGCGTCCTTGCTCGGGGCGGAGATCGTGTCGGTCATGGGGCCTCCCTTGGCGTTGGTGGCGCCATTCTACCCGAATTTGACTACCCCGTAACCTTCTCCATCGCCCGCAGCACGCTGTCTTTGGGGCTGACGCCGATCTGGATGTCTTCCAGCTTGCCGTCCGGCCCGATCACGAAGTGGCTGCGGTTGGTGATGAGAAAGCCCATGAACCGCTTCTCTCCCCAGACGCCATACTTGATCGACACGGCGTGGTCCTCATCGGAGAGGAGCGGAAAGGGCAGCGAGTTCTTCGCCTTGAACCCCTGGTGGCTCTTGGCGCCCTGGCCGCTCACTCCGAGCACGACTGCGTTCTTGTCCTGGATCACGCCGAACTCGTCGCGAAAGCCGCAGGCCTGCTCCGTGCAGCCAGGAGTGTTGTCCCGGGGGTAGAAGAACAGCACCACGCGCTTGCCTTTGAAGTCGGAGAGGGAGACGGGCTTGCCGGTCTCGTCGGGGAGCGTGAATTCGGGGGCGGGATCGCCAACTTTCAGTTCTGACATTTGGGCAGCTCCTTTCGGCGACAATCATAGCCGCTACAATCAAGTTCGTGTCGATGCTCGATGAGACTTTGGTACACGTCGGAGGCGAAGACCTCGCCTACTGCCCGCGCTGCGGGGCGCCGCTCGTCATCCGCCTGATCGAGACGGAGGACCGGCCGCGCCTGATGTGCGACCGCGGCCACATCCTCTACGTGAACCCCAAGCTGGTCGTCGGCGTGATCCCGGAGCGGCGCGGGCGGGTGCTGTTGCTGCGCCGGGCGATCGAGCCGCGGCTCGGTTTCTGGACGTATCCAGGCGGCTTCATGGAGATCGACGAGACGACGGAGGAGTGCGCCGCCCGCGAAGCGCACGAAGAAGTCGGCATCGAGGTCAGGGTTCGCGAGCTGGTCGGGGTCTACTCGCGGCCCGGGCCGGAGCCAGGCCCCGGCGTCGTCTCCATCGTTTATCGTGGGACCGTCGGTGCGGGTCGCCCGGCGGCCGGGCGCGAGGCGCTGGAGACGCGCTGGTTTCGCCCGGAGGATATCCCGTGGGATGATCTGGCCTACGAAACGACGCGCTGGGCGCTAATAGATTGGCTGAAACGCAAGCAAGAGTAGAAGGAGCCCCATGGAGTACAAGACACTCGGCAAGTCAGGACTGCAGGTGTCCGTCACCGGACTCGGCTGCAACAACTTCGGGATGCGGATCGACGAAGCACAGACCAAGGCCGTCGTCGACAAGGCGATCGAGCTCGGCGTCACGCTCTTCGACACCGCCAACATCTACGGCGGGACGAGATCGGAGGAGTTTCTCGGCAAGGCGCTGGGAGACCGCCGCAAGGAGATCGTCCTCGCCACCAAGTTCGGCGTCACCATCGGCCAGGGCCCCCTCAACGGCGGCGGCTCCCGGCGGCACGTCATCCGCGCCTGCGAGGACAGCCTTCGCCGCCTGCAGACCGACTACATCGACCTCTACCAGTACCACTTCCGCGATCCCAAGACGCCCGTCGAGGAGACGCTGGACGCACTGAACGACCTGGTGCACGCCGGCAAGGTGCGCTACATCGGCTCCTCAAACGTCACCGGCTGGATGGTCGCCGATGACGACTGGACAGCGCGCAGCCACCACCTGACGCCGTTCGTCAGCGCCCAGAACGAATACAGCCTGCTCAACCGCGACGTGGAGAAGGAGGTGGTGCCGGCCTGCAAGCGCTACGGGATCGGGCTGCTGCCGTACTTCCCGCTGGCCAGCGGCCTGCTCACCGGCAAGTACCAGCGCGGCGAGAAGCCGCCGGAGGATTCCCGCATCGCGGCCTGGGGTCCGCGCGGCGAAAAGATGCTGAGCGACCGGAACTTCGACATCGTCGAAAAGCTGGAGGCGTTCGTCAAAGAGCGCGGCAAGACGCTGCTGGACCTGGCCTTCAGCTGGCTGGCCGGCCACAACTACGTGCCCAGCGTGATCGCCGGGGCCACCAGGCCGGAGCAGGTGGAGGCCAACGCCAGGGCCGCCGAGTGGAAGCTCACGCCAGAAGAGATGGCCGAAGTCGACAAGCTCACGGAGGCGGGCTAACGCCGGTCCGTCGACCTAGAAGGGGTAGCCCTGGAGGCCGTTGATACCCTTGAGCGCCGAGATCTCGCCGCAATGGGTGGAGACGTGGACCACGCAGATAACGTTGAGGAAGTATGACCGCGTGTTCTTCCCGAACCCCGGCAGCTCGACCTCCCCGGCCAGGTCGTCGCTGCTTAGCGAGGCCACGTACTTCTTGGTGTTTTCGTAGACGGCGGCGGCGTATTTGCGGGTCTGGTCCAGGTCAACCTTGACCCTCTGTGCCCAGGCCAGGGCATCGCCCTCCGGTCCGGGCGGCGGCTCGCTGATTCCGGTCTTGCCGGCCCATTCGCCGGCGGCCAGCGGTGGCTTGCCCGCGAGCATCGTCTGGACCAGGAAGTCCTCGCCGCCGACCATGTGCGCGTAGAGAGCGCTGATCGGGTGGGCCTGGCCGCCCGGGAGCTTGTGGCACAGCGCGTCGTCAACGCCGTTCAAAGTTCCTTCGGCGACCCAATGAGCTGTCTCGATCGACTGGTTGAGCAGGGTTACGGCGTCCAAGGTTCGATCTCCTTCTGCTAGCTGTTTTGCGGATGGATTATGACCTGCCGCCGCTGAGCCCGCAAGATGCGGAAGGTTAAACGCCGGCGTAGCTGTGCAGGCCGGAGACCCAGAGGTTGACGACGAAGTAGGTGAACATCACGGCCCCGAAGCCCACCACCAGGATGTACGCCGAGCGCATTCCCGCCCACTTGCGCAGGCCGCGCATGTGCAGGTAGACGCCGTAGATCAGCCAGGTGACCAGCGCCGAGGTCTCCTTGGGGTCCCAGCCCCAGTAGCGGCCCCAGGCGTGGTTGGCCCAGTAGGCGCCCAGGGCGATGCCCGCCGCCAGCACCGGGAAGCCGATCATCACCGACTTGTAGGCGATCTCGTCCAGCGTCCGGGACTTCGGCAGCCGGGCGTAGCGGTTCTTGTCGCCCCCCTGCACGATGTAGAGCGCCCCGGCGACGAAGGAGACGCTCAGCGCCGAGTAGGCGATGATCATCGCCGCCACGTGGATCGCCAGCAGATCGCTGTTCTGCAGCGCCGGCACCAGCGCATGCACATCGGAGGGGAAGAAGATCACGCTGACCGCCAGCATTACGAAGACGACCGGCAGCGCCAGCCCGCCCAGCGCCCGCAACGAGCGCGGGCTGTGCGGCCGCACGTAGATCCGCTCGAAGACGGCGTAGAAGCCGAGGATAGCCGTGGCGAAGGCAGTGGTGAACTCGTACATGTTGGACCACGGCGCGTGACCCACGGCGTCCCAGCGGGCAGCGAGGGCGCCGATGAGAATCGCCAGCGAGACCCAGGTCGCGCCGGTCGCCGCCGTGCCAACGGACTCGGCCCACCCGTTGGTGTCCCCCCGCTCGATCGTGACGAGGCCGGGGCCGCCGCCCAGGTCGGTCGCCATCCGCCGCATCACCAGCCGCAGTCCCAGCAGGTGGGCCCAGTAGAGCGCGCAGGCCAGGCCGGTGGTGCCCAGGGCGATGTAGACGCAGGCGGTGGAGACCGACTCCAAGCTCAGCTCCAGGCCATGCGGCGGAAGCCCTCCGCCAGCTTGTAGCCGTTCTCTTTGCCGGCTTCCTTCATTCGCGCCCGCAGCCGCTTCTTCAGCTCCGGGATCGGCGCCGAGCCGATCTGGCTCGTATGCTTGCGCAGCGCCGCCATCTTGACCTTGAAAGCCTCTTCGGGGATCTCCACCCAGTAGTCCGGATTGTCCCCGGCCAGGAGCAGCTCCATCACCCGGTGCTCCTTCAGCCCTTCAGCGATGTGCTCCGGGTAGGCCAGCGGGTCGCGGGCCAGCGGGAAGACGGCGTCGACGGCGGCCTGGCCGGTGAGCCGGTGATCGCGGTGGGTGAACGATGTGCGGAAGGGGTTCCAGGTGATCACGGTGTGCGGCTTCAGGCGCCGCAGCTCCCGCACGATGCGGCCGCGCATCTCCGCCGTGTCTTCGACGAAGCCGTCCGGGTAGCGCAGGTAGATCACTTCCTTGACGCCAAGGACGTCGCAGGCGGCGCTCTGCTCCTCTTCCCGCAGCTTGCCGAGCTTCTCGCGGGTCATCTCGGGGTCCTTGCTGCCCATGTCGCCGCTGGTGGTCAGCATGTAGTAGACCTTCCAGCCGCTCTGCACGAGCTTGGCGACCGTGCCGCCGCAGAGGAACTCGGCGTCGTCCGGGTGGGCGACGATCACCATCGCCGTCTTGGGGTGCTTCTGCTTCTTGTCTACGTGGGTCATGTGTGAGTCACTCGTAGAGCCGAGGCCCCAGCCTCGGCCGGATTGGCCGCAAACGGTCAGGGCTGGGGCCCTGACCCACGGGACTACAGTCTACAAATATCGAACAGGCAGCATCAAACGCCGGCCATCGGCTACGCCACGTGCGCGCCAACAGCGACGCCGCGGTAGCGGGACACCAGGTCGTGGTAGACGCTCTCCACCTGCTCGGCGATCAGCGGCCAGGCGTAGCCCTGCGCCACTTCGCGGGCTTCTTCGCCCAGGCTGCGGCGGAGCGGCTCGTTGGTCAGCAGCAGGTCCAGCCGCTCGGCAAACGGCTCCGGGCAGCGCCAGGGGATCAGGTAGCCTGTGCGGCCGTCCTGCACCGTCTCCTTCAGCCCGCCGACGCGCGAGGCGATCACCGGCACGCCGCAGGCCATCGCCTCCAGCGCCACCAGCCCGAAGCTTTCGTAGTAGGAAGGCACGACGCAGATGCTCGCCGCGCTGTAGTAGCGCGGCAGCTCGTCGTGGGGAACGGCGTCACCGAAGACGACTTTCCCCTCAACGCCCATCTCCTCGGCCAGCACGTGCAGCTCGTGGGTGCGCATGGCGTCCTTCTCGTCGCCGCCGACGACCAGCAGCTGGAACTTGCCGTCCAGCTGGGAAGCCGCGCGGATCAGCACGTCGATCCCTTTCAGCGGCTCGATGCGGCCGATGAAGAGCAGCACCGGCACGTCCGGGTCGAGGCCCAGCGAGAGCCGCGACTCGACCGCGTCCAGCGGCCGGAAGCGTTCGACGTCGACGCCGCAGGGCACGACGGACAGCCGCGTCGGCGAGACGTTGTACTCGTCGATCAGCGTCTCACGCTCGCTCTCGCTGCCGCAGATGATGCGGTCCGCTCCGCGGGCGACGACGCGCTCCCCGGCGATGCGGTAGCGGGGCTCACGCTCGCTCATGTGGTGGCGGTTCTTGGCCTCGGCGAGCGTGTGGAACATGACCACGTGCGGGGCGCTCCAGCAGTCGGCCAGGGTCTGCCCGACCCAGCCGGACATCCAGTAGTGGCTGTGTACCAGGTCGTAGTGCGGCCCACCGCCCCAGCCCTGGCGTTCAGCGAACGCCATCGCGCCCTTGCGGAACGTCTCCAGGTAGCGGCGCTGCGCGGCCTTGTCGGCGTCCAGCGGCCCGGCGGCCACCTGGATGACGCGTGTGCCTTCGTCGATGCGGGTGACTTCTGGCGTGGCGGGGTCCGTGCGGCGGGTGAAGATGTCCATCGTGTGGCCGCGCTTCGCCATCTCCCGGCTCAGCTCACGAACGTAGACGTTCAGGCCGCCGCTGTCGCGGGTACCCGGCCTGGCCAGGGGCGATGTGTGTACTGAGATTACGGCTATCTTGCACATGGGGCGTACTTCCAATAATACGGCAGGTCAGGCCCGGCGTATCTCCACCTTGTAGACGTTCAGGTCCTTCGCGCCCAGCTCGTACTTGTATCGTTCGTGGCCGCGCAGGAAATCGAAGCGCTTCTGGCCGGCCCCGATCGCGCGCTGGAGGGCCAGCGCCTTGGACAGCAGCCCGACTGAAAACGGCGCGTAGGCCGGGTCGTAGCCGCTGTTGTAGAGCAGGGTCTCGCCTTCGCCGCGGAAGCAGAGAACACAGGCAGTGCGCTTGCCGCCGAGCTTGAGGAAGATCATTTCGATCAGCGACTCGGCAGCCAGGTTCAGCACCAGACGGCGGAAGAACGACTCCATCTGCTCGGTCATGAACGCCGCCTTGTCCGATCGCGACTCCCGGTGCATCCAGAGGAAGTCGTCGAGCGCCGCCTCGACCTCCGCCGGCGATTCCAGCACTTCCAGCTCAACCTCGCCGGCCTGTGGGAGCTTGCGCAGCTTTCGGCGCAGCTCGTGGCGGTCCTTCTTGTCGAGGCCGGACACGTACTCTTCGAAGTCCCCGGGCAGGGCGATCTGCGGGCAGACGTCCTCCGCTTCGCTGGCGAAGGTCAGCCCGAACTCCGCGCAGACGCCGGGCAGCGCCGCCAACAACGGAGAGTCTTCCCGCATCGCCCACATGCGCAGCTCATCCCACGGCTCCTCGCCCAGGGAACGGAAGAGCGCGGCCAGCACCTCCGTCTCGCGGCCGGCGGCGCAGGGGAAGTCCATGTAATCGCAGACCTCGGTGTCGCCGGCGAAAGAGAGGCTTCGTCCTTCGCGCATCAGCGGCACAACGCCGGCCAGGCGCCCGTCGTCGTCTCGCAGGGAGAGCAGCAGCAGCTCGCGGCCTGCGCCGAATTCGCCCCACCACGTGCGCAGCCACGTTGGCGAGAGAAACACCGGCGCATAGCTGGAGCGCGGCAGGATCTCCCGCCACTCCGGTTCCAGCGCCGCCAGCTCTTCCCGCGCGACTGTCAGGGTCATGTGCGTGTCAGGCTAGAACCCGAACACCGAAAGAAAAGTGATCTGTGTCTCATCTGTGCTCATCTGTGGCCCAAATAATCTGAGTGCCCCGCGACAATCTGCGGCCACTATCGTCGTCACTTCCCGTGGACGAGCGAGAGGAACTCTGATCGCGTCACGCCCCGCCTGCGGAAGCCGCCGCGAATGGCGGAGGTGATCATGCGAGCGCCTGGCTTCTGGACACCGCGCATCGTCATGCAAAGGTGCTCCGCCTCGATCACGACGGCGACGCCGTCCGGGTGCAGGCCTTCCATGATCGCGTCGGCGACCTGGCTTGTCAGGCGCTCCTGCAGCTGCGGCCGCCGCGCCAGTATATCGACGACGCGAGCCAGCTTGCTGACGCCGACGATGCGCCCTTCCGGCACGTAACCGACATGCGCCGCGCCGTGGAACGGCAGGAAGTGGTGTTCGCAGAGGGAGTAGAAGGGAATGTCCTTCAGGATCACCATCTCCTTGTGCTGCTCCTCGAATCCGCGGCGGAGGACGTCCAGCGGGTCCTGGGTCAGGCCGGAGAAGAGCTCCGCGTAGAGGCGGCCGATGCGCTCCGGCGTCTCCAGCAGGCCTTCGCGGCGCGGGTCCTCGCCAATGGCAGCGATGATCTCGCTGACGGCGCGGGCGATGCGCGCCTGGTCGATTCCAACTGTAGTCTGCATAGTGAGGGGCTCGCGCTCGTGGGGCGGCGCTTACGGAACGTAATTGTAGCAGAGCAAAGATTCCGCCGATTTGGCCACATGGCTCTATCGAAATGCGAATGGCCCTGTGAAAAGAGGCGTACAGTGGAAGCAACAGTTCATAGGGCAGAGGCCCCAGCCGAGATTTCTCGCAGAACGGGTGCCGCCTTTGTCGGAGAGGATTCTCGACAATGGCGAGTTCTGTTCGCATTGCAGTAGTCAACCACGACGCCGTGTTCCTGCGGCTGATCGACCGGATCTTCAGGAGCAACGATTACACGCCAATCCTCTGCCCCTCCGGTACGGCAGCGCACGACATCATAGCCCGGGAACAGCCGGACGTGATCATGATCGACACCTGGCTGGAGGTGCAGGACGTGGGCTGGACGCTCCTCCAGACGCTAAGACTGGACGATGCGACCAGGCACATCCCGGTCCTGCTCTGTACAGCGGATCCGATGCAGATTCAGCGGCGCTTCGCAGAGATAGAGCCAGTAGCCAACTTCGCCGTGCTCGCCAAGCCGTTCGATCCGGAACAGCTGCTGGCGGCGGTGGCCAAGCTCCTCACTCCGCAGCCGGCGAACTAGCTTAGCCCAGTCCCATTGCCGCTTCGACGGCGGCGAGGTCCGCGTCAACTTCGGATGTCTTCGCTTCGATCTTCATCGCCGTCTCCGGGTCCTTGAGACCGTGGCCGGTGATGATGCAGACGATGCGCTGGTCGGCGACGCTGTTCGTGGCGGCGTGCTTGATTAGCCCGGCGAGCGACGCGGCGGACGCCGGCTCGCAGAAGATGCCCTCTTCCTGGGCCAGCAGGCGGTACGCCTCCAGGATCTCTTCGTCAGTCACGGAGTTGATCGCGCCACCGGACTCGTCGCGGGCGGCCTCCGCGAAGCGCCAGCTGGCCGGGTTGCCGATGCGGATCGCCGAGGCGACGGTCTGCGGGTCCTCCACTGGATGGCCCAGCACGATCGGCGCGGCGCCCGCGGCCTGCCAGCCCATCATCCGCGGCTTTTTCGTCGATATCTCGGCCTGGTAGTACTCGACGAAGCCGCGCCAGTAGGCCGTGATGTTGCCCGCGTTGCCGACCGGGATGAACACGGCGTCCGGCGCGTCGCCCATCGCGTCGGCGATCTCGAAGGCGGCGGTCTTCTGGCCTTCGATGCGGTTGGGGTTGATCGAGTTGACCAGCGCCACCGGGTGGCTCTCGCTGATCAGCCGCGCCACCTTCAGCGCCTCGTCGAAGTTGCCGCGCACGCCGATCACCCGCGCTCCGTGCGCGATCGCCTGGGCCAGCTTGCCCTGGGCGATGCGGCCGTGGGGGACCAGCACATAGGCCTCGATTCCCAGGTGGGCCGCGTAGGCGGCGGCGGAGGCGCTGGTGTTGCCGGTGGAGGCGCAGAGGACTTTTTCGGCGCCGGCCTCTGCCGCCTTGGCGACGGCGACGACCATGCCGCGGTCCTTGAAGGAGCCGGTGGGGTTGCACAGCTCCAGCTTGAACCAGAGCTCGCGGCAACCGACGCGTTCTACCAGCCGCCGGGAGAGGACAAGCGGCGTGTCCCCTTCGCCGAGCGAGATCATCGGCGTCTTGTCGGTTACCGGCAGGCGTTCGCGGTAGTGGTGCAGGACGCCGCGCCGGGTTGGCTCAGTCGTTGGCGTGGACTTCACCCTGGGTCAGGTCCTTGATCTCGTTGTTCAGCGCCTCGGAGCGGCGTCGGCCCTGGCGCAGGAGCGTGGTGTAGATCTTTTTGATGCTGGCCTTGGTCTGGTCGGTCAGGTCCTGGAGGCCGCCGGCCTGCGCCAGAATCTCGGCGCCCTGGGCCTGGCTCCGCTGCTCCAGCTTGGCCAGGGTCTGCCCGAACTCGGCGCTGGCCTCGGCTAGCTGGCTGCACAGGTGCTCCATGTGCGCGACCTTCTGCACGATGGAGTCGCGCTCTGCGGCAGCCCGTTGCATGCCTTCGCGTGTCTCGTCGGCGAAGGTGCTGAGCGTTTCCAGCTTGTCCATGCGCTCCAGCGCCCGCCGCAGCTGTTCCAGGAAAGCGCCGAGACGGTCGGTCAGCGCCTCGTTTGTCTGCTCCAGCCGGGCCAGCTCGCCGGAGGCGCGTCCGGACTCGTGATCGAGCCGTAGGGTCGCTTCGTTGAGGCGGGCGGTGCGCGTGTTGATCTCTTCCAGCGTCCGCTCCAGGGACTGGTCCGCCAGGCGGGCGCCGGCGACTTCCTCTTCCAGGTGGCGCGCCGCCTCTTCCAGCGTCTTCATGCGCCCGTCGTTCTGCTCGATCACCCGGTTGAGGGTTTCGACCTGCTTGACGGCGAGTGCTATCTCCTGGCGGTCGCGGCCGCTGTCCGATTGCCGCTGGCTCGCGACCTGCTCCAGGCGAGTAGTCACCGCGGCCTGGCGGTCCTGGAGCCTGCTCGCCATCTCCCGCAGCTGCCGGACTTCCTCGCGGAAAGACCCCAGCGCCGCCTCGACGGAGCCGGATACTGCTAGCGACTCCATCAGCTTGCGCATCTCTGCTTCCAGGCCGTAGGTCTGCTTCAGTGCCTGGGCCAATTCGCTCTCCACCTTGTGCAGGCGGCCCTTCGTCTCGCGCAGCTCAGTCTCGATCCACTCTGCCGGGGCGCTGCTATCGCCGGAGCCAGACTTGCCGCGGGATTTGGCGACCATCTCTACTCCTCCACCCGCAAGACGCTGCCGACCTGGGTCACTTCCTTGACGCCGGCGATCTGGTCCAGGCTGGCGCTCACGGCCGACTCCGGCGCGGCGTGGGTCATGATCACGAGCTCGGCCGTGGAGACGGCGTCATCGGTCTCTTTCTGGATGACGGAGGCGATGCTGACGCCGTGGTCGCCGAAGGCGCGGGCGATCACAGCTAGCACGCCGGGCTGGTCAGCGACTTCCAGGCGGATGTAGTGCCGGCTCACGAGGCCGGAGATGGGGACGACGGCCATGTCGGCAGTATACCGCCAGGGGGAAGGCTTGCCGCCCAGCACGATCGAGCGCGCAGCGTCCAGCACATCCGCCATCACGGCCGATGTCGTGGGCAGGGAGCCTGCGCCTGCGCCCTGGAAGAGCACCCGGCCGATCAGATCGCCCTCCACCTGCACCGCGTTGAGCACTCCGTCGACGTTGGCCAGCAACTCGTCGCGGGCGATGAACGTTGGCTGCACCCGGGCCTCCACGCCTGCGGGGTCGCGCCGCGCCACGGCCAGGAGCTTGATCGCGTAGCCCAGCTCCGCTGCGTAGCGGAAGTCGCGCGGGGTCAGGCTGGTGATCCCCTCGCGATGGATGTCCTCCGGCCGCACGGTGGTGTGGAAGGCCAGGCTGGCCAGGATCGCTAGCTTGTAGACGGCGTCGTGGGCCTCTACGTCGTTGGTCGGGTCGGCTTCTGCGTAGCCCAGCTCCTGGGCCCCGCGCAGCGCCTCGGCGAAGTCTGCGCCCTCGCGGCTCATCTTGGTAAGGATGTAGTTCGTCGTCCCGTTGATGATCGCGCGGAGGCTGGTCAGCTCGTTGGCGGAGAGGTCGCGCTTGAGCGGCGAGATGATCGGGATGCCGCCGCCGACGCTGGCCTCGTAGAGAATGTCGACGCCGGCGCCGGTGGCCATCGCCAGGAGCTGCGGCCCGTGCTTGGCCATCACTTCCTTGTTGCCGGTCACCACATAGCGGCGTTGCTCCAGCGCGCGCTTGATGAAGCCGTGCGCCGGCTCCTCGCCGCCGATGATCTCGATGACGATGTCGCAGTCGGTTGAGAGCGCCTCGTCAGGGTCAGCCGTCAGCACGCCCGGCGGAAGTTTGACGGCGCGCTCCTTGGCGATGTCTTTAACGAGCACCTTGCAGAGCTCGATCGGCACGCCGACGCGGTGGGTGTAGGTGTCTGAACGCTCAGTCAGCGCCCGCGCAACGCCGCTGCCGACGACGCCGAGGCCAAGCATGACGACGCGAACACTGCTGGGGCCGCTCATGCCATGAATTACTGCGCGGTCAGTTGAGCGTGGTCGAATACCCAGTTGATCTTGTCGGAGTCACCGGTGTTGAGGTCCATGTGGTCATCGACCGTGACGGCGGCGAGCTTTGCCTTGACCCAGTCCTGGTAGGCGTTGTTGCCCAGCGTGCCCTTCTTGTCGTCTTCGATGGCGTGGGCCGGGTCCTTGTCCAGGAGCTGGTAGATCGTGACCTGGGATGATCCCGGGAAAGTGACGATCTGGTCCTTGTCCAGGCTGAACAGCAACGACTCCAGCGAGTCGCTGAGGAAGCCGCGCGGCACCCAACCGGGGTCGCCGCCCTTATCCTTGGTCGTCGTGTCCGTGGAGTTGGCGGCGGCAAGCGCGGCGAAGTCTGCGCCGCCATCAAGCTGCGCCTTGAGATTATCTGCCGTGGCCTGGTCGGCTACGGTGATCAGTCGGTAGTGGACGGAGTCAGCGGTGGCCGGCAGCTCAGAGGAAAACACATCTCTTAGCTTGGTGGTGAGCACATTGCCGGTGGCCATGTCCCTGTACTGCTTGTCCGTCAGCCCATCCTTCGTCAGCTCCTCCTGGAGGCGCTGGTCAAAGTTGGGGTCTGTGGCCTGGATGCCGAGCAGCGTGGCGATCTCGGTCTTGATTTCGTCGTCGGTGGCGGAGACGTTCTTCTCCGAGGCGTTGGCTAGGACGACGGCCTCTTCCTGCAACTGCTGGTCTACGGCCGGGATGAGGTAGGTGGCGACTTTGTACCCGCCAAGCTGGGTGCTGTAGAGAAGTGTGCGGTTCTTGAACTCTTCGGTGGTGAACTTCATGTCGCCCACAGCGAGCGCCGTTGAGCCGGGGAGCCGCCGCGGCTGGATTTCGTAGTGGTTGATCAGGGCGAAGCCGCCGATGCCCAGGGCCGCGACGACCAGCACGATAGCCACGGCGACGACGAACATCTGGCCCCGGCTGCCGCTAAAGCTGCCGGCGATGCCGTGGTCGTGTTCCCAGGAGGGAGTGGGGATTCTACGTCTGGCCATCAATCACGCTCGATTTGTCTAACCAACAGATATACGACGGCGTTACCGTCCCTGGCTTACCCGTATGTGCTCAGCCGTGTAGGGAAGCAGGGCCAGGTGGCGCGCCCGCTTGATCGCCGTGGCCAGCAAACGCTGGTGCTTGGCGCAGGCGCTGCTCTTGCGCCGCGTCTCGATGCGGGCGCGGTCGGAGATGAAGCGCCGCAGGAAGGAGACGTTCTTGTAGTCCACGTAGCGGATGTGGTCCGCGCACATGATGCAGACGCGGCGACGCCTGCCACCGCGGCGCGGCCGCCGCTCGTCATCGCCGGAGGGCGGGGGTCCGCGGCGCGGCCTGTCGTCGGAGGCGCCTTCGATCCGGCGCAGGGACTCGACACGGCGCCGGGGGGCCGCTTCGGGCGATGGTGATTCAGCTACGAGTGTTCGTTCAGTGTCCATGTACCGTCCTATTCGAAGGGGATGTCTTCTGGTTCGACCTCCGGAGGAGGCGCCTCTGTGGAGTCGTGTTCGTCGCCAAACGGTGTCGCGCCGGCGCGGTCCAGGAAGAGCACCCTTTCAGCGACGACTTCCGTCCTGTACCGGCGCTGCCCCTCCGGCGTGTCCCAGGATCGCGTCTGCAGCCTGCCCTCAACGTAGACCTTGCGGCCCTTCTGGAGGAACTGGCTGCACTGTTCGGCCAGCTTCTGCCAGGTGACCACGGAGAACCACTCGGTCTCTTCGCGGCGCTCCCCGTCGGGGCCGGCGTAGTTGCGGCTGGCGGCGACCCGAAAGCTGGTCAGGGCTTTGCCATCGGCCGTGTAGCGCATCTCCGGGTCGGCGCCCAGGTTGCCGATCACCATGACCTTGTTAAGGCCGGCCATGCGCTAGTTCTCGTCCGTCTCCGCGGCGGCGGCTGGCGCAACGGCGGCGGGTTCGGCCGGGGCCTCCGGGGTGGCGGCCTCTGCCTCTGGAGCGGCGGCTTCGGGGGGTTCCGTTTCGGTAACGGCTTCAGTAGCTTCCGCTTCGGGGGCGGCTTCGGTAGCTTCGGCGCCCGGAACCGCGCCTTCCGGCATCTGTGTGCGAACCCGTGGGATGTTCACCTTGATGCCGTCCAGCTTGATGACCAGGTGACGGAGGACGTCCTCGGCCAGATCCAGGTTGGCCTCGACAGCGCGGATCGCCGTCGGCTCAGCCGCGAACTTGGTGACGGCGTAGTAGCCTTCGAGGTGGCGCTTGATCGGATAGGCCAGGCGTCGCTTTCCCCACTGGTCCACGTTCTTGATTTCGCCGCCGTTGCCCTGGATAACGCCGCTGATGCGCTCCAGGGTGGCGGGATATCCTTCTTCCCCCACGGAGGGGCTCAGGACGACCACAAGCTCATATTCTCGCAAGAAGATGCCTTTCCGAACAAAAGTTAAACGCCCGGGAGCGCTGCCCACGCGGGCCACCCCACAGGCAAAGCCGAATTATAACAGCAACCCTAAAGCCCGGACAAGCAACTCAGGCGCCAGACTCAGCTAGGGCAGGCGGCCGAGGGCGATCTCCGCCAGGCCCCTGGCCTCCGTCAGCGGGTCTGAGCCTGACTTGAAATCAACGACCTGCACCTCAAGATTGTTCTCGCCCCGGAGGACTTCCAATATGTCGAGGCCGTCCACCCAGTGCGCCTTCTCGCCGAGGCCGTCCACCGGCTCCGAGTTCTCATCGAGCAGGCTGTACTCCGCCTCCGCGCCATCGCTGGACCCACTGTTGAAGACCGTCACGTACACGGCCGTCGTCTCGCTCGCGTTGTCCCACTCGCAGTCAGAAGTTGGGGCGTGATCAGCAGAGCTAAATATGGTCATATCTTCGCTGACCGCGGCGGACACCTCATCGCTGGTCAGCAGCGCGCATGCCGCGGCGTCTTCCCCGGAGCCGTTGCCGTCCGGTGCAGTGGTTTCATCGGGCGCGTCGGTCACTTCTGCCGTCGCCGTGGAGCTGCTGCCGGATTGCGTCTGCGTGCCGGTGGGTGCGGACGTCTTGCTGTCGTCGTCATCGCCGCCGCACCCGGCGATAAGGAAGCCCGCGAATATGATGATGCCAAGTCCGAATATGCTGCGTTTCAAAGTTCCTCCTCTGGTTGGGGGTTTGTTCAGGGTAGTCTGTCCAGCGCCTTCTGCGCCATGTCTTTGGCGATGGCCAGTGTTTGGTCGTCCGTCATATCTGTGGTCTGGGTGATGGTGACGGTCAGGTCGTTCAGTCCCTTGGTCGTTTCCAGGATCCCGAAGCTGGCCAGCCAGACCGCCTGGTCGCCCACGTCGCTGATCTCCTGGCCGGTTCCGAAGTAGATGTTGTCGAGATCGGCCTGATCGCTGGCCTGGTAGAGGACCAGCTCAACTTTGGAGGTCATGTACTCGTCGTTGCCGTACCAGAAGCAAGAGGAGGTCGGATCGTCATAGGTGACGTCGCCCTGGGTGACGTCTCCAACGGCGGCGGCGACCTCTGACTCGGTCAGCAGCGT
Organism: uncultured Chloroflexia bacterium; assembly: GCA_963738925.1. Taxonomy (GTDB): domain Bacteria; phylum Chloroflexota; class Dehalococcoidia; order SM23-28-2; family RBG-16-64-32; genus DATKKM01. Next base: position 766,484 of record CAVTYE010000001.1, on the reverse strand, counting down.
GCAGGCGTCGATCAGCTCATCGGAGCCGCCGTCGCCGGTGTCATCGCCGCTGTCCGTGGCCTCCGGCTCGGCAGTGGCCGTGCTGCTAACCGCTGACTGAGTCGCCGATGTCTCCGGCTTGTCATCATCGCCGCCGCAGGCAGCGAAGAGCAGTACCAGCAGTGCTGTGCCGCTGAGTGCGATTAGCCTTCTCCTCACGGTCCGCCTCCCTCGATTCGATTGCAGGAGCCGGTTGTCAGAGACCGGCCCCGGTGCGGTGTTGATGATCTTTCGCGACCTACGGCAGCCGGTCCAGGACCTTCGCGGCCAGGTCTTCCGACTCACTCTTGGCGTCCGCGCCGGTCTTGAAGTCGACGACCTGCACCTCGACGGTGTACGCGCCCTGCAGCACCTCGAGTGTCTCGATCTGGCTTACCCAGTGCGCCTTGCCACCCAGGCCGTTCACGGGCTCGCTCCCGTCATCCAGGAGGTTGTACTCGCTTTCAGCCGCGTCGGCGCTGCCTGTCCCGAACACGTCCAGGTAGACGATGGAGAACGACTCTTCGGCGGAGGCGTCCCATTCGCACTCGGGCTTGCTTGCGTCGTTGTCGTCGATGATCCCCTCGTCCACATCTTCGCCGATGACGGCGGCGACTTCATCGGTCGAGAGAAGCGAGCAGACATCGATGTTGTTGTTGTCGCCGCCACCGCCGCCGTTGCCACCATCGACGTCGCCGCCCCCGAAGAGGTCGCCGGAATCCCCGGTCGCCTCAGATGTGGGCTCCGAGCCCTGCGACTCGGCGTCGCCTGATACACGGGCGATTGCGTCCTGAGCGATCTCTTTCGACGCGCTCAACTGGTCGTCATCGTTTGTGATCACGTCCGAAAAGATGGTCACCTCTATTACCTGGGCGCCCTTCAGAACTTCCATGAGGTACGCCGAGGCGACCCACTTCGCCTCGTCGCCGATGCCAGACACGGCCTGCCCATTACCGAAATTTTCGAAGAACTGCTTGGCTGCCTGATCGCTCGCTCCGGTGTAGAGAACGATCTGCACTTCGTCACCGGAACCGGGGGTACTGCTCCGCCAGTAGCAGGTGGATTCGGGCGGGTCCGAGGTCAACTGACCCTCGTCCACAGAGCCGAAGATGCTGGACGCCTCGTCATCAGTCAGCAGGTCACAGGCGTTGTCAACGGACACGGGGTTCGAGTTGCCGTCATCGCCGTTCGGCGCGGCCGTGCTGGTATTAACCGGCGCGTTCGTCCCGTTAGGCGCAAAGTCGTCACCGCCGCCGCAGGCTGTGACGGCGATCAGCAGCGCGGCAAGGCCGGCGAGGATCATCGCTGCTCTTACATGCACGATGCTCCGCAGTTTCATGTCAGTCCTGCTCAGACGCTATGCGGATACCGCCGCGCGGTCGGTGATGCCCGGGACCGGGAACGCTGCGGCGAATTCGGAGACCTCCGCTGCCAGCGAGGCGATCGCGGCCTCATCTTCGTACGACGCCAGGGCGCGCACGAGGAAGCGGGCCACCTGGCGCATCTCCTCCGGGCCCATGCCGCGGGTGGTGAGCGCCGGCGTGCCGATGCGGATGCCGCTGCCCTGCAGCGGGGGCCGCTCGTCGTAAGGGATCGTGTTGCGGTTGACGGTGATGTGGACCTTGTCGCAGATGCGCTCCGCCTGGCGGCCGCTGATCCCCTTGGCGCCGACATCGATGAGCATCAGGTGGTTGTCAGTTCCGCCGGAGACCAGGCGGTAGCCCTGCTTCTGCAGCTCGTCGCCCAGCGTCTGCGCGTTGTCGATGATCTGCTGGGCGTATTGCTTGAACTCCGGGCGCATCGCCTCGGCGAAGCAAACGGCCTTGGCGGCGATGATGTGCATGTGCGGGCCGCCCTGCACTCCGGGGAAGACCGTCTTGTCGATCTGGGGGGCGATCTCCGAGTTGGAGAGGATGAACCCGCTGCGGGGCCCGCGCAGCGTCTTGTGCGCAGTTGACGTGACGACGTGGGAGTGCGGCACCGGCGAAGGGTGCAGCCCGGCAGCGATAAGGCCGGCGATGTGCGCCATGTCCGTCATCAAATATGCGCCAACGCTGTCCGCAATCTCCCGCGACCGCGGGAAATCGATGATGCGTGAGTAAGCCGTGGCGCCGACGACGATGATCTTCGGCTTGTGCTCCTTGGCCAGCCGCGCCATCTCGTCGTAGTCGATGAGCTCGGTCTTGCGGTCGACGTTGTAGGGGATGAACTTGTACAGCTTGCCGGAGAAGTTGATCTCGCGGCCGTGGGTCAGGTGTCCGCCCTGGGCCAGGTTCATGCCCATCGCCACGTCGCCGGGCTGGATCAGCGCGAAGTAGGTGGCCAGGTTGGCTTCCGCGCCGGAGTTCGGCTGCACGTTGGCGTGCTCAGCCCCGAACAGCTCTTTGGCCCGCGCGATGGCGAGCAGCTCAGCCTCGTCGACGACCTCGCAGCCGCCGTAGTAGCGCTTGCCGGGGTAGCCTTCGGCGTACTTGTTGGTGAGGACGCTGCCCATCGCCTCAAGCACAGCCGCGCTCGTGTAGTTCTCGGAACAGATCAGCTCGAGTCCGAGGCGCTGGCGGTCTTGCTCGCGCCGGATGATATCGGCGACGGTGGGGTCACTGCGTTCCAGAAAGCTCATGGCGTGCTCCTCGCTGGGGCTACTTGCGGGGGTATGCGCCAAAAGTATCGCAGATAGGCTGCCTGCGGTCGAGAGTTGTCGATTTGTTGATTCAGGGGATGAGTTGTAAACTGACACGCCATAGATATATCGCGATGCGATATAAAGGAGGCCGGCCATGTTCAAACGACTACTGCTGCTGCCAATAGCGCTGGTGGCCCTGCTGCTCGCTGCGGCAGCGTGCGGAGGTGATGACGACGACAACACCTCGGGTGCGAACAGCCCCACTTCTGCCGCCAACTCTGAGACCGCTGCCCCGGCCGGCACCAACGATGATTCCGGTGACGACACCGGCGACACGCAGAACCCGGGCGGCGGCTCCGGTCACGCAACTCTCACCATTGGCGACGAGTCCTGGGAGTTCGACGGCCTCTACTGCGCCTTTTCGACCGAGGAGTCAGGAAACGAAAACGACCCGTTCGGCGTCAGCGGCTTCACAACGACTTCCACCGGTGCCCGGGCGCAGCTCGACGCTTCCATCGTCGACCTCTCGGGAGCTGGTAGCATGTCCCCCGAGAACCTGGACGTCAGCCTGGAAGACATCGACGATTTCGATAACCCATCCGTTTCCTGGTCCACCAACGGGATTGAGGCGCTCGGAGGTTCTACTCCGGACCTGCAGATCGACGGCAAGAACGTCACGATCAACGCTGTCTTTGACGACAACCTGACAGAATCGGACTTCGAAACGATTCCGGGCACGCTGGTAGCGAGCTGCCCATAGCCGTGCCTCTGCAGAAAGGGTGAGCATGAACACCAGACTCCTGCTGCTTCCGTTCGCGTTCATCGCGTTCTTTGCCGCTGCCGCCTGCGGGGGCGACGACGACGACGTCGGCGCCACGGCAACACGCTCACCGGCCGCAACCGAGACGCCGGACGCCGATGACAAGACGGAGGCCCCGCTCGGCGCTTCCTCTGGCCGGCTCACCGTGGGAGATGACTCCTGGGACTTCGCCAACGTCTTCTGTGGGTTCGCCGAGGACGACAACGGCCTCCCGGACGTCTCGTTCCTGGCCGGGTCGTTCCTCCAGTCAGTCCTGGGCTACCGCATGCAGTTTGACGTGACGATCCTGGACCCGCTGGAGCAGGGCCGCTATGAGGGCGAGGGAGTGACCCACAGCGTCAGCCTCATCGACCTCGACAGCATCGACAACCCGCGCGTGTCCTGGCTGGCGGTGGCCGGGCAGGACGGCGCCGACCAGTTCATTCAAATCGACGGCGATCACGTCACGGCTGAGGCAATCTTCGACGACACCTCGACCAACGACGTCGAGCAGGTCCCCGGCCACCTCGAGCTCGTCTGCGCGTAGCTGGAGAACCGAGCAAGAGCCGCGGTGCTCTAGGCGCTGCCGCTGCCGCCCAGCGCCGTGTTGATGCTGGTCAGCTTGCTCGTGATCCGGCTGCCCAGCAGCGTCAGGGCCGCGATCGCGACAACAGCGATGAGGCCGAGGATCAGGCCGTACTCAGCCAGCGCCTGGCCCTCTTCGTCCTTGTAGATCACGAAGAGCTTCATGATCACGCCGTTCACCCGATTTGGCATTAGGCGCCCCTCTTTCCGATACACAATTCAGGACCGTTTTTGAGCATTCGAATAAAGGGACACTGCTTCCGCCCCCGGGTGTTGCATTGGCGGAGGCCCGGTGGATGCGATTTCACCCGTAACGCGTCAAGCCGCCGGGATGAGGGGCCGGACTTCAGGCGCTGCCGCCACCGCCGAGCCCGGCGTTGACCAGGTCGAGCTTGCCTGTTATCGCCGCGCCGAGCAGGGTCAGCGCCCCAATCGCCACGACCGCAATCAGCCCCAGGATCAGGGCGTATTCAGCCAGCGCCTGCCCTTCCTCGTCCTTGTAGAGCACAAACTGCCTGGTGATCGCTTCACATACTCGTGCCACCATCTGCTCTTCCCTCCTGTTCCCGGTTTTCCGAGCGTCCAGGGACCAGATTGGGGGCAGCCAAGTCCGCCATCAAGAAACGTTCAGGGAATTGACAATACTTGCACGAAGCCAGAACCCGGCGTCAACGGAAACAGCGGCTGCCGCGACTATCGTCAGGCGACGGACTGGGGCTTGTCGGCCAGCACGGAGGGCTTGCTCAGCGGCTCGGAGATCTCCGCCGCTTCCCGCGCTCTCTGCGTCAGGGTCAGGACGATGCCTCCGAAGAAGGCCACGGCCGTCACCGCCACGGCGATCACCAGCAGCACAATGAATGTCGACTTGAGGTCGGCGGCAGCGCTGCGGGCCGTTGAGCGCGCCGCCAGGACGATCGGATTGCCGTCAGGGTCGCCCTCGCCGATCGCCGGGCCGGCCAGCGTCCAGATGATCGCCATCGGGGCCGTCCCCAGCGCCACGACAAAGGCCGGCGCGCCGAGCCTGCCGAACCCGCGCCCGAGCGACGCCACGACGCCGAGCAGGAGCGCGCTGAGCACCAGGGCGATCAGCAGGTAGTTGGAGAACTTGGAGTGATATTCGTCGGAGAGGACTGCCGCCGGCCCGAAGGAGATCGGGGCCTTATCGGCGTTCGGGTCGCGGTCCGGGATAAGCCGGGTGGCTGCGTCGTCGCCCATCTCGTAAAGGACCTGGGCCAGCCTGCCGCCGATCAGCCGGGCGCCGTCGTCCTTGCTGAGGCCGGCGATCTCGCTGCCCTTCACCACGACGAGGGTCGGTGACAGGGAGATCGGCGCGTCGGGGTTCGCCGCCGCCTCGGCCTGGACCTGGGCGTACTCCTCATCGGAAACGCGGTCCTTGATGTCTGCGCTGATCAACGCTGTGGAAAGGGGGAGCGCCGTGTCGCTCTGCGTGATGTGCGTAAGCGAGAAGAGCACCCCGGCGGCGACAACCGCAAAACACGCGAGGAGCCCTGCCGCCCACTTCAGATCGATCTGCCACGAAGGTCGCATCGGTTTGTTAGACGGCGGGAGCGGTGAGTTGTTGCCGAAGGGTGGCGGTCCTTCGGTCGCGCTCAGATACATGGGGGCACCGGTCTCGCCGGTTTTCACCGTATTTTACCGTCCGCGAAGGCCCACCCTTTACTCTCCACAACCTCCCTCTTGACCGACAGCCGCCGACCGTTGACCCTTAAGTCGTGAAGTTCGCCGTCATCGTCTTCCCGGGCACCTGGAGCGACCACGACTCCCAGTACTCCCTGCAGCTCGCCGGCGAGCAAGCCGACTTGGTCTGGCACCGCTCCACGGACCTCGCCCGGTACGACGCGATCGTTCTGCCCGGCGGCTTCTCCTACGGCGACTACCTGCGCGTCGGCGCGATCGCCCGCTTCTCACCCGTGATGGACGCCGTGCTGGCGGACGCCGAGCGTGGCAAGCCGGTGATCGGGATCTGCAACGGCTTCCAGATCCTCTGCGAGTGCCACCTGCTCCCGGGCGCCCTGATGCGCAACGACTCGCTCCAGTACCGCTGCGAATGGGTGCACCTGCGCGCCGAGAACACGGCCAGCGCTTGGACCGCCGCCTGTCAGCCCGGCCAGGTCCTGCGCGTGCCGATCTCCCACGGCGACGGCCGCTATTTCGCCGACGACGCGACGCTGAACGAGCTGGAGGCGTCCGGCCGTGTCGCCTTTCGCTACTGCGACGAGTCCGGGGCAGTGACCCCGGCCGCGAACCCCAACGGCAGCGAGCGCAACATCGCCGGCATCGTCAACGAACGTGGCAACGTCCTGGGGATGATGCCGCACCCGGAGCGCGCCTGCGAAGGGCTGACGGGAGGCGAAGACGGACTCCTGATCTGGAAATCCGTCGTAGAATGGGCCAAAGTCCGCGCCTAGCCGCAATTTAACCGACACCACCTTCGCGCGTTGACATATTAAGAGCGATTCGCTTAATAAATAGCCAGCATCATCTTGAAAGGAGTGCCCCATGTCCTCCGACGCGATGGCCGCAACTCCAACCCCCTCCGGTTACCCCGTCCGCTACGACGCCCAGTACGAGGCGAAGCACTCGCGGCTGCTCCTTTTCTTCCGCTGGCTTCTCATCATCCCGCACCTGCTGGTCCTCTACGCCCTCGGTGCGGTGGCGAACATCATGACGTTTATCGCCTTCTTCGCGATCCTTTTCACCAAGAAGTACCCGCGTGGCCTCTTCGATTTCGTCGTCAACATCCACCGCTGGCAGGCGAACGTCGGCGCTTACATCTTCATGCTGCGCGACGAGTATCCGCCGTTTAGCTGGGAGCCGGGGAGCTATCCGGTCACCTTCGAGGCCGACTACCCGGGAGAGATGGCGCGATTCGCTCCGCTCTACAAGTGGCTGCTGGCGATCCCGAACCTGATCGTCCTGGTCTTCGTGGCGATCGTCGCCATTCTGCTCTGGTTCATCTCCTGGTTCGCCATCCTCTTCACCGGCACCTTCCCGAAGGGCATGTTCGACTTCATCGTCGGCACCCACAGGTGGAGCGTCCGCCTCAACGCCTACGTGTACCTGCTGACCGACAAGTACCCGCCTTTCAGTACGAAACCGTAGTCCCGCTTGCCGGAGGCCGCCGAACCAGCGCCCACCAAGCCCTGGTACGAAAACGTCTGGGTCGCGATCCTGGCCGGCTACGTCTTCGCGCCGCTGGGCCTGTACCTCATGTGGCGCTACCAGGCCTGGCCGCTGTGGGTGAAGACCGGCCTCACCGTCTGCGGCCTGACAGCGATGGTCGCCGGCACGTACGTCACCACGCACTACGTCCACCTCGGCCCAAAGTTGGCCTGACCGCGCTGGACATCCCGCCACAAGTCAGATTAACTACTGACGCATGGTCATTTCACACGAGATCGCCCGCATCACCGCGGACGACGACACGATCCGCAAAGCCGTGGAGGACGCCTTCCTCCCGGCGCTGATCCCTGCGCTGGCCCAGGCCACCGGCGATCTGAGCATCCTGCAGGACCAGTTCCGGCCCACCGGCTTCGCGCCCGGCGTGCCCCAGGGCGGCCTTTCAGCCCAGCAGCAGGAGGCCGCGAAGGCCGTCGCCATGGAAGCGCTGCGAGCGCTGCGAGACCGGACGACGCCGGTGGAAGACGCCACCGAGAACGACCTCAAGCAGATAACACAGTGGATGACCGGCTCAGCCACCCCGGACGACTACATCCCGCTGCTCGTCGAAGAGCTGGCCCCTTACGATGACGACACCCGCGCCCCGGACTGGCACAAGGACCCGGCCATCACCTTCTCCGTGGCGATCATCGGCGCCGGCATGTCCGGCATCCTGGCCGCGATCCGCCTCAAGCAGGCCGGCGTCCCGTTCACGATCTTCGAAAAGAACTCAGACGTCGGCGGCACCTGGCTGGAGAACACTTACCCCGGCGCCCGTGTAGACGTGCCCAACGCCTTCTACAGCTACTCCTTCGCCCAGAGGACTGACTGGCCGAAGCACTTCTCCACCCAGCAGATCCTGCTCGACTACTTCCGCGCCTGCGCCGACGAGCACGGCATCCGGGAGCACATCCAGTTCGATACAGAGGTGCTCTCCGCTGACTTCGACGATGAGAGCGCTGACCTGGAGCCTTCACCTGCGCGGCACCGATGGCGAGAAGACGGTGACGGCCGAGGCCGTGATCAGCGCCGTCGGCCAGCTCAATCGCCCGAAGATGCCGGACATCGCCGGGATGGAGACGTTCGCCGGGCCCTCATTCCACTCCGCGCGCTGGGACCACAGCGTCGACCTCAAGGGCAAGCGCGTCGCCGTTATCGGCACCGGGGCCAGCGCCGCCCAGTTCGTTCCCGTCATCGCCGAAGAGGTCGCCGACCTGACCGTCTTCCAGCGCACGCCGCCGTGGTTTGTCCCCGTCCCCACCTACCACTCCGACGTTGAAGACGGGCTGCTCTGGCTCTTCCAGCACGTCCCCCACTACGCCCACTGGTACCGCTTCTGGCTCTTCTGGAACATGACAGACGGCCTGCTCCCGGCGGCCACCGTCGACCCGGCATGGCCGGACCCGGAGAAGTCTGTCAGCGGCCCCAACGAGATGGTGCGCGTCATGCTGACGATGTACCTGCAGACCCAGTTCGGGGACCGGCCAGACCTCCTGGAGAAGGTCGTCCCGGCTTATCCGCCGACGGCCAAGCGGATGCTGCTGGACAACGGCGTCTGGGCACAGGCCCTCAAGCGCGACAACGTCCACCTCCTGACCGACCGCATCCGCGAGATCACGCCCGGAGGAATCGTGACCGACGACGGTGTCGAGCACGCCGCCGACGTCATCGTCTACGGCACGGGCTTCCAGGCCTCGAAGTTCCTGACGCCGATGCAGGTCAGCGGCCGCGGCGGCATCGTCCTCAACGAGCAGTGGGACGGCGACGCCCGCGCCTACATGGGCATCACCGTCCCCAACTTCCCGAACTTCTTCCTGCTCTACGGCCCCAACACCAACATCGTCGTCAACGGCAGCATCATCTTCTTCTCCGAGTGCGAGGTGCAGTACGTGCTCGGCTGCATCCGGCTGCTGCTGGAGGACGGCCACCGTGCGCTGGACGTGCGCCCGGACGTGCACGACGCCTACAACGAGCGCATCGACGCGGCCAACCTGCTGCGGACGTGGGGCGTCTCGAAGGTCAACAGCTGGTACAAGAACGACAAGGGCCGCGTCACCCAGAACTGGCCCTTCAACCTGATCGAGTACTGGCAGCAGACCCGCAAGCCCAACCCGGCCGACTACGTTTTCCTGTAAGCGCTGCGGCAGGTTTGCTCAGTTTTCGGCTAGTGCGCCGATTCCCCGGCGATGGGAACATCTAGCCTGATGGGCAAGCCACACCGCGCCGACCAGCTCACCGACCGCGAGAGTGAAGTCCTCTCGCTGATCCGGCTGGGCCTGACCAACGAGCAGATCGCCGAGCGCCTGGGCGTGACGCTGGCCGGGGCCAAGTACCACGTCTCGGAGATCCTCTCCAAGCTCGGCGTCTCTTCCCGCGAAGAGGCTTCGGCCCTACAGCCGGCCTCGCGCGACACGTGGTGGCGGCGCGCCCTAACGGTTTCGCTTGTCCTCAAGATAGCCGGGGCGCTGGTCGTCACCGCGGCGCTGGCCGGGACGGCACTCCTCGCCCTCGGCGCGATCCGCGGCGGCAGCGGCGAGGCCGGCGTCCTGGACTCGGACGACTTGCGCAACGATTCCGCGCTGACGATATCGGGGAACAGCATCGGCGTCGTGAGCCTGACGTCCGGCCAGAGCCTGCGGACGGTAGCGCCCGGCGGCGACTCCCCCTGGGCGGTGCTGCGGCCTTCAGCGAAGCAGCTGCTCGTCTCGGACGTGACGCAGGACGGTGGCCGCCTGAGGATCTACGCCATCGAGCGCGACCCGACGCTGGTGCGCGAGGTGCCGATGACCGCGCGGCTTCTTTCGACCAGCGGCTACGACCCGGCGATGGCGCTTTCGGCCGATGAGCGCACGCTGTACTACGAGAGCGTCATCCAGCCGAACTGCCCGCGCGGCAGCGACGCTGCCGTCTGCGACATCTACGCGATCCAGTTGATCAACCTCGAAACCGGCAACACAACCGAGGCTAGCGGCTTGCCCGCCAACTGCGGCTACGCGCGCCTGGCGCCCCTGGGTGGGACCGATGCTCTCGTGACCTGCCCGTACACTTCGGACACGTACGAGGCACACAGCTCCGGGCTGGTCGAGAAGATCGCCAAGTTCCTCGGCGGCTATCCCGTCATCTTCGGCGGATACACACACGACCGGCCGTTCCTCCTCTCCGGCGACGGCCGCGTTCTCTTCGACGACGACACCAGCGTGCGCCTGCTCCAGGCGGGCCAGCGCGTCGAGAGCTGGTCCAGCTGGCAGCTCCCATCAGGCGATCTGCTGGTGGCCTACAGCGGCGGCGAAGAGGCGTACGACGACATCGGCTTCCCGATGGTGCAGGGGGTCCTGATCGTAGATCCGCTGGAAACAGAATCCGCAAAGGATTACACGCTGCCGGCGGACACCTCGTACGTCTACCCGCTGCCGGGTAAGCGACTCGCGCTGCTCAACCGCAACGCCGGGACGATCGAGATCGACGCACTGACGGCGGACGGGCTCGTGAAGGAGCGGCAGTTCGCGTCTGACGCCACCTGGATCGCCTACTAGTCCCGCACGCGAAGGACGATCTTGCCGGTCGCGCGGCGGTCCTCGATGGCGCGGAGGGCGTCGGCGCCGCGCTCCAGCGGGAACACCTCGCCGACGATCGGGCGCACGTGGCCGCTGTCCCAGAGCGCCTGCAGCCCGGCGGCTACGGCGGCGCGCTCCTCCGGATGTACGCGAGCCCACTCCGGCCAGGCCACGCCGATGACCGAGGTGTTGTTCAAAAGCAGACGGTTTACCTTCACCTGGGGGATGGCGCCACCCGCGAAGCCGATCACCAGCAGCCGGCCACCCGTCGCCAGGGCGCGGAGACTGTCCGTAAAACGGTCGCCGCCCACCGGGTCGTACACCATCTCGACGCCGCGGCCTTCGGTGAGCGCCTTCGTCTCCGCCAGCCAGTCGCCGTCGGCGTCGAGCGTGTGCTGAGGCGCCGGCCTCGGACGCGATGGCGCGCTTCTCATCGCCCTGCGCGACGGCGATCACCTCCGCGCCGAGCCCGCGCGCGATCTGCACCGCCGCCGTGCCGACGCCGCCCGCCGCACCGTGTACGAGCACTCGCTCGCCGGGCTTGAGCGCGCCGCGGGAGACCAGCCCGAAGTAGCCGGTCTGGTAGTTGATCAGCGAAGTCGCCTGCTCAAAGCTCATCCCGTCCGGTATCGGGAAGGTCGACGCCGGAGCCGCCGCGGCGACCTCCGCCCACGCCCCGAAGCCCGTAGCGACGACCCGGTCGCCGGGCTGGAAGCCGCTGCCCTCAGGCGCGCTCCGCACGGTCCCGGCGATGTCCGACCCCGGCACAAACGGCGGGTCCGGCTTGAACTGGTACTGCCCCCGCGTCATCAAGAGGTCCGCAAAGGCCACCCCCGCCGCGTGCACGTCGATCAGCACCGCACCGGGCGCGTCCGGCAGCGGCGCCTCGCCGATCTCCAGCGCCGCGGGGCCGTCAAGGCGGGTCAGGCGGAGTACTCGCATCAAATCGCTCTTCATCGAAGCCTTTAACAAATTGTATGCTGAGAGGGCAGTGGCCATCGACCAGTCAGCTCTCGACACCATCGCCCTCTCCCGCAGCGAGTACGACCTGATCGTCAAGAAGCTCGGCCGTGAGCCGAACGAGGTCGAGCTCGGCATGTTCGGGGCGCTCTGGAGCGAGCACTGCGGCTACAAGAACTCCAAGCCCCTCCTCCGCCTGCTGCCTGCCGAGGGCGCTTACGTCCTGACCAAGCGCGGTGCTGAGAACGCCGGCGCCGTAGACATCGGCGACGACATGTGCGTCGTCATGAAGGTCGAATCCCACAACCATCCCTCGGCCGTGGAGCCGTACCAGGGGGCAGCCACCGGCGTCGGCGGCATCGTGCGCGACATCTTCGCCATGGGCGCGCGACCGATCGCGCTGCTGGACTCGCTCCGCTTCGGGCCGATCGCTCCGCCCCGCCCCACCGCCCCTTTCGGCGACCTGAAGGTCGCCCCTACGACGAATGACGGGTACGCGCGCGGCAAGTACCTGTTCGAAGGTGTCGTGGCCGGGATCGGCGGCTACGGCAACTGCCTGGGCATCCCCACGGTCGGCGGTGAGGTCGCCTTCGAGGACGCTTACGCCGACAACCCGCTCGTCAACGCCATGTGCGTCGGCGTCGCACGCGTCGATCAGCTCATCACCGCCAAAGCGGAGGGCGAAGGCAACCTACTGATGCTCGTCGGCGCGGACACTGGTCGGGACGGCATCCACGGCGCCTCAGGCCTCGCCTCCCGCACCGACCCCAGCGCCCGCTTCGAGGAGATGCGCCCCGCCGTCCAGGTGGGCAACCCGTTCCTGGAGAAGATGCTGCTGGAGGCGTGCCTGGACCTGGCCTGGAACCACCGAGACTGGATCACCGGCGTGCAGGACCTGGGCGCGGCCGGCCTCACCTCGTCCGCCGTTGAATCGGCGAACCGCGGTGGCAGCGGCATCGAGATCGACGTTGCCCGGATCCCGCGCCGTGAAGAAGATATGACGCCGTACGAAGTGATGCTCTCCGAGTCCCAGGAGCGGATGCTGATCATCGTCCGCCTGGGCCACGAGGACGATGTGGCCAAGCTGTTCGAGCGCTGGGAGGTTCCCTGGGCGATCATCGGCAAGGTGACCGGCGACGGCCTCGTACACATCCGCGACGGTGACAAAGAAGTCGGGACGATGCCCGTGGACATTCTCGTCGATGCGCCGGAGTACACGCGCGAAGGCGAGCCCGCCGCCGAGCTTTTCCAGATGGAGCGCCTGGACCTGACCGGCCTGCCGGAGCTGACCGACCCGAAGGGCGCGCTGCTCCGCCTCCTCGCTTCACCGAACATCACCAGCAAGCGCTGGATCTACCGCCAGTACGACCAGAGCGTGCTCTCCAACACCGTCGTCCAGGCCGGCTCCGACGCGGCCGTCCTGCGCATCAAGGGCACGTCCCGTGGCATCGCCGTCTCCACCGACGGCAACGGCCGCTACTGCCACATCGACCCCTACCGCGGCGGCGCTATCGCCGTGGCGGAGGCGGCGCGCAACGTCGTCTGCAGCGGCGCGCACCCGGTCGCCGTCACTGACTGCCTGAACTTCGGCAACCCGGAGCGGCCGGACGTCTACTACCAGATGCAGGCGGTGATCCACGGCATCGCCGACGCCTGCGACGCGCTGGGCACGCCGGTGATCTCTGGCAACGTCTCGCTCTACAACGAAAGCGGTGGCCGCCCGGTCTACCCGACGCCGGTGATCGGCATGCTCGGGATTCTCGATGACGTGGAGCGCCGCTGCGGCATGGGCTTTGCGAACGAGGGCGACGATGTGTTCGTCGTCGGCGCCAACCTGGAGCAGCCACTGGATACGCTGGGCGGCAGCGAGTACCTGAAGCTGGAGCACGGCCTCGTCGGCGGCAAGCTGGACATCGACCTGGCGAAGGAAGCGCGGCTCCACCTGGCGGTCCTCGCCGGCATCCGCGGCGGCTTGGTTACCGCGGCCCACGACTGCTCCGATGGCGGCCTGGCCGTGGCGCTGGCGGAGATGTGCCTGGCCGGCGGCAAGGGACTGGACGGCTCGGCGGCGCTGCTAGGCCGTCACCTCGCGCCCACTCTCTTCGGCGAGGCGCAGACGCGCATCATCGTCGCTATCGCGCCTGACAAGCGCCCCGCCCTCGCCACGATCGCGCAAGGCGCGGGTCTGCCGCTGGAGTACATCGGCCGCGTCACCGCAGAACCGCGGTTGCGCCTGGGTCTCGGCCTGGACGCCACGCTCGCCGAACTCCGCGACGCCTTCGAAGGCGGTCTTCCCAACGCTCTCGGCTCATAGCGGACTGCCACGAGCGCCGACCGGATTCGTATCACGCACCGTGTAGTCCCACAGCTACGCTGTAACGGAATTGCCGGTGAGCCGTCCCTCTTTCAGGTATACGACCCGAAGGAGGAGCGCCGCCAATCTCGGCACCGCCATATATGCGCAGCACGGCAAACGCACTTCCGAAACGTTCAGCAAACGGAGCGACAACGGGTTCGGCTCGGAATCCGTCGATCTCTCTATCAGTGCGCGCGCTCATCATCGGTGGATTTAGCGCTCTGGTCATTATCCTCGCGGCCGTCATAATCGGCTCTGCCGTTCAGTTACGCAATCACCAATCTGAGCTGGCCCAACTGGACCTTCATTCACGGAACGCAATTTTGCTGCAGACAACGGAGGCGCAGGCGGCCATCGCCGCAGACGACTTGGAGCGATACGTATACTACGGCGATACCACCTATATTTCGGAGATAAATGTCGCGGCGAACAGCGCGCAGGCGAGCCTGGTCGAAGCCGCAAGGTTGGGCGTGCCGGGGACTGATCATTTGACGGCCATCGGCGCGCAACTTCTACAAGGAACCGCTCAGGTTCTAACGTTGCGCGGCGCCGGGAACACGACAGCGGCCTTGGCTGGCGTGGAGGCGATGATACCCATCTTCCATGAGAATCAACTTATGCTGGAGAGCATGACCTCGGCGGAGTTGACGCAAGTGACGCAACTGCGGGCGAGCGCAGATCGCGCCGGCAATCTCGCATTCTTGCTGCTCGTCGCCTCGGGCGCCCTGGGCGTAGTGACAGGCCTGGCAGTCTCATTTTGGGTCGCTCGTTCGATCGTGAGGCCACTTGCTCAACTCGAGATCACGGCCCGCCGCGCGTCCGGCGGTGACCTCACTGCGCGTGCTCCGGACGGCGGGCCTCGGGAGTTGTCACACCTGGGTTCTGCGCTCAACGAGATGATGTCGGCGATCGAGAAGCGCACCGAAGACCTGCGCCAGGCTAACCGCCATCTCATTGACGCGCGGACGCAAGCGGCCACAGACCAGCTAACTAGTCTCGGCAATCACCGCTCGTTCCACAAGCGATTGCAAGAAGCAGCGGCTGACGCAGCGGCAGCCGGTGGCAAACTCGGGCTTATCATGATGGACCTTGACGGATTCAAGGAAGTTAACGACTCCCTCGGCCACCTTGCTGGTGATCAACTCTTGCGCGAGGTGGCTAGCGCACTGGTAGGGGTGGTGGGTGACGAGAAGGCTTACCGCTACGGAGGGGACGAGTTCGCGGTCCTGCTGCCGGAGGCCGACCAGATGACTACGATGACCACGGCCGAGTCGCTAAGGCGCGCGTTTCTGGCCATTAACCATCCGACCGCCGGACGGGTTACCGCGAGCTTCGGTGTTGCCAGCATGCCAGAGTCAGCTTTCACTCCGGAGGAGCTTGTATATCGGGCCGATATGGCCATGTACTTGGCCAAGTCCTCAGGCAAGGACAGGGTCGCCAGCTGGACTGACCTGGCGACCGCGTCAGCCAACACAACAGTTGACGACTCAAGAGCAAGGCGTGAACAACCCGTTAATGATCACGTCGCTCTGCGTCGCCCGCGAGGCTAAGGACTCGTCCGAGCGCGCTCACACCGACAGGTGCGCGCCTGCGCTGCGCTGACTTGAATGCATCGCCGTCTTGATGTCTGATATGGCCATGTTCGTCGAGTCGCTCCGCAACCGTATCCGCGCGATGAACATCCTCTGGGAGCGCGCGATCAGCGACATGACGCTGGACCAGGTGAACCACCACGAGCGCGAAGGCGTCCTGCCCATCGCCTTCAGCTTCAGCCACTACATGCGCGCCCAGGACCAGTCGATCAGCGCGCCCTTCCTGAAGGAGCGGCCGCTCTGGGCCTCCGGAGGCTGGGCCGAGAAAGTCGGCGTAAGCGTCGACACGCTGGGCCGAGAAGAGACAGTGGAGGAGATGCAGCACCTCCGTTTCGCCGACCTCGACGCCTGGAAGGCCTACCAGACCGAGGTGATCGCTCGTACCAGTGCGGTGCTGGAGACGATCACAGAGGAGATGCTGGCAGAGGTGCTGATGCCGCAGCTGCCCCCGAACATGCAGAACATCTTCTGCGGCATCGTCGTCGGGCCCGGCAACCCGATCCGCAAGCTGGAAGTGCTGGAGTGCTTCGTCTACCAGCACGGCCTGCGCCACATGGGCGAGATCGAGCACGGCCGCGCCCTCGTTGGCCTGCGCGGGATGACCAGCTAGCCGGATTCGCCCGCGCGGCGCTGTTTACGCTTCCCACTTCCCTCTTCCGGCCCCGTCCGTTACCCTAGTACGGCACGCCTGCTCCATGAGCCGCGTCGCACACATCGCATAAGGAGCTCAGCTATGAAGGTCGTATTCCTGGAAGAAGTCGAGGGCACCGCGCGCCCGGGCGACATCAAGAACGTCGCCGGCGGGTTCGCGCGCAACTACCTCCTTCCCCGCAAGCTGGCGGCCCCGGCCACCGAGCACTACATCAACATCGCCAACCAGAAGGCCACCAAGGACGCCCGCCGCCAGACCAAGCTGGACGAAGACGCCCAGCACCTCATCCCCCTCGTCGACGGCAAGGAGATCACGATCGAAGTCCGCGTCGGCGACCAGGACAAGCTCTTCGGCTCCGTCACCGCCCGCGACATCGCCGAGGCCCTGGTTGAGCTGACCAAGATCGACCTCGAGCACCGCCAGATCGACCTCAAGCAGCCGATCCGCGAGATCGGCATCCACGAGGTCAAGGTCAAGCTGACCCGCAACGTCCTCGCCACCGTCACCGTCCACGTGGAGCCGATCGGCGGCCTGCCGAAGGTCGAGGCTGCGGCGGAGGAGCCGGCCGAGGCACAGGCAGAGACGGCAGAAGCCGAAACGCCAGACGAGGCGCCCGAAGAAGAGGCCGCGACCGAAGACGCCGCGACCGAAGGCGCAGCCGAAGCGTAGCGTCCCCAACCAGGAGGAGATCCGAGGTCAGGAAGCGCTAACGCCGGCTGCGTCCCGCAGTTCTACATACGCCTCGACCAGGTAGTCGCTCAGCAGGTGGGCGTCGGGCGCGGCGCCAACGTCCGCAGTCAGCCCCAAGTAGAGCGTTCCGTTGTAGCTTGCGATTGCGCAACCAATGCCCATCTCCCAGGCGATCGGCACGATCGGATACATCGCCGTCATCTGGTGCCCGATCGAATACAGCGGGAAGCGCGGCCCCGGGACATTGGTGCAGACCATATTCCCCATCTTGTCGAGCGGCAGCGCGCCAAGATCGACCAACGCCTTCGACAGGGGCACCGGCATCGCGAAGAGAGCGTTGCTCAGCGACCCGACTCCATCGCTAACGTGCTCCTTCTTCATGTGGGCGGTGCGCTCCTCGATCACCTTCAGTCTCGCAATCGGGTCCTTGACGCCCGCCGGCACCTCCACCAGCAGCATCGAAACTTTGTTGCCAAGCGTCCCGCCTTCATCGCCGTGCCGAACGTTCACGGGCGTGAATATCCTGATGACTCGGTCGGACAGATCTTCGCCGTGCTCCTCAAGGTAACGCGCCACGGCCCCGCCCAGCACCGCCAAAGCCGCGTCGTTGATCGTGCCGCCGGTCACCTTGCGGATCTCGTTCACTTCGTCCAGCCGCGCCGCCAGGCCAGTGATCGAGCGCTGTCCAGAAAACGGCCGGTTGAACGGCGTCTTCTTCGCCGGGAACAGGAAGTACGGCAACGCCGTGCGCAGGGACGCCCCCATCATCTTCAGCCAATCTCCGCCGGCGCCCGTCCCCACATCCAGGAGGCGCTCCTCGACGTCGATCACGGTGTCCAGCCCTTCCGAAACAGTGTCGAAGAAGGCGTCGGAGAACCGTGCGAAAGCGTTGGGGATTGGCGGCGGATGATATTCCTCCGCCGTTTTCGATGGCTGGGCATCCGGCGACGGGTCGAGGACGACCAGCAGCAACGAGATCCCGCCCACGCCATCCACCATGCAATGGTGCACCTTCGAGACCATGCCTGTGTTGCCACCCTCCAGGCCCCTGACGAGGTAGATCTCCCACAGCGGCCGCTTGCGATCCAGCCGCGTCTCGTGAATACCGGCCGCAACGGCAAAGAGCTGGTCCAGGGTGCCCGGCGGCTCAAGCACCACCTCGCGCACGTGCCGGCGCACGTCAAACGACGGATCGAACTCCCAAGTCGGCCTTCCCACCCCGAACGGCGCCGGGACAACGACCTGTTGGTAGCGCGGGATCAAGTGGATCTTCGACTCGATGTTCTGAACGAACCGGTCAAACGACATGTCCCCTTCGAACAGGCTCACTGAACCGATGTTCATGGGCGTCGTCTCCGTATCGTAGACGAGAAACGAGTTATCCTCGGGCCCCAGCCGGTGATTCAACTGCTGCTTAAACATAACACCCTCCCCCTATTGAGCTTCTTACCCACAATCTGGCCCCCCTACTATGAATAGCCGAGTGCCGATTGCCCTGACTTTCGCTGACAGACGGCCTGTTCTTCGACCCGCTGCCGCCACCGCATCCCGCTATCCGCGTTATCGTCCGGTGACATTAGTGCATTGGCGGGCGCTGTCCCACCCCGCATCGTTGATGTGTGAATACACCCGCGGTAACAGTTGACCAATTCCGTTTTGCCAACGAGTTAGCGGCACTTCCCCACGCCCCCCCAACATCTTCGTGGATAGACCGGCTTACGCCCCGGGCCGGGCGCTGACAAGCTACTCCCATGGCAATCGACACCGGACCCGCGCGCGCCGGAGACAAGCTCCCGCCACACGACGTTGAGGCCGAAGAGGCGGTAATCGCCTCCATCCTCGTCGACCCTGACGCCGTCCTCGAAGTCCTCGGCTCCAACCTCAAGCCGGACGACTTCTTCCGCGAGCAGAACCGCTGGATCTACGAGACCTGCCTGGCGCTCTTTGACCGCGGTGAGACGATCACGCAGATCAGCGTCGCCCACGACCTGGCCCGCCGCGGCAAGATCGACGACACCGGCGGACCGGCCTACCTGAGCCGCCTGGTCACGACGCTGCCGACATCGGTCGGCGCCAAGTACTACGCCACCATCGTCCAGGCCGACGCGATCTATCGCCGCCTGATCAGCGTCGCCGGCCACATCGTCCGCCGCGCCCACGAAAGCGGCGCCTCAAGCGACGAGGTCACCGCCGTCCTCTCCGAGGCCGAGGCGCTGATCGCCACCGTGCGCCAGACCGGCGCCGTCCGTGACTTCGTCCACATCAAGGAGCTGCTGCAGGGCTACCTGGAGTCGGTGGAGGCCGGCACCGGGCTCGGCATCGACTCCGGGCGTTCGGTGACAACGGGGTTCATGGACCTGGATACGCTGCTGGGCGGCTTCAAGCGCGGCGACCTGATCATCGTCGCCGCCCGCACCTCGCTGGGAAAGACGTCGCTCGCCCTCAACTTCGCCCGCAACGCCGCCGCCCGCCAGTCCGCCAACGTCGCCTTCTTCTCTATAGAGATGGCCTCAGAGCAGCTGGTGCAGCGCCTGCTCGCCACCGAATCCGGGGTCGACTCGATGCGGCTGACGCTGGGCCACCACACGGAGCGTGAAGAGCGCAAGGTCATGCAGGCGCTGGGCGCGCTCAGCGACATGCCCGTCTTCTTCGATGACTCCGCCTTCCTCACTTCCTCTGACATGCGCGCCAAGGTGAAGCGGCTGCAACTGGAGCGCGGCCTCGACCTCATCGTCATCGACTACCTGCAGCTGATGAGCAGCGGCATGCGCAACGAGAACCGCGTCCAGGAGGTGAGCCACATCTCGCGCTCCCTCAAGCAGCTTGCGCGCGACCTCGACGTGCCGGTCATCGCCTGCGCCCAGCTCTCACGCGCCGCGGACAACCGCGCCACCAACATCCCGATGCTGAGCGACCTGCGGGAGTCCGGCAGCATTGAGCAGGACGCCGACGTTGTGATGTTCATCTACCGGGAGGACAAGTACGTCTCCCGCGAGCAGTGGGAGAAGGAGCACGCCGGAGACGCCAAGCACCGCGAGTATCCCGCCGGCGTCGCCCAGCTGATCGTGGCCAAGCACCGCAACGGCCCCACCGGCACCATCCACCTCCGCTTCCGAGACAAGATCGCCCGCTTCGAAGACTTCCTGACCCGCGACGACGACTGGGAGGACGAGGCGTGAGGCTGTCAACGAATCACGAACGAATGACCGAATCGCGGCGTCGGTGTGCATTCGGTAATTCGTTCCGCCCGAAGGCCATTCGTTGACAGCCGGCTTCTCCAACTCCGCGGCGGGCACGGTCATTCCCAACGCCTTCTTCGCGCGGGTCCTGCCGGAGATCAGCGATCCGGCCGAGCTTGTCGTCTCGACGTACGTCTTCTTCGCGCTCGGGGTGCACAAGCGGCGGGCGCGCTTCGTCACGCTGGCGGAGCTGGCCGCCGACAACGGGCTGGCACGCGCGCTCTCCAGCCTGGCCGGCGAAGGGGCGCTGGAACGCGGCCTCAGCCTGGCCGTCGCGCGCGGGACACTTGTCCGGGCGAATCTCCGCGCGAATCAGACTGAGCGCGAAGAGGTGCTGTACACGGCCAACATCCCGGCCAACGTGCGCGCGCTGGAGCGGCTGGCCGTGGAAGGGATCGCGCGTGGAACAGCCGCCGCCGGCCGCCGGACGCGAGGCAGCCGCGAACATCTTCGCGCTCTACGAAGAGAACATCGGCAGCATCACCCCGCTTCTCGTCGATGAGCTGCGGGAGGCGGAAGGACAGTACCCGGCAGAGTGGATAGAAGCGGCTTTCCGCGAGGCGGCGGAGCTCAACAAACGCAGTTGGCGCTACGTGAGGGCGATCCTCCAGCGCTGGGAGACAGAGGGACGGGGCCATGAAGAGCATCGGAGAGATCCTGAAGCAGACTGGCTTGCAAGACGGTACCGAGAGGGCAAGCGACCTCCCTCGCGCGCCGCTCCCTGACCTGCCGCCGGAGGAGCCCGCCTGTCCCCGCTGCGACGGCGCAGGCTTCGTCCGCAAGGCCGTGCAGCTGGGGCACCCGGATTTCGGCCGCGTCTTCGCCTGTGAGTGCACCCACGACGAGCCGGAGGACGTCAAGCTGGCGCGCCTCTTGCGGTACAGCAACCTGGGGCCGCTCTCCCGCCTGACGTTCCAGAACCTGAGCCCGCGCGGCCGCAGCCCCAGCTCCCAGCACCAGGACGCCTTCGCGGCAGCGACTCGTGCCGGTGAGGCGTTCGCGGCAGCGCCCGCGGGATGGCTCGTGCTGGTCGGGCCCAGCGGCTCCGGCAAAACGCACCTCTCGGCGGCGATCGCGGGCAAGTGCATCGAAGGCGGGCTGGGGGCGCTCTTCATGGTCGTGCCGGACCTGCTCGATCACCTGCGTGCCGCCTACCAACCCGGCTCAGACACCGGCTACGACGAAGTCTTCGAGACCGTCCGCAACGCGCCCGTGCTCGTCCTTGACGATCTGGGCGTACAGAGCACGACGCCGTGGGTGGAGGAGAAGCTCTTCCAGCTGATCAACCACCGCTACAGCGCCCAGCTGGCCACCGTCATCACCACGAACCTGGACCTCGCGGCGTTCGATCAGCGCCTGCAGACGCGCCTCTCCGACCCGGCCCTCTCCCAGGTGCACCACCTGGAAGGCGGCGCCGGCGGCGAGCTCCTGACCCTCGACTCGCTGGACCTGGCGCTGCTCAAGCGAATGACCTTCAAGACGTTCGACCCGAAGCTGGTGGCCGCCGACGCCGAGGACCTGCGGCTGGTGCAGGCGTCCTACCGCACGGCGATCAAGTTCGCCGAGGACCCGCGGGACTGGCTGGTCATCGCCGGTCAGACGGGGCGCGGGAAGACCCGCCTGGCCGCGGCCATCGGCAACTACTGCCGGGAGGCCGGCCAGCAGGTGCGCTTCGTCGTCGTGCCGGACCTTCTGGACCAGCTGCGATCCGCCTACAACCCGCAGAACCCGACATCCTTCGACACGATGTTCGAGCGCGTCCGCAACGTGCCGCTGCTTGTGCTTGACGACCTGGGCGCGCAGTCCGGCACCCCCTGGGCGGACGAGAAGCTCTTCCAGCTGATCAACCACCGCTACAACGCCTCGCTGCCGACAGTGATCACCACCAACCTCACCGTCCGCGACCTGGACGCGCGGCTGGGCTCGCGCCTCACCGACCCGCAGATCAGCACGATCCTGCTCATGGGCCCGTTCGACTTCTGGGGCAGCGCCCGGCCGGCGCCGGACAAGCCCACGCGAGGGAGGCCGCGCGGCCGCTAGAGTCACGAAATCGTCTCGCTCTGGTATCATGCCCCCGTTATGGCGGAGCGCTTCGATATGCAGATCGACAACGTCTGGCGGCCGGTCCTGCTGCCCTTCGGCGGCACGAAGAGCGCCTCCTTCGCCGAGGTGACTGAGGACAAGGTCCGCTTCCGCTTCGGCGTGCTCTTCGACCGCACCTTCCCGCGCAGCGAGATCGCCGGGGCCCGCAAGCGCCAGATGCACTGGTGGAACGGCATCGGCTGGCGCAGCAACCTGCTGGGGCGGATCGGCCTCCTGGGCTCGCATTCCGGCGTTGTCGAGGTGAGATTCAAGCAACGCACGCGGGCCTTCGCCGTCTTTCCCTGTGACAGCGTCTCAATCTCCCTGCAAGACCCGGACGGCTTCCTGGCGGCGCTCAACGCTGCGGAACTCCCCGCAGATTGACGCGGATTTCACACAGATTTATTCGCGCCGCCACCTCCAGCCGCCCGTGGCCTCCAGGTTCGGGTCAGACTGCCTTTGACCCCCGATAAGGTGCGTCTGTATCATCAGCCTTGCTTCGCCAGAGGAGCCGTAAGGAGACACCCGTGAAGATTACCGTCGAGTCCGGAGACATTACCAAGAGCAAGGCCAAAGCGCTCATCGTCAACCTGTTCCAGGGCGTGACCAGCCCCGCCGGCGCCACCGGCGCAGTCGACAAGGCGCTGGGAGGCGGCATCAGCGCCCTGATCAAAGACGGCGAGATCAAGGGCAAGAAGGGCGAAGCAGCGCTCGTTCACACGCTGGGCAAGATCCCGTCCATGCGCGTGATCGTCGCCGGGCTCGGCCCTCAGGAAGACTTCAATCTGGACGTGATCCGCAACGCCACCGGCACGGCCCTCCGCCGGGCGCGCGCCACCGGTGCCAAGACGGTCGCCACTATCCTGCACGGCGCGGGCATCGCCGGCCTCGACGCCGAGGCGTGTGCCCAGGCGATCGCCGAAGGCGCAGAGATGGGCGGCTACCGCTTCCACAAATACAAGAACGGCGCCGGTGGCGACGAGGATAGCGGCAGCATCGACTCTCTGGTCATCGTCGAGTCAGACGCCAAGAAGGTCGAGGCTATCAAGCGCGGCGTCAAACGCGGCCAGATCATGGCACAGGCGGCGAACTACACCCGCGACATGGCCAACGAGCCGGCCAACGCCCTGCCGCCGACAGCCCTGGCGGCGCGGGCCAAGGAGCTGGCCAAGGACGCCGGCCTGGAGTGCGAAGTCTTCGACGACGCCGCGATTCGCAAGATGGGCATGGGCGCCCTGATGGGCGTCGGCGTCGGTTCCGTGTCGCCGCCTCGGTTCGTCGTCATCAAGTACCGGGGCGACCCAACCAGCAAGAAGACGCTGGGTCTCCTGGGCAAGGGCATCACCTTCGACTCCGGCGGAATCTCCATCAAGCCGGCCGCCGGGATGGAGTCGATGAAGGGCGACATGTCCGGCGCAGCCGCCGTCATCTCGACGATCTGGGCGATCGGCAAGCTCAAGCCCAAGATCAACGTCACCTGCCTGGTGCCGACGGCGGAGAACATGCCCTCCGGCAGCGCCACCCGCCCCGGCGACGTGGTGCGGGCGATGAACGGCAAGACCATCGAGGTGATCAACACGGACGCCGAAGGCCGCCTGATCCTGGCCGACGCGATCTGCTACGCCAACCAGGAGAAGCTCTCGCCGATCATCGACGTGGCCACGCTGACGGGCGCCATGCAGATCGCCCTGGGCCCGGGCGCCACCGGCTTCTTCGCCACGACCGACGAGGTCGCCGCCGGCCTGGAGAACGCCGGCGTCAAGTCCGGCGAGAAGATGTGGCGTTTCCCCCTGATTGACGAGTACCGTGAGGGCCTGCGCAGCGTCGTGGCGGACATCAAGAACACCGGCAACCGCTTCGGCGGGGCGATCAGCGCCGCCAAGTTCCTGCACTTCTTCGTCGAAGACACGCCGTGGGCCCACATCGACATGGCCGGCACCGACGAGTCGGACAAGGAGAAGGGCATCTGGGTCAAGGGCAGCACCGGCATCCCCACGCGCACGCTGATCAACTTCGTGCTGGACTGGGCCGCCAAGAAGTAGCCATGCAGTCCATCGTTCTGCGGTCAGACACACGGACCAAGGGTGGCCTTGATATCCCGATCGTCCTCTACCCAGGCGAAGACGGCTACATCGTGGCGATCGCACCATCGCTGCCGGGCTGCATCTCCCAGGGGCTCACAGAGGCCGAGGCGCTGGCCAACATCCAGGAGGCAGCGGAGCTCTGCCTGGACAGCATGCAAGAAGAGGGCTGGTCTCTGCCCGCCACCTACTCGCTCGGGCACATAGAGCTTTCCGAAACGGATGCCTGAACTTCCGGTCATCTCGGGGCGCGACTGCATTCGCGCGCTTGAGAAGGTCGGCTACGTCGCAGCTCGGACCCGCGGGAGCCACGTCAGGATGCGATCGCCAGGCAGACGCCCGGTGACGGTTCCGCTGCACCGGGAACTTGACCGGGGAACGCTTCGAGCGATCATCGGCAGTACCGGGCTTAGCGTCGAGGAATTCGTCGCGGCATTGAATGCATGACCGCCGACATTGAATCGGTCATCGCCCTGGTCCATGACATCCAGGCGATGCCGTACGCCTGGCCCGCGCCACCGGACGCGGCTTTCGCGCGGCGGACCGGCTCCGGCAGCTGTGCTTCCAAGCACGCGCTGCTCGCCGAAGAGCTCGCCACCATCGGCCTGAGCTCACTGCCGCTGTTCGTCGTCGGGCCGCTGGTCCCGGCCGCGCTGGCCGAAGACCCCGAGATCTCGCCCGGCGAGCACCTGGCTGAGGTCCACGAGTGCTTGACCGTTCTGACGCCGTGGTCAGGGCCTCTCCGCGTGGACGTCACGTGGGACCCGCCTGCTGGTCCGCCACGGTCTGGCCGGCACGCTGGACTGGGACGGCCGGACGGACATGCTGCTCGCCGTAGGCGAAGGCGGCCCTTGCTGGTCAGTCCCCCGCGAGGGCCTGCGCCAGGCCAAAGAGGCGCTGCGCTCCCGGCTCTACCGCCCCGGCGAGCGTGAGCTCCGCGACAGCGTGCTGGCCGCGATGGCGCGGCGCTTCGCGCACTGGCGCGAGCACGCGGCCTAAACCTAGCGGCGGCGGAAGATCGTGCGGAAGACCAGGTAGGCGCCGAAGGCTGTCAGGCCGGTGGTGATGATCCGCGTCCAGTCCAGGATCGGGACGAGGCGGGTGCCGTCGTCGGTCACTTCCAGCACGCCGACCGGCTGCACGCGCACCGATCCGCCGCCACCACCGCCGCCGCCGACACCGCTGGCGTCCTCACTGTGACCGTTGTGCGCGGGGCCGCTGCCGGCGCCGCCGCCACCGCCACCGCCGAACGCGTAGGCTATCGCGGCGACCGGGATAATCGTCTTGTCGCCGACGCGGCGCTCTTCGCCGTAGACCAGCTCCACGCGCGCGGTGGCGCGGATGCGGTCAAGGATTGAGCTGACGACGGTCTCGCCGGTGCTTGTCCAGTTCATGTCATCCATCGTGACCTCCTTGTGCGATTCTCAGCGCTCCGACGGCGCCGAGCACGTGACCTGCGTCACATTTGGGGCTAGGCGCGGCTGGCGACGACCAGCAGCCAGTTGCGGGGTGAGAAGTTCAGGCCCAGCTCCTGGAACGCCTGGCGCGCGCCTTCGCGGAGCGATGCGGCGCCGGCCGCCAGGGGCACTCCGGGCAGAACACCTTCGATCCAGAGGCTGTACTCGCTGATGCTCTCGAAACCGGAGAGCGGCATCTCCACCTGGACGACCTCCCGGTCGCGGATCTTGAAGCCGTTCCCTTCCAGGAGCGCGATGTACTCGGCCTCGGTCAGGCGGTGGCGGGCCTCCACCTTCGTCTTGTCGGGCGAGATGCCGTACTCGCTCTTCAGCACGCGCAGCGCCTTCATCATCCACTTGCGGTAGAACTGCTCGGACTCCGGCGGCTCCGCGCCCTGGTAGAACGAGGTGTTGAAGGAGAACGTCCCGTCCTCGCGCAGGGTCTGCTTGATCTCGTTGAGGACCAGCTCCTTCTCCTGGACCAGGTGGATGGCGTTGCAGAAGAAGACGGCGTCCACGGGCACCCGGACCAGCTGGCTCAGCCTCTCGGCGCTGCCCTGGATGAACCGGACAAGGCCGTCGCGCAGCTCGGCGAGGTTGCGGATCGCCACGTCGATCGCAGTCTGGGAAGGCTCGACGCCGATGACCTCGGCGCCGTTGTTCTGCACCTGTTCAGCGAGAAGCCTGGTGACGGCGCCGGTGCCGGAGCCGACATCGACGACGTGCTGGCCGGGCCGCAGGCCGGTGAGGGCGACGAGGCGCTTGTTCACTTCCAGGTAGAACGGATGCTGGGCGAACTTGTCGAGCGTGTAGAGGCCGGGGGCGTCGCTGGAGCCCGGTGAATCGGTTGTCATGCCTTACTCCTCGCCAGAGTGGATACGCGGTCGAGTATACGCCACGCTACGTCGTACTTCGACATCAGGGGCAGCTCTTCCTTGCCGCCTTCGGGGTCCAGGAGGACGACGCGGTTGTTGTCCGCCCCGAAGCCGGCGTCGGCAGCGGTGACGTCGTTGGCAGCGATCAGGTGCAGCCCCTTCGCCTTCAGCTTGCGGGAGGCGTTGGCCAGGAGATCGCTCGTCTCGGCCGCGAAGCCGACCTTGATCAGCCCCGGGCGCGTCCCGACCTCGGCCAGGATGTCCGGCGCGGCGGCCAGCGAAAGCGTCAGCCCCTCCTTGCCTTCGCGCTTGATCTTCTCGCCGACGGGCTCGGAGGACTGGTAGTCGGCGACGGCGGCGGCCATCACGATCGCAGCCGCGTCGGCGCTCTCCGGGACGATCGCATCGCGCATCTGGGCGGCGCTGGTGACCCGGAGGACGCGCACGCCGTAAGGATCGGCCAGGGCGACCGGGCCGGTGACGAGAACGACGTCGGCGCCGCGGTCTCGCGCGGCCTCGGCCAGGGCGAAGCCCATCTTGCCGGAGGAGGAGTTGCCGATGTAGCGGACCGGGTCGATCGCCTCATGGGTGCCGCCGGCGGAGATCACAATCTTTTTACCTGCTAAGTCCCCGGTAACCCCGGCGACCTTTCGGACCGCGCCCATAATCTTGTCTACTTCCGACATCCTGCCGGTGCCCATCTGCCCAGAGGCCAGGCGCCCTTCTTCCGGGCCGACCATCTCCACGCCGCGGGACCAGAGCGTGTCGACGTGGGCCTGCGTCGCCGGGTGGGCCCACATGTTGGCGTCCATGGCCGGGCAGACGATCATCCTGGCGGTGGTGGCCAGGGCGGTGAGGCTGACCAGCTCTTCGGCCAGGCCCAGCGCCAGGCGCGCCATGATCGTCGCCGTGGCCGGGGCGATCACCATCAGCTCGGCGCGGCGGGCCAGCGCCACGTGCAACTCGGAGATATCGGAGCCGGGGTTGAACATATCGTGGTAAGCGGGCCGCGTCGTGACCGACTGGAACGTGACCGGCGCGATGAACTTCGTCGCCTCCGGGGTCATCGCCACGTCCACCAGGGCGCCGGCCTGGGTCAGCTTGCTGGCCAGGTCCACGGCCTTGTAGATGGCGATGCTGCCGGCAACGCCCAGGACTATCGGCCGGTTTGTCAGGTTGTACATCAGGCCTTGTTCATCTCGTGGATCAGGCGCAGCCCTTCCAGCGTCAGGTTGGCGTTGATGTGGTCGATCACCGCCGTCTCGCGGCCGATGATCTCGGCGTAGCCGCCGGTGCCGATGACCTTGGATTCGGCGCCAAGCTCTTCTTTCATGCGACTGACAATCCCTTCGATCAGCCCGACGTATCCGAAGAGGATGCCAGACTGTATCGCTGTCATTGTATTACGGCCGATGGCTGATTTTGGCCTGTCCAGCTCCACGCGGTTGAGCTTGGCGGCCCGCTGGTACAGCGCTTCGGCGGCGATTCCGAGCCCGGGAGCGATTGCGCCGCCCAGGTAGTCGCCCTCGGCCGTGATCGCGTCGAACACGGTGGCCGTGCCCAGGTCGACGACGATCAGGGGCGGGCCGTACTGCTTGATCGCGGCGACGGCGTCGGCCACGCGGTCAGCGCCGACGTCTCGCGGCGTGTCGTAGAGAATGCGCAGCCCGGTGCGCACGCCGGCGGTCACGTGCAGCGGCTTGATCCCGAAGTAGCGGCTGCAGACCTGCTCGAAGACGGGCTCCAGGTCCGGGACGACGCAGGCGATCACGGCCTCGCTGATATCGGACTCGCCGAGACCCTCGTGGCGGACCAGGCTAAGCATTAGCACGCCGAACTCGTCGGGCAGTTTTTCGATGTCGGTGGCAAAGCGCCAGGTGGCGCGCAGAGTCTCGCCGTCGAAGACGCCGACGGTAACGTTAGTATTGCCTACATCAAGGGTGAGGAGCATGGAGTGACCAGCCTTTCGGGGTCAGGGTGCGGTCATTATATTCGCGCAGAAATTAGGGGGGCAACCGAGACTTCTTTAGGCGTTCGGTAAGGCCTGATAAGTTGTCGGGGCGATTAACATAAAGTTATTGACGCCCTTGCGTGCGACTTGCTAAATTCCCGCCATCCCGCTCCAGACCCACACTTTTACGGAGGCGCTTTTCCATGGCAGACCCCACTGCACAGCGCGTCTGGGATGCTGCTTTAGGCCAGCTCCAGATTCACGTCACGCGTCCTAACTATGATACGTGGCTGAAGGATACGCGCGGACTCCGCGTCGAAGCCGGTCACTTCGTCGTCGGCGTTCCAACCGAATTCGTCAAGGAATGGCTAGGCACCCGCATGCGGGGCCTGGTCTCCCAGACCATCGGCGGCATCCTTGGCCAGCCCACCGAGGTCTCCTTTGAGATCCTCGTCGCAAGCCCCAACGGCCACAGTTCAAACGGCCACGCCAACGGCAACGGCCGCAGCGCTGTGGCCGAAGACGAAACGGCCGCCCTGGCCGAGCCATCGCCGGTCCACAGCATCATCTCCAGCCCCCTGCTCAGGCAGCGGCTGAACCCCAAGTACACCTTCCGCACCTTCGTCGTGGCGGACAGCAACCGCATCGCGGCGGCGGCGGCCATGGCGGCGGCGGAACGGCCGGCGGAGGACTACAACCCGCTGTTCATCTACAGCAGCCCGGGCCTCGGCAAGACCCACCTCCTGCAGGCGATCGCGCTGCGGGCCGGGCAGGCCGGGCGCAACGCGCTGTACGTCACCTCCGAACAGTTCGTCAACGACTTCGTCACCTCCATCGCGCAGAGCCGGGGCGACGAGTTCCGCCGGCGCTACCGCTCCGTCCAGCTCCTGCTGGTCGACGACATCCAGTTCCTGGCCAGCAAGGGCCGCACGCAAGAAGAGTTCTTCTACACCTTCAACGACCTGCACTCCGACGGCTGCCAGGTCGTCATCGCCAGCGACAGGCCGCCCTCGGCCACGCCCGGGCTGGAGTCGCGGCTGGCCTCCCGCTTCCAGTGGGGCCTGGTCGCAGACATCACAGCCCCGGAAGAGGAGACTCGGCTGGCCATCCTCCAGGCCAAGGCGCGGGACCAGCGAGTCGACCTCTCGCCGGACGTGGCCCGCTACCTGGCCGACCGCATCCGCGACAACATCCGCTCCCTGGAAGGTTGCTTGAACCGCATCGTCGCCTACGCGCGGCTGACGCGGACGGCGATCACCGTGGAGACGGCGGCCAAGGCCCTCGCCGCGCTGACGCCGACGATCGCCTCGCCATCAGATCCGCAGAGCATCCTCGACGCCTGCTCGTCCTACTTCAACGTGCCGATCCAGGCCATCACCGGGAAGAGCCGGGCCAAGCAGATCGCCGAGGCCCGCCACGTAGCCATGTACCTCCTGCGCGAAGACGCCGAGCTCGCGCTCAAGCAGATCGGTTTGCTCCTGGGCCACCGCGACCACTCCACAGTCATCCACGGCGTCCAGAAGATAGCCCACTCCCTGATCAACGACCCGCGGCTGGCCGCCCAGATGGCCGAAATCCGCTCGCAGATTACCCACTAGTCCTTCCACACCCAACCCCGAAACTCACAGAGGCCGGACTTATCCAGACGATAGGCCCGGCCTCTTCACGTTACGCCGCTGTTATGTTTTGGGGTGAGTTTGTTACTCCACCGAAATCAACGTTTAACAGACCTCTACCCACACGATTCCCCCCAGCACCGGACAGCGCGCCGCCAACACTGCCAACACCCCTACTATCTACGACTACTAAGGACAAACAATAACCAACCATATAATGAGTGGCATGATAGATCGGATAGAGATAGTCACACGCGGCGGAGACGGTGGAAACGGCATCGTCAGCTTTCGCCGGGAGAAGTACGTGCCGCGCGGAGGCCCGGACGGAGGTGATGGCGGAGACGGCGGAAGCGTCGTGTTTGAAGCGTCGCACTCGGTCCGCAACCTCAAGGAGCTTGGCCGGCGCCGCATCTACAGGGCTGACCGCGGCCGCCACGGCGAGGGATCGAACAAGCACGGCCGCAACGCCGAAGACCTGGTCCTCAAGGTGCCGGTCGGGACACAGCTCACGAAGATCACGCCTGACGGCGGCGAGGAGCCCGCCGGTGACCTGACTGCCGCCGGCATGAAGATCGTCGTTGCCAGGGGTGGCAGCGGTGGCTGGGGCAACGCCCGCTTCGCCACTTCCACCCACCAGGCGCCGCGGATCGCCCAGCACGGCCAGGCCGGCGACGAGGTCCGCCTGCGCCTGGACCTCAAGCTGCTGGCAGACGTCGGCATCGTCGGCCTGCCCAACGCCGGCAAGTCGACTCTCCTGGCCCAGATATCAGCGGCGCGGCCGAGGATAGGCGCCTACCCCTTCACGACGCTGGAGCCGAACCTCGGCGTCGCCGACGTCGGCTGGGACCGCTTCGTCGTCGCTGATATCCCCGGCCTGATCGAAGGCGCCCACGAAGGCGCGGGCCTGGGCCTCGACTTCCTCCGCCATATCGAACGCACCCGGGTCACGATCCACCTGCTGGACGGCAGCAGCGAGGACCCCTGGCACGACCTGGACACCGTCAACGAAGAGCTGCGGGAGTACGGCCAGGGCCTGGCGGAGCGCCCGCAGATCGTCGTCATCAACAAGACCGACATCCCGGAAGTGGCCGAGCGCCGCGACGAGTTCGAGAAGGCGTTCAAGAAGCGCCACCTGTCGCCCCACTTCATGTCGGCCGCCGGCGGCGAAGGCGTCCGCGAGGTGATGGAGGTGGTGGCCCGAAGGCTGGCCGAGGTGCGGGAGCAGGAGGCCGAGGCAGCCGTGGTGGAGGCCGCAGACGAAGGAGCGCCGCTGCCCATCCTGCGGCCGCAGGAGCGTGGCGTCCGCGTCTTCGTCGAGGACGGCGTCTACAGGATCGACAGCGAGCGCGAGAGGACCTTCGCCGAGATGATGCCGGTGGAGCTGGAGGAAGGCCGGGCCGAGCTCTGGCGCCGCTTCCAGCGCTGGGGCGTCACCGGCGCCCTCAAGCGGGCCGGCGCCAAGGAGGGCGACAAGATCATCCTCGGCCGGGTCGAGCTGGAGATGGAGAGGTGAGGATCGGCGTCCTCGGCGGGACGTTCGACCCGATCCACCTGGCCCACCTGATCCTCGGTGAAGTCGCACTCGCCGAGCTGGACCTGGACCGCGTGATCTTCGTGCCGACGGGGCAGCCGTGGCGCAAGAGCGGCCGCGAGATCGCACCCGGGGCCGATAGGCTGGAGATGGCGCGCCTGGCCGTGGCCGGCAACCCCGCCTTCGAAGTCTCCAGCCTGGAGATAGACCGCGAGGGCCCGTCCTACACCGAGGTGACGCTGGAGGCGCTGCAGGGCCAGAACCCCGGCGCGGAGCTCTTCTTCATCCTCGGCCGCGACGCCCTGGCCGACTTTCCGAACTGGCACGACCCGCAGCGCATAGCAGAGCTTGCTACGCTGGCCGTCGCCGAAAGGGATGGCGTGGCGGACGGCGGACCGGCAGAGGATGACCTGTCGGGCCTCCACGTGCGTCTCTGCCACCTCAGCATGCCGACCATCGCCATCACCGCCACCTCCGTCAGGGAGAACGTCCGCCGGGGCCGCTCAATCCGCTACCTCGTCCCGGACTCCGTCGCCGGGTACATCGCCGAGCGCGGCCTCTACAGCGCGTAGGTCAGGCGCACCTGCGCGCCCCGGCCCGCCGCCCAGTCCGCCATCTCGGCCAGCTCACGCAGGCGCTCCGGCAACTCCGGGAAGGCCGAGGTCAGCTCAACCAGCTCCGGCGTCGACTCGATCGCCGCTGCGGTGTCGCGCGCGGCCTGGGCCAGGGGCTCGGCGTCCTGCCAGATCCGCTCCAGCAGCTCCACTTCCTCTGAGGTGTCGGCGCGGGCGTCGCCGAAGTTGAGGAGCGGCGCCATCTTCACCTTCATCCGGCTCCGCATGATCGCGGCGGCCCTGGCCAGCGGGTGATCGGCGCCGTAGCGGACGCCGTGGGCCATGGAGATGAAGTAGACGATGCCGGCCGTATCGCCGAGGAACTCGACCGGCGGCTCCCCGGCCGTTGTTTCGACGATGAGCAGAGTTGGCGAGGCTTCGGGCACGGAGTTAGTATACGCAAGGAAAACGTAACGTCCGGGAGCTAGACGGGAGCGGCTCCCGGCGGCACTATGTAAACCTGAACCCCTGTCTATGACCTAGGAGGAACCTTGCCCCGAAGAATCGTTTTTCTGACACTCGCAGCGCTCCTTGTCTGCGCGGCGCTGTTCGCCGCCTGTGGTGGCGACGACGACGCCTCATCGACCCCGACGGCGGCCCCCAGCGCCACCGCCAGCTCCGATACCACGATCGCCGCGGCCGAGCAGTTCATGCTAGACCTGGTGACGACGTACAACTCCGGCGACATCCAGGGCTTCATCGACAGCTTCTCCGACACGGGCATCCTGGAGTTCAACGGCGACGACCCCAGCCGGCCCGCCGCCGACGCCCGGGCGGAGATCCTACAGAACTCCGGCGGTGGAGACACCGTCACGTTCCGCGCTTTCAGCGACGAGAGCACTTCCGGTGACATCACGACGCTGACGTTCGACTCGGTGAACGGGGCCGTCATCAACCGCGAGATCTTTGGGCTGAAGAAGACCGGTGACTCGTTCCTGATCGATTCCTACGCGCCCGGCGATCCCCCGATCCCGGATGGCGTCACGGCGCTGGGCGTCGAAGGTACCGAGTACCAGTACATCCTCGACGACTCCAAGGTGACCGCCGGCCAGCAGGCCTTTACGTTCAGCAACATCGGTTCGCAGTTCCACGAGCTGCGCTTGCTCAAAGTGGACGACACGACGCCGGCTCAGCAGATCGTTGATGACGCGCTGGCGGTGGAAGACCCCTCAAACCTGCCGCCGGACATCGAGGCCGACGTTGGGGCCGGATACGCAGCGCCGGGACAGACGACAAACGTCGTCTTCGCCGAACCGCTGGCGGCCGGCCGCTATGTGCTGATCTGCTTCATCCCGGACGACGGCGACAACCAGCCCCACGCGGCGCACGGCATGTTCCACGAGATCAACATCCCGTAGCCTCGCTTCGCACAAAGACTGAGGCCCCGGCAGCACGGCCGGGGCCTCTTCTCATGTCGAGACGCGAGCGCGTTAGACGTCCAGCGTGGCCTTATCGTAGTGGGACTGGATGAAGCGCTTGCGGGGGGCGACTTCCTCGCCCATCAGCTCGTTGAAGATGTTGTCGGAGGC
Organism: uncultured Chloroflexia bacterium; assembly: GCA_963738925.1. Classification (GTDB taxonomy): domain Bacteria; phylum Chloroflexota; class Dehalococcoidia; order SM23-28-2; family RBG-16-64-32; genus DATKKM01. Next base: position 732,500 of record CAVTYE010000001.1, on the reverse strand, counting down.
CATCGCGTCTTCCACGTTGACCTGGAGCACTGTGCGGACGGCCGGGTCCATCGTCGTCTCCCAGAGCTGGGTCGGGTTCATCTCGCCCAGACCCTTGTAGCGCTGGATGCTCATGCCCTTGGTGTCCTTCAGCTTGTTGACGTAGGAGTCCTTCTCCCGGTCGTTGTAGAACCACTTGGTGTCCTTGCGGATCTTGATGCTGTACAGCGGCGGCTGTGCGATGTAGAGGTGGCCGGCGTCGATCAGGGCCGGCATGTAGCGGTAGAAGAACGTCAGCAGCAGCGTGCGGATGTGCGCGCCGTCCACGTCGGCGTCGGTCATGATGATGACGCGGTGGTAGCGGAGCTTGGCGATGTCGAAGTCCTCGCCGAAGCCGGCGCCCAGCGCGGTGATCAGGGCCTTGATCTCTTCGTGGGCCAGCATCTTGTCCGGCCGGGCCTTCTCCACGTTCAGGATCTTGCCTCGGAGCGGCAGGATCGCCTGGGTGCGGCGGTCGCGGCCCTCCTTGGCTGAGCCGCCTGCCGAAGCGCCCTCCACCAGGTACAGCTCGCGCACCTCGGGGTTGCGCTCGGAGCAGTCGGCCAGCTTGCCGGGGAGCACGCTGTCATCCAGGAAGCCGCGCTTGATGACCAGGTCGCGGGCCTTGCGGGCGGCGTCGCGGGCGCGGGAGGCCGTCAGGCACTTCTCGATGATCTTGCGGGCGTCGGACGGGTTCTCCTCCATCCAGGTGGAGAGCGCCTCACCCAGCGTCGACTCGACGAGGCCCTTCATCTCGGCGTTGCCGAGGCGGGTCTTGGTCTGCCCCTCGAACTGTGGCTCGGCCAGCTTGACGCTGATCACGGCGACCAGGCCCTCGCGGGTGTCCTCGCCGGAGAGGTTGGGGTCGTTGTCCTTGAGGATCTTGGCCTTGCGGGCGTAGTCGTTGAGGACGCGGGTCAGGGCTGAGCGGAAGCCGGTCAGGTGGGTGCCGCCGTCGATCGTGTGGATGCAGTTGGCGAAGGCGAACGTGGACTCCGTGAAGGTGTCGTTGTACTGGATCGCGACCTCGACAGCCGCGCCTTCGAACACCTTTTCGCAGTAGAAGGCGTCGTTGACGGGCTTGCGGTCCTTGTTCAGCCGCTGCACGAACGACTTGATCCCGCCCTCGAAGTAGTAGGTAGTCGTGTGGTCGGTCCGCTCATCGGTGAAAGTCAGCCAGATCGCCTTGGTCAGGAACGCCATCTCCCGGAAGCGCTGGGCCAGGGTGCGGAAGCTGAACTCTGTCTCCTCGAAGATCTCGACGTCCGGCTTGAACCAGGTGGTGGTGCCGGTGGCCTTGGCGGAGCCGTTGCTGGACTCCTTTGTCTTCAGGGTGCCCACGGCCTTGCCCCGGGCGTACTCCTGCTTGTAGAGCTTGCCGCCGCGCCGCACCTCCACCCACATGCTCTCGGAGAGCGCGTTGACCACGGCCGCGCCGACGCCGTGGAGACCGCCGGAGACCTTGTAGGCGCCGCCGTCGAACTTGCCGCCGGCGTGCAGGTACGTCATCACCGTCTCCAGCGCTGACTTGCCTGTGCGGGCGTGCTTGTCGACCGGGATGCCGCGGCCGTTGTCGACGACTGTCACGCTGCCGTCCTTGTGGATCGTGATCGTAATGTGATCGCAGAACCCGGCCATCGCCTCGTCGATGGAGTTGTCGACGATCTCGTAGACCAGGTGGTGGAGGCCGCGCTCATCGGTTGAGCCGATGTACATGCCCGGCCTGCGGCGAACAGCCTCCAGGCCTTCCAGCACCTGAATGTCGGCAGCCGTGTACTTGTTCTTTGTCTGTACCATGGGGGAAAAGTTAGTCCTTCCGGGGGAAATGACGCATCCGATTTAGCATTTAAATTGTACCATAATACCGGGCCGATTTATACCTGAAATCGCCCTTTCTGGGCCTTATTTCGACCCGTTATGGCAACTCCGCGCGGCCGCCAGACGTGAGCTCGCTCGGCCCCCTCGAAATTGGGTCGCGAAGCCCACCGGAAAGGCCTACCCTTTCGCCAGCTCGGCGAGCTTTGCCGGGGGCCAGACCATCCGCCAGGCCACGGTCTGGCCGACGCCCGGAGTGGCGGTGACCCTGCTGCCTTCGTGGTCCGCTGCGAGCGCCCCGTAGAAGCGCTGGGCGCGGTCGTTCTGCTCCAGCACCCAGAGGTGCATCGGCCGGCCGGGGTACGTCTTCAGGCACCACCGCGCTATCTCGCCGAGCAGCCGCCGGCCCGTCCCCTCCCGGAGGCGGTCCGGGCGCACGTGGAGGTTGTCGACGAGCGTGCCCCAGGTCTCGTCGCTCTCGCCGAAGGCGCAGGCGAAGCCGACGAGCTCGCCGTCGTCCTCCGCCACGACGACGAACTGCCCCGGCGGCGGCGCCGTGAAGCGCTCCGCCCAGACGCGGACCCGGTCGTCGATCACCGGTCCGTCCAGGTACTCGTCCGGATAGATGCCGCGATAGGCGAAGCGCCAGCTTTCGGCGTGCAGGGCGGCGATGGCGGCAGCGTCGGCGCGCGTACCCTGGCGGAGGCGCATGGCGCGCCTAGATCAGCTTGCGGGAGATCAGCTCTTCGGCGATCTGGATCGCGTTCAGCGCCGCGCCCTTGCGCAGGTTGTCGCTGACGAGCCAGAAGGCGATGCCGTTGGGGTGCGAGGCGTCCTGGCGGATCCGGCCGACGTATGTGTCGTCCTTGCCGGCCACGGTCCAGGGCGTCGGGTACATGTTCACCGAGGGGTCGTCCTGGACGGCCACGCCCGCCGCCTCCTTGACGGTGGCGTAGAAGTCCTCCGGCGTCATCGGCTTCGTGAACTCCACGTGCACAGCCTCCGAGTGGCCCACGTAGACCGGCACCCGGACACAGGTCGCGGAGATCGGCAGCTCCGGCTCGTGCATGATCTTGCGGGTCTCGTTGATGATCTTCCACTCTTCCTTGGTGTAGCCGCTGCCCAGGAAGACGTCCACCTGGGGCAGCAGGTTGAAGGCGATCTGGTGGGGATAGACGTGCGGGCGCGTCGGGTCGCCGTTCAGGACCTGGCGTGTCTGCTCCGTGAGCTCGTTGTAGGCGGCCGTGCCGGTACCGGACACGGACTGGTACGTGTCGACAACGATGCGCTTGACGGCGTTGAGCTTGTGCACGGGCCAGAGCACCTGGCAGAGCGGCGTGGTCGGGCAATTGGGAATGGAGATGATGCCCTTGTGCTCCTTCAGGTCGTTGCCGTTGACCTCCGGCACCACCAGCGGCACGTCCGGCTCCATCCGCCAGGCGGAGCTGTCGTCGATGCAGATGGCCCCGGCCTTGACCGCGGGCGGGATCAGCGACTTGGAGACTTCCGTGCTGGCCGAGAAGAACGCCAGCTCGACGCCTTTGAACGACTGCGGCGTCGCCTCTTCCACCGTGATCTCGCCGAATTCGCCAAAGGTGATCTTCTTGCCGGCGGAGCGGTGCGAAGCGAGCAGGCGCAGACCTTTGATCGGGAACTTGCGCTGCAGGGCGATCTTGAGGAACTCCTGGCCGACGAGGCCGGTAGCTCCGATTACCGCGACGTTGAGTGATTTGGCCATAGCTACAAAGCGTGTCCTTGGAAGAGGTTCGTTCATGGTAGCGGATTAGGCTCGCGCGCGGCAAACCGGAGGACTTGACGGCAGCGTCGAGGGAGCCGCTAGAACCAGCGCCAGAGCCAGATGCGCTCCGCGCCGACCTTGGCCCAGTGCATCAGCCGGCTGGGCCCGCGCACGGTGTGCTGCGGCGGGTCCGTGTAGAAGTTTCCCGAAAGGTACGTCCCCTGGCCGCCGCCCGTCTCCATGAAGCAGGCGCCCTGGCCCCCGAAGGCCCAGATCGGGTCGCGGCCGCCGATCTCCGCGGTCAGGTTGCGGGCCACCACCTCGGCCTCGCCGTGGGCGAACACGCCTGACTTGGGCAGCGTCTGGCCGTCGGCGATCTGGACGCTGTTGCAGTCGCCGATCGCGTAGACGTCCGGCATCGCCGTGGCCATCGTCTCGCGGTCCACGGCGATCCAGCCGTCCGGCCCCGTCAGCCCGGCGTCGTTGAGCATGGGCGGCAGCAGGTGCACCGGCGAGGCGATGAACATCTCGAACGGCGCGGGCTCCCCGTGCTCGAACTCAATCTCGCGCTTCTCGTGATCGACCGACTTGATCCGCGCCTCGGTGGTGAGGCCGATGTTGCGCTGGCGGAGAAGCGTGGCGACCTTTTCCCCGGCCTCGGGGCCGTACTGCTCCAGCGGCGCCGGCTCGGGCGTGTAGACGTGAATGTCGATGTTCTCGCGCAGCCGCCGCTTGCGGAAGTAGCTGTCGATGAGGAAGGCGCCTTCGTAGAGGGACGGCGGGCACTTGTAGGGCAGCCTTGGCGCGGCGATGACGATCCGCCCCGTCCCGAAGGCGGGCAACTCCTCGCGGATGCCGTCTGCGCCGTCCGGGTGGTAGAAGGTCCAGGCGCGGTTCAGCCCCGGCACCTCCTTGTCCGAGTAAGCCGCTCCCATGGCGATGATCAGGTAGTCGTAGTCAAGCTCGTCCTTGGCCAGCTGCACCTTCTTGTTGGCCGGGTCCAGAGAGACGACTTCGCCGGTCTTCACTTCGATCCCCTTCTTGCGCAGGTCTCGCAGGTCGCGGGTGATCCTGGGCAGGCGCCGCTGGTCCAGCATCACCCAGGTCAGCGACGGTTGGTAGGTGTAGTAAGGCGAGCGGTCGACGAGGACGACGCGGTTCTCGGCGTCCAGCATGCGCCGCAGCCGGCTCGCCGCCACGAGGCCGCCGGTGCCGCCGCCGAGGATCAGTACTGTCTTGGCGGCCACGCGCTAGGTCAGCCCTAGCAGGCGGTCGAGGCCGTAGGTGTAGTCGTTGCGCTGGACCACCTCGCGGATGGCCATGATGACGCCGGGCATGAAAGATTCGCGGTGCGACGTGTCGTGGCGGATCGTCAGCGTCTCCCCCGGCGCGCCGAAGATCACCTCCTGGTGGGCTACCAGGCCCGGCAGGCGCACGCTGTGGATGTTGACGCCGCCTTCGATGCCGCCGCGCGTCCCGGCCAGGGGCTGCTTCTCCGGCGTTGGCGAGATGAACGGGTCGCCACGGCCCTCAGCCATCGCCCGCGCCGTCGCCAGCGAGGTCCCGGACGGCGCGTCCACCTTGCCCGCGTGGTGCAGCTCGATGATCTCGGCGTGGGAGTAGTAGCGGGAGGCGATGCGGGCCATGCACTCCATCAGCACGGCGCCCATCGCGAAGTTCGGCGCTACCAGGACGCCGATGCCGCGCTTGTTGGCGTCGGCTTCGAGCTCCCGCAGGAACGCCTCGCTGAGCCCCGTCGTGCCGATGATCAGCCGCACGCCGCTCTCCAGGGCTTCGCGGGCCAGCCTGGGCGTCCACTCGGCGTTCGTGAAGTCGACGACGACGTCCGGGCGCACCCGGGCGATCATCGCCGCTGCGTCCGTCCCGAACGGGATCAGCTCGCTGCCGCGGATGGAGATGAACTCCTCGGTGGTGAGGAAGTCGACGCAGCCGACGGCGTCCATCCCGTCTTCGCGGGACACGGCCTCCAGCACCTCGCGGCCCATCTTGCCGCTGCCGCTGACCAGCACCTTGGTCGTCATGCTGGCCATTCTACGGCGCGAGCGGCGACCCGGCGAGACCCAACACGAAAGGAGCCCGCGTCCTTGTGGAGCGGGCCCTTCCGGTTTGCCGGTCTATCGTTTTACCAGCGGCGCATCGGCGCCGGGGGTGGCGGAGGGGGAGGCGTGCCGGGCTCCCTGCGGAAGCCGCCATCGCCTACGTTGCCGGGTTCCCCGCCTGGCGGAGTCTGCTGGCGCTGGCCACCGTAACCGCCACCGCCACCGGAGCGTCGCTGGCCGCCGTAGCCGCCACCGCCACCGCCGCCGCGCGGTCGCTGTCCGCCGCCACCGTTGCCACCGCCGCCGTAGCCGCCGCCGCCACCACCGCGACCACCGCGGTCGCCGCGGTCGCCGCCGCCACCGGGCCCACTGCGTCGCTGGCCGCCGCCGCCACCGCCGTAACCGCCGCCACCGCCGCGGCCACCGCGATCTCCGCCGCCGTAACCGCCACCGCCGCGACCGCCACGGTCACCGCCGCCCATAGGACGTGATGATCGGGACGCCTGCTGGGCCGCCTGTGAGGCTTCGATCGCCTCCTGCAGCGTTAGGCCTTCCAGGACTGCTTTGGCCGAGAGGTTGACCCGGCCCATGGAGTCCACTTCGATGACCATGACCTTGAGCTCGTCGCCCACCTGGACGACTTCCTCCGGCCGGCTCACCGGGTGGTCGGAGAGGTCCTCGACGCGGACGAGGCCGTCCTTGCCGGGCAGTATCTCCACGAAGGCGCCGAAGTTGGTCAGCCGCGCCACGGTCCCGGTGTAGGTGGAGCCGAGCTCGACGTCCTTGGTCAGGCCTTCGATGATGCTGATCGCCTTCTGGGCCATCTCTTCGTTGGGCGAGCCGATGAACACGGTGCCGTCGTCTTCGATGTCCACGGAGCACTTCGTCTCTTCGATGATGGAGCGGATCATGCGGCCGCCGGGCCCGATCACCGCGCCGATCTTGTCCTGCGGCACCGTGATGCGGAACATCCGCGGCGCGAAGGGCGACATGTCCTTGCGCGGCTCGGCGATGATCGCCGTCATCTTGTCCAGGATGAAGAGCCGGCCTGCCTTGGCCTGGGCCAGCGCCCTTTCGATGATCTCGTAGGTGATGCCCTTGATCTTGATGTCCATCTGCAGGGCGGTGACGCCCTCCTTGGTGCCGGCGACCTTGAAGTCCATGTCGCCGTAGTGGTCTTCCATCCCGGCGATGTCCGTCAGCACCTGGTAGCGGTCGTCGTCGCCCTTGATCAGGCCCATCGCCACGCCGGCCACCGGCGCCCGCAGCGGGACGCCGCCGTCCATCAGGGCCAATGTGCTGCCGCAGGTGCTGGCCATCGATGAGCTGCCGTTGCTGGAGAGGATCTCGGAGACAAGGCGGATCGTGTACGGGAAGACGTCCTCAGTCGGGACAACCGGGAGCAGGGCGCGCTCGGCGAGTGCCCCGTGGCCCAGGTCACGCCGGCTGGCGCCGCGCATCGGCCGCGCTTCGCCGACGGAGTACGGCGGGAAGTTGTAGTGGTGAAGGTAGCGGCGCGTCTGGTCCGGCTCCAGGCCGTCCAATCGCTGCTGTTCGCCCATTGAACCGAGCGTGAGCACGGTCAGGGCCTGCGTCTCGCCGCGAGTGAAGAGGCCGGAGCCGTGCGTTCGCGGCAGCAGCCCAACCTCGACGTTGATCGGGCGGATCTCGTCCGTCTTGCGTCCGTCCGGCCGCACACCGTCTTCCAGGATGCGTCCGCGGATCGTGTGGGCCATGTGCTCTTCCAGCGCTTCCTTGAGCTGGTTGGCGGGGTACTGCTCGCCCAGCGCCTCGACCAGCTCCTTGCGGACGGCCTGCATGGCCGCGCCGCGTTCGTCCTTGCCAGCGCCGACGAGGTCCCAGTTGCGGGTGTTGGCGAAGTCGACGACCGTCTGCTTGAGCTCGTCTGAGATCTGGACGGAGACGTAGGGGCTCTTCTCCTTGCCGATCTTCTCTCGCATCTCTTCTTGCAGCGCGATCACCTGGGCGTTGACTTCCTGGCCGCGCTTCATCGCCTCCAGGAGGACCTCCTCGGAGACTTCGGTGGCGCCGGCCTCGACCATGCAGATCGCGTCCTTGGTGCCGGCCACGACGATGTCGAGCTGGCTCGTCTCCAGGTCCGTGTAGGTCGGGTTGACCAGGTACTCGCCGTCCCGGTAGCCCATGCGGGTCCCGGAGACCGGCCCGCCGAAGGGGATGTCGGAGATCGTCAGCGCGGCGGAAGCGCCGATGATGGAGAGGATGTCCGGGTCGTTCTCCAGGTCCACGGAGAGCGTTGTGATGACGCACTGCACGTCGTTGCGCATGCCCTTGGGGAAGAGCGGCCGCAGGGGGCGATCGGTGAGGCGGGCGGCCAGGATGCCGGCGGTGCTGGGCCGGCCTTCGCGGCGGAACCAGCCGCCGGGGATCTTGCCGGCGGCGTAGAGCCGCTCCTCAAAATCGATTGTCAGCGGGAAGAAGTCAGTGCCCTCCCGGGGCGTCTGGCCCATGGTGGCGGTGACCAGCAGAACTGTATCGCCGTAGCGGATGAGGACGGCGCCGTTGGCCAGGCCGGCCATCTTGCCGGTCTCTATGCGGAGCGTCCGGCCGCCGATCTCTTTTTCGAATACATCAACCATTTATAGATAGACCTCCAGGCTTATCTCTTGAATACGTGCGTATGTGGATAGGGCCTTAGCTGTGGGTCGCGGCAGCGCCTGGGCCTCTCCGTGGCCTTCGCGTCTCTGTATTGGACTACCGCCAGTCGCGCGTGTGATGGGACTGTGCCCCTTGTCCTGCGGGCAGTATCGCCCGTCTGCTGGACCCGTCAGCTATGTCCGCCTTGGCGGACTGAAAAAGAAAAGCCTGCGCTATTACTTGCGCAGGCCGAGGGATGCGATGAGCGCCTTGTATCGCGCAGGGTCCTCACGGCTGAGGTAGCGGAGGAGCCCTCGGCGCTGCCCGACGAGCATCATTAGCCCGCGCTGCGAGTGGTGGTCCTTGCGGTGGACTCGCAGATGCTCAGTCAGCTGGCGGATGCGCTCTGTGAGAAGCGCCACCTGGACATCGGTAGAACCCGTGTCCTTTTCGTGCGACTGGTACTTCGTCGCAAGTTCAGCTGTCTTTTCTTTGGTGAGCATTACGCGCTATTTCGCCCTCTTTCTTACTTCGCCCAAAGTATAGCAGGCTCCATGGCCACGGGTCGATACCTGTGTGTAAGCAGATCGTAAAGCCAATGAACGGCCTCCGCCGGGCTGAATTTGGCGAACGGCGCTGACGCCGCCCGTATACTTGCGCCATGGCACGCCTCGCCGTCGTCGCAGATAGCTCGGCCTGTCTGCCTCTGGAGCTGGTGGAGGCGTACGGGATCATCCTGGTGCCGCTGGGCCTGACGATAGGCGGTGAGCTCTTCGCCGATGGATCGCTCTCCAACGCGGAGCTGTTCCAGCGGCTGGAGGCGTCCCGCGGCAGCCCAGGCACCGCTTCGGCCGCGCCCGGCGCCTTCCTAGGCGCCTTCACCCGTGCTCAGGAGGCCGGCGCCGCGTCTGTTCTCTGCCTGACGCTTTCCGCCGCCTACAGCGGCACGCTCGGCGCGGCCCGGGACGCAGCAGGCCTGGCGCGGGAGAAGCTGCCGGGCCTGGAAGTGCGCGTCGTCGACACCGGCGGCCTGGCGATGACGCACGGCTTCGCCGTCCTCGGCGCGGCGCGGGTGGCGGAGGTCAGCGGCTGTTTGGACGAAGCGGCTGCCGCTGCGCAACGCATCGGGCGGGCGGGGCAGCTGCTCGGGGCGCTCGACACCCTGCGCTACCTGGTTAAGGGCGGCCGCGTGCCGTGGGTCGTTGGCTGGGCGGCTTCGCTCCTCCGGATCAAGCCCGTGCTCGCCTTCGAGGCCGGCAGCGCCCACTCGATCGCCCGGCCCCGCACCTGGGCCGCCGCACGAGAACAGATGCTGAGGCGCCTGCCCCGGACCGAGGGCTTGCATGCCGCCGTGATGCACGTCGAGGCGGCGGATCGGGCGGCTGATCTTGCCGCCGAGGTCGAGGCGCGCTTTGATCCGGCCGAGCTCCTGGTCAGCGAGTTCACCAGCGTCATGGCGGCGCACACCGGCCCTGGCTTCGTCGGGCTGGCTTTCTATCTGGACGGCGGCGATGAGTGACGACGCCGGCCGGAAGCTCCGCAGCCACGATGCCGACCGACTGGAGGCCGCGCTCGGGCGTTTGCCGAATCCGGTGCCGCGCCCGTTCATGGTCGTGATGATCGGCCTGCCCGGCAGCGGCAAGTCGCACCTGGCGCGCGCCATCTCCGCCCGGGTCCCGGCGGCCGTGCTGGACATCGACGCGCTGCGGCAGACGCTATTCGCGGACCCGAAGCACGACCCGAAGGAGCACCGGCGCCTCTTCCCGGCGCTGCACCTGCTGATGGACCGCCTGCTCAGCCGCCGCATCTCCGTCATTGTGGACGCGACGAACCTTAAGGAGGCGAACCGCAAGCCCTACTACAAGATCGCCCGGGAGCGCGAAGCCAAACTCCTGCTCGTGCGCACCTGGGCGCGGATGCCGGTCATTCGCCGGCGCCTGCTCGGCCGCGTGGAGTCGCCGGACCCGGCCGACCGCTCAACGGCGACGATTGACGTCTACGAGCGAATGCGGGAAGGGGCGCAGCGCGTTCGGAGGCAGCACGTCAGCGTCGATACCTCGGGGGATATCTCGGCGGCGGTGGACAAGATCGCCGCACTGCTGCAAAGCTAGGCCGATGAGCAAGCCCTTCCTCGTCGTCCGCGCCATGATCGACGAAAGCATGATGTCCGATTTCGTGGCCTGGTACCTGAAGGAGCACCTGCCGCACGTGCTGGCGATCCCCGGCGTCACGAAGGCCTACCGCTCCAACTGCAAGCGCAAGGGCGTGAACTGGACGGCCCTCTACGAGCTTGCCGACGAGACCTCAGTTCAGACTGTGATCGGCAGCAGCGAGGCCGACCGCGCCCGCCGCGACTGGGAGCGCTGGATGCCGTACGTGGCCGATCTCAGCGTGGAGGTCTACGCGCCGCTGGCGCCCCTGGCCGGCTTCCACCACTGGAACTAGCCGGGGGACATCTCCGCGGCGCGGTTCCAGGGCAGGCGCCTCAGCTGTGCCTGGATGGCAGGGTAGCCCCAGCGCTGCAGCGCGTAGGCGATGCCGAGCCCGGCCATCGCCACAACGCCACCGGCGGCGGCGTCCAGGAAGAAGTGGTTCGCCGTCATCGTGATCGCGAAGACCTGCGTTATCGGCAGCGCAACCCCCACAGCGATCGCCAGCCAGCCGAAGCGGCGGCCCCGGAAGCAGTTGATGATCCCGATGCCCAGCAGCAGGTCCCAGCCGAAGTGCAGGCTGGGCATCGCGGCGTAGGGGTTGACGAAGGCCTGCGTCGACTCCGAGTCGTAGGCGTAGCCCAGGTATTCCTTCATCGTGTCGAAGAAGCCGTGGACGTAGGCCGGCGCGTTCGGGTCGTAGCGCGTGGCCAGGTCGGCCAGGTCGCGCGGCGGCGCCACTGGGTAGGCGAAGTAGACGACCAGCGCGATCGCCCCGGAGGCCAGGAAGGAGTCGCGGATGAAGGTGTACTTGTCGCGGCGGTAGTAGTAGGCCCAGATCCCGAAGACGATGATCAGCGGGAAGTGCAGGTAGAAGTAGCAGTAGTTCATCACCTGGGCCAGCCAGTGGTAGTCCAGCACCCAGCGGTTCAGATCGCCTTCCCAGAAGAAATGCAGCGCGCGCTCGGCGTCGATTACGTGGCGAGCGTGCCAGTAGGCGGTCTCCGGCCTGTCGACAACGGCGCCGCGCACCCAGAAGTAGGCCAGGAAGCCGGCGGCCATGAGCGCCCCTTCACCGATGTCGCGGCGGGAGAAGCGGGGCAGGAGGCGGTTGCGCTGGGAGGACGTTGTCATCTGAGTGGGCTGGGGCGATTTTAGCATCCGGGATCGGCCCAGGAGTGCGTCCCCATCGGCGGCGGCGCCCGTTAGGCGTCGGAATCTACGCTTGCCCGCCCCTGCGCGGCTCCCGTATACTCTCGCAGGACTTCCCGCACAGAGGAACTCCGTATACTTATGTCTGCCATAGTCGTAATCGGTGCTCAGTGGGGCGACGAGGGCAAAGGCCGCATCGTCGACCTGCTCGCGCAGAAAGCGCACATCGTCGCCCGCTACTCCGCCGGCAACAACGCCGGACACACCATCATCAACGAGCTGGGCGAGTTCAAGCTGCACCTGGTGCCGGCCGGCATCTTCTACCGCGACAAGATCTGCATCATCGGCAACGGCTGCGTCGTCGACCCGGCCGAGCTGCTGAAAGAGATCGAGCACCTTGAGGAGCGCGGCGTCGAAGTGCGCGGCCGCCTCTTCCTCAGCGACCGCGCCAACGTCCTCATGCCCTGGCACCGCCTGATCGACCTGGCCGACGAGAAGCTGCGCGGCAAAGAGGCGATCGGCACTACCGGCCGCGGAGTCGGCCCCGCCTTCATTGATAAGGTCGGCCGCGCCGGCGTCCGCGTCGCCGACATCCTCGATGTCGAAGCGCTGGACCGCGAGCTGGCCTTCCTCGTTCCCTACAAGAACGCAGTCCTGGAGAAGCTATACGGCGAGCCGCCGGTCAAGCTGGCGGACGTCCGCGCCGAGTACGCCGACTACGGCGAGCGGCTGGCCCCCTACGTCGCCGATACCTGTGACCTCGTGCAGCGGGCAGTCGCCGCCGGCGAAACGGTCTTGCTGGAAGGGGCGCAGGGCTCGCTGCTGGACCTGGACACCGGGACCTATCCGTACGTCACATCCTCGGTGCCGTCATCGGTGGCGGCGGGTGCGGCGATCGGCATCGGCATCGGCCCCAGCCAGATCGGCACAGTCGTCGGCGTCTACAAGGCGTACAACACGCGCGTCGGCAACGGCCCCTTCCCCACGGAGCTGCTGGACGCCACCGGCGACCTGCTGCGTGAGGGCGGTCCGCGGCCGGAGTACGGCTCCACCACCGGGCGCCCGCGTCGCTGCGGCTGGTTCGATGGAGTGGCCGCGCGCTACACCTCGCGCCTGAACGGCCTGACCAGCGCCGTTCTCACCCGCCTGGACGTCCTCGACAAGTTCGAGTCGATCAAGGTCTGCACGTCCTACAAGATCGGCGGCCAGACCGTGTCAACGATGCCGGCCAGCGGCCACCGGCTCACCCTGGCCGAGCCGGTCTACGAAGAGCTGCCCGGCTGGGGGCAGGACACCTCCGGCGTGCGCAAGTTCGACGACCTGCCAAAGCGGGCGCAGGAGTACGTGAAGTTCATCCAGGACATCCTGGAGACCCAGCTCTGCCTCGTCTCGGTCGGCCCGGAGCGCGACCAGGCGATCAGCATCAGCCACATCATCTAGGGCGATGCCCGGCCCCCGCGTAGAGATCACCTACTGCACAAAGTGCCACTTCCTCTTGCGCGCGGCCTGGATGGCCGAAGAGCTGCTGACGACGTTCGGGGCTGAGCTGGGAGAGGTGGCGCTGCGGCCGGGTTCCGGCGGCATCTTCGAGGTGGCGGTCGACGGCGCAGTCGTTGCGACCAACCTCGATCACGCGCCGATGCCTGATCCGTCAGCCGTCAAGCGCTCAATCCGCGACATCATCTCGCCGGAGCGCAAGATCGGCCACGAGTAGCCGGGCTACTTCAGGCGCGGTTCGCCGGTCGTCTCCGGCGCAGAGTCAGGGGCAACGGGCGGGCTCGGCCGGTAGGGAGCAGTCCTCTCCCGGCGGATCTGGGTCGCCAGCCTGTAGCCGAGGAGGGAGCCGACGCCGCCGATCGGCAGGGCGAAGATCAGCGTTGTTGCCACGTTCATCGAGACCACGAACCAGACGAGAGAGACTATCGCCGCTCCCGCCGCCGTGATGATGATCGTTCTCTGGCCGCCCTGGCCTGTCGCCTGCTGCATATTGCTCTCCTAGAACCGTCCCGGCGGTGACTTGAAGCCGCTGAAGGGGCCGGTTCTCGGCTCGAACTTGCGGTTCTTGAGCAGCTGCTCGACTTCCAGGGCGATGTCGAAATCGTCGTACTTGCTGTTCGGCGGGAACCCGTCGGCCGGGTCAACGACGGCGCCCGCGGCGACCGCCTCATCCCACTCCGCCTCTTCGTCGCCGCGCTCTGTCACGATCGGGCCCTCGGGCAGCGGAATGGGTTCCGCGGCTGCCTCCGGGGTGACCACCTCGGCGGCTTCCGGCGCTTCGGCAGCGCTCTGCTGGGCGGGTGTGCGGTCATCGCGCAGGGCCCAGCGGCGCTTCGGTGTCCACTCCGCCGGCTTGCGCTGGGCGGCTTCTGGGTCGGTGACGGGCGGTGCGGCGGCTTCGGCCAGCGGCGGGTGCTGCAGGACGAGCGCCTCTTCGATGGCGGCCTTCTCGACAGCGGCCGGTTCCTGGACGATCCTTCGCGGCCTGACGACCTTGGCCGGCGGCCACTCTTCGTCCTCCTGTGGTTCCTGGCGTGCCGGCGGCTTCGCGATGGCCGGCGGCTCAGTGACGCCAGCCGTGTTTTCGATCGTCACCGGCTCCGGCTTCGGGGCTGGCTGAGGGGCCTGGCGCGGGTGGCGTTCGGCGCCGTCGGCGGCTGCGGGCTGGGCCCTGGGCGCCGCCTGGCGCGGTGCCTCCGGCTCCGCGACCACTGTGGTGGCTGCCGGCCGCGGATCGGGCGGCGCCTCGGCAACCGTAGGCGGAGGAGTCGTAGTGACGATGGACACGCCCTCCAGCTCCTCGCGGACCTGGGTGAAGGCGGCCCAGTAGATCATGACGTTGCGAATGTGGAGGCCGCGCCGCAGCTCAAAGCGGGTGAAGGAGAGCGCGCTCTCAAGGTCCAGGAAAGAGACGACGTAGACGACGTTGGAGTCGGGCTTGGCGCGGATCAGGACGATCGCCTCAACGTGCAGGTTCTCGTCCGGCGCGGGGCGGTCGTGCATCGCCCAGAAGGCGTGGGTGCCGCGGCGCACGTCGGCCCGCAGCTCACCGATCTGCTGCTCGGCGCTGGCCGTATCCGGGTGCATCGTCAGCAGGAAAGAGCTGATCCCGCCGCTGTCCGGCACAAGCACGCCAAGCGGCATCGGGATGACGCCGGCCCCGGCGACTTCGGTCACCTCCGGCTCTATGACCTGTACTGACTTCTTACGTGATAACCAAGCCATCCCGGGCACTCCTCTTCGCTTCCAGGCTTCTGCAACGGGCGGCGGCATCGCTATTGAACGTATGTGCCGCACGCGGGTCCCGTTCAACCAGATAGACGCCGCCCAGGCGCCGGACGATACGTCCTATCCCGCGCCTTAACCGAACGTGTGCCGATATCTGCACGATTGGCGGGAGCGCGCCCCCGCGAAGTAATCTAGGGGAGCGCAACTGCGCTGGAGGAATCAGATGGCGATATCACTGCCCGAACCCGTACGAGAGCTGCTGGACAGCAAGAACTTCGCGCATATAGCTACGGTCATGCGCGATGGCTCGCCGCAGGTGACGCTGACCTGGGTCGACCGCGACGGCGACCGCATCCTGATCAACACGGCGGAGGGCCGCACAAAGTCGGCCAACGTGCGCCGCGACCCTCGCGTCGCCATCTCCATCGCCGACCAGGAGCAGCCCTACCGCGCCGCCTTCATCCGTGGCCGCGTCGTCGACCTGGTCCACGAAGGCGCAGAGGCCCACATCGACAAGATGTCCCGAAAGTACCACGGGAGCGACTACACCCACCGCCCCGGAGAACAGAGAGTCATCCTGGTCATCGAGCCGGAGCACGTGCGCGGGATGGGCGTCTAGTGACGACACGCGCGACGAGCAGTGCCGCCGCCCAATCCCCGGCCCCGGCCGAGGGCGGCATCATCTCCGAGCGCCTGGCCGATCTCCTGGACGATATGCTGGCCGGCCGCTCGCCCAACGCCGGGCGCTTCTGCGGCAACTGCTACCATCCGCTCGCGCCGGAGCGCGAAGTCTGCCCGCACTGCGGCACCACGGTTGCCGAGCGCGCCACGGTCGCCGCCGTCCCCAGGCCCGTGATCGAAGGGTTCCGCCTGCGCCGCGGCCGCGAGGGGCTCGTCGTGCGCTCGTTCGCCTGGGTCGGATTGGCCGTGGGGATCACCGTTGCGCTGCTGCCGCTGGCCTTCTTCGGCGCGACGCACTGGTGGACGTTCGCGGCGTTCTTCGGCCTGATGTTCTTCTTCTACCTCTTGTCCGCGAACCTGGCCAACAGCGTCGGTGACTCGCTCGGCTACCGTTGGGGGCAGGCCGTCTTCAACCGCCACTGGACACGATTTGTAGCCACTAGAGACGGTCCCCAAACCAGCAAGCGGGTGTAGACTTCACTCGCCAACGAGGCGAGAGGGGTCACATGAAACGCTACGTCTTGAGGGCGATCGAACGACGCCTGACGTCGCTGCTGATCGCGGTTCCTGTAGTTGTCTTGTTCTGCCTGTACTCGTGGAGCGAGTTCTATGCGCACCTTTCATTTGGAGGCTGCGTGCCATGACGTCGGCCGTTTTGACAGAAGAATGTCGCCGCTGTGGAGCGGCAAATACCAGCCGCGTCAGCATCGACTGTCCCAGGTGCGCCAGCTCGATGATCTTCTGCGATTCCTGTTGGCGGGCAGTTGACGCCGCCATCGAACCCGCCTATTGCTATGAATGCCGGCCCTTTTCGAAGTTCGCGTCCGTTGTGTTGCGGACACTAGCCTCTCGGGTCCTCCTCATTCTCGCGGTGTTCTTTCTCATACCCCTGTACTTCATGCTGTTCTTCCCCGAACCCGATTTCGCCCGGCTGTTGAATTAGGCTTGACCGGTCGTCACCGAACGCGCGACGAAGTAGAAGCCGATCGCGTTCCCCAGCGCGGCACTCCAGCCGCCGATCTGGGTCTTCGCCATCAGGCGATGGGCCGCGAACGGTCAGGAGCCTTCAACCGTCACTGGCGCAAGTTCGTGTCGGAGAGGGACGCCTAGACCGGGAGAGGATCGCCCGGCGGAGTGCAACTGGCCGGTTGCTCTGGATCGATCGTCACGCCGCCGGCGTACTGCAGGATCACGAGCGCATCCAGCAAGTTCACGGCGCCGTCGCAAGTGGCATCGCCGAACTTCGGCGTCCCGGTGCCAAGCGCGTCGCAGCCTAGCGGTTGAACGAGCGGGATTCCCGCCCCTTTTCGCAGGGCGGCGAGCGCATCGCCGCCATCGACGTGCCCGTCACAGTTCAGGTCTCCCTGGATGTGCGGCGTCGTCGTCGCCGAAGGCGTTGGGCTCGGACTCGAGCTGGCGGTTGGGCTGGGGGTTGGCGTAGGCGTGGTGCAACTTGCTGGCGAGATGAACGGATCGTAGTCCACGGTCCCCAGCGATGCGTCGTCCGGGTGGTGGTAGATGACGTTCTCAATCGCGGCGTCGTTGCAGCGGCCCCAGTCGTTGTACTCTGCGTTGATCGGTTGCGTAACGCCGACGAGATACAGCAGCTGGCCGGGAGCCAGCGCCTGCACGCTGGTATCTCCGGAGTTGGTGAAGACGTTGGCGTCGTCAGGCGAGCCGCCGATGGTCACGTCTACCGTATAGCCGGCGTTCGCGACGTGCAGTTCGATTCCCGTGGCCACGGAATCGAACGTATTCCTGGTGACGGTCGCTGATGTGCTGCTTACCGGCGCGTTGTCTCCGATCAGCAGCGCAACGTTGTTCGCGTTTGAGAAGCTGTTGTTGGAGATAGTGAGCTGAAGGCCGCCGATCACGAGAAGCGCATTGTTGCCGCCGCCACCGTCCAACGTATTCCCATCAATGGTTCCGCCCGGGAGGACAGCATAAATCGCGGCGGCATTGGTGGTGTTTCGGCGAATCTCCGTGGTGTTGCCGTTGACACCCATGGCGATGTGACTCAGGCGGATGTCTTCGATCGTGTTGTCCGTGATGTATGAGAAGTCACACTTGCAGATGATGCTGTCGTCCGTTGAGTAGATGTGGTTCCGCGCGATCGTCACGTCGATCAGGTTGGGGTCGTGTTCGGCGTCAATCGCCGGGCCGCCATGCGTGCCGTGAATCGTGTTGTCGGAGAACTCGCCGTAAGAGTCCGTCACGTAGATACCCGAACGTCGCGCCCGAGAATCCCGCAGCGGGCGACGCGTCGATATCGAGTCCGCGTATCGTCACTGAGCTGGCGCTGACCCTGAAGACGACCCCGGAGGGCCCCAGCGTTGATCGCCTCACCGTGGCCACGCCGGGGTGTCCGTTGACGGCGGGCCCAAGAATCCTCAGGGAGGCCTTCGTAATATCGATGCTGGGCTCGACGTACGGGCTGTCGCTGGGGCAGACGAAGATTGTGTCCGCGATCTCAGCGTGAGCGACCGCATCGGCGATGCTCGTGTAGGTCTTGGCGCCATCGAAGCTGGGAATGCAGCTCGGGAAGTTGACGTCGACCAGGAGGTCCGGCGTAGTAGGTATCGGTCCGGCGAGCGTCGTCGCGTTGCCCGCCAGCAGCCCCACAACTCCAGCAACAAGTGCGAGCAGCAACAACCGGAATAGCATCCCGGCGAGCATACCCCGCGGGGCGGCGTGCTGCTAGCTAGCAGACCGCGCGCCGAAGTAGAACCCGATCACGTTCCCCAGCGCCGTGCCCCAGCCGCCGACCAGGATCTTCGTCAGGTCAGACGACGGGTCGCGCAACGTCAGGAACCCGGCCACCACGGCCGCGCCGATCACCACCACCAGAGACATCAGCGCTCGCACGCTGCCGGTTGGCAGGCCCAGCGGCTCGTCGTTCGTCATCCCGCACCTCCTTCGCCGAGGTTGGCCTGCTCCTCCTGCCAGCGCTGCCACTCCGCATCCGGGTCCGGCACGTCCAGCAGCACCGCCGCCGTCCGCCTTGAGTGGATGCCGGCGGCGACGAGCTGCCGTTCGTCGTCCACCAGGCGGGAGCGGTCCTGGGGCAGCGGCGGCGCCCAGATCACCCGGGAGCGGTAGGGCGCCAGCGGCTCGCCGGTGTACTGCTCGGCGATGCGGAGGATCATCTCGTTCCGTCTGCGGAAGGCCGCGCCGCGGATCAGTCGCTTGCGCTGCACCTTCTTGAGCAGCGGGTCCAGCTCCATCTGGTAGGCGATCCCGGAGAGCCCCTGGTGCGTCTCCCCGAAGGCGCTGCGAGGCACCTCGGCCAGGTCGTGCAGCACCTTCAGCACCAGGTTTGCGTAGTCGACGTGCATGCCCGCGCCGCCGCCCTGCAGCAGGTCCAGCAGGTAGGCGCGCGCCTTCTCCGGGATCTCCCAGACCGCACCCGGTTGCACGGCGATGTCCTGCGCTTCGGTCACGTTCTCCAGAACGGCGATCGGGTTGCCGGACAGCTCCAGGATCGTCGAGAGCTGCGAGACCGCGCGGTTCAGCTCACGCAGCGGCTCCTTCACGGCCTCCAGGTCGGACACGCCCCAGAAGCGCTTCGGCTCGCGCACGTTGGGGTAGATAACGAACGGGACGAAGCCGTACGGGTTGGCGTTCTCCTCCAGCAGGTCGTTGTCGAGCCAGAGCTGGAAGGAGTCCGCCGTCCACGCCTCGACAACGGTGTGCTCCGGCGGCGCCCCCCAAGACGACGGTCGTGACGGCAGCGGCCCCAGCATGGACTCCGCCTCGTCGCGGGTGAGCGTGTAGCGCGAGGCGACTTTCCAGTAGCGTGAGTAGTCTCCGGCGCAGGGCCAGACGTAGAGCCCCTGCACGTCCGGCGCGGTGACGCGAACGCGAGACTCGGCCGCGTCCCACCAGACCTTGTAGACCGCGTCGCCCAGCACTGAGCAGTCGATCTCCGTGTCGAAGTCCAGCTGCTCCAGGCCGTTGGCCTCGTAGACTTCGCGGATCGCGCGTTCGGCCCGGCGCGCCCCGTCCAGCGCCTCCGGCGACCCGTCCTCCGGGTCGACGACGAAGCCGACCCCGGACATCGTGTACGAAGCCGTCTTCTCCACGACGGCGCGGGCGTAGTTCAGCGTCAGCCGCCGTTCGCGGCGCCGGCGCGTCTCCGTCCACTGCAGCCCGTGGTAGAAGTCCAGGTTCTCGCGGTAGCTGCGCAGCCGCTCCGAGTCCAGCCGGGCCAGCTGTTGCGGCAGCGGCGACTCCACGGCAGGTGTTGTTCCCCCCATACTCCCCTCCCCTCCAGGTGCTAGACGCCAGACGCCAGGTGTCGGCGCGAGCGGCTGCTCACACCGGACACCTGACGCCTGGCGCTGGCGTTAGTTCGCGAAACTGACGATCGCCCAGATCGCGATGCTTGTCAGTGCCAGGTATCCCATCGTCTGGACCGTGGCGGAAAAGACGTTACGCACAGTTGGCCTCCTTCCTTGACTGCTGTTGGGGCTGCTCCTTGCGGATCGGTATCGGTGTCGTGTCGTAGACCGTGCGTGTCCGGGACGGCAGCCTGGCCGAGCCGATCACCCGGAACACCGTGCGCCGCGAGATCCCGAAGCGCCCGGCCAGCTCCTCCACCGGCACGCCCTTCAGCCGCAGCTGGATGATCTGGCGGTCGCGCGTCTCGTTGAGTAGCGCGCGGAGGCCGCCCGGCTCCTCGTAGCGGCAGCGCGGCAAGGGACAGGTCAGGCACGATTCGCTGATGTCGCACCCGTCGTCGCGGTAGCGCGTGTTCTCCGGGAGCGAGTCGTGGCGGGACGGCGGCTTCACCGGGGCCTGTACCGGCATCCTGAGTTGCTCGATCCCGCTGGGTCGGACCTCTGAAACGGCTGCTGGTTGCATTCTCAATTCCTCCTTGCGTATCTATTGCGCTTCAGTTGAGTACCGGCACCGCCGGCCGACCCCGCGCCACCCGCGGCCGCTGGATCGGATCGCTCGCTGCTTGAACGGTGAGCGCCAGGCTCACCAGGTAGTCGTCGTGCCCTTCGGCGGCGTCGACGTAGAAGCTCATCTGCTGGTTGGGCCGGTAGGCGACCCGCGCCGCCTCTACCTGGCGCCAGAACTCGGCGTATTCGGCGGAGCCGTCGCCGGCGTACATCCGCAGGCGCCCGCTGTTGACCGCCGCCAGCAGCTGATAGCCCAGGCGTGACTTCGATTCGGAGGTGATCTTGAGCGGCCGCACGATGTCGGCGCCCAGCGTCCGTTCCAGGAGCCGGGCCAGCGTCTCGCCGAGGCCTGTAGCGTCAACGACGACGCGCCGCACACCCCAGACGCGGCCGAGCAGATCGGCCAGCCGGGCGAAGAGCTCGTCGTGGGGGACGCCGGTCAGCGCCACCTGCTCCACGATCTCCAGGCGCGGCGCCTGCAGCAGCGCTTCACCGGCCGGTTCGATGACGCGCGCGATCGTCAGGACCGTCGCGTCGTGCTCGCCGCCGGATTCGCCCGCGCCGCCGATGTCCAGCCCAGCCACGTACGTCTCGCCGGCGGCAGGGGCGTGCTGCCGCGCCCGGGTGCCCGCGAGCTGAGCCCGCTGCGAGGCGGAGAAGAGGCGTCCGGCGCCCGGCACCGTCTTGAGCGAGTACTGGGTCAGGAAGAGCGGATGGTTCTCACCCAGCCGCTCGCGTTCGGCGGCGACGTAGCGGCCGTAGGCGGGGTTGTGCAGGGCGACCTCCTGCCAGTCCGCCGCGAAGTGCCGCCGGATGCCGTCCCGGCGTTGTAGCTCTAGGTTGTGCTGTACCGCCTGCTCCAAAAGCGTCGAGTCGTCCCACGGGGTGCCGTAGTAGACGGTGGTGGCGCCGGTGGGCGCGGCCATCGGCCGGAACTCGCGGTCAAACTTTTCGCGGTCGACGTTCTGCGCCTCGTCGATCTCGAGCAGGAGCCCGGCGGTGTGCCCGACGACGTTGGCCGAAGGCTCGGCGGAGAGGAATACGATGCGTGCGCGGCCCAGCCGTACGGCGCGGCCCTCTTCCCGCGCCGCCAGCGGGTCGATCCCGGACTGGACGATGCGGGACCAGAGGCGGCTCATGCTGATCTGCCCCTGCGGATCGAAGGTGGGCGCTGCCTTGACGCCGTCCAGCGCCTGTTTGGCGTTGCGGAGAAGCAGGAGCAGCTCAATCTGGGCGGAGAGCTCGTTCTTGCCGGCCTGGCGGGCCATCACCACGGTGAAGGTCAGCCCACGCCCGTGGAGAGCGGAGTCGACGATGGTGCGTCCGGCCTCTGCCTGGTACGGCCTGAGTGTGGGAACCGGAGCCGTCATCACTGCACCGCCTTGAGGACGATCTGCGTGATAACGGCCCCGATCACCACGAAGATGAGCCCGTTGAGCCGGCTCTTCAGCTCTCCGATGTCACGTTCCAGGCTGCGCAACCGCGTCTCGATGGCGGCCCTGAAGGCGGCCCCGGAGAGGCGGGCGCTCTGCTCCCGGCCCCCGCCTGCCGGGAAGCGCCTGAAGCGTGAGATGGCGTGCTCGAGTCGTTGGCTCATTGCGAACATCCGTGCGGAGAATAGTAGAACGGGCGTGCTAAGGAGTCAATAGGTTTATGGTCAATATGAGGACGTATGTTCGAAAATACCCTCAGCTGCCCGCCGGCAGCAGCTGGTCGCCCAGGCTGTTCAGCAGGTTCGCCAGGTGGTCGGTGAGGTCCCGCCGCGCCTTTGGCGAAAGCCGGTACTGGACCGCCACCGCCCGCACCAGCATGCCGACGCCCTGGGTCAGCAGCCGCAGGTCCTCCGGCGCCTCGTCCAGCGCCTTGCGCAAACGCACACGCAAGACGGCGATCTCTTCGTCCAGGCCCTCTACCTCCCGCGCCTTCTCCAGGAGCAGCTGCTCGGCCTCAGACAGCGCCTCTGTGTAGAAGCCGCCCCGGCGCTTGCGGCCGCGCGGCCTAGGAGCGCCCACGGCCGCGCTTTCCCGTCTGACGGCGCGGCGTCTCTGAGAGCATCTCGATCATCTCTTCCAGGGCGTCCGGCGGGATGGCGCTTACGGCATTGATCGACGCCCAACGCCAGGCAGAGCGCGGCGGTCTCCCAGTCCTCCCGCTCGATCGCCAGCTCCAGGAGCGGCCGCTCCCGCTTCATCGCAGCACCTCGCCCCGGGCCACCAGCACCGTCAGCGCTGCCGCGCCGGCGAAAGGCACCAGCCGCACGAGCGCCCAGGAGAACGAGGCGTCCAGGACCAGGTCGCCGGGCCCGCTGGAGACGGCGAGGAGCGCCAGCGCTTCGATCAGGGTGCCGAAGGAGACGACCGCCAGCACGGCCACGGCCAGCCGCCGGGAGGGCCGGTCAACCCCGGAGACCAGCCGGTCCAGGAAATAGATCGAATTGATCGCGGCACACGCCGCCGTTCCCGCATCGAGGATCGCCACTGCCGCCCGCCACCCCATCTACACCTCCAAGCCAGCGCGAAAAGGAGCACGAGTATAGAACAACCGTGCTAGTAGGGCAAGTGGGAACTGTCGCTCGCGGCGGTGCGCTAGCCTTCGGGGCCCAGCTGGCGCCCGCCCAGGCAGTGCAGGTGCAGGTGGTCCACGGTCATCCCGGCCGCCGGGCCGACGTTGAAGGCCAGGCGATAGCCGCTTTCAGCCACGCCTTCGTCCTTCGCCACCTGGGTCGCCGTCGTGAACATCCGCGTGATCAACGGGCCGTGCTCGCCCTTGATTTGGCGGGCGTCCGGGATGTGCTCCTTCGGGATCACCATGAAATGCACCGGCGCGCGGGGGTTGATGTCCAGGATCGCCACGACCATGTCGTCTTCGTAGAGGCGATCAGCGGCGATCTTCTTCGCCACGATCATGCAGAATATGCAATCGGCCATTGACTGGCATTGTATGCCGATGACCGAAGCGGGTACTAGGGTGCCGGACTGCCGAAGAGGCCGAAGGCGTCTGAGATAGAGACGGCGTCCGCCGGAGCGTCTGGGATGTCCACCGGCTGGTTGTAGTTGTCGAACGTAGCCTGCAGCGCCACGTCGACGGGTGTCTGGCCGGTGATGCTGGCCGTCGCCTCCAGCTTGTAGGGCAGGTAGTCGTCGGCGCCCACCCAGACGTCCATCGAGATCGGCCCGTCCACGTCGGCGTCGGAGATCTGCTGCGTCAGCGCGTCGTCGCCGGTGGCGTCCAGCGCGTCGGCGAAGCTCGCCAGGATTCCGCCCAGCGTGTCCTGGAACTGGTAGTGCACCGTGGAGTGGCCGGCAACGTCCTCGCGGCCGATGAAGGTCACGTTGCCGGTGAGCTGGTCAACCAGCCCTGCGTAGTCGATCGCCGAGCCGCGCGACATCACCTTGTCCAGCTCGTCGCCGCTGGCGCCCAGGTCTTCGGGCGAGAAGGAGTACCAGCCGCCCAGGATCGGGATGTTCATGTAGATGTCGTGGCCCAGCGCCAGGATCTCGAAGGTGCCTACCTCGCTCAGGTCCAGGATGCTCTGCTGCTGCCCGCCGCCGAGCTTCATCGTCATGTGCATCTTGTCCGGCGCTTCGAAGGCGAAGTCGGCGTCGCCGGACACGGAGGCGTTGTCCATGTTGAACGAAAAGTGCATGGCGCCGGTGCCGGAGGTGATCTCATCAGCCGAGAATGCCGTGGCGGACCGCCCGAGGACCTCCGTCCCGTTGGAGACGAACAGCTCGTCCAGGGAGGAATCGCCGCCGGAGACAACCTTGGTTTGCGAGCCGCCTGTGTCTGACGATGAGCCACAGCCGACGATAAGCAGCGCAGATAGCGCCACAACGGCCATCGATAGCAGTTTTGTCTTCAAAATCATGCGGTGCCCTCCGGGTGCAAGTCTCCCTACCCCATGGAGTAAGAGACGCGGGACAGGCTCATGTTACGACAAGTAGGGAGTAATGTTCGGTGAAGGTGAGCACTACGGGCCGATCGGCGCGCTGGGGTCCGCCGTCGCCGCCGGCGCCTGCACGATCGTGCCGGAGGTGGCCGAAGGCTGGATCACCTGGGCGTCCGTGGAGTCGTCGCCGGCCCACGGGCGCCAGATAGCAGCGGCGACGATCAACGCCGCGGCCGAGACGAAGATTACGAGGAGCAGGATGGAAGAGATCGTGATCCGCGGCTGTTGCTGTAATGGCCCGTATTGCACTGTTTGCCCCCACTCGCCAGGTTCTTGCGCCGCCTAGCATATCCGCCCGGAAGGGTCGTGCGAGCGACTTTCCGTAACGATTTCGCGGCGACTTTCCTGTAAAGCAAAGATAGAACGCCGGATCGGCCCGCCGGATACGCCGATTCCTAGACGTGCCCGCTCCAGCGGATGTAGCGCTCCGCCGAGCTCCGCAACGACTCCCGGGCGCCCTCCCGGACCACGCTGTCCCACCAGCCGCCGTAGATACGATCGAAGGCGTACGGCTCCAGCGCCCGCACGATGCCGCGGACGGCTTCCGGCGGCAGCGGGATGTAGTTCGGGTAGCTGCGCATGAACGTCACCCAGCGCGTGTCCTGGGCCACCGAGACGCTGTCTCCCGTGAACAGCGCGCCCCGGCCATCTGCCCCGCCGGCCCAATGCAGCACGGCGCTTCCGTCGAAGTGGCCGCCCACCTGCACCAGCGTCAGCCCCGGCCAGAGCTCGCGCTTGCCGCTGTACCACTGCACCTCCACGTCCGGGCGCGCGAAGTACTCGCGGTCGGCCTCAGGCAGATAGATCGGCGCCCCGAAGGCTTCGCTCCAGTCGCCCACGGAGGCGTAGAAGTGCGGGTGCGAGACCGAGATCCCCTGGATGCCGCCCAGCTCCTTCACCGCCGCGATCGTCTCCTCGTCCAGGTAGGAGATGCAGTCCCAGAGGAAGTTCCCGCCGTCTGTCCGCACCAGGCAGGCGCGCTGCCCGATCCCGAAACGCGGCGTCGTATGAACGCTTTCGACTCCGGGTTCGGCGTTGCGGATGCGGTTTGTGTAGCCGGCGCCGGCCAGCTCGGCCATCGTCGTCCACTGCTGGCCGCCGGCAGGGACGTACTGGCGCTCGTCGTCGCAGATCAGGCAAACGGAAGGCGGCGACGGCGTATCCGGGTACTGGACGCCACAGGTGCGGCAGATGAACTTCGGCACGGGCCGAGTATACCGGCAGGCGTGGCGCGGGCTAGAACGCCGCTTCGAGCGCCAGCTGCAGGGCCAGGCCGCTCACGAACAGCAGCCCGAAGCGCCGGTTGTGGATGAACGCTATCGCCACGAACCAGAGTGGCCAGCCGCGGTACCAGTCCGGGCTCTTCTCCGGCTTCGGCTTGCTGTACCACTGCAGCATCTGCCAGAGCAGCGGCAGCGCGCCGATCACCAGCACCAGTGCCCACATCTCCTGCCAGACGGCCAAGGCGGCCGTGGCGGCGTACATGGCGATCGCCAGCACGATCGTCGTGTAGCGCGCGGCCTTCTCACCCAGCACGATCGGCATCGTGCGGATCCCCTTCTCCTTGTCGAACGTGAGCTTGTCCAGGTGCTTGCCGAAGAGGACTGTCGTGACGCCGAGGCCGTACGGCACCGAGGCCAGGATCACCCACCACGGCAGCTCTTCGGCCATCACGTAGTAGGAGCCGCCGATCATTAACGGACCCCAGACGATGAAGACGGCGATCTCACCCATCCCGAAGTACTTGAGCGGAATCGGCCCGCCGGAGTAGAACATCAGCACGAAAGCGCCGGACAGGGCGAAGGCCAGCACCCAGAGCCCGGCCGCCGCCGTCAGGTAGACGCCGATCACCGTCGCGGCGATCAGGAGCACGGCCGTGACGAGCAGGAACTCGCGGGCGCTGCCCTTATCGTCGGTGAACGGGTGAGGGCCGTAGGTGGCCCGCGGCGAGTCCGGCGTGTCGATGCCGTGACGGAAGTCCCAGAAGTCGTTGACGAGGTTGCTGCCCGTGTGGGCCAGGATCAGCCCCAGCGCCACCAGGATCAGCAGCGGCAGGTCGAATACGTCGTCGCGGATCGCCAGGAGACCGCCGATTACGGCCGAGATCGCCGACATGACGACGACTGAGACCCGGCCGAGGATCAGCCAGCGGCTGATCGGGTCGACCTCTGAGGGGTCAACGCGGGGGATCGTGTAGAGCGCCTGCAGCCAGAGCTTGGGGCCGCTCAGCGTCTCGGTCACAGTAGCCATGAATAGGCCTCCGGGGGTCTCATCTGCCGTACGAATTGTATCACCGATTGTGAAAGTCGCCACGAATCGCCCCAGGAGCGCGCAGCGCCGCTGCGGGTCCTTCTGGGCATATTACGGCAGTAATACGCCTCTACAGTCATTCTCATAGCTTGATATGGGATTGAAGCGCTCTGTAACGCCGTTTTACTTGTTTGGTTCTCCATTTGAGGTGGATTATTTTCACCAGTTCTAAATCTCTATATCAGGAGAGGGCTGAGCCATGAGTAAGTTCCAGGGACGCCGCGATAAATCAGGCGAATGGCAGTGGGAGCCGGGACAGGCTACCACTACCGCTCTGAAAGTGTACAGCGCGCCGCTGATTGTCGGTGCGTTGCTGGCGCTGTTCATGCTCGCCTACGTGTTCGCCGGGCACGGCTGGTCGTTCAGCACCGTCCTCCCGAACTCCTGCGCCAGCACGGCCAGCGGCGACGTCAGTTCCCAGCACGAGGACTGCACGCCGTGTTCTGAAGGCGTGAATGCCCAGAACGCCAACCAGGACTGCAACACCTGCGCTGACTCGGCCGCGGCCGGCGACGTCGATGCCCAGTGGTACGACCTGCCGAGCTGCACTCCCTCGCCCTGCGATGACGGCAACTTCAGCGCCCAGTGGTACGACGGCGAGACCGACACGCCGACGCCGGCGCCCACCTGTCAGACACCGAGCACCCCCAACTGCCTGGACAACCCGGGCTACAGTGCGTCGCTGACCAGTCCGACGGCCCCCAACAGCAGCGCCGCCTTCACCTACGTGATCTCCGGCTGCAACGACCCCGAGATCAAGTACATCAAGCTCAGCGGCTGCTGGAACAAGGACGAGATCGCCAGCGTCATCACCGACCCCAGCGGTAAGACGATCGAGATCGCGGACAACGGCGAGGTCAAGGTGAGCGACCTCTCCGACGCTGACCTGCCGCTTACCGTCACCATCAACTTCACAGCGGCCCACAAGAGCGACACCAGCCACACCAACATCTGGGTCTGGGTTGGCCCCGGCAGCAGCGACGGCTACACGATCTGGACCGACGGCCCGACCTGCCAGAACACCCCGCCGCCGCCGTGCGAGGGCGTCGCCAGCATCCAGTGGTACGACGGCGAGACCGACACGCCAACGCCGCCGCCCTGCACGCCTTCGCCGACGCCGAGCCCGTCACCGTCACCGACGCCGTCGCCGTCGCCGAGCCCAACTCCTTCGCCGACCCCGAGCCCGACACCTTCGCCGAGCCCGACGCCTTCGCCGACGCCATCACCGTCGCCCACTCCCAAGACCGAGCTCACGATCGTCAAGTCGGACGCTCCGGACCCGGTTGAGGCCGGCGGCACCCTGACCTACTCGGTCACCGTCAGCAACATCAGCAGCGTCGACGCCGAAGACGTAGTCGTTACAGACACCATGCCTGACCACGTGACCGTGATCTCGGCCACGCCCAGCCAGGGCAGCTGCGAGGGCGTCGTCTGTAACCTCGGCACGCTGCCGGCCGGCCAGGCCGCGGGCATCGCCTACGTCGTCACCGTCAACAACGATGCGCCGGACCTCCTGCACAACACGGTCTGCGTCACCACCACGACGCCGGAGACCGACACGACCAACAACTGCGACGATGAGGACACGCACGTGAACCACGCCACGCCGACGGCGATCCCCGTCACCTCGACGCCGAAGGTCCTGCCGCCGACCGGCGGACTCCCCGGCTCCGGCGACCCGGACACCCGGCTCATGGTGGGCCTGGCCATCGGCCTGCTCTTCGCCGGCGCCTTCGCGGCCAGCGTCGCCCGGCGGCGGGAAGACTCCACCGGCTAGTCCAACATAGTCCCCAATGCGGAGGGCGGGGCCGATACGGCTCCGCCCTTCTGTTTGCCCGCTAACCCCGGTCCGTCAGCAGCTGGTCCACGTAGCGGGCGATGATGTCGCTCTCCAGGTTCACGCTGTCGCCCGGCTTCTTGCTCATGAGGTTCGTGTGCTCCTGCGTGTACTGCACGAGCGAGACCGTCAACGACTTGGCGTCCTTGGCGATCACCGTCAGCGAGGCACCGTCGATCGTGATCGGCCCTTTGACGATCGTGTGGCGCAGGATGTCCTCCGGCGCGCGGTAGCGGGCCAGCACGGCATCCTCCTCCGGCGTTAGCGAAAGCAATTCGCCCGTCGCCTCGACGACGCCGCGCACGATGTGGCCGGACAGCCGCGTCGTCGGCGTCACGGAGCGTTCCAGGTTCACCGGGTCGCCCGGCGCCAGCGTGCCCAGGTTGGAGCGTCGGTAGGTCTCCGGCATGCAGTTGAACGTCATCCCGCCGGCGTCCAGTTCCACCACTGTCAGGTCGACGCCGTTCACCGCGATCGAGTCTCCCGGTTCCACGCCGCCGAGCAGCGTTCGGCAGTCCACCACAAGCGTGCCGCGGTCTGCCTGGCGGACGCTCCCGACCTCTTCGATGATTCCGGTAAACATCGCTATCTCCCTGAGAATCCGGGGCAGACACTTACCCCCGGTTCACCGGTGAGAACGTACTGCACGCATTCGCCCACGGCCTCATCGTTGAAGCTGACGAAGGCCCCGCCCTGCAGGAGCGACGCCTGCTGCACAGAGAAGAGCCCGGCCAGCCGCTTCACCATCTCCTGCGAGGCGTCGTTGCCGGGCAGGCCGCGCAGCCCTATCGGCCCCTGCTCACCCTTTTCGCCCTGGATGCCCTGCAGCCCCTGCTCGCCGGCCGGCCCCGCCCCGGCCAGGTCGATGATCGCGTAGGTGGACGCCGCCGAGCCGAAGCAGGCCAGCGCCACGAAGAAAACGGCGAGCAAGACGAACTGCTGGATGCTCATATTGATAACTCCCTTGCGGCGCGTGTTGGCCCCGCCGGCCGCGGACTGCCGCCGCGCGTAGTCCTCCTCCAGGCGCTGGTAAAACGATGGCCGCGAACGCTTCTTCACAGTGAGGCCGATTATGGGCAGGGAAGGCGGAAGAGGGAAGGGGGAGGGGTGCGAGGTCTGAGGGTAGGGGCGAGTTGCACTCGCCCACGGCACTCCGCAACGGCCAGAAACGTCAGCCTGTCCGGCGTCAGGACTACGAGCGGGATCTCGCGGACGCCGTCCAGACGCGTGGCGTAGTCCTTGTAGCCCGCGTACTGCGCCGTCACCAGCGCCCAGAGGCGCGGGCGCTCCTCCGGGGTGGCGAGGTGGGCAGTGACGCGCCGCTTCCTGGCCCCGACCTGCGCCCGGACATGCGGGTTCTCGCGGACGTTGCGGACCCAGAGCGGGTCGCGCGGGCCGCCCCAGTTGGAGCCGATCACGATCATCGATTCGCCGTCGTCGACGTAGAGCAACGGCACAGTGCGGCGCTTGCCGCTGCGGTGGCCTGTCGTTGTCAGGAGCAGCATCTTCTGCCCGGCCAGCTTGCTGCTGAGCCGCCCGTTTGTGGCCCGGAAGACGGCCAGATGGACGGCCGGGATGACGCGTTTCAGCGGTGTGAACCAGGGCAACGTCTTCTGGAACATCCCCTGTCGCTTTCCGTTCACCCTGGGACCCACGCGCTGCGTTGGCTTCAGCTTCGCGGCGGGCCGGACATCGCGTTCTGGTACCACTTGACCGCGCCGTCGTCCAGCCAGGCGATGATCACTGGGTCGGAGGCGCGCTCCGGCAGCGCCTTGATCATGTCGGCCACGTGGATCGGGTCGTGGCGGGCCAGCCCGGCCAGGAATAGCTTGAACTGAACGTCTGCGGCCGGGCGCTTGTTGTCGCCGGTGAAGTGCACCGTCCGCTCGATCTGCTCATCCTCCAGCTCAGCCATCACAGCGGTGAGCCGGGCGCGGTTGGCCTCGCCCTCCGCCAGGATCTTGTCCAGGGGCCAGTCGTGCCGCCTGGCGATCTGGGCGTCGTTGTAGGCATCGATGTCGAACTTGCCGCCGTCCGGGTTGGTGTTCGCCATCTCCGTGCGGCCTTCCTGGAGCGCGGTCATCCAGCGGACGATCTCTTCGTCCAGCTGGGCCAGGTGGATGATGAAGTCCTTGACGGTCCAGGTGCTGTCCGGCACCAGCCGGTCCAGATCTTCCTCCGACAGCGAGCGGCAGAACTCCTCGAACTGCTGGCGGTGCTTGTGCATCGTGTCGGCGGCGTGCTGTACGCTGCTGCTCTTCATGGGCGAATTCCTCCGGCCCGCAGTATACAGCGGCCCGCGACGGCGCGCCGATATAATGTCCGCACCATGATTCCCGAACCGATGCGGCGCGCGCTTGACCTGGCCCGCGAGGCGCCGGAGCCGACTTCGCCCAACCCGACGGTCGGGGCGGTCGTCGTCGCGGCGGACGGCAGCGTCGCAGGCGAGGGCTGGACTCAGCCGCCGCCCGGTCCACACGCCGAAGTCGTCGCGCTGAAAGCCGCCGGAGAGCGCGCGAAAGGCGGCACGCTCTACGTCACGCTGGAGCCGTGCTGTCACCACGGCCGCACGCCGCCCTGCACAGACGCGATCATCGCCGCCGCCATCGCTCAGGTGCACTACGCGACGGACGACCCCGACCCCAACGTCGCCGGTGGCGGGCGTCGCGCCCTTGAGGGCGCGGGCATCCGCGTCGTGGCAGGCGAGGGTGAGGCGGAGGCGCAGCGCGTCAACGAGGCGTTCTTCAAACACCGGACCACCGGCCTGCCGTTCGTCATCGCCAAGTTCGCGGCCTCGCTGGATGGGCGCATCGCGGCGGCCTCCGGCGACTCGCGGTGGGTCTCCGGCCCGGAAACGCGCGAGTGGTCGCACCGCCTGCGCACTCGCATCGATGCGATCCTGGTCGGCTCCTCCACCGTCGTCGTCGACGATCCGCTGCTCACGGCGCGGCCCGGTGGTGTCGACGCCGCGCGACAGCCGCTGCGCATCGTCGTCGACACGCGGGGGCGCGTGCCGCCGATGTCGCAGGTCTTCACCGGCCCGGCGAAAACGCTGGTCGCCACCTCCGAAGAAGCCCACGCAGACTGGCGCGCCGCTGTCGTCGCGCGCGGGGCGGAGGTCGTCTCCTTCCCGAGCGATGGCCGCCACGTCGAGCTCCGGCCCCTGCTGGAAGAGCTGGCCCGTCGCGACGTCCTGACGCTGCTCGTCGAAGGTGGAGGCGTCATCCTCGGCTCCTTCTTCGACGCGGGCCTTGTCGACAAGGTGCACGCCGTGATCGCGCCGATGATCGTCGGCGCCGCCGACGCGCCCGCCGCTGTCGCCGGTGAGGGCGCAGACCGCATGGCCGACGCCCTTCGCCTTCGCGAGGTCACCGTCGACCGGCTGGGCGAGGACATTCTTGTCACCGGCTACCCCACGTATCAGGAGGGGACCGCTGATTGAGCCCGCGCAAGGCCAAGCGCACGTACTGCGTCTACGTGGTCGATCTGGACCCCGCTGTCTGGCGGGAGAGGCCGAAGTTGCGCAAGGCTAACCCCAGGTACAAGCCGCTGACCGGCTCCGGATTCCTGTATGTTGGCATGACGATGTACACCCCGAAGGAGCGCTTCGAGACTCACAAGGCCGGCGGCAAGCTCTCTTCGCCGGTGGTGCGGAAGTACGGGATCCGGCTCCGGCCAACCCTCTACCGGATGTACAAGCGGATGTCCCTGGCCGACGCCGAAGAGATGGAGGTCTACCTGGCCGAACGCCTTCGCAAGAAGGGCTACGCCGTCTGGCCGGTCAAGCCGGGCGGCGCCTTCACGATGAACGAGACGCCGTTTTGAATCCGAAGCCGCTCCCCCGGATCGATGCGGTGCCGCTCTTCCCGCTGGAACGCGAGGCCTTGCTCCGGCTACTCTGGTCGCTCAAGCCCGAGCAGTGGGCGCTGTCGACCGTCTGTGACGGCTGGTCGGTCAAGGACGTCGCGGCCCACCTGATCGCTGACGACGTCGGCCGCCTCGCCTGGCAGCGCGACGGTCATTCGGTGGCGCGCTTTGAGCCGGCTAGCGAGGAGACGTTCGAGGCCGAGTTGCGCGACTTCATCAACCGCCAGAACGAAACCTGGGTCGCCGCCACGCGCCGTCTCAGCCCGCGGATGATCATCGATCTCTTGCAGTGGAGCGGCCAGGAGACGCAGGCGCTCTTCGAATCGCTGGACCCGGAAGCGCCGGGACTTGCCGTGAGTTGGGC
Organism: uncultured Chloroflexia bacterium; assembly: GCA_963738925.1. GTDB lineage: Bacteria > Chloroflexota > Dehalococcoidia > SM23-28-2 > RBG-16-64-32 > DATKKM01. Next base: position 699,811 of record CAVTYE010000001.1, on the reverse strand, counting down.
CGGTGAACGCGAGTCCGCCAACTGGTTTGACCTGGCCCGCGAGTACTCGGAGCGCTGGCACCACCAGGCCCAGATCAGGGAGGCCGTCGGGGCGCCGATGCTCTATGAGCCACGGTTCTTCGCGCCGCTGATCGCGACGATGGTGCGCGGCGTCCCGCACACCCTGCGCAACCTCGACACGCCGGAGGGAACGCACATCCGTCTCGTCCTGCACGACCCGAACCAGGCGCTCTCCCTGGTCCGTGAGGGTGGCCTCTGGCGCCTCAGCCAGCCGGTGCCGGCGAAGGCCAATGCCACCGTGGAGATGGACGGCGAGACGGCGTGGCGCGTCTTCACCAGGAACATCTCGCCCGCCGAGGCCGCGGCGCGGGTCACCATCGCCGGGGACCGGGCGCTCGGAGAGCGGGTCCTCCACACCGTCTCGATCGTGGCCTGAGCTCGCATCATGCCTGACTTCGCTCGGATCTACGCCCGCCAGGAGTACCTCACTCCCGGTGCTGCCGAGACCGTCGCCATCATCGCCGATACCGTGCGCCCGGACGAGACGACGACGCTGCTGGACGTCGCCTCCGGCAAGGGCGAAGCCGCCGCCACGCTCGCCTCGCAGTTCGGCTGCCGGGTCGTTGCCGTTGAGCCGTTCGATTCTTTCGTCCACATCTCCGCGGCCAAGTTCTGGTTCTTCAACCTGCGCGATCTCGTCAGCCTCCTCCGCGCCGACGGCAAGCGCCTGCCGCTGCGAGACGGCACGCTCGACGCTGCCTACTGCATCGGCGGCCCGTCCATCGTCGGCCTGGAGCGGGCGCTGGCGGATATGGCGCGCGTGGTCCGGCCCGGCGGCCACGTCATAGTCTCCGACCTCGCCTGGCGGTCGAAGCCGGGCCAGCTTGATGCCGCCGAGTGGGACTGGATGGCCACCGCACAGCAGATCACCGCCGAAGAGTACGCCGCCGTTATCGAAGCCACGGGCCTGCGCCTGCAGCGGACGCACATCCACGGCCCAAACGCCTGGGAAGAGTACTTCGTTCCGATGCTGGCCGTGGCCGCGGAGGCGAAGTCTGCGCAACCGGCCGACGTCTTTTTCGCCGACGAGGTGGAGAGCAAGATCGCCCTGGAACGGCGTGCCACAGAGGCGTGGCTGGACTACGCCACCTTCGTCGCCGTCAAACCCTCGTAGGGGCGAGTTGCACTCGCCCAAAACATCACGCGGTGCACGCGAACTTTTTGCTTCCGCGAAGCGACGCCTGGATTAGGCGCGACGGATCTCGTGCGATCAACCGCAGCAAGGGCGAGCGCAACTCGCCCCTACTTCAGTGATGTCTTCTCTGGCCGTACGAAGAGCGACTTGGCGGCCCGGAACACTTTCACGTGAAACGGCAGACCCATCCCCTCCATCCGAGGCTGCGGGACGTGGTCGCGGACGGTCGGATAGACGGACGCGATCTCCGCGCCCAGAAGCATGATCTGGCTGTTCACATAGACCCAGAACATGAAGGTGGCGACGGCGCCCAGCGAGCCGAAGACGAGGTCAAAGTTGCTGAAGTTCGTGACGTAAAAGCTGAAGCCAAACTTCACAACCTCGAACAAGACGGCCGCCACAAGCGCGCCCGGCAGCGCGTTGCCGAGGTTGCGGCTGCGGCTGGGGACGAGCGTGTAGGCGACGAGGAACGCCGCCAGCGAAAGGAAGAACGGGATCGCGTACTCGGCGACGGTCCAGGCGAAGCCCATGTTGTTGGAGAGCCGCCCGATCCAGGCCGTGTCGTCGCTCCGCTCCTGGATCACTCGCAGCGCTGTCGTGGAGGCGATTGAGGCGAGGAAGAAGATGCCAAGCCCGAGGACCAGCGTCAGGTCCACGATCTTCTGCTGGAACCACGGCCGCTTGTAGGTGATGTCCCGGTAGACGACGTTGAGCGCCCGGCGGATGGCGTTGAACATGCTGCTGCTGGCCCAGAGCATGCCGAGCAGACCGATGGCGGCGAAGAGCGGTGCGTTGGCGCCGCTGATCGACTTCACGGCGTCCTCCACGCTCTGCCGCCCGTCGGCCTGGTCCAGCGGAATCTCCTTCAGCACATCGTTGACGATGTCGTGCTGGACGTCGGTGCTGAGGAAGAGGCCCACCACGCCGACGACGAAGATGAGCAGGGGGAAGAGCGAGAAGATCGTGTAGTAGGTTATCGCCGCCGCCAGTTGGGGACAGTTGTCGGCAAAATACTTCTTGCCGGTGTTCCAGGTCAGATCCTTAAGAAATCGATACAAAGACTCGCCTATGAACAAAATTGTAGCGGAAGCGGCTCACCGGCCCCGTAAATTACCCGTATCATGTCGCCTGACCAACCGGGGTTGACTCATAACGTCCACGTTTTCGTATACTCCAACCGTGCAGTCACAGGAGGTCAGAATGTCCCCGTCTCCGCTCGGGGAAACCCTCCGGCGCGCCCGTACCGCGAAAGGCATCAGCATCGAAGATGCCGAACGCGTGACTCGCATCCCCAGAAAGTATCTGGAAGCGCTGGAATTTGAGAATTTCGGCATACTACCCGCGCCGGTCTACGCCCGCGGGTTCCTCCGTTCGTACGCCGGATACCTCGGTCTGGAGCCTGGAGAGCTGCTGCCGTTCTTCCCCGTCGGCCACGTCGACGAGCCCACCCTGGACCCGCTTCCGGAGGTCGGCGAACCGCGCACCTGGAACCTGAACGGCATCATCGCCATCGCCGTCGTCGCCCTGCTCGTCCTGCTCGTCATCGGCCTCTACTCTATCGGCCACGACTCTGGAAACGCCTTCGGCTCGCCCAGCGGAAACAACTCCGTCATCACCGGAAGCGACGGCCAGTCCTCCACCGATAACAGCGGTGTCGCGGCGGCGCTTCCCGACCTTTCGCGGCAGACCCAGCAGCAGGCCATCGCCCTGATTGCGGCGACCGGCGCCGACTACATCATCGTGCTCGAGCCGAACGACGAGGTCCCGTCCGGGCAGGTCATCTCACAGGACCCGGCGCCCGGCCAGAACGTCGGCCCCGGCGATCTCGTGACGATCAACGTCAGCCAGTAGATCGCTCCGCGCCTAGAGCCGCAGCACCTCTGTCTCCACGTCCAGCACCTCGGCGTCCAGGCGCTCGTTGCGGATGAAGGCGATCACATGGGCCATCACCTCGTCGGCGTGGCGGTCGTCGTTGGCGACGCAGGAGACGGCCAGTGAGGCGATCTGCCAGGAGTCCTGGTCGTCCACCTCGGCGGCGGAGACGTTGAAGCGGTTGTGGATCCGCGCGATCAGCGATTTCAGGACCTGGCGCTTGCCCTTGAGCGAGTGGTTTTCCGGCAGGCGCAGCTTGACCCGGCAGACGCCGATCGCCAGCGGCACGCTAGGACCCGGGGGCTTCGGCTTCCGCGAAGGCTGAGTCCAGGGCGGTGGTCTCCTCGCCGGCGTCCTCGCTCGGGGCCTCGCTATCCTCATCACCTTCTGCGGCGGGCGCGTCGCCGTTTGCTGACGGCTCGGAAGCTTCGGCCAGGGCCGCGGCCACCTCCAGCTCCGGCAGCGGCGGCAGGTCCTCCGGCTTCTCCAGCCCGAAGTGCTCAAGGAACTTGAACGTGGTGCCGTAAAGGTACGGGCGTCCCGGCCCTTCGGCGCGGCCGACCTCGTTGATCAGGTCGCGCGCCTTCAGCACCATCACACTGTACTCGCAGTTCTTGCGGAGGATGCGCTCGACGTCGCCCCTGGTGACCGGCTGCTTGTAGGCGATCACGGTCAGGGTGACGAGCACGACCGGCGAGAGCCGCTGGTTCTCGTCGATGCCGAGGTAGCGCTGCACATAGGTGGCCGTCTCTGGCGCGCTCACCATCTGCGCTGATTGCCCTGTCTGCTGAATGCGCACACCGCGCTCGCGGCTGGTCGCGCTCAGCTCTTCAATCGCCTTGGTGATCGCCTCCGGCGTCTGCTCGGTCAGGCGCGCCAGGGTGCGCAGCTCAACGGGCCCGTCGGCCACGAAGAGCACGCTTTCGATGACGAGTTTGAGCAACTGTGGGTCTAGTGCAGCGGGCATATCACCTGTTCGGGGCTAGAACGGACGGCTTGGTGGCGGTTCGGGTGGCGATTCGGGGACGGACGGAGGGATGTCGTAGGAGTAGGGCGGTCGCGCCGGCTGGGCGGCCGGCGCATCGTCGTTGGAGTGCGGCGCCGGCGGGATCGAGGACGGCGTTTCGTAGGCGTAAGGCGGCGGCGATGGGGCCGGTACGGGTGCGGCCGGCTCAACCACGCGCTCAGGCTCAGTGACCCGCTCCGGCTGCGGCGCGGGCGTTATCGGTTCGGCGGCGGTCTGTACCGGCATCGGCGGCGGGCTGGAGAACGACGGGGCGATGGCGCGCCCCGGAGGTACCGGCGCGCGCGATCCGCCGAAGGCGATCTTGACCGGGGGTATGCCGGTCACGGGCAGGCCGAGGTCTGTCTGGATCGCGTCGACGACGACGCGGACGGCGTTCTGTGTGACGTCCGCCAGGTTCACGCCTGGCGGGACTGTCAGCTCCATCGAAGTGGCGATGCCTCGGTCGCGAGTCCAGACGTGGGTGCGCGCAGCTGTCACGTCCGGCAGCATCAGGAGCGCCTCTTCCAGCCGCAGCCGCAGCGCATCGGCCGGGACAAGCAGCGTCGCGCCGGCCTGCTCCACGCGCAGCTCCTTCGGATTGTCGTCGGGCGCTACCTCCAGGATGATCACGAGGAAGGCGATGATCGCAGCGGCGATGGCGGCCAGCGTGACGACCACCTTGCCTGCGTCGGTGTTGTTGTTGGTCAGGAACTCGACGAAGTCGCCGAGCCGGTCGATCGTGCGGTCCGGCGCGGCCCAGGTCAGGAAGATGATCACCGCCATGGCGACGATCCAGGCGGCGGCGCAAAGTACGATGAAGAGGCGGTTAGTCGTGTCCATCAGGGTCCTCCAGCACCAGCTCGCCGAGCATGCCGTCGGCGTGGATGCCGGTCAGCCGCGTATTACGGAGCGTATTTTCCAGCGCGGTATGTGCGGCAGTGTAAACACGGACGTAGTTGCCGGTCAATCCCTCCCACATCCCGTCCGATTCGCGCTCCCAGAGCACCGGGGTCTGGCGGCCGGTCTGCTTCCGCCGGAACGCCTCCGATGAGCGCGCGGCGACGTCCAGCAGCCTTTCCAGGCGGGCGCGGCGCAGCGGCGGTGGCAGGTGACCCTTCATCCGTTCGGCCCCGGTGTGGGGCCGCCGCGAGTACGGGAAGCAGTGCATCGCGGTGAAGCTAGTCTCTTCGCAGACCTGGAGCGTCGCCTCGAAGTCGGTGTCGGTCTCGCCCGGGAACCCGGCGATCACGTCAGTAGTGACAGCGACGCCGGGAACGCGCTCCCGGATCAGCGCGATGGCGGCACGGTACTCGGCGGCGGTGTAACGGCGGCGCATCGGCCCCAGGACAGCGTCGGAGCCGCTTTGCAGCGGGATGTGGAAGTGCGGGCAGAGCCGCGGGTCGGCCCAGAGATCGAGCAGGCCCGGGGTGATGTCCTGGGCCTGCAGCGAGGACAACCGGATGCGCGGGACGGACGTTCTTGCCAGCAGCTCCGACAGCAGGCGGCGGGGGCCCCGCTCAGCGCGGGGCCAGCCGAGGTCGCGGCCGTAGTTGCCGAGCTGAGTGCCGGTCAGCACTACCTCCAGCACGCCGTCGGCTTCGCGCGCTTTTACCTGCCGCACGACTTCGGCGATCGGTACGCTCTCTTCGCGGCCGCGGGTGTAGGGGACGATGCAGAAGGCGCAGAGCTCGTTGCAACCTTCCTGGATCTTGATGAAGGCGCGTGTGCGCAGACCGTTGCGAACCGGTGCTGGACAGCCGCCGGCCGGATCGCCGCTGACGTTGAGCCTTTCCAGGACTCGCTCCGGGATGGTGGGTTTGTCCACGTTCCGCAGCACGATGTCCGCGCCGGTCAGCCGGCCGATGTCAGCGGGCGCAGTCTCCGCGTAGCAGCCGGTGAGCACGATCTGCGCTTCCGGGGAGAGCCGCCGGGCCATCCGAACCAAGTGCCGGGCCTTGCTATCGGCGACGTGCGTGACCGAGCAGCTGTTGATCACGAAAGCCTCAGCTCCGGCTACGGGCCGGTCGATGACTCGGACGCCTTCCCCGGCCAGCCGCCGGGCGATAGCTTCCGAATCGGACTGGTTAAGCTTGCAACCAAGCGTGAGCACGGAGACGACGGGGCGGTCGTCGGCTGGTGTCTGAGTCACCCGCCCATCATAGGCGGATTGGCCGCCGAGTGTCAGGTGGCGATCTCACCCATGACGCCTGACACCGATCAGCTCAGGCGCCGCAGTGGGAGTAGCCGCAGACCGGGCAAGTGGCGCAGCCTTCGCCGTGGGCCAGGGGGCCGCCGCAGTCCGGGCACCGGGGCTGGCGGAACATCTGCAGCCGTAGCTGGGTCGCCGTGTAGGTTTTCAACATCGCTGCCATATCTGCCTCCAGATACGAACTAGAACGTCTGTCCTAACTCCAGTAAATAGCACACACGTTCTGTTGTCAACACGAAATGGCACTCGCCGGTAGACAGCGGAGGGCCGACAGTGAACAGTAGGGGCGATGCGAATCGTCGTCGCGCCACAGGAGTACAAAGGCACGCTCACGGCCGCCCAGGCTGCGGAGGCGATCGCTTCCGGCCTGCGGCGCGTCTTCCCGGAGGCCGATGTCGTCCTCCTGCCTCTGGCGGACGGCGGCCCGGGCACCGTCGCCGCCATTCTGGGCGCGGCCGGTGGCTCGGTCCGCAAAACGAACGTGACCGGTCCGCTCGGGGCGCCGGTCTCCGCGGCCTGGGGGCTTCTGGACGACGGCAGCGCCGTGATCGAGATGGCAGCGGCCTCCGGGCTGCTCCTGGTGCCGGAATCCGGCCGCGACCCGCGCCTTGCGACAACCTATGGGGTCGGCGAGCTGGTCCGCGCCGCGCTGGACGCCGGCTCGCAGAGGATCGTCATCGGCCTGGGCGGCAGCGCCACCAACGACGGCGGCGCTGGCATGGCCCGAGCCCTCGGCGTCCGGCTCCTCGACGCGCGGGGCGAAGAGCTACCGCCGGGTGGTGCGGCGCTGGCGGGCCTGGACCGCGTCGACGTCTCGAAACTCGATTCGCGCATCACGGGCACGGAGATCCTGGGCGCGACGGATGTGCGCAATCCGCTCTGCGGGAAAGATGGCGCGTCGCTGGTCTACGGGCCGCAGAAGGGCGCCTCCCCCGACGTAGCCAGGGAGCTGGACGCCGCGCTGCGCCACTACACCGACGTCATCCTCAGCGATCTCGGTATCCCGGTGGCGGAGGTGCCGGGCGCGGGTGCGGCGGGCGGCCTGGGAGCAGGACTGATCGCCTTCCTCGGCGCCGCGATTCGGCCCGGGATCGATGTCGTCGCGGAGGCGGTCGGTCTGGCGGAGAAGATTCGCGGCGCCGATCTCGTCCTGACCGGCGAGGGCCGGCTCGATGCCCAGACCGCCTTCGGAAAGACCGTCGCCGGCGTCGCCCGCTTCGCCCGGGCGGAGGGTGTGCCGGTGATCGCGGTGCCGGGCTCGCTGGGAGACGGTTGGGAGTCGGCGGACTCAGACTTCGCGATTATCGAGCCAGCTAGCGGATCCGAAGAACCGGCCGTGTGCCTGGCCGGCGCCACCCAACGGGCGCTGCGACGGTGGCAGGCCGCCGCTGGATAGGAAACGAATCACCCGATCAGCTCGACCGGGCCGCGACTTCTTCCTGCGTTCTGGAGTGGAAGAGCTGCGGGAAGACGAGGAAGGTGATGCCGATTGCGCCTGCCAGCGGAGCGACTATCGCGAGGATGCCGTAGTCTCCGGTGCCGAGGTGGAAGAGCTGCGAGGCGATTACGGCGCCCATGTGAAGCAGGGCCAGCCAGAAGACGGCGCGGTGATTCTGTGGGTCCCGGAAGCAGTAGAGGTAGACCGCGGCCAGGGGAATGCCCTCCCAGCCAAAGGCGAGGCCGCCGAACAGCCCGTGGATCTTGTTGTGACCGTTGTTGACCAGGATATCGGTGCGCGTGAAGGCCTGGGACAGCACCCCCAGGAGTGACCAGCCGGCCAGGATCAGCAGCATGATCCGCGGCCGCTGCAGGAAGTGCAGGATCGGGTTCGGCTCGTCGCCCGTGTAGACGGCTCGCGTGGCGCCCGGGGTCTGGCCGCTGTCGGGTTGCTGGGACATGACGCCTCCTTTAGCCCACGCCCAGCTGGCGCAGGCGGTCTTCATCGATGCCCATGTAGTGGCCGATCTCGTGCAACAGCGTCTGTCGCGCCTGCGCCACCATCGCCTCGACGGAGTTGCAGGCGTGCTCGTGACTGCGCTGGTAGATGATGATCACGTCCGGCGCCACCATCGAATAGCCGCTGTTGCGCTGGGTCAGCGGAATCCCCATGTAGACGCCGAAGAGGTCGTAGCCCGGCCGCAACCGGGAGCGCCGCCGTTCGTCCGGGGTCGGCGCCCAACGCACCTGGATATCGAGGTTGTGGAGCGCGGCGGCGAACTCCGGCGGGAGCTCCTCCAGCGCCTGGCTCACCACGTCTTGAAACTCCTTGCGAGTCATTCTCACTGGCTGTCGTCCCGGCTAATCTGCTCATGCCGATGCACATAGCATACGGCCAGAGAGACAGATGTTGGAAGCTTGGAGCCTGCTACGGAGTGGCGGAGGCCGTGGCCGAGGCGACCGGCGTCACCGGCGCAGCGGGCAGCTCGTCCGTGCTCCCCAGCTCGCCCGCGAGGTACGCCTCCATGATCGTGCGCAGCATCGGCGCGACTTCGGCCGAGCCCGACTGGCCCTCCTCCAGCGCCCCGAGCGCCACGATCGTGGGATCGCTGCGGTTGGCGTAGGCGACGAAGAAAACGTGGTCTGATCCCTGCGAGAGGTCCTCGGCCGTGCCGGACTTGCCGGCCACGTCGATGCTGGAGCCGAGCCAGGCGTTGTAGGATGTGCCGCCCGTGCTCTGGGTGACCAGGTACATGCCGTAGCGGATCGCGTCCAGCGTCGTCTGGGACGCCGGCAGCGGGTGGATCTCCTTGGCGGAGAACTCCTGCGCCGCAGCGTTGCTCTGCTGGGCGAGCTTCCAGATCAGCAGCGGCGTGCGCAGGTCTCCGGAACGGCAGATAGCCGAGTAGGCGTTGGCGATCTGGATCGGCGTCGCCGTCAGGAACCCCTGGCCGATCGCCATGTTCACCGCGTCGCCCGTGAACCAGGCCTCGCCGATGTTCTCCTCTTTCCAGTCCGGGTCGGGCACGAGGCCGGACGCCTCCTCAATGCCGATGCCGGTGGGGCTGCCGTATCCGAACTGCCGGATGTAGTCCGGGAAGACGGTGTCGCCGGTCTCGTCCAGCGTCTTGCCCATCTCGTAGAAGACCGGGTCGCACGATGCCATCAACCCTTCCGAGGGCGTCAGGTAGCCGCGGTCTACAGTCTGCCAGTTCTTCTGGGCGTACTTCTCGCCGAGGCCGGTCCAGACCGGCGGACAGGGCAGAACGGAGTCGGCGGTGTAGCCGCCCTTCTCCAGCCCGGCGGCCAGCGTCACCGGCTTGAACGTGGAGCCCGGCGGGTACTCGGCCAGCACCGGCCGGTCCAGGAACGGCTGCTTCGGGTCGTTGAACAGGGCGTTGGCCTCGTCGTTGGTCAGGCCGCGGATGAAGGCGTTGGGGTCGAAGCGTGGGAAGGAGGCCATGCGCCAGCACCGAGTTGTCGCGCGGGTCCATGACGACGATGGCGCCGGCCCGGTCGCCCAGCTTCTCCTCAGCTTTCTTCTGGACGTTTTCGTTGATCGTCAGCCAGAGGTCCTCGCCGGCCACGGCCGACTTCTGGGTGATCGTCTCGTCGATCGAGCCTTCCGGCGTGATCGTGGCCAGCAGCCCGCCGCGCTTGCCTGAGAGCTCGGTGTCGTACTGTCCCTCCAGCCCGGCGGCCCCGATAAGGTCTCCGGAGACGACGCCCTGCGGCGCCAGCGTCTCCAGCTGCTCTGCCGTCACTTCCGTCATGTAGCCCAGCACGTGGGCCAGCGAATCGCCGTTGGGGTAGAGCCGGGTCGTTTTCTCCCGGACAACGACGCCCAGCGGCACCATGTCCCGGAACTTCTGCACGTCTTCGTCCGGCGTCCCGAAGGGCAGCGTTTTGACCGGGATGAAGTAGTAGGACGGCAGCGTCGTCTCCACCTGTGCGCGCACGTCGGCGTCCGACATCCCGAGACCGGCCGAGAGCTGAGCGATTACCGTCTCCTTGTCGGTGATCAAGTCCGGCACGATGCCGACGACCGGCAGGTCCGCATCGACGGCCAGGGGCGTGCCCAGCCGGTCGTAGATCGTGCCACGGCGGGGCACCTTTGTGAAGAAGTGGACCAGGTCGGCCCCGTGGATCCCCTGGAAGTAGAGCGAAGGCGTCCAATCGACCTTCCAGGCTGTGGAAACCGGACCACCGGAGGAGCTGCCAGCCGGCGAAGCCGCGCTGTCCTGGACCAGCGGGATCGTGTTCGTCTCCGGCCAGTCATCAAAGAACGACGAATGGAACGTCACCTTGAACTCGACCGATGTGGCCTGCTCGCTGCTGGTCCGGATCTCGTAGTCGATGCCGGTGATCTTAGCTTCATCCGTGATCGCGGCGTAGCGGTCGACGAAGTCTTGCTTGCTGATCGTCGCCGCCGAAGCTGCCGAAACGAGCGAGTACATCTCTTCGTACTTGCCGTCCTTCCAGAGTTCCAGCCAGCGTTCGGCCGTCTGGTGCGGCGTCTTCGGGGCCTCGGTGACGGCCGGGTCGCCGTCGCCGCCGCCGCAACCGGCAACGAGCAGCAGGGCGAACGCAGCGAGCAGCAGCAGGGCAGGGCGGGACATCGAAGGCGGCCTCCGTGCGGATTCTACCAAGGCCGGGCGCGACAGACGTTGCATCTTCTTTATGGTTAACGAACGTTCTTCGCGTGCGGTTCGGCTGCGCCGCGGTGATAGCATTGAACCGATGCCCCGACTGCTGCAGCGGAGCCCGCAGTGACCATCGAGTTCGATGACGATGTTCGTTTGCTGCGGAACGCCCGGTTCCGCCGCCTGCTGGAGTCGCGGCTGGTCGGCCAGACGGCCCAGAACGCGCTCCTCTACTCGCTGCTGATCCTGCTGGTCAAGCACAGCGGGTCCAGTATCCACAGCACCCTCCTCGTCGTGGCGCTGACGATCCCGGCGATCCTCTTCGGCATCCCGGCCGGTACTCTCTCCGATTTCCTGCCGCGGCGCCTCTCGCTGACCTTCGGGTACGTGGCCCGCGCCGCTGTGGCCGTGGCGCTCTTCTACTATCACGGCGACATCTGGTACATCTACGGGCTCGTGCTGCTCAACTCGACGATCGGGCAGCTCTTCTCGCCGGCTGAGCAGGCCGCCGTGCCGACGCTGGTCCGCCGCGATCAGCTTTCGGCCGCCAACTCGCTGATGATGCTGGTGCTGGTGATGGGCCAGATCGCCGGCATGGTGATGATCTCGCCGCTGCTGATCTGGCTGGTGGCCCCGGAAGCCGTCTTCCTGCTCTGCGCGGTGCTCTACCTTGTGGCCGCCTACATCATCGGCTGGCTGGCCACGGACTTCGAGCCGGTCTCCGGCAGCGAGCGGGCGCCCGGCCTCGGGTTTCATCGCCGCCACGCGGGAGGGGTTCCACATCCTGCGCACCAACCGCCGGGCCTACCTGGCGATGGTCTACCTGGTGACCACGACTGCCCTGGCCCGGGTGCTGATCATTCTCCTGCCCAAGTACACGCGCGACGTCCTGCAGATCGCCCCGGAGGACACTGTGTTCGTGGCTGCCCCGGCGGCCATCGGCGCGGCCCTGGGGCTGGTCTTCGTGCCGCTGGCCGCGCGGCTGTTCGGGGCCTGGCGCGTCGTCCAGTTCGGCTTCGGGACGTTGCTGGTTGGGATGCTCGGGCTGGGGCTCGTCGTCTACGTGCGGCTCTTCATCATCCAGAACCTGGACATCGGCCTAAGCTTCCTCGAGTTCGACGTCGGTGTTTCGTCGGTAATCACGGTGGCGATGCTGCTGGCGATCCCGCTGGGGTTCGCCTACACGCTGGTCGCAGTCGGCACGCGCGTAGTGATGAACCAGCAGGCGCCACCGGAAGCGCAGGGCCGGGTCTTCGCCGTGCAAACGGCGATTGGAGACACAATCTCGCTGCTTCCGCTATTGCTCGTCGGTGTTGTGGCCGACCTGGTCGGGGCTCGGGCCACGTTGCTGACCGCCGCCGCCGCGGCGATGGTGGCGACAGGCTATCTGACGATTTCCTCTCGTTGGGGGCCGCGAGGAAAGGGCGCGAGGGAAGCGGCGTCGCAGCCGGGGTTACGGACCTAGGCGGCGATGGCAGTCTCGAGCTCGTCAGCGCCGGACTGCGGGAGGAAGGCGATCGGCAGCGGGCGGACCCTGTTGAGGAGGTATCCGCTCAGCAGCAGGTAGGAGATCGGCGCGGCAAGCAGCACCAGGGACCAGGACTTCATCGAGATTGCTCCGTGTTAGCGTAGTTGGCGAACCGGGGGCGATTGCGCCGAATTTCACAATCCATAGCACATCTTAATGTAGTAGAAAACGCGGGTCAAGTAGTGGACGTTGTCGACCTCGACCTGCACGGGCTTCCCTGGCAAACGTGGCTTCATCGAGTACACAGACGCTCGCCCGCTCGCTTTGTTGCAGGATATCGGCGTCATCTTGTCACCTTCTCGTTAAAGCGTGACAGGCCCGGATTAATCGGGCGTTATATCGGTGTCACCGCAGCGTGAAAAATCAATAGCCCCACATCCGTCAAGCGCTACCAGTAGTTCAGCTCGCCCTTGATCATCGCCCGGGCGATCACCAGGCGCTGTATCTGCGAAGTGCCTTCGACGATCATCAGCTGGCGCGCGTCCCGGTAGTGGCGCTCCAGCGGGTGGTCCTTCATGTAGCCCTGCGCGCCCAGGATCTGGATCGCGTCGGAGGCCACCCGGTTCCCCATCTCCGTGGCGAAGGTCTTGGCGATCGAAAGGTGAGGCGCGTATTCGCGGTCGTACTTGCCCTGGTCGACGAGCGAGGCGCCGTAGTAAACGAGGTGCCGCGCTGCTTCGATGCCGATGGCGGCGTCGGCCATCATCAGCTGGATCGCCTGGTGGTTGACCAGCGGCTCCCCGAACGTCTTGCGCTCCCGCGCGAAGTCTGTGGCGTAGGCGATGCAGCCCTCGGCCAGGCCCAGCCCCCGCGCGCCGACGACCGGCCGGCAGGTGTTCAGCGTCAGCATCGCCGTCTTGAAGCCGCGGCCCTCTTCGCCAATGCGCAGCCCGGCCGGCACCCGGCAGTCCTGCAGCACGATGTTGGCCGTTGGGATGCCGATCACGCCCATCTTGCGGTCGCAGCGCGGTACCGAGAAGCCGGGTGACTCCGTCGGCACGATGAAGGAGGAGATGCCGGACCCGTTGGCGCCGGTCTGGGCGAAGTAGCAGACGTAGTTGGCCACGTTGCCGCCGGAGATGTACATCTTCTCGCCGTTGATCACGTAGTCGTCGCCGTCACGCACCGCGCGCGACTCCAGGGCCTGCGCGTCGGAGCCGGTGTTCGGCTCGGTCAGGCAGAAGGCGCCCTTGATCGCTCCTGTCGCCGACTTGGAGAGCCACTCGCGCTTCTGCTCCTCCGATCCGCCCAGGTTGATCGGCTGGGTGGAGAGCGCCGAGAGCAACAGGATCAGCGAGCAGCCGTTGTCGTGCTTGGCCACCTCCTCGACGGCCAGGGCCAGCGCCAGGAATCCCGCGCCTGAGCCGCCGTAAGCCTCGGGGATCGTGAGGCCCAGCAGCCCGGCGTCGGCGAAGACCTGGAAGATGTCCTCCGGATAAACGCCGGTCTCGTCCAGCTCGGCGGCGCGCGGGGCCACCTTCTCCCGGGCGATGCGCCGGGCCGTGTCGCGGATCAGCCTGTGGGTATCGGTAAGTTCGTAGTCCATGTGAGGCCTCGTTCTTGTAAGGTGCTGCCCATTCTAACGGTGGTCAGCAGTGCAAACGACCCCTGGACGCCGGGAGGCGGTGAGATATGATTCCGCCAGAGGGAATATCTGCGACCAAAAGGAGACCATCATGATTCAGCATTTCGCCTCCACCAGTATCTGGAGCGAAGACCTCAACAACCTGCTCCCCTTCTACCGCGACGTCCTTGGCCTGACGCCAACTATTGAGAGCCCGCGATTCGTTGTCTTTGGCGATCCCAGTGCCACAACGTTCGGGATCGGCAGTCACAGTGAGATCAAGGGCAAGAGCAAGGAGCCGGCGCGGTGCATGGTCGGATTCTCGACCGATGACATCAAGGGGGACGTCGCTAGATTGAAGTCGCTGGGCGTCGAGATTATCGAAGAGCCGGCCAGGCAGGGCGACAGCGACTTCTGGATCGCCACCTGCCAGGACCCGGAAGGCAACTACGTCCAGCTGTTCCAGGGCACACCCTAGCCTATCGCACGGGCAAGCACTCGGCATCCAGGTCTGCAAAAGCCTGTGCGCAGTCTCCCATCGCCTGGTGCTGGCGCACCGACTCGACGACCAGGCGAATGGAGCGGATCACGACGTCCGGCTGGTCGTGCTGGATCTCGTGGCCGGACTCGCTGGCCACCACCAGCATAGAGTTGGTGGAGCGGGCGGCGAGATCGCGGCGCACGTCCAGGAAGACCTCGTTATCCACCTTCCCGGCGTCCAGGGAGATGACGGGGATATCGCCGAAGCTGCCGGTCCGGTGCAGCTCATCGACCACCGGCCGGAAGTCGATCTGTGAGCCGCCTTCGTCGGCAAAGTGCTGAACCGTGTCCTCGGCGTTGGAGCGGGCGAACTGGTCTTCGTGGGAGGAATCGACGAAGACCATGCCCGCGGCCTCGCCGGGGTAGCGTTCGTTGTAGAGGCGGATGTAGATACCGCCGATGGAATGGCCGACGAAGACGAACGGCGGCTCCAGGCCGAGGCCGGCGATCAGCCTGTGCAACTCGTCTGCCACGAAGCCGCCTTCAATCGTCCGGTCCAGGCGGTTGTCGCTGAAGGCAAGGCCGGCGCGGTCATAGGAGCAGACGCGGGCGAACCTGGAAACTTCAGGCTGGACCCTGCGCCAGGAGCCGGAGCTGGAACCGAGCCCGGACTCCAGGATCACGGTCGGTGAGCCTTCCCCGATGCAGCGCGCCGCCAGCCGATAGCCGCCGATGTCGATATAAGTGTCGGCCTGGGAGCGGTCCCAGCAGCCGGGGAACATCAGCACGCCGAGCAGGATCAGGAACGGATAGAAGACGCGCCGTCTGGGGACCGCCACGCACTAATGGTAGCGGCATTTGGCGCGGAACGCCCCGGCCTTCACTGAATCTCTCTGCAGGGCACCGCGTGAGCCTCCAGCCGCTTCAGCCAGACGTCCGCGGCGTCCTCGCCGAACATCTCCTCCAGCACCCGCGCGGTCGGCCCTTCCGCACCGGCCTCCATCACGGCGTCCCACGAGCCCTCATAGGCCAGCTCCGGCCGCCCGATGCAGACCGCCAGGGCGCGCCACTCCTCCGCGCTGGTGACGTTGATCTCGATCTCGCCGGCCTTGCAGCGGTAGCGGCGGTTAGCGGGTGATTCGCCGGCAACCATGGCTCAAGACATCACCCGGCCCCCGTCGATATTGATCGTCTGGCCGGTGATGTAGTCTCCGCCTGCGCCACAGAGGAACGCCGCGAGCTCGCCCACTTCCTCCGGCCAGCCCTCGCGGCCCAGCGGCGTTGTCCGCATCACCATGTCGCGGACCGGGCCGGGCGCGGTCACATCGTCCATCCGGGAGGTGCCGATCAGCCCCGGGCAGATGGCGTTGACGTTGATCTTGTGCGGGGCCATCTCCAGCGCCAGCACCTGGGTCAGCAGGAGCACCCCCGCCTTGCTCGCGCTGTAGGCCGAGGACGTGACCATTCCCTGCCGGCCGAGGATTGAGCTGATGTTGATGATGCGGCCGCCCTCGCCCTGCTCCACCATCGCCGCGCCGACGTACTTCGTCATCAGGAAGGTGCCGGTCAGGTTGAGGTCCAGCACCCGACGCCACTCGCTCTCCTCCAGCTTGATCACCGGCACGCGGTCGCTGCCTCTTCCGGCGGCGGCGTTGTTGACCAGGATATCGATCCGGCCGAATTCTTTCTTCGCCGTCTCCGCCAGCTTCGCGCACTCGCTGCCCTCGAGCATGTTGGTGACCACGGGCAACGCGCGGCGGCCCATCGCCGTGATCTCTTCGGCCACGGAGTCGATGTCGCGCCAGCCGATGTCTTGCTCGGCCTTCGGATAGCTCTCCGGTGGGCGCCCGGAGCCGGTGATAACGACGTCTGCGCCGTGCTGCGCCAGCGCCAGCGCAATGTAGCGGCCGATCCCCTTGTGGCGCCCGGCGCCGGTGACGATCGCGACTTTTCCTGCAAGGTCCGGCATGGCGGCAAGTATAAGACAGCGGACGGCCGACAGCGACAGTGGACAGCCCGGCGCCGGTGGTATTATTGCGTCCGCAAATCACGAAGGAGGCCCCCGAAATGGCAACCAAAGACACCGTCGAAGCGTACATGTCCGCCTGGAACGAGCCGGACGCCGCCAGGCGCGCCGCCATCATTGAGAAGTGCTGGTCAGAGTCCGCAACCTACACCGACCCGATGTCCGACGTGACCGGGCGGGACGGGCTTTCGGCGCTAATCGCCGGGTTCCAGCAGCAGATGCCGGGAGCCGGGATCACCTTCACCAGCGGCATCGATGAACACCACGGCCGCATCCGCTTCGGCTGGAAACTGACGGACGCGCCCACGCCCATGGAAGGGATCGACGTTGGCCGGATCGGCAGCGACGGCCGCCTGGAGATGATCATCGGTTTCTGGGGCGCGAACCCGGCGGCAGGCTAGCACTCCCGTGGCCGGCCTGTCGATCGAAATATTCAAGCACAACCTCTGGGCTAACCTTCGGCTATTGGACACCTGCGCCGCCCTCAGTGAAGAGGACCTGGAGGCGACCGCGCCCGGCACCTACGGGAAGGTCCGGGACACATTGCTCCATCTTCTTGCCTCTGAAGGGCGCTACGTCGGCGAGTTCAACGGCAAGCGCGAGTTCATGCTCAACGAAGAGCAGGACTTCCCGGGCTTCAAGGCGCTGCGGACGCACGCGGTGAGCAGCGGCGAGGCGTTCATCACGATCGTCGGCCACTCCAATGCGGACCACATCCTTCGCGGGACCTATCGTGATCAGCCGTACGTGATGCAGGCCAGCATCTTGCTCGTTCAGGCGATCAACCACGCCACCGAGCACCGCGCGCACATCGTCAGCATCCTCAGCCAGCGGGGCGTCGAGACACCGCGGCTGGATGCGCTGGCGTACTTCCAGGCCGGCAAGAGTGGCTGACGACTGACGCGCGCCCCTTCCCACGCGTGCGACAATATCCACATGGAATCGTGGTCCGTAGGCTTCGAGGGCGATACCGATGTTGAGCGCCACGCCGGGATGGAACTGAGCGACTCCGGTGCGCGTCCGCGGATCCACCTGCGCGTCGTCTCCGACTACATCTGCCCGTGGTGCTACGTTGGCCTGACGCGGCTGGAGAAGCTGCGCGGGGAGTACGACATCGAGCTTGAGGCCGGCGCCTACGAGCTGCGGCCCGGCATCCCGCCGGAGGGAGCCTCCCGTGAGGAGCTGAGCAAGGGCCGCGTCTATCCTCCGGGCTATCTGGACAACCTGCGCGCCATCGCCGCCGAGTCCGGGATCGAGATGAAGCGCCCGGCCCTCGTCCCCAACACCCACAAGGCGCACGAGGCGACGGAGTTCGCCACCGAGCACGGCAAGCTCTGGGAGATCCACCGCGCCCTCTTCCACGCCTACTTCGAGGAGGAACGCAACATCGGCGACATCGGCGTGCTCTGCGAAATCGCCGCCGGAGTCGGCCTCGACGCGGGCGCGCTGCGGGAAGCGCTGGGAGATGGTCGCTACACCGCGGAAGTCGAAGAGCAGCTGGCCTGGGCCCGCGACGTCGGCATCACCGGCGTCCCCACCGTCATCTTCGCCGAGAAGTTCGCCGTTGTCGGCGCCCAGGAGTACGCCGTGTACAAGGACGTGGCCGGCCGTGTGGCCGCCGGCCGCCTGTCTGTCTGAACGTTGGGCGAGGGCAACGCGCCCCTACGCAGCCCCAACCCTCACGTGAACTGGAAATTCGCACCGATTTGTGACATGCTGGCCGCGATTCGTCAGACACGATAAGGAGCCCCCAGCATGGACTTTCGATTTACAGATGAAGAAGAAGCCTTTCGCAGCGAGGTGCAGACGTTCCTCAAGCAGGAGCTGAAGCCCGGCTGGAACGACGACTTCGACAGCGAGTCAGAGCTCGGCGTCGCCGTCCAGGGTGAGTTCGCCAAGGCCTTCAACAAGAAGCTGGCCGACCGCGGCTGGCTGGCCATCGCCTGGCCCAAGCAGTACGGCGGCATGGAGGCCAGCGTCATGCAGCAGGTGGTCTACAACGAAGAGATGGCCTACGCCGGCGCCCCCATCGGCTTCAACATGGGCGTGGCCTGGGTCGGCCCCTCCCTCATGCTCTACGGCACCGAGGAGCAGAAGACAGAGTTCATCCCCAAGATCACCAGCCTGGAGCACATCTGGTGCACGCTCTACTCAGAGCCCGCCGCCGGGTCCGACCTGGCCGCCATCCAGACCAAGGCGGTGCGTGACGGCGACGACTACGTGATCAACGGCCAGAAGATCTGGACCACCGGCGCCCACCGCTCCAACTGGGGCTGGATCGCCGCCCGCACGGATCCCGACGCGCCGAAGCACAAGGGCCTGAGCATGTTCCTGGTGCCGATGGACGCCCCCGGCATCACGATCCGCCCGCTGATCAACATGGCCGGCGACCACGGCTTTAACGAAGTCTTCTTCGAGGACGTGCGGATCCCGGCCCGCTACCTGGTGGGCCAGGAGAACATGGGCTGGTACATGCTCGCCGTGGCGCTGGACTTCGAACGCTCCAGCATCGCCGGCTCGGCCCGCCTCCGCCGCGCCCTCGGCGAGCTGCTCGAATTCACGAAGCAGAACCCGCAGTTCGTCGAGAACAAGCCGGAGATCCGCGCCCGCCTCGCCGACATCTACATCGAGATCGAGATCGCGGCCGCGTTGTCGTACCGGGTTGCCTCTCTGCAGGCCGGCGGCAAGGCCCCGAACTACGAGGCGACGATCGCCAAGCTCTACTCGACCGAGCTGACCCAGCGCTTCTCGTCCGTCGGCATCGAGCTGCTGGGCATGTACGGGCCGCTGCACCCCAAGAGCAAGTACGCCAAGCTCAAGGGCAACATGGAGCGCGGCTACCAGCTGGCCGTCAGCGCCACGATTGCCGGTGGCACGAGCGAGGTGATGAAGACGATCGGCGCCATCCGCGGCCTCGGCCTGCCGCGACCGTAACCGTCAGCGCTCCCAACAACTGAGACGATGCTCCGCAGACTTCTCGCTGGAGTCCTGGTTAGCGCTGCCCTCTCACTCGCCGCGGCCTGCGGCGGCTCCTCACCGGCTTCTTCCACGCCGACGCCCACGCCGTCGCAGACGGCGGCGACCGAGGCGCCGACGCCAATCGTGGCAATCTCTCATACGGCGACTGTGACGGTTTCGCCGACTCCTCCTCCGGCCGGGTCGATCTGCGCCGCGGCGGACCTCTACGGCGCCTTCGTCCTGTCCCAGGGCGCTGCCGGGACCAGCTACCACCAGCTGGGCCTGACCAACACCGGCGACCAGGACTGCATTCTCGTGAACCCGCCAACCCTTCGGTTCAAGGACGCCTCCGGGCTCGACCTTGGCGTGACTTACACCTCGTCGGACGTTTGCCCCGGCCAGGGCCCCTACGACCAGTCCTGTATCGATGAGGACGCTGTCGACCTGCCGCCCGGCCAGCCGACCCCGGCCACCGACGCGCCACCCGGCCAGCTCAGCGTAACCGTCGCCGTCACCAACATCGGCGTGCTGCAGCCGTGCGCCTCGCCAACTGTGCAGGCGCACTTCATCGGCCTGCGCTTCACCGGCACCACCGAGGACGTCAATATCGAGCTGCCGAACGATATCGACCTTCAGACGTGCTCCGGGCAGGTGCGGCTGCAGGGCTACGGGCCGTCTTCCTGATTGCCCTACGCCGTACGCTTGGCCGACAATCGTAAACAGATGATCCGTCTCTCCATAGCCTTTGCCTTTGCCGCCGCCTGCCTAGTCCTCGCCGCCTGCGGTGGCTCATCGTCCTCCAGCACGCCCACCGGCAGCGGCGAGCTCATCTCGGACAGCGCGACCGGCTCGACCACGCCGGGAACGAGTCGTTCCCCGGGTACGTCATGCACGGCCGCCGATCTTACCGGCGTTTACGTTCGGGAGACCTCGGCGGCGGGATCGACGTTCTACCAGATCGGCATCTCCAACACCAGCGGCGTCGACTGCATCGTTTCAGGACGGCCGGCGTTGCGCTTCCGGAACGCCAAGGGCGATGACCTCGGCATAACCGCTTTGCCCGCCGTCCCCTGTCCGCTGGAGGGAACGGTTGACCCGACCTCCTGCGTGGACGAAAGCGTGATCGACCTGCCACCCGGCGGCCCGACGCCATCTCCCGGCGAGTTCGAATTCGGCCAGCTCAGGGTCATCGTCGAGGTGAAGAAGCTCGACGCTATCGAGCCCTGCGCCTCGCCGGCTGTGCAGGCGCGGCTGATCGGGCTGGTCTACCCGGAGGCGATGGGAGACGTGACGATCCAGGTCCCCGAAAATATCGATCTCCAGACGTGCACGGGCCAGGTCAAGCTGTTCGGCTACGGCGCGGCTCCCGAATGATGCGCCTGCTCATCGTCTGTGCCGTGGTCACGCTTCTCGTGGCCGGCTGCGGCTCTTCCAGCCCTTCGGCCACGGAGAGCCCGTCCGCTCCGGAGCCCTGCGCGGCGAACGACCTCGGCGCGGCGATCGTTCACAACGGCGTCGCCGCTGGGACGGCCTACTACACGATCGGCCTCAGCAACGTGAGCGCCACGGGGTGCGAGCTGCGGGGTCCGCCGGCGATAGAGTTCCTGGACGCCGCTCAAAACGTGGTTGATACGTCGGTGCGCTACGGCGGCGACTGTGGCACGCCCCCGGTGGACCCGGAAACGTGCGTGGACTCTTCGTTTGTGGAGATGCCGGCGGCCCAGGCCACGCCGTCGTCGGTCGCGACTTCCCAGGTGACGCTGACGCTGGCGATCGCCAACGCGGCCAACTTCGACCCGCAACCGACCCCGCTCCTTGACGCATCGAGCATCCGGCTGACCTTCACTAACGCCCGCGGCGCCAACACGATTCCGCTGGCCCAGCCGGTGACGCTCATCCCCAGCGGCCAGGTGACGCTCACCGGCTACGGCTCAACGACCCCGGCGACGCCTTCCGCGACGCCGTAGCTATTCCAGCGGCCAGACGTCGGTGCGCAGCAGGTCTTCGTAGGTCTCGCGGCGGCGCATCAGCTTCGCCTCGCCGTTGGCCACCAGGACCACCGCCGGCCGCTGCGAGGCGTTGTAGTTGCTGGCCATCGCCAGGTTGTAGGCGCCGGCCGCCGGCATCACCAGCACGTCGCCGGCCTCCAGCGGCGGCAGGTCGGCGTCGCGCAAGAGCACGTCCCCGGACTCGCAGTACTTGCCGGCGATCGTGACGCGCTCCACGCGCTCGTCCAGCGGTTTGTTGGCGACGATCGCCGAGTACTTCGACTCGTAGAGCGCAGGCCGGATGTTGTCCGCCATGCCGCCATCGACGGAGACGAACCGCCGGACGCCAGTCAGGTCTTTCGCCGAGCCCACCGTGTACATAGCCAGGCCGGCGCGCGCCACTAACGACCGCCCCGGCTCGATGAACATCCGCGGCTCTGGGATGCCGTAGCGCTGACAGCCGGCGCGGATCGCGGCCACAATCACCTCGGCGTAGACGTCCGGCGAAGGCGCGTCTTGCTCGGCCGTGTAGTTGACCGCGAAGCCGCCCCCGGGCGAGAACTCCAGCAGCTCGAAGCCGCAGGCCTCCCGCATCTTCGCCGCGAATTCGAAGACGACGTCCACCGCCTCGGCGAACGGCTCCGTCTCGAAGATCGGCGAGCCCAGGTGGAGGTGCAGCCCGACGAGGTCGAGGCTGGGCATCTCCATCAGCTGGCGGACGGCGTGCTCGGCCTGCCCGGTCACCAGCGAGACGCCGAACTTGTTGTCGGTTGTGCCGGTGGTGGTCAGGCGGTGGGTGTGCGGATCGATGCCGGGGGAGATGCGCAGCAGCACGCGCTGGCGCAGCTTGCGGTGCCGGGCCATGCCTTCCAGCAGGTGCATCTCGTAGAAGTTGTCGATGATGATGCGGGCGATGCCGTAGTCCAGCGCCTCGGAGAGCTCCGCCTCCGACTTGTTGTTGCCGTGGAAGTGGATGCGCTCCGGCGGGAACCCGACCGACCGGGCGATCGCCAGTTCGCCCCCGGAGACGACGTCCAGGTCCATCCCCTCCTGGGCCATGATCCCGGCCATGGCGCGGCCCAGGTACGCCTTGGCGGCGTAGGCCACGGCCGTCTCCGGATAGCGGGAGCGGAACGCTTTGAGGGTCTCGCGGCACTGGCTGCGCAGCGTCTCCTCATCGAAGACGTAGAGCGGCGTGCCCCACTCCCTGGCGAGGTCTACGAGGTCACAGCCGCCGACGGACAGATGTCCGGCGTCGGTAACCTGGGCTGTGAGAGGGAGTACCTTCGCGAGCGGGAGCCGGGTCGTTTGCATAGGTCGCATTATAAGCAGCGTCGCACGAGGTTGCCCTGGCGACGCGCCTCGCCAGCTCCTGCAGCGTCTGGCGCCAGTCCCACTCGACCGCGAGGATGAACTCCAGCGCCCGCTGCGAGACCAGGTCGTCGTCGCCGGCGCTCGGCGGCGGGAAGCGGCCGAGCGCGTCCTGGCAGGCGGTGGCCAGGTAGCTGCAGGCAACGTACTGCGCCCGCATCTCGTCGAAGGCAGAGAGGCTGCGCGGAGCCGTCTCCTCCGGGTCGGCGATTGCCGGCATCACTGCCGCTCCTCCTGGTCCGCGATCGTTCGCAGCCGCGCCTGGTTAACTTCTTCGGAAAGCGGCCGGTGGCCTGTCCAGCGCCCCTTGCGCCGCGCTCGCAGACCGATCGCGGTGCTCTGGCTCTGGGCGGCGGCCGCCCGGCCGAACCTCTGTCTGTGCTGGCCCCTGAATCCGGGAGTCATCTCGCCTCCTGGTCGTCCTGTCATCTCTTCCACACCACAAGCGTAGGAGACGTTCAGGGAGCCGTGATTAACAGGTTTTCAACACGATGTAAATTATCTGTGTCAGCGCATGAGCAGATGGTGACTGTCACCGAATGAGAACGAATGACCGAATGCGCATTCGGTCATTCGGTCCGCCGCAGGCCATTCGTTGACAGCTACGCCGGTGACAGCGCCGTTGTGCAGAAGGCGCAGCGGCTGGCCCCGATCGGGATCTCGCTCAGGCACTCCGGGCACTTCTTCGTAGTCGGGTCCGGCGGCGGCTCGTTGCGCATGCGGGCCATGAAGGCGTTGAACGGCACCACCACGAGGAAGAAGATCGCCGTCGCCACCGTCAGGAAGGAGATGACGGCGTTGATGAAGTCGCCGTAGCGAAAGACGCTGCCGTTGATCGTGAACGTCAGGTTGGAGAAGTCGCTGTTGCCGAAGATCGCCGCGCCGATCGGCGTCACCAGGTCCTCGACAAGCGCGTTGACGATGGCGATGAACGCCGCGCCGACGGCCACGGCCACAGCCAGGTCGACGACGTTGCCGCGTAGCAGAAACGCTTTGAAGTCCCGGAGCACTGTCATTTTTCGCCTCCTTGGTCTTTGTTCGACCAAGTATAGGCGCGGCAGCCGTTGCTCTTAAACCGGCGACCAGTCCTCACCGGCCTGGTTGGCGCGGCCCTCCGCGGCCAGCTTCGCCAGGTGCGCCTCGATCTGGCGAAGCGCGGCGCTGTGCATGCGCTTGTCCAGCTCCGGGTAGATCGCGCCGAGCATCGCCTGCGGAGTGCGCTTGCCGGCGGCCATCAGCTTCAGGATCTGCTCTTCGCGCGCCATCCGGTGCGAGATCAGCTCGTCCAGCTTGGAGGCGACGTCGTGGACGGCGATCCCGTGGCCCGGGCACATCACCGCTGAGTCCAGCGTCTTCAGCCGCTCCAGCGACTTCAGGTACAGCCCCATGTCTCCGTGCGGCGGCGGCGAGATCGCCACCGTCCCCAGCCCCAGGGCCGTGTCGCCGGTGAAGAGCGCCTTCTCCTGCGGGCAGTAGATGCAGACTGAACCCAGCGTGTGCCCGGGCGTATGCACGATCCGCAGGGTCAGCCCGCCCACCGTCAGCTCGTCGCCGTCATTCACCGCGACGACGGGGTCCGCCTCCGCCGCCTGCTCGCGGAACTTCGCGACCTTCTCGCGCAGCTCCTTCATCTCTTCCGGGATCTCGATGTCCTGCGGCGCCTCGCTCTGCCAGTCGCGCAGGAACTCGTGGTCTTCCGGGTGCAGCCTGACGTCGGCGCCGGTGGCGGTGCGGATCTGGCCGGCCCCGCTGGAGTGGTCGAAGTGGTGGTGGGTGAGGACGATGTGCTTGAGGCGAACGCCGGGGTGCTCCTTCAGGAAGTCCAGCCGCGTCTTGACCGAAGGTTCGTCGCCGAAGCCGCTGTCGATCAGCGCCCCCTCGCCGCCGTCGACGACCAGGAAGACGTTTGGCGATTGCGGTCCGGTGTAGAACGCCTGCTCCGCCGGGATGGAGTGGATGTGGTCTGTTATCTGCAAGCGGCCTCCCAATCTTGACGCAGGACCGCCATCTGCAGCATGTCCAGCGGCTTCCCATAGCGCAGACGATGCTGGCGCAGCAACCCCTCTTGTACGAAACCGCACTTCTCGTAGCAGCGGATGCCGCGCTCGTTGTCGGCGTCAGTGATCAGTTCAATGCGGCGCAGGTCGAGGTGTTCGAAACCATAGCGCAGGACGAGGCGGATGGCGTCGGAGCCGTAACCCTTGCCCCAATGCGACTGCTCGCCGATCGCGATGTAGAGTTCGGCCCGGAAGTGCACGGGGTCGATGTGGTTGAGTCCGAGGTGTCCTATCTGCGACCCCTCGTGGACTTCGATCATCCAGGCGATGATGCTGGCGTCTTCGACGCCGCGCTCGTGCGCCATCAGCCAGGTCTCCGGGGTGACCGGCGGCCCCTCCGACAGGTGAAGCCAGTGCAACAGCGCGGGGTCGGCGTACCAGCGCGTGAAATGCGCGGCGTCCGACCGGTTCAGAGGGCGAAGCCTAACCAGCGTTCCCAGCAGTGCGCCCGGCGGCGCGATCACTTCGCCCCCCACTCCTCGCGCAAGACGGACATCATGATCGTGTCGCTGAATCCGCCGTTCACGAAGCGGTGCTGGCGCAGCGTCCCTTCTTCGACGAAGCCGCACTTTTCATAGCAGCGGCGGCCACGGACGTTCTCGGCGTCTGTGGTCAGCTCCACCCGGTTGAGCTCCAGGTCCTCGAAGCCGTAGGCCAGCACCAGCTTCACTGTGTCGGTGCCGTAGCCCTTGCTCCATTGCGCCTTGTCCTGGATCGCGATGCCCAGCTCGGCGCGGCGCCCGGCCTCGCTGACCCGCAGCTCGGTGGTGCCGATGAGCTGCCCGTCCAGCGTCTCTATCGACCAGAGGACGTTGGCCGGGTTCTCCCGCGTGCTTTCGTACCAGTCGACCTCGTCCTCCAGGGTCGGCGGCTCCTGGATGGCAGCCAGCCAGCGGCGCACCTCCGGGTCGGCCAGCCACTCCACGAACTTCGGCAGGTCGCTCGGCTGCATCGGGCGGAGGCGCACCAGCTCACCTTCGAGAATCGATTCGGAGATCACGGCGAGCGCTATGCTATCATGCCGCCCGAAGGAGGGCTGACGTATGCGAGAGTACGAGGATGGGAGCCTGCGGGTGATGGCGTTCGAGAACCTCGGGCCGTTCAGCAACAACGCCTACATCATCGCCGACGCCGACTCCAAGGAAGCCGTGATCGTCGATATGCCGGGTGGGAGCGCGGCGGTCGTCGCTGCGGCGGCGGACTGGGACGTGAAGGCGATCTTGCTCACGCATTCCCACGGCGATCACTGGGCCGACTACGACCTGGTGACCTCGGCGATCGGCGCGCCCGTCATGGCCAACGAGGCCGAGCGCGGCGTACTGGGCGCCCGCATCCACAAGCCGCTCGAGGACGGCCAGGAGGTCGCCGTCGGCGGTCTTGCGATCGGGGCGATTCACACGCCCGGCCACACCCCCGGCAGCACCTGCTTCACCATCGGCCGCTACCTCTTCTCCGGCGATACGCTCTTCCCCGGCGGGCCCGGCCGCACCGGCTCACCGGCGGACTTCAAGCAGACCGTGCACTCGATAACGACGCGGCTGTTGACGCTGCCAGGCGAGACCGAAGTCCTGACAGGCCACGGCGACGGGACGACGATCGCGCGGTCGAAAGAGGAGTACGCGGAGTTCGCTTCGCGGGAGCATCCGGCGGACCTCTGCGGCGATGTGACCTGGTCCGGGTAGCGATTTCCGGCTCGGGCCAATTGCTAGCTGCATAGGCAGGTACGCATTTCGGTGTTCAAATCTGCGTAACGTGTAAATCAGTTAATGCGCCAACGCGTATTATCGGAAAACAGCCCCCGATAGAACAATTGTCTTACGGTTTTCCCGTTGTTTCCCGTCCGGCCGGACCGTACACTTTAAGGCAGGCACACTGACCTCGAAGGCCCCGTTTGCTCGGGGCTTTACTGTCTCTGGCCAACGGCGCACTTTTATGGTTACCGAAATCTCGAAGCCTGTCGGCCTCCCCTTCTGCGAGCGTACCGTCCTGCCTAACGGACTGCGTATCCTCACCTCCTCGATGCCCCACACGCACTCCGTCGCCGTCACGATCTACGTCGGCGCCGGCTCCCGCTACGAGCGCAACGGTGAAGAAGGCGTTTCGCATTTCCTGGAGCACATGCTCTTCAAGGGCACCGACAAGCGTCCAACCGCCAAGGAGATCGCGGAGGCGATCGACGGCGTCGGCGGCATGCTCAACGGCGCTACTGACCGCGAGTACACCACCTACTACATCAAGGTCGCGCGGCCGCACATGGAGCTCGCTGTCGATGTCCTCTGCCAACTCGTCCGCCGGCCGCTGATCGACTCCTCCGAGATCGAGAAGGAGCGCCAGGTCGTGATCGAAGAGTTGGCGGCCGTCTCCGACTCGCCGGCCCAGATCGCCGATCTCCTGCTGGACGGCCTGCTCTGGCCGGACAACCCGCTCGGCCGCGACGTCGCCGGCAGCGCGGAGTCGGTCAACGGGATCGGCCGCGAGACGCTACTGAACTACCTCGATGAGCAGTACGCCCCCAACAACACCGTCGTCGCCGTGACCGGCAACATCACCCACGCCGAAGTCGTCGAAGCGCTATCGCGGGAGCTCGGCGGCTGGGAGCGCGGCAGTCCCACGGCATGGCTCCCGGCGACCAACCCCAACGGCCGCCGCTGCACGGTCCAGTACAAGGCGACCGAGCAGGCCCATGTCACGATGGCTGTCCGCGGCATCCCGCTGGGCCACCCTGACCGGCACGCCATGTCCTTCCTCTCCGTCATCCTCGGCGAAGGCATGTCCTCGCGGCTGTTCATGGAGCTGCGGGAGAAGCGCGGCCTGGTCTACGACGTCAGCAGCTACGCCTACCACTTCCTGGACACCGGCGCCTTCAACGTCTACACCGGCGTCGACCCCAAGAAGGCCACCGAAGCCGTGAAGGTCGTGATGGGTGAGCTGGAGAAGCTGCGCGACCGCGGCCCCGCCAGCGACGAGTTGACGAAGGCCCGGGAGCTCTCCAAGGGCCGCATGCTGATGCGGATGGAAGACACGCGCGCCGTCAGCGGCTGGATCGGCGCCCAGGAGCTTCTGCTTGAGCGCGTCAAGACCGTCGAAGAGATCGTCGCCGAAATGGACGCCGTGACCATCGAAGACCTCCAGCGCGTCGCCCGCGAGCTGATAGACCCGCGCCAGTCTTACCTGGCCGTCGTCGGGCCCTACCGCTCCGACAAGCGGTTCGCGGCGCTCCTGCCCAACTAGTCCGCAGCGTTACACCCCGGTGAACGTTGCCGGCCGTTTACGCGCTGCTCTTGACCACCGTTACGCCAAGCGTATGCTTACCGGGAAACGGTCATGACTCCCCAGGTCCGATACACGAAGAGCGCAGACGGCGTGCACATCGCTTACTGGGCTATCGGCGATGGCCTGCCGATCGTCTACCTGCCGGCCGTGCCCTTTTCACATATCCAACTTGAGTGGGACCTGCCCGACTGTCGGCGCTGGTACGAGCGTCTGGTCAGTGCCGGCCACACACTCGTTCGCTACGACGCCCGCGGCACCGGCCTCTCAGACCGCGACGCGACCGACTACTCCCTGGAAGCGTATATGGGCGATCTGCGGGCGGTGGTGGATACCCTTGGTCTGCAGAAGTTCGCGCTCTTCGCCATGGGGGACATCGGGATGGCGGCGATCGCCTGGGCCGTGGCTAACCCGGATCGTGTCTCGCACCTGGTCCTCTGGTCCAGTTACGCAAATCGCGCCAGCGTTACCAGCCCCCAGAGCAACTCGCTCCGCGTGCTCGTGGAGCAAGACTGGCTGACTTACACGGAGACCGCGGCCAGGGTCATCCTGGGCTGGTCAGGGATGCCGGAAGAAGCCGCCACCTTCGCCGAGTTCTATCGCGCCTGCACCACGCAGGACGTCGTGCTGGCGGTGATGCCCGGCGTCTACACCTGGGACGTCGCCGATCAGCTTGAGCAGCTGCAGTGCCCGGCGCTGGTCATTCAACGCCGCGACATGCCGGCGGTCTCGCCCGAGGTGGCCCGCGACCTGGCGAAGCGCATCCCGAACGGGCAGCTCGCCTTGCTGGACGGCAAGTCGCCGATCCCATTTCTCGGCGATGAGCGCCTGGCTCTGCAGACCATCCTCTCGTTCCTCGGCGGCGACTCCGCGGCCGCAGCCGCCGTGGCCGACTCAGCCGGCAGCGCCTCCGTCACCATCCTCTTCACCGATATGGAAGGGTCAACCGCGCTCACCCAGCGCCTGGGCGACGTGGCGGCACAGGAGGTTGTCCGCACGCACGACCGCATCGTCCGCGACGCGCTGGGGTCCCACGGTGGCACCGAGGTCAAGCACACCGGCGACGGCCTGATGGTCTCTTTTCCCTCGGCGACAAACGGCGTCGAATGCGCCGTCGCCATCCAGCAGAAGCTCGCCGCCTTCGCTGAGGACCATCCCGAGAAGGCTTTCCGGGTCCGCGTCGGCCTCAACGCCGGCGAGCCAGTGGCCGAGCACGGCGATTACTTCGGCACGGCGGTGCAGCTGGCCGCCCGCATCTGCCAGCTCGCCCAGCCGGGCCAGATCCTCGTCTCCGGCGTCGTCCGCGACCTGACCGCCGGCAAGCGCTTCCTCTTCGCCGACCTCGGCGAGACGGCGCCCCGCGGCTTCGAGGACCCGGTGCACCTCTACGAGGTCCGCTGGTCGCCTTGACGCGCGCAGACGTAATCCAGCCGCCGGCCTGTGGTGTAGAATCGCGGTCGTATCAAGCCCGACGTCACTGCCAACCGGAGGGAGAGTCATGCCGGCCTACAGCACGCTGAAGTCTTTCATCAAGGCCCTCAAGACGGGCGACACCAACATCACCCAGACCCTGGAGAGCCTGGTCAACAACAGGGCCAAGCGCAATCAGTACAGTTCCGATATCCGGGCCACGCACACCGGCCAGGGGCAGTTGCCCGGCTGGCTGCGCAGCGAGATGGTGCAGGCCGGGATGAGCGAGCCCGAGGTGGACCATTGCGAGCGCTGGCCCGACCGCGAGAAGGAGAAGGTGCGCCAGCAGCTTGTGGAGGCGATGGACAGCGACGCCAACCTGCACTTCAGCTGGGAGCTCTTCGACGGCGACCACCCGCTGAGCGAAGTCCGCCGCGACAGCAACCAGGACGTGCGCATCGTCTTTCGCAGCCCGCGCAAGGGCGTCAAGCTGTCCACCCTCAACTACGGCGACATATCCGTGGAGGCCTAGCCCGGCGCAGATTCTGTAGTGGCGAGTTGCACTCGCCCCCAACGCCCCGCAGAAAACGGCCGTCCGCCATTCTGTCCCGGGCGCCGTCTCCGGGGACTACCGCGGTCCGGGCGCCGCGATGTCCGGGCGAGTACAACTCGCCCCTACAGCGATCCGGTGCAAGCCACCGCCAATTAAAGAGGCCGGACTTGCGCCCGGCCTCCGTTTTCCCGTTTCGGGGGTCTCTTCTAGTACTCGGGCATCGGGGGCGGGCCGCCCGGCATCGCCGGTGTTTCCGAGGGGATCTCGGTCACCAGGGACTCCGTGGTCAGCACCAGGGCCGCGATTGAGGCGGCGTTCTCCAGCGCTGTGCGGGTCACCTTGGCCGGGTCGATGATGCCCTTCTTGAGCATGTCCCCGTACTCGCCGGTGGCGGCGTCGTAACCGAACGTCGCGCTCTTGTTGGAGCGGACGGTGTCGACGACGACGGGGCCGTCCTGCCCGGCGTTCTCGGCGATCGTCCAGAGCGGGGCCTCCAGCGCCTTGCGGATGATCTGGACGCCCATCATCTCGTCTTCGGTGATGCCGGTGATCTTGTCCAGCGCCTTCTGGGCGCGGATCAGGGCCACGCCGCCACCGGGCACGATCCCCTCTTCGACAGCGGCGCGGGTCGCCGAGAGGGCGTCCTCGACGCGCAGCTTGCGCTCCTTGAGCTCCACCTCCGTGGCAGCGCCGACCTTGATCACGGCGACGCCGCCGGCCAGCTTGGCCAGCCGCTCCTGCAGCTTCTCGCGGTCGAACTCGGAGGAGGCGTCCTCGGCCTGGGCCTTGATCTGTTTGATCCGCTGCTGGATCGCTTGGTCGGAGCCGTGCCCCTCGATGATGACGGTGTCTTCCTTGGTGGAGACGACGCGGCGGGCGCGGCCGAGGTCTGTGATCTCGGTGTTCTCCAGCTTGGAGCCGGTGTCCTCGGTGATGAAGGTGCCGCCGGTGAGAATGGCGATGTCTTCGAGGATCGCCTTGCGCCGGTCGCCGAAGGAGGGTGCCTTGACGGCCAGGGCGTTGATCGTGCCGCGCAGCTTGTTGACGACGAGCGTCGCCAGCGCCTCGCCGTCCACGTCGTCGGCGATGATGACGACGTTCTTGGTCGCCTGCAGCACCCGCTCCAGCACCGGCAGGAGGTCCTGGATGGCGGAGATCTTCTTGTCGGTGATCAGGATGTAGGGGTCGTCGAGCACGGACTCCATGCGGTCGGAGTTGGTGACGAAGTAGGGCGAGGAGTAGCCGCGGTCCAGCTGCATCCCCTCGACGAACTCGGTCTCGGAGCGGATGCCCTTGGACTCTTCGACGGTGATGACGCCGTCCTTGCCGACCTTTTCCATGACGTCGGCGATGGTGTCGCCGATCTCCTGGTCGTGGCCGGAGATGTTGGCGACCTGGGCGATCTGCTCCTTGCCGGCCACCGGTGTGGCGATGCGCCGGACTTCGGCCTTGACCTTCTCCACGGCCAGCTCCAGGCCGCGCTTGAGGGCCATCGGGTTGGCCCCGGCGGCGACCATGCGCATCCCTTCGCGGACGATCGCCTGGGCCAGGACGGTGGCGGTGGTGGTGCCGTCGCCGGCCACGTCGTTGGTCTTGGAGGCGACCTCGCGGGCCAGCTGGGCGCCCAGGTTCTCGAACGGGTCGCGCAGCTCGATCTCCTTGGCCACCGAGACGCCGTCGTCGACGATGCTGGGCGGCCCGAACTTCTTCTCCAGGATGACGTTGCGGCCGCGCGGGCCAAGGGTGACCTTGACGGCGTCGGCCAGGGCGTCGACGCCGGCCTTCAGCTTGTGCCGGGCCTCTTCGTCGAAGAGCAGTTGTTTAGCAGGCATGGGCGTGAATCCTCTCTTGCGTTGGCTGCGGGTGTTCGCCGCTCCGGCGCTCCCCCGGCGGCGGACGTTGGGCTCAGGGGAAAAGGGAGCAGCGGACACCGCGCTGGGCGGTTTTCGTTTTAGACAAGCTTGGCGACGATATCGGTGTCCTTGAGGATCATGTAGTCCTCATCGTCGCTGAAGATGCCGCGCGGGACGTCCTGTCCGCTGTACTTGGCGTAGAGGACCCTGTCGCCGGTCTTGACGTCGATCGCCACGCGCTTGCCGTTGTCGTCCAGCTTGCCGGGGCCGACGGCGACGACGACGCCGAGCTGCGGCTTCTCGCGGGCGGTGTCGGGGATGACCAGGCCGCTGGCGCGGACCTCGTCCTGGCGTGTCTGCTTGACGACCACGCGGTCACCCAGCGGCACTACCTGGCGGCTCTTGGGGGCTGCCTTGGCCATCGGCTTCTTGGCGGGTGCTTTCCTGGTTGCGGTTGCCACTCGGGGATTCCTCCTTGAGATTGTGTGTAGTAGTCGTTAGCACTCAGGGCGTTTGAGTGCTAACCAAGGCGAATCTTACGGCATGTGGAAAGCACGTGCAAGGGCCGGGCTGCGGCGACTGGCCGCAGATTGGCGCAGATTGACGCAGATGGAGTTGGCCGCAGGTCAGCCTCGCGTCCACCGTCCACTGTGTCCACTGTCCTCTGGCAAGGCTACACGGTTCCGTGTAAGATGCCGGCATGAGTAAGACCAAACGTACCTGGGACCGCCGGCGGGTCAGAGCGCTGCGGGAGCACATGGGCCTGAGCCAGGACGCCCTGGCGGCCGAGCTCGGTACCCGCCAGCAGACGGTCAGCGAGTGGGAGACGGGCCAGTACGAGCCGCGGGGTGCCTCGGCCAGGCTGCTCTCGGTCGTGGCCGAGCGCGCCGGCTTCGCCTACGAGGCGAAGAGCGAGCAGTGGCTGGATAGTGGACAGCCGACAGTTGACAGTGGACAGCAGGCTGAGAGCTCAGAGCTGAATGCTTCTGATCGCTGAGCCGCGGGCGGACTACGGCGGGCCCCGGCTGCTGGAGGCCGACCTCTGGCGGCTCTGGGAGGGGCAGCGCTTCCCGAAGGCGGCGCTGGTCACGGCCGGGGGAGTAGGGCTGCGGGTGATCTTCCGCGGGCGGCCGGGCGCTGGGCCGGGGCCGGACTTTCGCGGTGCGATCATCTCCTCGCCGCATGGTCTCCTGGAGGGAGACGTCGAGCTCCACGTGCGCACCAGCGATTTCCGCCGCCACGGCCACCACACAGACCCCAACTACGCGGGCGTCGTCCTCCACGTCGTCTTCTTTCACGACGAGGACGGCGAGACTGCGCTCTGCGGCGGTGCCGCCGCGCCGGTAGTAGCGCTGGGCGGGCCGCAGGCCGGGCGCTGGCTGGAGCGGCCGGCGCGCTGGGGGGAGCCCTGCCGTACGGCGCTGGAGCGGATGGGGCCGGAAGGTTTGGGCGCGGCGCTGGACCGGCTGGGGGCGATGCGCTTTCGCCAGAAGGCGGCGGCCTGGCGCAAGCGGTTGGACGCTGGCCTCGGGATTGAAGAGGCGCTCTGGGCCGGCCTCCTCGAGGGGCTGGCTTACGGCGGCGAGCGGGAGGCCTTCCGGCGGCTGGCCGTGGCGCTGCCTTGGTCCGCCTTGAGATCGAGCTTGGCCGCAGATTCTCGCCGATTGGGCGCAGATTGGGGATTGGCGGTGGACCCAGGATTGGCGACAGATGGGCACAGAGGCGGCGCCGGTTTGGGCTTGGCGGCTCGCGCGGAGGAGCTGCTGGGCGAGGCTTATGCCGGGCTGGGGTCGCCTCCGCCGGCCCGGAGGCCACGGCCGGGGAACGGCGCGGCCAGGCGCCTGGAAGGGGCGGCGGCGCTGGCGGCGCGCTTCGCCGGGCCGGGGCTCGCTGCTTCCCTGGTCGGGCCGCTCGCGGAGCCGGAGACCGCGGCCGGCGTGATTGTCCAAGCGCTGACGGTGCCTCGCCTCGTCGGGCGGTCGCGGGCGATTGAGATCGCCGGCAACACGGTGCTGCCGCTGGCGGCGGCCCTGCTTGCGGCGCCGGCGTCTTACGGCATCGAAGCCGTCTTCGCCCGGCTGCCGCTGCCCGCCCGCTATGGTGCGGTCCGCCACCTGCACGAGGTCACGCGGCCCGGCGTCCGCCCGGACATGCGCCGCCAGCAGGGGATGCTCTACCTGCTTGGCCAGTACTGCACGCAGGGCGGCTGCGGCCGCTGCCCGCTCAGCTAGCGGCTGGTGGACAGTGGACAGTGGACAGTGAACAGAGAGAAACGCGAGCCTAATCTGCGGCCAACCCGCAATCTGCGTTCAATCGGCGAGAATCTGCGGCCAAGTTCCGTCCCTCAGCCGATGCGCAGGCCGGGGACGATGTCCAGGTCCAGCGGCGCGATGTCGCCGGCGGCCAGGCGGTAGTGGGCGCAGGCGGCGATCATGGCGCCGTTGTCGGTGCAGAGGGCCGGCGGCGGCACCAGCAGCGGGGCCGGTGAGCGGCGGGCCAGCTCGGCGCGGAGGAGGGTGTTGGCGGCGACCCCGCCGGAGAGGATCACCTGCCTGGCGCCGTTGTCCACGGCGGCAGCCACGGCCTTGGTGACCAGCGAGTCGACCACGGAGTCCTGGAAGGCGGCGGCCAGCTCGGCCGTCTGCGGCGGCTCGCCGTCCTCGCCGCGGACGATCCGCTGCACCTTCGTCTTGAGGCCTGAAAAGGAGAAGTCGTAGGGCCGGTCCAGGCGCGCCCGCGGCAGCTTCAGCTTTGGGCTCGCCGCACCCCTGGTCAGGCGGTCGATCGCCGGGCCGCCGGGGAATCCCAGGCCCAGGAGCCGCGCCACCTTGTCGAACGCCTCGCCGGCCGCGTCGTCGACGGTCTGGCCCAACCGCTGGTAGCGGCCGTGGCCTTCCATCAGGACGACGTCGCTGTGGCCGCCGGAGACGATCAGCACCAGCGCCGGAAACTCCGGGCCTTCTTCGCGGTCCAGCCAGGCGGCGTAGACGTGGCCCTCCAGGTGGTTGACCGGCACCAGCGGCAGGCCGTGGGCGTAGGCCAGCGCCTTGGCGTAGTTGAAGCCGACGAGCAGCGCCCCGGCCAGCCCCGGCCCGTAGGTGACGGCGACGGCGCCGATGTCCTTCATCGAACAGGAGGCGCGGGCGAGCGCTTCGTCGAGCACCGGGATGATCGCCTCCACGTGCTGGCGGGAGGCCAGCTCCGGGACGACGCCGCCGTACGTGGCGTGCAACTCCACCTGCGAGGAGACGACGCTGGAGAGCATCCGTGTCCCGTCCTCGACGACGCCGATCGCGGTTTCGTCGCAGGAGGTCTCGATGCCGATGATCTTCAAGGCGCTACGGTGCCCGGCATCGCGGCCACCAGGAGGGCCGCGCCGTCGCTGGCGCCGCGGGCCAGGCGGTAGATCTCCGGCAGCGCGTGTTCCCCGTCCAGCGAGAGCGCAGCCGTCAGTTCGTGGTTCGGGATCGTCCCGGCCAGCCCGGGGGAGAGCAGGAGCAGCCGGTCGCCTTCGGCCAGGTCGTAGCGGCGGAACTCCGGCCAGAACTCGTCCTCGAGGCCCAGCGGCTCGACGGCTTCCGGCAGCGTCGGCTGAAGCAGCTCGGCGGCACCGCGGTGGAAGAAGACGGCGCTGGCGGGGCCCACCTGAGCGAGGTAGGCGTCGCCGTCGCGGATCGCCAGGCAGCTGACCCCGGCGGCGACCCGGTGCTCCTTAAGAGAGCGGCGGTTCCACTCGCGCAGGTTCTCGTTGGCGCTGCGCAGGGCCCGCAGGACGCCGCCGGTCAGCGAGTTCTTGGAGTCGTGAAAGACGCGGCCGATGGCGTCCTTCATCTCGCCGCAGAACTCCTCGCTGCCGGGGAGCGCGGGCTGAACCAGCACGTAGATGTCCGAAGGCTCCTCGTCGCGGTCGTCGTCGCGGTAGACGCCGACCCACGGCGTCTCCTCCCGCGCCTCGCCGCCGGCGATGCCGAACTGTCCGACCCATAGCATGGATCGATTATAGGGGTGCGAGGTGCGAGGTGTGAGGTGTGAGGTGACGCCCGACTGGCTACGCTGGCGACGGCGAGGACGTCTTCTTCGCGGACGGAGGTGGGGCGCACGCGGTAGGTGCAGGCCCGTTCGCCGCGCATCAGGCTGCGGGTCAGGCGGGCGTCGCCGCCGGCGAGGATGCCGACGAACTCCACGTGGAGCGCGCAGACGGAGCGGTCCTTCTGGGCGATCTTCGGGAAGGGACAGGAGTACTCGTCGATGAAAAAGTCGCCGTCGTCGGCCTGGGTGACGTCGGTCATGCAACCCTGTTCTTCCAGGAT
Organism: uncultured Chloroflexia bacterium; assembly: GCA_963738925.1. Classification (GTDB taxonomy): domain Bacteria; phylum Chloroflexota; class Dehalococcoidia; order SM23-28-2; family RBG-16-64-32; genus DATKKM01. The sequence goes on along the minus strand of CAVTYE010000001.1, from coordinate 663,581 downwards.
CGCCGCCGCCTCCTCCACGCGTTCGCGGAGGCCCCTGCCGGCCACGCGGTCCGCGTACGGCTCGGCCAAACGCCGGGCGACCTGGTGCAGCATCTGGTGCAGCTTGTCGTTGCCCTGGCCGGAGCGGATCTCGGCCAGCAGGACGCTGGCCAGCAGGTCGTAGGTCTTCGGGAAAAGGGCGTCGGCCTTGGGCGTCAGCGAATACACCAGCGTCGGCCGGCCGACCCTGCCGCGCTCCTCGTGCACTTCTACGAGGTCGTCGCGCTCCAATACAGTCAGGTGCTGGCGGATGCCGGTTGAAGTCAGGCCCAGCAGCTCGCCCAGCTCCTTCACGGTTCCCCTGCCGTGCCGCTGCAGGTACTCTAGTATCTGCTGACGGGTAGACTGCATCTGCAGGTTCTGGCTGGTCATGCACACATTTTAGCACTGTTACCTATTTCGGGAATTCACGCCATGAATAAGCGCAAAGACGATCCCCTGGAGCTAAAGTTCGATGCCGACGCTGTCATCGAGCGCGCGGCTGACCGCCTGCGTTCACTCCTGGAGGACGCGGTCGCCCGTCTCGACCCGTTCCCGCCGTTCCCGGGGGCGTTTTTCTCGTACGGCATCGAGATCGAGGGGCCGGGGCTGGAGTCGCCCTCGCGCGGCTGCATCGTGCTGGGGGAGGACGGCGCCTTCTACGAACTGAAGATGGGCAACGACGTCTCCGCTCACGATTTGGACTTCACGGACCCGGTCGCCATGCGCGAGGAGAAGCTGGAGCCGCTGGAGCTGCACCCGCTGGAGTACATCGCCTTCGCCCACGCCGCCATCGCCCGCGTCGCCGAGATCCTGCTGGAGCGGGCGGAAGAAGCTTGAGCGACGGTAAGCCGGAAGGGGTGCGCCTGGCCAAGGTGATGGCGCGCCGGGGCGTGGCCTCCCGCCGCGAGGCCGAGGAGCTGATCACGGCCGGGCTGGTGACGGTCAACGGCAAGGTCGCCGAAGTCGTGACCTTCGTCGACCCGGAACGCGACGTCATCACTCTGCGCGGCAAACGGTTGCCGGACGAACCCGGCCGCGCCTACTACGTCATGTACAAGCCGCGCGGCTACATCACCGGCCGCGAAGACCCGCAGGGCCGCCGCAGCGTCCTCGATCTCGTCGAGCATCTGCCGGTGCGCGTGGAGCCTGTCGGCCGGCTGGACTACGACACCGAAGGCGTACTGCTGCTGACCAACGACGGGCCCCTGGCCCACGAGCTGACGCATCCCTCCCGCGAGATCCCGAAGCGCTACTTCGCCCGCGTCGAGGGCGTGCCGACGAAGGCCGACGTCGAGGCCGTCTGCCGCGGCGTGCCGCTGGAGGACGGCGTCACGGCCCCGGCGCAGGCCCGCCTGATCAACTCCGACGGCAAGTTCGCCTGGCTGGAAGTCATCGTTACCGAGGGCCGCAACCGGCTGATCCGCCGGGTGATGAAGACGCTGGGATATCCGGTCGTCGAGCTGCGGCGGGAGGCGTTCGCCAGCGTCGGCATCCACGGCCTGCGCCCCGGCGACGTGCGCCCGCTGGACCCGGACGAGGTGGCGGACCTGCAGGCGCTGGTCAGCGGCCCCAAGCCGCAGCGGCGCAGCGGCTGATAGTCGACAGTTGACAGTGGACAGAGTGGACGCGGGCCCACGTTCATCTGTGTATCTGTGGCCAACGCCAAATCTGCGATCAATCCGCGAATCTGCGGCTATTCGCCCGCGTAGTCGCCGCTCTTGCCGCCGGTCTTGCGCAGGAGGCGGATGTCACTGATCCGCATGTCCTTCTGCGCCGCCTTGAGCATGTCGTAGACCGTCAGCGCCGCGACGGTCACCGCCGTTAGCGCTTCCATTTCGACGCCGGTCCGCGCGGTCGTTCGCACCGTCGCCCTAATGTCGATCGAGCCGCCCGACGTGTTCGCGGCGATATCGACGTCGATGGCGCTGAGCGGCAGCGGGTGGCAGAGCGGGATCAGGTCAGCGGTGCGCTTGGCGGCCATGATCCCGGCCAGGCGCGCCGTCGTCAGCACGTCGCCCTTCGCTGCCTTGCCGGACGAGGCCAGGGCCAGCGTCGCGGCGCTCATGTAGACGCTGCCGGCCGCCGTCGCCTCGCGTGCGGTCTCGGCCTTGCCGGTGACGTCCACCATGCGCGGGCGGCCGTCGTCGTCCAGGTGCGAAAGCTTCTTCGGCATGGCGCCAGTTTACTCCGGGCGCGTTTGCGGGCCGATCGCCGGCGGCCGCAGGTAGACGACACGCAGCAACGCCGGCTCGTCCGTGTCACCGGCGGCCAATCGCCGGTACGCGAGCTCGGCCAGGGCCCCCGCTCGACGGACGGAGGCAGAGGGCGAGGCGACGACAGCGACATCCGGGAGCAGCGCTGCCAGTGTGTCATCGATCTCGCCGGTGAAAAGCGTTGGCTCCCGCACGGCGGCGGCCAGCGGCCCCGGCTTCGCCAGCTGCGGCGGGGCGATCTCCCGCCACGGCGCGCCACGGTAGACGGCCCAGGCCAGCTCACCGCGCCCGGCCCTGTGCACAGCCACGATATCGCCGGCAAAGGCGGCGTGCGGGTAGGCGTCCAGCTCCAGCCGGCCGATGCCGACGCACGGCAGCCGGTACGAGTGCGCCAGCGCCTTGGCCACGGTCACGCCGACGCGCAGTCCTGTGTACATGCCGGGCCCGGTGCAGGCGAAGACCGCCGTCAGGTCCGATTTCGAGGCCCCCACGTTATCCAGCAGTCGCTCCACCGAAGGCAGCAGCTCCACCGTGTGGTTGCGGCGGCAGCGCCAGGTCATCTCGGCGACCAGCGCGCCATTTTCCGACAGTGCCAGCGACGCCAGCTCGGACGCCGTGTCGATCGAGAGCTCCATCAGGCCCCGTCCTCCAGGGTCTTCGCGAGCGTCCGCGCCCGCTCCCCGCGCGGCTCGACGTGGATGCGGCGCGAGTCCTGGCCGGTCACCTCAAAGCGCAGTCCCAGGTGCTCTTCCGGCAGCACGTCTCCGGCGCGCTCCGGCCACTCCACGGCCAGCACGCCATCGGAGGTCATCTCATCCAGCGCCAGGTCTTGCACCTGCTCCGGGTCGTCCAGGCGGTAGAGGTCTGCGTGGTACAGCTTCTCCCGCCCCGCGTACTCGCCCATGATCACGAACGACTTCGACGACACCGGCCCCTCGAAGCCGAGGCCGCGCGCCAGCCCCTGCACAAACAGCGTCTTGCCCGCGCCGAGCTCGCCGGACAGCAACAGCACGTCGCCGGCCTGCAGCGCGCCGCCCAGCCGCTCGCCGATCGCGCGCGTCTCCTCCGGCGAGGCCGACTCCAGGACAGGACCGCTCACCGGAAAGAGTCCCAGCCAGGCCGCTCGAAGCGGACCTCGTGCCCGGCGTCGTCCAGCAGGCGCGCGCGGTGGTCTGGATCGTCCGCGATCTCGCCGATGATGGTCAGACCAACCAGCTCCAGCGAAGGCGCGAGCGCGTCCAGGACATCGCGGCCGGCGACAAGCACCAGCTCGTAGTCCTCGCCGCCAATGCAGGCCATCCGCAGCGCTTCGTCCGGGTAAGCCGAACGCAACTCTTCGCTGAGCGGGATGTCCTGGGCGCGGACTGTGGCGCCCACTCCGGAGCGCTCGGAGATATGGCCGATGTCCTGCAGCAGCCCGTCGGAGACGTCGATCGCGCAGGTCACACCCATCCTGACGGCCGTGACACCGGCGGAAAGATGCGGCCGGGGCCAGAGGTGCCGCCGGGCCAGCGGATCGTCGGCGTCTGCGCCCTCCTGTAGCCGCCGCAGACCGGCAGCCGAGTCGCCCAGCGTGCCCGTGACCGCGATCAGGTCGCCGGCGCGGGCGGCGTCGCGCCGGAGCAGCAGGGGCCGGCCGTCCCGCTGCCCGGCCTTGCCGATCAGCGCCACCGTGATCGACGTCTGCGGCGCGCGGACGATGTCGCCGCCGGCCACGGTCACGCCGTATTCGCGGGCGCACTCGGCGAGCCCGGCATACATGATCTCGACGGCGTCCGCGGGCATGTCCTGCGGCAGCGCCAGGGTAACCAGCGCGAAGAGAGGCGTGCCGCCCATCGCCGCGACGTCGCTGATGTTCACGGCCAGCGCTTTCCAGCCGACGTCTGCCCACGGAGCCTGCCCGGCGATGAAGTGCACGCCCTCCACCATCGTGTCCGTCGTCGCGATCAGGAACTCGGACCCGGCGCGCCAGACCGCCGCGTCGTCCCCGATGCCGACGATCAGGTCCTCGTCGCGCGGTGTGCCAACGATCCGCGCCAGCCGCTCGATCAGCCCGAATTCGCCCAGGTCAGTCAGTTTCACGACCGCTATTGTACGGGTGCCGTCATTCCAACAACCGCAGGATCGCTGCCCGTATTCCCGCTGCGTCCGTCGTCTCGGTGTCCGGCTTCTCGGCCTCGCTGCGTGGCTCCTGGGTGATGTGGCGGCCGGTGCGCAGGCGGACGGTGCGCATGCCCAGCGCCTTTGCGGGCGCGATGTCGCAGTCGATGCGGTCGCCGACCATGATGCATTCTCCTGGTTCAACGCCGAGCGCTTCGCAAGCGTGGAGGAAGACGCGCGGGTCCGGCTTGCGGTAGCCGTGGGTGCCGCTGACGGCGGTCGAGGCGAAGTGCTTTGCGATGCCGTGCGCCTCCAGCCTGGCGATAACCTCGGCCGGCTGGTTGGCGGCCAGGCCCAGCTTCAGTCCGCGCCCCGCTAGCTCGGCCAGCAACTCCGGCACGCCCTCCCGCAGCTCGAAGGAGCCACGTTCGTGGCTGCGCCGGGCGACCTCACGGTAGATGGAAGTCGCGACCTCTTCATCGCCATCGGCCAGCTGCCAGACGACGGCCTCGTAGGCGTTCGGCGCGAAGGAGTCGACGACGGACCGCCAGACCTCTGCGTAGCGCTGATCTGTCACAGCCATCCCGGCCTCCGCGAAGAGCGAACGGATGTCCCCGTCGATGGCGCGCTCGTGCTCGATCTCCGTCGCCAGCGGCCCGCCGACGTCGAAGAGGACGGCGCGGATGGTCACGCGCCCGCTTTGGCCATCGAGTCGATCGTCTTGGCGTAGCTGTCGAGCAGCGGCAGCGCCTCTTCCGCGCCGGCCGATGGCAGCCAGAAGATCACGCGGTCGGCCCCGGCCTCCTCGTAGTGGCCCAGGATCTCCTCGCGCGGGGGCGAGCCGTAGATCGTGACCGGGATCGGGCCCCGGCCGGCCGCCGCCGCCATCTCATTCAGCTGCTTGATCTTGCCGCCGATGTCAGCGCCGCGGCCCGGGATCGGCATCCAGGCGTCGCCGTACTGGACCACCCGCTTCAGCGTGTGGTCGCCGTTGCCGCCGACGTAGACCGGCGGGTGCGGCTGCTGGACCGGCTTCGGCCAGGACCAGAGCGGCGGAAAGTCGACGAACTCGCCGTGGTACTCGGCCTCGTCTTTTGTCCAGATCTCCTTCATCGCCTCGATCCGCTCGCGCATCACCTTGAAGCGGCGTTTGGGGTCTGTGCCGTGGTCTTCCATCTCCTCCTCGTTCCAGCCGCCGCCGACGCCGAAGAGGAAACGGCCGCCGGAGAGCAGGTCCAGGCTGGCGATCTCCTTGGCCAGCACGATCGGGTCGCGCTCCATCACCAGGCAGATGCCGGTGCCCAGCAGGAGCTTCGTCGTGACCATCGCCACGGCGGTCAGCGCCAGGAACGGGTCGTAGGTGTGCCAGTACTCCTTCGGCAGGTCGGCGCCGCCGGGCCAGGGTGTGCGCCGGCTGGCCGGGATGTGCGTGTGCTCAGGGAAGAAGAGCGAGTCGAACCCGCGCGCCTCGACCTCCTTGCCGAGCGACACCGGATCGATGGAGTAGTCGGTGGGGAACATGACGACGCCGTATTTCATAGCGAGACCTCCAATCGTGGTGAGGAGGATGATAGCAGGATGACGGACGGGCGGTGGGCGATGAACAACGCCGACCGTTGTACGGCAACCGCGGTCAATCTGCGATAATCTGCGGCTAGAAAAGAGGCGCACATGGACTTCGAGCAGATCATCTACGAGAAGAGCGACGGCATCGCCACGATCACCCTGAACCGCCCGGAGCGGATGAACGCGTTCACGGCGGTGATGATCGACGAGTGGTACCGGGCGCTCTGGGACGCCCACACGGACCCAGACACTCGCGTCGTCGTGGTCACCGGCGCCGGCGACCGCGGCTTCTGCGCCGGGGCGGACGTCGGGCGGGGAGGGCCGCTGGGCGGGCTGCAGGACAAGACCCGGGCCCCGGTGGAGAACCGCAATTTCCTCCGCGATGGCGTGCAGCGCATCCCCCGGCTGGTCGGGCTGATGGAAAAACCGTATATCGCCGCGGTGAACGGCGCGGCCGTCGGCGCAGGCATGGACATGGCATCGATGTGCGACATCCGCTTCGCCGCCGAGAACGCGCGCTTCGGCATGACCTACGTGCGGATGGGGATCATCCCCGGCGACGGCGGCGCCTACTACCTGCCGCGCATCGTCGGCACGGCGAACGCCCTGGACCTGATCTGGACCGGCCGCGTCTTCGATGCGCAGGAGGCGCTGGCGATGGGCTACGTCAGCGCCGTCGTCCCGGCCGCCGGCCTGATGACCCACACGCGGGACTACGCGCTGCGCCTGGCCAGCGGCCCCGCCATCGCCATCCAGCTCGCCAAGCGCCTGGTCTATCGTTCCGCCGACGCCACGCTCGACGCCGCGCTGGACCTCGCCGGACAGGCGATGTACGTGGCGCAGGGGACCGAGGACGCCGTCGAAGGGCCGCGCGCCTTCTCGGAGAAGCGCGATCCGCAGTTCAAGGGACGCTGATCCAGTGGACAGTGACAGTGGACAGTTGACAGTTGACGGACTGGTGACTCGACACATTACGTAATCTGGTTTAGCCTTTAAACATATGTTTACCGCCCGGCGACCGGGAGGCCATTCCCGCCCGTGAGGCGATACAGCTGGACGCCGCGCCGCAACGGCCGCCCGGCTAAGGTCTCGCGCGGCGCTGCGGCTGAGCCCGGCACCATCCTGCCGTTCGCGCTGCCGGTCGTGGCGATGCTGGCCGCCGTCGTCGCCGTGGTCTGGGCAGTCGGGATCACGGGCGGCTCGTCGTCCTGCCAGGGCGCCGAATGCCAGAAGGCCTCGCTCCCGCTGGCGGCGACCGCGACGGCCCTCCACGCTTCCGCCGTGCCGCAGGCGACGCCGACGCCGGGGCCGCCTCCGCAGGTGACCGGCCTCGCGGCAGCCGTGCTGGAAGGGGGCTGCGGGAAGGTGGTCTACGCCTTCAACGAGCACACGAGCTATCCGCCGGCCAGCCTCACCAAGATGATGACGGCGCTGGTCGCGGCCAAACACGGCGACCTCTCGCAGCTCGTCACCTCGCCGATCGATGGCGGACAGCTCTCGGAAGCTACGGACGGCACCGTGATCGGCCTAACGGTGGGCCAGCAGCTCACGCTGCGCGACCTGCTCTACGGGCTGATGTTGCGCTCCGGCAACGACGCTGCCCTGGCGATCGCCGTGGCGATCGGCGGCAGCGAGCAGGGGTTCGTGCAGATGATGAACGACGAGGCGCAATCACTCGGCCTCAAGGACACGAACTTCACCAACCCGCACGGCCTGGACGACCCGCGGCTCTTTACCTCGGCCTACGACATCGCGCGGATTGGCGTCGAGCTGCTGAAGAACCCGGATTTGGCGCAGATCGTGGCGACGCAGGAGTACGCGCCGGCTTCGACGGCCTGGGACGAGCCGTGGGAGAACATCAACCTCTTCCTGACCCAGACCGAGGGCGCCACCGGCATCAAGACCGGCTACACGGACACCGCCGCCCAGACGATCGTCGCTTCGGCCACGCGGAACGGCCGCACGCTCGTCGCGTCCGTCATGCACGGCGGCGATGAGTACGTCGACGCAGCCGCTCTGCTAGACTGGGCGTTCAACAACACCGCGCCGGCCTGCCCCTAGACGGCGCAGCGCCCAGCCAGGAGCCACGATTCATGGACAACATGGAGCTGGTCGAGAGCGTGCTCGGCCAGATGTTCCCGAAAGTGCTCGGCATGAAGATGCTGGAGGCGACACCGGAGCGCGTGCGAGCCGAGCTCGTCGTCACCCCGGACATCTGCACCACCGGCCAGACCCTGCACGGCGGCGCGATCATGACGCTGGCAGACTTCCTCGGCGCTTCCGGGACGTTCCTCAACCTCACCGGCGGGGCCAGCACGACGACGCTCGAGTCCAAGACGAACTTCATCTCCTCGGCGCGCGTCGGCGACAAGGTCACGGCGACGACCGAGCCCGTGCATCGGGGCAAGAGCACCCAGGTCTGGCGCACCACCGTCACCAGAGAGGACGGCCGCGTCATCGCCGTCGTCACCCAGACTCAGATGGTGCTGGCCGGTCCGCCCTCCAACCAGGAGATCCTGACCAGCCTCTTCCAGGGCAAGTCGTTCGAGGAGCAGAAGGCGATCCTGGCCCAGCTGGAGCGCGCCGGCGCCTCCCTCTACCGGGCCTTCGCCGGCCAGGAGAAGGACGAGGCGAAGAAGAGAGAGCTGCTGCTGGCCGCCGACCGCGAAGAAGAGAACGCCAGGACGCTCGACGACCAGGCCGGCTAGTCGGCAGCTGCTACCGGGCAGCCGCGAAGCTGCTCCTGCAACGACTCCGCCAGCCGCACCAGGTCCGCGGCCGTCCTGGCCACTCCGTAGATGTACAGGTCCGGCCGCACTACCGCCGCGCCGTTCTCGGCCAGCCACGCGGTGAGGTGGCCCCCGGCCTCGCGGACGACCGGCCACGGAGCCAGCGAGGGCGCGCAGTCGCCGACCTGGACGAGTTGAACGTCGGTAAAACGCCAGGCCGCGCGGACCTCCGGCGTGAAGAGCCGCGAGGCCTCCCCTCCGGCCACGATGGCGAATCGCCCGCCGTAGACGTCGTCCAGGCGCACCGCCTGCTCGTCGAGGACGCCCAGCGGTTGCCGGAAGAGCTGTCCGGCCGCCTCCCGCGAGGCCGTTTGCGGGTCAACGAGGCCGGACGCCAGCCCGGGCATCTTCGTCTCCAGCCCGCCGTCCTCTTCGCCGACGACGAGCTCGCGCTTTTCGGAGGCCTGGAACATGCGGTCGCGGCTCTCGGCGACGACGGGATCGGTGGACTGGATGATGCGGCCGGCCGTGACGGCGCGCGTGATGATCGTACGTACATGGGGCGCGCGCTCTTCGTAGTAGGTGTCCAGGAGCGTCTCCCCGGCGAGCCCCTGCCGGACCAGGTCCAGCTTCCAGGCCAGGTTGGCCGCATCGCGGATGCCGGCGCACATCCCCTGGCCCAGGAACGGCGGCATCTGGTGGGCGGCGTCGCCCAGGAGCAGCAGACGGCGGTCGCGGTAGCTCTTCGCGATCAGGGCGTGGAAGGAGTAGACCACCGCCCGGATCACCTCCGTGTCCTCGCGGGAGATGAAGGGGCCCAGCAGCCGCCAGACCGTCTCTTCGCGCTCCATCTCCTCCGCCGTCTCGCCGGGCAGGAGCATGAACTCCCAGCGCCGGTGTTTGCCCGCCGAAGGGATGAACGTCATCGGCCGCGCTGGGGTCGCAGATCTGCTGCACCACCTCCGGCAGCTCCACGTTCCGCTTGAGCATCGTGTCGACGACGAGCCAGGGCTGATCGAAGGCGAGGTCCTCAAGCTCGATGCCGGCCGTCTTGCGGGTCAGACTGCGCGCGCCGTCACAGCCCAGCAGCCAGTCAGCCTCCACCGTGCGCTCCGACTTCGTGTCGAGGTTGCGGACGCGCACGCTGACGGAGTCCGCCGTCTGCTCGATCGCCAGGACTTCGTGGCCGGGGAAAACATCGACGTTTGGGAAGCGTTCAACACCCGCGCGCAACGCCCGTTCCAGGTCTGGCTGGTAGAAGACGTAGCCCGCCGGCCAGCCGTGCGCGGTCAGCCGGTCCGGCGCTTCGAAAGCGAGCAGCTTCTCTCCGGCCGCGTTGATGAAGTGCATCCCGCGGACAGGCGTGCAGGCCGGCAGCACCGCCTCCGCCAGGCCAATCGACTGGAATACGCGCATGATCTCGGCGTCGAAGTGGGCGGCGCGCGGCAGGTGGTAGACCGAGGTCGATACGTCAAAGGCGGCGACGCGGAAACCGCGCTTGCCCAGCAGGTTCGCGGCGACCTGGCCGACGGGCCCGTAGCCGCAGAGGATGACGTCGTAGCGGTCGCTCACGACGGCTCCGCCTCGATCGGGTTCTCCAGCACGCCGAGGCCGCTGATCTCCACGCGGACTGTGTCGCCGGCCTTCAGCCACTCCGGCGGTTTGCGAGACGCTCCGATACCGGCAGGCGTGCCGGTAAAGACGACGTCGCCGGGCTCCAGGGTGAAGCCGGCGGAGAGATACTCGATGATCTCGCCGATCCCGAAGATCAGCTGGTGCGTGTTGGAAGACTGCTTCAGCTCGCCGTTGACGAACAGCCGCACGTCCAGGTTGTTGGCGGCGACTTCGTCGGGCGTCACCAGCCAAGGGCCGATCGGGCCGTGCGTGTCGAACGACTTGCCCATCATCCAGGTCGGTGAGTGGAACTGCCAGTCGCGGACGGAGACGTCGTTGCCGATGCAGTATCCGGCCACGTACTTCTCGGCGTCGGCGGCCTTCACGTAGCGCGCGGTCTTGCCGATAACGAAGCAGAGCTCGGCTTCCCAGTCCACGGCGCGGCTGACACGCGGGATGTAGACGGGGTGCCCCGGCCCCACGATGCAGCCCGGCATCTTGGCGAAGACGACGGGGCGCTGCGGGATCGGCTGACCGGACTCCTCGGCGTGGTCGCGGTAGTTGAGGCCGATGGCCAGCACCTTGCCCGGGCGCGGCACCGGCGCTTCGATGCGAACATCGGCGGCGGGGATCACCGTTTGCCTCGCCTCCGCCGCGGCGCGCGCAAGTTCGATCCCGTCCGGCAGCGCCAGCAGCTCCAGCATCGTCGTCGGTAGTCCGGCCACGGCCAGGTCCACGACGTCGCCGTTGGTGGTGAGCGCACCGGGCAGCGTGCTGCCGCCTTTGGTGTAGGTGACGAGTCGCATCTGTTATCCCTTCGGGGAGTGAAGGCCGGCCATCAGCTCGGCCAGGTCGTCCGGGCGCAGGAAGGACGGCGGTGGCGGCGGTCCCCAGGTGTAAAGCGAGCGCGAGCCCTCCCAGACCTGCGGCTGCCACATCTGGCCGTCCGGGATGCAGTCCATGTCGCTGTAGTACTCGGCGAAGTTGCCGGCCGGGTCGCGGAAGTACCAGAAGAAGTTGGAGCCGACGTGGTGGCGGCCCAGGCCCCAGGTGTGCCGCGCAGGGTCTTTGGAAAGCAGGTATTGCGCGCCGAGTCCGATCTCGTCGACGTCCTCCACCTGCCAGGAGGTGTGGTGCAGGAATTTGACGGGTGCCTGCTGCAAGAGCAGGTTGTGGTGGTCCTCAGAGCAGCGCAGGAAGAAGGCGCGGTCCATCATCTGGTCGGACAGCTTGAAGCCGATGCCTTCCATGAAGAAACGCTTGCTCGGCTCAAGGTCCGTCGTGCCGATGACCACGTGGCCCAGCTTCCGGGGTTTGCGCCTGGACCTGCGCATCGGTGGGGCGCAGCTTCGGCGCGCGGCCCAGGCGGTCGGTGCGGCCGGGGCCGTTGTACGGCGTCTGCGGCGAAGGCTCCTGCTGAATTCGCGGCGCCACCTCCACGCGCACCCGCACGTCCGTGCCGGGGTCGACGGCGGTCAGGCCGTCCTCGCTGCGCTTCACGTCGATGTCGAGCGCCGCGACCTGCGAGGCGATGCGGTCGACGTCGTCGGGGTTGTCGGCGGCAAGGGCCAGCTCCACCAGCCTGCGGATGGGGGTCTGGACCAGGCGCAGCTGCTCGCCGCCGTCGGCCGTTGCGAAGACGCCGGGCGCGCTCTCGGCGAGGTTGAAGTCGCGGTAGAACTCGCTCGTCTTCTCAACGTCCGGGACGCCAATCGTGATCGAGCTAACTCTGTGCAGTGGCATGGCTACCTCCTGTCGGGGCTGGGGTCTGGTCTGCAAGGACTGTGCTGGGCAAAAACCGCGCCGGGTCCGGCAGGTCCGGCGGCCGCGCTCCGTTGCGGAGTCGCAGGTTCCGCGCGGAGTGCGCCACCTTGCGGCAGAGCGCGGCCAGCGTTTGCTTTTCCTCGGCGGTCAGGTCTGCGGTTACGGCGCGTTCCAGTTCGTGCCAGTCGCGCTGCACCCGTGAGATCAGCGCGTCGCCTGCGTCCGTCAGTTCGACGGTGACGAGGCGCCGGTCCGTCTCCGAGCGCAGCCGCCGCACGAGATCGCGGTGTTCCAGCGTGTTGGCCGCGCCGACGATCGCGCCCTTGGTAACCCGCAGCACGGACGCCAGCTCGCGGGTCTCCCGCGGGCCCGTGATCCACAGCGTCATCAGCAGCACGAACCCGGCGTGGGTCAGCTCGTGCGGGCGCAGGGCCAGCCCTTCCAGCGTGGTGATCACGTCAGCGGATGACGTGTCCAGGTTGAAGACGGCGGCCTGCGCGTCGACATCGTGGGTGCCGCGCTGCTTGAGGAACGCCTGCATGTGCTGTTCGAAGAGGGGCAGACCGGGGGTTCCGGGCATATCGTTTAGTATTAAACGAGTTAATTTTGTAATTGTCAAGAGATGATGGTTAAGGACCGGCTGGCATCGCGTAAGGCCTGGTTCAGCCGCTCCGGGGAGTGTAGCCGCGCCGGTTGTTACAATGACCCACCATGACCACGGCGGCGCTGGCGCTGGTACTAACGTCAGCCTGCATGCATGCTACCTGGAACCTCCTGGTCAAGCGCAGCCACGACAAGGCTCTCTTCTTCTGGGCCATGGCCGTCCTCGGCGTCAGCGGACTGGCCGTCCCCGCCGTGGTCTTCGCCGCCGTGGACGGATTTACCCCGACGATGCTGGGCTACGCGGTGATCTGTCTCACCTTTCACGGCGCCTACGCGGTGGGGCTGACCGGCAGCTACAGCGTCGGCGACCTCTCCTCGGTCTACCCGATCTCGCGCGGCATGGGCCCGGCCCTGGTGCCGCTGCTGGCTGTCGTCGTCCTAGGCGAGAGCATCTCCGCGGTGGCGGTCTGCGGCATCGTCCTCGTCGTCGCCGGCATCTACGCGACCCACATCGACCAGCGCTTCCTGCAGCGACTGGTCCCACCCGCTGCGGGCGCTGACCTCGCGGGGCGCGCGGCTGGCTTTCCTGACCGGCCTGACGATCGCCGCCTACACGATCTCCGACAAGTCGGCCCTGAACCACGACCTGAACCCGGTCACGCTCCTGGCCTTCGATACCCTCGGCAACCTGCTGGGCCTGCTGCCGGCGCTACTGGCGGCCGGCTTCGTAGCCTTGCAGAGCGAGTGGCGGCTGGACCGCCGCGACATCTTGGCCTGCGGGATCCTGGCCCCGGCCGGCTACCTCCTGATCCTCGTCGCGCTAACCACGACGCGGGTCAGCTACATCGCGCCTTCGCGGGAGATCGGCATCGTCCTCGGCACGGCGATGGGGGTATTCCTGCTGGGCGAAGGCTACGGCCTGACGCGCATCTGGGGGTCTGTGTTGGTAGTAGCGGGCGTAATCGTCATCGCCCTGGCGCCGTAGCCCCGCGTGATAAACTCGCGGCACGTAGGAGGAACGGCCATGACCAGGACAGCACTGATACTAGGCGGCGGCGGCGCGCTCGGCGTCTCCTGGGCCACCGGCGTCCTCGCCGGTCTGCAGGAAGCCGGGCAGGACGTCACCGACGCCGACCTGATCGTCGGCACTTCCGCCGGTTCGATCGTGGCCACCCAGGTGGCGCAGGGCTGGGCGCTCGCCGAGATGGTCGAGGAGCACCGCAACGGGACCGTCGGCGCCAACCCGCCGCTCGATTTCGACGTGCAGAACTTGATGGCGATCTTCGCCCAGTGGGCCGCCTACCCGGAGATGAACGTGGAGCGCGCCGCGGAGATCGGCCGCCTGGCGATCGCGTCAAAGACACCGACCGAAGACGCCTGGATCGCCTCCTTCGAAGAGTTCATCAAGCCCGAATGGCCGGACCGCGACCTGCGCCTGACCGCCGTCGACGCCCAGCGCGGCGAGTTCCGCGCCTGGAGCCGGGATGACGGCATCGACATCCGGCGCGCCGTCGCTTCCAGCTGTGCCGTGCCGGGGATGTTCCCCTGCGTGCGCTTCGACAACCGGTTGTACCAGGACGGCGGTGTGCGCTCCGGCACCAACGCCGATCTCGCCGCCGGCTACGATGCCGTGCTGATCCTCGCCCCGATCGGCGCCCGCGACGACGGGATCGACCCGCTGTTGGGCCGCACGAGCCGCGCCGAGGCCGAGGAGCTGCGCGCCGCCGGCTCAAAGGTTGAGCTGGCCTTCCCGGACGCCGGGTCGGTTGAGGCGATGGGCCTGAACCGGATGGACGCCACGCGCCGCGGCGTCACGGTGGACGCCGGCATCGTACAGGGCCGCGCGCTGGCCCGCAGCCTGGGGCCCGCCTGGAGCAAGACTCCGGCCTGACCGCCCCCGGGTTTCGCGATGCCGTACGTCAAACAGGGGTCGATCGATCACCTCGTCTACGCCGTCCCCGAGCTGAACGCCGGCATCGACCAGATCGAGCGGCTTCTCGGCGTCCGCGCCGCGCACGGCGGCAAGCACCTTGGCCGCGGCACGCACAACGCGCTCCTGGCCCTGGGCGGCAACACTTACCTGGAGATCATCGCGCCGGACGCTGACCAGCCGGACCCGCCCACACCGCGGCCGTTCGGCCTGGACCGCCGCCGCGAACCGGGGCTGGTCACCTTCGCCGTCAGCGTCCCGGACATCGAGCACCGGGCGGAGCAGGCGCGCGCGGAGGGCTACGACCCCGGCGTCGTGCTGACGATGAGCCGCCACCTGCCCAACGGCGATGAGCTGCGCTGGGAGCTGAGCGCGAACCTGGAGCTGCCAGGCGATGGCGTCGTGCCGTTCCTCATCCACTGGGAGCCGGGCTCCCACCCCTCAGAGGCGGCGCCAGCGGGTGCACGCCTGCTCGATCTCGAGGCGGAGCATCCGCAGCCGGAAGTTGTAGGTGTGATGCTGGAGGCGCTGGGAGTCGAGCTCACGGTGACGGGCTCGGCGCGCCCGGCCCTGATCGCCACGATCGACGGGCCGAACGGCACCGTTGTCCTGACGTAGACGCCGCCTCATCGGTTCATCGCCCGCGTGCGCTTGCGGTTGGCCTTGGAGATCTGCTTCCACTTGCGCTGCTCTGACTGGCGCAGGCTCACGTCCTTCTTGCTTTCGATGAAGATCTGCTCCCGCTGGAGCTTGCGGTAGCTCTCCAGCCGGGCCAGGTCCAGCGTTCCGTCATCCAGCGCGGCCTGCACGGCGCAACCCGGCTCGGAGCGGTGCCGGCAGTCGCTGAAGGCGCACGCCCCGGCCAGCTCCTCGACGTCCGCAAAGGCCTGGCCCATCCCGGACTCGGCGTCCCAGAGCGCCAGCTCGCGCAACCCGGGTGTATCGATGATCAGGCCGCCGCCGGGCACGGCCAGCATCTGGCGGCTCGTCGTCGTGTGTTTGCCTTTCTCGTAGACTCCTAGCTCGCGCACAACCTGGGCCTCGCGGGCCAGCAGGCAGTTCACCAGGCTGGACTTGCCGACTCCGGACGACCCGATGAAAGCGATGGTGCGCCCCGCCGATACGTATCCGCCAATCGCCCCGACGCCTTGGCCGGTGGCGGCGCTGGTGACGTGGACGTCGACTCCGGGCGCGATCCCCTCCACTTTCGCCAGGAGCGTCTGCCTCTGGTCGCTCAAGTCAGACTTGTTGAGGATGATCACCGGCGTCGCACCGCTCTCCCAGACGACGGCGAGGTAGCGCTCGATGCGGCGCAGGTTCAGGTCGTGGTTCAGCGATGAGACGAGGAACACGGCGTCCACGTTGGCGGCCATGATCTGCTCATCGACACGCTCGCCGGCCACTTTGCGCGAGAGGCGGGTGCGCCGCTCCAGCGTGCGGTGGATGACGGCGCGCTCCTCGCCGGGCAGGCGGCGGGCCAGCACCCAGTCGCCAACGGCGGGGAAGTCTTCGCGGCCGGCGGCGTCGTGCATCATGCGCCCGGTGACGGCGGCCTCAAGCGGACCGCGCTCCGCCAGGAGCAGGTAGGCGCCGCGCTGCTCTTCGGCGACGCGGGCGGGGATTAGCTCTTCAGTTGTCCCGGTTATCTGTGATTGGAAGAAAGGACCCCAGCCGAGGTCTTCCAGTGTGTACAACGGATTCCTCCTGGAACGCTTGCATGGATGGATAAGGCAAGCAGGAGCGGCAACCCGATGTTTCGCCTGGAATACGGTTCGCGGCTAAGCGCGGAGCGACGAAAGGTCGGGCCCGCTCGCGTGTGCGGCAACTGTGCTCTTCATAATGTCTGGGCCCTCCTTCCGGCTGAAGATGTTTATCGCAGATTAGCGGCGACCGTAGAAGCTGTCAAGCGCGGGCCGCAACCGCCTCGCCCTCGTATACTCGCCTTATGCGCATCGCCGTTGTGTCCGACATTCACTCCAACCTGGCCGCCCTCGAAGCTGTCCTGGCTGCTGCCGGGGCCATCGACGGCGTCTGGAACACCGGCGACGCCGTCGGCTACGGACCTCAGCCGCGGGAGTGCATCGCCCGGCTGCGGGAGCTGGGCGCGCTCTGGGTGGCCGGCAACCACGAGCGCGCGGCCACCGGCGCCATCAGCACCGAAGACTTTAACCCGACGGCCGCCCTCGCCGCGAAGTGGACCGGCGCTCAGCTCACGCCCGAAGACGCCGCTTTCCTCGATAGGCTGCCGGAAGTCGCGCAGGAAGGCAGCTTCACGCTCTGTCACGGCACCCTCCGCGACCCGATCTGGGAGTACCTGGACGATGGCGACGCCGCGCTGGGGCACCTGGCGTTGCAGGAGACGCCGTTTTCGATCGTCGGGCACACGCACGTCCCGGTCGCGGTCGTCGAGCTGCCTGACACGTACGACATCCGCCAGCTCAAGGACGGCGAGTCCGTTGCGCTGACAGAAGACCCCAGGCTGATCCTCAACCCCGGCAGCGTCGGCCAGCCCCGCGACGGCGACAAGCGTGCATCGTATGGCATCTACGACAGCGAAGCCGCGACGTTTACGCTGCACCGCGTGGAGTACGACATCGCGCGGACACAGGAGCTGATGGCGGAGGCGGGTCTTCCGGAGTGGCTGGCGGAGCGGCTGGCGATCGGCCGTTAGCCGACGGTTGCCGAGAACCAGCCCCAGTACTCGGCCCAATCCGGCAGCGCAGTCGCCGCGGAGTGGGCGTAGTAGAGGCCGCCGGCTTCGGCGTAGCCTTCCAGCGGGTTCGGCGCGTAGAGGCTGAGCATTGAGCCGTCGGCGCCGGCGTAGGTCAACGTCCGGCCGGTGTACGTGAAGTCGGCGTCCAGCGCTTCCCAGGACCGGGTCGCGTCGGTGCGGACCTGCGCGTCGGAGACATTCTGGGTCCAGCCGGTCGCCGCCATGAAGGACTGCATCTCCGGATCGAGCAGCGCTCCGGCGTAGTCGCCGGGGGCCTGGTCGCGCAGCTGAAAGGCGTGCATCATCTCGTGCGCAATCGTCTGTGCGGTCGATCCGGGCTGGAGCACGATCTCGTTCGCGGCGATGTTGGCGCCCGCAGCAACGTCTTCGTTCGTGTAGTAGTTGGCCTGGCGCGTGCCGTATGGCTGCCAGCCGGCCTCGGTGCTGCCGCTGTCGTTCGAAAGGAAGGCCAGTGGTCCGCCCGGGTTCGCTGCTATCGCGGCGCGGACGCCGGCCGGCACTGAGGCCAGGGCGGCCCCGAGCGCGTTGAGGTTGCGGACCTGCGACGCCTCGTCGCTGCCCCAGTTCTGGCCGCTCGTCAGGATGCGAACACTGTACTGGGTCGCTAGCGAGCTCGCGAGGCTGGCCGCGGACGCGGCGGGTCCCGTGGTTGGCTGGGTCGTCGTCGGGTAAGGCGTCGCGGACCAGGCCCCGTCGATCGTTGGCGTGATGGTGGTGAACGGCGTGCTCGGCGCGGCGGTCGCGGCGTCGGTCAGCACCGGCGTCGGCGCTTCGGTTGCGATCTCCGTGGCGATGGCGCGTGGGGTCGTGATTCCCTCTGGAGCGGGCGTTATCGCGGCGGCGGCTACCACCCCTTGCGGCGCTGCGTCGGACGAATCGCGTCCGTACGCAAAGGCTAGTGTGGCCATGACCGCGCAGGCGACGAACGCTCCCGTCATGATCGCGCGGCGGGTTGGCTGCCCGCCGCGGCGGCCGGTCATCTCGCCCTCCCTTCGGGCTGATCGGCGTTGGTCCCTCCCATGCGACTCGTCACATATACAAGTTAAGGAACGGTTTATGCAATGTCAGTTAACGCCGGGTGAAGAAGGGCGTCTACACGGTGAAGACCGTATAATCGGGTCTCGTCATGGCCGAACCCGTCCGCGTCACCCTGGCGCTCCCTCTCACGAACGAGATGGTCGCGGCGATACGCGACGTCTCAGACCGCCTGCAGGTCACCGCGCTCAACCGCTCGGAGCGCTTTGTCTACCGTGACGGACGCCCACTCTGGGCCGGCTACGCGGAGCCACCGGTGGATGAGACGACGCTGGATGAGGCGCGCGAGACGCTGGAGCCGATCCTGCGCCAGACAGCGGTGCTGCTCAGCAACCCGATTGTGCCGGACAACATCCTGACCCGCGCCCCAAAGCTGACCTTGGTCCAGCTGACCAGCGCCGGCGCCGACCGCCTGATCGATAGCGAGCTGGTCCGCCGCGTGACTGTGACCACGGCCAGCGGCATCCACGCCATCCCGATCAGCGAGTACGTGATCGGCGCGATGATCGCCTTCGCTAAGGGGTTCCCGCGTTCCGCCCGTTCGCAGGCAAAGAACACCTGGCAGGCTTACCTGGCCCAGGAGCTGGCCGGTGCCACGGTCGGCGTGCTGGGTCTCGGTGCGATCGGGGGCCGCGTCGCCCAGTTATCAAAGGCACTGGAGATGCGCGTGCTCGCCGTCCGCCGCAGCTCCGAGCGGCGGATGACCGGCGCTGAGGCCGGGCAGCCGTTCGTGGACGAGATGTTTCCGCCGTCTGAGCTGGCGGCGTTCCTGGCGGAGTGCGATTACGTGGTCCTGGCGGTGCCGCTGACCTCGGAGTCCCGCCACCTGATCGGCGAGGCGGAGCTGGCGGCGATGAAGCCCGGCGCCGTGATCGTGAACATCGCCCGCGGCGCAGTGATCGATCAGGACGCGATGGTCCGGGCGCTGAAGTCCGGCCGTCTCGGCGGCGCTGCCCTTGATGTCACCGACCCGGAGCCGTTGAACCCGGACAGCGAGCTCTGGGGGATGGAGAACGTGATGATCACGCCGCACATCAGCGGCGGCACCCCGCACTACATGGACCGCGCCATCGATCTCTTCTGCGATAACCTGCGCCGCCACCTGGCCGGCGAGCCGCTACGCAACGTGGTGGACCCGTCGCGCGGCTACTGACATCCACTGTGTCATTCTGAGGCCGCAGCCGAAGAACCTAGCGCTGTCGAACTACGGCGCCTAGAGCCTGGCGGACGGCTCAGGACGAAACGGGCGCGGGCACCGGCTCGTCGGCGACAGGCTTTTCGTGGAGGGCAGCGGCCAGCACCTCGTCCACGTGCTCGACCAGCGTGATCTGAAGGTCGCGGCGGACATCGTCCGGGATGTCGGCGAGGTCGTTCTCGTTGTCCTTCGGCAGCACGACCTGCTTGATGCCGGCGCGGTGGGCTGCCAACACCTTGTCGCGGACGGCGCCCACCGGCAGCACCTTGCCGCGCAGGGTGATTTCGCCGGTCATCGCCACGTCCTTGTGGATTGGGCGGCGCGTCATGATCGATACCAGGGCCGTCGCCAGCGTCACGCCGGCGGAGGGGCCGTCCTTGGGCACGGCGCCGGCCGGGACGTGTATGTGCACGTCGTTGTGGTCGAAGAAGGCGGGCGACGCATTGAGAGACAGCGCCCGTGACCGGGCGTAGGTCAGCGCTGCCTGCGCGGACTCCTGCATGACGTCGCCGAGCTTGCCGGTGAGGATCAGGCGGCCCTTGCCCGGGATCGCCGTCGCTTCGATGAAGAGCACATCGCCGCCGGACATCGTGGCGGCCAGGCCGGTCGCTACGCCGATCTCGTCGGAAAGGCCGGCTAGCTCCCAGCGGAAGCGCGTCGGCCCCAGGAAGTCAGAGAGGTTGTCGTCCGTGACGATGATCTGCTCCGTCTGCCCTTCCGCGATCCGGCGCGCCACGCGGCGGCAGACGCTGCCCAGCTCGCGCTCCAGGTTGCGGACGCCGGCCTCGCGCGTGTAGGAGCGGATGATCTCCCGGATCGCGCTGTCGGTGACCAGCAGCTGGTCGGCCGGGATGCCGTTCTCCGTCAGCTGGCGCGGCAGCAGGTAGCGCCTGCCGATCTCCAGCTTCTCGTGCTCCGTGTAGCCGGGCAGCTCGATCACTTCCATGCGGTCCAGCAGCGGTCTTGGGATCGAGTCCTCCACGTTCGCCGTCGCCACGAAGAAGGTGTGAGAAAGGTCGAAAGCCACGTCGAGGTAGTGGTCAGTGAAAGTGGAGTTCTGGGCCGGGTCCAGCACCTCCAGCAGCGCCGATGACGGGTCGCCGCGAAAGTCCTGGCCCAGCTTGTCGATCTCGTCCAGCATCATCAGCGGGTTGTTGGTGCCGGCGCGGCGAATCTCCTGGATGATCCGCCCCGGCAGAGCGCCGACATAGGTGCGCCTGTGGCCGCGGATCTCGGCCTCGTCCCGCACGCCGCCCAGGGAGACGCGGATGAACTTGCGGCCGAGGGCGCGGGAGATCGAGTGGCCGAGGGAGGTCTTGCCGGTACCGGGCGGCCCCACGAAACAGAGGATCGGCCCCTTGGTGGCGCCGCCCTTCAGCTTGAGCACGGCCAGGTAGTCCAGGATGCGTCGCTTCACCTTCTCCAGGCCGTAGTGGTCCTCATCGAGGATGGCGGCGGCGCGCGCCACGTCCAGGTTGTCTTCCGTGCTGACGTTCCAGGGCAGGTCCGCCAGCCACTCCAGGTAGGTGCGGGCCACCCCGTATTCCGGCGAGATCGATGGGATCTGGTTGAGGCGCTGCAGCTCGCGGTCGGCCTCCTTCTTGGCGGCTTCCGGCAGCCCCGCGGCTTCCAGGCGGCCGGTCAGCTCGGCCAGTTCAGGCGTCGTCTCCTCGCCCAGCTCCCGCTGAATCGCCTTCAACTGCTCCCGCAGGATGAACTCGCGCTGGCGCTTGTCCAGCTCGCCGCGGACGTCCTGGTGGATCTTGGACTGGACCTCCAGGACCTCCAGTTCGTGACCCAGCAGCTTCTGCACCAGGGCCAGCCGTTCGTTGACGTCGAGCTGGGCCAGGACAGAGTAGCGGTCCTCCGGGCTGAGTGGCAGGTTCGCCGCGACGAAGTCGGCCAGCGCTGATGGTTCGGTGATGTCTGTGACGGCGGGGCCCAGCTCGTTTGGCAGGGTGTCGGAGAGCGTAATCACGCGCAGGAAGGCGTCCTTCGTCTCGCGCATCGTCACTTCCAGGGCCAGCGAACGGTCGACGCGCTCCGGTAGCGCCTCGATGCGCGCGGTGACTGGCGGGCCGGCGCTGTCGATGCCGAGCAGGCGGATGCGGGTGCCGCCCTGGAGGATGGCGTGGACTGAGCCGTCCGGGGACTTCGCCATCCGCACAACGGTGGCCGCTGTGCCGATCTCACGGAAGGGGCCGCCGTCCGGGCGCTGCTCGCCGGGCTCTACGTGGGCCTGGGAGAAGATGGCCAGGAGCTTGGCCGGGGAGGACGCCGCGACGTCGATCGCCTTGATGTCGCGCTCTTCGGCGGCGAGCACCGGCATCAGCTGTTGCGGGTAGACGATGTTGGTGCCGCTGGGAATGACCGGGATGACGCTCGGCAGGCGAATCTCGGCAGCCGCCGCCTCGCGGCCCTTGCGCGAGCCCTTCTCTTTGGTTGTCGCTGCGTCTTCGGTCATAGTCCCCTTTGCGGCTGGTTACGGGGAGCGGTTAGTGGACGACGATGCGCAGCTGCCGGCCGCCGCGTGTCTGCGATTTCGGCAGCGCGATCTCAAGGATGCCATCTTTATAGACGGCGCTGAGCTCCTCGGGGTTAACTTCGGCGGGCAGCAATATCTCGCGCTGGAAGGTCCCGTGGGCGATCTCCATCTGGTGGTACGCTCGCAACGGCGGCCCTGAGAGCGCCTTGCGCTCCCCGCGCACGAGCATCAGCCGCCCTTCGACTTCGATCAAAATCTCTTCTTCCGGGATAGCCGCGATCTCCATAAGGACGACGACGTGTGATTCTGTCTGATAGACGTCAACGGGCGGCTCCATGAACGGCGGGCCGAAGTTGGGGCTGCCCGGAGGGCCGCCACCCATAATCGTGCGGCGGGCCCGCTCCAGGTGTTCCTGGATGTGCGGATCGAGTCCGGAGAACTGCGAGACTGTGCGTCTGGCCATCGGGCCTGCTCCTTCCGGTCCGTTCAGGATACCTGGACGATCATTTCCACTTCGACGGCGATGTTCATGGGGAGCGCCGCCATGCCGACGGCGCTGCGGGCGTGGCGCCCCTGCTCTCCAAACAATGATATCAGCAGGTCAGAGGCGCCGTTCATCACGACGTGCTGCTGCATGAACTCCGGTGCGCTGTTGACGAACCCCAGCAGCTTGACGAAGCGGACGACGCTGTCCAGCTCGGCCGCTTCCTGGAGGGACGCCAGGCCGTAGAGGGCGCAGAGCTTCGCGGCCTCCTGGCCCACCTCGATCGTGACGTCAGCGCCCAGCTTGCCGGTGATGAAGCTGCCATCCGGCTTCATCGGGCCGCCGCCGGAGACGAAGACGAGGTCTCCGCTTCTCACGGCGGGAACGTAGGAGCCCACGGAGCGCCGGGGCGGCAGGACCAGCCCCATCTCCGCGAGCTTTTCGGCGATCGTCATCCGGAGGCTACTTGCCCTTCTTGCCGTTTGTCGAAGGCTTTGCCTTGCCGTTGGTGGAAGGCTTGGTCTTGGCGTACTTCGCCGGCTTGCGCTCGATGCCGTCGTCCTCAGCGCCGTCGCCGTTGGTGGCGCCGATCGGCAGCGGCAGCGTGTCGTACTCCTTGCTCATGTCGATGACGGCTACCGCGGCGACCCTGTCGTCCTCGCCGACGTCCATCAGCCGCACACCCTGGGTAGAGCGCCCTTGCAGGGAGATGTGCGCCACCGGCGTGCGCAGGATGATGCCGCTTTCGGAGATCAGGATCAGCTCGTGCTCGGCGTTGACGATGCGGGAGGCGACCAGCTCGCCGCTCTTGGGGTTGGTCTTGAAGGTGATCACGCCCTGGCCGCCGCGGCCGTGCCGAGGGTAGTCGTCCACCGGCGTGCGCTTGCCCTGGCCCAGCTCGCTGACGACGAGCAGAGCGTCGCCTTCGTGTGGGATCTCCATGCCGATGACCTTTGCGCCGTCCTTCACCTTGATGCCGCGGACGCCGCCGGAGAGCCTTGAGGCTGAACGCAGGGTCTTCACGGCAAAGCGGATCGCCTGGCCGTTGGCCGTGACCATGATCGCGTCGTCGGAGTCGTTGCAGATGCGGGCGGAGACGAACTCGTCCTCGTCCTCCAGGTCCATCGCGATCAGGCCGTCGCGCCGCACGTTGGCGAAGTTCTTCATCGGTGTCTTCTTCACCTCGCCGAGCTGAGTGGCCATCACCATGAAGTCGTTATCGATGTTCGTGGGCACGCGGACAACGGCGGTGATGCGCTCCTTCTGGTCCATCATCAAGAGCTGCATGATGGAGATGCCGCGGGCCTCGCGCTTGCCTTCGTCCACTTCGTAGGTCTTGACCTGGAAGCAGCGGCCGCGGTCCGTGAAGAAGATCAGCTTGTCGTGCGTATCGGCGACGACGAGGTGGCGGATGTCGTCCTCTTCCTTCGTCTTGGCGCCGATGATGCCGACGCCGCCGCGCCGCTGTGAGCGGTACGTGCTGAGCGCCGTGCGCTTGATGTAGCCGCGGGAGGAGATCGTGACCACGACCTCCTGGTGCGCCACCATGTCCTCTTCCGAGAACTCTTCCGGCTGCTGCTCCAGGATCACGGTGCGGCGTTCGTCGCCGTACTTGTCCTTGAGCTCGGCCGCGTCGTCCTTGATCAGGAAGTCGATCTTGCGCGGGTTGGCCAGGAGGTCTTCCAGGTAGTTGATCGTCTTGATCAGCTCCCCGTACTCCTCCTTGATCTTGTTGGCCTCCAGCTTGGCCAGGCGGCGCAGCTGCATGTCCAGTACGGCCTGTGCCTGCTCCGGCGAGAGGTCGAACGGCTTGCTGGTCAGCTTCTCCTTGGCGTCTTCGGCGGAATCGGCGCCGCGGATCGTCTTGATCACGGCGTCCAGCATGTCAATAGCCTTCAGCAGGCCTTCCAGGATGTGGGCGCGCTCCTGGGCCTTTCGGAGGTCGAACTGGCTGCGGCGGCGGATGACGTTGCGCCGGTGGTCGATGTACGACTCCAGGATCTTCTTGATGCTGACCGTGCGTGGCTGGCCGTCCACCAGCGCCAGCATGTTGACGGCGAAGGCGGACTGCATCTGGGTGTGCTTGTAGAGCGCGTTCAGCAGCTGGCGGGGGTGCGCCTCACGCTTGAGCTCGATGACGATGCGCATGCCGTGGCGGTCGGTCTCGTCCCGCAGGTCGGCGATGCCCTCGATCCGCTTGGCACGCACGAGGTCGGCGATCTTCTCGATCAGCGCGGCCTTGTTGGTCTGGAACGGCAGCTCGGTGACGATGATGGCGTTGCGGTTGGCCTTGCTGCTCTCTTCGATGTGCACCTTGGCCCGGGTGACGATGCGGCCGCGCCCGTCGGAGTAGGCGGTGCGGATCGCGTCCCGCTTTTCGATGACCGGGGCCTGCCCGTCGGTGGAGGGGATGCGGTGGGTCTCGTAGCGGAAGGCGATGCCGCCGGTCGGGTAGTCGGGGCCTTTGACGATGCTGGCGATATCGGCGTTGGTGGCCTCGGGGTGTTCGATCAGGTGCGCGATGGCGTCACAGAGCTCGCCCAGGTTGTGCGGCGGGATGTTCGTGGCCATGCCCACGGCGATTCCGGACGCCCCGTTGAGGAGGAGGTTCGGCAGCCTGGCCGGCAGCGGCAGCGGCTCCTCGTGCGCGCCGTCATACGTCGGCGTGAAGTCAACGGTCTCCTTTTCGATGTCGGCGAGCAGCTCCATCGCGATCGGCGAGAGGCGGGCTTCGGTGTACCGGTAAGCGGCCGGTGGGTCGCCGTCCACGGAGCCGAAGTTGCCCTGTCCATCGATCAGCAGGTAGCGCATGTTGAACGGCTGCGCCATGCGCACCATCGCGTCGTAAATCGGCTGGTCCCCGTGGGGGTGGTACTTGCCGATGACCTCACCGACGACGGTGGCGCTCTTCTTGTAGCTGGAGCCCGGCCGCATCCCGGCCTGGTCCATGGCGTAGAGGATGCGCCGCTGTACGGGCTTCAGGCCGTCGCGGATGTCCGGCAGGGCCCGGGAGACGATTACGCTCATGGCGTAGTCGAGGTAGGCGGAGCGCATCTCCTCTTCGATCTTGATGGGGCGGACGTTGCCGATTGGGAAAGCTTCCAGGGTCATGGGATCTCCTTTGGAAGGAAGGCGGGCGTGGGAGGCGAGAAGGTGGCCGGCAGGCGCGGCGTCACCCGGCACATAACTCCTCGCATATACATATTATAGCGGAAATTCAAGTCAAATGCACGCAATGGCTAGGCAGAATTAACATTTCTGCTGAGCACGCTCTAGGTGTGAGCTTTGTTGTGCGTGCGTCGCGTCCCGGCGTCTGCGGCCATGTGCCAGTCACCCTTCGGGACCACGGCCACGTGGGGGAACGGAATCTCGATCCCCTCCCGGTCAAAGGCCTGCTTGATGCGGCGGCGCAGCTCACCGGCCACGGCCCACTGCTGCAGCCGCCGGGTTGTGCCCAGTACCTTGATCTCGACGGCCGAATCGCCCAGGTCCTCTACCCGCAACACCTGCGGCGCTTCCAGGATCTCCTGGCCGATCACGGCGTCGTTGGCAAGGTCGGCGCCCACTGCGTTGATCACGTCAACGGCGCGGTCGATGTCCTCGCCGTAGCCGATGGAGATGTCCAGGTTCACCCTGGCGAAGTCCTTGCTCAGGTTGCTGGCGATGCGCACCTCGCCGTTGGGCACGAAATGGACGACGCCGTCCATGTCGCGGAGCACGGTGCGGCGCAGGTTGAAGTCTTCGACAAGCCCCGCCGTTTCGCCGATCTTGACTACATCTCCCACCGAGTACTGGTCCTCGAGCAGCACGAAGATGCCGCCGATGATGTCCTTCACGAAGTTTTGCGCCCCGAAGGCGATCGCCAGGCCCACGATCCCGGCCCCCGCCAGCACCGGCGCGATGTTGAGCGAGACCTCCGATAGCGCCATCAGCAACCCCATCGTCAGCGCCGTGAGGCCGCCGGCGTGGACGAAGACCCGGGCGATCGTCCGCGTCCGTTGGGTCTCCTCCGGGGTCAGCTCGCGGCCGCGAGCCCGCGCTGTGCCCAGGCGCAGGACGCGGGGCACGATCCGCCCCAGCAGTATGTAGATGAACAGCGAAACGGCCAGAACGCCGCCTGCGCGTGAGGCGTGTTCGATGAAATCGTGCGTAAATATGGTCAATCCGGGCATGCTTCGCTATCTACCATATCGCATGGAAGCTGATTGGCAACTTCGTGTGTGGCTGGTGAGTGGCAGTTACGCTTGAGCGCGGCCGTGCGTCAGTCGGGCCGGCAGGCGGCGACAAACGCCTGGAACAGCACCATCGACTCCTGGCGGATCTCCGGGCGCTCCGGGTGCCACTGGACGCTGCAGACCCAGCGGTGCGTCTCGCTCTCCATCGCCTCCACGAAGTCATCGCTGGAAGCGGCGACCGGGCGCAGCCCTTCCGCCACCCGGTCTCGGGTGATCCCCTGGTGGTGGCGTGAGTTGACCCGCACCTCCGACCCGTAGACGCCGACCAGGCGCCCCGCCGGCTCGAACGAAATCTCGTGATAGGCGGACTCGCCGTCGTCGTGCCACTTGTGGGCGTCGGCCTCGATGTTCTGCAATAGCGAGCCGCCCATCGCCACGTTGAGCAGCTGGTGGCCGCGGCAGATCGCCAGCACCGGCACGTCGCGCTCCAGCGCCTCCTTCAGCAGGCGCATCTCCTGGGTGTCGCGCTCTTCGTGCGGCCGGTCAGTCAGGGGGCCGCGTTTTTCGCCGTAGAGCTTGGGGTTGACATCGACGCCCCCCATCAGCAGCAGGCCCTGGACGTTTGTGGGCAGGTGCTTCTCCTCCACCAGCTGGCAGCGGGCGCCGCCGGCCTCCAGGGAGTCCAGGTAGTAGCCGGTGCGCTCCCAGGTGGGCGCTTTCCAGCGTGGGATGGCGATCAGGGGCTTCTCGTTCACGTTGACATCATAGCGAACGAGAAGCCCCTGCCCCACCCCTTTCCCGCCAAATTCGCGGGAGAATCCGGGGCCGTCAGAGCGAAAGCAAGCCCAGCCAGGGATGGTCGGCATCGACGAGGGAGATCGACTTCTGCAGCCAGTCACGCTGACCGGTTGTGAGCACCGGAAAGAGCCGCTCGAAGTCGACGTGGTCCCGCGGGCGCAGATAGTGCCGCGTGCCTTCGTAGGCGGTGCCTTTGAAGAACAGCAGGACCTCCGGCAGTGCCGTCGGCAGGCCCCACGGCGACGTGGCGGCGCAGCGGTCCAGCGGCATCGTGATCCGCGGCTCGTCCCGCAGCACCCATTCGCCGTGCTCGCGGGGGTTGATCTCCACTTCCAGCCACCAGCCCATCTCCGTAGTCAGGATGCCGTCCTCCGGTATCTCGCCGCGCTGGTCCGGTGCGCGGCAGTGCAAGTGGGCCGGCGTCGTGAGCGGGCGGCCGTTCCATTCCTCGGACGAGCTGCCGCCGCCCTGCCCCTCGTCGTGCGCGACGAGCTGCCAGCCGGCCAGGTGTTTGAACAGGGCGTCCGCGGCATCCCCGAAGACCGTGATGTCCAGGTCGCCGTGATCGCGCGTGATCCGGCCGAGCCAGGAATCGACAGCCCAGCCGCCGCAGAGGAACCAGTCCGAGGGAAACGTTGACATCAGCTCGGCCACGCGCGCGAGCCTTTCGGGTGTCTCACTAGAGACAGAGTTAGACAAAAGATGCTCCTTTGGTTGGCGCGCCGGGATACAGTTGGCCGGCGCGTTCGGAAACGACAGTCGGGAAGGAGCGCCCGATGTTGAGCGGGAAGCTTCTCTGGCTAGGCCGCTCGGACGGGGCGCACCAGTGATGTTGTTCTCATGTAGTGGCCCTCCTCTGTCCAGTTGGACGCTGTGCAGTTTAGCACGCGTCTGGGTTACTTGCCCGCTGCCAGCCCCAGCAGGAACTCGTAGACGAGGTTCGCCGCCAAAAGCGCGGTGATCTCCGCCGAGTCGTAGGCCGGCGCGACCTCGACCACATCGAAGCCGACGAGCGAGAGGCCCTGCAACCCGCGGACCATGTCGACGATCTCGCGGCTGGTCAGCCCGGCGACTTCCGGGGTGCCGGTGCCGGGCGCAAACGCCGGGTCCACGCTGTCGATGTCCAGCGAGACGTAGACGGGCAGTTTGGCGCGAGAGCGGATATCGGCCAGCGTCCTCTCCACGCCCTGGGCGGCGAACTCACTGCCGGTAAGCAGGTGGAAGCCGGCCGCCCGCGCCTCGTCGATCAGGTTGGCTGAGATGGAGCCGCGGATGCCGATCTGCACGGACGCCGCGGGATCGATCAGCTTCTCCTCGGCGGCGCGGCGGAAGACAGTGCCGTGGTGATAGGGCCGCTCCGGCACGCCCGGCCAGAAGTCCGGGTGGGCGTCGAAGTGCACCAGCGACATCGTGTCATGGCGCCTGGCCAGCGCCCGCAGGACGGGCAACGTCGTGCCGTGGTCGCCGCCGAGCACGACCGGGAAGACGCCGGCCCCGACGATCGTGTCGAACTCGCGGCCCAGGTGCTCGACGGTCTGCTCGATGTAGCCGGGGTAGACGTCCAGGTCGCCGTAGTCGACCACCCGCAGCCGATCGAACGGCGGCTCGAGCTCGGCGGCATCCCAGTGGTGAGGCCGCAGCTGGCCGGAGGCGTCGCGGATCGCCCGCGGCCCGAAGCGCGCGCCCGAGCGGTACATCACCGACATGTCCATTGGCACGCCGACGATGGCGACATCGGCCTTCGCCAGGTCCCGGGAAGCGGGGCAGCGCGCGAAGGTGTAGGCGCCGCTGTAGCGCGGGCCGTGCTGCCAGTCAGCGGGGAGCAGCCGGTCTTCCGTCATGGCGCGATGATAGCAGCGGCGGTGGACGGTGGACAGTAGACAGAGAATGAGGCCGGGCGACTAGCCCGGCCTCTGTGTGCTGTGTGCTGAATGCTGAGAGCTGAGACCTGAGAGCTTCTACTCTTCGCTCTCCTCGTCCATGTCCATCCCGCGTCCGGCGCCACGGCCGGCGAGGTCGATCATGCCGGTCTCTTCGTCGGCGTCGTCGTCGTCAGCGGCCGCGCCGGAGCCGGCCACCCAGTCCTCGCTGTCCTCGCCGTCGTCGAAAATCTGCTCGTCGTCGGCGTCGTTGCGCACCAGGCGCTCCTTCACGTACGGCCGGAACGACTCCGTCACCGTCGGCGGGAAGGAGAGCTTGCCGGTCTGCGCGGCGTGCTGGAACGTCTCGCGGATGAACATCTTGACGTTGGCAGCGTCGATGGCGGAGACCGCGGCGACGTATTCATTGCCGCCGTTGATCAGCTTGATCAGCCGCTGGCCCAGCCGCGGCTCGATCTCGCCGACGTACTCGCCGCCCATGGCCCGCACGGTCAGCGTGCCGCTCTTAGCGTCCAGCGCCACCTGGTCGCCGGCTGTCATCCGCGCGGCGACGTCCATGTCCGGTCGCAGCAGCGTCGTGATCCCGGTCTTGCCTGTCTCTTCGATGAACATCTGGGGCGACAGCTTCTGGACGGACGGACGCGCCGGGGCGGCTTTGCCGAGCGATGCCAGGCGCGCCAGGTTCTTCTGGGCGATGGAGTTCAAGGGATCGATCTCCAGCGCCTTCATGTACGACTTCTTGGCGTCGTTGTAGCGGCCGAGTTCGGTCTGCGCCTTGCCCAGCCGGTTGTAAGCGTCGACGTCGGTAGGGAAGTCCGCCAGGATCTGCTTGTTGACCTGGACGGCCTCACTCCACTTGCCCTGGAGCGCCATCTGGATGGCCGCGTCGGACTGGTGCCTTTTAGCCTTTGTTCTATCTTCTGCCTGGAAGACCATTTCTCGCCTTTCTCATCCCCTCTTTACGTTCTCAGATCGCTGGATTCTACGACCGGTAATTCGTCCACTGCAAGAGGTATTTGGCTGACCATGTGGTTATAACGTGATGTTTAACGGAAAGGTTCACCTGACTGCTACAGTAAGACGACTACGTTAAAGCGTTGTTACCCGATTGCAATCTGAGATTGCGGCAAAGATCGCCGTTTGCAGGGGATGTCTACGCTATCAACAAATTCGACAGGGTTTTGGAGCAGCTTTCGAGCCGGGGGAGTGCGGGGCGGAGGGGGTCTTAACCTTCCGCATCGGTCAAACCTGCAGGCAAACGACCGGCCACGCCGGGCCGTCGGGGGAAAGATGGTCGGGGTGCGCGGATTCGAACCGCGGACCTTCCGCCTGAGGCGGACGCCCCGCCTGGCCTGGGGAAAGATGGTCGGGGTGCGCGGATTCGAACCGCGGACCTCACGGTCCCGAACCGTGCGCTCTACCTAGCTGAGCTACACCCCGAACCGCAGACGGGAAGCCGTCCACCTGAGGCGGACGGCATGCGTATGTTAGCAAACGGCCGCTCAGGGTGTCGAGCGCGGTAGCCCCTGTTACACTGCGCCTAGCTGTGCTATCTGAGCGAGCGCCGACACCGCATGCAGTCTGATTCAAAACGCCGTGGCGGCTTTCTCTACAACGTCAACGTCGTTTTTCTGTCCCAGATTGGCATCTACGGCTTCGCCTTCCTGCTGCGGGTGGTCCTGGCGCGCGGACTCGGCGACACCAACCTCGGCACCTATTCGCTATTCTACGTAGGCATCCTCGTCGCCGGCGGCGTCGCCAACCTCGGCGTCGGGCTCGGCAACGTCTACTTCCTGAACAAGGGCACGTACGACTATCGCGTCCTGCTGTCCAACAGCCTGGCAGTCATCCTCTGGACGACGGTTGCGGGTTGGGCCATCGTTGGCGGCTGGGCGCTCTTTTACGGGCGCGACCTCTTCATCACCGGCGACGCTTACTGGCTCTGGGGCGTCGCCCTGCCGGCTGTCGTGGCGTACACGGTCCTGACTTCGTTCCTGCACGGGCAGAGCCGCTTCCCGGCGCTGCAGACTCTGGCCATCGCCCAGGGAGCGGCCGCCTTTGTCGCCGCCGCGGCCCTCGACGCCACGGACAACCTGACCGTCGGCAACGCCGTGGCGGCCTGGACGGCGTCCTTCGTCGGCGCGGACCTCATCTGCCTGCTCCTGATCGGCGTCGGCAACATCGATCTGGCGACGGTCCTGCGGCCGAAGTGGGACGCGCTGCGCCAGCAGCTGCGATACGGCATCCAGGGCCAGCTGGCGAACATGGCCGCGCTCTTCAACTACCGGCTGGACCAGTTCTTGGTCGCCGCCTTCGTGTCCCGCGCCGGCGTTGGGCACTACACCGTCGCCGTTGGCCTCAGCGAGAGCGTCTGGTGGATCTCCTCCGCCGTCTCGCTGGTGATGCTGCCACGCCTGACCGCGATGACCGAAGAGGGCGCGCGGGAAGTGACGCCGCTGGTCTGCCGCAACACGCTCTTCATCAGCCTCGTCGCCGGGCTGGCCCTCGTCGCTGTCTCGCCGATCGCGATCAAGACGCTGTTCGGGTCGGAGTACTACCCGGACGCGCTCCTGCCTTTGATCCTGCTGATGCCGGGCATCGTGGCCGCCAGCGCGACGCGGGTGCTGGGCAGCTACCTGTTCAGCCAGGGCCGGATCATCTACATCACCTTCGCCACGGTGATCGCGCTGGGCCTCGATATCCTGCTGGACCTGGTCTTCGTGCCGCTATTCCACGTCCCCGGTGCGGCGGCCATGTCATCGGTCGCCTATATCTGCGCGCTGATCGCCACGCTGTACTGGTACCGGCAGGTCTCCGGCGGCAGCATCCGCGAGGCGCTGATCTGGCGGCCCAGCGACCGCAGCCACTACATGGACATCGTCCGCCGCTTCCGCGAGCGCAATGATGTGGACAAGTCGGCGGGTCTGCCGCTACAATAGCGGTCTAAACGACCTAAACGGTCGAAATGGTCGAAAGGTACGATATAGATGGGAAAGACCACGCATCTGTCGATTACAGAAGCAAAACAGCGCCTGGGAGAGATTGTTAAGCGGAGCGCCTACGGGGGCGAGCGATTTGTCCTGGAAGCTCACGGCAAACCGCAAGCGCTGATTGTGGCCTACGACGACCTGCCAAAGTTCGATCACGAAGCCTTTGACTGGCACCGCGCCAAGGAAGCGCTTGATAAACTTCGGGATCTGCGGGAACGTCTTAGGGCACGTGTCGGGATTCAGCCGGACTCCGCGGAGGAGATCCGCCGGATGCGCGAGGAACGTGACGACCAGCTCTTCGGTCTGCGTTGACGCCAGCCTGCTGGTAAAGCTGGCCGTCCCAGAAGAAGACAGCGACAAAGCTGAGAATGTCTGGCGGACGTGGCAGAACGATCAGGTGAAGGTGTATGCGCCGGGTCTTGTTCTGTACGAATTTGTGTCTGTGATCAGAAAGCGCGTCCGAAGAGAGCTGATGACCATTGAAGAGGCCGAATTCTCAATCGATCAACTGCTGGCTCTTCCGTTGTCACTGGTGAATTCGGTAGATCTGCACAAGACCGCGTACAGAGTCGCCGTTGAGCTCGACATCGCCAGCGTATACGACGCGCACTATGTCGCTCTTGCCATGGCGATGGACTGTGAGCTCTGGACCGCGGACGAGAAGCTGTACAACATGGCCCGCGAGCGCTTCCCGCTGGTCCGCTGGCTCGGGGCGGCCTAGCGCGGCTGGCGCAGCCGTTCCCGGAAAACGAGCCAGACGAAGACGGGCAGGGCCAGCTGCCGCCGCAGGCGCCACGGCTGCCGCGCGAGGCGGAAGGCCCACTCCAGGCCGACCCGGCGCATCCACTTCGGTGCGCGGGGGACGGCGCCGGACATGAAGGAGAACGACCCGCCTTCGGCCACGGCGACTTTCACGTTGAGCGAAGGCAGATTCTTCGCGATCCAGCGCTCCTGCCGGGGGAAGCCCATCGCCACCAGCAGCACGTCGGGGGAGGCGTCGTTGATCTCGGCGACGACGTTGGCGGTGTCGTGTCCCTGGTGCGCGCCGATCAGCTGCAGCCGGGGCAGGCGCTCCGCCAGCCCGGCCACCGTGCCGCGCAGCTCCTCCGCCGTGCCGCCGAGCAGGTAGACGCTGAGGCGCGCCCGCTCGATCGCCGCCAGCATCTCCCAGGTGAAATCGACGCCGTGCATCGCCTCCGGCAGCGGTCGCCGGACGGCCCCCGGGTTCAGCACCAGCGAAGCAAGCGAGAGCACGAGCTGGCCGATGGCGCGCGCCGGCCCGCCACGCAGCGAGAGGTAGTGCGCCGCCCAGAGCACGCCGACGCCATCGGCCAGGCAGAGCGAGGCGCCGTCCAGGACCTCGCGGATGCGGGGATCGCGGTTGGCGCGCGGCATGAACTCCGAGTACGGCTTGACAACGTAGTGCTTGCCGCTCGACCTGGCCAGCCCTACCACGGCCTCCGCTGCCGCGGCGCGGGTCAGCCGGTCGAACCGCAGCCCCAGCACGCTCGACGGTGTCGCCGCTCGGTCATGACTGGGCCGAGCGCGACAGCGCCTCATCCAGCGGGCGAAAGGCGACTTCGGACACGTAGCGCGAGCGGATGAGGGCGCGGCCGTTCTGGCTGAGCACTTTCCAGCGCACCGGGTCGTTCAGCAGCTGCAGGATCGCCTCGGCCATGGCGTGTTCGTTGCGGGCGACGAGAACATGCTCACCGGCGACGATGTCCAGCCCCTGCGCGGCCAGCTGGCTGGCCACGACAGGGACGCCGCGGGCCAGCGCGTTCAGCACCTTCAGCCGGGTGCCGCCGCCGCTCTGCGTGGCGTCTACGAACACACGCGCCGTTTCGTAGAGCGCCTCCGGGTCTTCCACGCCGCCGATGAACTCTGCGCCTGCCGTCGCCTCCACGCGCTTGCGCAGCGACGGCGAGGCCCCGTACCCGGCGACGACCAGCCGCGCTTCCGGGGCCCGCTTGTGGACGAGCGGGAAGACGCTGGAGAGCACGCGCTCGACGCCTTCGATGTTTGGCTGCCAGCTCAGCGTCGCCAGGTAGAGGACGACCGGCTCCGTGCGCTCGAAGTCAGGGGACGGCGAGTCGAGGAGGGCGCGGTCGGGGATGTTCGGCAGGATCTTGATGCGCTCCGGGTCACCGCCGATCTCCCCCAGCGTGCGCCGGTCCTCTTCGGAGACGGCGAAGATCGTGTCGAACCTGGCCAGGGCCGCCGATTCGTACCGCTTCACGCGCTCCGCTTCC
Source organism: uncultured Chloroflexia bacterium (assembly GCA_963738925.1). GTDB lineage: Bacteria > Chloroflexota > Dehalococcoidia > SM23-28-2 > RBG-16-64-32 > DATKKM01. The sequence continues at coordinate 629,013 of CAVTYE010000001.1, read as the reverse complement.
CTGGCCGCCAGCGGCTTGCGCGGGCCGGACTCCAGCTCCGCCTGCCGCGCCCAGAGCTCGTGCTCGGCGTTGTGCTCGTGCAGGATGCCCTGGCCGTGGAAGGAGTCCGGGACGTACTGGGCCATCAGCCAGCCGTCCACGAAGACGACGTCCGGCGCCCACTCCCGCACGCTGACGGCGGCGAGCTTGCGCATCTCCGTGCTGCGGTTGCGTTCGATGCTGATCGGCAGGCGCGAGATGTAGCTGCGGACCAGCGTCAGGGCGTTGCGGCCGCGGTTGAGGAGGACGGTGTGGACATCGCCGAACTCCTTCTTCCACGCCTCCTGCGCCGGTGTCAGAGCTGCGCGCTGGAAGCAGAGCAGGCGTACGTCGTGTTGCCTGCGCAAATGGTCGAGGACGGAGAGAGTCTTGATCGTGCCGCCGCTGTCACCGGGGAACGGGAACTGCGAGGCGAGGAAGAGGATGCGCAGCCGTGGCGGTCCCTCCGGAGCCTGGCTGCGGGCAGGGCGCCGGGAGGGCCTAGCGCGCCCCCTTCTTGCTGATGACGAGGCCAATGGTCTTCAGCAGGATCCGCAGGTCGAGCGTGATCGGGTGGTGTCTGACATATCGCAGATCGTACTTCACTTTCTCGTAATGGGTCAGGTCGGAGCGGCCGTTGACCTGGGCCAGGCCCGTCATCCCCGGCTTCACCTGGTGGCGCTGGCGGAACTCCGGCGGCCAGCCATCGACGATCTCCGGGATGTCCGGCCGCGGCCCCACCAGCGACATCTCGCCGCGGAAGACGTTGAACAGCTGCGGCAGCTCATCGACGGTGGTCTTGCGCAGCGTCCAGCCGATGGCCGTGGCGTTGCGGGGGCGGCCGCGCGGGCTGAGCAGCCGCGTCTTGAGGTCGCCGGTTGGCATCCGCTCGTGGAGGTCGTCTGGCGCCCGCTGGTCGTGCATGCTGCGGAACTTGTAGAAGAAGAAGGTCTTGCCGTTCAGCCCCACGCGCCTCTGGCGGATCATCACCGGCCCGGGCGATTCCATCTTGATCAGCAGCGCCGCCAGCGCGAACACCGGCCAGAGCACGCCGATCATCAGCCCGGCGATGCCGGCGTCCAGCCAGCGCTTGGCCGGCGGCGTTGGCCCGGTAACCACGTGGGAGGGGATGTCGGGATAGGGTGCCACGGCGGCCTCCGGCTCCACCGGCGCGACGATGACCGGCTCTTCAGGCGACTCGTCGATCGGATCGGGGCGCTTCTTGCGGCGGCCGTTGGACTTGGGCGCGGCCCGGGGCGCCTCGGCGCTGGCGGCGGCCTGCAGGCGCAGCTTTTCTTCGTCGCGGCTCAAGCCCGCGCTCCTGTCGCCGCGCCCATGTGATCGCTCAGCGCGTCCTGCCACGGCCGCAGCCTGATCCCCAGCGCCGCGGCCCGGTTGTTGGCCAGCGTGGAGCGCTTCGGCTTGCGCACACCGGAGCCGAATTCTGCCTGGGTCGTCGTCTGGATCGGCACGGTCACCCCGGCGCGTCGCAGCACCTCCTGCGCCCACTCCGCTCGCGAGCACTCCCCGGCGTTCGCCAGGTGATACGTCCCGAACTCGCCGGTCACGATCAGCTTCGCGATGGCGGCGGCCAGGTCGGTGGTCAGTGTCGGCGCGGCGATTTCGTCGGTGACGAGGCGAAGGCGGCCGTTGCTGCGGGCCGCCTGCAGGATCTTCTCCGGGTAGCTGGCGCGGCCCGGGCCGTAGGTCCAGCTTGTCCGCACGATGTAGTGTTCCGGCAGCGTCTCGCGGACGGCGGCCTCCGCGGCCTCCTTGGAGCGCCCGTACTGGTTGACGGGGTTCGTGGCGTCGTCTTCGTCGTAGGGCGCTTCCTTCTCGCCGTCAAACACCTCGTTCGTGCTGATCTGGACCAGCGTTGCGCGGGCCTCCCGCGCGGCCTCGGCGACGTTCCGCGCCCCGGCTGCGTTGACGAGCATCGCCCGATCCGGGTCGCGCTCGCAGCCGGCGGTATCCGTCCAGGCCGCTGTGTGGACCACGACTTCGGGCCGGGCGGCTGCGATTGCCTTGCCGGCGGCCGCGGCGTCCGTGACGTCCAGGCCCGCGTGGGCAAGCGGGGTCATGTCGTGGCCGGGGAGCGCCTGTTGCAGCGCCTGCCCCAGCTGGCCGTTGGCGCCGGTGATGAGAATTTTCATATTTCGCCCATTATCGCAGGGGTTCCCGGGCCGTCCAGCAAAAACGCGTTACGATTTGTGCATTGCGGCGGAGCAACCCCGTACTCTACTTTACGACCCCGGCTTCCAGCTCCTCTTGCGTGTACTCCACCTGCTCGTCGGCGAGCGCCGGGTCGTATGGCGGGTCAGGGTAGTTGACCAGCCAGCCGTCCTCTTCGCCGATGTTCTCCAGCCCCGTCGCCACGTTCTTCGGGATGAACAGACGCCTGGGCTCCGCGGCGTCCAGGATGTGCTCCTCGCGTACCCACTTCTCGCCTTGGCGCTGGTAGAGGATGATCCGCATCCGCCCTTTCAGGCAGACGTAGCGGGCGGCGCGGACGCGGTGCAGGTGGTAGCCCTTGAAGGCGCCTGGGCTGGCCGCCGAGAGATAGACGACCGTCTTCTCGCCGTCCTTGAACAGCTCGATCAGGAAGCCGTTCTCGCTTTTCGCGTGATCGAACGTCGTGACGCGCTTGGCCGGCTCCTCGCTGACGCGGTCGATCATTCGGAGTAAGGCCGGGCGGTGGCCAGGCGGCGCCCGTACTGCTGCTCGTAGTATTCCTGGAAGCGGTCGGCGTCGCGGACTTTCTCCCACCACCAGCGGTTCTGCAGGTACCACTGCACGGTCTCTTCGATCGTCGATTTGAAGTCGTGCTTCGGCGCCCAGCCCAGCTTCTGGATCTTCGACGAGTCCAGGTAGTAGCCGCGATCGTGGCCCTCCCGGTCTTCGACGAAGCGGATCAGGCTGCGCGGCTTCTCCAGCAGGTCCAGGATCAGCTCTGCGACCTCCAGGTTCGGGCGCTGGTTGCCGGCGCCGATGTTGTAGGCCTCGCCCGGGACGCCCTCGTGAAGGAGCAGGTCCAGCGCCTCGCAATGGTCCTCGACGAAGAGGCGGTCGCGGGTCTGCTGGCCGTCCCCGTAGATCGGCAGCGGCAGGTCGCGCAGGGCGTTGGTCGCGCAGAGCGGGACGAACTTCTCGACGTGCTGCCTGGGCCCGACGTTGTTCGCCGGGCGCGCCACCACGACCGGAAGGTTGTACGTCTCGACGTAGGCGCGGCACTGCATCTCGCCGCCGGCCTTGCTGGCCGAGTACGGGCTGCGCGGGTTGAAGAGGTCCGTCTCTTTCGAAGGCGGGTCGCTGGCCAGCACCTCGCCGTACACCTCGTCCGTGGAGATGTGAAGGAAGCGCTGGAGCCGCGGGTTCTGTCGCGCCGCCTCCAGCAGCGTGTACGTTCCGAAGACGTCGGTCTGGATGAACGACCCCGGTTCGATCAGCGAGCGGTCGACGTGGCTCTCGGCGGCGAAGTGCACGACGTAGTCGGCCTCCGCCACCAGCGGCCCCACGGCCTCCGCGTCGCAGATGTCGCCCTGCACGAACGTGTAGCGCGGATCGCCGGCGACCTCGCGCAGGTTGTCCGGGTTGCCGGCGTAAGTCAGCTTGTCGAAACAGACGACGCGCGCATCCGGGCGCGTCGCCAGCAGGCGCAGGATGAAGTTGGAGCCGATGAACCCGCAGCCCCCGGTGACGAAATAGCTGGTCACGGCCGGACCGCCATCCAATCTCCAATCTCCAACTTCCAGCTCCCGGTCGCCTCACCCATCCGGCATCTCGATCCGGCTGTGGTCGCCCAGCGTGAGCGAGTAGCTGCCGCCGCTGTGCTTCTCTCCGGGCTGGCCGCTGCCTGTCAGCTCCACGAAGCGGCCGATCATGCTCTTGACGATCGGCCAGTGCAGGTCTTCGATGCGGCTGTCTTCCATCACCATGCTCTCTTCGATGCGGCAGCCCTTGATCCGGCAGCGCGCGTCGATCGAGACGTTGGGGCCGATCTCGGAATCGATGACGACGGCGTCCCTGCCGATGATCAGCGGGCCGCGCAAGGTGCTTTTCTCGACTCGCGCCCCGGCTTCGATCACGACGGGATCGCTGACCTGTGATGCGCCGTCGATCGTCCCGTCCCGTCGCGGCGCCAGCGAGCCGAGCACCATGCGGTTGGCGTTCAGCATGTCGTCCATCTTGCCGGTGTCGATCCAGTAGCGGTCCAGCACCTCGGCGTCGACCCGCAGGCCGCGGTCGATCAAGCCCTGGATGGCGTCGGTGATCTCCAGCTCGTTGCGCCAGGACGGCGTCAGCCCGGCGATCACCTCGTGCACGGCGGCGTCGAACATGTAGATGCCGACGACGGCGAGGTTGCTGCGCGGCTCCTTCGGCTTTTCGACGATGCGGGTCACGCGCCCCTCGGCCATCTCGGCGATGCCGAACGCCTCCGGGTTGGCGACCGGGTGCAGCAGGATCTGCGAAGAACACTCGTTGGCGGCGAAGCGCTCGACGTAGGAGCTGGATGCCGCCCATCAGGAAGTTGTCGCCGAGGTACAGGACGAACCGCGAGTCGCCGAGGAAGTCCCGCGCGGTGAGGACGCCGTGGGCGATTCCGAGCGGCTCATCCTGCTGGATGAACGTGATCGCCGCGCCGAACTGTGAGCCGTCGCCGACCGCCGCGCGCACTTGCTCAGCCGTATCGCCGACGACGATGCCGATGTCCGTGATTCCGCTCTCCACAAGCTGTTCGATCGTGTAGAAGATGACCGGCTTGTTGGCCAGCGGCACCAGTTGCTTGGCGTTTGTGTAGGTGAACGGGCGCAGGCGGCTGCCCTTGCCGCCGCTCAGGACCAGCCCCTTGAGCGCACCGTCGGGGCCGCCGGCCGGTGACTTGCCCGTGGTTCGCTTGGTTGTCGTGGCGGTCGTTGTCATCGATTAGACTAACGGCCGTTCCTTCGGCTGGTTGCGCGCGTGCCAGAAAAGGGCCCGAACTTCAGCGGCGACGCGGGTGATCTTCGTCGGGTTCTTGATGAAGTAAAGCGGCGCATAGAAGAAGGCCTGGGCCGCGATCGCCGTGGCCAGCTGCAGCTTCGTCCCCCGCTTGCGCACGAAGAGGAGCGCGTTGCGGCGGTACAGGTAGTGGAACTTCGCGTTAGGCGTGCGGGAGCGCGCCGCCTTGTGCCAGATCCGCGACTGGGGGATGTAGTAGCAGCGCAGGCCGGCGGCGCGGGCACGGATGCACCAGTCGGTCTCCTCCCAGTAGGCGAAGTACTCTTCGTCCAGCAGGCCGACCCGGCGGATCGCCTCGGTTGGGATCAGCATGCAGACGCCGTCGGCGTAGTCGCGGCGCTCGCGCTTGTCGAACTGGCCCTCGTCCAGCTCGCCCCGGCCGGTCTGGTTGGCAACGCCGCGCCAGAGGCTGACCGAGCCGCCGGTGGAGTAGATCGTGCGCGGCTCGCCGTAAAAGTACGTCCGGGGGCAGGCCGCGGCCAGCTTCGGCGCCTTCTCCGCGCCCTCGACGAGCTTCGACAGGAAGGCCGGGTCGACGATCGTGTCGTTGTTCAGCAGCAGGACGTAGTCCGTGACCAGCTCCAGCGCCCGCGCGATGCCGGCGTTGGCCCCGCCCGCGAAGCCGCGGTTCTCCGGCAGCCGGATGATCTGGATCATCTCGCCGAACTCGGCCTGCAGCGCGGAGGCTTCGTCCTCCTTTGACCCGTTATCGACGACGACGATGCGGTTGTCCGGGTAGGGCGCGGCGCGCAGGCTCTGCAGGCACTCGCGCGTATCGGCCAGCCCGTTCCAGTTGAGGACAACCGTGGTCACGGTGGGAAGTTGACTCAGAGCGGCGGTCCTTTCTCGATTCGCCCCGGCGAACAGCAAAACCTGTGCAAAAGTGAGGCGAAAATCACAGTACGGCACTATCGTCGCAGCCGTGCCCACAAGCGTCAAGCCAAAGTATAATGGCGCCGACCTTGGATATTGACGTCGATCCCAACGTAGCCGCAGAGCCGCCGGCCCGCGCCCGCGGCGCGTCTCCTGAACCGCCGAAGCCTATGGACGAACGCGAGCGCCTGCGCAAGGACAACGCCCGCCTGCAACGCGAGCTACAGGTCCGCACCGGCGAGCTGGAAGGCGCACAACGCCGCCTCAGCGACATCGAGCGCTCGCTCGGCTGGCAGATGCTGAACCGCGTCCGGCCGATCGTGCGGCGGGTGGCTCCCAGGCACAGCCTGCAGTTCAAGGCGCTGAAGGCGGCAGGGAAGTCCGGCGCGGCGGTTGCGAGGACCGGGAGCCGCGGGGTTGACCTGGTCACCAGCCCGCTTCGCGGAGGCAAGTCCAGCCGCGCGGCGGCCAGGCGTCGCGGCGACTCGATGGTGGCGCCGCTGCGGGTGGGTGCATACGGTGAGCACTGCTGGAGCGTCGGCGGCGGCACTGTCCACGCCCTGGAGCTGATCATCCCGCTGGCCAGGTATTTCGATGTCGATCTGCTGCTGCCGCCGGGAACGCCACTGCGGGACCGCGCCTGGTACCTGGACAACCTCCTGATCGATATCGGCGATATCCGCGTCCGCCACTACAAGCCCGGCGCGGAAGACCGCTACGACGTCTGGCTCTCCGTCTGGAACCAGCGCATCGTCCCGGCGCCGACGCCGAAGCGCTTCAACCAGGTGTTCTTCCCGTTCTCCGAGCTGGACGGCGAAGGTTATATCCACATCGCCAACGGTGAGTACACGGCCCGCTACACCCGCGAGCGCTACCAGACCGGCGACGTCATCGTCATCCCCCCCTGCGTCGACGTTGACGAGTACGCGACCGGACCGAAGGAAGGGATGATCCTGCACTGCAGCCGCTTTGCGCTGCCCAGCCCCCACGCCGACAAGGCACACATCATGATGATCCAGGCCTTTAAACAGCTCATCGACCGCGGCCTCAAGGGCTGGCGGCTGGTGCTGGCCGGGGCCGCCATCGACGCCGGCGAAGAGACGTACAAGGACCACCTGGCCAAGCACGCCTCCGGCTACCCGGTGGAGTTCGCCGTCAACCTGCCGGCCGCCGAGCTGCGAGAGCTCTTCGCCCGCGCCTCCGTCTACTGGCATGCCACGGGCTTCTCCGTCAACGAGCCGGCGGCCCAGGAGCACTTCGGGATCACGATCCTGGAAGGGATGGCGGCCGGCGCTGTGCCCGTCGTCTACAACAGCGGCGGGCCCCCGGAGATCATCACCAGCGGCCGCGACGGCTACCTCTTCGACACCACCGAGCAGATGGTGGACGAGACCTACCGCTTGGCGACCCAGCCCGACCACTGGCGCGAGCTTTCGAAAGCGGCCCGCGAGCGCGCCCGCGCCTTCTCGCCCCAGATGGTCGAGGAGCGGATGCTGCGCGCGGTCTCGGCCACCGAGAAGGTTTCGATCATCATGGGGACCCACAACAACGAGGCCGTCCTCCAGCGCGGCATCGAGTCCGTGCTCCGGCACACGCCGCCCGGCTACGAGCTGATCGTCATCAACAACGCCAGCACCGACGGCACCGGCGTCTACCTGGCCTCGCTGGACTACCCGCACCTCAAGGTGATCCAGAACGACGAGAACAAGGGCTACGCTATCTTCAACAACCAGGGCCAGAAGCTGGCCACGCGGGAGTACGTACTCTACCTGAACGACGACATCGAGGCCTTCCCCGGCTGGCTGGAGCCACTGATCGATACGCTGGACCGCAACCCGCGCGTCGGCGCTGTCGGCTCGCGGCTGCTCTACCCGGACGGCAGCATCCAGCACGACGGCAAGATGTTCAGCAAGGCGGACCTCACGCCCTACCACATCAACATGCACGGCCACCCCGTCGCTGACGAGTCCATGATCGAAGTCGACGCGCTGACCGCGGCCTGTCTCCTGGTGCGCAGCGATCTTGCCGGCTTCAACGAGGACTATCTGCGCGGCTACTACGAGGACACGGACCTCTGCCTTCGCATCAAGTCCCAGGGCTACGCGCTGGCCCTGCAGCGCAAGAGCGTGCTGATCCACTACCACGGGATGTCGATGGGCCGGAACCAGACCGCCACCGAAGAGGCGCAGGCGCGCAACCGCAAAGTCCTGCTCGACGCCTGGGCCAAACGGATCCCCGATCTCGTCTACCTGGCGAGCGAGAAGGAGCTGCACGGCTCGCAGATAAAGTGCCGGCCCGCGCTGAAAGAGGGCGAGTTGACCAACGACTGGCCGCGGAGCCGGCGGCTGGCAGGATGAGCCCGATGGCCGACTGGCTCAAGGTGGCCTTTTGGGTTGTCGTCTTCGTCGCCGTTATCGCCTTGGTCCTGGCGGTCAACGAATACTTCCACTACCGGTGGCGGCAGGAAGATGACGTTATCCTGCCGCTGTTGCGCCTGGCCGGCCGATGAACGCCTGGCTCAAGCACGAATGGGAAAAGGGCGAGGCGACGCGATCCTGCCGCTGCTGCGCCAGGCTACTGAAGGGGGAACAGCATGAAAGTACCGTCTATCTTCCGGCCCAGGGACAGGGCGGTACCGGCGCGCTCAGCGAAGGCTGACTCTGAGATCGAGCGCGACGCCGGGCGCTACCAGTGGTACCACCAGATCCAGCTGACCCAGACCTTTACCACGCCCGGCATCTGTGGCTGGTCCCGCAAGAGCAAGGACTGGGAGCAGAAGTACCTCTTCCCGAGCGAGGCCGAGCTGGCCGGCAAGTCGCTCCTGGACATCGGCGCGATGAACGGCTTCTTCGCCTTCGAGGCTGAGCGGCGCGGCGCTGCCCGCGTCACCGCTATCGATCGCGACCCGCCCGGCTTCCCGGACGCGCGGGAGGCATTCTTCTTCGCGGCCAAAAGCCTCGGCTCAGGCGCCCGCTACTTCGCCCGCTCCGTCTACGACCTGGAGCCCAGCGACTCCGGCACCTTCGACTACGTGCTGATGTACGGCGTCCTCTACCACCTCAAGTTCCCCTTCTACGGCCTCTACCGCGCGGCCAGCGTCTGCAACGACGTCTTCCTGCTGGAGACCCACGTCACCCGTCGCGACGACCTGGAGTGGCCGATGATGCTCTTCTACCCCGGCTCCGAGCTCAACGACGAGCCGACGAACTGGTGGGGACCCAACATCCGCTGCGTCGACGCGATGATGGAGCACCTCGGCTTCAAGATCGAGGAGCGCTACGAGCACGAACAGACGGTCTCCGGCCTGGCCCCGGCACGGTACACCGTGCGCTGCAAGCGCGTCGGGCCGACGCCTCCCCCGTTCAGCGACCTTTAACCCGGCAGGTAGTAGGCTGCGAACAGCCCCCCGGTCAGGTACAGCAACCCCAGCGAGGCGCCCACGTACGGCAAGCGGAGGTTCGGGTAGCGGTCCGTCAGGATCGCCACCGCGATGAACATCGGGAAAGCCGGTAGTGCGTAACGGTTCAGCGCGTCCAGCCGCCCGACCCAGAGCGCCGGCACCATGATGATGGCCGAGTAAGCGATGTAGCTCGCGCGCATCCGCAGCCAGACCATCGCTCCAACGGCCAGGGTCCAATAGATCAGGCCCGCCAGCCCGGTGACGTTGAGCGTGAACTCGTTGATCGACCGCGTGAGGAAGATCGTGCGGATGTCCTGGAAGATCGAAGGGACAAAGTGCGTTAGCCCGGAGTGCGCGGCGAACATCTCGGCGTGCGGGATGTCGTGGACGCGGGTGTAGAAGGCTATCGGGTCGTCGACGGCGAAGTAGAGGTACGTCATGTAGACCAGCAGCCCCACCGGCGTCAGCGCCAGCCACAGCACGTCCTTCCGTACGGCGCGCCAGTTCCAGCCGATCGATGAGGCGTACTCCACCGCCAGCCCGACGCCGATCAGCACGCCCGGTACCCGCGTCCCGCTGGCCAACGCCGCCGTTGCCCCGGCCAGCGCCCACATCCCGCGCCTGGCGAAGTAGAACGACGTGACGACTGAGATCAGCAAGAACGCCTCGTTGTACGGGACGTAGAGGAAGAACGCCGGCGGGAAGATCATCAGGTAGAGCGCGGCGTGGCGGGAGAGCCCCGGCCCGTGGTCCAGCCGCGCCAGCAGGTACATGACCAGCACCGTGACCAGGGAGAGCGCCAGTACGACGAACGTCGCGGTGTAGAGCGGTGATATGCCGGCCCAGATGGCGCCGCGCATCACCACCGGCTCCGGCGGGAACCAGTTGACGAAGTGGTACTCCGATCCGTAACCCTCCCGCGCGATCAGGATGTAGTTCAGCACGTCCCAGCGGTCGTAGATCGAATGGATCAGGCCCGTCGGGGAACCGGCCGCTACGCCGAAGATCTTCCAGGACGCGTATCCCACGGCGTAGAGGCTGATGATCACGCCGGCGAAGATCGCGGCCAGCTGTTTGAGGTTGCGCTCGTCGTCTCCGGTCAGGAGCAGGCGCTGCCGGATGGTTGGTCGCTTGCCGTCGCTTGCCTGGTGGACGGCCGCCGTCACACGCCGACGCCGGAGCTGTGGGGGATGCGCTCCTGGTATTCCGCCACCACGTCCTCTGCGGGGCCTTCCGCCATCATCTGTCCGTGGTCCAGCCAGATCGCCCGGTCACAGAACTCGGTCACCAGGTCTACGCTGTGGGAGACCAGCACAATCGTCATCCCGCTGGCCTTGAACTCGCGCATCTTGGCCAGGCACTTCTCCTGGAAGAACATGTCGCCTACCGCCAGCACCTCGTCTACCAGCAGCAAGTCCGGGTTGCTGTGCACCGCCACGGCAAACCCCAGTCGCCCGTACATCCCGGAAGAGTAGCGCTTAATCGGCGTGTCGATGAACTCGGCAAGCTCGGCGAACTCCACGATCGAATCGAACTGCTCGTCCACCTCGCGTGAGGACATGCCGAGGATGGAGGCGTTGAGGCGGATGTTCTCGCGGCCGGTGAGGTCGGGGTGAAAGCCCGCGCCCAGCTCGATCAGCGGTGAGACGCGGCCGACGACGAACACCTCGCCGCTGGTCGGGGCGGTGACCCCGGCGATCAGCTTCAGCGCCGTGCTCTTGCCGCTTCCGTTGCGGCCGATGATCCCGAACGTCTCGCCGTGTTCGACCCGGAAGCTGACGTCCTTCAGGGCAAAGAACTGGTGCCCCAGGCCGCGCCCGGCCAGCAGCGAAGAGGCCAGGTCCCGCAGCGTCCGGCTATCGCGCAGGACAAAGCTCTTGCTGACGTTGCGCAGCTCGATCTCCGGGCCGTCAGATGCTGTCCGCAAACCCTGACTCCATGCGCTTGAAGATGTAGTAGCCAATCAAAAACGTCCCGATGGCGATGACGGCGCCCAGCAGCACTTTCTTGAAGTCCGGGTTGTCGCCGTAGAGGATCACCCGGCGGTAGGCGTCGATGAAGACGGCGTTGGGGTTGATATCGAACACCCACTGGTACTTGTCCGGCACCTTGCCCTCGGTCGGGTAGAGCACCGGCGTCAGGTAGAACCAGAGCGTCAGCACGACGCCAACCAGGAACCGCACATCGTGGTAGTAGAGGTTGAGCGCGGCCAGTGGATAGGTCAGGCCCAGCACGAAAATCATGTGAATGCCGAAAAGGAGCGGGAACCAGTACACTGTCGTCTCTGGCAGGCGCCCGTAGTAGGCCATCAGCATCGCCAGGATGACGAAGCCGAAGAACAGGTCAACCAGCTTGGTCAGCACCGCCGCCGTCGGCAGCACCTCCCGCGGAAAGTAGACCTTGGTCACCAGCGATGACGCCCCCACCACGGCGTCCGTCCCCGACGACAGCGCTGCTGAAAAGAAGAGCCACGGCACCAGCCCTACGAACAGGAACAGCGGGTAAGGTTCGCCGCCGGAGCTGCCGAGTTTGAGAATGGTGGAGAAGACGAAGCTCATGATCACCATCTGGCTGAGCGGGTTGACGAAGGCCCAGGCGTAACCCAGCACGGACTGCTTGTACTGGCCGCGCAGGTGGCGGACGGTCATGTGCCAGAGCAGATCGCGGCGGGTCCAGAGGCCGCCGAGCTGGGCGAAGACGGCAATCGGATTGGAAGAGGTGAGCAGGGGCTTGCGCTGCAGGGGATAGCTTCGAGCCATGGTGTCAGTTGTCGTGAATGTTAGACACCGGCCCGCCGTTCACGCAAGGACGCCGCACCCGGCTCAACTGCAGGCCACCGGCGCCGCCGAAAGACCGCCGACGTAGCGCAGGACAAGCTCGGCGTCCGCGGCATCGACGGCCCCGTCACAGTTCATGTCCGGCACGTCGGCGACGCAGCCCCCGATGCCGCTCACCTCCTGCAGCACGGCGAGGGCGTCCAGCGCGTCCAGGTGCCCGTCGCAGTTGGAGGTCTCGGCGCCGCTGAACGTGACGGCGATCGAAAGCGACGGCGCGCCCTCTGACTCGATTGTCAGGTTCGCCGTGGAACCCGCCGGCAGGCCCGTCGGGTCGATCTGGATCGCCAGCGGGGTTGAGTAGCCCCCGAGCTCCGCGCCCATCGAGATCCCCGTCATCGGCGAGGCCGAGAGCCACGGCGCCGAGCTCAGCGCCCGCCAGGCCGCCAGCCCCGAGCCCGCGTTGGCCACGGTTGTCGTGGCGCCGTCCGCCGGGACGGTGAGCTCCGCCGGTGCGGAAAGAGACGCGGCCCCGAGCAACGTGGCGCGATCGATGCTCGGCGTCGTCGGGTCGGTGTGGCCGCCGCCCGGCGTCGGGATGTCGACGGGGGCGCAGTCAGCCGAGAAGGAGCAGGCGTTCCAGTTGTCGACGTTCAGCGGGCCGGAGAAGGCGGGGTCGTTCAGATCGGGCAGCGTCACCTCCTGCGCGGGCCAGAGCGGCACGCCGTCCCGCAGAGGCGGGTTGGCGATGCAGCCGAAGATCAGCTCCTGGTACGGATAGTCGCGCGGCGTGTCGGGGCCGCAGTCGTAAGGCGGCCGCGAAGCGTCGTAGCCCGGGTTCATCGGGTGGTTGCGGAAAGCCAGGCCGTTGTAGGCCCAGAGCGCGAAGTACCAGTCTTCGATGACGTGCGGGTCGCGGTCGCCGACGATCGGCGTCAGTTCCGGTGCGGCGTTCCACTTGGCCGCCAGGATCTGCGCCCCGCGCGCGATGTTGTAGGCGTAGTCCGAGCCGATCATCGTCTGGGCCAGGCTGGGGATCCCCGAGACGTTCTGCATCCCGGACGTCACCTGCATGAGTCCGTAGCCGCAGTCTGCCGAGACGAGCACCGGCCCGGTCTCGCCGTACTTGACCAGCGGATCGTAGCTGGCCTGCGCCCAGCCGCTTTCGATGTAGGAGATCGCTTTCAGGATCACCGGCGGGATGTAGGGCGCGGTCGTCGCCGTTGAGCCGGAGGAGCGGGGCCCGGTCTCCAGCGGCGGCAGCGCGAAGCTGGGATCGTCCGGGAAGAGCTGGTTGTTGGCGGCCAGCTCGTAAGCTGCGGCGTAGCGGGTCTTGTAGTCGCCGGCCTCCCACGTATCGAAAGCGAAGGGCCCCTGCGTGCTGCCCGTCGATGCGCAATCGAGGGCGGCGTATGCGGAATGGTGGGAGTGCGAGAGCACGGCCGCGATGGCGAGCAAGACGCCGACGATCGCCGTCCGAGCCGCGATCTGCGCTGCGCGCCTGGCCGTTTCGGGCATAGTATTACAACGCCCGGAGCGGCTCAGGGGTACTGGAAACGCGGGACTGTCTCCTGCTGCGGCATGCTTCCCCGATTGTCGCTCATCGGCGGGGATTCGTCATGCACAAATACAGAAGGCCCCGTCTACACGAGGCCCCTCATCAAGGCTGCCGGGGTGCTAAGCGCGAAGGCGTGGCGTGTGCATCGCTCCGCTGCTGATCGGCTCGTCTATGTAGAGATCGCCGTTGCGGATCTTGATGTTGAAGCCACAGTCCGGGTTCGTGCAGGCCCACGCCTTGTAGTAGATCGCTGCCCCCTGGCTTCCGAAGTCCGAAAGCGGCACCAGATCCCCAACGTCGCACTTCTGGCACTTGGGAAAACCAGACACTCCTACCACGGTAACCCTCCCCCTGCTAAGTCTTGTCGGCGAGTATACGCCCGTGTTTCTAACGTGACAAGCAGATTTACGTGTGTTTTCTCCGGTCTGGCCGGATGGCCAACTGCCTGCTAAATCGACGAGTTAACCGGGTGCTCCACGCCCTCAAGCTGCTGCGCGCGCCACTTCTGGTGCTTTTCGTGGCGCTCCTTGAACTCCGGGATCACCTTCGTGCCGGTGCGGTAGATCGAGTCCATCACGTCTTCGTGCTTACGCGCCCCGCACTGGGCGACGAAGATCATCAGGTCCAGGTGGGCGTCCTCGAACTGGCGCAGCGTGTCCTTGATGAAGTCCGGAGAGCCGATGCAGCCGCCGCGCTGGGCGGCCCGCCAGAGCGCACGCGTCACCTCGTCCTTCGGCTCTTCGTTGACGGGCTTGCCGGTGGCGTCGAAGCCGCCGAAGCCGCGGAAGGCGTCGCCGAAGGGGCCCCAGCGCTCCGCCGGAGGGGCGCTGATGAACTTGTTGTAGATGTTGGTCTTGCCGGGCTTGTGGTTGCCGCCGGTGAACGGGTTGTAGTAGTAGGCCAGCGAGTAGGCGAAGAACTGCGCGCCCTCCAGCCCCTTGTCGATCGCCTCTTCGTCCGTGTCGAAGCAGGAGAGGACGTTGACCACGCCCAGCGCCGGGTTGATCGCCGCGCCGATCGGATAGCATTCGTCCCGCACCAGCGAGAAGTACTGGTCTGTGCGGTCGCGCATCTCATCCGGTGTCTCGAAGGCGAAGCCGAGCGAGCCCATGCCCAGGCGAGCGGCGACCATCGTCGTCTCGCGGCGGGAGGAGGCGACCCAGAGCGGCGGGTGCGGCTTCTGCATCGGCTTGGGGACGACGTTGCGCTCCGGCATCCCGAAGAAGGCGCCCTCCGTACCGGGGTACGGCGTCTGAGTCATCATCTTGACGCACTCCCGCGTGGCCTCTTCCCACATCTGCTTCTTGTCCTCGCGGGCGATCCCGAAGCCGCCCATCTCCATCTCCGAGGCGGACTCGCCGGTGCCGAACTCCACCCGGCCGTCCGATACGAGGTCCAGGGTGGAGATGCGCTCCGCCACGCGGGCCGGCTGGTTGTAGCGCGGCGGCATCAGGACGATACCGTGACCCAGCCGCATCTGCTTGGTGCGCTGGCTGGCCGCGGCGAGGAAGATCTCCGGCGCCGAGGAGTGGCTGTACTCCTCCAGGAAGTGGTGCTCCACCTCGAACACGTAGTCAAAGCCGATGGAGTCCGCCAGCTCCAGCTGATCGAGGGCGTTCTTCATCATCTTGTGTTCGGCGTCTGGGTCCCACTGCTCGCTATCGCGGGGCTTGGGCAGCTGGTGCTCGTAGAACAGTCCGAATTTCATGGCGGCCTCCCGTGTATTCCCGGCGCCCGCAAACTACACCCTTCACGCGAACGTCAGATCGCGTTAGAATATCGCACTAACGGCACATGCCGTCAAGGTGACTGACCGTTCAGTATGTGACAGGAGCAAGGCCATGACAGCAACACTCCGCGACCGGCTCGAGTTCGGCACTTCAAAGCGCGAGCCCCCGTACCACGACATCATGCAGCTGACGGACGAAGAGCGCGTAACCCTGGGCGAGAAGATCGGCGGCATCCAGAACTACAACCCCGTTGTCCTGCGCGAGATGGCCCGCCAGGACCGCCGCTTCCTGGCCCCGCTGATCATGGCGATCCTCAGCGCCGAATTCCGCGGCGTTGACTTCTTCGGCCGCTTCGTTGTCGAGAGCGAGGAGTACGACGTTCCCTGGCACATGACCCTGGCCTTTGCCCGCCAGACCTTCGACGAGTCGCGCCACACCCACCTCAACATGAAGCTGCTGGAAGACCTTGGCTCCTACGTCGGCGAGTTCCCGGACATCGTCCTTGGCCCCGGCCGCGACAACGCCGAGATCCCGCCGGAGGAGCTGGACCCGGCCATCCTCATCGCCCGAATCAACGTCGCGCTCGAAGGTTTCGCCCTCACGACCTTCGAAGAGATCCGCGAGCTGGCCCAGAAGATGGGCGAGACGATGGTGGAGCACTGCCACGACTACAACATGGCCGACGAGGTGACCCACGTCGCGATCGGCGACTACTGGCTGGAGAAGCTGTCCGAAGACCAGCCCTGGCGCGCCAACCGCGCCAAGGCGGCACAGGAAGAGTTCGAACGCGGTATCGCCATGGTCCGCCAGATGGCGATCCAGTACATGGGCACCAACACGGCGGCAAGCAACGGCAGCGCCAACTAGGACTCCGATGGCTTACACGATCGACGCCTCGCGCTGCATCAACTGCTCGTGGTGCCGCCGCGTCTGTCCCACCGACACGATCTTCTACGCCGACACCGATGTCCGGAAGCACCGCATCGACCCGGAAGGCTGCATCGATTGCGACATCTGCGCCCAGCGCTGCCCGATGGACTGCATCTCGGCCCAGCCGGAGGTGCGGCCCACGCCGGAGCACCTGGAAGCGGCGAAGAACAAGGCCCGCCGCTGGGCCGGCGAGCGGCGCCAGCTGATCCTCGGTCTGCGCGCGTACGCCGAAGCACAGGTGCGGAAACTTGCCTGAGCTGGCGGTCGACCTGCGGCAGGTCGGCGGCGCCTTTTCGGTCGATGAGAGCGCGCGCCGGCTGATCCACTACCGCTACGCGGAGATCTCCTGCATGGAGGCGGCGGCGGGCTGGGTGGCGACGATGGCGGCGCCCAAGCTGAAGATCATCATGGCTGAGCACGCCTACCAGGACGCCCTCCACGCCGACGCCATCGGCCGCCGGTTGCCGGAGCTGCGCATCCAGGAGAACGTCGACATGCGCATCCCGCCGACCCTCCGCGTGGCCGACGTTCGCCGCCCTCCCAACGATGAGTTCGCCGCTTTCGTCGCCGAGATGCAGAACCAGGAGGATGAGCTGCTGCGCCTCGCCGGCCTCTACCGCGTGCTCAAGCCGCACCTGGCCGTCTATTACCGTCACCACGCCGCCGTCACCGACCAGATCTGCGACTCGCCCACCGTGCGCCTGCTCAAGTTCATCCTGATCGACGAAGAGGAGCACGTGCAGTGGGGCCAGGCGATCTACGAAGAGCTGGCCGACACGCCCGCCAGGCGTCGCCTTTCGATGGAGTGGCAGATGCACCTGGAAGAGCTGCTGGCCGCGTCCGGCGGCGTCACCGGCGGCACCTAGACCGCGCGCGCAGTCCAACAAGGGGGAGGAAGTCATGCTACTGAAGGATAAGGTTGCCCTGATCACGGGCGCGGCCAGCGGCATCGGCCAGGGTGTGGCCGAGCGATTCGCCGCCGAGGGTGCCAGACTGGCCCTGGTAGACCTGAACGAGGCGGGTCTCGCCGAGACCGCCAAGCTGGCGAAGGCCGCCGGCGCCGAGGTCGAGTGCTACGGCGCCGATGTCAGCGTCACCGCGGACGTCGAACGCTTCTTCGCCAAATCCGTCGAGCGCTACGGCCGCATCGACATCTGCGTCAACAACGCCGGCATCGGCAATCCGTTCAGCACGCTCGTCGATATGACAGACGAAGGCTTCGACCGCACGATCGCCGTCAACCTGCGCGGCGTCTTCCTGGGCATGCGCGCCGCGGGCAGGCAGATGATCAAGCAGGGCGGAGGCGGCCGCATCATCAGCGTCGCCTCGCAGGCAGGCAAGAGCGGATTCGCCTTCCTCGCGCCCTACTGCGCGACGAAGGCCGGCGTGATCCTGATGACCAAGGCGATGGCCAAAGAGGTGGGCGCGCACAGGATCAACGTGAACTGCGTCTGTCCCGGCACCATCGATACGCCCATTCTCCGCACGCCGCTGGAGCCGATGCTGAAAGCGGCTGGGCAGACCCTCGAAGAATTCGCTCTCAAATCACCCGGCATGCCGCCAATCCCTCTCGGCCGCATCGGCTATCCGAAGGACGTCGCCAACGTGATCACGTTCCTGGCCGGCCCGGACGCGGACTACATGACCGGCCAGGCGATCAACATCTCCGGCGGCCAGGAGATGCACTAGCGGTTGACAACGCGTACACGGATAGCAGCGAACGCTGATTCGTTAATTCGGTTCGCTATTCGGTGACAGGTCAGCCAAACAAACGCGTGCTGGCGATGTCTGCGCCGGCGCGCAGGGAGCGTAGCTTTTCCCAGACGACGCCGGGCGCCACCTCGCCGAAGCCGGCCGCGGTGCCGAAGCCGCAGTCCGTCGTCGCCAGGACGCGGCGCGGGTCGCCAACGGCCATCGCCACGCACTCCAGGCGATCGGCGACGACCTGCGGGTGCTCGATGTAGTTCGTCGTCGTATCGATCACCCCGGCCATGATCAGCAGGTTGTGCGGCGGCGGGAACTTATCCAGGGCGCGCCACTCGTGCTGGTGCCGGGGGTTGGCGAACGGCAGCAGCAGGGCGCCCACGTTCGCCTCGTAAAAGAGCGACAGCACGTCCTCCAACGGCACGTCCAGGTGGTGCGGGCCTTCGTAGTTCCCCCAGCAGACGTGCATCCGCACCTGCTCGCGTGGCAGTCCTTCGATCGCCCGGTTGATGGCCGCGACGTTGCGGCGCACGTAGGCCTGGAACTCGGTCAGCGGGGCGTCGGCGTAGGCGACGTGGCGCTCCATCGCCAGGTCCGGGCAGTCGAGCTGCAACGTGTAGCCGCGCGAGACGATGTAGTCGTACTCCGGCCGGAGGGCGTCGGCGACGGCGGTGACGTAGTCGTCGTCGGTGTTGTAGTGGGCGTTGAGCATTCCGGCGCAAACGATGCCGGGCGAGGCCGCAGACATGAACGACTCCTCGAATCCGCCGCCGGCCTCTTTCAGCGCCGCGTCAAAGTCGTCGCACTCCTCCTTGAGTGGCTCAATCGTCTCGTGTTTCACATCGGCGATAGCCTGCGGCGCGTTCATCAGCGTCACGGACTTGCGGCTGAAGTCAGGCAGCTTCTGTTCCAGGAATCCTTCGACGAAGACGTCGCGCATGATCGGGCGATTGCTGGCGCCGCCGTAGCCGCTGAGCCGGTGCTGGACGTAGGTGAAGAAGCTCTCGCGCGCCTCCTCGCCGTTGTTGCCGATGTCGATGCCGGCCTCGCGCTGCTTGCGGATCACGTCCACGGTTGCGGCGTGCGTCTCAGTTGCGAGCAGCCTGGCGTCCACGGCCTCGCGCTTGCTGAGCGAGACCAGGAGGTCCAGCAGCTTCGGCGGGCGCGGCAGGCTGCCGGCGTGGGTGGTCAGGATGCGGCCGTCGCTGCGTTTCACGTCAGCCTCCCTTGCGCGTGTTCGACTCGATGTCGTTCAACGTCGCCAGCAAGAAGTGCATCGCCAGCAGGAACAGCGAGCCAACCGTGGCCGCGAAGCCGATGACCGTCAGCAGCACGACCGCATTGGCCGTGGTGTCCTGGCAGGCCTGTAGCGTCCCGGCCAGCGGCACCTGCACATCGGCGCAGCTCTGGGTCCCGATCACGAAGAAGGCCACGATCGCCAGCACCCAGCCGCCGACGAAGACGAGCGCGGCCAGCGGCTTGAGCATCCGGGTGTAGCTCTCAGTGGTCATCGCGCCCATGAGTCTAGCAGGTGTCAGGGCGTTCCCACGCATTTGCCAACCGCGAGCTTCTGTGTAATATTCCCCAGCATATGAAACGGACCTGGCGATTCCTCCTTGGCGCGGCCATCGGCGCCGGTGTCGGCTACGCCATGGTGCTCCTGGTCAAGCCGGCTCCCAGGGCGCGGCCGTCCCGCTGGCAGAGCCTTTACGAGGCTTCCGAGCAGACCGAAGAGCAGACGGCCGACTAGCGCCTCGCTGTGCCGGTTGCTCTGCGCGGTCTCTATGTCATCATCGATCCCAGGGTTGCCGGGGACCGGGACGTCGTCAAGATCACGCGGGAGGCGATCGCCGGCGGCGCGCGCATCATTCAGTGGCGGGACAAGCTCCGTGAGAAGGGCCTGCAGCTGCCGGACGTCGAGGCGATCGCTGAGGTCTGCCGAAAGTCCCGCGTCCCGCTGATCATCAACAACGACGTCGATATCGCCCTGGCCGTCAGCGCCGACGGTGTCCACGTTGGGCAGAAAGACCTGCCGGTCGCCGTCGTGCGGAGGCTCGGGCCGTTTGGCTGGATCGTCGGCGCCTCAACCAACGACGTGGCGGAGGCGCGAAAGGCCGAGATCGACGGCGCGGACTACGTCTCGGTTGGCAACCTCTTCGGTACGGCGTCGAAAGACGACACGCGGCCGGCCTCGCTGGAGACGCTGCGCGAGGTGAAGGACGCTGTGCACGTGGCCGTCTGCGCGATCGGCGGGATCACCGAAGAGAACATCACCTCCGTCATCAAGGCCGGCGCGGACATGGCGTCCGTGATCTCGGCCGTGGTCGCGACGGACGACCCGAAGGCGGCTGCGGAGCGGCTGGCCAAGCGCTTCCTCTGATGCGGACTGTTGGCAGGCTCGCGCTACTGATCGCAGTCGTGATTGGCGTCTGCCTGGCCGGCCGGCCGGACGCCGGCGAGGCGCGCTTCGCCCACAACGGCGTGATCACGTTCGTCTCGACGACCGATTTTGAGGCGTCTCTGCGGCAGGTGATACCGGGGCAGAACCCGGGTTTCATCGCTCCGCCGGACTTCAAGGTCTCCTGGTACAGCTGGGCGCCGGACGGCGCACACATCGCCTACGCTGCGACTCTGGCGAACACGCTCTACGTGCAAAACGGCGGCATGCAACACATCGCCGATCACGTCGGCACCGGCACCTGGTCGCCGGACAGCACGCACCTGGCCTACACGGACGAGACCGGCAAGACGCTCTCAGTGACAGACTCCACCGGCTCAACCATCGATCCGGTCGTAAGCGGCAGCGGCGTCAAGAACCCGGCCTGGTCGCCGCTGGGCGACGCCATCGTCTTCGAGGCCGGCGGCGCGCTCAAGTCCACGACTCCGGACGGGGGTTCAGTTATCACCCTGAGCGGCTCGCAGGGTTTGAAGAGCCCGCAATGGTCGCCGTTTGGGGACAGGGTGGCCGCGCTGAACTCCACGAACACTGTCGTGGTCCTGGCCCCGCACGGCCCGGTGATCACGACGCTGTCAGCCACCAAGGGGACGGACGGGTTCTCGTGGTCGCCTGACGGGACGATGATCGCCTTCAACCACTCGGCCGCTGGCGGCGAGAGGATCTTTGTCGTGGCGTCCGGCGGCGGCGATGCCACGCCTGTCAGCTCGGTCGCGCATACCGTTGGGCCGCCGGCATGGTCGCCGGATGGGGGCGAGATAGCCTATCCGCGCGCTGATGCTGGAAAGAATGCAGACATCTGGATGGTGGCCCCGGACGCCCAGGGCGAGCAGCAGGTCACGGATACAGAGGTCCTGGACGATGCGTACGTGGGCTGGCAGCCTCTGCACGCAACGATCGGGGACGGGGATTGCAACGGCGACATTACGCTGACCGACCTGGCGGCTTTGTTGCACTACGCAGCCGGGCTCTCCTCGATCGGTGGTTGCCTGCTGGCGATGAACGTCAACTGCGGCGATTCTCTGGACGCAGCGGACGTTGTGCCGATGCTGCAGTACCTGGCTCACTTGCCGGTCAGCGTGCCGAAGGGTTGCTCCGCTATCGGGAGCTAGGAGAGCAGCGCGCCGCCGATCCAATCGCCGGGCTGGACGCCGCCGGGGCAGGCGAAGATCCCGCTGCCGGTGTGGCGGATGTACTCGTTCAGGGCGTCGTTCTGGGCCAGGTTCTGCTGGATCGCCACGAACTGCGACTGTGGGTCGCGCTGGAAGCAGATGAAGAAGAGCCCGGCGTCCAGCTCTCCGTAAGCGTCCATCCCGTCGGTGAAGGAGTAGCCGCGGCGGAGGAGACGCGCCTCGCCGTTGGAGATGGGGTTGGCCAGGCGGATGTGGGCATTGCCGGGGATGTCGCTGGAGTTCAGGTCCACGCCGTCGAACTCGTCCGCCCGGCCCAGGGGCGCCCCGGCCACCTTGGTGCGCCCGATCGTCGCTTCCTGGTCCAGCAGCGACGAGCGGTCCCACGTCTCGATCAGCATCCGGATCCGCCTCGCGACGAGGTACGAGCCTCCGCGCATCCAGGCCGGGCTGTCGTTCACCCAGACGGAGCCGCTCATGGCGGCGGTGTCTTCGGCGCGGATGTTGTTGGTGCCGTCCTTAAAGCCCATCAGGTTCCGCGGCGTGTCCTGCGCGCGGCTGGTGCTGGAGGTGCGGCTGAACCCCAGCTGCGACCACTTCATGACGACGCTGCCGCGCCCGATGCGGGTCAGGTTGCGCACGGCGTGGAACGCCACCTCCGGATCGTCTGCGCAGGCCTGGATGCAGATGTCGCCGCCGGTGCGCTCCGCCTCCAGCGCGTCGCGGGGGAAGGCCGGCATATCGACCAGCGCCGGGGGCCGCGCCGCCTTCAGCCCGAAGCGGTCGCTGCCGTCGGCGTTGTTGAAGAGCCTCGGCCCAAACCCGAAGGTGACCGTCAGCGAACCGGCCGCCAGGCCCACGGCCTCGCCGGTGTCGAACTGCGGGGCCAGCGGCTCGTCGCTGGAGTCGCCGGCCGTCTCGCCGCGGGTCATCCGTTCAGCGGCGTCGGTCCAGGCGCGCAGAAGGTCAGCCACTTCCTGGCGTTTTTCGGCCGTGACGTCGAAGCTGGCGAAGTGCAGGTAGTGCTGGGCCGGTGTGGCGATTCCCGCCTGGTGCTCGCCGTGGAACGGCACGACGACGTTCGGCGTGCTGCCGTCCGCCGAAGAGCCGCCCAGCGTCTCCCAGCCGATGACCGCTGCGGCCGCCCCGGCCACGCCGAGGCCGCCAGCCGTGCCCAGGAGGCGGCGGCGGCTGAAGAGGCGGCGGACCTGCGGCTGCTCGCCGCTCACGATTGCGGCGCCTGGGTGAGGGTTGAGGCGACCTGCGAAAGCGGCTCGCCCAGCGCGTCTACGGCCTGGGCCAGCGCCCGGGTGTCGGCTTCCGTCAGGTCCTCGTACGAGACGTAGTCGCCATTTGTGTCCTTGTACTGGCTGAGCGCGTCGTAGACGTCGGTGAAGCGCGCGTCGACGGTCGTGGCCAGGTCGGAGTCGCGGCGGGCCAGGGCGGCGCGCACCGCGTCGAACGCCGCCTTCGCCCCGTCCACGTTGGCGGCGAAGTCCAGCAGGTCAACGTGGCTGTAGCGCTCCTCTTCGCCGGTGATCTTGGACTGGCTGACTTCGCTCAGTAACTCGACTGCGCCGTTGGCGATCTGCAGCGCGTCGAAGCCGAACGTGGGCACCATGCCGTGCAGCGTCGTCACGTCGGTCACGAGCTGGGCCGCGACGGTGTCGAGGCCGTCGGTGGAGTTGTCGACCCAGAGGCCGAACTCAATCCGGTGGAAGCCGGTCAGCTGGTCGGCCGGGACCTCGTCGGCGCGGGCGTCGATCTTTGGGTCCAGGTCGCCGAACGACTCCGCCACCGGCTCGATCCGCTCGTAGTAGGGCCGCGCGGCGACGTAGGCGTCGCGGGCGGCGTTGAGGTCGCCGCTGCCGATCGCCGACTCCAGTGCCTTGACCGCGGTCAGCAGCTGGTCTGACTGGTCGGAGACGTATTCGTGGTAGGTGGTCGTCGCTGCGTCCAGGTCCGGGTCCACGCCCGCTGATTCGGTCGGGTCTTCGCCGGTCACGGTGAGCACGCCGCGCTCGTTCTCGCCGCCGCCGGGGCAGTAGGTCGTGTAGGTCCCGGCGCGCAGGTTCAGCGAGAACTGGCCGCTGATCCCGGCGATGATGTTCTCCACCTCCCCGATGATGTTGTCCCCATCAAGGATCTCGAACTCGGTGACTCCGGCAGCGCCGTCGTTTGTCACATTGAACGTCGCCGGGCCGGTGTGCGCGTCGATCGTCGCCGGGTCGCAGCCGTCGTCCGTCAGCGTTACGGAGAAGGTCTGCGTGTCGCCGTTTGGCGTCGTCGAAGCACCGTCGTCGTCGCCGGAACCGCAGGCGGCGAACGCCAGCCCCAGCCCCGCGAGCGCCGCCAGCAGGCCAGCCGTCAGTAAGGATTGTGGTCGCATAGGAGTCTCCAGTGTGAAAAGCGGTGGCTAGGAAGCCGTGACGGAGCCGGCGGGGAACGGGTCCCGGCTCTGTTTGGGCGGCGGCGCAGATTTACGCCGCTGGGGCCACATGACGTAGAGGCTGACGGGGACCAGGTAGAGCAGCCAGCCGGCGGTTTCGGCGGTGGTCGGCTTGGGCTGGATGCCGAACATGCCGGTGACGAGCGCCGATACCACGGACCCGGGCTTGATGAACCACTTCAGGTCCACGGCCTGACCCTGCATCCAGGTTACCCAGCCCGCTTCGTGCGCAGTGTGGAGGGCGGACGAGACGAGACCCGCCGCGACCAGCACGAGGACGAGACCTGTGAAGCGGAAGAAGCGGCTGAGGTTGATCGTGACGCCGCCGCGGTAGATGCCGTAACCGATGACGATGGCAACACCGATGCCGAGCACCGCGCCGGCGCTGAGCGATCCCGTGTTGGAGCTGCTCTGGAAGACGGCGAGCAGGAAGACGGCGGTCTCGAAGCCCTCACGCAGCACCGCCAGGAAGGCCATGCCGATCAGCGCGAAGACAGAGCCGCGCGCCAGGGCGTGGCTGGCGCTCTCCTCCAGCGAGGCTTTCAGCGTGCGGGCGTGGCCTCGCATCCAGACGATCATGTACGTGACCATGACGATGGCGACGACGGCGACAACGGTCTCCAGCCCTTCCTGCTGCTTCTGGGGAAGGTTTCGCTCCAGCTCGTGCAGGGCGACGCCACCGGCCAGGCAGATGCCCGCCGCCAGGAAGACGCCGACCATCACCCAGCGCAGGGCGTCTGAGCGGCCGTTCTGCTTGAGGAAGGCGGCCACCATGCCGACGATGAGCGCGGCCTCAAGCCCTTCCCGTAGTCCGATGACGAATGCTGGTAACATCTGCTTTACTCGTTGCGAAGAGGATATTAGTACAGGCTTATAACCAATGTCTAGGGGTGCTTAGCATTATTTTCGAAAGTTTTTACTGTCTATTTCGTCGAAGCCGTTGAAAAGCGCTCCGGCAGGAACGGTTTCAGCCTCCGGTCGGGCTTTCCGGAGAGCACCAGGTCGGCAACCAGGCGGCCCGTGACCGGCGCCAGCAGGACGCCGTTGCGGAAGTGCCCTGTCGCCACGTAGACGTTGTCCTTGCCCGGAAAGCGCCCGATTACCGGCAGCCCGTCCGCCGATCCCGGGCGCAGGCCGGCCCAGGAGCGTGATACCGTCGCCGTGGACAGCGCCGGGACGAGCCCCGTCGCCATCCGCCGCAACCCGGCCAGGGCGCGCGCAGTCGTCGCTTTGCGAAAGCCGACGTCTTCCACAGTAGCCCCGGCGAAGATCAGGCCCCGCGGCTTCGGCACAAGGTATCCGTCCTCGCCCCAGACCGCGTGGCGCAGTACCCTGGAACGATAGGCGATCATCTGGCCGCGCATCGGCGGCGTCGCCAGCCGGTTGCTCAGCCGCAGCGAGAGCGGCTCTGTCCAGGGGCCCGCCGCCAGCACGATCGCGTCGGCGTCGCGGAGCTCGCCACTGTTCGTGCTGACGCCTTCGACACGGCTCTCGCGGCCGAGGAAGCCGGTCAGCATCGTGCGGCGGCAGACCTTGGCGCCCAGCTTCTCCGCCGACTTGGCCAGGGCGTTGGTCAGCAGGCCGGGGTTGAGGTCCGAGTCCATCCGCGAATAGGCCGCGCCCAGGATGCCCTTGTCCAGCGCCGGCTCCAGCCTCGCCAGGTCAGCGCCGTCAATCCATTCAAGGCCGCGCTGCCTGCGGGTCAGCTTCTGCAGGTTCCGCGCGAACTCTTCAGTGACGGCTGTGCGCAGCATCCCGTGGGTGTTGTGCTCGACATCGATGCGGGAGAGCCGCTGCACTTCTTCGATCAGCACCGGGTACACGGCCAGGCTGGCGCGTCGAAGCTCATCGAAGGCCCGGTTGCCGGTGTCCTCCACGGGCGCGATCAGCATCCCGGCCGCCGCTCCCGATGCCTCGCCGCCGATCTCGCCCCGCTCCAGCAGCGTGACCTGCGCGCCGGCCTTCTGCAGGTGGAAGGCGACGGCGCAGCCGATGACGCCGCCGCCGACAACGATGACCTTCAAAGAGCGCCCCCGCCGACTGCGCGCACGATCTCAACCATGTCCCCGTCGCGGACGTCGGTCTCCGGCCAGGAGCGCTTGCGCACGACCTCGCCGTTGACGGCGACGGCGACCTGCTCCGCCTTGACGTCCAGGGACTTCAGCAGCGCGACGATATTGCTTTCGCCGTCAAGCTGATGTGGCTTGCCGTTCAGAGTGATGTTCATATGTTTGCAGTTCCCGCCGGATGGCCGAGGCCGCCTCGTGGGGCGAGGGCGACCCGAGAATCGCGCTGACTACGGCGACTCCCGCGGCGTTGGCGTCCATAATAGCGGCCACGCGAGTTATCAACACCCCGCCAATGGCAACGACAGGCAATGATACAGCCTCCGCCACGCTGGCAAGCGCCTCCAGGCCCACTCCCGCGGCTCCGGGATGGCTCGTGGTCTCGTACACCGGCCCGAACACGAGATAGTCCGCGCCCTCGGCCTCGGCGCGCCTGGCGGCGTCCAGCGAATGCACGCTCCTCCCGACGATCAGGTCTGCCGGCCGGTTCTCCAGCGGCGGGGCATCCTCGGGCAGGTGCACGCCGTCTGCGCCGGCCGCCAGCGCGACTTTGAGCGAGCCGTTGACGACGAGCGGCGCGCGCCCCGCGATCGACTCCCGCACCCGCAGCGCGAGCGAGAGCAGGGCGTCGCCGCCGAGGTCTTTCTCCCGCAGCTGGACGATGTTGACGCCGCCCTCTACCGCCTCGCCGACCTTGCGGACTAGCGCGTCCTCACCGCCGGCGGCGCGCCGGTCCGTGACGAGCATGAAGACAGGCAGCGTGAGCTTCGGATCTGGCATCGCTAAGCCGATCGCGCGGGGGCAGGCTTCGCCATGTCGCCGACCGGGCTGGACGGATCGGCCAGGTCTTTGCGGGGGATGCGGCCCGCCAGGTAGGCCTTGCGCCCGGCCTCCACGCCCAGCCGGAACGCTTCGGCCATCGCCACCGGGTCCGTGGCCAGGGCGATGGCGCTGTTCACGAGCACGGCGTCAGCGCCGGCTTCCATCGCCAGGGCTGCGTCCGAGGGTGCGCCGAGCCCGGCGTCGACGACGACCGGCACGCCTGAGTTCTCGATGATGATGGCGATCTCCTCCAGCGTGAAGATGCCGCGCCCGGAGCCGATCGGCGAGCCCAGCGGCATGACCGTCGCGCAGCCGGCCTCTTCCAGCCGCCTGGCGAGCACCGGGTCGGCGTGGATGTACGGCAGCACGATGAAGCCATCGGCGATCAGCGCCTGTGCCGCTTCCAGCGTGGCGATCGGGTCGGGCAGGAGGTACTTCGGGTCCGGGATCACCTCCAGCTTTACCCAGTCGGAGCCGGTCAGCTCGCGCGCCAGCCGCGCCGTGAAGAGGGCTTCTTCCGTCGTCTTGCAGCCGGCCGTGTTGGGCAGGATCTTGTAGCGCTTCCAGTCCAGGTAGTCCATCAGGTTCTGCTCGTCCGGCTTGTCCAGCGGCAGGCGGCGGATGGCGACGGTGATCATCTCCGTGCCGGAGGCGTCCATCGCGTCGCGCATCGCCTCCATCGTCCGGTACTTACCGGTGCCGACGATCAGCCGCGAGCTGAACTCGTGCCCGGCGATGGTGAGGGGGTCGGACCTCATTCGCTGTCCTTCATCATCGGGTTGCTGAACTTGTGGAGTACGGCCGTGACGAAGCCACGCGTCACGAACGGCTCCGCCGCGAAGAACGCCTGCGCCTCCTCCTCCGAGTCTGCCTGGAAGATGACGATCGCCGGGCCCTTGCCGTCGTCGTCCAGTGTGCGTCCGGCCAGCACCAGGTTTCCGTTCTCCAGCGCGGCGTTGATGCGTTCGACGTGCAGCTGGAACGTCTCCCTATCGTAGTCCGTCCAATTGTCGCGGCTGACAGTCTTGGCCGGGTCGGTCGGTGTCATAACGTACATGTAGTGCAGCTTTTCCATAGAGACCTTATTCTACCCCTGCCGTAGCCACGGTGGGCGCCCTCGCTCCGCCGAGCAGCATGAACCGTCCGGCGGCGGCGTAGGCGCCGAAGCTGAAGACGAGCCCCGGGATCGTGCCGCCGATGTGCGTTGTCCAGGCCGGCACCCAGGACACGAAGTCCAGGTGCTCCAGCAGCCAGGGCGGCTGGGCCGCGCAGGCGTAGATGAAGAACCCGGCGGCCCAGATCGCGATGGCGAGCAGGCCGAATCCGGCGCCGGACACCTCGTAGAGCCGCGCCACCTCGTAGCGGCGGCGGCTGAGGGCGAAGTAATCGGCCAGGAAGATGCCGAACACCGGCACGAAGATGCCGCCAATGAGCAGCAGGAAGTTCTCGTACTGTACGAGGTCGATGCTGATCGCCAGCGCGATGACGACGATACCGACCAGGGTGGAGAGCAGCCGCGCGCTGACCCGGGGGAACAGGTTCTGGATCGAGACGGCGGTGGAGTAGATGTTGGCGAAGGCCTCGTCGGACTCGCCGAACAGCAGCACGATCAGGGCCAGCCAGCCCAGCGCCATCGGCAGCAGCATCTCGACCAGCGCCGTGATGAAGCGTGTCAGCGCCGGTCTGCAGCGCCTGCACGTAAAAGACGCCGAGCAGGAAGAACCAGGCGTTGGCCAGCGCGTAGCCGATGTACGTCCCGGTGGCGGCCGGCACCGCCCGCCGGGCGAAGCGGCTGTAGTCGCAGACAAGCGGCAGCCAGGAGATCGGTAGCGCGACGACGACGTCCACGCCCTGCCAGAAGTTGGGGAAGCCCCCCTCACCCTGGCGGCGCCAGATCTCGCCCATGTCGTAGGCGTCGAAGAGGTGGAACGTCAGCCAGGCCGACGCGGCGACGACGATCCAGACGCCGAACTTTTGCAGCCACTCCCGCACCACGACGATCGGCCCGCCGACGGCCATCAGCGTGCCAACGACGCCGAAGAAGGTCAGCCACAGGTAGTACCCGGAGAAGCCGAAGTACTCGTTGCTCAGCGCCTTCGCCGCCTGCGACATGATGATGATCTCCAGCGCCGCCCAGCCCAGCAGCTGCGCGATGTTGAACCCCGAGGCGATGTACGACCCGCGCAGCCCGAACGGCCCGCGCAGGGCGACCATCGTCGGGACGCCGGTGTCGCTCCCGGCGATGCCGACCAGCGCCAGCAAGGTTGTTCCCAGCGCCGTGCCGATGACGACGGCGAGCACGGCCTCCTTTGTGCCCAATCCGGGCACGAGCAGGCTCCCGGCGACCATCACCAGCAGGCTCACGGCAAGGTCGCCCCAGAGCACGGCAAAGTCGAACGGGCGCAGCGTCCGGCGCTCCGGCGGTACCGGTTGCACACCCCAGTCGTCCGGGATCCGCGCCGCCAGCCCTTCGATCAGCTCCGACATGGCGCGGCCCCGGAGATAAACGAACGCCGCCAGGGTGAGCTGACGGCGTGTAACAGTTGCTGCATCTTCTTCCCTCCGCTGGCATTACCCAGATCAGGTTCCGCGGTCGGCGGCCGGTCCTGCCGCCCTCTCAGCCCGGGGTCACCGAGCTCCCGCTTTGTTCACCGTCAGCCTAGCACCGCTCCCAGATAGCGGTCAAACACACCCTTCACCCATTATTCACCGTGCGCGAAGCAACTCTTATTGACCGTTTATGAACCGGACCTTAACGTTTGTAGTACCTGGGAGGGTAAGTGATGAACATTCTTGTAAGGGGCGAATTTCTACTGCTGGTGCTGGCCGGCGCGCTCTTCACGCTGGCCGCGCTCCACTTCACGGGCCACATCGACACCCACGACTACTACAACCGCGTCAACGACTACATCTCCGGCCGCTAGACCTCGTACGTAGTCAGCTCAATCGTGTGCCCGTCCGGGTCGTCGATGTAGATCGAATGACAGACGCCGTGGTCGGCGAACCGGACGCTCATTCCCTTGGCCTTGAACTCGTTGCGGGCGCCATCGAAGCCGGCGCGGTCCACGCGGAAGGCGACGTGGAGCGCCACCAGGTGACGGTCTCGCTCCTCGCCTGACAACTCGAGGCCAGGCCCTTCCACCGAGAACAACGCCAGGCTGGTGTCCCCCGCGCTCATCATCACCGGCTCGCCGTCCCAGGGACTGGTCTTCTCCAACCCCAGCGTTTCGGCGTACCACTGCGCGGACCTCTCGACGTCGCGCACTGCGATCGCCACGTGGTCGATGTGCTGGACTTCGATCATCTCTCGCCGTGCCAGGACATGGTGATCAGGAAAGCACAGTCGCTGCGGGAGCTAACGGCGTGCTCAACACCGTCCCCCAGCATCAGGACATCGCCACTGGAGAGCTCGGTTGTCCCCGGCTCGGTCCAGATTGTTAGCCGGCCACGAAGTACGTGGATCGAAACCTGGCCGTCAACGTGGTGCTTCGCCATGTGCGCGCCCTTTCGCAGGGCAACGAGCGTCATCCGCAACGGGCCTTCTTTGACGAGCGTCTTAGACGTGCGTCCACTCGGAGCTTCTTTCGCCCGCTGTAGCTGCGCCCCCATCTCGTCTCGCAGGCGGAAGTGAATCTGCTTGCCTGAGATCTTGTGCGTTTTCATGTACGTTCGTGCGCCTTCGACAGCCATCAATGGTCCTCCTGGTTCTGCCACGCGTGGTTCACCGAGCCGTGGCCCTTTCCCGTATCGTACGCCCGCTCCAGCGCACCGGTCAGGTACGCTTTCGCGTTGCCGACCGCTTCCGCAACAGAGTCACCCTTCGCCAGGCAACTAGCGATCGCCGAGGCGAACGTGCAGCCGGTGCCGTGCGTGTTCTTCGTATCGATCCGCGGCCCGGCGAACTCGTGGAAGCGCTCCCCGTCGAAGAGCAGATCCGTCACGGTATCACCGGCGAGGTGCCCGCCCTTCACGACGACGTTCCGTGCGCCCAGGGCGTGGATCGCGCGCGCCGCCTCCCGCATATGATCCAGCGTCTCGATGGCGCGGCCCGTGAGCGCGGTCGCCTCCGGCAGGTTCGGCGTCACAGCGAAGGCCAGCGGGATCAGCTCCTGGACCAGCGCGCGCACGGCCTCCGCCTGCAGCAGCCGGTCGCCGCTTTTGGCCACCATCACCGGGTCGACGACGAGGTTCTGGAAGCCGAAGCCGCGCGCCTTCTCCGCCACGATGTGGATGATCTCGGCGCTGCTCAGCATGCCGGTCTTGACGGCGTTCGGGACGATGTCTGCGAAGACGGCGTCGATCTGGGCGGCGACGAACTCCGGTGGCACTTCGTAGACGCCTGTCACCGCGACGGTGTTCTGCGCGGTGAGCGCCGTGATGGCGGCCATTCCGTAGACGCCGAGTGCGGCGAACGTCTTGAGGTCGGCCTGGATGCCTGCGCCGCCGCTGGGGTCGGAGCCGGCGATGGAGAGGACTGTGGGCGTCATGCGACTAGCGTGGCCGTGGAGCGCGGGCTGGTCAAGCGGTAGGATTGCGGCATGGACCTCGGACTGAACGGACGGGCCGCCTTCGTCGGCGGATCGAGTAAGGGCATCGGCAGGGCGATCGCCCGCGCTCTGGCGAAGGAGGGCTGCCAGGTGATGCTCTCCTCCCGCGACGAGGCGAACCTGCAGCAGGCCTCGGCGGAGATCAAGGACGAGCTGGGAGTCGAGTTGCCGTACGTCGTCTGCGACATGTCCAAGGGCGAAGACATCACGAAGGCGATCGAGGCCGCGGCCGAGCGCTTCGGGCGGCTGGACGTGCTGGTCAACAACGCCGGCGGTCCGCCCACCGGCACCTTCGAAGACCTGGACGACCGCTACTGGTCCTACGCCATCGATCAGAACCTGCTCTCCGCGGTGCGCTGTGTGCGGGAGGCGCTGCCGCACCTCAAGCGCTCAGACAGCGGCCGCGTGGTCAACATTGTCTCGGTCGCTGTGAAGCAACCGATAGACGGGCTGATCCTCTCCAACGCCACGCGCCTGGCCGTCGTCGGCCTGGCCAAGACGCTGTCGCGGGAGCTGGCGCCACACCACATCACCGTCAACAACGTCTGCCCCGGCAACATCGCTACGGAGCGGCTGATGTCGCTGATCGAAGAGCGGGCCAGGCGCCAGGGCGTCGGGCTGGAGGATGCCGTGGTGCTGGAGGAGGGCCGCGTGCCGATGGGCTTCCTGGGCGAGGCCTCGGACGTGGCGAACCTGGCCGTGTTCCTGGCCTCTGACCAGGCGCGGTTCATCACCGGCGCCACGATCCAGGTGGACGGTGGCGCGACCACTGCCCTGATGTAAGCCCACAACGCACGAAGCGGGCCCCGAAGGACCCGCTCCGTCGCTCGCGTTCTGTATTGGTTACGCGCTCTGTGGCCGTCCCTGGTAGCTGGGATCGGTCTTGTCGAACCAGATCTCGGCCGCCCAGTACTGGTTGCCGAACCAGGGCCAGCTGGAGTCGTTCTTGTAGTACGGCCAGCGGACGGCGCCGCCGCCCGGGCAGGCGTAGTCGATGCGGGCGTTGGCGGCCGGGGCGTCTTGCTTCGTCTCCCCCAGCAGGTAGCGCTGGATGTTGTAGCCGATCTCCTTGCGCTTGTCGTTGTCGAACTCGCGGCGCTGCGCATCGAGCATCGTGTCCAGGTCCGGGTCGCTGACCTTGAAGGAGTTCTTGGGGCCGCCGGTCTTGAAGTACGGGTACACCCAGTCGTCCAGGTCGATCCAGCCGTTGTCGTAGCCCCAGGTGAAGGCGCCTTTGTCGGCTTCGGGGGCGACGAGTCCTTCGGCGATGCGGGAGTAGGGCACGGTCTGGTAGCGGATGTCGTTGGTGATGCCAAGGGCCTGCGTGATCGTGCTGATGTAGGTGGTGGCGAAGGAACCGATGTAGCCGGGGACGTCCGCGAACCAGATCTGCGGGATGTCCGGCTTGCCGGCCGCCTCGTAGAGCTGTCGTGCCTCGGCCAGGTCGGCGGCCCGGTCAGCGTCGTTGACGCGGTAGCCGGGCAGTTGAAGGAGCTCGTCGTCCGGCAGCGCCCAGTACTTGATGGCGCTGTTGACCGGGCCCACCTTGTTCCAGGCGCCGGAGCCGATGATGTCGACGATGTCCTGGCGGTCGACGGCCAGGTGCAGGGCCCGGCGCACTCGCCAGTCGTTGAACGGCGCGGCGTAGACCTTGAGCCGGGAGTTCAGCCAACCGGAGACCTGCTGGCGCTGGAAGATCAGCTCCGGGTGCTCGTCGAGGATGTTGAGGATCCACTCCGGGTTGTCGATGAAGCCGGCGGTGTCGATCTCCTTGCGCCGGAAGAGCGACTCCACGGTGGCGTCGTTCAGGCCCTGGCCGGTGGCCTTGTATCCGTCCAGGTAGGGCCGGCCCAGCGACTTGTCGTCCCAGCCGAACCAGGCCGGGTTGCGGACGGCCTTGAACTCGATGCCGAAGGTCAGGTGGTCCCAGATGAAGGGGCCGGTGCCGATCATGCGCTCGGCCGGCACCGGAGTGCGCGTGCCGAAGGCGTCGACGGAGTCCCAGGGGCGGACGCCGTCCGGGCCGGGCTGCATGTCCACGATCTCCGGCGGGATGATCATGGCGTTGGTGTCGCTCATGAAGTGGTAGAAGGGGGCCGTCGGCTCCTTGGTGACGATCTTGATCGTGTAGTCGTCCACCTTGGTGATGGAGTCGATTGTGTCGTACTGGCTGGAGCGGTAGTAGTAGGTGCGCTGGTAGCTGTCCTTGTTGCGCTGGCGCTCGTAGCTGTAGATGACGTCGTCGGCGGTCAGCTCGCGGCCGGCCAGGTTCGGGAAGTTGCCGCGGATCGTCGGCGTGTCGTGGAACTTGACACCTTTGCGGATCTTGATGATGTAGGTGACCAGGTTGGGGGCGGGCTCAACCATCTCCGGGGCGGCTTCGGCCAGGTCCGGGAGGATATTGTCCCAGGTCGGCTCTTCGTGGCTGGCGTAGCGATAGAGCTTGCTGAAGACTGAGGACTGGTTGGAGTACATCGGCCCGAACTGGGTCTGGTGCGGGTCGTAGCGGTCGAGCACGACGGCGTCGAACCCGATGTAGGTGAGCACATCGCCGCGCGAGTCGCTTGGTGCGGGGACGAACTCGCTGCGGCCGTCCACCGGCGTCGGGAAGGACAGCCGCATGAACCGCTCGCCGGCGGAGAGGTTGGCGTCGTCGCTGGTTCCGGGACTAGGGTTGGTGTTGTCGCTCGTGTCAGAGCCGCATCCGACCACTGCCGCTGCGCCCAGTCCGGTGCCGACAAGTGCCGTGGTGGAAAGCAGGCGGCGCCGGGTCAGTTTGCGTTTCGAAACTCTCTCCCAGTAATTCGTTTCCTCAGGCATGTCGTCCCTGTCTCCTTTCCAATTCCCCTGTCCCGAGCGATGTGTGCACTTATAGGGCCGGTCTACGTCAGCCGCAGGCGTGGGTCAAGTACGTCGCGGAGGGCGTCGCCGGCGAGGTTGAATCCGAGCACGGCCAGGGCGATAGCGCCGGCCGAGCAGAGCCCCGGCAGCGGGTGATCGACGATGACCGGCTGCGCCTCATTCAACATTACACCCCAGGAGGGCCCCACCGGGAGCTTGTCCGGGGCGATGAACCCGAGCGTTGACTCGGCCAGGATGGCGACGCCGAGGCCCGTCGAGAAGACGATGATGATAGAGGCCATGATGTTCGGGAGGATGTAGTAGCGCATCGTCCGCAGGTCTGAAGCGCCGATCGTCCGGGCCGCCTCCACGTACTGTTGCTCCCGGGTGGCGAGCACAACGGCGCGCACAATACGCTGGACGCTGGGGATGCCAACGAAACCTAACGCAAAGGCGATGACGAGCAAGTTGGGGCTGGTGGTTAACGGATTTATGGACACAATGAGGATGAGTGCGATCAGCGGCGGGAACGATTGTAAGGCGTCCATCAGCCGCTGGACGATCGTATCGAGGATGCCCCCGAAATAGCCTGAGACGACGCCGATCGTCGCGCCCACCACGGTGGCCAGGATCAGCGCCCAGATGCCGACGAAGAGCGACCGCCGCGCGCCGTTGACGACGCGGGACCAGACGTCCCGGCCCTGCTTGTCCGTGCCCAGCCAGTGCTCGGATGAGACTCCTTCGAAGATCTTGGCCCGCCCGTTGGACCTGAAGACGGCGTCCTGTGAGTAGCGCTGGATCCAGGGATGGCTGAGCTCGAAGCCCAGCGGCCTGTCCGGCAGGCTCGGCGTCCCAAAGGAGGCCTTAGGCGTGCCGATGGTCATGAAGATCATGACGCCGACGATGGCGAAGCCGATGGCGCCCAGCGGCTTCTTGCGGATGAACTTGAGGACGCCGGACCACCACTTGGTGCGCCTGAGAGGGGCGGACTCAGGCGCCGCCGCTGTGACCGTAGGGATCGCCTGTTCTTCGTATGCCACTTCAGTTGCCCACCTAGCTGTACCGGATGCGCGGGTCCAGCCAGCCGTACGCGATGTCGACAAGCAGGTTGATGAACACCAGCGTAGTAGCTACGACGATGACGATGCCCTGGATCACCGGGAAGTCCGGGTTCTGGGCCACGGCGAAGACGACGTAGTTGCCGATGCCGGGAATCGTGTAGATAGTCTCCAGCACGATGTTGGCGCTGACGATGCTGCCCAGCAGAATGCCGATCAGCGTCAGCACCGGGATCAGGGCGTTCTTGAGGGCGTGGCGAATGATCACCACCCGTTCCCGCAGCCCCTTGGACCAGGCCGTGCGCACGTAGTCCTGGCGCAGCACCTCCAGCATCTGGGAACGCAGGAAGCGCATGATCACGGCGCCCGTTCCGAGGCCGCCGATGAGCGCCGGCGCAAACATGATTTTCAAATTCTGTAAGGGATCATCGGCCAGGCTGTAGTACGTCTGGTGGGGCCCAAACCAGTCCGGTAAGAACGTCCCTCCCGCCCAGCGCGAGGTGACGATCAGCGTGACCAGGGCGATGACGAAGACAGGTATGCCCAGGAAGGCGATGGAGACAAAGCGCAGGATATAGTCGATCCACGTATCCTGGCGGATAGCCGAGATGATCCCGATGGGTAAGGCGACGACCACCGCGACAATGATCTCCAGGATGCCCAGCTCAATTGTTGGGCCAACGCGCTCCCTGATCTCCCCCATGACCGCGTTCTGGCTCTTGAATGACCGGCCGAGGTCGCCCTGGGCCAGGTTCTTCATGTAGTCCCAGTATTGTTGCGGGAGGGAGTGGTTCAGTCCCAGCTTGGCCCGGGTGATCGTTTCGCAGTCAGCGATGCCGTTCTCCTGGCCGATGGCTCCGCCGAGACAGGAGCCGGCGGCGTTGCGCACGACGTTGCTGGTGTCGATGCGGAGGGCCAGGAAGACCATTGTGGCGACAAGGAAGATGACCAGGAAGTTCAGGAGGATTCGGCGGATGATGTACTGCTGCACTTAAAACAACCTAACCGTCCTGAACTCGGCGAGCATAGACAGCGGCGGGACTGAAAAACTTCGCATTTTCTGCGCTCACCCACACCCCAGGGCGAGAGTGGGTTGAAAGTAGCATCGGCCATACGCAATGTCAATACGAAGTTAAGGTTGTCTGAACAACGTATCCTGGCGGCAGCGGCGGCGGCCGTCCCGGGCCTGGTCAAGCGTGCGGGGCGCACATATCAACATTTTGCACATTTTGCGATGTCGTTGAGAGCCCCGGCGTATTGACAGGCCCAAGTGGCGTTACGTACATTAGTTACAGAAGTCACAAAGTTGAACTCGCCTAATCCGCCTGGGGCGGACCGGGGAAACCATCTTGGGTGAATTCTCCGCGGATGCGGAGATAGGGTAACCCTTTCAACCCGAACCCTCTAGCTAACCTCGGCGGCGCATGAAGGGGCCATCCGCCAGTGGCGGCATCGGCTCTTTTTTTATTGCCAACGGAGGTGGGGTTACAGATGCAGATAGCACCGCCACGAGCTTGCCCTCGCTGTGAGGGATCGATGTTGTTTGAAGAGGACTGGTACGGCGCTTACAGCACCTGCCTCTCCTGTGGCTACGTCTACGAGTTCGGCGCCACTGCGGCGCTGGAGCTGGAAGCCGAGTCCTCCAACGGTGAGCACCGCCAGCGCCGGCGCCAGCCGTCCCACGGCAAGCTCCGCCTCTAGCGGCTAAACGCGTAACTGGAAGAAGGGCGTTCGCGGCCGGGCGGGCGCCCTTCACTTATTTTCCGGAGGTTGTCCCATGCCCTACGTACGAGTCTCACTCATGCAGCCCCTGCCCGGCCGCGAGCAGGAGGTGGAGGAGCTGAACCGCGAGCTGATCAGCTTCTACCGCGAGCAGCCCGGCTGTGTATCGTGCCAGTTCATCCGCGCTGTCGACGACTCCAGCGAGGTGGGACGGCTGACCCA
Organism: uncultured Chloroflexia bacterium; assembly: GCA_963738925.1. Classification (GTDB taxonomy): domain Bacteria; phylum Chloroflexota; class Dehalococcoidia; order SM23-28-2; family RBG-16-64-32; genus DATKKM01. The sequence continues at coordinate 591,716 of CAVTYE010000001.1, read as the reverse complement.
GTGGGAGTCGGAGGCGGCGGCCGATGCGGCGGCGACGACCGACCGCTCGATGCAGCTGCGCTCCCGGCTGCACCTGGCCGTGCACGAAGGACACGTGGACCGCTCGTTCCGCACGGAGTAAGCGCTCCGGATACACTCATTATTAACTTCTATATAGCCTGAAAACTCTTGCCGCCTTTGGCCTCCGTACATATGCTGCAGATACAAACGTGACGGGGGGAAACTTGCCGGTATCAATGTCACGTTTACAAGTTATAGGGAGGCTCGGGGGAATGCTCTCTCCAATTCGGGAGACGGACGGCTCGCATTCGCCGCTTCAGCTGCACTACCTGGCGCGGCTGAGCCGAATGCTTCGTTTGCGCCTGGAACAGTCCGGGCAGCTGAACGAAGACGGGGTGCGCCTGCTTGACCGCGCGATCTACTCCACGTACTGCGACGCGGTTGACCTGGGCGTGACCAGCGAGGCGCAACGTCTGCTTCACAGGTTCGCGGTTCCAGCCAACCACGACTAATCACTTTTGGCCGGGGCGCACGCCCTGGGCCAACCGGGCCAGTCTTCTGGCCAACGACCCCGCTTGCTGCCGTCTGTCCGCGATTGTCATGCCGGGGCGAGTTGGGCAATTCGTTTGTCAATTCCCGTCGACCAGGTCCTTCGGCTGCGGCCTCAGGATGACAGGGCAAGTATCGGCCGTAGCGCTCGCTCCGTTTATTCGTTGCGCCGAAGGCAATTCGCTGTCAGGCGCGCTTGACCGGGTTGCGCAGGACGCCGATCCCGTCGATCTCCACCTCCACCACGTCGCCGTCTGCCAGCTTGGGCGGCTCCCCGGGAGTGCCGGTGAAGAGGATGTCGCCGGGCTCCAGGGTCATCACCTGTGAGGCAAAGCTGATCATCGAGGCCACGGAGTGGATCAGGTCTCGGGTGTTGCCGGCCTGCGACTCGACGCCGTTGACCCGCGTGCGCAGGGCGATGTTGGCCGGGTCGAGGCCGGTGGCGATGAAGGGACCGACCGGCGAGAAGGTGTCGGAGCCCTTGGCGCGCCACCACTGGATGTCGTCGCGCTGCCAGTGGCGGGCGCTGACGTCGTTGCCGCAGGTGTAGCCGAAGACGTGATCGAGCGCCTGCTCCGGGGTCACGTTGCGGCAGGTCTTGCCGATGACCGCGACGAGCTCGCCCTCGGCGTCGACGCGGCGCGCCTCGGCGGGCAGGATGATCGTGTCTTCCGGGCCGATGACAGACGAGGTTGGCTTGAGGAAGAGCTGGGGAACGGCCGGTGCGTCGCCGTCTTTGAGGACGGAGCTGCCGCTGGGGATGTGCGACTGGTAGTTGACGGCCGCGGCGAGGATCGTACGAGGCGTGAGCGGGGCCAGGAGGCGCACATTTGCCAGCGGGAGCGGCTTGCCGGCCGGCTTGTGTCCGCTGAAGAGGTCTCCTTCGATCGGGGTCACGTTGTCGCCTTCGACGGCGCCGTAGGAGATCGAGTCTTTGTGCTGGAAGCGGCAGTAGAGCATCTAGAACGGCAGCATGATGCGCCGGAAGCTCTCCATGTAGCGGCCTTCCGGGTTGCGCCAGAACATCTTCAAGCGCTCCTTTAGCTGCTCGAAGTCCTCAAGCTGGCTGGCGTGCTTGCTCAGCGCCTCGAACTTGATGTCCATGACGTCGGTGATGTCGACTTCGAAGTTGGTGTTGGAGGCGGTCCAGAGGTAGATCTCCTTGGCGCTGAACGGCTCCAGCCCTTCGTCCAGGAGCTCGGGGAAGGTCGGCCGGTTGCGGGCCATCGGGTAGACGGCGTCGAGCACGGTCTCGCCGACGGCGCGGTGGTCGGGGTGGTTGATGAACATGTCCCGGACGATCTGGTTGGGATCGTGGGTGATGACGGCGTAAGGCTTGATTGTGCGGATGACGCGCACGATCTCTTTCATGAAGTCGCGGTTGTAGGTGAGCTCGCCGTCCGTGTGGTCGAGGAACTGGACTTCCTTGGCGCCGACGACGGCGCAGGCGGCGCGCTGCTCTTCCTTGCGCAGGGGCACCAGCTTCTCCTTGGTCATGTTGGGGTCTTCGCTGCCCTTGGAACCGTCTGTGCAGATGCAGTAGTAGAACTCCCAGCCCTCCTTGGTCCAGAGGTAGGAGGTGCCGGCGGCGCCGAACTCGGCATCGTCCGGGTGGGCGGAGACGATCAGCGCTCTTTTCGGTCCTTCTTCTTCGGGCATCGGTATCCTCACGTCTTCCAGTCCGGCCGGCATAGTTGTTTGCTCCTGGTGGCGGGGCGTTGGGTCGGATTGTAGCGATGACGAACGCGTATTGACAATCGAACAGATGGTCTCTAGCCTGAACACAGCGAACATAGGTTCGCTTATGGGAGGCAAGCCAGATGAAAGACCTGTCCGGCAAGCAGAAGAGCATCTTCGAATACATCCGCGACTTCATCGACGAGCACGACTACCCGCCGAGCATCCGCCAGATCCAGGAGGCCTGCTCGATCAGTTCGACGTCGGTGGTGGACTACAACCTGCGGATCCTGGAGAAGGCCGGCTACATCCGCCGCGACCGGGAGGTCTCCCGCGCGATCGAGGTGACGCACGGCGGGGCCAGGCGCGGCCGCATGATGCCGGTGCGGATCATCGGGGCGATCGCCGCCGGCCTGCCGATCCCGGTGCCTTCCGCCGATACCTGGCAGTCCGACGCCACGGACAGCATCGAGGTCTCGCCGGACATGATCGGCAACCGGGAGAACGTCTACGGCTTGCGGGTCAAGGGCACCTCGATGATCGATGCGCTGATCAACGACGGCGATGTCGTGATCATGGAGGCGGCGAACGACGCCAAGCAGGGCGAGATGGTTGCCGTCTGGCTGGAGAAAGAGCAAGAGGCGACGCTCAAGAAGTTCTACCGCGAGGGCGACCGCGTTCGCCTGCAGCCGGCTAACAGCACGATGCAGCCGATCTACACCGACGCTTCCAACGTCGTCGTGCAGGGCCGGGTCATCGCGGCTTATCGTTCGTCCATCATCTAGCGGCCTGGCAACGAATCGCCTGCGGCGCAACGAATAAACGGATCGGCGCGTTGGACGTATTCCCCTGTCATCCTGAGGCGGCGGCCGAAGGATCTAGCGGGCGGGAACCGGCAACGAATGCCTGCGGCGACGGATGAACGATTTGGGCGTGCGGATTGAGGTCTCGTCCGTTTGCCCGATTTGATCATCCGTTGACAGCCCTCAGCGGCTGTATAATTTGTCACGCCGCATTTCGTGACGCCCCCGTAAGACGGAAAGGCAGCTCGTGGACGATCCCATCCTCCAGGTCAAGGACCTCCGCGCCGAGTTCGTGACGCCGGACGGCATCGTCAGCGCCGTCAACGGCGTGTCGCTGAACCTGGAGCGCGGCCGCACGCTGGTGCTGACCGGTGAGAGCGGGTCCGGCAAGACCTCGATCGGCCTTTCGCTGCTGGGGCTGCTGCCGCATCCGGGGCGGATCACTTCCGGGAGCATCGTCTTCAAGGGACGCGACCTGATGGCGCTGCCGCCCGAGGAGATGCGCCGGGTGCGCGGCAAGGAGATCGCGATCGTCTTCCAGGACCCGTCCACGGGGCTGAACCCGGTGCTCTCGGTGGGCCAGCAGGTGGAGGAGACGATCACCAACCACCTCGACCTTTCGCGCAAGGAGGCCCGCCAGCGCACCGAGGAAGTGCTGGCGGAGACGGGACTGCCCGACCCCCGCGAGATCGCCAAGCGCTATCCGTTCCAGCTCTCCGGCGGCATGGCCCAGCGGGTGATGATCGCGATCGCCACGGCGCTCAAGCCGGAGGTGCTGATCCTCGACGAGCCGACCTCGTCGCTCGATGTCACGGTGCAGGCGGCAATCCTGGAGGACCTGCAGCGGCTGCAGCGGCAGCAGGACACGGCCATCCTCCTGATTACCCACGACCTCGGCGTCGTCGCCCAGATGGCCAACTCCGTGGCGGTAATGTACGCCGGCTACATCGTCGAGGAGTCGGACGCGCAGACGCTGTACAGCCGGCCGCGGCACCCGTACACCTGGTCGCTGCTGGCCAGCCGGCCGCGCTGGGACCGGGAGGAGAACCGCCCGCTGGCCGTGATCAAGGGGACGCCGCCTTCGCTGATCGACCTGCCGGACCAGTGCCCGTTCGTGCCGCGTTGCCCGAAGGCGACCAGCGTCTGCCGCATCGAACCGATGCCGCCGCTGGCCCGGATCGATCTCCAGGGCCACAAGGCCGCCTGCTACAACCCCGTTTACCAGGACGAGCTGGTGGCGGAGAATTAGCGCGTGAGCGATCCCGTCCGCGATATCTGGAGCCGCCTCCGCAGCCTCGGCCGCAAGATGGAGGACGAGGTCTACGACTTCACGGAGGAGGACGCCGAGCGCAAGCAGGAGGCGCGCGGCCGCAACACGCTGATCGCGCTGATCAACTCGTTCTTCACGATGTGGCGCGCCAACGAGGCCAGCATCGGCGAGCGGACACTCGGCGTGCTCGGCTTCGGCAGCGTCTTCTGGCTCGTCGTCGTCGACCGCGGCCTGGCCTTCAAGAAGACGCCGCTGCGGCTGCTAGCCGGCACCTTCGCGGTGATCTGGTTCGTCCCCGGCCTGATCGCCACGGTCTGGATGCTCTTCGCCAACCTCGGCGTCTCGAACCTGAAGAAGCTGCGCTCGTGGCCGCTGCTCTTCGTCTACACGCTGACCGGCCTGATCGGTTTCCGCGGCCTGTTCAGCGAGCTGGCGCGCCAGGAGCTGCGCTCGCTGCCGGAGCGGGAAGAGAGCGAGTAAGCTTCCCTTCCCACTGAACCTACGCGGCCCCCGTGCTAGACTCGTCCTCGCATCCAAAACAGAGAGCGAGAGTTCGAGCATGGCCAAAGACAAGCGATACAAGATAGCGGTCCTCCCCGGCGACGGCACCGGGCCGGAGGTGGTCCGCGAGGGGCTGAAGGTGCTGGACGCGGCGCAGGCTGCCTGCGGGTTCAAGCTCGACCTGGAGCACTACGACCTCGGCGGCGACCGCTACCTCTCCACCGGAGACATCTTGCCGGACGCCGTCCTGGAAGAGCTGCGCGGCTTCGACGCGATCTACCTCGGCGCCATCGGCCACCCGGACGTGCAGCCGGGCATCCTGGAGAAGAACCTGCTTCTGCGTCTGCGCTTCGAGCTCGACCAGTACATCAACCTGCGCCCCGTCAAGCTATACCCCGGCGTCGACTGCCCGCTGAAGGACAAGGGCCCGGAGGACATCGACTTCGTGGTCATCCGCGAGAACACGGAGGGGCTGTACAGCGGCATGGGCGGCATCCAGTACAAGGGCACGCCGCACGAGGTCTCGACGCAGATCCACATGACCACGCGGTTCGGGGCCGAGCGGGCGATCCGCTACGCCTTCGACCTGACGCGCAAGCGCAACAAGATGAAGCAGCTCCACCTCGTCGGCAAGACGAACGTGCTGACCTTCGTCCACGACACCTGGTGGCGCGCCTTCAACGAGGTCGGCGTGGCGGACTACCCGGACATCCGCCGCGAGTACGCGCACGTCGACGCGACGTGCATGTGGTTCGTCAAGAACCCGGAGTGGTTCGACGTGATCGTGGTCGAGAACATGTTCGGCGACGTGATCACGGACCTCGGCGCGATGATCCAGGGCGGGATGGGGATCGCCGCCGGGGGCAACATCAACCCGATGGGCGTCTCCATGTTCGAGCCGATCGGCGGCAGCGCCCCGAAGTACACGGGGCAGAACGTGATCTGCCCGCTGGCCGCGATCGAGGCCGGTCGCATGATGCTGGAGCACCTTGGCGAGACGGAGGCCGGCGAGCGCATGCAGAACGCCGTAGTGAAGGCGCTGGAGAGCGGCAAGATCAAGTCGCTGTCCGCCGGCAAGATGGGCATGAGCACCAGCGAGATGGGCGACTTCGTGGCGGGGCTGGTCTAGTCGAACACCACGGTCTTGTTGCCGTAGACGACCACGCGGTTGCGCAGGTGCAGGTCTACGGCGCGGGCCAGCACCGTCTTCTCCAGCTCACGGCCCTTGCGCACCAGGTCGTCGACGGAGTCGCGGTGGCTGACGCCGACGACGTCCTGGGCGATGATCGGGCCCTGGTCCAGCTCCGGCGTCACGTAGTGCGCTGTCGCGCCGATGATCTTGACGCCGCGTTCGTGGGCGTGGTGGTAGGGGCGGGCCCCGGCGAACGCCGGCAGGAACGAGTGGTGGATGTTGATGATCCGGCCGCTGAACTGGCCCACGATCTCCGCGCCCAGCACCTGCATGTAGCGCGCCAGCACCACCAGGTCGACCTGCGCCTCACTTAAGAGCGCCGCGGCCTTCGCTTCTTGAGCGCCCTTCGTCTCTTTCGTCACCGGCAGGTGGTGGAACGGGATCCCGAACTCCTGCGCGATCTCGGCGTGATCGGAGTGGTTGCTGATGATCAGCGGGATGCTCGCGCGGAACTCGCCCAGGCGCCAGCGGGCCAGCAGGTCGTAGAGGCAGTGCGGGAGCCTGGAGGAGAAAAAGGCGACCTTCGGCGTGTAATCGGAGAAGCGCAGGCGCCAGGTCATTCCGAAGCGTTCGGCCAGCGGCGTGAAGGCGGCGGCCACCTCGTCGCGCGGGACCTTGAAGCCGTCGATCTCCCACTCCACGCGCTGGAGGAAGACGCCCTCCTCCTTATCGGTGTGCTGGTCGGCGTGGATGATGTTTCCGTCGTTGCGGTAAAGGAAGTCGGAGACGGAGGCGACGAGGCCGCGCTGGTCTCGGCAGGAGATGAGGAGCGTCGCGGTGACGGGCGCTTCCGGCATGACACTAGGGTCGAGGGTCTGGGGTTGGGGGTCAAGCTGCCGTCAGCGATAGCGTTATACTGCGCGAGGCTATGGACACTTATTTCGAGACGAACCTGAAGCGCTGGGATGAGTTGGTCGGCGTTCACAAGGACACGCCGTACTACGACCTCGCCGGGTTCAAGGCCGGGCGCGACAGCATCCATACCGTCGAGGTCGGTGAGCTGGGCGATGTGTCGGGCAAGTCACTGCTTCACCTGCAATGTCACTTCGGGATGGACACGCTCTCCTGGGCCCGGCGCGGGGCGACAGTCACAGGCGTTGATTTCTCAGAGCGGGCGATCGAGTCGGCGCGCGCCCTGGCCGCCGAGCTCGGGATCGCGGCCACCTTTGTCCACGCCGATATCTATTCGCTTCCGGAGAACCTCTCCGGCCGGTTCGACATCGTCTTCACGTCTTACGGGACCAACTTCTGGCTGCCGGACCTGGACCGCTGGGCCGCCGTCATCAGCCACTTTCTCAAGCCCGGCGGCGTCTTCTACATCATCGACTTCCACCCGATGTCCGGCGTTTTCGAAGACCAGGGAGAGGTCAACGACCTGACGGTCACCTACCCGTACTTTCCGTCAGGCCCGCTGTTTTTCGAGGTACAGGGGACCTACGCTGACCGCGAGGCCAAGGTGGTGAACCGCGGCACCTACAGCTGGGTGCACCCGATCAGCGAGACGGTGACCGCGCTCCTGGACGCCGGGCTGCGGCTGGAGTTCCTGCACGAGTTCCCGTTCACAACGGAGCGCTGGTACCCGTTCATGGACCTGCGGGACGACGGCTACTTCTACCTTTCGAAGCACGACGGCTCGGTGCCGCTGATGTACTCGATCCGGGCTACTAAACCCGCCTGACGAAACCGGCGGCGGCAAGCAGGCGAGAATCGGCTCAGAAGAGCTCCTCGGCCAGCGCGACGATGATGCCCGCTGGGCCTCGCATGTAGCAGAGCCTGTACATGTCCTCGTACTGGACCACCTCGCCGAGGAGTTCGGCGCCGATGGTGCGCATGCGGGCGACCGTGTCGTCGACGCTTTCGACGGCAAACATGACACTCCGGAGACCCGGCGTGTTCGGTGGTGCGATCGCCGGTTCGGTCTCGACCAGTTTTGGATTGTGAAACTTCGTAAGCTCAAGCCCCCCGTGCCCATCTGGGGTCCGCATCATAACGATGTCGACCCGGACACCTTCGATCCCGTTGACGCGGTCCACCCATGGGCCCTCGATCGGCATCTCGTCTTCGATCGTCATACCAAGCGCGGTGAAAAAAGCGACGGCGGCTGCAAGGTCGTCGACGACGACGCTGACGTGGTCCAGTCGCTTGATCGCCATCCCTTAGTGACTCCTATTTTGCTCTCCGGCTGCCCGCGTAAGCGAGGCTATTCCGCAGGGGCTGTCTGGACCCGGCGCAGCAGCTCCAGCCGCTGGATGAAGCCCAGGCCCTTTCGCGTATCGCTGGCGACCTTTGCCGGGTCGCAGGAGCGGACGCGGTACTGGAAAAGCCAGTAGCGCCACTCGGCCAGCTCGGCCAGGGAGACCCACTCCGGGTCCACGAGTCCGCTTTCGGCGCGGAACTCGGCCAGCAGCTCGTCCATCGGCCGGAAGTAGATCCGGTTGAACACCTCATCGTCCAGGTGGCCGTTCTTGAAGTGGGCTGCGCCGCCCTCTTTGCGCACCTCGTCGGCGACAGCGGCGTGCAGCGCCTCTTCGACGCGGACGCCGTAGACGAAGTTCAGGTGTGGCTTGTACTTGGCGCCCAGAAGCTGCTGAAGGTCGGCCTCCGTTGTGTCCAGCGGCAGCTTCTGGTCGAAGAGCAGAGCCTCGGCTTCTTCGGCCGGGACCAGTTCGCCCAGCTCGTTCAGCAGCCGCTCGGCCAGGAGCAGCCAATCGAACGCTTCGCCGCCGACGAGGTAGCGGTAGGGCCGCTCGCCGACCATTTCGGCGGGCAGCGGCCAACTCCGAACGGCTTCCAGCAGGGCCAGGAACCAGTGGACGTCTCCCGCCGCGACAGCTGAACGCAGCTTGGCGATGATCTCTTCTGCCTCGGCGTGGATGTCACGCTCAGGCTCGGCCCTGGTGCGGGGCATGTCAGGAGATCCCGGCGACGCCCCCGGCGCCATGGCATTTCTTGTACTTCTTGCCGCTGCCACAGGGGCAGGGATCGTTGCGGCCGACGCGACCGGCGATGACGCGTCCGACGGCCGGTGCGGTGGGCTGGGTTGTGGCCGCGCTGTCCGACCCTGCCGCCGCGGCGGCGACCTTGGCCTTGGCGCGCGCCTTCTTCCGGCTGCTGGCCGGTTGGCCGTTGCTGGCATCGCCGGAGCTGCCGCCGTTTTCAGAGGGGCCGGACTCGCGGACGTTTCGCGGGGTCTGGGCCTGGGGCACCGTGAATGTGACGTGGTAGATCTGGCGGACGGTGTTCTGGCGGATGTGCTCGTTGAGCTGGCCGAACATGTCGAACGCCTCGCGCTTGAACTCCACCAGCGGGTCGAGCTGGCCGTAGCCGACCAGGCCGATGCCCTGCCGCAGCTCTTCCAGCGCGGTCAGGTGGTAGACCCAGAGCCTGTCGATCACGCGCAGCAGGACCAGTTGCTCCAGGGTCCGCATTCGCTCAGAGCCGAGGTCCTCTTCCTTTTTCTCGTACTCTTCGTGGGCGTGGTCCATGACCGTGTCCAGGGCTTCCTGGTAGATCATTTCGCTGAAGAACTTCGGGGTCCAGCTGGTGGGCGTGGGCATGATCACCTTCATCTCGGCGATGAGGCTCTCCAGGTCCCACTGGTCGGCGTCGTCGCCGGGGGCGAAGGCGTCGAAGACGCGCTGTATCTCCTGGTCGACCATCTCCAGGATGTTGGACTTGAGGTCGAACTGCTGGAGGATGCGGCGGCGCTGCTTGTAGATGACGTCGCGGTGCTGGTTCATCACGTCGTCGTACTGGACGACGTGCTTGCGGATATCGAAGTTGTGGCCCTCCACCTTCGTCTGGGCCTGTTCGATCGCCTTGGAGACCATCCCGCTCTCCAGCGGCGTCGTCTCGTCCATGCCCATGCGGCCCAGCAGGTTGGGCACCCAGTCCGGGGAGAAGCGCTTCATCAGGTCGTCGTCAAAGGAGACGAAGAAGCGCGAGCTGCCGGGGTCGCCCTGGCGGCCGGCGCGGCCACGCAGCTGGTTGTCTATGCGGCGGGACTCGTGGCGTTCGGTGCCGATGATGTGCAGGCCGCCGACGCTGACGACGCGGTCGTGGTCTCCCTGCCACATGCTGCGGGCCTCGGCGCGGATCCCTTGAGCCACTTCCGGCGAGCCGTTGATCAGGTCGATCTCGCGCTTGCGGGCGATGTCTTCAGCCATCGACTCCGGGTTGCCGCCGAGGATGATGTCGGTGCCGCGGCCGGCCATGTTGGTGGCGATGACGACGGCGCCGAGGACTCCGGCTCCGGAGACGATGTGGCCCTCACGTTCGTGTTGCTTGGCGTTGAGGACGTTGGGCTCCTTGAGCGGGCAGACGCGGTGGAACTTGTCGCAGTCCTCCAGCCGGCAGGTGGAAGTGCGCTTGAGCAGGTCGGCCAGCATCTCGGACGTTTCGATGGCCACGGTGCCGACGAGGACCGGGCGGCCGTCGGAGTGGGCGTCTTCTATCTCTTCGACGACGGCGCGCCACTTGCCGGTCAGGTTCTTGTAGATGATGTCCTGCAGGTCCATGCGGATCATCTCTTTGTGCGTCGGCACGATGACGACGTCCAGGTCGTAGATCTGGTGGAACTCTTCGTGCTCCGTCCAGGCCGTACCGGTCATACCGGCCAGCTTGCTGTAGAGGCGGAAGTAGTTCTGCAGCGTGATCGTGGCGTACGTGACGCTTTCGCGCTGGATCTTGACGTTCTCCTTGGCCTCCACCGCCTGGTGCAGCCCGTCTGACCAGCGGCGGCCGGTCATCAGGCGGCCGGTGAACTCGTCGACGATGATGATCTCGCCGTCCTTGACCACGTACTGCTTGTCGCGCTCGTACATGAACTGCGCCTTGAGGGCGGCGTCCAGGAAGCGGGTGAGGCGGAAGTTCTGGGGGTCGTAGATGTTCTTGATGCCAAGCCCTTGTTCGACGACGCTGGTGCCCTCTTCGGTCAGGCTCACGCTCTTGTGCTTGAGGTCGATGATCAGGTCGCGGTCGGGGTTGAGGCGCGGGACGATGCGGCTGAAAGTGCGATAGACCTCCTCGGTCTCTTCGGCCGGGCCGCTGATGATCAGCGGCGTCCGCGCCTCGTCGATGAGGATGCTGTCGACCTCGTCGACGATGGCGTAGGCGTGGGGGTTGTCCGTGCGCTGAACGGCGTTGGCCAGGTCCGTGACCATGTTGTCGCGCAGGTAGTCGAAGCCGTACTCGTTGTTGGTGCCGTAGGTGATGTCGGCGGCGTAGGCCTCGCGGCGCGTGCAGGGGACCAGGAAGCGCATGCTGTTGTCATCGCGGTTGGAGGTCGGCTCGTAAAGGTACGCCGTGTCGTGCTGGAGGATGCCGACGCTCAGGCCCAGGCTGTGGTAGATGGCGCCCATCCACTGGGCGTCGCGCTTGGCCAGGTAGTCGTTGACTGTGATCAGGTGCGCGCCCTGGCCGCCCAGGCCGTTCAGGTAGAGCGCCAGGGTGGAGGTCAGCGTCTTGCCTTCACCAGTCTTCATCTCGGCGATGTCGCCGCGATGGAGGACGATGCCGCCGAGGATCTGCACATCGAAGTGGCGCTGGCCCAATCTGCGGCGCGAGGCCTCGCGGCAGACGGCGAACGCTTCCGGAAGGATGTCGTCCAGGGTTTCGCCGTCCGCCAGCCTCTCGCGGAACTCGGTAGTCTTGGCGGCGAGCTCCTCGTCGCTGAGCGGCTGCATCTGCGCTTCGCATTCGTTTACCTCGTGAACGAGCGGCCAGAGCTTCTTCAGCTCCTTTTCGTTGTAGTTCCCGAACGCGTTCTTGAGGATTCCGAGCACCATCAGTCAGTCCAACTTTCGATTCTTGCCAGGGGGCTACTAATAGAAACGATCAGCAGCCGAATCCCGATTTTGGCAAGCACCAAATAATGATACCAGCGTCCCGCCCTGGTGTGATGCTGTTTCAGTGACAGACGCGCGTCGTAGTTGATGCGTTGTAACCCTGCGCCGCCGGGTCGCCCCTACAGGTTGTTGGGCGCCGAGGGCCTAGTGGCCGCCGTTGAACAGCTCACCGACCGATTGGCCGGTATGGATGCGGCTGATCGCCTCGCCCAGGAGGGAGGCGACGGAGAGCACCGTCATCGAAGGCAGCAGCTTCTCCTTGGGGATTGGGATCGTGTCTGTAAAAACGATCTCCTTGATCGGCGAGCCGGCGATCCGCTGCACGGCGTCGCCGGAGAGGATGGGGTGGGTGGCGGCGGCATAGGCGGCCAGCGCGCCGTTCTGCATACAGACCTCGGCCGTGGCCACCAGCGTGCTGCCGCTCAGCACCTCGTCGTCGACGATCAGGACGGCGCGGTCCTTGACGTCGCCGATGATCGTCATCGCCTCCACCTTCTCGTCGTTGCCGGTGCGCCGCTTCTCGACGATCGCCAGGGGCGAGTCCAGCCGGTCGGCCATGCGCCGCGCGCCCTTGGCGCCGCCGACATCGGTGGCGACGACGGTCAGGTTGGGGATCGACTTCTGGCGGAAGTAGTTGGAAAGGATCGAAAGCGCGGTCAGCTCGTCGACCGGGATGTTGAAGAAGCCCTGGATCTGCCCGGCGTGAAGGTCGACGGTGAGGAGGCGGTCGGCCCCGGCCGACTCGAGGAAGTTGGCGATCAGCCGCGCCGTGATCGGCACCCGCGGCTGGTCCTTCTTGTCGCTGCGTGAGTACGGGTAGTAGGGGACGACGGCGGTGATGCGCCCGGCTGAGGCGCGCCTGGCGGCATCGATCATGATGAAGAGCTCCATCAGCCGCGTGTTCACCGGCGAGGTCATCGTCTGCACGATGAAGACGTCGCGGGCGCGGATGTTTTCGCAGAAGCGGACGAAGATATTCTCGTTGGAGAACTCGAAGACCTCAGCCTGGCCGAGGGGCAGGTTCATGTACGCGCAGATATCCCGGGCCAGTGTGGGATGCGCGTTCCCGGTGAAGACCTTGAGGTCCTGGAAAGCGGGTGCGTCGCTCAAAATAATCTCGTCCGTGGGGCCGGTAGGGCGGCGGCCGGGAGGACGACACTCAAAATACACTACGGCTGTAAATGCTGACAACGGTCTTTTCCACAAGCGAGTCGCCGAGCGTCGCCGGCGCCGATGCTTTCGCCTGATTTGGGCATAATGATTGCAGAACTCGGATAGTCTGCCCGCCCCTTCGCCGATAGTCTTGCGGTTGGAGGTAAGAGATGGCTATCCGGACCGTAGCGAAAGAAGAGCTGATGATCGAAGACCAGGAGCTCTGCTGGCAGGTGGCTCTGAGCAAAGACACCTCAATGGACGGCGTCTTCTTCGTCGCCGTGCGCACCACCGGCATTTACTGCCGCCCCTCCTGCCGCTCCCGCCAGCCCAAGCGCGAGAACGTCACCTTTTTCGCTACGGCCGACGACTGCGAGGCCGCCGGTTACCGGCCCTGCAAGCGCTGCCGGCCCCGCGAGGCAACGAGCGACTCACGCCCGGAGCACGTCCAACAAGCCTGCGACTACCTGGAGCGCGACGACGCCGACGTCTCCCTGGCCCCGCTGGCCGCGAAGCTGGGAGTGGGCGCGGAGTACCTGCGAAGGCTGTTCAAGCGCACTCTCGGCCTGCCCCCGCGCGAGTACGCGGCCTCCCTGCGGGCGACGCGGCTGAAGCACGGCCTGCGCGGCGGTGCCAGCGTCACCCAGGCGATGTACGACGCCGGCTACCCCTCCAGCAACCGCCTCTACGAGTCCGCCGATTCGCACCTGGGGATGACTCCTTCGACGTACCGGCGCGGCGGCCGCGGCATGGCGATTGGCTACCAGATCGTCGAGTGCACGCTGGGCAAGCTGCTCGTCGCCTCCACTGAGCGTGGCATCTGCGCTGTGCGCCTGGGCGAGACGGACGAAGAGCTGGAGGCGTCGCTCCGCCACGAGTTCCCGTACGCGCTCAGCTCCCGCCGCCACGGCGACGCCGGCGTCTGGGTCCAGGAGATCGTCCGCTACCTGGACGGGAAGCAGGTGCGGCTGGACCTGCCGATGGACATCCAGGCCACCGCCTTCCAGATACGCGTCTGGCGGGCCCTCCAGGCGATCGCTTACGGCCAGACGAAGTCTTACTCGCAGGTGGCGCGCGATATCGGCATGCCGAAGGCCACCCGCGCCGTGGCTCGGGCCTGCGCCACGAACCCGGTGCCGCTGATCATCCCCTGCCACCGGGTGATTCGCAACAACGGCGAGCTTGGCGGCTACGGCCAGGGCGTCGAGCGCAAGGTGGCGCTGCTGGAGATGGAGTCGGCGGCCCGGAGCTGAACGCCGCGCCTTCAGGATTCAAATAATCCTCCCGAAATTCACGATAAAACCATTGTTGAGTGCGCTTGCGCCGGATAAAATATAGACACCATGGACACAGACCTGGATTTCATAGACCTGAAGATACTCGAGATACTGCAGACGGACGGCCGCGCCTCCCACTCGGCGATCGGCGACGCGGTCGGCCTGAGCCAGCCGAGTGTGCACGAGCGCGTCAAGAAGCTTGAGCAGCGCGGCGTGATCAAAGGCTACGCGGCCATCGTCAACCCGGAAGCGCTGGGCCTGGACGTGCTCGCTTTCGTGTCTGTCAGCCTCAGCGACTACAGCCCGGACCAGATCGCCAGCGCGGTAGCTGACATGCCGGAAGTGATCGAGACGCACCATATCGCCGGCGACGACTGTTTTATCGTCAAGGTCCGCTGCCACACCACCCGCGAGCTGCAGGACGTGCTCCAGCGCATCTGGCAGGCCGGCCCCGTCCGCAGCAGCAAGACGACGGTCGCCTTCACGACGTTCAAGGAAACCACCGAACTGCCCCTGCCGCAGGCAGAGCCGTCAAAGGAGCGCCGCAGTGCTTAGCCCAACCCCCGGCCGCGAAGAAGAAGCGCGCTACTGGCTGGAAACCCTGTCCGTAAACCGCGCCATCATGAGCGCGATTGACGCCAGCGAGACGCAGTGCCCGCCCGTCCGCCGCCTGCCCACCGACCGCAGCCCCCGCGGCGCCCACCGCCGCGACTCCGACTGCACGATCGGCTGATGAGCCCGCAACGGAGGGCAGTCCCCGTGCTGCTGGCGCTGGGGCTGACCTGGGGTTGCTCCTTCCTCTTCATCAAGGTGCTGCTGGACAACACCGGACCGCTGGAGATCGCGCTTGGCCGCACGAGTCTCGGGGCGGTCGCCGTGGCCGTTTACATGCTGGTTACGCGCACACCCCTGCGTGCTTCGCGGCAGCTGTGCTCGCGCGTGAGCGTGATGGCCGTGCTCAACAACGTGCTCCCGTTCGTGCTGATCGGCCTGGCTGAAGAGCACATCCAGAGCGGGACGGCGTCCGTGCTCAACGCCACGGTGCCGATCTTCACTACGATGTTCGCCGTGGCCCTGCTGGAAGAAGAGCGCCTGTCGCTCGTGCGCGTCGGTGGTCTCGTGCTGGCGTTTTGCGGCGTCGGCGTGCTGACAGGCAGCGGCGTCGCCCACATCACGGACTCCAACGTCCTGGGCGAGTTCGCCGTCGTCGGCGCGGCCGCGATGTACGGGCTCGGCACCGTCTACACCCGGAGCACGCTCCACGGCGAGGACTCCGTGAGCGTCTCCCTGGTCCAGCTGACGATCGCCTCGCTGATCCTGCTGCCGGTCGCGGTGGTGGTCGCCGGCGGCGTCCCGGACTACTCGATGAGCCTCAAGGGCTACGGTTCGCTGGCCGGGCTGGGCTTCCTGGGGACGGGGCTGGCGTATATCGCCTTCTTCTGGCTGATCGAGAACATCGGCAGCGTCCGGGCTGTGACGGTCACCTACATCGTGCCGTTCGTGGCCGTGATCGCCGGCTGGCTGGCGCTGGACGAAAACGTGGGCCTGAACACGATCGCCGGCGGCCTCCTGATCATGGCCGGCGTTGCCACGATTCTGCGGGGGCAGGCGCCTGTCCGGCCGCCGGTCGCCGTGCCCGCGGGGGCGCCCAGAACCGCGGCGGCTGACTAAACGTACAAATAGTGCTGGGTATTTGTATTGACAGTGGACGCCGGTCCGCATAGAGTATCAACTGGATGTTTGTCGAAATCCCTTTCTCTGCGCCCTGAACACTTGCCTTTGACATTCGCCTTGCTCTCAATTGAATTGTCGTAGTTCTTTGCCTGCCTGAGGAGAGTTTTGCATGGTTGTGCCCCGAGACGTCATCGCTGAGAAGTTCAGCGTCCCAAAACTGGTCAAGTCCTACTCCCGCATTCCCGATGTCGTCCCCCTTCCAAACCTGATCCAGATCCAGCTGGAGTCGTACGAGATCTTCAAGCGCGAGGGTCTGCGTGAGCTGCTGGATGAGATATCCCCGATCCAGGACTTCACCGGCAACCGCCTGGAGATGCGTTTCGCCGATTACAGCTTCGGCGACCCGAAGTACGACCAGGACGAATGCCGGGAGCGTGACGCCACGTTCGCTGCGCCGCTGCGCGTCAACGTCGAGCTGCTCGTCAAAGAGACCGGTGAGATCAAGGAACAAGAGATCTTCATGGGCGACTTCCCGCTCATGACCGAAAAGGGCACGTTCATCATCAACGGCGCCGAGCGCGTCGTCGTCTCCCAGCTCGTGCGCTCCCCCGGCGTCTACCTGACGCTGGAGGCGGATAACACCAGCGGCCGGCTCCTCTGCTACGCCAAGCTGATCCCCAACCGCGGCGCCTGGCTGGAGTTCGAGACGTCCAACAAAGACATCGTCTCCGTCAAGGTCGACCGCAAGCGCAAGATCCCGATCACCACCCTCCTGCGCGCCATCGACGAGCCGGAGCTCCTGCCCAAGCACCCCAGCGCCAAGCCGATCAAGGAGCTGCAGAAGCAGATAGAGGCCGCCAAGACCGAACGCGAGGCCGACAAGCTGCGCAGCCAGCTGGCGCACCTGCTGGGCACCAACGAACGCATCCTCGCGCTCTTTGAGGACGTGGACACCCACGAAGACCACCGCTACATCCAGTCGACGCTGGACAAGGACCCTTCCTGTGAGAACAAGGAAGAGGCGCTGATGGAGTTCTACCGCCGGCTGCGCCCGGGCGACCCGCCGACGATTGAGAACGCCAAGCAGCTGGTCAACTCCCTGTTCTTCAACCCGCGCCGCTACGACCTGGGCAAGGTCGGCCGCTACAAGGTCAACAAGCGCCTGGGCCGCGCCAACATCACCCAGGAGCGGGTGCTGATCCCCGGCGACCTGATGGCCATCGTTCGCGAGATCGTCCGCCTGAACAACGGCATCGGCCGCCCGGACGACATCGACCACCTGGGCAACCGCCGCGTCCGCACAGTCGGTGAGCTGATCCAGAACCAGTTCCGCATCGGCCTCCTGCGCATGGAGCGCGTCATCCGCGAGCGCATGACGATCACTGACCCGCAGGAGACTGCGCCGAGCCAGCTGATCAACATCCGGCCGGTTGTGGCCGCGATTAAGGAGTTCTTCGGCGGCTCCCAGCTTTCGCAGTTCATGGACCAGACCAACCCGCTGGCCGAGCTGACGCACAAGCGCCGCCTCTCCGCGCTGGGCCCCGGCGGCCTCTCCCGCGACCGCGCCGGGTTCGACGTGCGAGACGTCCACTTCAGCCATTACGGCCGCATCTGCCCGATTGAGACACCGGAAGGCCCCAACATCGGCCTCATCGGCTCGCTGGCCACATACGGCCGCGTCAACGAATACGGGTTCATCGAGACGCCTTACCGAAAGGTGGCGCGAGAGCTGCCCAAGGGCTCCGATAAGCTGCTGGGCCGCGCCCTGCGCGAAGACGTCAAGAACTCCAAGGGCCGCGTCATTGTCGAAGCGGGCACAGAGGTCGACGACAAGGTGATGAAGAAGCTGGCCGACGCCGACGGCAAGAACGTGTCCGTCAAGCCGTTCGTCTCGCAGCAGGTGGACTACCTCTCCGCCGACGAAGAAGAAGATTTCATGGTGGCCCAGGCCAACTCACCGCTGGACGACAACGGCCGCTTCCTGACGGAGCGCGTCGAAGCCCGCCACGCCGGCCAGTTCACCAACTCCGACCCGCTGCACGTAGACTACGTTGACCTTTCACCGAAGCAGGTCGTCTCCGTCGCCGCCTCGCTGATCCCGTTCCTTGAGCACGACGACGCCAACCGGGCGCTGATGGGCGCCAACATGCAGAGGCAGGCAGTGCCGCTGGTCCGCCCCGAGATCCCGCTCGTCGGCACCGGCATGGAGTCGCAGACAGCTATCGACTCCGGCCAGGTCATCACGGCCTCGGGCGCCGGCACCGTCAGCGCCGTCACCGGCGACGCGATCACCGTCACCTACGACAGCGGCGGCGAAAAGCGCTACGCCCTCAAGAAGTTCATCCGCTCCAACCAGGGCACCTGCATCAACCACCGCGCCGCCGTCAGCCGCGGCGATCGCGTGACGAAGGGCCAGACCCTGGCCGACAGCTCTTCCACCGAAAACGGGGAGCTGGCGCTGGGACAGACCCTGCTCTGCGCGTTCATGAGCTGGGACGGCTACAACTTCGAGGACGCGATCATCCTCTCCGAGCGTATCGTCCAGGACGACAAGTTCACATCGATCCACGTCGAAAAGCACGAGGTGGAAGCACGCGACACCAAGCTCGGCCCGGAGGAGATCACCCGCGACATCCCGAACGTCGGCGAAGAGAGCCTGATCGACCTCGACGAGTACGGCGTCATCCGCGTCGGCGCTGAGGTGCAGTCGGGGGACATCCTCGTCGGCAAGATCACGCCGAAGGGCGAGACCGAGCTGACCGCCGAGGAGAAGCTGCTCCGCGCGATCTTCGGTGAGAAGGCGCGCGAGGTGAAGGACACCTCCCTGCGCGTACCCCACGGCGAGCGCGGCAAGGTCATCGAGACGAAGTTCTTCGCGCGGCCGGACAACGACCCCGGCCGCCCGCAGCACGGCTCAGCCAACCACCACTGCCGCTGGCCGTACTACGCACAGATCACCGACGAGCTGGCCCCCGGCGTGCAGGCGATGGTCCGCATCTCCATCGCCCAGCGCCGCAAGATCGCCGAGGGCGACAAGATGGCCGGCCGCCACGGCAACAAGGGCGTCGTCGCCCGCATTCTGCCGGTGGAGGACATGCCCCACATGGCCGACGGGACGCCGATGGACATCGTGCTCAACCCGATCGGTGTGCCGAGCCGTATGAACATCGGCCAGGTGCTGGAGACCCACCTCGGCTGGGCCGCCCGCCGCATGGGCTTCCGCGCCGTCTCCCCGGTCTTCGACGGCGGCAACCCCGCCACGATCGAGGACGCGCTCTGCCGCCTCTGGATCTGCGAGCAGGCCGACGCCATCACCCGCGACGGTGCGGTCAACGGCCACAAGGACAACGCCGCCAACGCCATCGGTGAGCGCATCGATAGCGCCAAGGTCAAGAAGTGGCTGGCCGGCAAGAACTACGACCCCGAGGTGATCTTCGACGACAACATCGTCGGCGAAGCGCGCCGCGCCGGACTAGAGCTCTGGCTGGAGTCCAACGGCGCCAAGCGCGTCCGCGGCAAGTCCTACCGCGACCTGGACCAGCTCTGCGAGAAGATGCTGCTGGAGCGCGGCCTGGCGGCCCCCACCTTCGGCAAGGAGGTGCTGTACGACGGCCGCACCGGCGAGCGCTTCGACCAGCCGGTCACGCTGGGCTACATCTACATGCTCAAGCTCGTCCACCTTGTGGAGGACAAGATCCACGCGCGCTCCACCGGCCCGTACTCCCTGATCACCCAGCAGCCGCTGGGCGGCAAGGCGCAGTTCGGCGGCCAGCGCTTCGGCGAGATGGAAGTCTGGGCGCTGGAAGCTTACGGCGCCGCGCACATCCTGCAGGAGCTGCTCACCGTCAAGTCGGACGACGTCGTGGGCCGCGTCAAGACGTACGAAGCGATAGTCAAGGGAGAGGACATCCAGGAGCCGGGCGTACCGGAATCGTTCAAGGTTTTGGTCAAAGAGCTGCAGAGCCTGGGCCTGGCCGTGGAAGTCCTCAACGACGAAGAAGAGCGGGTAATGCTCTCAGACACTTCCGCCGCCGAGCTGCCCGACCTGGGCGGCATCGACCTCAGCGGTTTCGAAAAAGGGGAGGACTTAATTGGCGCTGGAAGTTAACGACTTTAACGCAATCCGAATATCGCTGGCCTCGCCGGAGCAGATCCGGTCCTGGTCTTACGGCGAAGTCACCAAGCCGGAGACCATCAACTACCGCACGCTCAAGCCGGAGAAGGACGGCCTCTTCTGTGAGAAGATCTTCGGGCCGACCAAGGACTTCGAATGCTACTGCGGCAAGTACAAGCGCGTCCGCTACAAGGGCATCGTCTGCGACAAGTGCGGCGTTGAGGTCACGCGTTCCAAAGTGCGGCGTGAGCGGATGGGGCACATTGAGCTGGCCTCGCCGGTCGCGCACATCTGGTTCGTAAAGGGCACGCCCAGCCGCATCGGCCTCTTGCTGGACATCTCTCCGCGAAGCCTGGAGCGCGTGCTCTACTTCGCGCAGTTCATCGTCACCTCCGTGGACGAGACCGTCCGAGAGCAGGCCCTGGAGGCGCTGCGCAAGGAGATGGACGCCGCCGTTGACCAGAGCGAGGCCGAGAACGCCGGCCGCATCGGCGAGATCGAAGCCGCGACGTCCGAGGCGATCGCCCGCGTCGAGGCCGACCGGGAGACCCGCCTGGCCGCCGCCAACGAAGCCGTCGACAATGAGATCGAAGCGCTGCGAGCCCGGGCCGAAGAGGTCCGCACCGCCATCGCCGAGATCGGCGAAAAGCGCGCGCCCCGCAAGACCGGGCTGGACGACAACTTCCTCCTGGCCCGCCGCGGCGAGCAGCTCCCCAAGAACTCCGTCAAGCAGCTGGACAAGGAAGTGGAACGCCGCGTCAAGCAGCTGGAGAACAGCCGCGGCGAACGCCAGAAGGCGGCCGAGACGGCGCTTGAGACAGACATCGAAAAGGCGCGGCAGGTGGCCCTGGGCGAAATGGAGCCGATCCGCCGCAAGATCAACGAAGAGCGCGAAGCCGCCCGCGCCGACTTCCTGCGCCGCATCGAAGAGATCGAAGACCTGAAGGACCCGATCCGCGATGACCAGTGCACGATCCTGGCCGAGCAAAACATCCGCGAGATGCAGGACCGCTACCCCGGCCTGATCAACGCCGGCATGGGCGCCGAGGCGATCCTGGCGATCCTGGACCGCGTCGAGCTGGACGGACTGGCCAGCAAGATGCGGCTGGAGATCCAGAACTTCAGCGGCCAGCGCCGCAAGAAGGCCACCAAGCGCCTGCGCGTCATCGAAGCGCTGCGCAAGAGCGGCAACAAGCCGCCGTGGATGGTCCTGGGCGTGCTGCCCGTGCTGCCGCCGGACCTGCGCCCAATGGTGCAGCTGGACGGCGGCCGCTTCGCCACCTCCGACCTCAACGACCTCTACCGCCGCGTCATCAACCGCAACAACCGCCTCAAGCGGCTCCTGGAACTGGGCGCGCCGGAGATCATCATCCGCAACGAGAAGCGCATGCTCCAGGAGGCCGTGGACAGCCTGATCGACAACGGCCGCCGCGGCCGCGCCGTCTCCACCGCCGGCAACCACAAGCTGAAGAGCCTCTCTGACATGCTCAAGGGCAAGCAGGGGCGCTTCCGCCAGAACCTGCTGGGCAAGCGCGTCGACTACTCCGGCCGCTCCGTCATCGTCGTCGGCCCGGAGCTCAGGCTCCACCAGTGCGGCCTGCCCAAGCGGATGGCGCTGGAGCTGTTCAAGCCGTTCGTCATGCACGGCCTGGTCGCCCGCGGCCTGGCCCACAACATCAAGTCGGCCAAGCGCATCGTGGAGCGCGCGCGTCCGGAGGTCTGGGACATCCTGGACGAGATCATCAAGCAGCGCCCCGTGCTCCTGAACCGGGCGCCGACGCTGCACCGCCTGGGCATCCAGGCGTTCGAGCCGGTGCTGATCGACGGCTCGGCGATCCAGATTCACCCGCTGGTCTGCACCGCCTTCAACGCCGACTTCGACGGCGACCAGATGGCCGTCCACGTGCCGCTGTCCCGCGCCTCCGTTGCTGAAGCGCGCCAGATCATGCTCTCCAGCCAGAACCTGCTCTACCCGTCCAACGGCGAGCCGGTGGTGGCGCCGACGCTGGACATCGTCCTCGGCTGCTACTACATGACGGAGATCAAGCCCAAGGCCCGCGGCGCCTTCGAAGCCGGCCCGCCGCCGCGCGGCATCTACAGCAACTTCGACGAGGCGCGCATGGCCTACGCCCTCGACCACGTCGAGCTGCACGCCCCGATCCGCGTCCGCGACGCCAGGACCGAAGGCAAGCTGATCGAGACCAGCGTCGGCCGCATCATCTTCAACGAGGTGATCCCGGAGGAGCTGGGCTTCCGCAACATGGTCTTCGACAAGAAGACGATCAAGGAGCTGGTCTCAGAGTGCAGTCACAAGCTGAGCAACCAAACCACCGCCGACATGGTGGACAAGATGAAGAACGTCGGCTTTGACTTCGCCACTCGCTCCGGCATCTCCATCGCCATGAACGACCTGCGCGTCCCGGCCGAAAAGGAGGCGTTGCTGGACGAAGCCGACGTCCTGATCGCCGAGATCGACGACCAGTTCAACCTGGGCCTGATCACCGACGACGAGCGCGACAACCAGACGATCGGCATCTGGCGCAACACCACGGACAAGGTGCAGCACATTATCCAGAACCGCCTGGAAGAGTACGGCGGCGTCTACATCATGGCCGTTTCGGGAGCCAAAGGTAACATCTCCCAGATCTCCCAGATGGCCGGAATGCGCGGCCTGATGAGCGACCCGGCCGGCCGTATCATCCCGCTGCCTGTGCGCTCCTCCTTCCGCGAAGGGCTGACGGTCCTGGAGTACTTCATCTCCACCCACGGCGCGCGCAAGGGGCTGGCCGACACCGCACTCCGCACGGCGGACTCCGGCTACCTGACCCGCCGCCTGATCGACGTGGCGCAGGACGTCATCATCGTGGAGGACGACTGCGGCACGACGGCCGGCATCTGGGTCGGCGAGCCGCAGGAGAAGGGCCTCTTCGAATCGCTGAGCGAACGCATCGTCGGCCGCTACACAGCCGCCGACGTCGCCGACCCCAAGACCGGCGAAGTCATCATCGAACGCGGCGAGGAGATCATGGACGACCACGCCGAGCGGATCATCGCCGCCGGCCACGACAAGGTCTACGTCCGCTCCGCGCTGACCTGCGCCACCCGGCGCGGAATCTGCGCGCGCTGCTACGGGCGGGACCTCTCGCGCGGCAAGTTCGTCACCCACGGTGAGGCTGTCGGCATTATCGCCGCCCAGTCCATCGGTGAGCCGGGAACGCAGCTCACGATGCGCACGTTCCACACAGGCGGTGTGGCCGGCCTGGACATCACCTCCGGCCTTCCGCGCGTGGAGGAGCTGTTCGAGGCGCGGGTGCCGAAGGGCGCCGCCATCATCGCTGAGATCGACGGCACGGCCGAAGTCATTCGCGAAGGCGATCGCCGCACGCTGCGCATCACCAGCATCGAAATGTACCGCGACGAGTACACCGTGCCGAAGGGCATGAAGCTGCTGGTCAAGGACGGCCAGGAAGTGGAAGCCGGCGCACAGCTGGCGCACATCCCGGAGAAGAAGGGCAAGGCCAAGGAGCCGGAGCCCGTCAAGGGCAAGGGTAAGAAGACCGCCAAGCAGGAGAAAGAGGAGCAGGCGCTCATCGACGCGTCGGAGATCGTCGCGCGCACCTCCGGCCAGGTGTCCGTCACCAAGGGCCGCCTTTCGATCATGTTCGAAGAGCGAGAGTCGCGCGACTACGCGATCCCGGCCGCGGCCCGCCTGCGCCCCAAGGACGGCGACTACATCCACGCCGGCCAGGCGCTGACGGAAGGCCCACTGAACCCGCAGGACATCCTGCGCATCCAGGGCCCGGAAGCCGTCCAGCTTTACCTGGTGGAAGAGGTGCAGAAGGTCTACCGTTCACAGGGCGTGACGATCAATGACAAGCACATCGAAGTCATCGTGCGGCAGATGCTGCGCCGCGTGCGCGTCGACTCTTCGGGCGACAGCAAGCTGCTCCCCGGCGAGCTGGTGGACCGCTTCAAGTTCGAAAGCGAGACCGCCGGCGTCCTGGCCGCAGGCGGTGAGCCGGCAACGGCCGCCCCGGTCCTCCTGGGCGTCACCAAGGCCTCCCTGAACACGGAGAGCTTCCTTGCCGCCGCCTCCTTCCAGGAGACGACGCGTGTGCTCACCGAGGCTGCGATCAGCGGCCAGGTGGACCACCTGCTGGGCCTCAAGGAGAACGTCATCATCGGCAAGCTCATCCCGGCCCGCGCCGAGGTCGAAGTCGAGCCGCTGCCCGCGCGTCTCAGCGAGATGCCGCTGGCCCTCGGTTTCGCCGACGGCGACAGCGACGCCGACGGCGACGAGTGGGTCGCCGACCTGATCGCCGACGACATCGACGAGCCGCTGGAGGACGACCTGGCCGCTGACGACCTGGAAGCGACGGAGGTCCCCGAAGACGAGCTGGAAGAGGCCGGACTCGAAGTCGAGGAGATCCTCGAGGACGAGTAGCCGTATCTGAAGGCGAAACAAGGGGGCGGGCGTTTGTCCGCCCCCTTTCTGTTAGCCAGACGCAAACTTTTGCCGCGTGGCTGAAACGCTTCGGCCCCCCGTACGCGTCCTATAATTGAGACAAGAATGGTTACAGCTAAAGAGACCCCTCCGGCGGCCGAATCCAGCGTCCTGGCGACGGCGCTTTCGCAGTTTGACGCCGCCGCCGACAGGCTGGGGCTGGATAGCGGGATGCGCCAGGTGCTACGCCACTGCAAACGCGAGCTCTCCGTCAACTTCCCGGTGAAGATGGACGACGGCAGCCTCCGCGTCTTCAACGGCTACCGCGTTCAGCACAACCTGGCGCGCGGCCCGGCCAAGGGCGGCCTGCGCTACAACCTCCACGTCTCCCTGGACGAAGTGCGCGCGCTGGCGATGTGGATGACCTGGAAGTCGCGCCGTCGTCAACCTGCCCTACGGCGGCGCCAAGGGTGGAGTCATCGTCGACCCCAGGTCGATCTCCCGGCGCGAGCTGGAGGTGCTGACCCGCCGCTACGCCACTGAGATCAGCATCATCATCGGCCCCACCCAGGACATCCCGGCCCCGGACATGGGCACGGACGAGCAGATCATGGCCTGGATCATGGACACGATCTCCATGCACGAAGGCTACACCCAGGCCGGGCGCCGTCACCGGCAAGCCTGTCGCCGTCGGCGGCACGCTGGGCCGCTCCGAGGCCACCGGGCGCGGGCTGCAGTACGTGATCCAGGAGATCGCCCGCCACCACAAGGTTGACCTGGACGGGGCAACGGTGGCCGTGCAGGGCTTCGGCAAGGTCGGGGCCACCGCGGCCCGGCTCTTGCACGAAGGCGGCGCCAGGGTCGTCGCCGTGAGCGACGCCGGCGGCGGACTCTACAACGGCGCCGGGCTCGACGTGCAGGCGCTGGTCCCGTACCGCGAGGACCGCATCCCGCTGTCAGAGTCCAAGGCCGGAGACACGATCACGAACGAAGAGCTGCTGGAGCTGCCCGTCGATTTCCTGGTCCCGGCCGCGATGGAAGGCCAGCTCACCGCGGCCAACGCCGATGCCGTGCACGCGAAGTTCATCGTCGAAGGCGCAAACGGCCCGACGACCCCCGAAGCCGACGCGATCTTCGCCGAACGCGGGATCACGCTCGTGCCGGACATCCTGGCCAACGCCGGCGGCGTCATCGTCTCCTACTTCGAATGGGTGCAGGACCTGCAGTTCTACTTCTGGGACGAGACCGAGGTCAACGAACGCCTGCACAAGGTGATCACCCGCGCCAGCAGCGACGTCATTGCCGCAGCCGCCGAGCACGAGATCACGCTCCGCGAGGCCGCCATGGTGCTCGCCGTCGGCCGCGTCGCCGAGGCCGCCCGCCTCCGCGGCATCTACCCCTAGCGCCGGAAATGGCGTAGGCCAGAGCGGAGGTGCTCTGGCCTACTATTGGAGGGGGCCTGGAAATCTGGTTGGTGCGCGCCTAGCCCTGCCCTTCCGAAGGCGCACGGCCGAGTGTGCGGCGGATCAGTGTCCGGGCGCCGCGGTAGGCGTCTTTCGCCAGCGCGCCGGCTGAAGCTCGCATCAGGCCGGCCAGCTCGGCCGGGCTCGGCGGCATCGAGGCGAGGACGGGTTGCGGCAGCGCCAGGGGCAGGTGCTTGAGGCCGCGCAGGAAGAAGGCATCGATGTACTCCAGCGGCCGCTCCGGGGCCCGCATCTGGGCCAGGTGGGGCAGCAGCTCTTCCATGGCGATACGCGTCTCCAGCCGGGCCAGCGGCGCGCCCAGGCAGAAGTGGATGCCGTTCCCGAAGGCCAGGTGCCCCGCTGCGTCGCGGGTGATATCGAAGCGGTCTGGGTCCGGGAAGCGCGTCTCATCGCGGTTGGCCGAGCCCAGCACCGGCCAGACGAGCGAGCCCTTGACGATCTTCTTGCCGCCGAGCTCGACGTCTTCCCGGGCGATGCGGAACAGCATCTGCACCGGTGAGTCGTAGCGCAGCGTCTCTTCGATCGCGCCGGGGATCAGGGACGGGTCGTCCACCAGCAGCTGCAGCTGGTCCGGGTGCTTCAGCAGGGCCAGCAGCATGTTGCCCAGGAGGTTCGTCGTCGTCTCGTTGCCAGCCACCAGCAGCAGCCCCGCGAAGCCGAACACTTCGTCCACGGTCAGGCGCTGGTGCTGCTCCTCGGCCTGGACAAGGGCGCTGATCAGATCGTCGCCCGGGTGCTTGCGCCGCTCCTCGATCGCCCAGCGGAAATACTGCTGGAAAGCGTTGGTCTCGGCGTCGGCGTAGGCGGCCTGCTCCGGGCTGATGCCCTGCGGGATCAGCATCCCGACAAGGATGTCCGACCAGCGTTTGAAGTCGTTGTAGCGCTGCGGCTCAACCCCCAGCATCTCGGCGATCACGCGGATCGGCAGCGGCAGCGCCAGGCCGTTGATCGCGTCGAACTCCGGCTTGTGGGCGACGCCGGAGAGCAGCTGGCGGGTGATCTCGCGCACGCGCGGCTCCAGCGCCGAGATCATGCGCGGCGTGAAGGCGCGGCTGACCAGGGTACGGAAGGGGGCGTGGTCCGGCGGGTCCATGGTGATGATGCTGCGGATGACGCCGCTCTTCATCCCCTGTGGACCGGCCATCCCTTCGGATGAGAAGAGCTGGGGGCTCTTGAGCACGTGCTGCACGTCGTCGTAGCGGGTGACGATCCAGAAACCCATCGGGTCCAGGCGGTGGACCGGGTCGTCGCGGCGCAGCTCGGCGTAGGCGGGGTACGGGTTTTGCCGCAGGGCCAGGTCGAACGGGTTGAACTGCATCAGCTGTCGCTTTCTAGTTGAGGCCGTAGGGGCTCTCGCCGGTGGGCGGCAGGCTCTTGGCTGAGACCAGGTTCAGCAGGAGGTCGAACACCTCGCGGGGCCGGAAGATCGCCGGGTCGATCAGGCCCCAGCCGCGCAGCCCCTCGTAGGCCGAGATGGCCAGCACGACGAAGGTGTCGATGTCGATATCCTTGCGCAGCTCACCGTTCTCGCGCGCTTCCTTGAGCAGGTTCACCAGCGACTGGCGCCAGAACTCCAGCTGCTGCCGGGCGCGCTCGCGGAGGACGTCGTTGCGCAGCGTCTCCGGGCGGATCTCGATGTCCAGGCGGGTGTTGGTCTCGAAGAGCGGGTCTTCGAAGGTGGCGAGCATCGTCTGGCCGATGGCGTCCAGCACGTCCATCGGCGTCCGGGACTCGGCGCGGATATCGGCCAGCAGTTCGGCGTAGCGTTCGGTGTTGCGCTCCGTGATGGCGGCCAGCACGGCTTCCTTGCTCGCGTAGTAGCGGTAGATGGCCCCGGCGCTGATGCCGGCGTCCGTGGCGATGTCCTGCATCGTCGTCTGGTGGTAGCCGCGGCGGGCGAAGCAGCTCCAGGCGGCGTCGAGGATCTGGTTGCGTCTGGCTTCTACGTGGGCTTCGGTGACTCGTGCCATGGTTTGAACTCCATGAATGAAGCGTCATTCAGTTGCGTGAATCATCATTCAGCATGCGTCCCCTGTCAAGATGCCCGGCGGCTGTTTTCTGTTACGTGCTCGTGAACCTGAGGCTGCGATCCCTTGACGCCGCGCCGCGTCTCGTGCCTGATAGACGCGATATGCCGGAGACGCTCGGGGCCGTGATCGTCGCCGCCGGGAGCGGCACGCGCATGGAGGGGCTGGACAAGCTCTTCACGCAGGTGGGCGGGCGGCCGCTCCTGGCCCACGCCGTCGCCGCCTTTGAGGACTGCACAGCCGTGGACCGCATCGTTGTCGTACTGTCAGAGGCCAACCTGGAGCGCGGGGCCGCGGTCCTTCGCGAGTCCGGGTTCGCCAAGATCGCCGGCGTCTGCAGCGGCGGCCCGCGCCGGCAGGACTCCGTGCATTGCGGGCTGGAGACGCTGGGCCCGGTGGACTGGGTGGCCGTGCACGATGGCGGCCGGCCACTGGTCAAGCCGGGCATGATCGTCCGCGGCCTGGAGGCGGCGCGGGAGACCGGCGCCTCCGTGCCGATAGTCCCGCTCGCCGACACCATCAAGGAGGTCGCCGAAGACGGCATCGTGGCCCGCACGCTGGACCGCAGGCGCCTCTACGCCGCCCAGACGCCGCAGGTCTTCCGCTACGAGCTGATCCTTCGCGCACACGATGAGATCACGGCAGACGTGACAGACGACGCCGCGATGGTGGAGATGCTGGGCGTCCGCGTCAAGACGTACGAAGGCCGCCGCCGCAACATCAAGATCACCACCCCGGACGATATGCAGCTGGCGGAGGCGTACCTGCAGTGAGTGGACAGCTGGCAGCGGACAGGGGACAGTAAGACCGTGCGAGTCGGCATCGGCTACGACATCCACGCCTTCGAGGAGGGGCGCGCGCTCGTCCTCGGCGGCGTCGCCTTCCCGGGCGAGGCCGGGCTGGCCGGCCACTCCGACGCTGACGTGCTTCTCCACGCGATCATCGACGCGCTGCTGGGTGCGGCGGGCCTCGGCGATATCGGCGGGAACTTTCCGCCGGGCGATCCTGAGTGGAAGGACGCCAGCAGCGTGACGATGCTGGAACAGACGGCCGGGATGCTCGTCGTGCGCCGCCTGGCGGTGGACTACATCGACGCGACGGTCATCGCGGAGCGCCCGAAGCTGTCCGGGCACATCGCCGACATGCGAAAGGTGATCGCGCGGGCGGTCGGCCTCCAACCAGACCGCGTGAACGTGAAAGCCACGACCAACGAAGGCCTGGGCCCCATCGGCCGCGGCGAGGGCATCGCCGCAATGGCGATAGCGGCGCTGACTGAGGACTGAGCCCCTCACACCTCGCACCTCACTCACCTGACACCCCACACCTCTTTCCCGTACAATAGCCATCACTATGTCAGGGACGTCACTCCTCCCGACTTCCAGCCGGATGGCAGGCAGTTGCGCCTGTAGTGCGGCCCCCTCCGCTTGACGGCGGACCGGGGCCGGCATCACGGCGATAACTTTGCTGAAGGGAGTGACAGGCCGATGGGCCTCTTAGACAGAATCAAACGCGATATCAAGGCCGCGCGCGACCGCGACCCGGCCGCCATCAACGACCTGGAAGTCATCCTCACCTATCCCGGCTTCCACGCGCTACAGGTGCACCGCCTGGCCCACGCCCTGCACCACGACGGGATGGAGGTGCCGGCGCGGCTGATCTCCCACGTGGCGCGCTTCTTTACCGGCATCGAGATCCACCCCGGCGCCCACATCGGCGAGGGCTTCTTTATCGACCACGGGATGGGCGTCGTCATCGGCGAGACGGCGATCATCGGCGACAACTGCCACCTCTTCCAGGGCGTCACCCTGGGCGGCACCAGCACCCGCCGCGCCAAGCGCCACCCCACTCTCAAGGACAACGTCGTCGTCGGGGCCGGGGCCAAGGTCATCGGCGACGTCACGATCGGCGAGAACGCCAAGATCGGCGCCGGCTCCGTCGTCGTCACCAACGTGCCGGACAACGCCACCGTCGTCGGCGTGCCCGGCCACATCGTCGCCTTCGCAGACCCCGGCGACGACACGGTGCTGCGCCTGCCGGACCCGGAGTGGGACGTGATCCAGCGGCTGGAGGCCCGGATCACGGAGCTGGAGACGAAGCTGGAGCAGGTACAGGGCAAGCAAAAGCCGCTGGACGCGCTGAAAGCGAAGGCTGATGACTCTCCGGCTGTATAACACGATGTCCCGGCGGGCCGAAGAGATCCCGCAGCGGCGAGGACGAGCTCAAGATGTACGTCTGCGGGATCACCCCGTACGACCACTCGCACGTGGGCCACGCCATGTCCTACATCATCTTTGACGTGCTGCGCCGCTACCTGGAGTACCGCGGCTACAAGGTCAAGCACGTCCAGAACTACACCGACATCGACGACCGCATCATCATGAAAGCCAACGCCCAGGGGCTGACCTACGACGCCGTGGCCCAGGCCTTCATCGAGGAGTACGAGGCGGAGATGGCGGAGCTGAACATCACGCCGGCCCACATCTATCCCCGCGCGACCCAGGAGATCCCGCAGATCATCGAGATGGTGCAGAAGCTCGCCGACAACGGCCAGGCCTACGCCACCGAGGACGGCGATGTCTACTTCAACGTGCGCAAGGACGCCGACTACGGCAAGCTCTCCGGCCGCGACGTCGCCTCCATCAGCCGCGACTACGCCCGCGTCGATTCGACGGAGCAGAAGCGCGACCCGGCGGACTTCGCCCTCTGGAAGGCAGCCAAGCCGGACGAGCCCTCCTGGGAGAGCCCGTGGGGCCTGGGCCGACCCGGCTGGCACATCGAGTGCTCCGCCATGTCCTTCCGCTACCTGGGCGCCACGCTGGACATCCACGGCGGCGGCCAGGACCTGATCTTCCCTCACCACGAGAACGAGATCGCCCAGAGCGAGGGCTACACGGGCGTCAAGCCTTTCGTCAAGCACTGGATCCACAACGGCTGGCTGACCCTGGGCGAAGAGAAGATGAGCAAGTCGCTCGGCAACATCATCACCATCAGGGACGCGCTGGAACGCTACGGCGCAGACGGCCTGCGCATCTTCGTGCTCACAGCCCACTACCGGGCCCCGCTCAGCTACAGCGAAGAGAGCCTGGAAGCAGGCAAGCGCGCCGCCGAGCGTCTCCGCATCGCCGCCACGCTGCCCGATCCCGACGGCCCCGTCTCCGACATCGCCGCTGACGACTACCGCAAGCGCTTCGTAGATGCGATGGACGACGATCTGAACACAGCGGCCGCGCTCGCCTCGCTCTTCGACCTGGCGCGGGAGATCAACCGTGACCGCGACTCCGGCCGCTCCGTCCGCGAAGGCCAGGCGATGCTGAAGATGCTGGCGAGCGTCCTGGGTCTGCGGCTGCGGGAGCGCGAGACGACCGGCGGGGCCGAGCCGTTCATCGACCTGCTGATGCAGCTGCGCAACGACCTGCGTGCCGCCAAGCAGTTCCAGCTGGCGGACAGCGTGCGCGACCGCCTGGCGGACCTGGGCATCACCCTGGAGGACAGCGCCGAGGGCACGCGCTGGCGCCGCCGCGACTGAGTTTCGCCCCGGCAGCGTTGGCGACGAGCGCCAGGCGCCGAACTGCCAGCGTCGCTAGCTCAGGATCGTGATCGTGCCCTTCATTAGCGTCGGGTGATACTTGCAGTGGAACTCCACCGTCTCGGCGGTGGCGACGAAGCTGCCGCTGTCCGTGGCGTCCACGTCGGCTTCAGCGATATCGGTCGTTCCAATCGTGAAGCTGTGCTTGGCGCCTCCTAGGCCGGGGCCCTTGCCATTGTTCGTCAGCGCGATGTTGACCGTCTGGCCTATGGTCGCCGTGAAGTTCATCGGCTCCAGGGCAAAGTCGGAGGCCGTAATCGCCACGCCTTCGGGGCCCGGGGCGTTGGTGACATCAGAGGCGTTCGGGGTCGGCGTGGCGGCGTTGTCGTCATCGCCGCCACACGCGGCGAGCAGCAGGAGCGGGGCAAGAGCGGCCAGGGCCAGCATTCGGATCAACATATGCGAAGGTCCTTTCAAACGGCGAGTGGGCTGCCTGTCTCCTGCAGTACGACAATACTGCCCGCGGGGATTTGGTTCAACGCAGGGGCTGACCGGCCTCCGGGCCACGCGTGACGCGCCATTGACGGCCTATAGCGTTGCACATATACTGAAACCACTCGCCCATCTGGGGGCGAATTTTTTTGGCGTCTGGCGCCGGCCGAGGTGGCGCAGTGGTAGCGCAAGCGATTTGTAATCGCTAGGTCGTGGGTTCGAATCCCACCCTCGGCTCCACGCAAGCGGAACAAGGAACCAGAACAGGGAACCGACGAACGAACCGAGCCGGCGATGAACGATGGCCGCCTGTTCCAGGTTCCTTGCCAATGGCGGGGTGGCAGAGCGGTCAATTGCACCAGGCTGTAAACTTGGCGCCTTCGGGCTACGCAGGTTCGAATCCTGCCCCCGCCACCAAAAGCTGTTCAAATAGGAGTGAGGAAGCTGAATAGGCAGGAGTTTGTTCTGCAGGCTCCGGCCAACAGCGTTCACAGTCCAAAATAGACAGGCGGGCCCGCGTAGCTCAGTTGGTAGAGCGCGTTCTTGGTAAGAACGAGGTCTCCGGTTCGAATCCGGACGCGGGCTCCAGTGCTCAGCAGAAGGCGCGGCAAGCGCAGGAAAGGCGCCCCACGGGGCGGTTTCCCTGTGGGAACCTGTCGCGGTATCATAGGCGGGTCGGCCTACGGGCCGGCGCACCCGCAACATAGGAGGAAAGCCCCAAATGGCCAAGCAAAAATTCGTGCGCTCCAAGCCGCACCTCAACGTGGGCACAATCGGCCACATTGACCACGGCAAGACCAGCCTCACCGCCGCGATCACAAAAGTGCTCGCCCTCAAGAAGCAGGCCGAGTACCGTGACTTCTTCAGCATCGACAAGGCGCCTGAAGAGCGACAGCGCGGTATCACCATCGCCATCGCCCACGTGGAGTACGAGACGGAGACCCGCCACTACGCCCACATCGACTGCCCCGGCCACGCCGACTACATCAAGAACATGATCACGGGCGCCGCCCAGATGGACGGCGCAATCCTCGTCGTCGCCGCCAACGACGGCCCCATGCCCCAGACGCGGGAGCACGTGCTGCTGGCCCGCCAGGTGGAGGTGCCGGCCATGGTCGTCTTCCTGAACAAGGTGGACATGATGGAAGACACAGAGCTCCTGGACCTCGTCGAGCTTGAGGTCCGCGAGCTGCTGAGCAAGAACGAGTTCCCCGGCGACGACATCCCGATCATCCGCGGCAGCGCCCTGAAGGTGCTGGAGAGCACCGCCACCGACCCGGACGCGCCGGAGTACAAGCCGATCTGGGAGCTGATGGCGGCCATTGACAGCTACATCCCGCTGCCGGACCGCCCGCGTGACAAGCCGTTCCTGATGCCCATCGAAGACGTCTTCGGCATCAAGGGCCGCGGCACCGTCGTCACCGGCCGTATCGAGCGCGGAATCGTCAAGCCAGGCGAAGAAGTCGAGATCGTCGGCTTCGCAGCCACCCGCAAGACCGTCTGCACCGGCGTCGAGATGTTCCAGAAGACGCTGGACTCCGGCGAGGCCGGCGACAACGTCGGCTGCCTCCTCCGCGGTATTGAGCGTGAGGACGTGGAGCGCGGCCAGGTCCTGGCCAAGCCCGGCTCAATCACCCCTCACACTGACTTCGAGGCTGAGGTCTACTGCCTCTCCAAAGAGGAAGGCGGACGCCACACGCCGTTCCTGACCGGCTACCGGCCCCAGTTCTACATCCGCACCACAGACGTGACCGGCGCCATCCAGCTGCCAGAAGGCATCGAAATGGTCATGCCGGGCGACAACGTCAAGATGATCGTCGAGCTGGGATCGCCAGTCGCGCTTGAAGAAGGCGTGCGATTTGCCATCCGCGAAGGCGGCCGTACAGTAGGCGCCGGAGTGCTCACAAAGATAATCAAGTAGAATTAGAGAGACATGGCTAAGAAAGAAGACCGAATCATCATAGACCTGGCCTGTGGCGAATGCCGCAACCGTGCCTACACGACCGAGAAAAACCGGCGCAACGACCCGGACCGGCTTGAGCTGCGCAAGTACTGCCCACGCTGCCGCCAGCCCCGCCAGTTCAAAGAGGCACGCTAAGCGATGACAAACCGCGCCGTTCGCCGCCAGCAGGCCAAGGAGCCCAAGTCCGACAAGAGCGCCCGGGCTTCTGCGCGCAAGGCCATGCCCAGCACCGGCCCCAGCCCGCGCACCGCCCAGCCCGCGCGCGGCGGAGTCCTGGGTTGGCGGCCGCGGTTCCTGATGGACATCATCAGCGAGCTGCGAAAGGTCATCTGGCCCAAGCGCGAGGACGTCTATCACCTGACAGTCGTCATCGTCATCGTTACGCTAATCATCGGCGCCATCCTCGGCGCTATCGACATCAGCTTCGGCTGGATCATCGACAAGACGCTCCTTTGAGCCGGTTGGGTATCTAAGTGGCCAAGAAGAAGCGCGGCGGCGACCAGCTGGTCGAAGAAGCGCCGCCGGTTGCCGGAAAGCGCCAGCGGGAGACGATCCCGGAAGAAGAGCTGTTCCAGCCCGGCCGCTCCTGGTACGTGGTCCACACCTATTCCGGTTACGAAGACCGCGTCAAGACCAACCTTGACCAGCGCATCAAGTCCATGGACGCAGCAGACCTCGTCTTCCGCGTCGTCGTGCCATCTGTTGACGAGATCGAGATCCGCGATGGGCAGAAGCGCACCGTGGCCCGCAAGATCTTCCCCGGCTACGTGCTGGTCCAGATGATCGGCCTCAAGCAGGACGACCCTTCCGCCAACGAACAGGACAAGCTCCTCTCCAGCAAGGCCTGGACCGTCGTCCGCAACTCGCCCGGCGTCACCGGCTTCGTCGGCTCCGGTACTGCGCCGACCCCGCTGGAAGAGACCGAAGTCCGCTCCATCATCAAGCAGATGAAGGCGGACGAACCCCGCGTCAAAGTCGGCTTCCAGGAAGGCCAGAGCGTGCGCGTCACAGACGGGCCGTTCTCCGACTTCGTGGGCACTGTTGAAGAGATCAACACGGAGAAGGGCAAGGTCAAAGTTGCCGTCTCCATCTTCGGCCGGGAGACGCCGGTCGAACTCGACTTCCTCCAGGTGGAGCGCCTCTAGCGTCCTCCGGGGGCATTTTGACCGAAAGAGTGTGCAGTCATGGCTAAGAAGATACGTGCGGTAATCAAACTCCAGCTCCCGGCCGGGCAGGCCACGCCGGCCCCGCCGGTGGGCCCTGCGCTGGGCCAGCACGGCGCCAACATCATGGCGTTCTGCAAGGAGTACAACGAAAAGACCGCCAGCCAGGCCGGGGCCATCGTCCCGGTGGAGATCACCGTCTTCGAAGACCGCTCGTTCACCTTCATCCTGAAGACACCGCCCGCCTCTGACCTGATCCGCAAGTCGCTCGGCATCGAAAAGGGCAGCCCCACCCAGGTCCGTGAGAAGGTCGGTACTCTCAGCCGGGACCAGGTGCGGCAGATAGCCGAGGCCAAGATGCGCGACCTCAACGCCAACGACATAGAAGCGGCGATGCGGATGGTTGAAGGCACCGCCCGCAGCATGGGCGTAGAGATCGCAGGGTAACGATGGCCATCCGCCAATCGGCTCGACCAGGAGACCATATGGGCACTTTCGAACATACCTTTGAAATTGAGCCGGCGGGCGGCGGGAACTTCATTGCGATCGAGGCTCTCGTTGACACAGGCTCTACGTTCAGTCGCCTTCCTGAAGACATCGCTCGTCGGCTTGGCTACGATGAAGATAGACGAGAGACCTTTGTCCTTGGAGACGGCCGCATAGTCGAGATGGGAATCATCGATGCGAGGGTACGTCTGAACGGCAAGGTCACCACCACTCCCATCGCTGTTGGAGGCGTCGAAACACAACCGTTGATTGGTGCAGTTACGCTGGAGCAGTTTCTCCTCGCGCCCGATCCCATACACCACAGGCTGATCAAAGTTGAAGGACTATTGATGATGGCACTACACGGAAAGAAGTACCTGTCCTCCGCCGACAAGCGCGAGCATGAGAAGTTCTACGAGCCCAAAGAGGCCGTGGCGCTGCTCAAGCAGATGGCCTTCGCCAAGTTCGACGAGACCGCCGAGCTGCACATCCGCACCGGCCTCGACAGCCGGCACGCGGAGCAGCAGCTGCGCGGCACCATCGTCCTCCCCCACGGCCTGGGCAAGAGCCAGCGCGTCCTCGTCTTCGCCGAAGGTGAAGGCGTGCGCATAGCTGAAGAGGCCGGCGCGGACGAAGTCGGTGGCGACGCCCTGGTCAAAAAGGTCGAAGGCGGCTACCTGGACTTCGAAGTAGCGCTGGCAACCAAGGAGATGATGGGCAAGGTGGGCCGGCTGGGCCGTGTCCTCGGCCCCCGCGGCCTGATGCCGAACCCGCGCACAAACACAGTCGTCGATGCGCAGGACCTGCCCCGGGCCATCCGCGACGCCAAGCAGGGCCGGGTTGAGTTCCGCACAGACCGCACAAACCTTGTCCACGTGCCGTTCGGCAAGATCAGCTTCACCGAAGAGGCGCTGTACGAGAACTTCACAACACTCCTGGAAGCCATCGTGCGGGAGCGGCCGTCCGGCTCCAAGGGCCAGTACATCAAGTCGATTACGATCACCACCACGATGT
The DNA here is from genome assembly GCA_963738925.1 of uncultured Chloroflexia bacterium. Classification (GTDB taxonomy): domain Bacteria; phylum Chloroflexota; class Dehalococcoidia; order SM23-28-2; family RBG-16-64-32; genus DATKKM01. The sequence continues at coordinate 555,062 of CAVTYE010000001.1, read as the reverse complement.
CCCCGGGCGTCAAGCTGGACCCCCAGATCGCAGCAGCGATGGGAGTCGCCAGCGCCGCCTGATTTGCCCAACTGCGCGCCGGTGAGCTACAATCCGGCACGCTGCCCAATCGAATAACACCGTCTTCGGCCAGAGACAGCGGGTCCGCCCTGCGGCGGATAATCCCGAAAAGGGGCCCGCCGAGGTTTGAGAGGACCAGAGCCCACCAGTATTTTGGTGCTGCGCCAGTCCCCTTGCCTCAGAGGCGAGGGGCTTTTTATTCGCCCCACAACAAGAAACGTAGCGGAAGGCTTCAGCCTTCCCAGAGAACGGAGGGCCTATGCCCACACAGGAGAAGATAGAAGCGGTAGCCGATCTGAAAGACCGGCTGGAGCGGGCGACGATCGTCGTCAGCACGGAGTACCGCGGCCTCACCGTCAAGGAGATCCAGGACGCGCGCCGCAAGCTGCGCGAGGCCGGGGTTGAGATGCGCGTCATCAAGAACACGCTCCTCAAACTGGCCGCGGAGCAGGCCGGCCAGGCCGAAGTCGCCGGCATCGTCGAAGGGCCGACGGCGCTGGCGATCAGCTACGGAGACGTGATCGATGCCGCCAAGGCGCTGACCGGCTTCGCCCAGACCGCGCCGGCCGCCTTCAAGCTGCGCGGCGGCTACATGGACGGCGCAGTGCTGACCGCCGCCGATCTCAAGAGCCTGACCACGATCCCGCCGAAGCCGGTGCTCCTGGCCACGTTCCTGGCCCAGATCGAAAGCCCGCTGGCCACATTCGTCGGCCTGCTGGACAGCCCGCTCCAGGAGCTGCATGGGCTCCTCAACTCGCTGCTGTCAGAGCTGCCGGGCCTGATCGATGCCCGGGCCAACCAGCTGGAAGCGGCCTGACCACGTAACCAACGGGCCTATTCGCCCACCAACAACGGAAACCAAAAGGAGGAAAGAAATGGCAACAAAGGCAGGCAAAGTAGACCAGGTCCTGGACGTCATCAAGGAGATGACCATCCTTGAGCTGAAGGACCTGAACGACCGGATCAAGGACGAGTTCGGGATCACGGCCGCTGCCCCGGTGGCGATGGCGCCGATGGCAGGCGCTCCGGCAGCGGCAGGCGGCGGCGGCGGCGAGGCGGCCCCGGCGGCTGCTGAAGAGAAGTCGGAGTTCAACGTTGTGCTGAAGGACGCCGGCGCCAACAAGATCAACGTCATCAAGGCGGTGCGCGAGATCACGACCCTGGGCCTGAAGGAAGCGAAGGACCTGGTTGAGGCTTCGCCGACGAACGTCAAGGAAGGCATCTCCAAGGCCGACGCCGAGGCCGCTGTCAAGAAATTGCAGGAAGCCGGCGCTACCGTAGAGCTCCAGTAACCCGATACAATAGCTGGGCCGGCGGCTGCCGTATCGGCAGGGCCGGTCCAGCGTTTGTTTTTGACGGATGAATTGTTACGCATGCGAGCGCGAAGCTACGCAGCGATGTCCCCGCTGCGGTAACCTCTACTGCCCCCATCACGGGTCGAGTTATTGCGCCGCCTGCATGGACCCGCTGGCCTCAGCACCTTCCCGCGGGACCTTCCGGATCGCCCTCGTCGCCCTCTTTGGCGGCGCCGTCCTGGCGCTCTGGCTGCTGGTAAGGCCCCCGTCCGTCCCCGGCCAGGAAGACGTCACCCGCAACGAGGCCACGAACACCCCCGCCCTGACGCCGGCCGGTGCCGGCAGCGCCACGGCCTCCCCCGCGCCGACGGCGGAGCCCAGCATCACGCCGGAGCCCACCCCCACACCCGTTCCAACGCCAACGCCGGTCCCCACGCCCGTGCCGACGCCTGAGCCCGTCTTCTACACCGTCCAGGACGGCGACACCTGGTACGGCGTAGCCGGCAAGTATGGAGTGGACGCCACGGCCCTGGCCACGCTCAACGGCCTGACGCTGGAAGATTACCTGCACCCCGGCCAGACCCTGCAGATCCCTCAGTAGCTCGCCGTGTGCGACACGCTCTGCGCCTTTGGCCCCACTGCCGCGCTTTTCGCCAAGAACTCTGACCGGCCGCCGTCTGAGCCCCAGCTGATCGAGGCGCTCCCGGCCCGCAAGGCCGGCGGGACGCTGCGGACCCAGTACCTGGCGATCCCGGACGAAGGCGCAGCCGCGGTCCTGGGTTCCCGCCCGGACTGGCTCTGGGGCCTGGAGTACGGCCTGAACGAACACGGCGTCGCCATCGGCAACGAGAAGGTCTACACGAAGCAGAACCCGAACCGGGAGCCGCCGGCGCTAATCGGCATGGACCTGGTGCGGCTGGGGCTGGAGCGGGGCCGCACGGCGGGGGAGGCGCAGGCCCGGATGACGGAGGCGCTTGAGCGTTACGGCCAGGGCGGCGTCTGCGACCAGACGACAGGCGAGTCGTACTCTTCGTCGTTCCTGATCTGCGATGCGACCGAAGGCTGGGTGCTGGAGACCAGCGGCAGTTCCTGGGTGGCGGCGCCGGTCCGGGGCGCGGCGGCCATCTCCAACCGCCTGACCCTGCGCCGGGAATGGACTCGCTCCTCCGCCGACGTGCCCGCGGGTGGGGACTGGGACGAATGGCGGCACCCGCGCGCGCCGCTGGGCCACGCCGACGTACGCCTGAACGCGAGCCGGGCCTGCCTGGCCGCCGGCTCTGAAGCGCTGGGCCCCGCTCAGCTCGCGGCACACCTGCGGGACCACGGCGCGGGCCCCTGGGGCTCACCGGAGGCGCCCGGCGGAGACGTCTCACCGCTGCCGGAGAGCTACGCCGAAGACGGCAGCGGCGCCGGGGTCAGCGTCTGCATGCACCTGCGCGGATACCAGAACACCACGTCTTCCATCATCGGCCGGCTGCCAAAGGAGCCCGGGCTGTCCCCGCGGGCCTGGGTGGCGCCGGGCCAGCCCTGCGTTAGCGTCTACGTCCCGGTCTTCGGGACGGCGGTACCGGGTGCACTGGCTGACCCCGAGACCTGGCGGGCCTTCGCCGCTTTGCGCGACCGTGCGGAGGCCGACGCGGGCGCGCTCCCGGAGATACGGGCGCTCCTAGGGCCGCTGGAGGCGGAGCTCTGGGCGGAAGCGGACGCCGTAGCGGAGCGGCCGGCCGAACAGCTACGGTTCGCCGAAGGGGCCTGGCGGCGAGTTGCCGAAGCGCTCGGCAGACTTGGCCGCTAGTGCCACTTGGCGCTTCCGCACGCGCCCCGGGGCGTCATAGCCTGTGGCCATGCAACAGGCCGCGACGTTTGCTTACCAGCCGCTGATCCGGGACATGCCGGTAGAGGAGCGCCCGCGGGAGCGGCTGCGCATGCGCGGGGCGGAGTCCTTGACCAACGCTGAGCTTGTGGCCATCTTGCTGCGCACGGGCACAAGCGGAGAGAACGTAGTGACCGTGGCCCAGCGCATCCTCTCCCGCTTCCAGGGGCTGCGCGGGCTGGGCCGGGCCAGCTTCGGGGAGCTGTCCACGGAGCGCGCCATGGGCGAGGCCAAGGCTTCCCAGCTCCTGGCGGCGATGGAGCTGGGCAAGCGGATGCTGCATGAACAGCCGGAGCGGCGGATCGTGCGGTCTGCTGAAGACGTCTTCGCCATGCTCTTCGCCGAAATGGCGCTCCTTGAACAGGAAGAGTTGCGGGTGATCCTGCTCTCCACCCGCAACGAGGCCATCGCCGTCAGGGAGGTCTACCGGGGCAACGTCTCCAGCGCCATCGTGCGCATTGGCGAAGTGTTCCGTGACGCCGTGCGTGAGGGTTGCCCCAACATCATCGCCGTTCACAACCACCCCTCCGGGGACGCCACGCCCAGCGCTGAGGATGCGGCCCTGACCAGGCAGCTGATCGAAGCCGGGCGGCTCCTGGGCATAGAAGTGCTGGACCACGTCGTCATCGCCCGCGGCGGCTACGTCAGCATGAAGGACCGCAAGCTCGGCTTCAGCTAAGGCTTGACGGGGCGGGCCGGCGCGCGCACCCTTGTCGCATGTCGAAGTACAGGCTGCTGGCGCTGGACCTGGACGGGACGCTTCTCAACTCCGCGATGCGGCTGTCCGACACCAGCGCCGAAGCGCTGAACAGCGCCAGGGAACGCGGCGTGCTAATCGTCTTGGCGACTTCCCGCTGGTATGGCCTGGCCAAGCGCACGGCCGACAGGCTGGGCCTGGGGGCGCCGCTGATCAGCTCCAACGGGGCGGAGGTGCGGGACGGGGACGGCGGCAGCTCCTGCACCTGCCGCTGGACGAAGCGGCCGCGCGGGAGATCCTGACCTGGGGGGACGACCACGGCTGGGAGATGTTCAGCACGGTGGGGGACGCGACGTACATGCAGATGCGGCCCGGGATCGTGCCGGAGCGGCTGCCTGGCGGGCTGCGGGTGACGGAGCGCCACTCAGACCACCTGGGCGAAGGCGCCCCCATCTGCGTCCAGGTCTGGAACGAGGCCGCCGTGGACGAGGTGGCCGAGCGCTTCGCCCCGAAGTACGGGGACTGCGTACGCTTCTCATTCAACACGCCGGTGGGCCAGCCGCACTACGTTGTGCTCACGCACCCAGAGGCGGAGAAGGCGAAGGCGCTGGCGCTGGTCTGCCAGAAGCTGGGCGTGGAGCAGGCGGAGACGATCGCCATGGGGGACTCGGAGTCAGACATTGAGATGTTGCGCTGGGCCGGGCTGGGGATCGCCATGCGCAACTCCCCGGACGAGGTGAAGAAGGTGGCGCTGCACATCGCGCCTTCGAACGACGAGGATGGCGTGGCCTGGGCGGTGATCAAGTTCCTGTTATAGGATGTCGTGGTTTGATCGCGGGATGTCGTACCGGCCGTAGGCCGCAGGGGTGTAGCATCCACGAACGGGGCCAGGTCAATTGTCGAACCTGGGGATCTGGGCGCCGGGGTATCATCTTCGCTGGTGGATGCTGCGCCCCTACATCAGTTGTACCAATTCGGATGCTACTACTTGGGCCGCGCGATCACGGAGCGCTATCGTTGGCGAACCGGGCCTCTGCCTCTGCCTGGACCAGCCGGTAGACCTCGGCGATGGGCAGGCCGGTAGCCTCGGCCAGGCGGGCGCAGGCCTCGTACTCCGGGGCGTAGCGCGGCAGCTGGCCGGGCAGGCGCTTTACCTTGACGGCGGCGGAGCCCAGGGACGACTCGAACTCCAGCACCTCGCGCTCGGCCTCCCAGCGGTGGATCGGGCGCACCCGCACGCCCAGGGTGGACGTTTCGTGCAAGATCAGGCGGGCGATGCGCTCCTCGGCGGCCTCTGTGCAGATGACGGAGAGGACGACTGCTGCGCGTCCCTTCTTCATCGTCACCGGGGAGAGCCAGGCGTCGGCCGCACCCTGGGCCAGGAGCCTGGCCTGTACGTAAGCCAGCATCTCCGGCGTCATGTCGTCGATGTTCGTCTCGATCAGCAGCATGGGGCTGGTGCCGCGGCTCTCCGGGGAGTCGCCAAGCCAGATGCGGAGCACGTTGGGGCGCGATTCGGGGTCACGGCTCCCTGCGCCGTAACCGACGCGCTCCACGGTGATCTCCGGCCGCTCAAACGTGGCCAGGGTTGTCACGATGGCCGCACCGGTGGGCGTTACCAGCTCGCCCCTGGCGGCATCCGAGGTACGGACCGGCGCGGCGCTCATGGCGATTAGCTCAAGCGTGGCCGGCGCAGGCACCGGGAGGACGCCGTGCGGGCCCGTGACTTCGCCGGAGCCGAGCGGCAGGGCGGAGCAGTAGAGGCGCTCCGCACCCAGCATCCGCAGCCCGGCCACAGCACCCATGACGTCGACGATTGCGTCGACAGCGCCGACGTCGTGCATGTGCACGGCCTCGGCGGTCTCGCCGTGGACGTGAGCCTCGGCTTCGGCCAGGCGGCGGAAGACGGCCGCACCCTTCTCTTTGTCTGCGTCCGGCAGGCGCGCCCCGGCGATGACGCGGAGGACGTCTTCCAGCGTGCGGGCCGGCTGCTCCTCGCTGACCTCCACGACCGCGTGTGTGGCGGCGATGCCGGCGCGTTTCACTTTATTCGCGGACAGCGCGAAGCCGCTGAGCGGGAGGCCGGCCAGCTCTCCCCGCAGCTCTTCCAGGACCAGGCCGGCGTCCAGCATCGCGCCCAGCAGCATGTCGCCGCTGACGCCGGAGAAGCAGTCCAGGTAGGCGATCCGCATTGGTCTATTCCAGGGTGGCGCTCTGGCGGTTGATGACGGCGGCCATGTAGCCTGCTCCGAAGCCGTTGTCGATGTTGACCACGGCGACACCGGCGGCGCAGGCGTTGAGCATCGCCAGGAGTGGCGCCAGGCCCCCGAAGCTGGCCCCGTAGCCGATAGACGTGGGCACGGCGATGACGGGCGCGGCGACCAACCCGGCGACGACGCTGGGCAGCGCCCCCTCCATCCCGGCGACGACTACCAGCGCCTTGGCAGCGCGCAGCCGCTCCGATTTGTCCAGCAGGCGGTGGATCCCGGCCACGCCGACGTCGTACATGCGGTCGACGGCGCTGCCCATGAGCTCCGCGGTGACCGCCGCCTCTTCGGCCACGGGCATGTCGGACGTCCCGGCGCAGCAGACGGCCACGCCGGGCCGCCTGGCTTCCCGGGCGCGGTCCAGGGTGATCGCGCGGGCCTCGGCGTGGTAGACGGCGTCGGGCAGGCGCTCCTTGACGGCGCGGTAGGCCTCAACGGGGGCGCGGGTGACCAGGACGCGGTCTCCCTGTGCCGCCAGCCGCTCAGAGATCGCGGCGATCTGTTCCGGCGTCTTGCCCAGGCCCAGGACCACCTCAGGGAAGCCGGTACGCAGCGCCCGGTGGTGGTCCACGGAGGCGTAGCCGATGTCCTCGTACGGCAGGTCGCGCAGCCGTCCCAGCGCTTCGTCAATGCTGAGCGCCCCGGCCTGGAGCGACTCCAGCATCTCTTTCAGGCGTGATTCGTCTATGGCGGGCCTCCTGGCGCTACTGTATCACCGCTCAGACGGTGAAGTAGACGATGAAGAAGGCGCCGGCCAGCACCCGGTAGATCACGAACGGCGTAAAGCTGCGGCTCTGGATCAGCCGCATCAGGTAAGCGATGGCGATAAGGCCGACGACGGCCGACACGGCGGTGCCGACGAGGATGGGGCCGAGGTCGTTGCTCAGGGTGCCCGCGGAGAGCGCATCCTTGAACTTGAGGAGGGCTGCGCCGCCGATCGCCGGGGTGGAGAGCAGGAAGGAGTAGCGGGCGGCGTCCTGCCGCGTGAACTTGCGGAAGAGGCCGGCGGAGATCGTGAACCCGGAGCGCGAGACCCCCGGCACCAGCGAGCAGGCCTGGGCCGCGCCGATCACGGCGGCGTCCACCCAGGTAGCCTCGGAGAGGGTGCGGGTGCCGCGGCCGGCGCGCTCAGCGGCGAAGAGGACGATGCCGAAGACGATCAACATCGCGCCGATGACCACGGGATCGCGCACGTGGTGTTCGAACCAGCTCTCCAGCGCCAGCCCGGAGATGGCGACCGGGACCGAGCCGATGACCAGCAGCCCGAGGAGGTGCGAGTTGTACGGGTGATCGATCGCCGTCGGCTCTTCCTGGCGGGTCAGCCAGAGGAGGGCGCTGCGGGCCATCGCCGCCCACTCCCGCGAGAAGTAGAGCAGCACGGCGATCGTCGTGCCTACGTGTAGCGCCACGTCAAAGGTCAGGCTGTCCGTGGCGCTCCAGTGGAAGAGGCGGCGGACGACGACGAGGTGCCCGGAGGACGAAATCGGCAGGAATTCGGTGAGGCCCTGGACGATGCCTAGAACGATTGCGCGGAAGATGTCTTCCATTAGCCACCTTCCAGCATAGAGCCGCCAGGTGTCAGGTGCGAGTTGCGCGGGCGCTTGTCCGGCGGGACCGTTTGGTGCAGGATAGGCAGCGATGCCAGCCAAGACAGACCGTATCCAGGACGAGGGCCTCCGCAACGCGCTCGTGGAGGCGCAGGCCGCGCTCAAGGCGGGGGACTACCGCCGGGTCGTGGACCTGGCTACCTCAGCCTACCTGGAGATGCTGCGTCGCAAGCCGGAGCTGACCCAGGGTGCGGCCCAGATGCAGTCCCTGATGTTCTTCCCCCGCCTGGGCGCGCACATCCAGCTGAACAACGACGGCCAGCCGGAGATCATCTACGACCGCGAGAAGTTCATCTTCTCCGAGGCGATTACGTACTACGAGTTCATCGCCGACTACATAATCCGCGTCGGCCTCTAGGCTCGCCTTGCGGTTTAGCCGCTGACGATTTCGCTGATCTGGAGCTGGGCGGCCACGTCTGTGAAGTTCGGGATGTCGCCGATGATCGCGGCCATGTGCGGGGCCATTGCGGCCATGAACTCCGGCAGCGAGTTGAAGTACATGTGGCCGACTGTGACGTACGGCGCAGGTTGTCCGGGAGCGCCGCCGGCGATGCCCTTGTCGATCTCGTAGCGGATCAGGGCCGCGCCGCACTTCTCGGCGACCATCGGCATGTGTTTGGTGGCGTAGTATTCCTGGTCGAACTTGCCACCCTGGGGGTACATTGCGGAAGCGCGGATCATCTGGGAACTCCTTCTGTTCGGCGTGTTCGGTTACCTTTTGGGACGCAGGGCCATTCTAGCCCGATTTTGCCCTGCGTTGCACGTAGCGGCGGAACTCCACGTTGGCCTTGCCCTTGAGCACGCCGCCGTGCCCGAAACAGGCCGTATCGAACTCCAGCGCCGCCAGCTTGACGATGCTCTCCTTCGCCGCGTCCATGTCTTCCGTGAACATGCCCAGCGGCTTGGCCACTTTGCCGAACATGTGCCCCACGGCGTCCCCGGCGAAGAGGACGCCGCCGTGGCCGGGCATCAGGAAGGAGACGTGGCCCATGGTGTGACCCGGCGTGTGGATCACCTGGACGCCGCCGGCCACCGGGATGATCGTCCCGTCTGTGGCGTCGCGGTTGGTGCGGGCGGGGGGCGGGTGGTTCTGGGGCAGCCGGTAGGCGATGGGGCCCAGCGTCAGCCCCATGAGGCTGGACTTGTTAGGGCCAGGCCGCGGCTTGTCCCCGGCGATGATCGGTGCGTCGATGGGGTGGGCCCAGGCCGCCGCGCCGCTGCTGGCCAACAGCGATGCCAGGCTGCCGACGTGGTCCGCGTGGTGGTGGGTGAGCAGGATGTTGCTGACCTGCTGGGGCTTGCGGCTGAGCTCCCGAAGGGCCCGGCCGATCTTGCGGTCGTTGCCCTTAAGCCCGGAGTCGATCAGGGTGATCCCGTCCTCTTCGGCGATGAGGAACGAGTTCACGTAACCGCCGGGTATGGCGTAGACGAAGGGCACGATCTCTTCGAGGAGGGCCACTAATCCTTCCCCCTCCTCAGCAGCCGCCCCGCCGAACGCTCTGTCTGCCCGCCGCCCTCGGCTGCGACTTTCCCGTTGACCAGCACGAAGCTGATCCCAGCCGGATACTGGCGCGGCTCGTCGTACGTGGCGACATCCTCGATCGTTGCCGGGTCGAAGACGACGATGTCGGCGAAGGCGCCCTCAGCGATGCGGCCGCGGCCGGCCAGGTGGAAGCGGTCCGCCGGCAGCGAAGTCATCTTGCGCACCGCCTCTTCCAGGCTCATTAGCTTCTCTTCGCGGACGTAGCGCTGGAGCACGCGCGGGAAAGTGCCGTAGAGGCGCGGATGCGGCTTGCCCGTCGGCGTGGGGATGCCGTCCGAGCCGATCATGCAGAGCGGATGCGAGACGACGCGGCGGACGTCGTCTTCGTGCATGGAGTGAAAGATGGCGACGGCGCCCGGCTCTTCGGACAGAACGCGTGAGATGGTCTGCAGCGGGTCGTCGATTCCCAGCATCCGGCCGATCTGCCTCAGCGACTTGCCTTCGTACTCGTGCCGCTCGTTGACCGAGGCGACAACGATCTCGTCGGGGTCGATGTCGCGGCGCACCCCCCGGGCCGCGGCGAGTACGGTGCTTCCGGCCGTGTACGGGTATACGTCGAAAGCCACGTCGGTGCCGGACTCGCAGGCGGTTTCGATGAGGCGGATGGAGTCTGCGGTCTTGCCCCAGACAGAGGGCGCGGAGGCCTTGTGGTGCGAAATCTGGACCGGCAGCCCGGCCTCCCGGCCGATGGTTATCGCTTCCTCCACGGCTTCGAGCAGCGCCTCGGCCTCGTTGCGGATGTGGCTCATGTAGATGCCGCCGTGCCGCGCGGCGACACCGGCCAGGGACACGATCTCGGCGGTGGCGGCGAACCTGCCGGGCGGGTAGATCAGCCCCGTCGACATTCCAAGCGCGCCGGCCGCCATGCCCTCATCGACGTCCGCCTCCATCGCTGCCAGCTCGTTCGCATCCGGGGCGCGCTTGTCCATCGCCAGCTGGCGGAAGCGCACGATGCCGTGGGGCACGAAACAGCCGATGTTCACCGCCGGGTGATGCGCTTCCACCGCGTCCATGTACTCCCCGAACGTTGTCCAGTCCGCCTCCGGGAGCGGCCCCATCAGCAGCTCGCCGCCGGGCAGCCCGCGGACGCCTTCAGAGATGGCCGGTGCTACGCCGGCGCCGCAGTTGCCGACGATGTCCGTGGTGACGCCCTGCATCAGCTTGAAGTCCAGCGGCGTGGCGAGGCAGGCCGCGTCGTCGTGGGAGTGCACATCGATGAACCCCGGCGCGACGGCCAGGCCCGTCGCCTCGATCAGGCGCGCGGCCTCGGCGTCCGGCAGCGGTCCGATCGCCGCGATGCGGTCGCCGCGGATCCCGACGTCCGCCCGCACGGCCGGCGCGCCCGACCCATCGATGACGGCGCCGCCGCGGATCAGGACGTCGTAGCGTTCGGCCATAGCGCGAGCAACGTATCAACGCAGGTTGGCCCTGTCAACGAACTGGTGCCACTAGCCCCTTGCGCCGCCATCACGCACTCGCCGATCCTGCGAACATGTACGACGCCAGCGACTCCGCCCGCTCACGCGGCGCTCCCGCGGCCGGTGCTGCCATTCGCGACGCCGCCCTCGTTGAGCCGACGACCGACCTGGCCGGCGTTCTGCAGCGCTACTTCGGCTTCTCCAGCTTCCGGCCGCTGCAGGAGCAGATCGTCGCCGACTGCCTGGCCGGCCGCGACGTCCTGGCGCTGATGCCGACCGGCGGCGGCAAGTCGCTCTGTTACCAGCTGCCGGCGCTGGTGCGGCCGGGGCTGACCGTCGTCGTCTCGCCGCTGATCGCGCTGATGAAGGACCAGGTCGATTTCCTGCGCGGCCGCGGCATCGATGCGGCAGTCGTCAACTCGGCCCAGCCGCCCGCCCAGACCCAGCGCGTGCTGGAGGGTCTGGAGCGCGGCGCTTACCGCCTTCTCTACGTCGCGCCGGAGCGCCTGATGCAGCCCGGATTCTTGCAGCGGATGTCCCGCTGGAACGTCTCGCTCCTGGCGATCGACGAGGCGCACTGCATCAGCGACTGGGGCCACGACTTCCGGCCGGAGTACCGCCAGCTGCGGGAGATCCGCTCCCGCTTTCCGAAGGTGCCGCTGATGGCGCTGACGGCGACGGCGACGGACCACGTGCGAGAGGACATCGTGACGCAGCTTGGCCTGCGCGATCCCGGCATCTACGTGGCCGGCTTCAACCGCCCGAACCTGACCTACCGCGTGGAGCCGAAGCGCGCCCCCTTCCAGCGCCTGCTCACGTTCCTGCACGACCGCCCAGGGCAGAGCGGCATCGTCTACTGCTTGACCCGCCGCGCTACCGAGACCCTGGCCGAGAAGCTCAGCGCGGAAGGCATCAAGGCTGTGCCGTACCACGCCGGGCTGGAGCAGCCGGTCCGTGCCCGTCACCAGGACCTCTTTCTGCGCGACGAGGTGCAGGTGGTCTGCGCCACGATCGCCTTCGGGATGGGCGTCAACAAGTCCAACATTCGCTTCGTCGTCCACCACGACCTGCCGAAGAACATCGAGAGCTACTACCAGGAGACCGGCCGCGCCGGCCGCGACGGCGCCCCTGCCGATTGCCTGATGCTCTACTCCAGGAGCGACGTTGTCCAGCACGAGCGCCGTATCGACGAGAAAACATCCGCCCGGGAGCGCGAGATCTCCCGCAAGCAGCTGCGCGGCCTCGTCGCCCTCGCCGAGTCGACGGAGTGCCGCCGCCGCGCCCTCCTGAGCTACTTCGGCGACCGGTTGGACGCGGACAACTGCGGCGGCTGCGACAACTGCCTCGGCGACGCGATGTCGGCCCCCGCGGCAAAGAGCCCCAGCCCTGAACGCCGCCCTGGTGCTCCTGTCACCACCACCTCTGGCCCGCTGGAAGACCGCACCGAGGACGCGCGACGCTTCCTGGCCTGCCTGGACGAGATTCTCTCCCAGAGCCGGTTCAGCGTCGGCATCTCCCACGTCGCCGACGTGCTGTACGGCTCAACATCGGCCAAGGTGCAGCGCCTGGACCACGAGAAGCTGAAGACGTACGGCTCCGGCAAGCTCTGCAGCAAGCCGGAGTGGACGCACCTGGGCAAGGCGCTGGTGCGGCTGGACTACCTGCGGCAGACGCAGGACGGCATGCCTGTGCTGGCGATCACCGACGCCGGCCGCCTGCTCCTGGCCGGGCAGGACACGGTCTCGATTCCGGCGCGGGTGCAGGGCTCCACCGGCGAATTCGACGCCGCCCTCTTCGAGCGGCTGCGGCGGCTGCGGACGCGGCTGGCCGCGGAGCAGGGAACGCCGGCCTACGTCGTCTTCAGCGACGCCGCCCTGCAACAGATGTCCCGGACCTATCCGGACACGCCGGACGCCTTCCGCCGGATCAACGGCGTCGGCGAGCGCAAGCTGGCCGAGCTCGGCCCCGCCTTCATGCAGGAGATCTCCGAACACGTCGAGTCGAACGGCCGCTCCACCTTCGCGCAGGCGGCCGCGCCGGGCTTCGCCGCCCGCAAGCCGCTGGGTGACTCCGAGTACGATACGCTGCGCCGGTTCCGCGCCGGTCAGGCCGTGGAGGAGATCGCCCGGGAGCGCGGCATCAAGGAGAGCACCGTCCTTGGCCACCTCAGCGCCGCCGCTGACAGTGGCGAAGAGGTCGCCCTGGACACTTTCGTGCCGGCCGAATCGCAGCCGGAGGTCGCTGCCGCGTTCAGGGACCTTGGCTGGGGGAACCTGACCGGCGTCCACGAGCGCCTTGGCGGCCGCTACGATTACGCCGCCCTGCGCATTTACCGGGCCCAGCGTTCCGGCCGCGTCGCTGTTGCCTAGGAGGGCAGCAAGGCGCTCCGCAGTGCTAATCTGATCCCGGAATGCTCCACGTCATCTACGGCAGCGACACCCTGGCCCGCCAGGAGGCCTTCGCCAGGCTCAAGGCCGAGCTGGACAAGGACGGCTCCCTGGCCACGAACAGCGCTACCTTCGATGCAAGGCAGGCGACGCCGCAGGAAGTGATGGCCGCCTGCGACACGGTGCCGTTCCTCGGCGATGGACGGCTCGTCGTCATCGAAGGGCTGCTCCAGCAGGGCGGCCGGATCAAGAAGGGCCGCAAGCGTCCGGCACGCGCGGCAAAAACCGAGGAGCCCGAGGAGTCGGACGACGGCGGAGTCTGGATGGCGTTGGCCGATTACGTCCCGCGCATGCCGGCGACGACGACGCTGGTGGTCCTGGACACCGAGGCGCCGGCGAGTAACGCCCTGCTGACGGCGATCGGGCCGCTGGGCAAGGTCGAGCATTGCACGCTGCCGGACGAGAAGTCGCTGCCGCAGTGGGTGATGGCGCGTGCCAAGAAGATCGGCCTGAAGCTGGACGCACCGGCCGCGCGCGTCCTCGCCGAGCTGATCGGCGCCGACCCGCTGACGCTGGCCAGCGAGCTGGAGAAGCTGCTGGCCTACTCTGGTTTCGACGCAGAGGCGACCCCCGTCCGGGAGGGTGACGTGCGCGAGCTGGTGAGCCGGGCCAAGGAGCACAAGGGCTATGAGCTGGCCGACGCCGTCCTGGAAGGGCAGGGGGCCAAGGCGGCACGCGTGCTGAACGAGCTGATGGAGGATGGCCAGCCGGCGGCGCTTCTGCTGGCGACGGTGGCCGGCCGCTACCGCCGCCTCGCCGTCGTGCGGGACATGCTGGACAGGGGTGAACCCGGTACGGTCATCGCGCGGCGCCTGGCGATGAAGATGGGCTACGGCCTCGATAAGCTAATCGACCAGGCCCAGCGCAACCCTTACCCGGCGATCCGCGCCGCCTACGCCCGCCTGATCCAGGCCGAGCTGGACCTGAAGCGCGGCCTGATGGACGACCGCCTGGCCATCGAGCTGGCGGTGCAGGAGCTGGCTTCGCGGCCGGTAGCTGCGGCTTCGCGCTGACCTAGAGTGCGGCGTAGATGGCGTCGGTGAGGGGCCGCCAGCGCGGGTCTTCCAGCGTGTTGGGCTGGATCATGCGGTTCATCACGTAGCCGAACCCCACCTTCGCTTCCGGGTCGGCGAACCCCAGCGAGCCGCCGGAGCCGCTGTGGCCAAACGATTCGTCGTTCGGGCCGAGAGGCCAGTCCGGCATTGGGCGCACGAAGCCGAGCGCGGGCCGGGTGTTGAGGAGCAGCACGGCGTCCGGGCCTTTCGCCTGCTCCACCGTCGCTCGCTTGATCGCCTCTGCGCTCATGACGCGCACGCCGTCCAGCTCTCCACCGCGGGCCAGAGCCGCATAGAGCCGGGCGACGGCGCGCGCCGTGCCGTGGCCGTTGGCGGCCGGGATCTCGGCGGCGCGCCATTCACGCGAGTTGACGGCCTCGGGCGCGAGCAGGTCTGGCGGATTCAGGAGCACCTTCATCGCGATCGGATCGCTCAGCATCCTCATCGCGAAGCTATTGGGGTCGATGTCCGCTGCTTCTGCGGCGATGCACTCGGCGATGCGGTGGTCTTCACTGGCTGCTGTGCCGATCTGGAAATCGAGGCCGAGTGGACCTGCGATCTCTTCCCGCCAGTAAGCGCCGACGGTCTTGCCGGCAATTCGCCGGATCACCTCGCCGACGAGCCAGCCATAGGTGAAGGCGTGGTAACCGTGTTTGGTGCCGGGTTCCCAGAGCGGCGCTTGCTTCGCCAGGGCGCCGGTCATGACGTCCCAGTGGTACGCCGACCCCAGGGGCAGTGGATCGCTCACGGCGGGCAGGCCTGCCTGGTGGCTGAGCAGGTAGCGCACGGGCAGCGCTTCCTTGCCCGCCTGCGCGAACTCCGGCCAGTACTTGGCTACCGGTGCGTCCAGGTCAAGCTTGCCCTGGTCCACGAGACGGTGGGCGCAGGCAGCGACGATGCCCTTGGTGGTGGACCAGACGTTGACGATGGTGTCGCGCTCCCACGGTCTGGTGCGGGCGCTATCGACGTAGCCGCCCCAGATATCGACGACGGGCTTCCCTTCGACGTAGACGCAGAGCGCCGCGCCGATCTCCCCGAAGCGTTCGAAATTATCGCGGAAGGCGTCTTCTACGCCGCGGAACGCAGTATCGCTGGTGCCGGAGAAATTGGCGGTCGTCGTCATGCGGATTAACTCCCGACTTGTAATCTAGCAGATATCAGAAGGGGGCCGGCACATGTCCGACCCCCTTCTGCACTGTCGACTGTCAAACTGCCCACTCGCTACGGGTTGCTCAGCACCTCCCGGGGCGCGTGGTCCGGCAGGTAGGCGATGGCGCGGTTTAGCGCGTTCATCAACGCCTTGGCCGAGGCGACGACGATATCTGTGTCAGCGGAGCGGCCGACGAACGCGCGCCCATCGACATCGACGCGGACGGTGACCTCGCCCTGGGCGTCGATGCCCTCGGTGACGCTGTTGACGGCGTACTCCACCAGCTGGTTGGGCACGCCCATCAGCTGGTTGATCGCGCGGTAGGCGGCGTCGACGGGGCCGGTGCCGGTGGAGCTGGTCTGGTGCTCTTTGCCGTCCGGGCCCACGACGCGCACGGTGGCGGTGGAGATCGCCTGGTTGCCGCAGGACACCTGCAGCAGGTCCAGCTTGTACTGGTCCTCCACCTCGCGACGGCCGCCGGAGACCAGCGCGTCCAGGTCGCGGTCGTCGATCTCGCCCTTCTTGTCCGCTAGGTCCTTGAAGGCGACGAAGATGTGGTCCAGCTCAGCCGTGGTCACCTCGTAGCCCAGGTCGTCCAGGCGCGACTTCAGGCCGTGGCGCCCGGAGTTCTTGTTGAGGACGAGCTGGGAGCCGCTGGGCAGGCCGATCGTTGCCGGATCGATGATCTCGTAGGTCTCGCGCATCTTGGTCATGCCGTGCTGGTGGATGCCGGACTGGTGGCGGAAGGCGTTGACGCCGACGATCGCCTTGTTCGGCTGCACGCTCATGCCGGTCAGCTGCGAGACGAGCCTGCTGACGCGGTGGATCTGCGTTGAATCGACGTTCGTGGAGAGGTGGAAGAAGTCCGGCCGGGTCTTGATCGACATCACGATCTCTTCCAGAGAAGCGTTGCCGGCGCGCTCGCCGATGCCGTTGACGCAGACTTCGATCTGGCGGGCGCCGTTCTGGACCGCGGTCAGGCTGTTGGCGACGGCGAGGCCCAGGTCGTTGTGGCAGTGCACGGAGATGACGGCCTTGTGGATGTTCGGCACGTTGGCCTGGATGTCCCGCAGGAATCCGCCGAACTCCTCCGGGATCGCGTAGCCCACCGTGTCCGGGATGTTCACCGTCGTGGCGCCGGCCTCTATGACCTCGGTCAGCATGCGGTAGACGTAGTCGGGGACGGAGCGCGTGGCGTCCATCGGCGAGAACTCTACGTCGTCGCAGAGTTTCCGGGCCCGCGCCACCATCTCCCGCGCCATTTGCAGGACGTTCTCCTTGTCCTTCTCCAGCTGGTGCATGATGTGGATGTCTGAGCTGGAGAGGAAGACGTGGATGCGCGGCCTCTCCGCGTGCTGCACAGCCTCCCAGCAGGCGTCCACGTCGTTGGGGTGGGCGCGCGCCAGGCCGGCGATAACGGAGCCGCGGACCTCTTTGGCTATCGCCGTCACGGACTCCAGGTCTCCGGGAGAAGACGCCGGGAACCCGGCCTCGATGATGTCGACGCGCATGCGTTCCAGTGAACGGGCGATCTCCAGCTTCTCCGCCAGCCCCAGGGCGACGCCGGGGGACTGTTCGCCGTCCCGCAGCGTCGTATCGAAAATCAGTACCTTGTCTGCTTCTGTCATCGTCTCAACCTCCTGTAGTGAATTGAAAGCGGCGGCAGGTCTTGCGCCTCCCGCCGGAGGCCGGTGCGGCCCCCGCTACGTGCCAGCGTCGGCCCTCCCGTTCCGCTAGGCGCGGATGGAGGGCCGGCTAAGGTTGAGTCCGAGCAGATAGATAGTCATCGAATTAGAAGGACGGGTGTTGCCCCGAGTCGTTACTGCGCGGCGGCTCCTTGGTGCCCATGCTCCCGAATCCGGTAACCGGCAGCGTTGGCGGCATGCTCGGCGGCGGCGAGGCGGCCGGGGCCGGCGCCTGGGCAGGTGCGGGCGCCGGTGTCGGCGCGGGCTGCAGCGGTGAAGGCTCGGTCTCCATAGTTGACATCGGCCTCGGGGTGGCCGGCGCCGGAGCCGCGGCTGCGGCCGGCTGCTTCGTCATCGGCTTGAGCCAGGGCATCATCGCCCGCAGGTCCGCGCCGACTTTTTCGATCATGTGCTCGGCGTTCTGCCTGCGCAGGGCCAGGAAGCTGGGGCGGCCGGCCTGGTTTTCGATGATCCACTCCCGCGCGAAGGCGCCGCTGCGGATGTTCTGGAGCACCTGCTTCATGTTCTGGCGGACGTTGTCGTCGATGATCCTGGGGCCGCGGGTGTAGTCCCCGTATTCGGCGGTGTCGCTGATGGAGTAACGCATGTAGGCCATTCCGCCTTCGTGCATCATGTCCACCAGCAGCTTCAGTTCGTGGAAGCATTCAAAGTAGGCGATCTCCGGCTGGTAGCCGGCGGAGACCAGCGTTTCGAAGGCCGTCTTGACCAGCGCCGTGACGCCGCCGCAGAGGACTGCCTGCTCGCCGAAGAGGTCGGTCTCGGTCTCCTCTTCGAAAGTCGTCTCGATGATGCCGGCCTTGGCGGAGCCGATGCCCCGGCCGTAGGCCAGCGCCAGGTTCTTGGCGTTCTCGCTGGCGTCCTGGTGGACGGCGACGATGGCCGGGACGCCGATCCCGGCGACGAAGTTCTCGCGCACTTTGTGGCCCGGCGCCTTGGGGGCGATCATCGTCACGTCGACGTCGGACGGCGGGACGATCTGGTTGTAGTGGATGTTGAACCCGTGCGCGAACATTAGCATCTGGCCGGCGCGGAGGTTGGGGGCGATGCTCTCGTCGTAGATCTGCTTCTGCACCTGGTCCGGGGCCAGCATCATGATGATGTCGGCGGTCTTGGCTACTTCTTCCACGGTGCCGACGCGCAGCCCGGCGACCTGTGCCTGCTGCCAGGACTTGGAGCCGGGGTAGAGGCCGACCATGACGTTCATGCCGCTGTCCCGCAGGTTGAGGGCGTGGGCGTGACCCTGGGAGCCGAAGCCGATGATGCCGATGGTCTTGCCGCGGATCAGCTCCAGGTTCGCGTCGCTCTCGTAGTAAATCTTGGCCATTGTTATCTCCTTCTGGTGTCAGAGTAGAGATTGGAGATTAGCGGTAGATTAAGGCGGCGCATCGCTCCACCCTCCAACTTCTAGCTCTAGTCTACCAAGTATGGACCCCGGGGTAGCGGTCGTACTGCTCGTCTTCCGGCACCTGGTGGGAGACGACGGAGCCGCGCAGCATCGCGACCTTGCCGGTGCGCACCAGCTCGATGATGTCGTAGTCCTTCAGCAGGTTGACCAGCGAATCGATCTTGATCTCCTCACCGGTCGCTTCGATGATCATCGAATCGGGGCTGACGTCCAGCACTTCGGCCTTGAACACTTCGGCGATGTCGATGACTTCGCTGCGCTGCTCTTTGCCGGCGCGGACCTTGATGATCGCCATTTCGCGCGCGACGATGTCTTCGTGGGAGATGTCGCGGATGTCGACGACGTCCACCAGCTTGTCCAGCTGCTTCACGACCTGCTCTGCGTTGGCGTCTGAGTCGACGACGAAGGTCATTCGGGAGAGGCCGGCCTTTTCGGAGTGGCCTACAGCCAGGCTCTCGATGTTGAAGCCGCGCTGTCGCCACTTGGAGGCGATGCGGTTAAGTACACCGGGCCGGTCTTCGACCAGCGCGATGATGGTGTGCGGTTTGATTCGGCGGATCTGTTCCAGTGTCATCTGACAGCCACCTTCTCTCGCGTCGGCGCGTCGATAGTCTCGCTCAGTGAGGCACCCGGCGGCACCATCGGGTAGCAGTTCTCGTCGTACTTCACGCGGAAGTCGACGACGACGGGTCCCTTGTGCGCCATCGCCTCCTGGATCACGGAGGCGACCTGGTCCTTGCGGTCCGCGCGCAGCCCCTTCACGCCGAAGGCCTCGGCCAGCTTCACGAAGTCCGGGTTCTTGAGTGGCGTGGCGACGGTGTTGTCGTTGTAGAAGAGCTCTTGCCACTGCCTGACCATGCCGAGCACGCCGTTGTTGAGGATGGCGAACTTGATCGGCCAGTTGTACTCGGCGATCGTGGCCAGCTCCTGCAACGTCATCTGGAAGCCGCCATCGCCGCAGATCGACCAGACGGTGTCGTTCGGTTTGGCGACCTGCACGCCCATCGCGGCCGGAACCTCGAAGCCCATAGTGCCGAGGCCACCGCTGGTGACGAAGCTGTTCGGCTTGTCGTACCAGAAGTACTGCGCGGCCCACATCTGGTGCTGGCCGACGCCGGTGCAGACGTAGCAATCGCCCTTGGTCTCCCGGTAGATGCTGTCGATGACGAACTGCGGGAGCACTTCGTCCGATTCCGGTATGCTGATCGAAGGGTGCTCGCGGCGGATGCTGTCGATCCAGTCGATCCAATCGCGGTGGTCCTTGACCGGCCCGAGCTTCTTGTTGATCTCCTTCAGCGCGACCTTGACGTCGGCCTCGATGGCGGCAGCGGGGCGCACGTTCTTGCCGATCTCCGCCGGGTCGATGTCGATGTGCACGATCTTGGCCTTCGGCGCGAAGTCCTTGAGGCGCCCGGTGACGCGGTCGTCAAAGCGCATGCCGACGCCGATCAGCAGGTCAGCCTGGCTGATCGCCTGGTTGTTCCAGTACATCCCGTGCATTCCCGGCATGCCCATGTACAGCGGGTGGGTGCCCGGGAAGCCGCTGATGCCCAGCAGCGTCGTGACGACGGGTGTGTTGGTCTTCTCAGCCAGCTCCAGCATCTCCTCGTAGGCGTGGGAGATGATGACGCCGTGGCCGCAGAGGATCAGCGGGCGCTCCGCCTGCTCGATCAGCTCGGTGGCCTTGGCGATCTCGGTCGCGTCGACGACGTGGCCGTTGGGCCGGTAGCCGCGCAGGGTGACCTTGTCGCTCCAGTAGAACTTTCCGATCTGCTGCAAAGTGTCACGCGGGATATCGATCAGCACCGGCCCGGGCCGTCCCGTGGTGGCGATGTAGAACGCCTGCTGCATCGCGCGCGGAATGTCTTCCACGTCGAGGACGAGCTCGTTGTGCTTGGTGATCGGGATCGTGATGCCCTGGATGTCCGCTTCCTGGAACCCATCGCGGCCGATCAGCGCCCGGATCACCTGTCCCGTGACGCAGACCAGCGGGACCGAGTCCATGAAGGCGTTGGCGATACCGGTGACGAGGTTGGTGGCGCCGGGGCCGGACGTGCCGTAGCAGACGCCGGCCTTGCCGGTGACGCGGGCGTAGGCGTCGGCGGCGTGGGCGGCGGCCTGTTCGTGCTTCACCAGGTAGTGCTTGATCGGGTAGCGGCGCGGCGTGATTCCCTCCGGTACGGGGCGAATCCCGACGCCGCCTTCTTCCAGTACGTCGTAGAGAGGCAGGTTGGCGCCGCCGGGGAGCCCGAAGATGGTGTCTACGCCTTCGCGCACGAACGCCTCCATCACCATCTGGGCGCCGGTCATCTGTTGTCCGATTGTGTCTTCCATCGCTGGGGTTCCTTCCATCAGTCCACTTATTCGCTGTTATAGACGCAGTAAAGGGCCGTTTTGATACGTTCCGGGGCCCGGAGGCCGCTATCTAGCTGCATACAGCTCCCCGGGACGCCGAAGATACCAGGCGGGCGTACTTGGCCAATGCGCCGTGCTTGTACTTCGGCGCGGGCGCCTGCCACTGGCCAAGCCGCCGCTGCAACTCCTCTTCGCTCACCTCTAGCTTGATGAGCCTGCCCGGTATGTCTAGCGTGATCGTATCGCCGTTCTGGATCAGGGCGATTGGGCCGCCGACCTGCGCTTCCGGCGCGATGTGGCCAACCGTGAAGCCGCGGGTTGCGCCGGAGAAGCGGCCGTCGGTGATAAGGGCCACCTGTTCGTCCAGGCCCTGGCCGGACAGCGCCGCCGTGACGCCCAGCATCTCCCGCATCCCGGGGCCGCCCTTGGGCCCTTCGTAGCGGATGACGACGACATCGCCGGCAACGATCTCCCGCTTTGCAACGGCGGCCGCGGCGTCCTCCTCGCGCTCGAAAACGCGGGCCGGGCCGCTGTGGCTGGTCTTGTGGACGCCGCTCGTCTTCATGACGCCGCCTTCCGGGGCCAGGTTGCCCTTTAGCACGACCATCGTGCCCACCGGCTCGATCGGCCGGTCGATCGGGACGATCACCTGGTCGTCGGGCGGGAACTGGAGGTCGCGCAGGTTCTCAGCCATTGTCTTGCCGGTGACGGTCAGGCAATCTCCGTGGAGGAGACCGGCGTCCAGGAGCGCCTTCAGCACGCGCGGCGCGCCGCCGGATGCGTGCAGATCGCTCTGCACAAAGCGGCCGCCGGGGCGCATGTCGGCGATGTGCGGGACGTGACGGGCGATGTAGTCGATATCGTCAAGGGTGACTTCGATGCCGCACTCGTTGGCGATGGCCGGCAGGTGCAGGGCGGCGTTGGTTGAGCCGCCGACGGCCACGACCAGCGCGATCGCGTTCTCGAAGGCGTTGCGGGTCAGGATGTCGAGCGGGCGGACGTCGTCGGCCAGGAGGCGCATGACGCGGCTGCCGGCCCAGCGGCAGAGCTCCGTGCGCTCCGGCGACATCGCCGGCATCGAGGCCGAGAAGGGCAGGGCGATGCCGAGCGCTTCGCTGGCGCAGGCCATGGTGTTGGCGGTGTACATGCCGCCACAGGCGCCATCGCCCGGGCAGGCAGCGCACTCGAGCTCCTTCTGCTCGGCCGCTGTCATCCGCCCGGCCTCCACGGCGCCGACGCTTTCGAAGACGTCCTGGATCGTGACGTCTTTGCCGCGCCACTGGCCGGGCATGATGCTCCCGCCGTAAAGGAAGACGGAAGGCACGTTGAGCCGGGCCATCGCCATGATGATGCCGGGCAGGCTCTTGTCACAGCCGGCCACGCCAACCAGTGCGTCGTAGCCGTGGGCCATCACCATCAGCTCGATCGAGTCCGCGATCACCTCGCGGCTGACCAGGGACGCCTTCATGCCCTCGTAGCCCATGGAGATGCCGTCGGTCACGGCGATTGTCGTGAACTCGCGCGGGGTGCCGCCGCCGGACCTGACGCCTTGCTTCGCCCATCCCGCCAGGCGGCCCAGGTGGATGTTGCAGGGCGTAGCTTCGTTGGCCGCGCTCATCACGGCGATGATCGGCTTGGCCAGGTCTTCGTCGGTCAGGCCCATGGCGCGCATGTAAGCGCGGGCCGGCGCGCGGCTGATGCCGCCGCGGTAGACCGCGTCGCTGGGGAGCGAGCGGCCCGTCTTCGTTGTTGGATTCGTTTCAGTGACCATGACTTTTCCTCACATAGAAAAACCCCGTCCTCAAAAGGGACGGGGCCTGTGTGCCTCGCGGTACCACCCTTATTTCTTCGCCCGGAAGCGAAGACACTCGGAACGCTGTAACGGGCGTACCCGACAGGGCCTACTGTGGTTCGACCCCGTGGCTCCCGGGCGACTTCGCGGCGCTTTGGCTACCGGGGTTCACAGCTGCTCCCCGGCTCTCTTTAGCTTGCGTTCCGCTACTGGCTCCCGATCGTAGCCGATGCGTCCGCACAGGTGCGGACAAGGTTGGGACGAGTATATGTGGATAAGTGGCGGGCAGTCAAGCGAGGGATGTTTGGGCTAGTCGTCCACCATGCTGATCGCCTGCTCGGGGCAGTTGACGATCGCCAGGCGCGCCTTCTCTTCCAGCTCCGGCGGGACTTCGCCGCCGTTCACCTCGTGGGCGTAGCCGTAATCGTCCAGCTCAAACAGCTCCGAGGCGACGACGAAGCAGCGGTTGTGCCCTTCGCACTTGTCCTGGTCTACGCAGATTTTCATGACTAGCCTCCAGCGGGGAACACGATCGGCAGCGTGCGCGGACCGCGTACCTGGCCGCCCGCCCATGTTACTACGGACGGATCCTCGAGGCTGAAGTTAGGGATGCGCGCCAGCAGCTCTTCGATCGCCACGCGCATCTCCATCCGCGCCAGGTTGGAGCCGGCGCAGCGGTGGATGCCGACGCCGAAGGCGATGTGCGGGTTGGCCGGGCGGTCAAGGATGATCTCGTCCGGGTCGGCGAACTTCTCCGGGTCGCGGTTGGCGGCCGGGAAGTTCATCAGGATGCGGTCGCCGGCCTTGACCGGGCAGCCGTTGTAATCGGTGTCGGTCGTCGTCACCCGCGCCATGGTGACGGGGGCGTAGGCGCGCAGCAGCTCTTCGACGGCGGAGGTGATCAGGCCGGGCTCGTTGATCAGGCGCTGGCGGTGTTCGGGGTTCTGGGCCAGGTGCCAGACGGCCGAGCCGATCGAGCTCCAGGTCGTGTCGATGCCGGCGACCAGGAGCAGGAAGCAGGTGCCCAGGACGTGGGTGTCCGGCACCGGCAGGCCGTTGACTTCGGCCTTGATCAGGTGGGTGATGAGGTCGCCTTCCAGGGGGTTCGCCTTGCGGTTCTGGATCTGGCCCCAGAGGAAGGTCAGGATCTGGACCCGCGCGTTGGCCGCCATCTCGAAGTTGGTGAGCCCGAACTCCAGGAACTCCCGCACCCACTGGGTGAATGAGTCGGTCATGTCCGTGGGGACGCCGAGCATCCTGGCGATGACGTAGGGCGGTATCTGCTGCGCGTAGTCGACCGCGCCGTCGGCGCGGCCGTTGGCGATGAACTTGTCGATCAGGGCGCGGCAGTGCTCGCGGGTCAGCTCTTCGTACTGGGCCACGGCCTTCATGGAAAACGGCGGTAGGAGGAGGTTCTTGGCCCAGGTGTGCTCCGGCGGGTCGGAGGTGATGGGCGGGGCGGAGACGCCGTAGAACTGCTCTGACTCGGCGGCTTCCGTGAAGCCCTCCGGAGGCTCAATCGGCACGACCAGGGGGTTGACGGAGGAGAAATGCTTCGTGTCCTTGGCCAGGGCGAAGAGGTCCGCGTACCTGGTGGGCATCCAGGAGCCGCCCCAGCGTTCCGAGTGCGCCATTGGGCACTCATCTTCTCGCAGTTCGTCCCAGACGGAGTACGGGTTTTTGATGTACTCGGGGTCGAAGATGTCGTAGTCGGTAGACCAGTCCTTGACGGGTTCAGCAGTCATGGCAAGTGTCCTCCCTGCGTCGCGCACGTTAACTTATCAAGCGCTTAGTTGTCAATGTATCACGTGGCTGGCGCGCAGATGTTCCCATCGATCGCCAATGCCTAATGTGACCTGTGACACATGTAGGGCGCCTGGCAAGAAGAAGGCCCGGCCTCGAAGGCGAGGCCGGGCCAGTTCGCACTGGGAACGGCCGGCGGAGTGGGTTAGCCGGCCGCTCCAACACGCAAGGTTATGAACCTGGCCACGGCGCCAGGGTGGCCGTGATCGTCATCGACTCGCCGTTTCGGACCACGCCAAGCTCAACCTGGTCGCCCGGCTTGTTGTGCTGGTCGATGTAAGTAGCCAGCTCTTCGATGCCCGCGACGTCGTTTCCGTCGATGGAGGTGATCACGTCGCCGCCGGCCGGTGGCTCGTTGCCCTGGTTGGCGTCGGCCTGGTTGGTGCTGGCGTAGGCAGCCTTCAGGCCGGCCTTCGCCGCCGGGCCGCCGCTGGTCACAAGGGTGATGTAGGCGCCGGAGTCCACGTTCAGGTTGAGGTCCTTGTTCAGGGTCGGCGTGACGTCGGTCCCGGAGATGCCCAGCCAGGCGTGGGAGACGGTCTCAGCCGCCTTCAGCTGGGAGAGCTCAGCCTTGGCTGTATCGATGGCGATGGCGAAGGCGACTCCGACGTTGACGGACTGGCCGGTGGGGTTGTCCAGCAGGGTGTTGATACCGACGACTTCGCCCTGGCAGTTCAGCAGCGGGCCGCCGGAGTTGCCGGGGTTGATCGCCGCATCGGTCTGGATCAGGCCGCGCAGGTCGCGGTCGCTGGTGCCTTCGGAGTAGGAGCGGCCGAGCCCGCTGACGATGCCCTGCGTGAGCGACGCCTCGAGGGTGAACGGGTTGCCCAGCGCCAGGACCGGGTCTCCGATGCGGAGGGAGCTGGAGTCGCCGAGGGCGATCGGCTTGAGGTCGTGTTCGGCGGGGTCGATCTTGATCACGGCCAGGTCGTTGCCCGGGTCGGAGCCGACCACTGTGGCTGTGATCGTGGCGCCGTCATCAAACCTGACGGTGATCTCGTCGGCGCTGTCGACGACGTGGTTGTTGGTGAGGATGTTGCCCTGAGCGTCGAGGACGAAGCCGGTACCTTCGCCGGAGAAGCGCTGCGAGCCGAAGACGCCGCTCTGGGTGCCGCTGACGTCAACTTCGACGACTGACGGACGCACCTCCGCGTAGATGTCCGCGGCGGACATGCAGTCCCCGGAAACAAGGGATGCGTTGCTGCCTGTTGACGTTGTCGCGGGGTTTGCGGTGGCGCTGGCCACGTTCTGGACGTTATCGCCGCTACTACCGCCGGCGCTGTCCACCGCGGCGTACACACCCACCGCGGCTGCTGCCACGAGGATTCCACCCACGAACCCGGCCGCGATTCTTAGTCGATTCATTGCGCTGACTCCCGT
This sequence comes from uncultured Chloroflexia bacterium, assembly GCA_963738925.1. Classification (GTDB taxonomy): domain Bacteria; phylum Chloroflexota; class Dehalococcoidia; order SM23-28-2; family RBG-16-64-32; genus DATKKM01. The sequence goes on along the minus strand of CAVTYE010000001.1, from coordinate 529,209 downwards.
CCACTACTGCTTTCTTGCGATTTCGGCGTCCTTCTGGAGGCCCTGCAATCAAAATAGGCCGCCAACATTAAGAGAACCTTGGAGATTGATTACGAAGCGCTAACGAGAACTGCTCACGAAGCTACGATGCCGGCGGGCACGGTTACGTTGCCGCCAACCGCAACACCGTGCGCGGCGAACCAGCCCAGGTTCGCTTCGATAGCGTAGCGGTACGGCTCGCTGCTGTGGTGCCGCGTCTCGGTCTGCGGCTCCATGTCCTCAAAGTGGACGATCGTCCCGTCCGCCTTCACGAAGGCGACTGTCAACGGGACCAGCGTGTCCTTCATGTAGAAGGTGGCCTCCGTATCGGACGGGAAGGCGAACAGCATCCCGCTGTCGTCGCCGAGCGAGGTCCTGTGCATCAGCCCGACCGCGCGCTCCGCGGACGTGTCGGCGATCTCGACCTGGAGGTTGGCGCCGCCGCCAAAGCTGATGCTCACGCTGGGGCCGGGCGTGATCGTTGCCGCCGGCGCTGAGGAGCCCCCGCAAGCGGTCAGCGTCGCGAAGGCGATGAAGACAACCGCCGCGACCAAAAGGCGGCGCACGCGGCTACCGGCGCGTGGCGGCCAGCAGCCGCAGTCCGGAATCGACCCGCGAGAGGCGCCGGCGCTCGGCGACCGCGGAGAAGAATTCGACGGCGATGCGCATCGGCCCGATCATCCGCACGAAATCCAGGTAGGTCAGCTCGCCGCGGATCAGGGCGCAGAAGAAGTGCCAGAACTTGCCGCTTCGGCGCATCAGGGCCAGGTACGGTGGCGGCGCGAAGTTGAACAGCTCCTGCAGCTGCCGGGACACGGTAAGCTCCGGCTGCAGCTGCGTCTCGACCAGCGTTTCGTAAGCCAGCATGTCCCCGTTTTCGCCGGAGAGGACGGCCAGCGCCTGCCCGGCGGCCAGGCGCCCGCTGGCGAACGCCATGTGGATGCCTTCGCCGGACAGGGGGTCGACGAGCCCGGCTGCATCGCCGGTCAGCGCGACGGGGCCGAAGGCGATCGGCGTCCCGGGGTTGCGCACCGGCAGGTGGTGCCCGCGCAGGTTCTCCAGAGTTCCCGCGTCGAAGCCGTAGCGCTCGGCGAGATGCGCCAGCTTGGAGCGCAGGGTGAAGCCGGCGTACTTCCAGGCCCCGACGCCGACGTTCAGGTGATCGTGCTTGGGAAAGACCCAGCCGTAACCGCCGGCCAGCCCGCCCAGGTCCAGCGCGACGACGTCACGCCACTCCTCCGGCACGCCTCTTGGGAACGGCACGTTGCCTTCCAGCGCCACCGCTTCTTCAAAGGCCGGCCGCAGGCCCAGCGTACGGCCCGTGATCCCGTTCGCACCGTCCGCGCCGATCAGGACCCGCGCGGTGTAAGCGTCCGCGTCTGTCCGCACGGTCACGCCGAGCGTGTCGACCTCGATCTCGCGCACAGCCTCACCGTCGCGCATGTCCGCGCCGGCTTCGGCGGCGCGCTCGGCCAGGTGCGCGTCCAGGCGGCAGCGCTGGGTCATGTAAGTCAGCGGCCGCTCGAAGCGCCGGTCGAAGGCCGGGCCCAGGCGAAGGGAGAAGCGGGCGCCGTAGATTGTCTGCTCGATGACGGGGGCCAGGTCGACGTCCTGGACTGAGGCGGCCCGCAGGGTGACGCCGCCGCCGCACGGCTTGTCCCGCGGGAACTTCTGCTTGTCCAGCATGAGCACGCGCGCGCCGCGGGAGGCCAGCTGCCGCGCCGCCATGCTCCCGGAAGGGCCCGCGCCGGCGACGATGACGTCATATCGGTTCACGGCGTCAGTCTATCGGTCAGGGCAGGCCGTGGGAATACATCGAGTCCAGCACAGCCTGCGCCATCAGCGCGTAACCGGCGTCGTTGGGGTGGATCAGGTCGTTGGAGATAAGAGTGTTGACGCCGCCGAGGAAGAGCGAGTACCACTCGACGACGTTGACGCCCTTGGCCTGACCGACCTGGCGGATGATGTCGTTCAGGCCCTGCGGGAACGGCGTGTCGGCCTGCCCCTCCAGCGCCAGCGCGCCGATCTGGTCCAGGTTCGTGGAGCCGCCCGAGAACGGGTTGTAGAGGGTGGCGATGAAGATCGGCACGTTGGGGTCGGCGGCCTGCAGCCGGTCGATCGCCGTCTCCAGGTTCGGCTTGAAGTGGTCGAGGGCGTTGCTGCAGGCCGTTCACGCACTCGTCCTTTTGCAGCGCCTCCGGGACGCTCGGGCACTTGCCGCTGAGGACGAGGTCGACGTAGAGGTTCAGGAGGTCGTTGCCGCCGATCTCCAGCGTGATCGCCGCCGTCTCGTTGTTCGGCACACCGTCGGTCAGGCGCGCCTGGATTTCGCTGACCGCGCGGCCGATCTGCTTGTTGAGGAGGTCGTCGCTGGTGTCGCCGGGAACGCCCAGGTTCAGGTTCTCGTAGCCATCGCCGAGCCCGCGCGTGATCAGGGCGACGAAGCTCTTGCGGCTGGGATCCGAGGAGCCGCTGCCGGCGGAGAGCGAATCCCCCAGCGCCAGGTACAGCCTTTCGTCGCCGAGCGGGTCGATCGGCGTTGGGTTCGGGGAAGCGGTGGTATGTGGGAAGGTCGGCCCCGACGTCGGGATCGAAGTTACGGCGATCGGCGTTGGCGTTGGCGTACGGCTGGGTGGCGACCCGGTCGGGGTCGGTGTGGCTGTCGGCGTCGACGTATGCACGTTGCTGGCGATGATGACGGTGCTCGGGTCGTCATCGCCGCCTCCGCAGGCGGCGGACAACATCGCAACACCAAGGACGATGGCGAGAAGCGCTGCCAGCGGCCGAGCTGTGAAGGCGAAGGAGAATCCGAAAGTCACTTGTCCGGGCTTTCGCGGCGTCTAAGAGTTGACGATCGAAACCACCGCCGCCACCAGGAACGCCAGCTGGAAGAAGACGGTCCCGGTCAGCAAGAGATACGTCGCCGCGCGCTCCCTGGCTTGAAAGAGCAGCGAGGTGATGAAGTTGAAAGCGAGGATCGCCGTGGCCGTGAACGGTATCTTGAGGATCTCATCGCGGGAGTGCAGCGTCGTGATATCGCCGATGGGCGGGAACTGGATCGTGATCTGGTTGTTGAGGTTCGGGTAGTTGGCGAAGATGTATCCCCAGAGCACGACGTTCACGAGCAGACCGATGAAGGCCAGGAGCTGGGCCGTGCGGTCCGTCCAGATAGGGTGGGAGGCCAGGAAATCGCGCTCCACGGAGGGGCCTTCCGGGCTGACCGCGCCTGCCTGCGCCGCTTCCTGGTAGTAGCGCTGGATCTCCATCGCGAAGCGCTCCGGGTCGCGCGGACTGATGGCGTAAGCGGTATCGGCCGTGCTGACGTAGACGATCTCCTCCGGCGCGCGGTGGGTGGAAAAGAAGAGAACGTGGTTCCACTCCCCGGAGCGGCCTTTGCCGACGTGGTAGCCGAACCAGCCGATGCCGGAGTTGCGCGGGTTCTGCTCTGCCTTGCCGGCGGTGATCGCTTCGATCTTGAGGATCGGGATCTGGTGGCGGATCGGCCCCCAGTGGATGGTGACGCCGGCCGGCCCGACGATGTAGCGCATCGTGATGCAGGACCAGGTCCAGAAGCCGAAGGCCGCGGCGACGGCGATCAGGACCCCGGCGCCTGTGTAGGCCATGAAGGCGGGGAAAGACGTTGGCCAGCCCAGGCCGCGCACGAAGAGGATGAGGGCCAGGGCCAGCGCCGCCCCCGAAGCTGTCACTCCCACAGCCGCGCCCAGGTTCCGGGCGGGCCGCTCTACCGTTAAGCCTTGACCCTTGAGAAGCACGGGGTGCACCAGTGTGAATACTTGGGGTTGTTGCCCTTGATGATATCGAAGTAGAACTTGACGATCTCCCGCGTGATCGGGCCCGTCTCGCCGGTGCCGATCGGGCGGCGGTCCAGCTCCAGGACCGGCGTCACGTGGGCGGCGGTGCCCGTCATGAAGCACTCGTCGGCGACGTACAGCTCGGAGCGGTCGATGTCGCGCTCGATCACGTCCAGGCCGAGCTCGTTGCGGGCCAGCGTGATGACGGTGTCGCGGGTGATCCCGACGAGGATGTCGGACGACGGCGGTGGCGTGATCAGCCGGCCGTCGATGACGACGAAGATGTTTTCGCCGGAGCCCTCGGAGATGTGGCCGCGCTCGTCCAGCATGATCGCTTCGTCAAAGCCGTTGAGCTGGGCCTCGGTCTTGGCCAGCGCGGAGTTGGCGTAGAGCCCGGTCACCTTGGCCCGCGCCGGGATGCCGGTATCGGCCACGCGGCGCCAGCTGGAGGTCTGGCAGCGGATCCCCTTTTCCAGGTCCAGGTACGGCCCGAACGGGGTCACGAAGATCAGCAGGTCGTCTTCCAGGTCGTGCAGGCGGACGCCCAGGATCTCGCTGCTCTTGTAGGCCAGGGGGCGAACGTAGACGTCTTCGTGGAAGCCGGACATCTCGACCACCCGGGTCAGCGTGGAAACGAGCTCTTCGTTGTCGTACGGGAGGTCGATCTGCATGATCTTGCAGCTCTTGCGCAGGCGGTCAAAGTGCTCGCGGATGCGGAAGACGTAGAGCTGTTCGTGGGACTCGTTCCAGTTGCCGCGGATCCCCTCGAATACGCCGGTGCCGTAGTTGAAGGCGTGCGTCATAACGCCGATCTTGGCCTCTGACAGAGGCACGATCTGCTTCTTGAAGTACGCGTACGGCGTCGGCATGTGGATAACCTCCTTAGGGGATAGGGACTTGATTATAGCGACGCCTTTGAACTACGGCAATCTTCCCACTTCCGCCAAGGATTGGAGCGGTTTCACACTTTTTCCACATTCGCCCTTTCGGCTACACTGGCTGCAAGATGTCCCCTGATTCGCGCATCGAGCTGTACGACACCACCCTCCGTGATGGCACCCAGATGGAGGGGATCAGCCTGTCCGTTGAGGACAAGCTGAAGATCGCCCGCAAGCTTGACGAGGTCGGCGTCCACTACATCGAAGGCGGCTGGCCCGGCTCCAATCCCAAGGACGCCGAGTTCTTCGCGCGGGCCGGTGAGCTGCGCCTCCGCAACGCCAGGATCGCCGCTTTCGGCTCGACGCGCCGGGCCGGCGGCAAGGCGGACTCCGATCCCAACCTGCGCGCACTCGTCGATGCCAAAACACCGGTCGTGACCATCGTTGGTAAGGCCAGCGACCGCCAGGTGCTGCACATCCTGGAGACGACGCTGGAGGAGAACCTGGCGATGCTCGCCGACTCCATCGCCTTCCTCAAGAGCAAGGGCCTGACCGTGATCTTCGACGCCGAGCACTTCTTCGACGGCTTCGACTCCAACCAGGCCTACTCGCTGGAGTGCTTGAAGACCGCCGCGCGCGCCGGCGTGGACTGTGTCGCCCTGTGCGACACCAACGGCGGCACCGTGCCCTCGCGCTTCGCCGATGTCGTGCGAGCCGTCGTCGCCGAGGTGCCATGCCGGGTCGGCGTCCACGCCCACAACGGCGCAGACGTGGCCGTGGCCAACTCCCTGGCCGGGATCGAGGCCGGGGCGACCCACGTCCAGGGTGCGGCCAACGGCTACGGCGATATGAGCGGCAACGCCAACATGTTCAGCATCATCGCCAACCTCAAGCTGAAGATGGGGATCGACTGCGTCAGCGATGAGCAGCTCCAGCACCTGACCGAGGTCTCGCACTACATCAGCGAGATCGCCAACATCCCGCCTTCACAGCGGCAGCCATACGTGGGATACGCCTCGTTCACGCACAAGGCCGGGTTGCACGTGGCCGCCGTCGTCAAGCAGGACTGGTCCTACCAGCACGTCGACCCGGCGCTCGTCGGCAACGACACCCGGATTATCGTCTCGGAGCTGGCGGGCCGGCACAGCATCACGGCCAAGCTGGAAGAGCAGGGCGTGCACCTTGACCTCAGCGACGAGGAAGTCCGCGCTCTCCTGGACAAGGTGAAGCTGATGGAGGCCAAGGGCTTCCAGTACGAAGGCGCCGAGGCCTCGTTCGCGCTGCTGGTCCGGCGCACGCGGCCGGGCTACACCGCGCCGTTTGAGCTTGCCGATTTCATGATCGTGGAAAGGCGTCACCACCTGGCCAATGTGCGCCGCAACGACCCCGGCGACGACGGCCGCGAGATGATCTCCGAGGCGATGGTCAAGCTGACCGTGGGCGAGCAGCTCTTCATCACCGCCGACGAAGGCAACGGCCCGGTCAACGCCCTGGACGGGGCCGTCCGCAAGGCGCTGGTCCAGTTCTACCCGGACATCCGCGCCATCCACCTCGTCGACTACAAGGTGCGGATCATCGACTCAGCTGCCGGCACCGGCGCCAAGGTCCGGGTGCTGATCGAATCGACAGACGGCGAGGAGACCTGGACGACGGTCGGCTCCTCCAGCGACATCATCGAGGCGTCCTGGCTGGCCCTGGCCGACAGCCTGGAGTACTGGCTCTGGCGCCGCCAGCCTGCCGGCGGCTCGTAACCCGGTCGTTGCATCGCCCGGCGCGCAGCCGTAACCTAGCGCAATCACCGTAACCGGCTCCCCCCGAACCCTTCGCGCCTACCGGGCCGTTATGGATCACGACTTATGAACTGGCTCGACGTTGTCGTCATCATCGTGCTCGCCGGCTTCACGTTCGCCGCGTACTCCTCCGGCCTCATCCGGGAAGTCGTCACCCTGGTTGCCGTTGTCGCCGGTGTGCTGATCGCCGGCGCCCTGTACGAGAGGCTGGCCGCCGACGTTCTCGTCTTCATCGACAACGACGATGCGGCGGAGGCGATCGCCTTCCTGGCGCTTTTCGGCGGCGTCTACTTGATGGGCCAGATCGGGGCTTACGTGCTGAAGACAGGGGCCTCGCTGCTGATGCTGGGGCCGGTGGACCATATGGGCGGTGCGGTCTTCGGCTTCATCAAAGGCATCCTGGTGGTACAGATGCTGCTGATCGTCTTCGCGGCCTATCCCAGCCTGCACCTCGATGGGGCTGTGGATAACTCCGTCATCGCCAGGCAGCTCGTGGATAACTTCGGCTTCCTGAAGCTGATCCTGCCCTCCAACTTCGATCACCGGATCGACGATTTCCTCAACCCGCCGCCAGCGGATAACGCCGTAAACTAGGCAGGATTGCAGCGTTTCGAGCGTTCCTGCTAGTATTGAATCTCGGTGGTAATGCTTACATGGGGTCGCGTCTACCAGTTCTGGTGCTCAACCAAAATTACGAGCCCCTGAACGTCTGCACAGTGCGGCGCGCCTTTGTGCTCGTCGATCGCGGCAAAGCGGAGATCATCGAAAACGGACGGGGCTACCTGCACACCCCAAAAACCAAGTTTGAGATGCCGTCCGTGATCCGCCTGGTCTACCTGATCCGCCGCCCCCGCCCCCAGGGCCGCCTCACCCGCCGCGACATCTTCCTGCGCGATGGCTATCTCTGCCAGTACTGCGGCAAGCCGACGAAGGACCTGACCCTGGACCACGTCATGCCCCGGCACCGCGGCGGCGGCCACCACTGGGAGAACATCGTCGCTGCCTGCAAGGTCTGCAACCACCGCAAGGCCGGCCGCACGCCGGAGGAGGCGCGGATGTACCTGAAGCGCGATCCGTTCCGGCCGACGTACAGCTACTTCCGCACCTTCTACCACTACCTGGAGGCCAACGAAGGGTGGCGCAAATTCATCCCCGGCGTTGATGGGATGGAAGCCGGGATGGTCGGCTTCGCATAGAAATATCTTTTGCCGGCGATTGCCTCCTGTGTAACAGGATTGTAAAAAGGTTCGTCTAACTCTCTGAGACCCCTTGCTCCTGAAGCCGGGAGCGCGGTACTTTGGCGGCGCCGCTGGCGCCCCCCACTAACCAGCGGCCCAATACTGGGAGGATCGCATGACCGTCCTGGAGCGTCCTGACGCCGAGGAGGCCCTGGCGAAACGTGTTCGCGAGGCGACCAAGCGCTTAGCCACAGAGTTTCAAGGTCAATTCACACAGCAGATGATCGAGCAGTGCGCCATGGAATCGCTGGAACAATATAAGGGCGCCCGTGTGCTAGAATTCGTGCCTCTCCTGGTGGAGCGCATCGCACGCGAGCGACTGATGGCCAGCCTGCACGCGCAGGCCCACTAGACTGGAGGCGGGCTCCCCCGCTTGAGCAAACGACATGACGACGTCCACACGTGCAGAGGTTAGCAACGAATCCGACTCTGCTGGCGGGCGCTATCTTAATCGCGAGGTATCTGATCTCCAGCTGAAGGCCCGCGTCCTGGCGATCGCCGAGGACGCCGCCGTCCCGCTCCTTGAGCGGGCCAAGTTCCTGGCCATCGTGGCCGCCAACCTGGACGAGTTCTACATGGTCCGCGTGGCCGGACTCAAGCGCCAGCAGTCAGCGGGAGTGACGGCGCTTTCAGCCGATGGCCTGACGCCGACGCAGCAGCTGGCCACCATCTCCCGCCAGGTAGGCCGCCTGATGGAGCGCCACGCCTCCGTGTTTGTCGATGACGTCCTGCCGGCGCTCCGCGAGCGCGACATCCAGATCCTGCGCTGGCCGGAGCTTTCGAAGTCCCAGCGGCACGAGATGACGGCCGTCTTCCGGGAGCGGATCTTCCCGATCCTGACGCCGCTGGCCGTCGATCCGGGGCATCCCTTCCCCTACATCTCCAACCTTTCGCTGAACCTTGCCGTGTTCATCCAGGACACGGACCAGCACGTCCGCTTCGCGCGGGTCAAGGTGCCGCCGCTCTTGCCGCGCTTGATGCCGATCGAGGAAGGCCGCAGCTACGTGCCGCTGGAAGACGTCATCGCGGCCAACCTTGGCGACCTCTTCCCCGGCATGGACGTGCTCAACAGCCACGTCTTCCGGGTCACGCGGGACGCCGAGCTGGAGGTCGACGACGACGGGGCCGAGGACCTGCTCGCCGCCCTGGAGCAGGAGCTGACCCGCCGCCGCTTCAGCAAGGCTGTCCGCCTGGAGATCGAGCGCGGGACGCCGAAAGACCTCGTCGAGATGCTGATGCGGGAGCTGCAGGTCGAGTCTCCGGACATCTTCGAGCTGCCCAGCCCGCTGGACCTGTCGTGCCTGATGGAGCTCCTGCAGATCAACCGGCCGGACCTTAAGGACCCGCCGTTTCAGCCGGTCAACCACCCGAGCCTCCTGCCGACGGAGGACGCCGCCGCAGACGTTTTCGCGGCGATCCGCGCCGGCGATATCCTTGTCCACCACCCCTACGAATCGTTCCAGAACAGCGTGCAGCTGTTCATCGAGCAGGCCGCCGCCGACCCCGATGTATTGGCGATCAAGCAGACCCTGTACCGTACCTCCGGCGAAAGCCCGATCGTCGATGCGCTGATCGAAGCGGCGGAGGCCGGCAAGCAGGTCGTGGTCCTGGTGGAGATCAAGGCGCGCTTCGATGAGGTCGCCAACATCAACTGGGCAAGGACCCTGGAGCGCGCCGGCTGCCACGTCGTCTACGGACTGATCGGCCTCAAGACCCACTGCAAACTCTGTATGGTAGTGCGCCAGGAAGGCGACCGGCTGCGGCGCTACGTCCACATCGGCACCGGGAACTACAACGGCGCAACCGCCCGGGCCTACGAGGACCTGGGCCTGCTCACGGCCGACGAACGCCTGGGCGCAGACATCGGCAGCCTGTTCAACTACCTGACTGGCTACTCCCGCCACGAAAGCTACGAGTCCCTGCTCGTCGCCCCGCACGAGATGCGCCAGCGGATGATCGCCATGATCCAGCGGGAGTCGGCGATCGCCAAGCGCGGCGACCCGGCGCGCATCGTCTTCAAGATGAACGCGCTTGTCGACGAAGCGATAATCGACGCCCTCTACGACGCCTCGCAGGCCGGCGTCAGCATCGACATCATCTCCCGTGGCATCTGCGCGCTGCGGCCCGGCGTTCCCGGCCTCAGTGACAACATCCGCGTCCGCAGCATCGTCGGCCGCTTCCTGGAGCACTCGCGCATCTACTATTTCGCCAACGGCGGCGAAGAGGAGCTGTTCATCGGCAGCGCGGACATGATGCACCGCAACTTGGACCGCCGCGTAGAGGTGCTCGTCCGCGTGGAGTCAGAGGAGCTGAAGCAGCGCCTGAACGGGATTCTGGACATGGCCCTGGCCGATAGCATCGGCGCCTGGAAGCTCGGCAAGTCAGGCAAGTGGACCAGGATCACATCCAACAAGGACAACGGCGCCGGGCGTCTCCGGGCAAAGAACGGACACTCCCCCAGCGAGGCTATCGCAGAGGGGCCGCTGTCCCTCCAGAAAGAGCTGATGCGTCGTGCAAGCCAGGCGCAGTGAGCTAGAGCTAAAGCTGATCGTCCCCGCGGACTTCGAGATGCCGCGGCTGGAGGACCCGGCCAAGGGCGTCCTGACCGCGTCCGAAGAAGCCCCGTTGCGCCTTTCGGCGACCTACTTCGACACAGAAGACCTGAGTCTCCAGGGCCACGGCATCACGCTCCGCTACCGGACCGGCGAGCAGGCCGGCCCCCTCTGGACGCTGAAGCTGCCCGTCAACGGCGATAACACTCTGCGCAGCGAGCTCGAGTTCGCCGGCGAGCCCGATCAGCCGCCGGAGGAGGTGCGCACCCTCCTCTTCGCCTTCCTCAGAAACAGGTCGCTGATCCCGGTCGCCGAGATCAAGACGCGCCGTCGCCGCTGGTCACTCGGCGGCGAAGGCGGCGCCAGGCTGGCCGAGCTCGTCGACGACCGCGTCTCCGTGCTGGACGGCACGACCATCCGGGAGAAGTTCCGCGAGATCGAGATCGAAGCCGAATCGATAGACCGCAAGGGGCTGGAGCGCATCGCCAACCGGATGCGCAAGGCCGGCGCCCGGCCGGAGCAGCGTTCCAAGGCCAGCCGCGCCCTGGAGGCGTTGCACAAGCTGAAAGTCGGCGCAGACGAGTCCGTATCGCCGAAAGACCCTGCCGATGCCGCCGTGCGTCCAGCGCTGGCCACGGCGCTGCGCCGGTTGCTGAGCTTTGACCCGCACGCCCGGCTCGGCGACACGGAGGGCGTGCACCAGCTCCGCGTTTCGGCCCGGCGGATGCGCAGCGTGATCCGCACCTTTGCGCCGATGCTGCGGCCGGAGAAGATCGATCCCGTCGTCGAAGACCTGCGCTGGCTGGGCCAGGTCCTGGGCGCAGTCCGCGATCTGGACGTGATCGACGCGCGCCTCCGCTCCGAGACCCAGGAGGAAGCCGCCGCTCCGATCTTCCAGGGGCTGGCCGGCCGCCGCGCCGTCGCCTCTGCCGAGCTTGCCGTCGCCCTGACCTCCGAGCGGTACACGAACTTCCTGAACCGGGTCGCTGAGCTGACCGTTGACGATGACCTGACGGTCGCGGCCGGCGGATCGTGCCGCAAGGTTCTGCCGAAGCTGGTGGCGCGGATGTGGAAGAAGCTGCGCAAGTCCGGCGAGGCGCTGCAGCCTGACTCAGGGGAGGCTGACTTTCACCGCGCGCGCATCCTGGCCAAGCGGGCGCGCTACTCCGCGGAGACTGTCGCTGGATTCCTGCAGTCGCCAACAAAACGTGAACTAAAGGCCTTTGCCCGGGGCGCGGAGTCGGTGCAAAATATTCTTGGTGAACATCAGGACGCCGCTTTCGCGCGGACAGTCCTCCTGGAGATCGCAGCACAGCACCCGGACGACGAACCGCTGAAGGATTGCGCCGCGGCGCTGGTGGAGCGGCAGAAGCAGGACGCGAAGGCCAAGCGTGAGGAGTTCTTTGAGGAGTGGCAGAGGCTTGATCGCAAAAAGAACACAAAGTGGGTGACCTGAACCAGAATACGATCCGCGCAGCCGGGGGCGTCGTCTGGCGGCAGGCCGCCGGCTCCAACGGCAACAACCACATCGAAGTCGCCATCATCCATCGTCCCCGCTACGACGACTGGAGCATGCCCAAGGGCAAGCTGAACCCCGGCGAGATCGAGCTGGAAGGGGCGGTCCGCGAGATCGCCGAGGAGACAGGCTACCGCGTCACTGTTGGCCCGCCGCTGGGCGAGGTCAGCTACCTGAAGGAAGGCCGGCCCAAGATCGTGCGCTACTGGGCGATGCGGGCCGAAGGCGGGCTCTTCACCCCCAGCCGTGAGGTCGACGAGCTGCGTTGGCTGCCGGTCAAGGACGCGATGCAGCTGCTCTCCCAGCCGCGCGACCTGGACCTCCTCCAGACCTTCGCCGATACGCCGGTCGCCACCACGGCGGTCCTCCTCGTCCGCCACGCTATGGCCGGCAACCGCTCCGACTGGAAGGGCGAAGACCGCGAGCGGCCCCTGGACAACGCCGGCCGCGCCCAGGCCGAAGCGCTTGTCTGGCTGCTCACCCGCTTCGATGTGCGGGAGATCATTTCGGCGCCGCTCGTCCGCTGCACCCAGACGGTGACGCCGATCTCCGTCGCCGTCGGCCTCTCCGTGCGCGAGGAGCCCCTGCTGGCCGAGGAGACGTACCCGGGCCGCGAACGCCAGGCCCTGGAATTCGTCCGCTCCGTCGGGACGCCGAACACGGGAACCGTGCTCTGCAGCCAGGGCGGCGTCATCCCGGACATCCTGCGGCGCCTGGGAGAGAAGGACAAGAAGCCATTTCCCGATCCGCTGCTGGCCAAGAAAGGTAGCGTCTGGTCGCTCACCTTCGCCGATGGGCGTCTCTACCGGGCCGAGTATTTCCCGCCGCTGACGTCCGGTTAGCCGACGATCTCGTGCTCTTCCGAGAGCCAGAGCGGTGAGCGGGCCAGATCGATGAAGCGGCGCTCGTCTTCGAGCAAGGCCTGCCCGGCGGCCCGCCCTTCCGGGGTTGAGGCAGACTTCAGGAACGCCTCCATGCTGTCCCACCAGAGCTCCGCCACGCCGTCATAGGCCTCAGGCGCACCCCGGCTTGCCGCGATCCCCTGTTGCAGGCGGTCGTTGTCCATTGTGTGGGTCTGGACATAGCGGCGGATCCCCAGCGCTTCGGCGTGACTGCGCACGAGCACGGCGTGCTTGGTCAGCCAGTAGTCCTGGAACTCAGCGAGCGACATGTTCGGCAGCCGCCGCAGGCAGAAGACGACCTTGACCACGGTCAGGCCTCGTCCGGCTGGAAGCGCCCGAAGCGCCGGTTGTAGTGCAGCAGCGGCTCGGCCTCGGAGATCTCGGCGCGGATCACCTCGCCGACGAGGATCGTGTGGTCGCCGCCGTCGACGCGCTCGTGGACCCGGCATTCGGCGTGGGCGGCGGCGCCGGTGACCAGCGGCAGCCCGGCGACCGATCCCGTTGTCACCGGCGTGTCCTGGAGCTTGTCGATCGCCTTAGTGGCGAAGCGCAGGGCGATCCTGTCCTGGCCGTGGGCGAGGATGCTGACCGCGAAGTCGTCCGACTCCATGAAGGCGGCGTAGCAGTCGGCGTCCTTTTGCAGGCAGACGAGTAGCAGCGGCGGCTCCAGCGAGAGCGATGAGAAGGCGCTGGCCGTGAACCCGACGAAGGCGCCGTCAGAGTTGCGCGCGGTGACGATGGTGACGCCGCTGGCGAAGCGCGCCATGGCGTTGCGAAAAGCTGTCTGATCGGTCGCTGCTCCCATCCGGACTCACAGTCTGGATGCGGAGCGGCCGCTCGTCAACTCCGGCGGGAGGGCTAGAAAAGCGTGCCGGCGGCGGGGCAACCGGGGGCCACCGGACCGATGGGCAGGCCGCCCAGGTACTCCAGCAGCTTGATGCTGTCGACAACCTCAACGGTGGTGGAGCAGTCGGTGTCTCCCCAGGTGCGGAACTTGCCGAACACCAGGACCGTATCGCCCACAGAAGGGCAACCGGCGCGCCGCTGGAAGATGCCTGCGCCACCGCGCAGGACCTCTACGGCGTCGGCCGCGGTCACGTCACCGTCGCAGTCAACGTCGTCCCACTTGGGGTGTGTCGATACCGGAGTTGGCGTCGGCGCTGCGGTTGGGGACGGAGAAGGGCTGTTGGTCGGCGCCGGCGGCGGCGACAGCGTTGGTTGCGGCGATTCCGTTGGGGCCGGGGTCGAGCCGGGGCCTGGCGGTGACCCGGGGCCTGTGTAGAAGCCGAAGTCAGTCACCCAGTAGCAGCCGTAATAGGCCTGCTGGTTGCAGGCCCAGCCGATCCCGATCGACTTGTAGCTGGAGTTAAGCATGTTGGCGTTGTGGCCGGACGATGCCTTCCAGGCCTCGAAGACTGCCTGCGCGCTCCCGAAGCCGGCCGCGATGTTCTCGCCCACGTTCCCCGGATAGCCGAACGCCTGCGCTCGCTGGGAGGGGTTGCGGCCCAGGGAGTCGCAGTGCGGCGGGGCGTGGAAGTTGTCGTAGCAGTACTGGTCGCCGCCGTAGTAGTTCTGCGTCGCCATATCGGTGGCAAACCAGTCGGATGCTTCGTCCAGGTCCTGCTGCGATTGCAGATCGCTCCGCCCGTTGGACTCGCGGTAACTGTTGATCAACGAAAGGAACTGCGCCTCCTGGGAGTCGTACGAAGGGTCGGCGGCGCTGATGGAGGAGTTGGCGAAGAGCCCGAGGGCGAGCGCCAGCACGGTGATTACGGCGGCAATAAATGAAAATCTGCGGGGCGATATGCGGTCTGTCAGGGGGGATCCTCCGGGTGCTGGAGGGGGTTCTGCTCCCTCGCCAGCGATTGTACCGGCCCCCGACGACTGACGGTCAACCATACGGCAGGTATCAAGAAGACAATCCGTCGCCCACTGCGACCAACGTTAAGGTGAGGTCAACTGTCACCTCAATCCCTGTGTAACGGCGCTTGGATGGCTTCGTCTTACTTGGTAGCGAGCGGTAGACGACGGTTTACCGCCTGGCGCAGCTCCCTGGCGTTCTCCGCCAATGGCGGAATGGGAGCGGCGTCCCAGCGAGACCGGGGTGAGATGGCAGATAAGACCAAAGCGGCCAGGAGCAAGCCCGCAGCTGCGCCTCTGGACGTTACCTATCCAGCAAAAGTAGAGCTGCCGAAGCGGCGCCAGGCGATCGTCCGTAGAGAACGGCTGATCGAGGCGCTGACGGAGGCCGCGAGCCGCCGCATCGCCGTGGTCACCGCACCCCCCGGCTACGGCAAGACCACGCTCCTGATCGACTTCGCCCAGACCGCCAAGGGGCCCGTCTGCTGGTACTCGCTGGACGAACGCGACGTCACCCCGGCCACCTTCCTGCGCTACTTCGTTGCCGCCGGCCGCGCCCAGTTCCCGGAGTTCGGGGCGGAGCTGGCCGACGCGCTCGCCTCCGGCCAGGAGCTGGACGCCACCCACCTGACGGACCTTCTCGTCGCCGCCACGGCATCGGCGGGCGCCGGGTTCATCTACATCCTGGACGACTTCCACTGCCTCGACTCAGCGCCGGAAGACTTCCGCAAGGCGATCGACGGCTGGCTCTACCGCCTTCCGCCGGACGTGCACGTCGTCCTCTCCGGCCGCTCCCGGCCCCAGATCGCCGTGCTGCCGATGATGGAGGTGCGCCAGGAGGTGGGCACGATCACCGCGGCCGACTTCTCCTTTACCTGCGACGAGGTGGCGGTGCTCTACCGCGACGTGCTGGGCAAAGAGATCACCCTGGACGACTCGCAGCGCCTGGCCGACCTGACCGAGGGTTGGGCCGGCGCCCTGGTGCTGCTGGCCGAGCGGCCGCCCTCCGGCAGCGGGGACGTCGCCCTGGAGCAGCTGCGCGGCTCCGACACGCTCTTCCAGTACATCGCCCTCGAGCAGTTTGACCCGCTCCCGGCCGGGATCAAGGACTTCCTCGTCGGCAGCGCCGTCCTCCGCACCCTGGACGTGGCCATCGTCAACGAGCTGCTGGGGATCCAGGACGCCGAAGAGAACATCAACTTCCTGGCGCGCCTGAACCTGGTGGTGACGCCGGAGGACCACACAAAGCCGCGCCGCTACCATCGTCTGTTCCGCGCCTTCCTGGTCAGCCACCTTCGGGCCAGCAACCCGGCCCGCTTCAAGGAGCTGAACGAGAAGGCCGCTGTCATCAGCGACGCCGCCCACCACTGGGACGAGGCCGTCTATCACTACATCCAGGAAGCCGCCTGGGACAGCATCATCCAGATCACGGACCGCGTCGGCTCCCGGATGTTCGAAGAGGGGCACTGGGACACCCTGGCGGAGTGGCTGGACGCCGTGCCCGCCGAAGAGCTGGCCAGCCGGCCCAAGCTGATGCTCTGGAAGGCGCGCGTTCTCCACCGGCTGCGCCAGACCGACAAGGCGCTCGCCCTGCTGGCCCAGGCCACCGACGTACTGGAGAAGGCCCAGGACTGGGTGACCCTTGCTGAAGCGCAGATCATGCGCGGCGTCTGCCTGCGTCTGAAAGGCGACTACGACCTATCAAAGGAGAGCCTGGCCAGCTCCAGCGCCCTCCTGGCCGAGCACAACGGCCCCACCCTGATGGCCACAGAGGCCCGCCGGGAGCTGGGCATCACCCTCTACCGAGCCGGCGCCGTCAGCGAAGCGATCCAGGAGCTGACCGAAGTCGTCGAAATCTACGAGGCCCTGGGCGACCAGTACAACCTCGCCTACGCCGTCTCCGAGCTGGCCGCCGCGCTGGTCCTGGGCGGCCGCATCGCGGCGGCGATCGTCCACCTGGAGCGCGAACGCGGCCTCTGGACCGAGCTCGGCAACGAGTACTACCTCGTGCAGTCGCTTAACAACCTGGGCGTCACCTACTTCCTGCAGGGCGACCTGGCCTCCGCCGAAGATATCCTGAACCAGGGGCTGGCCAAGGCGCGTCAGATCGTCAACGTCTGGCAGGAGATCTACTTCCTCGCCAACCTCGCAGACATCAAGCGCGAACAGGGCGATTACGCCGCAGCGCTGGAGATGTACCGCACTGCGCTGGAAGACGCCCGCCTCGTCACCGACATCTACATCCGCGTCTACATCCTGGCCGCGATGGCCGATACCCACCGCCTGGCCGGTGACGCCGCGAGCGCCGAGTCCGCCGCCCAGGCAGCGATGGCGGAGGCCGAGAAAGCGGGCGGGCCGATGGAGCTGGGCATCGCACTTTTGGCCGCCGGCCTGGTCAAGAAGCAGGGTGAAGACTCCAAGGCCGCCGTGGCCTGCCTGCAAGAAGCGATCCCGCACCTGGAGCAGAAGGGAGTCTGGCGGGAGCTGGCAACGGCGCGCTTCCACCTGGCCGGCCTCTACTTCTCGCTGAAGAAGAAGACCCTGGCCCTGGAGATGCTGGAAGCCACGGCGAAGCTCGTCAAAGACATGGGTTACGACCACTTCCTCGTCGTCGAAGCCTCCCGCAACCCGCTGCTCGTCCAGTATGCCTCGGCCAACAAGCTGGCCGACGGCTACTACACGCGCATGCTGAAGATGATCAAGGCCCCGGCTGGTTCCGCGGCCGGTGTGGAGGCTGAGGAGAGCGGCGAGGCTGCTGCCTCCGGGACACGAACCATCTACGCCTTCGGCTTCGGCAACCTGCGGGTGGAGATGGACGGCCGCGAGATCTCAGACCTGGAATGGCGCAGTGAGAAGGGCAAGGAGATGTTCTTCTTCTTCCTGGCCAACGGCGGCCCCCTGCGCAAGGAAGAGATCGTGACGGCGCTCTGGCCTGACATGCCGGAGGACAAGACGACCAGCGCCTTCCACTCCAACATGTACCGGCTGCGCAAGGCGCTCTACCAGGACGTTGTCGCCAAGGACTCCGGCCGCTACATCCTGGACCCGCAGGCCCGCTTCGTCTTCGACGTGGCCGAATACCAGCACGCGACCCAGCAGATCGCCGCCATGCCCAAGGGCAGCCCGGAGGCGATCGCGATCATGGAGAAGGCCGTGGAGCTGTACAAGGGCCCCTTTGCGCCGGACTTCTACTCGGAGTGGGCCCAGACACTGCGCCCGCAGCTGGAAGAGCAGCAGATGAGCCTCCTGGGCAGCCTGGCCGCGGCCTACAACGAGGCCGGCGAGTACAAGAAGAGCGCCGAAATCTGCCAGCGCATCCTGGACGTGGACGAATTCAACGAGGCGGCCTGGTACCGGCTGATGGCCAACTACATCCAGGACGGCCAGGCGGAGGCGGCCCGCTACTGCTACACCCGCTACGTGAAGATCATCTCCGAAGACGACCCGGACGAGACCGGCATTCCGGAATTCGAAGAGATCGTCAGCGAGCTGGCCGCCAAGCGCGCCAAGTAGCCCCGCCTTTACCCGAAATCAACCGACGCGGCCCACCCGGGCCGTTTTTTCTTTGCCTGGCCGGAAGATTCCGCAGGACACGTAGCGGAACGGCTTCAGCCTTCCAAGGCCGCCCTCGCCACGGATTCGTATCTGGACCCCTATCTGGCGAGAATATGATCTCGCCTGCGGGGCGAGATCTGGTCCCGATGCCGGCGTGGAGGCCTGAAGAGCCTCCGCTACGGGCGAAACGGCTTCTGATTCGTATCTAGGGCCTACCTGCCGAGAATTTTCTCGCCAAGGGGGCGTGATCCGCAACGGATGCCGGTTTGGAGGCCTGAAGAGCCTCCGCTACGGTCGGAATGGCTTCGGAATCGTATCTGGACCCTATCTGGCGAGATTTTCTCGCCAAGGGGGCGGGATTCTGGTCCCGAAGGCGGTTTGGAGGCCTGAAGAGCCTACGCTACGGGGCAGACTGGCTTCGGATTCGTATCTGAGGCCTATCTGGCGAGATTTTCTCGCGAAGGGGGCGGGATCTGGTCCCGATGCTGGCTTGGAGGCCTGAAGAGCCTCCGCTACGGTCGGAATGGCCTCCGATTCGTATCTGGGGCCTATCTGGCGAGAGGGTGCTCCAGGTGCGCCTGGCCAGACGTGGCGAGAAAATCGCCGTTGGCGAGAAAAATCGTGGCGAGAGGGCATTTTGGCGGCCGGCGAGACCCCTCCGAGGGGTCCGATTTCCTATCTGAGCCCTATCTGGCGAGAAATTCGAAAAGTTCTGGCGAGTTTTTGGCGAGACGCCCTTGCGACACTGTCCGTGGAAAGAGAAACAGAGGAGATTCCAAATGACGAAGCAGACGCGAAACGCAATCAAGTGGAGCCGCAACGACGACGGTTTCGGCAAGAGCCGCAACGCCATCAAGTGGTCCATCGACACAGGAGCGTCCGCGTAGGCGAGATTCTCGGCGAGTTTTTGGCGAGAGTCCCTTGAGACACTGTGGCCACAGGGAAAGCCAAGAACAACGAGACGGAGACAAAGAGATGAAGAACAAGACGCGAAACGCCATCAAGTGGACAACAGACGCAGACGGTTTCAACCACGGCCGCAAGGCTTTCGCGTAGGGCACATCGGACAAGAGTGAGGAGCGCGCAGAGATGAACACAGTAATCACAGCAAACCTGAACCGGATCGTTATGGTGACCGCCTTCATGCTGGCAGTCGTCGCAGCCGCCGGAAGCGCGCTCTAGGAACCCCCAGGAGAGAACAATGAACATCAACCGGATCCCGCTGAACGGAATCATCACAGCCCTGGCCGCCGGTCTCGCCCTGATCGCCGCCAGCAGCCCGTTCTTCGCCTAGATGGGATTGCGGCTGATAGTGGCCACAGTGGCGCTCACCCTCGCGGCGATCGTCGGCCAGAACAGCCTTCAGCACTCAACAGCCACAGGCACCGAATCAGCCATGAGCTGCTCAACTTCTAACACAACAGGGCCCCAGCAGAGTTGTACGCCGTCTCAACTGGGCGCCACCCCCGGAAACGTCCTTGGCCACGAGGTTCTGTCTGGCGGATGCGCCGGCGGAGATCTCCAGATCGCGCGGCTTGCCCCCCGGGCCGCGGGAAACGGACCGCTGGTATTCGCCTGGTGCGAATGATCGTAGGACGTAACTAAAGAAGGGCCGGGTGAACTCACCCGGCCCTTCTTCTTGTCATAACGGCTGCAGGCCACCAATTTTCAACATTCTGTTGAGCTACGTATTGACATCCCTCCGGGTATGGACTATGAATTGCTTACCCAATATCGGGTAATCTATACCAGAAGGGGGGGATACTAATGAAGGCTCGGATTATCTTCCTCGCGTACTCACTGCTGCTCGTCTCGGCGGTCGCAGCTGCTGCTAGCGCTGCAGTCATGGGTGGCGGCGGCTAGGCTCTATACGCGAAACGCAAGAGAAGCATCTCCGGACCAGGGCGGTTCCCCGGACAGTGCTCATCAGCGCCTCTACTTTCCAATCGTGGAGATCCACTGGGGAGTGGTGGCGCTTCTTGCTATCTCCCTTCAGCTGATCGCCCTCTATTTCCCCTTCGGCTCTAGTGATCTGCCGCGCCGCGTCCTCTTCGTGGCTTCCTACCTGGGGCTCCTCGTCTTCGTGTCGGCCAATGTGCGCCGGCCCGGGTTGATCATCCTGGGCCTCGGCATCTCACTCAACTTTCTTGCGATCGTAACGAACGGCGGCTTGATGCCGACGACTGCGGAAGCCTTTACTAAGACCGGAAACCTGCCAGCCGACGCCCGGTTTGGCCACTGGATACCCCGATCCAAGGACGTGTTGCTGGAGCGTGACAACGTCCACCTGTACATCCTGGGGGACCGGCTGACCGTGGGCGGGCAGCACATCGTGCGGGTGTTTAGCATCGGCGATACGCTCGTGGCGGCAGGTTTAGCGGTCACAGTGGCAGAAATTGTGACCCCACGAATAGGACATAAACGGGAAAATGACTGAAACAGACGCGGGAATAGAACGTCTTTGCACTGGAAGGGCTAACGCTATTGGTGTGACCAACGATATTGCTTTGAAACATCAATAGGACTAAATTTGCCCAAGAGCCAAATAGAATAAGCGGTAGACCCGAAAGGAGACAGGCTTTTATGAAGCTACCCAAGCAGTGGCGATATCTGCTACTGGCCACCCTTGCCATCGGAGCACTCATGGCCCTGGCCGCCTGTGGCGGCGACGACGACAACACCACCTCCACCACTCCCACCGGAAGCGCAGCGTCCAGCGAAACCCCAGCCCCTGGCGGTCCCCCGGCTGACGCGGCCCCGGACGCCCAACAGACCTACACGGCCAACGCCCGGGCCGAGATGACCAGTATCGACCCCCAGGCGCAGTCCTACACGTACGAGGCGACGATCGTAAAGAACACGTACCTCACCCTCTTTGACCAGGATCCTGTGACCAGTCAGCTTACCCCGCTGGCCGCGACCGAAGTCCCGACAAAGGACAACGGCGGCGTCAGTGCTGATGGACTGACGTACACGATCAAGCTCAAGCCAGACCTGAAATGGTCAGACGGCACCCAGGTGACCGCCGCCGACTTCGTCTACGGCATCATCAGGGGCTACAACCTGAACGTCAGCGGCGCCGGATACGGCGGCTTTATCAACACCATCGGCGGAGCTAAGGATGCCCTGGGCCTTGACCCAACGTCGGCCACCTACGTGGCGGACGTCAACGCCGCACTTTCGCCGAACGTCGTGGCAGTTGACGCCACGACTCTGAAGATCGTCGCGGACGTCTTCTCGGTGTCGTTCCCGTCAAACTTCGTACTGCCGATCACGGCAGCTGTGAAGCAGTCCAACGTCGAGGCCCTTGGTGACTCCTTCGGCCAGGCCGCGGGTGCGGCCCAAATGGTCACGGACGGCCCGTTCACGATCAAGGAGTGGGTGGCCAAGGACCACATCACCCTGGAGCGATTTGACGACTACACAGCGGGACACGTCGCTTATTTGAAGGAAGCAAAGTTCACATTCGTGGAGGATGCCAACCAGGCATACAACGCGCTTGAGGCTGGCGATGTAGATGAGGCACCGGTTCCGGCTTCCCTCTACCCCGGCGTCAAGGATGACCCGAACGTCCACCAGGAACAGGAGTTCGGTACACGCTGGATCACCGTGGACGTAACCATCCCGCCCTGGGATAACAAGGACTTCGTCATCGCGATGAACCAGGCCACCGACCGCGTGACGATCGACCGCGACGTCTACTTCGGTCTGCGCCAGCCATGGGTGGCTCCCTGCGCGGCGGCCGTGCTCGACTGTGACCCGACGCTGTTCAGCAACCTTGAGTTCAACCTTGACAAGGCCAAGGCCTCGGCGCTGGCCGCCTACCCCGATGGCAACATTCCGGAGATCACCATCGAGGCTGTCAGCGACCCGACGACACAGGCCCTTGTCCAGACCCTCCAATCCCAGTGGCAGGCTGTACCGGGCGTCAAGGTGAACCTGGTGACGACTGACCAAGCTACCCTGCGCGCGGACATGAAGAACCACGTCTCCGGCACGCAGATCACAGGCTGGGGCATGGACTACGCCGACCCGTCGGACCTCTGGACGATCAAGAACACAGACAACGTCGGTGGCAACAACCTCGGCTTCTGGTCACGTCCTGAGTACGACACCCTGGTAGCACTGCAGGACACCCAGGCCGACCCGGCCGAGCGCAAGGCGACGCTGATCGACCTGCAGAAGTTCTACGCGGCTGACCCGGCGGACATTACGTTTGCCGTTCAGCTGCGCACGGACAAGTTCAACCCCAAGGTCAAAGGACTCATTCAGAGTCCGTTTGACTATGAGATTATCGGGGACCAGTTCTTGGCTGACGTTTACATCGGCCAATAGCGCTTACAATTGGTGGGAGGCCTCAGCATGCTGGGGCCTCCCACCAACAGGCTGAAACAACATGACGGCGTACGTTTTTCGGCGGCTCCTCTGGATCATTCCGGTCCTCTTCGTCATCACGCTTGTCACGTTCTTCTTGATGCACTCCGTCAAGGGGGGACCGTTTGAGGTCAGCGGCAAGAGCAACGATTCCGCAAGACAAGCCCTCAAAGCGAAGTACCACCTCACGGACCCTGTCTGGAGACAGTACGTCTCCTACATGGAGAACCTGGTCCAGGGTGACTTCGGGCCGGACCTGACACACCCCGGCACCAGTGTCAACGACATTCTCAAGCAGAGCTGGAAACCAACAGTTGTCCTGGGCTTCCTCGCCACACTCTATGTGGTCATCGTCGGCGTCACCCTGGGCGTCATCGCGGCGATGAACCGGAATACGTTCTTAGATTACTTATCGGTGGGCTTTGCCACGCTGGGCGCGGCTGTGCCGAACTTCGTGCTGGGCATCATCCTCGTAGTCCTCTTCGCCGTGGAGTTGCACTGGCTGCCCGCCGTCGGCTGGGCCAAGAGCTGGAGCGACTGGAAGCCAGTGATCTTGCCCACTGTCGTCCTCGGCTCGCTGCCGGCTGCCTACGTGGCGCGTCTGACCCGGGCCAGCATGATCGAGGTGATGAACCAGGACTACGTGAGAACGGCCCGTGCCAAGGGGCTGCGTGAGCGTGTGGTTATCATTCGCCACATCCTGCGCAACGCCCTGGTCCCCGTGTTGACGGTGATGGGGCCGATCACTGCCGGGCTCGTCACCGGCTCTTTCATCATCGAGTATTTCTTCGCTATCCCCGGCATCGGCCGCGCTTACGTGCAGGCCATCCAGGGCCGGGACTATCCGCTGATCATGGCGACCACGCTAATCTACGCACTGGTTATCTCCCTGGCCAATCTCTGGGTGGACCTGGCTTACGCCGTCGTCGACCCGCGGATCAGGTACTCATAGGCGGCAGGAGCAGAAGCTATCGCACAAGAACCGGCCATCCAACCTTCCGGCGGCACCGTCGATACCGGCCTCGTCGTTTCCGATCTCGCCAAGTTCGGAGGGGGCTCTTCGCTGTGGCGAGACGCCTTCCGGCGGCTGATCCAGAACCGGCTGGCGATCATCGGCCTGGTCATCATCATCCTCGTCGGCCTGATGGCCATCTTCGCGCCGCTGGTCTCCCCCTACCGCTACGACCGCATCTTTCCCGGCGAGATCATCCAGGACCCGAGCTCGCGCCACCTGATGGGCACAAACCTTACCGGCCAGGACACGCTGTCCCGGATCATCTACGGCGCGCGTAACTCGCTTTCCGTCGGCATCTTCGTGCAGTTCATCATCCTCACCATTGCGGTTCTCGTTGGCGGGTTGGCGGCGTTGGGCGGCAAGTGGCTGGACACGCTGCTGATGCGCTTCACGGACATCGTCTACGCGTTTCCGGACCTGCTCTTCGTCATCCTCCTGCAGCAGGTGATCGGTTCCCAGTGGCCCTGGCTGGCCGACCAGATCGGCGGCCTGCTCGTCGTTTTCCTGGCGATCGGGCTTGTCGGCTGGGTGACCGTTGCCCGGCTGATCCGCGGGCAGATGCTATCGCTGAAGGAGCGGGACTTCGTGCTGGCGGCGACGGCCATGGGCGCGACGCGGTCTCGCGTCGTCATTCACCACATGTTGCCCCACACTGTGGGCCCGGTCATCGTCGCGCTGACGTTCGGCATCCCGGCGGCCATCTTCACCCTGACCACGCTGTCGGTCATTGGCATCGGGATCCAGCCGCCGCTGTCCGACTGGGGGAACATGATCTACGCGGGCTACGGGCCGATCCTGACCACGCCCTGGCCGGCCTTCTTCCCGGCGCTGGCCCTGGCGATCGTCTTCATCAGCTTCCAGTTCCTCGGCGACGGCCTCCGCGACGCCCTCGACCCGCGCACGCGCTAAGCGGTCGCTCTAGCCAGAACCCGGCCCACCGCCCAGACCCGGCTCCGTCATGCGCGCGGGGTTGAGCAGGTCTTCCAGGTCCTCTTCGCTCAGCTTCGTCTTCTCACGCGCCACCTCGCGGACGGAGCGGCCGGTCTTGGCCGCGGTCTTGGCGATGTCGGCCGCGGCGTCGTAGCCGATCGCAGGGACGAGGCCGGTAGCCAGCATCAGGCCGCGCTCCACCATCTCCGGGCCCCTGTCCGTTGCCTGCAGCCCCTTCACGCACTGCTCGGCGAAGTTGGCAGCGGAAGCGGATAGCAGCTCGATCGAGGCCAGCAGGTTGTGCGCCGCCACGGGCATCATCATGTTCAGCTCAAAGACACCGCCCTGCGCCGCCTGCAGGACCGCGGTGTCGTTGCCGATCACCTGGGCCACCGCCTGCAGCAGCGACTCGGCGATCACCGGGTTCACTTTCCCGGGCATGATCGAGCTGCCCGGCTGCACCTCCGGCAAGAGCAGCTCGCCGATGCCGGCGCGGGGCCCGGAGCCGAGCCAGCGGATGTCGTTGGCGATCTTCTGGAGGCTGACGGCGACTGTGCGGAGAGCGCCGCTGGCCATCAGGACGCCGTCCAGCGTGTTCTGCGCCTGGAAGTGGTTGTCCGTCTCGCGGATGGCGACGCCCAGCTCCGCAGAGAGCAGCGCGCAGACCCGCGAGGCGAACTCCGGGTGCGTGTTGACGCCGGTGCCGACGGCGGTGCCACCGAGCGCGACCTCTGATAGCTCGGCCTGGGCCGCGCGCAGGCGCCGGACGGCACGCTCAGCCTGGCCCGCGTAGCCCAGGAACTCCTGGCCCAGCCGGACCGGCGTCGCGTCCTGGAGGTGGGTGCGCCCGGTCTTGATGACGCCCCAGAACTCCTTCGACTTGGCGCGCAGCGCCGCCTCCAGCTCCACCAACGCCGCGACCAGCTGCTCATCGATCTCAACCAGCGCCGCGATGTGAATGGCTGTGGGGATGACGTCGTTGGAGGACTGGCCCTTGTTGACGTGGTCGTTGGGGTGCACGCGCCTTGAGCCGCGGCCGCCGCCGGCGATCTCCGAGGCCCGGTTGGCGATGACCTCGTTGGCGTTCATGTTGGTCGATGTGCCGGAGCCGGTCTGGAAGATGTCGACGACGAAGTGCTCGTCCAGCTTGCCGTCCGCCACTTCACGCGCCGCCTGCTGAATTGCCTCGGCGAGGTCTGCGTCCAGCAGGCCGAGATCGGCGTTGACGCGCGCCGCCGCAAGCTTGATCAGACCGAGCACCCGGATAAAGGGCCGCTTGAAGGCCAGGTCGCTGATCGGGAAGTTGAGGACGGCGCGCTGAGTGGAGGCGCCGTAATAGGCATCGGCGGGGACCTCCATCGGGCCCATGGAGTCGCTTTCGGTGCGAGTGTCTGCCATCTTTCTCCCTTCGGGCGTGTTCGCCCGCCATCATACGGCGGCGCGAAATGTGGCGGAAGGTGTGATGGGCGTCACAGATTAGCGGTGGCCGAAGCCCTAGAGTGCAGATCACAAGACAACCTAACCTCCACACCCCTTCCCTTTGGGCCCCGATTCGGCGATCGGGGCCCATGCTTTTGTCCGCCGTGGCGGCTAGGTCAGAACGCTGCCGATCTCCGGGCAGCCTTGTGGGGCGGGATAGTCCAGGTTGGCCAGGTAGTCCAACAGGTAGAGCAGGTCCTGGGCCGTCACCTGTCCGGTGCAGTCCACATTGAGCTGTGTCGCCGCGCAGTTGGGCCCCTCGTCGACGCCGTCCAGGTGCCAGAGACCCAGGAGCAGGTCCGCCACTTCGACCGAGCCGTTGCAGTCGCCGTCGCCGGCGATCGGGTCCAGCATGATGCTGAAGTCGATGCCGGTCACCGTCTGTCCGGCAGTGACGGAGACCTTGTTCGCGCTTGTCGAGTCCGACTTGCCGTTGTACCAGACCTGGGTAAATTGGGGGCCGCCGCAACTGTAAACAGCCAGCTTGTATTCTCCGGTGGCGAGACCTCCCAGCGAATACGTCCCGTCAGTCTGAACACCGAGCGACGAGTAGTACTGCTCGCCGCCGCCCATGACGATGAACGACTCAAGGCAGGGTTGCGCCAACGGTTTTCCGGTGATGCTGTTGGTAACCGAACCGGAGATGCTCCCGCCCAGCTGCATCTCAGCATCAATCCCTGTCACGTCCTGGCCCGGATTGGCAGTCACATAAGTGGCGTCACCCATGTCCAGCACCCCGAGGTAGTACTGGTGAATGTAAGCTGCGTTGCTGGAGTTGCATTCCGCGAACTCTATGGCGAAGCTGTTGCCTGCGGGTGTCAGAGTGTAGCCGCCGTCGCTCGCGGTTGTCGCGTACAGGTTGAATTCGTAGTCCGCTGTGTTTGCGTAGACGCAGATGTCCGGTACCGGGAGACCGCTGTCGACATCGGTCACAGTGCCCGAGATCGTCCCGCCCAGCGGCATGCTAACGTCCGTGTCGCCCCGGGTCTGGCCCAGCGTGACCGTGATCCTTGTCGCCTCATCAAACGTCAGCGCGTCGCCGTAGTACAGTCCCGAGTAGACCTTGTCGTTGCAGTCTGCAAACGAAACCACGAACTCCCCTGCTTCCAGCCCTTCGACGGTGTAGGTTCCGTTGTCAGTCGTCATCGCTCGGCCATGCCGCTGGTGGTTGGTCTCGTAGACTGTGACGCAGATGAGCGGCAGGGGCATGTCGTCCCCCTGTGAAGTTACGGTACCCTGGACCTGCCCGTAGTCATTCACGTTGGCGATTTTGAGAGTCAAGTTCCCGGTGTCGCCGGAGAATCCGCCGGCCTGGACCCAGTAGACCTGGCCGATCTCTACATCGAAGGCGATTTGTGATCGAATGCCCGAGTAGTCATCGTTGCAGATGATCAGGTCGTTCGCCTGGGTGTAGGCGGCGACGCCGGTGTCAAAGTTGCTCCCGTAGGTGTTGATCGTGACGCGGCCGGTGAAGGGAGCCGTTAGCTTGTACCAGACTGTCGCCGTGAAGTTGCAGTTTTTGGGCTCGTCGGGCTCGGTTGTGGCGCCGCTGGTGTCGACCTGGTCAGTGAAGGGCAGCGCGATGACCAGCGAGGCGTTGGCCTTGTCGTCGTTTGGCGGCGGGCCGCCGGCGTCCGCGCCCTGGGGCATCAGGAGGACAGCGAGCAGGGCGACTGCGGCGGCGAGAGCTGCGGTTGCGAGGGCGAGGCGGTTGAGCATGCCGTTTCCCCTTCTTGGCGGGAAGCCCGCCGAATGGCCGGACGCTCCTCGGCTGATGCTTGCGTTAAGCCGAAGTCTAGCGGCGGGTTCGGCGGAGCGTCAACGGATGCCAGGTTAAGGGTTGTAGTAGTAGTAGAGGTAGCCGCCCAGGATTACGCCGGTGTCGTCGGCAACGTCGTCGGAGACGAACAGGGTCCAGTGGCCGTGGATGTTCTCCCCGGCGAAGGCGCTCATCGCCTCGTCTGGCTTGAATGCGCCCTGGAACTGGGAGTTCGCGGCGCTTGTGCAGTGTTGCTGCAGCGTCTGCGACTCGTAGTCGTCAAGGAGCACGTAGAGGCCGCCGCCGTGGCCGCTGCAGTTGCCGGAGTAGGCCGGCTTGCCGATGTGGTCCACGAGAACGACGGATGTCCCGGACTCGTGCTGGAGCTGGATCAGGAGGTCGCCGACGTAGCTGTGGGAGATGTTGATGCAGATCGCCATGTAGAGGATCTCGTGCGACTCCGGGAAGTCGAACGTGATCGTTGAGTAGCCGCTTCCGTCGGGGATCTCCTGCGGCGTGTTCAGGTTGGCGCAGTCGTTGTTGACGGGGTAGGGCGTGGCGGTGGGCGTGGCGGTCTGCGGCGTCGGCGTGGCTGACAACGGCGACGGCGTGGGGGTCGGCGTGTGCGTGCCGGGTCCAGTCGCTGGTGTCGGTGTTGGCGTGTTGGGGGCGTTCGTTGGCGTCGGCGTCGGTGCGCCGGTGGGTAGCGGCGTGGTCGTGTCCGGCAGGCGGCCCAGAGGCGGGCACTGGGACTGCTGGGCGAAGTCGAGGTAGGAGTAGAAGCGGAGCACCCCAATCGCGTCGACCAGGTCCACGACGCCGTTGCAGTTGAGGTCGCCGAAGAGGCGGAGGACGCCGCCCTGGGGGGCCATGGCTGCGCTGGGGAAGCCGGCCATCGTCCCGATCTCCGGGCACCAGGCGTACTGCAGCGGGTCCGGGCCGGCCTTCCAGGTGACCAGGGCCAGCGTGTCCAGCGGATCGGTCCGCCCGTCGCAGTTGACGTCTCCGAGGCCGTAGTGCGTGGCGTCGGCATAAAAAACGTCGTAGCAGGCGGAGAAGGAGTCGGTGCAGGTGGCCGTGTCATCGTCGCTCAGGTTGTTCGAGCTGGCGCTGAAAGCGATCTCCCTCCCATCCGGTGTCAGGTCGGCGAAGTTGTTGGTGCCGTCACCGACTTCGTCCTCCTGGTTCACGCTGGCGATGGCTGTTTGACCGGTGAGCATGTCCCGCACGTACGTCTCGGTGCAGTGCTGGAGCTGGTTGTCGCCGTCAAAATCGCACCGCGGGTCGAAGCCGGGGACCAGGTCGGTCGCGTAGGAGGAGAAGGCCACGTAGCGGCCGTCTTCGTTCATGCTGACGTCCACGCCGGCGAAGTCGTTGCCGCCGACCCCGCTGGGATTTGCGTCCACCAGGATCGTTTCGCCGGTTGTCCTGTCGTAGCGGAAGATGTGGCTGCAGAACGCCTCGCGGCCGGCCCCGCAGGAGGTGCCGTCAGCGCCCGGCGCCAGGTTCGTCGCCAGGGAGAGGTAGGCGATGTAACGGCCGTCGCCGCTGATGGCCGGGTAGTAGCTGTCCTTGTTCCCTTGCTGGCCCTGGGTGGACTTGCTGATCAGCGTTGTCGCGCCGGTCTCGTGGTCGTACAGGAAGACGTCCTCGCACTCGGGAGGGTGGTACGTGTCGGCGCAGAACGGATTGTTGTCGGCGGCCAGGTTCGTCGCCGGGGAGTTGTAGACGACGTAGCGGCCGTCGCGGCTGATGTCGACGAACCCGTGCGCGTTGGCGTTGGCCTGGACGCCGGCGGACGAGCGGGTCACGAGCTCGATCTGGCCGGTCTGGACGTTGGCCAGGAAGACATCGAAGCAGGTGATCGGGAAGTTCAGACTGTCGAAGCAATTTGGCATATCGTCGGAGATCAGGTTGTCCGCGGCGGAGATGAAGGCGACCCACTTCGCCGTCGGCGCTGATCTTCTGATCGAACACCTCGTTGTTGCCTCCGACGCCGTTGTACTTGTCGATCAGCGTCGTCGTCTCGTTGACGCGGTCGCGCACGTAGACGTGCTCAGCGAAGCCGCCCGGTGCATCCAGCGTCAGCGTCCCGTCGGAGGCGAAAGCGATGAAGCGCGCGTCGCCGCTCATGGAGACTCTGGGCTGCATGGAGTTGTCCGTCGGCGCCTGGCCGTTGCTGTCCAGGCTCACGAGCTGTGTCGTCCCGGTGTAGCGGTCGCGCAGGAAGGCGTCCTGCTCGGAGAAGACGGAGGCGCCAGTGTCGTGATCTATCGGGTCGAGGTTGCTGGCGTCCGAGACGAAGAGGATGTAGCGGCCGTCGTCGCTGATCTGGGGGCGGCTGTTGCTGGCGTTCGCCTGGACGCCGCTTGAGTTGACGCTGATCAGCTCAGAAACGTGGTAGGGGCCGGCCGTCCGGACGGCTGCCGAGTGCTGAGAAGGAGCGAGCGCGAGGCAGAGCGCCGCCCCCGCAATCGCCACGAGAATTGATCTGCGCCCGCGCACCGCTGTCAGCATGCAGCCTCCCAGGATTTCGCGTCACGATAGCATTCGGCTCGCCGCCGGTCAACGCCGGGCAAAAGGAGAGGCGCCCCGTTTCCGGAGCGCCTCCAGCTTCGCAATTACGTCGTGCTGGGTGGGCCTCACACCCCTCGCACCTCAGTTCAGCTTGATGCTGACGCTCTTCGTCTCCAGGAAGCCTTCCATGCCCTCCAGGCCAAGCTCGCGGCCGATGCCGGACTGCTTGTAGCCGCCGAACGGCATCACCGGCACGCCAAGGGCGCCGGCGGCGTGGTAGCTGTTGATCCAGACCGTGCCGGCCTTGATCGCCTTGGCGAACTTGAGCGCGCGGTCGATGTCCTTGGTCCACACCGCGGCGGCGAGGCCGTACATCGTGTCGTTGGCGATGGCCAGCGCCTCCTCCGGCGTCTCGAAGGGGATGATCGAAAGCACGGGCCCGAAGATCTCTTCCTGGGCGATCGTCATCTTGTTGTCGACGTTGTTGAACACCGTCGGCTGGTAGAAGTAGCCCTTGGCGAAGTCGGCCCCTTCGACACGAGCGCCGCCGGTGACCAGGGTGGCGTTCTGCTTGTTCCCGGCGTCCACGTAGTGCTCCACGGTGGCGAGCTGTGCGTCGCTGACCACGGGGCCCATGCGGGTGGCCGGGTCCATCGGGTCGCCGAGCTTCATAGTGCCGATGAAGTTGGTGAACATGCTGACGAACTGCTCGTGGATCTCCTTCTGCACCAGCAGGCGGCTGCCGGCCTGGCAGACTTGCCCGGCGTTCAGGTAGATGCCGAAGAGCGAGCCGATGACTGCACCCTGCAGCGGCGCATCGGCGAAGATGATGTTCGGGGACTTGCCGCCCAGCTCAAGAGAGATCTTCTTGACGTTGCCGGCGGCGGCCCGCATGACGTGCTGGCCGACTTCCGTTGAGCCGGTGAAGGCGACTTTGTCCACCAGGTTGGAGGCGGCGATGCGGTCCCCGACGACTTTGCCGGAGCCGGTGATGACGTTGACGACGCCGGCCGGGGCGCCGGACTCGGTCAGGATGCGGCCGAGCTCGAACGTTGTGCACGGGGTGTAGGTAGCGGGCTTGATGACGGTGGTGCAGCCGACGGCCAGCGCCGGGGCCAGCTTCCAGGTGGCCAGCAGCATCGGGAAGTTCCAGGGCGTGATGATGCCGACCACGCCGACCGGCTCCTTGAGGATCAGCCCGATCGCGTCGTCGGCGATGTTGCTGCGCACGGAGCCGGAGACGTTCATCGCCAGGCCCGCGTAGTACTCGAAAACGTCGGCCGTCAGCGCTACTTCGAGGCCGGCCTCGCCGACGGGCTTGCCGACTTCGGAGGCCAGCAGCCGCGACAGCTCGGTCATCTCGTCGCGGATCTTCTGCGCGGCCTTGCGGAGGACATCGGCCCGCTGCCGGGCCGGGATGTGTGACCAGCCGTTGGGGTTGTCGAAGGCGGCGCGGGCAGCCAGGATCGCGGCGTCGACGTCTTCTTCGGTGGCCGATGGGAATGTGGCGACGATGACGTCTGTGTTGGCCGGGTAGCGGCGCTCGATAGTCTCCCCGGACTTGCTCGGCACCCACTTACCGTTGATCAGCAGCTGGTATTCCTTGCCGCTAACGGCCTGCGGCTTGGCGACTTCTGTGGTCATCTGGGCGGTTCTCCTTTCCAATTGCCAGTGGCGGTTACAGATTATACGCCAGCCTGTCCAGATACTGGGCCGTGAGCGAGAAAGCGCCGTTAACGGCTCCAGGAGAGGGCGCCGCGTTCGTCGCGCGTGGGCTTGTAGCCGGACCGCACCATCACCGCCGCTGACTCCGCGCGGTGAATAACGCCAAGCAGCGGGCTCACGTCCGTGCAGTCGCGAATTCCGGCGATGTCCAGCGCCAGCAGCCAGTCCTTGACAGATATCCCCAGCTCAGCGGCTTTCTGTACGTTCCAGGCGAGGTCAGCGTTTGCGGCTGCCGTGGCGAGGTCAGCAGCGCTCAGGCCGGCCCCGGCGAGGACGGGCGCGGCGCGCATCTCTCGTTCGCGCTCAGTCATCGCCGCGTTGGCGATGCTGTCCAGCTCTTCGAACATTCTGGTGAATGCGTTTTTGTCGCTCATGCTGCCTCGCCCGAAGCCTAGAAGTGGTCGCCACGCGTGTCAAGCGGAAGCCACTGCCGCGCCGTTCAGATAGAATGATCGCGGAGCCCCAGTTGCAGACCACGGAACACGTCGCCTCTGACGATACGGAACGCGCCGCGAGCGCGGAGATCAGCACTCGTGACCTGACGAAGCGCTTTCCCGGCGACATCCTGGCTGTCGATAAGCTCACCGTGGACATTCGCAAGGGCGAGTTCTTCGGGCTGCTCGGCCCCAACGGCGCCGGCAAGACGACGACGATCGGCATGCTGACCACCCGCGTCAACCCCACCGGGGGCGACGCCTGGGTCGGCGGCTACAGCATCCGCAAAGACCCCGTCGCGGTGAAGCGCCTGATCGGCGTCGTCACCCAGTTCAACACGTTGGACCGCCGGCTGACCTGCCGCGAGAACCTGTACTACCACGGACGCTACTTCGGCCTCTCCCGGAAGGAGGCAGGCATCGAGGCGGACCGCATCCTGGAACTGGTGCGTCTGAACGACCGCCGCAACGCCGACGTGGACGCGCTCTCCGGCGGCATGCAGCGGCGGCTGCTGATCGGCCGGGCGCTGGCCCACAACCCGGCGGTCCTCTTCCTGGACGAGCCGACCGTCGGCATCGACCCGCAGGGCCGCATCGCGCTCTGGGAGATCCTGGAGACGCTGCACAACCAGGGCCAGACGATCCTCCTGACCACGCACTACATGGACGAAGCAGACCAGCTCTGTCAGCGCCTGGCGATCATGGACCACGGCAAGATCCTGGCCCTGGGCACCCCGGACGAGTTGAAGGAGACTGTCGGCGCGGCGACGCTTGTCGATATGGAGGTGTCGCCCGTGGACGACGCGCTCCTGGCCGCCCTCTGCGCGATCCCCGGCGTCCGCAAGGCGGAGCCAAGCACCAAGGGCGTTCTCGTCTACGCTGACTCGGCGACAGGCCTCGTCCCGAAGATCGTACCGGTCGTCAGCGCAACCGGTGCGGAATTGCGCGACATCGATGTCAGCGAGCCGACGCTGGAGACGGTGTTCATCAACCTGACGGGAAGGGACCTGCGCGAATGACCGCCGGAGCCACCGTCGCCGCTGCACCTGTCCACGAGAAGTCGGGGCTGGCGGCCCAGGTGCAAACGTTCTTCGCGCTGATGGAGCGCGATGTCCGCGTCCTCCGTCGCGAGTTCCTGCCGTTTCTGGCGCGGACGGCGATGCAGCCGGCGCTGCTTGTCTTCGTCTGGGGCTACATTCTCCCCAAGATCGGCCAGGCCAATCGCGACTTCAGCGACGTCCTGGTGCCGGGCCTGGTGGGCTCGGCCGTCTTTCTGCAGGGCATCCAGGCCGTGGCGATCCCGCTTGTCCAGGAGTTCAGCACTACCAAGGAGATAGAGGACCGGGTGATGGCGCCGCTGCCCGTATGGGGCGTAGCCGCCGAGAAGATCGCCTTCGCTTTCCTGCAGGCGATCATCGCCGGCCTCGTCGTCTTCCCGTTCGTGTACACGATCCCGGTGCAGACGCCCCACCTGCACATCGCCATCCTGCCGCTGCTGACGATCCTGCCGCTCGGCGCGCTCGCCTCGGCCTCGCTCGGGCTCTGGATCGGGACGGCGGTGAGTCCGCGGCAGATTCCGCTGGTATTCAGCCTGATCGTGCTGCCGGTGAGCTTCCTGGGCGCGGTCTACTACCCGTGGTCGCAGCTGGACTCGATCAAGTGGCTGAAGGTGGCGACGCTGGTCAACCCGATGGTCTACATGAATGAGGGGCTGCGAGGCGCGCTCTCGCCGCAGTACGGGCACATGCCGTACTGGGCGATCTACCTGGGCCTGCTGGTCACCTGCCTGGTCTTCACGGCCTTCAGCATGCGGCTCTTCATCCGCCGCGTCGTCTCCTAGGTTCCGCTCAAGCTGGGTCGAAGGTGTTCTTCCGCGTCGTCGCGTCGTGGCTGGCGCGCCCTTTGCGTCCGATGAACTCCTCGCGGGTCATCAAATCCAGCAGCGTTGCGTCGGCCGGTGTGTTGGCGATGAAGCGGGTGCCGTCGTCCAGGCGGCCGATCACGATGCCGAGCTCCGGCTCACCTTCGCGGCCGAAGACGACGGTGTAAGTCTCGACGGTGGCCGGGCCGTCCGGCTCGGCGGTCGTCGCCGGGCTGGCCTCCGCGTCGACTTTCGCCTGGTCAATCGTGGGGTCGGTGCGCTGCCAGGCGCCGGTTGGCGGGCGGCCGCTGTAGACGCCGGCTGAGTGCTTGGTGGCGAACCAGCCGAGGCCGGTGACCAGCGCCTTCTGCTCCGGATTGGCGCGCAGCCGCTCCACCGTCGTCGCGATCGAATGCATCACGTAGTTGTTGCCGGCGCCGCCGAAGTAGGGCAGGCCGCCGGTCACCGTGATATCCCGCGGCTCCTTCGTGTCGAGGCCCAGCGCGTCGAGTCCGTACTGCACCGCCGATGGGAAGCAGGAGTAGATGTCGAAGAAGTCGATGTCGCCGACGCCGACGCCGGCCTGCGAAAGCGCGCGGCTGGTCGCGGCCTTGATCGCCGGCGAGTGGTGATAGTCGACGCGGTCGCTGACCAGCCACTTCTCCACCGCCTCGCCGCAGCCGTGGGCGTAGACCCACTTGTCCTCCGGGATGCCCAGCTCCCGCGCTGTCTCGGAGCCGGTGAGGATGACCGCGGCCGCCTGGTCCACCTCCATGATCGCGTTCATGCGCTTGGGGTAGGGGAAGCAGATCCAGCGGTTCTGCGGCGTGACGGTGGCGATCTCGTCGGCCGTCCGGGCGATCGGGAACCAGGCGTACGGGTTCTTCGCCGCTACCTGTGTGAAGCGGGAGCAGAGCTCGGCGACGTAGCGCTGGTGCTCATCGATCGTCTGGCCAAGGTGGGCCCGCAGCGCGTTCTCGAAGAGCGGATAGACCCGCACCGGGGACATCGCGCCGTGCCGCGCCTCGACGTCGGAGAAGCCGGCCCGCATGTCGCCGACGACGTTCTCCGGCGTGCCGCTGACCGGCCACTGCAACCGCGTCTCCTGGCGCCGCGCCATCCGCCTCGCCGCCATCCCCTCGCAGCCGGCGAGTAGCGCGATCCGCGTCCGCCCCTCGACTATCGCCTGCGCCGTCTCGTTGACGAGCCGCTGCGGAGTCTCGCCCCCGACGGCGGAGTACAGCTTGTGCCTGGGGTTGGCGCCGATCTTGCCGGCCAGCATCCCCGGCGCGTCCGGGTACTGCCAGCTGAGGATGTTCACGATCTGCAGAGAGTCGAGCTTCGCCAGGAGGTCCGGCGACCCGGCGTCTTCGGCCGCCAGGCGGGCGACGGTCGCCATCATCTCGGCCGGCTCGATCGCCTGGTCCAGCGACTTCAGGTGGTTGGTGAGCTGGCCGACACCAACGATCACGGGATAGTTCGCCATAGCGATTTGGAGACTACCGCCCGGCGCCGTCCGCTGTCTACTAACGCGCCGTCCAGCCGCCGTCGATCACGAGGTGGGTGGCGGTGACGAAGGAAGAGTCGTCGCTGGAGAGGAAGAGCGCCGCCCTGGCGATCTCCTCGGCGGTCCCCAGGCGGCCCATCGGCGTGCCCTCGATGCAGTACTGGAGAAGCGGCTCGACGGTCTTCAGCGGGGCCACCAGAGGCGTATCGATCCAGCCGGGGCAGAGCGCGTTGACCCGGATGTTGTGGGGCGCGCCGTCCAGCCCGAACTGCTTGGTCAGGCCGATCACGGCGTGTTTGGAGGCGTGATAGCCGTAGCCGACGCCGCCGGGAATACCGCGTATCGGTGTCGAACCGACCACGCCCATCATCGAGGACAGGTTGACGATGGCCCCACCCTTGCCCTGCTTCACCATCTGCTCGAAGGAGTGCAGGCAGCCGTAGTAGACGCCGTTCTGGTTGACCGCGATTAGCTGGTCCCAGGTGTACTGCGCACCTCCGATCCCCGCGTTGTTGACCGTGATATCGATCTGGCCCCAGGCCTCCACGACGGACTGGATCGCCGCCTTTACCTCGGCCTCGCTGGTCGTGTCCGTGCGCAGAGGGCGGGCCTCGCCGCCGGCGTCCTCGATCTGGGCCGCCACCGACTTCGCCGAGTCTTCGTTGATGTCGGCGCACATTACCCGCGCGCCTTCGCGGCCGAACACGGTGGAGATAGCCCTGCCGATGCCCGAACCGGCGCCGGTGACCAGCGCGTTTCTTCCCTGCAAGCGTCCTTCTGCCATATCGCCACCCCCTTGAAATGCCGGAACCCTGAGCTCCCGGCTCAAATCGCACTTTAGCCTAAGCAGCCCGTAGGCCGCACGTTTGGCATAATAGCCCTGTTAGAGATAGGAGTACCGCCATGAGCAAGCTCTCAGAGCGTATCCGACGCGCCGCCCGCCCCGCGCCCGCCCCGTTCGGCTTCGGCCCGGCTGCCGCGCCGATCAAGTCGCCCAGCATGCTGATCATCGTCCGGCTCGGCGGGAGCGAAACCGGAAAAGCCGCCGAAGCCGCCAAGTCCGGCGCGGACGCCGTGATCGTGGCTGACCCGGCGAAGGCCAAGGCCGAAGGCGCGATCCTGGGCGCGGCGCTGGACAAGACCGACCGCGCCTCCGCCACCGCCGCCCGCGAGGCAGGCGCAGACTTCCTGCTGCTGGACGCCGCCAGCGCCCTGGCCGAGGCGATGCTGGACCAGAAGCTGGGCTACGTCCTGAACCTGGCCGAAGAGCCGGACGATACGCGGACGCGGCTCCTGGGCGATCTCAACCTGGACGCGATCATCGTGCCTTCTCCGAAGGCGCCGGTCACACTGGCCCGGCTGCTGGAGCTGCGGCGCGTCGCCGGCCTTACCCGGACGCCGCTTCTGGTACAGGCCGAAGCCGGGATCGACGCCGCGCTGCTGCAGGTACTGCGAGACTCCGGCGCCGCCGGAATCGTCATCGAGGCTTCGGGCATCGGCAAGCTGGGAGAGTTGAAGGAGCGTATCGCCGGCCTCCCGGCCGCCGGCAAGCGTCACGAGGAGCGCGCCGAAGTGACGGTCTCCGCGCACGCCGCCGCCGGCCACGACGGCTATGACGACGATGACGGTGACGACTGAGAGGGCACTCTAACCTTGACGTGGAGGTCAGACCGCTCCTATACTCCGGGCCATCAACCCTCCTCGCAAGAACGAGAGTTTACTTGTCAGAAGAACCGGCTCCCACCCTCCAAATAGGCGAAGTCGCTGAGCGCACAGGCGTCACCCAGCGCACGCTGCGCTTCTACGAAGAGAAAGGCCTTCTGAAGCCGCCCAGCCGTATGGACGGCGGCTTCCGCCTCTACTCCGAAGAGGACGTCAAGCGCGTACAGAAGATCCGGCGTCTGCAGGAACTTCTTGGCACCAGCCTGGCCGAGATCAAGGAGATGGTGGACGCCGAGACCGTCCTTCGCGAGTTGCGGGCCCAGTACAACCCCGAAGCCGAGCTGGCCGAAAAGCGCCGCCAGCTGGAGAAGGCGATCGAGGTCACGCACGCCCAGCACGACATCGTCAAGCAGAAGACGAAGCAGATGCGCGAGATGGAGCTGCAGCTGGAAGAGCGCCTGAAGCTCTTTGACCGCTGGATGACCGAGCTCGAGGAGATGGAGAAGGAAACCTCCGCCACTCGCGGCTAGCTCTCAGCAGTCAGCACTCAGCACTCAGCCCGCGGCGAACAATTCGTTAATTCGGTCTGCATTCGTTGACAGCCAGCGAAAGAACGGCTAGCGGAAGTCGATCCGGGGCGCGATGCTCGTCTCGATCGCGTTGAGGACGGCCTGGGCCATCGAGGCGCTGGTGCGGGTCATCAGCCGCTCGATCAGCGGGCGGCGCGGGCGGATCCAGTGCAGCCGCGGCGTCTCGGCCAGCTTCGCCAGGTCCCTGGCCAGCTCGGTAGCGCGCTCGAAGTCGCCCAGCTCATCGACGAGGCCGATCTCCTGGCCCTTCGCCGCTGAGTACATCTCACCGGTAGCGATCTCGCGCACCTTTTCGAGCGGCAGGTCCCTGGAGGCCGCCACCGAGCTCACGAACCACTCGTAGTACTCCTCGGTCAGCGCCTGGACCTTGGCCTGCTCCTCTGGCGTCGGCTCCTTCCAGGGCTGGAACATCGCCTTCAGCTTGCCTTCGTGCGTCGTCACCATGCGCACGCCGACCTTCTGCATGAGCTCCTCGACGACCGGGCGCGTGAAGATGACGCCGATCGAGCCGACGAGCGCCGTCGGCAGCGCGACGATCTTCTGGGCCCCGCAGGCCGCCAGGTAGCCGCCGGAGAGGCCGGCGTTGCCGATGAAGGCCACCGTCGGCTTCTTCGCAGAGAGCTTCCGTAGCCCCCGGAAGATGGCGTCGGACACGGAGGCCGAGCCACCGGGGGAGTCGATCTCGATGACGACGGCCTGCACGCGCGCGTCTTCTCGCAGCGACTTGATCGTGCGGGTCATCTCCGGGCCTTTGACTTGGGCGCCGATCGCGCCGCTGATCTCCAGCACGGCGATCCGTGGCTTCTGCCAGGGCAAATCGATGAGTTGTGGCAACACGAGCATCCGGTGGTTCTCCTTCTGTAAGCGGGAGGCGGCCGGTCAAGTATATCGCGGCGGGTGATCCGGGTGGCCCTGTGCTATCATCATCCCGCCTTCTGGCACCCCACCAAACTATGCGAGTCATCATCTTTTCCGGCAAGGGCGGATGCGGCGCCAGCACAATCGCCGCAGGCACCGCGTGTCTCCTGGCCAAGGCCGGGCAAAGGACGCTGGCCTTCGGGCTGGACCGGGGCCTGGGCGCGGCGCTGGGAGCGGACCTCACGACCGAGCCGACGACAGTGGCCGATGGCCTGGACGCCCTGGAGGGACACGGCGGACTGGCCAGCCAGGACGAGTTCCGCGACTTCATCCAGACCCTGCTGGACTGGCGGGGCATGGACGCCGACCTGGCCGAGGACGTCGCTTCGCTGCCCGGGATCAACCACATCGGCCGGCTGCTGGAGCTGGAGCACCTGCTTGATTCGGGCGACTACGACGCCGCCGTGTTGGACGCGGCCTCGCTTTCGCAGTTTCTTGACCTGCCCTCGGCGCTGGACGCGGCCGCGCGCTGGCTGGACCGGGTCTTCGCGCCGCGCCAGTCCAACGTCTTCGAGCCGCTGCTGCGCGCCTTCGCCGGTGACTACGCCACGAACGGCGAGGCCGTCCTGGAAACGGGACGCGAGCTGCTCGGACGCCTGGCGTCTTTGCGGGACCTGCTGACAGATCCGGGCGTCACGACCGTACGAGTGGTCGTCGGCGCGGACCCCAACTCCGTGCTGGTTGCCCGCGAGGCGCTCTCTGTCCTTGGGCTCTTCTCGTACGCCGTGGACGCGATCGTCGTTGGCAATCTGCTCCCGTCGTCCGTCTCAGACACGTTCTTCGCGGCCCGTCGCAAGCAACAGGTCGCCGCCCTCAACGCGCTGCGCAAGCTGTCGCCGGCGCCGCCGGTCGTCGAGTCTGACATCGCGCCGGTCGGGCCCAGCGGCGTCGACGCGGTGGCCGCCTTCGCGCGCTCGGCCTACGGTGACGCCGACGCCTCGGCCTTCTTCGCCGAGAGCGAGGAACACACGATCGCACCTGAGGCAGCCGGCTACGTGATGAAGGTGTTCGTGCCGTTCGCCAAACGGGAGGAGCTGCAGCTGGAGGAGCTGGACGACGGTATCGCCGTACACCTGAACGGCCGCCGCTGTGTGCTGACGCTGCCGGATACGAACTACGGCCACGCCACGGCCTGGGCCTACGAAGGCTGCATGCTCAACGTGAACCTGAGCGGCTAGGCGTCTTCAGGCGGCGTGGGCATGGCGCCACCTTCCATGATCCGGCGCAGCGCCGTGATCATCTGGGCGATGTTCAGCCCCTGGTAGACCGGGAAGCTGAAGAGCGCTGATTGGTCAACCGTGTACGTGTTGCGGCGGCCCACCCGCTTCTTCTTGATGAACCCGCTCTCTTCCAGCTCCCGCACGATCTGGTATACGGCGCGCTCCGTCAGGTCTGTGCCGCGGGCGATCTCCCGCAAGGTGGCGCGGGAGTTCTGGAACAGGTGCGTGAGCACGAGGCCGTAGTTGCTGAGGAAGTTCCACTTTTTGGCCACGATTAGCTCAGTCCTGACTGCCCCGTGATTTTGTCATTCAAATCTGAATCGTTATGGTCTCGCAAAGGGTTGACAGGTTTTCCACACGATTCCTACATTGGATGAAGTCGAATGTGGAAAACAAATTCTCTATTGATGCGTAAAGGCAACGTCATCGGGACGCTAATGCGTGAACCGGGAAACTACCATACGCTATATCGATATGGAATTCGGGTGTCATTATGCCTTTGACGCCCGCCTCTGTCTAGCCTGAGTCCCCCCGCATGATTAACGACGCTGTTCGTACCCTGCACTCTGAACCGGATCTCGACTCCTTTAGCGAGACCTACCGCCGCTACTTCCCGCGCCTCTTCGCTTACATCTACGCGCGCGTCAGCAACGTCCACCTGACGGAGGACCTGGTCGCCGACGTCTTCGAGCGCGCCTTCGCCAAGGCTGACTCACTGCGCAACAAGGACGCCTACTCCACCTGGCTCTTCACGATCGCCCGCAACGCCATCATCAGCAACGCCCGCAAGCACAGCCGCGAGACGATCGTCGACCCCGAGGTGATGCGGGAGATCGCGCCCGCCACGACTTCGATCGAGACCGAGGTCCTGGCCCGCGAGGAGCAGGGCGACGTGGCCCGCCTCATCCGCGGCTTCACCCAGCGCGAGCAGGACATCATCTCGCTGAAGTTTGACGCTGAGCTGTCGAACCAGCAGATAGCCGAGATCATGGACCTGACCGAGCCCAACGTCCGGGTTATCATCTTCCGCACGCTGCGCAAGCTGCGCGAGCTGATGATCGCCGAGCGCGCGCTCTAGCCCGCGCTTCGTCCCTCTCCTTTCTAGCGGTGCCCGATCGCGCCTGATTCGCGCAGCGCGCCGATCTCTTCCCAGGAAAGCCCGGCCTCCAGCAGCACTTCTTCAGTGTGCTGACCGAATTCCGGGGCGGGCGTGCGAATGCGGCCCGGCGTGGCGCTCAGGGTCACCGGCGGAGCCACGAATTGCAGTGCGCCGTGCGTGGGGTGGTCCAGGGTCGTCAGCATCTCGTTGGCCAGCACCTGTGCGTCACCGGCGATGTCCCGGTACTCCTGGACGATCTCGACGAGCAGGTCGTATTTGCGGAAGAGCTCCAGCCAGTAGGCGGCGGGGTGCCGCAGGAAGAGCTCGTCCAGCCTGGCGACCAGCGCGACGACGTCCCCGGCGTGCATCCGGATCCAGTCGACGCTGATCTCGGCCGGCTCCAGCTGCTCGCCGGTCGCCTCCTGCACAGCCTTGACGAAGGGCGGCCAGTAGCGCCCGACCTGGGACATCGCCAGCATCAGCCAGCGGCCGTCGGCGGCGCGGTAGTGGTTCCAGATCGGCAGGGTCAGCCCGCGGGGCAGGCGCGGCACCGGCGAGCCGCCGTAGGTGCCGGACATCAGGTAGCTGCCGATGTTGAAGGCCTGCGCCCCCAGCATCGATTGGAGCAGCGAGCCGTCCACCTTCTGGCCTTCGCCGGTGCGCTCGCGGTGGAAGAGGGCGACCAGGATCCCGTAGGCCAGCAAGAAGGCGCTGGTCTGATCGGCCATGCCGGTGAAGGTGCGGGTGGGCGGCGAGTCCGGCTCACCGGTCACGCTCATCAGGCCTCCGCGCGCCTGGGCCAGCGGGTCCAAGGCCGGCCTCTGCGCGTCCGGCCCGTTCAGCCCGAACCCCGAGGCCTGGCAGTAGACGAGGCGCGGGTTGAGCTCGTGCAGCTTCTCGTAGCCAACGCCGAGCCGCTCGGCGACGCCGACCCGGTAGTTCTGCATGACCACGTCGGCGCTGCCGGCCAGGCGGTAGAACAGGTCGCGCCCGGCGTCGCACTTCAGGTCCAGGACGATGGCGCGCTTGTTGCGGTTGTGCGTCTCGAAGTAGGCGTTGGCGCCGCCGGGAGAGGCCTCGTAGCGGACCAGCGCGCGCCCCGGGTCGGGCGAGTCCGGCCCCTCTATCTTGACCACGTCTGCGCCCCAGTCGGCCAGCATCGCCGTCGTCATCGGGCCCTGCTGCCAGATCGTCAGGTCCAGCACACGGACGCCGGAGAGCGCGTCGGTCATCGCGGGGCCATCTCGTGCAGCCGCTGGACGATCGCCGTCAGCGCCTCGCCCGCCGGTGCGCGGACGACGACAGAGGCCAGGCCGCTGAGCGGTGTCTCGTGTGGGTTGATCTCGATCAGCTTGCCGCCCAGGCGCCGCACGTCCAGCGGGAACTGGGCGGCCGGGTAGACGACGGCGCTGGTGCCGATGAGCAGCATGCAATCGCACTTCCAGGTCTGGTCGACGCAGCTGTCGAGAGCGTCCGGCGGGATCGGCTCGCCGAACATCACGGTGTCGCCTTTGACCATCCCGGCGCATTCCGGGCAGCTGGGCGGCAACTCGTCGATCGGGAACTCGTCCAGCGGCCAGCGGGTCCCGCAGCCGATGCAGCGCAGCTTGGTGCGGTTGCCGTGGATCTCGGTGACGTTCCGGCTGCCGGCGCGCTGGTGCAGGTTATCGATGTTCTGGGTGATGACGTGGGCCAGCCAGCCGCCTTCCTCCATCTCCCGCAGGGCGATGTGCCCGGCGTTCGGCTCGGCTGACTCCAGGGCGACCTTGAGCTCGGCCAGGCCGCCGGCGCCGGAGATGCGCTTCTCCCACCAGCCCCTGGGGTCGGCCGTGAAGCGCTCGTAATCGCGCAGGTCGGGCTCGCCGTGCTTCGTCCAGAGGCCGTCCGGCCCGCGAAACGTGGGGATCCCGCTCTCCGCCGAAAGCCCGGCGCCGACAAGGGCGACCACGTACCGCGACCCGCCGATCAGCTGCGCCGCGCCGTCCAGGGAAGCGTCAAGATCACTCACGGGGCGATTATAGCCACAGACGCTCGCCGGCCGGGTTAGAATGAGGCTGATGATTACGTTGGTCGTGGAGTTGGAACGCGAAGACGATGGCCGCTGGATCGCGGAGGTGCCCGAACTTCCCGGCGTAATGGTCTACGGCACAACGGAAGAAGAGGCGATGGCCAAAGTGCAAGCCCTTGCGCTCCGTGTGATGGCCGATCGGCTCGAAAACGGCGAATCCGATTCGAGCCTGCTAAATATTGCATTTCGCGCGGCATGAGCTCCTGGCGCAGCACGCGCGCGAGGCGGGTGCACGCGGCGCTGCTGAAAATCGGGTGGCGGCTCAAACGGCAGTCAGGGTCCCATCGCGTACTGGAGAGGAGCGGATGGCCAGACTACGTCTTTGCCTTCCACGACGGCGAAGAGATCGGCCCACGAATGCTGGCCCGCGTAGCGAAGCGTACAGGGCTAACGCCGGACGACCTGTGATTGACCGCCCGCCCTCTTCCCTCTTCCTCCCGTCCCTGCTAATCTGGGCCCACAACCGAATATGGGATGGAGGTCTCCACGACGCTCCGCCGGCGGGCTTCTCGCTTGCGGCGCGCAGGAGTTAATAGCGAAGCCGGTGAGAGGCCGGCGCTGTCCCGCAACTGTATCCCCGGTTTCCGCCAGCACCGGAAGACCGGAGTAGCCAGGTCGCCTGCCTTCAATCCGAGTTACCAGCCTTCGAGGAAAGGCGCGGGACCGGCGATGACGCTGATACCCCTGCTCACTCGGGCAGGGGTCTTTGTTTCTAGCCAACCCCAGCCTTCCGCCAATGACGGGAGGAGCTTCGATGAAGATCTATACGCTACTGTTCGCGCTCGTGGCGGTCCTGGCGCTCAGCCTGGCCGCCTGTGGGGGCGACGACGCCACGGTCACGACTACCGCGGCCCCAACGGCTACGCAGGTCCCTGCCGGGCCGTTCTTTGACTGCACCAAGCCGCATCCCGGCACGGCCCCCGCCGCCTCCACGTTCCCCCTCACCCTCACCGACGGCACCGGCCAGAGCGTGACGATTGCCGCGCCGCCGGCGAAGATCGCTTCCCTGGACGCGGCACACACGGAGATCCTCTACGCCATCGGCGCCGGCGACCAGGTCTCTGCCGACGACAACTACTCCGACTGCCCCGACGCCGCCGCGGCGCTGCCCCACATCGATTCGTTCAACATCAGCCTGGAGGCGATCACGGCCCAGCAGCCGGACCTCGTGATCCTCGGGTTCACCGCCGGGTCGGACATCATGACCGGTCTGCAGGGCGCCGGCCTGACCGTGATGACGCTGCCCGCGCCGTCCGACATCGCCGGCGTCTACAACCAGATACAGCTGCTGGGCGAAGCGACCGGACACTCCGGAGAGGCCGACAACCTGATCACCAACATGGTGGACCAGGTGCAGTCGATTTCGTCGGCGGTCGCCGGCGCAACGGCCCCCTCCGTCTATCACGAGGTCGACAACACGTACTACAGCGCCGGCCCCGGCAGCTTCATCGACGACCTCTACCAGACCCTGGGCGCCACCAACATCGCCGAGTCGTCCGGCGAGGCCTACCCGCAGCTCAGCGCCGA
The DNA here is from genome assembly GCA_963738925.1 of uncultured Chloroflexia bacterium. Taxonomy (GTDB): domain Bacteria; phylum Chloroflexota; class Dehalococcoidia; order SM23-28-2; family RBG-16-64-32; genus DATKKM01. Next base: position 484,403 of record CAVTYE010000001.1, on the reverse strand, counting down.
GGCTATCATCGCCGCCAACCCCGACGTCATCATCCTGGCCGATGAGGACGCCGGCGAGAGCGCCGCTACGGTGGCGCAGCGCCCGGGCTGGGACGTCATCAAGGCCGTGACCGATAACCGCGTCTACACTGTCGACCCGGACATCCTCAGCCGGCCCGGCCCGCGGATCATCGATGCCCTGCGCGAGCTGCAGACGGACCTCTACCCGCAATGATCTCCGTCTCTCTCACCCGGCACGGACGGCGGCGGCGATGAACATCCTTCGCCGCTCGTCCCGGCTTGACCTGGCCTCGGCCTCGGCCGATGAGCTGATCGCCAGCGTTCGCAGCGGGTTCTGGCCGCGCTTGTTTTTGGCGATAGCGCTGCTCGTCGCCGTGGTCCTGGCCGGCCTCGCGCTCGGCCCGACCAGCGTTGGCCTCGACGACACGGTGCGGATCCTGCTCTCGCACCTCTTCGGGCTGCACACGGCGACGCACGTCTCAGCCACGGCCGACACGATCGTCTGGGACGTGCGGCTGCCGCGGGTGCTGCTGGCCGGGCTCGTCGGCGCGACTCTGGGCCTGACCGGCGCGACCTACCAGGGCGTCTTCCGCAACCCGCTGGCCGATCCCTACCTGATCGGCGTGGCGACGGGGGCGGCGCTGGGCGCGACGATCGTCGTCGTTTCCGGGGCGTCGGTCTCCTGGCACGGGCTCAGCCTGCTGCCGCTGGCCGCCTTCGCCGGCGCCCTGGGCTCGGTGGTCGTGGTGTACGGTGTTGCGCGTGTCGGTGGCGCGGTGCCGGTGATGACGCTGATCCTGGCCGGCGTCGCCGTCTCCTCGCTTTCGACGGCGATCACCTCGTACCTGATGATCCACAACACTTCGAACGCCGGGCTGATCTTCTCGGTCACGCTGGGCGGCTTCAACACGGCGAACTGGACGAAGCTGCTCTGGGTGCTGCCGTACGCCATTCCGGCGGCGGTCGTGATCCTGGCCCACGCGCGGATCATCAACGTGCTGAGCCTGGACGAGGAGCAGGCGCGTTTCCTGGGCGTTGACGTGGAACGGACGAAGCTGCTGCTGCTCGGCGCTTCCTCGCTGGCGGCGGCGGCGGCGGTCTCGGTCGGCGGGACGATCGGTTTCGTTGGTCTAATCGTGCCGCATGCGATCCGGCTGGTCTGGGGGCCGGACAACCGCTACCTGCTGCCGATGTCGATCGTCGTCGGTGCGGCCTTCCTGATCGGCGCCGATCTCGTCGCCCGGACCGCGGACCGCCCGGCGGAGATCCCGGTGGGGATCATCACGGCGTTCTGTGGCGTGCCGTTCTTCCTCTACCTGCTGCGCCGGGCCAGGGTGGGAGCCACGTGGTGATGTCACTTGCGCGGGCCACAGAAGTGGCGCCGTTGCTGGCCGTGGAAGGCGTCAGCGTCACCTATAGGCCGGCCGGCCGCGAGCTCGTGGCGTTGAGGGACGTTTCGCTGTCGCTGAGCCCCGGCGAGGTCGTTGGTCTCGTCGGCCCCAACGGCTCCGGCAAGACGACGCTGATCCGGGCCGTCACGGGCGTTCAGAAGCCAGATACGGGCCGTGTACGCTTGAACGGCCTAGACATCGCCCGTTTGCGGCAGGCAGCCCTGGCGCGGCTCGTGGCGGTTGTGCCGCAGGATCCTGCCCTGCCGCAGGCCTTCAGCGCACTCAGTTGCGTGCTTATGGGCCGAACTCCGCATCTGCGGCTGCTCCAGAACGAAGGCGCGGCCGACCTGGACGCCGCCCGCCGCGCGATGGTGGCCACCGACACCTGGCGCTTCGCGGACCGGTTGCTGGGCGAGCTTTCCGGCGGCGAACGGCAGCGCGTCGTCGTGGCGAGGGCGCTGGCCCAGGAGACGCCGGCGCTCCTGCTGGACGAGCCGACGGCGCACCTCGATCTCGGACACCAGGCCGGGGTGCTGGAGCTGATGCGCCGCTGCGCCCGCGACGAGGGCAAGGCGGTCCTCGCCGTCGTCCATGACCTGACTCTGGCCGCGCGCTACTGCGACCGGCTGGTGATGCTGCGCGGCGGGTCGGTCATCGCCGCCGGGCTTCCGGCCGAGGTGCTGACCCCGGAGATCCTGCGCGAGGTCTATGGCGTGGCCGTGGACGTCTTCCCGCACCCGGTGACAGGGCGGCCCGTTGTGGCGCCGGGGGGCGAAGGCTAGACTGGCGGCAGGATGCCGGACAAGACGCCGCCCAAGTCGATGATCTACACCCGCACCGGCGACGCCGGGACGACCGCGCTCTTCGGCGGCGGCCGCGTCCCGAAGGACCACCCCCGCGTCGCGGCTTACGGCGACGTCGACGAACTGAACTCGGCGATCGGCGTAGCGGTTGCCTTCATGAGCGACGAGCGGCTGATCGAAGCGCTGACTGGTGTCCAGAACGAGCTGTTCAACATCGGTGCGGAGCTGGCCAGCGAGTCCGGCGCGGAGAAGGCCGCGAACTACGCCCGCATGTTCACGAACCCAGAAGAGAAGACCGCCGCGCTGGAGCAGCTGATGGACGAGCTGGACGCCGCGCTGCCGCCGCTGACGACGTTCGTGCTGCCGTCAGGCTCGCAGGCCGGCGCCCTGCTCCACCTCTGCCGCACCAACTGCCGCCGCGCTGAACGCGCCGTCGTCACGCTGACCCACACGGAGCCGGTGAACCCGGACCTGGCGCGCTACTTGAACCGCCTGTCTGACCTGCTGTTCGTAATGGCGCGCTACGTCAACGCCGCCGATGGCAGGCCGGAAGCGGAGTGGCGGAAGGGGTGACGGGTGTGAGGGCCTTCCCTCAGGCGTCCCACAGCTCCGGCTGGGTCTGCGCGGCCTTCTGAGGGACGGGGATGCCCAGGTGCGCGTAGGCGTGGCGGGTGACCATTCGGCCGCGGGGCGTGCGCTGGAGGAAGCCGATCTGCATCAGGTACGGCTCGTAGACGTCCATGATCGTGTCCGCTTCCTCTGAGATGGAGGCGGCGATCGTCTCGATCCCGACGGGGCCGCCGTCGTACTTCTCGATGATCGTCAGCAGCACCTTCTTGTCGACCTCGTCCAGGCCGAGCGCGTCGACGTCCAGCCGCTCCATCGCCTCCCGCGCGACGTCCGCCGTGATCCGGCCGTCCGCCCGCACCTCGGCGAAGTCGCGGACCCGGCGCACCAGCCGGTTGGCGATGCGCGGGGTGCCCCGCGAGCGCCGGGCGATCTCCGTCGCTCCTTCGTGTTCGATCGGGATATCGAGGATGCCGGCGTTGCGCCGGATGATCGCGCCGATCGCCTCCTGGTCGTAGAAGTCCAGGCGGTAGACGGCGCCGAAGCGGTCCCGCAGCGGGGCGCTGAGCATCGCGTAGCGAGTCGTGGCGCCGACGAGGGTGAAGCGCGGCACGCTAAGGCGGACACTGCGCGCTCCGGGCCCGCGGCCGAGCACGATGTCCAGCGCGAAGTCCTCCATCGCCGGGTAGAGCACCTCTTCGGCCGTGCGGGGCAGGCGGTGGATCTCGTCGATGAAAAGTATGTCGAACTCCTGGAGGCTGGTCAGGATCGCGGCCAGGTCGCCGGCGCGCTCGATCGCCGGGCCGGAGGTGACGCGCACGGAGACGCCCATCTCGGAGGCGATGATGTGGGCCAGCGTCGTCTTGCCCAGCCCGGGCGGCCCGTAGAAGAGCAGGTGGTCCAGCGGCTCGTCGCGCTTGCCGGCCGCCTGCACGGCGATGCCCAGGTTGTCCTTCAGCTTCTCCTGGCCGATGAACTCGCTCAGCTTCCGGGGGCGGAGCGTCGTGTCCAGGGCCGCGTCATCGTCCTGGATATCGCCGGAGGTGATGCGCTCAGTCGCCGTGTTGCTGCTCGCTTTCGAATGCGTGTTCCACTGCGGACAATTGTAGGGAGCGCTCCGGCGCGTGGTCTACGAGCAAACGGCGCTAAATGTGCAAGGCGCCGCGTGCCGTAGTATCATCCGCCCCACCAGAACAGGGGAGGAGCCATATGTCGTCCGAACTTCACTTCAAGCCCGCGCACGAGCTCGCCGCCCTCATCCGGGCCAGGAAGCTTTCGCCGGTGGAGCTGTTGCAGACCTGCCTGGACCGTATCGCCGAGACTGACGAGACGCTGAACGCCTGGGTCGGCAAGCGGCCCGAGGTGGCGATGGAAGAGGCCCGCGACCTGGAAGCGCGCATCGCCAAGGGTGAGGAGATCGGCTCGCTGGCCGGGCTGCCGTTCGGAGTGAAGGAGCTGGACGACCTGGAAGGCTTCCCGACGACGCACGGCTCCATCGCCTTACAAGGACAACTTCCCGAAGCGCGACTCCGTGGAAGTGGAGCGGCTGCGCAAGGCGGGGGCCATCGCGCTGGGCAAGACCAACGCGCCGGAGTTCGGCTACTCCGCCGTCACCAAGAACCGGCTCTTCGGCATCACTCGCAACCCCTGGAACCCGGAGCGGACGTCCGGCGGCTCCAGCGGCGGTTCGTCGTCGGCGGTGGCGTCCGGCCAGGTGCCGATGTGCACCGGCTCCGACGGCGGCGGTAGCATCCGCATCCCCTCCAGCTGGACCGGCCTCTTCGGGATGAAGGTGAGCTTCGGCCGGGTGCCGATCGCCCCGCGCGACATGCTGGTCTGGAGCGACACTTCCGTCCACGGCCCGATGGTGCGCACGGTCCGCGACGCGGCGATGTACATCGACGCCGTCACCGGTACCCACGAGGCCGACCCTAACTGCCTGCCACACCCCGGCTACAAGTACGCCGACGTACTGGACAAGCTGCCGAAGAAGCTGCGCATCGCCTGGAGCCCGGACCTGGGCTACGCCATTAGCGAGCCGGACGTCATGCGCGAGTGCGTGGAGGCGGTGAAGGCGTTCAAGGGGATGGGCTACGAGGTGGAGGAGGTCGGCCAGATCTTCGACGACCCGGGCACGATCTGGTCACGCATCTCCGGCACCGAGACCTGGGCTGAGATCTACGACCGGGTCGAAGAGCACCGCAGCGAGTTCGGCCACGCCTTCCTCTCCGGCGCCGAGGGCACGCGCAGCGTCACGCCGGAGAAGTACGGCAAGTCGATGCGGATCCGGGCCAAGCTCGTGCAGCAGCTCTGGCACTTTTTCGAGAACTACGACCTCTTGCTGACGCCGACGCTGCCGGTGGAGGCGATCGACGCGCGTGGCGCCTGGCCGACGCGGATCGCCGGCCGCGAGCTGAAGAACCCGCTCCACGTTGTGGCGTTCACGTATCCGTTCAACCTTTCGGGACACCCGGCGGCGACCGTCCGCGCCGGTTTCAGCGATAGCGGCATGCCGGTTGGGCTGCAGATCGTCGCCGGCCGCCACCGCGATGACCTCGTCCTGCAGGCTTCCTACGCCTACGAACAGGCGCGCCCGTGGAACGACAGGTGGCCGGAGAAGGTGCCGGCTTTCGCGGGCTAACCCGTCCCGAAGCCGTCGCCGTTGGTGTCTTCGCCCAGGCCGTCTTCGAAGTCTTCGTCGGAGAAGTTGCCGTACTCGCGGCCGGACCAGACCGTCACCATCAGGTCTTCGCGGAACGGGTCATTGGTCAGCACCAGCCGCTCATCGATCTCGCTAATCAGGGAGCGGATGTCCTCTTCGGTCATGCTCTCGACGACTGAGAGCGAGGCGTAGGTTACTGACGCCGTGTAGTGGAGGTCGACGCGGCCGATCTCCTCGTCCTCCATCTCGATGATGTAGCTCTCGGAGCTGGGCGTGCGGCACTCGCGGTCGAACTCAAAGCCGGGCATGGCGCCTCCTTGGGGATTGCTGGATTGGGCCGCGGATTCTCGCAGATTATACGCAGATTGTCAGGGGTGGGACGAACGGGATGGGCGGCTGGCGCTAGGCCGGGCGCGTCTGGCCGTTGCCGAAGACGATCCACTTGTAGGTCGTGATCTCGCGCAGGCCCACTGGACCCCGCGCGATCGTCTTCTGGGTGGAGTCGATTATCTCCGCGCCAAGGCCGAACTGGCCGCCGTCGGTGAACTGGGTGCTGGCGTTGACGTAGCAGACGGCGGTGTCCACCTCGTCCAGGAAGCGCATCGCGGCCGAGTAGTCCTCGGTGACGATGGCGTCGGAGTGGCCGGTGCTGTACTGGTAGACGTGCTCGATCGCGTCGTCCAGCGAGTCGACGACGCGTACGGCCGCGGCCAGCGCCAGGAACTCGCGGCCGAAGTCGGTGTCGGCGGCCTCGACCAGGTTCGCACCGGCGATCTCGGCCGCGCGCAGGATCTCCAGCGAGCGGGGGTCGCAGTGCATTTCGACGCCGGCCTCTGTCCAGGAGCGCGCGATCATCGGCAGGAACTGGGCGGCGACGTCCTGGTGCACGATCAGGGTGTCCAGCGCGTTGCAGATGCTGTACTTGCGGGTCTTGGCGTTGTGCGCGATCCTGGTCGCCTTCTCCAGGTCGGCGGCGCGGTCCACGTAAGTGTGGCAGACGCCGATGCCGCCGGTCAGCACGGGCATCGTGGCGTTCTCAGCCACGTAGCGGATCAGCTCGGCGCCGCCGCGCGGCACGACGAGGTCGATCACGTCTTTCATCTTCAGCAGCTCGCCGATCAAGGTGCGGTCCGTGTTCTCGATCAGCTGGACGGCGTCGGCGGGCGCTCCGGCGGAGGCGATGGCTTCCCGGAGCACGGCGATGATCACCTTGTTGGAGTGGATCGTCTCTTTGCCGCCGCGCAGGATGCAGGCGCTGCCGGCCTTGAGGCAGAGCGACGAGATGTCGACGGTGACGTTGGGACGGCTTTCGTAGATCGCGGCGATGACGCCCAGCGGCACGCTCCTGCGCCCGACCTGCAGGCCGTTGGGTAAGGTCCGCATCTCGGACATCGTGCCGACAGGGTCCGGCAGCAGGGCAACGGCCCGCACGTCGGCGGCGATCGCTGCCACTCGCTCTGTCGTGAGCCGCAGCCTGTCGATGACGGCCGGGGTCAGTCCGGCGTCGTGGGCGGCGGCGACGTCGTGCTCGTTCGCCTTGACGATGTCGTCCGCCCGGGCGACCAGCCCCTCGGCGATGGCGTTGAGGGCAGCGTTCTTGGTGACCGTGGAGGCGCGCGCCAACTCCCGGGCGGCTCTTCGGGCCGCCTGTCCCTTGGTCTGCAGTTCGCTGGCTGTCGTAGTCATGCGCCCGGGCTCTGCCCAGAAACGGCGCTCCGTTGGCGTCGGTCGTACGCGGCTAAGAGTTAACTAGCCGTGTCGCCGCTGCCAGCGGGTCTTCTTCAGCATCTTGCGGTGCTTGTGCTTGCTGATCTTCTTGCGCCGCTTCTTGACGACTGAACCCATCAAACCTCCGTGTATTTGCCCTTCAGATGACGAAATGAGCAGGGCGCGTGGCCCTGCCCTCTTGTTTTCGTCCGTGTTGGTCCCCGCCGGAGGCGGAGAAAGGGCGATCTCAGACGTGCCTATCGTAGACGGGAAGGGGGCGGCCTGTCCACCCCGCAAGCGTCAATACAGGAGCACCCGGGAAGGGCCTGCTCGGTTCCAGTACCCCATTCACCGGATCAACCTTGAATCCGAGCGATTCCAGGGCCACAGCCCCCAGCAGCGGCATTGGCACGTCCATCTTGCCAACTTGCGTAGCGCCGTCCCGTCCGTCGATCCGGATGTGGGCCACGCCGGCCTCAATCGTGACGTCGTGATTGTCAGCGGTGGTGACGCGCTCCAGCAGCGGCAAATGCAAGCCGAGTTCTTCCATAAGACCGGCGTGAGCATCGTGTAGAAGGAGCCGGTGTCTACCATGAACTCGACTTCCTTGAGCGAATCGCTGGTCGCCCCGATCTGTGCTTTCACCGTTACGAGTCCCACGTGCACATCCTACAGCAGCACCAGGTTGTCCCGGTGCACCACCTCGCTGCCGTAATGGTGGCCCAGGGTCGCCTCTATGCGCTCGGAGCGGAGGCCCTGGATCCGGGAGATCTCCTCCGAGCTGTAGTTGGCGATCCCGCAGGCGATGCGGCCGTCCGGGCCGGCGATCGCCACGGCGTCGCCACGCTGGAACGTCCCCTCGACGTCCCGCACGCCCGCCGGGAGCAGGCTGGTCTTGCGCTCCCGCAAAACGCGCACGGCGCCCTCATCGACGATGATGTTCCCCTTTACGGAGAGGCCGGCCAGCATCCAGCGCTTGCGGCTCTCCATGCGGTCGGCCGCCGATGGGAAGAAGGTGCCGACCTGTTCCCCCTGGCCAGCCGGACAAGGACATCGGGCTCTTTCCCGGCGGCGATGAACAGGTCCGTGCCGCCGCCCGTGGCCAGTTTCGCCGCCTGTATCTTTGTAGCCATGCCTCCGACGCTGCGCTCGCTCAGAGTCTTGCCGGCCAGCGCCTCAACATCGGCATCGATGCGGTCAACACGAGGGATCAGCTCGGCGCTGGAGTTGGTGCGGGGGTCGGCGGTGAAGAGGCCGGCGAGGTCTGTCAGTATCGCCAGCAGATCAGCGTCGACGAGGTTAGCGACGAGCGCAGAGAGGTTGTCGTTGTCGCCGATCTTGGCGCCTTCGATCTCGTCCACCGCCACGACGTCGTTCTCGTTGATAATCGGCACGACGCCGAGCTCCAGCATCGCCAGCAGGGTGTTGCGCGCGTTGAGGTAGCCCAGGCGGTCGGCCAGGTCGCGGCGGGTGAGCAGGGTCTGGGCGATCGTAACATCGTGTGCGGCGAACAGCTCCTGGTACGTCTGCATGAGGTCGGTCTGGCCGACGGCGGCGAGCACCTGGCGAAACGGGATGTCCTTGCGGCCCTTCTTCTGGTCGCGCGAGCCGAGGCGGTGCCGCCCGGCGGCTATCGCGCCGGAAGTGACGACGAGGACGCCTGCGCCGAGCTTGCGCAGCTCAGCCACCTGCGAGACGAGCCTTGACATCAGCTCGGTGTCGAGCCGGTCGGTGCCCGCGGTCAGCACGTTGGTGCCGAACTTGGCGACGATACGCTGGTACTTCAGAGCGCCTGCTGCCGGTTTCCTGGCCATTTGTTCGATTGTAGCCGCGCCGTAGCCTGCACGATACCGCGCTATCTCGTGACTGCTTCGTATGGTAGATTCGGCTTCGATATGAAGGGCAAGGCGATTCGGGCGGCGGCGGTTTCGTTCGTGTCTGTGGCGTTGCTGGCCCTGGCTGCGGGGTTAACCGCTCCACCGGCCCACGCCGCCGACCCGGCGCCGGTGCTCGTCTTCCAGAACGTGAAGGAAGGGGACGTCCTCACGGAAGCGGCGTTCGCGATCCAGCTCTGCTTCGAATCGGCGGTAAATCACAAGGACCTGGGCCAGGGCGGCGACTTTCAGTTCATCGTCACGGAACCCGATGGTTTCCACCTGGGCAGCCGGGACGTCTTCCAGCCGGACGGGCTCGGCGTGGCGATTTACCCTGGCGCGCCGATCAACGACCCCGTGGGCCAGTGGAGTGTCCACTACAGGGTCACCAGCCCGGACGCGCAGTCCGCGCTGGAAGGCGACATCAACTACACCGTCGATCCGGACGGACAGACCCTGCCAAGGGCGACGCCGCCGCCCTGCATCGGCAGCGGCGGCACGGCCACAATCTCACCGCCGCCCACCGACACGCCGGAACCCGGCGCCAGCGAAACCGTATCGGAGACGCCGGCCAGCACTGCCTTCAGCAGCCCCAGCGCTACGCAGGGGCCAATCGTCGTCGAAAGCGGGGGCAGTTCCAACACGCTGACCTACGTGCTGCTGGCCGTGGTGGCCCTGGGACTCGGCGGCTTCTTCATCGCCATCGGCCTGATGCTGCGCAACCGCCGGCGCCAGTCCTAGCGGGCAAGAAGAAGCCCGGAGCCCCTGGCGAGGTCCCGGGCTGCTGATTCCGGAGAGTCCGGGCCTAGACGAACGTGGTCTCGATCTGCACCGAGGCGTCGAAGAAGTACTGGAACGTCTGGTTGAAGCGGTAGAAGGCGTCGCGGCGGTACCCGTCGTTGGAGCGGGCCAGGCCGTCCGGGTCCTCGAGGTCGATCGTGTTCAGCGTGTGGTGGATGTCGGCCTTGCCGTTGGCCTTGATGTTTTCGATCATGTCCTTCCAGCGGGCGTAGGGCATCTCCAGCCAGAAGTCGGTGTTTTCAGCGTCGGCCTCGTCCGTTTCCTTGACGTCGGCGATTTCGAACGCTTCGAACGTGATCTTGTAGTACTTCTGCAGGTCCGGGACCTTGATGCCGACCTCCGAGTCGCAGGTGCCAATTCGCTTGTAGCCTTCGTCGTTGGCGACGATGTTCTTGAGGGCGTTGAACCATTCGATGGACGGGAAGGTGGCTTTGGTCTTCGTCGCTTCTTGTGTCATCTGGGACTCCTTCTATCGGGTCGGATTCTGGCCTAGGCAGCGGCTTCGGCTGGTTCGGGCTGCTGGACGTACTTGCGCAGGGACGGGTGCAGCGCTGCCCGGCGCTCCGGCAGGCCGGCGGCGGCCAGGCGGTTCGCGTAGGCGTTGATCCAGCGGCGCCAGAAGTATTCGTGGAGGGCTGTGCCTTCGGCGATTTGCGCCGGGCTGGTGCCGCCGCCGAGGAGGACGATAGTGGCCTCGCGCAGCGGGACGTCCTTCTCGATCTCGTAGTTGAAGATCGCCTCGGCCTTGTTCAGGGAGTGGCTGATCTCCTGGCGGCGCTCCAGGTTGCGCGACAGGAAGTACTTGAGGTGACCGATGCCATAGGCCAGCTGCCGGGCCTTGTCCTGCATGCAGAGCGCGAACATCTTCGCCTCCGCCTCGTTGTGCGCGGCGTGCAGGCCCATTTCGTAGAGGCCCATGATGTAGCTGGTGTGGAGGATGAACATGACCGAAGAAGTCTCTGTCCAGTAGCGGGTGTCGATGATGGCGCGGTGGAAGTAGCCGGGGCTCTGGACGCCCATGCCGCCGCCGTTGGAGAAGGCGCGCTTGCGGAACACTTCGAACTGGCGGGCTTCATCGAACTCTGCGCAGGAGAGGTACAGCTTCACTTCGTGGAAGCCGTAAGACATTTCCGGCAGCCACTTGCCGATGGTGTCGCCGGTGACCAGCGCCATCTCGCAGAGGGCTGTGGCCAGCTGGCAGAAAGACTGCTCCACCGCTTCGGGCAGCGGCTCCAGCGTGGCCCAGGGGATGTCCATGGCCGGGCGCCAGCGCCGCTGGATCGCCTCTTCGTAGAGGTCGGCGGCGTTCTCTGACCAGAGCTCTGACTTCGTGAAGATGGAGTAGCCCATGGAAGGCACGCCGGGGATCGGGTAAGCGCCGCGCGGCATCTCCGTCTGGTAGGGCCAGTAGTCCGGGACGTCGCCGTAGGTGCCGACGTTGATCATGCCGACGGTCAGGCCCTTCTTGCCGGCCTTGACCCGGATGCCCCACTCCGTGGGCACCTTCATCCAGGTCAGGTCCAGGGTCTGGGGGCCGCCGGAGGCCCGCGCCTCCTGCATGGCGATGAACTGCTCGGCCTGCTCGGGGGTGATGCCGGCCTTGATCTGGTTGATCATCATCTCGGTCGGTGCGCCCAGGCGGATCGCCCGCTTGATGAGCGCCTCCGGCCACTTGTGCTCCTGGGCCACGGCCAGGAGCTCCGGCGGGATCGTGATTTCGCCGCCGGCGCGGATGCGCTCCTGTTCGGCGATGAGGGCCTCGGCGGCCTCCGCGGTGACGCCGGGGAGCTGGAGCTGGGCCTTGATCGCTTCGGCCGGGAAGCCGAGGGCGAGGGCCCGGCGCATCAGGTCTACAGGGATGCCCTTCTCGGTCGCCAGGGCCGCGAGATCGGCGGGGACTTCGATTGCAGCTGTGTCTGCCATGGGCAAACTCCTTCTCGCTGGTAATCAAGGCGCCAGCCCGCAATTTGGGCCGGAGCCGGAGCACTGCCATTTAGCCACACGTAGAAGGGCTAGTCAAGCAAAATCTAAGCGCGCGCTAAGGGAACGAAGAGGCCCTCCGATACGCTCCTCAGGCCGCTGTGTCGGGGCCGAGGTCTGCCGCGCTGATCAACCAGTGGTAAGTCCCCATCCGCTCGGCGATTCCGGGCGCTGACTGGTCGACGACGCAGGCCAGACCGGAGAACTCCGCGCCGGCCAGCTCGATGAGCGCTCGCGCGGCCAGGGCCTGGCTCCCTGTCTCGCACCAGTCGTCGACGAGGAGCACGCGGTCGGTTTCCCCCAACGACGCTTTCTGCAGACGCAGGTTGTGGACGTTGCCGCGGTAGTCCGGGCCGGCCGGGAGCGTGAGCTTAGCGCCGGGGAACAGCCCCGTACTCTTGCGGATAGCGACGAAGCCAACGCCGAGCCGCAACGCGCAGGCCGGGCCCAGGATGAAGCCGCGCGCCTCGATGCCGGCGACCTTCGTGATCGCGCTGTCCCGGAAAGGCTCGACCAACGCCTCGACCACATCGACGAACAGATCGTGGTCATCGAAGAGCCGCCAGTTGTCGGCATGACCTTCGACAAAGCGGACGCGTTCGGTGATGCGGGAGCGCAGGTCCACTACCAGACCCGGGTCTGGCGGCCGCGCTTGACCTGCGACAGCGACCGCCTGGGGATGAACGGCCGCGCCGCGATCATCAGCGCCAGGCCGGTGATGAAGCCACCGACGTGCGCCCAGACCGCCACGCCCTCGCCGGCAGAGGTGTTGCCTATGGAGTCGATGCCGGTGAAAAGCTGCATCGCGAACCAGAAGATGATCAGGAGCCAGGCCGGCACCGGGATCAGCCCGAAGAACCAGACCAGCGGAATGACCACGCCCACCGGCGTCCTGGGGTAGAGCAGCAGGTAGCCGCCCAGCACGCCGGCGATGGCGCCGCTGGCCCCCAGCACGGGCACGGTGCTGTTGGTGTCCACCGCGACTTGGAGGGTGATCGCCCCGGCGGCGCAAACCACGTAAAAAAGCGCGTAGAGCACGTGGCCCAGCGCGTCCTCGACGTTGTCGCCGAACACCCAGAGGAAGATCATATTGCCGCCAAGGTGCAGCCAGCCGCCGTGCAAGAATGCCGCTGTGACCACCGTTGATGGCGTGCGCAGGCCGGACGGGTGGTTGACCCAGGAGTCCAGCGTCGCCGGGATCACCGAGTAGTCGAAGAAGAAGCGGTTGAGGTCCGGCACGCTCAACGTCAGCTCGTAGATGAAGACCAGCGTGCAGGCGATGATGATCGCGACGTTGACTACGGGCATCCGCTTGCTGCTGATGGCATCGGTGATCGGAATCATCGCGAGCCAGTTTATCGCGCTGCGCCCGGCCGGACTGTGCGCTAAGATACGCCAACATCACGAACGAGGTGGAAGAAAATGGCAGAACGGCAGAACATCTCCTCCGGCTCGCCCTTTGAGCCGGTGTTTGGCTATTCGCGGGCGGTGAAGGTGGGGAACCAGGTCTTCGTCTCCGGCACCGTGGCCTGGGGCGAAGACGGCAAGGTCACCGGCGAAGGCGACATGTACGCGCAGGCCAGGCAGGCGATCCGCAACATCGAAAAGGCGCTGGCCCAGGCGGGAGCGACGCTGGCCGACGTGGTGCGGACGCGCACGTTCGTCACGGACGTCTCGCGCTTCAACGAGGTGGCGAAAGCGCACGGCGAGGCGTTTGGGGAGATCCGCCCCTGCGCGACCGTCGTCGAGGTGAAGGCGCTGGTCGATAAGGTGATGCTGGTCGAGATCGAGGCCGACGCGGTCCTCTAGCCGGGAACGCGCCCCATCAGCTCTTCGACGGAGTAGGAGCCGGCGCCGCGGCCGTCGCGGGCAGCCTCGGCGGCGGCCAGCTGCAGCATCCGGTTGAAGGGAGTTGCGACGCCGTGGAGAGCGCCGAGCAGCGCGATCTCGCCGTTCAGGTAGTCGGTCTCCAGTGAGCCGCCGCGCTGCAGGCTCTGCCAGGTGGAGCCGCCGAAGCGGTCGCCCCCGCCGGCGATTGGCTTGACGCTAATGCCGGTGTGGCGGGCCACCAGCTCCTCCGCCGGAGCGCAGTCGATGCCGGCCGCCGCGTACGCCGCCATCGCCTCGTCGCGAACGCGGCGGACCAGGTCTCCGGCAGCGCCCTCGCCGCAGAGCGCCTGGACGATGTTGCCCAGGTTCGTCAGCAGCTTGGCGTACTTCAGGCGCATCACCTGCGGATCGGCCAGTGCGCCGAATCCGGCGCCGACGAGGTCAGCCGCGACCCGGTCGATCATGTGGTCGCTGCCGGCGGGATAGACGCCGCAGTCCAGTACGCCGCCGAGGGGAGAGGAGTGGAGGATGACCTCGCCGGGGACAAGGTGCGTCGCCGGCAGAACGACGAGCATCGCGTAGACGCGGGAGAAGACGCGCGCGGCCATGCGCTCGTTGGCCACGCCGTTCTGGGCGCAGACGACGGGGACATCTCCGGCGGCGGCGCGCAGGGCCTGGAGCGCGGCCTCGGTGTCCTGCGACTTCATCGTCAGCAGCACAACCTCGTCGCCGTGCCAGTCGATCTCGGCCGGGCCGCCGACGGCGTCGATCGGCAGGGTCACGGCTTCGTCCGGGGTCCGCAGCAGCAGGCCGTCGCGCTTTGTCGCCTCCAGGTGTGGGCCACGGCAGATCAGGGTGACGACGTGACCCTTCTGGAAAAGCCGCGCGCCGACGGATCCGCCGATGGCCCCGGCGCCGTAGATCACGTACCGCACGGGGTGGAGTATATCGCCTGGCCGGCTGCCGTAAAATTGAAGAACTAGACGAGCCACCGGTTGGCGGACAGGAGTAAGCTAAGCTGCGGTGTCTTAGCCGCAAGGAGAAGAATCATGCCCCTGTACATGGACCGTCACGATGCCGATGGGGTTGAGCCGGCGGACGTTTACTCGGCCCATCTCCTTGACCTGAAGGTGCAGGAGAAGCACAACGTCCACTACCTCACGTACTGGATGGACAAGGAGCGCGGCAACATCTTTTGCCTCGTCGATGCCCCATCCCCGGACGCGGCCCAGGCTGTGCACCAGGAAGCGCACGGGCTGATCGCCAACGCCATCATCCCGGTACAGCAAAACGCCGTCGAAGAGTTCCTCGGCAGGTTGACCGACCCGCCCGGCACCTCGCCCGCCCAGCCGATCGCCGACAGCGCCTTCCGCATCGTCCTCTTCACGGACATCGAAGGCTCCACGCGGCTGACCCAGCGGCTGGGCGACGACGCCGCGATGCGGGTGGTGCGGGAGCACAACGATATCGTCCGCGAGGCGCTGCGCGACAACGAAGGCAGCGAGGTGAAGCACACGGGCGACGGCATCATGGCTTCGTTCTTCTCGATCCCGCGGGCGCTGGAATCGTCCCTGCGCATCCAGCGCCAGTACGATGAACGCAACCGCGACCGCGGCCCAGAAGCCGTCCGTGTACGTGTGGGCATGAGCGCCGGCGAGCCGGTGCAGGACAGCGGCGACCTGTTCGGGGCCGTGGTCCAGCTGGCCCGCCGCATCTGCGACGCCGCTGAGCCAGCGACGATCCTGACCTCCAACGCCGTCCGCGAGCTCTCTATCGGCAAGACGTACTCCTTCGCCGACCGCGGCGCGATGTCGCTCAAGGGCTTCGACGACCCGGTGCGCGTCCACGAGCTGCACTGGGCCTGAGACCGTCAACCCATGACCAATGGTACAAATTGACGTGCCGGGTCTTCCGTTTGTCTATAGCAATTGGGTGCGGATCAAGTGCAGTTGTCATTTGATTGGAAATCGAGATCACGGCGTCGAATCCCTGTTCGCGAGCAATGTCCAAATACCCTTCGATCTGCTTTGCATCGAGCTGGCGTAGACCTGTTTTGACTTCTACAAAGGCTGTCCAGTTAGTCGAACCGCGCGTTACAACGATTGCACCGTCTGGGCGGTGACCAATCCCCACATCAGTCTTTATTGGCACCTCGATGTACGTTCGAACTGAACCGGCCGGTGCGTCGACCTTGCGTAGCATCGCGCGGGCAAATTCCGGCACCGCCATCATCACGGACAGAAGCGCCGATGTTGCGCGGGTCTCCTGGTCGTCGACGCCCTTAATCCCCGAGGTCGGGATGAGCCTTGCTGGTCGCCACCCTTCTTGTACGCGTTTTCGTTCGTCACTTTGCCGACTAGCCATGATTTACCCCCAGTGGACTGGCTGTTGGGCGAGATTATAAGTGCGGCTGCGCAAACGACTCAACAAAGGGTTGCGTGGACTACTCGTACGCGCGGTGCTAACCTGCGCTGCGGACTCGCTACGAATCCAGGAGGTGCTCTGATGGCAGACTATGACATCGTGACCGTCGGCGGCGGTGTTGGCGGCTCAGCGGTAGCCAAGGCGATGGCGGAGGCGGGCAAGCGCGTCCTCGTTGTCGAACGCGAGACGAAGTTCAAAGACCGCGTCCGCGGCGAGTGGATGGCGCCGTGGGGCGTGGCCGAGACGAAAGAGCTCGGCCTGTACGACGACCTGATTGCGGCGGGCGGGCACCACACCCCGATCATGGCCTTCCGCGCGGGGCCGGCGCCGCTGCCGGAGCGCAACCTGGTCACCGAGACTTCGCTGGGGCTGGCGGCGCTCACGATGTTTCACCCGGACCTGCAAGAAGCGGTGCTTTCGGCCGCGGTCAAGGCTGGAGCGGAAGTCCGCCGTGGCGCCAGGGTGAAGGGCGTGACGCCCGGCAGCGAACCTACCGTCGAGATCGAGTCGGACAGCGGGACGGAGACGGTGAGCGCCAGGCTCGTCGTCGGTGCTGACGGGCGCAACTCGATGGTCCGCAAATGGGGTGGCTTTGAGGTGACGGAAGAGAAGGCGGAGCAGGCGCTGTCCGGAGTGTTCCTGGACGACGTGACGTGCGACGAAAACCGGAACCACGGCTGCTTCAACCCGTTCCTCGGCCAGATCGCCTTCATCTTCCCGATGGGCGGCGGCCGGGCGCGTGCCTACTTCGGCAGCCGCACCACGGCCGGCATCCGCCTCCAGGGCGACAGCGACCTGGGCAAGCTGATTCAGCTGAGCATTCAGACTGGCTTTCCGGCAGAGTTCTACGAAGGCGTAAAGCAGGCCGGCCCGATCGCCACGTTCGACGGGCACGACTCATACGTGGCGCATCCTTACAAGAACGGCATCGCCCTGGTTGGCGACGCCGCCCAGACCAGCGACCAGACCTGGGGCCAGGGCCTTTCGATCACGATGCGCGACGCCCGCGAGCTGCGAGACGCCCTGCTGGCCACGGACGACTGGAACGCCGCGGGCAACCAGTACGCCGAACGCGCCAACCAGTTCTTCCAGCACATCAAAAGCCTGGAGGACTGGATGACACTCGTCTTCATGGCGCAGGACGAAGCGGCCAACGCCACCCGGAGCAAGGTGTTGCCGCGGCTGGCCGTTGACCCGTCGGTCATACCGGACACGCACATCGTCGGCCCGGAGCTGGCGCCCGCGGACGAAGCCGCGCGCATCCGCTTTCTCGGCGAGTAAACCCGGGCCCTTCGCTTCCAAAAACCTCCGCGCGGTGCTATCGTGCCGCTTGCAACGGAGGTGCCCTTATGGCAACGCAAGCAACCACGCAAGTCGCAATCGTCGGCGCCGGGTTCGCCGGGCTGACCGCCGCCAGGGAGTTCACGAAGCGAGGCATCGAAGCCATCGTCATCGAGGCGCGTGACCGCGTCGGCGGCCGCACCTGGACCGTGCGCAAGGACGGCTACTGGCTGGACGTCGGCGGCCAGTGGACAGGCCCCGGCCAGGACGCGATCAACAACCTGGGCAAGGAGATGGGCGTCGCCAGCTTCCCGACCTGGCCGGAAGGCGAGCACATCCAGTACACAGACGGCCTTGGCCTGCGCCGCTGGCAAGGCTCCGTCCCCGGCGAGGACATGGAGACGCTGAGCAAGGTTATTCAGGCGATCATGGCGATGGACCAGCTGGCCAACGAGGTGCCGCTGGACGAGCCGTGGAAGGCGCCGAAGGCCCGCGAATGGGACTCGATGACCGTGCAGACCTGGATCGACCAGAACATCGAGTCGGAGCGGGCCCGGGCGCAGATGTGCACCGCCATCGAAGCCGTCTACGCGGCCGAGCCGCACGACGTATCGCTCCTCCACGCGCTCTTCTACGCGCGGTCCGGCGGCGGCATGTTCTACCTAGTCTCCACTGAAGGCGGCGCCCAGGCCGACCGCTTCGACGGCGGCATGCAGCACGTCGCGGAGCTCGTCGCTAAAGAACTCGGCGACCGCGTTCGCCTCTCGGCCCCGGTGCGGCGCATCGTCCAGGACTCCAGCGGCGTAACCGTCGAGGCCGACGGGATCAGCGTCAAGGCGGAGCGCTGCGTCGTCACCGCGCCGCCGGCGCTGGCCGGCCGCATCGACTATCAGCCGCCGATGCCGCCGCTGCGCGATCACCTGACGACCCGCGCCCCGATGGGCAGCGTGATCAAGGTCCACGCGATCTACGAGACGCCGTGGTGGCGCGACGATGGTCTGTCCGGCCGCGTGGTCAGCGACCTGGGCCCGATCAAGGTCGTGTTCGACAACAGCCCGCCGGAAGGCAAGCCGGGCATGCTGATGGGGTTCATCGAAGGCGGGGACGGGCGCGTCCTCTCCAATATCGACGCTGGCGAGCGCCGCAAGCTGGCGCTGGACTGCTTCGTGCGCTACTTCGGCGACAAGGCGGCGAAGCCCATGGACTACATCGAAGGCAACTGGCCGGCCGAGCAGTGGAGCCGTGGCTGCTACGGCGCGGTCTTCCCGGCCGGGACGCTCATCTCCTGTGGCAGCGCCCTGCGCGAGCCCGTTGGGCGCATCCACTGGGCCGGCACGGAGACCGCCGAGGTGTTCTGCGGCTACGTCGACGGCGCGGTGCGCTCCGGTCAGCGCGTGGCCGCCGAAGTCGCCGAGCTGCTGGGCCAGCCGGTGAAAGCGTAAAGGGGGCGCCATGGCTATAGACACCAAACCAACCGCCAAGCCGAAAGCCGCCGAGACGACCCACAAGGTCGCGCTCGTCACCGGCGCTTCGTCCGGGCTCGGCGTCGAGTTCGCCCGGCAGCTCGCGCGACAGGGTTACCACGTCGTTATCGTGGCCCGGCGCAAGGACCGCCTGGAAGAGCTGGCCGCGGAGATCGGCGAAGGCGGCCGAGGTGCTGGAGGCCGACCTGACGTCCGATTCCGGGATCGCGGCCGTGGAGGCGCGGCTGGCCAGGGGCGACATCGACATGCTGGTCAACAACGCCGGCTTCGGGACGAACGGCGTCTTCGCCGACCTGCCGCTTGAGCGCGAGCTGGAGGAGATCGACCTCAACGTGCGCGCCCTGACGCGCCTCTGCCACGCCGGCCTCGGCCCGATGCGCGCCAAGCGCTCCGGCACGATCATCAACGTCGGCTTCGACCGCCGCTTACCAGCCGATCCCGTTCATGGCGACTTACGCCGCGACTAAGGCCTACGTCCTCTCCCTCAGCGAATCCCTGCACGAAGAGGCCCGGGCCGACGGCGTGACCGTGACCTGCCTCTGCCCCGGCTTCACGAAGACGGAGTTTCACGAGCAAGCCGGGGTCACCGCCAGCGGCTTCATGTTCCGCTACGCGACGGCGGAAAGCGTCGTCCGGTCCGCGCTGAAGGCGGCCCGGTCCGGCAGCGCCATCGCCGTGACCGGGACGATGAACAAGCTCACCGCCAACCTCGGCCGCGTCTCGCCGCGCTTCATGATCCGCAAGGTCGGCGGCTCGATGTTCAAACCAAAGTCCGAATAGCCGGCAAATAGAGAGGATGAACGAATGGGCAAGCTCGATGGGAAAGTAGCGATCGTGACCGGCGCCAGCTCCGGGATCGGCCTGGCGATCGCGGAGACGCTGGGGGCCGAGGGCGTGACGGTCGTCCTGTCGGGCCGCACGCAGGCGCCGATGGACGAGGCGGCGAAGGGGATCACCTCTGGCGGCGGAAAGGCCGTCGTACGCAAGGTGGACGTGACGGACGAGAAGTCGTTCATCGCCATGGTGGACAGCACGGTGGAGGAGTTCGGCAAGCTGGACATCATGATCAACAACGCCGGCTATAACCCGTTCGACACCGTCATCAACGGCGGCGACTACGCCCGCTGGAAAGAGACGCTGGAAGTGAACGTCCTTGGCTTCGCGCTGGGCTGCCGGGAGGCGGTGCGGGTGATGAAGGGCAAGACGGGCCATATCATCAACATCACCAGCGTCGCTGCCCGCTACGCCGAGCCCGAGGACCCGATGTACGCCGCATCCAAGCACGCAGCCGGCGCCCTGACGGAGAGTATTCGCCTGGCGCTGTCCGGCCAACCCATCCGCGTAACGGCGATCATGCCCGGCGCCGTGGCCACGAACCTGGTGCGCTCGATGCCGCGGGCGACGATCAACGGCCTGGCCGGGATGTTCGGCATCGACCTGTCCGGCTGGAAAGAGGGCGAGCACTTTCCGCCGGAGCTGCAGGAGAAGGTGCTGGCCGTGGCGAAGCCGATGGTGATGGCCCCGCAGGACATCGCCGATGCCGTGCTCTTCGCGCTCTCGGCGCCGGACAGCGTCCAGATCAGCGAGATCATGATCCGCCCGCTGATGCCGCTCAACGTCCCGGGCGTCAGCGTGCCGGCGTGACGCCGCCTCGCTCCTCCTCGGAGCGCTAGCGCAACGAGTTCAGGTAGTTCTGGATCGCCGTGGCGGCGCGGCGGCCGTCGGCCATGGCGGTGACGACGAGGTCGGCGCCGTTGACGTTGTCGCCGCCGGCGAAGACGCCGGGCCGGGTGGTCTGGAAGTCCTCGTCCACGCGGACCGTCTTCCAGTTCGTCGTGCGCAGGCCGGGCGTGGTCTTCTCCAGCAGGTCGTCGGGCTCGTAGCCGATCGCCAGGACGACGATATCGACGTCCAGGACGAACTCTGAGCCGCGGATCGCCTCCGGGCGGCGGCGCCCCGATTCGTCCGGCGCGCCCAGCTGCATCTTGCGGCACTGGGCCTGGGTCACGCGCCCGTCTTCGCCGCTGAAGCTGTAGGGGACGGTCAGGTACATGAACTTGGTGCCTTCTTCCACGGCGTGCTTGCGCTCTTCCTCGCGGCCTTTCTGCTCGGCCTCCGTGCGCCGGTACATGCAGGTCACATCGATGGCGCCGAGCCGGATCGCCGTGCGCACGCAGTCCATCGAGGTGTCGCCGCCGCCGACGACGAGCACGCGCTTGCCGGCGACGTCCAGCGGCTCGCGCATGTTCTCCGGCAGCAGCTCAGGCTCCAGGTTGCCGCGCACCAGGAACTCCGTGGCCTGGTAGATGTTGGCCATGTTCTCGCCTTCGATGCGCATCTGGCCGCCGATCGGCGCGCCTGTGCCCAGGAACACGGCGCTGTAGTCCCGCGTCAGGTCTTCCAGGGTGATCTCTTCGCCGATCTTGGTGTTGCAGCGGAACTCGACGCCCATCTTGGTCAGGTATTCGATCTTGGCCTGGAGGATCTCCTTGCTCATCTTGAAATTGGGGATGCCGTAGAGCAGCACGCCGCCGGGCACCGGCCAGGACTCGAAGACGGTGACGGCGTGGCCGTATTTGCGCAGCTCTTCGGCCACGGCCAGGCCGGCCGGCCCGGAGCCGATGACGGCAACGCTGCGGCCTGTGTCCGGCTCGATCATCGGCAGCGGGACGCCGCCGTGCAGGCGCTGGTAGTCGGCGATGAACGACTCCAGCTTGCCGATAGAGACCGGCGGCTGCTTGCCCCACGGCGCCGGCCTGATCGCGAAGCCGACGACGCAAGCGCCTTCGCAGAGCGACTCCTGGGGGCAGAGCCGGCCGCACATGTCCGGCAGGTTGGAGGTCTGGCGGAAGATGGAGGCGGCGTTGTCGATCTCGCCCTTCTCCAGCCACATCAGGGCGCCGGGGATGTCGTTGCCGGTGGGGCAGGCTTCCTGGCAGGGCGCCGATGGGCAGTGGATGCAGCGCTCGGACTCCACCATCGCCGCCTCAAGGCTGTATCCCAGGTAGGATTCGTCCCAGTTGTGGACGCGCTCCTCCGGCTTCTGCTTGGGCACCGGGACGACGGGGATCTCCAGCCGCCGGTGGTTGTCTGAGTGCAGTTCGGTATCCATTTGCGTGTGGGTAGTTTAGCAGAGGCACGCATCACCTGGAGCGCCGCGCCGGACAACGAAAAACGCCGCCGGGGATGTCGGCGGCGTCCTTCGTTCCGTCTGCGCTCTATGGCGCGGCTATTGGACCAGTCGCGACCCAGTGGTGAGGGCTGAGCCGATCGAGGCGAATACCTCGGTCAGGTCCGAGTTTTTGGGTTGGTTAAAGTAGTGGTTGCTGTCTGTGGCCAGGGCCCGCAGGAAGGATTCCGCGTCCATGCCGTAGTACGGGCTGTTCCAGTCGTCGTTCTTGCAGCTGTCGCCCCAGGGGACGCCCCAGCCGATCGTGTAGATCTCGATGCCCAGGGCCTTGGCGGCGTTGGCCTGCTGCATCGCCCAGTCGCAGGGGCCGCGGCTGGACTGCGTCGTCTCTGTGGACGTGTAGGTGACGTTTACGGCCACGGAGTCCATGTAGAAGTCGCTACCGGAGGCGTTCGATACGTCTGTGACGCGGACGCGGAGGTTGTTGCCGCTGAGAGAGTAGATCGACCAGTTGTGGCCCCAGGTGTCGTTGGAGCCACCCAGGCGGTAGGTCACTTCGTTAGTGCTGTTAAAGTCCACCGTCTGGTAGTTGCTCCAGTGGCTGCCGCCGTCCCAGGAGACTTCCACGCAGAGCATTCGAGTGGCGTTGTTGCCGCCCAGCGCGTTCACGGAGGCGTCCAGCCTCACCTCAATGCCATCGATCGAAGCGTCATAGGGGATGCCCGAATCCGCGCCAAAGCCGTAGAAGATGTGCCGATCCTTCTGCGAGGAGTCACAATTTCGGTTGTTGCCTGACCCGCTGTTCTTGTCCTGCGCCGCATTACCGTCGTTGGCGCAAACGTCGCTAGTGTTCTTGTCGTAGCCGTTGTTGTCGCCGCTGTTGTAGGTGACCGCGGACTCGGAGGTGCAGAACCGGTCGCCGGTGGAATGGCTGGCCGTTACGGTATCGCTCGGCGCGACGTTGGCCGCGCCGTCTGTGAGCAGGATGATGCCCCAGGTCACGTCCGGGCGGCCGTTCGCGGCCAGTTCGTCGGCGGCGTCCTTGATCGGCGTGCCGAGATTCGTGTGGGAGCCGTTCAGCTCACCGTTGCTGGGCGTGTCCACGCAGCTTGCGTTGTGCACGGCGTCGCTGTTGTAGTTGAGGACGTGCGGGGACGACTGGAAGTCGTCGTCGAGCTGTGCGGTCACCCAGTCTTGCGGGTCGCTCCAATTGTTGATCGTGTCGCAGTTGTCGTCCGGCCGTACCGGGGGCGTCACCGCCAGGCCGACCGTCTGGTAAGTCGCGTCGAAGTCCTGAAACATCGATTCGATCGCGTCTTTGGCGTCGGCAAGGTCAGATGACGACACGCTCTTGCTATGGTCAAGGATCGTCATGATGTCGGCCGGGCCGGTGCCGACGGGGCCGCAGGCGCCGCGACATCCGGCCGCGGTGGCGCTGACTCCACAACCGGTCACCCAGCAGCTATCGACGCCGATGACGGTGAGCACGCCGCCGAAGAAGGTCGGCGAGTTGACATGCGGCGTGACGACGATGGTGTCGACGCGGCCGTCGCCGGTGAGACAGATCGGCTGTGACTCACTTGTGCACTTGAACGTAATGTCAGTGGTGTTGGGGTCCAGGCCGTTCTTGGCGACGTACTGCAGCGCGTGGGTCCGGGCCGATACCGGGTCATCGGGCAGGTCCTGGGCGCCCGCCAGGGCTGCGGCGTCGGCTGTCTGCTGGGCGTCCTCCCGGTTGTGCAGGAAGAAGCCCACGTCTACTACGGCCATGGTGGCCAGCAGCAGGGCGCAGAGCGCGAAGGTGAACAGGACGAGCGCCTGCCCCTTCTCATTTGACTTGATTCCTCTGGTTCGCATTTCGGTCATCCCTTTCCTGGTTCCGTCTCTTCCGGAAGTCCCCGCCACCGTTCATCACCACGGGCTATTTTCTTGACAGAAGAGCTCAACCATAAGCCTCGACGGCGTGGGGGACAGGAGCGTTACGGAAAGTGAATTGCGCCGAATAGAGGAAAGGGAGAAATGTTCACTTATATCGCGACACGATAGGTCGTATCGCGATATAGTGGGTCGCCGGATGAGCGGTTAAGGAACGGTTTAGGTCGCCGGTTGCGGGGCCGGGGAGGGGTGGCGCCCGTCTGCGCCGTTGCCGTTACTGGCAGTGGCCGGCTGGTTCTCGTAGGCCATCCGGTAGAGGCGCGCGTAGATGCCGTTCTTGGCCAGGAGCTCCGCATGGGTCCCGATCTCCGCGATCCGGCCGTGCTCCATGACGACGACGCGGCTGGCGTTGCGGATCGTCGAGAGGCGGTGCGCTACGACGAACGATGTCCGGCCCTCCAGCAGGCGGTTGAGGGCATTCTGGATCAGGACCTCAGTCCGCGTGTCGACGTTGGCCGTAGCCTCGTCCAGGATCAGGATGCGTGGGTCGGCGATGACGGCGCGGGCGAAGGCGATGAGCTGCCGCTGGCCCACGGAGAAGTTCTGGCCGCGTTCGTGGAGGTCGGTGTTGTAGCCCTCCGGCAGGCGCATGATGAAGTCGTGCGCGCCGACGGTCCTGGCCGCCTCTTCAATCTCCTCGTCGGTCGCTTCCAGGCGCCCGTAGCGGATGTTCTCGCGCACGGTCCCTGAGAAGAGGAACGGGTCCTGGAGGACGATGCCCAGCCGCCGGGCCATCGACTTGCGCTGGATCTTGCGGATGTCGTAGCCGTCGATCTTGACGCTGCCCTCGGTCACGTCGTAGAAGCGCGTGACGAGCGAGATCAGGGTGCTCTTGCCGGCGCCGGTGGAGCCGACGATGGCGATCGTCTCGCCCGGCTGGACGTGGAGGCTGACGTCGTCCAGAACCTTCGATCCCGGAATGTATTCGAACGTGACGTGATCGAACTCCACCTCGCCGCGGACGTCCGGCAGGAACACCGCGTCCTCGGCGTCGACGATGTCGGGTTTCGTGTCCAGCACCTCCAGGATGCGTTCACCGCCGGCCATTGCCCGCTGCAGCTGCGTGTACTGGAGCACGAGGTTGCGCACCGGGTCGAAGAAGACCTGGACGTAGAGCGCGAAGGAGACGATGACGCCCACCGTGAGCGTGCCGTTGAGCACCCGGTAGCCGCCGAAGACGATGACCAGCGCCGTCGAGATGGAGACCAGCAGCTCCACGATAGGCATGACGGCGGCGGTGATGCGCCCGGCGCTGACGTTGGCGTTCAGGTTTTCGGTGTTGAGGCGGTCAAAGCGCTTTGCGTTTTCGTCTTCACGGGAGAGGCTCTGGATGACGCGCACGCCGGACACGTTCTCCTGCAGGTTGGCGTTGACCACGGCGATCGACTGGCGCACCCGAATAAACGCCATGCGCGCCCTGATCTGCCAGACGGCCAGCACCACGATCAGCACCGGCACGACGCTGAAGGTGACGAGCGTCAGCTGGACGTCCAGGATCAGGATGAAGCCGATCACGAGCAGCAGGCCGAAGAAGTCGGCGAGCACGGTCAACACGCCCGTTGTCAGCAGGTCCTGGATCACGGCGACGTCGTTCTGGACGCGGGACATGACGCGTCCAATCTCGTTCTTGTCCAGGAAGCTGACCGGAAGCTTTTCGATGTGGTCGAACATCTCCATCCGCAGGGTCAGGAGGATGCGGTGGCCGACGTAGCCGGTCGTGATCTGCTGCAGCCACTGGGAGAACCAGCCGACGACGGCCAGGCAGATCAGGGCGACGCCGACGAAAGCGACGCCGTTGAGGTTCTTCTGCGGGATCCACTCATCTATCGCCTTGCCGATGAGGAACGGCTGCGCGCGGGAGGCGATGGCGAACAGCACCATCGCAATCGTGGCCAGCGCCACCTGCGGCCGGTAAGGCTTGAGGTAGGGCAGCATCCGCCGCACGACCCTATGGTCGTAGACTTTGCCGAGCTCTTCGTCGTCCCAGCCGTCGGTGCTGCGCTTGAGGTTGGCGGCGCCGCGGTTCTGCGGGCCGGTGGAGCTGCCCCAGCCGGAGGGTCCTGCGCCTCCCCAGAGTCCCATCGCCTAGCTCCCGCCCGCCGCGGTGGCTTCGGCCGGCTCCGCAACGGCGGTGGCCAGCGCCTCTTCCTGGTCACGCAGCTCAAGGTCGTAGATCTGGCGGTAGATGCCGTCGGCCTGCAGCAGCTCATCGTGCTTGCCGCGCTCCACGATCTTGCCGTCCTGGAGGACGATGATCTGGTCGGCCATCTTGACGGTGCGCAGCCGCTGGGCGATGACGAAGGTCGTGCGGCCCTGCATCACCCTGGCCATCGACTGCTGGATCGAGTATTCGGTCTGCGTGTCGACGCTGGAGGTGGAGTCGTCCAGGATCAGGATGCGCGGGTCCAGCAGCAGCGTCCGGGCGATGGCGACGCGCTGTTTCTGGCCGCCGGACAGCGTGATCCCGCGCTCGCCGACCCAGGTCTCGTAGCCGTCGGGCAGCGTCTCGATGAACTCGTGGATGTGCGCCGCTTTGGCCGCCTCCAGGACCTGCTCATCCGTTGCGTCGACGGCGCCGTAGGCGATGTTGTCGCGGATCGTGGCGCTGAAGAGGAAGACGTCCTGCTGGACGATGCCGAAGGCGTTGCGGAGCGAGGCGACCGTCAGGTCGCGGATGTCATGGCCGTCGATCGTGATGGCGCCGGCGGTTACGTCGTAGAAGCGCGGCATCAGGTTGACCACCGTCGACTTGCCGCTGCCGGTCGGCCCCATCAGGGCGATGACCTGGCCGGGCTGGGCGTCGATGTCGATGTGGGAGAGCACGGCGCTGATCGAGTCGTAGCCGAAGGAGACGTCCTCGAAGCGCACATGTCCCTTTGGGTCGGTCAGCACCAGTGCGCCAGGCTTGTCGTTGACCTCGGACTCGGCGTCGAGCACGGCGTAGATGCGCTGGCCGGCGACGTTGGCGCGGGCGGTGATCATGATGATCCAGCCCAGGATGCGCACCGGCGCCTGGAGCACCGTCACGTAGAGGAGGAACGAGGTCAGCCCGCCGATGTCCAGGTTGTCGTGCGTCACCTCGATGGCGCCGACCCAGAGGGTGGCCGCCATCGCTCCCAGCCAGAGGCCGGTCATCGCCGGGCTGTTCACGGCCGTGACCCTGGCCGAGGCGTAGGAGCTCTGGTAGACGGCCTCGGCCTCGCGGCGGAACTTCTCGCTTTCGTAGTCCTCCCGCGCGAACGCCTTGACGACGCGCGCGCCGGACAGCGCTTCCTGCAGCACGGTGGCCATCCGCGCGATGCCGTCCTGGATTGAGTACCAGAGCGGCCGCAGGGTTGAGGCCATGACGTTGGAGCGCCAGGCGATGAGCGGCACGAACGCCCAGACGACGAGCGCGAGCTGCCAGTTGGTGATGAACATCAGGGTGAAGATGGAGACGAGCAGGATCAGCACGTAGAACCCCCGCGCCAGCCCCATGGAGACGTACATCCGCACGGCCTCAACGTCCTGGGTGGCGCGGGACATGACGGCGCCGGTCTGCTGCTGGTCGTGGTAGGCGTAGGAGAGGCGCTGCAGGCGGTCGTAGATCTGGTTGCGGATGTCGTAAGCCACGGTCTGGCTGAGCTGCTCGCCGAGGAAGGTCTGTCCGTAGGCGAAGAGGCCGCGGAAGATCGCCGTGGCCATGATCAGGCCGCCGGCGATGATCAGCAGGTGTTTGTGGCCGAGCGCGTAGGTCTTCGGCCCGATGTGGAGGTTGCTGATGTAGGTGCCGCTCGTGGTGTGCGGGTCCAGGCCGTAGTCAATCGCCCAGCGGATAAGCTGGGGCATCGCGATGATGGCCGCGCTTGACGCTATGACGCAGAAGAGCAGTAGGGCAGAACGCGCCTTGTAGGGGCGGAGGAACCGCAGGAGCCGAAGAGCATACATTACCGGAATCAGAAAAGTGGGAGCCGAGGCGAGAACGCCGTCTCGGAGGTCGCCCGCTTAGCTGATTGTAACTAGCACCTGCCGTGAACGTAAAGGATGAACGAAAGGTCGCGTTGTTGTTCGCTAGCCGGCCCCAAGAGTGATCAGGCCGCAGGCCTCCGTGAGGCCCCGCTTCTTGACAAAAATTCAGCCGTTCAAGTTAACCCGTTCTTCCACTTTCTTCCGGTATCCTATTGGGGCTGTGAAGATCGCGACTCGTTTTCTCATCCGGCCGATGCGCATCGTGGACATTCCACAGGTGCTGGAGATCGAGCGGGAGTCTTTCCCGACGATGTGGCCGCCGACCGCCTTTCGCCGGGAGCTCCAGCAGAACCGGCTGGCCAACTACATCGTCATCGTCGAGCGCAACCCGCACTTGGAGGCCGAGGTCATCTACGGCGGTGAGCGCCCGCCGGGACCGATCGGCCGCATCTTCGGGGAGATCAAGCAGATCCTGGGGACAGACGACGAGACGCCGCTGCCGCCGGTGGAGCAGCGGGCAGAGCTGGTCGTCGGCTTCATCGGTATCTGGATGATGCCGGACGAAGCGCACATCGTGACGATCGCAACGCGGGAGAGCCACCGCCGCCGCGGCATCGCCGAGAAGCTGGTCATCTCCGCCATCGGCGCCGCCCGGGCGCGGCATCAGCCTGTGGTCACGCTGGAGGTGCGCGTCTCCAACGAGCCGGCGATCTCGCTCTATGAAAAGTACGGCTTCGTGGAGGTCGGCCGCCGCGTCCGCTACTACTCCGACAATCACGAGGACGCCTACATCCTCACCGTCGACGGCATCCTCTCGCGATCGTTCGGCGAGCAGTTTGACCGGCTGCGGGCCGAGCACGCCCGCCGCTACGGCGACTTCGACACTGGCGTCTCCGTGACGGACTACCCCGGCGAAGACGATGCGATGGCCGCCGGAGCTGTTTGTCCCGGACGTGGAAGAAGCGGTGCGCTTCTATACCGAGAAGCTCGGGTTCACGCTGCAGCGCGCGGAAGGCTCAACCTTTGCCATCGTCCGCCTCGGCGAGGCGATGATCATGCTCATGCACGATGCTTACTACACCGGCCCGAAGAGGGAGCTGGAGAACCGCGGCGCCGGGCTGGACATCCGGGTGGTGGTCCCGGACGCCGACGCGATGTACGAGCGCGCGAAGGCCGCCGGGATGCCGGTGATGCACGACATCGCGGACCGCGACTATGGCCTGCGCGACTTCATCGTCCGCGACCCCAACGGCTTTCGCCTGCGGTTCGCCACGCCGCTGGCTTGACCCCCGGCCCGCCGCCCTCCTACCCTGATCCCATGTCAACGCCTATCGAGAAACTGCAGCGCCAGCTGGACCAGGTGCCCGGTCTGCGCGGCCGGGGTCCCGTCTCCTACGGCTACGGCCAGTGGGTGGACGAGACCCACCATCTGCTCGTCACGCTTTACGGGCAGGGGTCGGCGCAGGAAGCTGGTTTCCTGGAGATCGTCGGCGAAGGCGCGGAGGCCCGGGGCTGGGGGCTGCCGCTGGCGCCGGCCAACCAGTGGGGCATGCAGGCCCGCCTGGCCCGCGCCGAGACCTACCTCAAGGACCTGACCGGCGAGTTGAGCGGCTCCCGCGCATCCAGGTCCTGATCTCACAACGGCACGAAAGCGAAGGGCCGGGCGCAGATCGCGCCCGGCCCTTTTGATTGCGTTTTGCCGTCGCTACTCGATGACGATGGTGCCGGTGATCTCCGTCTTGTGGAAGTCGTCCCGGTACTTGTATGTCCCGGCCGTGTCAATCTTCCCGGTCACCTGGCCAACGCCGCAGGTCGGCGCCGGGGTGGGCGTGGGTGCGGCGGTCACCGTCGGCGAACTGGTGTCGGATGTGTCCGGCTCGGCCGTTGGCGTCGGGGTCGCACTCGGCGTCGGCGTTGGGGTCGGCGTGTCCGTCGGGGTGCACGGGGCGATGTCGCCTGAAACGATGTCGTCATCGGTGTCGAACTGGCCGTCCGGCCCGGCGATGTGCAGGTTGTGCACGAACTTGCCGTTGTTCGTCAAGGTGATGCCGAAAGTCTTGCCGGCCGAAGCGATCGTCAGGTCGGCCGGGTCGTAGCCGCTGTCATCCATCGTCATTTCGGTTTTGACATCGGCCGTGACGTCGCCCGGCCCCGGAGTGGGCGTGGACGAGGACGCACCTTCGACGATGATCGTGCCGCCGGCGGCAACGCCCGTATCGGAAGCGAGGTCCTGGAACGGGTACTGGCCGGCGTTGTCGAAGCGGACGACGACGAAGCCGTCCTGGGCGGGCTGGATGAAGTCTCCCTGGTCGGCGGTCTTGGGGTCGCTGCCGACGGGCACCGCCACGAAGTCGTCGGCGGTGTTGAACTTGCCGTCCGGCCCGGCCACGCGCAGTCCGTGGGTCAGCGTGGCCGTGTTGTGGACCAGGAGCTTCACGGTCTCGCCGGCGTTCATCGTGGGCGCTGATGGCGTGTACTTCTGGGTGTTCTCATCGCCGCTGATCGTGATATCGATTGTCCGGGTGGCCTCGGCCTCATCGATGACCTGGCGGTCGTCGAGCTGCACAATCGCCTGTTCGGGCCCGAAGATGATCTTGATCTGGTCGCCGTCGTGCGGAATGTAGCGGCTCCAGTTGTCCAGCTTGGCACTGTTCACGAAGACCTGGAGGACCGCTTCCTTGCCCGCGTCCGGGGTGCCGTCCGGGCAAGTGTCGCCGTTCTTGTGGGTGACGGTGGTGCCGGGCTCCCGCATCTCGGATTGAGTCAGCAGTCCGTGGCCGTACTCAAACCACTTCACCATCCGGGCCCCTGCGCCTTCCTCGGACGCTGTGAACGGGTGGATGTGCATGATGCCGTCGCCATGGGTGTGGACACCGGCCTCCCAGGTGGGCGCGTTGGGCTGCTTCTCTCCGCAAACGTAGATCGAATAGGCGGCGTGCCAGTGGTCCTGGCCGATGTGGGGAGCGCCGGTCGCCGATCGTGTCACGAAGAGCAGCCCCAGGATGCCGAAGACGGTAACGATGATCACCGCCACGGGCAGCCACGGCGGGAAGTACATGTGGCGGATCCTGTGGGCGATGCTGGGCTTCTTGCCGCCGGGCAAGACCTGCTCCGTCTTGACTGAGCGGGGGCGTCCGCTGCGCCAGAAGTCCATCGGATTGACGTCGGGTGAGCTGCCGCCTGTGGATTTGCTCTCCTTCCGCGGGGCGCGACCGCCGGCTGCGCGGTCCACGTCCTTTGAAGGAGGGGTGCTTGTCGTCTCCTCTGGTGGGGTGGGTTGCTGCTGGGTTGGCTGTTCCGGCGCCGGCTGCTCGTTGACTTCACGCGGCTTGCCGCCACCACGGCGCCCACGGCGCCTACGCCTGCTCTGTTCTTCTTCGTCCGCCACGAATGGGTCCTTTCCCCCGGCTCGGCGAAACCGGCCCGCGCGTTCGTGGCGAGTCCAGCGTCGTATCTAAAGTTGATTGACTGTTGCTATTCGTCTCTGCGTCAACTGGTCCTGGAGCTCAGAGACGGGGACGGATCTCAATCATCCCGAGCCGCCACGGTTGGCCGGAGTCTCAAAGCGAAGCGAGTTTACCTGGCCGGGTTCCAGGTCTCTGCCCCGCGAGCCGTCACTGGCCAACGTCAGCCCCCGTTCCCGCCGTTTGCGGCCCGACTGTTCGATCGCCGCCGCCGGCTTGTATTGGGAACAAGCGCCAGGGTCTCAGGGATAAGTGGAGACTTACCCGTTTCATTATAGGTGCCAGTGTGTAATACGCCAAACGCTCCGGATATGGATGCCCGTGCCGTTTTCTTCCCACTTGCCGCGCTGTGCCGGTACGATGGGCCTGTGCCGAAAGCCAGATTCGCCCTCCAGCCCGCCGCCCGCGCCCGCATAAAGGAAGCCCTGGCCGGACGTGGCTGGGAGCTCCCAGGCAAGCACCCCATAGCAGCATTGGACGGCCTGGCGCTGGGCGACTGCCGCCTGGTAGCGCTCCTGGGGCCGAAGAACGCCGTTGGCTCCCGTTACTTCCGGCTCTTCCTGGCCGATGCCGGCGGCCGGCTGGCTGAAGAGGCGCTGGCCCTGGGCCTCTTCGGAGCGGGACCGTACCCCGCCTTCAACTGGGTGGAGCTCACGCAATACAACGAGAGGCTCGATTTCGGCGGAGACGCGCTCGACCTGTGGGAGACGGGGCTCGACCGCACGCTCTTCGCCGCGCTCTCCAGGCTCGTTCCCGCCGGCGGCCACATCATGTGCGAGTACGATTCGCCCACACACAAGGCGACTGAGCGCATCCTCACGCTGCGCTATCCTCCCGCCGCCTCGCCGATCGGCTACCGGATGTTCGAGGTTGGGGTCCGCTCCTACCGGGACTGGTACATCTCCGAAGGCGGACGGGAAGGCCCGCGCAAATTGCAGGGGTTCAAGCCCTGGAACGCCGAGATCGCCGCCGAAAAGACCACAGAGCTGAAGGCAGAACTGACGGCCGCGCTGAAGGCGAAGCCAAACCGCGAACACGGCGAGTGGGGCCGCCTGGCCCGCGACCTGGCCAGGAAGGCGCTGGCCGCCCTCTGACGGGCGCGCCGTTTTCTTGACACTGCACAACACCGCCGGATAGCATTCGTTATCGTAAATATGCCCGCACCCGGCCCCCGTGCCAACGCGCCCACCCGGCGACTCAATCTTCACTAATCTTCTGGAGGTACTCCTGCATGGCCCTAACCATTAGCGTAATCAAGGCTGACATCGGCGGCTGGGTCGGCCACACGGCCTCCCACCCCGATATCCTCGCCCTCGGCCGCGAATGGCTCGAGAAAGCGAAGCAGAAAAAGCTGCTGATCGACTACCACGTCAGCCACTGCGGCGACGACATGTTCCTGATCATGACCCACGACAAGGGTGAGAACTCGACGCCGATCCACAAGCTAGCCTTCGACACGTTCATGGCCGGCACGCAGGTCGCCAAGAAGCTCAAGCTCTACGGCGCGGGACAGGACCTCCTGACCGACGCCTTCTCAGGCAACATCCGCGGCGCGGGCCCCGGCTCCGCCGAGATGGAGATCGAGGAGCGGCCATCGGAGCCGATCATCGTCTTCATGGCGGACAAGACCTCCGCCGGCGCCTTCAACCTGCCGCTCTACAAGATGTTCGCCGACCCCTTCAACACCCCCGGCCTCGTCATCGGCGAGCCGCTGCACGAGGGCTTCACGTTTGAGGTGCAGGACGTGCAGGAGCACAAGCACATCAGCCTGCGCACCCCGAACGAGCTCTACGACCTGCTCGTCTTCATCGGCGCGCCCGCCCGCTACGCCGTCAAGCGCGTCTTCAACTTCGCCAGCGGCGAGATCGCGGCCGTCTCCAGCACCGACAAGCTCTCGCTCATCGCCGGCCGCTACGTGGGCAAGGACGACCCGACGATGGTCGTGCGCTGCCAGGGCAACTTCCCGGCCGTGGGCGAGGTGATCGAGCCGTTCACGACGCCCTGGATCGTCGAAGGCTGGATGCGCGGTTCCCACAACGGGCCGCTGATGCCCGTCGGCCTCAAGGACGCCCACCCCAGCCGCTTTGATGGCCCGCCGCGCATCGTCTCGCTCGGCTTCCAGCTGGCCAACGGCAAGCTCATCGGGCCGCGCGACATGTTCGACGACCCGGGCTACGACCACGTTCGGGACGAGGCGAACCACATCGGTGATTTCCTGCGCAAGCACGGCCCCTTCGAGCCGCACCGCCTGCCGCTGGACGAGATGGAGTACACGACGATGCCGGCCGTGGCCGCCAAGATGGCCAAGCGCTGGAAGTCCATGTCCGCCGGCGAAGCAGCCAGCAGCACCAAGACCCGGCGCGCAAAGAAGTAACCCAACCCTTCGCAATAGATCGAGGCCCGGCCGGTTCGGCCGGGCCTTTTGCTTGCCCGTAACCAACCACCGGCGTCCTCGTTGTCACGAGAGATGAAGCTCTGGATCGCCGCCGCGGCAGTCATCGCCGCGGCCTTCGTCGCCTTCATGATCGCCGTCGCTTCGGAGTCGACGGACTCGGACGGCTCTCCGACCCCGACTCAGACCTCGTCGCCCCGGTCCGCCACGCCGACTCCATCGGCGGCCGTGTTCTGCGGCGAAAAGACCTGTGTCCCAACCGCGCCGACGCCGACCGCCCCGGCCAGTTGCGGCTTCGGGTCAGGGATCTGGGAAGAGTGCGAGAAGACGGCCACAGAGCCGGCCGAGGCAGACTTCTCCAGCCGGTACCGCGTTCTCCCCAACAGCCTTGCCGTGTCCGCCGTCTACGTGGCGTGGCCGGACAGCTGCCTGGGAGTGGAGACGCCCGGCGTCCTCTGCGCCCAGGTCATCACGCCGGGCTACCAGGTGATCCTCCAGGCCGCCGACACACCCTTCGCCGAGTACCACACGGATCTCAACGGCCGCGCCGTCTTCGTCAGGACGTACAGCTCCTACAAGGACATCCCGGTCCTGCCGCCGACCAGCCCCTAGCCGCGACTCACCTGCTAAACTCGCGGCGTGCCACAGCTGCTGATCGCCACCAATAACCCCGGCAAGGTCGCCGAGTTGCGCACGCTGCTGGACGGCTGCGGCTGGCAGATCGTCACTCCCGGCGAACTCGGCCTGGCGCTGAACGTCGAGGAGACGGGCGACACGTACAAGGACAACGCGCGGCTGAAGGCGATAGCCGGGATGCAGGCCAGCGGCCTCGTCACCCTGGCCGACGACTCAGGCCTGGAGGTGCAGGCGCTCGGCGGAGAGCCCGGCGTCCGCTCGGCGCGGTTCCTCGGCGACGACGTGCCGTTCGAGCGGCGCTTCGCCGAGATCGAACGCCGCCTTGCCGGGGTGCCGATCGACCAGCGACTCTGCCGCTTCGTTGCCGTCATCGCCATCGCCGACCCGCGCAGCGGCGAGGTGCGCCTGGCGGAGGGCGAGGTGCGCGGGATCGTCGCCTCCGGGCCCCGCGGGGACAGCGGCTTTGGCTACGATCCGATCTTCTGGTCGCCGGACCAGTCCGCCACTATGGCTGAGCTGCCTGAGCACGAGAAGGATATAATCAGTCACAGGGCCCGCGCGGCGGCAAACGCGCGGCAGATCCTCCTTGAGCTTCTCTATGAGCACCAGCAACCCACTACCGGCTACCACCGTCTCTGACACGCTCGGACGGCCCCTGCGCGACCTGCGCATCTCCGTCACGGACCGCTGCAACTTCCGCTGTTCCTACTGCATGCCGAAGGAAGTGTTCGGCCGCGCCTACAAGTTCCTGCCGCGGGATGAGCTGCTCAGCTTTGAAGAGATCACCCGCCTGGCGCGGATCTTCGTGGCCAACGGCATCGAAAAGATCCGGTTGACCGGCGGAGAGCCTACCGTGCGCCGCGGCCTGCCCAGGCTGGTGCGGATGCTCTCCGGGATCGACGGCCTGCACGACCTGGCGATGACGACGAACGGCTCGCGCCTGGCGGAGATGACCGGCGACCTGCGCGCCGCCGGACTGTCGCGGGTCACGGTTAGCCTCGACTCCCTGGACGACGCGACTTTCCGGGCGATGAACGACGCCGAGTTCCCGGTCTCGCTGGTGCTGGACGGCATCGAGGCCGCGCGCCGGGCCGGCTTTGCGCCGGTCAAGATCAACGCCGTCGTCAAGCGCGGCGTCAACGAAGACGGCATCGTTGATCTCGCCCGGCGCTTCCGCGGGCCGGACTACATCGTGCGGTTCATCGAGTACATGGACGTCGGGACCACCAACGGCTGGAGGATGGACGACGTCGTACCAGCCGCCGAGATCATCGAGCGCATCGACGCCGTGCTGCCCCTGGAACCCGCTGCACCTACCTACCGGGGCGAGGTCGCGCGCCGCTGGCGCTACCGCGACGGTAGCGGCGAGATCGGGGTCATCTCTTCGGTCACGCAGCCGTTCTGCGGGGACTGCACCCGGGCGCGCCTTTCGGCGGACGGGAAGCTCTACACCTGCCTCTTCGCATTTCGCGGCCACGACTTCCGCGCGCTGCTCCGCTCCGGCGCCCCGGATGACGAGGTCGCGGCATTTCTGGAGAGGGTCTGGACGGCGCGCGGCGACCGATATTCCGAAGAGCGCAGCGCCGCCGGCGAAGAGCGCCGGCGCGTCGAGATGTCTTATATCGGCGGCTGACCCGGATAATTTTTCCGCTCTCACGAATAATTAAGCTGGATGCTATAGACTTCTCTTTGCGGTCTTATTAGGATAGGCGAGTCTTAAGTCAACTCACGCCCCCGCTGATATGTTGACAACTCCGCAAAGGCATTAGAAGGAGGCCGGAATGAAGATCGGGAACAGCTCCCGCCGTGACATGGGCGCCCTCAAGAACGACTGGCAATCCCGACCCGCAGTGGAAGAAGAGGATGAGCTGATCGACGACGTCGTCGCTGAAACATCCTTCACCCCGCCGGCCCCGGCCA
The DNA here is from genome assembly GCA_963738925.1 of uncultured Chloroflexia bacterium. Classification (GTDB taxonomy): domain Bacteria; phylum Chloroflexota; class Dehalococcoidia; order SM23-28-2; family RBG-16-64-32; genus DATKKM01. The sequence goes on along the minus strand of CAVTYE010000001.1, from coordinate 448,174 downwards.
AGCGCTGGGAGGACCAGGTGGAGAAGGCCGCAGCCCCGGACGATTGCTCCAGCATCATCGGCTCTGGCTCCGTCTGGCAGGGCAACTTCAGCACCGACGGCAGCGTTCGCCTGGACGGCAAGGTCTCCGGCGAGGTCAAGGCCGCCGGCACCGTGCACATCACAGACGGCGCACAGGTCAACGCCGTGATCCAGGCCCGGTTCGTCGTCATCGGCGGATCGTTCGATGGCCAGCTCTACTGCTCTGAGAGACTGGAGCTGCTGCCATCCAGCCGGATCAAGGGATCGATCACGACGCCGCAGATCTCAGTCGGCGAAGGCGCCTTCATCGACGGCGAGATCCACATGGTCGAAGAGTCGGCCGGTGTCCAGGCCCCGGCTTCCAAGAGCTTCGCCACCGTCAAGCCGCTGAACGACGACAACCGCGAGGATGACGACGCCAAGGCCAGCAACGGCTACAACGTCACCTCCATGCCGAACAAGGGCCAGCCCCAGGCCAAGGCCCGCTAACCAACCTTCGGGATTCCAGCGCCCCCTCTCCACCGCCTCGGAGAGGGGGCGTTCTGCTTGCGGCTAACTTCCGTGGCGGCGACACTGAACCGCGATGGAACGAACACTCATACTCCTGAAGCCTGACGCGGTCCAGCGTGGACTGGCCGGTGAGATCATCTCCCGCCTGGAGAAGCGCGGCCTGCGGATCGTCGGCCTGAAGTTGATGCGCGTGCCCCGGGCCCTGGCCCAGAAACACTACGCTGAGCACAAGGGCAAGCCGTTTTACGATGACCTCGTCGGCTACATCACGTCCTCGCCGATTGTAGCCGCCGTTTTCGAAGGGCCGGGCGCTGTCGCCATCGCCCGCAAGACGATGGGCGCAACCAACGCTGCCAATGCTGAGCCCGGCACCATCCGCGGCGACCTGGCGGTCTCGATGCGAAACCTGATCCACGGCTCCGACAGCCCGCCCTCGGCCCGGCGCGAGATCAAGCTCTTCTTCGGGGACGGCGGAATCCTCACCTACCCGCGCGACACAGACCGCTGGATCTTCGAGTAAGCCGCTACTGGATGCGCACGACGGGAACGCCCGCGTGCCAGAGGCTTTCCAGGTCGTAGTAGGAGCGCTCTTCGGCGCCGAAGACGTGCACGATCACGTCGCCGTAGTCCAGCAGCACCCAGCCCCCGGCAGCCTCGCCCTCGCGGCCTACCGGATGCACCTTCGATTCCTTGCCGAGGCGCTTGTCGATCTCCATCACCAGCGCTGAGAGCTGGCGGTCGCTGTTGGCGGTGCCGATGACAAAATAATCGGCGAAGGATGCGGCGTTGCGAATGTCCAGCAACAGGATGTCTTCCGCCTGCATTTCGGAAAGTATGTCGGTAATCTTGTGCGCGAGCTCGTCTACCTGCAGGGTGTCTCCTTGGGCAAAGGCCCAGCCCCCGGTCCCGCCGTCGTTCGTGTTCGTATCTGCATTTGAGTGCGCCTCAGTATAACATTGGCAGTGATATGTCTAAGCAGCGCGTCGTCGTCGCCATGTCCGGCGGCGTCGACTCATCCGTCGCCGCCGGCCTGCTCGTTGAGCACGGGTATGAGGTCGTCGGTGTCACCATGCGCCTCTGGACCGAGGAGGACGAGGCCGCGCCGCGCGGCAACAAGCGCTGCTGCTCCGTTGCCGACACGGACGATGCTCGCGCCGCCGCCGACGTGCTCGGCATCCGCCACTACGTGCTGAACCTGGAGCGCGAGTTCGGCGAGAAGGTCGTCGATCACTTCGTGGACGAATACGCCCGCGGCCGGACGCCGAACCCCTGCCTCTCCTGCAACGACCACGTCAAGTTCCGGCCGCTCCTGGACCACGCTATGGCCCTGGGCGCAGACTGGCTGGCCACCGGCCACTACGCGCGCGTACGCCACACCGGCGAGGGCGCGGAGCTCTGGCGGGCCGCCGACCCCGGCAAGGACCAGACCTATGTGCTGTACACGCTGGGCCAGGCCGAGCTCTCCCGGACCTTGTTCCCCGTGGGCGAGTACCCCAAGGACGAGATCCGCAGCCTGGCGCACAAGTTCGGCCTGCCGAACGCGGACAAGCCGGACTCCGTGGACATCTGCTTCATCCCCAGCGGCGACTACCGCGCCTTCGTCCGGGACCGCGTGCCAGTGGCCGCAGGCGACATCGTCGACGGCGAGGGCCATCGGGTTGGCGAGCACACCGGCATCGTCGACTACACTGTCGGTCAGCGGCGCGGCGTCCCAGCCCGCGGCGGCGCTCAGCCCCTTTTCGTCGTCGACATCGATGCTGAGGCGAACCGTGTCGTCGTCGGCCCGCACGAAGAGTTGATGGCGTCGTCTCTGCTGGCCGACGAGCTCACTTTCGTCAGCGGCGAGGCGCCGTCCGGCGAGACGAAGCTGGAGGCGCGGATCCGCTATCGCGCCCCGGCTGTTCCGGCGGAGCTGCACATCCGCGGCGACGGTACGGCCGAGGTCCAGTTCGACTCGCCGCAGCGGGCGGTCACGCCGGGCCAGGCCGTTGTCTTCAACGAGGGCGAACGCATCCTCGGCGGCGGCACTATTGTCAGACGACTGAAATAGCGTGCAACCGATAGGCTTTCCGGCCGTCGCGGACTCTCTGCTATAATCGCCTTCGCGCCTGGAGCGAACCGACGGAGGTAGACGTGGTCCTTGGCCTGAACCTTGGTTATATCGATACGCCGGAAGAGTGGCGCGACCTGTTCATCATGATGTTCATGGTCGCCGGAACCATCGCCTTCCTGACAATCATCCTGACCACGATGATCACCGGCTTCCTGAGCTACAGCATCCTCGGCCGCATCCGGCGCATCCTCAAGGACAACGTCCAGCCCGCAACCGTCAACGTGCGCGAGACGACGCAGAACCTGAAGGGCACCGTCTCCTACATCTCCGACACCGCGGTCAAGCCGGTCGTCAGCGTCTACGGGATGGCCGCCGGCGCGCGCCGCTTCGTCAAGGTGGTGGCGCGGTTCAGCAGGAAGAAGGAAGGCGAGTAGCGATGCGATTTCTGCTTGGCCTGCTCCTTGGCTTCGGCGTGGGCTTTGCCGGCGCCGTCCTCATGGCGCCGGAGAAGAAGCCCGCCGAAGACTGGGTGCCGGGCCGCAGCCAGGCGGGGCCGCCACCGGCCGCCAGCCTGCTGGACCAGATCAAGGAGCGCGTGACCCAGGCGATGACTGAGGCGAAGGACGCGCGCAAGCAGGCCGAACGCGAGATGCGCGACCGCTACGAGAAGAGCGTCGGCCGCAAGTCTTCCTGACGCGCAGATCTTTCAGAACTGCAGGTGTCGCCCTGATACAATGTCTGGCGTCCCAGGAGGGGTGCCGGAGTGGTTGATCGGGACGGTCTCGAAAACCGTTGTACGTCTTTCGGCGTACCGTGGGTTCGAATCCCACCCCCTCCGCCAGCCGGCCGCCTGAGCGGAAGCCGGCCGCGCCGATCGTCCCGCTGCCCTCAGAGAACGCGGAGGGGTGCCAGAGTGGTTGAATGGGCACGCCTGGAAAGCGTGTGTACCCTTCACGGGGTACCGTGGGTTCGAATCCCACCCCCTCCGCCACCCCGCTCACTTGCGAGATCAGAATGGCCCTAGACATATTCCTCGCCGCGCTCGGCTTCCTGGTGATCACCGTCGTTCTCTGGGACGCCTTCGAGACCATCATTCTGCCCCGGCGCGTCACTCGCCAGTTCAGGCTGGCCCGCGTCTTTTACCGATACTCGTGGATGCCGTGGGCGGCGATCGGCCGCAGGCTGCGCGGCAACTTCCGGGAAACGTTCCTGGGAGTCTACGGACCGCTTTCGCTGATCTTCCTGCTGATCGTCTGGGCGTTGCTCCTGATCACCGGCTTCGGCCTGCTGCAGCGCGCGCTGGGGTCGCTGCTCGGCCCGGAAGGCGCGGCCTCCGATTTCGGGACGGACCTCTACCTGAGCGCGTCGTCGTTCTTCACGCTGGGCCTCGGCGATGTCAGGCCGGACTCCACGATCTCGCGGCTGCTCGTCGTCGTCGAGGCGGGCGCCGGGTTCGGCTTCCTGGCGCTCGTCATCTCCTACCTGCCGGTGCTCTACCAGGCGTTCTCGCGGCGGGAAGCCAACGTCACCTTGCTCGATTCGCGGGCCGGGTCGCCGCCGGCGGCCGGGGAGTTTCTGCGCCGGCTCAGCTACCACGAGCGCGACACGCTGCCGCAGCTGCTGGAGGACTGGGAGCGCTGGTCGGCGGACCTGCTGGAGAGCCACCTTTCGTACCCGGTGCTGGCGTTCTACCGGTCGCAACACGAAAGGGAGTCCTGGCTGGCGGCGATGACGACGATCCTCGATATCTCGGCGCTGGTGATGAGCGGCTTCGCCGGGGACTCCCGCAAGACGGCCAAGCTGACGTTCGCGATGACGCGCCACGCCGCCGTCGACATCGCCCAGATCTTTCACACCGATCCGCGGCTGCCCTACAAGGACCGCCTGCCGCCGGAAGACTTCGCCAAGCTGCGGGTGGACCTGGGGCACGGCGAACACCCGCTGGACCCCGCTGCGAGAGGACACCTTAACGAGCTGCGGTTGCTCTACGAGCCCTACGTGGCCGCACTCTCCCGCTACCTGCTGATGCCGCTGCCGGGCTGGATGCCAGAGGACAGGCCGGACAACTGGCAGGCGACGGCCTGGGACCTGCCCGAGTAGCGCCGCTACTCTAGAGCAGCCGCTTCTGCGGCTCCTCCGGCGGTTCGCCGGGCTCCGGGAGCTGTCCGCTCAACCCCAGCATCTCGCCGATCTGGCGAGCGTTCCGCACGGAGTAGTCCCGGTGGCAGTTGTTCATCAGCACGTGCACCTCGCCGGCGCCTTCGGCCAGGGTCTGGATGCGCGGGACCCACTCTTGCAGCTCGTCCTCGCTGTAGAGGTAATCGAAACGCTCGGCGGCCGTCGAGACGCGTTTCGTCCACGTCTCGTTGTTGTGCCCGTGCATGCGCAGCAGGGCGATCGACGTCGTCGTCGCCACAACGGGCGGCACGCTGGTCTTGAACCCCTGCGGCTCATCGACGCAGACGTAGCTGATCCCGTTGTCCCGCAGCAGCGCCAGCGTCCGCTCCTGGTCCGGGCGCGTCTCCATCCAGGCGCTGTTGCGGAACTCGACGGCCATCCGGTACTGGCCCAGCCGCGCCTTCGCTTCGATGATGTAGTCGCGGTTCTCGCCGCGCGGGCCGAACCAGGGTGGGAACTGGAAGAGCACCACTCCCAGCTTGCCGGCGCTGTCCATGGGCAACAGCACCTCCAGGAAGCGGCGCCACAGCTCCTCGCCGATCTCCGGGGCCAGGTCCTTGTAGTAGACGTTCTTCTTGGCGCGCAGCTCTTCCGGCAGCTCTCCCTTGATCTCCTTCGGCAGCATCTGGACGGCCGCGCCGTGCAGTGTGAAGAGGGCGTATGACTTCACGTCGAAGGTGAAGTGCGATGGCGTGCGTTCGGCCCAGACCTCGCCGTTGCGGGCCAGAGGGATCGCGTAATAGGTGCTGTCGATCTCGACGATCGGGAAGTTGTCGGCATAGTAGCGCAGCCTCTGCTCCGGAGTCTTTGCTTCCGGCGGATACCACTTTGCGTCGATCAGGGTCTTGTCCGCCCAGGAGCACGACCCGACCAGGATTCGCCCGCTCATAGGTCAAGGGTACGAGGGCGAAGAGGGAAGTGGGAAGGCGCGACCGGCGTTGTCATGGCACTGCAATCTCGCGGCCGCCGCCGATCGGATATCCTCTTGGTGATGGACGTCTTCGAAGCAGTCCGCACGGTGCTAGCGGTGCGCCAGTTCGCCGATACGCCGGTGCCGCCCGAGGTCGTTCGCCGCATCGCCGCCGCCGCGCGGTTGACGGGCAGTAGCCGCAACGGCCAGCCCTGGCACTTCATCGTCGTGGAGGACAAGGCGACGCTGAAGAAGCTCGGAGAGGCCGTGAGGTCCGGCCCGTACATCGCCCAGGCGCCGCTGGCCATCGCCGTCGCCGTCGACCAGGACTCCCCGTACGGAGTGTCGGATGCCAGCCGCGCGATCCAGTCGATGGCGCTGGTGGCCTGGGAAGACGGCGTCGGCTCGAACTGGACGGGCTTCGCCAACATGCCGGAAGTCAACGAAGTGCTCGGCATCCCGGAGGAGATCCAGGTGATCGCCGTCGTCCCGTTCGGCTACCCGAAGAAGCCCAGCAGCAAGGGCAAAAAGAACCGCAAGCCCTTCGGCGAAGTCGTGAGCAAGGAGCGCTTCGGCCAGCCGTTCGCCGAATCGTAGGCCGCTTCCCTCTGCCACCTTCGGCCCCGTACCCTTAGCCCATGCGCCGCTCCCTTGACCCGGCCGACTCCGCGCGCCTCTTGAACGGGGGGCCGGTGGTCCTGGTCACCACCCGCTACCGGGACCAGACCGACGTGATGCCGGTGATCTGGCACACGCCGCTCTCGCGCTCGCCGGCGCTGATCGGGATCATCGTCCACGCCGGCCGCCACACCCACGACATGATCCGCTTCTCCGAGGAGTTCGCGCTCAACTTCCCGGCGCGCGACCTGGTGAACCACACGCAGTACTTCGGGATGGTTTCGGGCGACAACGTGACCAAGCTGGAGCTGACGAACCTGCCGACCTTCGCCGCCACCAAGATCGAGGTGCCGTTGATCGAGGGTTGCGTCGCCTGGATCGAGTGCTCGCTCGTCAACACGTTCCCGGTCGGCGATCACACGCTCTTCGTCGGCCAGGTGCTGGTCGTCCAGGCCGAGGAGGAGTCGTTCGAAGAGACGTGGAAGCTGGGCGACAACGCCTACAAGCCGCTGCACTACCTGGGGCTGGATCGCTACGCCATCCTCGGCGACGCGCTGCAGGCCGAGCTCCGCACCGACGAAGACGGCACGATCGCCCTGGACGATACCGACGAGCAGCGCGAACGAAACGAAGAAGCAGACGCCCGCGAGCAAGAGCGTCGCCAGCGCGAGGGGCTATGAGCACCGGCAAACCTTGACGCGCACGTCAAAGTGGCCAGATAATCGCACCGAAACCACCGACACCGGAGACCTGAGACCGGACACCCCGAAGGAGCTGCTATGGACTTTCGACTGACCCCACAAGAGGAGATCTTCCGCCAGGAAGTCCATGACTTCATCGAAAAGGAGTGCCCGAAGGAGCTGCGCGAGCGCAGCGGCACCGGCAGCTTCTTCTCCAACGCCGGCCACTTTCTGAGCTGGCGCCGCAAGATCGCGGCCAAGGGCTGGGTCGCGCCGGCCTGGCCCAAGGAGTACGGCGGCGCAGGCATGTCGATCATGGAGCAGTTCATCTACAACATGGAGACCGCCCGGATGCGCGCACCCTCCCCGCTCTTCATCGGCGGCCTCGGCGTGGCAGTGCTCGGCCCGACAATCCTCGTCTACGGCAGCGAAGAGCAGAAGAAGGAGTACATCCCGGGGATCCTCGGCGGCGAGACGATGTGGTGCCAGGGCTTCTCGGAACCCGGCTCCGGCTCGGACCTGGCCTCGCTCCAGACCCGCGCCGTCCGCGACGGCGACGACTATGTGATCAACGGCCAGAAGATCTGGACCACGCTGGCGCACATGTCCAAGTACATGCTGATGCTGGCCCGCACCGACCCGGATGTCCCGAAGCACAAGGGTATCTCCTACTTCGTCGTGCCGATGGACTCGCCCGGGATCACCGTGCGGCCGCTGATGAACATGGCCAACACCCACGAGTTCAACGAGGTGTTCTTCGACAACGTGCGCATCCCGGCCAAGAACCTCCTGGGTGAGGAGAACCGCGGCTGGTACATGGCCGTGACGACGCTGGACATCGAGCGCTCCAACATCGGCTCGGCAGTCGGGCAGCAGGAGTCCGTGAACGACCTGATCGGCTTTGCGCGGGAGCACAAGGACAACGGCCAGACGGTGCTCGCATCCAACGCCAAGATGCGCCACGAGCTGGTGGAGCGGAAGATCGAGGTTGAGTGCTCGCTGATGCTGTCCTACCGGCTGATCACGATGCAGAACCGGGGCCTGATCCCGAACTACGAGGCTTCGGCGACGAAGCTGTACTCGATGGAGCTGAACCAGCGCATCGCGACGACGGGGATGAAGATGCTGGGGATGTACGGCCAGCTCGGCGGCGCGGCCGACGGCAAGTGGGCGCCCCTGGGTGGCCGGCTGCAGTACACCTACCTGCGCTCGGTGGCGAACACGATCGAAGGCGGAACGACGGAAATCCAGAAGAACATCGTGGCGACAAGAGGTCTGGGGCTGCCTCGGGAGTAGTCAGGCGGGCCGAGTTGACTTAGTCCACGGACTTAGTCTATTATTGTTGCATGAGCACGATCGTGAACATGCACGAAGCGAAGACCCACTTTGCGAAGCTGATCGCCCGGGCGTTGGACGGTGAGGAGATCATCGTCGCCAAAGCCGGCAAGCCTCTGGTCACGCTGACGCCGGTGCAAGGCGCGCCGAAACGCCGGCCACTTGGCATGGACAAGGGCAAAGTGATTATCGGTCCCGACTTTGATGATCCGCTGCCAGAGTTCGAAGAATATATGTGAGGGCGCTGCTCGACACACATTCGTTTCTGTGGGCAGTCGGGGAGGACGACCAGCTGACGCCCGCCGCCCGTGAACTAATTACTGACGGCGACAACGAGATATTCCTGAGCGTCGTCAGCGCGTGGGAGATATCGATCAAATATTCCAAGAAGCGTCTGACCCTGGTGAGTCCGCCCGGTGTCTACATTCCCGATCGACTACGCCTGTTTGGGATCCAGCAACTGCCGGTCACCCTCGGCCACGCGACTCATGTTGCCGAACTGCCGTTTCACCACCGTGACCCGTTCGATCGCATTCTGATCGCCCAGGCGCAACTTGAGGGGATGCCGATCATCACCTCAGACCGAAACATTGCCAGCTACGACATCGAAGTCATCTGGTAAACAGGCTGGCTGACACCTCGCCAAACCCTAACGTGCGCGTTAGAATGGGCCGCGAAAAGGGGGAACATCATGGATTTTCGCGATTCTACTGAAGAAGCAACGTTCAGGCAGGAAGTGCGGGCGTTTGTCGCCGTCGAGTACACGGGCGAGGGGGGCGAGGCGCAGAGCGCGTACCAGGCTGCTGCTAGCGGGGGGGCGGACGCGATGGCCTCTTACAAGAAGTGGATGAGCAAGCTCGCCACCAGGGGGTGGGTGGCGCCGGCCTGGCCGAAGGAGTACGGCGGCGCGGGCATGACGATCATGGAGCAGTTCATCTTCAACGAGGAGCTGGCGCAGGCGCGGGTGCCGCGGCCCGGCGGCATCGGGATAACGATGGCCGGTCCGACGATCATCGTCTACGGGACGGAGGAGCAGAAGAACGAGCACCTCTCCGGCATGCTCAACGGCGGCAAGATCTGGTGCCAGGGCTTCTCGGAGCCGGGTTCCGGGTCTGACCTCGCCTCGCTGCAGACGCGCGCGGTGCGAGACGGTGACGATTACATCGTCAACGGGCAGAAGATCTGGACGACGGGTGCGCAGTACGCAGACCGGATGATCCTGATGGCGCGGACGGACCCGGAGGCGCCGAAGCACAAGGGCATCTCTTACTTCTTGCTGGATATGAAGTCGCCGGGTGTCACGGTGCGGCCGCTGGTCAACATGGCCGGGACGTCCGGCTTCAACGAGGTGTTCTTCGAGGACGTAAGGATCCCCCGGCGCGACCTGCTGGGCGAAGAGAACCGCGGCTGGTACGTCGGCACGACGACGCTGGACTTTGAGCGCTCATCGATCGGCACTTCGATCGCGCAGGGGCAGTCGGTGGAGGACCTGATCGCCTGGGTGAAGGAGCGCAAGGACGGGACTTTGCACCCGACGGTGCGGCTGGAGCTGGCGGAACGGAGCATCGAGGCCAGCGCGGCTCGGCTGATGTCGTACCAGGTGATTTCGCTGCAGAACCGCGGGCTGGTGCCGAACCACGAGGCTTCTGCCGTCAAGATCTACGCGGCCGAGCTGAACCAGCGGATCACGAACACGGCGATGAACACGGTCGGCCTCTACAGCCAGCTTGAGCCTTCACGGAAGGACGGCGGCGCCGACGCTACGAGCCGCTACGCGCCGAACAAGGGCCGCTTCGCCCGGACTTACCTGCAGGCGGTGGCCTCGACGATCGCCGGCGGCACCAGCGAGATCAACCGCGGCATCATCGCGACTCGAGGGCTCGGGCTGCCGCGGGGGTAGGCGAGTCAGGGCTGGAGCCCTGACCTACGTTCAGGGGCTACGAGCGGAGGCCGTTCAGGACGCGCTCCAGGGCCGCGCCGACTTCCGCGCGTGCGGCCTGCACGTCTGCGGAGCGGGCGATGACGAGGCCGGCCTCGTTGACGGCGGCAAGGAGCAGCCGGGCCAGCGGCGGCACGGGCTGCGAAGCGATGAAGCCCTGCGCCATCGCCTGGGTCAGGCCCGTGTTGACCAGCGCCAGGCCGTACTTCTCCTCGATGGAGCGCCACTCGTCCCAGCCCAGCACTGACGGTCCGTCGATCAGGATGATCTGCTGGACGTCGCGCTCCAGGCAGGCGTCGAGGAAGGTGTTGCAGGCGCCGACGAGAAACGTCCACGCGTCTTCGCCGGGTTTGGCCCTGGCCATGATCATCGGGCCGAGTTCAGACTCCACGGTCTCGGCGACGGCGCGGAAGAGGTCTTTCTTGTCCTTGAACTGGTGGTAGAGGGCGCCGCGCGTCATGCCGGCGGAGCGTACGATCTCTTCGGTGGACGTGTTGGCGTAACCGTGCTCAGCGAAGAGCCTGCGGGCCACGGCGACGAGCTCGGCGCGGGTGGATTCCGATTGGGCGGCCTTACGGCTTGACATGCATACTGTCTGTATCTAACATACTGCCTGTATGTACAGTGTAGCCGGAGCCGCCCCCCAAAGGAAGCCCCGGCCATCCAGGAAGGAAGGTCCGATGAACCAGGACGAGTTCACAGCACTGCGCAAGTTCGTCAGCACACCGTACGGGGAGATCGCTTACGTCGAAAAGGGCAGCGGCCCGGCGGCGCTCTTCGTCCACGGCGTGCTGCTCAACGGCTACCTCTGGCGCGACGCGATCGACGCCCTCTCCGGCGCCCGCCGCTGCATCGCGCTGGACATCATGGGCCACGGCGCGACCAAGGCCCCGGCTGACGCCGACACGACCTTCGCCGGCCAGGCGAAGATGCTGAACGCCTTCGTCGACGCGCTCGGCCTGGGCCAGGTGGACCTGGTGGGCAACGACACCGGCGGCGGCATCTCCCAGATCTTCGCGGCCGAGCACCCGGAGAAGGTGCGGACGCTGACGCTGACCAACTGCGACGCCCAGGACAACTACCCGCCGGCCGCCCTGGAAGGCCTGGTCAACGTGGCGAAGCAGGGCGGCCTGGGACCGCTGGGCAAGATGTGGATCGGCGACAAGAACACCGTCCGCACCTCCTTCGGGGTTGCCTACGAGCACATGGAAGCGATCCCGGACGACCGCATCGACTTCTACCTGAAGCCGATCTTCGAAAGCGAAGCGAACGTGGCGATGCTGGGGCGGCTGATCCTGACCCCGAACAGCCAGAACGTCAGCATCGAGCCGAAGCTGCGGCAGGTGAAGGCTCCGGCCCTGATCATGTGGGGCCTGGACGACATCTTCTTCGATGTGAAGTGGGCGCACTGGCTGAAGCAGACGCTGCCGGGCGCGGGCGACGTAATCGAGATACCCGGGGCGCGGCTGTTCTGGCCGGAGGAGCGCCCGGAGTTCTTCGCCGAAAAGGTCGCCGCGTTCTGGAAGGCGAACCCCGTGGCCCAGGTCGCCTCGCGCAGCGCATCCTGACGCAAAACGTTGGCCCACCCGGCCGCTCACCCTGACGTTATCGAAGGGTGGGCGGTCCGCGTTTACGGCGACTTATCCGCAATTTCGCCGAGTTGTCACCTTGTGGCGATGTGCCCCGGCGCGGAGACTTTCAAGCGTCGGCAGGGCGCAGAAACGGAACGCTCCCAGCCGCGTCTCTACTTGCGATGAAAACACTAATCGCCCCCGCCCTGCTCGTAGCCTCAATGCTCGCCGTCCTGCTGGTCCTGTTCGCTGCTTCGTCTTCGGCGGCGGCGGACTACACGGTCACCCGCGCCGACGACCCGGCGCCCGGCGCCTGTGATCCTGACGACTGCAGCCTGCGCGAGGCAGCCAACGCCGCCTACGCAGCCTCCGGCCGCCAGCTGATCGATGTCCCGGACGGAATGACGGTGACGCTGACCCGCGGCGAGCTGCACCTCAACGGCGACATGACGATCGCCGGACACGGCAACAGCACCTCCGTTCACGCGTCCAGCGGCTCGCAGATCATCGTTGTCGATAGCGGCGGCGATGCGATCCTCCAGGACATCAAGATCGCCGGGGCGACGGTCGGCTCCGGCTGTGGCGCCGGGATCGCCAACCTGGGCACGCTGCAGCTGCTGCGGGTGACGGTCGATGGCAACACGATCACGGGCACCGGCGCCGGCATCTGCAACAGCGGCACCGCCGACATCAACATGTCCACTGTTTCTTCGAACCACGCGAACGGCGGGCCCGGGGCGGGCATCTACAACTCCGGGACGATGACGATTGAGAGCAGCACGATCACCGGTAACACGGTGACCGGCAGCGGCGGCCCCGGCGACGGTGGCGGCATCCACAACGCCGCCGATGCCACGCTGACCGTCGACTACAGCACCATCTCCAACAACACCGGCGGTTCGCCGGACTGCAACGACTGCTCCGGCGGCGCGGGCATCCGCAGCGACGGCACGGCCACGATCAACCACTCGACGCTGTCCGGGAACCACTCGGACAACTCCGGCGCGTTCGAGAACCGGGGCACGGCGACAGTCCTCAACAGCACGGTCAGCGGCAACGACGCTGGAAGCATCTCCAATCAGGCCCACGCGGTGCTGACGATCGCCAACAGCACGATCAGCGGCAACCTTGGGTTGCCGTACCCGAAGCAGGGATACGGCGGCATCGGCAACTACGGGACGGTGACAATAGCCCGGAGCACGGTGGCGGACAACACGGCCAGCGGCTTCGAATACGGCGGCTTCTATAACTCGAACACCTCGGTCTCGATGTTCCTGGTCGGCGACCTGATCGTCGACAACGGCGCCAAGAACTGCTCCAACGGCGGAAACATCGTTTCTCAGGGCGGCAACGTGATCACTGACTCCACCTGCCACAACGCCGGTGGCGATCACGTCGTGGCCGCGGCCGACGTCAAGCTCGGCGCGCTGGCCGACAACGGCGGCACCACGCTGACGCGGGCGCTGGGCGCGGGGAGCGTCGCCATCGATGCGGGCTCCGGCTTCCAGTGCAGCTTCGACCAGCGCGGCGCGCCGCGGCCGGTGGGCTCCGCCTGCGACGCCGGCGCCTTCGAGTTCGGCGGAGTGGCCCCGACGCTGTCGCCGTCACCGAGCCCGACGCCGGCGCCGATCGCCTACCCGATGGGCGACGCAACGTGCGACGACCACGTGACTACGGCTGACGTCACCGGTGAGCTGCGGCTGATCGCGCACCTGGACTCGCCATCGGACTGCGGCCGCACTGGGATCGCGTGCCTGAACTACGACGGAGCCTGCTACCCGGTCTGGACGAACCCGGACTGCAACGACAGGGTGGACGGCGCGGACGTGCTGCCGATCCTGGCCTACCTGACCGGGCATCCGCTGACGGAGTCGTGCACGCAGGTGGGAGAGTACCCGACGGTGTGCGACGCCTTCCCGGTAGCACTCGACGGCAGAGTGATAGCCGTCTGCTGAGTGGCGTTGCCCGCGATTCAGCACGCGTGATACCGTAAACCGCGCCCGGAGGCAGGGCCTGGGCCCTGCGCTACGAACCATATTCGGAGGTTGCGGTGGTCACAAAACGAGACGTCTACGAGATCGGCGAGATACCGCCCATCGGCGAAGTGCCGGGCCAGATGTGGGCCCAGGTCATCCGCCCGGAGCGCTTCGGCGAGCCCAGGACGGCGTTCCTGCCGGAGAAGGTGGACACGCCCGCAGACCTGAAGCCGCACGAAGCGCTGGTGATGGTGATGGCCGCCGGGATCAACTTCAACAACGTCTGGGCGGCGCGCGGCATCCCGGTCAACGTGATCAAGGCCCGCGAAAAGGAGGGCGACACCACCGGCTTCCACATCGGCGGCAGCGACGCCTCCGGGATCGTCTACGCCACCGGCTCCAAAGTCTCCAACATCAAGGTGGGGGACCGCGTTGTCATCCACTGCGGCGCCTGGGACGAGGAGACGGCGTACGTCAAGGCCGGAAACGACCCGATGTTCGACCCATCGTTCAGGATCTGGGGCTACGAGACGAACTGGGGCAGCTTCGCCCAGTTCACGAAGGTCCAGGCGCACCAGTGCATGCCGAAGGCCCCGGAGCTGACCTGGGAGGAGGCCGCGGCCCCGACGCTGGTCGGCGCGACGGCCTACCGGATGCTGATGGGCTGGCCGCCGAACACCGTGGGCGAGGGCGACCCGGTGCTGGTCTGGGGCGGCTCCGGCGGACTGGGCTCGATGGCGATCCAGATCGTCAAGCAGATGGGTGGTGTGCCGATCGCCGTCGTCTCCAGCGAGGACAAGTTCGACTTCTGCATGAAGCTGGGCGCAAAGGGCTGCATCAACCGCAAGGACTTCGACCACTGGGGGATGATGCCGCACTGGACCGACACCGAGGCCTACAACAAGTGGGCTGCCGGCGCGCGAGCCTTCGGGGCCAAGATCTGGGAGATCCTGGGCGAGCGAAAGGCCCCGCGGATCGTCTTTGATCACCCGGGCGAGGACACGGTTCCGACATCGATCTTCGTCTGCGACACCGGCGGCATGGTCGTGATCTGCGCCGGCACCAGCGGCTTCAACGCGACGGTGGACCTGCGTTACCTCTGGATGCGTCAGAAGCGGTTCCAGGGCTCCCACTTCGCCAACGACGAGAACGCCAACGCCTTCAACCAGATGGTGCTGGACGGCAAGATCGACCCCTGCCTGGGCGAGACCTACTCGTTCGACCAGATCCCGCTCTGCCACCAGATGATGTTCGAAGGCAGGCAGCCGCTGGGGGTGATGGCGGCGCTGGTGAACGCCCCGAAGACGGGGCTCAAGGACCTGCCGTAGCCGCTAGGAGTTCTTGACTCGCCAGGGCGGGTTCAGCCGGTTCTCACCCGCGAAGTAGAGGCGGACGTCGTTGCCGTCGGGATCGCGCAGCCGGGCCTCCCGCCAGAGGTAGGGCATGTCCATCGGGTCTTGCTCGAAGGAGACGCCCTTCTCCTTCAGCGCCGCGACGGCAGCGTCCAGGTCGTCGCATTCGAAGAAGATCTGTGCTGAGCCCGTGGCGGGTTGATCGCCGGTCACTTCGATGGAGAGGGTGGAGTCGCCTTCGGGAAACTCGAAGCGGGCGTAGCGCGGCGGCGAATCGACGATCACGCGCAGGCCCAGCGCCGAGTAGAACGCCTTCGACCGCTCGAAGTCCGAGACGATGAGCGTGACGTGGTTGAAGCGCATGAAGGTCTCCTGGGTTCAACGCCGCTGTGCGACGGCCTCCGGGTTGACGGCGTGCTCCGGCACCTCGCCGCGCAGGCCGGCCAGGAGGTTCTCCGCGGCCAGCAGCGCCATCCGGGAGCGCGTGGCGACGCTGGCGCTGGCGATGTGCGGGGTCACGATGAGGTTGGGCAGGGAGAGGAGCGGGTCATCGGCGTGGATAGGCTCGGGATCGGTGACGTCCAGCGCGGCGGCGGCGATGACCCCGGACCTCAGCGCCTCGTACAGTGCATTCTGGTCGACAAGGGGGCCGCGGCCGGTGTTGACGAGGACCGCCGCCGGCTTCATCAGGCGCAGCGTGCGCTCGTTGATTATCTGCCTCGTCTCCGGCGTCAGCGGGGCGTGCAGCGTCACGAAATCGGACTCGCGGAGGAGGTCTTCGAGGGGGCGGAACTCCACGGCCAGCTCGCGCTCGGCGTCCGGCTTGCGGGCCGGGCCGGTGTAGAGGACGCGCATCCCGAAGCCGCGGGCGCGCCTGGCGACTTCGCGGCCGATGCCGCCGAGCCCGACGATGCCGAGCGTGGCGCCGTAGACGTCGCCGCCGAGCAACGTCTCCGGGCCCCAGGTCTTCCAGTTGCCCTCGCGAACGTAGCGGTCGCCTTCGACGACGCGTCGCGCGGCGGCCAGGACCAGGGCGAAGGCGAAGTCAGCCGTCGTCTCGCTGAGGACGCCGGGCGTCCGCGTGACGAGAACGCCGCGAGCGGTCGCCGCCGCCACGTCGATGTTGTCGAAGCCGGTGGCCATGTTGCTGACGACGCGCAGCTTCGGCGCGGCCGCGAGAAGGGCCGCGTCGATCCGGTCGGTCAGCAGGGTGAGCAGCCCCTCGCTGGCGTGGGCCTTGAGGGCCAGCTCTTCGGGGTTCGGCGGCAGCTCGCCCGGCCAGACGTCCACGTCCGCCTCCCCGGCCAGCCGCTCCAGGGCGGGCCCCGGCAACCTGCGGGTGACGAAGACTGGCGGACGCTGTGCCACTTGTCTATTGCCCATGTCGCGCATCCGCTAATAAGCTCCCGCCGTGCCCCGGTAGCTCAATTGGACAGAGCGCTCCCCTCGCGAAGGAGTAGATGTGGGTTCGAGTCCCATCCGGGGTGCCTCGGTGGAGTTGACTTCTCGCGGCCACGGGCGTACAAAATAAGGTACCTTCGCGAGGGAGGCCCATCGAGCTACCGAGAGACGGAGCGGCCAGACCGCTCCGTTTTTCTTTGTCCAAGATGGCGGGCTATCTCCTTCGCTGGTCCGGCTCCACGCCGCCGGTGTAGCGCGGCTTGTACTCCGGCTCCACGCCGCGGACCTGGTCGTAGTGCATGCGGTCGTGGCGGTAGTAGGAGCGCAGCCACTGCATGACGGTCAGCGAGCCGAACATCTTCTGCGTGCCCGTGCGCTCGTAGTCGTCCGGGCGCAGCGCCATGATCAGGGCCAGCGTCTTCTCGCGCTGGTTGCGCATCTCGGCGACCAGCTGGCCGACGCTGTGCTCATTGGCGTGCTCCAGGGTGATCGCCGGGCGCTCGCCGCGCACGTTGTCCAGGTTGGCGCCGTCTTCCTGGAGAATCCTGGCGACCCAGGCGCGGTAGCCGGTCTCCATCTCGCAGAGGTGCGCCATCTGCTGCTTGGCGCTCCACTCGCCCTCGCCGGTCGTCGGCTTCGCGGCCTCGGCGTCGTCCAGCCGCTCCAGGACTTCCAGCAGCGCCGCACGCTGTTCGGCCATCTTCCGGGTCAGCTCGTCGATCTGCGATTGTTCCGCCATCACGGCTGCATCATAGCGGCGAGACAAACGCGCTACAATGAAGGAAAGCGACCAGAAGGAGCCCCAATGTCCACGAAAGACCCCCGTGAGCCGTTTACGCGCATCGACGTCCAGGAAGCGAAAGACCTGCTGGGCAGCGGTGCGGCGATCATCGACGTGCGCGAGCCGCACGAGTACGCCAACGGCCACATCCCGGGCGCGCCGCTGATCCCGGTCAACTCCGTCTACGCGCGCCGCACAGAGCTGCCCCAAGACAAGGACGTGATCTTCGTCTGCGCAGTGGGCCAGCGCAGCGTCCTGGCCTCGGAGATGGCGGCCGCCGCCGGCCTGACGCGCATCTACTCTCTGGAAGGCGGCACTGAGGCCTGGATCCGGGCGGGTGAGCCGGTGGAGAAGTAGCGCGACGCTGCTCTAGCGCGCCGGGAAGATCACCGGCAGCGAACGCGGGCCGCGCACCTGCCCGCCGGCCCAGGTGACCGCAGCCGGGTCCTCCAGCGAGAAGTCCGGGATGCGGGCCATCCACTCTTCGATAGCGACGCGGACTTCCATGCGGGCCAGGTTGGAGCCGACGCAGCGGTGGATGCCGACGCCGAAGGCGATGTGCGGGTTCTTGCCGCGGTCGATCAGGACTTTGCCGGCGTCCGGGAACTTTTCCGGGTCGCGATTGGCGGCCGGGAACGACATTAGCACCCGATCGCCGGCGCGCATCGGGCAGCCGTTGACTTCGGTGTCCTCGTTGACGATGCGGGCCATCGTGACCGGGGAGTAGGCGCGCAGCAGCTCCTCGACAGCGGTGCCCATGAGGCTGGGGTCAGCGGCCAGGCGCGCGCGGTCTTCGGGGTGCGTGGCCAGGTGCCAGAGCGAAGAGCCGATGGCGCTCCACGTCGTGTCGATGCCGGCGACGAGCAGCAGGAAGCACATGCCGACGATGTTGTCCTCCGAGACCGGATGCCCGTCGACCTCGGCGGCGAGCAGCTCGCTGATCAGGTCGTCGCCCGGCTTGCCGCGGCGCTCGGCGATGCACTCGCGAAAGAAGCCGATGATCGCCGTGCGTGATTTGATGCGGACCTCCGGGTTGGTGAGGCCGATCTCGAGGACGCCGCGCACCCAGCCGGTGAAGGTGTCGGACATCTCCGCCGGGATTCCGAGCATTCCGGCGATGACCCGCACCGGGATCTGCTGGGCGTAGCCTTCGGCGGCATCGGCGCGGCCCTTGTCGGCGAAGCCGGCGACGAGCGAGCGGCAGAGGTCCCGCGTCACGACCTCCCACTTCTGTACGGAGCGCATGTTGAACGCCGGCAGCAGCAGGCGGCGCGACCATGTGTGGGCCGGTGGGTCGACCGATATCGGCATCGAGCGGACGCCGTAGTCGGACGCGCCTTCATTGTCGTGCGGGACGGGAGTTACCGTGATCGAGCGGGAGGAGAAGTGCTCCTGGTCGTGGGCGATGGCGTAGACGTCTTCGAAGCGGGTGGGCATCCAGGAGCCGCCCCAGCGGTCGCTGTGGGCGATCGGGCACTGCTGCCGCAGCTCGTCCCAGATCTCGTACGGGTCACGGACGTACCCCGGCTCAAAGATGTCGTAGTCGGTGGCCCAGTCGTGCTTCTCCGCGACCATAATTTGTCCCCTTGTATCTTGCGAGGCCCGGCGAGTGCCCCAAGTGTTAGGCAGGCTCCGGAGGCTGTCAAGGTTGCGTGAGAGCTTGCCTTGCACCTTACGTACGCGTCATGGTATCGTGCGTGCGGTTCGCCCGCCGGCAGGTCGCGTCCCCAATTCGGCCCCGGCCCGTGACACAGATTTCACATGGACTTTCGTTTCTCGCCGCCCGAAGAAGCCTTCCGCCAGGAGATACGCACCTGGTTGAAGGACAACGTGCCGGACAACTGGTCCGGCGATCGTTTCTCGCGCGGCAGCGGCGACGCCGACGGGATGAACGTCTACGCGGAGTTCGCGCGGCGCCTGGCCACGAAAGGCTGGGTGGCGCCGCACTGGCCCAAGGAGTACGGCGGCCAGGGCCTCTCGGTTGTTGAGCAGTTGATCTTCAACGAAGAGATGGCGACCGGCAACGCGCCGATTGGCTACTCCGTGATCGGCGTCGGCTGGGCCGGCCCCACGATCATCGTCTACGGCACCGACGAGCAGAAGCAGCGCTTTCTGCCGCCGATCACAGCCGGTACGGCGATGTGGTGCCAGGGCTTCTCGGAGCCCAACGCCGGCTCCGACCTGGCCAACCTGCAGACGCGGGCTGTACGGGACGGCGACGACTACGTCATTAACGGCCAGAAGATCTGGACATCCGGCGCTCACTACGCCGACTGGATGATCCTGATCGCGCGGACAGACCAAGACGCCCCGAAGCACAAGGGCATCTCCTACTTCCTGGTCGATATGAAGACGCCGGGGATCACGACGGCGCCGCTGATCGACATGATGGACAACCACGGCTTCAACGAGATCTTCTTCGATAACGTGCGAGTGCCCCGCGCCAACCTGCTGGGCGAAGAGAACCGCGGCTGGTACATGGCCACGACCACGCTCGACTTCGAGCGTTCGTCCATCGGCGGCGCTGTCGGGGCCAAGCGGATGCTGGACGACCTGGTGGTCTGGTGCCGCGAGACGAAGAGCAACGGCCACACGCTGTACGACGAGCCGCCGGTGCGCTGGCGCCTTGGTGAGGCCGCGGTCGAAGCGGAGCTGGGGCGGCTGCTTTCGTACCGCGTCGTCACGCTGCAGTCGCGCGGGATCGTCCCGAACTACGAGTCGTCAATCGCCAAGCTGTTCAACACGGACATGCAGCTGCGGATGGCGCGCTCCGGGATGGAGATCATGGGGCTGTACGGCCAGCTCGATCACAAGGACGCCAAGTCGCCGCTGCAGGGCCGCTTCGAACGCCAGTACCTCTGGCAGACGGGCCTCGCCGTCGGCGGCGGCACAACGGAAATCCAGAAGAACATCATCGCCATGCGCGGCCTCGGCCTGCCGCGGCAGTAAGCACACTTCAGGGGAGGAAGAAATGGACCTTGGACTAGACGAACAGCAGGAGATGCTCAAGAACTTCGCGCGGGACTTCCTGGAGAAGGAGTGCCCAGAATCGCTTGTCCGGCAGATGGAAGAGGACGAGAAGGGCTACTCGCCGGAGCTCTGGTCGAAGATGGCCGAGCAAGGCTGGATGGGCCTGACGATCCCCGACGACCTGGGCGGCGCCGGCCTCACGCTCTGTGAGCTGGTGGTTCTGCTGGAGGAGTTCGGGCGGGCGCTGGTCCCCGGGCCGTTCATCTCCACGGTTGTGCTGGGCGCCGTGCCGATTATGGAAGCCGGCAGCGCCGAACAGAAGAAGGAGTACTTGCCGAAGATCGCCTCCGGACAGCTGATCATGACGATGGCGCTGACCGAGCCCTCCGCCAAGTGGAGCGCCGACGGCATCTCGCTGGCGGCCAAGAAGGACGGCGGCGACTACGTCCTCAACGGCACCAAGCTCTTCGTCCCCGACGCCCACGTCAGCGACTACATGGTCGTCGTGGCCCGCACCAGCGGCAAGGGCGAGTCCGGGATCACGCTCTTCATCGTCGACTCCAAGTCGCCGGGCGTGAAGTTCGAGGTGCTGAAGACGATCGCCGCCGACAAGCAGTGCGAGGTCACGTTCGAAAACGTCAAGGTGCCCGCAGCTAACATGCTCGGCAAAGAGGGCAAGGGCTGGTCTATCGTCGACAAGACGTCCAAGGTCGCGACGGTCGCGGCCTGCGCCTACCTGGTCGGCCTTTCGCAGATGGACTTCGACGTGACGCTGAACTACGCCAAGGAGCGCGTCCAGTTCGGCCGGCCAATCGGCTCCTTCCAGGCGATCCAGCACAAGCTGGCCGACGCCGTGATCGACGTCGACGGCTCGCGCTTCATCACCTACAAGGCCGCCTGGAGCCTGGCCGAGGGCGAGCCCGACGCCGACCTGATGATCAGCATGGCCAAGGCCTGGGCGTCCGACGCCTCCCGTCGCGTGGTTGCGCACGGCCAGCAGATCCACGGCGGCATCGGCTTCACGAAGGAGTACAAGATCCAGCTCTACTTCCGCCGCCAGAAGTGGATGGAGCTGATGTGGGGCGACGCGGACTACCACCGCGAAAAAGTCGCCCAGCTGATGGGCGTGTAGGGCAGCTACCCGGCACACGGACAGACCGACCCCTCATAATGGGTAGCGTGAAGATCAGGGACCGGATCGACCGGTTTGTGGCTGTGGGAGCGCTGGCCGCCGGCGTTTACGCCGGCTACAAGGCGATCTCAGTGCGGGAGCAAAGGTTTGGCCTGCCGCACGATAAGGCCGAGGCCAAGCGGCACGCACACCACGCCTGGTCCGCGCAGCACTTCTACGACATCGCCGTCACCCGGCAGGGGCTGCTGATCAAGCTGGGGCAGATCATCGGCTCGCGGCCGGACCTGATCCCGGACGAGTACATCGACTGCCTCTCCCGGCTCCAGGACGCCGTGCCGCCGCGGCCGTTTCCGACGATCAAGCGGAGGATCGAACGCAGCCTCCGGCGGCCGCTGGAAGACGTCTTCGCCGACTTCGATGAGACGCCGATCGCCGCCGCGTCCCTGGCCCAGGTGCACAAGGCGCGGCTCCACGACGGGCGCGTCGTCGCCGTCAAGGTGCAGTACCCCGGCATCGAGGCGATCGTGGACAACGACCTGCGCAACGTCCGCTTCCTGCTGCGTGTCCTGGCCCAGTTCGAGCGCAACCTGAACTTCGGGCCGATCATCGAAGAGGTCTCGCAGAACACGCCGCTGGAGCTCGATTTCATCAACGAAGGGCACAACGCCGAGCTGATCGCCAAAAACTTTGCTGACCGCGATGACATCGTCGTGCCGGAGATCTACTGGGAGTACACGACCAAGCGCGTGCTGGTCATGGAGTACGTGGAGGGGATCAAGGTCACCGACATCGCCGGGCTACAGCGCATCGGCGTCGAGCCGCAGGCGGTGGCGCAGCTGGTGACGGACGCCTACTGCGAGCAGCTCTACCTGCACGGGATGTTCCACGCCGACCCGCACCCCGGCAACCTGTTCGTGCAGCGCGGGCCCAACGGCAACCCGAAGCTGGTGATGCTGGACTTCGGGATGTGCCGCAAGTACGACGATAAGTTCCGCCTGGGCTATGCGCGGATGGTCAACGCGATGATGCGCGGGGACCTGCCGGAGATGATCCAGGCCTTCAAGGACCTGGGCGTGACCGTGAAGGACCCGAACGACCCGACCGTCTACATCGAGCTGGGCCGTTCTTTCATGGAAACGGCCAAGCCCGGCACAGCCTACGCCGACCCGGACCTGACGGCGGAGGCGAACGACCGCATGGCCGCCGTGATCCGCGCCAACCCGATCGTGGAGATCCCGCGAGAGATGCTGCTGATCATGCGCGTCGTGGGGCTGCTGAGCGGCCTCGGCAAGCACCTGGACTCGCGCGTGGACGTGATCAAGACGCTGCTGCCGTATACGCAGATGGCGCTTGAGGGCGCAAAGCTGTCCGGCGGGCCCTCGCACCCGGCGCCCGAGGACTGACAGCGGGCTGTGAACGTGAATCGTACGGCGGCAGCCAATGTAAACAGGTCCATAATCAGTCGTCAGAGCGGTATTGCCGTGCGTTGACACTCGTGTCTGAGCGTGCCTAGAATCTTGGTGAACACGCCCCCGCCCACATCGTTTTGCACAATTTAGTGAGGTTCGCCCCTTGAATAGTCGTTTCAGTCAAGGCCCGGAGAGCGGCGCCACCCGTTGGATAACGCTCGGGCAGGCCTGCAAACTGCTCGGCGTCAACGAGTCCACGCTCCGCCGCTGGGCCGACGCCGGACACGTCCGCTCCTTCCGCACCCCCGGCGGCCACCGCCGCTTCTCCGAAGACGACCTGCGCGTCCTGATGGCCGGCCAGGTGCCCGCCGTCAGCGAGCCCTACACCGCGATCAGCAACATCGCGCTGGCCCGCATCCGCCGCCGCCTGCAGCGCGGCAAGGGCCAGTCCGCGCACTGGTTCTCCAACCTGGCGGAGGAAGACCGGGAGCAGATGCGGCCGCTGGGCCGGCGCCTCGTTTCGCTGGTCTCGGAGTACCTGACGCGCGGGGCCAGCCGCGGCAACCTGCTGGTCGAAGCCAAGGGGATCGCCCGGGAGTACGGCCAGCTGCTGGTCCACGACGGGATGAGCCTCCGCGACGCCATCGAAGGGTTCACCTTCTTCCGCAAGACGCTGGACGAGACGGCGATGGAGGAGGCCCAGAAGAGCGAACTGACGGCCGACAAAGCGATCGAGCTCTGGGAGCTCCTGACAAATCTTGGCGACCAGGTGCTGATCTCCATCGCCGAATCTTACGAAGAGGCGGGAATGGCCAGCGCCGCCCGGAGATAATCGACCTTTCCAGATGCGTTACTACCCGGTTTTCCTGGATCTTGCCGACAAGCCCGTCGTGGTTGT
Organism: uncultured Chloroflexia bacterium; assembly: GCA_963738925.1. GTDB lineage: Bacteria > Chloroflexota > Dehalococcoidia > SM23-28-2 > RBG-16-64-32 > DATKKM01. The sequence goes on along the minus strand of CAVTYE010000001.1, from coordinate 424,441 downwards.
CGGGGGCGGGAACATTGCCCTGCAGAAGATGGACGGCCTGCTGGACGCCGGCGCCAAGGTCACCGTCATCTCCCCCGAGCTCAACGAGCGAATGACCGAGCTGCGCGACGCCGGCCGCTTCATGCACGTCAAGCGCCCGTACGAAGTGGGCGACATCGAAGGGCACGAGTTGGTCTTCGTGGCGACCGACGACCACGAGGAGAACCGCCGCATCTGGACTGAGGGCCGCGAGCGCCGCATCTGGGTCAACGCCGTCGACGATATCCCCAACTGCGACTTCATCATGCCCGGCATCGTCCGCCAGGGTGAGCTGGTGATCGCCATCTCCACCAGCGCCAACAGCCCGGCCATGGCCCGCAAGGTGCGGGAGGACATCCAGGAGTTCCTGACCCCGGCCGATGCCGATCTGCTGGACCTGGCCGGCGAAGTGCGCCGGGAGCTGCGGGAGGCCGGGGTGGCGGTGAAGAACTGCCAGCACTGCAACCGCAACAACAACGACGTCTGGAACGCCGCCCTTGACGGCGACGTCAAGCGGATGGTCAAGGAAGGCGACCGGGCCGGCGCCAAGGCGCGCATCCTGAACCTGCTGCTGGCCCCGTCCGGCCAGCTCGCCGCGCTAGAGGCGCTCCCGAAGTGAAATCGACCGTCGTCACCTGTGTCGGGCTGAACCACCACACGTCTCCGGTTGAAGAGCGGGAGCTGCTGGCGTTTACGGCAGCCGAGCTCAAAGACGCGCTACTTTCGCTGGGGCAGCGGCTGTCCGGCGCGGCGATCGTCTCCACCTGCAACCGAACGGAGCTCTACACGATGGCGCCCGCCGGCCAGGGCGAGGCCCTGATCGGCGTGCTGAACTCGCTCAAGGGCGCGGCGGTCGAAGGGCGGCACTTCTACGTGTTACAGCAGACGCAGGCGGTGGAGCACCTGTACCGGGTCGCCTCCGGCATCGATTCGATGGTGCTGGGCGAGTCGCAGATCCTGGGCCAGGTGCGGGACGCCATGTCCGCGGCTACCGAGGCCGGGACGCTGAACGGCGCCCTCTCCCACGTCTTCCACTCCGCCATGTCCGCCGGCAAGCGCGCCCGCAGCGAGACCAACATTGGCAAGCACGCCGTTTCGGTGAGCTCGGCGGCGGTGGCGCTGGCGCGGCAGTCCCTGGGCGAGCTGGAGAACAAGACGGTGCTGGTGATCAGCGCCGGCAGCATGGGCAAGCTGGCCGCCAAGGCGCTGGCCCAGCAGACCGGCTCGCGCATCCTCGTCGCCAACCGGACGCAGGAGCGCGCCGCGGACCTGGCCGAGCAGCTGGGGCCGAACACCGAGGCGTTCGACCTCGACCATCTGCAGGACGCCCTGGCCGAATCCGATATCGTGATCAGCGGGACCAGTTCGGAAGAGTTCATCCTCGGCCCCGAGCAGATCGCGTCGGTCATGGCCGGGCGCGACGGCCGCGGCCTCCTCTTTATCGACATCGCCGTGCCGCGGGACATCGACCCGGCCGTGCGTGAAGTCCCCGGCGTCCACCTCTGCGACATCGATGACATCGAGGCGATCACGGCCGAAGGCTGGAGCGGCCGCCAGGCGGAAGTCGTCAGGGTTGAGGCGATCATCGCCGAAGAGGTGGCGGCGTTCGGGGAGTGGTGGAGCTCGCTGGACGTCGTTCCTGTGATCACGGCGTTGCGGGACCGCGCCGAGGCGATCCGCGCCCAGGAGCTGGAGCGCACGCTGAGCCACCTGCCGGAGCTGGACGAAGCCTCCCGCCAGCGCATCGAGGCGATGACCTCGGCGATAGTCAAGAAGATGCTGGACCGGCCGATCGCCAGGCTGAAAGACGGCGCCGACAAGGGGCTCTACATGGAGGCGCTGGAAGACCTGTTCGACGTCCACCCCGTGTCCCCCAGAAGCGGGCGGGCCCGGCCGTAGGGCGGCGCTGGTGTGTCCGCTCGCACGTTCGTCATCGGCACCCGCGGCAGCCGTCTAGCGCTGCGCCAGACGGAGATCGCCCTCGAAGCGCTGACGGCCGCTCATCCCGGCGCTGCCTTCGATACCCGCACCATCCAGACCTCCGGCGACCGCAGCAGCGCCTCGCTCAGCGAGATCGGCGGGCGCGGCGTATTCGTGATCGAGATCGAGCGCGCGCTTGAGGCCGAAGAGATCGATATCGCCGTGCACAGCCTGAAGGACCTGCCCAGCGAAGAGACGCCGGGCCTGGCCATCGCCGCGGTGCTGCCGAGGGAGGACCCGCGCGACGCCCTCTTCTCACGAAACGGTGAGCGGCTCGCCGACTTGCCTGCCGGCGCGACCGTGGCGACCGGCAGTCCCCGCCGCGCGACGCAAGTCCTGGCTGCGCGGCCAGACGTCACCGTCAGCGATATCCGTGGCAACGTCGACACGCGGATCCGCAAGGTGGAGGAGGGCGAGTACGACGCCGTCGTCCTCGCCGCTGCCGGCCTGAAACGGCTGGGCTGGCTGGGGCGCGCCTCGCAGATATTCGAGCCGGAGGAGATGCTGCCGGCGGTCGGGCAGGGAGCGCTGGCCGTGCAGGTCCGCTCCGACGACGCCGAAACGCTGGACCTCGTCGCGGCGCTGGATGACCCGGCAACGCGCGCCGTCGTCACGGCTGAGCGCGCCTTTGAGCGCAGACTGGGCGGCGGCTGCACGGCGGCGATCGGCGCTTACGGGACGGTTGAGGGCGGTGGGAGGTTGGAAATTGGCGGACGGACGAAGCTGCTCCTGCGCGGGCTGGTCGGCGAGCCGCGCGGGCGCATCCTCCGCGCGGAGATGGAAGGCGTCGCCTCGGAGGCCGAGATGCTGGGCGTGCGGCTGGCCGAGTTCCTGATCGGCCAGGGCGCGGAAGAGCTGCTGGGGGCCGCACCGTGACCGCGCCGGGCAAGGTGTATCTCGTCGGCGCCGGGCCGGGCGACCCGGGACTGATCACCGTCAGCGGCCTGGAGCGCATCCGTGAGGCCGATGTCATCGTCTACGACCGGCTGGTCAGCAAGCGGCTGCTGGACCACGCCCGGCCGGACGCCGAGCTGGTCTACGCCGGCAAGACACCGGACGGCGGTCCCGACCAGCAGGCGGAGATCAACCGGACGCTCATCGAGCAGGCGCGGCGCGGGCGGAGCGTGGTCCGGCTGAAGGGGGGCGACCCGTTCGTCTTCGGGCGCGGCGGCGAAGAGGCGGAGGCGCTGCGGGAGGCGGGAATCCCGTTCGAGGTCGTGCCGGGCATCACCTCGGCCGTTGCGGTGCCGGCCTACGCCGGCATCCCGGTCACGCACCGCGGCGTCGCCTCCAGCTTCGCCGTCGTCACCGGGCACGAGGACCCGGCTAAGGGGGAGACCGCGATCGACTGGGCCCACCTGGCCAGCGCCGTCGACACGCTGGTCTTCCTGATGGGAGTAAAGAACCTGCCGGACATCGTCGGGCGGCTGACCGAGCACGGCCGTTCGCCGCAGACGCCGGTCGCCGTGATCCAGTGGGGCACGACGCCGGAGCAGCGGACGGTCACCGGCACGCTCGCCGACATCGCCGCCGTCGTCGAGAAGGCGGGGCTGCGGCCGCCGGCGATCACGATCGTCGGCGAGGTCGTGCGGCTGCGAGAGACGATCTCCTGGTTCGAGGACAGGCCGCTCTTCGGCAAGCGCGTCCTGATCACGCGCACGCGGCGGCAGGCCAGCAACCTGGCGCGGCTCCTGGCCGACGAGGGCGCGATCCCGGTGGAGCTGCCGTCGATCGAGATCGAACCGATTGAGGACCACGAGGCCGTCGACGCCGCGATCGAGACTCTGCGCTCCGGCGGTTACGCCTGGGCTGCGTTCACCAGCGCCAACGCCGTCGAGCTGTTCTTCGAGCAGCTGGCGGAGCGCGGCCTGGACGCGCGCGCCTTCTCCGGCGCCCTGATTGCGGCGATCGGCCCGGCGACGGCGCGGGCACTGGCGGAGCGCGGTGTGCGGGCCGATGCTGTGCCGGAAGAGTACGTGGCAGAGGCGGTTGTGGAAGCGTTGCGCGGCCGGATCGCGCCGGGCGACCGGGTGCTGCTGCCGCGGGCGGAGTCGGCGCGGGCGGAGCTGGTGCGAGGCCTGGAGGCGATGGGCGCGGCCGTGGACGAGATCCCGATCTACCGCGCCGCGGTGCCTTCGGAGGCCTCGCCGGAGGTGCTGGCCGAGCTTCGCGGCGGCCGCATCGATGTCGTCACGTTCACATCATCGTCCACGGTACGAAACCTGCTGGCGATGCTGGGTGACGCGACGGCGCTGGAACGCCCGCTGATCGCCTGCATCGGCCCGATCACCTCGCAGACGGCGCGGGAGCTCGGGCTGCGCGTGGACGTGCAGGCTTCGGAGTACACGGTGGAGGGGCTGGTGGCGGCGTTGAAGGAAAGGGGGGCAGAACCATGACGAGGATTGTTTCTCCGGAAGAGTTCAATGAAGCGTCCTTAAGGGTGGCCAGACTCCGGAAGACGGAGATTCGGGCGATGTGGGACAACCGGATCGGATACACAGATATGTGTTTGAGCGAGCCCAGTGGACTCCTGGCCGCTGTATCCAAGAGGCTTGGCCTGCATTATTGCTGCCAGTATTTCGGAATCGACGCGATCATGTACGAAAGGGTCGACTTAGTTAACTTCGTGCCCGAAAACTGGCTGGTAGCAGAGCAACTCGCCGTGGTCATCGAGCATGAGAATGTGATTGAAGGCGCTGAACAGGAAGTTAACAGGCTGAGTGTCTACAACTCTCCGTTGAAAGTTCTGATCACATATCCGTGGGTCAAAAGCGCCGATCGCTGCTTGAAGACTTACGCCGACATCTTGCGACGCGCTGACACTTTCAACGATTTCACTACCCACCGGAAGCATCTTGTGATCTTCGGATTCAGAGCTGGGGACGACGTTGCTTGGAAAAGCTACTTTTATCGGATGGGAGAGTTCGTACTCTTGGGAGCAACATCGTGAGACTGACGCACATTCGGCTGCTGGTTGACGACTTCGACGCGTGTTTGCGGTTCTACCGGGACGTGCTGGGGTTCAAGCCGGACGTCCTCGCTGACCCGGCGCGGTATGCTGAGTTTGAGGTCGGGGTGACGCGGCTGGCGCTGTATGACCGCGCGACGATGGAGCACATCGTCGGCGCTTTTCCCGACGCCGGCGTCTCACGGGACCACGTGCTGCTCGGCATCGAAGTCGCCAACGTCGACGACGCGTACGGGACGCTGGTCGCGCGCGGGGTCGAGTTCGCCGTGCCGCCGACGGACCGGCCGGACTGGCTTCTGCGCACCGCGCACTTCCGCGACCCGGAGGGCAACCTGATCGAGCTGTACCACGGCATCCACGAACACTAAATGAGGTGATGATATGGCGACAATGAAGCTCGGCTACGTGCGTCTGCTAGTGCGCGATTTCGACGCGTGCGTCGCGTTTTACCGCGACACGTTGGGCTTTGCTCTGGCCATCCTGGCGGAAGAAGCGAAGTTCGCTGAGTTCGACACCGGTGACGTCGCCCTCGAACTGTACGATCGCGCGACGATGGCACAGATAATCGGCTCGCAGGGGCGCACGGACGTGGACGGCGCCATCGATCATGTCTCGCTGACCATCCATGTTGAGAGTGTTGACGAGACGTACGAGGCGCTGCACGCGAAGGGCGTGGCCTTCGACGTTGGGCCAACTGACCGTAACGATTGGGGCGCTCGCACGGCGCACTTCCGCGACCCGGACGGCAACCTTCTGGAGTTGTTCCAGCACATTCAGCAGGAGTAATTACATGACAACACGGACACTGCCAGCACAATTCGCCCGCTTCCGCCGACTGCGCTCCAGCGAAGCGATACGCTCGCTCGTCCGCGAGACGCGGCTGTCCCCGGAGGGTTTCGTCTATCCGCTGTTCGTCGTGCCCGGTGATGGCGTGCGCGAGGAGATCGTCTCGATGCCGGGGCAGTTCCACCTGTCCGTTGACCAGCTGGCGCGCGAGGCGGAGGAACTGCGATCCCTTGGCATCCCGGCCGTAATGGTGTTCGGGCTGCCGGAATCGAAGGACGAAGCCGGTTCCGGCGCCTACGCAGAGAGCGGCATCGCGCAACGGGGCGTCCGCGCCCTCAAGGACGCCGCCCCGGAGCTCGTCGTCATCACCGACGTCTGCCTCTGCGAGTACACCTCGCACGGGCACTGCGGCGTCCTTCGAGAGCCTCAGGATGAGCGGGGAAACGCCGAGGTGGACAACGACGCGACGTTGCCGCTGCTGGCCCGCGCCGCCGTCTCCCACGTGGAGGCCGGGGCGGACATGGTCGCGCCTTCGGACATGATGGACGGCCGGGTGACCGCGATCCGGGCCTCCCTGGACGACGCTGGGTTCGGCTCGACGCCGATCATGGCCTACGCGGCGAAGCAGGTCTCGGCCTTCTACGGGCCGTTCCGGGTCGCCGCCGACTCCGCGCCGCAGTTCGGCGACCGGCGCAGCTACCAGATGGACCCGGCGAACTCCCGAGAGGCGATGCGCGAGATCGAGGCCGACATCGACGAAGGCGCTGACATCGTGATGGTGAAGCCGGCGCTGCCGAACCTGGACCTGATCGCCCGCGCCCGTGACAGCTTCGACCTGCCCCTTGCCGCCTACAACGTGAGCGGCGAGTACGCGATGGTGAAGGCCGCCGCTGCCGCCGGCTTCCTCGACGAGCAGCGCGCGACGCTGGAGATCCTGACCGGCATCCGCCGCGCCGGCGCGGACATCATCATCACCTACCACGCCAAGGAAGCGGCGCGCTGGCTGGGTTGAACCAGGCGAGCCACAGATTACGATGTTGGACGCTGGCGGAACCTTGGAGAATGGGCCGCAGATTGGCGCAGATTTAACGCAGATTGATTTGGCGTCATTCCCGGACAAGGAGCTCACCGAGAAGGTCATTGGCGCCGCTTATGAGGTTCACAATGAGCTTGGGCCAGGGTTTCTGGAGATTGTTTATCAGACCGCGTTGGCTCGAGAGCTGAGCTCACGCGGCGTCAAAGTCGTCGTCCAGGCGCCTATTCCCGTCTACTACAAGGGCTCGATCGTCGGTCAGTATTTTGCCGACATACTAGCGGAGGAACGCCTGGTTGTTGAGTTGAAAGCGGTGGCTGCCATCGACTCAGCGCACGAGGCACAGGTTCTCAACTACCTGACGGCGACTAAGCTACAACTGGCTCTGATCATCAACTTTGGCAGCACCAGCGTGCGCGTCAAACGCATCGTCAAATCCAAATGAAAGAATCTGCGTCCAATCTGCGGCAATCTGCGGCCAAGTTCTCGTCTGTGACGGCGGTGGCCTTTGACGGCTACGGGACGCTGTTCAATTTCACGGAGCCGGACTTCATCGTCACGATGGCGGAGATCTGCGGCGCCCAGGGGATGGAAGCCGACGCGGCAGACGTCTGGAAGCGGTTTCTCAAGGCGTCGTTGGCGCTGAGGGCGGAGCACCACCCGGACCCTGTCTACAGGCGCTACCACGACGGCTGGCAGATGCAGTTCCAGCGGGTGTTCAGGCAGATGCGGGTGAGCGGCGACTCGCTGGCGGCGGCGGACCACCTGCGGGCGCGCCTGGCCGACGCGCCGGTGTTCGAGGAGGTGGCGCCGGTGCTGGAGGCGCTGCGGAGCCGCTACAGGATCGCGCTCCTGTCCAACGCCGACGACGACTTCCTGAACGCCTGTCTGCTGCGCAACAAGATGCAGTTCGATGTGATCGTCACCTCCGAGTCGGCAGGGGCGATCAAGCCGAACCGCGCGATTTTCGATAAGCTCGCCGAGACGATGCAGCTTCCACCCGGGCAGATCCTCTATGTCGGCGACAATCCGATCCCTGACGTCCTGGGCCCGCTGCGCGCCGGGATGCTGGCCGCCTGGGTCAACCGCGGCGGCTACCGCAAGCCGCGCGGCACCCCGGAGGCGCACGCGCGGGTCAAGACGCTGGCGGAACTCCTGCCGCTGCTGGTGCCGTCGCTTGAGTGACGGACAGGGCGCGCGCTCGCGGGAGATCTTCGAGCGGGCGCAGGGGCTGATGCCGGGCGGCGTCTCCAGCCCGGTGCGGGCGTTCCGCGCCGTCGGCGGCGACCCTCCCGTCATCGCCTACGGCAGCGGTCCGCGCATCGTCGACGTTGACGGCCGCGAGTACATCGACTACGTCTGCGCTTACGGGCCGCTGATCCTGGGGCACGCGCCGCCGGCGGTAGTGGCCGTGCTCGGCGAGGCCGCGTTGCGCGGCACTGCTTTCGGAGCGACGAGCGAGCTGGAGGTGGAGCTGGCCGGCCGCATCGTTGACGCCGTCCCTTCGATTGAGCTTGTGCGGTTCGTCAACTCCGGCACCGAGGCGACGATGTCCGCGCTGCGGCTGGCGCGCGCCTTCACGGGCCGCTCCAGGATCATCAAGTTCGAAGGCGGGTACCACGGCCACGCCGATGGGCTGCTGGTGCAGGCCGGATCCGGCCAGGCCACGCTCAGCCTGCCGGATAGCCCCGGAGTGCCGGCCGCCGCCGCTGCCGACACGCTGGTCGCGCCGTACAACGACCTGGCCGCTGTACGCGCGCTGTTCGAGGCCAACGCCGGCTTGATCGCGGCGGTGATCGTCGAGCCGGTTGCGGCGAACATGGGCGTCGTCCTGCCGGCCCCCGGTTTCCTGGAAGGGCTGCGGGCGCTGACATCGGAGCAGGGCGCGCTGCTGGTCTTCGACGAGGTGATCACCGGCTTCCGCCTGACTTACGGCAGCGCGCAGACGTTGTTCGGCGTGGAAGCGGACATCACCTGCCTGGGCAAGGTGATCGGCGGCGGCTTGCCTGTCGGCGCTTACGGGGGGCGCCGGGAGATCATGGAGATGGTCGCGCCGCTGGGGCCCGTCTACCAAGCCGGGACGCTTTCCGGGAACCCGCTGGCGATGGCGGCCGGCATCGTGACCCTGGACGAGCTGGCCCGCGCGGGCGAACCCGGCTACCAGCGGCTGGAGATCGCTTCTATATATCTGGAGGACGGTCTGCGCCGCGCCGCCGAGGAGGTGGAGGTTCCGGTGCGCCTGAACCGTTCCGGCTCGCTGCTGACGATGTTCTTCAGCTCCAGTGACGTCACGGACTTCGCTTCAGCCAGGCGTTCAGACACGGAGCGCTTCGCGGCCTTCTTCCGGGGGATGCTCTCCCGGGGCGTCTTCCTGGCCCCCTCCCAGTACGAGGCGATGTTCGTCTCGATGGCGCACACGGACGCCGAGATCGAGGCGACGATCGCCGCAGCCCAGGCGTCGCTGGCGGCATTGCGATAGTTCCGTCAACATTCAAGCGCCCGATTGTAATTCCCATTCGTGCCGGGCTGTCCATAGAAATAGCAAGAATCCGCGATTGGAGGGAAAACGATGCAATCAGGGGCAATGACAACCAGCACGATCAACCAGTGGTGGCGCCTGGCCGGCGTCGCGGGAATTGTCTGGGTGATCTTGTTCGTCATCGGAGCGGTGGTGATCCAGGGGGACTCGCCGGACGCTTCGCAGACCGCCGCCGAGATGCGGTCCTATCTGAACGACAGCTCAGGACAGTACATCGTCTCCAACTTCCTCATCTCTATCGCCTTCGTCTTCTTCTTCGTCCCCTTCTTCGTCGGGCTGCGCTGGTACCTGGGTTCGGGGAGAAGAGCCCGCCGATCCTGACCTGGTGCATGACGATCGCCGGCGCCGCCATTCTAGCCATCGGCGGGATTTCCAGCGCCCTGGAGTTCTCCCTGGCGCTGCTGTTTAAGAACGACATCGCGATCGATGACTCCACGCTGCAGCTGTTCGTCTATGCCGATTCGATGATCTTTGTCGTCGCCCAGCTGGTGATCGCGCTGTTTATGGTCTCCGCCGGCCTGGCCGTGATCCGCACGGGGCTGATCTGGCGCTGGTCCGGGTACTTCGCCCTCCTGGCGGGGGTGCTGCTGGTGATCGGGAGCGCCTGGCCCATCGACGGCGATCCGGACGGAGCGCTCGCCGCCCCCGGATTCATCGGCTTCGGCCTTTGGGGGGTCTGGACGCTGATCACCTGCGTCGGCCTGATCAGGCGCAGGGAGTCGCCGCCGAACATGGCGTAGGGAACCGGGACAGGACGCCGACCCGTTGTGTCGGCAAGATGCGGGGCGCTATACTACGGGCGCTCCGCATCTTATTGATAAAGTAGGTAAGCAGTTATGAAAGTATCCTCTCTCCAGGAGAATCTCAATCGTGGCCTGTCCATCGTCGGCCGCGCCGTGCCCGTGCGCAGCACGCTCCCCCAGGCCTCCCATGTGCTCCTGGAGACAGACGGCGGGCAGCTGAAGCTCGTCGCCACTGACCTGACGATAGCTGTCACCTGCTGGATCGGCGCCACGGTTGAAGAAGAGGGTGCGATCACGGTGCCAGCGCGGCTGCTGACCGACTTCGTGGCCTCGCTGCCAAACGACAAGATCGACCTCAGCGTCTCCGGGCGCGGCAAGCAGCTGCACCTGCAGTGCGCCCGCAACGAGGCGACCATCGCCGGGATGGACGCCGCCGACTTCCCGCCGGTGCCTTCCGTCACCGACGGGCTGACGCTGTCGCTAGCGCCGGGGACCCTGCGCAAGGCGATCACCCAGGTGCAGTTCGCCGCCGCTACCGACGACACGCGCCCGGTCCTCACCGGCATCCACACGCTGGCCGAGGGGAACGTGCTGACCCTGGCCGCCGCCGACGGCTTCCGCCTGGCTGTGCACCACCTGCCGCTGGACCAGGACGTCGCCGAGAAGGTGGAGGTCATCATCCCGGCCCGCGCCCTGCGCGAGATCGAGCGCCAGCTGGGCGAGGACGATGAGCCGGTAGAGATGTCGATCAACGCGGCGCGTTCGCAGGTGCTGTTCAAGCTGAAGACGGTGGAGATCGTGGCGACGCTGATCCAGGGCACGTTCCCGAACTACAGCCAGCTGATCCCGCAGTCCTTCGCTTCGCGAGCCGAGATCGACATGAAGCAGTTCTTGCAGGAGACGCGGATCGCCGCGATCTTCGCCCGGGACGGCGCGGGCATCATCCGCCTGCAGATGGAGCCGGGCGAGGGCGCCAAGGACGGCGGCAAGCTGACGATCTCCGCCCGGGCCGAGGAGATCGGCGATCACCGCGGCGACCTGGACGTGAAGCTGGAGGGCGAGTCGTCGAAGATCGCCTTCAACAGCCGCTACCTGCAGGACGTGCTCTCCGTGCTGGACACGCAGCAGGTGGTGCTGGAGACGACGAACCCCTCAAGCCCCGGCGTAATCCGCCCCCTGGGCGACGAGCGCTACGTCCACGTTGTCATGCCGATGTTTGTGCAGTGGTAGGCGGGTAGGCGTTGGATCCTCGGGATTTGCGCTCCGCTTAGCATTTCGGAAACGCTCGCGTGGTCACGGCTTCACCTGTTGGACACACGGTGTGTCCCTTGGGCAAATCAATTTGCGAATTATTTTCACAAAGTGCTTGACACATTACGCGAGCAAGCGATTTAATGGCCTAACGCGGCCTCGCCTGTCGCGCAACCGAAGCGGCACCGGTTCCGACCAAGCCGGGCTGGCAAGATCGAAGAGGGGGTTTTCTTGGATCCGACCAGGGCCGCGCGTAACGTTCGCGCAGCATCTACACACTTCTACGGGGGGCAACCTGTGGAGCGAGGCTCTGCAGCGTCATCAGAAAGGGCGCCCCTTACTGGTTCGCCCCGATGAGCCTGACGGCAGTCGGCTACGTCGCGGACCGCAGCCTGATCGCCAGCCTTGAGCTGGCGCTGACCCTGCACTGGCCGGCCAGCAGCATCATCATCGTCAACGACGCCGCCGGACTGGTGGGCACTGACGCCCCGGCCGACATCGCTTTCCTGGATGAGGAGCTGACCGGGGAGAAGACGGCCGAAGTCGTCCTGGCTTTGCGCACCCTTGTCCGCTCGCCCCTGTTCGTCATTCTCGACGAGTACTGCGAGGAGAGGGCCGCCGAGATCCTGCAGGCCGGCGCCGACGTCTGCTTTGCCCGTGACGATTCGCCGAGGCTGATCGCCGCGCGGATTGTTGCCGTCCTCCGCCTGGCGCCTCCGCGTACAGCGACGCGGACTGTGTTCCGGTATGGGCCCCTGGAGATCCACGGGAGCACGCGCGAGGCGGCGATCGACGGGTCTCCGCTGAAACTGACGAAGCTTGAGTTTGACCTGCTGAAGGCGCTATCAACGGCGGAAGGATCGCTGGTCACAAACAGCCAGCTCCAGAGGGACTTCTGGGGTACCGGTGATGGGCTTTATATGGGAAGCCTGCGCAAGTACGTGCAGAGGCTGCGCCGGCAGCTGGACGCGGCCAGCCCCGGCTCCTTCCAGTTGATGTCGAAGCACGGGATCGGCTACCGCCTGGTGCTAACGCAGGGCCGGGACGACTTCGGCGACAAGGCGGTCTCGGCCGGAAGCTAGACGCCCTTTTCTCACATTTTTCCCTTTCTGTTCCACTCGCGTCCCCACTAGGTTCCGGGCGCCAAACCTATCATCCGACCGTGGAGTGGATGCGTGTCTGCTTGTGGTCGATAGTGATGAGCTGCAGCGTGTGCGCGTCTGCCGAATGCTCGAGGGAGGAGGATTCACGGTGATCGAGGCCGACCGACCAATTACTGGCCTGCTGTCTCTGGTGCACAAGAGTCCAGACGCAGTGCTGATGGCCGAAGAGATCCCGCCGTACGACGCAGCCGATCTGCTGCCCCTGTTCCGGCGCCTTGGAGATGCGCCATTGATCGTCCTGGGGACCGGGGACGAGGGTGACGAGATCGAGATGCTGGAGGCCGGCGCCGACGATTACGTGCGCTGGCCGATCAACCGGCCCTTGCTGGTGGCGCGCGTGTCAGCGGCGATCCGCCGCTACCGTGGCGGCTCCAAGCCGGGCCAGCTGCTCAAGTTCGGCGATCCACACAGCTCCCCGACGGCCCTTGGCGGCGGGACGCCGTAGGACCGCGGTCCAACAACTACTGTCTATCTCACCGGTACATGAACAGTAAAAGAAAGGAGGGGGTAAGGAACCATCCGACAGAGACGCCCCGCGGCGGTTCGCTCTTTAAAGGCTCGGAGCGAAACGAACCAGTCTTTGTGTCAGAGACACAGGCTCCGGACTTAATCCGGAGCCCGGACGAGCGGGGCAGCAGCGACCCGCTGCCGCGGGTGGCACACACGGTGCCAGCGAGCGGCAGGCAGTCTTTGCTTCGCCGGAGCGTCTCAGGTGGCCCCGGAAGGAGGTAACGAAGCAAGGACACAGATTGTTAGCCCGCAAGGTGGTACCAATCAAAATCAAACATCAAATTCCTAGGAAAGGAAATGAACGAATGTCGTTTATATCAACGATTAGCATCCGAGCAGCGCTCGTGGTCGGCGTCGCGATCGCAGTGATCGCCGGCCTGACCGCGCTTGGCGCAACGGGAACGGGCAGCGCTTCGGCGGCGGACCCGACCCCTTGTGTCACTGCTCTGACGTCGGTAACACCGACACCGGCACCGACCCTGATCGGCGGCGCCACTGTCAGCCCGACACCGACCCCGGCTGGCCAGACTCCCGCCCCCGGCAACCCGCCGCAGTGCCTTGGCCCTCTGAAGGTCCCGGCACAGGCAGTGGTTGGCGCCGCTGGCGGCGGCGGCACAGTCCTGAACTTCGAGTGTGTCTGGGAAGCCCCGGACATGACTCCGTTCAATGCGTCGCAGGACTACGGCACAGTTGGACACCGTGACGACACCCCGTGGGTAACCGCGGATGGTCCAGCCTGTGACCCGTCGGCTTTCGCCGCACCCAACCGGCACCACATGGTGGGCATCGTGGCCAACGCTGAGAACCTCCCGGTCCAGCGCGGCTATGAGAAGTGGGTTGCGATTGAGAGTTCTGACGTACAGTCAATCGTCGACGTCTACTTCAAGGTCTGGGAGCCCTACGTGGCTGTCCCGCCGAACGGCCCGAACTGCGGTCCGGACGTCGTCATCTCCGGCATTACCTACACCTCCGCACACCCCGAGGTCCCGATTGAGGGTCCGTTCGCTGGTGAGCCGGCAGAGACCTACTGGTGCCTGGAAGAACAGCACCACTCCACGGACACCCAGGGCCCGCCAACGGCCCAGAACCCTCTGCGCAAGGTCGCCTGCACAGACCTGCAGAGCAACAGCCTGACGAAGATGTTCGCCCAGGCAGTAGAGAACGGCGCCATGACCCAGGCCGAAGTTGACAACATGATCAACAAGTGCTTCGAGGGCGCCAAGGCCATCTTCAAGGTTCCGGACCTGCTGACCAAGGACAAGCCCTGTGGCGAAGTCCGCGTCGAGGCGACTGCGGTCAACTCCTCAGGTACCGCCTTCCACCTGGCCAACTACTGGGACAACATCTGCTTCATCCACCTGCAGCTGGACTTCACCAGCCTGGACTGGGGCACGATCAACACCAACGGTGGCGCGAACATCCCTGGTGACACGACGTTCGACACACCCGGCGTCGCCTGCCCGACGGCGCCCGTCGGTTGTGTTGCTCCGACGGTCCTGAACACGGGTAACGCGCCCATGTACATCGAGACGAAGTTCGACCCGTTGATCCTGGCTTCTGACAACACGAAGAAGATCACTTCGTTCGACTCAAAGGTCAGAGCCGCCTGGCGGACAAACCCGGCGACCATTGAGGTTGCCGATCCGCAGCCGGCTGACGGTCCAGGCACCCTGCCGTGGTACTGCTTCGGGAACCACCCGATCGGCCACGACCAGACAGGCAAGATCGACTTCTCGGTGCACCCGGTGAACGCGCAGAGCGGCACATACAATGGCGCCGTCTACATCGTCGCCAGGTTCGACTGTGCGGCACCGCACACAGGATTCCACGCCAATAGTGTGGCTCACTCTTACTAGTCCTCACGGATAAGTAATCAGCGAGTCTCAAGCACGAAGGGGCGCCGGCAGTTATGCCGGCGCCCTTTCGCGGGTTAGACTGGATGTAACAATGTGGAGGAGGATGAACATGAAACTGGCATGGTTGACGCTGGCGGGTCTCGCCATGGCCTGCGTTACCCTCCTCCAGAGCCCCAGCGCCTTCGCCGATGGCATCGGCGCTTACCCGCCTGACCTGAACGTTGCGGACGCCGCCCGCGGATCCGTCTATTACAAAGACTTCGGCGTCATCAACAGTGAGCCGACCGATCTCATCGTCCAGGCGATCCCGGCCGGCGAGGTGGGCAGCTGGACAACCATCGTTACCGTGGATGACAGGAACACGCCGCTGCCCCAGGTCATAATCCCGGCCGGTGAGACGGCTAGCCTCCTGGCCCGCATCGCCGTGCCGGATGACGCCAGCAACGGGCCTCACGAAGGCGGCCTGACGCTGCAGTCGCTGGGGCCGCCTTCGCCGGTGGACACTGGAGGCGGCGGTACAGTCATCCCGGCCGTCGAACTGAACATGGACGTCAACATCAGCGGTGAACAGAACCTCGCGGGCAAGGTCCTGGACATGTACACAAACGACACCGAGGTCAACTACCCGCTGCGCGTCACCACCTACTTCTCCAACATCGGCAACGTCAATGCCACGCCGAATGTCATCGTCCGCATCAAGGACGCAAACTCCAACGTCATCGGCGACAGCAATAACGGCAACAGCACCGAGGTCAGTCCCAGCGAGACGGCCTTCATCGTCAACACCTGGGACACCACCGGAAACCCGGTCGGAGACTACGTCGCCGATGTCGTCGTCAACCTCGGCGACGCGACGATTGAGGAGCGCACTCTCAATTTCAAGATCCTGCCCTACGGAACGCTGACCCGGCGCGGCTCCCTGGAGTCCCTGACGCTGGAGTCTCCGGCGGAGGTTGGCACGACCGCCAAGATAGAGGCGACGTTCCGCAACTCCGGCATCATCGACACGCGGGCGATCTTCCAGGGCGAGATCTACCTGGACGGCAATTTGCTGACCGCGGTGACGACACCGGAGAAGCTGGTTGCGCCGTCCGATCTTGGGGTGTTCGAAATCTTCACAGAGATCAAGGACACGGGGAACTACGTCGTTCGCGGGAAGATCAACTACGAAGGCAAGGAGACGGATGAGCGGGAGCTGTCCTTCTCCGTCTCTGAAGGCACATCGCTGGCGCTCTTCGGGGGTATCGCTGCCGGGGCGATCATCGTCCTCGGCGTCGGCATCGCTACACCGCTGCTGCTTCGTCGCCGCAGGGCCAAGAAGCGCGTAGAAGAAGCCCCGACAGAGTCGTAGCCCAGCCTGCACCCAGTCCTGGCTCCAGCCACCCTTTCCGGGGACTGTAGCGTTGGCTGGCGGTCGTATCTTGCGTCTGCGGGCCCCGATAACTCTGGATTTATTGCTAAATTGCCCCCACCTGCCGTATAGGCGCACGCCTGCGGGCCGCATTTTGAAGCCCGGACGCCGTCGTAACGCTTTGGCAACGAGCAGGTTTACAGGTTACGGGGGGTGTATCCGGCGATGCCTCCGTGTCACGCATGGGACGGCTGTGCGTGCCTGTGACTTCGAGCCGGTGCTCAAGGAGGCGGGCGGAAAGTATGAAGCAAGGCAACCTGATCAAGCGCCCCGGCAGGCGGCGGATGACCGGACTCGGCTCCGTCACGCTGCTGGCGCTCCTGGTTGCCGGCGCGCTCGGCTATTTCATCTTCGCCGGCAGCGCCTCCGCCGCCTCCGCCACGCTGGTTCCAAGCGCAGACCGCAGCAATCCCGGCGGCTGGACGAACAACTCCAGCAGCAGCTGCCTCAGCTCCGGCACCACCTGCTCTTCGACTATCGATGAGGACATCACCACGCCGGATGACGGCGACTTCATCGTTGACCCGGCGAACTCCCAGAACAAGAACGTCTACTTTGACCTGAGCCAGGCTCCCTCGGATACCGGCACGGCTTCCCAGCTTGTCGTTCGCTATCGTGCCGCCAAGACCACCAGCCAGAGCGGCTCGGTCCTGGTGGAGGTGCTGAACAGCTCCAACCAGGTGATCGGCTTTCCGTCGTCGCAGACTCTGACGACGACGATGACGACGTACTCCTACACGCTGTCCGGCCTCTCGCTGACGCAGGCCCAGGTCAACGGCCTCTACCTGCACATCCGCGGCGACACGACCGGTGTCGGGACGGGCCAGATCGCCGTCAGCGATGTGAACATCGACGTGACCTACGAAGCGGTCGCGCCGAACCCGACCCTGAGCGCTTCCTGCGGGCTGGACATGGTGATCGTCATCGACCGCTCCGGGAGCATCGACAGCAGCGAGATGTCATCGATGAAATCGGCGCTGAACGGTTTCGTGGACGCGCTGCTCCCGGCCACACCGACGCAGATCGCCGTGGTCCAGTTCGGCACGACCTCGCAGGTGGCGCAGGGCTTCACCGGCGACGCTTCGACCCTGCACACCGCGATCAACGGCGTCCCGCTGGGCCCCGGCGAGTACACGAACTGGGCCTACGGCCTCTACAACGCCCGGAACCTCTTTCCCGAACCGGGCCAATCCTGACCTGATCGTCTTCGCCTCCGACGGCAACCCGACAGCGCGCAACGGCTACGACGGGAACGGCTTTGTCGAGATCAACCCCGGCAACGTTCCGCTGATGCTGATGTCCGCGATTCCCGAGGCCAACGCGGCCAAGACCGCCGGCGCCCGGATCATCACGCTGGGCATCGGCGACGACCTGGATACCGCCAACCTCAACGCGATCTCCAGCGCGGACGCCACGTACACCACCGACTTCAACACGCTGGCCGACCAGCTCGGCAACCTCGTGCACCAGTTGTGCGGCGGCACGCTGACGATCCACAAGATCATCGACGCCGACGGCAATCTCGGGACCACGGGCGACCAGACGCCCGGCAGCAACTGGACGTTCAACGCCAACGTTGCTCCCGGCGACGGCGACAGCTCAACGCCGGCCGGCGGCCAGACGGATGCTTCCGGTCAGATCAACTTCGATCTCAACCTGGGCGCTGACGATACAGTGACCCTCAGCCCCGCGGAGACCTTGCCTTCCAACTACAAGCTGGTGTCCGCATCATGCAGCGGCGCCACGAACAACGGCACGCAGGGAACGAACTCCGTGAACGGCATCGTGGCGCACCCGGACGACATCGTCTCGTGTACGTTCTACAACCAGCCGGGAACCCCGTTTGTCGTCAAGAAGGACTTCGATCCCGACCTTCCCAGCGGGTCGGTGACCGTCTCCTTGAGCTGCAGCAACGGCGTGGTCTCGCCGGCCTCTCAGGTCGTCTCCGAGAACGCGACCGGCGTCAGCTTTCTCGTCACGAACTACACCGGCAACCCGAGCTGCACCGCCTCGGAGAGCTTTGTCCCGGCCGAGTACGCCAGCAGCACCTGCACCGCCACGCTCAGCGCCGGCAGCTGCACGATCGTCAACGAGCTCAACTCGGCCGGCTTCACCGTCCAGAAGGATTGGTCGCCGGACAACGGCAGCGCCACCGTCTCCGTCAGTGTCAGCTGCAGTGGCGGCGGCACAATCACGCCGGGCAGCCCGCAACTCGTGGCTGAGGGCTCGCCGGTCACCTGGACGATCAGCGGCTACAGCACGACTCCCGTCTGCAGCGCCAGCGAGAGCCCGAACCCGCCGCCGGGATACACCGCCGACGCCAGCGACTGCCAGGAAGTGCCGCTGGTTGGCCAGGAGCCGGTGGCCTGCACCATCGTCAACACGCTCAAGACCGCGGACTTCGTGGTCACCAAGGACTGGCAACCGGACAACCCGCTCGGCGAGGTCAGCGTCAGCCTGGCTTGCGAAGACGGCGCGAACGTCTCACCGAACCCGCAAACGATCACGGGCGACAGTTCCGCGACGTTCACGGTCAGCGGCTACACCAGCGACAACCCGAACTGCACGGCGACCGAAGACCCGGACCCGCCGACCGGCTACAGCTCGACCGGGACGTGTAGCGCCGACCTTGACACCGGCGGCTGCACGATCGTCAACGCGCTCAACTCGGCGACGTTCACGGTCGCCAAAGACTGGTCGCCGGACAACGGCAGCGAGACCGTCGACGTCAGCGTCTCATGCTCTGGCGGCGGGACGATCACCCCGGGCAACCCGCAGGCGGTCGCCGAGGGCAGTCCCGTCACCTGGACGATCAGCGGCTACACGACGACTCCCGTCTGCAGCGCCAGCGAGAGCCCGAACCCGCCGCCGGGCTACACCGCCGACGACAGCGACTGCCAGGAAGTACCGCTGATCGGGCCGAGCGCCGCCTCCTGCACGATCACGAACACCCTCAAGTCCGCCCAGTTCACGGTGACCAAGGACTGGCAGCCGGACAATCCTCTCGGCGAAGTCAGTTTCAGCCTCGCCTGCGAAGATGGCTCGACGGTTTCGCCGAACCCGCAAACCATCACCGGCGACAGCTCCGTGACGTTCACGGTCAGCGGCTACACCAGCGACAACCCGAACTGCACGGCGACCGAAGACCCGGACCCACCGACCGGCTACAGTTCAACTGGGACGTGCAGCGCTGATCTAGACTCGGGAGGCTGCACGGTCATCAACGCCCTCAACTCGGCGACGTTCACAGTCGCCAAGGACTGGTCGCCGGACAACGGCAGCGAGACGGTCGACGTCAGCGTCTCCTGCAGCGGCGGCGGTACGATCACGCCGGGCAACCCGCAGCCGGTGGCGGAGGGTTCGCCTGTCACGTGGATCGTGAGCGGCTACACGACAGTCCCCGTCTGCAGCGCGACGGAGAGCCCGACGCCGCCCGGCTACACCGCCGACGACAGCAACTGCCAGGAGGTGCCGCTGATCGGGCCGAGCGCAGCGTCCTGCACGATCACGAATACCCTGAAGTCCGGCCAGTTCACGGTGACCAAGGACTGGCAACCGGACAACCCGCTCGGAGAAGTCAGCGTCAGCCTGGCTTGCGAAGACGGCGCGAACGTCTCGCCGAACCCCCAGACGATTGCGGGTGATGCCTCGGCGACGTTCACGGTCAGCGGCTACACCAGCGACAACCCGAACTGCACGGCAACCGAAGACCCGGACCCGCCGACCGGCTACAGCTCGACCGGGACGTGCAGCGCCGACCTTGACACCGGCGGCTGCACGATCGTCAACGCGCTTAACTCGGCGACGTTCACGGTCGCCAAAGACTGGTCGCCGGACAACGGCAGCGCCACGGTCGACGTCAGCGTCTCATGCTCTGGCGGCGGGACGATCACGCCGGGCAACCCGCAGGCGGTGGCAGAGGGCTCGCCGGTCACATGGACGATCAGCGGCTACACGACAGTCCCCGTCTGCAGCGCGACGGAGAGCCCGACGCCGCCTGGCTACGCCGCAGACGATAGCAACTGCCAAGAAGTACCGCTGATCGGGCCTACCTCGGCGAGCTGCACGATCGTCAACACCTACATTCCGACTCCGTCGCCGTCGCCTACGCCGTCGCCACCTTCGCCTACGCCGTCTCCGACTCCTTCGCCGTCACCAACGCCGTCACCGACGCCGTCTCCGACACCGACGCCGTCTCCGACTCCTTCGCCGTCGCCGACGCCGTCTCCGACTCCGTCGCCGTCACCGACGCCATCGCCGACGCCAACCCCGACTCCGTCGCCGTCGCCGACGCCCACACCTACGCCCACTCCGACTCCGACGCCGACGCCGTCGCCATCGCCATCGCCATCGCCTACGCCGACACCTACGCCTACCCCGACGCCTACGCCCACACCCACGCCGTCGCCATCTCCCACACCTTCGCCTTCACCGTCGCCGTCGCCTACGCCGACGCCCACACCTACGCCTACGCCTACGCCAACGCCATCGCCATCATCGCCTACGCCGACGCCCACACCAACACCCACTCCCACGGCGACGCCGACGGCCACGCCCACCCACACGCCTTCGGCGACGCCGACAGCGACCCCCGTTGTGACCATCCACCACCCGACGCCGACGCCCACCCCGGAGCCGACTGACTCGCCGTCCCCGACGCCGGTCCCGACCACCGACGCGACGGAGGCGCCGACGGAGCCACCGGTCACGGCCAGCCCGACTTCGGCTCCAACGCCGGACGCTACGCCGACGCCGACCGCGCTGCCCGCAACGGCCACCCCGGCGCCCACAGCGGCGACGGCGGTCCAGCTGCCGAACACAGGGGGCCCGCCGCTGGTGATAGGGGTGAACTGGGCGATCCTGGTCTTCGCCGCGATGCTCATCTCGGTGGCGGTGGGCGCGTCCGTGTACGTCATCCTGGGCCGCCGCCACTAGGGCCCGGCGACATCCCGGTAACAAGTCCGTAATCCGAGCGGAAGACAAGCGTCGCACGTTCGCAAAGAACGGCACGTAACATCGTCTGGACATTTGCCTAGCGGCGGTCCGCCCATGCCCTGCTGCATGGCGGCGCTGCGCGCGGCCGAGCGCGCGGCTTTGTCCTCGCGTTTCTGAGATTCCCCTGGATTCCGGCGGAATTATCGACAAGCCGCTGATTTGTATCTAAATCCGGCGTTTGTGGTGGTTGACAGGCGCGTTGGCGAGGTGTAATCTCCTATAACTCGATAGGAATTCACAACATGAAGCTTTCGACACGCGGAGACTACGCTACCCGGGCCCTCCTGGAGCTCGCCACGACGAATGGGCCGCGCTCGCTCTCCGTGCACCAGATCGCCGTCCGCACCAGGATCCCGGCCAAGTACCTGGAGCAGATCATGCTGCGCCTGCGCGAGGCCGACGTCGTGCGCAGCCACCGCGGCGTCCACGGCGGCTACGAGCTGGCCCGCAACTCCGATGACATCACCGTCGGCGAAGTGGTGCGGCTGATGGACGGGCCGCTCGCTCCGAGTCCCTGCGCCAGCCAGTCGGCCCACGTGCCCTGCCCTGTCTACCGCTGCCCGACCGAGGACGGCTGCGTCCTGCGCAACCTCTGGTCCGACGTGCGCGACGCCATCGCCGGCGTGCTGGACAACACAACGTTTGGGGACCTGGCGGAGCGCCAGCGCGACGCTGCCCCGCGCGAGGCCTACTACATATGACCACCCACCCACCAGGCCACTCGCTTGTGACGAGCGGCCACCGTTGCTCCTGTAGTTGCCCCCTTCCGGGGGCTCTCTAGCATCGACAGGTTTCAGATCGCAGGAGCAGCATCACTTGAAGACATACTTACTGGCACTACTGACTCTCGTGCTCGGCGCAACCGTCGCGTGCGGCGGCGGCGATGCCGACGCCGACCCGGGCGCCGTCACGCTCCACCTCGGCTACCTGGCCAACCTGACGCACGCGGTGCCCCTGGCGGGGACGGGCAACGGCATCTTCGCGCAGGAGCTGGGGTCTGACGTGACGATCGCGCCGAAGGTGTTCAACGCCGGGCCGGACGTGATCACCGCCCTCTTCGCCGGGGAGATCGATGCGGCCTACGTAGGCCCCAACCCGGCGATCAACGGCTACGTCCAGTCCCAGGGCAACGACGTACGGATCGTGGCCGGTGCGGCCAGCGGCGGCGCTCTGCTGGTCGTGAAGCCAGGGATCACAGACGTCGCCGGCCTGGCGCACAGGAGAATCGCCTCGCCGCAGATCGGCAACACGCAGGATGTGGCCCTGCGCACCTTCCTCAAGGCCAACGGGCTGGGCGCGACGGAGAACGGCGGCAACGTTGAGGTCTCGCCGATCAATAACGCCGATGCGCTGACTGCGTTCCAGAACGGGCAGATCGACGGCGCCTGGGCCCCGGAGCCCTGGGCGACGCGGCTGATCCAGGAGGGCGGCGGCCACGTGCTGGTGGATGAGAAGACGCTGTGGCCGGACGGCAAGTTCGCCACTACGGTGCTGATAGTCCGGACGGACTTCCTGAACAAGCACGCCGACATCGTGGAGAAGCTGGTCACGGCGAACGTCAAGACCGTGCAGTGGCTGCAGGCGAACCCGGCCGAGGCGAAGACGCTGGTGAACCAGCAGATCGGCGCGATCACGAGCAAGCCGCTGAAGGAGTCCGTGATCGACGACGCCTGGAAGAACCTGGACTTCACCTACGACCCGGTGGCGTCCAGCGTGCGCCAGTCAGCGGAGAACGCGCACGCGCTGGGGTTCCTGCAGGACGATCCCGTCCTGACCGACCTCTTCCAGCTCGACATCCTCAACAGAGTGCTGCAGGCCCAGGGCCTGGCGGCGGTGACGGAGTAGGCAGGCAGCGTTGGACATCTCCGAGGGGACACGGCCGGACCTTGGCGTCGCGCTGCCCGCCAGCGGTGAGCTGCTGAGCCTGCGGAACGTGACCCGGCACTACCGCACCAAGCGCGGCGACACCCTGGCGCTGGACCGCATCTCCCTGTCCGTGGCGGAAGGCGAGTTCGTCTGCATCGTCGGGCCATCCGGGTGTGGCAAGTCGACGCTGCTGAACATCGTCGCCGGGCTGGACTTCCCGGACGAAGGCCAGGCGTTGTTCGCCGGCAAACCGATCGAGAAGCCGGGGCGGGAGCGGATCGTCGTCTTCCAGGAGCCGGCGCTGTATCCGTGGCTGAACGTGCGCGCCAACGTAGAGCTGGGCCTCAAGATCGCCGGCCGCAGCAAGGCCGAGCGCAAGGAGCTGACCGACCGCTACATCCAGATCGTGAACCTGCGCAAGTTCGAGAAGGCCTACGTCCACGAGCTTTCCGGCGGCATGAAGCAGCGGGCGCAGCTGGCCCGGGCACTTTCGGTGGAGCCGAGGATGCTCTTGATGGACGAGCCCTTCGCGGCGCTGGACGCCCAGACCCGCGATGTCCTTCAACAGGAGCTCCAGGAGATCACGGCGCGGCTGCGCACAACCGTGCTCTTCATCACCCACAACGTCCGCGAAGCGGTGATGCTGGGCGACCGGGTCTGGGTGATGACGCCGGCCCCCGGCAAGCTCAAGCGGGAGATCGCGATCGACCTGCCGCGGCCGCGCGGACCGGACTCGCACGCCGTCGTGGACCTGGCGGCGCGCGTTCGCATGGAGCTGCAGCACGACATCTACGCCACGCAGGCCAAGGAGGACAGCTATGCCATCTAGCGGACCCACGGGTGTCGACATCGCGGCCGGAAGCGCTGACCCGGCAGGCGCCCGCTTCCGGGAGTTCGACCCGGGCGCGCTGGCGCTGAAGCTGCTGCGGATCGCGCTGTTTTACGCCGCGCTCCTGGCGATCTGGTGGCTGGTGGTGGAGCTGGAGGTCTGGTCGCCCTACGTGCTGCCGGGGCCAGGCAAAGTCTTGAACTCGCTGCACTCGTACCTGGACAACGGCCTCCTGCTGCGGGCGATCCGCGACAGCGTCAAGCACCTACTGATCGGGTTCAGCATTTCGATCGTGCTGGGGATGATCATCGGCATGGCCTGTGGCGCCAACAAGTACATAGACGACACGCTGGGCAGCCTTGTGCTGGGAATGCAATCACTGCCCAGCGTGACGTGGCTGCCGCTGGCGCTGATCTGGTTCGGGCTGAACGACCGGGCGGTGATCTTCGTCGTCACGATGGGATCGATCTTCGCCGTCGCCATCTCGGCGCGCGCCGGGTTCCGGGCGATGCCGCCGCTCTACAGGCGCGCCGGCCAGACGATGGGCGCGAACCACCTGCAGATGCTGCGCTACGTGACGCTGCCGGCGATGATGCCGGGCCTGGCGCAGGGGCTGAAGCTGGGCTTCTCCTTCGCCTGGCGATCCCTGATGGCGGCGGAGCTGCTCTACGGCACGAAGGGCCTGGGCCACCTGGAAGAGGTGGGCCGCAGCCTGAACGACATGAGCCTTGTCATTTCGATCATGCTGGTCATCATCGCCATCGGCCTGCTGACGGACCGGCTGCTGTTCGCGCGGCTGGAGTCGTGGGTCCAGGAACGCTGGGGGCTACAGACCGTTTAGGGCAGGCGCACGCACTCCGGGTTGTCCTCGCGCAGCGCCTTCTCGGCGATCTCGCCGAGGACCGGCCGCAGCGTCAGGCCCCGGATCGTGGGGTGAAGCAGCGGCGCGTCCAGGTTCACGCTGTAGCGGTGCCGGCGGTTGTCCAGGTGCAAACGCAGCATGTCGCATCGACGCAGCTCACGGATGATGCCCCAGACCGAGCGCTCAGTCAGGCCCAGGGCCATGGCGGTCTCCTGGACGCTGCAGGCGGGGCACAGCGCGATGTAAAACAGCACTTTGCCTTGCGGCGAAAGCAGCGACCAGTCGACGTCGCCGTTTGAGGCGGGGCGCCCGTTCGCGATGGGGCGGATGTCTTCGGTTTGGGTACTCATACCCCGACTGTATCGGACAAGACCGGTCAGAGACGTTTCCGAAAGAGCCGATAAGGTGGCGTGCGTGTGACAAAAAGAGGCTCCCTGGCCCAGGACATCGACGGGGGTGCGGCGACGAACCCTAGCTTCGGGAGCTACGCAGATACAATACTCAGTGGGACATAACAGGCATATATCATTTGCCTCCGTCCGCGTGACAAACATGTTAAGCCGGTGCTGCAGGAAGCGCCTGTGCCGAGTGGTTAACGCAAGCATTACGGCGCTTAACATCCTGTTAATCCACCTTCATACCTTCCCTTGCTAACGTCTCGCTAGCAGATATAACGATGAATCGCATCCTCGTGGTTGACGACGAGCCGACCCTGGTGGCGACTCTTACTTTTAATCTGGAAAAAGGAAGGCTACGAAGTCATCGCCGCCTCGGACGGGGCCCAGGCCCTGGAGGCCGTTCGCGCAGCCTTCCCAGACCTCGTGATCCTGGACCTGATGCTCGGCGAGATGCACGGGTTCGAGGTCTGCCGGACGCTGCGCAAGGAGTCCAACGTTCCGATCCTGATCCTCACCGCGCGCACCGACGAAGTCGACAAGATCGTCGGCCTGGAGATCGGCGCGGACGACTACATGACAAAGCCCTTCAGCATGAAGGAGCTGCTGGCGCGGGTGCGGGCCCGCCTGCGCCGCCGGGAGGACCCCGTGACGTCCGAGCGCGAGGTGTTGACCGCCGGGCCGATCCGCGTGGACCTGCTGCGGCGGGAGGCGACAAGGGCCGGTGAGCCGCTGGCCCTCAAGCCCAAGGAGTTCGATCTGCTGGTCTGCCTGATGCAGAACCGCGGACGCCTTCTCACGCGCGGGCAGCTCCTGGAGGCGGTCTGGCACTACGACGGGTTCGACCAGACGCGTACCGTGGACGTTCACATCGGCCGGTTGCGGGAGAAGATCGAAGAGCGGCCCTCCAACCCGGGCTGGATCATCACGGTGCGGGGCAGCGGCTACAGGTTCGCCGGCTGATGGGCAATGTTGACGGCACGGTTGCGCGCCTTAATTGGGCGGTTACCGGGGTCAATGATGCTGGAGCAGGAGGTGGAGATGCCCACGAGTGACGCCATCAAGGAACGCGCCCCGGAGCTGACCAACGACCTCAAAAACATTCTGAAGCGGATGCAGCGCCCGGACCTGGCGATCCAGATGGACGCCTTCGAGATCCGCGGCGAAGAGCGCAGCCGTGAGGACCGCCGCCGCACCTTCTTCGGCGAGGCCGCGCCGCGGCTGTACTCGCTGGAGCTGGACCTGGCGGGCTCGCTCGCCATCCTGGATATCGACGGCGCCCAGCGCATCGTCGCGCTGCACCTGCTGGAGGGGATCGACTAGCCAGCGCTCGACGAGCCCCAGAACGTCACTGTGCCTAGCCGGCCTGTCTCCAGCGTTCTGGTGCTCGTGGAGCGCTGGCGACGTCGTTTTGCCGTCAGCGGACGTTCGGCGCTATGCTTTTCGCCGAAATGTTACGCGCGGCGGGAAAATCATGGCCCTGGTGCTGATCGCCACGATCTTGTCGGCGTGCGGCGGCGACGACGCTGGCTCAGGTGCGGCGAGGGCCTCGGCGGGTACGACGGAATCGCCCACAGCCACTGCCCTTGGCGCCAGCTCCGGGATCGGCGGCGACTGGATCGTCAGCGGCGGGCTGACGGGCACCGCCAAGATGAGTGGGTTTCGCAACCTGGGCGCGGTCACTTGCGAGGTGGCAACCGATGAGCTCGAGTGACGATAAACGGGAGCCTCAGTGGCACCTTCCTGGAGATCCAGGCGAAATTCCCGGCCGGCGCCGCCGTCACGCTGGACTACGGCGCCCCGGGCAGCCAGTTCTCCCTGAGTATCGGCTATGGCGAAACCTTCGGGCAGCTGCGGCACTGGGAGGCAGACGCGGGCGCTGCGGGCGCATCCGGCAGCGCCACGCTGACGGCCGATGGCAGCGGCGTGATGCGGGCGACGGTCCCGGTCGCGCTGGTCATGCCCGGCGACGCCACTGGACCGATTACCGTGTCCGGCCAGTGGGTTTGCCCGTAGCACAGTCACGCTCCATCGCCCGCAGGCGTCTTGCTTTGTGACCGGACCAGCTTTTAGGCGTATGTAATGCCGCTCGTCGCGGGACGTGCGCTACGCTGGTTATGATGTAGGAAGTTCCCCGAATGCCGAAAAACAAACGCGCAGACCCGGAAGCCAACGGCGGTAAGCCGCTCCGTCCGAAGACGACGACGGCGGCATCTCCCGTTGCCCGGGGTGCGGACGTACCCTCGGCGGCCGTGGTTTCGCTGGACGGCGCTGGCGAGGCGCTGCGGCGCGTCGTCATCGAAGGGGTGCGGCCGGAAGTGGACGAGGGGCGTTTCCCCGGCAAGGCCGTTGTCGGCGAGAGCGCGCTGATCGAAGCGGACATCTACGCAGACGGCCACGACGCCATCGCCGCGGACGTGCTCTACCGCCGCGCAGACGACAAGCCCTGGAAACGGGTGCCGATGCAGCCGTTGGGCAACGACCGCTGGCGCGCGCAGATCCCGATCTCCAGGATGACGACTCACGTGTTCACGATCGAGGCCTGGGTCGACCACTTCGGTACCTGGCAGGGCGACCTGGCGAAGAAAGTAGACGCGAAGCAGGACGTCAGCGTGGACCTGAAGATCGGCGCGCGGTTGATCGAGGAGGCGCTCCCGCACGTCGCCAGCAAAGACGACGAGCCGCTGCGGAAGACCGCCGCCACGCTGTCAGGGCCGACGGCGGCGGCGCGCCGCGTCGAAGTCGCGCTGGACAGCCGGCTGGGCGAGCGGATGCGCGCGGCCGTCGACATGCGCCTGGCGACGCGCTACCGGAAGGAGCTGCGGATCCAGGTGGACTCCGCGAAGTCTGCCTTCAGCGCCTGGTACGAGATGTTCCCGCGCTCGGCCTCGCCGGACCCGAAGCGGCCGGGCAATTTGCGGGACGTGGAGGCGCGGCTGGACTACGTGGCGGGCATGGGCTTCGACGTGTTGTACCTGCCGCCGATCCATCCCGATCGGCAAGACGAAGCGCAAGGGCGCGAACAACGCCGTGACCGCGAAAGCCTCGGCGACCCGGGCAGCCCCTGGGCGATCGGCTCCGAGGCGGGCGGCCACAAGTCGATCGACCCGGCGCTGGGCACGCTGGACGACTTCCGGCGCCTCGTCGGCAAGGCGAGGGACCACGGCATCGACGTGGCGCTGGACATCGCCTTCCAGTGCTCGCCGGACCATCCCTACGTGCGCGAGCACCCGGAGTGGTTCCGGATGCGGCCGGACGGCAGTGTGCAGTTCGCCGAGAACCCGCCGAAGCAAGTACGAGGACATCTATCCCTTCAACTTCGAGACGCCGGCCTGGGAGTCGCTCTGGCAGGAGCTGCTGAGCGTGTTCCTCTTCTGGATGGAGCAGGGCGTCAGTATCTTCCGGGTCGACAACCCGCACACGAAGCCGTTCCGGTTCTGGGAGTGGGTTATCGCCAGGGTCCGCGCCGTAGACCCGGGCGTCATCTTCCTGGCCGAAGCGTTCACCCGGCCCAAGATCATGCACCACCTGGCCAAGCTGGGGTTCAGCCAGTCGTACACGTACTTCACCTGGCGGCCGGACAAGGCAGGGCTGACGGAGTACTTCACGGAGCTGTCCCAGACGCCGGTCGCGGACTTCTTCCGGCCCAACGCCTGGCCCAACACCCCGGACATCCTGCACGAGCAGCTGCAGCTGGGCGGCCGGCCGATGTTCGTGGCCAGGCTGGTGCTGGCGGCGACGCTGTCATCGAACTACGGCATCTACGGCCCGCCCTTTGAGCTGATGGAACACGAGCCCCGCGAACCCGGCAGCGAAGAGTACCTCCACTCCGAAAAGTTCCAGGTGCGGCACTGGGACATCGCCCGCAAGGACAGCCTGCGCGACCTGATCGCGCTGGTGAACAAGGCCCGCCGCGAGAACGAGGCGCTGCAGTCCAACCGGGGCCTGCGCTTCCACACGCTGGACAACCCGAACCTGATCGCCTACAGCAAGGAGACGGAAGGCGCGGGCAACGTCGTCATCTGCGTGGTGAACCTGGACCCCGTCAACCCGCAGAGCGGCATGCTCTGGCTGCCGATCGCCGACTGGGGTCTGGAGCCGGACGAGCCGTACCAGGTGCACGACCTGCTGAGCGACGCCCGTTACCAGTGGCAGGGGCCGAGCAACTTCGTGCAGCTGAACCCGCATGTGATCCCGGCGCACGTCCTGCGCCTGCGGCGTCGCGTCGGCAGCACCGGCTGGGAGTTCGAGTAGGCATGGCTGTTCGACCGCGCAGGGCCTCTTCCCGGCTGACCGGTGACGGCGACGTCCTCTGGTACAAGGACGCCATCATCTACCAGGTCCACGTGCGCGCCTTCTCCGACAGCGACGGCGACGGCATGGGCGACTTCGCCGGGCTGACCCAGAAGCTGGACTACCTGCAGGACCTTGGCGTCGGCGCTGTCTGGCTGCTGCCGTTCTACCCCTCGCCGCTGCGTGACGACGGCTACGACATCGCCGATTACACGGACATTCATCCCTCTTACGGCACCATCCGCGAGTTCAACATCTTCCTGCGGGAGGCCCACAGCCGCGGGATCCGCGTGATCACGGAGGTCGTGCTGAACCACACCTCGGACGAGCATCCGTGGTTCAAGCGGGCCCGGCGCGCCCCAGCCGGCAGCAAGTGGCGCGACTACTATGTCTGGAACGACACGCCGGACAAGTACCGCAGCGCACGCATCATCTTCAAGGACTTCGAGACTTCCAACTGGACGTGGGACCCGGTGGCGCACGCCTACTACTGGCACCGCTTCTACTCCCACCAGCCGGACCTCAACTTCGATAACCCGGAGGTGCGGCGCTCGCTCTTGCAGGTCGTCGATTTCTGGCTCTCCATGGGCGTGGACGGGCTGCGCCTGGACGCTGTGCCGTACCTCTACGAGCGCGACGGCACGAGCTGTGAGAACCTGCCGGAGACCCACGCGTTCCTGAAGGACCTGCGCGCGCACATCGACGCGCAGTATCCGGGCCGGATGCTCCTGGCGGAGGCGAACCAGTGGCCGGAGGACGCCGCCGCCTACTTCGGCCAGGGCGACGAGTGCCACATGAACTTCCACTTCCCGCTGATGCCGCGGCTGTTCATGGCCGTCCACCAGGAGGACCGCTTCCCGATTATCGACATCATGGAGCAGACGCCGCAGATCCCGGACAACTGCCAGTGGGCGATGTTCCTGCGCAACCACGACGAGCTGACGCTGGAGATGGTCACCGACGAAGACCGCGACTACATGTACCGCGTCTACGCCCAGGACCCGCAGGCCCGCATCAACCTGGGCATCCGCCGCCGGCTGGCCGCCCTTCTGGGCAACAACCGCCGCCGCATCGAGCTGCTGAACGGGCTGCTCTTCAGCCTGCCCGGCGCGCCGATCATCTACTACGGTGACGAGATCGGCATGGGCGACAACATCTACCTGGGCGACCGCAACGGCGTCCGCACGCCGATGCAGTGGAGCGGAGACCGCAACGCCGGCTTCTCGCGCGCCAACCCGCAGCGGCTGTTCCTGCCGGTGATCGTCGACCCGGAATACCACTACGAGACCGTCAACGTGGAGGCGCAACAGGGCAACGCCAACTCGCTCTTCTGGTGGATGAAGCGCCTGATCGCCCTGCGCAAGAAACACCGCGCCCTGGCCCGCGGCTCGATCGAATTCTTGCAGGCGGAGAACCGCAAGGTGCTGGCCTTCGTCCGCAAACACGAAGAAGAGACGATCCTGGTCATCGCCAACCTCTCGCGGTTCACCCAGTACGCGGAGCTGGACATGTCGGCCTACAAGGGCTCGACGCCGGTGGAGCTCTTTGGCTGGACGGAGTTCCCGCGCATCGGTGAGCTGCCGTACTTCCTGACCCTGGGCCCCCACGCCTTCTACTGGTTCTCCCTGCGGCCGCCCCAGGAGGACGGCGCGCCGTCCTCACCGGCCGAGCCAACCGTTCGCGTGCTCAGCGTGGGCAAGTCCTGGGAAGAGCTGCTGACCGGGCGCGGCAAGTCCCGCCTGGAAGCCGTCCTGCCGGACTACATGCGTGGGCGGCGCTGGTTCAGCGGTAAGGCCCGGACGATTCAGAACGCCACCATCACGGAGGCGATCGAGTTGCCGGAGGGCGCCGGCGGACTTGAGATACGGCTCCTCCTTGTGCGGATCGACTATCTCGAGGGCGAATCGGAGACGTATTTCGTGCCGCTGGCCTTCGTCGCCGGGAAACGGGCAGAGCGCGTCTTCCTGGACTGGCCGGACTCGGTCATCGCTCGCCTCCAGGTACAGGGAAGCCAGAAGGCGGCGGTCATCTACGAGGCGACGGCCAACCAGGACTTCCTGCGAATGCTGCTGGACGGTGTCACGCACGGCAAAAGCTTCAAGGGACAGACCGGTGAGCTGGTCTGCGTGCGGACGGGCAAGGCCGTCAGCATCCGCTCCACGGCCCGGCTGCAACCGAGCGTCATGCGCGGGGAGCAGACCAACACTTCGATCACGTACGGCGACAAGTTCATCCTCAAGCTGGTGCGCAAGCCGGACGTCGGCGTGGACCAGGACCTGGAGGTCGGACGCTTCCTGACCGAACGCGCGCCGGAGGTGAACACGCCCAGCGTGGCCGGATACCTGGAGTACCAGCGCCGCCGCCAGCAGCCGACGACGCTGGGCATCCTGCAGGAGCTCGTCTCCAACGAAGGCAGCGCCTGGAGCTACACGCTGGACGCGCTGGCCACGTACTTCGAACGGGTGATGTCCCAGCAGCCCGGCGACATCCCGGACGCGCCGGCCCTGGAAGGCGGGCCGCTGGAGCTGATGGCGCACGATGTGCCGGAGCTGGCGGCGGACCTGATGGCCGGCTACCTCCAGTCCGCAGAGCTGATGGGCCGCCGCACCGGGGAGCTGCACGTGGCGCTGGGCTCTGCGCCGGACGACCCGGCCTTCGCGCCGGAACCGTTCACGCCGTTCTACCAGCGCTCGCTCTACGAAAGCCTGCGCGGGCTAGTGGCGCACGTCTTCCCGTTGCTGGTCAACAAGCGGCGAGACCTGACGGGCGAGGTGCGAGCCCTGGCCGATGCGGTCATCGCCTCCGAAAAGCAGGTGCTGGCCCGCTTCCACAAGGTCGTCGATGGGAGGCTGAGCGGGGTGCGCCTGCGGGTCCACGGCGACTACCACCTGGCGCAGCTGCTCTACACCGGCAAGGACTTCGTGATCATCGATTTCGAAGGGGAGCCGATGAGGCCGCTCAGCGAGCGCAGGCTGAAGCGATCGCCGCTGCGAGACGTCGCCGGAATGCTGCGCTCCTTCAACTACGCCGCGTACTCGGCGGCGCGGTCGCAGGCCTCGGTCGGCATCGTGCGACCGGACCAGGTGGAGCGCGTGGAGGGCTGGGCGCACTACTGGGTGGCCTGGTCATCGGCGGCGTTCCTCCAGGGGTACATGCAGGCCGCCAACGTGGCGCCGATCCTGCCGCAGACGCTGGAAGAGGTGCGGCTGCTGCTGGGCGCCTTCCTGCTTGAGAAAGCTATCTACGAAGTGGCGTACGAGCTGAACAACCGCCCGGACTGGGTGCGCATTCCGCTGACCGGCGTCCTGGAACAGCTGGAAGGAGCGCTATGAAAGCTACAGACACGAAGGTGAAGTACGACTTCACGCTATTGACTGACGACGACCTGTTCCTCTTCAACGAAGGCACCCACCTGCGCCTTTACGAAAAGCTGGGCTCGCACCTGGTGACGCACAAGGGCGTAGCGGGGACGTACTTCGCGGTCTGGGCGCCGAGCGCGGCCCACGTCGGCGTCATCGGCGACTTCAACGGCTGGGACCGCGGCTCGCATCCTTTGCGGGCGCGCGGCAGCTCCGGGATCTGGGAGGGGTTTGTGCCGGGGGTCGGCTCCGGGACGAAATACAAGTACTGGGTGGAATCGCAGCACGCCGGGTACAAGGCGGAGAAGGGCGACCCCTTCGCCGTCCACGCCGAGACGCCGCCGCTGACAGCCTCAATCGTCTGGGACCGCGAGCAGGAATGGACCGACGCACCCTGGCTGGCCAAACGCGCGGAGAAGTCCAACCTGCAGGCGCCGGTATCGATCTACGAGATGCACATCGGCTCCTGGCGACGGCTGCCAGAGGACAACGATCGCTGGCTGTC
Source organism: uncultured Chloroflexia bacterium (assembly GCA_963738925.1). Taxonomy (GTDB): domain Bacteria; phylum Chloroflexota; class Dehalococcoidia; order SM23-28-2; family RBG-16-64-32; genus DATKKM01. Next base: position 391,079 of record CAVTYE010000001.1, on the reverse strand, counting down.
CTACCGGGAGCTGGCGGAACCGCTGGCAGACTATCTTGAGCAAACAGGCTTCACCCACGTGGAGTTCCTGCCGATCATGGAGCACCCGTTCTACGGCTCCTGGGGCTACCAGACCACCGGCTACTTCGCGGCCAGCAGCCGCTGGGGCACCCCGCAGGACTTCGCCTACCTGGTGGACTACCTGCACTCCCGCAGGCTTCGGCGTGATCCTGGACTGGGTGCCCTCACACTTCCCCTCCGACGAACACGGCCTCGCCTACTTTGACGGGACGCACCTCTACGAGCACGCCGACCCGCGCCAGGGCTTCCACCCCGACTGGAAGAGCTACATCTTCAACTACGGCCGCAACGAGGTGCGATCGTTCCTTCTCTCCAGCGCCATGTTCTGGCTGGACTACTACCACACGGACGGGCTGCGGGTGGACGCCGTCGCCTCCATGCTCTACCTGGACTACTCCCGCAAGCGCGGAGAGTGGATCCCCAACCGCTACGGCGGAAACGAGAACATCGAAGCGATCGACTTCCTGCGCCGCCTCAACGCCGAGGTCTACGGACGCATCCCGGGCGTGCAGACCATCGCCGAGGAGTCCACGTCCTGGCCGATGGTCTCGCGGCCGACTTACATCGGCGGGTTGGGGTTTGGGATGAAGTGGGACATGGGCTGGATGCACGACGCGCTGGACTACATGTCGCGCGATCCGGTCCACCGCAAGTACCACCACTACCGGCTGACGTTCCGGATGCTCTACGCGTTCACGGAGAACTTCGTGTTGCCGCTTTCACACGACGAGGTCGTGCACTTGAAAGGGTCCTTGATCAGCAAGATGCCCGGCGACGACTGGCAGAAGGCGGCGAACCTGCGCGCGCTCTTCGCCTACATGTGGACGCAGCCCGGCAAGAAGCTCCTCTTCATGGGCGGGGAGTTCGGCCAGTGGCGGGAGTGGAACCACGACTCCAGCCTGGACTGGGACGCCGCCGGCCACGAGTTCCACGCCTCAATCCAGCGGCTGGTCGGCGATCTGAACCGGCTCTACGTCGCCGAGACGGCGCTGCACGAGTTGGACTGCGACCCGGCCGGCTTCGAGTGGGTGGACGCCGACGACAGCGACGCCAGCGCCGTGACCTATCTTCGCCGCGGCAAGGACTCATCGGTCGTGCTGATCGCCATCAACTTCACGCCGATCGTGAGGTACAACTACCGCGCCGGAGTGCCGGAGGCCGGCCACTGGCGCGAGGTTCTGAACACGGACGCGACGGAGTACGGCGGAAGCGGTCAGGGTAACATGGGCGGCGTGAACTCGACGCCGATCCCGATGCACGGACGCCCGCAGTCCTTGAACCTGACTCTGCCGCCGCTGGGCGCGGTGATCCTGCGCTACGATGGCTAGCACTCCGCGATGACCGGCAACGGCCGCTACGTCTGCGTACACGGGCACTTCTATCAGCCCCCGCGCGAGAACCCGTGGCTGGAGGCGATCGAGCAGCAGGACTCGGCCTATCCGTACCACGACTGGAACGAGCGCGTCACCGCCGAGAGCTACGGCCCGAACGCGCGCTCCCGCATCCTGGACGGGGACGGACGCATCCGCCAGATCGCCAACAACTACGCGCGCATCAGCTACAACGTCGGGCCCACGCTCCTGCAGTGGATGGAGGACTACGACCGGGAGGTCTACGACGCCATCATCGCCGCCGACAAGGAGAGCATGGAGCGCTTCGGCGGGCACGGCTCGGCGATGGCGCAGCCGTACAACCACATGATCCTGCCGCTAGCCAACACCCGCGACCGCCACACCCAGGTGCTCTGGGGCATCCGCGACTTCGAGCACCGCTACGGCCGCGAGCCGCTGGGCATGTGGCTGCCGGAGACCGCCGTCGACACTGAAACGCTGGATATCATGGCCGGCCTCGGCATCCAGTACACCGTCCTCGCGCCCAACCAGGCCAACCGCATCAAGGGCCGGAGCAGCAAAGACTGGACCGACGTCAGTGGTGAGAAGATCGACCCGACCCGCGCCTACTACGCGAATCTGCCTTCCGGCAAGAAGATCAACCTCTTCTTCTACGATGGGCCGATCTCGCGCGCCGTCGCCTTCGAGAAAGTGCTGGACAACGGCGAGGTGTTCGCGAACAGGTTGACCGGCTCCTTCTCGGACGCGCGGCAGTGGCCGCAGCTCATGCACATCGCCACCGACGGCGAGAGCTACGGGCACCACCACCGCTTCGGGGACATGGCGCTGGCCTACGCCCTGGACTACATCGATCACGAAGACGCGGCGACGCTGACCAACTACTCCCAGTACCTGGAGATCGCCCCGGCGGAGTGGGAAGTCCAGATCGCTGAGAACACTTCCTGGAGCTGCGCCCACGGCGTCGAGCGCTGGCGCAGCAACTGCGGCGACAACACCGGCGGACACGCTGACTGGAACCAGGAGTGGCGCGCGCCTCTGCGCGAGGCGTTCGACTGGCTGCGCGACAAGATCGCGCCCATGTACGAACAACACGCCTCCGAGCTGCTCCGCGATCCCTGGCTGGCCCGCGACGAGTACATCAACGTGATCCTGGACCGCGGCGACGAGAGCCTCTCGGCGTTCTTCGCGGAGCATGGCACTAGTGAGTTGGACGCCGCGCAGACGACGCGCGCGCTGGAGCTCCTGGAGCTGCAGCGCCACGCGATGCTGATGTACACGAGCTGCGGCTGGTTCTTCGACGACATCTCGGGCATCGAGGCGACGCAGGTGATCCAGTACGCCGGGCGCGTCATCCAGCTGGCCCAGAAGCTCTTCGGCGGCGATATCAGCGAGCCGTTCCTGCAGATCCTGGCGCGCGGCAAGAGCAACATCCCCACCCAGGGCGACGGCCGCGCGATCTACGAGCGGGTCGTCCAGCCGGCGGCGGTGGACCTGGCCAAGGTGGCGGCCCACTACGCCGTCAGCTCGCTCTTTGAAGACTACGCGCCGGACACTCGGATCTACTGCTACAACGTCACCCAGGAGGAGTACCGGCGCCAGGCGGAAGGCACCGCCCAGATGGCCGTGGGCCGCGCGCTGCTGACTTCGGTCATCACCCTGGAGGCGGACGAGACGAGCTTCGGCGTGCTGCACTTCGGCGATCACAACATTACGGCCGGGGTGCGCACCTTCCTGGGCGACGACGAGTACGCCGAGATGAAGGCCGACGCTTTCGAGGCGTTCAAGCAGGCCGACCTGCCGGAGACGATCCGCGTCCTGGACCGCCACTTCGGGGAGCTGACTTACTCGCTGCGGACGCTCTTCAAGGACGAGCAGCGCAAGGTCCTGGCCGCGGTGCTGGAGTCGACCATCGCCGAGGCGGAGGCGTCCTACCGCCAGATCTACGAGCACCACGGCCCGCTGATGCGCTACCTGATGGACATCGGCGCGCCGATCCCGCCTTCGTTTGCGGCCGCCGCGGCGCTGGTGATCAACGCCAACATCCGCGTCGCCCTGCAGCACGTCCCGATCGAAGGCGAGCACCTGGCCGAGCACCTGGCGGACGCGGCGACCTGGTCCGTTACGCTGGACGAACCGGGCCTGGCCTTCGCCGCCAAGAACACGCTCGAGGCGCTGGCGATCGAATACGAGCAGAACCCCGATGACATCGAGCTGCTGCATTCGCTGGAGGCTTCGGCGGCCGGCATCAAGCCGCTGCCGTTCCCGGTGGACCTCTCCGAAGTCCAGAACCGCTACTGGAACGTCCTCCAGTCGCGCTACCCGGACTACGCCAGGCGCGCCGCCCGCTCAGAGGCCGACGCCCTCGCCTGGATCGAGAGCTTCAGGGCCCTGGGCGCGGACCTCAACGTACGCGTGGACTGAGCGCGACGTACCGGCGTTCAGGCCCGGCCAAGCCCTCTGACAGCGGGGTTTGAGGGCGCATATGCCCCAGATAGGGCGTCTGGGGCGCAATTTACGTTCACGCACTATCCACCGGAATGTAACGGTTGGCCCTTCCTCACAATCTTAACTTCTGGAACGAACATTCCAGCCCGCGGGAAGGTGGGGGCAATCTACCCTATGAAGATTCTTGTAGTTGACGATGAGCCCGATGTGATTGAGGTGGTCAACCTCTGCTTCAGCCTGCGCTGGCCGGAGGCGGAGACGACTTCCGCCAGCAACGGCGAAGACGCCCTCCGCCTGATCGAACAGGACCGGCCGGACTTCATCCTGCTGGACATAAACCTGCCGGGGATGGACGGCTTCCACCTCTGCCAGGAGATCCGCAGCATCTGTGACGTGCCGATCGTGATGCTGAGCGCCCGGGACTCGGAAGTCGACAAGGTCCGGGGCCTGGAGATGGGCGCCGACGACTACATCACGAAGCCGTTCAGCCACCTGGAGCTGCTGGCCCGCGTGCGCGCCGTCGTCCGCCGCTACCAGAACCAGATGCCCAGCGTCGGCGAGGTGTTCGAGTCCGGCAACCTGAAGATCGATTACGCCAGCCGCACGGTGTCCGTGGGCGGCGAGCAGGTGCGCCTCACTCCGACCGAGTACTCGCTGCTCTTCCACCTCAGCCGCAACGCCGGCCGCGTGCTGCCCCACCAGACGCTGCTGGCCAAGGTCTGGGGCCGCGAATACACCGACGAGATCGACTACCTGAAGGTCTACATTCGCCGCCTCCGCCAGAAGCTGGAAGGCGACCCGGAGATGATCGGCCGCATCGTCAGCGAGCGCGGCGTCGGCTACAAGTTCGTCGCTGCCTAGAGCGCCCACGGGGCCGGCGCAACGCTTTTCGCAACCGATCGAAATCCTGGCGAGAGGCGCTCTCCGGCCCTCCAGATCGTGCCTCAGCAGGCGCGAGTTAGGAACGCCTTGTCCACATAATCACAGGATATTTGTGGCCAATAGGACCTACATAACAGTATTGACAACTACATGAATTCTTCATCATAATTTTAGATGTCTCAACGGGGCCGCAACCGTTGAGGCTTTTAGCGCTCTCAGGTCTCATCGCCGCACCCCCGCAGCTTTTGACTCGAGAGCGCTTTTTGTTGTTCTGCGCGGTAACTGCACTGCCCCGCGCCCCATCTTGTATCTGGGGACAAGCTCTCCGCACAGATGGAACTCAACCAGGATCCGATCCGCCAGGTAAAGGCGGCCAAGCGCTGGGCGTTCGCAGGAATCGTCTGGGCCGTGGCCGTCCTCTTTCCCGTGTACAGCCTTACCCTCAGCCTCTCCCGGAAGGAGCTGGCGCTGGTGCTGCTGCCCGCGGCGGCCGTTGGCGCCATCGCCGTTGAGCTGGCCGGGCGCTGGGAAGCGCGCATTCACCGCCGCTACGCCTATCCGCACCGCCTTGGCTATGAGCTGGCCACGATCCACGACTTCGATCGCGCCTGCCAGCGTAGCGCGGAGCTGGCCGGGCAGTGGCTGGACCTGGATGCGGTGGTCATCGGCTGGCTGACGGACGATGGGGAAGAGATCGTGCCCGTCGCTTCATACGGGATGCCTGAGCACTGGCTGGCCGGCGCCCGCAACGTGCCGAGCCGGACTTTCGATTTCCAGGCGCGGGAAGGGTCGCGGCTGTTGCTGACGCAGCGGCCGGCGCCGGGAGACGCCTGGTTCGGGCGGATGTTTCCGGCGGACAGAGTGATCTACGCGCCGCTGATCAGCCGCACCGTGCCGATGGGCGTCGTCGGGCTGGCGGCGCCCCGGCGCAACCCGCAGATCGGCGACAGGCCGCTGCTGGCCGCGCTGGGCATGGTGATGGGCCTGGCGATCGACAACTGCCGTCTCTACGAAGGCGAGCGGGCCCACGCGCTGCACTTCCAGGAGCTGAACCGGATGAAGAGCGACTTCCTGACGACCGTCTCGCACGAGCTGCGCACGCCGCTGACCTCGATCATGATGGGCGCCGAGCTGCTGATGGCGGAAGATGAGGAGTTCAGCGACCCGGACAGCGCGCGCGGCAAGCTCTTGGCGACCCTGGTGCGCGGCTCGCAGCGGTTGAGCAGTCTCGTGAACGACCTGGTCAACGTCTCGCGGGAAGACTCGATCCTGCCGCGGCTGGAGATGGAGCGCTCTTCACTGGCCGACGCCATCGCCAACGCCGTCGCCATCGTGCAGCCGCTGCTGACGGCCAAGCACCAGACCCTGACGATAGACCAGGCGGACCCGGCGGCGCTGGTGCGGATCGACCGGCTGCGCTTTGAGCAGGTGCTGATCAACCTGCTCTCCAACGCCCAGCGTTACAGCCCGCCCGGCGGCCACATCGGCATCTACACCCGCGACGCTGGCCGGCGGCGAGACCCTGATCGCGGTCAGCGACTCCGGGCCCGGCGTACCCGCTGAGGACGCCGAGCGGATCTTCGAGCCGTTCTACCGCGGCGACCGCTCAGGCCTGGGCCTCGGCCTGGCGATAGCTCAACTCGATCGTCGAGCTGCACAGCGGGCGCATCTGGGTGGAGCCGGCGCCGGACGGCGGCAGCACTTTCTGCGTGGCGCTGCCGCCGGAGCGCTCTGACGGCGTGGTGCCGGACGCCTACCGCGCGGCGATCACGACCCCGCGCGACCGCACGGCGGCTCGCAGCTAGCACGGCGCGGCCACTAACCACTGCCGCCCGGCCGCTCATATACTCCGGTTGTGCGACTGAACCACCTGCACATCTCCGACTACCGCAACCTGCGCGCCGTGGACCTGGACTTCCCGCGGCGATGTGGCGCTGATCGTCGGCGACAACGCCCAGGGCAAGAGCAACCTGCTGGAAGCGGTCTACCTGCTGGCGACGATGCGCTCGACCCGCGCGGAGACGGACGCGCAGCTGATCCGCCGCGACGCGATGGACGACGTGCTGCCGGCGGCGCGCGTCGTCGGCGAGGTGTCGACAGCGGATGGGCCTCTGAAGATCGAGGTGACGATCGTGGCGCGGCGCGGGCAAGGCCGGGCCGATCGCCACCAAGACCGTGAAGCTGAACGGCGTCGCCAAGCGGCTCAGCGACGCCACCGGCCGGCTGATCGCGGTGCTCTTCACGGCCGAAGACCTGGACATGGTCGTCGGCTCGCCGTCGCTGCGGCGGCGCTACCTGGACATGACGCTGATGCAGGTGACGCCGCGCTACTCGGCGGCGCGCTCGCGCTTTGAGCGGGTGATCACGCAACGCAACTCGCTGCTCAAGCGGATCCGCGAAGGCGTGGCCAACGCCGGCGAGCTGGAGTTCTGGGATGAGCAGCTGGCCGCCGACGGAGCGGTGATCCTGCACGCCCGGGCCGCAGCGGTGGCGCAGGTGGCCGCGCTGGCGACGGAGATGCACGCCGCGCTCGCGCCGGGAGAGCAGCTGGAGGTGGAGTACGCGCCGCGGCTGGAGGCGGCAGGCGGCCTGGCTTCGCTGGCGGAAGACGAGGTGAAGGAGCTGTACGCCCGGGCGCTCAAATCGGGAGTCGGGCGCGACACGGCGGCGGGGATGACCCTGCAGGGCCCGCATCGCGATGACGTGGCGCTGACGCTGGACGACCTGCCGGCGGCCGGGTTCGCCTCCCGCGCTCAGCAGCGGACGATCGCGCTCTCGCTGCGGCTGGCGGAGACGCGGTTCCTGCGCGACCACCGCGGCGAGTCGCCGGTGCTGCTGCTGGACGACATCCTCTCAGAGATGGACGCGGCGCGGCGGCGGTCGGTCCTGGCGGCACTCGGCCAGATCGAGCAGATGATGGTGACGGGGACGGAGCTGGACCGCTTCCCGGAAGAGTTCGCCGCCGGGGCCAGCCTGGTCTCGGTCAGCGAAGGGTCAACTCGGCCGCTCGCGGCGGATCGGCCGGGCGGGAGAGCATAGGGCTGGCGAAGCCAGCAGGCACGGCCACGGAGAGCGAGAGCGGCGAGACGGAGACCTCGCTGGGGCAATCGGTCAGGACGTCGCCGTCCAGCTGCGCGGGCAGCGGATGCTCCCAGGCGAACTCGATCTTGCTGGCGCGGCCGTAGATGACTTTCGGGGAGTTGTGGTGCATCTGGAGGAGCGTCCGGGCGGCGTGAAAGACGATGTCCCGCTTGCCGCGGCCGGAGTAGATGCAGACGTCGAGCTTGCCGTCGTCGGCGATGGCGGTGGGGGTGATCTTGGTGATCCCAGCGTAGAGGCGGGTGTTGCCGGCGAACGCCTCCAGGACGTTGAGCCAGCGCTCCACGCCGTCGATCCGGACGGCGATCGGCCGGCCCCGCCAGCGCATCGCCTGGCGGGCCGCGGAGAGGGCGTAGGCGGCGGCGCCGACCCGGTTCTTGACCCGCAGGGGAACGGTCTGGGTGACGGCGGCGTCGATCCCGAAGCCGGCGAAGAGCACGAAGTGGCGGCCGCCTGTCTTGCCGGTATCGATCATCCGCCGCTCTCCGAAGACGATCCGCTGGACGGCTTCCAGGGGCCGCCGGTCCAGGTCTGCTTCGCGGGCCCAGATGTTGCTCATCCCGGCGGCGATCGTGCCCATTGTCGAGTCGCTGCCGACGAGGCCGTTGGCGACTTCGTTGACGGTGCCGTCGCCGCCACAGGCGATGACCAGCGGCACCCGGCGTCCGGCGGCCTGGGCGGCCAGGCGGATCGCGGCCAGGGGGCCGTCGGTCTCTTCCCAGCTCACCTTCCAGCCTTCGGCGGCGAGCCAGTCGCCGGCCTCCTGCAGGCGATTCCGGCCCGGGAAGTTGTGCGCCACCGGGTTCAGGACGATGACGGCTTCTTTGCGCTCGTACGGCGTTTCTCTGGCGGAATCGGTCATTGCGGCCATGGTAATTGCGGTCGCGGATGACGGCAAGCGCGCCGCCTCGTATGATGACGCCTGGTTTAACCAAACCGGCTGTTGAACGTAACAACGGTTGCCAGGCGGGCAGGAGGAGAGATTTGGGCAAGGATATGGGGATCAAGCGGCTGGACCACGTCTGCTGGGCCGTGAACCGGCTGGAGGACGTATTGCCGCTGCTCACCGGACTGATGGGGATGACCGTGGAAGGCCGCTTCGAGAACCCGGAGGTCGGCTTCCGCGGGATCGGCCTGCGCGTGCCCGGCGGGACCGGCCACTTCGAGCTGCTGGAGCCGCTGGGCGAGGACAGCTACCTGCACAAGTTCCTGGACGAGAAGGGGCCGGGGCTGCACCACGTGACGTTTGAGGTGGAGGACGCAGACAGGGCCGCCGAGGCGATCACGGAGTTCGGGATCAAGCCCTGGGGCGGCGTCAACCGCTCCCACGGCTGGGTGGAGACGTTTATCCACCCCAAGGACTCCGGCGGCGTGCTGTTCCAGTTCTACCACGAGGACGAAGAGCACGAGCACCACGGCCCGGCCGGACACGAGCTGGAACCGGCCCCTTGACGGGGGCGGAAAGGTGTAGTAGCCTACTACATCATGAGCGAAGACGACGACATGTTGACCGTCAGAGACGTGGCCAGGGCCTGCGGCCGCAGCGAAGAGACCGTCAGGCGCTGGGTCTGGAGTGGCAAGTTGCGCGCGCGCAAGCTGGGGAACCAGCTGTTCGTCGCGCGCGGGGACCTGACAGCGATGAGGGGCGGCCGCGTCGGTGAGGCGGTGGCGGCTTACGCGCCTGTGAGCAGCGTCGGCTATACGCCCGCGCGCTACGACAGCTCCGAGGCGCTGGCGGCGCTGGAGCGCGCGGTGGCCTACAGCGGGCGCTTCGGCGGCAGGTTCGCGGGGCAGGACGCTGGCGAGATGGTCAACGAGTCCCGCAAAGGCCACTGAGTTGCCGCGCAGCGTCTGCCTGGACGCCAGCTTCGTTTTGGCGATACTGCTGGGCGCCGAGTACTCCAATGAAGCGGCCAGGCGCTGGGGGCGGGCGCTGGGTGAGGGCGTAACGCCGGTGGTGCCGCCGCTTTTCTTCGCCGAGGTCACGTCCGTCCTGCGCAGCCACGCTTATCAGGAGCGGCTTTCGGCTGACGAGTCGCGGGAGCTGCTGAGCGAGAGCCTGGAGTGGCCGCTGACCGCCTACGAGGACAATCCGCAGCTGCAACGGCGCGCGCTTGAGTTGGCGGCCCTCTACAATCGCCCGAAAGCCTACGACGCCCAGTACCTGGCCGTGGCCGAGCTGGTCGGCTGCGAGCTCTGGACGCTGGACCGGCGGCTGGTCAACGCAGTGGCCGGGGAGCTGCCGTGGGTGCGCTGGATCGGAGAGGAATCGTGACGCTGGTTCAGCCGGCGGAGGGCGAGGTCAAGGTCAACGGCCTGCGCCTGCACTACTTCGAATGGCAGGGCAAGGGAACGCGGCCGCTGGTGCTGATGCACGGGCTGCGGGACTACGCCTACTACTGGCAGGACTGCGCCAACCGGCTGCTGGACGAGTTCCACGTCTACGCGCCGGACATCCGCGGCCACGGGGAGAGCGAGCAGGCGCCCGGCGGCTACCTGGTCTGGGCGCTGGCCTCTGACCTGGCCGGGTTCGTGGGGGCGATGGGACTGCCGCGCTTCGACCTGGTGGGGCTGTCCCTGGGCTCGCGGGTGTCGATGGCTTACGCGCGGGAGAACTCGCTGCGGCTCAAGCACCTGGTGCTGGCGGACATGGGGCCGCAGATGGCCCGGGTCGGCGCGGTCGGCCTCAAGCAGGACATGACCTCGAAGGCCGAGAAGCCGCCCAGCTCCTTCACGCTGGAGGCCGCGCGCAAGTTCTACCGGGAGCAGTGGCCGACGCTGGACGAGCCCTCGATCGAGCGGCTGATCCAGAACTCGCTGGCGAAGGGCGAGGACGGTACCTACTCCAACGCCTACGACCGCCGCCTGGCCGAAGTGACGACGAAGGCGGCGGTGCCGGAGATCGGGTTCCTCTGGGAGTCGCTGACGCGGGTCCGCTGCCCGGCGCTGGTCTGCCGGGGCGAGGAGAGCCCGATCCTGGACGACGAGATCGCCTCGCGGATGGTGCGCGCCTTGCCGGACGGGCGGCTCTTCGTGTTCCGGGAGACGGGCCACTCGCTGCCGCGGCTGGCCCCGGAGCGCTTCGCGGCGATGCTGCGCGGGTTCTTGCTGGACGAGGGGTTGCCGGCGGAGCGCTAGATCAAGCAGCGACCGGTCGCGGGGTCATTGTGTCCGCATAGAGATTTGATCGCCAAGCCTTTTCGAGAACTTGTTGTCCTCGCAAGTAGCCCGAGTGGCCAATCATGGTTGTGGCGGGACCCTTGGCACCCGGATATTCTTCCTTGGCTGTCCCCTTCCGGTTGAACCAAAATGTATAGTCGGCAGCTTCCGAATCGCGGACCATTGTCCGGAACTTCTCGACACCGACGTTTCCGTCCTCGACCATCGCTGATAATAGACGAGCCAGAGCCATATGGCAGGCCGATGCCCCGATGCTGCCGACAAGTACGTTAGTCATAGGTTCCCGGAAGGCGCGGGGATTCTCGATTTGTACGGCTCCCCAGAAGTTTTTCAACAACTTGACCAAGAAGTCCGTCTTGGAGACGGGACTCCCATCAGCGGTCAGATATCCATCGGACTCAAGCCTTTCCAGTTTTGTCTTTAGTTCCGCATCCGTCAACAACCAGTCCATGCTCGACCAAAAGGCCTGGAGCTTGATTGGACGCGTTGTCTTGTCATTGGGCATTTGAATTAGTCCGCGCCAGGGCGAATCGACGTCGGCGTTCAAGCGGGCGGCGATCCTGCTCGCCTCGTAACGCCAGGCATCAGTTTCTGGCACTACAGTCTCGAGAGTCTTAGTCTGGTCACTCGTTAGCTTTCCTTCGTCCAGAAGGCCCTGAACAACCCGCACGCTGAGGTCGGTACGCACCCTCTTCTGCTGTTCATTGATTAGCAAGAACATGGCGACTTCCTCAGGCACGGTCAGTCCGACGAAGAGTCGGAGATCGAACTTGTCGATGCTTCTAATGGCGCTAGACGAAAGCCCCTTTTCAATCCCTAGAAGGCGCGTTCCGCCGTCGATCATGGAGAGACAGACTTTATCCCTCGGCTCAAGGGTAAGGATCCCCAGCGCCCCATGGTCCTTTAGGGGCTCAAAATGATGGTTTTTAATCCCTCGGTCGCCTTTCGTCCGGGCATTTGCCGTCATCTCGAAAAGACGTGGAGCCACGCCATGCACCTTACATCTCTTGAGATAGTCCTCCACTTCCCTACCGCGGCGCTCTCGAAGTGTTTCCAGGCGTTGGTACCCTTGTCCAGTCGCCTCGTTATAGAAGTCGACGTATGACAGAGTTACCTGTTGCTCGGCTTCGACTGAGACGCTGTAGCTACCGTCTTGATTGCGCTTGGCCTGAAAAGATACCGTGCTAGCAGACATTATAAACCTCTCCCAAATTCCTCTATCGTTCTTCTCCGTTAGAATACGGCACTTTTCGGTGTTGTCAATCACCTGTGCCTCCCAGATAAAAGGAAGCCCCCGGAGTGTCTGAGCGTCGATCGGCGCTATGAGCGGCGGTGGTGGCCGTGCGCCGCCTGGATCGCCTCTAGCTCGCCATGGTCGCCCATGACGATGACGCGGTCGCCGGACTCAAGCGACGTCGCCGGCGGCGGCCCGACGAGCACTTCGCCGGACCTGCGGTGCAGGCCGAGGACGACGACGCTTGTGCTCTGGCTGAGCGCCTGGGCGATGGTCTGGCCGGCGAACCCCGATTCCGGCGCCACGTCGATCTCGGCGAGGACATGCTCCCCGGCCTGGCCCGTGGCCAGCGTATCGATGAACTCGACGACGGCCGGCTGGAGGGCGGAGGCGGCCATCTGCCGGCCGGCGGTGACGTAGGGCGAGAAGACGCGGTCGGCGCCGGCGCGCAGCATGCGCGGCTGGCTCTCCGGGTGGGCGGCGCGGGCGACGATGTGCAGGTTGGGGTTGAGGGCCTTGGCGGTCAGCACGATGAAGGTGTTGCCGGCGTCGGAGTCGGCGGCGGCGAGGAGGCCGCGGGCGCGTTCGATCCCGGCCTCACGCAGCGTGTTGTCGCTGGTGGCGTCTCCCACCAGCAGCGGGTAGCCGCGCTTCTCGGCGCGCCCGACCGCTTCCGGGGTCAGCTCAACGACGACGAACGGCATGGCACGGGCGGCGAACTCCCGGGCGATCTCTTCACCCACGCGGCCGAAGCCGCAGAGGATGTAGTGGCCGCGCAACTGCTGGATCTGGCTCTTCATGCGCTGGACACCAAGTATAGCGCCGAGCTCCCCTTCCAGCAGGAACTGGAAGACGGCGATCAGGGCGTAGAAGATGCCGCCGACCCCGAAGATCGCCAGGGCGATGGTGAAGACGCGGCCGCTATCGTCCAGGGGGCGCACCTCCGCGAAGCCGATGGTGGTGAGGACGATGATCGTCATGTAGAGGGCGTCCAGGAACGGCCACCCTTCGATGATCATGTAGCCGGCGGTGCCGACGATGGTGACGGAGATGAGGACGAGGCCGGCGCGGACGATGTTGGCCGGAAGGGAGCGGGCGGTTGCCTCGAGACGTCGCAGCATCACGCTGCCCGGCCGGGGCTCAAGCGGCGCGGTCGCCGAAGTGTTTGCGCTTCTGGGCCACGTAGTCGACGAGGATGTACTGGCCGAGACGCTCCGGGGTGGTGTAGAAGACGCGGCCCTTGTTCATCTTGGCGATCTGGTTGACGAACTCTTTGAGGTAGTAGTTGCGGTCCAGCATGAAGGTGTTGATCACGATGTCCTTGCGGGTGCAGCGACGCACTTCCTTGAGCGTCTCACGGATCGTGATCGGGCTGGGCGGATAGGCGAAGTAGGAGCGGCCGTGCTCCAGGTGTGCCGTCGGCTCGCCGTCGGAGATCATGATGATCTGGCGGGTGCCGCCGGAGTGCTTGGCCAGCAGCTTCTGGGCCATCATCAGGGCGTGGTGCATGTTGGTGCCGAGGACGCTTTCGTCCCAGCGGACGTAGGGCAGCTCTTCTGACTTTAGCTCGCGGGCGTAGGCGGAGAAGCCGACGACGTAGAGGCTGTCCTTTGGGAACTGGGTGCGGATCAGGTTGTTCAGGGCCAGGGCCACTTTCTTGGCCGCCTGGAAGCTGCCGCGCAGGGCCATCGACCAGGAGAGGTCCAGCATCAGCACCGTCGCTGTCGTCGTGAGTTGCTCGGCGCGGTAGACCTGGAAGTCCTCCCGCTGGAGGGTGACGGGCACGGAGGGGCCCTCGCGGAAGATGCCGTTCATGATCGTCTCGCCCAGGTGCAGGTGGAAGGGGTCGCCGAACTCGTAGGCCTTGGTCTCGTCGGCGCGCTCGCCGCCGTGGCCCTGCTCGCGCTGGGGGTGCTTGCCGTAGTTGGCCTTCTTGAGCTGGGTGTAGATCTCGCCCAGTGCCTTCTCGCCGATCTTCTTGACGCCACGCGGCGTCAGCTCCCAGCTGTTGCCCTTGCGGCGGATGTAGCCGGCGTCTTCCAGCGCCTGCAGGAAGTCCTTGAGCTGCTGGAGCTGCTCACCGGCCTCTTCACCAAGGACTTCGCGCAGCTTCTCCTCGTCGATCTCGTCCAGGGAGCCGCCGTACTGGGTGCGCTCCAGCTGCTTCTCCAGCTCGTCCATGTCCTGGAGGTTGCCCATCAGTCCCATCGCCTGGAGGAGGTCCAGCTCCTCGTCGCCGCGGAAGGGGTACTGGTTCTGCATGTCCTGTGAGGGCGAAAGGATGTCCAGGTTGATCTGCAGCTCCTGGAGCTCGCGTTGGAGGTCCGGGTCGCTGACCTTGTCCATCAGCAGGTCCTGGAGCTGGCGTCGCGCTTCCGGCGGCAGGCTGTCCAGCAGGCTGTTCATGGCGGCGATGCCGGCGGTCATCTGCTCGATCAGCTCGTCCAGGCTCTGCGGCGGGTTATCGCCGAAGAGGTCGCCGTACTTGTTCATGAAGCCGGGGAAGTCGGGTTCGCCGCCGGCCATCTTCTCGGAGAGCATCTTGTTGAGGTCGCGCATCATCTCTTTCATGCGCGCCATGTCTTCGGGGCTCATGTTGGCGATCTGCTGTGAGAGGTCTTTGAAGAAGCCGTCCATGAGCGTCTGCTTGAGCATCTGCATGAGCTCCTGGAACTTGGCCGCGGCCTCCGGGTCCATGAACTCGTATTCCTGGAGCTCCTTGACGCGGCCTCCGGCGTCTTCGGGCAGCTCGCTGAGGAAGTTCTGCTTCTTTTCGACGACGTTCTTCAGCATCTCGGCCAGGCGCTTGGACTCTTCGTCGGTGTTCTCCTGGGCGGAGGGCGCGACGGCTTCTGCGAAGGCCTGGAGGGGGTTTTCGCCGCCCAGCTGCTGGACCGCCTCTTCGTGGCGGCGGGAGAGGGTCTCGTTCTCCATGCTGAGGACTTCTTCGAGCTTCTTCTGGATGTCTTCGAAGACTGAGCTGAGGTTGAACTGGTCCAGCTTCTGGCGGCGCTGCTGGCGCAGCTGCTGGAGGAGATCGCGCAGGCCCTGCATGCGCTGGCCCATGGGGTTCTTCATGCCGCGCTGCATGAGGTTGCGGAGCGCGTGTTCCAGGTCTCCGAAGTTCATCAGGTCGTCGGTCAGGCCGGCGAGGATGTCGTCGGGGTCGAGCGGGGGGATGTCCTGGGTGCCATCCCAGCGGCTGTAGCGGTACCACATGCTCATGTGCGCCATTATACGCGGAGAGGAGGTGTGAGGTGTGAGGTGTGAGGTGTGACGTGTGAGGTGCGACGAATGCCCGGCTACTCGTCGCCGCCGCGGGACCACCAGTAGCCCAGCAGCATCATCACCAGCACCGAGAGGACGATCGCCGGCGCGGCGTAGATGAACCATCCAAGTCCGGGGAGAATTCCTGCTGGCACGGACGCCATTCTACCGCCGGAAAACATTCGGACAAGCAAATGACACAACGATGTCACAGAAGGCACCCGGAATTGTGGGATAATTAGCGCCATGGAACTCAGG
This sequence comes from uncultured Chloroflexia bacterium, assembly GCA_963738925.1. Lineage (GTDB taxonomy): Bacteria > Chloroflexota > Dehalococcoidia > SM23-28-2 > RBG-16-64-32 > DATKKM01. The sequence goes on along the minus strand of CAVTYE010000001.1, from coordinate 375,302 downwards.
ATGCAGTACGCCAAGGCCGTCGATGGCGTGCGCATCGCCTTCGGCACAGCGGGCAGCGGGCCGGCGCTGGTGCGCGTCCCGAGCCTGCCCTTCAGTCATTCGCAGATGGAGTGGCAGCAGGGCAGCGACTTCTTCGATCAGCTCGCGGCCAACTGGAGCGTCGTGCAGTACGACCCGCGCGGCGTCGGCCTCTCCGACCGCGAGGTCGCGGACCTCTCGCTGGAGGCGCGGATCAGCGATCTGGAAGCGGTCGTTGACCGGCTGGGGCTGGAGACGTTCGCTCTGCACGCGATCGGCTGGAGCGGCCCGGCCGTCGTCACCTACGCCGTGCGAAACCCGGAGCGCGTCAGCCACCTGATCCTCGACGATGTCCAGATGCGGATCGAAGACTTCTTCGCGATCCCGCAGATCCGCGCGCTGGACCAGCTGCGCGGCGACTGGGAATCGTTCCTCGAGTTCCTGGTCTTCACGATCTACGGCGTGGGCCGCGATCAGTCTGCGCCGTTTGTCCAGTACCTCAAGGCCTGCGTTTCCCAGGAAGGCGCCCAGCGGATCTTCGACGCAGTCCGCGGCGACGACGCCGTCGCCCTGCTTCCCCAGGTGCAGGCGCCGACGCTGATCCTGCAGCACAGCGGCACCAACCAGAAGATGGACGGCGCGCGCGAAATGGCGGCCAACATCCCGAACGCGCGGCTGGTGATCATCAACGGCGGCGTGCAGGACGACACCGACCGCATCTTCCACGAGATCGCCGACCTCATGGAGACCGACGCCACGGCACCGCACAAGCACTCAGAGACGAAACTGCCTGCCGGCGGCGTCCGGGCGATCCTCTTCACTGACGTCGTCGAGCACACATCGATGATGCGGCGGCTCGGCGACGAGAAAGGCCGCGAAGTCCTGCGCGACCACGAGCGCATCACCCGCGACGTGTTGCGGGCGCACGCCGGCGACGAAGTGAAGACGATGGGTGATGGCTTCCTGGCCTCGTTCGGATCCGTGGCCAGGTCAGTCGAGGCGGCGATCGCCCTGCAGCGCGCTTTCGCCGAGCGCAACGAATCGGCCAGCGAGTCGATTCACGTCCGGGTGGGCCTGAACGCCGGCGAACCGATCGAGGAGGACGGCGACCTGTTCGGGTCGACGATCATCCTGGCGGCGCGCCTGGCCGCGGCGGCGGAAAGCGCCGAGATCCTGGCCTCCATGGCCGTACGAGAGCTCTCCGCGGGCAAGCCGTTCCTGTTTGCGGACCGCGGCGACCGGGCCCTGCGTGGGTTCGAGGACCCGGTGCGCGTCTTCGAAGTCAACTGGCGCGGCTGAACCAGCCGTCGGTAGGCAGTAGACAGTGAGCGGCACGGCCGGTACAAATGTGAGTGTCAGCCTCGCCCCCGCAGAAAGGAGATCGCCATGGCCATCGGTGCGTACTTTCACAACGAGAACTTTGACGAAAAGGCTTATCGTGAGGTGCTGAAGCGCCTGGAAGCGGCCGGAGCCGGCGCGCCCAAGGGGCGGACGTACCACTCCTGTTTCGGCGGCGGTAGCAATCTGATGGTGTTCGATGTCTGGACCTCCCAGGAGGAGCTGGACAAGTTCGGGGAGACGCTAATGCCGATCCTGGAAGAGCTGGGCGTCAAGGTGAACCCGCCGGACGTGATGCCGATGGTGAACGAGATCTACGGGCAGAAGTAGCCGTACTAGGCAGGGATCAGGGCGCGGACTGCGCCTTCCATAGCGGCGTTGGCTTCCGGGATCGTCGTGCCCTCGGGAAAGCTGAACGGCTTGCCGATGCGGACGAGCACTGGCGCCGGCCTGGAGACGGGCGAGCCCGGCGGCAGGATATCGCTGGCGCCCTTGATGTAGATCGGCAGCACCGGCACGTTCAGACCCAGGGCCAGGATCGCCGGCCCGCCGCGGAACGGCATCAGCTCACCGGTGCGGGATCGTTTCCCTTCCGGGAAGATCAGCAGCGACCAGCCCTTGCTCATTAGCCACTGCGAGTAAGCCAGCGCCTCGCGGCCGCCTCCGCGGGTGATGGGGAAGGCGTTGTAGCGGAGAGAGTGCAGCATCCCCTTGACGCGCTCGCGGTACATGCGGTCAGCGGCGGCGACGATGGCGAGGTGTCCCCAGATGTTGCGCGGGAGCGTGTGCAGGACGATGACGGTGTCGAAGTGGCTGGTGTGGTTGGCGATGACGAGCAGTGGCCCCTTGACGCCGGCCATGTTCTCTCGCCCCTCAACCGTCATCGGGCGGCAGAACGCCTTGACGTGCTTATCGACGTCCCAGCGGCGGAGCAGGCGCCTGTAGCCGCGCGCCCACCAGCTAAGCGCCCAGCGGTGCGGCTTTACCTCGACGAGATCGGTCTTTGATCGGGGTTCGGCGGGGCTTACGGCATCGTGCTGCAGTGTGGCCCTCCATCTGCCCGTGGCTATTGGTGTAAGCAGTATACAAGCGTGACCGGCGATTACAACGGTGCTAAGGGGGCGCCCGTTTGAATTCTGTGTGAAACGCTTCGGGTGAGCGGGAAGGACCCGGGGCCCGTGTCTGAAACGTGACATGCGCTTGACCGGCGACCCCATTTGTGGCAAAGAATAACGCAGCTTTCGCCTGTCTGAGTGACCGCCCAGTTAACCACCGGCAGGCGCCGAAATGTCAGGGCTGCCCCTGACCCACAAGATCGATTGGAGGAAACCCCTGTGAGTGATGTTCGATTTGACGGGCGCGTCGCGATTGTGACCGGCGCCGGCGGAGGTCTCGGCCGCTCCCACGCGATGCTGCTGGCCTCACGCGGCGCGAAGGTTGTCGTCAACGACCTCGGCGGCGCGCGAGACGGTACCGGCAAGCCCAGCAGCGAGATGGCCAACAAGGTCGTCGAGGAGATCAAGGCCGCCGGCGGTGAGGCAGTCGCCGACGCCCATGGTGTCGACACCACGGAGGGCGGCGAGAACATCGTCAAGACGGCGCTGGACGCCTTCGGCAAGATCGATATCGTGATCGCCAACGCCGGCATCCTGCGTGACCGCGCCTTCCACAACCTGACGGAAGAAGACTGGGACAAGATCTTCGCCGTCCACGTCAAGGGCAGCTTCAACGTGATCCAGCCGGCCTTCCGGGTCATGCGCCAGAACAACTACGGCCGCATCATCGTGACTACGTCCAACGCCGGGCTCTACGGCAACTTCGGCCAGGGCAACTACTCCTCGGCCAAGACGGCGGTGCTCGGCCTGGCCAGCACGCTGGAGCTGGAAGGAGCCAAGTACAACATCAAGGCCAACGTCATCGCCCCGGTCGCGGCCTCCCGGCTGACAGAGGACGTGATGCCACCGGCGGTCCTGGACAAGCTCAAGCCGGAGTTCGTCTCGCCGATGGTGGCCTACCTCTGCTCCGAAGAGTGCCAGGTCTCCGGCAACATCTTCACGGCCGGCGGCGGCTACTTCGGCCGCGCGGCCATCGTCGAGAGCAAGGGAGCGATCCTCCACGACCCGACGATTGAGGGCGTGCGCGACAACTTCGCCAAGATCAGCGACATGGCCGGCGCCGAAGAGTTCAGCAACGCCTTCGAGGAAGTCTCCAAGCGGCTGCAGCCGGCGACGATGGCGACGGGCTAACGCGATGTCTCCTGCAAAGCTGAGCCCGGAAGCCGTCGGCCTGGACCTGGCGGCGACGCAGTTCACATATGAAGAGCGGGACGTAATGCTCTACGCGCTGGGCATCGGCGCCAAGGAGCTGGAGTTCACATTCGAGCGCGGCCTGAAGGCGATCCCGACCTTCGCGGTGATCCCGGCCTTCCCGGCCCTGATGGGGCTCTCCTCCGCCGTAGAGATCAACCCCGTGATGATCCTCCACGGCGAGCAGGCCTTCAAGATCAGCAAGACGATCCCCACCAACGGCACCCTGACCACGGCCGGCAAGGTGACCGGCGTCTACGACAAGGGCAAGGGCGCGCTAGTGACGATCGAAAGCACGACCAAGGACGCCGGCGGCGACGTTGTCTTCACAAACACGTCCGGCATCTTCGTCCGCGGGGCCGGCGGCTTCGGCGGCGAGCGCGGACCGGAGGCGGCGAACGCAGCGCCTGACCGCGCGCCCGATAAGTCAGTCGAGGACAAGACGCTGGACATCCAGGCCGCGATCTACCGCCTCTCCGGCGACCGCAATCCGCTGCACATCGACCCGGCGTTCGCCAAGATGGCCGGCTACGACCGCCCCATCCTGCACGGCCTGTGCTCCTTCGGCTTTGCCGGGCGGGCCGTCCTGGCCGAGTACTGCGGCAACGACCCGGCGCGCCTGGCGGCCATGTCCGTGCGCTTTTCCGGCGTCGTCTACCCCGGCGACACGATCATTACCGACATGTGGGACGAGGGTAACGGCAAGATCATCATGCAGGCCCGCACGCAGGATGGCCGCGTCGTGATCAGCAACGCCGCCGTAGAGGTGAAGGGATAGCTCTCAGCCGTCAGCACTCAGCTCTCAGCAACGGATGCGTGCGGCGCTGCGAAGGATAAAGAGATGCTGCTGTCGCTGGAAACAGATATCGGGGACGTTCTGGGCATCCTGGCCGGGGCGATCATGGTTGGCTGCATCGTGGCGGGCGTAGTGGCGCTAAGCGTGATGGGATACCGGGGACTCAGGCGCAAAGGGCCCGAGTAGCACGCACTGTAACGTTACATTTGCATCTACTTGGTTGAATCCGCATGGCGCGCGGGCATAGCATAGAGGTGAGGGGTTTCGGCGCAGAACGCCCGGGGAAGGCGTAGGGCGCCGGTTTTCCGCCCCTACAAGCGTCACCCCACCAGCCAAGGAGCGCGCATGCGGGTCGTCGTCGGAGCTGACCACCGTGGATTCGAACTCAAGAACGCCCTCGCCGCGGCCCTGCGTGACGAAGGCCACGAGGTGATCGATGTCGGTACCAACAGCGCTGAGCCGGTCGACTACCCGGACATCGCGGTCAAGATCGGCGCGGCGATCCAGGACGGCAGCGCCGAACGCGGCGTCTTCGCCTGCGGCAGCGGAGTCGGCGCCTGCATCGCGGCCAACAAGCTGCGCGGGGTCCGGGCCGGCCTGACCCACGACACCTATTCCGCGCACCAGGGTGTTGAGCACGACGACATGAACGTGATCTGCCTGGGATCGAAGGTGATCGGCGAGGCGCTGGCGCTGGAGATTCTCTGGGCGTTTATGGGAGCCAAGTTCGTCACCAAGGAGCGCTACGAGCGGAGGCTGGGGAAGGTGAGGGCGCTGGAAGACGGCGCCAGGGCAGCGCCGGCGGCGCGAAAGGTCTAGAAGGAGCAAAACAACATGGCAAATCCACTGAAACAGCTGGGGAAGTACGGACAGAGCGTCTGGTACGACAACCTACACCGGGAACTGGTGGAGAGCGGGGCGCTGCAGCGCATGGTGGACAAGGACAACGTCACCGGCGGCACCTCCAACCCATCGATCTTTGAAAAGGCGGTCGCCGGCAGCAGCGCTTACGACGCGCACATCCGCCAGCTGGTGGACCAGGAGAAGACGCCGGCGGAGATCTTCGATGCGCTGACGGTGAAGGACATCCAGCTCTGCTGCGACGTCTTCCGGCCGATCTACGACGCGACGAAGGCCGCTGACGGCTACGCCTCCCTGGAAGTCTCGCCGACGATCGCTTACGACACGCAGCTGACAACGCGGGACGCCAAGCGGCTTTTCGCGGCGCTGGGCAAGCCGAACGCGATGATCAAGATTCCGGGCACCCCCGCCGGCCTCCCGGCCATCGAGGAGTGCCTGACCGAAGGCGTGAACATCAACATCACCCTCCTCTTCGGCGTCGACAACTACGAACAGGTCGCGCGGGCCTACATCCGGGCGCTGGAGAAGAGGCAGCAGGCGGGCCGCCCGATCGACCGCATCGCCTCCGTTGCCAGCTTCTTCGTCAGCCGCGTGGACACGGCGGTGGACGAGCAGCTGATGAAGAAGATGCAGGCTTCCCAGAGCGAGGCCGAGACGGAGAAGCTGCAGCAGCTCCAGGGCAAGGCCGGCGTCGCCAACGCCAAGATCGCCTACGCCAAGTTCAAGGAGATCTTCAGCGGCGATAGCTGGAAGGCGCTGGAAGCGGCCGGGGCGCGCGTGCAGCGCTGCCTCTGGGCCAGCACCAGCACCAAGAACCCAACCTACCGCGACGTCATCTACGTCGAGGAGCTGATCGGCAAGCAGACGATCAACACGATGCCGCAGACCACGCTCGATGCCTTCCGCGACCACGGCGAGCCGCGCAAGTCCCTGGAGGCCGATGTGGACGAGGCTTTCGCGCACATCCGCCGCCTGCAAGACGCAGGCATCGACTTCAACGGCGTCACCGAAGAGCTGCAGACCGAAGGCGTGAAGCTGTTCGCAGACGCCTTCAAGAAGGCCAACGACGTGGTCAAGGAGAAACGGGAGAAGGTCCTGGCTGAAAAGCAGAGCGGTGTGGGGGCGGCGGCGGGCGGCGAGTAATGTCCGTACTGGAAACGCTGCAGGACCAGCAATTCCTGGAACGGCTGCGCCAGCGCGACCCCACGCTCTGGAGTGGCGACCCGGCCGAGCAGGCCGTTATCAGCAACCGGCTGGGCTGGCTGGATGTGCACCGCCAGATGCTGGAGCGGCTGGGAGAGCTGGCCGCCTTCACCGAGTGGGTACACGAAAACGAGTTTCGCTGGGTCGTGCTCTGCGGGATGGGCGGCAGCTCGCTTGCGCCGGAAGTCCTGCAGCGCACGTTCGGAGCGAAGCCCGGATACCCGGAGCTGATCGTCCTCGACACAACCGACCCGGAATCGATCCTGCGGGTGGAGAACCGGATCAACGTCATCTCCACGCTGTTCATCGTCTCCAGCAAGTCCGGGACGACGATCGAAACGGCTTCGCTGCACCGCTACTTCGCGGAGCGCACGCAGGACGCGACCGGCGACACCGGCATCCTCTCCAACTTCGTGGCCGTGACCGACCCCGGCACCGTCTTGCACAAGCAGGCCGTGGCCGAGGAGTTCCACCACGTCTTCCTGAACCCGCCGGACATCGGCGGGCGCTACTCGGCGCTGTCCATGTTCGGTCTGGTGCCGGCGGCGGCGATCGGCATGGACGTCCGGCAACTGCTGGTGGACGCCGATGAGCTGGACTGGGAGGACGCGCTGGAGCTGGGCGCGCGGCTGGGCGATCTGGCGCAGTCAGGCCGCGACAAGGTGACGTTCCTGGCGCCGCCGGGCCTCGAGAGCTTCGGCGCCTGGGCGGAGCAGCTGCTGGCGGAAAGCACCGGCAAGCGCGGCCGCGGCGTCATCCCCGTCGATTGTGAGCCGCCGGGACCGCCGCGGGTCTACGGCGACGACCGCGTCTTCGTGCACCTGGACGGCCCCGAGCCCAACGACGAGCTGGACGGCGTGATCGAAGCGCTGGAAGCGGCCGGCCAGCCCGATCATCGTGACCAGCACCGCCGACGCTTACGCCCTGGGCCGCGAGTTCCTGCGCTGGGAGATCGCCACGGCCGCACTCGGCGCGGCGCTGCGGATCAACCCGTTCGACGAGCCGAACGTCCAGGAATCGAAGGACAACACCCGCGTCGTGCTGGAGCAGTTCGCCCGCGAGGGTGAGTTGCCGCGGAGCGACGCCGCCGCCAGCGAAGACGGACTGGCGCTTTACATGGACGGGCACACGGGCGCGGAGCTGCGTTCAAGCGGCGAGCACTCTGTGGCCGGCCTCGTCGCCGCCCTGGTGGGACGCGCCGCGCCCCCGCAATACGTCGCGATCATGGCCTACATCCGCCGCAGCGAAGAGCACGACCGGCTGCTTGGCCGGCTGCGCGTGGCGGTCCGCGACGCGACGCGCGCGGCGACGACGGTGGGCTACGGGCCGCGCTTCCTGCACTCCACCGGGCAGCTGCACAAGGGCGGCCCGGCGACCGGCGTCTTCCTCCAGATCACCTGTGAGGACGACGTTGACATCGACATCCCGGGCTCCAAGTTCGGGTTCAGCGTGCTCAAGCAGTCGGAGGCGCTGGGCGACCTGGAAGCGCTGCAATCGCGCAAGCGCCCGGTCGTCAGCGTGCACCTGGAAGACGACGTGACCGCGAACCTGCGCGACCTGGTCGAGCGCGGTGGAGACGAACCTGGCGAAGAAGACGGCGGCGGTGGACTAGCGGTGCGTATCGGGATGGTCGGCCTGGGGAGAATGGGCGCGAACATGACGCTGCGCCTGCTCCGCGGCGGCCACGAAGTCGTCGCTTACGATCACAACCTGGAGACGGCCCAAGGCCTGGCCGCTGAGGGCGCGACCCCGGCGACGAGCATCGAAGACCTCGTCGCCAAGCTGGAGGCGCCGCGCCACGTCTGGGTGATGGTGCCTTCGGGGCCGCCGGTGACCCAGACCCTGACGGCGCTGGGCGGCCTGCTTACCCGGGGTGACTGCGTGATCGACGGCGGCAACTCCCACTACACGGACTCCGTCTCGCGCGGGAAGACGCTGGCGGAGCACGGCGTCCACTTCCTGGACTGCGGCACCAGCGGCGGCATCTGGGGGCTGGCCAACGGCTACTGCCTGATGATCGGCGGCGAGAAAGAGATCTTCCAGCGCGTGGAGCCGATCTTCAAGACGCTGGCCCCGCCGGACGGATATCTCTACGCCGGGCCCGGCGGCGCCGGCCACTACGTGAAGATGGTCCACAACGGCATCGAGTACGGGCTGCTCCAGGCGTACGCGGAAGGGTTCGAGCTCCTGGAAGCTTCTGCCTACGAGCTGGACCTGCCAGCCATCGCCCATCTCTGGAACCAGGGCAGCGTCGTGCGGTCCTGGCTGCTGGAGCTGGCCCAGGACGCGCTGAAGAAGGACCCCGGCTTGGCCGCGATCTCCGGCTACGTGGAGGACTCCGGCGAAGGCCGCTGGACGATCCAGGAAGCGATTGACCGGGATGTCCCGGCCGTCGTGCTGGCGTACTCGCTGTTCGCAAGGTTCCGCTCCCGGCAAGACGAGTCTTTCGGGGCGAAGCTGATTGCCGCCCTGCGCCAGGAGTTCGGCGGGCACCAGGTCCACCCGGTGGAAGGCACGGGCGACAAGCCGCAGATTGAGCCGGGCGGATGACCCAGACCCTGACTGCGGCCTCGCCGATCGAGCTGTCGCTGGACCCGTGCGCGATGGTGATCTTCGGGGCCTCCGGTGACCTGACGCACCGGATGCTCTTGCCGGCCTTGTACGACCTGGCGCTGGACCGGCGGCTGCCGCCGCGCTTCGCCGTCGTCGGCTTTGCGCGCACCCAATGGAGCGACGACGAGTTCCGCGAAGAGGCACGGAAATCGGTCGAGCAGTTCTCGCGGCGGCCGATCGACCCGGCGATCTGGGACGGCTTCGCCTCGGGGCTGCACTACATCGCCGGGGAGTATCACCACCCGGAAGCGCACGACCGTCTCAACGAGCTGCTGGAGCGGCTGCGGCAGGAGCGCGGGTCTGAAGGGAACCACCTCTTCTACCTGGCGGTGCCGCCGAAGACGTTCCCGATGGTGATCGACCAGCTGGAGCGCGGACCTTACGGTCGCTCGCAGAGCGGCGAAGGCTGGTCGCGGGTGATCGTCGAGAAGCCGTTCGGTGAAGACCTGCAGTCGGCGCACGAGCTGAACCGCGTGATTCACGCCGCCTTCCGCGAGGATGACATCTACCGCATCGACCACTACCTGGGCAAGGAGACCGTCCAGAACATCCTGGTCTTCCGCTTCGCCAACGGGATCCTGGAACCGATCTGGAACCGCCGCTACGTTGACCACGTGCAGATCACGGTGGCGGAGAGCCTGGGGGTTGGGCGGCGCGGCAGCTACTACGACTCCTCCGGCGCCCTGCGTGACATGGTGCAGAACCACATGATGCAGCTGCTTTCGCTGGTGGCCATGGAGCCGCCGGTGGCTTACGACGGCCGCTCCGTCCGCAACGAGAAGGTGAAGGTGCTCCAGGCCGTGCGGCGGCTGGAGCCGCGGGAAGTCCGCTCGGCCACAGCGAGGGGGCAGTACGGCGGCGGCTGGGTGGCCGGCGAGGAGGTCCCGGGCTACCGCAAAGAAGAAGATATTCCGGAGCGCTCCACCACTGAGACGTTCGTCGCGCTGCGCGCCAACATCGATAGCTGGCGCTGGGGCGACGTGCCGTTCTACCTGCGTACCGGCAAGCGCCTGCCCAAGCGGACGACGGAGATCGCCGTCACGTTTCGGAAGGTGCCCCACCTGCTCTTCAACGAGGCGCTGGACATGCCGGACCTGGAGCCCAACGTGCTCTCCCTGCGCATTCAGCCAAACGAAGGGATCAGCCTCAAGTTCCTGACCAAGGTGCCGGGATCGAAGCTGCGGGTGCGGCCGGCCAACATGGACTTCCTCTACGGCGCATCCTTCTTGATGCAGGCGCCATCGGCCTACGAAACGCTGGTCCTGGACGCCCTGCGCGGCGATGCCACGCTGTTCACCCGCAGCGACGAGGTGGAGGCCGCCTGGGAGATCGTCGATCCGATCCTGGAGGGCTGGAAGAGCATGCCGCCGCCGAAGTTCCCCAACTACGAGGCGGGCACCTGGGGCCCCGATGAAGCCGACGAGCTGATGCAGCGGGACGGTCGCGAGTGGCGGAGACTGTAGACACCGGCCTGCAAGACCTGGCGCTGACCTGGTCCGGCCGGGCGCTGGACGTCAGCCGCATCGAAGCGGAGCTGGGGAAGCTGCGCTACATGGCGGCCGGGGAGCCGGGCGGGCAGGGCTTTGCGCTGCGCACCAGCCTGCTCAACATGGTCGTCTACGCCCAGCACGAAGAGCTCGGCCTGATGGCCAGCCGCGTCATCGAAGAGCTGGCCAGCCGCCACCCCTCCCGGGCACTGGTGATGATCGCCGAAGCCGGGGCCGACGAGTCGCTGATAGAGGCGCAGCTGGCGGCTCACTGCCACATCTCCCGCGCCGAAGAGCAGTCCGTCTGCTGTGAGGAGATCACGCTGCGAGTCTCGGGCCCGGCCGCGCTCCACCTGCACAGCATCATCGTGCCGCTCCTGGTGCCCGACCTGCCGGTCTACACCTGGTGGACCGAGCAGATGCCGGAAGAGACGCATCTCTTCCACGAGCTGATGGACTCGTCCGACCACGTGATCGTCGACAGCGACACGTTCGATGACGAGCTTGGCGGCTTGCTGGCCCTGGCCGCGCTGAGCGAATCGGCGCCGCGCTGCACGATCGGCGACCTCAACTGGGGCCGCCTGAACCTCTGGCGTGACCTGATCGAACAACAACGCAACGTTACGGAGATGCGCCACCACCTGTCGTCGGTGGAGAGCGTGGAGATCCGCTTCGCCGGCGACCACGACTCGCGCAAGTCCGGGCGGGCCATCCTCTACCTGGCCTGGCTGGCGCGCAGGCTGGGCTGGGACATCGCCTCCGTCTCGTCCCATGGGCCGGAGCGGTTCACCCTCCGCGCCGATGAGGGCCGCACTGTGAAGGCCTACATCCACCCGGCGGACCTGCCCACCGTAGAGCCGGGGACGCTGGTCTCGGTCAAGATATCGTGCCGGAGCGAGACCGCCCGCGCCCTCCTTTCCATGTCCCGCACGGCCGACCCCAACCACCTGGTCGTCCGCACCGAGCACCTGGGCAGCGCGTCGGAGGAGGGCTATCGCCTGGAGCCTGCGGCGGTCTCCGCCCTGATCATGCTGGAGCTGAACGCCGGGCCGCACGAATCCGGGTTCGATGAGATGCTGCGCGCGGCGGGGCCGCTGATCAAGGCCGCCCGCGCCTGAGCCGCTAAAATGGGCGAGTACCAGACATGACTGAGCAAGCATCCCGGCCGCGCCGCAAGTCTCCCGGCCGCCGCAAGAGCGACCAGCGGGAAACTGCCGCCGCGGCGTACAGCATGGTCGTTGCGGAGCTGGCACGGCGAGCGCTCGTTCAGACGGATGTTTCGGCCGTGATGGATGATGCCTCGTCGCTGGTCTCGGAGCGGCTGGGGACTGAGTACGTGAAGGTCCTGGAGCTGGTACTCGGCGGCGAAGGCTTCCTGCTGACTGCAGGCATCGGCTGGCAGCCGGGCTACGTCGGGCAGGTGGTGGTGCCGCTGACGGACGAATCCCAGGCCGGTTACACGCTCCACCACGGTGTCGCGATAGTGGTGGAAGACCTGCTGACCGAGACCCGGTTCAAGGGCATGCCGATTCTGCACGAACACGGGATCCGCAGCGGGATCAGCGTCGTCTTGAACGGCAACACCCGGGTCCACGGCATTATGACCGCGCACACGGCTGCTCCCCGCAAGTTCACCCAAGATGACGTCGCGTTCCTGGAGTCCGTCGCGGCGATTGTGGCCGCCGTCATGGACAAGCGCGAGGTGGAAGAGGCGCTGCGGGCAAGCGATGAGCGTCTGCGCCTGGCCATGGACGCCGGCGGCATGGGCACCTGGGAGTGGAACCCCCACAACGGCGAGGTCATCTGGTCGGAGACGCTGGAGAGGGTCCACGGCCTCGCTCCCGGCACGTTCCCCGGAACGTACAGCGCCTTCTTCGAAATGGTCCACCCGGAGGACCAGGAGCGAGTCCAGCGTGCGATCACCCAGTCGTTGAGTGACGGCGTGTACGAGCTGGAGTATCGCGCCTTGCTGGGTGACGGCAGCGTCCGCTGGCTCTCAGCGCGCGGTGTGCTGATCAGGGACGCCCGCGGGGAGCCGGCCCGGATGATCGGCGTTTGCATGGATGTGACTGACCGCAAGCTGCTGGTGGCGGAGTTGCAGGCTGCGCAGGGGCGAGCCAACAGCCTGCTCTCAAACGTTCCGGGAGTCGTCTGGGAGGCGTGGGGCAAGCCTGACTCCTCGACCCAGCGGATCGACTTCGTCAGCGACTACGTGGAGCAGATGCTCGGCTACACGGTGGAGGAGTGGACGTCCACGCCCAACTTCTGGCTGACGATAGTCCACCCGGACGACAGGGAGAAGGCCGCCGCCTCAGCAGCAGCAACGTTCGAGGCCGGCTTCGGGATCAACGAGTTCCGCTGGGTGGCCAAGGACGGCAGCGTGATCTGGGTGGAGGCGCAGTCCACCGTCATCCGCGACGACGACGGCAACCCCGTTGGCATGCGCGGCGTGACGATGGACATCACGGAACGCCGTCAGACCGAGGCCCGGATCCGCGAGTCAGAGGAGGCGGAGCGCACCGCCCGGGGACTGGCCGATGCGTCTGTCAACCGGCAAGCGTTTCTGTCCGAGGCCAGTGCGATCCTCTCTTCTTCTCTGGACTACGAGGTCACGATGGCCAGCCTGGCCAACCTCTGCGTGCCCTTCCTGGCAGACTGGTGCGCCGTTGACGTGCTGGACGATTCCGGGGTGCGCCGGGTCGCCGTCGTGCATTCGGACTCGGCCAAGCTGGAGTTTGCCGATCAGCTCAGGCAGCGCTATCCGCCGGACATGGACAGCCTGGAGGTCCGGCAGGTCCTCAGCGGCCACCCCCTCTACCTGCCGGAGATAACCGACGAGCTGATGAAGCGCAGCGCCCGCGACGATGAGCACCTGGAGATCATCCGCAAGCTGGGCCTGCGTTCGGCGCTGTCCGTGGCGCTGCAGGCCAGCGGCCGCACCGTCGGCATCCTTGACGCTGGTGACGGCGGAGTCCGGCCGTACGTACACGGAATCTGATGTGGCGCTCGCCGAAGACCTGGGCCGTCGCGCCGGGTTGGCCGTGGAGAACGCGCTCCTCTATCGCGCCTCCCAGGAAGTGCAAGAGGAGCTGCGCCGGGCCAACGAAGCGAAGGACGAGTTCCTGGGCCTGGTCTCCCACGAGCTGCGGACGCCGATCACGACCATCTACGGCGGCGCCAGGCTCCTCCGCACGCGCAGCGGCACGCTCGATGAAGAAAGCCGGGTCGGCATCCTTGAGGACATCGAGCACGAGTCGGAACGGCTGCACCGGATCGTCGAGGACCTGCTGGTGCTGGCGCGCGTGGAGCTGGGCGAGCAGATAGCGACGGAGCCGGTGCTGATCCAGAGGACGGTGGAGAAGGGTGTCAAAGATTTCAAGAGGCGCAGGCCGGGACGCGAGTTCGAGGTGCAGCTGGATCCCGAGATGCCGCCGGTCCGGGCCTCCAACAGCTACCTGGAACAGATCCTCCGCAACCTCCTGAACAACGCCGATAAGTACAGCCCGCCGGACACGCCCATCGAAATCCTTTCGGACATGCGCGGCGGCGAGGCCGTGATCTCGGTGCTGGACCGGGGCCCGGGCATTCCGCCGGAAGAGGTTGACATGATCTTCGAGCGCTTCTTCCGGTCGCAGGGCACGGCCAAGCAGGCCGGCGGCGCGGGAATAGGCCTTACAGTCTGCAAGCGGCTGGTTGAGGCGCAGGAAGGCCACATCTGGGCCGAATTGCGCGAAGGCGGCGGGCTAATCGTCTCCTTTTCGCTGCCGCGCTACGAAGAGCGCCCTGAATAGCACGAATGTTCACCGAGCCCTAGCGCTTCGGCCGCCTTCTCCCCACGCAACGTTCAGATTTGAGTGCCCGTCTGCTCTAGTAGGCACTCTATGGTCAGATTTGTACGTTCCGGCCTGGCGCGAACGGGCCCTCCGGCCGGCTACACATCCCGAAAGGGCCCGATCGACCAGGTACGGCGCCTGAAGCGCTCCGTGATGATCGGGGTGTACGGCGCAATCTTCGGGTTCATCCCGTTCTACGCCTTTGTCCTGCACTACACCCCGGCCCAGCTGATCATCGGCACGGTCATCGGCCTCGGCATCGCCGTTACGGCCATCGAGGGCGCGTTCAGCCAGATGTTCCGCTTCCGCAAGCGCAGCAGCTACCCCGGCACGCTCCTGGTGGAAGTGGGCCTCGCTGCCAGCACCGCCGAAGCGACGCGCCTGGTGCTGGAGATCGTGATCGACGTACTGGAGCTGGCGGGGGCGGCGATCGCTCTTCGCGATGAAAGCGGCAGAGTCTCGATCATCGCGGTCCGCGGCTTGAGTGCTGAGCAGACCTCGGAGCTGCAGGAGGTCTACCCGGGCGAAATCGTGAAAGTCATCGAAAGCCAGGAGGCCAGGCGCCTGTCCCCGCGCGAGCACGCCAAGGGCCGGGGCGTGACAGTCGCGGCGCCGATCGTGGCGTGGGGAAGGAGCACCGGCGCGCTGGTGATGGCCAGCAGCGGCCGTTCCAAAGAGCTGAACGACGCGGAGTTGCTCTCCGGGATCGGCGTGGCGGTGGGCGTCTCGCTGGAGAACCTGCGCCAGAAAGAAGACCTTGGCGATACGGCGTCCCTGCTGAGCGCAACGCTAGACTCCACGGCCGATGGCATCCTCGTCGTTGACCTGCACGGCAAGATCGTCAGCTTCAACCGCCGCTTCGTGGACATGTGGCAGATCCCGGAGGAAGTGCTGGAGACGCGCGATCACGCGGCGGCGCTGCAGTTCCTGATGAGCCAGCTGGCGGACCCGCAAGAGTTCGCGAAGAAGGTGTCAGACATCGCGCTTGTACCCGGCGCCGGCAGCTTCGACACCCTGAACCTCAAGAAGGGCCGCGTCTTTGAGCGCTACTCCCAGCCGCAGACCGTCGCCGGCGGCATCGTCGGCCGCGTCTGGTGCTTCCGCGATGTGACGGAGCGCAAGCTGTCCGAAGAGACGATCCGCCACCTCGCCTATCACGATGCCCTGACCGACCTGCCAAACCGCGCGCTCTTCGCCGACCGTCTGACAGTGGCGCTGGCGCAGGCCCGCCGCACGGGCACGCACGTGGCCGTGATGTTCCTGGACGTGGACCGCTTCAAGCTGATCAACGACACGCTGGGCCACGTTATCGGCGATGTACTGCTCAAGTCGATCGGCGAGCAGCTGAGCGACCTCATCCGCGACGGCGACACCGTGGCGCGCGTCGGTGGAGACGAGTTCACGCTCCTGCTGACCGGGGTGGAAGACGGCGAGAGCGTTTCGGTCACGGCCAGGCGCATCCTGGAGACAGTCCGCCAGCCGCGCACCCTGGCCGATCAGGAGCTGCGAGTCACCGTCAGCATCGGCGTGGCGATGTTCCCGGAGGACGGCGAGACGGCCGATGCGCTCTTGAAGAACGCGGACACGGCGATGTACCGAGCCAAGCAGCAGGGCCGCGACAACTTCCAGACCTACGCGCCATCCATGAGCGCTGAGATCGTGAACCGCGTCTCGCTGGAGTCCGACCTGCGGCGGGCGCTGGCCAATGGAGGAGTTCTTGCTGGCCTTCCAGCCGCAGATGGAGCGCGACACTTGGGCGATCACCGGCGCCGAGGCGCTGATCCGCTGGCAACACCCCACGAAGGGGTCTGGTCCACCCGGCGGAGTTCATCTCCGTGGCCGAAGACACGGGGCTGATCGTGCCGATCGGCGAGTGGGTGCTGCGCGAGGCGTGCCGCCGCAACAAGGCCTGGCAGGACGCCGGCCTCCCGCCGATCACGATGACGGTCAACCTTTCGGCGCTGCAGTTCCAGCAGGCCAACCTGGTCGAGACGATCGAAGGCGTGCTGGCCGAGACGGGCCTGGAGCCGCGCTACCTGGAGTTCGAGATCACCGAGGGGACGACGGTCCGCGACGCCGACTTCGCGGCGATGATGCTGCGCGAGCTGCGGGCGATGGGCGTCCGCATCTCCATCGACGACTTCGGGACGGGATACTCATCGCTCAGCTACCTGAAGCGCTTCCGCATCGACCGCCTCAAGATCGACCGCTCGTTCGTCGATGAGCTGACGACGGACGCCAACGACGCGGCGATCGCCACGGCGGTGATCGTGATGGCGCACAGCCTTGGGCTCGGCGTCGTCGCCGAAGGCGTGGAGACGAAGGAGCAGATGCAGTTCCTGGTGGACCACAACTGCGACGAGTTCCAGGGCTACCTGATCGGCCGGCCGGCGCCTGAAGACGAGTTCCAGCGGATGCTGCGGAACCGGGAAGCACACGCCGCCAGGATCGGCGCGCTGGTGACCCGGCCGCTCCTCCGCGAGACCGCGTAGCGCGGCGCTACTCGTTCGCCGCCGGCTGCAGGACTCGACCCTCGGTCCAGGATCACCGGCAGCTCGCGGAGCGACGATGCGATCACCGGCGCGCCGGCTTCCCGCAGGAACTTCGCCGAGCGCACGCCTTCGCTGAGGCAGACGCACTTAGCGCCGAGGTCGGCGGCCAGCTCGAGATCGGCCTCGCTGTCGCCGATGACCCAGGTCTCGCCCAGCGGCAGCCAGTACGGCAGCAGCTCCGACTTCCGGGCCGGGATCTGGTTGGCCGGCGAGACGACTTCAGCGAAGAAGCCGGAGAGGCCCGACTCCGACAGCTGCCAGGCCAGCGCCTCGGCGTCCCGGCGGAGGGTGACGAGCAGCAGACGATGGCAACGCCCGAGCTCCCGGAGAACGTCCAGCGCGCCATCGTACGGCCGGTCGATTGCCATGTACTCGCGCGACTCGATCTTCTCCAGCCAGGCCGCCTCGAACCCGGGCAGCGCACCGGCGATGGAGATCGTCCCCTCGCCTTCGCGGCGGCGCCGCCAGTACTCCGCCGCCGAGAGCGGCGGCTGTCCCAGCTCGCGCATGATGTCCGCGTAGACGGCGAAGTGACGCGGACGCACGTCGAGGATCGTGCCGTCGAGGTCGAAGATCAGCGTCGCCAAGAGACTAGCGCTGCCCGACGCGGAGCCGTTCGGCGCGGGCCGCCAGCTCGCGTTCGATCTCGTCGGCCTGGCAGAGGCGCGCGAGGACGGGCTCGCGGTCCATCCCCCGCAGCCAGAGCAGGCCCGGCTCCAGCGGATTGATTCGCTGTTCGGGGAGCGGCGGCTCTTCGCCGAAGGCCAGCTTTGTGAAGATGTACGGCATGTTGAGGCCGGCCGCGGCGAAGAAGAGCGTCGTCGTGAAGAAGCGGCCGATGTTGATCTCGGTCGGGTTGGGAATGCCGCAGGCGTCGCGGGTCATGTCGACGGCGAAGATGCCGTGCGGCTGCGCGTCGATCGCCAGGATCGCGCGGCGGGCCGTCTCGTCGACCTGCTCGTCGCGGATCGTGACCCCGGCGCCGGTGATACCGGTGACGCCGGAGGGCGCGCGGTCGGCGAACTCCCACTGCAGGCGCTCGCGGCCCTGGGCGACGACGAGCTCGCCGTTGTGCCAGATCGATTGCCAGGTGACAGAACGCGGGCTGAGATAGCGCGCCGCCGTGAAGCTGCCCCAGCCCCGGAAAGATTCGATCCAGGCCACCGCCTGTTCGAAGTCCGAGGTGTGGAGGGAGCCGCGGCCGGCCGCGCCCTCAGCGGCGCGAAGCCAGGTGTCGCCGAAGTCAGAGAGGGCATCGCGCAGGTCGGACTCCGTCTCGAGCAGCCGCGTCTCCGGGACGGGCAGTCCGGCGGAGCGCCAGCAGTCGAAGCTGCGGTACTTGTCCTGGCAGAGCGCCACGGTGGCTGCCGCCGGCAGGAACGTGCGGACCGCCAGCTCCTTGCGGCGGCGGGACAGTACGGCTACTTCTACGTCCGGCTGGGCGAAGAGGAAGCCGGCCCCGGTCTCGGCGATCAGGTCCTGGAGGACCGGGATGTACCCGGGGTCGGAGGCGCGCGGGACCAGGTGGCGCTCATCGGTCTCGGCGGCCAGGAGCTGGTACTTGTTGCAGTCCGCTCCCACGAAGTAGAACGGCTCCGGCGCCAGGCGCAGGGAACGGACGAAGCCGAGCGCCGGCGCGCCCGCCGCTCCCGTTACCAGGACGCGCTTCGGCGTCGGCGCGGCGTGCTTGCCGTTGCCGTTGGAGCTACGCGTGGACCGATGACCGTTCAAGAGCGGGAATGACCTCCCTTGCGAAGAGTTGCATCGAACGGCGGACAGCCCTATCGGGCATGCCGCCGGAGGAGAACGAGAGCAGGACGCCGCGGACTCCGGCGCGCTCGTACTCGAGCAGGCGCTGGACGCAGTCGTCGGGTGTTCCGAAGAGGTCGAAGGAGACGAGGTCGTCGCCGGTGATCTCGGCGGGGTCTTTCATCTGCGGCGCGTTGAGCAGCGGCTTGAGCGCGGGCGCGTGCTTGCGCAGCTTGGAGGCGATCGTCGGCGAGGCGCCGGGGACCAGCAGCTCCATCTGCTTGCGGTGGCGCCAGAGGATGTAGGGCTTGGCGAAATCGCGGGCTTCTTGAGTCGTCTCGGCGAGGTGGATTTTCTGGGCGATCCAGGAGCGGGCGACGGCGCGTCCGGCGCCGGCCTCGGAGTGACCGGCCTCCACGGCGAGCGAGTGGTAAGTGCGCAGCCGTTCGTCCATCTTCTCCGGGGTCATGAACCCTTCGCTGATCAAGAGCGGCAGCCCGCGGCGGGCGATGTTGGCCATCGTCTCCGGTGAGCCGGAGCTGGCGACGTAGAGAGGCGGGTGCGGCGACTGCAGCGCCTTCGGGAAGATGGCGACGTCCCGGAACTTCCAGAACTGCCCCTCGAAGTCGAAGTGGCGTTCCGTCCAGGCGCGGACCATGAAGTCCAGCGCTTCCTCAAAGCGCTCGCGGCGCTCGGCGAGGCCGAAGCCGTAGGTCTCGAGCTCGGCCTGGGAGTTGCCGCGCCCGACGCCGACGTCCAGCCGGCCGCCGCTCAGGATATCGACAAAGGCGATGCGTTCCGCCAGGTCCAGCGGGTGGCGCAGCGGCAGGACGCTGACGGCCAGGCCGATGCGGACGCGGGAGGTGACGGCGCGCGACGTGGGAGGCGTAGGTCAGCGAGTCCGGCACGACGCAGTAAGAGCTCTGGTGGTGCTCGGCGATCCAGACGGAATCGAAGCCGAGCTCCTCCGCCAGCTGCATCTGCCCCAGCTCCCGGCGCAGCGTTTCGGCGGGCGTGGTGGCGCCCTCAGGCGCCTGGGACAGGAAGAATGCTCCGAATCTCATCGTACGGGTCTCAAGGTCTCCGCTATCTATTGTCCGGCGGCTATGTCGGACGCCGGTTTGTGCGCGGTTTGAATACCGTTTGGAACGGCTTCCCTGGGCGCACGGTCAAGTTTCGGGGAATCTTGGTTCACGGAAGAAAGTCCTGAAACCACGGATGGCGCGCAGTTGTTACCTTACTGATAATGCGTCAACATCCAACGATTCGCTGGCTCGTCGCCGTCGGCGGGATTTGCTTGCTCGCCGTAGCCCTGTCCGGCTGCGCGGGACAGGACCAGGACGACGACGCCAACGTCCAGGCCGCAGGTACGCTGGCCGGGCTGGTGGCAGCGGCTCACAGCGGCGGCACCGTGCTCGTGCCGGCCGGGACCTACCACGAGCAGATCGAGATCACGAAGCCGCTGACCCTCAAGCCGGCCGGGTCAGGCGCCGTGATCATCGACGGCGAATGTGAGCGTAACAACGGCATCGTCATCCCCAGCGGCTCGCAGATCACGATCAGCGGGATCAAGGTCAAGAACACGATCGGCGCCGGCGTGCTGATCGGCTTCGGGCCGGACGAGGACCGGCCGCACGACATCACGGTCCACGGCCTGGCGATCTCCGATTTCGACTGCCAGCAGGGCGACGTCCAGTACCAGGCCGGGATCGCCGCCTGGTACACCGGCCCTAACATCACGCTGACCGACAACACGATCACCTACCGCACGCACGGCGACGGCCACGGCCGCGGCAACGGCATCTGGTTCAAGAGCAACAGCACGAAGCCCAGCGGCGGCCACCACTACATCGCGGGCAATACGATCAGCGGCGGCTGGGACGGCATCGGCGGCGAGAACGAGGACGATCCGCACGGGACGTTCGACGGCAACACGATCGTCGAGCACAACACGATCAGCGGCTGCTGGGACGACGGCATCCAGGCCGAGGGCGGCGATACCAACGTCTACATCCGCGACAACGACATCTCCGCCTGCGGCACGGGCATCGCCTTTGCGCCGGCGGTTACCGGGCCTCTATACGTGCAGCGCAACGTCATCCATGACCTGGACATCGGCCTGTACGACAACCAGTTCTGCTTCAAGATCGGCAACGAGGGCGACGGCGTCGTCCAGCTCCGCGACAACGTCTGCCGCACGGACGGCAACGGCCTCTCCCAGACGAACCCGGAGATCTCGCCGCTGGTCAGCTCCGGCAACTGTTACCAGGTCAGCCGCTACGCCATGGAGGTCGATGGTCCGCTGCCGCCGGGCAGCTATTTGGACAATGACGTCTTCTTCTCCACCGACTCCGACCGCTTCATCAAGTGGAACGAGGTCCGCTACGGCACGCTGCGGGAGTTCCAGGCGGCGACCGACCTGGAGCCGAACGGCGTCACCTCCGAAGAATGCCCCGTGATAGACCGGCCGACCCGCACGCCCGTTCACTGAACCTTCACTTTCGTAAAGTTTGGGTTCACCCCATCGTTCACCCGCGCGTGGGATGGTAGCGCTACAGGGAGTGTGACATGACGCAGGCGCTACAGATCGAAGACCAGGAACCGTTCCGCTATCGCAACCTCGAGATCGACTGGCGCGAGATGCGCGTGGCGATCGACGACGAAGAGGTGCACCTTTCGCCAATCGAGTTCCGGCTGCTCACGCTGCTGGTGCGCAGGCGCGGCTGGGTGATCCCCTACGAGCAGATCCTGCGCGATGTCTGGGGCCCGTCCTACATCGCCGACCGCGCCAACCTGAAGCTCTACATCTGGTACCTGCGCCGCAAGATCGAGCACGACCCCAGCAACCCGACGCTGATCATCACGAAGCGCGGGATCGGCTACATCTTCGCGCCGCGCTCGCTGGCAGCCTGAACAGCTAGGCGAAATTCTTGTAGAGCGCCGCGCCGGCGCCTTCCAGGGCAAACGAAGGCGCGTACTTCACGAAGAGCGATAGCGCCGCCCGCGTAGGCCGCGCTGAGAGGACCAGGCTGCCGTGTGCGGCCGCCGGGTAGTGGTAGTAGCCGACTCGCTCCTCGCGAGCGCCCCAGAGCAGCTTGAAGCGGCGCAGGCCCTCGTTGTCTTCCTCACAGCGGCCCAGGTCCAGGGTGCGGCAGCCGGCCTCCGCGCCCAGGTGCATGGCCCGCCAGAGGAGGAGGTTGTTCGGGCGCAGGTGCAGGAAGTCCGGGTCGGAGGCGTTGAACTTGTACGTGAGCTGGTCGCGGAACTGGAACAGCATGTCTCCGGCGATGGCCGCTGCGCGAGGCTGATCGCCGGGCTCGTAGTCGGCCAGGAGCAGGTAGCCGTGGCCCGGCGCGATCATGTGGCGGTGGATGTTCTGGAAGAAGCGCCACGGCTGCGGCAGGAGGCCGTGCTTGCGGCGGGTCAGCACCATCAGCTCGTAGAAGCGGCGGACATCGGCCAGCTCGGTCGAGACGCGGGCCGTCACACCTTCTTTCTCGGCCTTGCGGATGGCGCGCCGCGCGGAGCTGTTGACCTTCGACTCCAGTTCCGGTCCGGGCGCCAGGTCGATGATGTGCTGGAGGAAGCTAGTGCCGTTGCTGAACCCGGCCTCGGCCATGTCTGCGCCGCCGCGTCCGCGGACCTCCAGGGCGCTGGCGCGCTCGGCGGCGACTTTGAGCTGCACGGCGGCCAGGAGCTCCTCTTCGCCAAAGGGGGGGAGCAGCGGGCCGCAAACGTCGCTGAAGGGCAGGCCGACCAGCCGGCGGGAGGTCAGCCAGGAGTTCACGATCATCAGCGGGACGCCGCCGGTGATCGCACCCGTTTCGTCGAGCGAGACGACGTAGACGGGCTCGTAGCCGTAGGTGTCGGTCAGGACGCGGCACCAGGCGCTGGTGTGGAAGACCGTAGCGTCCGGATGCCCGGCAACGAAGGCGTCCCACTCGGGCGTCATGCGGGGGTCGACCGTGGTCAGGCGCACGCTAGACCTCCAGCGGCCTTCGCAGGAAATCGAACAGTGTCATGGCGTCGACGTCGCTGGTGATCGCCAGGGCGGAACGAGCGCCGCGCGGCCAGCGCCAGAGCCGGACCAGCGGATGGTCCGTCGCCTCGATCGCCTCGCTGAGCGCTCGCTCGTCAGCCGGACCGAAGTCGGGCGGCGTCTCGACGTGCAGCGCGCCCTCGGCCCCCTCGGCGACGGCGTAACCTTCGCCACGGATGAAAGCTCGCGCGGCCTCGGGTGCATCGTCCAGGGCCAGCATCGGCGCCACGTCTGAGCGGACGGTGAAGGACCGCGGCGGCATCAGGCGCCAGCGGCCAAACCAGGGCGCGCCCGCCGGGTCGGTGGCGGCGTCGCGCACCAGCACGGTAGCGTCGGGGTCTGACGGAGGCGTGACGCGCCACTCGCCGGGGGCAGACTGCTCCACGCGGCCGTTCCAGGCGGAGCGCCTGCGCCACCAGTCGTTGATCTCGGAGAGCGTGGCTACCCAGACGCCCGGGGTGCGCTTCCTGGCGCAGCGGAGGAGCGCCCGCAGCGAGTTGGCGCACATCGGCACGCGCTCGTTGTGGACGACGAGCGTCATCGCCTCGCCGCGTTCGTAGGTACGGTCCAGGGTGCGCAGCCAGAAGATGCCGGCGTTGCGGCCGTTCATCCCGAGCCTGTCGATCACGGCCTCGTCGTCCGGGAGGGAGGCGGGCACGTCGAGGATGCCGCCGCTGACGGTGAGCGGCAGGCTCATCCGCTGCGACTCCGGCTCCGAGCCGTAGAGCGCCAGGCCCTTGAGGTATGCGGCGAGCGCTTCCGGCGGCAGGCTCTCACGCGACGACGTCCCAGTGGATCGAGCTGTTGCTGGAGTGCGTGAAGCCGAGGCGGGCGGCGGCGCGCCAGGTGTCGTCGTTGAAGCGGAGGTACGGGTGGCGGAACCCCCTCGGGGCCAGCCCCAGCGGCGCGAACGCTTCCAGGGCCCGCGCCAGGTGCTCGTACTGGGCCTGCTCGTCGAGGAGGGCGTGGTCGGTGTGGACGAAGCCGTGGACGGCGAGATCGACGCGGCGGGCCGCCAGGGAGCGGAAGAACTCGGGGTTGCGTTCGATCAGGCAGGCCGTGACGGCAAGCGTCGGCCGCGCGTCGAACTCGGAGCAGATGTCGACAAGCTCGCGGAGGGCGCCGCGCATCCGCGCCGGGGAGAGGCCGAAGCGCTGGCTGATGCTGCCGAGCCGGCGGGCGCTGTTGCTCATGCCGCGCGACTGGGACAGGTACTTCACGAGGTTCATCGGGTCACGGTCTCCTTCCGCTCCGCTGAGCGCTGTGGCGGTGAGATGACGTCGTCATGGATGGCGACGTAGATGTCGCGCATCACGTCCCAGGTGTACTTGCGGTACGTCCTCTGGGCCCGCGCCGCCATCTCGGCCGCGCTGCGTGGGTCGTGGTAGATGCGGACCACGCCTTCGGCCAGCTGCCGGGCGTCGCCGGTCTCGTAGTACAGCACTTCGTGGTCGGCGAAGGCGCGGCGGATCGAAGGCACGTCCCCGACGACTGCCGGCTTGCCCATCGCCACGTACTCGAAGAGCTTGTTGGGGAGCTGGTTGTAGAGCATCGGCACGATCCCGGCCCGGCAGCGGTCGATGTAAGCGGCGACCTGCTCGTGCTTGATCCAGCCGGTGAACTCGATGCAATCGGCGACGCCAGTCTGCCTGGCCAGCGCTTCCAGGTCGGCGCGGTACTCGCCGTCGCCGACGATCCAGACCTTGAGGTTCGGGATCTCGCGGCGGATCAGCGGCACTGCTTCGATCAGCGTCTGGATGCCGTAGCGCTTGAGTAGGCTGCCGTGGGTGATGATCTCGTAAGCATCGCCGGCGGCGTCGGGGTCCGCGGTGGATGGCGTGAAGAGGTGTGATTCGGGCACGTTCATGACGACGCCGATTTTGGAAGCGTCGACGCCGCGCTCGCCGCGCATCTCGCGCTCGTGCGGCCCCTCGACGATGGCGCGGTGGGCGAAGCGGACGCTGATCCGCTCCTGAAAGCGCAAGAGCTTTTCACCGAGGCCGCCGGGCTTGAGCTCGAAGCGGTCGATGTACATCTCCGGCGTGGCCTCAAACATGTAGAGCACGACCCTGGCGCCGAGGAGCCGCGGTATGAGGGCGACGAAGACGATGGCGTCCGGCACGTTGTAGGCCTCGACGATGCTGTAGCGGCGGCGGATGTGCAGCCAGGTCAGCAGCCAGGAGGCCATCGCGAAGAAGGCCGCGTACTCGAAGACGTAGCGCAAGGCGGAGGTGCGCTTGTGCATGAGCGGCAGGCGGTGGACGCGGACGCGGTTCACGGTCTCCCTGGCGCGCTCGCCCTTGTCGCGCAGGCAGATCACGTCGACCTCGTAGCCGGCCGCTGTCAGCGCCTCGGCGTTTTTGCGGACGTGGGCCTCCTCCGGGAAGTAGTTCATGCGGACGAAGCAGATGCGCTTGTTCATTCCGGCACCCCCGGGGAGTCAGGGCTGGTGCCCTGGCCTGCGGTGGCGCGTCGCTTCTCGGCGATGGCGTCCTGGTAGACGGCGATGATGCGGCGGCTGATCTCGTCCAGCTCCATGTGGGCGATCGCCTGGCGGCCGCTGGTGCGCCGGCCGAAGGCGAGGGCGCGCTTGAGGTTGGCGACGACGTCGGCGGGGTCCTGGGTCGTGACGAAGCAGCCTTCGGTGCCGCCGATCATCGTCGGCGACATCGCCGACGTCGGTGGCGACGACCGGCAGGTTGCAGGACATCGCCTCTTTGACGACCATCGGCGAGCCCTCGGCGTCGGAGGTCAGCAGGAGGACGTCGGCGGCGTTCATGTAGACGGGCACGTCAGCGTGCGGCCTGCCCGAGAGCAAGACTAGCTCGACGTTGGGGTCTTCGGCGGAGAGCCGCCGCATCGCCTCTTCGACGATCTCGTAGCGCTTTTCGGGGCGGAAGTGCTCGCCGGCCCAGAGCACCAGCTTCTTCTCCTGGGGCAGGCCGGTCTGGAGCCGCGCTTCCTTCTGCGAGATCGGCGAGAAGCGCTGCATGTCGACGCCGCAGGGGATGACGATGGCGTCCTTGTAGCCGAGCCGCTCCCGCATCTCCGGCGAGACGACGATGACCCTGTCGAACCAGGGCGTGGCGAGGTGGCAGACGTTCTTCTCCCAGGTCATGAAGACTTCGGGGCCGTGGTGGGTAAGGACGACCGGCGCCTGCCACTGCGCGCGCGCCACCAGCCCGGAGAAGACGTAGTGGGCGTGGATCACGTCGTAGCGCTTCTTGCGCAGGGTGTTCCAGAGGCGCGGGTAGGCCAGGAGGTAGTTCAGCCTGTTGCCGCGGCCGTTCATGAAGAAGACATCGACGTCCACGCCGAGCCGTCGCAGCGACGCGACCTGGTCGCCGACGAAGACGCCGTGGGAAGGCGCTTCCGGCCGCGGGTACATGTTCGTGACGACGAGGACGCGCAGGCTCATCGGCGGCTCCTCCGGGGCTCGTAGTCGTCCGGCGGCTGACGCACCGGCATGTCGATCACCGGCCGGCGCGTGATAGCCCGCGAGATCGGCGGCTCGCCGGGGTTGAGCTGTTTCGGGTTGGAGAGGAGGAGACCGTTGGTCAGCGTCGCGAAGTTGTCTTCGTACTCCTGGAGGGCGCTGCGGACCAGGCGATCGTTGGCGTCGGCGAAGTCGCCGGAGACGTCGATCAACTCCATCTTCATGGCGTCGGCAACGCGGCGGTAGAGCTTGCGCTGATCCAGCATCTGCCAGACGTCTTCCGGGTCAGCGGAGCGGAACGCGGCGACCTGGGCCGGCAGGTCCAGCAGGTACGCCGACTGTGGCTTCGGGGCCAGGGCCATCAGCGCTCTCACAGATCGCAGCGACATCGGATCGCTGACGCCCAGCCGCTGGGCGATCTCGGCGGCGGCGTCGGCGGTGTAGCGGTCGGCGATCACGACTTTGCCGGTCAAGAGCGGCAGCCGCACCTTCCACTGGTAGAGCAGCGCCAGGTCGAGGGCGTTGGCCCAGGCCCACGCTGTCCGCGCCAGGCCAGGTTTGGCGATCGCGGAAGGTGGGCCGGAGCGCGGGGCCACGGCGTTGCGCGCTCGCGGCAGCAGGCGTGAGGCGATGCTGCTGACCGCCCGGTAGACCGGCGAGCAGCCGCAGCGCGACCAGGCGACGCGGTTAATGACCTCCGAGGTCTCCAGGGCGGAGGAGAGCGCCTTGATCTGCGCCGTCTTGCCGGAACCGTCGAGACCGCTGATGGCGATGAGGCGGCTCTTCTGGGGCCGGATGTGTGACTTCTGCTTGACGCCCCAGGCCAGCGTCCTCACGGCGTTGGAGGCGCGCTTGCGGGCGCTGTCATGGGAGTCGCGGAAGATCTTCTTGTAGTAGAGCAGCTTGCTGAAGAGGAAGGACACGCGGAACGGGAGCTGCAGCTCACGGTGGCGGACCTTCCGCCAGTACGCCCACTGCAGCGGATACGCCTTCAGGCCGTGCTTCCAGCGAGCGACGACCTCCGCAGGCACGGTTCGGTAGCCGAAGAGCTGCCGCTCCAGCTTCTGGCAGACCAGCAGCGCGAAGTAGAGGCCGTCCAGCCAGCCGCGCCGCCTGGCGATCGCCTCCAGGTAGTCCCAGTCCAGCCCGGCGCACCACTGCGCGCGGATCTTCTCCAGGTCGTAGAGGCGGATCTCCTTGTTTTCGTACAGGGCGTGGGCGGCGTTGATCAGCAGCGCGTCCTCGCGGGACGGGACAAGTACCTCGGAGTCGTCCGGGGACTGGCGGACGCCGTCCCAGATCGCGCGCTCGTGGAACTCGACGTCCCAGCCGACCCAGCCGTGCACGTGGATCGCGGAGACGGAGCGGCCGGCGCGGAACTTTCGGAAGAGCCACTTCTGCTCCTCATCGATGTTGTGCAGCCAGACGTAGCCCATCGACATCAGGATTCGCCGCGCATCCAGGGTGCGGTTGCGGGGGACGAGGACGTCGACGTTGTCGCTGGTATACGGGAACGAAGGCGCGACGCCGCCGGACTTGAAGAGCACGCTGGCGATCCCGGCATCGGCCCAGGCGCGGCGCACCATGATGAACTCGCGGCGCTGCTCCTCCAGGCTCTGGCGGTCTTCGTCCAGCGCCCGGCTCCAGGCGGCGGAGTGGGCCAGCAGCGGATGCCGGGCGGCGCTCCCGGCCAGCGGCAGCAGGGGGTAGCGGTTGCGTCGCGCGCGTTCGACGAACTCGGCCACCGCGCGCTCGCTCCAGGCGTGGCGCGCCAGCAGGGCGGCGATGATCGCCTGGCCCTCCTTAGACGGTGGCGAGTACAGCTCTAGCATCTCTTGTCTCACTTGGCTCCAGGAGCGTCGCGGCGGTCTTGTCCCAGCCGAACGACGTAGCCTGCTGGCGGGTGTTTGAGTGAACGTGTTTTGACCTGGCGACGGCCTGAATCAGCTCGTCGTCGCTTTCGGCGAAGACGAGGCCGTCCCGCGGCTCCAGGGCCAGCGGCAGCCCGCCGTAGGGGTGGGCGACGACCGGCAGGTCGCACGCCATCGCTTCGAGGACGGACAGCGGGAACTCCATCGCCGCGTCTGTCTCGCGCACCGGGAACAGGTAGCAGTCGACGGCCTGGTACAGCTCTTCGACTCGCTCCACGTACGTATCGATGACGATCACTCCCTGTGCTTCGAGATGGCGTTTGACCCGGGGATCACGGCCCGCGCTGCGCCCGGCGAGCATCACACCGCGCCCCACTCCTTCCAACTGGCCGAGGAGGCCGGTGTTACGCCCGTGCTTCAGATGGCCCGCGTGCAGCACCAGGTAATCGTCCACTGGCAGCCCGAGCCGGGTGCGGAGGCGGCGCCTCTCGGCGGCTGAGACCGGCTGGAACCTGCCGAGGTCCACGCCGGAGGGCAGGAACGTGCTGGTAATGCCGATGGACTCCAGGTAGCGCCCCGTAGCGGCCGACTGGCAGAGCACGGCGTCCGGGGCCAGGCGGTGCAGCAGCTTCCGCACCGGGGCTGTGTGCCGCCGCCCCTGCGTCAGCACCAGCGCCACCCGCGCCGAGGGCTGGATGCGCTTGAGCGACCGCGCGCGCAGGAAGCTGAACAGCGTCCCGGAGGCGGAGGGCACGTAAACGATCAGGCCGGGGTCGATGGCGCGGATGCGATCGCGCAGGGCCTTGCCGCCGAACAGCTTGCCGCCGGGAGCAGCCGAGCCCGGCCCGGCCGCGATGCCGTGGGTCTCCAGGTGGGTGGAGAGGCCTTCGACGAGGCAGGTCGCGAACTTGCGGATGCCTTCGTCCAGTGGCGCGCCCAGCTGCTCGGAGACGACGACGGCGCGGCGATCCGTGTTGACGGTCATCAGGCGGCCCTCTCTGAGCGGGCGGCCGGACCGATCTCCGGTTCCACGCGCTTCCAGAGGTCTGCGTAGAGGTCCTCGTATTCGCTGATCATCGTCCGCAGGGTGAAGCGCTCGCGGAAGATCTCGCGGCTGCGGCGCTGCATGCGCTCGGTGGCGTCCGGGTGGCGCATGACCTCGAGGATGGCGTGGGCCAGGATCAGCGGGTTGGACGGCGGCACGATCAGGCCGGCTTCGCCGAAGGGGAACAGCTCTTCGTTGCCGCCGACATCGGTGGCGATGATCGGGCGGCCGAGGCCCATCGCTTCGAGCAGGAAGTTGGAGCAGCCTTCGTGGTCGCAGGAGGAGAGCACGGCGATGTCCATGGCGCCGATGAACGGGGCGATGCGGACCTGGTGTCCGGCGAAGATGACGCTGCCGTTGAGGCCCAGGACTCGCGCGCGGCGCTGCAGGTCGTTGTAGAGCGGCCCGTCGCCGACGAGCATGAACTTGGTGCCGGGCACCTCCGCGCGAACGATCGACGCGGCCTGGAGGAAGCTGGCGTGGTCCTTGGCCGGGGTCAGGCTGGCCACGATGCCGATCAGCCAGCTTTCGTCCAGGACGCCGTACTCGCTGCGCAGGGCCTGGCGCTCGGCCAGGCTAGTGCTCACGCGCTCCGGCGCCACGCCGTTGTAGATCACGCGCACCTTCTCGCGGGCGATGCCGCGGGATCGGACGTAGCGGCGGCCGGCCTCGCTGTTGGGGACGACGGCGCTGGCGAAGCGGGTCAGGCGGTCTTCGAAGTAGCGGTAGATGTTGTTGCCGAGATGCGTATTCAGCCGCACGCCGCAACGCTCCGTGACGATCTTGACCGGGGTCCGCGCGATCAGCGCCGCCAGCATCCCGAACGTCGTCGCCGGGGTGAGGAACGGCTGGATGATGTCCACTTTCTCGCGGCGGAGGACCGAGACGAGCTTGAACAGCGTCCGGAAGTCGAACTTGCCGCGCCGGTTCAGCTCGACGAGCTCAATGTCCGGGCATTCGCGGATGTCGTTCTCAAACGGCTGGCCGGAGTAGAGCGTCGCCACGATGACGCGGAAGCGCTGCTTGTCCAGGCCGCGGGCAAGCTCCACCAGCTGCCGTTCTGCGCCACCGATGCGCAGGTCGTTGACGAGCAGCATGACGGTCAGACGGCGCATTTGTCCCACTCGTTCGTGGCCTCGTCGCGCACCAGGCGATAGGGCCTTGGCGCGCGCGGCGGCTCCGGCTTGGCCGGCAGGTAGGGGCTCAGCTTCAGCATCACCAGCGAGAAGCCGGCGAGGATCCAGAGCGTCAGCGAGCTGTCCAGGAAGTTGTGGAACTGCGAGTTCACCTCGTAGCCCAGCAGCGCGGCGATGCCGCCGAGCGCCAGGCCGCGCAAGAGGGGGTCCCTGGCTTCCCGGAACGTGTCGTAGAAGTTCTTGAGGATGAGCAGCCCAAAGACGATGTAGACCACCAGCGCGAAGAAGCCCCAGGACAGCCAGACGTTGATCAAGTCGTTGTGCGGGGCGTACTTGCCGACGACGTCGCCGGCGTTCTGCCGCTCCAGCAGGCTGGAGTCCAGGTCCCGGGCGTACTCCGGTGAGAGCCTGAGGAAGGCGTCGTGGCCGACGCCGAGCCAGGGGTTGTCGTAGGCGATGTCCAGGCCCAGCGTCCAGAGGACGGGGCGCGCGGCGGCGCTGTCGTCGTTGCTGGCGTTGAGCGTGTAGCGCGTGGACTTCATGTCGCTCCAGTACCAGATGCCGCCGGCCAGGATGATGATGATCAGCCAGAACTCCTTCTTGTACTTGCCCTTGTAGAGCAGCGCCATGCTGAGCAGCGCCGGCGCCATCGCGATCGCCCAGGAGCGCGTGTAGGTGAAGTAGGCGGCGCCCGCCATCCCCAGCAGGGCGATGGCGACCAGCCGCTTGGTGCTGGCGGAGACCGGGGCGATGAGGATCGCGCCCAGGGCGAAGAGGCCGGTGACCATCAGCACGTTGCCGGCGCGGATCGGGTCCTCGCTCAGTCCAACGAGCCGCTCCTCCCAGGTGGTGTAGGACTCTCCGGGAGCGCCGGGGTTCGGGATCACCTGCCACATCGGGGTGCCGTAGTGTTCGTGGAAGTGCTGGAAGATGCCGACTCCTGCCGAGAGCGCGGCGAGCCCGAAGAGCAGGAGGCCCAGGTCGCGCAGGTCATCGTGGTTGCGGATGGAGATGGGGATCAGGATCATCAGGTAGAGCCCGATGCCGATGTAGCGCAGGAACTGGAGCATGAACGCTTCGCTGGCGAAGAGCATGTTGACGGTGCAGACGATGAAGACGAAGGCGCATCCGGCGGCGATCGTCCATTTGGCGCGCGGGCCGACATCGAAGCGCGCCGCGACGTGCGGGACGATGATCGGGACGGAAACGACGGCCAGGACGAGGCGGGTGCTGATCTGGAAGCTGCCGGAGCCGAACAGGTAGTTCGAAGCCGTCATCTCGCACATCAGGAGCGCCGCCGGGATCCAGCAGGGGCGCCGCACACCGGCGGCCAGCAGCAGCAGCTCGGTCGCGAAGAAGAGCATGTTCA
The DNA here is from genome assembly GCA_963738925.1 of uncultured Chloroflexia bacterium. Taxonomy (GTDB): domain Bacteria; phylum Chloroflexota; class Dehalococcoidia; order SM23-28-2; family RBG-16-64-32; genus DATKKM01. The sequence continues at coordinate 343,650 of CAVTYE010000001.1, read as the reverse complement.
GCGCCCCGGCGTTGGAGCCGAGGACGGGGATCAGCAAAAGCGGCGCCAGGGCCAGCCACGGCAGGTTGAAGCCGAGGCGGCCGTCCCAGGCGGCGCGCGGCAGGGAGCGGACGTTGATCGCCAGGCTCATCGCAGCGCCTCAGTCCGCTCCTCGGCGCCGGCCGGCGGCAGCGACTCCAGGCTGGCGCGCAACCGCGCAGGGTCGGCGGCGACGTCGGGCGCGTAGTGACGGCAGCGCGGGGCCGAACGTCGCACGTAATCGTCGTAAGAGCAGACGAAGCGGGCCGGGACGCCGGCGACGACGCTGCCGCCCGGCACCGAACGCGTGACCACGGACCCGGCGCCGATGACGCAATCGTCGCCGATGCTGACGTCCGGGAGGATGATCGCGCGGGCGCCGACGAAGCAGTTGTTGCCGATCTTGATGCGGCCGAAGCGCTGCAGGCCGGCGTACTCCGGCAGGTGGCGGAACACCCAGGTGCCGCCATCGTGGGTGACGAAGGTGACGTGGGCGGAGATCGTGACGTGATCGCCGATCTCGACCAGGTACGGCTCGCTGCCGAAGTCCGGCTTGCCGATGATCCGGACATCGCGGCCCAGCCGCAGCCCGCGCCGGACGGCGGAGCGCCGAAGCATGGCGTTGCGGATGTCGCTGAGCTTGCCGAGCACTGCTAGGCCTCCGGTACCCCGGCGCCGCGCAGAATGGCGTCGATCGTGGTTGGGGTCGGTGTTGAGGCGGACTCGTCGCCGCGCTTGAGGCGGCGGGCCGCGTTCAGCGCGAAGGCGGGAGCGAGGTTCTTGGCGAGAAGCCAGGCGGCCGCGCGATTCGGATTCGCGGCGAAGGAGCGCGCGGCGTTGAGACGGCCGTAGTTGGGGTCGCCGGAATCGAAGGCCTGGGTGGCGACGGCGTAGTGGTGTCGCGCGAACGCCCGGCGGCGCAGCTGCTGGAAGGAGGCTGCGATCTCCGGATCGGCGAACACTTCGTCCAGCTGCTGGCGTCGGAAGTGGGCCAGGTCGCGCGGGGCGGCCTTGCGGAAGATGCTGCCGGCCTCGCCGCGGTGGACGCGATAGAAGGCCAGCGGGTGGTCGACGTATCCGGCGTCCCAGCGCTTGAAGATGCGGGTCCACATGTTCCAGTCTTCGTAGAGGCCGTAGCGGGAGTCGAAGAAGCCGCACTCGTCGAAGCAGCGGCGGCGCACCATCACCGTCGTGGCGACGATGTGGTTGGACATCACCAGGTCGGCGATCTCCTCGCGGCCGCCGCGGACGTAGCTCTCGCGGGCGAACGGCGGCTTGAGGAGCTGGGTCAGGCGGCCGGCGTCGTCCATCAGCCAGGCTGCGCTGTGGACCAGCCCCACGTTCGGGTTGGCGTCCAGGACCGCGGCCTCCTTCTCCAGGGCCGTTGGCGCCAGCGCGTCGTCCGAACCGAGGAAGCTGATGTACTCGCCGCGCGCCTCGCGGACACAGACGTTGAGCACTTCGGGGATGCCGGCGTTCTCCTGCCAGATGTAGCGCGCTCCCGGCGCGATGCTGCGCACGACCTCGGCGGTGTTGTCTGTTGATCCGTCATCGATGACGACGATCTCGTAGTCGCGGTATGTCTGGCGCAGCGCGCTCTCCAGCGTCAGGCCAATGAGATGCGCGCGGTTGTAAGCCGGGATGATGATGCTGACTTTCGGGCTAGTCATGGGCGGGCTCCCGTTTCAGCGAAAGGCCGCGCTTGACGTTGCGCCCGGCGGCGATCAGCGGCAGCGGCAACAGCGTCTTGGCGCCCTCAGCGGCGACCGCGAAGGTCTCGCCCTCGAAGGCCAGGCGCGGGCAGCGGCGGAGGGAGTCGGCGAAGTAGCCGGTGAACTGCGTGCGGTCTCGCAGCCGCGCGGCCACGCGGGCCACCGTTCGTTCCACGCAAGCGTAGGCGTAGGAGCGCAGGTGCTTGTAGCGGAACTCCGGGTTGGCGAAGATCCTGTCGATCGACCGGAAGTGGGAGTTAGCGACGCCGGCCACTGTGTAGGTGGAGGTGATGCTCTGGCCGTGGACGCGGTAGCAGGCCAGGGGCTCAGGCGTGTAGACCAGGTCGTGCTCGGCGGCGATGCGCATCCAGAGGTCCCAGTCCTCGCCGGGCACGGCCTCAGGCTGGAACGGCGGGATCGTCTCCAGCACGGAGCTGCGGAGCATGACGCCGCTGTTCGTGATGTGGCAGCCGTGCAGGAGCTGCCGGAAGGCCGCTTCCGACGGGACCAGGCCGGCCCGCGCGATCCAGCCCGGGGCCGTTCGCTTGCCGACGACTTTGCCGCGCTCATCGATGACGAGAGCTTCGCCGTAGGCGAGGGCGGCGCTGGGATGCCTGTCCATGGCTTCGACGTTGCGGCCGATCGCGCCGGGGAGCAGGGTGTCGTCGGCGTCCAGCAGTTGCAGGTACTGGCCGCGGGCGAGCTCCATGGCGCGGTTGCAGGCCCGGGCGACGCCGGCGTTCGGCTGGTAGAAGTAACGGATTCGGTCGCCGTACTGGCGGATGACCTCCGTCGTTTCGTCGGTCGAGCCGTCGTCCACCAGCACGATCTCGAAGTCGTCGTAGTCCTGGGAGAGGGCGGACTCGATGGCGAACGGCAGGTAGCGGGCCATGTTGTACGTGGCGGTGACGACGCTGACCTTCGGTGCGGCGCTCACGACGCGGCCCCGTTTCGCAGCACGAACTTTTGCCAGTAGCTGCGCGTCGTCATCTTGAAGACGGCCCAGTCCTCGCCGTTGAAGAGGAGCGTCTGCTTGATGCTGATGCCGGAGCGGCGCTGGAAGATGTAGAGGACGACGGCTGCGTTGACGATGTAAGCGACGTCCGAGGCGATCGCCGCGCCTTCGATGCCGATGGTCGGGATCAGCGCCAGGTTGAGGCCGATCGTCGCCGGTAGCGAGACGAGGCCGCCGAAGAGCACGGCTTGCGGCATCCCGTTGGCTGAGAGCGAGGAACCGAGGACTTTGTGGACGGTGTAGAACATGCCGGACGGCATCAAGATCAGGAAGACGCTCACGCTGGGCGCGAACTCCGTCCCGTAAACGACCGGGATCAGCGGGCGGCAGACGACGAGCAGGCCGATCGCCGCCACCGCCGTAACGACAAGCGTCCGGCGGCAGGCCGCGGCCGACATCTCGAAGTTGGTGACGCTGTCCATCGCCGAGGCCTTCGGGAAGAGCACCGTGCCCAGGGTCAGCGGCACCCACCAGGAGAGCTCTGCCAGGTTGACGCCGACCAGGTAGTGGCCGACTCCCGCCGCGCCGATGAAGCCGCCGACGAGGAACACGTCCAGCCGGTGGTTGAGCGCCTGCAGGATCCAGCCGGTCTGGCCGCGGATCCCGAACGAGGCCTGCTCCTTGAACGACTTGACGTCCAGGCCTGGGACGAAGCGCACGTGGCGAGTCAGGAAGAAGACGGTCAGCGCGGCGCCAAGGCCGATCGAAAGCAGCCACATGCCGGCAGCCGCCTGAACGGAGAGCCCGGCGCCGATAGCGATGGCCGCGATGCCGATGAGCCGGACTACCGGGATGATGACTTTGACACTGGTGTAGGAGTACATGCGGCCCAGCGGCAGCAAGAACTCGCAGGCGCCTTCGGTGATCGTGATCAGGCAGGCGCCGGCCAGGGCGATCGAAAGGTCGCGCGCGTTCATGCCGAGGATGTGCTCGCCGGTAACCAGCGCGGCGACGATCAACGAGGCCGTCACGAAAGCCATGCCTGTGGTCCAGGTCAGCGAGTTGGAGAGCATCCGCTGCAGCGAGTACCGCCGCTGGCCGATAAAGTACATGCCGGCCAGCTCCAGGCCCATCCCGGGCCAGGAGGAAGCGGCTTCCGCCGTCTCGTTGATCAGGCCGTAGATGCCCCGGCCGTCCGGGCCCAGGCTGCGCGCGATGATGACGCCGGTGACCCCGGCGACCAGGTACTGCAGGCAGCGGGCCGCGAAGAGCAGCGCCGCCGTCGGGCCCAGCGAGAGACGGGCGGCGGCCGGCGCTTCCAGCGGCGGTGCACTAGCGACTGCCGATGCGCTCACGGGTCTTCTCCAGGAACCAATCGGTGTAGCGGATGACGCCTTCCTGCGCGCTGACGAGCGGCTCGTAGCCCAGCGTCGAACGGGCGCGAGACACGTCGGCGCAGGTGGACTGCGGGTCGCCGGGCTGCACCGGCAGGGCCTTCGTCCGGGCCCGCACCCCCAGCCCGCACTCGACGAGCTTGAGCAGCTCGCGCAGCTTGATCGGCTGGCCGCGGCCGAGGTTGAAGACGTTGTAGCCGGCCAGGTCGAAGTCCAGGGCTGCGACGATGCCGCCGACGATATCGGAGATGTAGGTGTAGTCGCGCCGGCTGCCGCCGTCGCCGTAGAGCGGGACGGTCTGGCCGGAGTGCACCATCTGGGTGAAGCGGTTGATCGCCATGTCCGGGCGCTGGCGCGGGCCGTAGACGGTGAAGAACCGCAGCGCCGCCGCCGAAAGCCCCGTGTGGTGTACGTAGGCCGAGCAGAGCGCCTCCCCGGCGACTTTTGACGCGCCGTAGGGGGAAAGCGGGTTGAGCGGCGTCACGTCTTCGCGGGCGGCGCCGCGTACTGCCCCGTAGACCGAAGACGAAGAGGCGTAGACGATGTTGGCGACGCCGAAGTCCTGGCAGGCCTGGAGGACGTTCAGGGTGCCGACGGTGTTAATGCTCAGGTAGAGTTTTGGCACCTCGAACGACGGGCGCACGCCGGGCCGCGCGGCCAGGTGGACGACTTTCTCCGGGCGCGCGTTGCGGAACGCCGCGAAGAGCGCTTTGCGGTCCAGGATGTCCCCTTCGACCAGGCGGACGTTGCCCATCATCAGCGCCGGGCCGATGTTCGCCTCCTTGGTGGCGCGGTCGTAGTAGGGGTCGAAGTTGTCGTAGATCACGACGCGGTCGGCCCTCCCCGCCAGGTGCTCGACAAGGTGCGAGCCGATGAAGCCCGCGCCTCCGGTGACGAGGACGTCAGTCACGGGAGAAGTACCTGTCCACGCTTGGTGTGTTGACGGTCTCCCACTCCTCGCGCCGGGCGCGTGCGATGCGCCAGTTCAGCTGTGTGCCGTCAGCTATGGCGGCGGCGATCCAGCCGAGGACGAGGCCGGCGATGATGCCCATGAGGGCCAGGTCTCGCGTGCGAAGTGCGTTGGCCTTCGGCAGCTCCACGGTGTTGACCGGGTCGATGATGGAGAGCGGATTGCCCTGGAGGATCTGGTCGGAGAAGCTGCGCTGGGTGTCGGACAGGGTGGCCAGCTGCTCTTCCAGGGACTCGGCCTGTGAGTTGAGGACGGCGAGCTGTGGGTCTCCGCCGATCCGCGCCAGGTCCGCCAGGAGCGCCGAGTAGGTCTTGCTCACGTCCTGGCCAACGCCGTTGCGGACCAGGTCGTCCAGCGCGGTGCGGACTTCGGGCTCGCCGGCCAGGGCCAGCTCAGCCGTGCGCTCCGTGTAGACCGTGTTCAACTGGGCCAGGAGCTGGGTCTGCTGTTGGGCGGTCGTGGTCGTCAGCTCCGCCTTGACGCGGGTCTCTTCGGCGGTGACGTCGTCGATCATCAGCTGGGAAGCGGTGCTGGCGATCAGGTTGGCGTCGTTGCCGCTGCCGGCCGATGCGGTGATGGCGATGCGGAAGAGGCCGGTATCGGCCGCGAAGTTGACTTTGCGGGCCAGCACGCCGGCGTCGATGATCAGGCCCTGCGCGGCCAGCCTGTCCTGCAGCTCCTTCTGGAACTGCGGGGTGTTGCCGCGGTCGGCGATGTTCTGGGTGTAGCTGCTGAGAAGCTCGGGCGTGCCGGTGCCGCCGGCCGTTGTGACGGAGCCGCTGGCGGACACGAGCCGGGTCACGCCCAGGGTGATCGCCGCGCTGTGGCCGGGCGTGCCGGTCCCGCGCAGCCTGGGAACGCCGACGATGGCGATGGCGACGCTGGCGACGAGGATGATGCCGATCAGCCAGAACCAGCGCCTGGCGATTCGCAGGTAGTTTTCCGGGATCACGATGCTATTCCTTCCACCGGTGCCGAACGGCCCCGCTTGCCGCGCCGCGCGCGTAAAAAGTCACCGATTGTCTGGCAGATGTAGTTCACGTCGTCGATTCCCAGCTCCGGGTAGATCGGCAGCGAGATGATCTCGCCGGTCACGCGCTCCGTGACCGGGAAGTCGCCTTCGCTGTAACCCAGGTGGCGGGTCGCCTCCTGCAGGTGGATCGGCACCGGGTAGTGGATCGCCGCGCCGACTCCGTGCTTGTGCAGCCACTCCAGGAGCTCGTCCCGGCGCGGCACGCGGACCACGTAGAGGTGGTAGACGTGCATCATCTCCGCGCGCTCCAGCGGCGTCACGACTTCCGGATAGAGGGCCAGCCGCTTGTTGTACTCCAGGGCCAGGGCGCGGCGCTTGATGTTGCCGCTCTCCAGGTGGCGCAGCTTGATGTTGAGGATCGCCGCCTGCAGCTCGTCGAGGCGGGAGTTCATGCCCAGGATGCTGTGGTGGTAGCGGGTGGAGGAGCCGTGGTTGCGCAGGAGCTGGACCTTGGTCGCGACGGCCCGGTTGTTGGTGACCACAGCACCGCCTTCGCCGTAAGCGCCCAGGTTCTTCGAGTAGTAGAAGCTGAAGGCGGCGGCGTCGCCCAGGGTGCCGGTGCGCTTGCCGCGGTACTCTGCGCCGTGGGACTGGCAGGCGTCTTCGACGACGGACAGGCTGTGCTCGCCGGCGATGCGGTTGATCGCCACCATATCGGCGGGCTGGCCGTAGAGGTGCACGGGCATGATCGCCCTGGTGCGCGGCGTTATCGCCTCCTCCAGCTTCGCCGGGTCCAGCGTGTAGGTGTCCGGGTCGATATCGGCGAAGACGGGCGTGGCGCCGGTCATGGCGATGCCGGCGGCGGAGGCGATGAAGCTGTTGGGCGCGGTGATCACCTCGTCGCCGGGGCCGATGTCGAGCGCGCGCAGGGCCAGGTAGATGGCGTCTGTGCCGGAGCCGACGCCGATGGCGTGCCTGGCGCCGCAGAGCCTGGCGAAATCGCGTTCCAGCTGGAAGACGTTTTCGCCCAGGAACAGCTTCATGCCGTCCAGCACTCCGGCCATCGCCGCCATGACCTCTTCTTTGAGCGGCTCGTACTGGCCGCGAAGGTCAACCAGTGGGATGTTTTTCATGATGCTCTCCTTGCGAATTTGGTGTGGCCCTCAGGGTGCGAACCCAGGTAGAGGCCGGGGGTCAGGTATTCCATGGAGCCGCCGTTGTAGAGCGACTTCGCCGCCGATTCCAGGATGTGCACGACTTTCAGCCCCTCGAAGCCGTCGCTGACGGGCCGTTCGCCGGTGCGGATGCAGTGCAGGAAGTTCTCGTCCTCCAGCCGCAGCGGCTCGGCGTCGGCGACGAAGGGGATGATGGTGTCGCCGGTGGTGTAGTCCGGCGGCCCGAAGCCGTTCTCGCCGTTGGGCTGGCCCAGGCGGATCGACTTGTTGTAGATGCGGATCATCTCGCCCTGGGCGGTGTCGTCGTAGACCAGCGTCTGCTCAGAGCCGACGATGGTCATCCGGCGCACTTTCACGGGTTCCAGCCAGCTGACGTGGATGTGTGCCAGCAGCCCGTCCAGGAACTCCAGGTCCAGGTGGGCGACTTCCGCCAGGCGCGGGTTGATGCGCGCGGTGCCGCGGGCGCCGGCGACCAGCGGCTCATCGCCCAGCAGGTGCATGAGGATGGAGATGTCGTGCGGGGCCAGGTCCCAGAGCACGTCGACGTCCGGCTGGAGGAGCCCGAAGTTGAGGCGCGCCATGTGGATGTAGTGGATCGCGCCCATGCGGTCCTGCTCCAGGTACTCCTTGAGGAAGCGGACGGCCGGGTGGTAGACGTAGGTGTGGCCGACCATCAGGGTCAGCCGCCGTGACTCGGCGATGTCGATCATGTCCATCGCTTCCTGGCTGCTGGTGGCGAACGGCTTTTCAGTCAGCACGTGCTTGCCGGCCAGGAGCGCGGCCTTGCCCAGCGGGTAGTGCAGGCGCGCCGGAGCGGCGATCAGCACGGCGTCGATGTCGCTGGCGATCATCTCGTCGAAGTCGCCGGTGATGTAGTCGGGCAGGAGGCCCTTTGGCACTTTCGTCAGGTTGGCCTGGGAAGGCTCGCAGAGCGCGGCGACCTCCCAGCCCGGAATCTCGTTGAGGACACGCAGGTGCTTGCTGCCCCAGTAGCCGCAGCCGGCCAGGCCGATGCGCAGTGGTCTGTCCAAAACCATTAGAAAACCCCCCTCTCGCGGATGATCGACGGGATCGTGAGGGCGATGAGCTTGAGGTCGCGCCGGAAGCTCAGCCTCTCGACGTACTCCACGTCCATCCGCACCATCTCGTCGAAGTCTTCGGCGTCAGCGCGCTTGACCTGCCAGAGCCCGGTGAGCCCGGGCCGCACGGCGAAGCGCGAGTAGTACCAGTCCTTGTAGTAGGGCAGCTCGTAGTCCAGCGCCGGGCGCGGCCCGACGATGCTCATATCGCCCCGCAGGATGTTCACCAGGTTCGGCAGCTCGTCCAGGTTCCAGGCCCGCAGAAAGCGGCCGACCCGGGTGACCCGCGGATCGTCCAGCGACTTGAAGGTGCCGATTTCGCGGCGCTTGGACTCGGCCGTCCGCTTGACGGACTCGCGGTGCAGGCTGTCGCCGGCGTCGCGGCGCATGGAGCGGAACTTGTACATGGAGAACGGCTTGAGGTCGCGACCAAGGCGTTCTTGCTTGAACAGGGCCGGGCCGCGCGAGTCGAGCTTGATCGCCAGCGCGATCACGAGGAACAGCGGCGAGAGCGCCGCCAGCGCGGCAAACGAGACGACGATGTCGAACGCGCGCTTCAGCAGGCGGCTTGGGCGGCCGGCGCCAACGACGGCCGGGACGCGGACATCGGCGGGCGCGGCGGCGTTGGTCAGGCGCGCGTCCTGGTACTCGACCATCAGGCCCTCCTCCCGTTCGTCCGCGAAGCCGCGCGGCGTCTTGATCCGCGCAGGTGCTGGGCCAGCTCCTGTGGCTGCTGGTCGAATTCGGGGCCGGACATCGGCCTGCCGATGCCCAGGTAGACGAGGCCGGCGCCGGTGACCGTGGCGACATCCAGCGTGTTGCGCGCATCCAGCAGCAGGGGCCGCCGCATCAGAGACCGGACCTTGGCCAGGTCCAGCGTCCCGAACTGCGGCCAGGCCGTGGCCAGGACGAGCGCGTCGGCGCCCTTCGCGGCGTCGTAGGCGTCGGTGGCGTAGCTGATCTCCGGGTAGAGGCGCGCCGCCTGCTCCATCGCCACCGGGTCGTAAGCGCGGACCGATGCGCCTTCGGCGATCAGGTGCCGCACCAGGTTGAGCGACTGTGAGTCACGGACGTCGTCGCAGTTCGGCTTGAAGGAGAGGCCCCAGATCGCGACGGTCTTGCCGCGCAGGTCGCCGATCACGTCTTTGAGCTTGGAGACGGCGAGCCAGCCCTGGCGGGTGTTGATCTTGACGACGGCGCTGAGCATCGGCGTGGCGACGCCGACGCGGTTGGCTGTCCAGATCAGGCTGCTGATGTCTTTCGGCAGGCAGCTCCCGCCCCAGCCGAGGCCGGCGTCCAGGTAGGAGCTGGCGATTCGCGAGTCCATCCCCAGCGCCGTGCTCACGTCCACGACGTCGACGCCGATCTCTTCGCAGAGGCCGGCGATCTCGTTCATGAAGCTGATCTTGGTGGCGAGGAAGGCGTTGGAGGCGTACTTGATCGTCTCGGCGGCGCGGTTGCTCGTGTAGATCATCGGCCGGCGCAGCTTTTCGTAGAGCGCGCCGACCATCTCGGCTGTCTCGCGGGTGTCGGCGCCGAGGACGACGCGCGAGGGCCGCATGAAGTCGATCACGGCCAGGCCTTCGCGCAGGAACTCCGGGTTGGAGACGACTTTCGGCGACTCGAACGGCCGGTACTCGGCGACCAGGTTCTTGACGACTTCGGCCGTGCCCGGCGGCACCGTGCTCTTGAGGGCGATGACCGGCATCGCCCCGCCGTTGACGGCCTGCACGGTGCTGCGCACGGCCGAGATGACCTGGCGCAGGTCGGCGGCGCCGCTAGCCTTCGGCGGCGTGCCGACGGCGATGAAGACGAAGTCGCTGCGGCGGACGGCTTCTTTGTAGCTGCCCGTGACCTCCAGCAACCCCGATTCGATGCCCTGCTCCCAGATCTCCGGCAGGCCGGGTTCGCGGATCGGGAGGCGCGCCTCACGCAGGGCTTGCAGCCGCGGCGCGTCTATCTCCAGGCAGAAAACTCTGTGGCCGAGGCGGGTGAAGCAGGCCGAACTGATCAGGCCCACGTAGCCGCCCCCGATGACGGTAATCGAGCTCATAACACGATCGAGGCTAGCGGCGGCCGGTTTGTGCGAAGTCTGGACGAGGTTTGAGCGCGGTCTGAAGATCGTCAGAGTTGGCCGCCGGGCTCGAAAAACCGGCCAAGACCGCGTTTCGGGCGCCCCGGCCAGGGTTTGAGACGCCGGGATAGGCGGCGATTCATACCGTGGCGATGTAACGAGACCGGTTACACGAAGTTGAATAGGACGAGGCTGATTACAGTCAAGCAGGCGCCGAATGCCGGATGCGCCGCAGGGCGATCAGCCGCCCACCAGGAGGGGGAGACCATGATCAGCAGGACGCTTGTCCTACTAATCGATAGCGACCGCGCGGAGCTGGAGGCCGTTTCGGGCTTTTTGCGCGCCGAAAACTTCGAGACGACGGAGGCCTCCGACGGCCTGACCGGCCTGCGCGAGTTCTTCAACGTCCACCCGGACTTCGTCGTCGTTGATCTCGGCGTACGCGAGATGCCGGTCTGGAACGTGATCACCCGCATCCGCGAGCTTTCCGACACGCCGATCATCGTCACGGCCAGGGACGCAACCCAGGATCAGATCTCCCGCGCCTTCGACCTGGGCGTGGAGGGCTTCCTGGCCCGGCCCTACTCCTACAAGGAGCTGCTGATGCGCCTCAACGCGCTGCAGAACCGCGCCCCGGACGGCGATGACCGCCGCTGGGTCTACCAGCGCAACGGCCTGACCGTTGACCTGCGCAGCTGCGAGGTGTTTGTCCACGGCAAGCCGGTCTCGCTGACCGGGACGGAGTACCGCCTGCTGACGTACCTGATCGAGCGGCGGGGCTGGGTGCTTTCCCATGACCAGATCCTGAGCCACGTCTGGGGCACGGACTACATCGGCGAGAAAGACCAGGTCAAGCTCTACGTCTGGTACCTGCGCCAGAAGATCGAGAACGAGCCGAAGGACCCGAAGATGATCGTGACCAAGCGGGGTTTGGGTTACACGTTTGTGGGATGACGGCCGAGACCGCAAGATTCTTCGCTGCGGCTCAGAATGACGGACGGGGGCTCAGGGCGCGCGGCCGTCGGCGTCTTTCATTACTGCGCCGCCCTTCAGCACCAGGCGGACGCGCTCTGCGTCGGCCATGGTCGCCGGGTCTGTGAGCGGGTCGCGGTCAAAGGCGACGAGGTCGGCCAGCTTGCCTTCTTCGACGGTGCCGATGTCATTTTCCAGGCCGAAGAGCTCGGCGTTGGTGCGGGTGGCGGAGATGATCGCCTCCATCGGCGAGAGAATGCGCGACTTGATGACCAGCTCGCGGGCTTTCTGGTTCATCGCCGGGCCCAGGAGGTCTGAGCCGGAGCCGATACGGACGCCGGCGGCCTTGGCGATGCGCACGGCTTCCTCGCCGGCCTTCCAGACCTGGTGCAGCTTTTGGACCTGGTAGCTGGACAGTCCCAGGCCCTGGCCGCCTTCGGCGAGGACGTCGTAGGTGATCAGCGTCGGCACCAGGAAAGCGCCGGCCTTGGCCATCCGCGCCGCTGACTCTTCGTCGAGCAGGTTGCCGTGCTCGATCGAGCGGACGCCGGCCTCCAGGCAGTGGGTGATGCTCTTCGGGTGGTAGGCGTGGGCCAGGACGTAGGTCCCGCGCGTCTCGGCCTCTTCGACGGCGGCGCGCATCTCGGCCTGGGTGAACTGCGTGGCGTCGATGGGGTCGGTGGGAGAGGCGACGCCTCCTGAGGCCATCACCTTGATCTGGGTGGCGCCGCGGCGCAGCTGATCGCGCGTGAGGCGGCGGACTTCGTCCGGGCTGTCCCCCAGCACGTACCCGGCGAAGAGTCCGGGAACGGGCCACATCGTGTGCTCGTCCTGGTGGGAGGGGCGCCAGTCGCCGTGGCCGCCGGTCTGGGAGATGAAGGCGCCGCTGGGCAGAATGCGCGGCCCGCGCACGAGGCCGCGGTCGACTGTTCGCGCCCAGGCCGGGTCCAGCGCTCCGGCGTCGCGAACGGTGGTGAACCCCTGGTCCAGCGTCTGGCCGATGAAGGCGGAGACCCGCGCGGCCCACTCTGCCCAGGGCTGGGTCGGCGCGCCGTTCGGCTCGGTCAGGGCCAGGTGGACGTGGGCGTCGGTGAGGCCGGGAAGGAGGAAGTGGCCGGAGAGGTCGACGACGCCGGCGTCCGGGGAGGCCGGGAGCTTGGCGGCCGGGAAGATGCGGGCGATCCGGCCCTCCCGCAGTTCAATGGAGGTGTTATGGCGGGGATCGGCGCCGGTTGCATCAATGAGGGTGACGTTGTGAAGAACAAGCGGCCGAGGGGTTGGCATGGCGGCGCAAAGACTAGCACAGGGCAGCGGCGGGCGCACGCTTTCAACAATCCACAAGAGGTTCACCGAAGGGTCTTGTTTAGCGCAGACCCGCTGCGATATATTCGCGCCGGACATAACTCTCGGGTCGCCCCACGGTTGCCGGAATCCATCTCCCGCCCCGGAGAAGAACCAAGCGATACGCCCCCGTCTGCCCCGGCTTCTGCGGCCGCCCCTCCACCGGAGGTTGAACTGAAACGGATCCCCCGCCCCGCGCTGCCTGCCAGCGGCGAGCCTGATGCCGCGCTCGCCGCCGGGAAGACAGCGAAGCCCAAGCATCGCGCCCGGCGCGGCAAGAAGAAAGACGCCCCCGCAACGGAGGCGGCGAAGGCCACCGGCAAGAAGCGCGGCCGGTCCCGGAAGAAGGCCGCTGCCGAGCCAGTCTTGGCCGCGGAGACCGTGGCCACGCCGGAGCAGGCCGTCGCCGTTGCTGACCCGGCGCGCGCTGCGCGGTCCGGCGTCCTGGCGTACGTCCCGGCGATCGATGGACTGCGCGCCCTGGCCGTGGCCGCCGTGCTTCTTTACCACTCGGGCCTCGGCTGGCTGCCCGGGGGCTTCCTCGGCGTCGAGGTGTTCTTCGTAATCAGCGGCTACCTGATCACTTCGCTTTTGCTGGCGGACAAGCGCGAGAACGGTCACGTCAGCCTGCGGGGCTTCTGGAAGAGGCGCGCGCGGCGTCTCCTGCCGGCGGTGTTCACGCTGATCATCGCGACGCTGGTCTACTCGGTGATCTTTCTGCCGAACGAAGTGGCGGCGCTGCGCGGCAACGCCCTGGCCGGCTTCTTCTACGTCAGCAACTGGTACCAGGTCTTCCACCAGCAGTCCTACTTCGAAAGCCTGGGGCGGCCCTCGCTGCTCAAGCACCTCTGGTCACTCGGCGTGGAGGAGCAGTTCTACGTGATCTGGCCGGTCGTCTTCTCGCTCGTCCTGTCGCGCCTCAAGCCGCGTTACGCCTTTGCCCTGATCCTGGCCGGCGCCTTCGCCTCGGCGGGCCTGATGGCCTACCGCTTCGATCCGGCGTCCGACCCTTCGCGCATCTACTACGGCACGGACACGCGCGCCAGCGGACTGCTCTTCGGCGCGGCCCTGGCGTTCGTCTGGCAGACCGGGAACCTCCCGGCGCGGGCCAGCGGCATCTTCAAACAGACGGCGGACGTCTGGGGCATCGTGGCGCTGATCGGCCTCATCTGTTTCGCGGCCATGGTCAGTGAGCGCGACGCTTTGCTCTATCGCGGCGGTTTCGCAATAGTCGGCCTGGCCACGACGGTGCTGATCGCCGCGGCCGTGCACCCGGACGCCGGTTTCCTGCGGCGCGTGCTGGGGCGGCAGCCGCTGCTCTGGCTGGGGACCCGCTCCTACAGCGTCTACCTCTGGCACTGGCCGGTCTTCATGCTCACGCGTCCCGGCTTCGACATCTCGATGGGTGAGGTGCCGGTGTTCGCGATCCGCCTGGCGATCACGGCGGTGCTGGCCGAGCTTTCCTACCGGCTGATCGAGATGCCGGTGCGGCGCGGAGCGATCGGCCGCCTGGTGCAGTCGTTGCGGCAGTCTCTGAAGAACCTGCGCCGGCCGACGTTTCGCCGGGCCGGCCAGGTGTACCGTCCGCTGGCCGCGACCGGATTCGCCGGGATCGGCGTCCTCTTTCTCGGCCTGACCGTGGCTTCCGCCGGCCCGCCGACGCCGCAGTCTTACCTCGCGGTCGGCCAGGTGCAGATCGTCTCCTGGTCACAACCGACGCCGTCACCGCACCAGCCAGGCGCATCGCCGACGCCGAACGACTTGACTTCGCTGTTGCCGCGGCCGACCCGTGCGGCGACCGCATCGCCAACGCCCACTCCGGCAAAAAGCACACCATCGACAGCGCCGACCCGGACCCAGCCGCCGTCCGCGGTTCCCACCGGGACCACGTCGCCGCCGGAAACGGCGTCTCCCTCACCGCCGCCGCCGCTGGCCTCGCCGCCGTCCCGGGTCTTCGCCCTGGGCGACTCCGTGATGCTGGGCGCTGCGCCCTCGATGGCCGCGGCGATCCCGAACCTGGAGGTGGACGCCGCCGTCTCGCGCCAGGTCTCCAACGGCATCGATATCCTCACCGAGCGGCGTGACGCCGGGACGCTGGGCGATGTCGTGATCATCCACCTGGGGACCAACGGTACGTTCACGAGCGGCCAGTTCGACGACATGATGAGCATCCTCTCCGGGGTGCAGCGGGTGGTCTTCGTGAACCTGAAGGTGCCGCGGGACTGGGAGGGCAACGACAACTCCGTGATCGCCGACGGCGTTTCCCGCTACCCCAACGCCGTTTTGGTGGACTGGCACGACGTCGGCTCGGCGCACCCGGAGTTCTTCTACGACGACGAGATCCACGTGCGGCCGGACGGCGCCGAGTTCTACGCGCAGCTGATCGCTCCGGACGTTCGCTGAAACAACGCCGCCAAGTTTACGCGGGCGAGACATTGCGGTAACGCGCCCGTAATTACTCCGCGCGACAATTCGACGCAAGATGGCCATTCTGGCGCCTGTTCAGCAGCTGCTGAACGAACTTCACGAGCGGTACAAGCCGGTCCAGGACGGCGATGTCGCGACCTACATCCCGGAGCTGGCGAAGGCCGACCCCGACTGGTTCGGCATCTCGGTCGTGGCGCTAAACGGCTCGTCCTACTCCGTCGGCGACGCCGATGTGCCGTTCACGATCCAGTCCATCTCCAAGCCGTTCGTTTACGGGCTGGCTCTGGAGGACAACGGCGAGCCGGCGATGCTGAGCAAGGTCGGGCTGGAGCCGACGGGCGACGCCTTCAACGCGATCAGCCTGGACCCGCGCTCCGGGCGGCCCTCCAACCCGATGATCAACGCCGGCGCCATCGCTACGGCCTCCATGGTCAGGAACGGCGACCGGGCGCCCGTCGATCGCATGCTGGCGATGTTCGGCGCTTACACGGGGCGCGAACTGGTCGTGGACGAGGCGGTCTATCAATCGGAGAGCGAGACCGGCCACCGCAACCGGGCGATCGGTCACCTGCTGCGGAACTTCGATATCGTCTCGGGCGCGCCGGAGGACGCCCTGGACCTTTACTTCCGGCAGTGCTCGGTGTCCGTGACCTGTCACGACCTGGCGGTGATGGCGTCCTGCCTGGCCAACGGCGGCGTCAACCCGATAACCGGCGTGCGCACGCTGACCAGCGACTACGTGGACCGGGTGCTGAGCATCATGGGCACCTGCGGGATGTACGACTACGCCGGGGAGTGGATCTACCGCATCGGCATGCCGGCCAAGAGCGGCGTCTCCGGCGGCATCCTGGCGGTGCTGCCCGGCCAGCTGGGCATCGGCGTCTTTTCGCCCAGGCTGGACGCCCGCGGAAACAGCGTGCGCGGGGTCCTGGTCTGCGACAGCCTTTCGACGACTTACGGGCTGCACATGCTGAACGTCCCGCACGTGGCCGCCGCCGTCGTGCGCTCCACCTACGACCTGACCTCCGCGCGATCGAAGCGGCAGCGGCGGCCGGAGATGGAGGAGGTGCTGGCGACTAAGGGACAACGGGCACAGGTCTACGAGCTGCAGGGCGACCTGAATTTCGCGTCGGCGGAGGCTTTTTCGCGCGACGTCGTGGGGAGGGCAGATGACCTCGACTTCCTGGCGATCGACTTCAAGCGGGTGCGGCACATCGACAGCGGCGCGACAAAACTGATCCTGGACCTGCTGACCGGGCTGCTCGCCGCCGGCAAGATGCTGACCCTGGCCGACGCCGAGTACCACCCGGGCCTGGCGGAGCGCAGCGAGGAGATGGCCGCCGAGTCCGACAACCTCTTCCTGGCCGAGAACCGGGACCGCGCCGTCGAGTGGTGCGAGGACCTGCTGATCGAACGCGAAGGAATGCCTTCAGAGAGCGGCGCCGTGCCACTGGAGCAAAACGCCTTCTTCTCCGGCCTCGATGACGACACGATCGCCACGCTTTGCCGGCTCTCGGCGCGGCGGGAGGCGAAGCCGGGCAAGCAGCTGATTCGCGGCGGTCAGCCCGGCGAGTCGGCATACCTGCTCGTCGCGGGCGAGGTCAGCGCGACGGCGGACCTGCCCGGCCACGAGCACGTGCGCCTGGCGACCTACGCCCCCGGCACGGCCTTCGCGGCTTCGGTGTTGCTGGGCGAGGTGACGCACGACGCCGACGTCTTCGCCGACACGGATGTCGAGTACTACGAGATCTCCAAGTCCGCCCTGGCCACGCTAGGGGAGTCGGACCCGCGGCTGCTCGTCGTGCTCTACCGCAACATCGCCTCCAACGCCTCGGCGGAGCTGCGCGCGGCGAACGCGGAGATCCGGGCCCTGGCCAGCTAGCCGGGCGCTTTCAGCAAGTAGACCCGCGCGCTCAGTTTGCCAATCATCCGGTAGACGTGCCAGAGGCAGTCGCCGAGCATGATGTCGTAGGCCGTTTGGCCGTACCTGGCGATGTAGCGGTCCGGTTGCCGCATCAGTCGCGCCGCGTGCAGCAGCCTGCGTCCCGGTTCGCCGCGCTCCTCCTGTGCACGCTCCCCTCCCTCGCCGGCGAGCTCGATCTGCTCGGCGATCTCAAAGCCGGCCGCTGTGAAGGCTTCCTCGATCCGTTGCGGATAGGCCCGGGACGGATCCACCGTCAGGCCCCACTGGCGGGCGGCATCGTTCGGCTCCAGCAACGGCGTGGCGAACACCTGGTAGATCAGCATCCGGCCGCCCGGGCGCAAGACGCGGCGGCATTCGGCGAAGGCCGCGTCCAGCGCTACCACGTGCATCAGAACTTCCTTGCACCACACCAGGTCGACGCTCGCGTCAGGCGCAGGTATTGAGTCAGCCGCGCCGAGTTCGAATCTCAGGAGCGAGCGCAGCTCGGGCTGCCCGGCGGCCGCTCTGCGAGACTCTTCAACGTGGCGCGACACTGGATCGACGCCCAGCACCTTCAGCCCGAAGCGTTTAGCCAGCTGGACAGCGTCACGGCCGGAGCCACAGCCGAGGTCGACTGCGCCGGTCCCGGGCGCCAGGCCTAGCCCGCCGACGATCTCGTAGAGTAAATCAGGGCCGCGCGGGTCCAGGCTCTCGTCGAGGTCGGCCTGGAAGGCCTCTTCGATCCGTTCGTAGTCGTCGTAAAACTGGTCGAGGTGAGGGTCCGGCTGCATGCCGGAATCGTAGCACCCTGGAGCCGGCTCCGATCAGGCCACGCCAGGGCTGGCCTATTCCGCCACGCGTCAGGTAATGGCGAGGCTTGGGCCGGACTGTGCCGTTGATTCAGGCGAAGAGACCGGAGCGACCAGCGGCCCGAGGATACTTCGGCGCTAGCACTGTCTCTTGCGTATCGCGGAGCCACAGCGCCCGTAACGATTGGGCCATTCGGCCCTATGGAGGCCGGATCGTCCGCCGCTATGTTGTGGCTGGAGGTAGATGAGATGAGCCCGGTAGTACACAACAAGGTCAACCCACAGAGGCGCACGCGTGGCGGGCCCGTCGCCGAAACCGGCGTCGTGATCTGCAGCGAGGACGGTCAGGAGTTGGTCGGCGTCTGCGAGGGCCCGGACCAGCACGGCCGCTGCCCGTTCGCCGGCGCCGACGGCCACCTGCCCTGCAACGGCTCTTGGATCGTGGCCGGTGGCTGGACTCTCAAGGTCGCCGAGGACGCCACCCGCTGCCCGGCCGCCATGCTGGGGCTTGCCGGAAACGAGTAGGGCTTCCGCCGGAGCGCGATTTGTATATGATCCAAGGGGTGCACGGCAACGCAAGACCCCTCGGGACCAGTGAGGCACCGCAACTGCGAGAAGTGCCCACGCGATGAGTCAAGTCGACAGTGTGTTGCGTGCGTAGACCGTCTCCGTTATATACAGGCAAGCGCAGCTGCTTACGCCCCTGGATTCATCACCCAGATGTCGCCCTGCCAGATCGGGTCATCCCCGGTATGCTTTCCGCTAAAGATCCAGAGCATGTTCTGGAACACGATGGTGTTGGCCGCCGATCGCTCTGACCAGGGGGCGTGGTCCGCCTGCTTTGTCCAGGTCTTGCCGTCGGACGAATACCAAACGTCGTTGAGCGCAATCCTGCAGTCCTCCCCTGCGCATCCCCCGTAGACCCAGAGCTTGCCGTCAAATGCTACAGACCCGTAGCCAAAGCGACTCCCCCAGGCGGCCTGCGCAGTCAACTCCAGCCAGTTCTTGCCATCCACCGAGCTCCAGACTTCAGCGTGCCTGTCGAGGCCTACGAGGTACAAAGCGTTGTTGAACACGACGATACCCGGGTACTCCTGGGCCGGCCAGGGAGCGGCGTCCGTGACCTCTGTCCAGTCGATGCCATTGGTGGACGTCCAGACATCGTTCAGAAACTGGTCAGGCGCTCCGTGTTCATCCACGCTCGTGGATCCGCCAAACAGCCAGAGTTTTCCTTGGTAGGGAACTACCGTCGTGCCTTTGCGAGCAGGCCATGCCGCCGTACCCGCCACCTCCCAGCTGCTCCCGTCTGCTGAAGTCCATATCTCGTCCTGGAAATCGCTCGGGACTACGTTCGCGTAGCCCGATACTGGGACCTTCATTCCGCCGAACATCCAGAGCTTGTTGTCAAAGAAGGTGTAGTTCGGGCTGAGCAGGCTTCCGGGGTCCGTCTTTGTGTGTTGAGTCCAGTTCAGCCCATCGCTGGATGAGAACGATAACGTTTGGGAGATCATCCACAGCTCGTCGTTGAAGCCGACGATCGGCGTCAGGCCCTGCGGAAACATCCCCATGTCAGGCTGCCACAGGGGCTGGTCGAATGACCCGGGTGCCGCTGGGAAGGCGCCGCTGATCTCCGGTGCGACCTGTTCCCACGGCCCCGTGTCGACTGGTGTCCTGGACGGCGTGACTTGCGGCTCGTTGGTCCCGCCGCACGACAGGTACAACGATGCGATGAGCGCGACAACGATAAGGGGCGCGAGTCGAGCGATCATGTTTGCCACTACGGAATATACTCCGCGCGGGCCTGAGGCATGCCACGACCGGACCGCAATTAGGAAATGGCGCCCCCGGCAGGATTCGAACCTGCAACCTACTGCTTAGAAGGCAGTCGCTCTATCCCTTGAGCTACAGGGGCCCGCATATATCTAACCACAGCGAATCTCCGTTGGGGAGTCAGATTAAGGCGCTCCAATCTGCCGCTCATGTTGCCGACGTAAACTGAGGGTAGATGACAGACGTCGCCCAGTCCGCTTCGCCCGACGGCGCCTCCGCCATACGCCTGGACCACCTCGCCAAACAGTTCGGGGAGGGCGTGCTCGCCGTCGATGACCTCAGCCTCGAAGTCCGCACCGGGATGGTGTTCGGCCTGCTGGGGCCCAACGGCGCGGGCAAGACCACCGTCCTCCGTATGATGCTGGGCCTGATCCACCCAACGCGCGGCCAGGCCTATCTCTTCGGCGAGCCGATGCGGCCCGGCAGCCTGATGCTGAAACGCGTCGGGGCGCTGGTGGAGACGCCGGGCTTCGTGCCGCACCTCTCGGGGATGGACAACCTGCGCTTCTACTGGCTCGCCGGCGGCCAGCCGATGTCCGAGGCGAACCTTGGCCCGGCGCTGGAGATCGCAGGGCTGGGCTCGGCGATCAAGCGCAAGGTGCGCACCTACTCCAAGGGCATGCTGCAGCGGCTGGCGCTGGCCCAGGTTCTGCTCAACAGGCCGGAGCTGCTGGTGCTGGATGAGCCGACCGTCGGGCTGGACCCGCAGGAGATGCGCGACGTTCGCGACCTGATCCGGCGGCTGGCGGAGGGCGGCGCGACGGTGTTCCTTTCCAGCCACATCCTGGCGGAGTTGGAGCAGGTCTGCACCCACGCCGCGGTGATGAACCACGGCCGCCTGGTGGCGACGGGCACTGTCGATCAGCTGATCGGGGCCTCGCAGAGCGTCTACCTGGACGTGGACGACGTACCGAAGGCGATCGCTCTCCTTGAGGCGACGCCGGGCGTCTCGCGAATCGAGCGCGAGCCACCGGGCATCTCGCTGATCCTCAACGGCGTAGAGCGCAAGGCGATAGTGGCCGCACTCGTTGGCGCCGGCATCGGTGTCGAGACCGTCGCCTCGCGGCACCGGCTGGAAGACGCTTTCCTGGAGATGGTGGAGGGAGACGGCAGGTGATCCGCGTCGAGCTGCGCAAGCAGGCGTTCCGGATGCGCACTTACATCGCGCTGGGGCTGATGATCGGCGTGCCGATCCTGATCACGCTGGCGGTGGAGTTCGGGCGGCGGCCGCACCGGCACGATCAGCAGTCGTTCTTTGACCTGGCGACGCGCTCCGGCCTCAACGTCCCGCTGGCCGCCTTGAGCGCCACGACGACGTTCCTGCTGGTCATCGTCGTCGCCCTCTTCGCCGGCGGCGCGATCGCCGAGGAGTCCAGCTGGGGCAGCCTGCGCTACCTGCTGCTGCGGCCGATATCGCGCAACCGCTTGCTCGCCTCGAAGCTGCTGGTAGCCTGCATCCTGGCCTTCATCGCGACGATCCTGATCCCGATCACGGGCCTCATCACGGGCACGATCTTCTTCGGCTGGCACCCGGTAATCACGCCGGGGCTGCGCATCTTCTCGGCGACGGATGCCCTGGCGCGCATCTGCCTGGCGACGCTGTACGTCGCCTGGTGCATGACCGGCGTCATGGCGCTGGCCTTCATGATCTCGACGATGACGGACGCCTCAATGGGCGCGGTCTCGGCGGCGGTGGCGATGACGATCGTCTCGGAGATCATGAACGCGATCGACACGCTGGGCACGGTACGGAGCTGGCTAATCACGCACTACTGGCACGCCTGGGAAGGCCTCTTCGCCAACCCGCCCACGTACCACGACATGGGCAACGGGTTCCTCTTACAGATCCCCTACGTCGTCGTCTTCCTGGCGATCGGCTGGTGGTGGTTCCACCGCCGCGACATCCTGTCCTGAGCCGGGGCTAGGCGGCGGCTGTGCGGACCTTGTGCAGGCCCGTCCCGCCCACGGATTCGACGGAGACGATGCGTACGCCTTCCAGGTCCGGCGAAGTGGTGTAGTTCTTCTGGATCAGGCGGCCCAGCGGCTGCGAGGCGACGATGGCGAACATGGAGGCGGTGACGGCCCGGCTGAAGCCATCGAAGGTGCTGCGGCGGCCGGCCATGGCCACCCAGGACGCCGCCCCGGCCAGGAGGCCCGCAACGGCGATGTTGGTGCCGCAGTGGGGAGAGACGGCCAGGCTCGCTTCGCCGCGCTGCAGCCGCCCCAGCGCTTCGTGGGCGAACGCCTCCAGCTTGTCCCGCGCGACGTTGGCGTAGACGTAGAAGCCGTCAGTGCCGGCGCGGCCTACGACGCGCATCGGGCCTTGTTCGGCCAGCATCAGGGTGATCGTGGCGTGTTCAAGCGCATGATTGCGGCGGATCGTGTTGATTATCTTCTTTAGCAATTGATTTGTACCTCGCTACCAGTATATCAACCGGGCGGCACTCGGCAGCGTGTCCGCCAGGACCCAGCCCAGCACGGTGTCCGGACCGGCGTTGTCAGCGCCGGCGATGACGGTGTTGCGCTGGCCGGTGAGCGAGACGACAACGAGGCTGCCTTCGCCGGGGTTGCCCAGGGAGCTGCCGTCGCTGTGGGAGACGGCCAGCCAGGTGCCGTCCGGGGCCCAGGAGCGCGGCGTGTCGTAGCCGGCATCAGGCTGCGGCAGGAAGGTAACGTCTGTGCCGTCGGTGGTGGTCAGCACCATCTGGCCGGGCCCGCCGCTGATCGGCAGGACGCTGACTGTCAACCTGCCGTCCGGGTACCAGGCGGAGCGCAGGAAGTCGCCGCTGGAGATGCCGGGAACGGAGACCGGCGCAGTCGTGGCCTCGACAAAGTCGGCGAGGTAGGTCTGGTTGTGGATGTCGCCGCTGTCATCGATCACCTGGCTGATGTAAGACAACCGGTGGGTATCGGGGCCGAGAGTGGCGTCGAAGGCGGTCTGGTCGCTCAGCTGGACGACGAAGCGGGAGTTCGGCGTCGGCGTGGGTTCGGGGGTGACGGTGTCGACGGGCGGCGGCTGTCCGTTGGCGGCGGCCTGGTTCGCCGCGTCCAGGTTGGCCTGCTGGGCCGCGTACCAGGCGTCGACTGCCAGCTTGCGGGCGGCATCGACCTCCTTTGTCGTGGCCGGTGAGTAGAGGCCGACGAGCGTTGCGCCCTCGGTGCCGCCCTGCACCTGGAGGAAGTACATCGAGGCGTCGTCGTCGGCGAAGCCGATCGGTGCGAAGGACAGCACGTTCGCCACGTTGGACTTGAGCACCAGCTCTACCGGGTCCGGCGGCGGCACCGGCTCGATACCGGGCTGCGGCGTAGGTGTCGGTGTCGGGGTCTTCGTGTCCTGGTGGTCCGGGGCGCGCACGCGGACGATCATCACGTTGGCGGCCAGGAACTCCGGCCCCGCGTACTGCCGCAAGTAGATGAGGGCGCTGTCCGGAGACCAGAGCGGCGTGTAGTTGTAGTCCACGTCGGCTGCGACCTTAACGGGCTCGGCAGGCTCGTCCGAAGCGTCCTCAGGCGGCTGCAGGTCGAGGACGTAAGCCTCCGCCTGCGAGGAGTCGGCGCTGAGTGCCGAGTCCGGCAACGAGAGGTAGGCAAGGAAGGTGCCGTCCGGCGAAAGCGCTGCCTTGATCCCGAAGCCGTCGCGGTGGGTGATGCGCGCCAGCTCCAGCCGTTGCGCGGGGTCGTTCGGCAGGCTGGCCCAGATGACGTCTTCGGTCGGGCCATACTCGCGGTAGACGAGGCGGTAGTCCGTCGCGGGCGGGGATTGCGTCGGCCCCGGCGTGTGGATCACCGGCGAAGGCGACGGCGTCGGCGTGGGGCTCGGGCTGGGAGTCGCGTCTGAGCCGCCGCCGCAGGCCATCGCCACTGCCAGCGCCGCGATGGCGCAGAGGCCGAGGAACCTGGCAAGAATTCTCATCCGAAGGCTAAACGCACGGGACGGCACTTCGGGTTTGGCCGTCTAGGGGTGCTGGCCTTCCGCGCGCACCTGGCGTATCCGGTGGTAGAAGAAATAGACGATGAGAAGCCCGATGATCGCGGCCAGTGGATAGCTCACCGGCCGGAAGTAGGTGGTCAGGGACTCCCAGTTGTCTCCCAGCAGGTAGCCGGCCGTGATCAGCGCCAGGGAAAACGGGTACGACCCGATGAAGGTGAGCAGCAGGAAGCGCGGCAGGTTCATCCGCGAGATGCCGGCGGGCAGGCTAATGAAAGTGCGAACGACGGGCAGGACACGGCTGACCAGCACCGTCACCTCGCCGCGCCGGGTGAACCAGCGATCCGCCCAGTCGATGTCCTTGCGGGTGATCAGGATGTAGCGGCCGTACTTCTCCAGGAGCGGGCGGCCGCCCCAGGCCCCGGCAGCATAGGCGACCAACGAGCCGAGCGTGTTGCCGATAGCACCATAGAAGGCGCCGACAAAGAGGAACGGCCAGCCGTGGCCACGCTCGCTGACCAGCAGCCAGCCGGCGAAAGGCATGATCACTTCGCTGGGAAAAGGGATGCAGGCGCTTTCGATCGCCATGAGCGCGACGACGCCCGGCCAACCGATCGCATCGTAGACGTGCCGCGCGATATCGAGGAAGACTTGTTCCAGCGGGTGTTGTCCTTTCGCCTGCGAACCACAATCCAGTATATGGGAAGGCGATGTTAAGAGCAGGTGACCGCGGCCATCCAGGGCTTGGCGGCAAGGAACAGGCTGCCATCCTGCCGCGCTATAATGTGCTCAACACATCCCAGAGGGTGCGATTAGTCAAGGAGACGGGGGAACCAGTGGTAAAACAGAAGCCCAGGACGATAGGTGAGCTGCGGCAGGCCGGCTACAAGGCCCAGACCGTAAAGCAGGAGATCCGGCACAACCTGATCTCGCGCATTGAGACGGGGCAGGAGCACTTCCCCGGCATCATCGGCTACGAGGACACCGTCCTGCCGCACCTGGAGAACGCTCTCCTCTCCGGCCAGGACATCATCTTCCTGGGCGAGCGCGGCCAGGCCAAGTCGCGGATCATCCGTTCCCTGATCAACCTCCTGGACGACGAAGCCCCGGCGATCACCGCCTGTGAGATCAACGACTCCCCCTTCGACCCGATCTGCAAGCGCTGCCGCGACCTTATCGCTTCCGAGGGTGAGCATGTCGAGATCGAATGGGTCGACCGCGAACGCCGCTACGGCGAGAAGCTGGCGACGCCGGACATCACGATCGCCGACCTGATCGGCGAGGTGGACCCGATCAAGGTGGCCGAGGGCCGCTACCTCTCCGACGAGCTGACGATCCACTACGGCCTGATCCCGCGCCACAACCGCGGCATCTTCTGCATCAACGAATTGCCGGACCTGGCTGAGCGCATCCAGGTTGGTCTGCTGAACATCATGGAAGAGCGCGATGTGCAGATCCGCGGCTACCGCATCCGGCTACCGCTGGACGTGTTGATCGTGGCCTCGGCCAACCCGGAGGACTACACCAACCGCGGCCGCATCATCACTCCGCTCAAGGACCGCTACGGCGCCCAGATCCGCACCCACTACCCCAAGAACGCCGAGCACGAGATCGACATCGTCGAGCAGGAGCGCTCCCACTTTGAGGACGACACGACGCGCAAGGTGGACGTGCCCGCAGTACATGAAGGAGATCGTCGTCGAGGTCACGCGGCTGGCCCGCCGCAGCCCGGACATCAACCAGCGCTCCGGCGTCTCCGTCCGCGCTTCCATCGCCGACTACGAGGCTCTGCTGGCCAACGCCATGCGCCGCGCGATCAAGCTGAAGGAGACCGACGTGGTGCCGCGCGTCAGCGACCTGCCGTTCGTCCTGCCGGCGCTGACCGGAAAGATCGAGTTCGAGACCGTGGACGACGGCCGCGAGGAGCAGATCGTGGAGCGCCTGATCCAGGGCGCAGTACTCGCCGTCTTCAACCACTACTTCTCCCTGGGCGAGTTGGAGCCGATCGTCGCCCGCTTCAAGGCCGGGTATGCGGTCGAGGTGTCTGACATGACGCCTTCGGCGGACTACGTGAAGCTGATGAAGGACACCGAGGGGCTGGAGGCCGCCATCGAAAAGCTGGGGGCCAGGGCCAGCGACCCGGCCACAGCGTCCGCCGTTGAGTTCGTGCTGGAAGGGCTGCACCTGAACAAGCGGCTGAACAAGGACAAGGTCGCCGGCCGTTACCAGTACAGGGGCTGACGAATCCGTTTGGCAGCGTTCAGCCGTATGACCGGCAACGCATGACGACTCCCTGGTACTCCTGGGCTATCACAATCATCCGCGTCCTCATGGGCGCCTTCTTCCTCCAGGAGGCCGAGCACCAGATCGCCAGCGGCTACATCGGCGGCGACGGGCTGCACGATAAGCTGACGAAGGGCATCGACACGGCGATCCCGCCGTACGACTACCTGATCGAACACGTCTTCTTGAAGATCGATGACCCGCTGACGCTGTTCGTCATCGCCGGGGAGATAGCCGTTGGCGGGGCGCTTGTGCTCGGCCTCTTCACGCGCCTGACAGCCCTGGTAGGGATTGTCATGAACGTTAATTTCCTGCTTATGAACGGTCTTCACGCAAGTTCGGGCGGGGTTGACGCAGCATTCATCGTCGGCGAGCTGCTCGTGCTGGCGTTCGCGTCTGTGCAAGCGTTAAGTCTGGACGCGGTTTTGGAGCGAAATGGAGTTAGCGGAGCGTTAATGAGCGGAGAACATGCCCGCGCCCGCTCCTGAACCAACGTAACGGCGGTCTTTCGGCGGCATCTACCCTCAAACGGTTGGAGACATAATCAGCCAGGGGATCTGCCAAATGATACGCACACAGATCAAAAGAACCGAAACGCGCCGGGCCGGCGCTCTCTCTCGCGACGACGCCCAGCTCTTCACGCGGGCCTTCCACGACAGCCCGGCGGCGATCTCCGTGATCGATTTCTCTGACTGGACCTACCTGGCCGTCAACGAAGCGTTCCTCTCGCTCGTTGGGCGGGAATGGCACGAGGTGATCGGCCGCCGCACCGACGAGCTGAACCTCTGGTCAAGCGAACGGGACCGCATGCAGTTCGGGGAGATGCTGGCCGGGCTGGAGTCGATCGTCGGCTACGAGACGTCCTTCCGCCGTCAGTCCGGCGACCTGGTCTACGGCTCTCTCTCCGCCAAGCTCGTCGACGCGAAGGGCCGCACGGTTGTCCTGATGCTGGCCCACGATGTGACGGAGCGGAAGCGCTCCGAGGACCAGATCCGCTACCTCGCCTACCACGACGCGCTGACCTCGCTGCCTAACCGGGCGCTTTTTGAGGATCGCCTGCAGATGGCGCTCTCCAGCGCGCGACGCCGCCGCGAGAAAGTGGCCGTGATGTTCCTGGACATCGACAACTTCAAGCAGGTCAACGACAGATGGGACACGCCGCCGGCGACGCCCTTCTGCAGATCCTGAGCGCCGATCTCAAGGGCGCCCTGCGCGAGGCCGACACCGTGGCTCGCATCGGCGGCGACGAGTTCATCATCCTCTTGCCCAACGTGGAGAGTCCGGACCGCTTGATCGAAGTCGCGGAGCGTCTGCTGGAGACCGTGCGGACGCCGCGGATTATGATGGGGCGCGAGGTCCGGCCGACGGCCAGCATCGGCATCGCCTGCTATCCGCTGGACGGCGCGAACGCCGAGACCCTGATGCGCAACGCCGACGCAGCGATGTACAAGGCCAAGCAACAGGGATGCAATCGCTGGGAGGCGTACACGGCCTCACTGGGCGCGGACATCCGGGAACGCCAGTCGCTGGACCATGACCTGAAGCTGGCCGTTGATCGCCGCGAGTTCGAGCTGTTCTACCAGCCGCTGGTCTCCGTCACTGACCGCCAGGTCGTCTCCCTGGAAGCGCTGATCCGCTGGAACCACCCGGGCCGCGGCTTCATCACGCCGGACTCGTTCATCCGCGCGGCGGAGGAGTCCGGCGCCATTCAGCAGATCGGCGACTGGGTGATCGACACGGCCTGTGGCCAGGTGCGCAGCTGGCTGGACGCCGGACTGGACGCCGTCCCGGTGGCGGTCAACGTCTCCGGCAACCAGTTCCTCTGCGGAGACCTCGTCGACACGGTCGGCATGGCGCTGGAGCGGACCGGCCTGGAAGCGCGCTATCTGCACATTGAGACGACGGAAGAGGCGATGCGGCGCGACCTAGACACATCGCTGCGGGTCATGAAGGCACTGCGGGCGCAGGGTGTGGAGTTGGCGATCGACGATTTCGGGACGGGATATTCCTCGCTCACGTTCCTCAAGGACCTGCCCGTCACGTCAGTCAAGATCGATCGCTCCTACGCCTTCGACCTGGCGCTGGATCCGGGCGGCGCCGCGATGGTCTCCGGGATCATCGCCATGTCGCACAGCATCGGTCTGCAAGTTGTCGCCGAAGGCATCGAGACGGAAGGCCAGGTCGACTTCCTGCGCGCGAACCAATGCGACCAGATGCAGGGTTTCCTGCAGGCTGTGCCGAAGCCGGCGGCGGCCTTTACCCTGCCGGTCAGCGGTCGCGCCAGCAGCTAACGCTTACTCGCCGCGCAGCTCAGCCAGTGCCGCCGCCACGATCTCCGTGTCCTTATCGCCGCGGCCGGAGACGTTGATCAGCACGATCTGGTCCTGAGGCAGCTTCCTGGCGACTTCGGCGGCGTAGTAGATAGCGTGCGCGGACTCCAGCGCCGGGATGATCCCCTCCGTCTCGCAGAGCAGGGTCAGACCCTCCAGCGCCTGGCGGTCGGTGACGGCGACGTACTCGGCGCGGCCGCTGTCCTTGTAGAACGAGTGCTCCGGGCCGACGCCGGGGTAGTCCAGCCCTGCCGAGATCGAATGGGTCTCCGTGATCTGTCCGGCCGAGTCCTGCATGAGATAGGACATCGCCCCGTGCAGAACCCCCGGCCGCCCGGCGGAAAGCGGTGCGGCGTGGTGCCCGCTGGCCAGCCCTTCGCCGCCGGCCTCGACGCCGATCAGCTTCACCTCGGAGTCGGCGTAGAACGGGTGGAAGAGCCCGATCGAGTTCGAGCCGCCGCCGACGCAGGCGACGGCGTAGTCGGGCAGACGTCCTTCGGCGATCAGGATCTGGGCCCGTGATTCTTCGCCGATGACGCACTGGAAGTCGCGCACGATCATCGGGTACGGATGCGGTCCCACCACCGAACCGATCAGGTAGTGCGTTGTGCGGACGTTGGTGGCCCAGTCGCGGATAGCCTCGTTGATGGCGTCCTTCAGGGTGCGGGAGCCGGAGCCGACGGGACGGACCTCGGCGCCCAGGAGCTTCATCCGGAAGACGTTGAGCGCCTGCCGCCGCACGTCCTCTTCGCCCATGTAGACGACGCATTCCAGCCCCAGCATTGCGCAGACGGTGGCGGTGGCCACTCCGTGCTGGCCGGCGCCGGTCTCGGCGACGACGCGCGGCTTGCCCATGCGCTTGACCAGCAGCGCCTGGCCGACGGCGTTGTTGATCTTGTGCGCGCCGGTGTGCGCCAGGTCTTCCCGCTTGAGGTAGATCTTTGCGCCGCCCAGCCGTTCCGTGAGCCGCCGGGCGAAGTAGAGCGGCGTGGGCCGGCCGACGTAGTTCGTCAGGAGCGACGCCAGCTCGGCCTCGAACTCGGGGTCGGCGCGCGCTTCGCGATAAGCGACTTCCAACTCGGAAACGGCGGCCATCAGCGTCTCCGGCACGTACTTGCCGCCGTACGGCCCGAAGCGGCCGCGTTCGTCGGGGAGCGCCGCCGGTGTGGTCATGCGGTGGCTGCCTGGTCTGCCGACTTGGCGGCGGCGATGAAGGCGCGGATCTTCTGCGGGTCCTTGACGCCCTCGGTCTCGATGCCGGAAGAGACGTCGACGGCCCAGGGCTGGACGCTGCGCACGGCCTCGCCGACGTTGTTCGGGGTGAGGCCGCCGGCCAGCACGGTCGGTGTCTTGCGGGCGATCTCGGCGGCGATGGCCCAGTCCAGGGTGCGGCCGGTGCCGCCGTAGACGCCCGGCACAAAAGGATCGAGAAGCAGGAGCGCACCGCCGTGGTAGTGCGCCAGCAGGTCGGCCGCGGTCTCGCCGTCGCGCATCTTCATACACTTCAGCACCGGGCGCTGCAGGTGGGCGTTGACGTCCCAGGGCTCGGAGCCGGAGAGTTGCACGAGATCGAGCCCGACCTCCTCGGCGATCTGATTGATCGTGTCGTGGTTCTGGTCGGCAAAGACGCCGACGAGGAGCGGCCGCCGCGCCTTCAGCGCCGCTTCGACCGTTGCGGCGTCGGAGGCGGCGAGCGGTTTTCCCGGCTTCTTTCCCAGCGCCTTCGCCACGGCCTTGGCCTGGCCCATCGTGACCTGCCTGGGCGAAGGCGCAAAGACGATGCCGACGAAGTCCGCCCCGCAGGCCGCCGCGACGCGTGCGTGCCTGGGGTCAGAGACGCCGCAGATCTTGACGTAGGTCATGCCTGCTCAGGCTCCGCCTTCGATGAGATGTGGTAGCCCTTCGACAGGCTCAGGGTGAGCGGTCCGTTTGTCATCCCAGCAGCTCCCGGACTTTGTCCGCCGGGTCGGGAGCGGTGACAACGCCTTCGCCGATGAGGACGGCGGCGACGTTGGCGCGCTCGAGGCGCAGCATGTCGTCGCGGGTGAAGATGCCGCTTTCGGAGATGACGGTGGCGTCAGGCGGGGCCAGGCGGCGCAGGCGTTCGGTCGTCGCCAGGTCGAGCTCGAAGGTGTGGAGGTCGCGGTTGTTGACGCCGATCACGTCGGCCTCGGCGCCCAGCGCGCGCTCCATCTCGGGCTCGTCGTGCACCTCTACCAGCGCGTCCATGCCCAGGTCTGTGGCCAGGTCCAGCAGGTCTTCCAGTGCCGGCTGCTCCAGCATGGCGACGATCAGGAGCACGGCGTCGGCGCCGGCGGCCCTGGCCTCGTAGAGCTGGTACTCGTCGAAGAGGAAGTCCTTGCGCAGAAGCGGCGGGCCGTCCGGCAGCTTCTCGCGGATCGAGGTCAGGTAGGCGAGGCGGCCCTGGAAGTGCTTCTCGTTGGTCAGCACGGAGATCGCCGCCGCGCCGCCTTCGGTGTAGCGCCCGGCGATCCAGACCGGGTCGAAGTCTTCCCGCAGCACGCCGCGTGAGGGCGAGGCCTTCTTCACTTCGGCGATCAGTGCGATCGGCGGCCCCGTCAGGGCGGCCGAGAAGCTCCGCGGCGCGGGTGCCGCGTCGGCCTTGCGCCGCATCTCCGTGGCGTGCACGCGGGCCTTCGCGGCGGCCAGCTCCTGGCGCTTGTCGGCGACGATGCGGTCGAGGATCGTTTCCGTGTTCTGTGTCACCTGCGAATTATCCCACTTCTAGGCAAAGGTCGCGCTCAACTCCACGAACTCCTTGAGCCGCGCCGAGGCAGCGCCGGATTCGATGGAGACCGTGGCCTGGATGATGCCTTCCGGGATGTCGTCCGCGATGTCGGCGGCGACCAGGGCGGCGGCGGCGTTGAGGAGCACGACGTCGCGGAAGGGACCCTTCTCGCCCATCAGGACCGCGGCCATGATCGCGGCGTTCTGGTCCGGCTTGCCGCCGCGGATCGCCATCGGCAGGGCCGTGGTCAGCCCGAACTCCTTGGCGGAGATCGTGTACTCGCGGGTCTCGCCGCCCTTCAGCTCGTAGACGTCGCCGGGGCCGTCCAGGGTCAGCTCGTCGCAGCCGCCGTGTCCGTGGACGACGAGGACGTGCTTGGCGCCCATGCGCTCCAGGACGGCGGCCATCAGCGGCGCGATCTCAGGCCGCGCCACGCCCAGCAGCTGGTGCCTGGCGTGGGCCGGGTTGGTCAGCGGCCCCAGGATGTTGAAGGCGGTGCGGATGCCGATCTCGCGGCGGGTTGGGCCGGCGTACTTCATGGCGGGGTGGAAGGCCTGGGCGAACATGAAGCCGAAGCCAGTCTTCTCGATGCACTGCGCTACCTGCTCCGGTGTCAGATCTATCTTGGCGCCGAGCGCTTCCAGCACGTCGGCTGAGCCGCAGCCGCTGGTCATGGCGCGGTTGCCGTGCTTGGCCACGCGCGCGCCGGCCCCCGCCGCGACGAACGCCGCCGCCGTGGAGACGTTGAACGTGCCTTTGGCGTCGCCGCCGGTGCCGCAGGTGTCCAGCAGCGGCCCATCGACCTTGACCTGAAGGGCGTGCTCGCGCATAACGCGGGCCATTCCGGCGATCTCGTCGACGGCCTCGCCCTTGGACCGCAGCCCGACGAGGAAGGCGGCGAGCTGAGCCGGGGTGGCTTCGCCGGTGAAGATCTCCTGCATCACGGCGGCGGCCTCGTCTTCGGTCAGGTCGCGCTCTTCGTCGACGATGGCTGCGATGGCTTCTTTGATCATGTCATCGTTTCCTGTAGCTGGTCGTTGTGCGCCGCATAATCGCTTCGATCGTCACAAGCTTGTCTGGATCAAAGACAGCGTAGATGACCCGGTACTCTCCAACGCGCACACGGAAGAGCGGCCCGCGTGCCCGCAGTTTCTTCGCGCCCCGTGGCCGAGGGTTGGATCGCAGCCCGTCGATGGCGTCGTCGATCCGGAAGTAGTCCGCTGGTGAGGCGCGAGACAGCGTCTCGAGGAACCGCTGGACATCCTTTGGAATCTCAACGCTGTATGCCAATCTTCTTCCTTGTACGCGCCTTCGTGGAGGCGGTCTTGGAATTGCTGCGCTTTGCGCCGTTTGCGCGCTGGCCCTGCAGACTTGCCTGCGCCTGGGCGCGGAGGCGGTTCTTGAGCTCATCCCAGCTGATGCTGGACGACGAGTCCGCCAGGTGTCTTGACAGCGCCCGTTCACCGGCCAGCGCATCAATGTCGTCTTCGTACGTATCTTCTATCGCAGCCAGGATCAGCTTGGACATGCTGGTCTTGTTGCGCACGGCGATCTCGCGCATCAGGTCGTGAAGCTCATCCGGCATCGAGACGAGAATTCTGGTCATCGCATCCTCCAGTTGTGATATAGCGATATCACTGTATCACATCTCCAGGAAGTTCTTCAGCAGGTGCTTGCCCTCCCCGGTGAGGATCGATTCCGGGTGGAACTGTACGCCTTCCACGGCCAGTGTCCGGTGGCGCACGCCCATGATGACGCCGCTGTCAGACTTCGCCGTCACCTCCAGCTCCTCCGGCACGCTGTCCGGGCGAATCGAGAGCGAGTGGTAGCGGATAGCCTCGAAGGGGTTGGGCAGGCCGGTGAAGACGCCCTTGCCGTCGTGGTGGATCATCGAGGTCTTGCCGTGCACGATCTCGCCGGCGCCTTCAACGACGCCGCCGAACGCCTCACCGATCGCCTGCTCGCCGAGGCAGACGCCGAGGATCGGGATCTTGCCGGAGAAGTGCTGGACCGTGGCGATGCTGATACCGGCCTCTCTCGGCGTGCAGGGGCCGGGCGAGATGACGATCTTCTCCGGCGCCATCTGGTCGATGTCCTCGATGCTGATCTTATCGTTGCGGGCCACCTCCACCTCGGCGCCGAGCTCGCTCAGGTACTGGTAGAGGTTGTACGTGAAGCTGTCGTAGTTGTCGATTAGCAGGATCATTGCGGTTCTCCTTTGGGCAGGTGGACCTCACGGTTGATGATGACTCCGGATATCTCGCGCGCGGCGTCGCTGGCCAGCCAGACAACGGTCGGCACGAGGTCTTCCGGCTGGCCGACGCCGCCTTCGGCGAAGGCCCTGGCGATGTCCTCTTCGCTGCGGAACTGGCGCCAGAACGGCGTGTCGGTGACGCCGGGAGTGAAGGCGTTGACCCGCACGCCGTAGCGCCCGACTTCCGCCGCGAGCGAAACCGTGAAGTGGATGACCGCAGCCTTCGAAGTGGCGTAGGCGACTGTTCCCGGTGCGGCCGGCCGCATGCCGAGGCCGGACGCCGTGTTGATGATGACGCCGGAGCGTTGCGGGATCATCCGGTTCAGGGCGGCGCGCGAGCAGAGAAACGTCCCGCGGACGTTGACGGCGAAGACGGAGTCCCAGTCGTCGTCGGAGAGACGCGAGACCGCGCCGCCGCGGGCACGACCGGCGTTGTTGACCAGGATGTCGATGCGGCCGAAGCGCTCAACGGCGGCGGCGATCGCGGCTTCGGCGTCAGCGGCCTGCGAGACGTCGCACTTCACGGCCAAGGCTCTGTTGCCGATCTCGCCCGCGACGGCATTGGCGCCGTCCAGGTTCACGTCGGCGACGACGACGGACGCGCCCTCCGCTGCAAAGCCGAGCGCGATCGCCCGGCCGATGCCGCTGCCGGCACCGGTGACGACTGCTGCCTTGCCTTCGAGCTGTCCCACCGTGCTGCTCACGGGCTGGCGAACTCGATCGACTGGACGACCGGTTCTGAGAGTGGGAGAAACCTGGTGATCTGCGACGGCGTCTCCGTCGATTCAACGACCAGGATCGCCGAGGTCTGGCCGTCCAGCACGTAAAGGCGCAGCCGGTCGCTAAATCGCATTTCGAAGTTGGTGCCGTCCGCGTACTGGAAGAGCGGGAACTCGGCGTCGCCCTCGCTTGCGATATCGAACTCGGTGCCGGAGATGCCCCCGAGGGTTGCGGCGGACTCGTCCTGTACCGTCAGGCGAGGATACGTCCGCACCCAGCCGGCAAGGTCAGCTGGAACCGCCTCCGTGGTTAGGCCGTCATCGGAGAAGACCGCGGCCGGCGCGAAGACTTCGATGTAGCCGGTGGGGTAATCGGCGTCGCCCCTGCGCTTGAGCACGAAACTGTCCGCCGCGTCGTAGTCGATTGACCAGCTGTCATCGGCCGTGAGCGTCACAGCCAGCGGAGACTTTTCGCTGGTGAATTGCTTCGCAGCGTTGGCGGTCGCCGTCGCTGAGACACTCGCTGCGGTTGGCGCCGGGGTTGTCGTGGCCGAGTCGTCGTCGCCGCCACAGGCGACGGCCAGCATCGCCAGGACCGCGGCAGTCGCCAGGAGTAGCCGTGTCATGTGTCCCCCTTGTCGCATCGGTCAGTAACCAAGGCTTCCAGCCAACACGGTCTCTTCCATCTCCTCCGCCCGGTCGATGGCGGCGAGCATCGCTCCGGCCTTCGTCAGCGTTTCCCGGAACTCTGTCTCCGGGAGGCTGTCGTAGACGACGCCGCCGCCGCACTGGATGCGCGCGATGCCGTCTTTGATCGCCAGGGTGCGGATCGTGATGGCGGTGTCCATGTTGCCGGAGAAGTCGAAGTAGCCGACCGCGCCGCCGTAGGTGCCGCGCCGCTCCGGCTCCAGCTCCGTGATGATCTCCATGGCCCGGATCTTGGGAGCGCCGCTCAGCGTGCCGGCCGGGAAGCAGGCTCGCAGTGCGTCGTAGGCCGACATCCCCTGCTTCAGCCTGCCTTCCACGCGCGAGACCAGGTGCATCAGGTGGGAGTAGCGCTCCACGATCATGAAGTCCTTCACCGTGACGGTGCCGGGCTGGCTGACCCGACCGATGTCGTTGCGGCCCAGGTCCACCAGCATCACGTGCTCGGCGCGCTCCTTTTCGTCGGCCAGGAGTCGCTTTTCGATCTCGGCGTCTTCGTCGGGGTCCCGGCCGCGCGGCATCGTGCCGGCGATCGGGTGCGTTTCGACGATGCCGTCTTCCACCCGAACCAGCATCTCCGGCGAGGCGCCGACGATGTAGGAGTCGGCCATCTGCAGGTAGTACATGTACGGCGACGGGTTGACGGTCCGCAGCGCGCGGTAGATGGAGAACGGGTGGGCCGCGGTCTTTCGCGAAAGCCGTTGCGAGGGCACGACCTGGATGATGTCCCCGGCGACGATGTACTCCTTGGCGCGCTCCACCATCTGGATGTAGCGGTCGTGCCCGACGTTGGACTCCGGCTCGGCGTGCTCGTGGTAGGACGCGGTGGGGTAGGGGCTGGCCGGGAGGGCGTTGTTCATCCGCTTGGCCAGCTCATCGATCCGCCAGCAGGCCTGGCGATACGAGGCCTCGATGTCGCCGTCCAGCCGGCAGTGGGCGACGACTTTGATAACGTGCTTGACGTGATCGAAGACCAGGAGCGAATCGACGAACATGAAGAGCGCTTCCGGGAAACCGGTGGCGTCCTTGGCCGGGATCGTGACGCGCGGCTCGAAGTGGCGGATCACGTCGTAGGCCAGGAAGCCGACTGCGCCGCCAGTGAACCGGGGGAGGCTGGTGCGCGCCTCGCTGTCCTTGGGGTGCGATAGGTTGTAGCGGGACATCTCCTGCTCGACCTCGATCAGGGGGTCCACGCCGTCGGTTGGGTCGGCGTAGGGGCCGCTCTTGTAGACGCGGTAGGGCTCCGTGCCGATGAAGCTGTAGCGCGCCAGCCTCTCGCCGCCCTCCACGGACTCCAGGAGGAAGGAGTGGTCTCCGCGCGCGACCTTGAGGAATGCCGAGACGGGCGTTTCCAGGTCGGCCGGGACGTCGCAGTAGATGGGTATCAGGTTGTTCTCGCCTCGCCGGGCGGTTTCCAGGACTTGTTCAAGTGTCGGTTGGTAGTTCATATCAGCACCTCATTGTCTGCACCGTGGCTCGAGGCCCCAGCCTCGAGCGCCGCCATCGTTCGGTCGAGGCTGGGGCCCCGACTCTACGCGGCGGCGCCAGCGGTGGCCTGGCGCGTTCGTGTCAGGGCTGGAGCCCTGACCCAGCTCTATGGCCAGACGCCGCCGCATCACTTGACCTCCAGGTGATCGGTGCCGCGGAAGTAGGTGAGGCCCATCTTCACGCGCGCCTCTGCCAGCGTCTTCTGGCACTCCTGGCGGGCGCGGGCGGAGCCGGCCTCGATGATCTCCTCGACGAGGCCTTTCCGGGCTGCGAACTGCGCGCGGCGCTCCCGGATCGGGTCGAGGAAGCGGTTTAGCGCCGCCGCCAGCTTCTTCTTCACCTCGACGTCGCCGACTGCGCCCTTGCGGTAGCGCTCCTCGAGATCCGCGACTTCGTCCGTGTCGTCGTTGAAGATCCGGTGGTAGATGAACACTGGGTTGCCCTCCACCTTGCCGGGGATGTCGGCGCGGATACGGGCCGGGTCGGTATACATCAGCCGCACCTTTTGCTCGACGACGTCCGCCGGGTCCGAGAGCATGATCACGTTGCCGATCGATTTGCTGGCCTTGGCCTGGCCGTCGGTGCCGATCAGCACCGGCGTGATGTAGGCGTCCGGCTCCGGGAAGACCTCGCCGTAGGTCTGGTTGAAGCGCGTCGCGATCTCCCGGGTCAGCTCCACGTGCGAGGCCTGGTCTTTGCCGACCGGCACGACGTTGCCCTTGACCATCAGGATGTCCGCCGCCTGGAGGATCGGATAGGAAAGCAGCGCCATCGTCGCGGTCTGGAGCTGGAGGTTCTTGACCTGCTCCTTGAGCGTCGGGATGCGCTGGGCCCGGCCGACGCCGACCAGCGGCATGAACAGCCAGAACAGCTCCAGCACCTCGGGCACGAGCGACTGCAGGTAGATCGTCGTCTTCTCCGGGTCGATCCCGACGGCGAGGTAGTCCAGCACGCAGTCGCGGATGTTGTCGCCGATCTCTTGCAGGTTGTCGGTGCGCGTCGTCAGCACGTGCAGGTCGGCGATGAGGACAAACGTCTCGATCTGCTCCTGGAGGTCGCAGCGCATCTTCAGCGACCCGACGTAGTGGCCGAGGTGTAGCGCGCCGGTGGGCCGGTCGCCGGTCAGCATGCGAGTCCAGGTTGGGTTGGCCTTCATTGGTGCGCTGGCGACTGCTGGTATTTCGGTTGTTGCCTTCATCAGTGGCTCCATTCTCCGCGGGCAATAAAAAAACCCCTCCGCCCGTCAGGGGCGAGGGGTTCTCGCGGTGCCACCCTGGTTCGTCGCCGCCGTCAAGCTGCGACCTTCGTTGTACGTACGCTTCCGTCCGCTCATCCTGAGGCTCCCGAAGGAAGGATACGCTGGGCCTGTAACGGTGCCCTTTCCGGCCTCGGTTACTCGTCTGGCGACTTTCGCCTGGCGGCTCCTGGGTCCATTCCCCTGCTGCGCTGACGCCGGGCTCTCACCTGTCCCCGGCTCTCTGTGTCCCGCTCGGTCTTTAGACCGTCCGCCTCAGGCGGATTGCGGGGTACTAGTCCCGTTCGTTGCCGCTGCTTATTCGATTTGCAGGCAGTGTACGGTCAGCCCTCAAAAGTGTCAAGTCCGCTGCCTAGGTGTCCAGCCGGACGAGCACGCCCTCATCGGCGGCCAGGGCCAGCTTGCCGGCCACGTGCTCGCCCTCCCGGTCCAGGTTGGTGGAGAGGGCGATCTGGCCGTGGTAATCCTTGTCCAGGGTCACCGATTCGGGCTTGTGGCCCAGGTTCAGCACCGCCAGGAAGCGTTCGCCTTCGTGCTCGCGCACGTAGACCAGCAGGTCACCCTCCGCCGGCACCGGACGGTAATGGCCGACCATCAGCGCCATCTCCGACTGCCGGAGTTCGATCAGGCGCTTGTAGAGGCTAAGGGCCGACTTCGGGTTGTCCCGCTCCACGGCGACGTTGCGCTTCTTGTAGTCCTTGGCCAAGCGGCAGCCAGGGCTCGGGCGCGTCGGTGAACCCGGCGTTCAGGGTGGCGTCCCACTGCATCGGCGTGCGCTCCGGGTCGCGGCCCTCGCCGATGGTCTTGCCGGGCGGGTCCTGGACCTTGTCCGGCGGGATCCGGACGTCCGTCATCGCGATCTCGTCCCCCTGGTACATCGTCGGCGTTCCGCGCAGGGTCAGCAGGGCCATCGCCGCCACGCGCGCCTGTGCCATGCCGATGCGGGTGGCGACGCGGGAGCGGTCGTGGTTGCCGAGCACCCAGTTAGGCCAGTCGTCGGGAGCCAGGGCGGCTTCGTATCGGTCGATGGTGGCGGCGATGATGCGGGCGTTCCAGGGCTTTGTCAGGAGCTGGAAGTTGAAGGGCAGGTGGGCCTCGGAGCCGTTGACGCCGTAGTAGGCGACGAGGCGATCTATCGGCAGGTAGATCTCGCCGATGATCACGCGCTCGTCGAACTCGTCGAAGAGGTCACGCATCATCGCCACGATCTGGTGGACCTCGGGCCGGTCCGCGGAGTAGGTGGGGACCAGGCGGCGATAGGGGTGGTCGCCCTTCTTCCAGTCCGGGTTGACCGGGTTGTCGCGGAACTCGGCGTCCTTGATCAGGTGGTTCATCACATCGACGCGGAAGCCGTCGACGCCCTTGTCCAGCCAGAAGCGGAGCACGTCCAGCATGGCGGCCTGCACTTCCGGGTTGCGCCAGTTGAGGTCGGGCTGGGCGGCCAGGAAGGCGTGGTAGTAGTACTGGCCGGTGTGCTCGTCCCAGGTCCAGGCGATGCCGCCGAAGTTGGCGAGCCAGTTGTTGGGCGGGCTGCCGTCCGGCCTGGCGTCTTTCCAGATGTACCAGTCCCGCTTGGGGTTGTCGCGGGAGGAGCGTGATTCGACGAACCAGGGGTGCTGGTCGGAGGTGTGGTTGGGGACGAAGTCGAGGATCAGCTTCATGCCGCGCTTGTGGACGGCGGCGAGCAGGCTGTCGAGGTCGGCCATCGTGCCGAAGAGCGGGTCGATGTCGCGGTAGTCGGCCACGTCGTAGCCGAAGTCCTTCATCGGGGAGCGGTAGCAGGGCGAGACCCAGATCGCCTCCACGCCCAGCCACTTCAGGTAGTCCAGGCGGCTTTCGATGCCCGCCAGGTCCCCGACGCCGTCACCGTTGGTGTCCTGGTAAGAGCGCGGATAGACCTGGTAGACGATGCCGGTCTGCCACCAGAGGTAGTCGCTCACGTGGGAGAAGTTACCAGCCCGGCGCGTAACGTTCCACGATCACTCGATCCGGATGGCCGCGCGGTCCGGCCGCGCGCGCTCTTCGGCGATGATGCGTTCGATCTCTTCGGCGGTCTCTTCCAGGTCGTCGTTGACGAGCGTGTAGTCGAATTCGCCGGCCCGGGCGATCTCTTCTCGCGCTGTCTGCAGCCGCAGCGCGACCTGCTCGTCGCTGTCGCCGCCGCGGGAGCGCAGTCTTCGTTCCAGCTCGGCGTCGGAGGGCGGCGCGATGAAGATGGTGACCGCGCCGGGGACGATGCTCTTGATGTAGCGGGCGCCCTGGACGTCGGTGCGCATCAGGACGTCGCGCCCGGCCTCCAGCATCTGCCTGACCTGGGCCTTGGGGAGCCCCTTGTCCTGGCCGTAGACGACCGCGTGCTCCAGCAGCTCGCCGGCGGCGATCATGCGCTGGAACTCTTCCCGCGAAACGAAGTGGTAGTGGACGCCGTCGCGCTCGTCGGGGCGGGCCGGTCGCGTCGTGGCGGTGACGGCGAAGTCGTAGGGCCGGCCGGGCAGCTTCTTCAGCTCATCGAGGACGGAGTCTTTTCCCGCCCCTGAAGGTCCCGTTAGGACGACGAGCAGGGGCGGGCCGGCCACGGGCTATTCGACCGAGGCCGCGGCCTGCGACATCTTGCCCTGCCTGGCGGCGGTGACACGGCCGGCCAGCGCCTCGGGTGTGATCGCCACAAGCATGATCTGGCCGGAGTCCATGAAGACGGCGGCCTTTGTGCGGCGGCCGCTGGTGATATCGATGATGTGCTTTTCCTTCTTGCCTTCGCGGATCATGCGCTGGATGGGTGCTGAACTCGGTGTGACAATCGCCAGGACTTTGTTGACGGCCAGGAAGTTCCCAAACCCAACGTGTACAAGCTCAGTACCCGTGGCGTTATTTGACTGCGGCATCCAATTCTCCTTCAGCCCCCACTAGCCCCCTTTGTCGCAATTCTTGGGCGTTCAACTTTGGCCATGATAACCGCCGCCTATGTGGGTGCCAATACGCGTCCATATACGCAGAATAAGCGCGTAATCGAATGATAGAGATTATTTATGCCCTTCGCCGCGTCTAGCTGTCTGTAGTTGGCGGCGGTGGTTCGGACGGAGCGTCGGCTTCGGCGGAGCGCTGCTCCAGCTTCTCCAGGTCTCGCTTGACGCCCTCGGCGATCCGTTCCGAAAGCGACTTGCGCGGTTTCTTGCCCGGCGTCTCTGCCCCCGCTTCGGTGTCCGGGAGCTTGCCGCCGAGCTCCGGCATCTCCGCCGCCTTGCGAATCTTCTCCGCCATCAGCCCGCCGACCATCATCTCGACGAACGTGCGCCTGCCATCGAACGCCGGGCGCGTGTCCATGGGCAGGCGGCGCGGCGGCTCGTGCAGGAACTGCTCGCGTTGGATCTGGGCTTCGACGAACGCCTTCAGGAGCGCTTCATCTTCGGCGTCGAGCAGCATGTCGCGAAAGCGCGAGAGCTGGCCGATCATCCGGTCCAGCCAGTGGATGACGGCTTCCCGGTTCGTGCGCCAGATGCCCTGGCTCATGTCGGGGTCAGTCGAGGCCAGGCGCGTGATGTCGCGGAAGCCGGAGGAGGCCATGACGCCGAGGTCCTCCCACGAGGGGCTGGAGCGCAGAAGCGTGAACATCGCGGTGGAGACGATCAGGGGCAGGTGGCTGACGGCGGCGGCGTACTGGTCGTGCTCGGCGGCGTCCATGAAGAGTGGCTCGCTGCCGATCAGCTGGGCGATGCCGGCAACCTGCTGGATCGCGTTCGGTGTGGCTGTCAGCGATGGACAGATGCAGTAGCCGCGACCCTCGAAAATGGCAGCCTCGGCGTTGTCGATGCCCTGGGTCTCCTTGCCGGCCATCGGGTGGCCGCCGACGAAGTGGGCGTGCTCGGGTAGGATTTCCTTCGCCCAGCGCATGACCTCGGCCTTGGTGCTGGCGGTGTCCGTCACAACTGCGCCGGGCAGCAGGTGGGGCGCGATCTGCTTGAACGTCTCCGCCATCGCCGTGATCGGCGTGGCCACGATGACGATCGATGCGCCTTCTACCGCCTTCGGCAGGTTGTGCTCCCGCCGGTCGATCGCGCCCATCTTCTGCGCTCTTGTCTCGACGTCGGCTTCGCGGTCGTGTCCGACGATCTCGACGCCCTGGAGCGCCGCCCTCTTGAGGGCGAGGCCAAGCGAGCCGCCGATCAGGCCGAGCCCGACGATCGTGATCTTGCGCTTCGATTCAGTCGTCATCGGCTATAGCTTACGACAGATCGTCGGCGGCTTTGAGGCGGCGCGCGCGCTCGTCGGCGGGGGCTCGCTCTTCCATCTCCCGGAGCAGCTGGACGACGCCAGCGGGAGCGCCGTACTCGCGCGCCAGGTCCAGCGTCTTGCGCGAATGGGCGTGCAGCGAGGCGAGACCACGGTTGTACCTGGCCAACCGGTCGAGCACACGGGGCGCCTTCTCAAGCGCCACGTAGACCACACGGTGGTGCACGCCGAACCTGGCGCCGGCGATGCGGCCCTTGCCGGCGTCGTGGAGGAGGGCTGCCTGCAGCATCTCGGCGTCGTCACAGCTGTCAGCCAGGAGTCGGCGGTAGACGTCCAGGCAGTGGAGCTGGTCCGCGGCCTGCATCGAGTCGAAAAGCGGGAAGAGCTGGTCGCCGAGGACGCGGTGGGCGAGGTTCAGGTCGCTGGCCCGGATCTGCGGCCGGAGCGAGCGGCGGAGCTGGAGGATTCGGTAGCGGGCGCGGTCAGACGAAGACATTGCCGTGGACCCCGGCGAAGAGCTGCGCCAGGAGCTTGATGACCGGCTGCATCACCTCGAACAGCAGCCCGAAGCGGCCGTTGGTGAGGAAGGGCAGGGCGATCAGGGCGATCAGGA
Organism: uncultured Chloroflexia bacterium; assembly: GCA_963738925.1. Taxonomy (GTDB): domain Bacteria; phylum Chloroflexota; class Dehalococcoidia; order SM23-28-2; family RBG-16-64-32; genus DATKKM01. Next base: position 301,467 of record CAVTYE010000001.1, on the reverse strand, counting down.
TCAGCGGGCCGTACTGCTCCAGCTTGGCGAACTCCCTGGCCATGTCCCGCGGCAGGATTCCGATGGCGACTTTGAAGCCGTCCAGGGGCGCGATCGGGATCAGGTTGAAGACGCCGAGGATGATGCTGAAGAGGACGATTGAGCTGAGAAAGAGGCCGGCGTACTCGTTCGCGCTGAAGCCGCGCAGGGCCAGCGCGTTGAAGGCGTCCAGGTTGAAGGGGCTGATCCAGGGGAAGATGTCCAGCTTGAGCGGCAGCCCGAAAGCCGCGGCGACGATAAAGTTGGAGAGCGGCCCGGCAGCGGAGGTCAGGCCCAGCGTCGCCTTGGGGTTGGCCGTTGAGTTGGGGTTGACCTGGACCGGCCGCCCCCAGCCAAAGCCGACCAGCACCATCAGGATCGTGCCCGTCGGGTCAAGGTGGGCCAGCGGGTTCAGCGTGACCCGGCCCTGGGCGCGCGGCAGCCTGTCGCCCAGCCGGTCGGCGACGAAAGCGTGGGAGAACTCGTGGAAAGAGATGCCTGCTACGAGGGCTACGGCGATGGCGGCGGCGAAGACGATGGCGGCGAACGGATCGTCGTTGATCAGCCTCAGGTAGAAGATCATGTGCTTCCATCTTACGTGGCCCGCCGGCCCCGGCGCGAACGCCGACGCGATATAATGCCCGTACTCGGATTGTCGGAGGTGCCAGATGGCTGCCAAGCGAAGCATGCTGCTAGAGCCGGTCAACACACTCGAGGCCGTACAGAAGGCGTGGGGTTACCCGCTCTTCGACGCGATTTTCCAACGCCGCGCGCGCCGCTTTCCGCTGGGCGCGACGATGCCCGGCTCCGTCTCGCCCTTCCAGTCCACGAAGGCGCCGGTGCCCCTGGACGAGATCGAAGAGGCGATGCTGGTCATGGCCGGCACCGGGATCAGCGGCACCAACCTGGCGGACCTCCCCTTCAACGACCAGAACGGCGGCAACTGGTGTGGAAACACCATGCTGCAGTTCGTCGGCCGGGTCTACGCCAGCGCCTGTGGCTCCCACGGCAGCGAGCTCTTCTACACGAACGACGAAGGCACCTACATGGTGCAGCTCCGGGACAAGGCGGCGAACGCGATTCAGGAGTTCGAGACAGAGGACGACCGCGAGAAGATCATCCAGTCTTTCCGCGCCAACACCGTCAAGATCGGCGAGGGGCGGCTGGCCGTGCCGATGGTCCCGGGCGTGACACAGCCCTTCAACTGGTGGAACGTGAACCGGCCAGGCTCGACGCTGTTCATGCCGATCAGCGACACGACCTGGGAGTACATCAACGTCTTGATGCTGGTCATGGACGAGCCGAACAGCTTCTACCCCTACGACGACATCACCGGCGCCGAGCCGCTCAAGGAGTGGGCCGACAAGGGCTACCTGGACCGCTCGCGGGCCTACGGCCTGACCGGCCTGGAGAGCTCGATGCGGATGATCACCACCGGCACCGAGCAGGCGTTCATGCTGCAGAACATGTACCTGGGGCTGCAATCGATGGGCCTGGGCGGGTGGATATTCACGTCATCGGTCGCGGCGTTTGTGATGGCGGCGATGGGGTTCAACTTCCACGTGCCGACGAAGCAAGGCCCGCGCAAGAATCTGACCGATGGCCAGCCGCCCGTGCCGGTGGGGATCGACGGCGTGTTCCAGTCCTACTGTCCGCCGTACTACCCGGACATGGCCGCGGCCTGCCAGGCGATCTTCGACGCCAAGTGGGGCAAGAAGGGCATCTACCGCGAGGACGGCGCGCCCGTCGGCCTGAAGGACCGGCAGTCGCTGGACAAGATCGTCAACAAGACGCCGGACTGGTGCCTGGAGGCGACGAAGGCGTTCGCGCAGTACCTCTGGGAGACATACGACCGCTTCCCGGTGACGATCGACCCGATGGAGATGAACATCTGGCTGCAGGCGCACCACCTGGAAACCGACTTCTACGATGAGTACTACCAGCCCGGCGCGTACCCACAGTCGGTCAAGGACCACATGGCCGTCTGGCACGAATCGCACTAGGCGCGCGACGGCTTCGGGGCGAAGCGCCTAACGCGCGGCGGCGGCAGCGCGGACGCTGAGCAGGTTCTGCACCAGGCGCGCGCCCGGCACGCGGACGACGGCGCGGACAATCTCCTCGGCCTGCCGCTGTGAGGAGACTGTGCCGTACAGCGTGACCTCGCCCAGGGTGGAGCGGGCGTAGACCTCCGCATCGCGGCCCAGGCGCTGCTGGTCCAGGGCCAAGCCGATCGCCGCCTCCAGCGCGAAGTCGTCGCTGATCTCATTGCGCACGGAAACGACGCCCGAGACGCGGCTGACCAGCGCCTCGATGCGCTCCGCCGTGGACTTCACGCGTACGTTCCCGCCGAGAATCGCGACGCCGTCTTCCACGACCGTCGTTACACCGGCCTTGTCGGCGGGCATCAGGCTCTTCTCTTCTGTGATCACGCTGCGGATCCGCGCCAATACGTCGGCGTCGTCTTGGAACTCCGCCAGCTCTTCGGCGGCCGAAGTGAGCGTCAGCGTCTCGCCGTCAAACCTCAGCTGGCCGACCGGAACGCGGTACGTCGCCAGCCCGCGGGAGAGGAGCAGCTCCAGGGCGCGCTTGCCGGGAACGCTGGCGATGACCCCGGCCACGTGAGCGCCGGCGTGTGAGATAGGCGTTCCTGCGGAGATACGGTGCGCCTGCGCGGCGACGGGCGGCAGCTCGTTAGCGAAGGCCTGGGTGCTGGTGGCGGAGATGTAGACGTCGCCGCCTGCCAGCGACTTGATGGCCGAGGCCGGTAGCTTCACTGTCTGCTGGAACATGAGGATGCCGCTGGAGACTGTGAGGTTGAGCAGCTCCCAGTCCGAGTTCAGGTCCAGCGAGGAAACATGACCCTGCCAGCGGTCTTCGAAGCAGACACGGCTTCCCAGCCGGAGTGGTGCAATATCGCCGCTCAAATCGCCTCCATGTGTCAGATATCTAGCAACAGCGTAGGATATCGGCACTCCCGGCGCCAGTGCGGTTGACCCGAGCGGGGGTGACGACTACCGTTTATTGGACATGCGAACGTATCGCGCCGTCCCGGCTGCCGTTGCTCTCGCGCTTGTGCTGGCCCTTTGCGCCTGTGGCGGCGGCTCCAAGTCCTCGCCGACGCCGAGCTCGAACGCCTCGGGAGAGCCGGGCGCGAAGGCGGATGCGCTGCTCGTCATCGCCGGCCCGGACCAGACCAACCAGGTGCTGAAAGAGGCGTTGAGCGAGGCGAGCGTGAAGAAATACTTCCTGACCTCGTTGAGCATGGACCCGGCGTCGCTGGATGGCCTGCCCTTCGCTGATGAGACGATCTGGGGCTCAGTCCTCACCGCCGCCTCCGCCGACAACGCGGCCTTCAACGCCGCTTTCGAGGACGCTTACGGCCACCCGGCCAGCGATGCGCCTGACGCCGCCGCGGCTTACGACTCCGTCTACGTGGCGGCCCTGGCCGCGCTGTCCGCCAACTCGGCTGACCTGGCCGCTATCCGCAACGCCGTCACCTACGTGGCGAACTCGCCGGGGAGCATCGTCAGCTACGGCACCGACGCCTTCAGCGAAGCGGCCGGCGACGTGTCCCAGGGCGGCGACGTCAATTACATCGGCGCTTCGGGGCAGATGGACATCGACGCCGACGGTCAGCTGGCCAAGACCTCCGTCCAGACCTGGCGGGTGCTCAACGGCGCCATCGCCCCCATCGAGACCCGAGACGTCGATATCGCCGCCGAATCGGGCGTAGACGTGCCACAGGGCACGGCGCCGGCGGCAGCTACCACGCCGGACATAGCGTTCACCATCGGCATGATCGTGCCGGACACGCCGGAGGGAGCCACCTTGAGCCAGGCGGCTCACCTGGCCGTGGACGAGATCAACGCGGCCGGCGGTGTCTGGGGCAGCGATGTCGTCTTCGAGCTGTCGACGATCGTGGCCACCTCCGAAGCGGCAGGCGCCGCCACCCAGCTCATCACCGGGTCGGGCGCGCAGGTGATCCTCGGCCCGACCACGGCAGACGATGTGGCGGCGGTCTTCGGCGTCACGTCCGCGGCCGGCGTGCCGCTGTTCGCGCTCTCCGGGGATCCGGCCCTGGCCGCGCTTGACGACGCGGGAGGCACGCTGTTCGGGATGGTGCCGTCACAGGCGCTGCAGATGCCGGTGCTGGCCAACCTCTTCCTGGAGGGGTACGCCACGCCCACGCCCACGGAAGGGGTGGAGCCCAGTGCTGTGCCTACGGGTAGCGTCTGCGTCCTCTACCAGGCCGGCGCGGGCCAGGAAGCGCTGGCAGGAGCCTTCGAGAAGGCGATGGAACACAAGGGCGGGACGATTCGGGCCAGCATCGCCTTCGATCCGGACGGAGCCGACTACAAGAGCCTCCTAGAGGGCTGCATCGGCTCCTGAACCTGCCTAATCCTCAAATTCACGTTACATTTAGCTTGACCTACCCTGTGGCGCTGATTACCCTACAGCCGAAGTTGCCCGGAACTCCGGCCCGCTTTACCGAAAGGAGACAGGCCCTATGAACAAATGGCTAGTACAGCACGCGTGGAGGCTGGCGCTCGTCGCTGCCCTCGGCGCACTGCTGGGGCTCGCTGCCGCGGCTTGCGGCGGCGATGACGACAACGCGACAACGACAGCAACAGGGACGACCGGCGCCTCGGCATCGGCGACTGGAACTCCGGCCGCGACCGGCAACGGCGGCGCGCTCAAGATCGGCGCTCTGCTGTCCTTCACCGGCGACCTTGGCAGCTTTGGCGACGCGATCTTCAACGGCGTCCAGATGGCCGCCGACGAGATCAACGCCAACGGCGGCGTCAACGGCCAGGACGTCACGATCGTCAAGGGTGACGACGCCACCTCACCGCAGGTTGGCGTGACCGAGGCCCAGCGCCTGGTCGACGTCGAGCACGTCAGCGCCATCGTCGGCTCACTGTCCAGCGGCGTTTCGCTGCAGGTGGCTGAGACGGTGACCGGCCCCGGCAAGATCGTCCAGATCTCTCCGGCCTCGACTTCGCCCGGCCTGACCGACGCGAACGACGACGACTTCCTCTTCCGCACGACGATCTCCGACGCGGCGCAGGGCATCGTGCTGGCCAACCTGGCGCAGGACGAAGGGCTCTCCACCGTCTGCACCCTGTACGTCAACAACGCTTACGGCAAGGGCCTGAGCAACGCCTTCACGGCCGCTTTCACGGCTCTTGGCGGCACCGTCACGAAGGAAGTCCCGCACGAGCAGAGCCAGACAACATACGCGACCGAGCTCGGCGAGTGCGCGGGCGCCGACGCCCTGGCGGCGATCGCCTACCCGCAGTCCGCGACGACCTTCCTCCGCGAGGCCAAGGAAGGCAACATGTTCCCGCATTACCTGTTCGTGGACGGCACCAAGGACCCGGACATGTTCACGACCCTGGGCTACTCTGAGTTCGATGGGCAGCGCGGAACGGCTCCCTCATCGCTGCCGACAGATGCCGCGAGCTCATTCTCACAGCGCTACGAGGCCAAGTACGGCGAGCTGCCGCCGAAGCCCTTCATCAAGGAGGCCTACGACGCGACTTACCTGATCGCCCTGGCCGCCGAGAAGGCCCACAGCAACGACGGCACGGCGATCCGAGACGCCCTCCGCGACGTCTCCAACGCCCCCGGCACCGAGGTCCAGCCCGGACCGGACGGCTGGGCGTCCGCCGTTTCGCTGCTGGCGGCAGGCACGGACATCGACTACGAAGGCACCGGCAACCTGGAGTTCGACGCGGCCGGCGACCCGCTGGTCGGCGCGATCGAGTGGTGGCACGTGGACGGCGCGGCCTCCACGCTGACCACGGACAAGGTCTTCGAGGTGGACCTGACCACAAAGGCGGTCACGGACATCACGGACCAGGTGCTTCAGTAGCGATACTGGAAACTGGAGAACGGGGAGGCCGCGCGGCCTCCCCGTTTTTTGTCGCCGTCAGGGAGCGGAATCGGGCGGCGGCGCTTCGCGGCGCAGCCGTTTGACGCTGCGCTCCACCCAGAGGGAGACGCGGCGGTCCTGGGGCAGAAGACCAACGGGCCGCAACAGCAGCACGCCCACGATCAGGCCACCCAGGAACATCTCGCGCAGGTAGGGCATCCGGCTCTGGATCGTGTCGCCCAGGTCGTAGCCCTGCAGTTGCAGGCTGATCGTCCAGAACCCCCAGAGCACGTAGGCGCCGGCCACCGCGCCCTTGTTGTTGCCGCTGCCGCCGATCATCAGCATCGCCCAGAAGAGGAACGTCGCAAAGAAGTGCGTGAACGCTTCCGGCGTCAGCGAGCTGTTGGCGTAGGCGTAGATTGAGCCGCCGATGCCCATGATCACCGCGCCCAGGACAAAGCTCTGCATCTTGAAGACGAAGACGTTCTTGCCGGCCGCCTCCGTCGCCGTCTCATCTTCGCGCAGGCCGATCTGGACGCGGCCCCACGGCGAGCGCACGGCCCGCTCCAGCGCCACGTAGATCAGCACCAGGACAACCACCACGATCACGAGCAAGAGATACCGGTAGTCGCCGCTGCTGGTCAGGTCGCTCAGCGGGTGCGGGACGCCGGTGAGGCCGCGCGTGCCGTTGACCAGGCTGTCCTCCTGGATCACGATCCGGCGAAGCAGCTCGGCGACGCCGATCGTGGCGATCGCCAGGTAGTCTTCGCGCAGCCGCAGCGTCGGGATGGAGAGCAGCAGGGCCAGGAGTCCGGAGGCCGCGCCGGCCGCCGCTGTGCCGACGAGGAAGATGAACCACTGGTCCATGTGCAGCGCCGGGATCAGGTTGAGATCGTTCCCCCAGCCGCCGACGTAACTCTGGAACTCGCCGCTCGCCGGCGTCTTGGTGACGATGGCCGCCGTGTAAGCGCCGAGCATGAAGAAGCCGAGCACGCCGAAGTTGAAGACGCCGCTGTAGCCCCACTGGATGTTCAGCCCCAGCGTGAAGATGGAGTAGATCGCCACGGCCGTCAAAAAGGCGACGAAGAAGTGCAGCGTGCCGCCGATATCGCCGTTGGGGAACGTGCCGGGGGAGCGTTCGTAGGGGATCAGCAGGACGCCGGCGGTGATCACGAAGATCACGATCGCCGGGACGAGTGAAGCGGGCGTGATCCCCTGGGGCAGGCGGCTGCGCAACGAGCCCGCGGTCATTGCCTGGCTCCGAAGAGGCCGCGAGGCCTGAGCAGCAGGATCACGATCAGGATGATGAAGGCGATTGAGAACTTGTACCCCGCGCCCGGAAAACCATCTCGGATGAAGTCCAGATGGAGCGTCACGGCCACTTCCTGGACCATGCCGACGATCATGCCGCCGACGAACGCCCCCTGCGGGCTGCCGATGCCGCCGAGGATCGCCGCGGCAAAGAGCGGCAGCAGCAAGACGAACCCGATCTGCGGGTCGAGCTGGGCCTGCAGCGCCAGTAGTACGCCGGCCACCGCCACCAACGCCCCGGCCAGCACCCACGTCCACATGATGACGCGCTCCGTGTTGATGCCGCTGACCCGCGCCAGGTCGGGGTTGTCCGCCATGGCGCGCATCGCCTTGCCGAGCTTGGTGCGGTAGAGGACGAAGTAGACGAAGGCGGTCACGGCCATGGCCGCGCCGAGGATGAAGAGCTGGTCGGCCAGGACGTGGATATCGAACGGCAGGTCCACCCGGTTGCGGATGCCGGGCGCGTAGAGACGCGGGTTGGGGCCGTAGACCAGGAGCACGAAGCTGCGCAGGCTGATCGCCAGGCCGAGAGCGGCGATGGAGAAGATGACGATGCCGCTCTTGCGCTCCCGCAGCTTGCGGTAGATGACGCGGTCGATGCCGATGAAGAGCGCGGCCATGACGGCCGCCGAAAGGACGATCGCCACCAGGAGGCCGTAGCCGAAGGAGAAGCGCCAGATCGTATCCTCCGCGCCGGGCAGGTCAGTGACGGTAAAGGGAAGGATGCTGACGTCCTCAGAGGGCTTGGCGCCGACGATGTGGCCGAAGAGGAAGAAGAAGGCCACGTAGGCGGACATCATCATCGCGTCGCCGTGGGCGAAGTGCCCGAACTTGAGCACGCCGTAGATCAGCGTCAGGCCCACCGCGCCGAGCGCCAGGATCGACCCGGAGACGATGCCGACGACCAGCGCGTCCCGTTCCGAGATGGAGGCCCAGACCAGGAAAGCGCCGATCAGCGCGAAGAGGCCCGCGCCGCCCATCAGGTCGCCGAAGCTGCGCCAGTAGTCCAGGAGCTGATCGCGCAGGCGGAAGGCGGAGGAGTCGGCGGCTGCCACTAGGCCCCCAGGTACAGCTTTCCGACTTCTTCGTTGGCCAGCAGGCTCTGGGCGGGGCCCTCCAGCCGGTTCTCGCCGTTGGCCAAGACGTATGCGCGGTGACAGATCGAAAGGGCCTGCCGGGCGTTCTGCTCGACGAGCAGGATGCCGGTGCCGGCCTCGTTGATCACCTGGATGCGATCGAAGATCAGGCCCACCATCTTCGGGGAGAGGCTGGCGGAAGGCTCATCGAGCAGCAGTATAGCGGGGTCCAGCATCAGGGCCCGGGCCAGGGCCAGCATCTGCCGCTGCCCGCCGGAGAGACGCCCCGCGATCTCGCCCCTTCGCCCGGCCAGGTCCGGGAAGAGGCCAAACACCTGCTCCGTGCGGTCCCCGAAGGCGCCGCTGCGCACAAAGGCGCCCATCTCCAGGTTCTCCATGATCGTCAGGCTGGGGAAGACGTTGTCCACCTGTGGCACGTAGGAGAGGCCGCGTCCAACCAGCCGATCCGGCGGATGATTGGAGACGTCTTCGCCGCGCAGCAGGACCTTGCCGGAGCGCACCGTGAGCAGCCCGAACATCGCGCGCAGCAGAGTCGACTTGCCCGCGCCGTTGGGGCCGATCACGGCCACCATCTCGCCCGGGAGAACTTTTGCTGAGACGCCGTGCAGGATTTCGACTTCGCCGTAGCCGGTGACGACGTCCTGAGCTTCCAGGATCGGGGCCGGGTTCTGGTCCTGCATCCACTAGGCCCTGGTGTACTGTCCGCCGAGGTAGGCTTCGAGCACGCGTTCGTCGGCTTTGACGGCGTCCGGCGGCCCCTCGGCCAGCTTCGAACCTTCGCTCATCACGATCAGCGTGTCGCAGAGCATGGAGACGAGGTCCATGTCGTGTTCGATCAGGAGGACGGTGACGCCCAGCTCGTTGCGGACGCGGCGAATGTCGTCGGCCAGGCGGCGCATCAGGGTGCGGTTGACGCCGGCGGCGGGCTCGTCCAGGAGGATCATCTTCGGTGAGCACATCAGGGTGCGGGCCAGCTCCAGCAGCTTCTTCTGGCCGCCGGAAAGGTTCGCCGCGTACTCATCGCGCAGGTGGATCAGGTCGACGAACTGCAGCACCTCGATCGCCTTGACCAGGTTCACCTCTTCCTGCCTGGCCACGCGCCAGGGAGTCAGCCAGGTGCCCCAGAGGCTCTCGCCCACCTGGTCCGGCGGCACCAGCATCAGGTTCTCAAGCACGGTCATGCTCTTCAGCTCCCGCGGGATCTGGAAGGTGCGGACGAGCCCTTTGTGGAAGACGGCGTGCGGCGGCAGCCCATCGATCCGCTCGCCCTGGAAGAGGATGCGGCCGGAGTCTGGCTTGAGGAAGCCGGTGATCGTGTTGAAGAGAGTCGTCTTGCCGGCGCCGTTGGGTCCTATCAGCCCCGTGATCCCACCTTCGGGCACCTGGAGCGAGCAGTCGTTGACCGCCTTCACACCGCCAAAGGAACGGGTGATGTTCTCCACCACGAGAATGGGTGGGCTGCCGGGCCGGGGCTCACTCAAGGCTGGACACCTTGAATCGAAAGTATATCGCTATGCTTCCCGAGCAGCGAACGCAGCGGCCTGGGCGGTTCATGCAGATTTGCGCGATTCGGCGGTAAGCGGCGGCCTCGCGCGGTTGAATCAGCGGAGCCGCCCCGCATACGATGGCGGTTGTGTTGAGATTCGCACAGCTTTGCTGGGTCGCGCTGCTGATCGGCGTCGCCGCTATCCTCGCCGCCTGCGTCAGCCCGGCCGGCGAGTCAGTGACGATGTCTCCGAGCGCGACCCCGACCCCGACGCTGCAGGCCACGGCTCCGACGGTTGCGCCCGGCCCCGGCGTTAGCGCCACGCAGATCGTGCTGGGGATGACCAACGATATCTCCGGCGCCGGCGACACCCCGCTGGCGGCGGTCACCCTCTCTATGCAAGCCTACTTCCGCAAAGTCAACGCCGAGGACCACGGAGTCTGCGGCCGCAACATCGTGCTGACGGCCGAGGACGACGGCAACTCGGCGGAGGCGGCGCTGGAGAAGACGAAGAAGCTCGTCAACGAAAACGGCGTGCTGGCGATGATCGGCGCGATCAACACCGACGAGCAGGCGGCCGTCGGCCCTTACCTGAACGACCCCAACGGCGACGGTGACACCTCCGACGGCGTGCCCGACCTCTTCGTCTCCAGCGGCGCTTCCGCCTTCGGCGACTCCATGCGCTTTCCCTGGACCATCACCTACGCGCCCGACTACGTGACCGACGGCGCTGTGCTCGCCCGTTACGCCAGCCAACACCTCGTCGGGAAGAAGCTCGCTATCATCTACCCGGACGCCGACTTCGGCAAAGACTACCTGGCCGGGTTCGTTGCCGGCATCGCCGATCGGACGCAGCTCGTCGCCTCCAACGCTTACGCCGCCGACGCTGCCAACGCCAACGACCAGCTGAACGGCGTGAAGGACGCCGGGGCGGACGTCGTGCTCCTGGCAGCGCCCCCGGAGATAACCGCGGCGGCCATCAGCTATGCGGCGACGATCGATTACGCGCCGCAGTGGTTGCTCAGCTACACGAACGCGCCGAGTACGCTGGCCAGCACGCTGGGAGGCGGTGCTTCGGCTGACCAGCTCCTGGCGGGGTTCGCCACGCTGCGCGGCGCGGTGTCCACGGCTTACCTGCTGAGCCCCGTCGCCGACCAGGCCTCTCCGGAGATCCAGGAGCACAAGCGGATTATGCAGACCTACCAGGGCCCGGCCGTGAGCAGCCTGAGCGTCTACGGCCAGTCCATGGCGGAGGCGACCGTGGCCGTGCTGGAAAGCTCCTGTGCCAACCTGACCAGGCCGGGCGTGATGGCGGCGGCGGAGTCGCTCTTCCATTTCCATTCGTCGCTGATGCTGCCGGGCATATCATTGACCCTGACTCACACGGACCACCGGGCGATCCAGGCCCTGCAGCCCGTGCAGATCGACACCGATGGCAGCGTCACCGCGGACTTCGACGTCATTTCAGCCGACGACGTTTCGGCCCAGCCGGCGCCGTCCGAAAGCCCGGCGCCGGGCCAATGATGGAGCGACGATGAGCGACGAACCCAACATCGACAAGTTCGTGGAGGCCCATGCCAGGGCGATCGTCAGTATGGACATCGCCAAGATCATGGACGACCTGATGCCGGACGCGATGATGAAGCTGCAGGCGCAGGCCGGCGGCGGCACCGCCCTGCAGATCAACTCCCACGAGCTGCTGGGCCACACCCGCGAGGGCGACGACTACTGGTACGACGTGAAGTACATCGGCCCGGAGTCGTTCACAGTCCACGCGCGCTGGTCGCAGATTGGCGGGGAGTGGAAGATCGTAGACGCGGAGATTACGTCCCGGGAGTAGGCAGCTTCAGTCCCGCAAGACCTGCGCCAGCTCCCGGTAGACCTGGCGGTTGAAGGCGAGGCCGGTGTGCGTGCTGTTTATCGGCACGTTGTGGGCGCCGGCGACGCGGCAGGCCTGGGGCGGCACAATCGGGTCGTCGGGGCTGTAGATCGAAGTGACTTTTGTGGAGGGGTGCAGCGCTCGCAGGAAGTCGTTGGGGAAGGGGCAACCGCACTCCGGCACGTCGCAGGCGGGATCGAGCGCCCGGCGGGCCCGGTCGCCGGCTTCGCGCAGCCGATTCGAGACCGGAGCCGTCGAATAGCCGCTGGCTTCCGCCCAGCGGGTGACTCCGCCCACCGGTGAGCCGAGAAGTATCAGGTGGGAGACACGGTCCTGCAGCCGCGTAGCAATTGTGCGGCCGAGGAGACCGCCGCGGCTGTGGCCGATGATCGCCACCGGCGCGTCCAGGCCGATGCGCCGCTTGAGGTGGGCTTCGGTGCGGCGGGTCAGGCGTTCCGGGCAGCCAGCGTTCACCCAGAGGTCGGAACGCAGGGCCTTGTAGCCGGACCGGCCGAGCCAGGAGCGCATCGGCTGGAGGTAAAGGTCGTTGCCGAAGAGGCCGGGGATGACGAGGACGGCTCGCCCGTTACCAATCCGGGGCGGCGCCCAGAACAACGGATCTGACATCAGCTGTGCGAGCTCGGCCCAGGCCGAGGCCTCCCGCACGACGACGTCGCGCATCTGAACCATCGTCAGGCTCTCGCGGCCTCGCGATCCTTGTTGGCTTGCTCGATCACCTTCTGCGCCATGTGGGAGGGCACCTCTTCGTAGTGCGAGAACTCCATGCTGAAGAAGCCCCGCCCCTGGGTGAGGGAGCGCATGTCCGCGGAGTAGCGCTGGACTTCGGAAAGCGGCGCCTGCGCTTCGATCGTCGTCATCGTGCCGGCCGGGGTCATGCCCAGGACGCGGGCGCGCTTGACGTTGAGGTCGCTGATGACGTCGCCGGTGTTCGACTCCGGGACCGTGATGTGCATATCGACGACGGGCTCGAGCAGGATCGGGTGTGCGTCTTCAGTCGCCTTCTTGAGGGCCATGGAGGCGGCGATCTTGAAGGCGATGTCGGAGGAGTCCACGGGGTGCTCCTTGCCGTCAACGAGGACGACCTTGGTGTCGACGACAGGGAAGTGGGCGAGGATGCCCTCGTGGCTCGCTTCCATGACGCCCTTCTCCACCGAGCCGATGTATTGTTTGGGGACGACGCCGCCGACGATCCGCACCTCGAACTTGACGCCTTCGCCGCGCGCCAGCGGCTCCACTTCCAGCGCCACCCGGGCGAACTGGCCGTGGCCGCCGGTCTGCTTCTTGTGCGTGTACTCGGCCGTCGCCTTGCTGCGCACCGTCTCGCGGTAGGGCACGCGCGGAGTGTGCATCTCCAGCTCGACGCCGAACTTGCGCTTGATGCGCTCCAGGTTCACTTCGACGTGGGAGTCGCCGAGCCCGGAGAGGATCATCTCGCCGGTGGCGGGGTTGCGTTCCAGGCGCAGGCTGGGGTCCTCTTCGACGATGCGGTGGAGGGCGGAACCCATCTTGTCGAGGTCGGCCTTGGTCTTGGGCGAAACGGCGGCGCTGAAGGCGGGGCTGCTGAAGGAGATCTCCGGCAGCGTGACGCCGGCGCCCTTGGCCTCCAGCGTGTGGCCGGTCTGGGTCTCGACGAGCTTGGCCACGGCGCCGATGTCTCCGGCTGTGACCTGGGCCACGTGGTCCTGGGTCTTGCCGGAGATCTGGTAGACCTGGCCGATGCGCTCGTCGGTTCCTTTGTTGGCGTTCCAGGCGTGGGAGTCGCCCTTGAGCGTGCCGGACATCACCTTGAAGTAGGTGAGCCGGCCGACGTAGGGGTCCGCCGCCGTCTTGAAGACCAGTGCGGTCATCGGGGCGTTGGGATCGGGCTTGAGCTGCTTGCCTTCAACTTCGACAACGCGGTCGGTCGGCGCCGGGAGCATGTGAACGATGGCGTCCAGCAGCGCCTTCACGCCGATGACCTTTGTCGCGGAGCCGGTGAAGATCGGCACGATGCTGCCTGAGACGATGCCGGCCTTGAGGCCGTTGGCCAGCTCGTCGGCGGTCAGCGTCTCGCCCTCCAGGTAGCGGGTGATCAGCGCGTCGTCGGTCTCGGCGGCGGCCTCGGAAAGCTTCTCCCGCCACTGGTCGGCCGGGCCCTGCAGCTCCGTTGGGATAGCCGCTTCTTCGGCCTTCTCGCCCAAGTAGGCCTTCTGGCTGAGGACATCGACGATGCCTGTGAAGGAGGCCTGCGAGCCGATCGGCAGGTGTACGGGAATGCACTTCTGGCCCCAGATAGACTGGATCTCCTGGACGGTGCGGTCGAAGTCGGCGTTCTCGCGGTCCATGCGGTTGATGAAGATAGCCCGCGGCAGCTGCAGCTCGTCGGCGAAGCGCCAGGCGAACTCGGTGCCGACCTGGACACCGGAGACGGCGTCGATGGTGATCAGCACGGTCTCCACGGCGCGCAGAGCGCATTTCACTTCGCCCATGAAGTCCATATAGCCAGGTGCGTCGACGATGTTGATCTTGTGGTCCTGCCACTCCAGCGGCAGAATCGAAAGGCTCAGGCTGAACTGGCGCTTGTGCTCGTCCGGGTCCCAGTCGCTGATCGTAGAGCCGTCCTCCACCTTGCCAAGCCGGGTGGTGGCGCCTGCCGCAAACAGCAGCGCTTCGGCCAGCGAAGTTTTGCCGGTTCCGCCATGGCCGGCGAGCGCAACGTTGCGGATTTTCTCCGAGGCATATTCCTTCATGGGTCGTCCTCGCTATTCGGAGTGGTCTTGCGATTCTATCGCATCGATTGAGGCACGGCAAAGAATCGAAAAAACGTATTGACAGCCCATAGGCGCCGCAGTAGCATTCCCGCGCAACCGCTATGGAATCGTGACGTGGCAAGCCGGGAGAGGAACGTGAGCCCGGTCACTGACTCGGGGTGGCAGCCGAGTGACGATAGCCGAGGCGATCGCAAGCGCACCGCCAGAGTCAACAGGTAAATGCAAAGCAAGGAGGTCAACATGACAACGCAAGCACAACCCGCAATTGACGAAGGGAAACTGCACGAGTTCATGATGAAGGCCGTTGGCGACATGGGCGCCGCGGCCGTCTGCGCCACAATTCTGCTGGGCCAGGAGCTTGGCCTCTACAAGGCGATGACGGGAATGGGCCAGATCACGCCGGGAGAGCTGGCCAAGAAGACGAGCACCAACGAGCGGCTGATCACCGAGTGGCTAAACGCTCAGGCCGCCGGCGGCTACGTGAAGTACGCCAACGGTCGCTACGAGCTGCCCGCGGAGCACGCGATGGCGCTGGCTAACGAAGAGAGCCCCGTTTTCATCGGCGGCGCCTTCGATGTCCTGGCCGCCATGTGGGCGTCCGACGATAAGGTCGCAGACGGCTTTCGCAGCGGCAAGGGCCTCGGCTGGAAGGACCAGCACCCGCGGCTCTTCGACGGCACAGAGCGCTTCTTCCGCCCCGGCTACCGGACGTTCCTGACATCGGCCTGGATTCCGGCGCTGGAGGGCGTGGAGGCGAAGCTGAAGGCCGGTGCCAAGGTGGCGGACGTGGGCTGCGGGCACGGCGTCTCCACCATCGTGATGGCCCAGACCTATCCGAACTCCACCTTCCACGGCTTCGACTACCACGATGGCTCAATCAAGACGGCCCGGGAGCGCGCCAAGGAGGCAGGGCTGGGCGACACCGTCAAGTTCGACACGAAGGACGCCAAGTCTTACCCCACCGAGGGGTTCGACCTGATCTGCTACTTCGACTGTCTGCATGACATGGGCGACCCGATCGGCGCCGCCAAGCACGCCCGCAAGGCGCTGAAGGACGACGGCACCGTGCTGCTCATCGAGCCGATGGCCGGCGACAGCGTCGAACAGAACCTGGCCTCGCCGATCTCCCCGATGTTCTACGCCGCCTCGACGATGCTCTGCACCGCCAACGCGGTGAACCAGGGCGGCAGCCCGGCACTGGGCGCACAGGCCGGCGAGAAGCAGCTGGGCGACGTGTTCAAGGAGGCCGGATTCACACGCTTCCGGCGGGCCACGGAGACCCCATTCAACCTCGTGCTGGAGGCGCGCCCCTAGCGCGTTCAGCATGAGCGACAGTCGCATTTATCACGAAGGCAACCGCCGGCTGCAGGACAAGTTCGACAGCCGGCGGATCGCCGATCGCCTCGAACAGGTGACGCTGCACGACCGGTTCAGCCACGGCGACATCGAGTTCATCGAAAGCACGGACATGTTCTTCCTCGCCACAGTCGACCCCGAAGGCCAGCCGGACGTCTCGTACAAAGGCGGCCTGCCGGGGTTCGTCCAGGTGACGGCGGAAGACGAGCTGGCGTTCCCCTGCTACGACGGCAACGGCATGTTCAAGAGCATCGGCAACCTGGTGGTCAATCCGAAGGTGGGGCTGCTCTTCATCAACTTCGAGGAGCAGGACCGCATGCGCGTCCTGGGCAGAGCCTCCGTGGCAGAAGACGACCCGCTGATGGCGGAGACTCCGGGCGCGCAGCTGATCATCCGGGTCAGGGCGGAGCACATCTTCCCTAACTGCCCGCGCTATATCCACAAGATGGCGCTGGTGGAGCGGTCGGTCTACGCGCCACGCCGGGAATATGAACCGCCCGTCCCGGACTGGAAGCGGATGCCCGTCTTCAACGATGCGCTGCCGCGCAGCGGTCCGGCCGCTGTGGAAGCCGAGGACTGAGTTGCCCAAACGCTCCGACGCCGCCTTCACCGCCGCTTCGGCGCAGATCGCGCCGCGAACCGAACAACATGGTAGATACGGCCGGTCACGCTCCGGCCATCAACGGACAGAAGTCGCCGGCCCCCGCGCGCAAGCGCAAGGCCGGCGCGTAGCACAAGGAGGGAAGGAATGGCCAAGCACGTAACGTTCTGGAAGATGAAGGTCCAGCCCGGCAAAATCCAGGAGATCATGCAGATCATGAGCTCGCCGGAGGACCAAGCGCGGATCAAGAAGGCCGGCTGGGAGATGACCGTCGTCGGCACTTCCAAGGACAACCCCGAAGAGGTCTGGGGCATGGTCACCTGGGACAACAGCGACAACTACATGAAGAACGCCGACAGCCCGGACCAGAACGCCGACTTCGAGAAGATGCGGGCGCTCCTGGCCTCCGACCCGGAGTGGCATGACTGCGACGTGGTGGAAGAGTCACACGCCTAGCCGGTCGCGGCGTAGCGTTCCGCCAGCCAGACGGTGTTCGACAACAGCATAGCGATCGTCATCGGCCCGACGCCGCCCGGCACGGGCGTGATCGCCGCGGCCACTTCCAGCGCACCGGCGTAATCAACGTCACCCACAAGGCGGCGTCCTGACTTGCGGGTCGCGTCTTCTATCCAGTTGTTGCCGACGTCGATCACGACCACACCCGGTTTCAGCATGTCCGCTGTGATCGCCAGCGGCGCGCCCATGGCCGAGACCAGGATGTCGGCCTGGCGCGTGATCGAAGCCAGGTCGCGCGTGCCGGTGTGACAGACCGTCACCGTGGCGTTGGCGCGCTCGTTGCGTTGCATGAGGATGCCGGCGATCGGCTTGCCGACGATGTTGGAGCGGCCGCAGACGACGACGTGCTTGCCGGCCGGCGGGTTGCCGGTGCGATGCAGCAGCTCCACGATGCCGGCCGGGGTTGCCGGCCAGGGCGTCGGTTCGCCGCGCAGGAGCCGCCCCAGGCTCGTCGCAGTAACACCGTCGGCGTCCTTGGCCGGGTCGATCGCGCCGATGACCGTGTTCTCGTTCATCTGCCCGGGCAGCGGCAGCTGGACGAGGATGCCGTGGAAGCGCGGGTCGGCGTTCAAGTCCTGGAGGTGGCTGATCACGCGCTCGGCCTCGGTGTTTTCGGGAAAGTGGAAGAGGTCAGAGTAGAGCCCCGCCTGCTCGGCCGTGTCACCCTTGGAGCGAACGTACGAGAGCGACGATGGGTTGTCGCCGACCAGCACCAGCGCCAGTCCCGGGGTCACCCCGCGCTCGCCCTTCAGCCTGGCCGACCGCGCCGCCACCTCCGCCCGCACTTCGGCCGCGATCGCCTTGCCGTCGATGATCTCTGCCGTCACGGAGCCATCATATTCGCTGGCGATTGGCGTGTATAATCGCGCCGATGAGCACGCTGGGCACGGTGGCGGCGATCTGGCGCTATCCCGTCAAGTCGATGATGGGCGAGGAGCTGAACGCCTGCGAGGTGACGGTCAGCGGAGTCGCCGGGGACCGCGCCTACGCCTTCATCGACGGCGACAACCGGATAGGCACGGCCAAGATCCAGCGCCGCTGGCGGCCGGTCTTCCAGTCCCGCGCGCGCTACCTGGAGGAGCCGAACGGGGGCGTCCCGCCGGCGGAGGTCACGCTGCCGGACGGCAAACGGCTGATGACGTCCGACCAGGAGTTCGAGAGCACTTTCGCGGAGCTGCTCGGCTTTGAGGCGAGGCTTGTCACGGAGAAGGAGGCGCCGCTCAAGCTGGAGTCGCCGCCGTTCGACAAGCCGTTCCAGGCCGAGGCCGGCGCCACGATCGACTTCCCGGTCGTCAACGGCTTCTTCGACCTCGGCTCGCTGCACCTGCTGACCACGGCGACGCTGGACACGCTGCGCTCGCTCAACCCGGCCTCGCGCTTCGAGCCGCGGCGTTTTCGGCCCAACTTCGTGATCGCCACGGGAGACGCCACCGGCTTCGTGGAGAACGACTGGACCGGCAAGACTCTGGAGATCGGCGACGAGGTACGGATCAAAGTGATGATGCCGACGATCCGTTGCCTGGTCACCACGCTCCCCCAGGACGACCTGCCGAACGACCCGGACGTGCTCAAGACGGCCGCGGCGAACAACAGCGCCAACGTCGGCGTCTACGCGCTCGTGGAACGCGGCGGCCGCGTCCACAGGGGCGATGAGCTGCGGCTGGCCTAGGGCCGGGCGGCAGGTGCGAAAGGGAAGCATAGCCCTACCATGTTTCCCGGCCGCGCGAGATGCTAAGTGTTGGAGGTGAGCGATGAGCGCGAAGACTCTGGTCAAGCTTGCGGGTCTGGCGGCCGTGGCCGGCGTCGTGTACGCAAAGGTCGTGCGGCCGTGGCACCTGACGTGGGGCGCGACTGACGACGAGGTCAACGGCGAGCTGCCGGGCGACGAGTTCACGCCGGACCCGAAGATCAGCGCCACCCACGCTATCACGATCGATGCTGCGCCCGGTGACGTCTGGCCCTGGATCGTGCAGCTGGGCCAGCACCGGGGCGGGTTCTACAGCTACCGATGGCTGGAGAACCTGGCTGGATGCCGGATGCCGGACGTCGATCACGTCGTCGCGGAGTGGCAGCACATCCAGCCCGGCGACAGGGTCTGGCTGCATCCCAGGGTGTCGCTGGAAGTGGTGGAGGTGGAGCCGGAGCGGAAGCTGGTCCTGGCGCGGGACTGGAGCTTCAACCTGCGGCCGCTGGACGGCGGCCGGCGCACGCGGCTGATCGTGCGCAACCGCGGCTACTTCGAGAACCCCAGCCCGAGCGGCGGCGCGGCGGTGCCGTTCGACCTGGGACCGGTC
Source organism: uncultured Chloroflexia bacterium (assembly GCA_963738925.1). GTDB lineage: Bacteria > Chloroflexota > Dehalococcoidia > SM23-28-2 > RBG-16-64-32 > DATKKM01. The sequence continues at coordinate 282,263 of CAVTYE010000001.1, read as the reverse complement.
GGCAACCTGCTCTACTGGCGCCTGTTCTTCGAGCCGGGCCACTTCATCATGGAGCGCCGGATGCTGCTGGGCATCAAGCGGCGCGCGGAAGAGCTGGCGCTGGAGCGTGAAGCGGCGCGGATGATCGGCGTCGCCTAGGACAGCGACTCTTCGACGATGACTTCGACCCGCTGGCGGGAGTTGTTGCCCACACCCTGCAGGTTCCAGACTTCGTCCGGCTGAACGGACCCCGCCGAGTTCGTGGCGCGCACGGAGAGCGTGTAGCGGCCCGGCGCCGCATCCCAATCGAAGCTCCACTCACACCAGGCGAAGTCGCCGGTGGGCTTCCCGAGACGCGCCTCGGCCCAGGTGCCGCCGCCATCGGTGCTGACCTCCACGCGGCTGACCTTCTCGCGGCCGGCCCAGGCCCGTCCGGAAAGTGTGACCCGCCCGGCGGCGACCAGCCGCGTGCGTGTCATGAAGTCCGGGATGCCCGGCGGGATCATCATCGCGCGTGTGCGCATGTGGGATACCGGATCGCCGAGCTTGTCGGGGTCTTCGGCGTAGCGATAGGCCTGGACCTGCTGGAAGCCCTGGAACTCGTGATCGATCGGTTCGATCGAAGTGAGCCACTTGACGCTGGTCATGCCGTACCAGCCGGGGACGAGCAGGCGCAGCGGATGGCCGTGTTGCGGCTCCAGCGGGCGGCCGTTCATCTCGTAGGCCAGTAGCACCTCACCCCGGGTGGCTTCGGCGACGCTGAGCGCGCGTTGGTAGAACTGGACCTGGTCGCCCTGCACGCCCTGGTCGGCGCCGGTGAACACGATGTCGACTGCCTCCGGGCTGAGGCCGGCCTCGCGCAGAACCGGCGCCAGCGGCGTGCCCGTCCATTCGGCGGTGCCGATCGCCTCGCACATCCAGGGCTGGCTGACGCTCCGGGGCGAGGTCATCAGCGCTCGCCCGTTGCCCGCGCACTCCATCGTCACCGGCATCGTCACCGCGGGCCGGGCCTTGATCTCCTTGAGCGAAAGCGTCAGCGGCCGCGAGACGAGCCCGCGGACCTCGACCCTGGCTGTCGCTGCATCGACGAAGGGGACGTCGAAATGGACCAGGGTGTAGTGCATGCCTGTGGGCGTCACCGGGTAACGCAGGCCTTCCAGCGGCATTCCGTGGTTGCGCAGCGCCAGTGTGATCTCTTCGGGGCTGAAGCGGCCGCTGCGGTCCAGTCCATCGCCGTCGCCGACGCGGTGAAACCGGCTGGTCTTCTGACTCACGGCGCGATGTTATCCCGCGCCGGGAAGTCTTTCAAGTGACCGCTAGCGTGAGACCGGGCGGTCGCGCCTGGTTGAGGCGCTGGGCAGGTTCCAGGCCACGATCAGCGCGTACGGGGCGAAGAAGCCGACGACCACGCCGCCGAGCGTAAACGCCGCGTCACCGCCGCCGGGAGCTATGAAGTATCCGACGACGCCTGCCGTCGCGCCGCAGATGACGGCGACGATCCACCAGGCGAGCGATGTACGGGTGCTGCGGGTCTTTTCCCAGGCCACGGGGAGCGGGGGCGATTGGTTGTATGCCATTGGGCTCACACTTTCTCGTGCGGCGTGATGGCAACCTCACGGCCGTCTGCTAACCTCTCGATCTTGTAGTCGGCGAAGAGATTTGGCGCTTCCACCTGCATCAGCCGCAGCATCGCCAGGGCCACGCGGCGAATCTCGGCGTCGGCGCCCTCGGAGCCGCGCAGCTCGATGAAGTGGCGCAGAGCCCGGGCGTTAGCCGTCACGAAGATCATAGTTTCAGTGGCGTTGGGCAGGACGGAGCGCGCGGCCTCGCGGCCCATTTTGCGGCGGTGCGTGCCGGAGAACCCCTTCTCGGCCAGCCTGGCGATCAAGCCCTCGGTGAGCTGAACGTAGGCTTCGTGGGCCGCCTCGATCGTCTTCTGCCAGAGCGCGTGCAGTTCCGGGTCCTCGGCGATGATCTCCGGCTCGACGTAGTTCGCCTCCGACTCGTCGACGTAGCGCTGCGAGAGCTGGGAGTAGGCCCAGCCGGCGCGGTGGCGGACCAGCTCGTGGGTGAAGGAGCGGGAGACGCCGGCGATGATGAAGTTCCAGACGGCGTGCTCCAGCACCGACCCGTGTTTCGACTCGATGATGTTGTTCACGTACTCGGCGTTGGTCTTGCGGCCCTTGCCGTAGGAGACGTAGCAGAGCCTGCCCCCGGCCTCGACGAGCTGCTCGCCGCCCATCTCGGTGTCCGTCTCCCAGGTCATCCCGTACTCGCCCAGGAACTTGTCCAGCTCCGTGCGGTCGACGTTCTGCCGCCCCACCACGTAGATTCGCGGCTCGTGGATGATGTTGGGGGTCGTCTTCACGGCGGTCTTCGTTCCGTTCTGCATGGTGGGGCCTCCAGGATGCTTCTGACCCCACGTTATGGCTGTGAGGATTGTCTCACAAGGCCGATCTGGCACCGGTTTGTCGATATCCAGGCAGGAGCTGTCAACGAATGGCCTTCGGCTGACCGAATTACCGAATGCCCATTCGTTAATTCGGTCCCCATTCGTTGACAGCCACCCATCTGCGGCTAAATTCGTCCGGCAGTAGAATCGCTTTGTGGAGACTGTGAGCGCCGTTGGCGTGGACATTGTGGAGATAGAGCGCATCGAGGCGGCCCTGGGCAAGTTCGGGGCGCGGTTCCTTGCGCGCGTTTACACGAAGCTGGAGGTCGCCGCCTGTCGTGGCCGCGCCGAGGAGCTGGCCGTGCGCTTCGCCGCCAAGGAGGCAGTGATGAAAGCGCTGGGCACGGGCGCCCACGGCGTCGCCTGGCGCGAGATCGAGGTGCTGCCCAATCACCGGGGCAAGCCGCTGGTCTATCTGCATGGCCGGGCGCAGGCGCGCGCCGAGCACATCGGCCTCAACGGAGTCGACATCAGCATGAGCCACAGCAGGGATTTCGCCGTGGCGTTCGTCGTCGGCGCTTCCCGGGACCTGGAGCCGGAGCGCGATGTCTGGCGGGCCACGCTGGCCGAGCGCCTCCGCGAACGGGGTCTCTTCGATGGTTGAGGAGGCGATCGGCGATGTTGACCTGCTGCCCGGCGAGACGGCGATAGACGTCTGGAGGTCGGAGACGGCAACGTGGGGAAGGTTCGTCTCGGGAGGCTCGCTCCACCTGACGAACCGGCGGCTGATCTGGGTCCGGCGGCGCTTCAACGTTGTTCCCGGGTCCAGCGTCACGATCGGGCTGGATGAGATTAAGACGTGTGTTGGCGACGACGGATTCAGCCGCCACCGCGTGCTGCTGACCCTGAAGGACGGCTCGGAGCGGGTCTTCCACGTCCGCGTCGGCGTTGACGGGTCGACCGTAGCTGACGCCATCAACGGGGTCCGCCGCAGGCTGGGGATGATCGATGATTAACGACGATATGATCTCTGGAGTGACGGACTTCGATGCCTGATTACCTGACCCTGGACGAGCTCTCGCGCCGGACGGGCGAGAAACCGGAGCGCCTGCTGGAGTGGCAGCGGCTGAGTCTGATCGGCGCGGAGCAGCCGGAGGTGTTCCTGGAGCGCGACGCCGGCCGCGCCCGCCTGATCCACGACCTGCTGCACTTCGGGATTGAGCTTGAGACGATCGCCACGGCGGCCCGCGACCCGCAGTCTATCTTCTACCGCTTCCTGGACGAGATCGGCGCCCAGCACCAGCAGCACATGTACACGCTGGCGGACGCCTGCGAGATCGCCGGGATCGATGTCGACCTGGCGCGCCGGCTCTGCGAGGCGGCCGGGATCCAGACCCACGGCGAGATGGTGGACACCAGCGACATCCAGTACTTTCACTCGGCGCGGATCGCGCTGGACGCCGGGATGCCGGAAGAGGCGCTGATCCAGATCCTGCGCGTCTACGCCGACGCCATGGGCCGCGTCGCCGAGGTGGGCCAGCGCACCAGCCACTTCTACCTGCACCAGCCCCTGCGCGACCAGGGCGTCCCGGCCGACCAGATCATCGAGCGGCTGCACGAGCAGGGCAGCCGTATCGAGCCGCTGATCGAGCCGGCGCTCCTCTATTTCCACAAGAAGGGGATGGAGCGCGCGCAGTGGGAAGACATGATCATGCACCTGGAGGAAGAGGCGGGCCTGGCTGAGAAGTCCGAGACGCCCGGGCAGATCCGCCGCGCCATCATGTTCGTCGATCTCGCCTCCTTCACGCCGCTGGCCGAGGCGATGGGGGACGTCCGCGCCCTGGCCATCCTTGACCGCTTCGGGATAATGACCCGCAAGGCCGTGCAGCGCTGCCACGGCCGCATCGTCAAGCAGATCGGCGACGCCTTCATGATCGTCTTCCCGGAGTGCTATTCGGCAGTCTCCTGCGGCCTGGAGCTGGAAGAGGTCTCCACCAAAGAGCCGCAGTTCCCGGCCATCCGCGTCGGCCTGCACTGGGGGCCCGTCCTCTACCGCGAGGGCGACTACATCGGCTCCAACGTCAACATCGCCTCGCGGCTCGCTGAGGAGGCCCACCGGCACCAGTTCCTGGTCACCGATGAGGTGCGGCGCCGCGCCAAGAGCTACGAGTCCGTGGAGTTCGTTCGGCTGGGGCGGCGGCGCCTCAAGGGCATCTCGCTTGAACTGGACATCTTCGAAGCGAAGGAGATCAACCCCGCCCAGATCGACCGCGTCGTCGATCCCGTCTGCGGGATGGAGATGAGCCCTCGTGAAGTGGCCGCGCGCCTCACCCTGGACGGCCACGAGTACCACTTCTGCTCCGACGATTGCCTCAAGAAATTCGTCAAGGCGCCGGAGCGCTACACCGGCCTGGCCGCCGTGGAAGACTGACATGCGCCTGGTCACCGTAGCCGAGATGCAGCGCCTGGAGCGCGAGTGCGGCGTGCCTCTGGACCAGCTGATGCAGAACGCCGGCCTGGCCGTGGCCCAGGAGGCCTGGCTGATGCTGGGCGAGATCGCCGAGCGGCGCATCCTGGTGCTGGCAGGGCCGGGGAACAACGGTGGTGACGGCCTGGTGGCGGCGCGGCACCTCAAGGAGTGGGGCGCCGACGTCATCGTCTATCTGCTCAAGCCGCGCCCGGGCGATGACCCGGTCTTCGCCGCGGCCGCGGCGCTGGCGGTCCCGATGATCGTCGACGGCGAGGCGGAGTCAGACAAGCGGCTGGCCGACGCGATGGGCGGAGCGGAGCTTGTGATCGATGCCTTGCTCGGGACCGGCCGCGCCCGGCCGATCGACGGGGCGCTCGCCGCAGTTCTCGATCTGCTGAAGGCCGCGCGGGAAAACCGCCTGCCGCCACGCCTGATCGCCGCCGACCTGCCGACCGGGCTCGACGCCGACACCGGCGCCGCCGACCCGCACACCGTCGCCGCCGACGAGACGGTGGCGCTGGGCTTCGCGAAAGTTGGGCTGCACGTGCTGCCCGGCTCGCAGTTCACCGGCCGCGTCGAGGTCGTCGATATCGGCATCCCGGCGACAGACGAGACGGCGCAGACGGAGCTGCTGTCCCGGCGCTGGGCGCAGGGCCACCTTCCGAAGCGCCCCGCCGACGCCCACAAGGGCACCTTCGGCAGCGTCATGGTAGTGGCCGGCTCGCCGCGCTACACCGGCGCCGCGTATCTCTCCTGCACCGGAGCGCTGCGGTCCGGCGCCGGCATCGTCACGCTCGCCTGCGCCCAATCGATCCACCCGATCCTGGCCGCCAAGCTGACGGAGACGACGTTCGAGCCGCTGGAGGACAAGGACGGCGAGCTCACCGCCAACGAGTCGCACACGGTGCTGAAGGCGCTGTCCCGCGGCTACGAGGCGCTGCTCATCGGTCCCGGCCTCGGCGAAAGCGGCTACGTGCAGGCGTTCCTGCGCGGCCTCCTGCGGGCGCTCACCACCGACCCGCCGAAGGGTAGCCACCGGGCGCTGCGGGCCGTGGTGATCGACGCCGACGGCCTGAACAACCTGGCGAAGATGGACGGCTGGCCTTCGCTCTTCAAAGTGCCGACGGTGATGACGCCGCACCCCGGCGAGTTCTCGCGCCTCACCGGCCTTTCGATCGACGAGGTGCAGGCCGATTGCCTGGCGCTGGCTCGCAAGTACGCCGCCGCCTGGAACGCCGTCGTCCTGCTGAAGGGCGCACCGTCCATTGTGGCGGCGCCGGACGGCCGCGCCCGCGTCAACGCTTTCACGAACCCGGCCCTGGCCACCGGCGGCACCGGCGACGTGCTCGGCGGAACGGTCGCGGGCTTCGTAGCGCAGGGCGTCGACCCCTTCGATGCAGCCTGCCTCGGCCTGTACGTCGGCAGTAGCGCCGGCGAGCTGCTGCGGCAGGAGATGGGTACCGCCGGCGTCCTGGCGAGCGAGCTGGCCGACGCCCTGCCGCGCGCCATGCGCGACCTCCGCGGTGAAGCGGCGCCCCCGCGCACAACCGGAGCGCGCCCGGACATCCTGCAGATGCTGCAGAACGTCCAGAGCGAGTCCGGCTGACAACGAATTGCCTGCGGCGCACCGAATAAACGAATCAGGAGTCTTCGCATTCGTTAATTCGGTCCCTATTCGTTGACAGACTCACCTTCTCCACATGCGCGTGCCACTCACACCTGTCACCTGACACCTCACACCTCTACACTCGACTCATGGTACTGGCCCCCGCCCAGATGACCGGCGTTTCCGGGCGGCGCTGGCGGCTCCGCGGGCGTTTCCCGGAGGGCGAGCTTGAGGGCGCTCCGTACCAGCCGCTGATCCGGCACCTCCTCTGGCACCGCGGCCTGCGCTCCGCCGCTGACGCCGCGACCTTCCTCGAGGCGCGTGACCCATCCTTCGACCCGATGCTCCTGCCGGACATCGGCCTGGCCCTGGAGCGGCTGCGGGGGGCGATCGCGAAGGGCGAGCTGATCGTGGTCTACGGCGACTTCGACGTGGACGGCGTCACGGCCTCGGCTGTCTTGATCGAGGGGCTGGCCGATCTCGGCGCGCGGGTCATTTCGTACCTGCCGGACCGTTTCAGCGAGGGCTACGGCGTCAACCCGGCGGCGATTGAGTCGCTGGCGGCGCGCGGGGTCTCCCTGATCATCACCGCCGACTGCGGCACCAGCAACGTCGCCGAGATCGCCCTCGCCAACCGCCTCGGCGTCGACGTCATCGTGCTCGATCACCACACCGTCCCAGCGGAGCTGCCGGCCGCGCTCGCGCTGATCAACCCAAAGCGCAGCGACGGCCGCTACCCGGAGCCGGAGCTCGCCTCGGGCGGCCTCGCTTTCAAGCTGATGCAGGCGCTGTACGACGCCTGCGGCCGCTCATTCGACGCTGGGCGCTACCTTGATCTCGTCGCGCTGAGCACGGTCTGCGACATGGCGCCGCTGCGGGGCGAGAACCGCTGGCTCGTCCGCCAGGGACTGGGTGAGCTGGCGAAGGCGAAGCGGCCGGGCCTGCGCGCGCTCTTCGATTCCGCCGGATGCGACCCCGCCCGCTGCGACGCCAGCACGATCGGCTTCACGCTGGGGCCGCGCCTCAACGCCGCCGGCCGCCTGGCCCACGCGCACCTCGCCCTCGACCTGCTCCTCTCCGCCGACGAGGAGACGGCCCGCGGCCTGGCGACCCAGCTCGGCGCGCTCAACCAGCAGCGCCAGCAGGCGACCTCCGATGCGCTGGACCTGGCGCGGGAGTTGCTCGCGGCAGAGACGCCGGACGCGCCAGCTCATCTTCATCGGGCACGAGGAGATACCGTCGGGCATCGTCGGGCTTGTCGCCGGGCGCCTGATGGAGGAGCACAACCGCCCGGTGGTCGCGTACGAACGCGGCCCGGAGACCAGCCGCGCCAGCTGCCGCAGCATCCCTGAGTTCGACATAACCGGCGCGCTTCGGGTGGCCCAGGCAGAGTCCGGCGGGAAGCTGCTGGTGCGTTTCGGAGGGCACCGGGCCGCCGCCGGCTTCACCGCGGAGAACGACAAGCTGGGTGAGCTGCAGGATTCGCTCGTGCGGCAGGCGGAAGAGGCGCTGCGCGGACTGGACCTGACGCCGGTGATCGAGATCGACGCCGCCGTGCCGCTGCACCGGGTCAACGGTGAGCTGATCCGCGCCCTGGGCCGCCTGGCGCCGTTCGGCATCGGCAACCCGGAGCCGGTCTTCCTCAGCCGCGGCCTCCAGATCAGTGACGTGCGGACGATGGGCGGAGACGGCCAGCACCTGCGGATGCTGCTGCGGGACGGCAAGGTCTCCTGGCCGGCGGTGGCCTTCGGGATGGGGGCGAACGAGCTGGCTTCCGGAGAGCGGCTGGACGTCGTGTATACTTTTTCCGCCGACCGGGGGAGCGACGGCGCGTTACAGCTCCGGGTCACGGACTTCGCGCCCAGCCTTCCCGCATAGCAGGCCGGCGGGGGAGTTCTCATGGCTGAAACCTACTACGACCGTCCCGGCGGGTTCGTCAAGATCAGCAACGGCTTCATGCGCTGGCTCGGCGCGCGCGGCCTGGGCCCGAAGAAGATGGTCCAGCTGGAAGTGAAGGGCCGCAAGTCCGGCCTGCCGCGCCTCGTCGTCGTCAATGAAGTCACGGTGGACGGCCAGCGTTACCTGGTCGCGCCGCGCGGCAACACCGAATGGGCCCGTAACGCCCGCGTGCATTCTGACGCAGTGATCAAGCGCGGCAAGGCGGAGAACGTGACGCTGACGGAGGTTCCGGTGGCGGAGCGAGCGCCGATCATCCAGGCCTACCTGCGCGAGAACGCGCTGGTCACGAAGCGCGAGTTTGGGGTGGACCCCAAGGCCCCGATCGACGTCTTCGAGGGCATCGCTGAGAAGCACCCGGTCTTCAAGATCACGCCGCGGTAGCGCGGCCCCGTACGTATAAGCAAGAGGCCCGCCAAACGGCGGGCCTCTTTTCGTTTTCGCTTGTTCGGTTAGCTGAAGTCGCCGGTCTGGCGGGCGATCTGGTTCAGCCGCTCGATCCGCTTCTCCGTTGAGGGGTGGGTGCTGAACCAGGAGGCGAAATCGACCTTGCCCAGCGGGTTCACGATAAACAGGTGGGAGACCGCCGGGTTGACTTGCATCGGCCGCACCCGGGAGGTGTCCTGCAGCTTCTGCAGCGCGCTGGCCAGGGCCAGCGGTGTGTGCGTAATGTGCGCGCCGGCCGTGTCCGCGCCGTACTCGCGCTGGCGGGAGACGGCCATCCGGATCACGGTTGCGGCCAGCGGCGCCAGGATGATCATAGCGATCATCGCGAAGATGCCGAACAAACCGTTGTCCCGGTTGCTCCGGCCAAAGCCGAAGAAGAGCGACCAGCGGCCGATCATGGCGATAAACATGATCGCCGTGGCGACCGTGGCGACGATTGCGTTGACCAGGATGTCGTGGTTGCGGATGTGGCCCAGCTCATGGCCGAAGACGGCCGTCAGCTCGCGGTCGTCCAGGATGCCCATGATGCCGGTCGTCGCGGCCACGGCGGCGTGCTTGGCGTTGCGGCCGGTGGCGAACGCGTTGGGCGAGTCGTTCTGGATGATGTAGACGCGCGGCTTCGGCAGGCCCGCCATGCGGGAGACCTGCTCGACGATCTCGTGCAGCCGGGGCTCCTGTTCCCGCGTGACTTCGCGGGCGCCGGTCACCTTGAGGGCCAGCTTGTCGGAGAACCAGTAGGAGCCGATGTTCATCGCCAGGGCGAAGATCAGCGCGATGATGAGGCCGCTCGTGCCGCCCACCAGGCCGCCGAGCAAGAGCAGGATGCCTGAGAGGAAGACGATCAGGATGAGGGCCTTCAGATTGTTAAACACTTGTCATCACCTTGAGAGTCGGAACTAACGCTCTCTTTCTGTTAACCAGCTTAATTCAACGCTATTTGCTCTACAAGCCGATCTACACTTCGTTCTCTCCCCAGAGAAGCCTCCGGATCTCAGCCAGCGCCGGGCCGATCCGCGGCCCGTACCAGCAAAGCGACTTCCCATCCACCAGATAGATACGAACGTCACCCAGCTTTGCGATCACTTCTCCCATATGTTTGCGGGCGAACGGGTACGGTTCGTCCGGGAGGAGGACGACCTCCGGCCGCAGCGAAGCTACGTCGGCCAGCTCCACGGTGGGGTAGCGTTCGGCGGCCTTGCCGTAGACGTTCTCCAGCCCGCAGACGCGCAAGAAGTCGTGCATGTAGGTGTCCGGGCCGATCGTCATCCAGGGGCTGCGCCAGATCGGGCAGAACACCCTGAGCGGTTTCCGGAAGCCGTTGGCGTTCTCGGCCCGGCGCAGCTGTCGCGCGGCCCCGTCCAGGATCGGCGCGGCTTCTTCGGAGGCCAGCGTCATCTCGGCCAGCTGCCGCAGCTCGGCGATGGCCGCCGCCACCGTTCGCGGATAGGTGACGAAGACGGGCAGGCCGGCCGCGATCATCTCGTCCACGTCCTCGCGGGTGTTCTCTTCGACGTTGGCCAGGACCAGGTCCGGCTCCAGCGCCTGGACGGCCTGGACGTCGACGTTCTTGGTGCCGCCGACTTTCGGCTTGGACTTCGCCTCCGCCGGCTCGACGCAGAAGCGGGTGACGCCTGCCACGTCCTCCTCCAGCCCGAAGGCGAAGAGCGCTTCGGTCAGGCTGGGCACCAGCGAGACGATGCGCTCCGGGGGATCGTCCAGCGCCAGGGAGCGGCCGGTGGCGTCAACGAAGTTGGGCATCGGCCCCTAGAATATGACAGCGCGATTAATGCCGCATTAACCTGGAGGGCTTACAATTCGTGTCTGGAGCACGCTTACGCACCAGCTCAAAGTGAACACGGAAGACGAATCTGATTCTCTAATGCAGGACGTATCCCCAGACGAGGCCCTCTACAGGGGCCTGGACGACGATGAGCTGATGAAGCGCCTCGTCTACCGGGACCTGGTGGCCTATCAAACGCTATACGGGCGCTACGCGAACCTCGTCTACTCGGCGGCACTGCGAGTGGTCAGGGACCCGCACGTAGCAGAGGACATGGTGCAAGAGGTTTTTCTGAGGCTCTGGCGCAAGCCGGACAGCTACACGCCGGCCAGGGGCAAGTTCGCCACCTGGCTCACCTCCGTCACCCGCAACCGCGCGGTGGACGAGGTGCGCTCACGCGGGCGGCGCTACCGCCACGAAGCCGCCTCTCCGGAGGAGCAGGAGCGCGAGTTCCCCGGCCCGGAGACGGACGACCCGGCCCTCAGCGCCGAGCTGGCAGACCAGCGGCGCCTGATCCTGACCGCGATGTCGCAGTTGCCGGAAGAGCAGCGGAAGACGATTGAGCTGGCCTACTTCAACGGCTTGACCCAGCAAGAGATCGCCGAGCAGCTGGGCCAGCCGCTGGGCACCGTCAAGACGCGCATCCGGCTCGGCATGCAGAAGCTGCGGACCGCGCTCACACCGGAGTTGCGATGGGAGCGCTGATGAGCTGCGAGCAGATCCGGGAGATGCTCGACGCCTACGCACTGGGCGCGGCCGATCCAGAAGATACGTCCGCCGTGGAGAGCCACATCGCGGACTGCGTGCGCTGCTGGGATGAGCTTTCCACCAGCCAGCAGACCGCGGCCCTCCTGGCTCTGACGGTCCCAATCCAGGAAGCGCCGCTCCGGCTCCGCGATCGCGTCATGGCCCAGGCCCAGCGGGAGCGTTCGGCCGGGCCGCCGAAGCCGCGGTTCTGGGAGCGGCTCCGCCTGTCCTGGCCCGCGACAGCGGGGGCGCTTGGCGTAGCCTCACTGGCGGCGCTCGTCGTCTCGGCGTTCCTGGGGATGCAGGTGCAGGACCTGCGGGACAAGAACAACGACCTGGAGACGCAGATGTCCGCCTCCACCGCCTCGCTGCAGGCGCAGGTGTCCAACACCAGCAAGCAACTCTCTGACCAGCAGTCGATCTTCACAGTGCTGGCCGATGACAAGCGCCAGGAAGTGGACGTCATGCCCCAGGGCGGCACGGGATCGTCGGAGGCGTACTACATCTGGAGCACGGAAAAGGCCAAGGGTTTCCTGCTCTGCGAGGGTCTGCCGGCCCTGGTCGCCGGGACCGTCTTCGAGCTGTGGGTCGTCACGAAGAACGGCTCTTCGGAGAGCAAGTCGGTCCCGATGACCTCGTTCGACTCCACGGACGGGAACTGCCAGATCACGATGGACTTCGCCCAGCTGACCGGGACGCCGACGGGCATCGGCATCACGGTGGAGCAGGCCCCGATGACGGCGACGAAGCACAGCCCCTGGCTGCTCTACGGCACGCTGAGCTCCAACTAGCGCCCATCCGCTTGACAGCATCACCGCGCTCTTGATACAGTGTCTCACCTGAGACAAAGTATCATGTCAGACCTCGAAAACATCACCCTCAAGCTCGAAGCGCTCGGCTTCCGCGTCACGCCATCGCGCCGCGCCGTCATCGCCGCGGCGCTGGCCCGGAGCGGTCACTTCACCGCCGACGACCTGGTCACGCACTGCCGCGACGCCGGCCGCGCCACCGTCTTCCGCACAATCCGCCTCCTGACGGAGCTGGGAGTCGTCTGCCGCGTCCTCCTGGAGGACGGCAGCATGCACTACCTGGTCTCCCAGCGGGGGCATCACCACCACGTCGTCTGCACCGGCTGCGGCGCCGTCCAGGACCTGGACCAGTGCGCGATCAAGGACGCCATCCGCGAGCTGTCCGAGGCCACCGGCTACGACGTCGAAGGGCACTGGCTGGAGCTGTACGGCCGCTGTGCGGCGTGCCGGGCCCGCGTCCCGGAGCCGGCGGCGGCGCGATGAAAATTTTTTGGGCGATGCTGATACTCGGTATCATTGGCCTGCTGGTGGCTTGCGGCGGCGATGACGACTCAACAGCCGACTCGAAGCCGAACGTCGTCGCCACGACGGTGCAGATCACGGCCCTGGCGCGCGAAGTCGGCGGCGACCTGATCAACCTGCACGGCATTATCCCGGCCGGCGCCGACCCCCACGAGTACGAACCGACGGCGAGCGACCTGGCGGAGATCGAGGACGCCGACGTCATCCTCCGCCATGGCATCGGCCTGGACGACTGGCTGGACGACACGCTCTCCGCCGGTCACCTGGACGCTAATACGGTGACAACGGGCATCGCCCCGCTGAAGGGCGCGGAGGAAGGCGAGACGGTGGACGACCCGCACGTCTGGCACGACCCAGACAACGACAAGATCATGATCGACAACATCGCCGCCGCGCTGGACCAGGCCGACCCCGCGCACAAGCAGACGTACGACGCCAACGCCGCCGCCTACGATGCGAAGCTCGACGAAACGCAGGACGCAGGTGCAGGCGATCATCGACGAGATCCCGGCCGGCGACCGCAAGCTCGTCACCAACCACGACGCCTTCGGCTACTTTGCCCACGCCTTCGGGCTGACGATCGTCGGCGCCGTGATCCCCAGCCTCTCGACGGAATCGGAGCCTTCCGCGCAGGACACCGCGGCCCTGCTAGACCTGATCGCACGGGAGAACGTGAAGGCGATCTTCGCCGAGTCCAGCGTCAACCCCAAGCTGGCGAGCACGCTGGCCGGTGACGCCGGGGTGACGATTGTTGACGACCTTTACGGCGACTCCCTGGGCCAGCCCGGCAGCGGCGCCGACACCGTAGACGGTATGCTACTCACTAACGCACGCAAGATCGCCGACGCGCTGAAATGACACAAGTCGAAACGCTACCGCCGCCCGCCGACCACGAGGACTGCCTCGTTATCCGCGACCTGACCGTCGCATACGGCAGCAAGGTCGTGCTGAACGGCGTGGCAGGCGGACATCCGGCGCGGCCAGGTCGTCGGCGTCGTCGGGCCCAACGGCGGCGGCAAGAGCACGCTGCTCAAGGCGATCCTGGGCATAGCGCCGGTGGTCGACGGCACGGTCTCGCTGTTTGGCCGCCCGGCCACCAAGATGCGCTCCCACATCGCTTACGTGCCGCAGCGCGAGGTCGTGGACTGGGACTTCCCGGTCACGGTCTTCGACGTGACGATGATGGGCCGCTACCCACGCACACGCTGGCTGCGCCGCCCCGGCCACCACGACCGCGAGGTTGTGCGCGAGATGCTGGCGACGGTGGACATGCTGGATTACGCCGGCACGCAGATCGGGCAGCTCTCCGGGGGCCAGCAGCAGCGCGTCTTCATCGCCCGGGCGCTGGCCCAGGAGGCCGACGTCCTGCTGCTGGACGAGCCGATGAACGGCATCGACGCCGGCACGCAGGAGATCATCATGCGCGTGATCGAAGAGCAGCGGCTCTCCGGCAAGATCGTCCTCCTGGCCACGCACGACCTGGTGTCAGCATCCTGCGCCTGTGATTGCCTCTGCTGTGTCAACGAGCGGATGGTCTCCTACGGGCCGCTGGAGGAGACGTACACCCCGGATAACCTGGCCAAGACCTACGGCGGGCCGGTGATCCTCCTGGGCCGTGCCAACGATGGCGACGAGACGATGCACACGCACCACATGGGCGACCACGCCCACCACGAACACACCCACGAGAACCTCGGCAGCGAGCACGACTGATGCCCGTCATTGATTACCTGGCGGACCCGCTGCAGTACGAGTTCATGCGCCGGGCCCTGATCGAAGTCATCCTGATGGGCGCGGTGACGGGCGCCATCGGGACGTACGTTGTGCTGCGGGGGCTGTCCTTCATCGGCGACGCGCTCTCCCACGCGATCTTCCCCGGCATCGTCATCGCCTTTCTGCTGGGCGCCAGCATCTTCTGGGGCGCGCTGCTCTTCGGCGTAGCGACTTCGGGCTCCATCGCCGTTGTGGCGACGAACCGCCGGGTCAAGGAGGACTCCGCCATCGGCGTTCTGTTTGCCGGGTCGTTCGCGCTGGGCATCGTGCTGATCAGCTCCTCGCGCAACTTCACGCGGGACCTGGCGTCATTCCTTTTCGGCAACGTGCTGGGCGTGACCTCGCACGACATCCTGCTTTCGGCGGTGGCCGGGGCCGTCGTCATCGTGATGATCATCGTTCTCTACAAGGAGCTGCTGATCGTCTCCTTTGACCGGGCCGCGGCGCAGGCGATGGGGCTGCCCGTCTTCCTGCTGGACCTCGTCTTGCTGGTGCTGATCTCGCTGACGATCGTGGTGTCGCTGCGGGCGGTAGGGAACATCCTGGTCGTGGCGATGCTGATCACGCCGGCGGCGGCCGCGCGGCTTTTGACCGACAGGCTGCCGGTGATGATCGTCTCCAGCGCGGCGATCGGGGCGGTCTCAGGCGTCGTCGGGTTATGGGTGTCGTACTACAACGATGTGGCGGCCGGAGGCACGATCGTTCTCGTAGCCACCGGGTTCTTCGCGCTGGTCTGGCTCTTCGCGCCGCACCACGGCTTCGTCTCCACGCGGCTGCTCAAGCGGCGGCTGGCGACCGGCCTGGCGGAGACGCGCGTGGTGTTCGAGTCGCCGGAGATCCAGATCCCGGGCCCGCACTAGCCGGCGCGCCACTCCCTGCGGACGGCGTAGGTATCAGGCCGGCCCTGGTTCTCCCAGTAAGCAGTCATCACGTACTCCGCGTGCAGCTCGAAGCACCAGTCGCCTGGGTGGATCGTGTGCCCGGCTCCCGCGACCACAGCAGCGCGCATCTCAGCGTCGTCATCGACGCGGCGGGCGTGCCCGGTCATGTAGAACTCGGCGTCCTGCTTGCCGGGCAGCGCGTGCATGGCGTAGCGGCCGTCCCGCGCCAGGTCCCAGCGCTTCGGGGAGGTCGGGTTAATCGCGATGAACATCCTTCCCTCGGCAAAGATAGGGCAGAACGGATGCACGCGCGGCGATCCGTCGCGGCGGACCGTCGCCAGGTAGCAGATCGGGATCCAGTCCAGCTGCTGCCGCAGGACGGCCGCCATCTCCGGTTCGGCGTCCGCGAACGCTTGCCAGCCCGACATCTACGCGGGCTTGTACTGGATGAGCTGGCAGAAGTTGCCGTCCGGGTCCAGGAACGTGGAGATGACGCCGCCCCAGTACTCCTTGCCCTCTTCACGGACGAACTTGACGCCCTTCGCCTTCAGCCGCGACTGCTCGGCGCCAAGGTCATCGACGAAGAGGTCGACGAGGACACGCTGCGGCTCCTTCGCCTTGCCCTTCGTTTCGCTGTGGCCATCGACGATGAACGAGACGCCGGGCATGACTTCGAACGCCCCTTCGCCGATGTTGGGATTCGGCGGCAGCTCGACGACATCGCGGTAGAATTCGATTAGCTTATCCGGGGCTTCGCTGGTGACGTTGACGATGAATCCTGTTGGTTTCATGACTCCTCCTTCTTTCTGCCACGACGATACGGGGCGCCGCTGACAGCATCGTGTCAGGAGGGTTGAGTGCTAGTCGCTGGAATAGCGCGCCGCGAGCCGTTGCGCCTCTTCCCGCACCTGCTCCACGACTTCCGGCGGCGAGAGGACGCGCGCTGAAGCTCCCCAGCTCAGCACCCAGGGCACCAGCCGCCGCACGTCGCGGCAGGAGAAGATGAAGGTGGAGCCGCCGCGGTCCGGCTCCTCGCGCTCGAAGCCGAAGGCGGGCGTCTCCCGCGCCCAGGCGATGGACGAAGCGTCGATCCAGACGCGCACTTCGAAGGCGGAGTGCGGTTCCGGGTCGTTGTGGTACCAGCGGAGGTTGTCGTCTATCCGCTCAAACGTCTCGGGCAGGAGCTCCGCCTCGCGGATGCGGCTGGCGCGGAAGTCGCGCATCGCCTCGCGCAGGCGGCAGTAGGCGACCATGTGCCAGTCGTTGCCGTAGTAGACCAGGCCGTGGCCCTCCACCTTGCGCTCCGTGATCTCGTCCGGGCTGAAGGAGTGGTAGCGCAGGTAGAGGACGCGCTGCTGGAGCACGGCCTGCTGCAGGACCGGCAGCCACGGCGAGGGCTCGCGCTGCATCTCCTGGGCGATGCGGATGCGGTCCCTCAACAGGCGCACGGTCTCCCGCGTCTGCGGCTGGAGCACGGCCTCGACCTTGGCGGCGGCGGCGTTGGTGGCCTCCCGCTGCGCAGATGTGCCCAGGCCGATCGCCAGGTCCGCGCCCAGCAGCAGCTGCACCGCTTCATCGGCGGTGAAGGCAACGGGCGGCAGGTGGTACCCCGGGACGAGCCTGTACCCTTCCCCCGGCATCGCCGCCACGGGCACTCCGGACTGCGCCAGCGCGTCCAGGTCGCGGTAGACGGTGCGGACAGAGCAGCCGCACTCGGCGGCGAGATCGGAGGCGCGGACGGCGGCCTCTTCGCGCAGCCGCATCAGGATCAAGAGGCGGCGGTCCATCTGTCGCATGGGCGCAGTATAGAAGGTGCGAGGCGCGAGGTGTCAGGTGCAAGTGGCGTCGTACAATGGCGGGGCGATGTTCACGGATATCGAGACGTATCTGCGGTACTACGAGGGGCTGCACCGGCGGACGCTGCGCGACGTGAACGCGTTGCCTCCAGAAGCGGTCGAGTACCGGCCGGAAGCGGGCGAGGGCGAGAACGGCTGGGGCATCGGCGAGATTGTCCGGCACGTCGGCGGCGCACGCCTCTACTTCGCGAAGGCTTATCGCGATGAGGGTTGGATTTTCGACTATCCGTTGCGGGAGTGCGAGTCGCAGGCCGACTGGCTGCCGGTCCTGGAAGAGAGCTTCGCGGAGTTCCGCGGCCGCCTGGAGGGCACGCCGGCGGACTGGCTGACGCGGCGGGTCAAGATGATCGACACGGACGGGACGCTGCCGGGCTGGCGGATCCTCCTGATGTGCCTGGAGCACGAGGTGCACCACCGCTCGCAGATCGACACTTATGCGGGGTTGCAGGGCTGGGACCCGCCGCAGATCTACGGCCGCTCAGCGGAACAGGTGGGGCTGGAGCGCGAGAACCAGCGCGCCCGGCACGCCGACTCCTAGCTACTGGTTGCCCAGGCGCGGCGTCTCTTCGGACTGCTTTTTGGACCGCTTGCCGGTGCCGTTCCGGGAACGCCTGGCGTTCGGATTCTGGCCCAGGAAGACCGGCGCGCTGGTGTCCACGACGGCTTTCTTGCAA
Source organism: uncultured Chloroflexia bacterium (assembly GCA_963738925.1). Classification (GTDB taxonomy): domain Bacteria; phylum Chloroflexota; class Dehalococcoidia; order SM23-28-2; family RBG-16-64-32; genus DATKKM01. The sequence continues at coordinate 264,371 of CAVTYE010000001.1, read as the reverse complement.
TCGCAGTAGAAGCACATCCCGCCAAACAGGTGGCGTTCCAGCGGGTGTGAGCAGGCTACACAGGTTCCCATAGTGGAGCTATATCATAGCGAAAAGTCCGGCCTGGTAGGCAAGCCGTCAGGCGTAACGCTGCTTCAACCACTCCTGCCAGGTCTTCTTGCCGAACCTGTTCTCCGGGCAGCAGTTGTAGCCCCTGGCCATCGCGCCCAGGAAGCTCAGCGCCGGCAGCGGAATCGTCGTGTAGCGCTTGCCCCGCGCCTTCATCCACTCCCGGGCGATCTCCTTTGCCGTCTGCACCTCCGGCCCGCCGATGTCCGGCAGGTGACCGCCGGGACCGTTGGCCAGCGTGGCCACCATGTGCTCCGCCACTTCGCCGGCGTCGATCAGCTGGAACTTGATCGCACCGGGGAGGAACATGAACGGCCCGCGCGTCATCATCGGCAGGAAAGTCTCGGCCAGCAGCGGGTGGAACTGGGTGGCGCGGAGGATCGTGTACGGCACGCCGGACTCCTCGATCACCTTTTCGGCGGCCAGCTTGGCGTTGTAGTAGCCGTACTTGATGCGGTCGATGCCGACGATCGAGATGTAGTAGAAGTTGGCGACGCCGGCCGCCTTCGCCGCCTCCAGCAATCGCCGCGTCCCTTCGACGTCGGTCTCGCGCGTCTTCTTCTGCGGGCTGGACGCCGCGTGCATGATCGCCTGGACGTCGCGGACGGCTTCGCCGAGGCCGGCGCCGGTCATGATGTCCGCCTGCGCCCACTCCACGTCCCCGGCGGCGTTGGACGACCCGGCGCGGCGGCTCATCACGCGCACGGTGTGGCCGGCCTTCGCCAGGCGGGGGACGAGCTCGCGGCCCAGCACGCCGGTGCCGCCGGTAACGAGGACGCGCACGCTACTTCTTCCCCGGCATCTGGGCGGCGACTTCCTTCATGCCTTCGTGGACGCTTGGATACTGCGGGGACCAGCCCGTCGCCTCCTTGAAGCGCTTGTTGGAGACGCGCTGGGACTGCAGGATGTACCTGGCCGGGCCGCCGACGATCAGCTTGCCCAGCCACTTCGGCAGGTGGCGCGGCTTGCCCAGGCCAAACGCTTCGGCCAGCGCCTGCGAGTACTCCGACTGCGGGACCGGGTCGTCCTCGACGATGTTGTAGGTGCCGGTCGGCGCGTTCAATGCGGCGACGATGGCGGCCGCGGCGTCGTCGACGTGGATCGAGGAGAAGTAGTTCTTGCCGTCGCCGATGACGCCGAACATCTTGCGGCGGGCCAGCTTGACGGTGTCGATAGTGCTGGCGGCGTAGGGCGCGTAGAAGAGGCCGAAGCGCAGGATGACGGGACGGCCGCCGCCTTCGGCGAAGCGCTGGGTCTCCCGTTCCGCCTCGAGCGCCGACTCAAGAGGGCTCCAGGCCAGCGCAACCCGCGCGCTTTCGTCCAGCCAGCTGTCGCCGCCGTCGGCGTAGACGAACGTGATCGATTCCATTACGAAGACCTGGGCCTTCGCGGCCAGCGCCGCATTGACCAGGTTGCGGGTGGCTTCGCGGCGGAGGCGGTCGTTCTCCTTCCAGGCGCCCATCCAGCGCATCCGCGTCAGCGAAGGGATCTTCGTGGCGATGTGGATGACAGCGTCGCAACCGGCGACCGCTTCTTTCACCTGTGCGGCGTCAAACAGGTCGATGGCGACGGGCGTCGCGCCGAGGGAGCGGAGCAGCGCCGACTTGGCCTCGCCGCGGGCGGTGCCGACGACTTCGTGGCCCGCCGCGACCAGGCCCTTGACGGCGGGCTGGCCGAGGACGCCCGTGGCGCCCGCTACGAATACTCGCATGGCAGACTCCTTCCGCCGCGATTATCGTCCAGGGAGCGCGCCGTTTCTAGACGAACTCCGGGACGACTTCGCGCACGAAGTGGATCACCGGCTCGCGGATGAAGCGCGGCCAGAGCGCGACGTAGATCTCCTCCACGCCGGCGTCGCGGAAGTTCGCGACCTGCTGCTTGACCTCGGCGATGCCGCCGATCAGCAGCGACTTCGCGGCCTCTTCTTCGGTGCCGCCGCGCATCGCGACCATCCCCTGCAGAACGCGCTGCTTGAACGACTCTTTCTCGCTGAGGAAGAGCGGCACCTGGATCGTGCGCTTGATCGATTTCGGGTCGCGCCCGATCTCCTTGCAGTAGCCGTCCAGCACCTCGAACTTGTGGCGCACCTCGTCCGGCGTCCCGGAGACGTTGGCGACGTCAGCGTATTTGGCGACGATCTTCAGCGTGCGCTTTTCGCCGCCGCCGCCGACCAGGATCGGCGGGTGCGGCTCCTGCAGGTTCGGCGGGTTGTAGGGCGGCTTGTCGAGCTTGTAGTACTTGCCCTCGAAGCTGGGCCGCGGCTGAGTCCAGAGGCCCTTGATCACCTGCAGCGCCTCTTCCAGCCGGTCCATTCGCTCCTTCACGGCGGGCAGGGGCCGCCCCAGCAGCGAGTTGGTCTCGTACTCGTGCCAGCCGGCGCCAATGCCGAAGTTCAGCCGCCCGCCGGAGATGTGATCGACCGTCGTCGCCATCTTGGCGAGGATGGCCGGCTCGCGGTAGTAGTTGCCGGTGACGAGGATGCCCAACCGCACCCGCGAGGTGGCGGCGGCCAGGGCGGCCAGCGCGGTCCAGCCTTCCATGCACGGCTCGCCGGACCCGAACTCATCCCCGAAACCGGAGACGAAGTGGTCCATCAGCCACAGCGAGTCGAACCCGGGCTCGCGGTCCAGCTCCTGCCAGATGTCCAGCAGCTCAGGCCAGCTGCATCCCGACTGGTTTGGCACGGCGCCGAATTTCATCTCGCTACTCCTTCCGTTCCGCGGGGCGCGATCCCCAGCTGTTCCTTGAAGTCCGGCTCCAGCGCCTGCAACGCGCCCATCTGCAGGTACGACGTCGTCGGCCACTGCACGAACATCCGCATGACGGGCAGCGGCACGGCGGGCTCCGGTGTATCGCCGATCACTTTCTGCTCTTCCAGTTTGGCGACTTCATCGTCGCTCATGCCCAGCAGGCCCTGGAGCACGTCGCGGTTGTGCTCGCCCAGGTTCGGCGCGCGTTGGGCGCTGGCCATCTCGAAGGCGGAGAACTTTGCGCCGAGCTGGTGCGGCGCGGGCCGGACGCCGGCGCTTTCCGTATCGACCATGTCGAAGAAGCCGCGGGCCTTGAGGTGCGGGTCCAGCAGCACCTCCTTCGGGTTCAGTACCGCAGCAGCGATTATGCCGGCGGCCTGCAGCTTCTGCATCGCCTCGGTGTGGCCCATGGTCTGCGTCCACGTTTCGATCAGGGCGTCGAGGGCGTCGTGGTTGTCGCGGCGGGAGAGGACGTCGGCGAAGCGCGGGTCCGTCGCCCATTCGCTATGGCCGGCGGCTGCGCAGAGCTTCGCCCACTCGGCGTCGTCGCGGACCGTCAGGACGACCCAGTTGTCGTCGCCGGAGCAGCGGTAGCAGCCCTGCGGCGCGAACCAGGGGCTGCGGTTGCCCATGCGGTGCGGCGCTCGGCGGTTCATCTTGTAGTCCATGACGCCGTAGCCGGTGACCGGGATCGCGGCTTCCTGCTCCGAGAGATCGATGTACTGGCCCTTGCCGGTACGCCGCCGGTAGACCAGCGCCGCCAGCACCGCCCCCGCGCCGACGATGCCGGAATACGGGTCGGTGAAGGAGATGCCGGTGCGCAGCGGGTCGCTGCCCTCGTAGCCGGTCAGGGAGGAGATGCCGGAGGCCGGCTCCAGGCCCATGCCGTAGGCGGAGAAGTCGCGCCAGGGGCCGTCCTGGCCGTAGCCGGACATGCTGATCATGATCACGTCCGGCCGCAGCTTGCGGAGCGATTCGTAGTCGATGCCGAGCTTGTGCATGACGTGCGGGGTGAAGCTTTCGACGACGATGTCGCAGAGCGGGGCCAGCCTCTTCACGATCTCGATGCCGGCGCCGCCGGAGGTCTCGCTGAAGTCCAGGGTCAGCGACTTCTTGCCGCCGTTGCGCAGCAGGAAGTAGCCGCTGTGGTTCCAGTAGTCGTCCTTGCTGTCGTTTTCCGGCATCACGAAGTTGCGGGTGATGTCCATCCGCTTCAGCCCCTCGATCTTGATGACCTCGGCGCCGAGGTCGGAGAGCAGGCGCGTGCAGGTCGGCCCGGCGTAGACCTGCGCCAGGTCGAGGACGCGGACGCCTTGCAGCGGCAGGGTCATCGAACGGCCCGATCCGTGGTGCGGGGGAATCGCGGGGAACGGCGGCGTGGTTCGATCTTGGCGAGACCCTTCGCCTGCGGGCTCAGGGTGACGGTCGTGGTGGTCATTTTGCCGGGTCCTTGATGAGCGCGTCGTCCGCGCCGAGCGCCGGGGAGGGGCCGCTGGCCAGGGGCGTTTCGGACATGCGGAAGACGTTGCTGGCGATCGGGAGTTTGCCCACGCCGGGCTGGTCCACTTCGGCGAAGAAGCGGCGCGCGCGGAGGTGCTCGTTTGCCAGCAGGGTCTCCGGGTTGAGCACGGCGGCGAAGGGGATGCGCAGCTCCTGGGCGCGGGTCAGCAGGTCGTTCCAGTCGTGCTGGTCCAGGTAGGGCCGCAGGATCTGCTCGAACTCGCGCCACTGGATCGTGCGCAGCCAGAGGTTCTGGAAGAGCGGGTTGTTCTCCAGCTCCGGGTCCTCCAGCAGCACCGCCATCGGGAAGGGGAACCCGGTCGCCCCGCCGATGCAGACGATGTGGCCGTCCCGGCAGGGGAAGATCTCGCTCGGGTATGTCGGGATGTGGTGCCGGGAGTAGAAGCGCTTGCGGATCGCGCCCATGTAGGAGTACATCGGCGTGTTGTACTCGTCCGCGGAGCCCAGCGCCTCCAGGCAGGAGACGTCGATGTGCTGGCCGGCGCCGGTGACGGGCCGGTGCTCCAGCGCGCCAAGGATCGCCACCCACGCGTGCAGCGCGCCGAAGTACTCGGCCGGCTCGCCGCCGGTGACGAGCGGCGGCTTGTCGGGGTCGCCGGTGACGTACATCAGGCCGGAGAGCGCCATCGCCGCCAGGGAGTTGCCGGCGAACTTAGAGTACGGCCCGGTCTGCCCGAACGGCGTCACGGAGCAGTAGATGAGCTTCGGATAGGCGTTGCGGATGTCGTTGTAGTCGAGGTCGATCTCAGCCATGTGGCCGGGCGTCTCCGCCTCAACGAAGACGTCGGCGGTGGCCAGCAGCTTGCCGAGCACGCTGCGGCCCTCGTCGGTCTCGATGTCCAGCACGACGCTCTTCTTGTTGCCGTTGAGGTGGATGAAGAGGCCGGACTTGCTCGGGGTCCGGGATGTCGCCCGGGAAGGGGCCCAGGCGGCGCGTGTAGTCCCCGGCCGGCGGCTCTACCTTGATCACCTCGGCGCCGAGATCGGCCAGCAGCTTCGTGCAGTAAGGGCCGGCAATCCCCTGCGAGATATCGACGATGCGGATGCCGCTCAAAGCTTGTTCAGACACGCGCCGGATGATAGCAGGTTGAAGGGTGAAGTGTGAATGGCGAAGGGTCAGATGTGGGGCGCGGGCGCGTCTGCTACGATTCCGGTGTAATGGGAACACCTGCTCTAACGCTGGAAAAACGCGGTCCCGCGGCCTGGATCACGCTCTCGCGGCCCCCCCTGGAAGCCGAGGTGATCCTTCAGCTCCGAGACGCCTGCCGGCGCACCGGCGAGGACGAGTCTGTTCGCGCCGTCGTGGTCACTGGCGCCGGAGTTGGGTACACCGACGGGATCGAGAACCCGTACGCCGACGACCCGTCGGGTCTGCGGGAGTCTGGCGTCCTCGACGACCCGTTCGGGTGCCTGGCCGAACTCGCGAAGCCGGTCATCTGCGCCGTCTCCAGCAACGCTGCCTCCGGCAAGCTGGCCCTGGCCCTGGCTGCCGACATCCGGATCGCCAGCGACGACGTCGTGTTCTGGCTGCCGGACATCGCGGCCGGCTGGCTGCCCCTGGCCGGCGCCACGCAGCGGTTGACCAGGCTCGTCGGGCGCGGCCGGGCGCTGGAGATGATCCTCACGGGCGAGCCGCTGCCCGCCCGCGAAGCGCTCCGCATCGGGCTCGTCAGCGAGGTGTTGCCGCGCGGCGAGCTGGACGCCCGCGCCCAGGCGATCGCCGAGCGCATCGCGGAACGCGGCCCGCTGGCGCTGCAGTACGCCAAGGAGGCGGTATCGCGTGGCATCGAGATGCCGCTGGAGCAGGCGCTGCGCTTCGAGACGGACCTGACCGTGATCCTGCAGACGACGGAAGACCGCGCGGAGGGCGTGCGGGCCTTCCTGGAGAAACGCAAGCCGAAGTTCAAAGGGAGATGAGCCCCGATGCAGATAATCCTGGACCAGGACGAAGCGTGGTCGCTGATGACGCTGGCGACCTCCTTCGTCATCGATAACAGCGGCGTCTCCGCCGATGGAAAGCAGCGGCTCCGGGCCTGGCGCACGGCCCGCGCCGAAAAGACGCCGGAGATGGCGGCGCTGACGGCCGACATCAGCACGAAGCTGGGAGCGTTCCTTGACGAGCAGGCGAACCGGCAGGTCCGGCAGAAGGGACGCTACAGCCGCGCCCGGAGCGCCAAATGAAGTTCGAATTCGAGATCGAAGAGGCGCGGGAGCTGCTGGTGATCATCGTCGAACACCTGACGAAGGAGGCCGGCCTGAAGGCGGACGACCTGGCCAGGCTGCGCCGCTGGCGGGCCAACCTCAAGCCTGGTTCCGAGACGGTCCGCGAGTTCGCCGCGCAGGCCAACGCGGACCTGGCGCGGACGCTGGAGAACCAGAAGCGCAGCAAGGTGATCAAGCCGGACTTCCGATGAAAATCGTCTCTCAGGCTGAGGCTCCAGCCGATGGCTGACCAGGTCCTCTACGAAAAGGGCGAAGGCGGCATCGCCTGGGTGACGCTGAGCCGGCCGGACGCCCTCAACGCCATCAACCTGCGGATGCGGGACGAGCTCTGGGAGATCATGCACGCCGCCGCCGACGATCCCGACGTGCGCGCGCTGATCTTCCGCGGGGCCGGCGAGCGGGCGTTTTCGGCCGGGGCGGACGTCTCCGAGTTCGGGACGGCGCCTTCGTACGCCGAGGCGCGCCGGGCGCGGCGGGAGCGCGATCTCTGGCAGCTGATGCTCTCCCAGGAGAAGCTGCTGGTGGCCGCGATCCACGGCTACGCCCTGGGCGCCGGCATCGAGCTCGCGATGTGCTGCGACTTCCGGATCGCGGCGGAGGACGCGCGGATCGGCCTGCCGGAGGTCTCGCTGGGCTACATCCCATCCGCCGGCGGCACCCAGACGCTGCCGCGACACCTGCCGCCCGGCATCGCGATGCAGATGATCCTGACCGGCGATCCTATCGACGCGCAGACGGCGTACGGATACGGCCTCGTGCACCGCGTTGTGTCCCGCGAGCGCCTCTACGCCGAGGCCGAGGCGCTGGCCCGCAAGGTCATCGCCCGGCCCCCGCACCTGGTGGCCCTGGCCCGCCGCGCCGTGTACGAAGGGGCCGAACTGTCTCTTGGGGCGGCCATAGCGTTAGAATCAAGGCTGGCCGAACGGGCGATTCTCGCCTCGGCAGGCCGGGAAGAACGATGGCGACTGACTCCAAACGACTCAACGTAGCGCGCCGCGGCTGGAACTGGCTGATGGCGATGGGCATCGGCGTGCCGCTGATCGCCGGCGTCGTGCTGCTTCTGCTGGCGCTGATGACCTACGTCTCGCCGGGATACCACGCCTCCCGCCAGACAGACGTCGGTCTCGCATCTGACTACAGCTTCGGCCTGCCCAAGTACTACGAGACCGAGCGTTTCTGGGTGGTCAAGCAACCCAGCGGTGAGATCATCGCCCTTTACGACCGCGATCCGATCAGCGGCTGCACCGTGCCCTGGAAGAGCGACCTCACGGTGCTGGGCAAGACCGGCTGGTTCCGCGATGCCTGCAGCGACGCCACGTACGACCTCTCCGGCGGCTGCTTCTTCGGCCCCTGCCAGATCGGCCTCAACCGCATCAATGTGACCACGAACGCCGACGGCCACGTGATCGTCGACATGTCCAAAGACGGCGGCCACGGCGCTTTGCGCGACGACTCCGCCGTCCCGATCGTCCCGCCGCAGTAGCACCGGCCCATGTCTCCTGACCTGCCACGGGACTTCCTTGCCCGGGTCGCCTCGCTGGAGCCGGCCTACCTGGCGCACGACGATCCGATCCGCCAGTCCGGCTTCGGCGGCGGTTCCGAGCGATGGCGGGCAGAGCGCGGCGCGATTTTGGAGGCGGTGGCCGGAGACGGCGACCTGCTGGACATCGGCTGCGCCAACGGCTACCTGGCCGAGTGTTTGGTCGCCTGGGCGGCCGAACGGGGGGTGCACCTGGCCCCGCATGGGATCGACCTCGGGCCGCGGCTGATTGCGGAGGCACAGCGGCGGCTGCCCGGCTTCGCCGCGAATTTCCACGTCGCCAACGGCTGGGACTGGCGTCCGGGGCGTCGTTTCAGGTACGTTTACACACTGTCGGACTGTGTGCCGCCGGAGATGCTACGCGAATACGTCGAACAGCTGCTCAATCACCTCGTCGAGCCGGGTGGGCGGCTCATCGTCGGCAGCTACGGCAGCCGTTCACGGGGGACGCCGCCGCTCGACGTGGCAGCCGAGCTGGCGTCGTACGGCTACGCAGTCGCCGGGCAAACGATGGGAGGGGACCCGCCGCTGACGGCGTTCGCCTGGCTCGATAGATAACCGCCTCGCGCTGAAGGGGAAGCAGATGAATACAGCCGAATTCTTGATGATCGCCTCGTCCATCGTTCCGGAGCGGACGGCCATGGCCTGCGAAGAGAAGACCCGCAACTTCATGGAGATGCAGGAGCGCGTCAACCGGCTGGCCAACGCGCTGCAGGGCCTCGGCGTCGGTCACGGCGACAAGGTAGCGGTGATGGCGCTCAACTCGATGGAGTACGTCGAGATCTACTACGCCACGGCCAAGCTGGGCGGCGTCTTCGTGCCGCTGAACTACCGGGCCAAGCGCGAAGAGCTGACCTACATGTGCAACAACTCCGCCGCCGCCGTGCTCTTCGTCAGCGAGCGCTACTTTGAGCTGGCGGCCGGCATCCGCCCCGACCTGGAGACCGTGCAGCACCTCGTCGGCATCGACGCCACCGGTGAGGGCAAGGCGTTCTACGACGACCTGATCAAGCAGAACGAGCCGGAAGAGATCTTCACCGACATCCAGGACAACGACCCGACGATCATCATCTACACCAGCGGCACAACGGCGCTGCCGAAGGGCGTCATGCTCACGAACCTGGGCATGTCCGTCTACGTGACGAACACCGTGGAGCCGGCCGACCCGGGCGCCGAGTCCGTCGATGTGCTGCTGGTCTCGGTGCCGTTCTACCACGTGGCCGGGGCGACGACGATGCTCTCCGCGGTCTGGGGCGGCCGCAAGATGGTGATCCTGCCCCAGTTCGAGCCGGGAGCCTGGCTGAAGGCCGTGGCCGAGCACAAGGTCACCCACAGCTTCGTCGTGCCGACGATGCTGAAGCGGATCATGGAGCATCCCGACTTCGACAAGACCGATCTCAGCTCGCTCAAGCTGGTGGCCTACGGCGCCGCGCCGATGCCCTACGAGGTGGTGACAAAGGCCGTGGAGAAGTTCTCCTGCGGCCTGATGAACGCCTACGGCCAGACGGAGAGCACGTCCTCGCTGACGTTCCTCGGCCCCGATGAGCACAAGATCCCGAAGGACGGACCCGATCGCGAGAAGAAGCTGCAGCGGTTGCGCTCTGTAGGCAAACCGATGGACGACGTGACGGTCGGCATCATGGACCCGGAAGGCAAGCTCGTCCCGGCCGGCCAGGAAGGCGAGATCGTGGCCCAGGGTGCGCGCGTCATGGCGGGTTACCTCAACCGCGACGAAGACACCTCGGCGGCGATCCACGGCGGCTGGCTGCATACCGGCGACGTCGGCTGGATGGACGACGAGGGCTATCTCTACATCACGGGCCGCACAAAAGACCTGATCATTCGCGGCGGCGAGAACATCGCGCCGGGTGAAATCGAGGCGGTGCTCCAGCAGCATCCGGCGGTGGAAGACGCCGCCGTGATCGGCGTGCCGGACGTGGAGTGGGGTGAAGAGGTGAAGGCGGTCGTCGTCAAGAAGCCGAAGGCCAAGGTCACGGAGGAAGAGCTGACGGGCTTCGTGAAGGAGCGGCTGGCCAGCTACAAGGCCCCGAAGTACTACACGTTTGTCGACGAGCTGCCGCGCAACTACCTGGGCAAGGTGCTCAAGACCGACCTGCGCAAGCAGTTCGGAGAGGCGAAGAGCGGCGCCTAGGCGAAAGGCCGCCCGCCGGGAACGCACCTCGCGCCGGGCGAGGAGGGCGTCCGTCGCCCCGGACGCGGTGGAGTCACCGGCGGTCGCCGAGGCCGGCTCGGCGCCGGCGGAACCAGACGGGGCGCGGATCTCGTATATGGGCCTCGCCGGCGGGCTCTGGGCCACCGGCACCTTTGGCCTGCTGACGGTCATCGCCACGGTCGATCCAAAGGACAGTTCCAGGTGGCTTGCCGTGCTCTTCGGGGTGCTGACGCTGACGTTTGTGCCGGCTGTCGTCTACTCCGTGCTGCCGGGCCCCCGGCGTCGCGAAGCCGTGCTGCGGTTTGAGACGGCGCTCTGCCTGGCCCTCGCTTTTCTCGGATTATTCGTGCTCGGCGACATCGGCTGGCCGATCATCCTCTCGCTGCCGACGATCCTGCTGGCCACCGGCGCCGGGCTCGTCTTCGGCGGCCGTCGCGGCAAGACCGCTTAGGCGGCCTGGAAGTACGGCGTGCCGCAGTGGCGGCAGAAGCGGGCCTCCAGCAGCTCGGTGGCGTCGTCCGGCAACGCCGATTCGCACTTGGCGCAGGCCCAGACCATCGGCCGCCCGCACTTGGAGCAAAACGGGTACGGCTTGACCGGCCGCGTCGGATAGCCGAAGGAACCGGTGTGGTTGTTCTCGCATTTGCCTACGCCGCGCTCTGATGGCATGGTCATCCTTTCGCCTGGTCCTCGCCTCGCCTGTCCGGCGCGCCGATCTCGTCCGTGGCAACGCGCGCCGTCTCGAAAGTGAACCTGCGCCGCTGCTCCAGGTAGTAGTCCAGCGCAACCCTGGCCACCGCGGCCGCCGGAAGCGCCAGCAGGACGCCCGGGATGCCGAACAGCTGGCCGCCGATCAGCACCGCCACCAGCACGATGACCGGCGGCAGGTTCAGCGTCTGGCCGTAGACGCGCGGGGTCAGCAGGCGGTCCTCGAACTGCTGGTAGAGGAGGAGCAGGACTAGGACAATTATCGCCTGCGTGGTCGATTCCTGGAAAGCGGCCAGCGTCGGCATGACGACTGCGATGACCGCGCCGACGATCGGGATGATATCGACGAAGCCGGCGAGCACGGCGAAGGCTGCCGCGTTCGGCACGCCGACGGCGGTCAACACGACGAAGGTGAACACTGAGATCACGGCGCTGGTGATCACCTGGCCGCGAATGTAGCCGCCGACAACCGTGCGCAGAGACTGCAGCCAGCGTTCGACCTCCGGCTCGCGGCCCGGCGGCACGAACTGGTAGAGAAAGCGGTTCATCCGCGGCGTGTCGGCTAGAAGGTACGCCGTCAGCACGTAGACCGTGATCAGCCCGAAGACGATCGTGACGGCGCGCTGGCCGTAGTTGATGGCGGCGTCGCCGGAGATGATGCGGTTCCAGTTGATGTTGCGGGCGCGCTCTTGCAGCTCAACGTGAATGCCGAACTTGTCCAGCAGGTCCTCGGCGTCCTTGGCGTTCTCCGGCAGGTTGTCGCGCACGTTCTGGAACTCGTTGACGGACGCGGTGCCGACCAGCCCGGCGATGCCGGCCAGGATAGCCAGGATCGTCAGCATCACGACCAGCACCGAGGCGATGCGTGGGATCTTGTGCGCGGTAAGCCACTCCACGTACGGCAGCAGCGCCGTCATGAAGATGAACGAGGTGAGGACGATGACGATGATCGGCCAGAGGCGGGCGAAGAGGATGATCGCCAGGGCCAGCAGGGCGATGACTATAATCGCCCGATAGGAGACCTCCAGGCGCACTGGTTAACGCCCCTTGCGCGCTGGCATCCGGCGGCTGCTCCCGTTGGCGCGGAGAGGTCTCACTGCCGGCATTATTCCGCATCGCGGCGGGCGGGCGCGTCTTTACACCCCGGATATCAACAAATAGACTTCGGTGCGCACGCAGGAACCGGAAAGGAACGCCATGCAAGTCGAGACGACTATCCTCGCCCAGAACCTTGTTGCGTACGCCGAGCAGGCCCGTCGCCTGGAAGAGATCGGCTACGACTCCGTGGTCACGCCGGAGGCCGGGCACGACCCGTTCCTGCCGCTCACAGTCGTCGCGGAGCACACTCAGAAGATGAAGTTCGGCACGGCGGTGGCGATCGCCTTTCCGCGCAGCCCGATGGTGACGGCGCAGCTGGCCTGGGACCTGCAGCGGTTCTCCGGCGGGCGCTTCATCCTGGGCCTGGGCACGCAGGTCAAGGGCCACAACGAGCGCCGCTACTCCACGCCCTGGCCTTCGCCGCCGGGGCCGCGCTTCAAGGACTACATCCTGACCATGAAGGCGATCTTCAAGACGTTCCAGGAAGCCGGCTCCAGGCCGACGTTTCACACCGGCCCGCACTACCAGTTCAACCTGATCGCGCCGTTCTTCAACCCCGGCCCCAACGCCGACGGCCACGTCCCGATCTACATCTCCGCCGTCAACCGCTACAACTGCCGCCTCGTTGGTGAGGTCTGCGACGGCATCCGCATGCACGGCTTCAACACGACCAAGTACACCAAAGAAGTGATCCTGCCGGAGATCGAGGCAGGCGCCAGGAAGGCGGGCCGCAAGCTCTCGGACATCGACATCGTCGGCGGCAGCTTCATCATCACCGGCAAGAACGAGGAGGAGGTGGAGCGCGCCAAGGCCCCGGTCCGCCAGCAGCTGTCCTTCTACGCCTCCACGCGGGCCTACCACCCGGTGCTGGAGGTCCACGGCTGGCAGGACGCCGGGCAGACAGCTGTTCCGCCTCTCCATGGAAGGCAAGTGGCCGGAGATGGCAAAGGCGATCACCGACGAGATGCTGGAGGAGTTCGCGATCATCGGGACGTACGATCAGCTCGTGCCGAAGATCAAGCAGCGCTTCGGCGGTGTCGTGACCACGCTCGACTTCGGCTTCGGCATCCGCACGCCGGAGGACCACGAGCGGCTGGCCTTCATCGTCCAGGAGCTGAAGAAGGCGTAAGGCGCTGACCACTCCCGCCGACCTCAAGGTTGAGCTGCCGGGGCGCGGCCTGCGCCTGCACGTCCGCGACTGGCCTGGAGACGGCGACCCTGTCCTCCTGCTGCACGGGCTCAGCTCCTCGGCGAGGATCTGGGACCTGACCGCGCCGCGCCTGGCGCCACCGTTCCATGTCGTTGCCGCCAACCAGCGCAGCCACGGCCTGAGCGACCGGCCGGAAGACGGCTACGGCTTCGATGACACGACTGCGGACGTCGCCGCGCTGATAGACGCGCTTGACCTGGAGCGGCCGGTCGTCGTTGGGCATTCGTGGGGCGCCAACGTCGCACTGCAGCTCGCGGCGGACTACCCGGACTCGGTGCGCGGCATCGTGCTCGTCGACGGCGGGTTCATCGAGCGCTCCAACGACTCGACCTGGGAGAAGGCCGCGGAGGACATGCGCCCGCCGGACATCGACGGGACGCCGGTGGAGCGCTTCCTCAGCTTCATGAAGGCCTGGCCGCAGCTCAAGGACATCTTGACGCCGCAGATAGAGGAGATGGTCCTGGCCAACTTCGAGGTGCGCGACGGCAAGATCTATCGCCCGCTGAGCATCCCAAACCACATGAAGATCGCGCGGGCGATCTACGATCAGAAGCCGAGCGAGCTGTTTCCGAAGGTCGCGGCGCCGGTGCTGATCATCCCGGCCATGCGGGAAGGCGGCAGCGAGACCGAGCGACGCTGGCAGGACTATCGGGAGCAGGGGCTGGCGGCGCTCCGCGCGGCACGCCCGGATATCCAGGTGCGGCCGATGATGGACAGCATTCACGATGTGCCGCTGCAGCACCCGGAGGAGCTGGCGGAGCTTATCGCGGAGTTTGCCGGGGGGCTATAAGGCGCGGCGGCCGGACCAGCCTAGATCGTGTGCTCCTCGAACTCGACTTCTTGCTCCTCGCCGGTCTGTTCGTGCATGACGAAGAGCTCGTAGACGCGGTCGAACGACTCGCGGTCCAGGACCGGCTCGTGACCATCGTAAGACGCGCTCTCGATGAGGATGTCCAGGAGGTCGCGGGCGTAGGAGCCGCGCGCCTGCACCGATCCGCGCTTGTACATCTTGTCGACGACGTATTCGAGGACGCCGTCTTCCACGCGCACTTTGCGCTGGCGGCAGGCCTGCCTCAGGATCTCGGCGAAGTTCTCGCGGTTCGGGTTGGGCAGGCTAACCTTGTAGAGGATCCGGCGCAGAAGGGCGTCGTCGGCCAGGTCCCTGACTCGCATGTTGGTGGAGAAGAGCAGCTGTACCTTGAACGGCACCACCAGCTTCTCTCCGGTGACCAGGGTCAGGCTGTCCCAGCCGCGCTCCATCGGAATAAGCCAGCGGGTCAGCAGGTCGCGCGTCGGGATCTGCTGACGGCCGAAGTCGTCGATGATCAGTGCGCCGTTCTGAGCCTTGATGTGCGGGGGCGCCTGGTAGAAGCGCGCCGCCGGGTCATAGCCCAGGTCCAGGGCCTCGCGGTCCATCTCCGCGCCCAGGACGATGGCCGGCCGCTTGACGATGACCCAGCGCCGGTCGCGCTTGGACTCGTCCTTCTGGATGTTCTCGTCGTCAAACGTCTCCACCGCCTCGTGGATCGACTGGTCGTAGACTCGGATCACCTGTCCGTAGGCGTAGATGGCGTAGGGGACGACGGAGAATCCGCCCATATCCTCGGCGTAGCGTTCCAGGAGCACGGTCTTGCCGTTCCCGGAAGGGCCGTAGATGATCGCCGACTTGCCGGAGAACAGCGCGCGTGCCAGCGAGTCGCTGACCGCCGAATCGAGAACCAGGTCGTGGAGGATCCCCTTGATCCGGGCGCGGGTGCTGGTGTCCTGCTGGTGGTCCAGGAGGCGCTTGATGACGGCGTTGTACTGCTCGGCGGTGACGGGTGCGGGGCCCGCGTAGCGGCTGCGCTCCAGCGCCTCGTTGACGCGGGTCTGGCCGCGCTCAGACAGGCGGTAGCGGTAGTTGCCGGTGAAGAGGTCGGACTGGCTCAGGATCTCCACCAGGCGTTCCTCGGTGAGGGCGCTGAGCAGCTGGGCCACGATTTCGTTGGATAGGCCGAGACGCCGGGTCAGCTGGGACATGGAGGGTGTGCCGGAGTAGTGCAGGATCTTCAGCGTGAGGTCGGTCAGGAAGGCCTTGGAGAGACCGACTTCGGAGAAGTTCGCGGCGCCGGCGGCAGCAGGTTGTCGTCGTTCAGCGGCTCGTCCTGGTCGGTGACGGCGGCCATCGTCTTGGTGATGAACGCTGACATGGAGTCCGTTGGCTGGCCGGGATCGACGGGCGGAGCGGTGGATGGCGCCGGCGCCTCGCGACTGAAGAACGAAGGTACTTCGGTGGGAGACGAGGGCGTGTATTCTGTGTCTTCGGAACCGGGGTCGTTTGGGCCGTCAAATGTGCCGAAAAGGCCTTCGGAAGTGTCTCGGTCGCGTTCCATCTTGTACCTCGTTGCGAACAGAATATGGACCCGCTCTGGCTCGGGCCTCTGGGAAAGTAGACGCCGTAGCTTCTCCACTCGTTACCTGTATCTGTCCCGGCTAGCGATTGTAACGGCGCTCACAAAGTCTTGACCGGGGCCTCAGGGGGTGGTTTATTTGTTTGTAGTGTTATCTATCAGACCCGATGTGATTTATAGATTTAATCGTTAACTAGATGGAAATTCCGCCTGTAGTCATCGACCGTCTGCCGCTCTACGCCCGCGCGCTCGCCTCGCTGGAGTCGCAGGGTCGCGAAGTCGTGAGCTCGCAGGAGCTGGGCCACCAGTTGAACGTGACGCCGGCGCAGATCCGCAAGGACCTGAGCTACTTCGGGCGCTTCGGCAAGCAGGGCCGCGGCTACAACGTACGCAAGCTGCTGGACGAGCTGCGCCGGATCCTCGGCCTGAACCGGCAGTGGCGGATGGCGCTGGTGGGCATCGGCCGGCTGGGCCGCGCGATCCTGGGCTACGAAGGCTTCGGGCCGCAGGGGTTCCGCATCGTCGAGGCGTTCGACTCCGACCCCTCGATGATTGGCAAGGAGTTCGCCGGGATGACCGTGCATGACACCGCGGACATCGAGAAGTTCCTCACCGAGGGCTCGGTCGACATCGGCGTGGTGGCGGTGCCGGCGGAGATGGCGCAGGACGTGATCGACCGGCTGGTCAAGTGCGGCGTCCACGCGATCCTGAACTACGCGCCGATAGCCGCGCACGTGCCGCGAGGCGTGCAGATCAAGCGCATCGACCCGGTGCTGTCGCTGCAGGGGATGACGTACTACCTGAAAGCGCGCTCCGGCTCAGCGAAGTAGCCCGGGCGCGGCCCAACCGAAGACGGAGGTGCCAGATTGGCCGTTCATCACATCGAAATCAGCCTGCCCACGAAACCCCTCAGGAACGTCGACACCACGATCGCCATCTGGAGCGGCGCAGACAAGCTGGGTGAGCTCCGCATCTCCAAGGGGAGCCTGGACTGGGCGCGAGGCCGCGCCAGGAAGGCAAAGAGCTTCAAGTGGGAGACGCTGGCGGAGCTGCTGAACAAGGCCTAGGGGCGCCTAGAGCGAGACCAGCCACTCGCCTTCGGCCGGCATTGAGCGCTTGATCAGCTCCAGGTGGTCCAGCGCCAGCCCGGCGCCCAGGGCCACGCACTCCATCGGGCTGTCGGCGACGTAGCAGGGGATGCCGATCTCCTCGGTGATCAGCCGGTCCAGGTTGCGCAGCATGGCGGTGCCCCCGGAAAGCACAATCCCCCGGTCGACGACGTCCGAGGCCAGCTCCGGCGGCGTGCGCTCAAGCACGGAGCGGATGGCGCCGATGATAGCGCCGAGGGCGTCCTGGATGGCGTTGGTGACGTCGCTGCCGGAGACGGTGATCGTGCGCGGCAGGCCGGTGATCTGGTCGCGGCCGCGGACCTGGTAGCTCATCTCCTCGTCCAGCGGCACGGCGGACCCGATGGCGATCTTCAGCTCTTCGGCGGTGCGATCGCCGATCACGAGGTTGTGGCGGCGCTTCACATAACCGGCGATCGCGTCGTCCAGCCGGTCGCCGGCGACGCGGACCGATTCGCTGACGACGATTCCGTACATGGAGATGACGGCCGCCTCAGTGCGTCCGCCGCCGATGTCGACGATCATGTGCCCGTGCGGCACGTGGACCGGGATGCGCGCTCCGATGGCGGCGGCCAGGGGCTCCGGGATCAGGTGGGCGGGACGCCTGGCGCCGGCGGCCTCGGCGGCGTCCTGGACGGCGCGCTGCTCGACGCCGGTGACACCTGCCGGGACGCAGATCATCACCTCCGGCCGCACGAACGAGAAGCGCCCGACGACTTTGCCGATGAAGTGGCGCAGCATCGCTTCGGTGGTCACATAGTCAGCGATGACGCCTTCACGCATGGGACGGATGACCTGGATGGCGCCCGGCGTGCGGCCCAGCATGTCGCGGGCGTCGCGGCCGACGGCGACGATGCTGTTGTCGCGCTGAGCGACGGCCACCACGGCCGGCTCGTTGATCACGATGCCGCGGCCCTTCACGTAAACCAGGACGTTGGCCGTGCCGAGGTCAACGCCTATTCTCTTACCGAACATCAGACCCTTTCGATATCGGCTCCCAGGGCTCGCAGTTTCTCATCGATCCGTTCGTAGCCGCGGTCAACGTGATAGACGTCGCTGACCTCGGTACGACCGGCGGCGGCGAGCCCGGCCAGGATGAATGCCGCGCCCGCCCGCACGTCCATAGCTCGAAGAGAAGAGCCCGTCAGGGGCGTGGGCCCGCTAATGATAGCAACGGTGGTCCCGGTAGTCACTATTTCGGCTCCCATCTTGCGCAGCTCCCCGATGTAGAGCAGCCGGTTGTCGAAAACGCGCTCGTGGACGTAGCTAATCCCGCGCGCCTGCGTCAG
Organism: uncultured Chloroflexia bacterium; assembly: GCA_963738925.1. Taxonomy (GTDB): domain Bacteria; phylum Chloroflexota; class Dehalococcoidia; order SM23-28-2; family RBG-16-64-32; genus DATKKM01. The sequence goes on along the minus strand of CAVTYE010000001.1, from coordinate 246,234 downwards.
CAGCACGGCCATCGGCGCCTGCAGGTCGGTTGGGAAGCCCGGGTAGGGCAGCGCCTGCAACGTCATTGAGTTGAGGCCGCCGGGCCGCCGGGCGCGGAAGCTGTCGTTGCCTTCCTCGATCTCGATGCCGGCCTGGCGCATCTTGTAGATGACCGAAGTGAGGTGCCTGAGATCGACGCCGCGAACCTCGACCTCGCCGTTGGTGATCGCGCCGGCGATGGCGAAGGTGCCGGCTTCCAGGCGGTCCGGGATGATGCGGTAGCGCACCGGCTTCAGCTTCTCGACGCCGTTGATGGTCACGGTGTGCGTGCCGGCGCCGCTGATCCGTGCGCCCATCTGGTTCAGCATCCCGGCCAGGCTTTCGACCTCTGGCTCCGCAGCGGCGTTGACGATTGTCGTGATGCCCTTGGCCAGGGCCGCCGCCATCATCGTGTTCTGGGTGCCGAGGACGCTCGGGTAATCGGCGAAGAAGGACGATCCGCGCAGCTCTTTGGCCCTCGCGTGGAAGGTGTCGGCGTCGATGCCGGTCTCCGCGCCGAGCCTGCGGAAGCCCTCGAGATGGACTTCGATCGGGCGCTGGCCGATGACGTCGCCGCCGGGTGGCGGGCAGGACGCCTCGCCGAAACGGCCGAGCAAGGCTCCCATGACGAGGAAGCTTCCGCGCAGCGAGCCGACGAGCTCGCGGTCCGGGCAGGTCTTGTTGACGTTTGCCCCGCTGATGCACAGCGTGTGGGGCTCTGCCCACTCCACCGTGGCGCCGAGACTGCGCAGGACCAGCGCCATCTGCTCGATATCGTCGATCCGGGGGACGTTCTCCAGGAAGCAGTCGTCGCCGACCATCAGGCAGGCCGCCATGGCGCCGAGGGCGGCGTTCTTGGAGCCGCCGACTTCGACGTCGCCGCGCAGCGGCTTGCCGCCCTGGATGACGAGCGTCTGGCCTTTGGCGTGGAGGGTCATGCCAACCGACCCGTCCGGCGGGTGCGCGTGGTCAGGACCCCGGCGGGCGCTGGGGCCGTCCGCCCTCACGACGGTGGCGGCCGCGTTCCACAGCCTTGATCCGCAGGAGAGCGCGCTGGAGAGCCGCCTGTGCCTCAATGTCGTGCTCACGGCTGGTGCGGTCCGCCAGCGAGCGTTCGGCGCGCTTGCGGGCTTCCTCCGCCCGTGCTATGTCGATCTCCTCGGCGCGCTCGACGGCGTCGGCCAGGATCGTGACGCGGTCGTCGCGGACTTCCAGGAAGCCGCCGGTGATGGCGAGGTCCTCTTCCTGGCCGCCCTTGATGACTCGCATGATGCCGGGCTTGATCATCGTCAGCAGCGGCGCGTGCTGGGGCAGCACCGTGAACTCGCCCTCGCTGCCGGGGGCGACGACCTCGTCGACGGCCTCGTCGGCGTAGACTTCCTTCTCCGCCGTGACGATGTGAACGCTAAGTGGCATGACGTGTCCTGCAGCTCATTCTAGCGCGCCTACGCCGCTTTCGGCTCCGCGGCCATCTTTTCGGCGGCCTCGGTGGCCTCTTCGATCGTGCCGACCATGTAGAAGGCCTGCTCCGGCAGGTGGTCGTGCTTGCCGTCCAGGATCTCCAGGAAGCCGCGGACGGTCTCCTTGACCGGGACGTAGCGGCCCGGGCGTCCCGTGTAGACCTCGGCCACGAACATCGGCTGGGTCAGGAAGCGCTGGATCTTGCGGGCGCGCGCCACGGCGACCTTGTCGTCGTCTGAAAGCTCTTCGACGCCGAGGATGGCGATGATGTCCTGGAGGTCCTTGTAGCGCTGGAGCACGGCCTGCACGCCGCGCGCGGCGCGGTAGTGGTCTTCGCCGACGAGGCGCGGATCGAGGATTCGCGAGAAGGACGACAGCGGGTCGACGGCGGGGTACAGCGCCTGCTCGACGAGCGCGCGGTCCAGCGAGATGACGGCGTCCAGGTGGCCGAAGGTGGTGACGATGCCGGGGTCGGTGTAGTCGTCGGCGGGCACGTAGATCGCCTGGAACGACGTGATCGAGCCGCGCTTGGTGGAGGTGATGCGCTCTTCCAGCGCGCCCATGTCCGTAGCCAGCGTGGGCTGGTAACCGACGGCTGAAGGCATGCGGCCGAGGAGCGCGGAGACTTCCATGTTGGCCAGGATGTACCGGTAGACGTTGTCGATGAAGATGAGCACGTCCTGGCCCATCGTGTCGCGGAAGTACTCGGCCATGGTGACGCCGGTGAGGGCGATGCGGGCGCGGACGCCGGGCGGCTCGTTCATCTGGCCGAAGACCAGCGCCGTCTTGTCGATGACGCCGGACTCCTTCATCTCGTTCCACATGTCGTTGCCTTCACGGGAACGCTCGCCGACGCCGGCGAAGACTGAGTAGCCGCCGTGCTCAGTGGCGATGTTGCGGATCAGCTCCTGGATGATGACGGTCTTGCCGGTGCCGGCGCCGCCGTAAGCGCCGACCTTGCCGCCCTTTGTGAACGGCGCGACGAGGTCGAGGACCTTGACGCCGGTCTCGAGGATGTTCGGTGAGGTCTCACGCTCTTCCAGGGTCGGGGCCGGGCGGTGGATCGGCCAGTGGTCGTCTGACTTGACCTCCCCCAGGTTGTCGATCGGCGCACCGAGGACGTTGAACAGCCGGCCCAGGCAGGGCTCGCCGACGGGGATCGTGATCGGCTGGCCGGTATCAACGGCGGCGGTGCCGCGGGCCAGGCCGTCGGTCGTGTCCATGGCCAGCGCACGCACCCAGTTGTTGCCCAGGTGCTGCTGCACTTCGGCGATCAGGTGTCCGTCGCCGCCAATGGCGATCTCGATGGCGTTGTAGATCTCCGGCAGCGCGCCCGCCGGGAACTCCACGTCCACGACGGTGCCGATCACCTGTACGACCTGTCCTTTGCTTCCTTTAGGCATGGCGTCCTCCGTTCCGATTTCTGGTCCACCGAACGTGGCTACCGCGTGCAAGGCTGTCTGAAGACCTGAAGCTCTGTCCCTACGTTCGAATATCTGCGTAATATCTGCGTTCATCTGCGGCTAACCACTCATCGCCTCGACGCCGCCGACGATGTCCAGAAGCTCGCTTGTGATCGATTCCTGGCGGGCCTTGTTGTAGACGAGCGTGAGGTCGCGCATCAGCTCGTTGGCGTTGTCGGTGGCGTTGCGCATCGCGACCATGCGCGCGGACTGCTCGCTGGCGGCCGCTTCCAGGATCGCGCCGTAGACCTGCCGTTCGATGTAGCGCGGCAAGAGCTCGGCGAGGACGGCTTCGCGGCCGGGCTCGTAGATGTAGTCCACGCCGCCGGTCTCCTTCTTCTCGGCCTCTGTCGGCGCTTCGATGGGCAGCAGTTTGAAGCTGGTCGGCCGCTGGGTCACGGTGTTGACGAACTCGGCGAAGATGATGTGCACCTCGTCGGCGGCGCCGCTGAGGAAGTCGTCCATGGCGATCTGGGCGATCGGCCGCACGTCCAGGTAGGCGGGGTAGTCGCCCAGCTCCAGGAACTCGGCGACGACCTCCTGGCCGGCCCTGCGCATGAAGTCCCGGCCCTTGCGGCCGATGGCGATGGTCCGCACGCCCTGGCCGGGATGCTCCAGCACGAACTGGTGGGCGCGGCGGCTGAGGTTGGAGACGAGGCTGCCGCAGAGGCCGCGGTTGGGCGTGACGAAGATCAGCTCGACGTTCTTGACCTCGGCGCGCTCCTGGAAGAGTGGGTTGCGCTCCGCCGGGTCGATCGTGTGCAGCGTTTCGGCCAGGTCGGCCAGCACCCAGCGCAGCCGCTCGGCGTAAGGCCGCGCGGCCAGGGCGTTGAGCTGGGCCCGCCGCATCTTGGACGCGGCGACGAGCTCCATGGCGCGCGTGATCTTGGCCGCGCTCTGGATAGAGCGGATGCGCCTGCGGATGATGCGAAGCTGTCCGGCTGCCATTGGCTGTTCCTAGAAGGACCCCGTCTGCTTGAACTGTTCGATGGCGGACTTGAGCCTGGCCTCGGTGTCGTCGTCGATCACTTTGCTGTCCTGGATCGTCTTCAGCAGGTCCGGCTGGGCCGACTCCATGTAGCGGCGGAAGGCCTCCTCAAAGTCTTTGACCTTGGCCGGCTCGACGTCGTTGAGGTAGCCGTTGACGACGGCGTAGATGATCGCGACCTCGGGGCCGAGCTGTAGCGGGTTGTACTGTGGCTGCTTGAGGATCTCCACCAGGCGCTGGCCAAGCTCGATCTGGCGGCGGGTGGCGTTGTCCAGCTCGGCGGTGCCGAACTGGGCGAAGGCCTGCAGCTCGCGGTACTGGGCCAGGCCCAGGCGCATGCCGCCGGCGACTTTGCGCATCGCCTTCGTCTGCGCCGCGCCGCCCACGCGCGAGACCGAAAGACCAGCGTTGATGGCGGGGCGGATGCCGGAGGCGAAGAGATCGGACTCCAGGTAGATCTGGCCGTCGGTGATCGAAATGACGTTCGTCGGCACGTAGGCCGAGACGTCGCCGGCCTGCGTCTCGATGATCGGGAGCGCTGTTAGCGAGCCGCCGCCGTACTCCGGCGAAAGGCGGGCTGCCCGCTCCAGGAGGCGGCTGTGCAGGTAGAAGACGTCGCCGGGGTAGGCTTCGCGGCCCGGCGGGCGCCGGAGCAAGCAGCGAGATCTGGCGGTAGGCCCAGGCGTGCTTGGAGAGGTCGTCGTAGATGACCAGGCAGTCCTTGCCCTGGGACATGAACTCTTCGCCGATGGCGCAGCCGGCGTACGGGGCGATGTACTGTAGCGCGGCCGGGTCGGCGGCGTTGGCGGCGACGACGATCGTGTGGTCCATGGCCCCGTTCTCTTCCAGGATGCCGATGACCTGGGCTATCTTGGACGCCTGCTGGCCTATGCCAACGTAGATGCAGATCACGTCCTGACCCTTCTGGGCGATGATCGCGTCCAGGCAGATCGCCGTCTTTCCCGTGAAGCGGTCGCCGATGATCAGCTCGCGCTGGCCCCGGCCGATCGGCACCATGGCGTCGATCGCCTTGACGCCGGTGTGCAGCGACTGGTTGACGGCCTGTCTCTCCGCGACGCCGGGAGCGATCTTTTCGACCGGGCGGGTCGAAGTGGAGGCGACGGGGCCTTTGCCGTCCAGCGGCTGGCCCAGCGGGTCGACGACGCGGCCGATCAGCCCATCGCCGACCGGCACCTCGATGATGCGGCCGGTGGAGCGGACCTCGTCGCCCTCTTTGATCTCGGTGTAGTCGCCCATGATGATGGCGCCGACTGTGTCCTCTTCCAGGTTCAGCGCCAGGCCGATGACGGTCTTCTCGCCGCCGGCCTCGTCCCGGGTGCGGAACTCCAGGAGCTCCGAGTACTTGCAGTTGCTCAGCCCATAGATCCGGGCGATGCCGTCGCCCGACTCAACGACGCTGCCGACGTCGACCGCCGTAACGGCCCCGCCGAACTGCTCGATCTGTTGCTTGATGATCGATGCGATTTCGTCTGGTCTTACTGCCATATCGCTGGTCTCCTTTGGGGAGGTAGAAGTTGGAAGCTGGAGGTTGGAACGGGCGATGTCGCCTTCCAATCTCTAGTCTCTAACCTCCACCAACCTTTCCGTCACTTCTCGGTCGTTTCCATCTCGTGGAGCCAGTCCCGTATCTGTTCGGCGTGCTCCTGGTAGTGCTCTGTGGTGTCGCCGGTGTAGTAGGCGGCGATGGTGCCTTGCCCGTACGCCGCGTTCAGCGTGTCGTCGGTTGCGGCTTCCAGCGCTGCGCGCGCTGCCTCGTGGGCCGCGATCCATTCTCCGCGCAGCTCGGCGTAGGGCTTGTCCTTGCGCGCGGCGAATTCGCGGGTGTTCCATTCGTCCACCCAGTTGTCGCCGGTGCCAAAGACGAGCTTGTCCAGCGTTCCGGAGTTGGATGCCGCCGAGGGTCGCGGCGCCGCGGCCGGCCCAGAAGGCGATGTGGCCGACGATGTCCTTGACTGACCACTCTTCGACGACACCGGGCTGGGCGAGCTCGTCGTCCGGCACGGACTCGATGATCGACCGCAGCTCGGCCCAGCTTCGCTCCAGGTCGCGCATCGCCTCGTCTTTCGATACCTTCGTCGCCATCATCAGCTCCGGGCCCCTGCCAGCCGCTGCTTCAGCGCCACCAGGCGGCTGTGTGTGCTGCCGTCGATCAGCCGGTCGCCGATGCGCACGATCAGCCCGCCGAGGATGTTTTCGTCTACTTCCGTCTCGGTGACGACGGTGCCGCCGGTAAGCTCTTCCAGCTTCTTCTGCACAGCGGCGAGCTCGCCCGGGTTCAGCGGGACGGCGCTGGTCACGGTGGCGTGCGAGATGCCCCTGGCCTTGTCGAGCATCTCCTGGTAGGCCTGCGAAATCTGCGGGCCAAGCATCGTGCGGCTTCGCCGGAGGAGCAGGCGGGCCAAATTGAGGATCTCCGGGTCGAGCCCGGCCAGCGCCTTCTCCACGAGCTGGCGCTTGTCATCCGCGGAGCGGCGGCTGCTGGCGAAGACGCGCTCTGCGTCCGGGTTGCCGAACAGCGCGGCGATGCTCTGCAGGCCGGCGCGCCAGGCGTCTTCCGTCTTCGCCTCCTGGGCGATCAGGTAGGCGGCCTCTGCGTAGCGCCTGGCTGCTGGTTCGGGGATCATTCTTCAGTACCGCTCATCTAGTTGTTCGATGCTCCATCGCCGGGGCGCGGCGCTTCTGCCAGCACCTGCTCGATCAGGTCGTGCTGGGCGGTGCGGTCCAGGTTGCGGCGGATCACCTTCTCGGCGGCCGTGATCGTCAGGTCTGCGAACTCGCGGCGCAGCTCGGAGATCGCGTTGTCGCGCTCCAGCTGGATCTCGCCGCGGGCCCGTTCCAGGATCTGCTCGGCTTCCACGCGCGCTTGCTGGCGCCCCTCTTCGGCCATCCGGGCCGATGTCTGCTGGGCCTGCGCGATCAGGGCCTGCGCCTCCTGGCGGGCCTTGGCCATCTCTGCGCTGACGCCCTGCTCGGTTTCGGCCAGCGCTTTCTTGGCGTCCTCGGAGGCCCGCAGTCCTTCTTCGATGCGCTTCTTGCGTTCGTCCATCATCGGGAAGACGAACTTGCGGAAGAGCCAGGTGAAGAGGACCAGCAGAATGCCGAAGTTGATGAGCTGGGCCACCAGTCCGGGCAGGTTGATGCCCAGCTGGCTGATTCCCGAAGCCTCTAGCAATACGGGTAACATAGCTACCTTCTGTCTGGTTAAAGCCTCTCCGGCTCCCTAGAACACGAAACCGATCATGATCGCCACGACCAGCGCGTAAATGCCGATGGCCTCGGCGAACGCCAGTCCAAGAATCATGTTCGTCTGGATGACCGGCTGCGCCTCCGGGTTGCGGCCCAGGGCGTCCATGGCCCGGCCGGCCAGGTTGCCGATGGCGAGCGCCGGTCCAAAGGCGCCGAGACCCATGGCGATGCCGGCGCCGATGGACTTCATGCCCTTGTCGCTGATCGTGAACCCTGTATTGCCCTCCGCCTGTGCGATGAAGTGCCCAATCGCATGGAAGATTGGCAACGTCACGGAAAGAATGATGTCCACTAGAACCTCCTTGTGGGTGTATGGCTTGATATGCGCTTCATTAGATTGGTTCCGCGATTGCTTCGTGAATGGCCTCGCCGATGTCTTCCGGGTGCTCCGGGGCGTGCTCGTCGTGGGCGTCATGGCTTTGCGTGGCCATGACGGCGAAGACCAGGGTGAGCGAGGCGAAGATGAACGCCTGGATGACGCCGACGAACAGCTCCAGGCCGTAGAACGGCAGCGTCAGGATCAGCGGCGTGAGGAAAGTGAACATCAGGATCACCACCTCGCCGGCGAACATGTTACCGAAAAGACGGAAGGTGAAACTGACCAGCCGAACGAGCTCCGAGATCAGCTCCAGGATCCCGACGAAGAAGTCGATGGGCCCGCCGAAGTTGATGAACTTCTTGCCGTACTTGAAGAAGCCAAGGGCGCTGATGCCCCAGAACTCGACGAAGATCGCCGACCAGATGGCGATCGCCAGCGGCGTGTTGAGGTCCGTGTTGATGCCGCGGAGGAGCGGGATTAGCTCGCCAACGAACTTGCCGTCGGCGATGGCCTTATCGTGGTGCTCCGCGGCGTTGGAGTCGCTTTCGCTGATCGAATCGGCGCTGAGCGTGCTCAGGCTGGAGAACGGCACCGTGGCGAAGTGGAACGGGCCGATGTCCGTCTTGTTCATCACGAAGCCCGTCTCCTCGGGCTCGGACTGAAAGCCGATGACGTTGAAGACCGGCGTCAAGGACAGCCAGTTGGAGACGAGAACGAAGAAGAAGATCGTGGCGACCACCGGAAAGAAGCGGCGCCCCTTCTCCTCGCCGGCGATACCGGTGACCAGGTTGTAGAACGCCTCGACTACGGCCTCAACGAAGTTCTGGACGCCGCCGGGCACGATTGTCCACTTGCGCGTGGTGATGAAGAGGATGCCGAACGCGATCAAGACGACGATGATCCAGGAGGTGAGCATCGTGTTGGTGATCTTGACCCCGCCGACCTTGGTCAGCGGCTCCGGGGCGATGGAGATGTGCGGGATCGGCCCCCGGAGAAAGACGAAGCCCACGACGAAGAGGGCGAGCATCCCGAGTACGATTAGGCGCGTCTTCATAAGCTAGTTGTCTTTGTGTCCTCTGCCTTTGCCGATCGCTTCCATGAGCATGAAATAGCCGCCCCAGAAGGCCAGGACCAGCCCCCCGAACAGCCCGACGAGGGTGAAGGCAGGCTTAGTGCCCAGCCAGCTGTCCAGCAGGAGTCCGCCCGCGAGCCCACCGACGATCACGAAGACGAAATACCAGCCAATCCCCATCAGTCTCATAGCTGGCGGGAGTCGCTGCATCACGCCGGTGCCACCTTCCAGGTCGGCCTGAATTTCTTGCCTTGCGCACAATATCACAAAGCCTTAATCCGAGTCGATATGTGAAATTTAGCACAATCAGACACCGGAGGAAAAGCGCGAGGGAGATTTGGTTCGGCTGCGGAGCGGACCCGGGCGGCTACTTCTTGCCGAAGTCTTCCAGGTCCAGCCCCTCGATCAGGTCACGGAAGGGGCTGAGCTTCTCCAGCTCTTCGTCGGAGACCTCGCCGGTCGTCTCCATCGGCTGGGTGCCGCCGGTCACCGCGTCCAGCTGGCCCTCTTCGTCCAGCTTGACACCGGCCTTCTCCAGCACTGACTCGTCGGCGAAGATCGGGACCTGGGCGCGGACGGCCAGGGCGATGGCGTCGCTGGGCCGGGAATCGATCTCGATCGAGCGGCCGTCGACCTGCAGCATGATGCGGGCGAAGAATGTGTCGTTTGAGAGGTCGTTGACGACTACGTACTCCACGGTAGCGCCGAGCTGGCCGATGGCGTCTCGCAGGAGGTCGTGGGTTAGCGGGCGCGCCACCTGTACGTCCTGCAGGCGAACAGCTATCGCGTCGGCCTCAGCGGGGCCGATCCAGATGGGCAGGTATCGGTCAGAGTCTTTCTCTCGCAGGATGACTACCCGCTGGTAGTTCATGAGGCTGACTCGTATGCTCTCAATGGTCATTTCGACCAAGCCGCCCACCTCCTAGCACTTCGAGTCTACGGCCCGCATTTCACGCGCGTCAATTAAGTGCCGACGCCTTGCGCCATGCGCTCCTCCACCGTATCGGGCGCATCCTCCACCTCCATCCAGCGGCTGAGGGCCGCCATACCGCCGACAATCGCGGCCACAAGCAGCAAAACGACGGTCACGTTGAGGATGTCGGTGATCGCCCCGATCAGGAGCAACGGCACCAGTGAGATGAAGTTGGCGGAGACCACCTGGGTGGCGAAGATGCGGCCCCGCATCTCCGGCGGCGCGCGTTCGTGGAGCACGGTCTGGGCCGGGGCGTTGAGCAGCGCGTAGAAGAAGCCCATCGGCCCGGCGAAGCACATCACCAGCGCCTGCAACAGCGATACGCGGAGGAAGTGGCTGGGGTCCAGCGCGCTCGGCGCGCTCTCCCAGACGTCGGCGATCGGCTTGACCAGGGCCAGGAGGACGAGGCAGACGGCGATCCCGGCCAGGCCGATGACGACGACACGGTTCTTGTTCTTGCGCGCGAACCAGGGCAGGAAGCGCAGCCCCACCAGCGCCCCGACGCCCGTCGGCGCGAAGACCAGCGCGGCGTTGTCCGGCGGCACGTCGATCACGTCCTTCATGTAGCGGGGGATCAGGATCGCGAAGAGAAGGACCAGCGTGCTGCTGATGATCAGCTGCGAAAGGGCCATCACGGAGCGGCGGTCGCTGGTTAGAGCGCGCCAGCTCTCGCGGAACTCCAGCGGGATGCTGCCGACCGTTGCCTTCTGGGAAGGGCGGGTCTCCGGTCGTTCATGTGTGACGGAGACGTTGGCGGCGGCGACTGCGGCCAGCAGGAACATCGCTGTGCCCAGGATGAACATGCCGTCGGCGCCGGTGCTCTTGAGGACTATCGGCGCCAGGAAGACGATGCCCAGGAGCTGGGCGCCGGTCAGCGTGAAGTTGTAGAGGCTGTTGGCCTGGACCAGCCGGTCGCGCCGGACTACGGACGGCACCAGCGCCACGACGGCCGGGTTGAAGAAGAGGCTGGCCGTGGCGATGCCCATGCTGATCGCGTAGATGCCCCACTCGTTGGCGTGGAAGAAGAAGAGGAGCACGCAGGCCCCGGCGCGTAGAAGGTTGGTGCCGACGAGGACCGGGCCTTTGTCCACGCGGTCCAGGATGACGCCGACGGCGAATCCCAGCGGGATCGAGGGCAGGATGAAGCTGAGGATCAGGAGGCTGGTGTGGACGGAGGAGTTGGTGATGCCCAGCACGATCACGAGCAGGCTGAAGAGCAGGGCGTTCTGCGCCGTCTGGGCCAGGCCCTGGCTCAGCCAGAGGCTGAAGAACCGCCCTTCGCTCAGCAGGGCTCGTGACCGCACGACCTCCCGCACGTCGGGCTGGTCGAAGATCATGTCAGGCCTCAGGGCTGGCCTCCGGAGTCCCGCGGGAAAGGAACGTCTTCACGCGCTTTTCGAAGACGCTGCGTTCCAGGAGCACGCGTCTCTGGCAGCCCAGGCAGCGGATGCCGATATCTGCCCCCAGCCGGACGACTTGCCAATCGTACCCCCCACAGGCGTGTGGCTTCCGCAGGCGCACGACATCGCCCAGGAAGACCTCTATTACCAATGGCTACCCTCGTGCCAGTGCTGCCTCGCGCATCACGTTGATGCGATTGCGCAGGCGTTGCGCTTCCTTGCGGGCGGCTGCCGCGTAGTCATCGCCGCGGGAAGCGTAGGTGACGCCGCGGGAAGCGTTGATCAGGAAGCCGCCGCCCTCGGCGTCCATCGCCGCGTGGACGGCCGCTTCCAGTGCTCCCTGCTGGGCCCCCACGCCCGGCACGAGGATCACCTGGTCCGGGCAGATCTCACGCACACGCTCGATCTGTTCGGGCCAGGTAGCCCCCGCCACCAGGCCGACGTTGCCGTTTACGTTCCAGTCCCGCGCGCGCTCGGCGACGGCCTCGAAGAGCGGTTTGCCGCCGGCCAGCTCCAGGTCTTGCACGTCGGCGGCGCCGGGGTTGGAGCTGCGGCACCAGACCAGGACGCCGCGGTCGGCGTAGGCCGCGAACGGCTCCACGGCGTCGCGGCCGCCGTAGGCGTTCACGGTGCAGGCATCGAACTTGTAGACATCGAAGAGCGCCCTGGCGTAGAAGCGCGCGGTGTTGCCGATGTCGCCCCGCTTGGCGTCGGCGATGATCGGGATGTGCTTGGGGATCGCGCGCAGGGACTCCAGCATCGTCTGCATCCCGCTCATCCCCAGCGCCTCGAAGAAGGCGAGGTTGGGCTTGTAGGCGCAGACGAGGTCTTTCGTCTCTTCGATGATGTCCGTGAAGAAAGAAGGCAGGTGCGGGTGGGCCATCAGCTCGATGTCGGGATCGATGCCGATGCAGAGGTAGCTGTTGTTGATCTGTTGGGCGGCCCGCAGCTTTTCGACGAACATGGACGTTAACGCTCCTGCTCCGGAAGCCCGATGAGCAGTGGGCTCGGGACGTTTGCCGGGGTTATCTAACGTGTCCAATCCGCCTTCTTCGGCATGATATAAGAGGAAGGCTGCGGAGGGAAGGGGCGGGCGATACTGATTAGTGAATGGTGAAGGGTGAATAGTGAAGAGTAGGGGCGCATGCGGATAGACGTGGCGATTTTGCCGGGGCAGCGGTTTGCGGCGAAAACGTCTGTCTGCGTCGTTGTGGACGTGCTGCGGGCATCGTCCAGCATCGTCACGCTGCTGGAGCGCGGCTGCGAGGCTGTTGTCGCGGCGAAGGACACAACTGAGGCGCGGAAGCTGCACGAGAAGCTGCCCGGCTACTTGCTCTGCGGCGAGGAGGACGGACTGCCGCCGCAGGGGTTCGACTACGGCAACTCGCCGGTGGAGTTCTCGCGCCTGGAGCTGGCGGGCAAGTCCGCCGTCCTGGCCACGTCAAACGGGACACGCGTGCTTGCGGCGCTGGCGGCCGAGGCGCCGGCTGTGCTGGTCGGCTGCCTCTTGAACCGCACCGCGGTCGCCCGGGCGGCGCTGCGCATCGCTGGAGAGCGCGGGCTGGATATCACCGTCGTCTGCTCGGCGGCGTACGGCGGGTCGGTGTTCGTGCTGGAGGACGCGCTGGGGGCCGGCGCTATCGCCGAGGCTGCGCTGGCCGCGGACGCTTCGCTGGTCGCCGGAGACGCCGCGCGATTCACCCGAGACGCCTTCGTGGTGTCACGGCCCCGGATCGGCGAGGCGGTGCGGTCGGCCTACCACGCGCAGGAGCTGGTGGACGCCGGCCTGGGTGATGACGTTGCGTACTGCGGCGGGCTGGACACCTCGTCGATGGCGCCACTATTGGAGCGCGGTGAAGGCGGCGTCCTGGCGCTGAGGCCGTATTCGGCGTAGGTTTGCGCGCGTTGCCGGGCCGTGGGGCGGTGACTATACTCACAGCAACATGCGAATGAGCGGGCGCCATGGGAAATGAACCCGGCTCCGATGTCCCGAAGTCTCCGTCGCAGGTGCAGCGCGGCCTGAACTTCCTGGCCAAGCGGGCCAGCGGACTCTACTTCCGGGACATCATCCGCAACCAGCAGGAGATCCTGCGCCGCCAGGAGGCGCTGGCCGAGCAGCTGCGCCAGGGTGCGCAGCCGCGGCAGATGGTCTACCTGGGCAACCACAAGGTGCTGACGCGGATGTCTTCCGGGCACAAGATCGTGCTGGACTCACGGGACCGCAGCCTCTTCCCGCACATCGCCTTCGAAGGGCAGTGGGAGTCCTGGGTGACAAAGGTCATGCGCGATAGCCTGCGGCCCGGGATGACCGTCGTCGATGCCGGGGCCAACGTCGGATACTTCACGTTGATCGCCTGTGACTCGGTCGGCCGGGAGGGCCGCGTCTTCGCCTTTGAACCGGACCCGGAGACGTACGAGGTGCTCTTCCAGAACGTGGAGATGAACGGCTATCGGCCGATCTGCCAGGCCCACCGAATGGCGCTCTCCAGCGGCCGGGGCACCGCAACTTTCTACCGCTTCTCTGTCCACTTCGGCGGCAACTCGCTCTGGCACGGCGGCGGCGCCACGACCGACATCCGGGACGAGGTGAACGAGGTGCAGGTGGAGACGATCGCCTTCGACGACTTCGTGGCCGACGCCCGGGTCAAGGCGGTCGATTTCGTCAAGATCGACACCGAAGGCAGCGAGGCCGTGGTCCTGCAGGGGATGCGCAAGACGCTGGCGGACAACCCGGCCATCACCCTTCTCTGCGAGTTCAACGCCGAACGCATCCGGTTATCCAATTGCGACCCGGAGGCGTCGATCAATTCGATCCTCGAGGCCGGGTTCAAGCTGCGGCTGGTGGAGTACGATGGTTCGATCCGGTCGGCCTCGCGCGCCGAGGTCCTGGTGCACCCGGACGCGATGCTCTTCCTTCGGCGCGGCGAGCCGTAGCATCAGTCGGGTATAATCGCTCCAATACAGATATGTGCCGATCACTTTCCCCCTGCGAAGGCCGGTTGTGAAGCTCCCCTTCGGCCGCAAGGGAACAGTCGCCGAACTCCCCGCACAGCCATCTGCTCCCGCTCTCCCCCTGCCCGCGGAGCACCGCGCCCCGCTGCGCCTGAACAAAGTCTGCGAGGTTGAGGACTTCCGCAACCTGACGCTGCTGGACGTGATGCGCCCCGTCTTCTCCCACCTCACACAGGCGCTGGGTCCCGCCTGGCCGGTCGGGCAGGAGCAGCGCAAGCTCTGGGAAGTCTCGATGGCGGTGTTGACGCTGCAGCGTTGCGGCAAGATGGGCCCGGAGGCGGAGATCCTCGGCGTCGGCGCGGGTGTGGAGACGACGACGTTCTACCTGACGAACTTTGTCCGCCGCGTGTTCGCCACCGACCTCTACGCGGACTCGCAGAGCGGCTGGACTGGCGATGCCCCGCCGGCGATGCTGGTCGACCCGGCATCGCTTTCGCTGATTCCCTGCAATCCGAAGCGCCTGGTGGCCCAGCACATGGACGGCCGCAAGCTCCTCTACGAAGACAACAGCTTCGACGCTGTCTACTCATCCAGCTCTATCGAGCACTTCGGCGACTGGGAAGACGTCTCGATGGCGGCGCGCGAGATCGGCCGCGTCCTCAAGCCCGGCGGCGTCCTCACGCTCTCCACGGAGTACCGCGTCCGGGGCGAAGGCAAGGGTTTGCCCGGCGTCCTGATGTTCAGCGCCGACGAGTTCCGCCGCCTGATCATCGAGCCGTCCGGGCTGCAGCCGGTGGACGAGCCCAGCTTCGCCGTCTCGCCGCTGACCCTGCAGACGATTGTGACGCAGAAGGAGATGGACGACTTCTACGTTGAATACAACGCCGGGCGCCCGGCCCAGTGGATCACGTTCCCCCAGATCGTTCTGGAGACCGGCGAGTACCTCTGGACGTCTTGCCACCTGGCGCTCCAGAAGCCCGCTTGAACTGAACATGGCAGATCAGCAAGACCATCCGCGCGCCAACCCGGTTCGCTCGCTCGTCGCCGCGCCGGTGCGGCTTCTCCGCCGCATCCTCGGCACCGACGCCCAGAACAAGGCCGTCGTTGACCGCATCGACATGCTCCACCACCAGTCCGTCCACGGCTTCCTGGCGCCCACCCACGAGCTGCTGGACCTGACGCTACGGCGCCTGACCACGCTTGAGGCCGGGGTCCAGGACCTGGTCACGCACGTGGACGCCAGGGTCGCCTCGCTGGAAGAGCAGGTCTCGCTGCTGCGGACACACCTCAACGCCAGCGGAGTGATGGGCCCGATGAACCGCAAGACCAAGGAGCTGGAGGAGCTCTTCCAGCAGGCGGACGCCATAGCGCCCCCGCGGACGCGGCCGTCGTCGAGATCGGCTGCATGCGCTATCCCGTTTGAATCGCCGACGGAGGGCGCGAGCACGCTCTACTTCGCCCGCTGGTGCCGCGACGCCAGGCGGCCGTTCGTTTCAGTCGATACTGAGAAGGACAATCTTGAGACCGCGCGCAAGATGCTCGCCGCCGTTGATCTCAGTGCCAACTTCGTGCAGGCGCCGGGCGAAGAGGCGATAGCGGCGCTGAACGATACGATCTGCCTGCTCTACCTGGACGGTGGCAACGAGCCGGAACAAACGCTGACCCAGTTCCAGGCCGCCGAAGCCAGGATGACGCCGGGCTGCGTCGTCGCGATAGACGATGTGCAGCAGATCGGCCCGCATGAGCTGGGCAAGGGGACGGCGGCGATTCCGTACGCGCAGAGCCGGGGCTGGCAGGTGCGGATCATGGCCACGGAGCCGGGGTACAAGATGGCGATCCTGACGCGGGGCGAAGCCGGGGCCAAGTAAGGCCGTGGCCGGATGACCGCGCCGCTACGCGTCCACCTGGGGCTGCACGCCCTGCAGGGGCAGGACCCGTACCGCTGGTTCGGGCTGGGCCGCTACGTCCGCGAGCTGGCGTTGCAGCTGGTGCGGGACCACCGCGAGATCGTGGCCGGGTTGGAGTTCGATGAGTCGCTGCTGATGCCGGCCGGCGTCGAGGACTTCGCCGGGCTGGGGTTGATCCGCCAGTGGCCGTACGACGTCCGCCCGCTGGCCGCGGAGGACGCGTGCCGCATCTTCCACGTGATGTCGCCGTTCTCGCCGCAGCCGGCCTCGTACCTCTTCCCGCCGGCGCTGGCCCGGATCGGCGCGCGGCTGGCCGTGACCCTGCACGACCTGATTCCTATCCTCTATCCAGAAACGTACCTTCACCTGACCGAGGTGAACGGCTGGTACCAGGCGCGACTCAAGCTGGTGCAGCAGGCCGATCTCGTCGTCGCCGTCTCCGGGTCGGCACGGGACGACGCCGTACGCCTGCTGGGGATCGACCCGGAGCGGATCAAGGTAACGTACGAGGCGGCCAGCGCCGTCTTCCAGTCGTCCAGCCAGCCCGCGCGAGGAGTCCCTGGCCGAGATCAAAGCCCGGCACCCGGAGATTACGTCCCCGTTTGTCATTTACGCATCCGGGGCCGCCGACCCGCGCAAGAACGTCGACGGGCTGATCCGCGCCTTCGCGCTGTTGCCGGCGGCGGTGCGCGGGTCGCACCAGCTGGTCATCGCCGGCGGCACACCGGGCGCCCGCAAGGAGGAGTTGCAGGCGCTGGCGAAATCGTCCGGGATCGGCGGCAGGGTCGTCTTCCCCGGGTTCGTGACGGACGAGGCGCTGCGAGACCTCTTCCAGGCCTGCGAGCTGTCCGTCTTCCCCTCGTTTTACGAAGGCTTCGGGCTGCCTGTGCTGGAGGCTATGGCCTGTGGCGCGCCGGTTGCCGTCTCCGACCGCTCTTCTCTGTCTGAAATCGTCGAGATGGCGGAGGCGCGCTTCGACCCTGACAAGGCGGAAGAGATCGCGGCTCGCATGAACGACGCGCTCAGCGAACCTGGTTTCGCGCGCGAGCTGCGGGAGTACAGCCTGCGCCGCGCGGGCGACTTCAGCTGGAGCCGCACCGCCCGGGCGACAGTGGACGCCTACGAGTGGCTGGCCTCCCAGGAACGCGCCCGGCCACGAGAGCGCAGCCGCGCGCCGTCGATCGCCGTCTGCGGGCCGGTCGGGGTTCCGGGATCGCCGTTCGTCACCCGCATCGCTGAGCGGCTGGCCGGTCGCTTTGGCGCTATCGTCGACGTCGTCGTCGAGAGCACGCAGGGCACGACGGACAGCGACCGCGTGCGCTACGTGAACCCCGTCCAGTTCCGCTCGCTGGTCAAGCTTTCCGGCTACGACGCCGTGCTGTACGTGCTCGGCGGCGAAGTGTGCGCCTATCTGCTTGAGCCGGTCCGCATCCAGCGCGGCCTGGTCTGGCTGCGGGACATCCGGTTGCTGCCGATGTACCGCGGCTACTACGGCGACAAGGCCGAGACGCCGGAAGAGCTGCTGCACTGGGCCAGGCGCTACCCATCGCCGGAGAGCGGCCTGCTGCTGCGCGATGCCGAGACGCAGCGCCGCGAGGCTATCTTCATGCTGGGAGAGGTGGCCTCCCGCGCGACGGGGCTGATCGTGGGGTCGGAGGCGGAGCGGGAGATCGCTCAGATGGAGGGCGGCGGCGTTCCGGTCACGCTGCTGCCGCGCGAGACATGGGACGAAGACGCCGCGATCGATGCCGTCGCCGCGCTGCTGGGCGTCACTGAAGCGGCCGCGGTTGCCGCCAGTTAAGCGGATGCTATACTACGGCGCGGTGATTAATTTCACATACGAATAGACGCTTGAGCACGCCCCCCTTATCGCTCAGCTAAGACAACCACCAGCAGGAGGCCCATATGCCCCACATCGTCTGTCTGGTCAAACAGGTGCCAGACCCAGAGACTCCCGCGTCCCAGTTCAAGGTGGACGAGAGCGCGAAAAAGGTCATCCCGGCGCCCGGGATTCAGCCCACGCGCAGCCAGTTCGACACGATCGGCGTCGAGGCGGCGCTGCGGATCAAGGACAAGAGCCCCGACACGACGATCACCGTCATGAGTCTGGGCCCCGACTCCTTCCGCGACAGCATCAAGCACTGCCTAGCGATGGGCGCCGACGAAGGCGTGCACATCAATGATCCGGCTATCAACGACGGCGACCACTGGGTGACCGCCGAGGTGCTGGCCGCGGCGATCCAGAAGCTCGGCGCATTCGACCTCGTCATCGCCGGGCGCCAGGCCGTCGACTGGGACATGGGCGTCGTCGGCTCCACGATCGCCGAGATCCTCAACGTTCCCGTCGTCACGATCGCCAAGGAAGTGAAGTTGGATGGCGGCAAGGTCACCGTGGAGCGCGTGCTCCTGGACGGGTTCGAGACTGTGGAAGCGACCGCTCCGGCCGTCGTCACCGTCTCCAACGAGCTGGGCGAGCCGCGTTACCCGCAGCTGCGCCAGATCATGCAGGCCGCCAAGAAAGAAGTGAAGCCCTGGACACTGGCCGATCTCGGCATCAGCGCCCCGGCCGCGCGCGTCACCCTGGAAGCGCTCTTCGTCCCCGAGACGAAGGTGGAGACCGAGGTGATCGAGGGCGACACGCCGCAGGAGAAGGCCCAGAAGCTGGCCCAGCGCCTGCACGAGGCGAAGCTGATCTAGCTCTGGCCTCACCCCACAACTGATTGACGAAGGAGAACACAAATGGCTAACGGAGTACTGATCTTCGCGGAGGCGACCGAAGACGGAAAGCTGCACCCGGTCACGGCCGAGCTCTGTGGCGTCGCTGCCAGGCTGGGCGGAGCGATCACAGTGGCGCTGCTGGGCGCGGGCGTTGAAGGGCTGGCCGCGGAGGCCGGATCGTTCGGCGCGCAGAAAGTGATCGTCGTCGACGACGCCGTGCTTTCCCCGTACCTGGGCGACGCCTGGCTGCCGGCCGCCGAGCGCATCGCCAGGGAGGTCGACCCGGCGATCATCCTCTTCGGCCAGACGATGGTCGGCCGCGACCTGGCCCCGCGATTGGCCCAGCGCCTGGGCACCGCCGTCGCCATGGACTGCACGGGCCTGGAGATGAGCGGCGACAAGCTGATCGCCGAGCGGCCCTGCTACGGCGGCGCGGCGCGCGCCCGCTACGCGATCAACATGATGCCCCAGATGGCAACCGTCCGCGTCAAGGCGCTGGAGCCGGCCGCGGCGGGCGCGTCCAGCGCCGAGGTGGTGAAGCAGCCGGCCGGCGTGGACGCCGGATCGCTGCGCACGAAGATCACCGACCGGCGCAAGGAGAAGGCCGAGGGCATCCGCCTGGAAGACGCCAAGGTCGTCGTTAGCGGCGGCCGCGGCCTGGGCGGGCCGGAGGGCTTCAAGCCGCTGGAGGACCTGGCCGGACTGCTGGGTGGAGCGGTCGGCGCGAGCCGTGCCGTCGCCGACCTGGGCTGGTGTCCCGTGGCCTGGCAGGTCGGCCTGACCGGCAAAGTCGTGACTCCGGACCTCTACATCGCCGTCGGCATCTCGGGGGCCAGCCAGCACATGGCCGGCATCTCCTCGGTCAAGAACATCGCCTCGATCAACAAGGACGCCGACGCGCCGATCTTCAAGGCTTCCCGCTGGGCGGTGGTCACGGACTGGAAAGAGTTCTTCCCGGCCTTCATCGAAGAAGTGAAGAAGGTCAAAGCGGCCTGATCGCGGATGCCGATCACGATCCGGCCGGCGACTCTCGGCGACGAGGCCGCGGTGCTGGACCTTCTGCCCCAGCTGTTTGAAGAGCCCGGCGCGCCGCCGCCGGACTACACCCGCGAGCGCGGCTCAACCGGCTTTCGCTGGGCTACGTCGCGGGCCGATGCGGACGTCCTGCTGGCCCTGGACGGCGATCAGGTGGTCGGCCTGTCATCGGTCTACAGGGACATCGAATCGATCCGCTACGGGCCGCGGTGCTGGCTGCAGGACCTGGTCGTGAGCGCGGAGCGGCGCGGGCAGGGCATCGGCGGGCAGCTCATCCAGGCCTCGTTTGCCTGGGCGCGGGAGCATGGCGCGACGCACCTGGAGCTGGGTTCAGGAGGCGGCCGCCTGGACGCGCATCGCTTCTACAAATCGCAGGGGATGATCCAGTCGATGGACTTCATGATCTGGCTTGCTGACTGACCCGCGGACCGTTTTCTTGACCCGCGCGTTATAGTCTGCAAAAATCAGGTTGTCCGCCACGGCGGACGTTTTCGTCCCACCCCCACAGCTAAGGCGGCCCATTTGTTCGTCATCGGTCTCACCGGCGGTATCGGCACAGGCAAGTCCACCGTCGCCCAGGTGCTCCAGGAGCAGGGCGCGCCGGTCCTCAGCGCCGACCTCGTCGGCCACGAAGTCTACCTGCCCGGCCGGCCCGGCTACCACGAGATCTCCAAGGAGTGGCCCCAGGTCATCGCCGCCGACGGCACCATCGACCGCAAGAAGCTGGGCGCAATCGTTTTCAGCGATCCCAGGGAGCTGGCCAAGCTCAACTCCATCACCCACCCGCGGATGAAGGGGATGATGCGCGAGAAGCTGGTGGAGCACAACCGGAAGGGCGACAAGATCGTGATCCTGGAAGCGGCGCTGCTGCTGGAGGCGAGCTGGGACGACCTGACCAACGAGATCTGGGTCACCGTGACGCCGCCGGAGATCGTCGCTGCCCGCGTCTCGGAGCGCAGCGGCCTGGCCCCGGAGCAGGTGATGGAGCGAATCCGCGCCCAGATGACGAACGAGGCCCGCATCAAGCGCGCCAACAAGGTGATCGATACCAGCGGCGACATGGAGAGCACGCGCGAGCAGGCTCTGAAGCTGTGGCAGGAGCTGCAGACCCGCCTGGGCTGATCGTCAAGCACGCACCGTTGCAGGTATGCTAGAGCTACGAAGATGACTACCGAACCAACCTTCAAGCAATACGCCATCGAAGAGTACGTCGTTTCGGCCGAGCCGTTCTACGAGCCGGTCAAGGACGAGATCGAGCTGTTCGAGTCTGCCTACGCCGAGAAGATCCCGGTCCTGCTCAAGGGGCCGACCGGCTGCGGCAAGACGCGCTTCGTGGAGTACATGGCGTACAAGCTGGGCCGCCCGGTCAGCATCGTCCGCGACGCCGACGGCAACGGCTCCCACGCCGAGGAGACCGGCCGCCAGCTTATCACCGTCGCCTGCCACGAAGACCTGACGGCTTCCGACCTCGTCGGCCGGTACCTGCTGGAGGGTGACTCGACGCGCTGGATCGACGGGCCGCTGACCCGCGCTGTGAAGGCCGGCGCGATCTGCTACCTGGACGAGATCGTCGAGGCGCGCAAGGACACGACCGTCCTGATCCATCCTCTGACCGACCACCGGCGCCTGCTGCCGATCGAGAAGCTCGGCCAGATCATCGAGGCCAAGGACGGCTTCCTGCTCGTCATCTCCTACAACCCCGGTTACCAGAGCGCGCTCAAGGACCTCAAGCACAGCACGCGCCAGCGCTTCATGTCCGTTGAGTTCGGCTACCCGCCGCGGGACCTGGAGGCGAAGATCGTCGCGCACGAGTCCGGCGTCAACGACGCGGTGGCGATGGACCTGGCCAAGCTGGGCGAGAAGGTGCGCCACCTCAAGGAGCACGGCCTGGCCGAAGGCGTCAGCACCCGGCTGCTGATCTACGCCGGCAAGCTGATTCACCAGGGCATCACAGCGCGGCGCGCCTGCCAGGTGGCCGTGATCTGGGCCCTCACCGACGACCGCGATGTTCAGCGCAGCATCGAAGAGGTCGTCTCCTCGATCTTCGAATAGCCCGCTGATGGCCTACGGCTTCGAAACCACCACCAACGAACTGCTCGACGGCATCGATCTGTCTGGAAAGCGCGTCCTCATCACCGGCGCCTCGGCCGGGCTGGGCGCGGAGACGGCGCGGGCGCTTGCGGCCCACGGCGCCGAAGTCGTCATGGCCGTGCGCGACATCCCCAAGGCAGAGCGCGCCGCCGAGGCGATACGAGCCACCGGCCCGAACGCCAAAATGGAGTTCCGCGAGCTCGATCTCGCTTCGCTGGCCAGTGTGCGGGCCTGTGCGGACGCGCTCCTGGCGGAGGGCAAACCGATCGACCTGCTGATAGCCAACGCCGGGATCATGGCCTGTCCCCAGGGCGTAACCGCGGACGGCTTCGAGACGCAGTTCGGCACCAACCACCTGGGCCACTTCGTCTTCGTCAACAAGCTCGTGCCGCTGGTCGTGGCCGCGGCGCCCAGCCGCATCGTCGTGCTGTCGTCCTCTGGGCACCGTTTCGCCGACGTAGACCTCGACGATCCCGGCTTTGAGCGCACTCCGTACGATCCGTGGGTCGCCTACGGCCGCGCTAAGACGGCGAACGCGCTCTTTGCCCTGGCGCTGGATGCCAGGTTGCGCGACCGCGGCGTCCGCGCCGTCCCCGTGCACCCCGGCGGGATCCGGACGGAGCTGGGCCGGCACATGACGCCTGAGACGATGCAGCAACTGATGGACCGAGTGAACAACGCCCCCGGCTCCTACGTCTTCAAGACTGTCGAGCAGGGCGCGGCAACCACCGTCTGGGCCGGCGTCGTCGCTGACGCCAGCGAGATCGGCGGGCGCTACTGTGAGGACTGCGGCGTGGCTGCTCCGGCGGACGACCCTGAGGCGGCCAGCGGCGTGCGCCCCTGGGCGACCGATCCCGCCAGCGCAGAGGCCCTCTGGTCCCGCAGCGAGGAGCTGGTCGGCGAGAAGTTCCCGCTGGGCTGACGCTGCGCGGCCCAACGCAGCGCTACCTGCGCGTCATAACGTAATATTGAGAGCGTCATGACCGACGAGCGCCAGAAGACCTACGCCTACTACGACAAGCAGCTCACGCCCTTTTCGACGAGCCTGGTCGCGGAGTTCCGCAAGGCCGCCGACGCCATCGGCGACCAGCTCACCGATGACGAGCTCAAGGCCTGGGCCGAGGGCGGGCTGGAGCTGGCCAAGCAGTCCTGGCGCTCCTGGGAGGCCGCCGGAGAGTACTACCGGGTAACTCCGCAGCTCTTGCCGATGCTGGGGAGTATCGGGTTTCAGCGCTGGGCGGAGCACGGGCGTGAGCTCGCCGAGCTGTCTTCGGCGCTGGCCGCCTCTTACTTTCGCGCCTCGCCGGGCACGTTGCCTTCGATCACCCTGGCCCGCCTCTCCGACTGGATGGCGCTGGGCCGGCTGCTCTACAAGGGCACGTGGCGGTCGGCTTCGCTGGCCGTCCAGTTCTTCGACGGCAGCCCCCAGCTCTTCGCCAAGCTCAGCGTCGAGGAGGCGCGCATCCTCGTCCGTTTCGTCGATGCCCTCTGCGACCGCTCATATGACCTCGCCTCACATTGCTTGAGCATCGCCGCCACCTCGCTGGAGCCGCTGACCGGCGAAGACCGCGCCGCCTTCCTGACTTTCGCCGAGGCGCTGGCCTCCACCGGCTGGGCGGACGCGCGCTCCTACCTGGAGAAGGGACCGGGGCTGCTGGCCAACATCCAGCAGATGCAGCGCGGCCGCTTCCTGGAGCTTTCGCGGGAGCTGGCCCGGCGCGAGGGCAGGCAGGCGTTCACATTCTTCGCGGAGGCTGCGCGTGCTCTGGCCACAGTCGACCAGGAGTCGCACGGCCTGCTGCTCTCGCTGGCCGAAGACCTCGTTGTGCGCTCCCCGCTTGCTGCGATGGAGTTCCTGAAGACGGCCTCCGGCGTTCTCGACCGCATCCCGATCGACACGATCGCCGACTGGCACGGCGTAGGCAGCAGCCTCCTCGACCAGAGCACAGAAGGCGGTGAGGCCTACTTCCGCATGGAGTCCAGCCGTGGCGAAGAGGTGCTGGAGTCGCTGTCGTCGCGGGTGGAGCTAAGCAAGGTCGCCGACATCCTCCGCATGTACGGGAAGGCGCTGACCGGCGCCGACGTGGCCGTTCATCCCGCTGAGGCGCTGGCCGAAAAAGGGATCGGCTGGGTGGAGACGGAAGCGCCTTCCACAGAGGGCAGCGCGATCTTCCTGCCGCCGCACATCGAAGAGTTCCCGGACAAGGACGCCAACTTCCGCGTCTACAAGGTCTACTGCACCCACCAGGCCGGGCACCTGGAGTTCGGCACCTTTGACTTCCAGTTCGACCGCGAAGGCGTCGTCTTTCCGCCGCTCCGTCACGCCCTCGAGGAGCAGCGGATCCCGGTTGAGGGTGTGCAACCGCCGCTGGACTCCGACGGCCACGTGTCTGAGCCCGGCGAGGCGCTCCCGGTCACCCGCGAGCCGCTCACGGACATGGAGCGCTTCTTCGATCTCTTCCCGGACCGGCGCCTGGCGTCCGACCTCTTCGCGATAGTTGAGGACGCTCGGATCGATGTGCTGATCGGCAGGGAGTACGGCGGCATCCGCCTGCCTTACGGCCAGCGCCAGGAGCGCGAGCTGGGCCGCCGACCGGAAGTGGAGCAGATGCCGCTGCGCCAGGCCTTTGTGGAGAACATGGTGCGAGCCAGCCTCGGCGGTCTGGAGCACGTCCTCTGGCCGGAGCAGCTGATGCCGATCATGCACGAGGCTGTCGGCGTCGTCGGCACGCTGCAGACTGCCCCCGGCGGCGAGGCCACGGTGGAAGACGCCGCGGAGGCGACGCTGCGGCTCTACCAGATCGCTGAAAAGATCCCGAACCTCTTCCCCGAAGACCAGATGGAGGAGTGGCAGGAGTACAGCGAGGACATGGACCTCTCGCCGATGACCTCCGACGCCGCGGGCAACGACATGAACATCGATATGCCACAGGGCGAGCCGGTCCCCTACGAAAGCCCCCAGCCCGTCGACTTCCGCGGCGAGTTCAAACCGGAGACCGTGCAGCTGCTGATGAAGCTGCGCAACCAGCGCCAGGACAAGGAGAACGCCTCCCCGCTTTCGCCGGAGCAGCTCAAGCAGATGCTGGAAAAGAGCGTGGAGATCACGATCTCCGACATGGCCGAGGCCGACCTCACTCAGTCCTCCGAGCTGTTCCTGACTAACCTGATCAAGGAGCTGAACCAGCAACAGCAGCAGGACAAAGCTCAGAAGCCGCAGCCGATGCCGCTCAAGGACGGTCAGCCCGTGACCGGACTCAGCACCGAGGACGACGACCACGAGCTGGCCAACGAGCCCAAGTACTTCTTCTACGACGAGTGGGACTTCCGCGCCGGCGACTACCGGCCGCGCTGGTGCCGTATCGTCGAGTACAACGTCGGTGAGGGCGCGGCCAACTACTACGAGCAGACGCTGTCACGCTACGCCTCGCTGGTGGGCCAGACCCGCCGCCAGTTCGAGCTGCTGCGGCCGGAGACGTTCCGCAAGATCAAGCGGCTGCAGGACGGCGAAGAGATCGACTTCGACGCTGTCACGGACTACGCCGTCGAGAGGCGGGCCGGCGTCACGCCGACGGACAAGGTCTACTGGCGCCGCAACAAGATCGAGCGCGACGTCAGCGTCGCCTTCCTGCTGGACATGAGCGCATCGACCGACGAAGAGATCGCCAAGCATGAGCGCAAGTACCAGCAAGACGAGTTCGACGACGACCCGCGCCGCTACTTCTCCTGGTGGATGGCCCGCCGCGCCCAGGAGCTGCTGACGCCGCCGAAGCGCATTATCGACCTGGAGAAAGAGAGCATCGTCCTCCTGATCAAGGCGCTGGAGACGATCGGCGACAGCTACGGCATCTACGGGTTCTCAGGCTACGGCCGCGAGAACGTCGAGTTCTACGTCGTCAAAGACCTCGAGGAGCAGTTCGGGGAGGTGGTGAAGAGGCGGATCGACAAGATTGCGCCGGTCCGCTCCACCCGGATGGGCCCGGCGATCCGCCACGCCACCGCCAAGCTGGAGGCGCACGACTCCAAGGTGCGGATCCTCTTTCTTGTCTCCGACGGGCGGCCGCAGGACCACGGCTACGGCCGCGACCGCACGGAGAAGGAGTACGCGATCCACGACACGCACATGGCGCTGATGGAGGCCAAGCGCAAGGGGATGGTGCCGTTCTGTCTGACCGTGGACCGCTACGGCCACGACTACCTGAAGACGATGTGCGCCGACATCGGTTACGAAGTGGTGCCTGACATCGAGTCGCTGCCGTCGCGGATTACCACGCTGTACCGCCAGCTGACGGCGTAACCGCCGGATACGGCGCGCGAGCGATCAGCCGGCGCGGGCCAGCAGTGTCCGGCGCAGCAGGAAGAGGGCGGAGGTGACGGCCCGGCGCTTGTTGGCGGCGCGGCCGAGGTTGATCGTGTAAGAGAGCGGCTCGCAGCGGTTGCCGTCGAAGACGGCGATGTGGACGGTGCCGGGCGGCTTGCCTTCGACTGGCTCGTTGCCGACGATGCCGGTGACGCCGATGCCGAAGTCGGCGCCCAGGGACTCGCGGGCGCGGTGGGCCATGTCGCAGGCGACTTCGCTGCTGATTACGCCGTGCTGTTCGATCAGCTCTTCGCTGACGCCGAGGCCGACCTTCATCTCCGTGGCGTAGGAGACGTAGCCGCCGAGGAAATAGTCGGAGGAGCCCTCCACGTCCGTGATCGTCGAGGCGAGAAGGCCGCCGGTGCACGACTCCATCGTCGCCAGCTTGAGGCCGCGCTCCCTGAGCATCGCCCCGATCGCGCCTTCCAGCGACTCGTCGTCGACGCCCCAGACGATCGCGCCCAGGACTTTGCGGGCCTCCTCCTCGACCGGGGCGATCAGCTCACGGGCGGCCTCGCGGCTCGGGGCCTTGGCGGCGATGCGGACGTAGACGCCGTCCTGCTTGGCGTAGACGCCGATGCTGGGATTCGTGTTGTCCTTGGAAAGCGGCGCGATCAGCTCGTCCAGCGTGCTCTCGCCCATGCCCACGGTCTTGAGGACGCGGGTGACCAGCACGCCCTCGCCGGCGAGTTCGATCAGGCGCGGCTCGACCTCGTTCTCCCACATCCGGTACATCTCGTGGGGCACGCCCGGCATCGCCACGATGTAGCGGTCGCCCTTCTCCGGGTGGATCTTCTCAACCCACCAGCCGGGTGCGGTGCCGCGCGGGTTGAGGATGGCGGAGGCCGAAGGGATCAGGCCGGCCTGCTTGCGGTTGCGCTCCGGATAGTTCAGGCCGCGCGACTTGAAGAACGCCTCCAGCGCCCGCGACATGTCTTCGTCGATGTACAGCTCTTCGCCCAGGGCGGCCGCGATCGACTCGCGCGTGAGGTCGTCGTCGGTGGGGCCGAGGCCGCCGGTCATGATCACGAGATCGGAGCGCTCCAGCGCGCGTTCCAGGGTGTCGACGATGCGGTCGACGTTGTCTCCGACCACGGACTTGAAGTAGAGGTCGACGCCGAGCGCCGGCAGCCGCGCGGCCAGCCAGGACGCGTTGGTGTCGACGATTTCGCCGAGCAGTATCTCGGTGCCTACGGAGACGATCTCGGCCTTCATGGGCCTAGGGTACGGGGCGGGCGTGGAAGAGGGAAGAGGGAGGTTTACGCCAGCGGCTTGCTGTAGGTGACGCTCATCTCCAGGAGCTCCGCCAGGTCGAACACCTGGACGTTGCGCTCCTCGGCCTCCGGGACGGCGCCCAGGCCCGACTCGAACATCTGCATGCAGAAGGGGCAGGAGACGGCGATCATGTCAGCGCCGGTGGCCACCGCCTCCGCGCTGCGGACGACGTTGATGCGCTCGCCGCGGCTCTCCTCCACCCACATGTGGGAGCCGCCGGCTCCGCAGCAGAAGGTCCCGCGCTTGCAGCGCGGCATCTCCACCTGGGTGACGCCCATCTCGGCCAGGACGGAGCGCGGCTCGTCGATGATGTTGTTGTGGCGGGAGATGTAGCAGGGGTCGTGGTAAGTGACGGACTTGCCGGCGGGGCGGGTCCATTCGTAGGCCGGCGCGCCGGGAATCGAGGCCGGGTCGTAGTCCATGCGACCGAGCTTGCCCTGGGCGATCAGCTCGGCCAGGAAGACGGAGTGGTGCGTCGTCTCGAACTTGCCGTCGAACTGCGGGTACTCGTGTTTGATGGTGTTGTAGCAGTGGGGGCAGTTGGCGATCACCTTCTGCACGTCCTTGGCCTTGAACACCTCGATGTTCTGCTGGGCCTGGAGCTGGTAGAGGTACTCGTTGCCCAGGCGCCGGGCCGGATCGCCGGAGCAGCCTTCCTCCATCGCCAGGACGCCGAAGCTGACCCCGGCCTGGATGAAGAGACGCACCAGAGATTTCGTGACTTTGACGTTGCGCTCCTGCAGGGCGCCGGTGCAGCCGACCCAGTACAGGTACTCCTGGGTGCCGTCGAAGATGGGGACGGTGACGCCCTCAGCGGCCATCTCTTCGATCCAGGTGGTGCGGGTCAGCTGGGTGCCGCGCCAGGGGTGGCCGCGCTGTTCGATCTGCTCAAGGGTGGACTGCGCGGTCTCCGGCATCCGCGTCTGTTCCATCACCAGGTAGCGGCGCATGTCCATGATCGTCGGCACGTGCTCGATGAAGACGGGGCACTCCTCCATGCAGGCGCCGCAGGTCACGCAGTCCCAGATCGGCTCGAAGCCGACGCCTTCGATCAGCGGCGTGATGCTGTGGCCGTTGCTCGCGCCGTCGGGGCCGTGTGCGGCCACCAGCGTCTCGTCGCTGCCGGCCGTTGGGTGGAACTTCTGGCTCTCGCGTTTCCACGGCGGTGGCGGCTCTTGCTCCTCCATCAGGTGGCGGATATCGACGATGACCTGTTTGGGGGAGAGCATCTTGCCGGTCAGGTTGGCGGGGCAGGCTGCCGTACAGCGCCCGCACTCCGTGCAGGTGTAGGAGTCCAGGAGCTGCTTCCAGTTAAAGTTGCGCAGCTCACCGACACCGAACGTCTCCGCGCTCTCGATCTCCGGGATCGGTGAGAGGACGCCGGTTGGCTGGTACCGGCGCGCCGCGATCTGCGGGACGATGGTCAGCACGTGGGAGTGCTTGGAGTAGGGCAGGTAGCAGAGGAAGGCCAGGAAGTCGACCAGGTGGTTGTACCAGAAGAAGGTGTTGAACGCTTCCGCCGTGCTCTGCGAAAGGCCCAGCTCTCCCCAGAGCTTGTAGAAGCCGTAGGTCAGGAAGGCCCAGCTCTTGTGATCGAACTCGCCGGGATGGAGGTAGAACTCGAAGCTGTTGAGGAAGACATCCGTGAACATCAGGTAGCCGATGAAGAAGAGGATGATCCAGCCGTCCATGTTCAGCGTCATCCGCGGCGGCCGCCAGAAGAAGCGCTGGACGGCGGCCATGGCGCAGCCGACAAGGACCAGCACGTTGAACATGTCCATCACCGGGCGCAGCAAGTCGTAGATGATGCCGAGGTTGGCCTCGAACGAGACGCTGTGGTCGACGCCGTTGAGCAGGAAGTTCAGGGTGCGGATCTGGAGGACGATGAAGCCCCACCAGATCATGGTGTGGAGGGTGCCGGAGTACCAGTACTTGCGGCGGGCCACGCGGCCGTTGCCGAGCAGCCAGGGGATTAGCCCTTCGACGCGCCAGAAGAGATGGTCCAGCCGGTTGAGGGGCTTGGCCTGGAAAAACCAGCGGAAGCGGGTGACGGCCGACCACACGAAGAACGCCATGAACCCGACGAAGATGACGTAGAAGATGATGTTGCCGGGAAATTCGTTGGCTGGTGTCATGCGCGTGCAATCATAATCAGCCTTTTGTTTATGGGTCAACAACACACCGCCGCTATTGCGATGCCCGCGTTATGCACGCAGTCGCGAGTGGTTATGCGCTGGCGTGCTTCCGGTGGCTATTGTTGAGCACAGGAAAGATTGGAGGCAATCAAATGGCACACGTACACCACACCGAAGACCACGCAGCCGCCGAGGCCGCAGGGGCGGCCGCGTGGATGATCGCGATGCTGGCCGTCATCGTCTTCGCGACACTTGCCGTCTCGCTGATCATCTGGGCGCCGTGGCACTCGAATACCGTCACGAACACCACCGGCAACAGCGGCAACCAACCGGAGCAACAGAGTCAGCCGGACAGCAACTCTGACACGAACCCCGGCGTGAACATCTCAGGCAACGATGTGAACGTCGGCGACAACGGCGGACAAGGCCAATAGGAGGAGGTGAGTTGAAATGATTGCACTGCTACTTCTGGCACTGCTCTTCATCGTCCTGTTTGGCGGGCTGGGAATTGCGGTATCACCGCTCTTCTTCATCCTGCTGGTGCTTTTGCTGATCCTGACCCTCGGCGGGGGCTACGGCTACCGGCGCTGGTGACCCATCGGCAACAAGAAGAAAAGGCCGGGCATTTGCCCGGCCTTTTTCGTTGTCCGGCGTTTAGAGCGGCAGCGCTGAGGGGTCGACGCCGTCTTCGATATAGAGCGCGCGCACGGCGGCTGTGAGCTCCGCCAGCGACTCGTATTCGTCTTTCGGCAGCCGCTCCAGCATCGCGATCACTTCGTGGTCCATGCCGCCGCGGTCGCGGGCGCGCTCCAGGATCGCGAACTTCGAAGCCGGGAAGTCCACGCCTTCCAGGGCGCGATCGTACTCGCCGTGTTCCGCCGAGGGCATCTTGCCAGCCATCACCGCTAGCATCGGTCGCGACTCAGGCCAGTGTCAACGGGCATCGTTTAGAATCCGAGCGTGATCACCGATGTACACCACGTGGGCATCGCCGTCAGCGACCTGGATGGTGCGCTGGCCCTCTACCGCGACGCGCTGGGGCTGCCCTGCCTGAAAGAGGGTGACATGTCCTCCCGCGGCGTGCGCGTCGCGATGCTGGCCGCCGGCCGAAGCTACCTGGAGATCATCCAGCCGACGGCGGAGACGTCCCCGTTCGCAAAGTTCATCGCGGAGCGCGGACAGGGGCTGCACCACGTCGCGCTCTGGAGCACGGAGATCGAGGCCGACGTGGCGAGACTGCGCGACCTTGGCGTGCCGCTGGAGGACCGCGAGCCTCGCCAGGGGTTCACGGGCCGCCTGAGCTACCTGCACGTCTCGGCGTTCGACGGCGCGCAGCTCGAACTCGTGGAGCCAGAGGCGGCCCTGGCCGGGGACAACGCCTCCTCCGGGCACATCACGCGCATCGACCACGTTGTGCTGCGTGTGCCATCGGTGACGGCGGTCAGCGAGCGGTTCGAGTCCTGGTTCGGGGTGCCGACCAAGCGCACGATGGAGCGCGGCGAGCAGGCCTTCGCGTTCATGCGCCCCGGCGACGTGGTGATCGAGGTGATCGGGCCGAAGACGGGCGGCGACCCCCACAGCGGCCGCGTCGCCGGCCTGGCCTTTGAGGTGACCGGCATCGACGCGCTGGCGGAGGACCTTCGCGCCGGGGGCTACCCGATCGGCGAGCCGCACCCGGCGCTCCAGGGCGGCCGCATCGTCAGCGTCCACCACACCGGCGCCTGCGGGGTGCCGCTGGCCTTCATCGACTTTACGGGCTCGCCGGGGCCGAAAAAGTAGCGAAAAGACTGCTAAGCGTCTGCTAGAATACGAGTGAATCACGAAGGAGGAAACGAATATGACGCGAGAAGTAGTAATCGTCGAGGCGGTGCGCACGCCGATGGGCCGGCGCAACGGGGTGCTCTCCGGTCTGCACCCCAACACCCTCGGCGCCAAGGTGCTCAACGAAGTCGTCAAGCGCGCCGGCATCGAGTCCGGGATGGTTGAGGACGTCGTCTTCGGCTGCGTGGACCAGGTCGGCGAGCAGGGCGCGAACGTCGCCCGCAACGTGCTGCTGACGGCCGACTTTCCGTACACCGTCCCGGCTACCAGCGTCGACAGGCAGTGCGGCAGCGGGCAGCAGGCCGTGCACTTCGCCGCCAACCTGATCAGCTCCGGCGTCTGCGACATAACGATCGGCGGCGGCGTCGAGTCGATGTCGCGGGTGCCGCTGGGCGTGAACATCATGCAGGGCCCGGGTGCTCCGTTCACGCCGGACCTGATGGAGAAGTACGCGCTGACCCCGCAGGGCATCTCCGCCGAAGAGATCGCCGTCAAGTGGGGGATCGGCCGCAAGGAGGCCGACGAGTGGGCGCTCGGCAGCTACGAGAAGGCGAAGAAGGCTCGCGACGAAGGCCGCTTCGACCGGGAGATGCTGCAGATCGACGTCAAGCTGGAGGGCCTGCCGCACACCGTCAAGACCGACGAGGGCATCCGCGACACTTCGCTGGAGAAGCTGGCGAGCCTTCAGCCGTCCTTCCGGCCAAACGGCATCCACCACGCGGGCAACTCGTCCCAGATCACCGACGGCGCGTCAGCGATCCTGATGATGTCGCGGGAGAAGGCGGACGAGCTGGGCCTCAAGGCGCGCGCCCGCATCGTGGGCCAGGCTGTCGTCGGCTCCGACCCGGTGCTGATGCTGACCGGCCCGATCACCGCCACGCCGAAGGTGCTGAAGCACGCCGGCCTGGAGCTGAAGGACATCGACCTGATCGAGATCAACGAGGCGTTTGCCTCCGTGATCCTGGCCTGGAAGCGCGAGGTCAACCCCGACATGTCGAAGGTCAACGTCAACGGCGGCGCCATCGCCCTGGGACATCCGCTGGGGGCCACCGGTGCGCGCCTCATGACGACGATGCTGCACGAGCTGGAGCGCACCGGCGGCCGCTACGGCATGCAGCTGATGTGCTGCGGCGGCGGTCTTGGCACAGCGACGATCATCGAGCGTCTCGACTAAACAGCCGAAACAACAAAGAGGGCCGGTCCGTGAGGATCGGCCCTCTCGCTATTTGGGATGGCTGTGGTTAACGGACCGGGGTTCGCGTCGCGCGGGGAGTGCTGCCCAGCGGCTTCGCGTTGGGCGTTGGCGTCGGTGACGGAGAAGCGGTCTGGTGCACGATGGGTGTGGGCTGCGAGGTCACCGGCGGCGTTGGCGTTGGTGTGGCCGTGCGTACCGGTGTCGGCGAGGCGGTCTGGACCGGGGTGGCAGATCCGTTGGGTGTCGCCGTTGGGGTGGCGGTGTGGCCGCCCGGCGGATCGGCGTTGCTGTTGACGCCGCCGAAGTCGTTGGTCCAGTACCAGCCGTAGGGGCTGCCGGACGTGTAGACGCGGGCGATTCCCATGGCGTGGTAGCTGGCGCCGAGCATGTTGGAGTTGTGGCCGGGAGAGTTCTGCCAGGCTGTGAAGACCTGCTGGGCCGTGGTGTACCCGGCCGCGATGTTCTCGCCCTTGTAGGTGTTGTAGCAGTACCCGAAGGCGCACATGCGGTCCCAGGGGTTGCGGCCGCTGGGCTCGTTGTGGCTGAAGTACGCCTTCTCGCCCATGTCCTTGCTCATGAAGTCGGCGGAAGCCTGCAGCTCCCAATCGATGGACAGCGGGCCGAGGCCGCTTTGGGCGCGGTAGTCGTTGATCAGCGTCACGAAGGCCTGCTCTTCGGAGTCCAGCTGTGGGTCGGCGGCAGCCGGTGACGCGGGCAGGGTTAGCACTATCGCCAGCGCAGCCAAAACAGCGGCCGCGATGATGGCCACGGTTAAGGCTGGATTTCGGGGAATTAGCGCCGTTCGTTCGTGCATGCACTAGGCAAGACGACACGGAAGTTGACGAGTTACCCCGTCAAGTAAAGCGCTCGGTTGATAGCCGGTAAACGTCTCGCGGGCGTTACGGGGCGGCTACCGGCGGCGCCCGGACCTAGAGCTGGCCGTGTTTCTTCAGGAGCGACTGGCTGTAGGTGATGCGGCCGGTGATCTCATCGGCGGAGCAAGTCGCCAGGATCAGGGCGGCCCGGGCCATGTACTCCACCGGCTCGGCGCGGGGGTCGTCCTCGCTCTCGATCAGGCGGTGGAACATCACACCCGGCGAGGCGACGACGCCGGTAGGGGCCAGCGAATTGACGGCGATGTGCTTGTCGAAGAGCTCGTGGGCCAGGCCTGAACTGAAGCGCTCGATCCCAGCCTTGACGACGCCGTAGGTCGTGCCGCCGCGCGGGGCCATGGCGTAGGGAGGGCCCTCCGGGTGCCGCGCCGCCAGCGAGGATATGTTGACGATGTTGCCGTGGCCCTTCGCGATCATGTCCGGGATCACGGCCTGGGCCAGGAGGAACGGCGCAGTGATATCGACGTCCAGCATCCGCTGCCAGCGCTTGAGCGGGAGCTCGGCGATCGGGATGTAGTAGGTTAGCGCGGCGTTGTTGACCAGAACGTCGACCGGGCCGTACGCCTCGTGAGCAGCGGCGACCAGGCGCTCAATATCGGCCGGCTGCGAGATGTCCGCGCGCACGGCCGTGGCCTCGCCGCCGGCGGCTCGCGCCTCGGCTACGGTCTCGGAGATGCCGCCGGGGAGCTGGTGCTCGCCTTCGTGTTCGGTGCGCGCGGCGACGACGACGCTGGCGCCTTCGCGGGCGAAGAGCAGCGCGATCTCCTTGCCGATGCCCCGGCTGGCCCCGGTGACGATCGCGACACGTCCGTCCAGTTGTCCCATGGCAGCCCTCCTACGATCCCGGCCGCGGATAGCCCAGCGCCACCGCGCCATCGCCCAGGTACTTGCGGACGAGGTTCGCGTCGGCGGCCATCACGGCCGTGGTCTTGCCGGCGGACGGTTCGATATCCGTCTCGAGCTGGATGACGGCGTTGCAGAGGTTCTTGGCCAGGCCTTCGTCCACGGCGCGGATCGCCGGGTCGGCGTTGTGCATGAAGTTGTGAGTGTCGCCGTAGAACGAATTGGTGGCGGCGTTGATGTCGCCCTGGTTGAGGAAATCGATTACGTGACCCAGCGCCGCATCTTCTTCGGCGAACCCGGTCGCGTCCAGGTTGCTCTGTCCCAGCGATCCGAGAGCCTTGTCGCAGGTGGCGCTGGAGCCGGTGACGCTGCTGAAGAAGAAGAACCCGCCGACGAAGATCAGGACGATGACGCCCAGGCCGGCGCCCCAGACCCAGTCCGGCAGGCTGGCGCCGCCCCGCTGGGCAGCCCGTTGGCGGCCGCTGCGCCGGCGCTGCGAGAAGAAGACGTTAGGGAGTGGGGATTGGAGTTGCAGTTGGTGAACCATCAGAAATCGGTTGTCCATCCTGTCCGAAAGCGTAGTGCAAGTAGTTGAGAATGTTCCAGCGGTCGTCCTCCGTAAGAACCGTACCCCAGGCTGGCATGATTGTGCCAATCCCGTTCGATATGAATCTAAACAAGAGGTCGTCTGTGTGATAGGGGATGTGCACGCGGAAGTCCGCGGGCTGGGTGGTCAGGTTGGCGGCGTCGGTGCCGTGGCCGTCGCCGTTGATGCCGTGGCAGCGCGAGCAGTTCTGCTGGTACAGCTGCTGCCCGGCCGCGATCGATTGCGGCGATGAATCGATCGGGTTGCCGCTCACGGTCTTGCTGCCGGGGATCAGGCTGATGGCCAGAAGGCCGACGCCCAGCACGGTGAAGGTGGCCGTGCCGACGCGGAGAAAACGCGGCGAGATGCGCGGCATTCGTCCCGGCCATTCCGTCACCCAGGCGGCGACGATGAGCGCCAGCACAAGAATCGCCGCGGCGGCCACCGAAAGCCACGAGCCCAGGGTGAGCGGGTATTCGAACTGGCCCTGGCCGGCCCCGACCGCCTGGACCGGGACGGAGATCGTAACCGTCTCGTCGTCGAGGCCGCGGCGCTGGACGGTGACGTCGATCTCCCACTGCCCCGCCTGCTGCAGGAACGCCCCGGCGGCCTTGTATGACGGCAGGCTCCCGCCCACCGGATCCATCTCCACGATCTGCTGCCCGAAGTCCGCGCTGCGGTTGTAGATCTTCATTCGCACCTTGAGGACGCCGCCCGGTTGCGAGCTGTCCGCCGGGATGGCGTCGCTGCCGATCGCGAAGAGGAAGACCCGGAAGGAGTTGAAGCCCGCCGTGTTGGGGGACACCGTGAAGTCCACCAGCAGGTCGTTGCTGTTCGTCGGCTGCGTGATCTCGTAGCCGACGACGGCGGAGGTGCTGGCCTGCTGGAAGGCCTCGGCGTCGCGTTCCTGGCGGGACGTCGGGTAGAGGACGAGAACGGCCGCGGCGCAGAGGACCGCGATCCCCAGTGCCAGCTCGATCCGCACGGCAAGCGTCATCCGGCGGCGCAGCTCGTCTGCGGGCTTGCCTTCGTCGGCCTCGTCGACGATACGCGGGCGCAGATAGAAGGCGTTGGCGGCGGCGGCGAGCAGCAGCACGCACATGATCCCGAGCTTGACCAGGAGCGCTCGCCCGTAGGCCGTGTCGTAGAGGGAGCTCCAGTCCGGGATCTGGCTGGCCGCGTTGGCCGTGCCTGTGGCCAGCAGGACAACGACGCTGGTGGCGGCGATCGTCGAGAAGCGCTGGAGGTGGCTGGCCTGCAGGTCGGCCTTGGCCTCGCGCGGGATGTTGTGGCGCAGCCAGAAGAGGAAGAGCGCGAGCTGGAGCAGCATCCCGATCCAGACCGACGCAGCGGCGATGTGGAGGAAGTCTGCGCCGACTGCCCAGAAGGACCCCGGGATCGAGTCGCCGTGGCTGACCAGCGCGATCAGAGCGACGTAGACGAAGCTCCCGGCCAGGGCCACCCAGACCGCGACGTCGCCGAGACGGTCGCGCCCGCGCTGCCAGAGGTAGTAGGCGACGCCGAGCGCCGCGACGATTGCGCCGAGAGCGACCTGTCGCTGGATCCAGCGCTGGCCCCAGTCGTTCTTGAGGATCGTGCCCAGATCGCCCAGGCCGCCGACCTGGCGCGCCTGGAGGTACAGCTCCCCGGCCGCGACGACCACTAGCGCCGCCGCGGCCGCCAGCGACACCTGGAACAGCCGCTTGCGCGCCGCCTTGCGCCAGTTGCCGCGCCACGGCTCCTCCACTTCGCCGAGCGACGGTGTGACGACGATGGAGAAGAAGGCGAGCGTGCCGAGCAGCGCGGCGATCCCGAGCAGCCGCCCCCAGCGCACGCCAACGGTGTCCGGCTTGGCGGTCGTGCCGCCGGTGGAGACGCCCTGGTAGGCCTGGCCGCTGGGCTGGGAGCCGTCGGCGTTGAGCACGGTGAAGGGGTAGAAGCCCTTGAAGAGGTGCCCGTCCACGGAGGAGAGCGTCTCCCAGATCACGGTGTAGAAGCCGGGGTCCAGCGTGCCCTTGATCCCGATCGACATCTCGGCCGGGTCCGGGCCGAACGATGTGTTGCCGTCGTCAACGCTGGCGCCGCCGCCGTCGACGACCTGGAGCGAAGAGAGGTTTGTGTCCAGAGACTCGCTGAAGAACGCCGTGACGTCCTCCGGTGACGCCTTGAGTTGCGCGTTCTGGGCCGGATCGGAGCGGATCAGCAGCGCGTGCGCCTCCGCGCCGCCGGGCGCCAGCAGCAGCCCCAGGGAGCCCGCCAGCACGATCAGCGGCAGAATAATGAACCACGGCCGTGACCTGACGTTCACGAGAGGATCCCCAGCGCCTGGCCGGCCTGCTGCAGGTAGTCGGCGCTCCTGGCGGCCTCGGTCTGCATCACCTGGGCGTCGTACTTGTCACCCAGGTGCAGTTCGATGGAGACGATGCTGTGGCAGAGGTCGAGCGCCAGGCCCATATCGACGCCGCGCAGCGGGCCGTCGATGTCGTGCGTAAGGTTGTGCGGGTCGGCGACGAATGCGGCCTCCGCCCCGGCCTCGTCCCCGGCCGCGGCCAGCTGGCCGGCCCGCCGCATCTCGTCGATCGCGGACTGAATCCGCTCCGGGGTGAGCCGGTCCGTCGTGATCGCCTGCAAAGGCTGCGAGCAGGGATCGAGGGTGCCGGCGACCGAGGGCGTGACGATAGAACCGGCGCTGAGGATGCCGCGCGCCTGCTGGAAGTTGTCAGCGATGGCGCGGACGTCTATGGCGACGGCGGCGGGGTCGACAGGCCCGGCGATCTGGTTCTCCAGGGCGATCACGTTCTGGCAGAGCTGCCGCGCCAGGCTGTCGTCCAGCTGGCGCAGCGGCCGGTCGATGTCGTGGGAGAGGTTGTGCGCGTCCTCGGTGAAGAAGAGCGTGCGGATGCGGTCACGGTCGCCCTGGTCGGCGGCGGTGGCCATGTCGTTGAGGGTCTGGATGGCGAGCACGATCCGGGCGTCGGTGATGGATGTGCCTGTGAGCGGGGGCAGCGGGTTGTTGCAGCCCGAGGCGGAGCTGGAGCCGGCGCTGCCCCAGACGAGAGCGCCGATCAGCACGGCACCGGCGAAGGCACCGGCGATGGCGAAGCGGGGGAGCGAGGCGCGCAGCCAGGCCCGGACCCAGGACTTGTCCAGCCGGCCGCTGCCTTCCGGGATGGGCCCGAAGGCGAAGCTCATCGCGAAGATGAGGAGAAAGATGACGGTGATCACCGCCGCTACGCCTGCCGGCGTCGTCGCACCGACGTGCAGAAGCACTAGGGCGTTGTCTCCGTCCAC
Organism: uncultured Chloroflexia bacterium; assembly: GCA_963738925.1. Classification (GTDB taxonomy): domain Bacteria; phylum Chloroflexota; class Dehalococcoidia; order SM23-28-2; family RBG-16-64-32; genus DATKKM01. Next base: position 208,173 of record CAVTYE010000001.1, on the reverse strand, counting down.
AGGTCGTCCAGCCAGGGCCCGGCGGCGCACCAGCCGAGCATGTATGCGTTGAGGTACGGGTCGTTGGGCCCGGGCGTTGTGCCACGCGGGTCGGCGGTGAGGGCCTTGTCGTCGCTGCCGTCCGGGTTGATCGTGAAGATCGCGAACTGGTGCAGAGCGTCCGCCGAAACGGCAACGCCCTGCAAGACGACGGAGCCGGTGTAGGCGATGATGCTGCCGTCCGGGGAGTAGTAGGGGTTTCGCTTGTAGATATCAGTGGTCGATGTCAGCGGCCTGGAGTCGCCGCTGTTCGGGTCGATGTTGTAGAGCTGGATCGTATTGCTCTCCACACCGGCCGACAGGATGGTCGAGCCGTCGGGGGACCAGGATGGGTCGAGCCAGGTGACTTCGTCGTTGCCGTGGGTCAGCTGGACCAGGTTCTGGCCGGTCGCGTCAATTGTGTAGATGTCGCTGCTGGTGTTGGCGGTGTTCTCCAGGTAGAAGGCGATGCGGTCGCCCGCCGGTGACCAGGCGATGTTTCCGATGTACTGGTCCCCCTCCATGATCGTGGAGAGGTCGCCGCTGTTGACGTCCAGGATGCCCAGGGTGGCCTTCTTGTCCTTGCTGTCCCAGAGCACCACGGCCAACCTGGTGCCGTCCGGCGACCAGGCGATCCACTGGGTCTGCGCGGGGACCGTGACCGGGTCCGCCGGGGCGTTGGCGCCGCGAATGATGATCCGGCGGTGCGCGGCGTCGGCGAAGACCTGGTCCAGGTAGGCGATGCGGGTCCCGTCATCCGAGCAGCGCGTCTGCACGATCACTTCGGACGTGATGTCAACGGGAACGTGCGTGTACGTGGCTCCGGAGGCGAGGTCGCGGACGATGATGTCGTTGTGATCGTCGTGGTACATGAGGTAGGCGTCACGGGGCGCCGGCGTGGACGAGCCCGGGACCGCGGTCGGCGTCGCGGTCCCGGGCTTATTGTTGTCGGTCTTGCTTGCACAGGAGATGACCAGCAGCACGATCGCCAGGGCGACCGTTGACGCGGCCACAGTCCCGAGCAAGCGTCGGTTCAACTCCCGCCTCGTCTCCCAAAAGCGAGGCCACCGCCGCCGCCGACGACCAGCCCGCCGACGATGCCGGCGATCAGGCCCCAGACGGGGATGTCTCCGCTGTCGCCGTCTTCGTTCTCGGCCGGTTTGACGGTTGCCGTAGCGATGGGTGTGCCAGTTGCCCCGGTGGTAGCTGAACCGGGCGGCGCGGTCACAGATGGCTCCGGCCCGCTGCCGACATAGAAGAAGAACACGCCGGTGGCCTCGTCGCCATCGTCTGCCGAGACGTTGTGCCAGACCACCGTGTAGCGCCCGTCCGGGAGGTCAGCGTCCAGCGGGACGGACATGTGAGTACGGTCGTTGTCGTCCAGCACGCTGTCCCCGGAGACGATGTCGCCGCTGTCGGCGGCCACGGTCAGTGTTGGCAGTCCGTTGCCGCGCGCCATCTCCTGCTTGAAGTAGACATCGACCTGGGCCGGCGCCGCTGCGACCACGGAATCGGCCTCCGGCGTGGAGTGGTCGTAGGCGGCGTGGGCGGAGACCCCAACCGCCGGGAGCAGCACCAGCATGCCCAACGCGGCCGCCAGCGACACGATGAGTGTCGCTGCGGCCGCCTGCGTTCTTGATAGCATCTGCGTCTTCCTTCCTTCGTTCCGGATCAGTCGCCTTCAGTCGCCCGCCGCCGGGAGAGCACCAGGCCGGCGAATCCGGTGGCTGAGATCGCGAAGCCGGACACCACGAGGAGGAGCCAGCTCGAGGACTCTGCCGCGGGTGCGCCGCCGGTGGACGGGACGGTCGCTGCGGTCAGGGCTGAGGGGATGGCCCCGCAGGCGATGGGGACTTTGTTCGCGTCCGTCGAGGCGTCCGGGCCGGCGTGAACGGCGATCTTGTTGGTCCCGTCAGCGATCGTTACGAAAGCCACATCCGCATCGGTGTCCGACGTTCCGTTGCCGGAGGCGTCAGCGGTGATGTCGTCCAGGTCTACGAGGTGATCGCCAAGCTGGGATGCCTGGCTGGCGCACGTGGCCCCCACGTGCACGTGCTCGATGTGGGTCGTGTTGGGGGCCAGGCCGGTGAGGTTCACCACAACCTCGGTGCCGCCGTCATCGGTGGGAGTTAGCACGGCGGTCCCGCTGACGCCCGAGCTGTTGAGCGCGGTCAACGTCGCCGTGACCGAAGCCTTGTGGGCCGGCGTCGGGCTTGGTGTTGTCAGCGCCACGCCAAGCCCGAGTTGAAGCGAATCGTTGGCGGCGTCTCCGTCGCCGGCGGAGACAGTCGCCCAGTCCACCCGGTAGACGCCGTTCGGCAGGTTGGCGTTGACGGAGACGCTCATCATCGTCGCGTCCGTAGGATCGATGGTGGTGTCGCCCTTGTCGACCTCGACGTTGTCGGAGTTGTAGACCTTGAGCGAGTACGTCCCGGCGGTGTCGGCGATCTCTTCAACCGCCGTCGCCGTGACTTTCGTTGGATTAGTCGGGTTGTCCCATGCTACTTCCGTCACCTTGGCGTGGGCGGAAACAATGGTGACGGCAGCCAGGGCCGCCAGGATGGCGACGATTACGCCGCCGCTGAATCCGGCAATTCTGAGTGTCAAACGTTTCCTCTTTCCTATCATTGTGCGCTCGTGCGGCGCTCTGGTCACGGGCCGAGCGGAAACAGCACGAGGCAGGCATGTTGGATATTCGTCCGAATCGCGCGGGCGCGATTGAATTCCGTGCGGACGCTAGAGGTACGCGGCCTGTGGCGGCTGGAGGATGCGCGCGGCGAAGCCGTCCCGCGGGCGCTGATCGTAGACTGCATCGAACTTGATCTCGGAGCCGGGGAGCGAGAGGGCGCCGCTCTCATCGCCGGCGAAGGGTGTGCCCACCATGCTCTCGCCGCCGCCGCAGTGGGCCGGCCCAACGTGGCAGTGCTGCTCGTGCTCGGCCAGCGTGGCCGCGGCGTCGCCGGAGTCCAGGTGAACGTCGAGACCGCCGATCGGCCAGTGGCCCATGTAGGTCACGTTCGGCAGGAGAGCGGCCAGCAGCACAAACCAGGCTCCAAAGGCAATCAGGCGCTCCCGCCGGGACGGCGCCGGATTGAGGTAACGGCTGAGAGTGGCCATCAGCTGCCGGGCCTCCTGTAGCCGAGCGCGACGGCTCCATCGCGCAGGGCGTCGCGGACCTTCGCCGTGTCATCGGCGAGCTTGTAAGTGGTGACGTCTGACCCCGCCAGGAGGTCCGTCTCCAGCTGGACGACGGAGGTGCAGAGCGTCCGGGCCAGGCTCTCGCTAACCTGGCGGATCGGCGGGTCAGCGTTGTGCATAAAGGAGTGTACGGGGCCGTAGAACGTGTTGTCGGCGCTGGTGGAATCGCCCTTCTGCAAGTAGTCGATCACTTGGGCGAGCGAGGCGTCCTCGGCGATGAAGGCATCGGCGGAGATCGTCGTCCCGCCCGGTAGCGCCGCCAGCGGCTTATCGCAGCCGCCCGCGTTGGCGCCGGTGATGTGGCCAAGCAGGAAGGAGGCGGCGATGAAGGCCACGAAGATCAGGCCCAGGACTGCTCCCCAGGCGCTGTCCATGATCCCTTGTTTACGGTTGCGCCCACGGCGCCGGCGTGTTGAAGGCACGATCGTTACCGATTATACGAAAGCGTTACCGGAGGGTCGTGTCTGCAGGGCGTAAGCATGCGCCCAGAGTATTAGCCAAACGTGAAAGTTTTGTGAGAAGGGCTTCAGGGAACTTCGAGGACGACGGTGCCGGACAGCATGTCGTGCAACGTACGCCCTTCGCGGTCGAAGAACATCGTCAGGAAGCCGATGCCGAGCGGCAGGGCGCTGAGCGGCCAGAGGAAGGTGCGCCGCAAGGCCTGGGAGACAGACAGGTGGTAGCCATCGCGGTCGGTCACCATGATGCGGACGGCCATCTGGCCCACGCTCTGGCCGCGCCACCACCAGCAGCAGAAGAAGTAGATAGGGACCACGAAGGCCGACGAGCAGAGGATCGCCATCGCCGTGTAGCCTTCAGAGTTCGTGTAGGTGGACTCGTTGCCCCAGTCCGTCTGGGTCAGGAGGTAGAAGCCGGAGGCCGCGACGAAAAGCAGAAAGACAGAGCCGAGCACGATCAGGTCAAGAATCGCGGCGACAATGCGCAGTCCGCTGCCGGCATAAGGCAGCTCCAGGTACTCTTCCGGGCTTGGATTCTCGAACACCGGCGCTTGTTCGATTGTAGCCATCGTCGCCAATTATATCTCCGCCTTATCTGAATATGCGATAGGTTGCTTCCTTAGAGAACGCATCACGCGGCCAATGAGTAAACGACGCGGCCGGCCACCCAGGTACGCGCGACCCGCAAATCCTGCGTCAAGGCGATCAGGTCAGCGTCGAAACCGGGGGCGATGGCGCCTGACCGGCCACCGACGCCGGCGACCCGCGCCGGCACCTCCGTGGCCATTCGCAGGGCGCCTGAGAGATCGCTGCAGCCCCACTCGACGACGTTCCGGACGACGGTGTCCATCGTCGCCGCGCTGCCGGCGATCGTCCCGTCCGGCAGGCGGATTGAGCCGTCCCGGAGCGACGCCTCTTCGCGGCCGATGCGGAAGCTGCCGGAGTCCAGCCCGGCCGGGGTCACAGCGTCCGTGATCAAACAGACGCGGTCGGGGCCAAGCGCTTCGATCAGTAGGCGGACGGTGGCGGGATGCAGGTGAACGCCATCGGCGATGACCTCCACCGTCACGCCGGCCGCCGCGACGGCAGCACCGATCGGGCCGGGCTCCCGGTGGTGTAGCGGCCGCATCGCGTTGAAGGCGTGCGTGACGTGCGAGGCCCCGGCCTGGAACGCGCGAAGGGCGACGTCGTAAGTGGCGTCGCTGTGGCCGACGGATACCCTGACGCCGCGATCCAGCGCCCGCCGGATCACCGCATCGGCCCCGTCCAGCTCGGGCGCGATCGTCATCACGCGCACGTCGCCGCTGTCCAGAAGTCGGTCGAGAACGCCGGCGTCCGGGCTGCGGAGCCAGTCCTTCGGCAGCGCGCCGCGTCGGTCGGGGCTGACGAACGGCCCTTCGAAGTTGATGCCGAGCAAGCGCGCTCCCTCGGTCTTCGCCGAGCTCGCGGCTTTGGCGCAGGCCAGGCCGTGCTCCAGGTTGGCGCCGCAGATCGTCGCCAGGAAGCCGGTCACGCCGCGAGAGGCTGCCCATTCGGAGTAGCGCTCGACCTCGGCCGTGTCCGCGTTGAGGAGCGAGACGCCGCCGCCGCCGTGGACGTGCACATCGATGAAGCCCGGCGCCAGGGTCAGGCCGCCCAGGTCGATGACCTCAGCGTTCGGAGGCGCAGTCATGGAGGGGCCAACGGCGGAGATCCGGCCGTCTTGCAGCAGCACGTCCGCGGCCTCGATGGCGCCGCCGGGCAGGAGAACGCGCGCCCCCCGCAGTAGCGCTATCCCGGCCATCGCCCTATCATACCCGGTTCAGAAGCCCTTCCTGTAGACTGGAACAACGATGCCAAGAACGCGATCTGATCTCCGATGAGCGACGCCGCCTCCGCGCTGCCCGCCGACCTGCTGGCCGCCGTCACCGACCAGTCGCAGGCGCGGCTCGCGATGAACATCCAGGGCTACGCCAAGTACCTGACTCCGGAGGCGATCGACACCCTGCGCGCATCGTTTCCCGGAGTCCCGCCCCGCGTCAACCGCTTCGAGGTCGACGCGGCCAGCGAGACCGGCGGCGACTACATGGTCGACATCCGCTACTTCGCCCGCGACGATTCGTTCGTCGTCCGCAGCCGCTGGCACAAGCAGGGCGAGGCCTGGCAGGTCACCCGCGCCGAGCGGATCTGGGCGGAAGGCGACAAGAAGCCGGGCGTCGTCTCCCGTCTCGTGGCCAAGCTGCTGGGACCGATCGCGCGCCGCCGCCGTTGAGGCCGGGCGTCCCTTGTAGCCACAGACCGGCATCTGTGAAAACCTGTGGCTAATGAGCATCCTTGAAATCGTCGGGTTGGCTACTGCCGCCTTCGTGACCGGGGCGATCAACGCCGTGGCCGGCGGCGGCTCCCTGATCAGCTTTCCCGCGCTCCTGGCCGCCGGCTACGACTCCAAGGCCGCCAACGTCACCAACTCCGTGGCGATCTGGCCGGGGATGGTCGGCGGATCGGTGGCCTATCGCGATGAGCTCGGGCGCCAGCCTAAACGGATCGTCGCGCTGCTGGTTCCGGCCATCGCCGGCGCGCTCCTGGGTTCGGCGCTGTTGCTGGCCACGTCCTCGGACACCTTTGATGCGATCGTGCCCTTCCTGATCCTCGGGGCCGTCGCCATCATGGTGTTCCAGGAGCGGCTCGGCGGGTTCATGCAGCGCCGCAACGTCGCTTCCACCGGCGTCGATCACGTGCCGCTGCTGTTGCAGGTCGTCGTCTTCGTCGCGGCGATCTACGGCGGCTACTTTGGCGCTGGTTTCGGGATCATCATCCTGGCGTTCCTCTCCATCCTAATGCCCGACAACCTGCACAACTCCAACTCCCTGAAGGGCATCCTGGCGGCGATCGTGAACGGCGTTGCGGTGGCCTACTTCATCGCCTTCGGGCCGGTGCAATGGAGCGCGGCCGCGCTGATGGCCGCGTTTGCCGTGGCCGGCGGCTACCTGGGCGTCGGACTGGCCCGCAAGCTCCGGCCGGAGTGGCTGCGGCGGTTCGTGATCGTCTACGGGACGATTGCGGCGATTGTCCTGTTCGTGAAGTAAGGCTGTCAGCGAATGGCCTTCGGCGGAACGAATGACCGAATCTGGCGCTAACGTGGTGATTCGGTAATTCGGTCTGGATTCGTTGACAGGAATGTGCGTTGTCACCGAATGGCCTTCGGCGGAACGAACAATCGAATCTGGTGCTAACGTGGTGATTTGGTAATTCGGTCTGCATTCGTTGACAGCAAACGCCGGTAAACCGCGCAAATCTCCCTTGAACCACAACAGACTTGCGCGCCTATAATTGGTTCCTGGATAGGAGCCGCTCAATGCAATACCGAACCGTCCCCAACACCGATCTCAGCCTGTCCGTCGTCGGCTTTGGCCTCTGGACAGTCACCACCAGCTGGTGGGGCGTCGACGGCGACGCCACCGGCATCGACCTCCTGCGCAAGGCCTACGACCGCGGCGTCACCTTCTTCGACACCGCCGACACCTACGGCGACGGCAAGGGCGAGACGCTTCTGGCCGAGGCGCTGGGAGACGTACGCGACCAGATCGTCATCGGCACCAAGTTTGGCTACGACTGGTACAACAACGCTGACCGCCAGGGCCAGCGCGAGCGCCCACAGGACTTCTCGCCGAAGTTCGTGCGGTTCGCCTGCGAGCAGAGCCTGAAGCGGCTGGGCACTGACCACATCGACATCTACCAGATCCACAATCCGCGCATGCCGACCGTCCAGAGCGACGAGCTCTTCGCCACGCTGGAAGACCTCAAGCGCGAAGGCAAGATCCGCCACTACGCAGCGGCCCTCGGCCCGGCCAACGGCTGGGAGGCCGAAGGGCTGGCGCTGACCCGCAACCGCGAGATATCGACGCTGCAGGTGATCTACAACATCTTCGAGCAGGACCCCGGCCGCCGCCTGATCGAGGCCGCGGAGCGCGACGGCGTGGGCGTCATCATTCGCGTCCCGCACTCCTCCGGGCTGCTGGAGGGCAAGTACACGCTGGAGACGAAGTTCGAGCTGCCGGACCACCGCGCGCACCGCCCCCGCGAGTGGCTGATCGAGGGCCTGCAGAAGCTGGGCAAGCTCGACTTCCTGAGCGAAGGCACCGGCCGCACGATCGGCCAGGCGGCGATCCAGTACTGCCTGGAGTCGCCGAACGTCGTCTCGGTCCTGCCCAACATCTACGACGAGGAGCAGCTGGAAGAGTTCGCCGCCGGCGCCGACGTCGCGCCGCTAACGGCGGATGAGTTCGCCAGGATCGCGGCGATGTACCCGGACAACTTCGGCGTGGAGCGGATGGTCCCGAGCGAGGCCAAGAAGTCGTGAGCCAGCACCCTGCGGGTCAGGGACACAGTCCTGACCGCTCCGGCAACGCCTCCAACGGCGAGGCCCCAACCCGCCGCCAGATCGTCAAGTTCTCCTTCTACCGCGTGGACCCGGCCTGGCGGCAGCTGCGGCCGGAGAAACGGGGGGAGGGCAAGGAGGCGTTCGCGGCTGCGGTCGATTCCTTCGCAGACAGGCTCCAGGTGCGGAGCTACTCCGTGGCCGGGACGCGCGGCGACGCCGACTTCCTCCTCTGGCAGATCGGCGAGCGGCTGGAGGACATCCAGGGGCTGCACACGGCGCTGATGCGAACGCCGATGGGCGCCCACCTGGCGATGCCGTACTCCTTCCTGGCGATGACCCGGCGCTCCGTCTACGTCAGCCCGGAGGAAGGCTCCTCGCGGCTGCACCTGCACCCGGCCGACTCGAAGTACTTCTTCGTCTACCCCTTCGTCAAGACGCGTGAGTGGTACCAGCTCTCGCTGGAGGACCGCCAGGCGATGATGAACGACCACATCCGGATCGGGCGCAAGTACCCCTCCGTGAAGCTGAACACGACCTACTCGTTCGGGCTGGACGACCAGGAGTTCGTCGTCTCCTTCGAGACCGATGAGCCCGGCGACTTTCTTGACCTGGTGATGGAGCTGCGGGAGGCGAAGAGCAGCCTCTACACCCTGCGCGACACGCCGACGTTCACCTGCATCTCAATGTCCCTGCGCGACACGCTCGACGCCATCGGCGCGCCGGGCGATGTCGTCGCCGCGCCGGCGGCAGCCATCGTCGATGGCTGGGCGCGCGTGGCCGGCGTCGGCGAGATCCCGGAGGGCGGCTCGAAGCTCGTCTACGTCGCCGGCGAGCAGGTGGCGCTCTTCCACGCCAGCGGCCGCTTCTACGCGATCGGCAACCGCTGCCCCCACGCTAACGGTCCGCTGGTCGACGGCAAGCTCGACGGCGCGACTGTGATCTGCCCGCTGCACGCCTCGCGCTTTGACCTGGCGACCGGCGAACCGTTGCAGGGCCCGGCCAACCGCCCCGCCAGGACGTACGACGTCCGCATCGAAGGCGATGACGTGCTGGTCGCGCCGCGAACCGGCGTCCCCGCCGACCGCTGAGGGCGCTGATGCGGCTGCGGCCCTACGGCGAGGAAGACTTCGACCTCTCGCTGGCGATCGAAACGGACGCTGAGACGATGAAGTACCTCGGTGGCGCGCGGCCCCGGGAGGACGTAATCAACGCCCACCGCGTCCGCGTGGCCACGGCCGCGGCGCCGGGAGCGCTCTACTTCACTGTCATCCCGGACGAAGGCGAGCGGGCCGCCGGGTCTATCGGGATCTGGGAGACGGAACACGGCGGGGAGAAGATCCACGAGATGGGATGGTCTCTCCTTCCCGAGTTTCACGGCAGGGGCCTGGCAACGGCCGCCGGACGCGAGGTGCTGGCCCTGGCGCGCCGTGACCCCGGGATCTCCGCGGTGCACGCATTCCCGGGCGCCGACAACGGCCCCTCCAACGCGATCTGCCGCAAGCTCGGCTTTGAGCTGGTCGGCGAGTATGACATCGTCTTCTCCGGGCGGCCGCTCCGCTGCAACCACTGGCGGATCGACGTCAGCCGCCCCGGTTGACACTTGTTATGCTCTTGTCGTGCGGTACCCTCGTCTCGCTCTCGCCCTCACCGCCGTCGCTTCTTGCCTGTTGCTGATCGGCTGCGGCGCCGGACACGCCGCGACTCCGTCACCGAGCCCCTGGTCTCCAGCGACAACGGCTCTGACCACTTCGGTGCCGACCCTGACCCCGGCAGCGACGCTCGCGCCGACACCTGTCCCGACGCCCCGGCCGACGCCGACGATATCGCCGCCGCCGGTCAATATCCATCACCCGCCGCCCTACACGATCGCGCTGGAGGCCGGCCACGGAGGCCCGAACTACACCGGTGCCGTCGGCGTCGACAGCGCGGGCCGCTCCTGGATCGAGAAGGACCTCACGCTAGCGGTCGCGCAGAAGCTGGATACGCTGCTCACGGACGCCGGCTACAACGTCCTGATGCTGCGGTCCAGCGACTCGACGATCACGGACTTCGATCCGGGCGACTACGCGGGCAGCGTGATGCGGGAGGCACAGGCGCGTGTGGACCTGGCTAACGCCGCGCGGGCCGATGCGCTGGTCTCGATCCACTTCAACGGCTGGGCTACCAGCGATGAGGCCGGCACGGAGGCCTACTGCGATCCTGACCGGCCCTTCGCTGACGAGAGCTGCAACCTGGGTTGGATGATCCAGCAGTGGCTGGTGCACGACATCCGCACGGCCGGCTACGACGTCAACGACCGAGGCGAGAAGAACGACTCGATGGTGAACGGCAACCCAAACAACCCACACTCCTGGATGCTTGGCACGAACGACAACTTCCAGCCCAGCTTGATGCCCGGCGCGATCGTCGAGGCGCTCTTCCTGACAAACCCGGACGACCTGGCGTTCGTCGCCCGGCCGGAAGGGCCGGACGTGATCGCCCGGGCCTACCTGGAAGGGATCCAGAGCTACTTCGACTGGCTTAACGGCGCGATGCCGTAGTGATATCGGTTCAGGAAGCGCAGGGCAGGTTGAGGAAGGGAACGACGCGGAACATGTCGGTCAGGTTGATGTTGCCGTCGCCGCTGAAGTCGTACCGCTTGGAGGCGCCCGGAGAGTTGATGGTGAGGTTCAGGAACGGCACGATCTTGTACATGTCCGTCAGGTTGACGGCCCGGTCGTCGTTGAAGTCGGCGGGCCAGGCGTCCGGCGGGCCCTCGTCATCAGGCGCGATTGTGGACGCACAGGCAGTTGCGGGCAGTGTCCCCATGTACGTCTCGACCGCCGATGAGAAGCCGTCGCAGTCGGTGTCGCCGGTCGGGACGGTCCACGGCGTCGCCACCGTCGGGCAGTTGTCGCAGGCGTCACCGAAGGCGTCTCCGTCCTGGTTGGCCTGGCCGGGGTTGGCGACGTTCGGGCAGTTGTCCACGGCGTCCATCACGGAGTCGCCGTCGGGGTCTTCGCAGGCGTCGCCGGCCGGCGTCATCGGGTGCACGACGTTCGCCTGGTTTGGGTTTGGCGCGTTCGGGCAGTTGTCGGTGGAGTCGGGCACTCCGTCTCCGTCGGCATCCGGGAGACAGCCGGTGCCGACGTAGAGCATCGGTTCGTGGGTGCTGTCGGGGTCTCCCGCAAAGCCACAGCTGGCGCTTTGGGGGCGCGTGTAGCCGGCGGCGGTGAAAGCGCCCATGACGCTGGCCGCGTCCGCCAGGCCGTTGTATCCCGTGGCCAGTTCGAACAGCGCCAGCGCGCCGGTGACGTGCGGCGTGGCCATGCTGGTGCCGCTGGAGATGGCGTAGCAGTAGGGAAGCGAGCCGCAGCCGGGGCTGGCGATGTACGTGGAGATGATGTTCACGCCCGGCGCAGCGATATCGACGACGGTGCCGAAGCTGCTGAAACAGGCCCAGTAGTCGTCCTTGCTCTGAGTGCACGAAGCGAACTGGATGCCGGGCGACTGGTCGGCCAGGCCTCCCGGCTTGCCGTCGAAGTCGGCGAAGGCCGAGACCGCGATCGCCGAGGAGCAGTTCGCCGGGCTGAAATTGGAGGCGTCGGTGCCGCTGTTGCCGGCGGCCACGGCGTAGATGACCCCGGCCGCCACCGAGCTGTTGATCGCGGTGCAGATGGCCGGGCTGTCGTCGCCGCCCAGGCTCATGTTGGCGACCCTGATGTTTATCCCGGGATCGCCGTCGCCTGCGCCGTCGTTGTACTCCGCGCGGCGGTCCGTTACCCAGTCGATCCCGGCGATGACGCAGGAATCCGTGCCCTCGCCGTTCTGGTCCAGCACTTTGACGGCCCAGATCCGCGCTCCGGGCGCCACGCCGACGACGCCGCGGTCGTCGTCCTTGGCCGCGATCGTCCCGGAGACGTGGGTTCCGTGTCCGTTGTTGTCTTCGTAGGCGTGGTTGGAGCAGAAGGAGCCGGTGAACCCGCGTCCGCCGGCGACGTTCAGGTCCGGGTGCTGCGTATCGACGCCGGAGTCGATGACCGCGACGTCGATGTTCAGGGGCGTCGCGCCCGGCGCGTTGGTGATGTGCGCCGTCGCGTTCTGGTCAGCGTCGATCCGGTCGATGCCGGTCGGCAGCGTCTGGAACTGGTTCGTGTGGAGCTCGGCGGAGACGCGCTTGTCCGGCTCCACCAGAGCGACGTCTGGATCGCGGGCGAGGGCCTGCGCCTGGGCGTCGGTCATCTGTCCGGCGTACCCGTGGACGGCGCGCCCGTAGACGACATCGACCTGGACGCCGTCCTCCTGGCTGGCATCGGTGGCCGCGGCCTCTGAATCGACGCCGTTCTTGAGGATGACGATGTAGCGGCCGGGGATGATGTTAGCGCTGGTGGGGATGGGCTGTGCGGTCCCGGTTCCGGTGGAAAGCGCCAGCAGGGCCAGGACAGCGGCCAGGGGAGCGACCGCCAGGAGCAGGTACCGCCGTCTCTTCATCGCCAGGGTTCAGCTTCGTTTCAGAGGTTGGCCCGGGCGCTCTTTCGCGCGGACAATCCGCGTCCATTCGGGCACAGGAGAATTGTACACCGCGCCCGGCCGCGCTCTGGTAGGTTTGCCCGGTTCAGGACACGTGTATATTCTCCACGTCGAACCTGGTTTCAAAGGCTGCCTCGGGGTCGGCGCGGCGGCTCAGGCGAGGATTCCGGCCGGGACGCGCTCTCCGCGCAGCGATGCGGCCACTTCCCGGGCGACGCGGCGGCCGGAGCGGACTGCCCCGTCCATGTAGCCGTTCCAGACCGCCGAAGTCTCCGTGCCGGCCCAGTGAACGACGCCGCAGGGCTCCGTCAGCGCCGCGCCATACGGGTGCAGAACTCCGGGCACGAGCGGTGAGACGCAGCCTGAAGTCCAGCCGTCCTCGTGCCAGTCGCATTCCACGTAGGCGATCGGCGTCTTCGACCTCTCTCCGAAGTAGGCGGCCATGCGTTCGGCCAGCCAGTCCCGGCGCGTGTCAGCGCCGCCCGGCATCGAGCGCGGGTCGACAAACGACAGGATGACGCCGGGCGCACCTACGGGCGGCGTGTTGTCGAAGGTGATTTGCGGCTCCTCGTCGCTGATCACCTGGCCGGAGAGTCCTTCCTCCCGCCAGAACGGCGTCTCGTAGACGAGCTGCGCCTTGAAGCTCTGCTCGGCCGGCGTCCAGCCCTGGTTGAGCTGGGCGCGCCGTTCCGGCAAGGGCGGGTCGAAGGCGATCCGCGTGACGTCGGACGGCATCATGGCGATGATCACCCGCTCCGCTTCGATTGCGCCGCCGTCGTACTCGATGCTGGCCGGTCCGGTGCTCCAGCCGCTGATCCGCTGCACCGGCGAGGCGAGAGTCACGCGATCGCGCAGCTCTTCGGCCATGCGCAGGGAGATCAGCTGCGAGCCGCCGACGAAGCGCCTGTCCTGGGCCCCATCGCGAGTCATCAGCAGGTCAGGCAGGCCGCCGGGCGCAGAGCGGATGTAGAAGAGGAACCAGAGCAGCGAAAGGTCCCCCGGCGTGGCGCCGAGCGTTGCCGCCGCCGCCATGTCGACGATCCTTCTGCCGCGCCCGTCCGGAGCGGCCTCTCGAAGCCAGTCTTCGACGGTGATGCGGTCCCACTCGGCTGCGAGCGGAGCGTCCCACGGCGTCTCCAGCGGCAGCTGACGGGCCATCTCTTCCAGCCGCGCGCCGGGGCTGCCGGGCCTGAGCCCTCGCTCGACGCCGGGGTCCGGGCCGACGGTGCGCGTCCCGCCGCGAACGAAGACGACCTGGCCGTCCGTGTAGGTAGGAAACGTCTCGATGCCCAGCTCCTCCGCCAGCTCCAGCACCGCGGTCTGGGTCGGGCCGGCGAACTCGCCGCCGCCTTCCACCACCGAGCCTCCGGGCACCGGCTGGTTCAAGGTGCGGCCGCCGACCCGGTCTCGCGCTTCCAGCACGGCGACGTCGACTCCGGCGCGGACGAGTTCGCGAGCAGCGACGAGCCCGGCGATTCCAGCGCCGACGATGGCGACGCTGTGCCTTTTCTCGGTCATGACGGGCGGATTATAGCAAGTAGGCCGATGGTGTCGCCCCTCGGCGCCGAAAGAACGCCCTGGGCACCCGCCTTCTGGGCGACGCGCTGGGAGTTGTTCTCTACGCAGGACGCGTAGGGCTATAATCGGCGCACATGACCTGGGAACCCGAACTGGAGGAGATCAGGCACCGGCGCGAGTTGGCCCAGCAGATGGGCGGCGCCGAGCGAGTAGCGCGCCACATCGCTGAGGGCCGGACGCCTGTCCGCCAGCGCATAGAACAGCTGCTGGACGCGGGCTCGTTTCGAGAGGTGGGTTCGCTCGCCGGTAAGGTCGAGTACGACGAGGGAGGACAGATCAAAGACTTCACGCCCTCCAACTTCATCACGGGCCAAGGATTGATCGACGGCCGGGCGGTAATCATCGGCTGCGACGACTTCACAGTTCGCGGCGGTGCGGCGGATGGCGCAGTCGGCAACAAGATGGGTTGGAGTGAAATAACAGCCCGTGAGCTGCATTTGCCGATAGTTCGCCTCGTCGATGGGACCGGAGGCGGCGGAAGCGTCCGTACCAATGCGGCGCTAAGGCGCTCCTATGTCCCGGCGATTCCTGATTGGGACGTCTCCGTTAGCCTTCTCTCCCAGGTGCCCGTGGTCGCGGCCGCGCTGGGTCCCGTCGCCGGCCTTGGCGCGGCTCGCGTAGCCGCATCTCACTTTTCGGTGATGGTGCGCGGATCGAGTCAGCTGTTCGTCGCTGGGCCGCCGGTGGTGCGGCGCGCCTTCTCCCGCGAAGTGGAGAAGGAGGAGCTCGGAGGCTCGCACATTCATGCGAACGGTAGCGGCGCCGTCGACAACGAGGTGGAGAGCGAAGAAGAGGCCTTCGAGCATATCCGGCGCTTTCTTTCGTATCTACCGTCTTCGGTTTGGGAGATTCCCCCCGTGGCTGAGCCGAAAGACGACCCCGGGCGACGCGCGCCGGAACTCATATCTATCGTTCCGCGAGAGCGGCGCAAGATCTACGACATGCGGCGAATCCTCAGTCTCACACTCGACGCCGATTCTTTCTTTGAGATGGGAAAGCATTTCGGCCCATCGCTTATCACGGGACTTGCCCGCCTGGCCGGTATCCCCGCTGGCGTGATGGCGAACGATCCAGCGTTCATGGCCGGGTCGATCGACTCCGCAGCTGCTGAGAAGATGACGCGATTCGTCGACCTATGCGACACGTTCCACCTTCCCGTGGTGAATTTTGTCGACAATCCCGGCTTTCTCGTAGGAATCGAGGCCGAGCGGCAAGGCACCATCCGAAAGGGCGTCCGAGCGCTCGCCGCAGTCTACCAGGCGACGACACCGTGGTGCTCGATCATCGTGCGGAAAGCGTTTGGAGTTGCCGGCGCTGGTCACTCCAATCACACTCGCGCGAGCACGCGCTATGCCTGGCCGTCCGGCGAGTGGGGCTCGCTGCCCATTGAGGGGGGAGTTGAGGCGGCCTACAAGCGGCAGCTCCAGGCATCCGATAACCCAGACAAACTGCGCGACGAGCTCGAGGCCAATCTGGCGTCTCTACGCGATCCACTCCTGACGGCAGAGGCCTTTGGCGTGGAGGAGATCATCGACCCCCGGGATACGCGGCCGCTCCTCGTTGAGTTCGCGAGGCGAGCCCATGACATCGTCGCAGCTGAAATACGCGGCCCGAAAAGCCGAGGCATGCGGCCATAGACACTAACGCCAGTGGTAACTATCCCTTGACAGTTGACCAGCGGTAGCGTGCCCATGAAGTTCTCCGCAGTCGTGGTGAAGCCGTCGCAATCGTGATCGCTGGCTGGAACGACCCAGGGCGTGGATACAGTGGGACAGTTGTCGCAGGCGTCGCCGAACGCATCGCCGTCCGCGTTCGCCTGGTCCTGATCAGTGGTTGTTGGACAGTTATCGCAAGCGTTGCCAAACGTATCGCCGTCGGAGTTCGTCTGCGCCGGGTTGGAAACGGTCGGACAGTTGTCTACGGAATCGCAGACGGCATCAGCATCCTCGTTCAAGCAGTTCCCGTACCAGAAGCCTGCGCCGAGCGCGTACGTGGCGCTCCCGCTCCCTGCAGGCCCGATCGCCGGCTGTCCTGCCGTCGAGCCAAGCCGGTAGTTGGCCGACGAGGACACGGTGCTGCCGCCAGACCCAAACACCGACCACGGCATGCTCGCGCCCGAGGTCAGCGCCACGTTGACCCTCAGCGCCAGCACAACGCCAACGCCAATGGCTTTATGTCGTGCGCTCTCAAGCGCTTGCCGAGCATGGCAGCAGTGATATTGTTCTTTACGACTGCTACCTTTCTTCGTGTTGGCTTCTGCGACTTTTTGGGTTGCATCTTCAACTCCTCCGATATCAGTCAGGACCGGTGTCTTGCCCTGGAATCGCTCGACGCCAACCGGCATAGTGTCGCCAATCCGTTAGCTGGCGTCGTTGTAATCTGTTAGGGCGCTGGGGCCGGGGGGTACGCGGTGGCAGACGCGTATCCCACGGGCCGAGATTGAATCAAGTCGTTCCGACTGGCCCCAGCGCTGCACCGTTCCCTCCCTGCTTGAGCACCTTCATGGAGACGCTGGCAAGGGCGACGATCGTCCCGAGGGCGACGACGATGTCTCCAATGCTGATGACCCTAACCAGATGGCCGGGAAGGCGAATGACGATTCTGTCTGACAGCAGAGGCAGCCGCGGGTTGGCCGCATAGATATCTTTTGAGCCGGCGACCTGATCCCCAAGTTGAACGGATTCTTGTCGACCAGCCGCATCGATACCGCTCGCTAAGACGGGCATCATTCCGCCGTTCGAGGCCATGGCAATCAGGTTGAGGCTCAGACCCAACAAAACTAGCTTGATGCCCAGGTAGGTGGAGTTCCGCAAGAGGAAGGGCACCAGCAGCAAGTGGCTTGCAAAGACGATCCAAACGATGGCGGTCGTCCGAGAAATCTCCGGGGCGATCACCTTGATCAGCAATAGCTGCAGGACGAGTGCAAAGGCCCCAGTCCAGAGCCACGGCAGGACAGCCGGGGACCAAATCGGGCCCCCGACGTCCACGCCGCTCCAGCGCACGTTAGCCGCGCCGGTCCCTGCGGCCATCTACGGCCACATCATCGGTGCGCCCGCCGAGGCGGCGACCGCAACCAGGCTGATGGCCATCACTAGCAGGACCACAAGAGTCCGAGAAATGGACACTGAGCACCTCCCTCTCTGTTGTGAGCGCGCGGCTTACGCGCACATCAAAAGGGAAGCGGTGTCACGAGACTGTCACGGGACTCTCAGGAGGCAACGCTTCGTTGTTCACGAAGCTGCTGATACAACAAGGCGATACGCATACTTGGCGCTTCCTCCAGCTCAGAACGCAGCAGCTGTTCATAGCGCCCGAAAGCCCGTGCTGCTCGCGACCGCCCGCCAACTGCTGCTTCTGCAAGAAGAAGGCCATACCAGGCGTCTTCGTTGAAGCTGTCGCTGTCGAGCACTCGTTTAAAGGCATCGATTGCACGCTCATACTCTCTATTCGCCTGGAGCGTGTTTCCTAGCCGCAGTGCCGCACCCAGGAACCGCTCGTGAAGCTGTTTCCTGACCTCCTCGGCCCATTCACTGAACAGATTCGGGGCGAACAAGCCGCCATGGGTCTTCAGCGCTTCGTTCAAGCGATGTATCTCGTCACCAGACTCCTCGGAATGGGATGCCTGAGTGAGCTGCAGGAAGTGCTGGACGTCGGAAGAGAACGAAGCCTCAGACTGAAGGTTGTACCATCCACCTGTTTCGACAATGACTTTCGAGTAGAGCGCCCTTCGCGTGCGGTACAGCGTGGAGTGGAAGGCGCTCGTTGCTTTCCTCCGATCGCCGTCGGGCCAAAGGTTGGCCACCATTTCGTCACGGGTCATCGGCCTACCCGTAACCAGAAGGAGCAGGAAGAGCTCACGGCTCTTCTCGCTCTCCCACTCGATAGTGGCCAGTTCTCGTCCACCGACAGTCACTTCGAAGCCACCAAGGGCTTTGACCGTGATCGGCGGATAGGCTGCCCAGGCGTCGTCAGGCTCTGCAGAGATCCGTTCAAACTTCTGCAGCAGCGTTCGATAGGAATCGCTGATGCGCCGGGCTACCGCATAACGTAGGATCTCTTGAGCCCTATCGGAATATAGGAGGAAGAGGCCGTGGCCCAGCTGGCTGATCACATCATCCAGGCGCCGCAAGGTCGAGGTCAGTTCTGCTCTGTGGGACCGTAAGTCGACCAGCACTTCGGCGCGACACACAAGAGCTTCGCATAAATCTCGTGCCACCCCTTCGGAGCCAAGCTCCGCCAGCGCAGCTGCGGACTCCTCAAGCGCGCAGTCGACATTGACCGACTGGCGAGCCAGCCGTGCGAGCACGACCCTGGCCAACGCTTCTTCGCTCCTTGCGAGTCTCGCCTCCGCACTGGCTATCGACCGCTTGGCTAAGCCTTCGGCAATTTGCGGACGACCGTCCCGGCGTTCCAGATCGGCCAATCCGATCAGGGCAAGCGTGCCGAGGGTGACGTCGCCGACTTCTTCGGCAATAGTCAGTACGGATTCGTACCGTTCCCGGCCAACCCCTAGGTCACCAAGCAAGCGATCGATATCAGCAAGCGACGTGAGGGCGAACCCCTCGGCCCTCCTGTGGGCGCCGCTGCGGGCAGCGACAAGACACTCAGCCAACACGTCTCTTGCCTTATCCACGTTGCCCATAAACCAGTAGGCGACGCCAAGGTTGTTGAGGACCCAGCTCAGCTCCTTGCTGTTCTGGAGGCCAACGAACTTCTGACGGGCCTGCTCCAGGCTGGCAACAGACTCGCCAAGCCTGCCGATGCTTCCATAAGCGGAGCCGAGACAGCCGTTCACAAATGCAATGTCCGAGGCATCTCCCCGAAGCTGGTGGATCTCCAGGGCGGCCTTAAGCTCTTCTATGCCGTCATCGAACGACCCCTGTGATATCAAGCTGAGGCCCAGTTCCTTGCGCGCTTCGGCCACGATCTCGATCGCGGCATTGGCGCTGAACGCAAGTCGCTTCGCTTCTTCGCCCGCACGCACCGCTGCGCCGATCTCGCCCTTCGTTCTCAGAGCCCCTGACCGGACCGTTTCCACGGAGCAGCGAAGGCCGTTAGGTATTAACGCGTTCAACGCCTGGCAGTCAGTCAGCAAGGCGAGGGCCTGATCGCATTGCCCGAGGCGGGCGAGAATTTTCGCTTGCCACACCGCGAGCTCCGGTTTGGCAGCAAGGTGTTCGGTGGGCAAAAGCCTCAACCACGCCGCGACTGAATGCCAGCGGCCCTCGCGATAGGCCCGCGGCGACTCCCGAGCGATTACAGAAGCCAACTGGTCCCACTCTTCGGCGGTCGCATAGTGCGATAGCGCCTCGCCGACCTTGCTTTCTTTCAGATCGAGTTCCGCCGCGATCCTGTGTTGCGACTTGAAGGCTTCCTCATCTGTAGTCCGGAGCCGCGCCTGCACAAGCTCACGAACGAGCGGGTGCAGCCTCATCTCAACGGGTTGAGCAGAGATCACGGTGGCCGGAACGTTCGTCGCCCCGATCCGACGGATCATCGCCTCCGCCTGCGTCAGCGTGTACGAAATCAAGGCGCTGCATCGTGCCCCGGTGAGCAGGTCAAACGCTGAAGTCTGCTCGATAAACCTCAGCATCTCGTCGGGCAACTTTGAGAGAACCTCGGAGACTAAGAATTCCGAGAGCTGTAACCTCACGTCGGTGGCATCAATCTCTCCACCCCTGGCCGCTACAGCAACCGCCACAGGCCACCCCCGTGACGCCTCACGCAATTTCGCCAAGACACTCGCGTCAACCGGATCGTTCCCGCCTGCCGCCCAAACTTCTCGGATCTCGTGGTCGGTCATTAACAGGTCGTCCGCACCGAGTTGTACGGTTCGTCCCCCTGCCGCCAGTCGTGGCCACGAGTCGCAAGGCAGCTGCGTGCGCGTTGCAAGGAATGCCCGGCAATTAGACGGCAGCCTCAGCAGCAGATAGTCGACAAGCTCTAGAGTCGCAGGCGCGCCATCGAGCTCATGCACGTCATCCAGAATCAGGTCGAGATCGCGGCCGCAGGTAGCGATCAAGTCCACAATCGCCGCGAGCATCTGCCTGGCGTCATCAAACGACCCTTCTTCGTTCACGCATTCCAATGAGAGCGCGCGGCGAATTGCTTCATTCAAGTAAGCCAAGAAGACCGCCGGGTCGCAGTCCCAGGCGTCCAGCGAGACCCAACAGACGGCCGAAGCGGACTCGTTGGCGAGATCGATCAGAAGGCTGGTCTTGCCATACCCCGCCGGCGCCCGCAGAAGAGCTACCGATCCACTAGCGGCCAACTCGAGACGCGACAACAAAGAGGCCCGCTTGATGGCAACTGCGGGCCGTTGGGGCACGAGCAGTTTCGCGATGAAGAGGTGTGTCACTTATGGCATGAACTATAGCGGCAAAACGTGCAATGTCACGATGGTTTGCGTGCACCCGCTTTGCCCACGATAGTCGAATCTCCGAGAAGCGAGTTGTAGACGGTGGCAGCCCACCTCCATGATCTCGCCTCGCGCTGGAAGGAGTGGCGCCTGATTAAACGTCAGAGGTTCTAGCTCCTCGGGCTCCTGGCAATCACGAAGAACGAGAAGTCGCACGGTCCACCGGTCCATGCCACCTAGCATGCCAGTCATGCTCTCGCGAATCTGTCACGAAGCAAGCCAAGAGATCTGGCTCAGTCATACGATCACGGCTTGCTCCAAGAGGTGACACTAAGGCCGGTTAGCGGAAGGATGAAGTGGAACTGATGCGCTCCGGACCGAACCTTGACGGCGCGCGGGAAGAATCCATTCACCATCTTTAGCGTTGGTACGAGCGGGTAATTACAGGGCCTTGGCGAAGTCCACTTCTTGGCCCTTAGTCGCACGAATCGTCGCTGCGGTTGTCGTCTTCAGCGTGTTCGTCTTACTCATCGACGTCTTTGACGACTGGGTTGGGTCAGAGAACGACCTCGTCCCGCTGCCCACGCCGACAGCCACGCTGGGTCGCTCGGCGATCGGTTCGCCGGTTGCTGCTACCATCGTCATCGCGGCTCGGGCCGTCGTGCCCCCAACCCTTGTCTCTGGTGATCCGAACCCGCTGCTGCGAGACCCAGATGTCGGCCTGACAAAGAGTGAGGAAGCTGCTGGGAGGCGCATCTGACCGACACTAACACCAGGTAGTGGGATTCCGACCCATCAATAACGCCGCGTAGTCTGCGGACAGAGCCGTCGAATCACTTCGAACCCAAGCTGCGAACCCACGATGCGAGTTGATGAGGTAATTCCGCAGAATAGGAGTAGCCGAGATACTCAGCTGTCTCACTAGAGAGTTTGTCGAACAGCGTCATCATCGATCCGAGTCCCAAACTGAGGCTCGTCGAATCGTACCCAGAGAACCCGGCCTTCAACTCCGACAACAGGCTAGGCTCGCCCCACTCCTCGATAAACCGCCCGGAGCTCCAAGTGTCAATGTCCTCATGAGTTCGAGCGTGTGCGTTCCATTCCATCATTCTCAGGGTCGTCTCGCGGAGAGTGCCCTCACAACCTACAGACCTGGCATACCACGTTTCTCCCCGCATCAAGTGTTTTGCCGTCCAGACGGCGCCAATCCAGAACTCGTTGACGGTGGCGCTAAAAGCAGCGGCAGACGGCGATCTATAGCGATCGTGACGAGGTGGAAAGGCGGCCAGGAAGCGGACCGCAGTGCCATCCTTGTCGAAGAGGATGCGGGCTCCGCGACGATAGTATTCTGTGGTGCTCTCCAACTCCGCCTGGAGCTTCTTCATCGGTCCAAGCGACGCCACACCTGGCAGGCGCCGCAGACCCGGGACGATCATCGTCGCCAGTCGGACGGATTTGGCAGGGATGACGGCGATGCCAGCGTCCCGATGACCTTCGAAGAGAACATGATAAGTGGCGCCGGTCTGGTCCTTGTCAATTGCCGAGACCGGTGCGATCTCGCTGATCCAACGGGCATTGTCACGATACTTCGCAGGAGATGTCGTCATGAAGGCTACGTCCAGGTCAGACCACTCGTCGGCCGGATGGTCGGCGCGCGCTCTTGAACCCACGACCATCGCCGCCCGTATGTCGTTCTTGGCCTCGGCCCAGGCCGTGAAGCTCGTCTCCAACTCGTTCATGCCGTCGATCAGGCTGTCTGTCATCGAACACCTCTCGCAATGGGATCAATCCGGCTCCAACCCCCTTGGTTGAAGTCGCGTTCAACATCGGCCCCAATCGACGACGCGTCAGTGATTCAAGTCACACCGCTAGAGCTCGATCGCCGCGTTGTTCGTCAGCGGGCAACGCTATCACGGGTTATCGTCATACAATCGGCTCGTCTCAACGCAGCTGGCGCTTGAGTGGCAGTTCCCGAATGCGCTGCCCCGTCGCATTGAAGACTGCGTTGGCGATAGCAGGCGCGACGGTGACGATGCCGGGCTCGCCGGCGCCCGTCGAGGGCTCGCTTGGGTCGCCGACGAGTAGGACTTCGATTCCTGGTGTGTCAGTGATGCGCGGGACCTGGTAGCGGCTGAGGCTGGTGTTGAGGACAATGCCGGCACCGATCTCGATGGCTTCATAGAGGGCGCCTCCCAGTCCCATCATCGTTGAACCTTCCACCTGGTTGCGCACCCCTTCGGGGTTAACGACAAGCCCGCAGTCGATAGCGGTGACGACGCGGCGCACGCGGACTTCGCGGCCCTCGACGGTGAGCTCGACGCACCTGGCGACGTAGCTGCCGACGTCCTCGCCGACAGCGATGCCCGACCCCACGCTGCTGCGGCGGCGGGCCTGGCTCATATCCGAAGTGGGTGGCAGCCGCCTCCAGCACCCGCCTGTAGCGCGCGTTGGTCAGGTTCCGCATCCGCAGCTCGAACGGGTCGAGCCCAAGCTGCGCCGCGATCTCGTCCGTGTGCGACTCCCGCGCGAAATTGTTGAGGGTTGCGCGAGCGAGCGATACGAGCCGACGCGCACGAGCGTGTCTGCGCAGTAGACCGTCGAATCGACATTCTCGATCGCGTAAGGCGTGTTTGCCTCGCGCTGGGCGATGAAGCCGGTCGGCCCAGCGTGCACACCCTCGAACTGCCAGGCGGTGACCGAACCGGCGGACGCTGCCATCCACGAGCGTTGCGATGGCGCGTTCGGGAGACCGAGGCACGCCGATCTCGGCGGCGAAGACGTTGCTCGTACCTCCGCGAATCACGGCCAGCGTGCTGCCGGTTCCAGCCAGGCCATTGGCGACCTCATTCACCGTGCCGTCGCCCCCGCAGGCGAACACCACGTCCGCCCCGCCCGTCGCTGCCTCTCGGCCGAGCACAGTGGCGTGGCCATCCCCCTCCGCTACCCGGATGTCGATATCCCATTCGGGTTGCAGTGGCAGGCAGGCATCGCGCACGCGGGCCAGCGGTGGCGCCTTGCGTGCCGCGGGGTTGTAGATGATCGAGGCTCGCATTGATTCCTTCTCGTCGCTCCGCCTCTCGTGTCGTCGACACCAGCTGGCTCTCACACTAATGTAAACGCCTCGGCGCACCTTGATATGTAGGGCCGTCCGGCCTGTTCTTGGCCATCTAACGCTTCCAAGCAAGCTCCTGCCCAATGGTGCCATAGACAGCAATGAAGCCTCTTCATGTTCGCTTCATCCACGGGCATTACGCTCCCGGGATTAGGCAGTCGCCTGGCTCGGCGCCCAATCAACGATGCAGGGCGGCTATGTGCCTGGTCTCCTTTCACAGTCGGGGCCCGAGTAACCCTTACGGCCACGGGGCGACACCCCGCCGCTTTTCGCCTGTCTCCGGAGTTTCGCAACGACTACCTAAGTGCGTCGTTCACCAGCGTTAGATCAGGGCGCTGCTTGTTAGCAAACGGCGGCCGAAATCGAATGGTGAACGCCTGAACAGTTGCTAACATTTTGCTAACCAACCTTGTTAGCAAAGGCGGTACGCCAGGTCACTGGCCGGGACGGAGATGGCCGATCTCAGATACGAAATGGGCATGAAACGGGATCGACCGGGACCGCGGGGGACGAATTTCAAGACCGCCCCGATCAACCGCTCCGGCACCCCTCCAGATACAAAATAGCAGGTTTTTGGCTCACAGCCTTAACATTTGCTAACCGAGCCCGACAGGTAGCTTCAGATTAGCTGAGTTAGACTTCCATCCGGAGACGACACGAGCCAGCGGGGCAACCAGTACGCTGCGTATCGTTGGGCGCCCTCCAGCAGGGGTGTCACCCTCGCCAACATCGCGCCCGCCAAGACCCCGATAACTGCGCCTCCAAGGATATCCACCGGCCAGTGGACTCCAACGAAGACGCGTGCAAACCCGATCAACAAAGCCGCGGCCATGACGGCCAGGCCGGCGAACAACCGCCAGGACAGCAATGTTGCGGCGGCGGCGAACCCAACTAGGGCGTGGTCACTCGGGAAACCATTGTCTGCTGCATGCGATATCAGTAATCGCGTTCCAGCATCCGAAACAAACGGCCGGGAATCTGAGTAGACGTTACCCGCCGCCATACCCAGAACCAGTGCGAGAGCGACCGCGATTGGTACAACCAGCGCAACTCGCTGCCGCAACGCGCGATCTGTACCGGGTAGGAACCAGAGGGCGATCAGTAGCGGAACGACTAAGTAGATGAGGTCTCTCGCGATGAACTTCATCAAGACGTCGAGTATATGAACGTGTCCGGCGCCACCGTTGATGGCGTCTTGGATCGCGTCGTTCATGGCTTCATCAGGCGCGTCGTTCGAGACATCATGTCAGAATGTCATGGCAGTTGAACCACCACTAGCCATCAGCCCGAGCATCATGCGCAATGCCGTTGTCTTTCCTGCGCCGTTGGGACCAAGCAGGCCAAACACCATGCCGTGCTCCTCGAACGCGTCTTGATGAACATCACGATCGAAGTCGGAGTACTCACTACGTTGGACGTCGTATCCAGCTTACTCTAGCCAGTATCGAAGAGCACCTTCGAAGGTCTCGCAGATCCTTAACGGTTGAACTGATGAAGACCCGGGGATGGCGTACAGCTGGCAGAACCATTGCGACGATTCTACTCGCTAGCCGCGCCTACACAATAACGCGCCATAGTGTGGCCTCCCCTGACCCTACTGCTCGTACCGTTCCACTGTGATCCGATGATGGGGGCGATGGTCGGGAGTATGTCGGGAACTCGTCGTGTGATTTGCCAATTTCGGCCTGTTGGTGGACTCGCGCCGAAGTCAAAAACGGGCGGTTTTAGATACGAATATGGCGGAGGGGGTGGGATTCGAACCCACGAGAGGCTTGCACCTCTAACGGTTTTCAAGACCGTCGCATTCAACCGCTCTGCCACCCCTCCTAGATACGATTTTAGCCGTTTTCTGATAATCTTAGTGAGCATTTGCCCACCTTTTGCCCACCTGTTTTTCAGGCAGGGCTGCCGGCGAAGCCCGTTTTCGATGTTCATTGTTGCCGATCGACCTGGTGTTTGTCTTGCTGGTGACGTCGGCCGTTTTGCCACGGGCGTCGCTCGCCGGCGCGATGGACAAAACATCCGCGCCCATTCCGTCCCATGCCGTAGAAGGGATACCGGCCGACCCTAGATGTCGCGCATTGACAAATGCCAGCCGCTATTTGGCGACGGCGGTCAAATGATCCCGGCGAGCCAGCACGCCGTGTCCGGTGAGCGCCAGTCCAGCTGCCACAGACCAGTCTTTGACCATGTCGTCGAAGGCCGACTTTCCAACGCGTCGAAGGATGTGACTCTCATGAACGAACAGCATCGTTCCTGTGATGTCACGATAGATGCGATTGACAGTGCTCGATTGCCCGGGGTATTCGGGCCCGTCAACGAACATCGTAGCGTCCTCATAATTACACCGGGCGCGGAGGCGATAGAGGTAGTCCAGAATCGTGGCTGGTCGGACTGACTGCTTGATGGCCAGTTTCTCCGTCGGCGACAACTGAGCCGTCTTGAATGTGGGTTGCTGAGTTGGCGGCTTCCCGGCCGCGATGCGGGCTTTCTGCTGAGTGGCCCATTGCTGCTTCTTTTGCTTCACCCTTGCGGCTCGTTCCGCCGCCATGCGGGTCGGTCGAGACCGGGTCGAGGCGTGTGCGAGAACGCGATACTCCATCGCGTAAGCATCGTAGCGAGGAGCACTCCAAGTTCGGTACAAAATCCGCAGTGCGCAGTCATATTTTGGTCTAAGTTCATGCGCACGCTTGCTCTGCCGAGGGCTAGGGGTGTGGCAGAGATTTACAGCGGGTTCGGTCAGTCCTTGGCAAATAGAGAGGAATCTGATCCATGCACGACCGCACGCCAGGACGTTTCCACCCGACTCAGGGGGAGACCCTTAGTGACATGCTCAGGAAGTATTCGCAGAAAGTCCGCTTCCGCAAGAACAAAAGGCAGGCGGCCATTTCGAGAGATGCGTGGCTCGACGAGAGCTACGTATCACGATTAATCTCGGGCGAACGCTCGCACCCCAGCCGTGACGCGCTGATCCTGCTCGGAGGCTGGGGCCTCGAACTTGACGTCCATGAAATTGACGAGCTGCTGATAGCGGCGGAGTATAAGCCGCTCGTGCTTCCGGCGAGTCTTCGCTAACAATCCACCCAGAGAGCTGGCCGAACCCATCTGCTTCCCAAGCAGAGGGTCGCGGGTTCGAGCCCCGTCTCCCGCTCCATTTGACGCGTAGGTTGTGTCTCCGAATAGAGAACCGACCGTTCGCAGGAACCTGGCGATCTTCACCAGAGCGCGACGCTGCCTCAGCTCAGCGCGGCGATGACCTGGGGGACACTCCTGCGTTCCCCCAATCTTGACGACGCGCAGCGCCAGCGATATTGGACGGGCTGGATGCAGAACTAACTTCCCGAGTGTTGCGGCGGTCTCATCCAGGTCTGCGGCGAAGCTCGGGGCGCAATCAGGTTCCGCGGCAGCGCAGGCCGCGCCCCACGCCGCCTTTCGTGCCGCGTTCATGCTGAACTTGATGATCGCGGTTTCGGACCGGCCGCCTACGAAATCGATTGCCCCTTGGAACGGGGAAACCGCATCGATCTTGCGCTGCACGTCTACGTGGACTGCGGCGATCACTCGGTTGATCTCCTCGAAGTCCGGCTGCAGCGTGGGCAGGTCTTGACCAGGAAGAGTGGCGGCTGCAGCCAGGCCCAGGTCGTAGTTAATGTGGGCGTTCACGCCGAGAAGCAGGTGCTGAACAATGGTCGCTCGAGCGGTGGAAGCTGCTTCGAAGGCCACGCTCCACGATCTCGGTGCCTGCTTGCCGGCGAAATAAGCCCCGAGCGCGGAGAAGTATCGGTTGGCGAAGACGACGTCAAGGCGTTCCATTTAGCTCGGCATTGTTGAACTGCCCGTTCTTGATGCCATCGCGCACTGCAATGGTCATGGCGCGATAGAGGACGGCAAAATAGCCCAATCGGTTCTGGGCGATCGTCGCCGCATCGATTATTCGGGTAAGGCGATCAATTACCCCGTCAATGTCCCGGCAGGGCGGCAGATCGCTTGCGTCGCGAAAGACCGAGTTGGCGAGGCGAGAGGGTCCGCTCTCAGGGGTGGTCATATCCGCTGATCTCGGCCAGCTTGGGCGTCCCCCAGATAGCGTTGGACGCCTCCATGCCAGACATTACCGCCGCCTCTACGCAACCAAAGTTGAGGCCCGAGTCGATCCAATCGCCGCAGATGTACAAGTTGTCGAGGCCGGTCTCGTTCGTCTTCAGACGATACTCGTTCGAGCCTGGCACCGACAACACGTATCGCTCCGACGGGTCGACGTTGGCCCGCCAGAACTGGGAATCGAAACGAGCTTCACCCTGGCGATTCTCCGGATCGGCCAGCCACTCCCAGCGAAAATCACCGGTCACAGGATCGATCGCGCGCGGCCAGAGCGTGCCGACGTGCTGTCGGAGGAAGGCCAGAGCGTTCGCTTTGACGATGTCCTTCTCGCGTTGAGGCAGGGCCAGATCGTCGGCAGATGGTACGCCGGGGGGAGTCAGCATCGCGTTACAGAAGTAGGCGATCGCTTTCACGTTGAGTTCTGCAGGCCAGTCTTCACGTACAAGCAACTGCTGCATGTCCGCCCACGTATCGAACGGCTCGACGTAGCCACAGAGATCGACCTGTGGTTGAGTCCACCCGAGACCGGCAGCGTCCTGCGACAGCCAGAGCTGGAACGCCTGCGTCTGGATCGTCTCCACCTTCTGCGTCATCAGCTTCCACTTCGGACTGGCGTCGACGAGCTCTTTGCAGACGTACGGGACCGAACCGAGAGAGATGCCAAAGACGATCCGGTCGAAGTCCTGGCCCCTCTTCAAGACGACTTCTCGTCCGGCGGGCCATCGAGTCCAGAACGACTCAAGATCGTACGCGCAGCGTTTGCCATCGAGTTCGAAGCCAGCAGTGAACTTCTCGCGGTCCCCATCCGAGAACTGATCAACCAGCGGCTCGGCGGGCCAGCATGGGAGGCCATCGACATCGAGGAGCGGCTGATACTCGACGGTCTGATCTCTCAGCTCGACTTCTTGCGAGATGTCGATCGCATCGACGACGCGGTGGTCTCCGTCCAGGTGCAAGCTCTTCACGCGGTGAAAGAAGCGGAACTGGACGCCACGTCGTTTCAGCACTTCGTAGAGCGGCGCAAAGACCACGTCTCCCATACCGGCCTGCATCTTCCACATAAGGGCGCCCTTGTACCCCATGAACATCCGCAGCGCGACTCGTATCGCCTGACCGGCTGCGATGGAAGGCCGATTCGAATCGCCGCCGCTGTATGCGAAGACGGCGTCGTAGAGCGAGCGCACGAAGGCGCACGTCGCGGCTTCGTCTGAAGCGCCGTGCTTCTTCAGCCAGGCTGTCAGCTCTTGATCATCTATCGCGGAGAAACCCGCCTTATGCGTGAGGAGGCCGTCTTTGATGGACCCGCGCACGATAGCGAGCAACAGCTCGATAAGGTACATCAATCTGCGCGACGAGTCGTCGTATTCAATTCGTTTCACGAGGTCAGAGCGCAGGCGTAGCTGGAACTTCTCGACGTGGCCGAGTAGGCCGCTCCGCTCGGAGTCCTGGTGGCGGACGGCGTCGGCGTCCATCGACTCCGCCAGTTCGAGCGCGGCCAGAAGCGAATCGACTTCGATACCGCGGAACGTGCGCGCAAAGAATGCCATCATGCGGCGGAGCGCACGCCGGAATGGTGCTAGAAGGCCGCCGCTCGGCGACTGCGAGAAGGCAGCGAGGCCCGAGCCGGGCGCACCACCGTAGAGATGCGCTGTTAGCCGGTGCGCGAGCGCCAAAGCCCGCATCATGTAGCGCCACACGGTCACCGGCTCGTCCTGCTTATCCGGAACTCCGGGCACGCGGTCATCCTCGGGATAGTTGATCGGCCACTGCTTCCAGGCGTCGTCGAGCAGCTCCGTCAGCACTACGAAGCTGGACTTCTTGAACGCATCGTCCCAGTTGCGGAGAGGCGCTCCCGCCGGCCGGTTCGCCTCCGCGTAGGCACTTTGCATGAGACGGAAGGCGTTCTCGTAAAACCCAAACCAGAGGTGGAGGCCGTGTTCTTCGATGCGCGCCTCTTTGCCGCGCCGGCCGCTGGCGCCCTTGCCGCCGAGGCGCCAGCCCTGCTGATAGACGGTGATGCTTTCGAAGCGCTCTTGCCACCCGGGCTGGCTCAAGTAATACGCCGCTGTCATCGCGGAGGCGCCGCCGCCGAGGATGACGATCTTTTCGCGGCGTGTTGGCTCTACCATGCGCGGGAGCCTCACTTTGGCGAAGCGTTCCAGAGTTCGGCGCCCTCATCCAGCCGAAAGTCGAGATCCGCCCAGAAGGCCAGCTTTGGTGTCAGCGTCCCCGCGGCGAGGCCCAGGTCCTGGCGGATGTTGACGCTTTGCGGGTCAGCGACAGTGATGCGATATTCGCCGGGCAGGACGCCCCCTCCGCGAAAATGCGTGACTTTGCCGAACGCCTGGATGATCGCCTGGTAGCTCGCTTTGCCGGGCTGGTCAGAGCTGCGGAACTGTTTCAGCAAGAGTATCGGCGCTTTGACGTTGGCGATTTCCTCAGCGATGTGCAGAGCGAGCCTCACGTCCCGCTCACCTTGAACGACCGCCCTGCGGAAGAAGCGCAGGACCTTCCCCAGGAATCCGTTGCCCGAACCAGGCGGAGCGGGTGACGGAAGGAGGACGCGCGCGGCGTCCCCGATGGCAAGTTTGGCGATGTCCCAGCACATTTCGCTGAGGCCGGGCCAGGTCGACTTGAGCTCTCCACCCGCGGCTCCGGGGCCGTCAACCTCGATCAGACGCAGTCGTGATTGTTCGGACTGAGGCGAGAAGCGTTCGATGCCCATCGTCTCGAGCAACATGGGGCTGATCATCTGGCCGTCCTCCGGTAACGTGATCCAGCCGATCTGTTTCGGAAAGCCGTACACTTCTCTACCACTCGCCATCGCGTAACCGGAGTCGACGAACATGTAGGGACAGATCCACCCCAGCCGCTGCCGCTTTTCGTCCAGCGCCAGGAAGAAGATCGAGACCTCTTTCTCGCTGGTCCAACCTTTATCGCTGTCAGGCGGGTTGATGCTGCGCAGGCACTTCAGGTCTGTGAAGCTGAGGAGGACATACGGCGCCGCGGGCACGAGCTCGACCGCCCCGCCGGAGGGTATCGTGACGTACTTCTGGAGGAAGGCGAGCAGTCGATCCGGGTCCGCTTCGAGGAGAAAGGAGTAGAAGCGCACGCCTTCCGCCGAGTAAGGCGGCCTGTAGGTTTGCTCGCCGCTTCGCTCGACGTATTCGGAAGTCATTGAGCGATCCCGAGGAGGAGACGCGCTTCCATCAGGTCTGGCATGTCCCGCCCCTCGCTGAATCGCTGATAAACGTCGGCGAGCAAGGGCACGGCTTTCGTCGCCTCTGCCTTGCAACTCACGCAGACGATGCAAGCTGACTGTGGCGCGGAGCTCCAGGGAGCGGGCGCCCTGCTCGCGAGCGAGCTTTCGCGCCGCCAGGAACTCGGCCTCAACAACAGGGTCGTCCTGGCCGTGCAGGGCGAGCCGCAACTCGCCCTTCATCCGGCTCAGCTCGGCGGCGAAACACCTCTCGCCGGTTCGTTCGACGACGTCGATTGCTTGCTCCACGGTCTCAAGCGCCTTCTCCGTCTGGCCAGCCTGGAGAAGGGCGTTGGCGAGCACGATGTGGTAGAACGGCTCGCCAAGACCGGCGCCCACCAAGCGGTGAATAGCGATGCCCTGGCCAATCTTTTCGAGGGCAGACTCGTTGTCGCCCCGGGCGGCATCTACAGCGCCACCGAGGATCGACGCCCAGGTTGACCAATACGGAAAGCCCTGCGCATTCGATAGCGTGAGGCAGGCCTGTGCGCGCTGGTCTACCATGTCGTACTCGCGGCGCAGGTAGTAAAGCCAGGCCGCGCAAAACAAGCCGTAACACCTGCTGAACGGATGATCGACTTCCTCCGCCAATCGCAGGGCATCCTCACTGGCGCGGACGGCTTCCTTCGGGTAGCCCTGGAGCCAGAGGTTAAGCGACGACCACGAAAGCGCCATGACTTTGGCGTCCTGTCCAAAGATGAAGGCCAGCGGCCGGTGCTCGCCCAGGTCGTACAAGCTTTCGAGTTCGCCGAAGTGCTTCATCGCCTCGCCGAACTTGCCGCAGGAAGTCAGGACCTCCCCCAGGGCGGTGTGACCCTGCATGAGCAGGCTTCGGTCCTGAGCTTCGCCGCCCAGCGTGACTAGCTGAGTCGCCAGCCTGAGCGCCTCGGAGTGCTGAGCCCGGACGAAGAAGAAGGCCCAGAGGCCGTAGATCACGGGGAGTAGTTGTGGCGTCTCCCCGATCTTTTCGCAGAGTTCGTTGGCGCGCGAATATGCCGCTTCGACTTCGGGCGCTGCGTAGCCCTTAGACGCCAGCAGCGGAACGCCGAGCGTGATCTGCAACTGGATCTCCTGCTGGTCTCGCAGTGATCCTTCCGGGAGCGCCGGCAGCAAATCCAGGGCTTTTCTCAGGTAGGTAATCGCCTCCAGGTTGGCGGAGCGCTGAATGGCTCGCTGTCCCGGCCTGCAGCCAGTACGGAAGCGCGTTCTCAACCAGGCCGGCCTCGGTGTAGTGGTACGCCAGGACCTCCGGCTGCGAGGCCATCACTTCCGGCGTCACTTCGCAGATCGCTTCGGCAGCGCGGTTGTGCAGTTTTGCACGGCTGCCGCGCATAAGCCGCGAGTAAGCCACCTCTCGCGTAAGGGCGTGCTTGAAAGCGAAACTGTCGCTCTGCGGATCGGCTGGCAGGATGAACTCGGCGTTTGCGAGAGCTTTCAATTGTGCTCCCAGTCGAGGACTACCCTCCAGAACGTGACTGAGCAGCGCAACCGAGAACTGCTGTCCGAGAACGCTGGCAACCTCCAGGGTGAGACGCGTCTCGCTATCCAGCCTGTCGATCCGCGCACCCAGCACTCCTTCGATAGTCGCCGGAACTGCCAGCTGGTCCGGCGAGCCGTTAAGGGACGCCTGGCCGTTGTAGCGTAGCACGTTCGTTTCTTTGAGGGTGCGCACAAGTTCTTCGATGAAGAAGGGATTACCTCCCGAGTGTTCGTAGATGTACGTCTCCAGCTCCGGCGCAACCTCCGTATCGAAGAGCGAATCAATCAGCCGCTGCGAATCGGTTCGCGCCAGCGGCGACAAAGCCAGGCAAACGTAGCCCGAGCGGTCCTGCCATGGCGGCTGGTAGTCGGTACGGTGCAGGAAGACAAGCAAGACGCGCAGGGAGGAGATCACGTCCAGGAAGCCGGCGAGGAACTCTTCCGTAGTTGGTTCC
This sequence comes from uncultured Chloroflexia bacterium, assembly GCA_963738925.1. Classification (GTDB taxonomy): domain Bacteria; phylum Chloroflexota; class Dehalococcoidia; order SM23-28-2; family RBG-16-64-32; genus DATKKM01. The sequence continues at coordinate 175,291 of CAVTYE010000001.1, read as the reverse complement.
ACCCAGTGCAGGTCTTCAATCACCAGCACCAGGGGCTGCTCGCGGCAGGCCGCCTTGATCAAGGCAATGAGTGCGGCGAAAGTGCGGCTGCGCCTCATCTGCGGATCCAGGAGGCTGTATGCCGGATCGCGCGGCGGGAGTGACAGGAGGTCGTCAAAGCACGGCACGAACTCCTCCAGGCCCAGGCCGACCGATGAAATCACCTTTCGGTCTGCCTCTGTAACAGCGTCCGTAAATCCGAAGAACTGTCCGACGATTTCCGCGATGGCTTGATAAGACGTGCCACCGTAAGGCAAACAACGACCCTCGAGGTACCGCGTGGAGGGCGGGAGACTCTGCTTGAATTCGTGCAATAGCCGCGACTTACCGGCGCCGGCCTCACTCTTCAGCGCCACGGCCTGACCGCGCCCCTGGGAGGCTTCCTCAAGCAGCACCCCGAGAATTGACTTCTCGGCGGCTCGTCCAACGAAGGGGCTGAAGACCCGCTGCTGAGAAACTTCGATTCGAGTCCGGGGACGCATCGCCTTCGTTGGCTCGTAAGCGACCACCGGCTCCGCGCGTCCCTTCAAGGCGATCTCTCCCCGCGGGGTGTAATCGAAAGCATGCTGCGTCAGGTGGTACACGCCTTCGCCCACCAGGATCTGACCAGCCGTGGACACGCTCTGAAGGCGAGACGCGACGTTGACCGCGTCGCCGATGACGGTGTACTGCATCCGTCAGGTCAGAGCCGACGTTGACAGCGATAACCGCTCCGGTGTTGATGCCAGTGTGCATCGTGAGCTCAACGCCAAGCTCGCTGCTGAGATCGGCCAGCGCTTCCCGCATATCCAGGGCCGCGCATACCGCGCGCACTGAGTCGTCTTCGTGCGAAATGGGGGCCCCGAAGAGCGCCATTATGCAGTCGCCGATGTACTTGTCGATCGTGCCCTCGTAGCTGTACACAATCTGGCCGAGCTTCTCAAAGCATCGGTTGATGATCTCCGACGACCGCTTCCGGATCCAGCCGCTCCGACAGTGCCATAAAGCCACTGATGTCGGCGAACATGATCGTGACGTTTTTTCGCTCACCTGCAGCGGCACGTCCTTCCGAAACGATCTTCGCCGCCAGCTGATCCGGCACGCTCTTGAGAAGCCGCTCGAGCATGGCATCCTCTTGAGGGGAAGCCAGAAGCGTCGCCCCGCACGCACCGCAGAAGCGCGACCCGGGGCTGGCCCGCTGGCTGCACTCGGGGCACGCCGCAGTCAGAGGTGTGGCGCAATTCTCGCAAAAGCGAGCGCCTTCACGGTTAGCGTGCTGGCAACGAGGACAATTGATGGCCATAGGGCGCGTTTTCTCCTGCGATCGCGGTTATCCTATACCATCGCGAGTAGTCTGGGGTGGAACTCTTAGCGTACCGTCGTGGCCCGTTGTCGCGATACTACTATTCTGGACGACACCGAAGTCTCGGCTCAAGAATCGCGCGCGGAGAGTGATTTCTTGGCGTTGTGTTGTGACGTGACGGCTTGTTGCCGACTTCTCGAATAAGGACTGGCGTGGTTGCGATGTTTGTCGATCCGAATTGATCCGGATGCCGGCGCGTCGATGGGCGAATCAGTCGAGTTCGAGACGTACGTTCGTGGCCCATCCGAGACCGTCGCCGAGCGGCGCGAGGGGAGGTCGCGCCAGAGTAACAAAATGAGCGGAGGCCTCACCACTTCGTGGCGGGACCGGAACGATCGTTCCAGTGCGCCCGTTAAGCAGTCGCTCGAAGCGGCGCGGGACATGGAGATGGCGAAGGTGATCGAGACTGCGACCGTCTGCTGGCGGAGATGGGGTAAAATAGCAGACAAAAGCCAATGCCTACTGAGCACGACAGGCCCGTAGGCAAAGGGCTGTGGCCTCCGGAAGAAGATGGCTAAGATCGCCTGAAAGCATCGCTTTCAGGTTCAGACAAATACGAATCGCGGTAGATAATCTTCCCAAGCAGAGGGTCGCGGGTTCGAGCCCCGTCTCCCGCTCCAGATACGATTTTCCTGGGCGTGCAAGTCGGCGCGTGGTCAGGACGGGAAGTTACATTTAAAAACAGTTCACGATGCAGGAGGTTTGAGAGAAATGCCAGTATTGATGATGGAACGGTGGGATGGAATCGATGCGGATAAGTACGAGGAAGTCCGCAAGCTGGCGAAATGGGACTCTGATCCGCCCAAAGGCTTTCTGTTCCACGTCGCCTCGTTCGCCGACGGTAACGCGCACATGGTCGACGTTTGGGATAGCGCCGAAGACTTTCAGAACTTCGTTCGAGATCGCATCATGCCCGCTGTACAGCAACTTGGCATCAGTGGCCAACCTGATGTCCAGATATATCCCACGCACGCGATCCTCAACCCCGGCAAGCTCTAGTCCAATTGAGCGGGTGTAGCTCAGTGGTGGAGCATCTGCTTCCCACAGAAATTGCCTGGGTGCGTTCGGTGCGGCAAGAAGAGCAACCCATCCGATTCCCGAGCAAAGGGTCGCGGGTTCGAGCCCCGTCTCCCGCTCCAGATACGATTTCCGTGCCTGGCAGGCCCGAACCAGTGGTCTCTCTAACGGAAGCTTAGGGCCATGCCCTATCTGGCATGTTGCTAAGTTACGGAGTCAGATACAGAACCCACGAGCATCTGTCATGCAAGCAGAGGGCCCATGTTGGCGCGGCTCTCATTCTGTTTGTGAAATGATCGAGCGAACTCGTACTTGCACCGCTGGCGCTAATCGTTTTGACAGCCAGACTCCGATACACCACCATTAGGGCCAATTCGCGAGGAAAACGGGGAGAATCGATTGCGTTGCGCATCCTGCGGACACGACAACCTGGACGAAGCTCAATTCTGCAGTCAGTGCGCGGCTGATATTCAGCCGGTCTGTTCTTCTTGCCAGGCGGTCAATCAGCTCGGGTCTAAGTTCTGTCATCGCTGCCGAGCACCGCTCGCCGGTGGGGAAGCAGCACCTGCGCCGAGCACGTCAGCGCCCAAGGCCGCTCTTCCCACTTCCTTCGCCGACGGCCGCTACATCGTCCGCAGCTTCCTGGGCGAGGGCGGGCGCAAGAAGGTCTACCTGGCTCACGACACGAAGCTGGACCGCGATGTCGCCGTGGCGGTGATCAAGACGGACGGCCTCGACGAAGCCGGACTGTCTCGCGTGAAGCGAGAGGCTCAGGCGATGGGGAAGCTTGGCGACCACCCCAATATCGTCACGATCCACGACATCGGAGACGACGGCGGACAGCCTTATATCGTTTCCCAGTATATGGGCGGAGGCGACCTTGAGACAGTTCTGAACAAAGCCCCGGATCGTCGCCTCTCGATCCCGGAGACGATGCGGATAGCGCAGCAGGTGGTACTTGGGTTGGCACACGCTCACAGCCGCGGCATCATCCACCGTGACCTGAAGCCCGGCAACATCTGGCTGACGGAGGACGGCACCCCCAAGATCGGCGACTTCGGGCTGGCCGTGTCGCTCGACCGCAGCCGCTTGACTATGGAAGGGATGATGGTGGGCACCGTCGCTTACATGGCGCCCGAGCAGGCGTTGGGCCGCCAGCCTGATGCTCGCTCCGACCTCTACTCGCTTGGCTGCGTCACCTACGAGATGGTGACGGGCCGCCCGCCGTTCCTCGGGGACGATCCCGTGGCGATCATCTCGCAGCACATCAACACCGCGCCCGTCGCCCCTTCCTGGCACAACCCGGAGGTGCCGCGCGCGCTCGAAGCTCTCATCCTGCGCTCCCTGGCCAAGGACCCGGACGAGCGCCCGGAGAACGCCGCCTCCATCCCGGAGGCGTTCCAGGCCATCGTCAACTCATCGTCGACGACGACGGCTGCCGCCGCCGAGTCCGACGCCAATCCGCTGGACAGGCTGGCCGGCGGCATCTTCGTGGGCCGCGACAAGGAGATGGACGAGCTCCGCGCCGGCCTCGAAGACGCCCTGTCGGGCCGCGGACGGCTGATGATGCTCGTCGGCGAGCCCGGCATTGGCAAGACGCGCACGTCGGAAGAGTTCGCCACCTACGCGCGCCTCCGCAACGCCCAGGTTGTCTGGGGGCGCTGCTACGAGGGCGAAGGCGCGCCCGCCTACTGGCCGTGGGTGCAGGCGATCCGCTCCTACGTCCACGAGAAAGAGCCGCAGCAGCTCATGTCCGAGATGGGGCCTGGCGCCGCGGACATCGCGCAAGTCGTTTCCGAAGTGAAGGAGCGTCTGCCCGGCCTGCCCTTGCCACCGACGCTGGAGCCGGAGCAAGCGCGGTTCCGTCTTTTCGATAGCATCACCACGTTCCTGAAGAACGCCTCCAGCCAGAAGCCGATGGTTCTCGTTCTCGATGACCTGCACTGGGGCGACAAGCCATCCCTGCTGCTCCTCCAGTTCCTGGCGCGCGAACTTCGAGGCTCCCGCCTGCTCGTCCTCGGCACTTACCGGGACGTTGAGTTGCGCCGCCAGCACCCGCTGTCGCAGACGCTCGGCGAGCTCGGGCGGGAAGGACTGAGCCATCGCATCATCCTGCGCGGACTGAGCGAGAACGACGTGGCGCGTTTCGTTGAGATCACATCTGGAGCAAAGCCTCCTCAACCACTCGTCGACGCCGTCTTCCGCGAGACCGAGGGCAACCCCTTCTTCGTCAACGAAGTCGTTCGCCTGCTCGTCGCCGACGGCCGTCTCGACAAGCCGGAGTCCGTCACCTCCTGGAGCGTGACGATCCCGCAAGGAGTTCGGGAAGTCGTCGGGCGGCGGCTCGATCACCTTTCCGACGAATGCAACCGCGTCCTGACGATCGGCTCAGTAATCGGCCGCGAGTTCGACCTGAAGACTGTCGAGAAGGTGCTCGCACGCGCCGAAGAAGGGCGCATGACCGGCGACCGCCTGATCGAAGTGCTTGAGGAAGCCGTCGCCGCGCGCGTCATCACCGAAGTCCAGAACAAAGTCGACAACTACAGCTTCGCGCACGCGCTGATCCGCGAAACGCTGTACGAGGAGCTGAGCACGACGCGCCGTGTTCGCCTGCACCGCCAGATCGGCGAGGCGCTGGAGGAGCTGGATGCGGAGGGCAACCTGCCGCAGCTGGCCTACCACTTCGCGGAGGCGGCGCCCGGGGGTGACGTTGAGAAGGCGGTGGACTACGCGGAGCGTGCGGCTGAGCGGGCGAAAGGCCAGGTGGCCTACGAAGAGGCCGCCGCGCAATACGAGCGAGCGCTGCAGGCGCTCGATCTGGCAACGCCGGTGGACGAGGAGCGGCGGTGCGAACTTCTGCTCACGCTGGGCCAAGTGGCGTTTAAGGCAGGAGATCCGGCCAGGTCAAGGCAGGCGCTAGACGGGGCCATCGAGTTGGCGCGAACGCTCAAGGACAGTGAGCGGCTGGCCCGTGCCGCGGCAGTGTACGAATTTTTCTTCTTCGAGATTGGGAAACCTCAGGAGAAAATCGCTGCGCTTGTCGAAGAGGCGTTGGCGGCAATAGGCGAGGAGGACAGCCTCTTGCGGGTGGAGCTTCTTATAGGCCTGAGCCGGGAGATTCAGTTTTCAACTGCCAGACCGCGGTCCGTGGCTCTGGCGCTGGAGGCAGTCGATGTCGCGCGACGGCTTGGAGACCCGGCGATGCTATCGAGGGCTATATCCCACTCAATTAACAACAGCGCCGAATCGGACAAAGAGGGCCAGCAGGAGATGGAAAGGCAGCTGGGCCTGGCCAACGAAGCGGTGGACCTGGCCGAACTGGCCGGCGACCGATTCATAGCGATGACCTCACGGATGTCCCGGATGGTCGCCCACCTGGCACTCGGCGACATCTCCGCGATGGACCGAGATATCGAGACCTACACGCGGCTGGCTGAAGAACTCCGGGAGCCTAGCTGGCTTTGGGCCGCGGCCACCCTTCCGGCCGGCCGGGCGCTTCTGGATGGGCACATGGAAGACGCAGAACGACTGGCCCTGGCCGCCCTGGCAGCAGGCCAGCGAACCGAGCAAACCAACGCCAGCGGATTCTTCGGGGCCCAGATGTTCGCCATCCGGCGCGAGCAGGCAAGGCTCGGGGAGATGGAACCGTTGGTGAGGGGCCTCATGCAGCAGTTTCCGGGGATACCTGCCTGGCGCACAGCGCTCGCCCTTCTGCTCGCCGACGTGGGCCGACTGAAGGAAGCCCGCGAGGAGTTCGAGATCCTCGCCGCGGACGACTTCTCGCTATTGCCACGTGACACCCAATGGCAGATAGCGGTGGCGCTGCTGTCCGAGGTGTGCGCCTTCCTGGGAGACAGCGGGCGAGCGGCGCAACTGTATGAGCACCTGCGTCCGTGGGAGCGCATCTGCATCGTCGTCGGAGTGGCGACTGACTGTTACGGTCCGACATCGCGCCTGATGGGGCGTCTGGCAGCCACGATGGGCCGCTGGGACGACGCAGAGCGGCACTTTGAGGACGCGCTGGAGCGAAGCGAGAAGATGGGGTCCGGACGGTGGGTAACGCGGACTCAGTTGCAGTACGCACTGATGCTTGCCGCACGGGATGAGCCCAACGACCGCCAAAGAGCGCTCGCGTTGCTGGCGCAAGCCCTGGAGACGGCTCCGAAGCTGGGCCTGATCAAAGACATGAACGACTGCCTGGCGCTAAGGCTGCAACTCCAGGGCATCAGCACTCACGACCGACATCTACACCTCCATCGACGCCGTCGCCCACGCCGTCCAGTCAGAACATCCCGACCTGGAGAAGCACGCAGCGCCCGACGGCACAGTCACGATCATGTTCAGCGATATCGAAGGCTCCACGGAGAAGACAGACCGCCTCGGCGACAAGGCCTGGATGGAGGTGCTGCGCGAACACAACGCCATCATCCGCGACCAGATCAAGGCCCACGGCGGATTCGAGGTGAAGAGCGAAGGCGACGGTTTCATGGTGGCCTTTCGGTCGGCGGGCAAGGCACTGGAGTGCGCGGCCGCGATCCAGACGGCGCTGGCCACGCGAAACGAGAGCGCGAACGAGCCGGTGCGAGTGCGCATGGGCCTCCACGCCGGCGAGGTCATCAAGGAAGGCGAGGACTTCTTCGGCCGCAACGTCATCATGGCTGCGCGCGTCGCCTCGCAGGCCAACGGCGGCGAGATCCTGACGTCGGCGGTCGTGAAGGCGCTCCTCTCAGGATCCGACGTTTCGTGGGGCGATAAGCGCACCGTAGCGCTAAAGGGCCTGTCCGGGGAGCACGAGATCTGGGCGGTGGAGTGGGCGTCGGCATGAAATGTCAGGCATGTAACCAAGAGAATCCCGACGACGCCGCGTTCTGCAGTGGCTGCGGAGGGGCATTTGCTCGCGAACCGGTCTGCCCCGGGTGCGGACGCCTCAACGCGGCCGGTTCGAGGTTCTGCAACGGGTGCGGTGCGGCGGTTGACGCTGCCGAGGTGACCGTTTCTGAACCGTCGCCCTCCCTCCCCGCCTCGTTCGCCGGCGGCCGCTACATCGTCGAACGCTTCCTGGGTGAGGGCGGACGCAAGCGCGTCTACCTCGCGAACGACGTCAAGTTAGACCGGAACGTAGCCTACGCCGCGATCAAGACAGACGGCCTTGACGATGACGGCATCGCCCGCATCCGCCGAGAGGCGCAGGCCATGGGGCGCCTGGGCGACCACGCGCACATCGTCACCGTTTTCGATACCGGCGAGGAGACCGGCGCCGGTGGCCAGGTCGAGCCGTACATCGTCAGCCAGTACATGGCCGGCGGCGAGCTCTCGCGCCTGATCGGCGAAACGGAGCGAGGGCGCCTGCCGATCGCCGAGGCCGTACGGATCGCCTCGCAGGTCGCGCAGGGGCTGGAGCACGCCCACGCCCACGGCATCGTCCACCGCGACCTCAAACCCGGCAACATCTGGCTCACCGACACCGGCATCGCCAAGATCGGCGACTTCGGGCTCGCTCTCTCGCTTGATCGCACGCGCATGACCATGCAGGGCACGATGGTCGGCACGGCGGCCTACATGCCGCCCGAACAGGCGATGGGCGGCGAGACCACGGCGGCCAGCGACCTCTACGCGCTCGGCTGTGTCATCTACGAGATGGTGACCGGCCGCCCACCGTTCGTCGGCGACGACGTGGTGGCGGTCATCTCGCAGCACGTCAACACGCCGCCGGTCGTCACCAACGTGGCACACGCCCGAATGTCCTCCGGCGCTCGAAACGCTGATCACCACGGCTTCTCGCCAAGGACCCGTCGCAGCGCCCGGCAAGCGCCACCGAGGTCGTCCAAGCGCTCGGCTCTATCGATGTCCAGTCCGCGCCCGTGCCGCAGCCGCGGCCGACATCTGACGAGCCGTCCGGCGCCGGCATGTACACGCGCACCTTCGTTGGCCGCGAAGCCGAGCTCAAGCAACTGCAGGCGCGCGTTCGACGCCGCGCTCTCCGGCCAGGGCGCCGCTCGTGATGGTCGTCGGCGAGCCGGGCATCGGCAAGACGACCGTCACCGAACAACTCGCTCACCTACGTCGCGATGCGCGGCGGCCGCGCGCTCGTCGGGCACTGCTACGAAGAGGGCTCGCTCGCGCTTCCCTACCTACCCTTCGTCGAGGCGATGCGCTCCTACGCCCTCGTCGCGCGAAAGCGACCAACTGCAGGAAGAGCTCGGCACCGGCGCGGGCGAAGTGGCCCGCATCGTCTCCGAGATCCGCGACCGCGTCGCCGTTGAACTGCCGCCGCCCGGCAACCCTGAGGAGGAGCGCTTCCGTCTCTTCCAGGCCGTCGCCACGTTCCTCCGCAACGCCTCGACCGCGCAGGCGCTGTGCATCGTGCTCGAAGACCTGCAGGACGGCGACAACGGCACGATGGACCTGCTCGTGCACCTCGCGCGCAACCTCTCCGGGTCGCGACTGCTGATCATCGGCACCTACCGCGACGTCGAGGTCGACCGCGCGGCACCCGCTGTCCGCCGCGCTCGCCGACCTGCGGCGCGTTGAGTCGTTCACCGCGCATCGCCCTCCGCGGCCTCAGCATCGACGAAGTGCACCGCATGCTCTCGAACGTCGCCGGCCAGGACGTGCCCATGGCTCTCGCGGAGGCGATATACCGCCAGACGGAGGGCAACCCGCTCTTCATCCAGGAGGTCGCGCGCTACCTCGCCGAGGCAGGGCTGATCCGGCGCGAGGGAGGGCAATGGGTGGCGGTCTCGGCCGATTCGCTGCTCGCCCAGATCCCTGAAGGCCTGCGCGACGTGATCGGCAAGCGCCTCTCGCGCCTCAGCGAGGAGTGCAACCGCGTCCTCAGCATCGCCGCCGTCATGGGCCGCGACTTCTCGCTCGACGTGCTGCGCGAGGTCGCCGGCGTGCCCGAGGAGGAGCTGCTCGGCGCCATCGAAGAAGCGATCGGCGTGTCGCTGCTGGAAGAGCACACGCAAGGCCGCGACGTCCGCTACCGCTTCACGCACGCCTACTTCCGCCAGACGCTGTACGGCGAGATGATCGCGCCGCGCCGCCTGCGCCTGCACAACGACGTGGCGAAGGCACTGGAGACGTCACTACGCCAGCCGCCTCGACGAGCACGCGGCCGAGCTGGCGGAGCACTTTGCGCACTCTTCGACCGAGGAAGACCTGCGGAAGGCCGTGCAGTACGGCGAGCTAGCCGCTCAGCGCGCCGCCGGCGTCTACGCGTACGGCGAAGCCGCCCGACTGCTGGAGCAGGCGCTGCAGGTGCAGGAAGTGCTGGATCCGCAGGGTCGTGAAGCGCGGCTGGCGTTGCTGAAGGAGCTTACCTCGTCCCTGCTGTATGCGGGCGAACCAGACCGCGTCCTATCAGATATCGGCCCCAGAGGCGTTCGAACTCGCCGAATCCCTCGGTGAAGGAATCACCGCCGCGCACATAGCCGAGACGGCAGTTTACGCCTTGATCTATCAACAGGGCACTTTCACCTTCGTCAATCCTGAGTACCGCGAGTGGTGCGAGCGCATAGGCAGAAACGCGGCACCCGATTCCCGGGAGCAGGTGATGGCCGACGGCCTGCTCTCATGGGCGTACTTTGCCGCGAGGCAGCCGGACAAATGCTGGGAGCTACGCCGCCGGGCAGCCGAAGTTGCGCGCCGCATCGACAATGCGGAGGCGCTCACTTATGCCGCTTTCTGCTTGATGTCGATCGGCGCACCGCCCAGGTTGAACAACGAACGCCTCGAAATGGCGCGAGACATACAGAACGTATCAATCGCCAGCCTCGGCCCAAACATCAAATGCCAGTTCTTGTACACCGTCGCTCAGCTGCTCATTAGCTCTGGCGACCGGGCTGGCGCCGAACGGTACTGGGATGAACTCGAGAGCTTCGCGTCTCGTGTGCCCGAACCCTACGTCCAATCATGGCAGATGAACGCCAAGTGCCTCAGCCTTCGGATGAGCGGCGAGCTAGAGGAGTCGGTGGAATTGGCCGAACAGTTCGCTGCCAGAGCAGGCGATATGGGCATCGAAGTCTGGGGGCAGTTCATGGCGAAGCTGTCCTCCAGCTTCTCGCTCCATCTGCTCGGTCGATATGAGGGCCTGGCAGCCACCTTCCCTATCTGGCGCACTCTCCCTTACGGGGACGGAGTCATCACGAACTACCTGGCAGCCTCGGGTCATCTTGACGAAGCGCGAAAGGAGTTGCGCCGGATCATTTCCGAGCGGCACATCGGGGAATCCGATGATTGGGCTGAGGAGGTAACGCTGAACTCGCTCCTGGACGCCTCCGTGCGCGTCGCCGACGCGGAATCGGTGGCGATGCTCTATAGCTGCCTCAAGGGCTCCGAGGAGTGGTACGTGTACGGCGGAAATAGCATCGCTCATAACCTGGGGCGCGCAGCCCTCCTGCTGGGCGACGTCGCCACCGCGAGGAAGCACTTCGAAACTGCACTTAGGGTTGCCCGCAACGTGCAAGATAGGCCGGACGCCGCTCTGGTGCGCTTCGCAACGGCACAGCTGCTCTTTGAACACTACCCGGACGAGCGGGCCGAAGCGACGGAACACCTCAGCTTCGCTCTCGGCGAGCTCCAGGCAATGAAGATGCAACCCGCCCTCGAAGAAGCGATGCGGCTCCGGATGCACTCCCAGAACATCAGCACCACCAGCGACATTTACACTTCGATCGTCGCCGTCGCCGACAGCGTCCAGCGCGAGCGCCCCGACATCGCCGCCCACGCCGCGCCCGACGGCACCGTCACGATCATGTTCAGCGACATCGAAGACTCAACCGTCCTCACCGAGCGCCTCGGTGATCAATCGTGGCAGGAGCTCCTGCGCAAGCACAACACCCTCATCCGCGAACAGCTCCGCGCCTACGACGGCTACGAAGTGAAGACCATGGGCGACGGCTTCATGGTCGCCTTCCGTTCGGCCAAGAAGGGCCTCGATTGCGCGATCGCGACCCAGCGCGCGTTCGACGCGCACAACGCCACCGAAGGCGAGAGCGTCCGCGTCCGCATCGGCCTCCACGCCGGCGAGGCGATCAAGGACGGCGACGACTTCTACGGCCGCAACGTCATCGTCGCCGCGCGGGTGGCCTCGCAAGCACAGGGCGGAGAGATCCTGGTGTCATCGGTGCTGAAGGCATTGGTGCAGGGATCTGACGTGCCATGGGGAGACAGCCGCGTGGTCGCGCTCAAGGGCCTCTCGGGCGAGCACGAGATCTGGGCCGTGGAGTGGAATTAGCATGAACCGGCCGGCATGCAGACTCGTCTGGCCTGTCAGGCCAATCGGCCTTTCACGTGCGTGTTATAGGGGTTGGATCGGGCCGTATAATGGTCTGGAGTTTTAGGATCATCGCCTCTGGAGACAGAGGTTCATTTCCCGGCGAAATCGCGGAAATTGGCCCTTCGCTAGATACGGATCGCGAAACCTAATCTTCCCGAGCAGAGGGTCGCGGGTTCGAGCGCCGTCTCCCGCTCGAGATAAGAAGTCTTTATTCCTGTCCGCGAAATCGGCTCTCGTTCTCTCGAAGAGGAACATTGCAGAGCCAATAGTTCGCTCCTGAGAAGAACTATTGGATTGCCAGTGACTTGTCCGCAGCCTTCCCCGTACTTGCAAGTCACCTACATGTCAAGTATACTTTGACATATGAGTGACATTGCTGACCGCCAATGCCACCCCGTTTCGAGTCGACCAGGCCGGATCGCTCGGCCTCTTTGATGTCGCTATTGGTCAAGGCGGTTACTTTACAGCTGAGCAAGCCGCCGAATGCGGTTTCAGCCGCGCTCTACTGGCATACCATGCCAAGAGCGGGGGCTTCACCCGGGTGCGACGCGGCCTCTACCGTTTCCGCGAGTATCCCCCGGCTCCTCGAGAGCAGGTGCTTGCCGCCTGGCTTGCTCTCGGCAAGGACACCGCAGTCGTCTCCCACGATAGTGCGCTGGACATCCTCGACCTTAGCGACGTAGTACCGGATGCCGTACACCTCACGGTCCCGCGTTCCAGGCGCAACCTGCCGGCGCTGACGGGCGCAAAGATTCATACGAGCTCTCGCGCCATTCGCCCGCAGGATGTGGTCGTTCGCGAGGGGATCTCCGTCACGTCGGCAACGCGCTCCATCCTAGATGCAGCGGAGGCTGGCACGGCGCCGGAGCAGATCGAGATGGCTGTTCGCCAAGCGGTCGAGCGCGGTCTCACGACGGCGGCTAGCCTTGAGCGAAGCGCTGCTGAGCGAGGCAAGCGAGTTACCAGTCTGGTATCCAGGGCACTGCGCGAACCGCGCACATGAAGTACGCAACTGCGAACGCGTTCCGGACAGCTCTCGAACGACGATTGTTAACGCGGGCAACCGAGGCCAACATTCCGATCATCCGGCTGCGGAAGCTCGTCGTCTTCGATCGCCTGATAGCACGCCTCATGGTGGTTGCGCCTGATCGCTGGATGCTCAAGGGCGCTGTCGCGCTGCAATTCCGCGCTGGACCGCAGTATCGGACGACGAAGGACGTGGACTTCAGTCGCGGCGGCGACGAAGGGGCAGCGACCGCTGACTTCCTCGCGGCTCAGTCCGTCGAACTCGGCGACCATTTCTCGTTTGCCATCGAACGCGCGGGGTCGATCGACGTGCAAGGCGAGGCGGCGGCAATTCGCTACCACGCGCGGGCCGAACTCGCCGGCCGGCCATTCGAGGCCTTTGTTGTCGACGTCGCCTTCGGCAACCAGCCTGAAGGCACGGACATACTACGTGGACCGGACCTGCTGGAATTCGCGGAGATCCCTCCTGCTGAAGTTTCGGTCATAGCCTTGGAGCGACACGTAGCCGAAAAGATTCATGCATACATAAGCGTTCATGCGCAGGGGCAGCCCAGCTCACGGGTCAAAGACCTTGTCGACCTCGTGCTCATAGACTCTCTATTCAGTCTTGGAGCCGGGCGCCTGCACAACGCAATCGAGGCGACCTTTACCGAGCGGAACACGCAGGCACCGACCGCGCTTCCTCCACCGCCAACTCAATGGCGAGTTCCGTATCGGAAGCTGGCCATTGAAATGGACCTCGATCCTGACGTCGCTAGTGGTTACGAACGAGCGAAATCGTTCCTAGATCCGGTGCTCGGCGGTTCTCTCTCCCTGAGCTTCAGATGGGACCCAGCACGACACGCGTGGCTCAACCTCTAGCAGTCTGGGGCTCTCGAATCAGCTTGGGCTTGAAGCGGCGGCCCCAAAGTCGCTTGACGACTGGTGCTCTTTCTCGCTGGCAACCCGGCGGTCCGCTAGTCGCCGGTCTTCCTCGGAGGAGTCGCTGGTGGTTCGGAGTCGGACAGGAGGCGGCCCCACATACGTCTCCACGCCTGGGATCGTTCACTTTGGGTCGACGGCATGACGTATCTGATCGCAATCAAGCGCTCCCGCCCCGGCGGTCCAACCATGAGCCGGCGCTCAGAAGCACGGCTGGGCGTTCCGGCCATCGACGTGTCGTCCGATCTTCTTCTCACACCACTAGGCTAGCGTTTGGAACCTCCGAAACAGCGACGCAACCGGCACGATCCCACGACTCGACTAGCGATGAACCAACCAGCGTCGCTGCGACTTGGAACAGATCGCGACGAATATTGGATCGACATTGGAGTGCCATAGCAGGCGGGCAGCGCCATCCTGGTGCGGCGCGGACAGGTCTGTAGAAGTCCAACCGTCCCACAGGTTTTGAAGCTTCAATTCGCGGTTGAAAAAAAGGGTTCGATCACGCGGCCATTGGGTTGGCACCTATTAGGTCGGAACTCAATGGCTGCCTTATCAATTGACCACCTTTTGCCCACCCGGGGGCAAGAAGTCGCCGTATGCAGTCGGATGAAACCGGAAATAGTCTGCTGTAGTTAGATATAAAACCGGACGAAATCGGGTGATTTCCGGCGGTCTCCGATGGCTTTCGCAGAATTTCAAGACCGTCGCATTCAACCGCTCTGCCACCCCTCCTGTATACGATTCTAGCCGTTTTCGAGATGGTGGCGATTGAAGGCACCTTGGGGCATCAACTTCCACCAGCTTCTCGCGTATGTAACGGTCTCCCCTTGTCCGGGCATCACATCCAGTGGACCACTGTGATGACGACTGCAAATGTGGCTGCCAGTGGCGCAGCAACGACTCTGGAAGGCGCGTCGTCGGCGCGCTTTGGTCGTCTGCGGCTCTTCAATGGGCTGATGGCCGTCCTGCACCTGGCGCAGGGGATGGCGATTCTCGCGCTCAGCTCCGGGTTCAAGCTGCCGATCACGACGTCTTTCGTGTCGAGCCCGGAGGGCGGGCCCGGCGCAGGCGATCCGCAGTTGGAGAAGCTGCTGGACGTGCCGCTCGCGCCCCTGATCGCGAGCTTCCTCTTCATCTCGGCCGTGGGTCACTTCGCGCTGACGCTGCCCGGCGTCAACGACTGGTACAACCGCAACCTGGAGCGCGGCGTCAACTGGCGCGCTGGTGGGAGTACTCGCTCAGCTCCTCGATCATGATCGTTGTCATCGCGCTGTTCCCCGGGATCTACGACCTGGGCAGCATCATCCTTATCTTCTCGCTCAACGTGATGATGATCTTCTCCGGCATCGTGATGGAGTCCGTGAACAAGGGTGCCGTGAAGGAAGACGTGAACTGGCTGCCGTTCTGTGGCGGGGGCTTCGCCGGGCTCATGCCGTGGGTCGTGATCACGCTCTTCCTCGTTTCGCCCGGTACGCGCAGCCCCGGCGAGGTGCCCGGCTTTGTCTACGGCATCTTCGTCTCGCTGTTCCTCTTCTTCAACTGCTTTGCGCTGAACATGTTCCTCCAGTACAAGCGCGCCGGCCCTTGGCGAAACTACGTCTTCGGCGAGTACGGATTTATCGTGCTGAGCCTGACCGCGAAGTCCGCGCTCGCCTGGCAGGTCTTCGCGGGCACACTGGCGGGGAACTAGCGTGGACGACGGACCGATCCTGATCGCCGGCGCCAGCGGCTACATCGGCGGCCGCCTGCTCCGGGCGCTGGAGTCGAGAGGCGAGCGGCTGCGCTGCCTCGCGCGCAAGCCGGAGTACCTGGCATCGCGCGTCTCTCCTGGCGTCGAGGTCGTCCGCGGCGACGTCCTCGACCGGGAGTCGCTGATCGCGGCGATGCGCGATGTGCGGACGGCGTACTACCTCGTCCACTCGATGGGCGCCGGCGGCGACTTCGAGCGCCAGGACCGGCTCGGCGCAACGAACTTCGCTGAGGCGGCGCGGGAGGCCGGCGTCGGGCGCATCGTCTACCTCGGCGGGCTGGGAGGCGGCCCCGACCTCTCGCCGCATCTCAGGAGCCGCCAGGAGGTCGGACGCATCCTGCGGGAGTCTGGAGTGCCGACGATCGAGCTGCGGGCTTCGGTAGTGATCGGGTCGGGCAGCCTGTCGTTCGAGATGATCCGGGCGCTGGTAGACCGCCTGCCGGTGATGGTCACGCCGCGCTGGGTACGGGTTGGCGCTCAACCCATCGCCGTCGAAGATGTCATCGCCTACCTCGTCGAGGCGCTGGACGTGCCGCTCGCTGAGAGCACGATCATCGAGATCGGCGGTGCGGATCGCGTCTCGTACGCTGAGATGATGAGGGAATACGCCCGTCAGCGCGGTCTCAAGCGACTGATGATCGCGGTGCCCGTGCTGACTCCTCGGCTGTCGAGCCTCTGGCTGGGCCTTGTCACGCCGCTCTACGCATCAGTCGGCCGCGAGCTGATCGAGAGCATTCGCCACGAGACGTTCGCCGATGACACGCTTGCGAAGCGGCTCTTCTCGGTAAGGCCGCGCGGTCTGGCGGCGGCAGTCGAGCGAGCGCTGGCCAATGAGGACGAAGAAGTGGCGGCGACGCGCTGGTCGGACACTCCCTCCGCGCGAGGCAGCCAGCGTTCCTGGGGTGGCGTGCGCTTTGGATCGCGAATCGTGGACGCCCGGACGGCGACGGTCGCGGCGTCGCCAGGCGGAGCGTTCACGCCCATCCGCCGCATCGGCGGAAAGCGCGGTTGGTACGCGGGCAGTCTGCTCTGGCGGCTGCGCGGGTTCATCGACCTGCTTTTCGGCGGGCCCGGGATGCGCCGTGGCCGCCGCGACCCGGAACACCTGGCCGTCGGCGACGCCGTCGACTTCTGGCGCGTCGAGGCGTATGAAGAGGACACTCTGCTCCGGCTATCTGCAGAGATGAAGCTGCCCGGCCGCGCCTGGCTCCAGTTCGAGGTTGAAGGAGGCGAACCGGAGACGACGATCCACCAGACGGCCATCTTCGACCCGGTTGGCCTGCCCGGCCTCGTCTACTGGTACGCCCTCTACCCGGTGCACGCGCTGATCTTCGCCGGCATGCTGCGCGGCATCGCCCTCGCGGCGCAGCGCGGGAGCCCGCCAGGCGCTGCGCAAGTCAAGCCCGCGGCCCAACCTGAGGCTGAGCTGGGAAGGTAGACGTCACACAAAGAGACAGTGGGAGGAGCTTCCGCTCCGTCCCACTGTCTAAAAGGAGAGCCGTGATGTCTTATGCCGTTTGTGTCGTGGCCCCTGCTGCCGCCTTCACGCCCTTCTTCTCGTGCTCGTCCGCCACAACCGTCGCCCAGTAGGTGACCGGCGCCATGATGAACACGTTCATGAAGCCGAGGAAGATCAGGAAGGCGCCGAGGCCCAGGACCAGGTCCGCGACCTTGAAGCCCATCACTGCCACACCGAGGCTTGTCCGAAGCTCAGCCGAGGTCAGAGCCGTTGTGCGGAGCGGGTTGGCAATCGGGTTGCCGTTGGCGTCCGTGGCCGCAATCGTCTTGTCGCTGGTCCAGCCGATCGGCTTGCCGTTGGAATCCAGCTTTGCCAGCGTGGCGTCCGTCGTCGTGCCGTTGCCGTCTGCCGCCTGGTATGTTCCCGCGGGCAGCAGGTACTGGCCAAGCTGCGCGTAAGTGAAGCCGCCGGTGGCTGCCATGGTGTGGCCCCAGATGGCGTCAGACTGCGCCTGCGCTGCACCGGCCGAGTCGATCAACTTCCCCTGGTAGTCGGGAGCGTCTGCGGAAACCGTGATGTCTTCCTGCGCCACGGTGTCGCGAACGTCATTGTGGGCGCTCCGGCCCTCGACGACCATGTAAGCGCCGCCGGCGAAGAACGCGATGCCCAGCACTACCGGGGCGATCCACACCCAGTGCCGTGCTAGCCTTGCGAAGTTACTTAGCTTATTCATGTCCCTTCTCCTTCCTGAAATGGCTCTCCATCTGTTGTCTTCAGATTAGCCAGGAGAAGGAAGCGACACATGCGCTAAGTGGCCCATAGCCGGCGGGATCAATGGCCCTATTAGGCCGGGACTTCTGGCGTGACCTGGTGTGACCTGCAGCTACTCCGGCTGGTCGCCGGACTTGGAGCGGTGCTCGGCCATGAAGGCGGCCGCTTCTGAGCGGCGGTGCAGGTTGAGCTTGCTGAGGATGCTGGAGACGTAGTTCTTAACCGTTTTGTCGCTCAGGAACACCTCGGCGGCGATCTCCTTGTTCGTCTTGCCCTCGGCAATCAGCGCCAGGATCTTGCGCTCCTGGTTCGTCAGCGGCGCCAGCTCGTCCGTTTCACCTTGCGCCAGGGACCGCATGCGCGCCAGCACCTTGGCCGTGACCGCCGGGTCCAGGAGGGATTCGCCGGCCGCGACGCGTTCAATCGCCTCGGCCAGGCTCTGACCGCGCGTTTGCTTAAGGAGATAGCCGGAGGCGCCGGCCATGATGGAGCCGTAGATCGCCTCGTCGTCGGCATAAGAGGTGAGCATGATGACCTTTGTCCCGGGGCGCTCCCCGCGGATCTCCCGCGTCGCTTCCACGCCGTTGCCGTCCGGGAGCCTGATGTCCATTACGATGACGTCCGGCTGGGACGTACGCGCGACGTCGATCGCTTCGGCCACGCTGCCGGCCTCACCGACGACGATGAACTGCGGCCGTCGCTCCAGCAGATTGCGCAGGCCCAGGCGGACCACTTCGTGGTCGTCTACGAGCATCAGCTTGATCTTCGGCTCAGCCAATCTTTTTGTCCTTCCCCCGCAGTGGCAGCGTCATTCGCAGGGCGGTTCCCTCGCCAGGAGAGCTCTTGACTTCAATGGTTGCTCCGACGCCGTTCGCGCGGTCCCGGATGTTGCGCATACCGTGGTGCGCACCCTTGGTCACCGTGCTGGCGGATACATCGAAGCCGATCCCATTGTCTACGACTTCGAGCACGAGCGCACCGGTCTCTATGTCGCAGCGAGACGGTGACGGACGTCGCCTTGGAGTGCTTGGAGGCGTTGTTGAGCGCTTCCTGAGCGATATGGAAGACCGCCATCGCCTCCGCTTCCCCGCCCGGCGCATCCAGCGGTGAGTCGATGGACAGCGTTGTCGTAATCAGCGTGTTGACGCGAAAGTGCTCCGCCAGTTGGCTGAGCGCCTGCGGCAGGTCGCTCAGACCGGAGAGGCTGGGCCGCAGATCAAATATGTAGGCGCGGATGTCCTTGATGACCTTGTTCAGGTCGTCGATCGCCTGTTCCACGTCACCCTTGACGTCCTGGGCGTTGGCCGGCAGCCGGTCAGAGCAGTCCTCCAGGTGCAAGCCGACGGCATAGATCGACTGGATTACGCCGTCATGCAGGTCCATGCCTATGCGGTCTCGCTCCTCAAGACGGGCCATGCTTTCCAGCTGATCGAAGAGGTCCCGGCGTTCGAGTGCGACGGCGATCAGGTTCGCGAACGTCTGGAGGAGCTGCGCCTGGCGCTCCATGAAGTGGGTTAGCGTCCTGTTTCCCACGGCGACGATTCCCAAAGCCCGGTCTCTTCCCAGGACCGGGACGGCGATGGCAGAGAGCAGGTCCTGCTCTTCCATCAGGGGCCATCTGCCGCCGCCCTCCTTTACCTGCTGCGAGTAGTCGAGAACGATCGTCGCGCGCCGGTTCTCCAGTGTTCTCTTGAGGAGCTGGTTCTCCGCGACGGCGCGTGTGGCCGAAGTCGCCGGGCCCTGGATGCCGGACGCTGCGACGACGATCAGGCTTTGTCCGCCGGCACTCAGGAGCTTGAGGACGGCAACGTCCGCGGCAAGGAGATCAGCGGCGCGCTTGACGACGGACGTGAAGAACTGGTCGAGGTCAGTTGTGGCCGTGACGTCCCGCGAAAGCTCGAACAGCGCCTCCCATTCGCGCGCCCGGGTGCGCTCGGATTCGTAAATGCCGGCGTTCGTAATCGCCACGGCGGCCTGGGTCGCCAGCAGCTTCAGCAGCTCCTCGTCACGCTCGTTGAACGTCCTGGAGCGCTCCTTCTCGGTGAGATAGAGATTGCCGATGATCTTGCCGCGCCGGACCACGGGTACGCCGAGCAAGGACTTCATCGGTGGGTGGTTCGGCGGGAAGCCGACTGAGCGCGGGTCGGCGGACATGTCCGCCAGGCGAAGCGTTGCGCCTTCGTGCAGGAGGACCGCCAGAAGGCCCTTGCCGAACGGGATATGCCCGATCGCCGCCCGCTCAGCGTCCGTGATCCCGCTCGAAAGGAACTGCTCGATGCTGCCGTCTTCGGTCAGGACGCTCAGGGCGGCGTAGCGGGAGCCGATCTGCTCACGGGCGACGTCGACAACCTTCTGGAGCACGGCACTCAAGGAGAGTTCCGAGGTGAGGCTGACCCCCGCCTCAGCGAGAGCCCGGATGTCATCGATCGAATAAGTCGGCGGCGGCTCCATGCCCTAAGAAGTATAGGCCCAGCCGGGCCTGATGACTGTGCAAAGGTGCGTTCCACCAGTCACTTGCTCATGTGAAGGACGCTCTCCGATCAGCAGCACGAGGGGCCAGATGGCACATCGAAGAAGGGCCCACTGAACCTACGAAACGGCTCCACGCTCCGATATGGTTGGGGAGTGAAACAGATCGCGGTACTCATCCTTGACAACCATCCATCAGTCGGCTCCAGTCTGGCCCGGGGCCTGGCCAGGATCGGCGGCTTCCGTGTTGTCGGTCACACGACCAACCCGGTCACTGCGGCTGAGTTGGCCCACCAATGGCATCCGCAGCTCATCGTCGCCGACTTCAGCCGTGTCGGTGGGCAGCGCAGCGCAATGGCGCGGTGGATGAAGGAGAACAGCCCGGAGTCACACCTCGTCATCTTCAGTTCGTACTACGTGGATGACGAGTACGAGGAATTCCTCCGCGCTGGCGCCGCTTCTTGCCTGCTGAAGGGGATGTCCCTTGACGAGCTGGCGGCGGAGTTGCGCAACGTAGCGTCTGAACAACCAGCAATAACGACCGGACCTGTCACCGGCTGAGGGAGCTTTCGAAATGAGACGCAGAAGGATACTTGCCAGGCGGCCTACCGTGGAGCCGCGAGCGCTCATACTCATCGTGGCCGCCTCGCTGGCCATAATCGGTCTGACGTTCCGGACCTGGATCGACTTCAACGTCACTCACCTGCGCGGAACGGACGCCGACGCGATAACCGGCGTCGGCGATGGCTACATCGTTATCGCCTTGGCCGGTCTGGCGATCGCCTGCACGGTTGCCCTGTACCTGCGGCCGAAGTTGTGGGCGATTCTGCTGCCCGGCGTTGGAGTTGCGTCCGTTGGTATCGCGGTAGTCGCCGCCTACCAGGCCGTGACCCCCTGGCACGCCGCCGGATTCGATGCCCGCGGCGCGTTTGTCGCCGGCGGCCACGCCACCGCAGCGGTCTACGAAATCCTGGCGCTGGCAGCCGTTTCGGGTATCGCCGCCGGCTTGCTGGCAACCTTGCACTACCAGCGCCAACGCCGTGAAGCGAGCGAGCGAGTTATACCGCCCGCCTGGGAAGGAACCCGCAGTGATCAAGCGAATTCTCGTGCCGCTGGACGGCTCGGGCCTCGCTGAGAGAGCCCTCCCTCTAGCCTCAGGACTGGCTTCCCGCGCCGGTGCAGAGCTGTTGCTCCTTTCCGCCGTCGTCCCAAGCGAACATTGGGCGGGGCTTGCCGGCGCGGATTCCGGCGAGGCCAGGGAGTCGGAGGCAGCGGAAGCGTACCTTCAGTCGGTCGCGGAGCCTTTGCGCGGTCATGGCCTCACCGTCCGGACGCTCACGCTGAGCGGCCGTGCGGCCGCCGTGATCTCGGCGGCCGCGGTTGACGCCGCTTGCGACCTGATAATCATGGCGACGCACGGGCGATCGGGGCTAAGCGAATGGTTCGCCGGAAGCGTGGCCGACAGGGTACGCCATACGAGCGAGGTCCCGGTCCTCCTCGTCCACGCCCGTCGTGACTCGATTCCGCAGGTCACGGGCATCAAGCGAATCCTGGTCCCGATTGGTGGCTCGGCCACATCGGAAGCGGTGCTGCCGATAGCCTGGGAGCTGGCGCAAGCGCTCGACGCCAGGCTTCTGCTGGTGCGAGTCGTCCCCGAAGCGGTCGAGGATGCCGGCGAAATCCGAGAAGAGCTCCGGGGCGTCGCCAGGCGAGTCCTTGGGTTGGGCGTTGAGGTGGAGGTCCAGGCCAGGGCGGGGGACACCATCCCCGCACTGCTGGAGATTGCTCGCGATCATAGTGTGGACATGATCGCCATGGCGACACACGGCAACTCACCCGCTGGCATGTCGCTCAACGGCGGCGTGGCGGACGCTGTATCGCACGACGCAGAGCTTCCGTGCCTGATCGCCAGGGGCGCGAACAAGCCCCGGCTGACCTAGCTGGTAGCGGCAGAAGCCTTCAAGACAGCGTTTCAGGCGTGGGCACATCTCTGGCGGCCACGACCGGGTTCAGCGCCCCGTTTGGCGTTACTCGAAGAAGAACCAGCGCTTCTTCGGGCGTGGGGTGTAGCTGAGGCCGAAATCTCCCATCGCGATCTGCAGGATGCGCTGGACGGCCTCCTCCGGAGAGTCGATCAAGTGCAGCAGGTTGAAGTCGGCGGCGTCGATCGTGCCGTGATCCAGCAGGGTGTTCCGGAAAGCGTCCAGTATCGGCGCCCAGAACTCAAACGGCATCAGCACCACCGGGAAGTTCTGGATCTTCCGCGTCTGGATGAGCGTGATCGTTTCGAAGATCTCGTCGAGCGTCCCGAAGCCGCCGGGCATGGCCACGAAGGCGTAGGAATACTTGACCAGCATCACCTTGCGCACGAAGAAGTGCCGGAAGACGATCCACTTGTCCAGGTACGGGTTTGGCAGCTGCTCGTGTGGAAGTTCGATGTTGCAGCCAACGCTCCGGCCGCCTGCGTCCCGGGCCCCGCGGTTGGCGGCCTCCATTAGCCCCGGGCCACCGCCGGTCATCACGGTGAACCCGGCCTCCGCCAGCCGCTTGCCAACTTCCCTTGTCAGGGCGTAGTAGGGTTCGCCCTCCTTGAAACGGGCGGAGCCGAAGACTGTCACGCAGGGGCCGACAAAGTGCAGCTTGCGGAAACCAAGGATGAACTCGAAGAAGATGCGAATGGCGTGGACCAGCTCCGTCAAACGCGGCCGTGGCCCGGCCAGGAGCCTGCGCTCTTCAGCGCCCGTGCCATCCAGGGGCGGCGACTTACGTGGCGATGTCACGACGATTGAACCAGTAGAGGGCCGCCGCCGCTTCGAGAAGGGCGACGACGGTCAGCGCGATCAAGGGGAAGACGGGAACGGCCCGTCCGGTCATCGCCTCAGCGGCGTGGTAGTGTTCAAACGGGGTTAGCCAGAGGATGACGCTTGGCGCGTTGGCGGCCTCCAGCGCTCCCTTGGCCACGTAGAGCAGCAGTGTCACCCCGAGCGTGATTCCGGTGACGCGCCCCTGGTCATCTGTGAATGACGCGATCAGCACGTAGGCGGCGAACAGCGCCGCGCCAACGAGGAAGGCGTTTGCCAGCGCAATCGCAAACCGGCCGGCCGAAGGATCGTTCCCGAAGAGCGGCACCTCCACCAGCAGGAGCAGAAAGATGGCCAGGCAGATGAAGGCCATATTCGCCGCGCCCACAAGGATGCGGGAGAGCAGGAAGTTGGTCCGCGTCACCGGCAAGCCGAGAACGAAGTCGATCGTCCGCTGCTCGGTCTCGCGGCTGATGTGGCTGGCCGCAAAGATGCCGGCGTAGATCGCCAGGATCAGGGGCACCCAGGACAGCAGCTCGATCTGGATCCAGCCGTCCAGAGTGCTGATGTCCACGTCCCCGACCAGCTTGCGGATCGCCTCGGGATATCCCTCGTAGAGCTTGCGGAGGTCCTCCAGGCTGCCGATGCTGTCATAGACGCCGACGACGTACGCGCCCATCGCGCACATTCCCGCCACCCACCAGAACAACGTGACCCGGGTCCGGGATAGCAGGTCCAGGATGAGCGTCTTCACTGGGAGCCCTCCCGGTAGAAGTCGAGGAACACTTCCTCCAGAGACGGCTCGGAGACGATGACGTCCTCGATCGCCGATTCACTGAGACGCCGGAGGAGAGCGCTCACCTCTCCCCTGACGCGGAAGGTCATGCGGTTCTGATGTTGCCAGACCACCTCCACTTCGCCAATCCCGTCCAGGTTCGGCGGGTCGCCTGCGTAGGTGACAGTGACTTCCTTGTACTTGCGCCCCCTCAGCTTTTCGACCGTGTCTTCGACGATCAGGCGACCCTCGCGGAGGACCGCGACGCGGTCGCAGATCTCCTCCGCTTCGGAGAGGACGTGGGAGGAGAAGAGCACCGTCTTGCCGGCTTTTGCGCGCTCGTCAAGGATTTTCAGCAGTTCGCGTTGCGCCAGCGGGTCCAGGCCGGACGTGGGTTCGTCCATGATCAGCGACGTCCGGGTCGTGGGCGAGGGTCAGGACCAGCGCAACCTTCTGGCGCATCCCGCGGGAACACTTCTTGATCGGGCGGTCCATCGGCGCCTGAAGTCTTTCGGCAACATCCCGGCCGCCGGACATGCTGGCAAGGCCGCGGGCGCTGAGGGAAAGCTTGAGAAGGTCGCCGCCGGTCCGGTTGCCATAAAGTGCCGCATCGCCCGGCAGGTAGCCGACATGCTTCCGGATGGCCAGCGAATCGCGAACAACGTCGAGACCCAGGATGGATGCGCGCCCGGAGGTTGGGTACAGGAAGCCCAGGAGCACGCGGATGGCGGTGGTTTTGCCGGCGCCGTTGGGGCCGAGGAAACCGACGATCTCGCCGGCGCCCGCATCGAGCGAGACATCGAGGATGCCGCGGTGCGTGCCGTACATCTTCGTCAGATGCTCGAGCTGGATCGCCGGAGCAGACTTCACCCTTGATTGCACTCTTGGGTGGCCGAACGCTGGATCATCTGACCTCGTCATGAGGGTATCCCAAGATCGGAAGGCACAAAAGGGTGCCAAACGGCCCCGCTCAATCAGGACATTTGATTCTCTTTCGCGCCGCCGCCACCCCACTATGCTCAATTCAGAACCGGAAGGAGGCTGTCATGTATTCGAAGATTCTCGTGCCGCTTGACGGATCACCCGCATCGGAGGCGGTCATCCCAGAAGTTAAGAAGGCCCTGGCCCCCGGCTCAACGGTGCTCCTGCTGACGGTCGAACAGATACCGTACTCGCTGGCCCTCAACGTCGGCCCGCCGGTGGCTGCCGGAGCTCCTGCCTCTGGAGGCGTCGTCACGCTGCCCGGGCCGAAGATGGCCGAGACACGCAGCCAGGCGATGGCCAGGATCACTGATGAACAGACGCAGTACCTGGAGAGCTTCGCCGGGCCGCTCCGTCGGCTCGGCCTAACCGTCCAGACGAAGGTGGCCTTCGGCGGTGACGCCGGCGATCACATCCTTGAAGCGGCCAGGGAGCTTGGCGCGGACGCCATTTTCATGGCCACTCACGGACGGACAGCGCTGGGTCAGATCGTCTTTGGAAGCGTGGCCGAAAAGGTGATGCAGGCCGGCCTCTGCCCGGTGCTCATGGTCCGGCCGCCAAAACTGAATTGATGGCTCTGATACAAGGGAGGTGGCGAAAATGACAACCGCACTAAACCAGACCTATAGGAGGCAAGTGACCCTCAGAGATGGGGACACTATCACCATTCGCGCCCTCGCCGCCGGTGACGAGAGCAAGCTGGAGGACTTTTTCCTCCACATCCCGGAGAACGAGAGGTACTTCCTCAGGGATGACGTGACGTCACCAGAAGTCATTCGCCGGTGGACGAAGAACCTTGACAGCGGGCGTGCGATCCCGCTGGTCGCCACGAATGACTCGCAGATCATTGGCGAGGGCGCCGTTGTGCGGCGGCAAGGCCCGGCCCGCAACCATGTTACGGAGATCCGCCTTACCGTCGCGCCGACGTGGCGTCACCAGGGAGTGGGCACGGAGATGATCCGATCGCTCTGTGAGCTGGCGTCCAGAGCCGGATTCGCCGCAGTCCTCTTTGAGCTTGTCGAGGACTGCGAGGGAGACGCCGTCCAGGCGGTCGAAGAGATGGGGTTCGTCCGCGTCGGCCGCCTGGAAGGTGGTGCGCGGGACGCCGAGGGCAAGCTGTACGACCTTGTAACTCTGGCGATGCCTCTCGGCAGGTACGGGAGTCGAATCTAGCGATTTACAGAAGGAGGTTGGAAATGATCAAGCGAATTATGGTCCCGCTGGATGGCTCACATCTGGCCGAGCAAGCGCTCCCGCTGGCCCAGTCCCTGGCATCGAGCTTCAACTCTGAGTTGTTGCTGGCGATGGCAGTGCCGAGCGGCCACTACGTTAACGAAGTGCATGAAGGGATCCTGGTGGAGGCCGGACGGCTGGCATCTGAGCAGTACCTGGACTCAACGAAAATGCGGCTGGCCGGGGAGGGACTCCGCGTCAGCACCGCCGTCAGGACGGCAAGGCCGCACATGGCGATCTCCTCACTCTGCGACCAGGAACGAGTCGACATGATCGTCATGACTACGCACGGCCGCTCCGGCGTCACCCGCTGGACAATGGGCAGCGTTGCGGACAGGGTGCTGCGGACAACGAACACGCCAGTCATCATGATCCACCCCAAGGCCCACGGAGCTCCCCCCTCAGAGATTGGCCGGGTCGTGGTGCCGCTGGACGGGTCCGAGCTGGCGGAAGCGGCGCTTCCTGTCGCTCGCCAGATGGCGAAGACGCTGAAGCTTTCGCTGCACCTGGTGCGCGTGGTTGTGCCCCCGGCGGCGATGTTCGGCGGGGAGTACGTTCCGGGGGCGCCGGCCGTCCTCGAGGAGCTTGAGGTCGAGGCCGGGCAGTACCTGGAGAAGACGACAGAAGTGTTGAAGTCTGCAGGATTCACTGTGACGGCAGTGGTGCGTACTGGAACTCCGGCCGAGGTGGTCCTGGCCGAAGCCTGTGAACCTGGCGACCTGGTCGTGATGAGCACCCACGGACGCTCAGGCGTGGACCGCTGGTTCCTTGGCAGCGTCGCCGACGCCATCGTTCGTCACGGCGACATTCCGGTCCTCGTTGTCCGCTCCTGGGTCACCCTGGACAAGATGGAGTACGAAGAGACGACACCGCTGGCCGTAGCGGGCATCCCGCCGGTGATCCCAGTCCCGAACATGACCGAACATGACGAGCCCGTGCCGGCCGGCAACCGCCAGCCGGCACGGCGTGGCAACCGACCAGATGCGCGGGGCCGCCAGCTGCGGTAGGGCAGAAGGATACTAAGATGACAAGACGACATCAGCTCACAATGGTCGCAATCGCGATTGCGGCCGCGCTGCTGGCAATCGCCATCGCCATGAACCCGGGAATCGCGGAGGGTGTTCTTCCGTAGGTCTTGTGTTCGGGCCGCGCCGCCCGTCCCCTCGAAGGCGCTACTTCCAGCGGGCGCGGCTGGCCGGGACCAGGTGGCCGGCGTGGATGGAGTCGTGGCGGCCCAGCATCGCCACGTAGTCGGCGACTGTTAGCTCTTGGCCATCGCTCAGCCGGACGGGGTCGTCCAGTTGCGCCGGCTTGAGGCGAGAGATCAGCGCCATTGTTTCGTGCCGGTTGGCGTGCATCACGTTGATCAGGTCGTGCACGCTCTTGCCCCGCAGCGGTGCGACGCGCGCTTCGTTCCATTCGTCGACCTGCATCAGGTCGGCCATCGCGGCCTCATCGTGCTCGCCCAGGATGCTGCGAAGGCGGGTCTGGGGGCGCAGGTCGTTGGTGGCCACGTGGGCCAGCATCTCCTTGTTCGTCCAGCCTTCGCCGCCGTAAGCCGGCGCGTTCCAGGCCGCGTCCGCCACGGAGTAGATCGCGCGCAGGAGCCCGTCGCGGCCGCGCACCAGCATCCGCATCGAGTCTTCCAGGTGCGGCACGTACTTCGCGGGCTGTGGCGTCCAATCGACATCAAGCGCGCGGCGGATGTCATCGGTGTGCTCGCGGTCGTGATAGCCGAACCAGAGCCAGTCAAGGACCTGGATTTCGTATTCGGGACCCATCGGCACGGCCATCTCCAACACCCCGGCGTGTGAATCGTCCAGGCGCATGGTAGCGGCGATGCGGGCGTCGTGGGCCTCGAAGAGGAGCTGGCGCAGGTCTTCCGGCGTGAAGCGGCGGCGTTCCAGCACCATCTCCCGGTTGCGGCCGCGGACGTCGAAAGTCTGGGCCGTTTCGTCGATGAACTTCGGAGTCAGCACGCCGGCTGCGATCAGCCCAGGCCCGGACGGAGACATGTCGCCGATGCAGTGCGAGATCAGGTCTTTGACAGTCCACTCGCCGTAGGGGACGCCGCGGTCCCAGTCCTCCGGTTTGAGCGAGTCGACGACCCGCAGCAGTTCGCGGTGTGCCTGTTGCAGGTCAACGACGGCGGCGAGTGCGGCGGGCAGCGTCACGGCGTTGGATTTTGGATGCTGGACGTGGGAGGTTGGATGCGGGTCATGCGGGCATGATACGACGGGGCGTCGTTCAGTGTCCGCCGCCGCGGGGTTTGATGCGGGAGAAGATGGCCAGAACGCCGATGGGGACGAGGAACGCCAGCGGCAGCAGGATGTACACTGGCAGGTCCTTGTCGCCGGCGGCGAGGAGGATTGAGGCGATCGTTGTCATCACTTCGCTGCCTTTCCGGCCGCGGCGGCCACGGCCTTCTTCGCCGCCTCGCCGAGGTCTTGCGCGCGGATCAGCTTGACGCCGGACTCGGCCAGCAGGCGCTCGCCCTCTTCGACGTTGGTACCGACGAGGCGGGCGACGACGGGAACCTTGATGTCCATCTCCTTGAAGGCGTCGATGATGCCCTGGGCGATGATGTCGACGCGGGCCATGCCGCCGAAGATGTTGATCAGCACGGCCTTCACGTCCGGGTCGTCAAGGATGATGCGGAAGGAAGCGATCACGCGCTCGGGGTCGTTGACGGTGCCGATATCGAGGAAGTTGGCGGGCTCGCCGCCGGCGATGGTGATCGCGTCCATCGTGGCCATCGCCAGGCCCGCGCCGTTGACCACGCAGCCGATGTCGCCGGTGAGTTTGATGTAGGTGCCGATGCCGGACTCGTTGGCGCGCACCTCCAGGGGGTCCTCTTCGTCGAAGTCGCGCATCGCGGCGATCTCTTTGTGGCGGTAGAGGGCGTTGTCATCGAAGTTGATCTTGCCGTCGGCGGCCAGCAGCCGGCCGTCCTTTGTGACGACCAGCGGATTGATCTCGGCCAGGGAGCAGTCGTTCTCCTCGAAGAGCTTGTAGAGCGCCGCGAAGACGCTAGCAGCCGGGCGCATCAGGTCGCCGCTGAGGCCGATCGCCAGCGCCAGCTCCCGCCCCTGGAAAGGCTCGAAGCCGACCGTCGGATCCACCGGCGTGCGCTTGATCGCTTCCGGGTTCTTCGCGGCGACCTCTTCGATCTCGACGCCGCCCTCCGAAGACGCCATGACGATCGGCAGGCCGACCGAGTTGTCGATGACGACGCTGACGTAGAGTTCGCGCGCGACATCCAGCTGCTCTTCAACCAGCACCCGCTTGACGTGCTTGCCCTGGGGCCCGGTCTGCGCCGTCACCAGGGTCATGCCGATGATCTCCGAGGCCACCTTCTTCGCCTCGTCCGGGGTGGAAGCTATCTTGATGCCGCCGCCCTTGCCGCGGCCGCCGGAATGGATCTGGGCCTTGACGACGACCGGCCCGCCGATCTCGCCGGCGATGGCGACCGACTCTTCGGCGCTGCTGGTGGAGCGGCCCTTCGGTGTCGGGATGCCGTATTTCGCGAGCAGGTCTTTGGCCTGGTATTCGTGGACTTTCATCGAAACCTCATTGCGTGATCTGGTAGAAGTGCGTCCCTTGCGGCATCGCCTGCGAGCATTCGACGGAGTATGGTGCGTCATCGACGTTCCAGAGCGTGCAGTTGATGCTCTCAGCGACGATCGGCGGGTCAAGAGAATACAGCACGCCGCCGCAATCGGCGATGTCGGTCGACGGGTTGTAGGTGCAGTCCGTGAACGTGGTGTGGCGGCCGTTCAGAGTATTGATGAAGGCGGCTTCGTCCGGGGGGATCGCCGCCGGCGTGCCGTTCGTGGAGACGGGAGGCAAAGTCGGCGTGCCGCCCGGCGCCGTGGCGGCGACGCTGGCCGTCACCTGGGGCGGCGTCACGGTCTTGTCGGGGCCGGACGTGTTCGTCACGATGGCGGAGCCGATCACCTGTGACGTCGTCGGCGTTGGCGTTCCCGTCGAAGAGTCACCGCCGCCGCACGCCAGGAACAGCGCGGCGATGACCGTGGCCACGACAAGGACGATAGTTCTCATGCGAGAACCAGTCTATCTGTCCGCGAGGATGATGGTCTATC
Organism: uncultured Chloroflexia bacterium; assembly: GCA_963738925.1. GTDB lineage: Bacteria > Chloroflexota > Dehalococcoidia > SM23-28-2 > RBG-16-64-32 > DATKKM01. Next base: position 145,321 of record CAVTYE010000001.1, on the reverse strand, counting down.
TGTTAGCGGGTGGCGCGGGTCACGGAGTTGAGGGCCTCGCGGGGCATGGTCTCGCTGGTCAGGGCGTACGTGGAAGACCGTGCTACCATTTGCGAGCTATGACTGACGATGCTGCTCCCGTGCTTCCGCGGATGGATGATGTCCCTTCTGACGAAGACGCCCGCCGCGCCCTGCACGAACAGAACCGCCTCTCCTGGAACGCGGCGACGCGCGCCCACAACAGTCACAAGCGGGACCAGGCGAAGTTCCTCCGAGATGGCGGGAACAAGCTCTGGCCGGAGGAGATGGCGCTGCTCGGCGACTTGAGCGGCAAGTCCGTGCTGCACCTGCAGTGCAACTCCGGCCAGGACACGCTTTCGATCAAGCAGTTCGGAGCGGCCAGCGTCACAGGAGTCGACATCAGCGATGAGGCGATCGAGTTCGCGCAGCGGCTCTCCGCCGAGTCCGGCCTGGCCGGTACCTTCCATCGCGCCGACGTCTACGAGTGGCTGGCCGCGGCGGCGAAGGGGACGGAACGCTGGGACGTGGTGTTCTCCTCTTACGGCGCGGTCATCTGGCTCTCGGACCTGGCGGCCTGGGCGCGCGGCATCGCGGCCGTGCTGAAGCCGGGCGGGAGGTTCGTCCTGGTGGAGTTCCACCCGTTCGCCTGGGCCTTTGATGAGAACCTGGCGCACGCGCTCCCGTACTCCACCCATGGCCGGCCGATGACGTGGTCGGACGGGATCAGCGACTACGTGGGCCAGGCCGGTGACGTGCTCACGCCTTCTGGCTGGGACGACGGCGTTCAGGACTTTCAGAACCCGCACCCGGCCCACGAGTTCGCCTGGAGCCTCTCAGAGATCATCACGCCGTTCCTGGAGGCGGGGCTTGTCCTGGAGCATTTCCAGGAGTACGACTACCTGGGCGGCATCCACCCGTTCAAAGGCATGACCCGCGACGAGAACCGCCGCTGGGTGCTGCCGCCGGAGGTGCCGAGCATCCCGCTGATGTTCTCCATCGCGGCGCGCAAGCCGGCGTGATCACTCCCGCTGCAGCTTCTCCTCAAGCGCCGCCTTCACGGCCGGCCACTCCGAATCGATCACGCTGAAGTAGACGCTGTGGCGGTTGCGCGGGCCGGGCACCAGCATGTGGTTGCGCAGGGTCCCCTCTTCCACGGCGCCGATGCGGAGGAGCGCCGCGCGCGAGCGCTTGTTCAGCGAATCTGTCTTGAATTCGACGCGGACGCAGCCCAGCGTCTCGAAGGCGTGGCGCATCTGCAGGTACTTGGCCTCCGTGTTGAAGGCGGTTCGTTGCCACTCCGGCGCGATCCAGGTCCCGCCGATCTCCAGCCTCCGGTTGGCCTCGTCGATCGCCAGGAAGGACGTCGTCCCGACGGGCCGGTCACCGCTGACGCCGACCGTGGCGAAGGTGACTGCGGCGCCGGATGACATCGCCGAACGGCAGTATTCCAGGTAGCCGCGCACCTCGTCGGCGCTGTCGATCTGGGCCGGGAAGTAGCGGAAGATGCCCTTCCCGGCGGCCACTTCGACGAGGGCGTCGACGTGCTGCGCGCCCAGCGGCTCCAGGCGCACGAAGCGGCCCTGGAGCGTGACCGGCCGGACCTTCACGGCCTCTCGCCGCCGCGCAGCCGCTCCCCGATGGAGTCGAGGACCGCGGGGACGGCGGCGATGGAGTCGACGACGTAGTGCGCCCCGGCCGCCGCCAGCTTCTCGTGGGCGCGCGCGACTGTGGCTGCCAGCGCGTCCGGAGCCAGGACTGCCAGCTCGGCCGGGGTCAGGCCGACCTCGTTGCCGCTGACCGCCACGCCGACTGACCACATCCCGGCGTTGAGCCCCTCATCGATGTCCGGGACCGTGTCGCCCACTTTCACGCAGGCCGAGACCGGGTACGCGCCCAGCCTCATCGCCGCGAGCAGGGCCATCCACGGCGCCGGGCGCCCGGCCGGCACATCGCTGACGGAGATCGAGCAGTCGGGCTCGTAGCCCAGCTTGCGCGCTTCGGCGGCCAGCGTCTCCATCATCTCGGTGTTGTAGCCGGTGGTCGCGCCGATTTTGAGACCCCGGCGGCGAAACTCGGCGATCACCTCGGCCGTGCCCTCGATCAGCCCGGCGTATTCGGCGATCACGCTGAGCTGTTGCGGGACGAAGGCGTTGTAGAGCGCATCGATGTCGGCCTCTCCGGGCGCTGAGCCGGACATCTTGCGCCAGGCTTCGGCGACGCGCGGCATCGCCAGGATCGCGGCGATGTGGTCCCGCTTGCCGGCGCCCATCGGTTCCCGCGCCTCGGCCACCGTGATCTCCACCCCGGCCTGCCCGAACGTCTTGACGAAGGCGACCGCCGGCGCGAAGCAGCCGAAGTCCACCGTGGTACCGGCCCAGTCCAGGATCACCGCCTTGAGGGGGCCGGCGTAGGTCATCGGGCGGCCGTTGGCAGCGGGACGGGCACGCCCATTTCGGCCAGCACTTCGCCGATCGCGGCCAGCAGCGCTCTTACGTCATCCGGGAAGATGCGACCGATGCTGCCGATGCGGAAGCAGTCCACCCTGGAGAGCTTGCCCGGGTAGATGATCATCCCGCGCGCCGCCAGCCGGCTGTAGAACTGCTCGAAGTCGAAGTTGGGGTGCTCCGGGTAGCGGAAGGAGGTGATGATGTACGACTGCTTTTCCGGCGGCAGGTACTCCGCGAAGCCGAGCATCTCGCATCCCGGCTGTCAGGGTGGACTGGTTCTCGGCGTAGCGCTTGGCCCGGCCGCTGACACCGCCTTCGTCGTCCAGCTCGCGCAGGGCCTGCTCGAACGCGAGGAGGACGTGAGTCGGCGGGGTGAAGCGGAACTGCCCGCTTGAATCGAGCCCGCGCCACTGGGCGGCGAGGTCCAGGCTCACGGTGCGGGCGTTGCCCTCCGCGGCGAGCAAAGCCTGGCGGCGGCAGACGGCGAAGGCGAACCCGGGGACGCCTTCGATGCACTTGTTGGCGGAGGAGACGAGATAGTCGATGGCGGCGGCGCGAAAGTCCAGCGGGACGGCGCCGAAACTGCTCATCGCGTCAACGAAATAGGTGCGGCCGGCCACCGAGACGGCGCGGCCGATCGACTCGACGGGGTTGATGATGCCGGTCGTCGTTTCGCAGTTGACGACGGCGACCATCGCGATCTCGTCGTCCGCGGCCAGCGCTGCCCGCACGGCGGCGGGATCAGGCGACTGGTCTTCGTCGCATCGGATGGCGGTCACGGGGATGCCGTGACGCTCGGCGATCTGCACCATTCGCTCGCCGTAGGCGCCGTTGACCAGCACCAGCAGCTTGCCCCCGCGTGGCATCGCCGACGAGATGACGGCCTCGACGCAGTAGGTGCCGCTGCCGGGCAGGAGCACGCATTCGTAGCCGGACTCCCGGGACACGCCGGCCAGCGCCAGGAGCCGCTCCCGGATCGAGGCCACAGTCGCCACGAAATCGGCGTCGCGGGAGCCGGCGTCGTGCAGCATCGCCCGCTTGACGGTGTCGCTCGTCGTCAGCGGGCCCGGGGTGAAAAGGAGGCGTCGATTCGGATCGGGAGCCACAGCGCGTCAAACGTACCGTTTGGGCATTGGCCGGTCAATCTGCCGAGGACGGGGCTTGACAGCCTTCCGGAACGGCTGTATTTTACCAATAGGCTAATTAACCAGATGGTTGAACACGTGACTGCAACAGACCGCATGAGCACTACCTTCGCCGCCCTGGCAGACCCGACCAGGCGGGCCATCCTGGCGCGCCTGGCTTCTGGCCAGGCCTCAGTCAACGAGCTGGCCGCGCCGTTCAAGATGAGCCTGCCCGCCGTCTCCAAGCATCTCAAGGTGCTGGAGCGCGCGGGCCTGATCTCCCGCGGCCGGGAGCGGCAGTGGCGCCCCAGCCGCCTGGACGCCGGGCCTCTGCGCGAGGTGGCGGACTGGGTGGAGAGTTATCGGAGCTTCTGGGAGGAGAGCTTCGACCGGCTGGACGACTACCTCAAGGAGCTACAGAACAAAGCGCCTGAACAATCGGAAAAGAACAAGCAGAAGGAGGAGAGAAATGGCCACAAAGAATAGCCCGGCAAAGTCTGAGCGGGAGCTCGTCATCACGCGCGTCTTCGACGCACCGCGCGAGCTCGTGTTCAAGGCCTGGTCTGAGCCTGAGCACGTGATGCGCTGGTGGGGGCCGCGGGACTTCACGACCCCCGTCGCCCGGATCGACTTTCGGGTCGGCGGCAAGTTCCTGAACTGCATGCGCTCCGCCGAGGGCATGGAGATCTGGAGTACCGGCGTCTACACGGAGATCGTCGAGCCGGAGCGGATCGTCTGCACGGACTCCTTCGCCGACGCCGATGGCAACGTCGTCCCGGCTTCCCATTACGGGATCACCGGGGACTTTCCCGACGAGATGCGGATCGAGGTGACGTTCGAAGACGTCGGCGGCAAGACGAAGATGACGCTGCGCCACTTCGGTCTCCCGGCCGGCGAGCACCAGTCCGGCGCCAACGAGGGCTGGAGCCAGTCCTTCGACAAGCTCGCCGAGTACCTGGCAAAGGCATAGGCGGCGCGATGGACAGGGGAGGTCTCTCCAGCGAGCGGCTCGGGAAAATGCGCGACGTAATGTCCGGCTACGTTGACCGCGGCGATGTACCCGGCATCGTCAGCCTTGTCAGCAGGCGTGGCGAGACGCACGTCGACGTGCTGGGGGTACAAACGTTTGGTGGCGAGCCGATGCAGCAGGACACGATCTTCCGCATCGCCTCGATGACCAAGCCGATCACGGCGGCGGCGACGATGATCTTGGTCGAGGAGTGCCGCCTTCGACTGGACGACCCGGTTGACGAGTGGCTGCCGGAGCTGGCGAACCGGCCAGTGTTGAGGCAGATCGACTCAGTTCTGGACGACACCGTGCCCTGCAACCGTTCGATCACTGCCCGAGACCTGCTGACCTTCCGCATGGGGCATGGGTTGGTCCTGGCCCCGCCGGGAACGTATCCAATCCAGAAACCGATAGAGGAGCTTGGTTTCGCACCAGGGCCGCCGATCCCTTCAATCGTTCCCGTCCCCGATGAGTGGATGCGCCGCCTCGGCTCCATGCCGCTGCTGGCCCAACCCGGCGAGAAGTGGCTGTACAACACCGGCGCTGACGTGCTGGGGGTTCTCATCGGGAGGGTGACCGGACAATCGTTTGGCGCGTTCCTCACGGAGCGCATCTTCGGTCCGCTGGGGATGAAGGACACCGCCTTCTTCGTGCCAGCAGGCAAGATAGATCGGCTGGCGACGAGCTACATCCGCAATGCGGATGGTAAGTTCGATGTTTTCGATGTGACAGCCGGTGGCCACTGGAGCAGTCCGCCCGCCTTCGAGTCCGGCGGCGGCGGGCTGGTCTCGACCGCGGACGATTACCTGGCGTTCTGCCAGATGATGCTCAACAAGGGCCGGCTTGGGAAGGAGCGCATCCTCTCGCGGCCGTCTGTTGAGCTGATGACAACAGATCACCTGACCCCAGAGCAGAAGGCTGAGGCTTTCCTCTTCTTCGGCGATAGCAGCGGTTGGGGGTTCGGGATGTCGGTAATCAACAAGCGCACCGACCTGCCGCTTTCGCCAGGGCGGTTCGGCTGGGACGGCGGACTGGGCACGTCGGCACACTCTGATCCGCAGGAAGATCTGGTCGGGATCCTGTTGACGCAGCGGATGATGGATTCGCCGCAGCCCCCAAAGGTGTTCATCGACTTCTGGACCTCGGCTTACGCGGCGATTGACGATTAGTGGGAAACAATAGGAGGAGAGCGATGCCCGTGACAAAGAAGACGACAATCACTGCTGAGCCCGGCCAGCTGGACATCACGATCACGCGCGAGTTTGACGCCCCGCGAGAGCTGGTCTTCAAGGCGCACACGGTCGGAGAGATGTATTGCCAGTGGCTGGGCCCGCGCCGGCTGAAGATGACCCTGCCGAAGTTCGAGCCGTGGGACGGCGGCTCGTACAGGTTTATTCACACGGACGAAGACGGCACCGAGTACGGCTTCCACGGCGTCTACCACGAAGTGCTGGCGCCGGAGCGCATCATCAACACCTTCGAGTTCGAAGGGATGCCGGAGAGGGGGCACGTCGTTCTGCAAACGGCCCGGTTCGAGCCGCTGCCGGGCAACCGGACGAGGCTGATCGGCCAGGCCGTCTTCCAATCGGTCGAGGACCGGGACGGCATGCTGGAGCCGGGTGCGGAGGCCGGAGTCAGCGAAGGTTTTGAGAAGCTGGACGAACTTCTCGCCAGGCTGAAATAGCAAGCGGCGCGCGGTGTCGAGGGCACCCGGCTCGAATGGGGCCGGGTGCCCTCTTTAGCTGCGTTGCCCGGGCGGCACGATGCCGATCAGCTTGAGCTCGGCCTTGAGCGAGTCCACCAGGTAGGTAGCCTCCGGGCGGACCGGCAGATCGCGCCGACGCAGCGCGCTCACGGAGCTGTGCGGCCCCGGCACAGCGATCGGCAGGATGCGCACCGGCGTCGTGTTCATGACGATCAGCGAGACGTCGTGCGGCAGCACCGTCAGGAAGTCCGAGGTCAGGACCAGCGACGTCCTCAGCGGTATGTCGCTGGTCACGACCGCCGGGCGCGGCGCCGCCAGCCCCCGGTCCTGGAAGAGCGCTCTCAGCCGCGAGGTGACGGCGTCGCCGTCTGGCGGCATTACCCACGGGTACGTCGCCAGGTCGGTCACCTCGATCTCGCCCCCGGCGCGGGCTAGCGGATGACCGGCGCCGGCAACGATCACTGGCTGATCTTCGAAGAGCGGCGTCGCCGCGATATCGGCGTCGTCCGGCTGGGCGGGCCCGATCAGCAGATCGAGCTGCCCAGCGCGCAGGGCGGCCAGGAGGCTCTCGGCCGACCCGACCTGCGCCTCGACGCGGACCGGGTGGTCCAGCCTGCGCAGGGAAGCGAGCGCCCGGACGACCGGCACCACCGAGATCTGGGGCACGATCCCGATCAAAAGCTCCCTCTCGCCTGACTGGACAGCCGCGGCCAGCTCACGCTGCGCGCGCTGGGTCACGGCCATGACGGCGCGGCCGTGTTCGGCAATGGCCTGTCCGGCCGGAGTCGGCGCCATCCCACGCGGCAGGCGTTCGAAGAGCTTCGCCCCGAGCCGTCTCTCCAGCTCGCCGAGCGTCCTGCTCACGGCCGGCTGGGACGTGGTCAGCCGCTCAGCCGCCGCCGAGACGGAGCCTTCCTCTGCGATCGCCAGGACGAGAAGCAGGTCATCAGGTGTCAGCATGGCGTCAAGCATATCATAGAGATATCGATACATACCATATTCATTCTTGCACGATATAGCGATACGCAGGATACTCCCGCCATGAAGTTTGGACTCTGGTACGCAGCAGTCGGGCCCTTCGCCATGCCGGAGGCCGCCGTAGTGATCGCCACCGCCGCCGAAGCTGCGGGCGTCGAATCGCTCTGGACCGGCGAGCACGTGGCGGTCCCGGCTGGATACGAGTCCGAGTACCCGTACAGCGAATCTGGGCGGATGGCCGGCGGCGGCGCTGTGCCGATGGCCGAGCCGTTCGTCTGGTACGCCTACGTCGCCGCCAGGACCACCCGCATTCGCTTCGCCACGGGCATCCTGGTGCTGCCACAACGCGAGCCGATCCTGGTCGCCAAGCAGGCCGCGAGTCTCGCCGTCATGTCGGGCGAGCGGTTCGCCCTTGGCGTCGGCGGCGGCTGGTTGCGGGAGGAGTTCGAGGCCCTCGGCGCGGATTTCAAGACAAGGGTGCGGCGGCTGGAGGAGTACATCGCCGTGATGCGAGCCCTCTGGGCCGCCCCGAAGGTGGATTTCGACGGCGAGTTCGTTTCGTTCAAAGAGTTGCAGTTGAGTCCGCGACCGCCCAGCGGCAGCGTCCCGATCATCCTCGGCGGTCACACCGAGGCGGCGGCGCGAAGGGCCGGACGTCTCGGCGACGGTTTCTTCCCGGCCAAGGGCAGCATGGAGGAGATCGAGCGGCTGTTTGGGATCGCCCGCGAGGCTGCCGCGGCGGCCGGCCGCGACCCGGCGGCGCTGGAGCTCACAGTCCACGACCCGTCCGTTGCTGACCCGAAGGCCGCCCTTGAGACGGTGGAGCGCTGGCGGAAAATCGGCGCGCACCGTATCCTCATCAGCCCAACATCGTATGACCCGGGCCAACTAGCCGAGCACCTCGGCCGGTTTGGAGAGGAGGTAATCAGCCATGTCAGCAGCTGAACCGAAGGTCCAGGACCTCACCGTGGCCGTCCTGCTGGACCGCGTGCGCGAGATCGCCCCCATCCTCGAGGGCAGCGCCCCGGAGTCCGAGGCGGAGCGCCACCTGGCCGACGCCTCAGTCGAGGCGTTTCACGCCACCGAGCTGTTCAAGCTCTGGTGGCCGCGCGAACTCGGCGGACCCGGCGCCACCGTCGCCGAGGGGATCGCCGTCGTCGAAGCTCTGGCTGAGATCGAGACCGTGGCGGCCTGGAACCTGGCGATCGGCACGACGCACGGCGGCTTCGCAGCGGCCTACCTCGCCGATCACGCCGTCAAGACGATCTTCAGCAGTGAGCGCGTCGTGATCGCCGGGCAGATGGCCCCGCTGGGAAGCGCGACGCGCGTCGAAGGCGGCCTCCAAGTCTCAGGTCGCTGGTCGTTCGGAAGCGGCATCCACCAGTCCAACTGGGTCCTTGGCGGCGTCAAGATCGAGGACGGAAACGGCGCGGTTGAACCCGCTGTCGTCTACGTCCCGAAGGCCCAGGCCGTCGTCGACGAGCAGTCGTGGAAGGTCGCCGGCCTCTCCGGCACCGGCTCTGCCGACTACACGATGACCGACGTCCACATCCCGGACGGGTTCTGGCACGGCTTCCCGATGGCCCGCAGACTGCGCGGCGAGTCCGCACTCGACCTGCCGATCCCGGCGCAGACGATCACGCTGCACGGCGCGTTCGCCCTCGGCGCGGCGCGGCGCAGCCTGCGCGAGATCACCGAGCTGGCCAAGACGAAGATGCGCGCCTTCTCCCCCGGCGCAGTCGGCGGCAGGATGACCTTCCAGCGGGACCTGGCCGAGTCCGAGGCCCGGCTCGCCGCCGCCCGCCTCTACATCTACGACATCGCGGACCGGCTGCAGGCCGCGACGCTGCCGGAGATGCCGCGGCTGTTCCTGGAAACGCGCGCGGCCTGCCGGTTCGTCACGGATGTCGCCCTGGACATCGCCACCTGGGCTTTCCGCACCGGCGGCGGCAACGCGCTGCGGCTGAACAGCCCGCTCCAGCGCATCCTTCGCGACCTGATGGCCGCCAGCCAGCATGTCTTCGTCGATGAGATCGCTTACACCGGCTACGGAGCGCAGCTCCTGGATGTGCAGTCGTGAGCGGGCCGGCACCGTACCGCGACTTCACCGTGTTCAAGGCGGACCGGCCGCACCCCGGCATCTTGCGGATCTGGATCGACACCGGCGTGCCCAACAACGGCGTCACCCACGAGAACCATCCAGAGTTCGGCCGGATCTGGCGCGCTGTGGCAGAGGAGGATGACGTCCGCGTCGTCCTTGTCCGCGGCGTGAACGGCGTCTTCTGCGGCGGCGGCGACCCCAGCTTCCTCGGCCCGCTCGTCGACTCCCACCGCACCCGCGCCACCGTTTACGAGGACATCCGCGCGCTGGTCCTCAACCTGATCGATTGCCCGAAGCCAGTGGTCTGCGCCGTTGAAGGTTTGTGCAGCGGCGCCGGGCTGGCGGTCGCGATCATGGCGGACATCTCCGTCGTCGCCCGCAGCGCCACCCTGATCGATTCGCACCACATGGCCGGCCTCGCCTGCGGCGATCACGCCGTCATGTCGTGGCCGCTGCTGATGGGCATGGCCAAGAGCAAGTACCACCTGCTGACGGCGACCGCGCTGAGCGGCGAAGAGGCGGAGCGCAACGGCCTCGTCGCGCTCTGCGTGGACGACGAGGAGCTGCACGATCGCGCGCTCAAGGTGGCGCAGCGGCTGGCGGCGCTCCCCGGCGACGCCGCCTCGCAGACCAAGCGGGCCCTGAACAGCTGGTACCGGATGGCCCAACCGATTTTCGAGCAGGCGGCGGCGCAAGAGGCGTTCGGCTTCGCCGGCGATACCGTGAGGATGATCGCCGGCAAACCCGCGGCCGCAGCGTGAAAGGAGAGCACAAATGTCACAGCAACTGACGCCCCTCAAACGAGAAGAGCTCCCCGAGTTCGAGTCGTTCTTCAAGATCGTGGAGAACGCCATCGGCTTCGTGCCGGTCACGCACATGGTGCTGGCGCGGCGGCCGGAGATCGAGCGCGGGTTCAGCTCCCTGGTCATGGCCACGTTCGGCCCCGGCAAAGTCGACACCGGCCTCAAGCAGCTGGTCGCGTTGATGTCCAGCGTTTCCGCCGGCTGCCAGTACTGCCAGGCGCACACATCGGCCTCGGCTGAGCGCTTCGGCGTCGAGAACGCGAAGGTCGCCGCCGTCTACGACTTCGAGACCAGCGACCTGTTCAGCGATGCCGAGCGCGCCGCCCTGCGCCTGGCCCGCGACGCCGGCATCCTGCCCAACGCCGCGACGCCGGCCCACTTCGCGGAGCTGCGCAAGCACTTCGACGAGCCGCAGATCGTGGAGATCATGGCCTCGATCAGCCTCATGGGCTGGCTCAACCGCTGGAACGACACCGTGGCCACCGAGCTGGAAGACGAAGCGTTCGACTACGCTTCGAGCACGCTCGGCGGGCGCGGATGGGCACCCGGAAAGCACCGCAACTCCGCCTAAGGAAAGGGACAGGACAATGCTCAGCGAACAACAACGGCAGTTCCTCAACGACAACCGGTTCTGCGTCGTCAGCTACGCGCGCAAGGCCGGGCCGCCGGCGATGTCGCCCGTCTACTACGTGATGGACGGCGACGACGTGCTAATCAGCACTCAGACGACGAAAGACAAGGGCAAGGTCTTCGCCAGGGAGCGGGAAGTGTCCGTCTGCGTCATGGCCGAGAACCACCCCTCGCCCCGCTACATGACGATCTACGGCAAGGGCAAAGCCGAAGCAGACGGCGCCGTGGACCTCCTGATGCGTATCGTCGGCGCGATCTCCGGGAACCCCTTGCCGGAGGCCGCGCGCCCCGGCATCGAAGCGAAGGTGAAAGCCGAAGGCCGCCTGGTCCTGCGGGTGAAGCCGGAGGGCGTCGTCGGCCAGGTGTAAGAAAGCGGCCGGGGCCGGGCTTTCAGCCTGCAGCCGCGATGACGCGTTCCACCGCACTGTCCCACGGCCGGGCGGGCACGGCTGGCACTCCGTTCCGTGCGCACTCCGCACGCAGCCATTCGCCGTGGAGACGGCTCACGTGCGCCCGCTTCGTCTGCTCGCCCGCATCCGGTTCCCGCGCCGCAAAGTTGCGCACGATCGCGCCCGCATCCGGCTCGTAGACGACCACCCCGCGCACGCGGCCCTGCCACGGGTCGCCGGCCAGGATCTCGGGCAGGATGTAGTCGCCTTCCAGCACCACCGGCATCCCCGTTTCCAGGTGGTTCGCTATCACAGCTTTGACGGCAGGCTGAAGCACCCGGCAGACGTCAATCAGCAGCTCCAGGATCTTCTCCGGCGGCAACTCGACCGCCTCCGGGTGCGTGAACCAGTAGTGCAGCACTGGCTGTTGCTCCGGGGTGGTGAGGGCCATCGCTGTGAGGTGCAGGTCGTCCACCTCTGTCAACGCGACGCCGAACCGGCGCGCCAGCGGATAGCTGACACTGGTCTTGCCGGCCCCGGACGGCCCGCCGATAAGCAGCACGTCCCACGGGCGATCGTTCTCAGGCATGGCGGAAATTGTACGGCATTGCCCGCAATCGCCGCCGTGACGCCGTATTCAGCTACGCCATCCCACTTCGTAAACTCGCACCGGCTCCTCGAAGCCCTTCGCCACGAACTCGCCGCGGTCGCTGAACAAGAAGCCTTTGCCGCTGCACAGCCCGCGCACCGTATCGGCGACCAGTATCTCGCCGCCGCCGGCCTTCGCCGCGATCCGCGAGGCCAGGATCACGGTCGCCCCAAACAGGTCGCCGTCTTCTTCGATCGGTTCGCCGGCGTTGAGGCCGACGCGGACGTTGAGCGGTTCGCCCTCGCGCTCGGCGAAAGCGCGCTGGAGGGCGATGGCGCACTCAACGGCTTTGGTGACCGAGCCGAACGATGCCATGAAGCCGTCGCCCATCGTCTTTACTTCGGTGCCGCCGTTCGCCTTCAGGACTTCGCGGGTGATGCGCTCGTGCTCGCGGAGGACGTCGCGGCCAGCCTCGTCGCCGAGGCGGGACATCATGTCCGTGTGCCCCACGAGGTCGGTGAAGAGAACGGTGAGAAGAGACGATGGGGTCGACGGTCCACTACGCTCGCGGACAACAGCTGGAGCGTCGCCCAGGAACTCGTCGACAGCCGCCTGAACTTGATCGACGGCCTCCGTTAGTTTGCCTTCCACGACGACGAGCTTGGCGTTGGGGATTCCTGAGGCAAGCCGCCTGGTCATCTCCATGCTCACATACTCGACCCCGGAGTGCTTCACAATGAGGGTGGGTGCGGCGATCATCGGAAGCAGCTCCGTCACGTCGGTGCGCACGTGATCCTCGAACATTCGCCGATAGGCGTCACCGGCTACGGCGGCGCGCACGAACTGACCGAAGAGGCGGGACTCCTCACGTCCCCAACCCAACGCGAGGGCACCTACGTTCTCTGTCCACATCTCCCAGTCTCCCTTGAGAAGTTCCGCCATTGCGTGCCCCTGCGGGGTTTTTACGCGCTCCTCTCCGTTGGAGAAGGCGTCCGTAAGGATGAGGTGGGAGATAGCCTCGGGATGTCGTGCGGCGTACGCGATCGCGGCGAGCCCGCCATGCTGTGTTCCTGTCAAGATGAACCGAGTGCAACCAGCTGCGGCTACGACTGCGTCGATGTCGCGTAGCCGCGTCTCAAGCGAGAAATCGTCGACTTCGCGGTCCGACAGGCCAAGGCCTCGGTGGTCGAAACGAATCAGCGTGTGGTGGACTGCCAGAAGTTCATACGCTCGGCGAAGTGTCGGGTGCGCCCATTCAATCTGGACGTGGCTCATGGAGCCAGCGACGGCAACGATCGGGCTGCCCTGCCCTACGGTGGCGTAGGCGATGTTTACGCCGTCGCTCGACCGCGCATAGCGTATCTCCGGCTCCATGGCGCGAATTGTACAACTGGGTCGGCATCGCAGCGGGGCCTTCTGATTATCGGTCAGATGCTCCGAATTCGTATCTTGAATTTGTCAGGAACTCGCGGTCACAGATACGATGTCGGGCCGAGCCGCCGACTAGGCGCGGCCGACCTTGCCCGAAAGAATATCCCGGATGAGCGCATCAGTCTCTTCCGACGGTGTGGCTCCAATCTCGCGCAGAAGCGCGGCACGGAAGGACTTATATTGGCGGTCGGCCTTCTGGCGACTTCCTGTCTCGGCGTAGATCCGCATCATCAGCCGATTGGCGTCCTCATTCAGGGGATCGGCCTGCAGGAGACGTTCCAGACGTTCAGCGGCCAGTTCGAGCTTTCCCGCCGCCGCGTAGAGCTGGCTCAGTTCAATTAGCAGGTCATTATGCAGGTCACGCAGTTCCTGTCGAGGCCCCTCCGTCCACTCCGCGTAACGATCTTCGATGAGCAAGTCACCCCGGTAATGGGAGATTGCTTCTTCATAGAGATCGAGCCTGTCTTGAGCGAGCAGGGCGGCCCGTGCACACCCCCGGAACTCGTCGATGTCCAAGGAGATGGCTGGCGAGAGCACGACCATATCGTTGGCGACTGTTACCACCTTGGCTTTCACCTTTCGAGCGGTGAATTCGGCGCGCAGATCGAACAGGATCTTACGAAGGTTCGCGGCTGCCGCAGTTGGATTTAGGCTGGCCCAAAAGGCGTCGAGGACCTGCTCGCGGTGTAGAGCGCGATCCCGCTGAACCGCCAGGATCTTGAGCAGGGCCTTGGCGTTGCGGTGCTGCCACACTTCGTCAATGATCACCGCGTCACCGGCGCGCACCTCGAAGCGCCCCAGCAGGGACATACGGAGACCCGATTCGTCCGTTTGCAGGGTCACGCCGGGCCGCCCTTCAGGCCGGCGATCATATGCATTTTTGAAAGCCGCGTCGCGATGCCCCCTTTAAGTTTGGAACCGTAAGTAATCGTAAACCACAGCACGGAAAAGCAAAAGAACGAAAGGAACAACAAAGGAACGGCAAAGGAACAGCCCAGACACACGCGAGGAACACCGCACTCGTATATTCAAGCCATGAAGCTGCTCACCGTTAAGGAAGCGGCTGATCTACTTAAGGTCAGGCCACAATGGGTCTACGGCATGCTACACGGCAGCGGCTTACCGTTCATCCGTCTCGGACGTCAGATCCGCATTGACGAGGACGCCCTGGAAACCTGGCTGACAGCACGCCGCTCCGTGGCGTGATCTAGTAGGGAGCCGGCGGTCCCGGCCCTAGAACAGAACGCTGTGCGGTGGCTAAACAAGACATAGATCTGCCGATTGGAGTGCCCCAATTCCTATCTCTACGAATAGCGCGAGCAAGCCGAGCGACTATAGCCTGTTGCTCCTGCTCCAGGAAGTCCCAAGCGCCGCCGGCGCGATCATTCAGCACTTCGTCTGTCATGACTGCCTGGACCTGGTCGAGAGGGAAGCGGGATCGGTCCACGTTCACGACTGCGCTGCTCGCCCACACGCAACCACGCTCCAACTGTGAGCCAGAGTCTGAAGGCCAACCAGGAGGGAATATGGAATTCAAGGGATGTCAGCGATGCGGCGGGGATCTGCGGAGCGAAGAAGACATGACTTCGCGCATGGAAGAGTTCGTGTGCATTCAATGCGGGAACCGCCCGGCCACTCTAGCTTCTCTTGCAGAACGGATAACGCACCACGTCGATGACACGCTCCGTCTCACGCGACGGTCGCGATCGAAGTACGCGGCCTAGGGGTGGAGACTTGACAGCTTTCTGATAAGGAGGACGCGACCGATAGATCCGGCACAGCGGAAGAAGCTGGCCAGCGATCGGTACAGGCAAGGAGGAAATGGTGACTATCAGAAGAGAAGATGAGAAGACGGTGGACGAGGGAGGACCTCGAACCGCCGTAGCAGAACGATCGATCGCCAGGGACGACAGCGTCGTCCAAGAGCAGGTGGTTCACTCGTCTGGCGGGGGCTGGAACCTGGCGCGGGGCTGGGTTCGTAGCCTGGCCGGCGGAATCATGGTCGCCCTCGCGATAGTCGAAACATTGCTGATCTTCCGGGTGGGATTCCTCCTGGCCGAAGCCAACGCCAGCAACAGCTTCGTCAACTTCATCTACGACGTCAGCAAGCCACTCGCCTCGCCGTTTCAGGGGATTGTCGCTGACAGCGGACACCTGGAATTCGCCTCCCCCATCGCGATGGGTGTGTACGCGGTCGCTGCATTGTTGCTGATCGCCGTTCTGTTCGCGGTTACAGCCGGCCCTTCGGCGACCGGCGAATCGGTTCTTACCAGTCGCACGCAACGGAGCGACCGGATTGTTCGATAGATGACTCCGCGGTGCGGTCCTGAAGAGCGAGGCGCGGCATGAGCCCATTCGGCAATATCTGCCCGATGTGCTGTGGCGACCTGGATCTTAAACGGACGGGCGCAACCGTCTGCGGGTCGTGCGGCTGCAATACAGAAGCTTCGGCATCCACGCCGCGCCAATCAGACGCTATAACGTCCGGCACGAGCGCGATCACAGGAGTACCACACCTGCAGGATATCCAGATGCAGACAAGCGCCAGCGCGGCGCTTACCGAATCGATAACTCGCTGAACCTTCCCGGGTTGGGCATGGAGCGGCACCTCCCCTTCAGCCCTTCCCAGGCAGGTTCAGAAAACTGACAGGTGAAAACTGAAAGGAGCGCACGGTGGTGTACAGCGGCATATGAAAAGACTGAAGAGCGTACTGGGCTGGTCCCTTGCGGGAGTCATGCTCGCCTACGTTCTTGTCGTCGCCGGCGTCGGTGCCATCGCCCGATAAGTGCGGCACTTCGACACGAGGCCGCGGCCCAAATCGCTTTGTATCTGGTGGTCAAGTTCAAAAGTGAAAGGAAATAAGCGTCATGATCGAACTAGTGATAGTGGTCCTGTTGGTCTTCTTGCTCCTGGGTGGATTTGGCTACTCCAGACGGGGGCGCTAGTGGACTTGAATGCCCAGGCGCGCCGTTCGCCGCGAGTAACAGTCAACGGTGAAAGGGTCGCAGCCTGGTAAAGGAGGATTCAAGAGTGGCTGGCAAGAAAATTGGGGGGAAGATCGACCAGGTTGAGGGTCGAATGCGCGAGGCCGTCGGCAAGGCAACGGGGAAAAGGTCTACTGAACTGAAAGGGAAGGCGCAGAGAGCGAAGGGAAACATAAAGGAGCAGCTCGGTTGAAGGAGGGCGAGGGGCAGTGGTTCACATCCCTGGGACGCCTCTCGCGGCCCACGCCCGACCACAAGACCGTATCAAAAGGGAGGTGAGTTTAATGATAATGGGACAAAACATTTGGCTGGTGATCATAGTCGTGTTCATCATCCTGGTCGTTCTTGGCGTAATAACTGTCGCAACGTAGGCGAGCCAGTCCATTTGCCGGCGCGGCGGCGCGGCGGTGACCAATGTAAGGTCCGCCGACCGCCACACCAGGGGAGAGAACTGTGACCACACTCAACCAGCGACATGTTGTGCATCATCCAGATGGCGGGTGGGCCGTGGCCAAGCCGCACGCCGAACGGGTCAGCTCGCGCCATCAGACCCAGGCCCAGGCCCAGACGCGAGCTAAGGAGATAGTGTCGCACGGCGGCGGCGGTGAGGCGGTGACGCACAGGCGAGATGGAACCATCCGCAAGTCAGACACCGTTGATCCGGCCGTTGTCGATTGGTCCCTCCTGTCTCCCCAGGGCCACGTTCTCTTCTATATCGCGCTATGCCCGGACAGTACGACAAAGGACATCGCCCGCGCCATGGGGCGCACGGAGCGGCAGATCTGGAGTAACATCCGGAGTCTTAGGGCGGCTGGCATGCTGAACCTTCACACGAAGGGGCGCCGTCAACACTTTACGATCAATTTCGACGCCCCACTCTTGCACCCCACGATCGAGGACCTGAGCTTGAGAGCCCTCATGGAAGGCGCCGTCGAGCAGGTGCTCAGTCAGGCTCCAGACATCTGCGAACAAATCCAGGCCTAACACGAAGCGCAGAGCATCTGCCTGCACCTTGCCCCGCCTGGGGCGCCGGGCCTTCTGATTACCCGTCAGATGCTCTCGCGATTCGTATCTGAAACTTGTCAGGAACTCCACATCACAGATACGACGGATAAGCGAAGCTTCTGACACTCGAAAAAAGACCGCCAAATCGGCGTGCCGTCGGCCTAGATTTTGTATCTGGCGCCCCGGCCAGGACTCGAACCCGGAACCTTCTGATCCGAAGTCAGACGCTCTATCCAATTGAGCTACCGGGGCACCTAATTCGAGTATAGCATCGGGCATCGGGCTCCCCGGCTGCCCGTAAGGAGGCGGCATTGATTGACCCGCCCCTTGCGCGCCGTTAAGGTAGGTTCGGCGTCCAGCCTATCTCATTTTTCGATCCTGCAAGGGGCTTGCCATGACCACCGAACAGGACTCCGCCTCCGTGGAAGAACGCGTCCGTGATCTGCTGCACAGCGATGACGTCGATTCCGCACGCGAAGTCGTCCTGGCCATGCACCCCGCTGACCAGGCCGATCTCTTCGACGCCCTGGGCGAAGACGAACGGCAGACCATGCTCTCGCTGCTCGACGCCGACGGCGTGGCGCGTCTGCTTGAGCACATGGACGAAGACCTGCGCAAAGAGGTCGCCGAAGAGATGCCGCGCGGCTCGCTGGCCCAGATCCTGGACCGCATGGAGAACGACATCGCCGTCGACATCCTCCACGAGATGCCGCCCGCCGAAGCGTCGCTGACCCTGGCCCAGATGCGGACGGCAGGCGAGATCATGCCGCTGCTCCAGCACTCCGACGAGACGGCCGGCGGGATCATGACCCGCGGCTACCTGACACTGCACAAGGACATGACGGTGGAGGAGGCGCTGGCCTTCCTGCGGGCGACGAAGCCGTCAGCGGAGGAGGCGTACTACCTTTATGTGCTGGACGGGCGCAACCGGCTGCAGGGCGTGGTCAACCTGCGCCAGCTTGTCGTCTCCGACCCGCTGACCCGATTGGAGGACGTGATGGTGACAGACATCGTCGCCGTCGCCCCGGACACGGACCAGGAAGAAGCGGCGCGCCTCCTCCAGCGCTACCGTTTGCGCTCGATGCCGGTGGTGGACGCCGACGGCGTGCTCAGCGGCATCATCACCGCCGACGACATCATCGACGTCATCCAGGAAGAGGCGACCGAGGACATGTACCGGATGGCCGGCCTCCCCGGCGATGAGAGCATCTACGCGCCGGTGCTCGTCTCGGCCAGGAAGCGCATCCCCTGGCTCTTGATCAACCTGGTCACGGCGTTCGCGGCCGGCGGCGTGGTGGCGATCTTCGAGAACACCATCGCCAGGGCGGCCGCGCTGGCCGTATTCATGCCGATCATCGCCGGCCAGGGCGGGAACGCCGGCATCCAGACAGTGACCATCGTCGTCCGCGGTATCGCGCTGGGCGAGATCGAGCCCCGGGACGGCCGCGCCATCCTGGTCAAGGAGTTCGCGCTGGGGTTGATCAGAGGTGTGCTCTTCGGGGTGATCGTCGGCGTCGCCGCGTTCATCTGGAAGGGCGAATGGGCCTGGGGAGTCGTCGTCGGTGGCGCGATGCTGCTGAACATGATCGTAGCCGGGCTGATGGGCACGTTCATCCCGCTGGGGATGCGCGCCCTCAAGTTCGACCCGGCGATCGCCTCCGGCGTCTTCCTGACCACGTTCACAGACGTGCTGGGCTTCCTTTTCCTGCTGGGTTTCGCGACGATCCTGATCGGCCAGCTCACCTAGCGCCCCACAAAAAAAGCGGCGCTGGAAACGCCGCTTGTCCTGCTCAAGAGTTGGGGTGGACGATGGGATTTGAACCCACGATCTTCAGGGCCACAACCTGACGTGTTAACCGCTACACTACGCCCACCATGAAGACAGGCCCACAAAAGGGCCCGCGCAGGCGATTTTAACATTGGCACGATGGGAACGCCACTTCCCGGACAAGGGCGCGCCGTGCCTGCGCCTGCTACGATTGATGGGCGATGGCGAGCGATTTCGACCCCTACCAGATACTGCAGGTCGATCCTGCGGCCGGCCAGGAGCAGATCGACCAGGCGTACCGGCGGCAGTGGGCGGCCTACCCCGCTGACGCCGCGCCCGAAGCCCGCCTCCGCCAGATACAGGCCGCCTACCGCTTGCTGAGCGATCCGGCAGAGCGCAGCTCCTACGACGCGCGCCGGGCAGCGACAACGTCGACGCCGGTGGCCCTGGCCGAGGCGCCCGTTCTGCCCGCGCAGTTCGTGGCGACGCCCGGAGATGGCGCGCCCTGGGGTATCGGCGACATCCTGAGGGCGATCGCCGTCGTCATTGGCTTCGTGCTGCTCTCGCTCATCCCGATCACTATCGTGGCGGTGCTGATCGCCGGAAGCCAGGACAAGATAGACAAAGACCCGAACGCGCTCGCCGTGATCCTGCTGACCAGCGTCGCTTTCCAGGCCGCCGCGCTCTGGGCCGTCTGGCGCTTCGGCCTGCGCAAATACAAGGTCGACTGGTCGGCGCTGGGCCTGCGCAGGCCGGAGCGGGGTTGGCCGTGGCTGCCCTTCGCGCTTGTCACCTGGGCATTGGTCATCGTCTTCGCCTACGGGGTGCTGCTGCAGATCATCGGCATCGAGCCCGATACAGACCTGCCGGACGCCGTCTACGACAACATTCTGCCGCTGGCGGTGGCGCTGACGCTGACCGTGGTCATCGCGCCGGTGATCGAAGAGACGTTCTTCCGCGGCTTCGTCTTCGGCGGGCTGATGCGACGATGGGGGCCGGTCTGGGGGGCGCTGGGCAGCGCGACTCTGTTCGGCGCGGCCCACCTGGGCAACGCCGGTTACCTCTATGTGGTGCCGCCGATCATCGGCATCGGCCTCATCTTCGCCTGGAGCTACCGCTACTCTCGCTCCATCGTGCCGTCAATCGCCGCGCACTTCATGTTCAACCTGATCCAGATGATCGCCGTGCTGGCCACTCGATGAAGGGCCGCATCGAAGAGACGTTCGCCCGCCTAAAGGCCGACGGCCGGACGGGCTTCGTCGCCTTCGTGACCGTGGGCTACCCGGACGTTGAGGCGACGCTTGAGCTGGTGCCGGCCCTGATCGCCGGCGGCGCAGACATCATCGAGCTGGGTGTGCCGTTCTCCGACCCGATCGGTGAGGGGCCGACGATCCAGACCGCATCGTTTCACGCGCTTCAGCAGGGCGTCACGGTGCAGACCTGCCTGGAGGCGACGAGCAAGCTGCGCAAGGCCGGGGTGCAGGCGCCGCTGGTGCTGATGGGCTACTACAACCCGATCCTGGCCTACGGAGTCGCGGAGTTCTCGCGGGACGCCGCCGCCGCCGGCGCCGACGGGGTCATCGTCGTCGATCTGCCGGCGGAGGAATCCGGGCCGCTGCACGAGGCGTTCGAGGCCGACAACCTGCGCATGATCTACCTGCTGGCGCCGACCAGCACCGACGATCGCATAGCCGACGTGGCAAAGCGGGCCTCCGGGTTCGTCTACTGCATGAGCCTGACCGGGGTCACCGGCGCCCGCGATGAGCTGTCGCCAGATTTGGCTAGCTTTATCGAGCGGGTCAGGAAGCGGATCAGCTTGCCAATAGCGGTAGGATTTGGTATATCTCAGCCTAAGCATTTCCAGGCAGTAGGCCGCATCGCCGACGCTGCTGTTATTGGAAGCGCGATCATAGACGAGATCGCCAGGAGCGGTCCATCTGAACGAGGAGAGAGGCTAAAGCATTATGCGGAGGTGGTCACCGGCCGACGGGGAGCAGCTGCCTAGGGCCGCTCGGGTTCGCCAAATGGCGGATACCGTCGGCCGTGGATATCGCGGCGGCGCCCCAGCCGGCGTATTTGGCCCCCGCTAGCCACCAGCGCCGTCCTTCGAGGGTCCTCAGGATGGAACTCGGAGCGGGAAGTTCGACATGCTGGTAAGGGGGATCCGCGGAGCCACCACCGTTGAGGCCAACTCGGTCGATGCCGTGCTGGAGGCCACCCGGGAACTCCTGGCCGCGATGCTGAAAGCCAACGAAGTCGACGTCGAATACATAGCATCGGCGTTCTTCACGACTACCGTTGACGTAAACGCCGAATTTCCCGCCCTCGCAGCCAGGGACATCGTCGGTACGAATGTGGCGCTCTTGTGCGGGCACGAGATGAACAAGCCGGGCGGCCTTCCAATGTGCCTGCGGATCCTGCTCCACGTCAACACCGAGAAGCCGGCGAAGGAGATCAAGCACATCTATCTACGGGGCGCCAGGGTGCTCCGGCCCGATTTGGACGGGCAGGCGAACTGACCGCCGGACGGGGTTAGCCCCCGATGGCGGATCTTATATCAGGAGAAGATCAGATGATCGTAGTAATGAAAGCGGGAGCAAGCGAAAAACAGATCACGAACGTCCAGAAGATCATTCGCGAGCTCGGATTCAAAGACCATCGCATCCACGGCGAAGAGCGCTCCGTAGTCGCCGTACTCGGCCACGTCTACCCGGAACTGATGGACGAGCTCGGCGTCATTGACGGCGTCGATTCGGTCGTGAGGATCAGCAAGCCGTTTAAGCTGGCCAGCCGGGAAGTGCAGACCGAGAACACGGTCGTTCGTATAGGCAACCTGGCGATCGGCGACGGCAGCATCTGTTTCATGGCCGGGCCGTGCTCCGTGGACAGCGAAGAGAACGTGATCGAAACGGCGCGGGCCGTCAAGGCGGCCGGCGGCCAGATCCTGCGCGGCGGCGCCTACAAGCCGCGCAGCAGCCCCTACGCTTTCCGCGGCCACGGCGAGAAGGCGCTGCACATCCTGGCCACGGCCAGGCAGGAGACCGGCCTGCCGATCATCACCGAGGTGATGGACGCGCGGGATGTTGAGCTCGTCGCCAAGTTCGCCGATATCCTGCAGATCGGCGCGCGCAACATGCAGAACTTCACGCTCCTGGACGAAGTCGGCAAGTCCGGCCGCCCGGTGATGCTGAAGCGCGGCCTCTCCGGCACGATCGAAGAGTGGCTGCTGGCGGCCGAGTACATCCTTTCGCACGGCAACCGCGACGTCATCCTCTGCGAGCGCGGCATCCGCACTTTCGAGACGGCGACGCGCAACACCTTCGATATCAACGCCATCCCGCTGGTCAAGCGGCTGTCCCACCTGCCCGTCATCGGCGACCCCAGCCACGCCACCGGAAAGTGGTACCTGGTGGAGCCGGTGGGGATCGCGGCGGTAGCCGCTGGCGCCGACGGCCTGATGATCGAAGTGCACCCCAACCCGGACCACGCGCTCTCCGATGGGGCGCAATCGCTGACGCCGCCGAACTTCGCCAAGCTGGTGGACAAGGTGCGCGTGATCGGCGAGGCGCTGGGCCGGCCGCTGGCGCAGCAGTCGGTCGGGGAGCAGCCGGCGAAGAGCCGCAAGGCCAGCTAGCGTTAACTGCAGATGACGGAGGGGCGTCCGCGCGTGGCGGGCGCCCCTTTTGCGTGGGTGTTGTCGTATTATGGTGCGCGAGAGCCCGCTATGCCGCCAACAAAAAGAACGGATAATCCGAACAAACCTTTGTCTAAATCCTCTTGGCAGACGCTGTTTGACCTCTCTATCATTGGAGAGATGGTACAGATCGAGGTCAAAGGCTTCAGCGGCCCCGTAGATACGCTGCTGGAGCTGATCGATAACCAGCAGCTCGATATTACGGCGCTGTCCCTGGCCGAAGTGGCGGACCAGTACTGGCGCGAGATCGAAACG
Source organism: uncultured Chloroflexia bacterium (assembly GCA_963738925.1). Taxonomy (GTDB): domain Bacteria; phylum Chloroflexota; class Dehalococcoidia; order SM23-28-2; family RBG-16-64-32; genus DATKKM01. Next base: position 122,408 of record CAVTYE010000001.1, on the reverse strand, counting down.
GCTGACCTGGACGCCGACACCCTGTCCGAGTTCATCAACATCGGCTCGCGGCTGCTGTACATCAAGTCCTGTGCTCTGCTTCCGGGCGCGCGGCAGCCGGCCGCCGACTTGACCGCCGAGATCGACCAGGCCGCCGAGGAGCTGACGGCGATGCTGGAGGAGCACAAGCGCTTCAAGGACGCCTTCGATCTCTTCCGCCAGCTGGAGGAAGAAGGCCGCCGCACCTTCGCCCGGATGACTCCGGTGCGCAACGTGCCGCTGCCGCCGGGCCTGGAAGGCGTTACCCTGGATACGCTGCTATCCGCAGTCAAGGACGCGTTGGCCAAGGCCCCGCCGGAAACGGAAGACGCGCCCGATGCCGTCATCCACATTGAGCCGGTCACGGTCAACGAGAAGATCGCCGAGATATCCCAGGCGCTGGGCCAGAACGCAGGGAAGCTGCCGTTCCGCCCGCTCCTGGACGCCTGCAGAACGCGCACGGAGATCGTCGTGCTCTTCCTGGCCGTGCTGGAGCTGATCAAGGGCGGCTCCCTCTGGGCCGAGCAGGAGCAGGCCTTCGGCGAGATCGAGCTGATCGAGTCCGAAGCCGTGGCCGAGGCCGTCGGCGAGACGGCGTAACCCCCGCTTTCCGCTTCTACTTATCCGTTGCGCCGAACGCGATCGGGCAACAAAAAGGGCGGTGTCCTTGACGAACCCGCCCCGTTCTCCGGAAGTACCGGTCTGTTATGCAGTCGCGCGGCGGCGGCCCATCCGGCGCTTGCCGTAGCTGCGCGTTGACGCCGCCTGGCGGACGCCTCGCGGCGCGTTGTTCTGCTGTCCGTTGTTAGATTGCATCGACATCTGGCCCGGGCGCTGCGCTGGGCGCGGGGCCACCGGCTGGCGGCTCTCGATCGGCTCACCCTTGGCGGTGACCCGAGGGAGACGCACGCCGAGGCCGCGCTCGATCTCCTGCAGCTTCGAGATGTCCGCTGCGCCGACGAGCGTGATCGCCTGGCCGGAGCGTCCCATGCGGCCGGTGCGGCCGACGCGGTGGGTGAAGAGCTCCGGCGTGTCCGGGATGTCGTAGTTGATGACGCGCGCGATGTGAAGGATGTCCAGGCCGCGCGCGGCGACGTTGGTGGCGACGAGCACCTTGGCGTGGCCAGAGCGGAAGCGGGCGACTTCGCGGTCGCGCTGGCCCTGGCCCAGGTTGCCCTGGAGCACGGAGACCGGGAAGCCCATGTTCTCCAGCTTGCGGCCGACGTTGCGCACGCCGTGCTTTGTGCGGCCGAAGACGACGGTCGTGCCGTCAATCGGCTCTCGCAGCAAGCGGACGAGCACCGCGAACTTGTCCTCGCGGTACACCTCCATCACGACCTGGTCGATGTCGGGCTCGGAGTTGGGGTCAGCCTCGGAAGTCTCGATCACCGGATTGTTCAGGTAGCGGGTGGAGATCTTGTGCACCCACTCCGGCGTGGTGGCTGAGAAGAGCGCGGTCTGCCGGGTCTTCGGCGTCATCGCCAGGATGCGCTCGACGTCCGGGCCGAAGCCGCGGTCCAGCATCTCATCTGCCTCGTCGAGGATCATGACGCGGACGCCGTCGAGGCGGAGGGTGCGCCGTCTGAGGTGGTCGAGGATGCGGCCCGGTGTCCCGACGACGACGTGGGTGCCGCTGTGCAGCGCCTTCTCCTGGGGGCCGTAGGAGACGCCGCCGTAGAGCAGCGTGACGCGGAGGCCGGAGCCCTTGCTGAGGTCTTCGAAGACAGAGCCGACCTGCCGGGCAAGCTCACGTGTCGGCGTGAGGATGAGCGACTGGACATGGCGCTGGCCAGGGTCGCACTTCTCCATGATCGGCAGCGCGAAGGCGAGCGTCTTGCCGGAGCCGGTCATCGCCTGGGCGATGAGGTCTCGTCCCTCAAGCATGACGGGGATCGAGCGCTCCTGGATGGATGTGGGTTCGGTAATGTTCATCCTGGCGAGGGCCTTTCGGGAGGCGTCGCGCAGGGCAAAGTCATAGAAGGTGGTCACGAAGTGGGGTCCTTTCGGGGTGTGGGGTCGATGTTGAGGTAGATGACTGAATCCGACAAATCTGAAGTAATCTTGTATCTATCCTAGCGCAATGGCCTGAGATTGGCAATCTGATAGAGGCGCCGCGGCCGCTGAGCGCCTGCCGGTCTCGCATCTAACACCTCCTACCCCGCACCTAGTAAACTAACGTCGCAATGACGGCGGAAATGTCGAAATCGGAGCGTGTGACCGCGGCTCTCAAGGGGCAGGCGGTGGACCGTGTGCCCGTTTCCGCCTGGTGGCACGACTACGAACGCGAATGGTCGGCTGAGAGGCTGGCCGAGGCGACCCTCGAGTACTACCGCACCTTCGGCTGGGACTACATCAAGGTCAACCCGCGCTTTTCCTACTACTCCGAGGACTGGGGCGCCACCTACCGCCGCTACGATGACCGGATGCCGGAGATCGACCAGCCGGCGGTGTCGTCTCCCGACGACCTGCGCAGCCTGCAGGCGGTGGACGGCACAGCTGGCGCGTTCGCCGAGCAACTGGAGGCGCTGCGGCTGATCGCCAAGGGCCTGGCCGGCGAGGCGCCGTTTATCCAGACAGTGTTCTCGCCGCTGGCCGTGATGTCACGCCTGACCGGCTCGACGAAGTACGTGCAGAAGCTGATGCGCGAGGCCGCGGACGACCTGGAGGCCGCGCTGGAGCCGATCACCCAGACGATGTCCTCCTACGCGCTGGCCTGCCTGGAGACAGGCGCCGCCGGCATCTTCTACGCCGCCGTGGAGTGGGGCTCCGCCGATAACATTTCGTGGGAGGACTACCAGCGCTTCGGTGAGCCGTACGATATGCGCATCCTTGAGGACGTGCGCGGCGCGCCGTTCAACGTGCTCCACGTTTGCCGCGAGCGCAACCACCTGCCGAACCTGCTGGACTACCCCGTTGCGGCCTTCCACTGGGACGTGAGCGGCGCCGGCAATCCGAACTTCACCGACGTCCTGTCCAAGACAAGCAAGGCAGTGATGGGCGGCGTCGCCGTCCGCACCTTGCGCGAAGGCGACACCGCAGACGTCAGGGCCGAGGCCAAGAAGGCCGAGGCGGAGGCCGAGGTGCACTTCCTGCTCGCCGGCGGCTGCTCGCTGGACCCGTCGACGCCGCCGGCCAACCTGAAAGCGCTCGTCGAGGCGGCGGCGTGAGCGTCAGCCTCGCCCGGCGGGAGCTGGCCCGCGTAGCGCCCGGCCGTCCCTCCGCGGTCACGATCGGCGTCTTCGACGGCGTCCACCGCGGCCACCAGCATCTCGTCGCATCGCTGTGTGAGCGGGCCAGGGCCGAGGGCCTCGCCGCGGTTGCGCTGACGTTCAACCCGCACCCGCGCACCGTCCTGCGCCCCGGCAGCGCGGTCACCTACCTGACTTCGCTGGAGGAGCGCGTGGAGCTGCTGCAGGCGCTGGGGCTGGACGCCGTCGGCGTGCTGGCCTTCACCTCCGAGCTGGCGCAACTGTCGCCTCGCGACTTCCTGGCGCTGCTTGTCGATGAGCTAGACATGCGGCTGCTGATGGTCGGCCCAGACTTTGCGATGGGCCGCAACCGCTCCGGCACAATTGGGGTGATGCGCCAGGTCGGCGAAGAGCTCGGATTCAACGTCGAGGTGGCGCCGCTGCTGGCGGAGGACGGCGAGAAGGTTGGCTCAAGCTCAGTGCGGCAGGCGCTTTCGCAGGGAGACGTCGCGCTCGTCGCGCGGCTGCTGGGGCGGCCGTTCTCATTGCGCGGACCGGTTGTCGCCGGCGACCGCCGCGGCCGCACACTGGGCTTCCCGACGGCGAACATCGCCATCGGGCTGGACCGCGCGCTGCCGGAGTACGGCATCTACGTGACGCGGGCCTTCGTCGGGGAGACCGCATACGAATCGTGCACCAGCATCGGCATCCGGCCCACGTTCGACGTTGAGCCGCGCCCGACCGTCGAGACGTTCATCCTCGACTTTGACGAAGACGTCTACGGGCAGGAGATGCGGATCGACCTGCTGGAGCGGCTGCGCGGCGAGCTGAAGTTCGAGTCCGTCGATGACCTTGTGGCGCAGATGCACCGCGACATCGAGGACACGCGCGCCTATTTCCGCAGCGAGGGCCGCGCCGAGGGCTCGCGTGGCTGAGGCGCGCATCCCCACCGACGCCGAGCTGGACTGGATCACCCGCCGCGCCGTCGCTGAGATCATCCCCTACGATGACTTCGTCAAGGCGCTGAAGTCCGGCAAGTCTCTTCGCCTCAAGATGGGCTTCGATCCCAGCGCGCCGGACCTGACCCTGGGCCACGCCGTGGGCCTGCGCAAGCTGCGGCAGATGCAGGAGCTGGGGCACACCGTCGTCATCATCGTCGGCGACTGGACGGCGCGCATCGGCGACCCCTCCGGCCAGTCCAAGACGCGGCCGATGCTGACCGAGGAGCAGGTGAAGGCGAACGCCGAGACCTACCTGGCGCAGTTCTTCCGCATCGTCGACAGGGAGATGACCGAGGTCCGCTGGCAGAGCGAGTGGTTCAACGAGTTCACGCTGACCAACGTGGTGCGGCTGGCAGCCAAGTTCACGGTGGCCCAGATGCTGGAACGGGCGGACTTCGCCGAGCGCTTCGCCACCCAGAAGCCGATCAGCATCCACGAGCTGCTGTACCCGCTGCTCCAGGCCTACGACTCCGTGGCCGTGAAGGCGGACGTGGAGTTCGGCGGCACCGACCAGAAGTTCAACCTGATGGTGGGCCGCGAGCTCCAGCCGGACTTTCAGCAGCGGCCGCAGATCGTCTACACCGTCCCGCTGCTCGTCGGCACCGACGGCGAGATCAAGATGAGCAAGAGCCTCGGCAACTACGTCGCCGTGGAGGACCCGCCGAACGAGATGTACGGCAAGCTGATGTCGCTCCCGGACAACCTGATCGCCACGTACATAGAGCTGCTGACCGACGTCCCGGACGACGAAGTCGCCGCGATCCAGGAATCGATCGAGAAACGCACCGCCAACCCGCGCGACGCCAAGATGCGAATGGCCCGCGAGATCGCCGCGATCTTTCACGGCGCGGAGGCAGCGCAGGCCGCCGAGGACGCCTTTGTGCGGACGTTCAGCAAGCGCGAGCTGCCGGCGGCCGAGCCTGTGACCGCTGAATTTGCGATCCTCTTGGGCTTGATGGCACTTTTGTCTTTGGTGACGTCGATGAAATTGATGGCCCTGAAATGAGTGCGACCGTCAAAATGCGCTCGCTTCTAGTCGCGCTGAAGCTCGCACCGGCTTCTCGCAAGCGACGCGCCTGATACGAGACGGCGCGGTCGCAGTCATTGGAGAACGCCGCGAAGGAGTTGGCTTGGCCTCTGCACGATGGCGACGTCGTTCGACCGTCGGGAAGCACAAGTTCGCCATACGATAGTCGACTCCAACGGGCCCTAATCGGACGCACCTGCTATATTCGGCGCGCTATGCGGCAAGAGACGCACCACCTCCAGGGCCACATTCCGGGCGAGCGCGCGCGCAGCGATCCGTACTTCTACCTGCCGTTCAGCGTGCCCGCCGGCGCCACGCGCATCCACGTGGCGTACGACTACTCAGAGCCGGTGCAGGCGCTGTTCGGGCCGGGCAACACCGTCGATATCGGCATCTTTGACTCGCGCGGGAGGGACTTCCTGGACGCGCCGGGGTTCCGCGGCTGGAGCGGCGGCGCGCGCCGCGAGTTCGAGATCACGGAGGACGCCGCGACGCCGGGATACATCGAAGGCGCGCTGTTCCCCGGCGAATGGAACGTCCTGCTCGGGCCTGGCGCGGCTGAACGAGACGGGCGCCCGATATGACGTGCGGGTGACGTTGGATGTGGAAGAGCAGGTGGATGAGGACGGTAGAGAGTTCATGGACAGCACAGCCAGCGAGAGATCTGGTGCAAGGACCCGTGGACGGGGAACCGCCCGCGCGAGCAGACGGAGCGGATGCGATCGCGGCGAAGATCGGCGCGGGGCGCTGGCTGAAGGGCGACCTGCACTGCCACACTCTGCACTCGGACGGGGCTAACCCGGTCAGCGAAGTCGTGCAGAACGCTGTCGAGCTGGGGCTCGATTTTCTCGCCGTTACCGACCACAACACGACCACACATCACCCTGAGCTGGCGCGACTGGCCTACCAGCCGATCATCCTGATCCCCGGCGAAGAGGTGACGACGTACTGGGGTCACGCCAACACCTGGGGACTGCGCGAGTGGGTGGAGTTCCGTTGCGCCGACGAAGACTCGATCAAGGCCGTGCTCCAGCGCGTTCGCGAACGCGGGGCGATGCTTTCGATCAACCACGCCAAGTGCATCGGGCCGCCGTGGCTGTTCCGCGGCTGGGACTACGATTGCATGGAGGTCTGGCAGGCGCCGTGGCGGTTCTACAACTGGGAGTCGCTGGCGAAATGGGACAACCAGCTCCAGGCGGGGCGTCGCGTCGTCGCCGTCGGCGGGTCGGACGTGCATTCGGTGCCGCCGGCCGCTCCCCGGCACCCGCACGGCCTGGCGGAGCCGACGACGTGGGTCTACGCCGAACCCTCGGAAGCGGGCATCCTCGCCGCGATCCGGGCCGGGCACGCGTACATCTCCGACGCGCCACGTGGGGCGCACCTCTCGCTCTGGGCAGATGAGGACGGCGACGGCAAGTACGAGAAGATGATGGGAGACACCGTGGCGCCGGGGGTCGTACGCTTTCGGGTGGACGTGACCGGCGGCATGGACCGGAGGCTCTGGATCATGTCCGACGGCGTGCCAATCGACATAATCAGCATCGACAGAGCGGAGACGCAGATCGAATTCACGCTGGACATGAACGGGCGCAAGTACGTGCGGGCGGAGCTCCGCGGCTACCGCGGCAGCCCCGCGCGGGGCGAGGTGGTCTGGGCTATGACGAACCCCGTTTGGAATAGTGAACTGGGAATGGTAAATGGTGAAGGGTGAATGGATGGCAACTGAAATCAGGACTCGCAGGTTCATCGTGGTCTCGCACACGCACTGGGACAGGGAGTGGTACCAGCCGTTCGAGGCGTTCCGGGCGCGGCTGGTGCGGATGATGGACTCGCTGATCGACCTCTTCGAGCGCGACCCGGAGTTCAAGCACTTCGTGATGGACGGCCAGACGGTCCCGCTGGACGACTACCTGGAGATCCGGCCGGACCGCCGCGAGACGATTGAGAAGCTGATCCGCGACGGACGGCTGCTGATCGGCCCCAACTACATGCTGCCGGACGAGTTCTTGATCGGCGGCGAGGCCTGGGTGCGCAACCTGCAGTTCGGCATCCGCTCGGGGCGTAAGTACGGCGGAGTGATGCACATCGGCTACTCGCCGGACGCCTTCGGGCACATCGCGCACCTGCCGGCGATCCTCAAGGGCTTTGGGATCGACTCGGTGCTGATCTGGCGCGGTGTCGGCCGGGACGTCAACGTCAGCGAGTTCCGCTGGGCCTCCCCGGACGGCTCCGAGGTGCTGGCCGTGCACTTCCCGAACGGCTACGGCTACATGGCCCAGGTGCCCGACGACGCCGAGGCGCTGGAGACGGCCCTGCACGAGATGCGCGTCTCCCTGGAGCCGCTGGCCACGACCAGCTACGTGCTCGTCCCCAACGGAACCGACCATCTGCCCGCCCACGCCGGCCTCTCCCGGGTGATCAGGCTGGCCAACGAGATCATGCCCGACGCCACCGTCGTGCACGGCACCTATGCAGACTTCGTGAACGGTGTCCGCGCAGAGCTCGGCCCGAGATACGAGGAGCTGCCGCTGATGACGGGCGAATTCAGGGACAGCTCACGATCGAACGTCCTGGCCGGCGTTCTCTCCACGCGCATGTGGCTGAAGCAGCGCTACGCCCACTGCGAAGGCCTGCTCACGCACTACGCCGAGCCGCTCTCGGCCTGGGCGCACATCGCACGCAGGTCCTTCGAGGCCGGCAGGTCGGCGGACGAGCGGACGCTCTCCGAGAAAGGTCTGCTGCACCAGGCGTGGAAGCTGCTGCTGCAGAACGGCCCGCACGACTCGGTGACCGGCTGCTCCGTTGACGCCGTCTACGACGACGTCGGCCTGCGCTTCCAGAAGTGCGAGCAGATCGCCGAGTCCGTGCTGTTCGACTCGCACGGGCTGATCGCGGGGCTCGCCGCGAAGCCGGACCAGGAGACGGTTGTCGTCTACAACCCGGAGCACGGCCCGCGCACGGACATCGCGACGTTCCGGCTGCCAGTGCGGGACGGGCGGGTGCCGTCGCACCTTGTCGATGAGGCCGGGAACAGGTCGCCGGTCCAGGTCATCGAGCGCGGACTGCTTTCGCCGCGAGACAACCGCGAGCGCGTGGAGGCGGCCGTGATCGCGCCGGGAGTGCCGGAGTTCGGCTACAAGGCGTTCGCCGTCGAGTACGGCGAGGCTGCACAGGCCGGGGCCGCAGGCCTGTCGATCGAGAACGAATTCTTCCGCGTGACCAGCGAGGCCGGCGGCACTCTGACCGTGGAAGACAAGCGTCTCGGGACCGTGCTGAAGGGCCTCAACCGCTTCGAGGACGGCGGCGAGGCCGGTGACGAGTACACCTACGATCCACCGCCGCAAGATGAGTTCGTTAGGGGGCCGACCGGCTGGGCCCGGGTCGACGTGACGGAGGCCGGTCCCGTGCGCTGGACGCTGCGAGTCGCACAGACCTACTCGCTGCCCGCGCGGCTAAGCGCCGACCGCAAGTCCCGCTCGGAGGAGCTCGCCGAGTGCGAGATCGTCAGCCTCGTGCGGCTATACCCAGGCGTAGCCCGGATCGAGATCGAGACGACGGTCGACAATCGCGCCGAGGACCACCGGCTGCGGGTGATGTTCCCGTCCGGGCTGGTCACGGGCCACTCTTCGGCGGAGCAGCACTTCGGCGTCGTCCAGAGGCCGGCCGGGCTGCCGGAGCACGACGCCACCTGGTACGAGAAGCCGGTCAGCACGTACCCCCAGAAGACGTTCACAGACCTCAGCGACGGCAAGCGCGGCCTGATGATCGCCAACCGCGGCCTGCCGGAGTACGAGGCGCTGACCGAGGCCGATGGGACTGCGACGCTGGCGCTGACCCTGCTGCGCTGCGTCTCCTGGCTCTCCCGCGAGGACCTGGCCACGCGGAACGGACACGCCGGCCCCGGCATGTTCACCCCCGGTGCCCAGATGCCGGGCCGCTGGACATTCGAGTATGCGATCATCCCCCACGAGGGCGGCTGGCAGACCGCCTTTGCGGAGGCGCACCGCTTCGCCCGGCCGATGCGGGCGGTTCGGGTGCCCGGCGGCCGGGGCGAGTGGCCGCCGGAGAAGTCGCTGGCCTCGCTCTCGCCGGAGGCAGCCGTCCTCTCATCGCTCAAGCTGGGCGAGGACGATGACGGCATCGCGCTGCGCGCCTACAACATCGCCGACGACTCCGTCGCCGCCGCCGTCGCCCTGAACGAGGCCCACGGACAGGTGAACGAGGTGGACCTCAACGAAGAGCGGGAAGTCTCCGCCGCCGAAGAGTCCGGCGCGGTGCAGCTCAGCCTGGCCCCCAACCAGATCACCACCCTCAAGTTCGGCGAGCGCTGAGTTGGCCGGCCTGCCGTCCTACTCCGAGCTGCCCGTGCGCGCGGGTGCGCCGCCCGGGTCCAGTCTGGGGCCTCTGGGGCGACGATGACGAGCTCGGCTGCCTCAACTTACTGACCCCGGAACGGGCGGCGGCCGCGGCGCGACTGGTCAAGACGGGCGAGGTCTTCTCGCTGAACCTCCGGGTCGACCGGCCGGACCCGCCGCTTTACGGGCGCGGCGCGGTCAAGCACACGATCACGGGCGGCGGCGGCAATGGCCGCGACGACTTCCTGGACAACTTCTGGCCGCAGGCCTCCAGCCAGTGGGACAGCCTGCGCCACATCCGCCACCCGGAGCACGGCTTCTACAACGGCGTGCCCGACGACCGGATCGTCGAGGGAGACGGCGGCAAGCTCGGCATCGACGTTGCCGCGCGGCGGGGAATTGTTGGCCGCGGCGTTTTGCTGGACGTGGCGCGTCATCGTGCCGCGTCGGGAAGGCCGCTGGACTGCGCGGCATCGGAGCCGATCACCGTCGCTGACCTCGAGGCGGCGCGGGAGACGCAGCGCGTCGAGATTCAGACTGGTGACGTGCTGCTGATCGCCACCGGCTGGCTCAAGTGGTACATGACGGAGACGACGCCGGAGCAGCGAACCTCGATGTCGGACCGCAACCAGTTGCAGGCTCCCGGCATCGCCGCCACGGAGGACATGGCGGCCTACCTCTGGGACAGCCACGTCGCCGCCGTCGCCGCCGACAACCCGGCGCTGGAGGCCTGGCCGCCCCACAACAGCACCGGCGGCTTCCTGCACCAGCGGCTGATCCCGCTGCTGGGCCTGCCGATCGGCGAGCTCTGGTGGCTGGATGACCTGGCCGCAGCCTGCGCGGCGGACGGGCGGTACGAGTTCCTCCTGACCTCGGCGCCGCTGAACGTGCCGGGCGGGGTCGGCTCGCCGCCCAACGCTCTCGCGATCCGCTGAGGGGCCGGAGCGGTGGTAGAGTAGCACCCACGTGGAACGACGGAGGAGCCCATGGACATCGAAGGAACCAAGGAACGCGCCAGGCAGGCCGTACAGGACGCCCGGGCCGAGCTCGTGGAGATCAGCCTGGACATCCACTCCCACCCGGAGCTGGCGCTGAAGGAAGAGCGCGCGGCCAAGCTGCTGGCGGACCACCTGGAGAGCCACGGCTTCGCGGTTGAGCGCTCGCGCGTACGGAATCGGGACGGCGTTCGCGGGGACGTGGGGTGAGGGGCCGGTCACGGTCGCCTACTGCCTGGAGTACGACGCGCTGCCGGAGATCGGGCACGCCTGCGGGCACAACCTGATCGCCACGGCCGGTCTCGGCGGCGCGCTGGGGCTCAAGGCGGCGCTTTCACCGGCTGATGTGCGGCTGGTCGTCCTGGGGACGCCGGCGGAAGAGGCGCTCGGCGGCAAGGCGATGCTGATCGATGCCGGCGCCTTCGAGGGCGTCGACGTGGCCCTGATGGCGCACCCGGCGCCGGTGGAGATCGCCGACCCGCATATGTTCGGCGTGGAGCAGGTCAAGGTGACGTACCGCGGCGTCGGCGCGCACGCCTCGGTGGCCCCGGAGACGGCGATCAACGCCCTGGACGGGCTGGTCACGGCGTACCAGGCCGTGGCGCAGCTGCGCCAGCACATTCGCCGCGACGCGCGACTGGGCGGCGTGATCATCCACGGCGGCGCTGCCAGCAACGTCATCCCCGACTGGGCCGAGGGCCAGTTCGAGGTGCGGGCGCTGCAGCCCCAGTACCTGGCCGACCTCAAGCAGCGGATGATCGGCTGTTTCGAGGCCGGGGCCAGGGCCAGCGGCGCGACCGTGGAGTTGGACTGGTCCGGCGCCAGCTACCAGCCGATGAACAACAACGGCCCGCTGGCCCGCGCCTACCGCGAGAACGCCGAGTCCCTGGGCCGCAAGTTCCTGACGATCCCGCTGGACTCCACCGGCAGCAGCGACATGGGCAACGTCAGCCAGGTGGTCCCTTCCATCCACCCGACGTTCGCCGTCGGCAACTTCGCGCTGAACCACACGGCCAGCTTCACAGAGGTCGCCGCCACTGACGCCGCCCACGACAACATGGTCCAGGTGGGGCAAGCGCTGGCGATGACCGGCATCGATGTGGTGATGCGCAAGGAGCTGCTGGACGAGGTTAAGCGCGCGTTCGGCGGCCGCCGTTAGTAACAAATCCACCGTTTGTCGCGTTGACTGCTACGGCGGCGCGATGCTATCGTCCGTCCGAGCCACACAGGGGACACGATGCAACTGAAAATTCGGGACGCCCGGGACGAAGACGCCGAGCAGCTAATATCGCTGATCGAAGCCTGCTACGCGGACTACGAAGGCTGCGTGCTTGACGTTGAACATGAGGCGCCGGAGCTTCGCGCCATCGCCTCCACCCACGCCGAGCAGGGCGGCCGCTTCTGGGTGGCGGAGCGCAATGGAGAACTCGTGGGCTGTGCGGGCCTCGCGCCGGGCAAAGACGGCACGATGGAGCTAAAGAAGCTCTACGTGGCAAGGGACGTCCGCAGCAACGGCCTGGGCGCCCGCCTCTGCAGCCTCGTGGAGATTGAGGCGATGAGCCGGGGCGCGGAGACGATCGAGCTCTGGAGCGACACTCGCTTCAAGGAGGCGCACCGTCTCTACGAGCGGCGCGGGTACACGCGCGGCAGGTCCCGCGAGCTGCACGACGCCAGCAACAGCGTCGAGTACTACTACCGCAAAGCGCTTTCCGACTCGGACGCACCGAACCAGCCGGACAGGCGCGTACCTACGGTGCGATAACCGCTCGCGTAGTCGAAGTCTGCTTGCCCTCCCACTCCGCCTGCTGGAACGCGTCGTCTATCTTGTCCAGCGGGAAGCGGTTGGAGACGACGTTGGCCAGCGGGAAGCGGTCCTTGTTGCGGACCAGGAAGTCCAGCGCCGTGGCCAGGATGATCGGGTCGTACATGACGACGGCCACCATGCGCTTGTTCTGCCAGACCATCATCGAAGGGTCGATCGTCGTCGTCTTGCCCAGAGAGATGTTGCCGATCTCCAGGTAGGTGCCGCCGCCGCGGACCATCGCCAGGCCCTCCGGGATCGCCTCCGGCCGGCCCACGAACTCGGCGACGATGTCCGCGCCGCGGCCGCCGGTCAGGCTCATCACCTTGCCGATGCGGTCTGGGCCCGTCGCCGCCTGGGTGATGTCGATCACCTCGTCGGCGCCGCACTCCCTGGCCAGCTTGAGGCGCTCCGGCACGCCGTCGATCACGATGATCGTGCCCGCGCCCATCGCCCGCGCCACCGCCGTGGCGTTGACGCCGAGGCCTCCCGCGCCCTGGATGACGATGCTGTCGCCCATGCGCAGGCCGGCCTTGTGCAGGCCGTAGATCACCTCGGAGAGGGCGCAGTTGACCGGCGTCACCATCTCGTCGGTGAGCTCGTCCGGGACCTTGAAGACAAAGGCGGCGTCCTTCATGTAGTAGTACTCCGCGTAGGCGCCGAAGAAGTGCGGCGCGTTGTCGGAGACCGGCGTCGGGCCGTACTTGACCGGACAGGCCGCGAACTCGCCGCGCAGGCACTGGTAGCAGCGGCGGCAGGGCGTGAAGTACGGATAGACGATGCGGTCGCCTTCTTTCAGCGGCGCGCCCATGGAGTCCGTGCGGACATTGGCGCCGAGCTTCGCTACCTTGCCGGTCATCTCGTGGCCGAGGATGCGCGGGCCGGGGCCCATCATGGAGATGCGGATGTCACCGCGCCAGACGTGGAGGTCTGAGCCGCAGATCCCGGCGGAGGTGACCCTTACGACTAGCCCGTCCGGGGCCGGGTCCGGCACGGGATACTCCCGCATCTCGAAGGGCTGGCCAACATCGGTGTAAACGGCTGCCTTGCCTGTCTCTGGCATGGGACGGTCTCCTTTCAATTCAAGCGCAGCCAAGTATAGCGCGTGGCTAGCCGCTGGTGGGCTGCCGATCGAGCTCGGCGTCGGGCGGGCCCGGAAAGGCGCCGGTCCGCAGGAAGCTCCGCGCCCGGTCGAGGTACGTCCGGCTGCGCAGCAACGTGATCCCGCCGATGACCACGAGCGTGGCGTCGATCAGCTGAAGCGTCAGGCCCGAGAGCCCGTTGGAGGTCGGGAAGTCCGAGCCGAAGGCGGGCCAGAGGAGGATGTGCGGGTAGAAGATGACCGGGTCGACGAGCAGGTGGGTGAAGGCGCCGAGGGCCAGCCAGAGGAGGCGCCGCTCTCCCATTCGGGCGACCAGCAACCCGAGCGTGATGAAGCAGATGGAGAAGAGCAGGGTGTGGCCGATGGAGTGGCTGGCCAGGTGCCCCGTGCCGAGGTAGTCCTCTCCGTACCAGGCAAGCGGCTTGTCGATGGCGTCCGGGATCAGGGAGCCGATGGCGATGAGGCGGTAGTCGATCCGGCTGGGCAGCGTGCGTGGCTTGAGGTTGTGCCAGATGCGGTCGACGCCGCGGACGCCGCCGGCCGCCAGGGTCATGTGCGCGATTGGGTACATCGGTCATAACAACGCCGCGGAGCGGGTTATTGTTTCGTCCGCGCCGTTTGCCCCTTGGAGATCGCCGCGCGATGCGGCATTCTGGGCAGACAGCTAAGGGGGTGGCGGAAGTGGGGTTGGAAGGGAAGTGGATCTGGGTCTGGAACTGGCGGCGCTGCAGCGGCGGCGACCCACAGGCGGTGGCTGACCGGCTGAAATCGGCCGGGTGCGCGGGAGCGCTGGTGAAAGCGTTTGACGGGCCCTACTGGTTCGACCAGGGGCTGTCGTTTCGGGACATCTGCCGGCGCTTGAAGGCGCGCGGAGCCGGCGTCGGCGGCTGGGGTTACCTTTACGGCGAGGACCCCGCGGCGGAGGCCGGCCGGGCGATCGAGACGGCGCAGTATGGCGAGGCTGACTTCCTGGTGCTGGACGTCGAGTCGGAGTTCAAAGGGCGGCCGGAGGCTGCGGCGGACGTCTGCGGGCGCATCCGCGAGTCGCTGGGGCCGGACTACCCGCTCTACTTCAGCAGCTTCGCCATCGCGCGCTACCACCAGTCCTTCCCGTTCGAGTCGTTCCGGCGCTACTGCACGGGCACGGCGCCGCAGGTCTACTGGAACGCCTTCCGCTGGCCGCTGGGGCAGGCGCTGGGCTGGACCTACGACGACTACTCGGCGATGCAGCTCCCGCCGGAGGAGGTGTTCCCGGTCGGCGGGTTGTACCAGGAGGGCGCGGTGCGCTATCCACAGCCGGCGGAGGTGCGCGACTTTGTGCGGGAGTCGGCGGCCCGCGGCTCCGGCGGGGTCAGCTTCTGGAGCTACGAGCACATGGATGAGGAGATGTGGCAGGCGGTGGCCGCGGCCGCGCTTGCCGGGGGAGAGGAGGTCGAGATGTCGAGCCAGGAGTACGAACAGCTATCGAAGCAGCTGGTGGCAGTCGGGGCGAGGGTGGAGCGGCTGGAGTCGGAGGTGACGGCGCTCGGCGGCGGTTCGCCGGCCCCGGCGCCCGCACCAGCGCCGTCGCAGCGCACGTACACGGTGCAGCCCGGCGACACGCTGTCCGGAATCGCCCAGAAGCTGGGCCTCCCCGGCTGGCAGGCGCTCTACCAGGCCAACGCAGGGACGATTGGAGGGGACCCGGACAAGATATACCCGGGCCAGGTGCTGGTAATCCCATAGGGCGTACACTGTACACAGCGCTTTCACCGGCGCAGTGCGAGGAGTACAAGATGCCCAATGTGCCAGCGTTCCATTCTGTCCAGCAGGCCAAGCGGCCGGCGGAGAACCGCATCCACCACGACAACGACCGGTGCTTCGCGGGCCGCGATATCCCGCAGCACGACCGCCGCGAGGGCGACTCGGGGTACCGGCTCTGCGTGGAGTGCACGCGGTTGAACGTGGCCCTGGTGTCTGCCGCCTCGCCGAACTGACCATCGGCGGCCGTCCGCCTATAATCGACCCATATGACTTTTGACTGCGACGTCGCCGTTGTTGGCGCGGGGCCGGCGGGCTCGCGGACGGCGCGCAACCTGGCGCGGAGCGGGCTGCGGGTGCGGCTGCTGGAAGAGCACCGCGCTGTCGGGGTGCCGTCACACTGCTCCGGGCTGATCTCGCTGCGGACGCTGCGCGAGGCCGAGATCGGCGAAGAGGCGGCGATCCAGCGCATCACCGGCGCTTTCGTGCACACCCAGTCCGGACACAGCGCCTCCCTGGGCGGCGAGAAGACCCAGGCCGTCGCCATCGACCGCGTGAAGTGGGACCAGGCGCTGGCCGAACAGGCGCAGCAGGCCGGCGCGGAGATCGTGCGGGCGCGCCTGACCAGCGTTGAGCGCGAGAACTCGCACGTCAGGCTGCACGCCCAGACGGACGGCCGCGAATGGTCGCTGACGGCGCGGACGGTCGTCGGCGCGGACGGTACGCATTCGCGCGTGGCACGGACGCTGGAGATGCCGAGGCCCGCGGAGTACGCCTACAACCTCGGCATCGAGGGGCGGCTGACCCCCGGCGCGGGAGCACCAGTGGCGGGACGACTTCGTGCACGTGTTCGTCGGGCGCGACCTGGCGCCGGGCTGGTTCGGATGGATCATCCCTACCGGCGACGGCATCGTCCGCGTCGGCATCGGCTCAAGCGGCCCCGTCAAGCCGATCGAATGCTACCGCCGCCTGACTGAGGCCTTCCCGGCGCTCTTCGCCAACATCGAGCCGCTGCGGATGTACGGAGGGACGATCCCGCTGACTTTCGCGCCTCGCTCTTTCGAGGACAACGCGTTGCTGGTCGGCGACGCGGCGGGGCAGGTCAAGCCCTTCTCCGGCGGCGGCATCTACACCAGCTTGGTCGCAGCGCGCCACGCCTCGGCCACGATCGAGAAGGCTTTTGAGACCGGCGACTTCAGCGCGAAGGCGCTATCGACCTACGAACGCGGATGGAAGCGGGAGATCGGGCGCGAGCTGCGCAAGTCCTGGCACCTCCGGCACTTCGGGCTGGCTCTCAGCGACGCCCAGGTCGACCGGGTGGTGCGAGCGCTGAGCGGCCCGAAACTGCAGGCCCTGGCGGCGACCCACGCGGACATCGACTACCCTTCGCGGGTGTTGCTGCGGCTGGCCCGGTCGCTGCCTGCGATGGCGACGCTGGGCTGGGTGACGGCCCGGCGGCCCGGCGCGGCGCTCAACCTGGTCCGCGCCCACCTGCCGTTCGTGGCCTAGCGTCTAACCAGATTGTTCCTCTTGTTGCGAAGCCGGGATTGGGCAGCGGATCGCAGATATCCGGCTCAGCTCTTGCCCACGCTCTCCCAATCGTTCTTGACGCCGCGGCCGATTGTGCGAGGGAACACCTCTTCCAGCTCTTCGAACGTCCAGTATTTGCCCGGCGAGTAGATCGTGCGGTACGGCTCCGGCTCCGGGTAGATGCCGACCTGCTTGCCGCCGACGATGAACACGCGCCCGTTGATGTTCTGCGCCGCGTCCGTGCAGAGGTAGGCAACCAGCGGCGCCACGGCCGCGGGGTCAAGCTCGCTGATCTCGTTGTTGGAGGCGCGCTGAACGCCGGCGGCCCTGGCCTTCTCCCGCGCCTGCATCATCTCTTCGCTGACCGTGAGGCGGGTCGCGGCGAAGGGGCGGATGGCGTTGGCGGTGACTCCGTACTTGCCCATGTCGCGGGCCAGGGTGCGGACGAGGCCGGCGATGCCCTCCTTGGCTGCGCCGTAGTTGGCCTGGCCCATGTTGCCGAGCCCGGACGTGCTGGAGGTGCCGACGATGCGGCCGCTGCGCTGCTGGCGGAAGAGTACGCAGGCGTGGCGGGTGACGGTGAAGTGGCCCTTGAGGTGGACGGCGATGACGGCGTCCCACTCTTCCTCGCTCATGTTGAAGACCATGCGGTCGCGGAGGATGCCGGCGTTGTTGACGACGATGTCCAGGCGTCCGAAGGCGTCCAGCGCCTGCTGAACCATCCCTTCGCCGTCCTGGAAGCTGGTGACGCTGCCGTGGTTGGCCGCGGCGTTGCCGCCCAGCGCCTTGATCTCGGCGACGACCTTGTCGGCCGGGCCGTCATCGTGGCCTGTGCCGTCGGGGCCGACGCCCGGGTCGTTGACGATGACTGCTGCGCCCTGCGCGGCCAGCGCCAGCGCTTCTTCGCGGCCGATCCCGCGCCCGGCCCCCGTAACGATTGCGACTCTACCTTCGAGGCGTCCTGCCATGTCTGTCCCTCCCCTTGAAATGGTTCCGGACGCTAGTCTAGTGCGCTGAGCCGCCCGCGTATACCGCTAGTACCATTCGCAGCTCTGGCTGTAGCTACCGCAGCGGGCCACCGGCTTTCCAGCCTCATCGACGAAGATGTACCAGATCTGCCTCGCCTGTGGTTGCTCCAGGTCCACCAGGTAGAGTCCGCTCTCGCGCCTGGCCACCGTTATCTCTTCGACATCGCCCACCACAATAGCTGACAACGGCTCGTATCCCGCCATCTCGGCGACTGGATACTTGCCGGGCGTCAGGCAGGTGCTGGGCGGCGTCGAGAACCAGGTGTCGAGCCCCGCGATTCTCGACCAGACGTACCAATCGTAGCTGCTCCCGGCCATGTAGATGCCGTGGGAATATATCTCGCGGGCGTCGGCCTCATCCGGCCAGCCGCCGTCGCCCGGCGTCACCAGGCTGTAGCGGTCGTCGAACGACGGCTGCGTCCAGGTTGGGTCAGAGTAACAGGGGTCGACGCTGACCTCGGCTCCGCCTCCGTGAGCGACCAACTGCTCCTCCGGGGTCACCACGTCGACCGGCACGTCCAGCGAGAGCTGCTGACCGTCTACCAGGTTCAGATCCCGGTCCTGGATCGCCGAAAAAGGGACGCCTGAGGAGAGCGGGCCGATCTCCAGCGAGTAGTCGCCTTCGATGACCGGGCCGATGGTTACCGTGCCGTCCTGTATGGTCTGGCCACAGGCTGTGCGTCCGGACGGATACACCTGCTTTCGAGGTATCTGAGGGGCGCCGATATCGATGCTGCTGAAGCCAGGAGGCGTGATACAAGCGGACATGCCTGCCACCGCTCTCTCGCCGGGGTCCCAGACGCCGTTGCCGTTGACGTCGGAGAAGACGGACAGGGTCACTCTCGCGCCCTGCGTGTAGATCGCCGGCAGATCGATGCGGGTGATGTTCTGGCGCCGGACGGTGATCTTCATTTCGGGGTCCCACTCGGGCACCAGGAGGCCGGAGTCCGGGTTGTATCCGGCGTCTACGGTTGCCGTGTAGACTCCGGGCGGCACGTTGCCGATGTTGAAGTTGCCGCGTGCGTCTGCGCTTGACGGCGAGAAGTACCCGCATTGCGTATCGACCGGCTCCAGGTAGAGCGAGACGTAGCCGACACCCGATTCGCCTTCGTCACGGGCGCCGTTGCCGTTTGCGTCCACGTAGAGAACACCGGCCACGGAGCCGACGTTGCGCTGGCTGGTGAGTCCGACGTTGGCTTCGTAGATGCGCTGCCCATAGCGCCGGACCGGCTGCACTGTGGGGAAGCATGGATGGTCGGCATCCTCATCGCCGGTGGTCGGCGTCCAGTCCGTCGTGGCTCCGACGACGTCGCCGCTGTACGCTGGATTGATGGAGAGCGAGACCGCGCCGAACGTCTCCAGGTTCAGTAGCTCGTAGGTGCCGTCGTTGTGGAGCGGGCTCATCGCATCGCCGACTTCGACCTCCCTGACGGCGGCGCCGGGGATGCCGCACTCGTCCTTGTCTATCAGGCCGTTGGCGTTGGCGTCGTTGAAGACGATTCCGGTGATCGAAAACTTGTCCGTGGCGTAGGCGGTGCGGCTGGCCGAGCCGATCTCGACGCCCGTCGTCTCCTGTAGCTCGTCGACGTGGACGGCAACCCCGGCGTCGCTCCCGCCGCTGGTCGTCGTGATCGGCCAGACGAATCCTTCGCCCGGCACAACCGAAAGGGTGTCGTCGCCCGAAGGCGCATGCTCGATGCGGAAAGCGCCGTAGCCGTCGGTGGTGGCCTGCGCCGTGTCGCCGTCCTCTGCCGTAACGGCTACGGTGACGTGGGGGAGGGCGCCGTCGCAGCTGTCGTGGATGCCATTGCGGTTGACGTCGAAGAAGGCCAGGCCGCTGACCGTCCCGCCCGGCTCCGGCACCGGGGAGCCGCAGAACGATACGAGTACGAACAGTACCGGTATGACGGCGGCGAGCTTCACGCGTTCCTCCTGGCAGCGGGGTGCATCAATGGTAACGCCGGAGGGCCGCAAAAGAATCGGGGCCGGATGACTCATCCGGCCCCGATTTGCGAGCGCCCGGGGCTAGTTCATGGCGTAAGTGACGCTGATCTGGGCGACAACCTGGACAGTGTTGCTGCTGTCGCCGTTGGCCCTGACCGAGTCAAAGGTGTCGTAGTAGATGGGGTATCCGTAGTAGTTGCTGGTGCAGGGGACGCCGCTGGGGCTGTAGCTGTAGTCGGAGGCGCCGGTGACGTCGCCCAGGCCGACGTGGAGGGCGCCGGCCAGGAGTGCGCCGCGCTCTCCGGCGTCGCTGACGGCAGCGTCCATCGCGGCCTGCTCCAGCGCTGAGCAGTCTTCCAGCGTGTAGCTGACGTTCGAGCTCTGCAGGGTGATCGCGCCCAGGTTGGCGCCGGCGTTGCGGGCGGCGGTTAGCGCGCTGTTGACCTTGCTGACGTCTTTGACGTTGGCCTGCAGGGTTGCGTTGGCCGAGTAGGCGTCGTAGTAGGAGTTCTGGCCGACGAGCTGGATGTCGGCATCGGCGACGCCTTCGCTGATCAGCGCGTCGATCACGGGCTGCAGGTCGGCCCGCGTGATCGGGCTGACGATGCCCGGAGTGGCGACGTCCGGCTTGACAGGCTCACTGCCGGATGAGTTGCCGGAAGAGGCGCCGGGCGCATCGATCGGTACGGGATATCCGTAGTTGTAGCTGGAGAAGTAGAGCATGAGGATCGCGCTATCGGCGTCGGCGCTGGCCAGTCCGTAGCCCTGGACGGTAATGCCCGTGGTGCCGTCGCCGGCCGCCGGGGCGCTGTTGATGGACGAGTCGCCTGGTATCCTGCCGGAGTTGGAGGAGGCCACGCTTGAGTCCTGGCTGCTACCCTCTGAAGCCGGCAGGGCGGCGGCGTCTGCACCGCTGCTGTTGGAGTTCTGTTGGAAGTCGGCCACCAGGGCCGCCACTGCGAGGCCGTGCTGGGTGGTGATCTTGGACGTGGAGCTGCCCCCGTCAGGGCCGTTGTTCGTGCTGTCATCTCCGCCGCAGGCCGCGAAGAGGGCGGCGGCCGCGATGGTGGTGCCGATGGCCAGGAGTACGCTGATCTTCATGGTTCCCTCCAGTGCTGAATTCTTGTTCTGCTCTTCTGACGTAGAGGAGCCCGAAAAAGTTCCCTAGTCCGTGACGGTGAACTGCCAGGAGTAGGTAAATTCACGGTCGCTGGTCTCTTTCCAGCGTGCGTTGGCGATGATGGGGCCGTTGTACGGCTGCGGCGGCGTGTAACAGATCGAGCCACCCGTGGGAGGCTGGCTGGCCGTGACCACCCAGGTGCTGGAGTCGGTGACCTCTTCGCCGCCGACGAAGAGCGTGACGAGACTCGTCGGGTCGTCGCCCATGCCGTCGCCGCCGGCGAAGGAGAAGTCTGCGCAGATCCCCATCTGGACGTCTGTTTCGCCAACGTGCAGGTCGGCGTTCGTGACGGTTGCGCCGTGTTCTGGCGTAACGCCTGTCAGGTGCCGTGGAAAGGAGCCGCCGAGGCCGAGGTCCGGGGTGGGGGTCACCTCTTCGCTGCCGCCGCCACAGGCCGCAGCGAGAGCGATGAGGGCGATCGCCAGCGGCAGGACGGCGGCGCGGATCATAGCTGGTTCCGGCCGATGCGCTGAACGACGATGCTGCCGGCCAAGGCCAGGGCAACACCCGCGGCCAGAGCCACGGCGAGCGCCGTCAAGATATCGATGTCGCCGCCGGACTCCGTAGACGAAGCGGTGACTGCCGGCTGGCCCGAGGAGTGGGGCAGGTTCAGCGCGCCGGCGTCGTCGGCCTTCGCTGGTTCGGGTGTCACAGCTCCCAGGTCTTCGTTGGCGGCCGGGGTGGAGCGCGTGTCGCCGGGAACGGGCGAAGGCTCACCCGCGACGGTCTCCGGCGGCGGGGCCGCGGTAGCCTGCGGACCTTCCGTTTTCCCGTCGGTGCCCGAGCCAGAAGGCAGCCCGCCGACTCCGCCCTGTGCTCCAGTTGTGGAGCCGGGCAAGAGCTCGGGAGCCGTCGTCGAAGACACGCCGCCGTTGTCGTAGGCCACGGCCGGGGACTGCTCGGAACTGTAGGCGTTCTTGGTGTCTTGCGTCGTCGCGACCTCCTGTACCCTGTCTGCGGACACACCGGCCGTGTTGTCGCTGGTTGTGCCGCTTCCCGTAAAGTCCAGCACGAGAACCAGTGCCAGCGCAAGTGCCATGGCGCCGCCGGCCAGTCTCATCCCGTAGGCCAGGGCGGCGGCGCGAGGTGGCACAGGCTCCCGGAAGCGCTGGCGGACGGGGCCCGCGGCCATCTGGGGCGTCAGCGCAAAGGAACGCGGGGCGGGTACCTCCGGCAGGGCGGCTAGGTCGGCCTGGAGGCGGCGCAGCCCGGCCAGCTCAGACCGGCAGGCCTGGCAGGACTCCAGGTGCACCTCCATCGCCTCAACGCGGAGCGGGATCAGCTCGCCGTCGAGGTAGGCGGACAGCTCGGAGGTGGGGTGCCGGCCGAAGAAGGGTAGTCTCATGTCTTATCACCATTAGGACGGAAGCGGCCCGGCAAAAGTTCCTCCTGGGCCAGCAGGATCGCGCGCAACCTTGCCCGCCCGCGTGCGATGCGCGACTTGACGGTGCCCAGCGAGCACTCCATCACCTCGGCGATGGCGGCGTAGTCCAGCCCCTGCACGTCGCAGAGGGTAATCGCCAGCCGCTGGTCGGCCGGGATCTCTGCCAGCGCCTGGGCCAGCAGGTCGTGCAGCTCAGACTGCTCAGCGCGGTCCTCCGGCGAAGGCGCCGAGTCCGGGGCGTCGAACTTGCGCTCCCCGGAGCCGATCGGCTCGTCCAGGGAAGCGGCGGGACGGGCCTTGCGGCGGCGCAGCTCGTCGTAGCAGGCGTTGGCGGCGATTCGGAAGAGCCAGGAGCGGAAGCTGCCGCCGCGGAACTTGTCCAGGTTGCGGTAGGCGGCGATGAACGCCTCTTGCGTGGCGTCCTCGGCCGTCTGGGGCGCGCTGAGCATCCGCAGGCAGAGGTTGAACACCGCGGTCTGGTAGCTCTCGACGAGCAGGTTGAACGCGTCCAGGTCGCCCTTGCGCACGCGGGCCAGCAGGTCTGCTTCGTCGGGCCTCGGTTCCACTTGCCGACATTCTAACCGGCCCCGCCCGCCGGGCACGCCCCAGGTGCGACCCGTAACGAAATTCGCCCCCGGGCGATTACGTCTTAGGGAGAAGCACCTCTATAATGGTAGATATCCATGACGCGATTTGACGATACGAACGGCTTCAACGGCGCGGGTGAGGCGGAGGCCAAGCAGAATTCCACCTACGATCCCCTCTTCGGGGACTGGGGTCCGGCAGCCGTTAAGCCCCCCGCCGAGGACACCGACCCACTCTTCGGATATCACCCGGCGAGCGCCTACGATGACCCGGCGCACACCTTCAACGCCTACCGCTACGAGTACCAGCAGCGGACGCCATCGGCCGCGGTGGCGACGATGCCCATCGTCCAGCCGCTGCCGCAGGACGAGCAGCTCACCGAGCTGCAGCGCCGCCTGCGGGAGAGCACGGTCACGCTGCCGGCGGAGCACCGCTGGGCGGTCACGATCCGCGAGCTGGCCGAGACTCTGCTCCTGGCCGCGCTGATCTTCCTCTCCGTCCGA
Source organism: uncultured Chloroflexia bacterium (assembly GCA_963738925.1). Classification (GTDB taxonomy): domain Bacteria; phylum Chloroflexota; class Dehalococcoidia; order SM23-28-2; family RBG-16-64-32; genus DATKKM01. The sequence continues at coordinate 99,027 of CAVTYE010000001.1, read as the reverse complement.
GCCTCCTTCCAGAACTTCCGGGTGGAAGGCGCCAGCATGAACCCGAGCCTGCAGAACGGCGAGTACTTGATCGTCAACAAGCTGGCCTACGCCGAAATTGACCTGAGCATGTTCAACTTCCTCCCGTTCTTCGACGCCGGCAGCGACCCGGTCAAACATCTGCTGGGCGGGCCAACGCGCGGCGACGTTATCGTCTTCGCCGCACCCACCAGCCCCGACCGCGACTTCATCAAGCGGGTCATCGGGGTGCCCGGCGACGTCGTCAAGATCGACCAGGCGTCAGGCACGGTGAGCGTGAACGGCAAGACTCTGCAAGAGCCGTATATCCAGGGCACGACGAACTGCAACTCCTCCTGCGAATACGACATCCCGCCGAAGGGGAGCGCGGCGGCCCACGACGAGTGCGGGTCCGACATGTGCTACTTCGTGATGGGGGACAACCGCCAGAACAGCAGCGACTCGCGGCAGGGCTGGCTGGTCCCGGAGGAGAACATCGTCGGCAAGACGTTCGTCACCTACTGGGAGGCCGGGTCGCCCAGCATCGGTCTGGCCCCGAACCACTCCGTGAGCTTCGCCGAGGATGACAACGCCGCACCCGAGCCATCGCCGACGCCAACGGCCACACCGGCCCCGTAGCCCGGCCATGAGCGCACAGGCTGACGCCGAACGGCTCCTGCGCGAGGCGGGCGCCATGCTGGAGGGCCACTTCCAGCTCTCCTCCGGCAAGCATTCCGGCCTCTACGTGGAGAAGTTTCGCCTGCTGGAGCGCCCGCCCCAGACCGACGCCCTCTGCGCGATGATCGCCGCCTGGGCCAGGGAGCTGCGGCCGGAGCTGGTGGCCGGCCCCACCACCGGCGGTCTGCTCGTCAGCTATGAAGTCGCGCGGCACCTGGGGTTGCGCAGCATCTTCGCGGAGAAGGACGAAGGCGGCGGCCGGTCTTTCCAGCGCGGCTTCCAGATCGCGCCGGGTGAGCGGGTGCTGGTGGTGGACGATGTGCTGACCACCGGCGGCAGCATCCGCGATGTGCTGGAGGCTGTGCGGGGCCTCGGCGGCGAAGTCGTCGGCGTGGCCACGATCATCGACCGCAGCGGCGGCAAGGTGGACTTCGGCGCGCCGTTCTTCGCCTGCCTGACGCTGGACCTGCCCACCTATCCGCCGGACGCCTGCCCGCTCTGCGGCGAGGGCCTACCGCTGACGATCACCTAGCGGTCATTCCACCTGTGGCGGCGGCGTCGCCAGGCTCTCGGCCTTGAAGTCGATCGTCTTGTGCGTTGAATCGCAGAACGGCTTGCGGCTGGAGTGGCCGCAGCGGCAGAGGGAGAACCACTCGCCGGGCGGGACTTCGTACTCGTTGCCGTCGGCGTCAACCAGCCGGGCCGGGCCGTAGACGCGGAAGGGGCCGTTCTGGCGGACGAGGATCGTGACTTGTTCTTCGGGCACTGCTGACCTCCGATGCTTGCGGGGCCATCATAGCAGCGCCACGACTCAGGGTTTTGCCAGCGCCCGCCCCAGGAAGCCGCCGGTGATCTCGATCAAGGGCGTTGCGTACCCCTGCCAGAAGTGGTCTGCGCCAGGCACGACTTCGAGCTCGGCGCTATCGCCCAGGGCGACTTTGAGGACTGTCAGCTCACTCACATCGGAGTAGCTATCGCGGTCGCCGGTCGTCATCAGCACGGGGGCCGAGGTCCGCATCCCGACGAGGCCTCCCAGCGGTGTCGGCAGGGAGACGCCGAGCAGGCAGGCCACCCCCTCGCCCGCGGCGGCGGTCCTGAACGCCATCGCCGCGCCGAACGAGTATCCCGCCAGCCCGACTTGCCCGGGGTCGATCTCCGGTTGCTTGCGAAGAGTCGCCAGGGCGGCGCGCACGTCGGCGGGTTCCTCTTCGCCTTCGCTGTACTGTCCCTCGCTCTCGCCGGCCCCGCGGAAGTTGAAGCGCAGCGCCGCGACCCCGGCGTCAAGGGCCGCCCGCACGACTGCGCCGACGACGTTGTTGTCCATGTCGCCGCCCATGGCCGGGTGTGGGTGACAGACGACGATGCCGGGAAACGGCGCATCTCCGGCCGGCAGGTGCAGGTACGCCTCCAGGGTCGGGCCCTCGCTCTTGATGAGGAGCGCGCGGCTGGAGATCATGTCCACGGCCGGAAGTCCGGGTTGCGGTACATGTCGACGATCTGGGGGAAGCGGAGGCCGGTCACTGAACCTTCTCCGTCCAGGATCAGCGTCATGTAGGTCACCGATTCGCCGGGCGTGTCCAGCGCGAAGTAGTCAGGCTCATCGGCGCTCACGGGCAGCAGGCGGACGCCACGTTTCCACGGTCCGCGCCGGGAGTACATGACCAGCTCGCCGTCCCGGTCGGAGATCTGGACGCGGCCGCAGTTGAACTGGGCGCGGAAGTTGGTCAGCGGCCCCGGCATCGTCAGCTCGTAGACTCCGGGCGCCGTCTCCAGGACGCGCGGGTCGGGCGCGATCACTCGGCGGCAGCTCGGGAGCGGCGCCGAGGAAGGCTTCGACCAGCGGCGGCGTGATCAGGCGGTCGAAGGCGTCGTAGTAGAGGTTCAGGTGGATGATCAACGCCGCGTTGAGTTCCGGGTAGACGGCGAAGAAGCTGCTCCAGCCGCCGAAGACCGAGCCGCCGTGGCTGAACCGCCGCTCCCGGCCGCTGCCGCGCACCGCGAATCCGAGGCCCCAGCCGGGCAGCCGACTGTCTGGCCGCCACTGGTCGGAAGTCATCGCCTGGAGCGTTTCCGGCTTGACGATGCCGTCGCCGCCGCGGAGCAGCGCTTCGGCGTAGCGGCCCATGTCGGTGACGGTGGACTGCACCGCGCCGGCGCCGCCGTTGCCCCAGACCCGCACGAACTTGCCCGGCAGGTTGTGGCCATCGACCGGGTCTTCCGACTCCAGCTGCACGCCGAGCAGGTCCAGCAAGGCGCGGTCCTCCTGGGTGGGAGCCTGCGAGTAGCCGCGAGACAGATCCGGGTGCGGCTGGTCGATCAGGTCGGTCGCTTTCATGCCTAGCGGTGCGAAGACGCGGCGCTCCATGACCTCGGCAAGCGGCATTTTCTCCGCCCGCGAAACGATCTCTCCCAGTAGCGCGAATCCGTGGTTGGCGTAGGCGTACTTGGTGCCGGGCTCGGCCTCGATCGTGATGCCGTCGCTGTACAGCTCGGCCAGCGGCGTTCCGGGGTCGGTTTCGTAAAAGAGCAGGTCGAACGGCTTGCTCAGGTCTTCGAGGTTTGGCGCTTCGCCTAGGCCGCCGGTGTGCGTCAGCAGGTGGCGGAGCGTGAGCAGATCGGAGCGCCCCTTGAACTCGATGTCCGGCAGCAGCTCAGCGACGCGGCTGTCCAGCGAAAAGCGCCCTTCGTCGACCAGGGCCATCAGGCACAGCGAGACCATCGTCTTGGTGATCGAGCCGATGCGCTGGCGGGTGTCCGGCGTCTGCGGCTTGCCGAGGACGATGTCGGCATGGCCGAAACCCTCCGCGAACGTCAGCTCGCCGCCCTCCACAACGCCGATCCCGAGGCCAGGCAGGTGCCGCCGGGCGACCAGGTCGCTCGCCACGTCGCGTATTCGCCCGATATCAGTCTTGAAGGCTGTCATCGTCCGCATTTTAGCAGGGGCCGCGGCTTACACTGGCCTCATGACGCCGATTGTCATCTCTCACTACCAGGCGGCACCGCTCTTGCGGGCGCGAAGGAGCGGTGAGAAGCAGGTCCGCACCTCCACCGACCTCAACCTGACGCAGACCCACGCCGAGCTCACAGACGAAGGCCCCGCACTGCCGGACGGGCGGCTGATCCCCTGGACAGCGATTGAGGAGGCGGCTCAGAACGAGACCGGGTGCTTCCTGGTCGAAGGCGACGAGGTCCAGAAGGTGCAGACGTTCTCTGAGGATACCGGCCGCGTGGTCACGCTTTACCCGACGCCGGCCGCGCCGACGATCCTGATCTCCGGCATCCCGATGCACCGGATCAAGGGCAGCAATCCTTATCAGGACACGCTGACCAAGGTCCGGGCGATTACCCCGATCTCCGGCCGCGTGCTGGACACAGCGACCGGCCTGGGCTACACGGCCTGCCAGGCCTCACGCAGCGCGCGGCGCGTGATCACGATCGAGCTGGACCCGGCGGTGCTGGCGATCGCGCGGCTCAATCCGTGGTCGAAGGAGCTGTTCGAAAGCGAGAAGATCGAGCAGCTGATGGGCGACAGCGTCGACGTGGTGAACGGCTTTCGCGACGAGGCGTTCGACTGCATCATCCACGATCCACCTCAGTTCAGCCTTTCCGGCGAGCTCTACTCCGGCGAGTTCTACTGCCAGCTCTTGCGGGTGCTCGCCCGTGGCGGCAAGATGTTCCACTACATCGGCGATCCAGCCAGCAAGTCCAGCGGCAGCGTGACCCGCAGCGTCCTGCGCCGGCTGAAGGAAGCGGGCTTTCGAGACGTGACGCCGCACCCGGAGGCGTTCGGGGTGACGGCGCTGCGCTAACGGACGCCGCGGACGGCCCAGGCCCGCGCGATCAGGCTGATCGACCCGTCGGGTTGAGGCGGCACCGCCGTTCTGAGGCGCTCGCGCAGCTGGTCCCGGCGTTCGTCCGTGAGCGAGGCGATGTAGGTGGGGGCCGATCCCTGGCCGCCGAGGAACGGCGACCAGTAGTCGTCGAAGTCCCGGAAGACGGTTGAGATGTCGATCGCGCGCGTCTCCACTTCGCGCAGGCCGGCCGTGGCGAAGAGCTCGGCCAGCGCGTCCGGGTGGCAGATCGGGAAGCGCGCGGCTTCGTCCAGGGCGGCGTTCTCCGGGTCGAGAGCGACGGCAGCGTTCCAGAAGTGGCGCATCAGATCCATCCTCCCGGCGTAGTCCCAGACGTAGACGGCGACGGTGCCGCCGGGCCGGACGATGCGGGCCATCTCTCTTGCGGCGTCGATCGGATTGGGAACGAAGTTGAGGACAAGCCCGGAGACCGCGACGTCGTAGCTGTCAGAACCCTCCGGTATCGACTGACCCGCCCCCTCGGCGAACTCGGCCCTGGGGTCGGTGACCTGCTTGCGCGCCAACTCAAGAAAGCCCGGCGCGGGATCGATGCCCTTCACCGCCGCCGGGTCTGCCAGCGAGAGGACCGTGCTGGAGAGGGCCCCGGTCCCGCAGCCCACGTCGAGCCAGCGAAGTTGCGGCGGCAGGTTCAGCCAGCGGATGAATTCCCGGGCGACGGGCCGGCTCCAGCGGCCAACGTAAGATTCGTAAGCGTCGCCATCAGCCCAGTTGTCGGCGGGCTGGGAGGTCACCTAGTTGCCCGGGAGCGGAGTCTCGCCCATCAGGTAGCGGTCGATGCCGCGGGCGGCGGTGCGGCCCTCCTGGATCGCCCAGACGATAAGCGACTGGCCGCGGGTCATGTCGCCGGCTGTGAAGACGCCGGGCACGTTCGTCATCTTGTCTTTGTCGGCCTTGACGTTGCCGCGTTCGTTCAGCTCCACGCCGAGCTGCTCGATTGCGTAGCGCTCCGGCCCGGTGAAACCCATGGCCAGCAGCACGAGGTCCACTTCCTCCTCGAACTCGGTGCCGGGGACGTCCTTCATCACCATCCGGCCGTCCTCGCGGACGAACTCCACGTGGCAGCCGTGCAGCTTCTTGAGGACGCCGTTCTCTCCGGAGAGGTGTTTCGTGGCGATGCTGTACTCTCGCTCGCCGCCTTCTTCGTGGGCGGAGGAGACGCGGTACACGTTGGGGTAGGTCGGCCAGGGGGCGTCGGAGGCGCGATGTTCCGGCGGGCGCGGCAGGATCTCCATCTGGATCACGGACCTGGCGCCCTGGCGGTGCACGGTGCCCAGGCAGTCCGCGCCGGTATCGCCGCCGCCCAGGATGATGACGCGCTTGCCGGCGGCGGAGATGAACTGCTCGTCGGGGATCTCGTCGCCGGCGCCGCGGTGGTTCTGGAGCGGCAGGAACTGCATCGCGAAGTAGGTGCCGGTCAGCTCGCGGCCGGGTACCGGCAGGTCGCGTGGCTGGGTGGCCCCGCCGGTCAGGCAGACCGCGTCGTACTCCTTGAGCAGGTCGCGGGCGTCGATATCCTTGCCGATGTTGGTGCCTGGCTTGAACTCGACGCCCTCGGCGGCCATCTGCTCCATCCGCCGGTCTATCGTCCACTTCTCCATCTTGAAGTCCGGGATGCCGTAGCGGAGGAGCCCGCCGATCCGGTCGTCGCGCTCATACAGAGTCACCGCGTGGCCGGCGCGAGCCAGCTGCTGGGAGGCGGCGAGTCCGGCCGGCCCGGAGCCGACGACGGCGACGCGCTTGCCGGTGATGTGCGCGGCCGGTTCTGGGCTTGATCCAGCCTGCTTTGAACGCGTGCTCGATGATCGTCAGCTCCACCTGCTTGATCGTGACCGGGTCGCTGTTGATGCCGAGCACGCAGGCGGCTTCGCAGGGGGCCGGGCAGAGGCGGCCGGTGAACTCCGGGAAGTTGTTGGTGGCATGCAGCCGGTCGATCGCCTCGCGCCACTGGTCCTTGTACACCAGGTCGTTCCAGTCCGGGATGATGTTGCCCAGCGGGCAGCCCTGGTGACAGAACGGGATGCCGCAGTCCATGCAGCGCGCGGCCTGGTCCTTCAACGACTGGGTCGGGAAGTCTGTGTAGACCTCAAGCCAGTCGTGGACGCGGTCACCGATGGGGCGGCGCTTCGGCGTCTCCCGGGCGAACTCCATGAAGCCGGTGGGCTTACCCACGCGGTGTCCTCGCCCCGTTCGTCTTCAGCTTCGGCTTGCTGCCGTTAGCCTTCCTGCCGTTGGCCTTGGTTGGCTCGGGCTTCACTTCGCGGCTCGCTTCCAGCTGTTCCAGGAGCACGCGCTTGTAGTCGCGCGGCATGACCTTGACGAACTTCGCGGCGACGGCGGGCCAGTCCTTGAGCAGGCCGTCTGCCACGGTGCTGCCGGTGAACTCGCGGTGACGTTCGAGGAGGCCGTGGACGAGGTCGATGTCCTCCGAGTCGTCCAGCGTCTCCAGGTCGACCATCTCCTTGTTGCAGCGGGCGTCAAAGTCGCCGTTGGGGTCGTAGACGTAGGCCATCCCGCCGCTCATCCCGGCGGCGAAGTTGCGCCCGGTGCGCCCGATGACGACGACGCGGCCGCCGGTCATGTACTCGCAGCCGTGATCGCCGACGCCTTCGACAACGGCCATGGCCCCGGAGTTGCGGACGCAGAACCGTTCGCCGGCGACGCCGCGGGCAAAGAGCATGCCGCTGGTCGCGCCGTAGAGGGCCACGTTGCCGATCAGGATGTTCTCTTCAGGTACGAAAGTGGCATCACGCGGCGGCTGGACGATGATCTTGCCGCCGGAGAGCCCCTTGCCGATGTAGTCGTTGGAGTCGCCCTCCAGCCAGAGCGTTATCCCGCGCGGGACGAAGGCGCCGAAACTCTGCCCGGCGGAACCGGTGAAGCGGAGCGTGATCGTGTCGTCCGGCAGGCCGTCGAAGCCGTGGCTGCGCGTCAGCTCACTGCCGAGGATGGTGCCGACGGTGCGGTTGGTGTTGTGGATCGGCATCTCGATGGTAACCGGCGTCTTCTTGTCCAGGGCGGGGGCGGCCAGCGGCAGCAGCTCCTGGTCCAGCGCCTTGTCCAGGCCGTGGTCCTGGGTGGTGATGCAGCGCCGGGCGACTTCGGGGCCGGCTTCCGGGCGGTAAAAGATCGCCGAGAAGTCCAGCCCGCGCGCCTTGTAGTGCTCGATCGCGCGGCGCATGTCCAGCAGGTCGCTGCGGCCGACGATCTCATCGATGCTGCGGTAGCCCATCGCGGCCAGGTACTCGCGGATCTCCTCGCCGATGAAGCGGAAGAAGTTGACGACGTGGTCGGCCTGGCCCTGGAACTTCTCGCGCAGGACGGGGTTCTGGGTGGCGATGCCGACCGGGCAGGTGTCCAGGTGGCAGACGCGCATCATGATGCAGCCGAGGACGACGAGCGGCGCCGTGGCGAAGCCGTACTCCTCGGCCCCCAGCAGCGCCCCGATGATAACGTCGCGGCCAGTCTTCATCTGGCCGTCCGTCTGGACGACGATGCGGTCGCGCAGGTTGTTCAGCACCAGCGTCTGCTGCGTCTCAGCCAGGCCCAGCTCCCAGGGGATGCCGGCGTGCTTGATCGAGGTCAGCGGGCTGGCGCCGGTGCCGCCGTCGTGGCCGCTGATCAGGACCACGTCCGACTTGGCCTTGGCGACGCCCGCCGCTACGGTGCCGACGCCGATTTCTGCGACGAGCTTGACGTTGATCCGGGCGCGGGGGTTGGCGTTCTTGAGGTCGTGGATGAGTTGCGCCAGGTCTTCGATGGAGTAGATGTCGTGGTGCGGCGGCGGGCTGATCAGGCCGACGCCTGGCGTGGTTCCGCGAACTTGAGCGATCCAGGGCCAGATCTTGTGGCCGGCAAGCTCGCCGCCCTCGCCGGGTTTGGCGCCCTGGGCCATCTTGATCTGCAACTCATCGGCGTTGACAAGGTACTCGCTGGTCACGCCGAAGCGGCCGGAGGCGACCTGCTTGATCGCGCTGCGGCGCTGGTCTCCGTTGGCATCAGGGGTGAAGCGGCGGCGGTCTTCGCCGCCTTCGCCGGTGTTGGACTTGCCGCCGATGCGGTTCATCGCGATCGCCAGCGTCTCGTGCGCCTCCGCGCTGATCGAGCCGTAGCTCATAGCGCCGGTGGCGAAGCGCCGGAACATCTGGCTCCGCCGGCTCCACTTCCTCCAGCGGAACCGGCTCGCGGTCGGACTTGATCTCGAAGAGGCCGCGCAGGGTGCAGAGGCGCTCGGCCTGGTCGTCCACCATGCGCGTGTACTGGCGGAAGATGTCCTGCTGGCCGGTGCGCGTGGAGTGCTGGAGCTTGAAGACGGTCTCCGGGTTGAAGAGGTGGAACTCGCCGTCGCGGCGCCACTGGTACTGGCCGCCCCAGAGCAGCTCTTTGAGGCCGCCCTCGCGCTCCGGGAAGGCGCGCTTGTGGTGGAACAGCGTGTCCAGCGCCACTTCTTCGATGCCGATGCCGGCGATGCGCGAGGCCGTGTTCGTGAAGTAGCGGTCGACGAAGCCGGGCTCGAGGCCGATCGCTTCGAAGATCTGGGCGCCGCGGTAGCTGTGGATGGTGGAGATGCCCATCTTGGACATGATCTTGACGGTCGCCTTCTTGATCGCCTTCAGGTAGTGCTCCAGCGCCTCCTCGTAGCCGATGCCGGTCTCCAGGATTCCTTCGTCCGCCATCTGGTGCAGCGTGTCCAGCGCCAGGTAGGGGTTGATGGCGCCGGCGCCGTAGCCGATCAAGAGCGCGTAGTGGTGGCCCTCGCGCGCCTCCGCCGTCTCGATGATCAGGCCCACCTGTGTGCGCTTTCGCTCGCGGACGAGGTGGTTGTGGACGCCCGCCGTGGCCAGCAGGGCCGGGATAGGCGCGTGCTCGGCGTCGACGTCGCGGTCGGACAGGATCAGCATCGTGTAGCCTTCGGAGATCGCCTCGTCGGCCTGGCGGCAGAGCTCTTCCATCGCCCGCTCCAAAACCTTCGGGCCCTCCTCGACGTGGAAGATCGTCGGCAGCACCTTGGCGCGGTGGAAGCCGTCGTCGAAGGCCTTGAGCTTGGCGAGTTCGTCGTTGGTCAGGAACGGCGACTTCACTTCGATCATCCGCGCGTTGGACGGCTCCGGGTCCAGCAGGTCGCCCTCCGGCCCCAGCGTCGAGTTGACTGACGTCACGAGCTGCTCACGGATGGCGTCCAGCGGCGGGTTGGTGACCTGCGCGAAGAGCTGCTTGAAGTAGTTGTAGAGGAGCTGCGGCTTGTCTGAGAGGACGGCGAGCGGTGTGTCGGTGCCCATGGAGCCGCGGGCTTCTTCGCCGTTGCGCGCCATCGGCCCCAGGATGTACTTGAGGTCCTCAGTGGAGTAGCCGAAGGCCATCTGCTGCTGCAGGAGGGCGTCGTCCTTGAGGCGGGGCGCGGGCTCCGCGGCTGGCAGGTCTTCCAGGCGCAGCATGTTGGCCTTGAGCCATTCGCCGTACGGGTTGGCCGTGGCGACTTTGTGCTTGAGCTCGGCATCGTCGATGATGCGGCCTTCGTCCAGGCTGATCAGGAACATGCGGCCGGGCTGGAGCCGCCCCTTGTGGAGGACGTTCTCCGGGGCGATCGGCAGCACGCCCACTTCGGAAGCCATGATCACGTAGTCGTCCTTTGTGACGTAGTAGCGGGAAGGGCGGAGGCCGTTGCGGTCCAGCACAGCGCCGATCGTGCGGCCGTCGGTAAAGGTGATCGAGGCCGGGCCGTCCCAGGGCTCCATCAGGCAGCCGTGGTAGCGGTAGAAGTCCTTCTTCTCCTGGCTCATCGACTCGTGGCCGTCCCAGGGCTCCGGGATCATCATCATCACGGCCTGGTGGATCGGCCGCCCGGCCATCATCAGCAGCTCCAGCGCGTTGTCGAAACAGGCGGTGTCGCTGCCCTTGTCGTCGATGATCGGCGTGATCCGCTGGATGTCCGGGATGATCTGCGACTCGAAGAGGCCTTCGCGGGCGCGCATCCAGTTGATGTTGCCGCGCAGGGTGTTGATCTCGCCGTTGTGGGCGATCATCCGGTAGGGGTGCGCCAGCTTCCAGCTGGGGAAGGTGTTGGTGCTGAAGCGGGAGTGGAACATACAGAGGGCGCTCATCATCCGCGGGTCGCTGAGGTCCGGGAAGTACTCGCGCAGCTGCGTCGCCATCAGCATGCCCTTGTAGACGAGCGTGCGGGAGGAGAGGCTGGGGAAGTAGAACGTCGCGGCGTCCTGGATATCCTCACGCGCCATCTGGTTCTCGAAGAGCTTGCGGATCACGTAGAGGCGTCGCTCGAAGGTGTCCTCGTCGATGCCGGGGGAGCGGCCCACGATCACGTGGAACATGTCGGGCTCGGCGACGAGAGCCGAGGCGCCGAGGGAGGCGTTGTTGGTGGGGACGGAGCGCCAGCCGATCAGCTGCTGTCCCTGCTCTTCGACGATGTTCTGGAAGATGCGCATCGCCTGCTTGGTGGCCGCCTTGTCCCTGGCCGCGAAGAAGAGGCCGACGCCGTAGCGGCCGGCCTGCGGCAGCCGGATGCCTTCGTGGGCGCAGACATGGGCGAAGAAGTTGTGCGGGATCTGGATCAGGACGCCGGCGCCGTCGCCCGTGTTGACCTCGCAGCCGCAGGCCCCGCGGTGGTTCAGGTTCTCCAGGGCCTTGAGCCCGTCTTCGATGATCTTGTGCGACTTGACGCCCTTGAGCTGGACGATGAACCCGGTGCCGCAGCTGTCGTGCTCGTGGAACGGGTCGTAGAGGCCCTGGGCGATGGGCGCCTCGGCCCGCGGCGTCGATGATGTTGCGGACGCCTTACGGGGTCGCTTCTTTCCGGAAATAGGGTAGGGCTTTGGTGAGTTGCTCATCGGTGACTCCTTGCCGGCCTAGCGTGTGGTAGAGGCCGGCGAGCGCGCTTCGGCTGCTGCTGAGGTTGCGCTCCGGACAGGCTTGAGCCTGGTGTTGCGGGGGGTGAGACGCGGGTTGACGGTGACCCTCTTGCCGGGGCCTTTTGAGGATGCGGCAGCTATCTGATTGCTGAGATGATCCATGTTCCCGTCCCCACCGCCGAAAAATATGTGTGGAGTATAGTCAGGCGTTCTGAAGATGTCCACACACGCCGCGTTGGCGGCTATAGACGTTTTAAATCGTACGGGAATACTAGCATAGGCACGGGAAAGTGGTCAATCTTGGCCAAGCTGCACCCGCGAACTGGCCAAGATTCGCAAGACCATCCTGCTAGTACTGCCCGTCAGCCAGTCGCGCCCGCGTGTTAACCTCAACCCAGATGATCGACGGAATCTGTCCTGTCTGCGGCAAGCCGCTCAGCCGCGCGGCGTTCTGCCCGACCTGCGCCACCCTCAACTCAGACACCGGCCACACCATCGTGCGGGCCAGCCGTGGCTCGCGCTTCCTGGCCCTGGCGATCGACCTGGCCCTGATCGTCGTCACGCTGGGGATCGGCTGGCTCGGCTGGTCCTACCGGCTCGCGGAGAAGGGACAGAGCCCCGGCGACCACCTGGCCGGCGTGCGGATCATCCGCAAGGACGGCAGGGCGGCCTCGCGCGGCAGGCTCGCCGCCAGGCTGGGAGTGCGCATCTTGCTGTTCGGCCTGCTCGACTACCTTTGCATATTCGTGAACGGCGACGCCCGCACGCTGCACGACCTGGCGACGCGCACGATCGCGGTGAAGGCGGAAGGCTCCGAGAAGGTGTACGAGATGCGGGCTGCACGGCGAGCGCCGCAGATGGCCCCGGTCCCGGTTGCGTCAGCGCCTACGACGGCCGACGTCTCCCTCAAGCCGCCCCTGGAAGAGATCAGCAGCGTCCGCCCGGAGCGCCCGATCGCCCCCGGCTCCGACCCGACGGAGATGACGCTGCGCCGCCTGGAGTTCCTGCGCTCGAACAAGCTGATCACGGAGCAGGAGTACCAGGAACGCCGCACTACGGCGACGCAAGCGTATTAGGCACATTTCCGGCGGTTCTTTCCAGCTGACTCTTGACCCGCCCCGTGGCCTCTGACACAATGGCGTTAGCACTCAGCCCCGGTGAGTGCTAATATGCACCCGCTACTACGAAACAAATCTCTGTACACAGGGAAAACAGAAGGAGAATCGCCCAATGGCCAAGCAACTGCTCTTCGATGAGGCTGCCCGTCACGCCCTCAGAAACGGCGTCGACGCCCTCGCCGATGCCGTCAAGATCACCCTCGGCCCCAAGGGCCGCAACGTCGTCCTCGAGAAGAAGTTCGGCTCGCCGACGATCACCAACGACGGCGTGACCATCGCCAAGGACATCGAGCTGGACGACCCGTTCGAGAACATCGGCGCGCAGCTCGCCAAGGAGATCGCCTCCAAGACCAACGACATCGCCGGTGACGGCACGACGACAGCCACCGTCCTCGGCCAGGCGATCGTCCACGAAGGCCTGAAGAACGTCGCGGCCGGCGCCAACCCGATGGCCCTCAAGCGCGGCATCGAGATGGCCGCAGCCGCCATCGTGGCCCAGGTCAAGACCAACTCGATCAAGGTCACCAACCGCGACCAGATGTCCCAGGTGGCCGCGATCTCCGCCAACAACGACCAGGAGATCGGCGACCTCATCGCCGAGGTGATGGAGAAAGTCGGCAAGGACGGCGTCATCACCGTCGAAGAGTCCAAGGGCATCAAGACCGAGACCGAGTTCGTCGAAGGCATGAACTTCGACCGCGGCTACATCAGCCCCTACTTCATCACCAACGCCGAGCGCATGGAGGCCGTGATCGACGACCCCTACGTGCTGATCACGGACAAGAAGCTCTCCTCCGTCAACGACATCCTGCCGGTCCTGGAGAAGGTTCTGCAGAGCGGCAGCAAGAACCTGCTGATCATCTGCGACGACTGTGAGGGTGAGGCCCTGGCCACGCTGGCCGTCAACCGCCTGCGCGGCACGATCAACGTCTGCGCGGTGAAGGCGCCGGGCTTCGGCGACAGGCGTAAGGACAACCTTGGCGACCTGGCCGCGGTCACCGGCGGCACGCTGATCAGCGAAGAGATCGGCCGCAAGCTGGACGCCACGGAGCTGACAGACCTTGGCCGCGCCCGCAAGATCGTCGTCACCAAGGAAGAGACCACCATCGTCCAGGGCGGCGGCACCAAGGCGGCCATGCAGGGCCGCGTCTCTGCCGTCAAGGCCGCGATCGACGCCGCCACCTCAGACTGGGACAAGGAGAAGCTGCAGGAGCGCCTGGGCAAGCTGACCGGCAGCGTCGCCGTGATCAAGGTCGGCGCGGCCACCGAGACCGAGCTCAAGGAGCGCAAGCACCGCGTCGAGGATGCCGTACAGGCGACCCGCGCGGCGGTCGAGGAAGGCATCGTCTCCGGCGGCGGCGTCGCCTTCATCAACGCGCTGCCGGCGATCGACAAGCTGAAGCTGGAGGGCGACGAAGGCGACAGGCGCCGCGATCCTGAAGCGCGCCCTCGAAGAGCCGCTGCGCCGCATCGCCACCAACGCCGGCCAGGACGGCTCCGTGATCATCCAGAAGGTGAAGAGCCTGAAGCTGGGCGAAGGCTACGACGCCGCCCGCGACGAGTACGGCAACATGGTCAAGAAGGGCATCGTCGACCCGGTAAAGGTCACCCGATCGGCCCTGGAGAACGCCGTCAGCATCGCCTCCATGGTGCTGACCACCAACTGCCTTGTCACGGAGATCCCGGAACGCAAGGCAGCGGCTCCGGCGCCCTCCATGTCAGACATGTACTAGACGTTACAGAAATGTGGACAAGGGGCCGGGGAGCCACCAGCTTCCCGGCTCTCTGCTCTCTGAGGCGTATACTAAAAAGGAGAAGGACTTGGGAGTGTTTACGGAGAATGGCATGATGATTGACCTGGAAGAGCTACGGAAGGTCGTCGAGAACGCGGACGTTTTCGCCATCGGCTTCCGCACGTTCCCGGAGCGCCTCATCGTGGACGCCCGCAGCAGCGAACACGCCGGCACCATGGTGCAGGTTGTGGAGCCCGTGGCCAGCGTTGAAGAGCGCTTCTTCTGGCTTGGCAAGGAGCGGCCGGCCTTCGGTGTGCCGGAGCGGTTCACCTTCTTCGTCTGGCCGCATTCCCTGCGCTTCTTTGAAGAGTCAGGCCTGGGCCAGATCATTCGCCAGCGCGTGAACAACCAGGACCCCGAAGCCGGGCGCCAGGTGGCCGAAAGCGTGCACCGGCTGCTCGTCCTGGAGCACCAGTCCACGATCGACGCGATCACCGGCAAGAACTACCACACCATCTGGCAGCGCGAAGACTAGCGCCGCCCAACCACAACACACGGGCCGTCTCGCCAGAGGCGGCCCTTTTCGTTGTGCCTCGCCGCGGCGGGTTGTAGCATCGCCGTGGACAAATCACTGACAAGACAGGAGGAGGAACGATGGAACGGCGCGCGGTCAACCCCTGGACATGGCAGGACCCCCTCGGATTCGTGCAGGCCAACGAGATCACCGGCGCCCAGAAGATACTCGTCTGCTCCGGCCAGACCTCCGTCGACGCGAACGGCGCACCGATGCACCCCGGCGACATGGCCAAGCAGTTCGACCAGGCGATCAGCAACGTCGAGACGGTGGTGAAGGCCGCCGGGATGGAGCTCTCCAACATCGTCAAGATCACCGTCTTCACGACTGATGTCGACGCTTTCATCGGCGCGGCGATGGCCAACAAGCGCATGGACGGCATCAAGTTCACGTCGACCCTGATCGGCGTCTCGCGCCTCGCCTTCCCGCCGCTGATGGTGGAGCTTGAAGCTACGGCGGTCGCCTAGCCGGCGCTGATGACCGACCTCTACGGCGCGATCGACCTCGGCGGCACCAACGTCCGGGCGATCGTGGCCGGCCTGGACGGCGTCGTCTGCGGCGACCGCATCCAGCCCTCACACGCCTCGGAGGGCCTGGACCCGACTCTCGACTCGATCATCGACGCGCTGCAACAGGCCGCGGCTGAGGCGAAGGTGAAGCCGGGCGAGCTGCGCGGGATCGGCATCTGCTCTGCGGGCTGGGTCGATTCCGAGCAGGGGATCGTGCCGGCGGCGCCCCAGCTCAAGGGCTGGCGTGACGTGCCGCTGACCCGGATCATCCAGGAGCGAACCGGCGTCAAGGCCTGGCTGGAGAACGACGCCAACGCCGCCGCCCTGGGCGAGCACGTCTTTGGCGCGGGCAAGGGCGCGCGACATCTTGTCTACATAACTGTAAGCACCGGCATCGGCGGTGGCATCATCGCTGACGGCAAGCTCTACGGCGGCGCAAAGGGCTCGGCCGGGGAGATCGGCCACACAATCGTCGACCCGAACGGCCCGCTCTGCGGCTGCGGCAACTACGGCTGCCTGGAGTCGCTGGCCTCCGGGACGGCGATCGCGCGCCTGGGCGAGGAGGCGGCCGCGCGGGAAGCGTCGCCTGCGCTGGCCGCGATCAAACAGCGGGACGGTCAGCTGACGGGACAGACGATGGCGGAGGCCGCGCTGGCGGGAGACGGCGTCGCGCGCGAGATCTTTGCGGAGGCAGGGCGCTTTCTGGGGATCGCGCTGGCCAACGTCGTCAACCTGCTGAGCCCGGAGCTGATCCTGATCGGCGGCGGCGTCGCCCACGAGCCCCAGCTCTTCCTGCCGCAGGCGGAGAACACGATGCGCGCGCTGGCCCTCAGCGAGCCGCTGAAGCACGTGCGCCTGGGCCTGGCCGAGCTCGGCGACATGGCCGGGCCGCTGGGGATGATCGCGCGGCTGCGGGAGATTGCGGGTCCGGCGGGGGCGAGCTGATGCCAAATCCCCACACGTGACCGCTACCAGCTGCTGGGCAGGTCTTTCGCGGCCTTCTCTTCTTCCACGAACTGGTAGCTGCCGTCGTCCAGCCGCAACACCGGCTTGCCGACGTCGGTGATCTGGCCGCGCTGGTCCAGCTCGCTGCGGAGGATCGCCAGCTCTTCTTCTGTCGGCGTCTGCAGCGTCTCGATCTGCGGCGCCATCTTTGGCTCGAACGACATCTCCGCCAGCACCTGGTCCACCGTCACGAAGGGCGAGACGCCGATCAGCCGCATGTAGCGGTCCTCGTAGTCGAAGAGCGCCCACGGCGTCACACAGCGGTAAGGCCCCGTTCCGCGGGGCAGGCCGGCGCGCTCGCGTGCGCCCTCGGTCCCGTCCAGGAAGCCGGGCGAGGAGATGAAGTTGACGCGCGGGACGAACTTGCGCTTCTGCTGGTCGGTCATCAGGATCGTCTTCCAGCACATCGCGGCGATGGAGTCTGCGCCGCCGGGCCCGCCGAAGCGCCGGTGCTCGCCGTTGTAGTCGCCCAGCGCGGTGGAGTTGATGTTTCCGTAGGGGTCCACCTGCAGCGTGTTCAGCAGGCCGTAGTCCATCAGCCCGGTCTGGGCCTGGAAGCCGACGCTGTTCATCGTCCCCCACTGCAGCGCCCTGTATGAGGCGCGCGAGCTGACCATCGTCATCAACGGGTCCAGCGGCAGCATCGGCTCCGGGTTGACGACGCCGTCCTCGGTCACGTAGACGGCGTTCTGGGCGTAGAGCTTCTTGGCGAGGAGGATGCTGGCCATCGGCGAGCCGCCGCCGGCGACCCAGTACGTGCGCGCGTCCTCGATCATCCTGGCGACCAGGCAGATCTGGTGCTCGCGTTCGTTGAAGTATGTGGCTGGTGTGCCCAATGCGGTTACTCCCTGGTGACGGCGCTGAGCAGGAACCCCCGGACGCCGGCGTTGAACACCTCGGGTTGCTCGGCGCTGCTAAGGTGCCCCGCCTCCGGAATGACGATCAGCTTCGCACCCGGAATTTTATCGCAGATGGCCCGGCCAAAGCTCACGGGAGACCGCTGGTCGTCTTCGCCCCAGATCAGCAGCGTCGGGACGTTGATCGCGGGATGAACATCGCGCAAATCGGCTTCGGCCAGGGCGCGAGTCATCGTGCGGAAACCGGAGGGGTGAAAATCCGACAGGACCTCGACAACCTCGCGCCGAAGCTCCGCCGACGCGCCCTCTGCCACCAGCTCGGGAATCCAGGAAGGCACCCATTCGCTGGCCGGGAGTTCGGAGTCGCGGACGCAGCGCGCGACGCGTTCTTTAACCGCGTCTGCCGGCAGCGATCCGCTCCAGCCGGCGTAAGTGTCCGCCAGCAACAGCGATCTGACCATCCGTGGATGCCTGCGGTAGAACTCCTGGGCCAGCGTCCCGCCCCAGGAGAGACCGGCGATGTGCGCAGGCCCAACCGAGAGCGCGGCCATGAACTCCGCCAGGCAATCGGCGTACTCAGGCATGCGCCACGACTCCGGTGGGTCCGACGATTCGCCGCAGCCCGGCGCGTCCCAGGCGATCACGTCGAAGTCGCGGGAGAGGTCGGCGAGCTGTGCGCGCCAGAACCTGCTGTCGGCGATGAACCCGTGCAGCAGGACGACGGGCGGCCCGTTGCCCGCGCGGCGATACGCCACTCGCGTTCCGCCTGCCATGACGGTGTCCAGACTCACGCTACGTACCCTTCCTTGATCGTGGCGCGGGCCACGATCTCTCGCGTGCGCTGGAAGCCGACCAGCTTGTCCATGAACTCGGCGTGGTTGGCGACGCTGTGCACGTACTTGTCCAGGTACTGCGGGATGAAGCCGCGCATCGTCGCGCCGACGGCTTCGATCACGTGGCCCATGTCGCTGGAGTAGCGGCCCTGCATCTCGCCGGGGTAGGCGCCGAACGGGGCGTGGACTACGGCATCGACGACGTAGTAGGGGATCGTCGTGCGGGCCGGGTCGCCGCGGATCTCCTCCGTGTCGATGATCTCTTCCGCGGAGATGATCACCTTCTTCGAGGCGAAGGCGGACTCGACGTGGGAGATGCCGGTGCCGAAGATCCGCGCGTTGCCGTAGACGTCCGACTGGTGGACGTGGATCAGCGCCACGTCCGGGTTCAGCGCCGGGACGATCGTGATCGGCTGGCCGGTGTAGGGGTCCTCGATCAGCTTGGCGCCGGAGTACTCGAAGCCGTCGGTGCCGCCGAAGGAGCGCACGGGGATGAACGGCAGGCCCATGGCGCCGGCCATGATCCGGTTCGTCATCACGACGTTGGAGTACTCGTAAGCCTTCACCTTGCCCTCGCGGATCGCCTGCTCCACGACCGGGCCGAAAAGGAAGAAGCCGACATCGAGCTTGGAGACGCACTCCGCGCCGACGAGCAGCGCCGCCGCCACCCAGGTGAACTTCGCGCCGAGCCAGAGGTCCTTCTTCTGCTGGCGGATCACTTCGCGGATGAGAGCGGCGGGGCCGCGCTGGAGGTAGTTGCACTCGTAGACCAGGTAGTCGCCGTCGGAGACAAACTTCGCGATCGCCTCCTGTTCCGTCATTAGCTTCGGGGTCATCGCGCGCTGCTTGTTGTCGCGCACGTACTCGCGGAAGCCGTCCGGGTCTACGGGGAGGAAGTCGCCGTGCCCTTCGGCGATGATGTTGAGTGGTTTCATGCCGTTGCTCCTGTGGTGGTCATAGCCGTATCTCCCCTTCGATCACGGTGACGGACTGGCCGCCGATCTGGGTGCGGACGCCGTCTGTGCGGACGTGGACGCGGCCGTCGCGGCCCAGCTCCAGGCCTTGCGCGGCGATGTACTCCCGGCCGGTGCGCTCGATCAATCCGAAGCGCTCAAGGTACGAAGCGAGAGCGGCGTTGGCGCTGCCGGTGACCGGGTCCTCATTGACGCCGACGTGCGGGCCGAAGGCGCGGATGTGGACTGACGCCTCGGGCGCCTCAGGATGAGCGGCCCGGTCAAGCAAGGCGAAAGGTGCGATGCCCGTCAGCGAGAAGTCGCGGCTGAGGCCGGCGACGGCGGCCATGTCCGGCTTCAGCGCGGCCAGTGCTTCGGACGAGGGCAGCCGTACGAAGAGCCAGGCCGGGCCGTTGCTGAACGACGCCGGCGGCGTATCGGTGACGATTGGCGCGCCGAGGGCGGCCGAGATCGCTTCGGCGGAGGTACTGAACTCGTGCACGAAGCGGGCGTCCGGCGTCTCGGCGAAGACCATGCTCTCGCTGCCTTCGCCGGCCTGGCGCAGCTCCAGGACTCCGGCGCCGCACTCCATCCGCAGCACCTCCGGGTCCAGCCTGGCGCCCCCGCGTTCGATGTAGGCGTGCGCCGAGCCGATGGTCGGGTGCCCGGCGAACGGCAACTCGCCCGTCGGTGTGCAGATCCGCAGCAGGTAGTCGGCGCCGCTGTTGGGCGTCGGCTGCTTGAAGAATGTCGTCTCGGAGAGGTTCGTCCAGTTGGCGATCTTCAGCATCTGCTCGTCGCTGAGGTCGTCGGCGTCGAAGACCACGGCCACCGGGTTGCCGAAGAAGGGCCGCGAGGTGAAGACGTCCACCTGGCGGAACGGATAGGCGCGCATCAGGCGGTGCTCCGGGCCCGGGCCAGGACCTGCTGCACGAATTCGCTCTTGGCCATGGCGTAACTGTTCATGTCAGTGTGCTCGGCGGCGAGCTTGCGCTTCAGCTGCTCGTACTCGCGCGCGGCCTCCGGGTGGGCGCGCATGTAGTCGCGAAAGGCGGTCTGCTGGGCGAATTCGTAGTGGTCCTGCTGGTAGACGTGAACGTGGTGCGTCCGGCCGATGCCGCCGCCGTCCTGGCCGGGGAGCGGCGTGTCCGTCAGCTTGCGAAAGAAGATGCGGCCGGGGATGCCGTACTCGCCCAGGCACTGGTAGCCCAGCTCGAACAGCGGCGTGATGCAGTGGAGCGCGTCTTCGAACGACCGCAGGGCCACGCCGATGTCGATGATCGGCTTGGCGGCGAGGCCGGGGACGGCGGTGCTGCCCACGTGTTCGATCGCCACGGCCCACTCGCCGAGGGCGTCCTGCAGCAGCTTTCGCTCAGCCTCAAACTGCGAGGCCCAGGCGGGGTCGTAGTCCAGGATCAGGATAGGGCCGGGAGTCGCCGCGGGCATGGTAGCGCCCATGATTGCCCGCTCGCGCGGAGGTGTCAACCGGACTGCGGAACGGCGTCTAGCCCCAGTAGGAGTGCCAGATCGAAGGGCCCCAGAACAGCGCGATCAGCGCGCCGATGGCCAGGAACGGCCCGTGCGGGATGTAGTCCGTGCGGCTGCGCATCCGGGTGATCAGCATCAGCCCTGCGAACGAGCGAGGCGACAAGCGTGCCGATGACGATGCCGACGAGTACCGACGGCAGCCCGACGACGAAGCCGATCAGGATGATCATCTTGACGTCTCCCATCCCGAACGCCTTTGCGCCGCCGAAGGGGATCGAAAGGATGATCAGGACGAAGCTGACGGTGATGGCGACGAGGCCGCCGGCCAGCATCTGGGGCACCGTGCTGTCCGGCCAGCCCCAGGAAAGCGCGATCGCCAGCAGCATCGAAGGATAGACGATGCGGTTCGGTAGCAGGCGGCGGTCGATGTCGGTCAGGGTCAGGGTGAGGAAGATCGTGGCGAAGAGGCCGCCCAGCAAGCCCGCGCCCAGGCTTTCGAAGACGAGGTTAGAGGCGCCGAAGAGCGTCGCGGCGCCCAGCGGCAGGATCAACCCGCGCGCCGGCAGCTTCTCGCCGCAGTCGGGGCACTTGCCAAGCGAGCGGTAGTACCCGAACAGGGGCAGGTAGAATCGGGGCCGCAACCTGCTCCGGCAGGCCGGGCACATGAACGGCGCGCCAAGGCGCTCGCTGGTGTAAAGGCGCCCGAAGTAGATGTTGAGGGCGTGGCCCAGGAAGAGCCCGGCCACAGCGCAGATCAAAAGTTCCATGTCTTTAAGTGAGACGTCGCCTTTGGCCAAAGCGTAACGCCCGGTTGCGGCCTACGTCTTGATTTCCGTGAAAGACACGAGTTCCCGGACGCCCTTCGCATGAGCATCACCAGCACCAAACGCCGCGCCGAACCGATCGCCCTGCCAACCTTCCGGCTGGGATCGTGGAAGGTGGCCCTGGTCCTGGCCGGCATCTGCATCCTGCCGATCGCCCTCTACGCGCCGTTTTTCAACGAGCCGTTCCACCGCGACGAGGGCTTTTACGCCGCCGTCGCCCAGATCATGAAGCACGGCGGCATCCCCTACCGAGACGCCTTCGATAACAAGCCGCCGCTTATCTTCGCCTGGTACTACCTGTCGTTTGCGCTGTTCGGGGAGCACATCTGGGCGCCGCGGCTCGTCGTCTCGCTGCTCGTTTCCGCGACCACCCTCCTGGTCTACTTCCAGGCCCGGTTCATCTACTCACAGCGGGGCGCGCTGATCGCCGCGGCGGCCTTCGCCATGTCGATCGGCGTCGCTGTCTTCGAGACCAACGCCAACGTCGAGTACTTCATGCTGCTGCCGACCGTGGCCGCGCTCCTCTGTTTCACGATCGGGGAGCGGCGCGGAGGTATCGGCTGGTATCTCGCGGCCGGGGCGCTGAGCGGCGCCTCCGTGATGACGAAGGAGACCAGCGTCTTCGCTTTCGCCCTTATTCTTCCTGATCGTCGCCTGGCGCGAGTACAAGGCGAAGGCAGAGGCGTGGCCGTCAGACAGGGTCAGGCCCTGGGCCTTCCTGGGCAGCGGCGGCTTCTGGAAGAAGAGCCTGGCCATGGCCGCGGCCTTCGTGCTGACGCTGTTCGCGATCTTCCTGCCGTTCCTGCTCACCGGCACCGCCTCGGACTTCTTCGATGCCGTGTTCGTCTACACCTGGCTCTACGTCGGCGCCGGGCAGGGCGACGCCTTCAAGGTGCAGCAGGTCTTCACCTCGCCGGTCATGATGGTCATTCTGACCGGGCCGTTCGCCGTCTTCGGCGCCTTCGGGCTGTGGCGGTTCTGGCGCAGCGAGGGCTGGTCGGAGGGCAAGCTGGCCGTCTTCTGGGCGCTGGCTGCCGGACTGGGGATCATCGCTGCCGGCCGCTTCTTCGCCCACTACTACGTCATCATCCTGCCGGCACTGGCCCTGCTTGTGCCTTCCGGCATCGTCTACGTGCGGGACCGCTGGCAGACCAAACAGGCCAGGCTCCTGGCCTGGTCGCTGCTGGGTATCAGCCTGGTCATGCCGCTGGGAATAAACGGCGCGATCTATCTGCACACTTCGGCCGACGCACGCCACACCCAGAAGTTCTTCAACATCGATAGGTCGCAATGGGAAGTGGAAGGCCCGGCGCTTGCCGAGTGGCTGGACGCCCGCACGACGCCGGACGACTACATCTACAACCTGGGCTTCCAGGCGGACGTGTACTACTACGCCCAACGCCGCTCGCCGACGCGCTTTCTCTTCAGCTATCCGTTCTCCCTGGACAACAAGTTCGAACAGCAAGCGATCGCCGATCTCAAGCAGAACATGCCGAAGTACGTCTTCAACTCCGACCTGGACCAGCCGCCGGCCGAACGCGGGGGCGAGTACTACCCGTACGAGATGTACGCCTTCATCCAGGAGAACTACGACTACATCGGCCGGATCTACTACGCCCACGTGTGGCAGCTAAAGGGCGTTTCCCAGCCGAAGGCAGGCGTCCAGACGCCGCTCTAGGTGGCTAATCTGTTCACTTTGCGCCGGTTTTCCCCGCTGTGGGGGTCTCCGGCTCGGTATCGGGGCGGTGACGGGCAGGTGAATACGGGTTGGAGCCGCCAGTTCGATGTAACGCGCCATGGGCGGAACCCATCTTAGCTAACGTGAAACATGTCCGGACGACACTCCAGAAGGAGGTGGGGACCTCAGCGATAACACAATAGAAGACGGGGACGAGGTCCACTCGTCTGGACACTCAAAAAGCGACCAAAACCAACAACGATCACATGGGAAAGGAGGAGAGCTAAATGTTCTCCAAGATTAGCGAGACAGTGCTGAAGCTGTTCGTCCAGTACAAGGACGAAGAGGGCCAGGCGCTTGCTGAGTACGGTCTGATCCTCGGCCTTATCGCGGTAGTCGCGATCGCCGCTCTGACCCTGCTTGGTGGAGCCATCACCGGCAAGCTGAACAGCATCAACACAGCGCTCGGCGGCGGCGGCAGCGCCTAAAGCCGGCAAGGAACGAAACGGTTACTACGATGATTAGCAGCGCAGTGATGGCCCTCTTCGTCCACTTCCAGGACGAAGAGGGCCAGGCACTGGCGGAGTACGCCCTGATCCTCGGGTTCATCGCCATCGTCGCCGTAACGGCACTGACGCTGGTGGGTGGCGCGATCACAGGGAAGCTCGGGGCGGTTGCCGCTGGGTTCACCGGCGGGGGCAGCAGCTAAAAGGCGTAGTCACAGACAGGCTCTTGGGCGGGACGCGAACAGCGTCCCGCCCATTCGCCTGAATCCCGGAAACACAAAACGGAGGGGCCGGGGACACCCGGAAAAGGACGGCAACCAAATGGGCAAACTAATTCACAAGAAGGGCACAGGCGAGCGGGGGCAAAGCCTGGTTGAGTTCGCGCTCATCATTCCGCTCTTCCTGCTCCTGATGTTCGCAATCGTCGACTTCGGAATGGGCTTCTACTCCTGGATCACGGTGACCAACGCCGCCAGGGAAGGCGCCCGCATCGGTGCAGTAGGCGCCGATTCCGCGACGATCACCCAGCGCGTCAAGGACACCGCCGGCTCGCTCAACGGAACAAACCTGACGATCGCGGTCGTCAACGCGCAGGGCACTTCGGGCTCTACTGTCGGCGTCACGGTCAACTACAAGTACCAGTTGATCACTCCACTCTCCAGCCTGATGGGCCTGGTCTCGGGCGGGTCAATCGGCCCGAACATCAACTTCTCTGCGACATCACAGATGAGACTGGAGTAACAACCCGAAGCTGCCGCCTTATGGCAGGCACGGGAACATCAGGGGCCTGATCGGCAACGCCGAACAGGCCCTGTTCTGCACTTCGGACCAGCCCGCGTCCCTCCGGAGGCGGCTGGCATCAGAAGTTTCGCGGCTTTGGCTCCCAGCAACGGGAATTGCTGTAACGATACCGCGCGGGGGCCGTCATTAATTTTGACATCCTGATTAGTAGACCAATCTAAGGGGGAGACCCATGATCAAAAACCTGGCAATAGGCGGCAACTCCAATCGGACGTTGCTAATCTTCGCGCTAATCCTTGGCCTGCTCTGCGCCATCCTCGTCGGCGTCTACCTGAGCAGCCAGGGCAGCAGCGACAACGAGACCTCCACCAGCGGCGCCACGGTGCCGGTTGTGGTAGCGGTACAGGACATCCCGGCGCTGACCGTCGTCACAGACGTCATGCTGACGGTGAAGGCGATCCCGACTGATGTAGCCATCGCCGGCGCTTTCACCAGCCCGATCGATGTCGTTGGCCAGACCACACAGGTGCAGGTCAGTGCAGGCGAGCAGATGCTCCCGACCAAGGTCACTAGCGTTGTCAGCGCTTCGACCCTCTACGGGAACAACGTGCCGCTTTCACTGCTACTGCCGGCCGGCACCCGCGCCTTCTCCGTGCAAGTATCGCAGGAAGGCGCCTCCGGAGGCCTGGTACGGCCCGGCGATCACGTTGACCTGATCTCCAGCACCATTCACGCCACCAACAGCGACACTGTGCAGACCGAACCGACCGTGACATCCTGCTACGTTCTCCAGGACGTCCAGGTGCTGGTCGTCGGCGGCACCCTGGCCAAGCCCGACGCTGAGACCAGCGCCGCCACCCTGGCCGGATCACCGCCGGACCCGGCGGCCACAGTGATGACAGTCGCCGTGACTCCGCTGAACGCGGCCCTCCTGGCCAGCGCCCAGCAGTCCCCCGGCGGCAACCAGTTGTGGGTAGTCCTGCGCCCGTTCGGAGAACGCGGCGCCGCCAGTGACCTTCCAACCTGCACTGCCTAATCGGAGACTTCAATGACACGTAATCCACGAGTAGCTGTAATTGACCAGGACCTGAGCAGCAGGTCGGACATTCACAAGCTGCTCACGGTCTCAGGGTTCTCCGTCGTCGGCGAAGCCGGCTACGGGATTGAAGCGGTCTCGCTGGCCAAAGAGGGCGAGCCCGACGTGGTCGTCATCGCCATCGAGGAGCCGATGATCCGCGCGCTCCAGACGGTGGAAGCCCTGGCCGACCTCCTGCCACATTCGGCAATCGTCGGATATTCAACCCTGAAGGACCCGACGGCGATGCGGAAGGCGATGCTGGCCGGAATCAGCGACTTCATATCCGCGCCGATCAAAGAAGAAGAGCTCATCAATTCGATCTACACCGTCCTCGCCCAGGAGGAGCGCCGCCGGGCGCGAATCAGTGGCGAGGCGGAAGAGCCCGTGGCGGCCGGCTCCGTCATCACGGTCTTCGGGGCGAAAGGCGGCATCGGCAAGACGACGATCGCCACCAACCTCGCCACGGCCATTGTGCAGAAGACGAACCAGTCCGCCGTACTCGTAGACCTGGACACCCGCTTCGGCGATGTCGGAATCCTTATGGACATCCCGGTGGAGCGGAGCATCGCGGACATGGCGATCCCCGAAGAGGAGATCACCCGCGAGCTGGTCCAGGAATGCCTTTACCAGCACAATAGCGGCGTCTACATCCTGCCCGCGCCGATCCGCCCGACCGACTGGCGCAACGTACACGCCGGCCACATCGAGCGCATCGTCTCGTTGCTGACACAGACGTACGACTACGTGGTGCTGGACACACCCGGCACGTTCAACGACATCGTCGCCCGGTCCCTGGAGCTGGCCTCCATGGTCGTCCTGGTAGCGACGGTGGACATGGCAAGCCTCAAAGACACACTGCTGGCTATCGACATGCTCCGGTCCTGGAACTTCCCCCAGGAGAAGATCAAGCTCGTCATCAACTCGACGAACGAAGCCAGCAACGTACAGCCGCAAGAAGTGAAAAGAATGCTTGGCCGCGACGTGTTCTGGTCGATCCCTTACGACCGCAACATCAGCACTGCCACCCAGCTGGGAATGCCGGTGGTTGTCGCCAAGCCGCAGTCTCGCGCCTCGGAGAGCATCGTGGAAATGGCGTACGCGCTCACCGGTGTGAAGCAATCGAAGTCTGCGAAGAATAAAGAACCACAAAAAGGTGGTCTGTTTGGCCGCATCATGGGGAATGTGGGCGAGCAGGCAGAAGTACGGGTGGAGTAAACAATGACTAGCTGGCAACCAGGACGAATGGGTACACCGAACCGCCCGGGCGCCGGGGGCGGCGCTCCAGCACGCACCACACCAGGCCGCTACAACGAGGACATGGAGCAGCTGATCTACCGCATCCACCAGATGCTCATTGAAGAGCTGGACGCGGACCAGATCTCGGCGATGCCGCCGGACGACCGCCGCCACGTGGTTGAGCAGTCCGCGGAGACGCTTCTGCGCCGCGAGTTGCCGAACGTCGGCGGCATCACCCGCGACCAGATCGTCGCCCGCGTCGTCGACGAAGTCGTCGGCCTCGGCCCGATCGATGCCCTGCTCCGCGACAACTCGATTTCAGAAGTCATGGTTAACGCGCCGGATGAAGTCTTCTTCGAGCGCGAAGGTATCCTTTACCTGAGCGACGTCCGCTTCCGCGACGCCACTCACATCTTCCGGGTGATTGAGCGCATCATCGCGCCGATTGGCCGCCGCGTCGACGAGTCTTCGCCGATGGTGGACGCGCGTCTTCCGGATGGTTCCCGTGTGAACGTCATCGTTCCGCCGGTGACCCCGAAGAGCCCGACGATCACCATCCGAAAGTTCCGTTCCGACAAGATGACGATGGACGACCTGATCAAGGCCACCTCGATCACCCCGGACATGTCGGAGTTCCTCAAGGCCTGCGTCAAGCTGAAGCTGAACATCCTGATCTCCGGTGGTACCGGTACTGGTAAGACGACGTTCCTCAACGCGCTCTCCCTGTACATCCCGGAGTCGGAGCGCATCGTCACGATTGAGGACCCCATCGAAATCAAGATGCAGCAGCCGCACGTCGTCTCCATGGAGGCGCGCCCGTCCAACATCGATGGCAAGGGCGAAGTCAGCCAGCGCGATCTCCTCAGGAACTCGCTGCGTATGCGCCCTGACCGCATCATCATCGGCGAGGTCCGCGGACCGGAGGCGTTCGACATGCTCAACGCCATGAACACGGGTCACGAAGGCTCGCTGTCCACCGTTCACGCCAACTCTCCGCGTGATGGCCTTGCCCGTATCGAGAACATGGTCCTCATGGCCAACCTGGAGCTGCCTGACCGCGCCATTCGCGAGCAGATGGCTTCGGCCCTCGACCTGATCGTCCAACTGTCGCGTTTCACCGACGGTGTTCGCCGCGTCACGCACGTCACCGAGGTGGCCGGCATGGAAGGCCAGGTCGTGACCTTGCAGGACCTCTTCACCTTCGTGCAGTCGGGAGTGGGCGAAGACGGCAAGATCCTGGGCGACATGGCGCCGACCGGCATTCGCCCGTCCTTCGCGGAGCGGTTCGCTGCCTCCGGCATCCCGCTTCCTGAAGGCATCTTTGTGACGGGGCGCTAAACGATGGTAATTCTAATCTCAGTCTGCGTTCTACTGACTGTCGTCTGCCTGGTGCTGGCGGTCTTCACTCGCAAGTCCGGCACCGACACGCTGGCCTCCCGCCTGGAGTCATTCAAGGTCGACCCGACGGGATCGTCCAAGTCGGCAGCCGACATCGCGGAGGACGAGTCAGCCTTTAAAGAGAAGCGCACCTACAGCGATATCCGCATCCTGAGCGCCTTCTTCGGCAGCCTCAAAGGCTCCGAGGCAGTGGCGATCACGCTGGAGCAGTCCGGTGTGCCGCTGCGGGTGGGCGAGTACTACATGATCCGCTGGGTCTGCGCCGTCGCTTTCTTCCTGGCGCCGTTGCTCTTCGGCATCAACCTGTTCGACGCCGGCGTCGGCCTTGGGGCCGGGTTCGTCGGCTACATGCTCCCGGCCCAGTGGCTCAGCGGCAAGCGCAAGAAGCGCATGGAGCGGATCGTCACCCAGCTGGTTGACCTGCTGGGCATGGTCTCCAACTCCCTCAAGTCCGGCTACGGCCTTATGCAGAGCTTCGAGTTCGCCAGCAAGCAGATCCCGGACCCGCTGGGCATGGAGATCCGACGCATGCTCCGCGAATCCACCCTTGGCATGTCCGCCGAACAGGCGCTGGCGGCCCTGGGAGAGCGCCTGCAGAGCAGCGACCTGGACATGGTGTTGACCGCCATCAATGTGCAGCGCGCAGTCGGCGGCAACCTGGCCGAGATTCTCGACAAGGTCGCCCACACGATGCGTGAACGCGAGCGCATCCGCGGCGAGATCGCCACGCTGACCGCTCAGCAGAAGATGACGGGAATCATCATCGGTGGTCTGCCGGTCTTCATGTTCGGCATCTTCATGATGCTCAACCCTGACTACATGAGCCTTCTCTTCACGACAACGGCCGGGCGTCTCTTGATCGTCGGCTCCGTCGTCATGGAGACGATGGGATACTTCTCGATCAAGCGCATCATGGCAATCGAGGTTTAGGAGACAGACATGCTGATCATACTGATAGTCCTCACCCTCTTTGCCTCAGTGGCGTCCTTGTCCGTGGCCGTGCTTCGGCCGCGCAAGGAATCGGCCATGGAGACGCGCATTCAGTCCTTCCGCAACCGCAACATCTACAAGGACGACCTGTCCGTTGACCTGGACGTCGCTTTCATGGACCGTGTCTTCAAGCCGGCCCTGGAAAGCCTGGCCAACGCATTCGGCAAGGTACTGCCGCAGTCCACGCTGGCGGACGTCCAGCAGCAGCTGGTCATGGCGGGCAACCCAATGCCTTACAACACGTTCCTGACGATGTGGGCGACGATGTTGCTGGCCTGCCTGGGCCTCAGCTTCTTGCTGCTGGTCTCCGGCCCCGGGCCGTTTCTCCCGAACCGCATCGGCATGATCGTGCTGCTCCTCGTCATCGGTTACGCCCTTCCCAAGGCGTGGCTGAAGGGCAAGGTGAAGGCCAAGCAAAAGGTCGTCATCAAGGCGCTTCCTGACGCCCTGGACCTCATCACCACCTGTGTAGAGGCCGGACTCGGTCTCGACGCAGCACTCCAGCGCGTCGCCGAGAAGTCGGAGGGGCCGCTGGCCGATGAGCTGGCCAGGATGCTCCGCGATGTTTCGATGGGCAAGCTCCGCCGCGAGGCGATGACAGAGCTGAGCGAGCGCGTCGGCGTCGAAGAGCTGAGCAACTTCATCACTGCGATCATCCAGGCGGAGCAGCTAGGTGTGGGAATCGCCCAGGTGCTGCGCGTTCAGTCTGACCAGCTGCGCACAAAGCGCCGCCAGCGGGCAGAGCGCCAGGCCCAGGAGGCCCCGATCAAGATGATCTTCCCGCTGGTGCTGTTCATCTTCCCGGCCTTCCTCGGCGTGATCCTGGGGCCGGCCGTCATTCGAATAGCGACGACTTTCTAGGCGACTGATATGGCATTGGGTAAGAAGATCAGGGGGCTCCGGGAGGAGCTGGGGATGAGCCAGGCGCAGCTTTCGGGCCAGGGCCGGCTCAGCCAGGGCTACCTTTCGCAGCTGGAAAACGACGAGGTGCAGAACCCCAGCGCGGCGGTCATCTTCCGCCTGGCGCAGGCGCTCCACATCGACCCGCGCGTCCTAATGCAGGCGGCCGGCTACAGCCACATGGCCGCAGGCGAGGGCCCTGAAGAGTACGAGGTCTCCGTGGACCCGGAGCTATTGCGCTTCCTGGCCCAGATCCCGCGCGACCAGCAGATGAACCTGCTGCACCTCCTGGAAGGCATGGACCAGCGCCAGCAGCCGGAAGAGCCCGCGAAGACGCCGGGGCCCGCGCGGTCACACCGGCGCGGCGGAACCCGGGTCGCGGCGAGCGGTTGAGGCAGCCGATGGCCCGCGTCGTCAACCAGACGAAGGGGACCGTCGTTGCTGAGCGGGTGGGGCACGCCCGCAGCTTCTGGCGGCGCTTCCGCGGCCTGATGCTGCAATCCTCGCTGGACGGTGACTCCGGGCTCTTCATCGAGCCCAGCGGCTCCATCCACACCGCTTTCATGCGCTTTCCTATAGACGCCGTCTTCCTGGACAAGCAGCGCCAGGTGGTCAAGGTGGCCACGGTCAAGCCCTGGCGCGCCGCCCTGAGCAAGGGCCACAGCGTGCTGGAGCTTCCGGCCGGGCGCGCCGCGTTGATGGGCGTGGAGACCGGGGACAGCCTTTCAATTGAACAACTGAGCAACGGTACAGACGCCGCCGGCGGGCAAGCGGCCGGCGTTGAGAATGAGGTGGGCCATGAAACTAGGCGATAAGATCCGCGAGCTGCGGGAAGACGCATCCCTGACGCAGGGCCAGCTGGCCCACGGTTCATCGGTGAGCCAGGGCTACCTTTCCCAGCTGGAGAACGGCGAGGTGAAGAACCCCTCGGCCGCTGTCCTCCTGCGCATCGCGGAATCGATGCAAATCGACCCCGACGAGCTGTTCGAGGCCGCCGGCTACCCCACCGTGCGCACCCTGCGCCGGATGTACCAGGACTTCGAATCGACGATCGACGCCTCCCTCCTGGCCTACCTGGCCGGCCTCTCCCGGGAGAAGCAGCGGCGGCTCCTGTCGCTCCTGGAGGGTATTCAGAAACTACTATTGGTTGACGCAGCCGCTGATGGCGCATGGCAGAGCCAACGCGGAACCCCGTCATTTGGTAACATTGCTGCCGCTGTGGAGTTAAGTAAAGTCGGGAGCTAGAATTCTTGCATGCCTGACTTTAGTGACGAACGCATATCTCTTGCTGAAAAGATCGACCCGGAGCTGCTGCAGATGGTGGCGCGGATGTCCCGCCGCCAGCAGCGCCAGGTGCTCCTCCTGCTGATGGTGGTGGAGAACCTGCTGTTTGAGATGATGCGAGAACGCCGCGCCAGGGAAGACCTGGAATAGGGCGTGCCCAGGGGAAGCAAAGCCGCTTCGGTCTCTCGTCCCTACCGCGTGGAGGACGGCCAGTCCTTCCACCTCAAAGACTTCGACCCCACGGACACCGGCTCCATGTCCTCCAAGGAGCGCGCCGCGGAGCACCTGGAGAAGGGGATTGAGCGGCTGCGCGAGCTCCAGCCCAAGCTCTACGCCCAGGGCCAGTGGGCGTTGCTGATCATCCTCCAGGGGATAGATGCCGCCGGCAAGGACAGCGTGATCAAGCACGTCATGTCCGGCCTCAACCCACAGGGCGTCGTCGTCTCGTCCTTCAAGACGCCCTCCGCCGAAGAGCTGGCCCACGACTTCCTCTGGCGCTCACAGCGCGCGTTGCCGGAGCGCGGCCGCATCGGCATCTTCAACCGCTCCTACTACGAAGAGGTGCTGGTGGTGCGCATCCACCCGGAGCTGCTGGCCCGGGAGAACATCCCGCCGCGCCTGACGAAGGACGACCTCTGGGAGCGGCGCTACGCCGACATCCGCGCCTACGAGGACTACCTGGCGCACAACGGCATCGTCGTCCTCAAGTTCTTCCTCAACGTTTCCAATGACGAGCAGCGCAAGCGTCTCCTGGATCGGCTGGACCAGCCCGACAAGCACTGGAAGTTCGACCCGAACGACATTCACGAACGCGAGCGCTGGGACGACTACATGGACGCTTACCAGGAGATGGTCCGCAACACCGCGACCCCGTCCGTTCCCTGGTACGTCGTGCCGGCGGACAAGAAGTGGTTCACCCGCCTCGTCGTGGCTGACGCCGTCGCCGAAGCGCTGGAGGAGATGGGCTCCGACTACCCGAAGTTCACCGCGGACAGGCCCGGACAGATGGCGGAGTTTCGCGCGATCCTTGAGGCGGGAGACGACTAGCCGGGGATCACCAGGAGGGCGCCGGGAGCATCGCCACGGCCGCGATCATGCCGGCCATGTCCACCTCCGGGCCCGTGTACTGCACCGTCGTGCGCAGGCCGTCTCTTTCGAAGACTACCGTCTGGGTGCCTGACTCCTGCCAGGTCAGCGTGCCGCCGGCGTTGGACCATGAGCCCTCGAAATAGCTCGCTGGCGAGCCGTTGACCGACGCGTTGTTGGCGCTCCCGGAGGGAACGGCCAGGCTGCCCTGTCCCTCGGCTTCCTGGTAGATCGTGACGCCGGTAGAGGCATCAGCGGCCTGGTAAGTCAGCACGTAGACGCCGGAGCCGCTGGACGTAAGCCCAGCGGCGAAGAAGAGCGAAGACGTTTGCGGCAGGCCCAGGAACGTGTCCGGAGCCGATACCGGCAGGCCGAGTCGCGCGGCGGCCAGCTTCGGCGTCTCGACCTCTGGAGTCAGGACTGCGCCCGGAGTGGAGGCCGGCGGCCGCACGTCCGTCTCGACGACGCCCAGGTGTTCCCCGGCGTAGCGCGCAGCTTCAACCCCGGGAGGCTCCGAGAGGCCCGGCACCGGCGCGATCGCTGCGATAGCCAGTACCAACGCGCCTGCAAGCGCTGCGCCCTGCCACCACTGGCCGTGTGAGGCCCGTTGTGCCGGCGCGAGCTCGACAGCCAGCTTCCGGGCCGTCTCGCTGCGGAGATGGTCGGTCAGCCGGCGCTGGTGGAGGTTGACGTAGCGCAGGATCGGCCTGGCCGTGGCCGCCGGGTTCGTGTCAACGCCGGGCGTGGGAAAGTGGCGAGTCCGCAGCGGAGAATCGCTTCGTCCGCTGACGCCTCCGGTTGGTGGCGGTGGAATCCGTCCCCGCGGCCGGCGGCGCTTCTGGACGCGCTCCTGGATCCGGCGCCAGACCTCATCCTTGTGGAGGTCGGCCAGGGCCAGGATAGAGTCGGACATCACCCTTCGCGCCGCGACGGTGTCACGCATGTCGTCGTCGGCCGGGATGTCGTGGCCGGCTTTCAGACGCGACTTCGGGACGCCCTCCAGCGCCGGGGCAAGCCTTGCCCAAACGTTCGCTTCGGAGGTTGTGCCCGCCTTCGCCGCGTCCCGTCCGGCCTCCAGGCGGGCCCGGGCGACGTTTATCAGGGACTGCAGTTCGTTGTCTTCAAAGTTCAGCGGGGCCGGCTGTCTCGAGCCGTGGATGAGTCCATCGATGGTGCGGGCCAGCTGTTCGGCCCGCTCCCGTTCGTTCATTAATTGGCGCTCCCGGCCACCTTCATGCGCTCGCGGAGCTTGCGCAGCGCGCGAAAGATTGTCACCCGGACGTTGACTTCACTCGTGCTCAGTACGTTTGCTATCTCGCGGTTGGTCAGCTCGGCATCGAACTTGAGGGCGATGATCTCCTGTTCCCGCCGCGGCAGCTGCCGGACCAGCGCGGAAAGCGCGGCGAGTCGCTCTTTGTGCAGGAGCGTCTCTTCGGGGTTCTTGGGCTGGTGGTGCAGCTCGTTCTCCCAGGCCGCTTCCTGGGCGGCGCGGGCGGCGGGCTTCTCCTTGCGCCAGTGCGAGGAGACTTCGTTGCGGGCTATGGTGAAGAGCCAGGAACCGAACGACTCCGGTGACCGCAGGCTCTTCATCTTCATGTACGCCTTCTCGAAGACGTCCGAGACGATGTCCAGGGACACTTCTTTGTCCTGCACGCGGCCGTAGACATAAGCGAAGACCTTGGGGAAGTAGTCGTGGTAGAGGTCGGAGAACTCGCCCAACCCGCCTGCTTCGGAGAGTGCGGTGGCTGCTGCGGCCTGGGCGTTGGCCTGTGCTCGTTGCGCTGCCGTGTTGGCTGAAGCCTGGGCCTGGCGGGTGTTGCCCATGGCGATCCGTGCTGTACTCATATTGTGCCCTCCCTGTTGACGCCGTTTGGAAGCCGGAAATCGGCCGCTGCTGAAATCGATCCACCAATAGACGTGCGGGCCCTACTCCCGTTACACGTTTCTATGGCCGAGTTTCGCTGCGTCATTAATCGCCTTACGTGATCTCTAGTACTCAGCTTCCGTAATTGACTTTTCTGCCGGTCCGCATGTCAGTATTGCAGCAATGCGGTTTAGGCGAGGTTAAGACAACCGTCTGGGCGGTAAACAGCCGGTGAAAACGGCTCTTTACGCGCGGTAGGCGCGATCGAGCAGCTCAACTACGTGCACAACGCGCACCTTGAGTCCGCGCTGCCGGACTCCCGCCTCCAGCTGCGCCATGCAGCCCGGGTTGGACGTGGCGATCACGTCTGCGCCGGTCGCCGCCAGGTGGTCCAGCTTGTCTTCCAGCAGCTCCTGGGACATCTGCGGCTGCGTGAGCGAGTAGACGCCTGCGCTGCCGCAACAGCGGTCCGCGAACGCCATTTCCACGAACCGCAGGCCGGGGATCGACTCCAATACCAGCCGCGGCGGCTGTGTTATCCGCTGGGCGTGGGCCAGGTGGCAGGAGTCCTGGTAGGTGACGGTAGAGTTCAGATGCCCGGCCGGCCGCTCAAACGGCATCTCGGCCAGCATCTCGCTGATGTCGCGCACGCGGGCGGAGAACTCGCGCGCCCTGTCGCGGTACTTCGCGTCGCCGGCGAGGAGCTCCGGGTACTCCTTCATCGCCGCACCGCATCCCGCCGAGTTGACGACGATCGCATCCGGCTTCCCGGCGAGGAAGGCATCGATGTTGGCGCGGGCCAGCCGGCGGGCCGTGGCGGCGTCCCCGTTGTGGGCGTGGAGTGCTCCGCAGCAGACCTGCGTCGGCGGCGCGCTGACCTCGCAGCCGTTGCGAGCGAGGACGCGGACGGTCGCGCGGTGCACGCGGCCGTAGGCGTAGGGCATGATGCAGCCGGTCAGGAGCGCGACCCGCGACGCGGCGACTCCCTGCGGACTCGCAAGCGCACCGCTGGCGGTGAACGGCCGCCCGGCGATGCGCGGGGCCAGCGCCGCCCTCGGCCCGACGACGGGCAGCCGCTCCGCCAAGGACTGCAGGCCCGTCTCCCGCGCCAGGCGGAGCGCCCCCGCGAAGAGCCGCATCCGCACCGGTTTGGCGATGACTTCTCGCAGGAAGAGCGACCGCAGCCGCCAGGAGAGCGGCGCTTCGGCCGACTCCAGAACCCTGGCCCGCGTCTGTTCCATGATCCGGCCGTAAGGCACTCCGGAAGGGCAGACGGCCTCACAGTTGCGGCACTGCAGGCACTGGTCCAGGTGGCCGGCGGCGTTGGGCGTCAGCGCCACGACGTCGTCGGCCAGGGCGCGCATCAGGTAGAGTCGGCCGCGCGGCGACTCCGTCTCCAGGCCGGTCTCGATATACGTCGGGCAGCTCTGCAGGCAGAGGCCGCAGCGCACGCAGCGGGAGAGGTCGGCCTCGAGCGAGTGTTCGTCCGTCATCAGATCTTCCCCACGAAGCGGCCGGGGCTGAGCACGCGCACTGGATCGAACTCCGCCTTGATCGATCGCATCAGCGACAACGACGACGGCGGCTCCCCGAAGACGTCGATCTGGTGCTTGAGGTCCGGCGGGCAACGCTCAATCACGCAGACGGCCCCCGAACTCTTCGCCAGGGCCGTCACCTCCGCCACCGCCTCGGCCGTGGCCTTCGGCATGGAGAGGCGGCACACCCCGTTCGCGGGCTGCCCCTCGATCGCTCCGAGCGGCGCGGCGGCATCCAGCAGCCCCGGCAATGCCGACGGCAGGACTGACAGCCGCGCGACAAGCGGTGCGTCGGCGGCGGCGATGGTGCTGGGCGCCGCTGGCAGCGCCAGGCCCGGCGCCTCGGCGTACCACGACTGCAGGTCGCGGGCGGAGCGCTGCACAGCGGCGGACATCCCGGCCAGGGCAACATGCAGCCGCCAGCGGTCGGGCTCGCGCACCAGGAGCGTCGCGCGGACCGCGAGGCCGGTGGTCACGGCGCGCGAGACGAAGGCGCAGGCCGCGGCCGGGTCGGTGAAGTCGAACTCCAGGCGCTGTTCGGACTGGGGGAGCGGGACTGTCTTGAACGAGGCCTCCGTAATGACGCCGAGCGTGCCGAGGGAGCCGATGTAGAGCTTGCAGAGGTCGTAGCCGGCCACGTTCTTGACGACCTTGCCGCCGGCGCGGGTCATCCTCCCGTCAGCGGTAACGACTCGCATCCCGATCGTGAAGTCGCGCGGCGCGCCGAAGGACAATCGCGAAGGGCCGGAGCGGGCGCCGGCGAGAACGCCGCCTACGGTCGCGCTCGTCCGGCAGCGATGGGTCGAACGGGACCATCATGTTCGCCTCGCCCGCCGCCTGCCGCAGCTCGCCCAGGGTGATCCCGGCCTGGCAGGTGATCGTCAGGTCCGCCGGCTCGAACTCCACGACCCTGTCCAATCGCGTCATGTCTAGCGCCAGGTCGTAGCGGTCTGGCAGGTTGCCGATGCCGGCGTGGTTGCGGCCGCCGAGCGGGATCACGGCCAGCGCGTTGGCGTTGGCGTAGGTGATGACGCCGGCCACCTCTTCCGGCGTTCCGGGGCGGACGACGCTCTTCGGGGCGAGGCCGTCGACGGCGAAATCGGCCGTGCCGGGCGCTGTGTGCTCCCGCCCCACGATGGAGGCGAGCCCGGAGGCGAGCGACGCTTGCTTGACCACGGTCAGACGTACGCGCCCGGGCCGACTTTGGCGATGGCGACCTTCATGCGGGAAGAGACTTCGCCGCAGCCTTTGGACGTCGGGAACATCTTGCCGGGGTTAAAGCCGGCCGCCGCGCCGAAAGCGCGCTTGAGGCGGCCCATCACCTCGAGGTCGTCCGCGCGAGAAGATCCACGGCATGTAGTCGCGCTTTTCGTAGCCGACGCCGTGCTCGCCGGTGATCGTGCCGCCGGCGTCGACGCAGAGGCGCATCAGCTCTTCGCCCAGCTCCAGCACGCGCTCCGTGGCGCCGGGAACGCGGTCGTCGAACATCAGGTTGGGGTGCAGGTTGCCGTCGCCGGCGTGGAAGACGTTGGCGACAGGCATGTTCTCGCGCTCACAGGCGGCATAGACACCGGCCAGCACCTCCGGCAGCTTCGTCCGGGGGACGACGCCGTCCAGGATGTAGTACGAAGGCGCCAGCCTGCCCAGCGCGCCGAGGGCGCTCTTGCGGCCGGCCCAGAGCCGCTCCCGGTCCTCCGCCGTTTCGCCGATGCGGACTTCGCGTGCGCCGCGTTCCTCGCAGACGGCACGGACGGAGGCGGCCTCGGCCTCGGCGTCCTCGTGCAGCCCCTCGACTTCGATCAGGAGGGCGGCGCCGGCGTCGGGCGGGTAGCCGCAGTGGGCGAACTCCTCCACGGCCTGCATCGTGTTGCGGTCGATCATCTCCAGGGCGGCCGGCAGGATCCCGGCGGCGATGATCGCCGAGACGGCGCGGGACGCGTCCGGCACCTCGTTGAAGATGGCCAGCAGCGTTACGATCGACTCGGCTTTGGGGAGCAGGCGCACGATGACCTTCGTGACGATGGCCAGCGTCCCCTCCGAGCCGACGACCACGCCGGAGAGGTCGTATCCCGGCGCGCCGGCCACGGTGCCGCCAACCTCGACGATCTCGCCGTCAGCGGTGACGATCTCCAGGCCTAGCACGTGGTTCACCGTCGAGCCGTAGCGGAGGCAGTGGGGGCCGCCGGCGTTCTGCGCCACGTTGCCGCCGATGCTGCAGGCGCGCTGGCTTGACGGGTCCGGCGCGTAGTACAGCCCAAACGGCGCAGCGGCTTTGGAGATGTCCAGGTTTATCACGCCCGGCTGCACAACCGCGATGCGATTCTCGGCGTCGAGCTCAAGGATGCGGTTCATCCTGGTGGTGACGATGACGACGCCGCCTTCGCAGGGGATGGCGCCTCCGGAAAGGCCGGTCCCGGAGCCGCGCGCGGTCACGGGCAGACCGTGTTTGCGGGCGATGCGCACCGCCGTCGCGACCTCCTGGGCCGTCGCCGGAACCACCACCGCTTCGGGCAGCGAGCGGTCGATGGTAGCGTCATATTCGTAGACGAGGAGGTCTTCGGGGGCGTGCAGAACCCAGCGCTTGCCAATGGCGGCCTGTAGCTCGCGGAGGAGGGCCGGGCTCGTCATGACCGAAGTCTAGCATGCAGATGTTGACAGGATATGAGCATCAGATTCCGCCGATTTCGGTATCTTCCGGCGTAGTTGGCGCGTTATGGGGTAATAGGTGCGGTAAGCTGTCGTCTTGTCTATAGGAGATACGCGACCATAGTGGAACATGCACAGTCACCCAGGTATGGTGGCCACGGGGCCCGGTTGCTGATACTCATCGGCATCGGCATCGCCGCGTTCACTGTCGTCGGCCTTTCGGCGTCGCTGGCGCTGATCGCCATTGATGGAAACCCCGGCCCCGGCGCCAGCGCTGCGACCTCGGTCCAGTCCGCCACGCCGACTCCACTTTCGTCGCGCACCGCGACTCCCGCTCCGCACACGGCGACTCCATCGCCTTCACCGGTCGTGACACCGGAGCCTGGCACCGGCGGCGATCAGCCCTCGGGCCCGCTTCCGGACGCGCAGGGCAACATCCCGGAGAACGTCAACCTCTCGCCGGAGATGGCTGATCTCAAGGACCAGCTGGCTGCGACGATCCAGGACTACGAAAACGCCCACGCCATCGATGTCGGCGTCGCCGTCACGGACCTCGTGACCGGCGAAACGCTTTCCATCAACGGCAACGTTACGCACAAGACGGGCTGTGTGATCAACCTCTTCGCGCTGCTGGCCGCGGTGGACCAGTTCCAGGCCGGCAACGCCAGCCCATCCGGCCTTGAGTACAGCATCAAAAAAGGAATCGGCGGCAGCTACCCGCCGGAGGTAAAGAACTTCATGCAGGCGATCTTCGGCTACTACCCGGACGGCGTGGAGTACGCTCGGCAGCTAATGGCCGGCTGGGGCCTGAAGGTGGCGGACTACGATCATATCCCTTACTACGGAGGGGACAACCCGCCGCCTAACGTCGTGACGCCGCTGGAGGTGGACAGCATCCTCTCCCGGCTCTGGCGCCACCAGCTCTTTGACGACCAGTGGAGCGACTACACCGTTTCCGTGCTGAACGACAGCTACGCCTACGTCAACTACATCCTGCCCAAGTACCTGCCGGCCAGCGCCACCGTCGGCCACAAGATCGGCTACTTCGACGACTGGGACGGCTGGGTCAACAACGACGTCGGTATCGTCTCTTTCACCGGCAGCGATGGCCAGACCAAGGCCTATGCGATCTCCTACTTCTCGCAGTTCGGCCGCTCCGAGTACGACGGCTACTCCTTTGGCGCGCGCATCTCCCGCGACGTCTACGAGTTCATGGCCCCGCGCTACGGCGTCTCCCTGGCGCCCGCGCCGACGATCGCGCCGCCGCTGCCGACGCCAGGCCCGACTCCGCCGGCCCCGACCCCGACCGCCGCGCCGACCAAGACCCCGAGGCCGACGCACTCGCCGACCACCCAGACCGCCTCCCCCAGGCCGACGTTCTCGCCG
This sequence comes from uncultured Chloroflexia bacterium, assembly GCA_963738925.1. Taxonomy (GTDB): domain Bacteria; phylum Chloroflexota; class Dehalococcoidia; order SM23-28-2; family RBG-16-64-32; genus DATKKM01. The sequence goes on along the minus strand of CAVTYE010000001.1, from coordinate 59,395 downwards.
TCGCCGTCACTGACTCCGTCGGCAACTCCGACGCCGGACTAGCTGGTCCAGCCCTTCGCGCGTTCAAGGGCGCGCAGCCAGCCTGCGTACAGCTCTTCCCGCTGATCGGCGGGCATCTGCGGGGTGAACCGCCGCTCTTCGCGCCAGTTGTCGGTCACCTCCGTGCTGTCTTTCCAGAAGCCAACCGCCAGGCCGGCCAGGTACGCCGCCCCCAGCGCCGTCGTCTCCACGCAGGCGGGCCGCACAACGTCGCGGCCCAGGATGTCGGCCTGGGTCTGCAGAAGGAAGTTGTTGGCCGCCGCACCGCCGTCGACGCGCAGCTCGCTCATGTGGACGCCGGAGTCGCGCTCCATCGCCTCGGCCACATCGCGGACCTGGTAGGCGATCGCTTCCAGGGTGGCGCGAGTGATGTGCGCCTTGCCCGCTCCGCGGGTCAGCCCGACGATCGCGCCGCGGGCGTGGGGGTCCCAGTGTGGCGCGCCCAGCCCGACGAACGCCGGCACGACGTAGACCCCCGCCGAGTCCGGGACGCTCGTAGCCAGCGCCTCGCTGTCGGCGGCGTCCGGGAAGAAGCCGAGCTCGTCGCGCAGCCACTGGATCGCCGCCCCGGCCACGAACACGGACCCCTCCAACGCGTACGTCACCACGTCGCCGAGCCCCCAGGCCAGCGTCGTCAGCAGGGACTGCGAGCGCGGCGGCCTGTCGCCGGTGTTCATCAGCAGGAAGGCGCCGGTGCCGTAGGTGTTCTTCGCCATTCCCGGCGCGAAACAGGCCTGCCCGAAGAGGGCCGCCTGCTGGTCGCCCGCCACGCCGGCGACCGGGGTCGAGTGGCCGAGCAGCGATGTCTCGCCGAAGACGCCGGACGATGCCTGTACCGACGGCACCATCGAAAGCGGTACCTCCAGCGCGGCCGCCAGCTCCTCGTCCCAGCGCAGGTCGAAGACGTTATAGAGGAGGGTGCGCGAGGCGTTGGAGTAGTCGCTGGCATGGACGCCGCAGAGCTTGTACAGCAGCCAAGTGTCCACGGTACCGAACATCAGCTCGCCGTTCGCCGCCCGTTTCCGCGCTCTCGGCACGTTGTCCAGCAGCCACTTGACCTTCGTCCCGGAGAAATAGGGGTCCAGGAGGAGGCCGGTGCGCTCGCGGAACTTCGGCTCCAGGCCGGCGGCGCGCATCGACTCGCAGGTGCCCGCGGTTCGGCGGTCTTGCCAGACGATGGCCGGCGCGATCGGGACGCCGTCCCGGTCCCAGACGATCGTCGTCTCACGCTGGTTGCTGATGCCGATGGCGGCGACCTGTGCCGCCGTGGCGCCGATCTTGTTCAGGGCGTCGCGGGCCACATAAGACTGCGTGTGCCAGATGTCCTCCGCGTTCTGCTCCACCCAGCCGGGCCGAGGGTACGAGATCGGGTACTCCTGCTGGGACACGGAGATGATGTTGCCGCCGTGATCGAAGAGGATAGCGCGCGAGGACGACGTTCCCTGGTCCAGCGCGAGGACGAAATCGGCCATGCGCATAGGGTCGAGGCTCAAGCCGCGCCGGTCAAGAGCGCCTCCGAGGTGATATATTCCGTGGCGCTATGGCGGACAAGCGCAAGTACTGGAGCGTCCTGACGCCGCTGCCGGCGCCGGCGCTGGCCGCACAGGCCAAGGCGCTGGAGGCCGCCGGCCTGGAGGGGCTGTTCGCCGTGCAGGTCTACGGGCCGCCGTTTGTGCCCCTGGCCGCGGCCGCCGCGGTGACAGACCGCATCCGGCTGGCCACCGGCATCGCCATCGCCTTCACGCGCAGCCCGGTGGAGACGGCGCTGGCGGCGATGGACCTGGACAAGATCGCGATGGGGCGGTTCACGCTGGGCCTCGGCACCAGCGTCCAGTCCTGGACCGAGGGGATCTTCGGCTCGCCGTACGGGAAGCCGCTGGAGCATCTGCGTGAGGTGGTGGAGATCGTGCGGCTGGTCAACGCGATGGCCCACACGGGCGAGCTCAGACGCTACGACGGCAAGTACTACAAGCTCGACTTCAGCGAGCTTCAGCCCGCAGGTCCGCCGCTCCGCACCGAGATCCCGGTCTGGATCGCCGCGCTGCGGGGGCCGCTGGTCAGCCTGGGCGCTGAGATCGGCGACGGCGTGCTCGGCCACTACATCTGGCCCATCGATTGGCTGCGCACGAAGATCCCGGAGTACCTGAAGCGCGGACTGGACCGCGGCGGCAAGCAGCGCTCCGACATCGAATTCAACGCCTGGCTGGCCGTGGCGATCAACAACGACCGTGCCGAGGCGATCAACGATGCGCGGGCGACGGTCGCCTTCTACGCCGGTATCGCGCAGTACGAGGAGTTCTTCGCGGCGCACGGCTTCCGCGAAGAGGCGCGTCGGCTGCAGGAAGGCGTGAAGCGCGGCGACTACCTGAGCTTGGCCCACCTTGTGCCCGACGAGATGGCGCAGACGTTCGTTGTCTGCGGCACGGCGGACGAGGTGCGGAGGCGGATCGAGCCGGCCTGGGAGGTCGTCGATTCGCTGACGCTGGCGCCGCCCGTCTACGGGTTGCCCGCGGAGAAGGTGTTCTCCTACGCCGGCGCTATCGCCGCGACCTTCTACTAGCGGCGGGCAAATGAAAACGGGGAGCGAGTTGCCCCGCTCCCCGTCGTCTAGACGAAGCTTATGACTTGATTGGCGCTACTCGTCGTCGTCAACCCTTGTGCCGGCGACTCTGAGGCTGAACCCGAAGCCGATCATCAGGACGGAGAGGCCGATCGCTACGAGCAGCCAGTTCGTCGATGAGGAGCTGAACGGCGCGCCACCGGTGATCGGCAGGCTGCCGGGAGTGACCGTGGCCTTGGGAGTGGACGTTGCCGGCTCGGCCGTCGGTGACGGGCTCGGTGTCGCGGTTTCCGGGACCAGCGTCGGCGTCGGTGAAGGCGAAGGCGTCTCGGTCGCCGGGTTGGCCGTTGGCGATGCCGTTGGTGACGGAGTCGGGCTCGGTGTCGGCGTCGGCGTAGGTGTTGGCGACGGCGTCGGTGACGGCGAGTCGGTTACCGGCTCGGTCGGAGTCGGGCTCGGCGTCGGCGAGGGTGTCGGCGTCGGAGTCGGGCTCGGCGTCGGCGAAGGAGTCGGGCTCGGCGTCGGTGATGGAGTCGGGCTCGGCGTCGGTGATGGAGTCGGGCTCGGCGTCGGTGACGGAGTCGGGCTCGGCGTCGGTGACGGGGTCGGGCTCGGTGTCGGTGACGGAGTCGGGCTCGGCGTCGGTGACGGAGTCGGGCTCGGTGTCGGCGACGGAGTCGGGCTCGGCGTCGGTGACGGAGTCGGGCTCGGCGATCGGCGACGGAGTCGGGCTCGGTGAAGGCGTCGGGCTCGGGCTCGGTGACGGCGTCGGGCAGTGCTGCGGGTCCGGCGGGGCGTAGATGCTTATCTGGCTCTGCGTACCGGCCGAGTTGCCGCCCTGGATCCACGATGAACCGTTCCAGTAGTACTGGGTGATCTTGCCGGTCCAGTTGGCGGCTCCCGGGAAGAATCCAGCGTTGGAGTAGTCGAAGATCGTCCAGCCGCCGTCAACGCCCACCCACAGGAAGTTGGTGGTGGCGTCGCCGATCGCGGCCGGCTTGGCTCCCGCGTAACTGTTGTAGGCGATGACGCCGTTCGTCCCAACAGGCGTACCGCCGTCCCCGGAGTCGTTCGGGGCCGGGTCGCCGTTGATGTTGGACCAACCGGCGTTGTAGACCTGACCGTTGACGACCACGCCGGAGATCAAGATGAGCCGGCGGCCATCGCCACCAACGTACTTGGCGACGGCGGTCGTGTTGCCGTTGCAGATCGTGGTTGGGGTGTACTCAGGGTGGTGTGCCAGGGCCAGGTTCATGCCCCAGAGCAGCGCCCCCAGAATCGCGGCGACGATAATGGCGGCTACCCCGAGAGCAGCCACCCGGCTATCAAAGAGCGATGTTGTCGCCGCCTGTGTTTCGTTCGTATCCATGTTCTTCTTCCTCCCAATCCGCAGGACCCGGGTAAAATTTGATCTAATACCAGTGTTCAGGTTAGTTAAGATACGGTCAACGCCAATGAGCTGTTATGAAGGTGAAGGTACGGTGAATACCATCTGCGGCGTATCTGGGACGGGCTGTTAGCATTGGTCCATGGCGCTGCGTTTTTTGGAGCGAGAGCTGCGCCGATTGCTGTCCGAGGAAGGTCGCGATGACCTGGCCGAGGCCGCGGTCATCGGCCTTACGGACGACGGCGGGACGGTCTACGTCCACCTGCTGCCGAGGCCGGGTTGGCCGCACCGGGCGCAGGGCAGGGCCTACGTGTTGGCCTGGGAAGACTACGCGCCGCCGGGCTCCGATTCCATGTACTGCTACCGCTGGCTGATGGGCGAGGCGCGGACCAGCCTGCGCGAGAACATCGGCGGCGTGATCCGCTGGCTGGAGGGCAAGTAGTGGGCAGCGGTGACCGGACGGAGACGAGTGTGCGCGGGACGAAAGCCTGCGCGGCGGGAGAGCGTGTGACCTTCCGGGCCAAGGTGCTGCGGGCCTGGGAGGTCGGCGGGTTGAGGATGTGCCTGGTCGGCGACGAGTCCGGCCTGACCCGCGTCGAGACCGGCGAGGGCGGGGTCGAAGTCGGCAAGTCCTACCAGTTCCGCGACGCGAGCGTCCGCCAGTACCCCGGCGGCTGGACCAGCCTATCGATCGCGGAAGGCGGCGCGGCGGTCGCCCTGGTGGAGAACGTGGAGACACCCCAGGACGAGGCCTACATCGAAAAGACGTTCAAGATCCTGTCCGGCATCCAGCGTAAGAAGGGCCGTCGCGAAGGGCGCCTGCCGGCCTGGCAGCACCCTGCATCGGCAAAGGAGGAGCTACCGTGATCCACGTCCGCAAGAGCAGCGAGATCTACCACAAGGAAGGCGGCTGGTTCGACGCGCGCTGGCATTTCTCCTTCGACGACTACTACGACCCGAACAACATGGGCTTCGGCACGATGCGCGTCTTCAACGACGACCGCCTCGTCCCCGGCGCGATCTGGCCGATGCACCCCCACCGCGATATCGAGGGCCTGACCTACGTCGCCGAGGGGACGTTCCGGCACGCCGACAGCCTGGGCAACGGCGGCGTCTTCCCGGCCGGCTCAGTCCAGCGGATGACGCTCGGCTCGGGCGCCAACCACTCGGAGCAAAACGGCTCGGAGACCGAAGCCGTGCGGTTCATCCAGGTCTGGATCATGCCCCGGGAGCGCGGCCTGCCGCCCAGCGTAGAGCAGAAGGAGCTGACCAGGGCCGATCGCACGAATCGGCTGCTCCGCGCCATCGGCCCGGACCGGGAAGGCGGAAGCGTGCTGGTCCACCAGGACGCCTCGATGTATCTCTCGCACCTGGAGGCCGGCAAGTCCGTTGAGCACGACTTCCGGCCGGACTTCGGCGGCTACCTCTTCGTCGTGGCCGGCGCTGTCACGCTGAACGGCCAGCCCCTGGACAACGGCGACGCCGCCATGATCAGCGACGAGCCGCATATCGCCTTGCAGGCGCGCGAAGACTCGGAGCTTGTGATGATGGAAGTGCAGGTGAAAGTGCGGGTCTGAGCGCTAGGCGGAGGCGTCTTGCTTCGCCGGCTCCTCATCGACGATGCTATCCAGCAGTACGCCGACGAGCTCTTGCGTCGGCTCGTGGAACCCGTGCTCCTTGGCGTGGGTCAAGGCGTTCTTCAGGGCGTCTTGTTCAGTCCTGCCCCGTGTCACGTAGCGGCAGCCGCTGCCCGGAGCCAGGTTGCATTCGAATATCTTGCTCATCCGACCTCCTTGGTCTCGTTTGGAGCGTAGCATTTGCCGTCCGCTTGAGCGGAACTCTTGTGCCATTGCAATTGCATTTCGACGGGCGCACGGCAGGGCCATCAACCGCCTGCCCGACGTAGAATGTGCCGGGAAGATAACATTGCTCTCCGAACAGACGCCCACGGCACAGCTGGCAGAGGCCTATGCCCATTGCCGGCACATCGCCCTGGGGCACTACGAGAACTTCAAGCTCGTCTCGCTCGTCTTGCCGAAGGACTTGCAGGGGCCGATCTTCGTCCTGTACGCCTACTGCCGTGGCGTCGACGATCTAGGCGACGAGGCGGAGGGCGACCGGCTGGCGCTGCTGGACGGCTGGGAGGCGGAGCTGCGGCGGTGCTACGACGACGCACCCACAGACATTCGATTCGTCGCCCTGGCCGACACTATTCGCCGCTTCGACATCCCGCCGGAGCCGTTCCTGCGCCTGATCGAGGCGAACCGCCGAGAGCAGCGGGTGAACCGCTACCAGACCTTCGACGAGCTGCTGGACTACTGCTCGTACTCGGCGAACCCGGTGGGCCGGATGGTGCTCTACGTCTTCGGCTATCGCGACGAGGAGCGGGCGCTGATCGCCGACAACACCTGCACGGCGCTGCAGCTGACGAACTTCTGGCAAGACCTGCGCCGCGATCTCAAGGCCGGCCGCATCTACCTGCCGCTGGAAGATATGCAACGCTTCGGCTACAGCGAGGCCGATCTCCTGGCCCGCCGGGTGACGCCGGAGTTCCGCCGGCTGATGCGCTTCCAGGTGGAACGCACCCGCCACTACTTCGAGCGCGGACTGCCGCTGATCGATATGGTGCCGGGCCGGCTGCGCGTCGACCTGCGGATGTTCACGCTGAGCGGGCTGGCGGTGCTGGACCAGATCGAGCGGCAGAAGTACGACGTCTTCGCCAAGCGCCCAAGAGTCTCCGGCGCGCGCAAGGCGATGCTGGCCCTGCGCGGGCTGGCGCCGGCCCGGATCCACGCAGAGGAGGAGCGATGACCGACGGCCTTGAAGCCGCCTACGACTACTGCCAGCAGGTGACCCGCCGCGAGGCCAGGAACTTCTACTACGGCTTCATGCTGCTGCCAAACGGCCAGCGCCGCGCCATCTACACCGCCTACGCCTTCGCGCGCGGCTGCGACGACATCGCTGACGCCGGGCTGCCCGCGGACGAGGCGAGGTCTCAGCTCGCGGACTACCGGCGCTCGCTCGAGGAGTGCCTCGCCGGGCGGCCGCAGGGCCGGGTGTTCGAGGCGTTGCAACGCACCGTCGAGAGGTACGGCGTCACGCCGCACTACCTCTTCGACCTGATCTCCGGCGTCGAGATGGACCTCACCCGCTCCCGCTACGAGACGTTCGAGGAGCTGAAGGACTACTGTTACCACGTGGCCTCGGTCGTCGGGCTGATCAGCATCGAGATCTTTGGCTACGCCGGCGGCGAGGAAGCGCGGGGCTACGCCGCCGACCTTGGGATCGCGCTGCAGCTGACGAACATCCTGCGGGACGTCCAGGAGGACGCCGGCCGCGGCCGCATCTACCTGCCGCTGGACGAACTGGAATGGTTCGGCTACAGCGAGGCGCAGCTCGTGGCCGGCGCTTCGACGCTGGAGTTCCGGCAGCTGATCGCCTTCCAGGCCGACCGCGCACGGCGCTACTACGCGCAGGGCCGGAAGCTCTTGCCGTTCCTCCCGGCCAGGGCCCGGGCCTGCGTCGGCGTGATGGCCGGCATCTACCAGACCATCCTCGACGACATCGAGCGCGATCCGGGCGTCATCTTCAGGCGGCGGGTCAGCCTTAGCGCCGGGCAGAAGCTGGCGCTGGCCGGCAGGGAGCTGGTGCGGAGCGTCGTGGCATGAGCCCTACGGTCGCCATCGCCGGCGGCGGGCTGGCGGGCCTGGCCGCAGCCTGCGAGCTGGCAGACGCCGGGTACACCGTCACGCTGATCGAAAAGCGGCCGTTCCTGGGCGGGCGCTCCTACTCGTACACCGACAAAGCGACCGGCCTCACCGTCGACAACGGCCAGCACGTCTTCCTCGGCTGCTGCACGGAATACATCGCGTTCCTGGAGCGGCTGGGCGTGCGCGACGCCGTGCAACTGCAGAAGCGGTTCCGGGTCAGGGTCATCGACAAGATCTGGGGCGAAAGCGTGCTCTCCGCGGCCAATCTGCCGCCGCCGGCCCACCTGCTGCCCTCGCTGCTCAAGTTCAAGTCGCTCTCGCCGGGCGAAAAGGCGATGGCCGGCTGGGCGCTTTCGCAGATGCAGATGACGGACCGGGCGCGCCACCCGGAGCTGGACGACATAACGTTTGAGGAGTGGTTGCTCGCGCGCAAGCAGTCGCCACAGGCGATCCGCGCCCTCTGGAACCTGATCGTCCTGCCGACGCTGAACGGCGACACATCTCGCGTCTCGGCCGACCTGGCGCTCATGGTCTTCCAGGAAGGCTTCCTGCGATCGCGAAACGGCGCAAACGTCGGCTGGGCAAAGGTCGGGCTGAGCAAGCTGCTCCCGGAGGCGGCCCAGCGCTACATCGAAGAGCGCGGCGGCCGGGTGCGTCTCGGGGAGGGCGTCGGCGCCGTCGAGGTCGAGGGCGGCCGGGTCACGGGCCTGCAGACCGAGGCCGGGCCCGTCACGGCGGACGCCTACATCGTCGCTTTGCCGAGTGAGTCGGTGCTCGATGTTCTCCCGGCCGCTCTGCAGCGCGACGAGTTCTTCTCCCGCATCGCCCGGATCACGACCTCGCCGATCGTCAACGTGCACCTGCGCTACGACCGGCGGGTCTGGAGGCGGGGCTTCGCGGCCTTCCTCAATACGCCGGTGCAGTGGGTTTTCAACAAATCGAAGCTCTGGGGCGAAGAAGGCCCCGCGCAATATCTGGACGTCTCGCTCTCCGGCGCGCACGACTTCATCGACCTGCCCTCGGCCGAGATCATCCAGCTGATCACTAAGGAGATGTTCGCGCTCTTCCCGGAGACGCGCGGCGCGGAGCTGACAAGATCGCTGGTCGTCAAGCAGCGCGACGCCACGTTTGACGCGCTGCCGGGGATCCGCGCGCTGCGGCCGACGCAAGCCACGCCGCTACCTAACCTGTTCCTGGCCGGCGACTGGACTCAGACCGGATGGCCGGCCACGATGGAGAGTGCCGTCAGAAGCGGCCAGATGGTGGCGGCGGCCGTGATCCAGCAAGCGGCGGGCTGACCGGCCTACTTTGTGAAAAGTGGTGCAAAAAGGTAACACAGATGTTAATCTAGCCACCGATGAGGGCATCTATCCGGGCCAGGTGGCATGGACGCTCAGGCAAACGACCGTTATTCTTGTCCAGAGGCTAAGACACCTATTCGTGATACTTCGAACGCAGACCCCAGACGCCCCCGCGTTCAACGCACCCGCATACGACTCCTCCATTCCGCAAACTGTTAAGGAGCGCGCCCGTGCTTAAGACCCCCAGCCAGGCCACAACCGGGATCAAGGCTAACACCCACACCCTCGTCTACCAGACGGAGCGGGGGCCGCAGTTCATCGACATCACGGACCGCGTCGCTGAGCTGGTCGAAGAGTCCGGGATCGATACCGGCTTCGCCGTCGTCTTCTCCAGGCACACGACAGCCGCTATCACGATCAACGAGAACGAGCCGGGCCTGATCGCCGACCTGGAAGCGCTCCTCTGCCGCATGCTCCCGGAAGGCGACGACTACGACCACAACACTTTCCACCCGACTGACAACGGCGAAGTGCCCAACGGCCACTCCCACTGCCAGCACGTCTTCCTCGGCGCCAGCGAACAGGTGCCGATCATCGGCGGGCGCCTGGCCTTCGGCAAGTGGCAGCGGGTCTTCCTCGTCGAGCTTGACCGGGCGCGCGAACGAGAGGTCGTCGTACAGCTACTAGGCCAGTGACGTGCCCCCTCCCGCTGCTCTGAGCAGGCACCGGGAGCTGCTGGAAGACCACCTACGCTCTCTGCTCTCCCGCCAGCATCCGCAGAAGCTCTACGCCATGCTGCGGTATCACCTGGGCTGGGAAGACGCCGCCGGCGCCCCCGATGCGCACATCGGCAAGCGGCTGCGCCCGGCGCTCTGCCTGCTGACCTGCGAAGCCGTCGGCGGCGACGTGGCCCAGGCCCTGCCGATCGCGACGGCAGTCGAGCTGGTGCACAACTTCTCGCTCGTCCACGACGACATCCAGGACGGAGACCGCAAGCGCCACGACCGGGACACCGTCTGGGCCGTCTGGGGTGAGCCGCAGGCGATCAACGCCGGGGACGCGCTCCTCAGCCTCGCCAACCTTTCGCTGGCTGGGTCGCTGGAGGCCGGCCTCAGCGCCGAGACGGCTCTGAAGGCTGCCGGACTCCTCGCCGAACGCACGCTGGAGATGGTCGAGGGCCAGGTGATGGACATCGACTTCGAATCGCGGCTGGACGTCAGCCTCGAAGAGTACGTGGCGATGATCTCCCGCAAGACCGGCGCCTTGTTCGACGCCTCGCTGGGGCTGGGGGCGCTGGCCGGCGGGGCGCCCCTGGCGGACGTCGAAGCGCTGGGGCGCTGCGGCCGCGCGCTCGGCATCGCCTTCCAGGTGCGGGACGACATGCTCGGCGTCTGGGGAGCGGAGGAGCGCACCGGCAAGCCCGCCTCCTCCGACATCCGCCGCCGCAAGAAGTCGCTGCCCGCGGTCTTCGCCTTCAGCCGCGCCGATCCCGGCCAGCGCGAGGAGCTGGCGCGCATCTACGGACGCGAGACTATGTCCGAGGAAGATGTGGAACGCATCCTGGGTTTATTGGACGCACTGGGTGCGCAGGCGTATTGTGCGGGTGTGGCGGCGGAACATAAGGACGCCGCGCTCCGGGAACTGGAGCGGGCCGGCGTAAACGGCGAGCGCGCGGACGAGCTTAGGCAGACGGCCGCCTTTCTGCTCGAACGTGACTACTAGGAGGACGCAGGCGGAATGACTGCCACCAGGCCGCTCGGGCTCTCCCTCAAGCTGGGGTGGTACCTGCTTCGGCAGAAGGCCGCCGGCCGTACCCACTTCCCGCTGACGATGATCCTGGAGCCGCTGGAGGACTGTAACCTCACCTGCACCGGCTGCGGACGCATCCGCGAGTACGACTCGCTGATCCAGCAGCACGTGACGCTCAGCGCCAGGGAGTGCCTGGCCGCGGCGCGTGACTGCGGGGCGCCCGTCGTCTCCATCGCCGGCGGCGAGCCCCTGCTGCACCCGGAGATCGGCAAGATCGTCCGCGGGATCATCCGTCAGAAGCGCTTCGTCTACCTCTGCACAAACGCGCTGCTCTACAAGGCCGCGATGAAGGCGATCAAGCCTTCGCCGTATTTCGCCTTCGTCGTCCATTTGGACGGACTGCAGGAGACGCACGACATCGCCGTCGAGCGCAAGGGCGTCTACGAGGTGGCGATCAAGGCGATCCGCGAGTTCCGCGCCGCCGGCTACCGCGTCTGCACCAACACAACGCTCTTCAGCGGCAACCAGCCGGAGGAGTACCACCGCCTCTTCTCGATGCTGAACGACATGGGCGTCGAGGGGATGATGGTCTCGCCCGGATTCCAGTACAAGGAAGTCGCCCATCACGACATCTTCTTGCAGCGGGAGGAGGCGCGCTCCTTCTTCCGGCGCATCTTTGACGGCTGCCGCGAAGGGGTGCGCTTCTACAACAACCCGCTCTACCTGGACTTCCTGACCGGCAAGCGCGACTACGAATGCACCCAGTGGAGCACGCCGACCTACACCCCAGCCGGCTGGCGCAAGCCCTGCTACCTGATCGCCGATGAGCACGTGCAGAGCTTCTCCGAATTGATGGAGACGGACTGGAAGGCGTACGGCTTCGGGCGGGACAAGCGCTGCGACAACTGCATGATGCACTGCGGCTACGAGGGCTCGGCGATCCAGGAGGCGATGTCCAGCCCCCAGGCGCTGGTGGAGATGGCCTGGCGCTCCGTGCGGCCGCGCGGTCCCGTCAACGCCACGACCGCGGCGGCGGGCGAGCTGTGATCCTGGTGTTCGCCGCCATGCAGCCTGAAATCAGCGCCTGCCTCGGCTGGGTCCGCCAGTACCGCAACACGGAGATCGCCGGCTTCCCGGTCATCGAGGCCGACGGCGCGGTGATCTGTCAGACGGGCCTCGGCCGTCGAGCCAAAGATGCCGCGGACGCGGTGATGGCGCGCTTCCCGGCCGGCGCAGTGCTATCGGTCGGCGTGGCCGGCGGGCTCTCATCCAGGGTGAAGGTGGGCGACGTCATCATGTGCGATCGAATCGACCACGAGTCACACCGCGGCCAGAGCAAGGAAGAAACCGTCCGCAGCGATTCCCGGCTGATCGGCGCGGCACTGGGCGCCGCCAGGGGCCTGGGCTTGCCGGCATCCAAGGGTTCGGCGATCACGGTGGACGAGGTGGCCTGGGGCCCCGCCGAAAAGTCGTCGCACCACTCCTGGAAGGGCCACGACATCGTCGAGATGGAGAGCTTCTGGATCGGCGAGGCGGCGGCCCAGCACGAGACTCCGTTCCTGGCGATCCGCACGATCTCCGACTGCGCCGGCGATGAGATCACGCAGACGCTCGCCGTGCAAGAAGATGGCACTGTGGACGCCGAGAAGTTCCTCGCCTACGCGCGGGAGCACCCGGAGGCCGCGCCTTCCCTGGCGGCGCAGGCGGAGCGCTCACGCGTCGCACTCGGGAACCTGGCGCTGGTCCTGGCCGGCTTCCTGCCGCCGCTGGTCCAGCACTTCCACGGAGGGGCCGGCTGATGCTGGCGATCTTCGTCGGCGTGCGGGCTGAGCACAACGCCGCCGAGCGCCACATCGACGTGCTGGAGCGCAAGCAGCTCGACGGCGGCTACATCGTTTCGCGCGGCACATTCCGCGGCAAGCCGTTGCTGATCTGCCGGACCGGACTCGGCGAGGAGCGCATCGCCGAGATCGCCGACGAGATCATCCACCAGCATTCGATAACGGCGATCCTTTCGGCGCGGATGGCCGCGGCTATCCCGGAGAAGCTGCGCCTGGGAGACCTGGCCTTCTGTCTGCGCTCAATGCTGCAGCGTTCCGGAGAGGACTTCGTGCGTGAGCCCCACGGCGAGGTGGACCGGCGCCTGCTGGAGCTGGGCGGCCGGGCGGCCACTTCCGCCGGCATCCAGCACATGGTCGGCGATGCGCTGACGTTTGCGCCGCTGAACCCCGTGGTGCCGGACACCAGCCACTTCTCCGGCGAACTCGGGAACGTCGTCGTCGTCGATACGGAGGGCTACTGGCTGGCTGAGACCGCCTTCGAGCACAACATCCCGTTCCTCTCGGTGCGCGTCTCGCTGGGCAGCGTCTACGACCAGATGAGCGATGCGCTGAGGCTGCTGGGCCAACGCTCCTACGTCTCCAGCTGGGCGATGCTGAGGCAGAACCTGGCCCATCCCACGCGCCTGCCGAACTTCCTGCGGCTGGTGGACGCGGTGCGCACATCTTGCAAGTCGCTCTCGCCGTTCATCGGGGCCTTCCTCTCTGAATGGGGAGAGCATCCACTGCCGACCCGCACCGACCAGCGATGACACCGGCCGACGAAGCCCTGGCCGAGACGATTCGGCGCTCGCAGGACTATTTCCTCCGCGGCCAGCACCCGGACGGCTACTGGTCAGGCCAGCTCGAGACGAACGTCTGCATGGCCGCGGAGTACCTTCTTCTGACGCACTTCCTGGGAGCGCGGGACGACGCTCGCTGGGCGAAGATCGTGAACTACCTGCGTGACCAGCAGCGCCCGGACGGGACCTGGGCGATCTTCCACGGCGGCCCGCCTGACCTCAACGCCACCGTTGAGTCCTACTTCGCGCTGAAGCTGGCGGGCGTCTCCGCTGACGCACCGGCGATGCGGAAGGCGCGGGAGTGGGCCGTGTCCGCCGGCGGCGTCCCGAAGACCCGCGTCTTCACCAGGATCTGGCTGGCGCTGTTCGGACAGTGGGACTGGCGCGGCGTGCCGGTGCTGCCGCCGGAGCTGATCTTCCTGCCGCGCTGGTTCCCTCTCAACATCTACGACTTCGCCTCCTGGGCCCGCGCCACCATCGTGCCGATGCTGATCATCCTCAGCGAGCGCCCCGTCTGCCCCGTGCCCGACTCAGCGCGCATCGACGAGCTGTATCCCCTTATCGCGCGACGAGACCGACTACGCGCCGCCGAGACCCCGCGGCATCTCCTGGAAGCGTTTCTTCCACGAGGCCGATGGCGCCCTCCGCCGCTATGACAGGCTCCCCCGGTGGGCTAAGGCCCCTCTCCGCGAGAGCGCCTACCGCGCGGCCGAAGACTGGATCGTCGCGCACCAGGAGGCCGATGGCTCATGGGCCGGCATCCAGCCGCCGTGGGTCTACTCGCTGATCGCGTTGCACCTGCGCGGCTACCCGCTGGACCACCCGGTCATGCGTCGCGGCCTCGAAGGCTTCGGCGGTGACTGGGCGATCGAGGACGAGCGCACCTTCAACCCGCAGGCCTGCCTCTCGCCGGTCTGGGACACCGCGCTGGCGATGATCGCGCTGCTGGACTCGGGGCTGGCGCCTGACCACCCGGCGCTGCAGCTCGCCGCGCACTGGCTTCTGCGGGAACAGGTGCTGACCGGCGGCGACTGGCAGGTGCGGGCCGGGGGCGCCGAGCCGGGCGGCTGGTCGTTCGAGTTCGAGAACGACTTCTACCCTGACGTGGACGACACGGCAGAGGTGCTGATCGCGCTGCATCGCACCAGGCTGCCGGACGAGCGGCGCAAGCTGGCCGCGATTGAACGGGGGCGGCGCTGGTTGCTTGCGATGCAATCTTCCAACGGCGGCTGGGGCGCTTTCGACCGCGACAACACCCGCCGCATCGTGAACCAGATTCCGTTCTGCGACTTCGGCGAGGTGATCGACCCGCCGTCCGCCGACGTCACCGCCCACGTCATCGAGGCGTTGAGCCTGCTCGGCGACGCGGACTCGGCGGCTGTCCGGCGCGGACTGAACTACCTGCGGCGGGAGCAGGAAGCGGACGGCCGCTGGTTCGGGCGCTGGGGCGTGAACTACGTCTACGGGACCGGCGGGGTCCTGCCGGCGTTCCGGGCCGCCGGGCGGGACGTTGCGCGCGGGCGCTTTCGGCGGGCCGCTGCCTGGCTCTGCGACCGGCAGAACGCAGATGGCGGCTGGGGCGAGACCTGCCAGAGCTACGACGACCCGGCGCTGGCCGGCCGCGGCGAGTCGACGGCCTCACAGACCGCGTGGGGCCTGATCGGACTGCTGGCCCAGGACGGCGCCGGCAACGGCTCGTCGAACGCGATCAGCCGTGGCGTCAGCTGGCTGGTGGAGCGCCAGGAAGAGGACGGCCAGTGGCTGGAGCCGCAGTTCACGGGCACCGGCTTCCCCGGCGACTTCTACATCAAGTACCACCTGTACCGGAACTACTGGCCGCTCACGGCGCTCGGCAGGTACGCCGGGGGAATGGCCGCGGACTAGCGCAGACTTTCGCCTGGCGACGTCTAATCTAGGCCCAGGTCGGCGCGCGCCTCGTCGGTCATCTTGTCGGGGCTCCAGGCCGGGTCGAACGTGAAGTCCACGTCCACCTCCTTGACGCCGGGCATCAGGCCCAGCATCTCCTGGATCTGCTCGGTCACCATCGGGCCGATTGGGCACATCGGCGTCGTCAGCGTCATCAGGATGCGCACGTTGCCGTCGCTCAGACCGATGTCGTACACCAGGCCGAGGTCGTAGATGTTGTAGTGCAACTCCGGGTCGTAGACCTCGCGGAGCACTTCGACTACGTCTGCTTCACTCACCATGTGCGCGCCTCCGTTCTCACGCCTCCATTGTAATTGAAGAAGCGGCGGGTGGAACAATGGCGATACACACATCGAATGCGCTGTATCGCCTTGACAGATGTTTCGCTGTGCTTAGAATGGTGCCCAGCCCTAAGGCCGACGGGACTGCACATGAACCCGCCGCGGAGCCCAAAGGGAGGGGTCAAACAAGGCGCACGACGCGCCTTGTTTGCATTTGCGAGACCACTGAGAGGCCCTGGCGAGCCGATTTCGTTGCCGTTCACGGGCATTCTCGAGTAGATTGAGGCTGATGATTGACCTTACCCCCGAAGAGCTGGCCCTGGCGAAGGAGATTCTTGAGCAGGCCTACCAGGACCTGCGCGAGGAGATCTACAAGACCGAAGGCGCCGATTTCAAGGCCCGGCTGAAGAGCCGGGAAGAGGCGCTGGCCGTGATCATCAAGAAGATCAGCGCCTAGCCGGAAACCGTCACGCCGGCCAGCTTCTCCAGCGCCTTGACCAGCGCCTGCGTGCCTTCGCCGCCGAGACCGTCCTCCTCGACTGTCCCGAACAGCTCGTGCACGAGCGTCGTCCCCGGCAGGAGCGCTCCGGCCTCCGAAGCCGCCGCCAGGGCGTAGCGCAGGTCCTTCTGCTGGTGCTCGACCTTGAAGCCGGCCCGGAAGTCGCGCGCCAGCATCTTCGGCGCCAGGTTCAGAACGGCCCAGGAGCTCGCCGCGCCGGCCCCGATGGCGTCCAGCATGCGCCGCGGATCAACGCCGGCTTTCACGCAGAGCACCAGCGCCTCGCAGACGGCGAGGTTGTTCAGCCCGACGACTACCTGGTTGCAGAGCTTGACCACCTGGCCGCTGCCGGAAGGCCCGCAGTAGACTACCTTCTTGCCGAGCACCTCGAAGAGAGGCCGGCAGCGCTCGAACGCGCCCTCGTCTCCGCCGGCCATGATCGATAGTGTACCGTCGATCGCGCCTTGCTCGCCGCCGCTGACCGGCGCGTCCACCATCTTCATGCCGCCGCCCGCCAGCTTTTGGGCGATGCGACGCGTCACGTCCGGTGCGATCGTCGACATGTCGACGTGGATGAGGCCCTGGTGCGCGCCTTCGATGATGCCGCCGGGGCCGAGCGCGACCTCTTCGACGTCCTCCGCGTAGCCGACGATTGTGATCATGACATCGCAGCGCTCGGCGACTTCGCGGGGTCCGGCGGCCTCCGCGGCGCCCTCGGCGACGAGAGCCTCGATGCCGGGGCGGCTGCGGTTCCAGACGGTGAGGCGGTAGCCGGCGCGGAGGAGGTTGCGGGCCATCGGCCGGCCCATGATCCCCAGCCCGATGAATCCGATCTGCTTGAGCTCTGGCATGTGTTCTCCTATTCCACCGTGACGGTGCTGCCGGCCTGGGACTTGTGGACGACTATTCGCGCCGGCATGCGCTCGGCCAGGGCCGGGACATGGGTGACGACGCCGATCAGCCGGCTGCGGTCCTGGCCCAGCTGCTCCAGAGCGTTGGCGACGATGTCCAGCGTCTCGGCGTCCAGGTGGCTGAACCCTTCATCGATGAAGAGGCTCTCCAGCGCCGCCTGGTGGCCGTTGCCGGACAGCGAAGGCAGGTGCTCCGCCAGGGCCAGCGCCAGGGCCAGCGAGGCGAGGAACGTCTCGCCGCCGGAGAGGGTGTGGACGGAGCGCGGCTCGCCGGCGTTCCAGAGGTCTTCGACCGCGAAGTCCTGTCCGTCGGCGACGAGGTCGTAGCGCCCGCCGGAGATCTCCAGCAGCTTCTCCGATCCCGCATCGGCCAGCCTGCTCATCGCGCGCTGGCGAAGGAACGTCGGGAAGCTGTCCGTCCGCAGCAGCGAGGCCAGGTCGCGCGCCAGCGAGGCCTCTTCGCGGCAAGACTTCTCCTGTTCGCGTAACCCTTTCGCCTTCTCGATGTCGGCGCCGGTCTGCTCGATCTGCTTGCCCGCCGCGCCGATCCGCTCGCGGACATCACCTTCCTCTCGCTGAGCTTCCGCCTGCTTGCGCCGCAGCAGGTCCGCGGCGTCCCGCCCTGAGTCCAGCGCGACCGTGACCTCGCCCCAGCCCATCTGCCCGGCGGCTTCGCGGAGCGCCGCCGATGCGTCCGCGACGATTTTGGCGGCGCGTGCGGCTTCGGTCTCGTGCGCCTTCGCTTCCGCCTGCAGACGCGTCACGTCTGTTCGCGCGGCGGCGATCCGCTTCTCCTCGGCCTGCCGCTCGTTGACCAGCGCTTGCTGCTGCGCCTCCAGGGTAGCGCGCTTTGTTTTCGCCTTCTCCAGCGCTTCGAGGCGCTTTTCGATGGCCGCTGTTGTCAGTCCGGGCTCGTCGGAGACCGCGGCCAGTTCCGCAACGACGGCTGTCCGGCGCTCCTGCAGCTCGGCGAGCTGCTTCTCCAGCGATGTCGCCTCTCGCTCTTCGCCGACGAGGCGTTTTTCCGCTCCGGCGAGCTTCGTGGAGGCGGCTGCCTCGTCGGCCTTCGCCCTGTCCAGCGCGTCCTTCATCTTGTCCAGCGCCAGGTGCTTGCCCTCCGGCAGCGCGCCGACGTGCTGGCCGCAAACGGGGCACGGGTCGCCTTTGGCCAGGCCCCGGCGCAGAAGCACGGCCGCGTTCGTGTGCCGCGCCGCTTCGTACTCGTCCTGCCTTCGTTGCGGCGGCGGCGCGGGCCTTCTCGCTGAGCGCTTTGACGGCTTCGACTTCGGCCCGCAGCTTCTCCACGTCGCGGCGCTGCTTGTCGAGCGCGGTTGTGAACCTGGCCTGGCGCTGGTCAGAGTCCTCGACCTGTTTCAGCAGCGGCAGGCACCTGGTGAGGCGGAGGTGCGCGTCGCCGTCGTACTCGGCGGCCTTGACCTCGGTGGCCACGGCGGCGATGCGGGCGTCCAGCCCGGCCAGCAGGAGATTGCCGCCTTCCAGCAGCCTGGCGGCCTCCTCCAGCGCAGCGGCGGCGGCGGCCTGCTTGTCGGCGGCTTCGTCGGCGCGGCCGCGGGCTTCGGCCAGGGCCTCGGCGGTGCGGCAGGCGGCGTCCGTGGCGGCGCGGGTCCTGGCCAGCTCGGCGGCGTCGGCCTTGAGCTGCTTGAGCTCGGCCTTCGCGGCCTTGAGGGCTTCCGGCGTGGCCTCGGCCATCTCGGTGTCCAGGCGCTGGCGGATGTCGTCGGCGCGGCGGGTCTGCTCGGCGGCGATGGCGTTGGCGCGCTGCTGCATCGTCCCGTAGACGTTGAGGCGCAGCAGCCCGTCCAGCACTTTGCGGCGCTGCTCGCGGTCGCCGGCCAGGAACTCCTGGAACTGGCCCTGGGGCAGCAGCACGGAGCGCACGAACGCCTCGTAGTCCATCTGCAGGAGCTTCTCCACGAAGGCGTTGGTGTCCTTGACCCGGTCGACTTCCTCCGGCACCCACTCCAGGCTGCCGGCGTCCAGGTGCTCCAGCTGCACCGGCGCCTGGCCCTTGCGCGCGGTGGAGCGGTAGATGCGGTACTTGTCGCCGTTGCTGGTGAACTCCAGCGTGACCTTGAGGCGGTCTTCGCCCTGGCTGATCAGCTCCTTGATGCTGTTGCCCACGCGCGGCGCTTTGCCGTAGAGCGCGAAGGTGATCGCGTCGACCAGCGACGACTTGCCGGCGCCGGTCGGCCCCGTGATCGCGAAGAGGTCGAGGTCCGTGAAGTCGACCTCCACCGGCTGCTTGTACGCCGTCAGCCCCTGGATCGAAAGCTTAGTCGGCCGCACTGGTCACCTCTTCGTGCAGCCGGTTGAACAACGCCATCAGCTCCGGGCGCGGCTCCGACTGGTGGTGATCGCGATAGTAGGTGGCGAAAAGCTCCGGCGCGGTCAGCCGTTCCAGCTCGCGGCCATCGTCCTCGGGCTTCGGCGTCGGCCTGCGCTCGACGACGATGTCGACGGCGTTTGGCAGCATCTCGCGCACCTGCTCGGCCAGCCCGGGCAGCGGCCGGTCGACCTTGACGAACACCTTGAGGTACGCGTCGCCGACGTCGCCGGCGAGCGCCGCGATTTCGTCCAGGGTGAGGCCCTGCTTGTGAGTGCCCAGGTTTCGCAGTTCTCGGACCGAGGTCAGCGGGACCGGCGTCACCTTCGCCTTGCGGCCGGGCGCGACATCGACGATGTTGACGCCCTTCTTGTGTGGCTCTTCGCCGAAGTCGCACTTGAGCAGCGAGCCGCAGTAGTGCGCGTTGCTGAGGCCTACGTCCTGTTGACCGTGGATGTGGCCCAGCGCGATGTACTGCGGCTCCGTCGGCAGGCGCGCCGGCATGATCGCGTAGAGCGCGCCGATGTGCAGCGGGCGTTCGCCGCTCTCTGCCGGCACCCTGGCTCCGGAGACGAAGACGTGCGCCATCGCGATGTTCACGGTGTCGCCGCGGAAGCTCTTGCAGAGGTGGGCGAGCATCGCAGCCACGCCGTCGGCGTACTGCTCGATGTGCTTGCCCTCCGTCATCAGCGACTCGAAGTCGCGGACCTTGCGCTCGCTGACCCAGGGCAGGGCGGCGATCACGGCCGTCTCCGACCGATCGCGCGAAGGCAGCTCGATGACGCCGCCCGCTTCGGCGAGGACCGGCTCGCCGATGACGTGGACGCCGAGGCGGCCCAGCACCGGCGCGTAGGCGTTCATCCGCTTTGGGTGGTCGTGGTTGCCGGCGATGACGATGGCCGGGATCCCCTGGCCAACGAGCTCCGCGACGAAGTGGAAGAAGATCCGCTCGGCCTCCGGCGGCGGCACGGCCGAGTCGAAGACATCGCCGGCCAGCAGCACAGCATCGACGCGCTGGTCCCTGGCGATGGCGAGGACCTCTTCCAGCGCGGCGACGTACTCGGCGTCTCGCTTCTGGTTGCGCAGCGGCTTGCCGAGATGCCAGTCAGACGTGTGCAGGAAGCGCATGTGGAGGTTCGCTTACGACGTAGCGGAAGGCTTCAGCCTTCCAATTGCGGCATGGCGCGTCCCGTCAAGCGCGGCGTTTTGCCAGGTCAGATCATGATGGAGGCCTGAAGGCGCTCCTCTACGCATCTTGACGTCCGACGGTTCGCCTTTGTGCGCCCCAACGTCGCGTGTGCGCGTCACCGCCGGAAGCCCTTCGGGACGCCGGCCTCTTCGGCGACTTCGTCCGGGCGGGTGGCCCAGGACGGGAAGGGGAACTGGAGGAGCAGCGGCACCGGGATCTCCGGCTGGTGCATGAACATGCTCCCCGGCTTGAGCAGCGAGGCGCGAGCGCGCGCGGCATCGGTGAGGAAGCCGTACTCGCCGCGCTGGGCCTCCGCCGTGTCCAGCCGGCCGACGATCCGATAGGCGGCGTTGGCGACGACCCGGCGCTCCACTTCGCTGGCTGTCTGCTGGGCCCCGATCAGGATCACGCCGAGGCTGCGGCCGCGCTCGGCGATGTCGAGAACGACCTCCTTGATCGGGCTCCAACCCTCGCGCGGGGCGTACTTGTTCAGCTCGTCCAGCACGACGAAGACCAGCGGCTGCCGCGTCCCCTGCGCGTCCTTTTCGGCCAGCAGCTGCTTGAGGACGACGCCGACGACGAAGCGCTTGGCCCGGTCGTGCAGGTTGTGCAGGTCGATCACGTTGAGCTGGCTGGCCGACCAGTCGATGCGGTGGCGCTTCTCGTCCTCGGCGCTGTCCAGCTTGCGGATCAAGTGGCCGACGGCGTCGCCGACGTTCTCAAGCCGGCGCAGGAAGGCGTCCTGCGTGCCGGTGGTGAGGCTGCCGCGCGCGAAGACGATGTCGCGGTTGTCGGAGATGTGCTTGACCATCTCCTCGAACGTCGTGATCCGGACACCGTCCAGCTCCACCCAGGACTGCGACACGGACTGGCCGAGCGTGGCGTCGTGGAGATAGCGCTCGACGATGGTGACGGCGTAAGAGAGCTGGCTCGTCTCGGAATCGGCCTCGGCGAAGAGGAAGCGCAGGAGCCGGCCCTGGCAGAACTCCCGCAGCGACCAGACGTACGCCGACACGCCCTCCGTCCGCGAACCGAGGCTGTGGGTGATCTCGAAGCCGCTCTTTGAGGCGGGCGCCCAGAGCCCGACGTCGGTGAAGGGCCCGCAGGGAAGGCCGAGCTGCTCGTACTTCTTCTCGTCGTCGGGAGAGATGCGCTTGTTGGGCTTGTCGGCGAACATCAGGTCCTCGCCCTTGACGTTGAAGATCACGGCGCGCGCGTTGTGGCGGTTCGCGCCCAGGGCGTCGGAGTGGAAGAGCGAGTAGAGCAGGAACATCGCGCAGGAAGTCTTCGTGGCCACGCCGGAGATGCCGGAGACGTTGACGTGGGCGCCGCGGGTGCCGTCCAGGAACTCCAGGTTGCCCCAGATCACGTCGCCCTCGCGGGAAAGGCCGGCGGCGAAGCGGTTCTGCATCTGGTCGAAGTAGAGGGCCGTGTCTCGCTCGGAGTCGGCGGCGCGGCGGGCGGGCTGTCCCGGCTGCGGCGGCACGAAGATCTCGGGCTCGATGCGCGTCACCGAGACGTGCGCGGCCGTGGCGATGCCCACCGGCAGCACGTCGGTGCGGAAGACGTCCGAGTCGAACTTGGCGCCTTCGTACTTGGAGCGCACGATGTCGACGACGCCGTAGAGCGTGATGTCGCCGCGGCCCGGCACCTCCGCGTCCACGGCGACGATGTCGTCGAGCTGCAGGTACGAACCTTCGCCGACGCCGACCCAGAAGTCGAGCGGGAACGCGTCCTCGGTGCCGATCACCCGGCCGACTTCGTCGCTCATATGCCCCGCTCATCCTGAGCCCGGCCGCTGCGGCGTCGTACCAGGGCCTCTTCGCGCGAAGTGCATTTCGATGTGGCGGCGGATCCAGTCGTGGTCGCCGAGGGTGTGGCGGAGCTGCGTCTCCAGCCCGCCGATCGGGTAGAGGTTCTGCGGCGCGCGCGCATCATGCAGCGAGGAGGAGGCGAACGACGGCAGGTGGCAAGCGGTGAGGTCGGCCAGGCGCGCCGCCGCCTCGATGCCGATCGACTCCAGCGTCTCGACGCGGACGACGCCGGCCCAGGGGTGGTCGATCATCCGGTGCTGGGTCAACCGCAAATACCAGGAGTAGACGGCGCGGTCGCGGCCGATGCGGAAGATCGGCGTGCGCGTCTTCGGGGGGAGCTTGCCGATGACCGCGGCCTGCGCGCCCTCCAGGTAGCGCTTGTGGATCGTCTTGACCAGCCCAATCACCATCGCCTTGCGCTTCGGCTGCCAATTGAGCCGCCCATCGACGACGACCATCTCGTGGCCGGCCTCGTCCAGCGCCTCGCCGAGGCGAATCTCGGCGTCGCGGCGGGTGTTCTGTACGGCCAGCTGCGCCGCCATCAGGCCGCTGGCGTTGGCGGTCTCGTGGGTTGAGCGGGCGACGAACTCCAGCGTGGACTGGCCGCAGGGGACGCGCATCGCGGGGTGGGATCTCGCCGTCGGAGAGGGCGAGGACGCGCATCGGCTTCTCGCCGTCGACGGTGCAGCTCGCCTTCGCGGACGAAGACGGCCCCGACGGCGACCGAGGCGAAGGCGCCGAAGACCATCTTGCCGTCGCTGTCGCCGATGACCCGCATCTCGATGCGCTGGACGCCGTCGACGAAGGCGATCGTGCGCGGCCGGTCGACGAATTGGGGCAGGATCGGCTTCCAGTCCTGCGTTTCGACGAAGGCGTCGACGTCTGCGGGGGCGCCGGGCTCGTCGTCGTCAAGCTGTACGGCGGACTCGTAGGTGGGCGTCCAGGGGTCGAGGCGGAGTGTGAGGGGCATACGTAGCCGATTGTCGCCCGCCGTTGTCATAAGTCAACGGAAGCAGGCGTGGTCTTTGTTGGCAAGGGCCGGATGTCACCCCAGGCCGTGCGGTCGCCCTACTGGCCGACTGCCGCGGTTGCCGCGACGGTTGCTTGCGCCGAGGCTGTTGGCGTGGGCGTGGGAAGCGCGAACGGAAGGGAGCTGGCCGGCGTATACGCGGGAGGCGGAGCTGGCGTTGGCGTGTCCGTCGGTACGGGATCGCCGTTGGCGTCGGTGAAATCGCGCGTCTCCGCGTCGAAGTAGAAGGTCTCGCCGGTGGCAGCCTCAACCGTGAGCAAGGTGCCTTCGTAGCTCACGATGCGCAATGCGCCCGTTTCG
Source organism: uncultured Chloroflexia bacterium (assembly GCA_963738925.1). Lineage (GTDB taxonomy): Bacteria > Chloroflexota > Dehalococcoidia > SM23-28-2 > RBG-16-64-32 > DATKKM01. Next base: position 35,735 of record CAVTYE010000001.1, on the reverse strand, counting down.
GGCGGCGCTTCGTACCAGCCACCGAGTTCTGGAATAGAGTGGAGCGCCATCGTACTGGCCAAGACCATAAGAACCCCTCGGCCAGGGTCGGCACTTTCATAACCCTCGGCCCCCGCATATACACCGGTATGGTGTCCATCGATGTCCCATGACCAGTGGTTGATACCCCCGAAGCTCATCGATGAGGTCGGTGCCTGGCCGTTCTCGACGATACCTACCGACCATGAAGTGGGCTCGATTGTTGGTTTTAAAGTGGGCGGATCTCCTGCGGGCTGGTTTTCTGGGTGGTCCGCGATGTACTCACCCTCGGCGGACCGTGTCGCGGCGAGTCGGTCAACGATCGCCTGCTTATCCGGCGGTAGATTCGATGTCGTTGTAGGCGACGACACGACGGCGAGCGTGGCGACGTTGTCCGAGCGTCCGTTGGTTAGCGCGATGGCCGTTCCCGCTACCAACACAATCAGTCCGACCACGACCACGGCGCTCAGCGCGCCGATCAGCTGGTTCTCCGTGCGACGGTCCATCTACCCTCGGTTCTGCCAGGCTGGAGCCTGACCCCCGGATTATAGAGCGCGAATATTCTAGTGTCCGATGCTAAAACGCCGAGACGCCCAGTAAGTCGCGGCCCAGGATCAGCTTCTGGATCTGCGTCGTGCCTTCGTAAAGCGAGAGGCCGATGGCGTCGCGGAGGTAGGCCTCCACCGGGTACTCCGCCAGGTAGCCGACGCCGCCGTGCAGCGAGATCGCCGTGCGGGCGGCGCGGACGGCGGCCTCCGTCGCGAAGTGCTTGGCCATCACCACGTTCCTCGTCGCGGGCTCGCCGGCGTCGCGCTTGGCCGCGGCCTCCAGCGTCAAAAGGCGCGCGGCCTCGCAGTCGGTGGCCATGTCGGCGATCATCTCCTGGATCAGCTGGTGCGCCGGCGATCGGCTTGCCCCACTGCTCGCGGTGCCGGGCGTAGGCGATGCAGGCGTCCAGGCAGCTCTGGATGATCCCCACCGCGCAGGCCGCCGTCGACGTCCGCCCCGACTCCAGCGATGTCTGGGCGATCTTGAAGCCGTCACCCGGCTTGCCCAGCAGGCGGTCGTCAGCCACGTGCACGCCATCGAAGAAGAGCGCCGCCGTGTTGGAGGCGTGGAGGCCCAGCTTGTCCGGGATCGCCTGCCGCTCCAGCCCCGGCGCGTCGCCGTCGACGACGAAGGCGGCGATCCCCCTGGCGCGCTTCGCGGCGTCCGTCTGGGCGAAGACGACGATGGTGTCGGCCTGGCAGCCGTTGGAGATCCAGAACTTGCTCCCGGAAAGCACCCAGCCGCCCTCGTTGCGGACGGCGGAGAGCTCCATGCCGGCGGGGTCAGAGCCAGCGTTGGGCTCCGACAGGGCGAAGGCGCCGATCTTCCTGGCGGCGAAGAGGTCCGGCAGCCAGCGGGCGCGCTGCTCTTCGGTCCCGAAGACGTTGATCGCCGTGCTGACCAGCGAAAGCTGCACGGTGAGCGCCGCTGTAAAGACAGAGGGGCTGGCCCCGCCGATCGCCTCGCAGAGGAGGACGTAGGAGACGTTGTCGATGCCGGCGCCGCCGTGCGTTTCCGGGAAGGGGCCGGCGAGGAGCCCGTTAGCGGCGAGTTTGCGCATGATCTCCAGCGGAAACGCCTCGTCGCTCGCTCGTTCTCGCACGTGCGGGCGGATTTCGCGGTCTGCGAAGGTTTTTGCGGTCTGGTAGATCAGGCGTTGGGCTTCGGTCAGCTGCATTTCGGGCGCTCCTCTTGCTGGATGCGGCCAGTCTATCATCCGAAAGTTTAGGCGAATGGCCGATTCAGACTTAGGCGCCGGTGGTGGACGCTTGCTGCAGAAGAGGAGCAATGGAGGCGGATATGGATGGGACGGTGCGAGTCTACCTGGTGATCGAGTTCGAGCCGCTGCGCCTGGGCCTGGCCCGGATCGTCAACGCTGACCCCGGGATGACGGTCGTGCAGAGCGTCGGCTCGCTCGCAAAAGTCACTCAAGACGACCTCTACCGCGAGGCCGATGTGATCGTGGCCGACGCCAGCCTCCTGCGGACGAGCGAAGCCCGCGCGGAGGTCTACCTGCAGATGCGCGAGTGGCTGCCGGGGATGCGGGTGCTCTTCCTGGGCACCGATGAGGACGCGCGCACGATCCGGCCCGAGAACCTGCCCCTTTACCTGAGCCTGGAGACCGTCGGGTTTGTGCTCAAGAACGGCCCCAGCGAGCGGCTGCTCCAGGCAGTCCGGATGATCGCGCAGGGAGCCTTCGTCTGCGAGTCCAACGTGATCCGCCACATCCTGACCCGCCTCAACCACTGGGCCAACGAGGACCCGGTCGCGCCGGTGAACGGGCTCTCCGGCCGCGAGGCGGAGGTGCTGGCGCTGGTGGCGAAAGGGAAGTCCAACCGCGAGATTGCCCAGGAGCTGTTCCTGTCTGAGGGCACGGTGAAGATCCACGTCAGCCACATCATGGCCAAGCTGGACGTGGAACGGCGCACCGGGCTCGTGCGGTTCGCCCTGGCCAGCGGCCTCGCCTGAGCCTGTCTGAGTAGCGAGCCACGCCCCGAGGTGGAATACTATGGCATCGGAGACATGCCATGGTGCTCGCAAGGGTAGCTGATTCGCAAAGGGAAGAGCCTCCGCGCGTCCTGATCGTGGACGACGACGAGGCGCTGCTCGCCGCGCTGGACCTGGCCCTGACGCGGCGCGGCTTTCGCATCGTCACGGCGCGGGAGGCCGGCGAAGCGTTTGGGCGTCTTGAGGACTCCGGCCGGGTCGACCTGATCATCCTTGATGTAATGATGCCCGGGATGGACGGCGTCACCCTCTGCCGGCTGCTGCGCGACCGCACCTCCACGCCGCTCCTGATGCTGACCGCCCGCGACGCCGTCGCCGACCGCATCGCGGGGCTGGAGGCCGGCGCCGACGACTACCTGCAGAAGCCGTTCGACCTGGACGAGCTGGTGGCGCGGCTGCTGGCCCTGCAGCGCCGGGCTCGTCGCAACCAGGGTCCGGAAGGCGTCGAACGCACCTACCAGGACCTTACGCTGGACTCTCGCACCTGGGCCGCCCGCCGCGGCGACCGGCACCTGGGCCTGACCCCGACCGAGTTTCGCATCCTGGAGCAGCTCCTGCAGACGCCGGAGGCGGTCCGCAAGCGCGAGGACCTGATGCGGGCGATCTGGGGCGAGAACTGGGTTGACGCCGACTCCGGGACGCTGGAAGTGCACATCGCCAACCTCAGACAGAAGCTGGAGCGCGGCGGCGCCCCGCGGCTGATCCACACGATCCGCGGCGTCGGCTACGTGCTGAAGGTCTAGGCGATGTCGCTGCGCCTGCGGCTGACCATCCTCTGCGTGGCGCTGGTGGCGGCCGTGCTGGTGGGGTTCGCCGTCACCACCTACGTCATCGCCCGGCAGGGCATCTACAACAGCTTCGACGACAGCCTCAACGCCGAGGCCCTGGCCATCCTGGGCCTTCTGCCGCCCGGGTCTCTCTCAGAGCCGCTGGGCCAGGCCACGCGGTCCCAGCTGGACACCCAGGCCGCGGCGGGCCTGCTCTTCCAGATCAGGACCAACGACGGCAACGTCCTCTATTCGTCCTTCAGCGGCTCGCCGGCGCTCTTGCCGCGGGACCGCTCCCTGGCCGAGGAGGCGTTCTACGAGGCCAACGTCGCCGACCAGACGCTGCGGCTCCTCTACCTGCCCGTAGATCCGGCGGGAGACGGCGGCTTCAGCATCGAGGTAGGCCGCTCCACGAACGAGACCGCGGAAGCCCTTTCGGAGTTGCGCTATGCGCTGGCGGCGGGCAGCCTGCTGGCGGTGTTCCTGACGCTTGTGCCCGCGTACTACATCGCCGGGCGCGGCCTGCGGCCGGTGCGCGACGTCTCCCGCCTGGCCCGCCGCATCGAGCTCACCGGGGACTACAGCCAGCGCCTGGCCGAGCGCAGGTCCAGCGACGAGACCGGCGAGCTGATCGCCACCTTCAACGCCATGATTGACCGCGTCGACGGCACCCTGGCGGCGCAGACCGAGTTCCTGGCCGAGTCGTCGCACGAATTGCGCCGCCCGTTGACAGTCCTGCGCACGAACCTGGATATCCTTCGCGATCCGGGCCTGCCCGCCGCCGATCGCGCGGCCTGCCTGGAGCGAATGTCGGTGGAAGCGCGGTCGATGAGCGCGCTGGTCGGCGACCTGCTGCTGCTGACCCGTGACAAGACGCAGTCCCTGCAGCGCCTCCACGTCGACATCTCCAGCCTCTGTTCCGACGAGGTCTCCCGCTTCAACCTCGGCACCGGCCAGGCGACCATCGAGTCGCAGATCGAGCCCGGCCTGGTCGTCATCGGCGATGAGGAGCGGCTGCGGCAGATGCTGAAGAACCTCCTGGAGAACGCCGTCAACTACACGCCGCCGTCCGGCGAGGTCCGGCTCAACCTGAGCAGCGACGGCGACGTCGTCCGGCTGGAGGTGCAAGACACGGGCATCGGCATCGCGGAGGGCGACCTGGAACGGGTCTTCGATCGCTTCTACCGGGGCGATGCTGCACGGGCGATGCACGGGGACGGCGTGGGCCTGGGCCTGGCTATCGTCAAGTACATCGTCGAAGGGCACGGCGGCACGATCAGCGCCGGCCGGACGCCGGGGGGCGGGGCCACGTTCTCCGTCGTGCTGCCGCGCGGCCCCGTGGTCTCCGAACCTCTTACGGATATGTTGGCCGTCTCTTAATGATTCCTTAAGGCTCCTTGGAGGGCCCGCCAATACTCTTCAGGGGGGCCTTCGCGATATCGCTATGGCCTCCGAACAGATATCTGAATCAGGGAGGCCCGGTTATGAGAGTACCCCCGGCGGCTATCTACTTTCCCGAAGAGGACAGGGCGCAGATAGCGGCACGCATCATCGAATGTCTCGAGAGCGGAGCGCTCACGCTGGGCAAGTACGGACGCCAGCTTGAGGAAGAGTTCGCGCGGCTCTGCGACGTCCCCTACGCCGTTGCCGTGAACAGCGGCACCAGCGCCCTGGAGATCATCCTGCGCGCCATCGGCGTCGATGGGCGAGAGGTGATCGTCCCCAGCAACACCTTCTTCGCCACCGCCGCCGCCGTCCAGCACGCCGGCGGCCGCGTCCGCTTCGCTGACTGCGACCCGGAGACTTTCGCGCTGGACGTGGCGAGCCTGCGCTCCTGCCTCAACGCCAGCACCGCGGCCGTCATCCTCGTCCACATCGGCGGGATCATCACGCCGCGGATCAAGGAGATCGAGAAGATCTGCCAGCAGGTGGGAGTGCCGCTGGTGGAAGACGCGGCCCACGCCCACGGCTCCACGCTGGAAGGGCGGCCGGCGGGCAGCTTCGGCCTGGCGGCGGCGTTCTCCTTCTACCCCACGAAGGTGATGACCAGCGGCGAGGGCGGCATCATCACCACCCGCGACGAATCGATCCACAGGGAGGCGATGATCTACCGGGACCAGGGCAAGGAAGGCTTCACCACCAACTACCACGTGCGCCTGGGCTACAACTGGCGGATGAGCGAGCCGCACGCCGTCATCGGCCTGGCGCAGCTAGCCCGCCTGCCGGAGTTCATCGAGCGCCGCCAGGAGATCGCCGCCGAGTACGACGCCGGCATCGGCGCGCTCGGCAGCCGCATCCGGCCGGTGCAGCCGACTCACGGCTCGGTCAGCAACTACTACAAGTACATGGCGATGATCGACGGCATCGACCGCGCGGCGCTCAAGAAGATGATGCGCGAGCAGTTCGATGTCGGTCTCAGCGGCGAGGTCTACGAGACGCCCTGCCACCAGCAGCCGATCTTCGCGGAGTTCGTGGACGGCCCGCTGCCGCAGGCGGAGCGTATCTGCGCGAGCCATATCTGCCTGCCGGTCTCGGCCAGGATGAGCAGGGAAGATGCGCGCTACGTCCTGACCTCGCTGGAAGCGGCGTTGGACAGCCTGGCGGCTGAGCCGGTGAAGGCGGGAGGCTAGCCATGAAGGTTGGAGTTACAGGAGCCTCCGGGTTTATCGGCTCGCACGTCGTCGACAAGCTGGTCGATGCGGGCCACGAGGTGGCAGTGATCGACCTGCGCGCGCCGCACCGTCCCGACGTTGAGCACCGGGAGGCCAGCATTCTCGACAGCGAGGCGATGAACGCCGCCGCCGCCGGCCTCGACGCGCTCTTCCACCTGGCCGCCGTCGCCGACGTCAACGACGTCGTCGCCGACCCGGCCGCCGCTATCGAGCTGAACGTCACCGGCACCGTCCGGGCCCTGGAAGCGGCGCGCAAGAACGGCGTCAAGCGTTTCCTCCTGGCCAGCACGGTCTGGTTCTACTCCTCGATCCCGCCGATGGACGGCGACACCGTGGACGAGACGGCGCTGGTCGACCCGGCCGCCGTGCGCCACGTCTACACGACATCCAAGGTTGCGGCGGAGATGCTCTGCCACGACTACTGGAACATGCACCAGGTCCCGTTCACGGTGTTGCGTTACGGCATCCCCTACGGCCCCCGGATGCGCTTCTCGCTGGTCATCCCAGTCTTCGTGCGCAAGGCACTGAAGGGCGAGGCCCTGACCCTGAGCGGGGACGGCAGCCAGCACCGCAAGTTCGTCTACGTGGAGGACCTGGCGCGGGCCCACGTCCTGGCGCTGGGCGATGCGGCCCAGAACCAGACCTACAACCTGGACGGCGCAGAGAAGATCACGATCAAGCGCATCGCGGAAACGGTGCTCCGCCTGACCGGCGCCGACGCCAGGATCGAGTTCATGCCCGCGCGCGCCGGCGACTACTCCGGCAAAGACGTAGTCAGCGACAAGGCAGCGAAGGAGCTGGGCTGGACCCCCCAGATCGACTTTGAGGAAGGGATGAAGCGCACGGTGCCTTGGCTGGTTGAGCGTATGCGCGCGGAGGAGGAGACGGCAGCGGCGACTCCCCGATGACGATGCTTGAACGGGCGCCGGATGCGCCCCCGAAGGCCACGGGTCCCCGGCGGATCGCCGTCGTGCCCGTCTTCAACGAGGAGCCGACTGTAGTCGCGGTCCTCGAAGAGTTGATGACGCTGGTCGATGAGGTCGTCGTCGTCGATGACGGCTCCGTCGACCGCTCGCGCGAAGTGATCCTGGAGTGGGCGCTGGGGCGACAGCACGTCCACACGATTCTCTTCAACCAGAACCAGGGCCTCTCCGCGGCCTACTTCGCGGCGTTCCGGGAGATCGGCGCCAGGCTCCACGCCGGCGAGCTGGACCCCGGCGATCTCGTGATCACAGTCGACGCAGACGGCCAGCACGACCCCGCAGACCTCGACCGGCTGACCGCCCGTGTCACCGAGGACGGCTTCGACGCCGCCGTGGCTAGGCGCGACATGTCGGACTACAGCTGGGTGAAGCGGCTGGGCAACGCTAGCCTCTCGCTCTGGGCGTCGCTCTGGGCCGGGACGCGCCTCTACGACGTGGAGTCCGGCTTCCGGGTCTTCCGCGCCGGGCCGCTGGTGGAGGCGCTGAAGTACTACCACGGATACCGCTACAGCGAGACCGTGGAGGTCGCCGTGGTGCTGCCGCGGCTGGGCTACACGATCGCCAACGACGTCAGCGTGCCGGTGCCTGTGCAGCGCTCCCGGACGCGGATCAGCGACGGCGTGATCGACGCGCTGGCGATGATCGGCGCCTGGTGGCGCGTTGTCGCCGGGCGGCACAGGCCCGCCGACATGCCGGCCTGGTCGATCTACGTCGTGCCGGTGCTGGCCCTGCTCGCGGTGCTGTTCATCGCCGGGGACATCCTGGCCCACAGCCTCTTCCTGGCCTCCGATTCCATGCACAACTACGCCCACGTCTGGTACCTCAGCGACCAGATCTTCCACCACGGCAGTATCCCCCTCCACATCTCGCTGCTGGATAGCGGCAAGGCGGTGACGTTCCCGTACGCCATCGCGCCGTACCTGGCGGGCGCTCTGCTGTATCCCGTCCTGGGCAACTGGGCGGTGAGCCTGCTGATGGCCGTCGCGGTTGTCGGCACGGTCTGGGCGGCCGGAGTCGTCCGCCCTGCGATGCGCGATCCCTGGCTGATCGCGCTGTTTGTGCTCAACCCCTTCTTCATCGACGCCGCCTTCGGCTTCCAGTTCGCCTCGCTCTGGTCTGCGCTCTTCTTCTTCCTCTTCGTCCGCGCCTGTGAGAAGCAGATGGCCGTCCCGGCGGCGGTGCTGCTCTGGCTCAGCGTCAGCAGCCAGCCCTTGATGGGCACGCTCGCGGCCGGGGCTTACGGCCTCGCGATCCTCGTCCTGCACCGGGAGCGGTTCCCGCGGCTGCTGGCGATCGGCGTCCCGGTTGGCCTCGCCCTTGTCCCGATCTACTGGATGACGCTGATGACGCCGTCGCTTTCCGATAGCACCGGCGCCTTCGTCCGCACGACGATCTCGTCGGTGCTGACGCGCGGCACGTTCTTCGCCGCGCCGTTCATCGTCAGCGCCGGGGCGCCTTACCTCCGCCGCTACTACCGGCCGATGCTCGTCTTCAGCCTTTCGACAGCGATCGTTGGCGTTCTGCTGCTCGGCGGCGTCGTGCGCTACTATCGCTCGCCCAGCGGCTACTACGGCGTCTTCCACGCCAGCAGCGATGTCTACGCGCAGTACTTTGACTCGCCTTCGTTCCAGGCCGGCGCGACCTACCGGGTGCTGGAGCCGAGCGAACGTGAGGACGGGATGTACCGCTTCATCCAGCACAGGGCGGTGCTTTCCAACGAGTTCTTCACGGAGAGCACGATGCACCGCAACTGGAACGCCGATCAGTACGGCTGCTACGCGGCCTACAAGGGCATCGACTACGTCGTCGTGGAGAAGGTCTGGCAGGAGCGCAACGGCCTGAACGAAGGCCAGTTGCTGGACTCGCTGGTCGCCGACGGTAAGGCCAGTGTTTCCTACAGCGATCCGGCCGGCCGCTTCGTGGTCTACAACATCCAGCCGTTTGTTTCCGGGCAGCAGAAGCCGTCCTCGCTATCGGAGTGTTCGCTCTGATGATCAAGTCCGCCTTCGCCGCCGTCGCCGACCTGCTCCGGCAGGTCCGCTCGGCGCGTGTGCGGCGCTACCTGGCGCTCACCTTCTTCGTGGATGCGGGGCTGGTCTTCGTGCTCCTCGTCGCGATCCAGTCCTACCTGCCGGAGCAGTACGACGCGAGCGAGGCGCTGGCCGGCTACGTGCTGGCGGCCTACGGCGCCTCCAAGCTGGCCGGACAGCTCGGCGCGGGGTGGCTGATCGACCGGATCGGCCCCCGGCGCGGCCTGCTCGCGGGGTTGTGCTCTGACCGGCGCCGGCCAGGCCGCGATGGTCCTGGGCGTCGCCGAGCCGAACGCCGTGATCCCGGCGGCGCTCCTCTACGGTCTGGGCGGGGCCGTGGTCTGGCCGTCGCTCTTCGCGATGGCCGCCGGCGAGTTCGAGGAGGGCGAGCGCGCGCGGCTGACAGCCGGCATGACCATGGTCACCGGGCTGGCGCTGGGGACGGCGCTCTGCCTTGGCCTGGCGCTGCCGGAGAGCTTCCCCTACGCCGCCGCCATCGCCATCTGCGTGACTTTCACCTGCGGGGCGATCCTGGCCGCACGGAGCTTCCCGGCCGCCGCGGCGCGAACTGTCGAGGCCACCCGCGACGCGCGGCGTCAGCTGACGCAATCGATCCGGGACATCGTCTCGCCGCGGCGGATCGCCTTCTCGCTGATCATCCTGCTCCAGGCGGCCATCATCGGGGCGCTGCTGGCGATCTTCCGCAGCTACGGCCGCGAGACCCTGGATGTCTCGCTGCGAGAGGAGATGCTGCTCCTGCTTCCGGCCGGAGCGGTCGGCGGCGGCGCGGTGGTCCTCGGCGGCCTCCTGGCGGACCGCGTCGGGCGGATCCCGGTGCTGGGCGCGGGCTACCTGGCCGCCACGTTCGCGATCTGGGGCCTTTCGGCCACCACCGATCACACAGCCGTCGTCCCGCTGGCCGCGTTCTGCGCCGCCGGGCTTGGGCTGGCGCTACCCTGCACAAGCGCGCTCTCGCATGGACCTTTCGCGGAGCGGCGGTACGGGCACGCTGCTGGGCTGGTTCCTGACGATGGAGGGGATCGGCCACGCCGGCGGCCCCGCCCTGGGCGCCTGGATCAACGAGAAGGGCGGCGCTGCGCCGGTGCTCTGGCTGACCGGTGGGCTGGCCGCCGCCATCGCCGTCATCGCGCTGGTGCCGCCGATCTGGGACCGCCGTCCCGACGTCGAGCCGGTCCGGCATCGCTTGCGGGCTCTCATGGCCGGCACGGCGAAGGGCGCGCTAGTCTTCAGCGTCGGCTTCCCGGTGGTCTTCGCTTACCTGGCGATGGACTCTTCCTCTCAGCTTTACGGCGACATCATCACCCACGGCCCGCGCGACCGGATGGAAGTGGCGATCACCTTCGATGACGGCCCCAACGCCCCGTGGACTCTGCAGATCGCCGACGAACTGGACAAGTACGATGTCCAGGGCACCTTCTTCGTGATCGGCCAGAACGCCGACGTGCACCCGGAGATCGTGCGAGACCTGGCGCTGCGCGGCGAGCTGATCGGCAACCACTCCTATCGCCACCACAAGTCGGACGCCGTGGTGGAGCTGAACTACGGCGAGCTCTGGAAGGCGGAGAGCGCCATCTCCCGCGCGGCCGGGGTCTGCCCGGCGATCTACCGGCCGCCGAACGGCTTTCACACGCCGTGGCAGCTCCACGCTGTGGCCAGTCACGGGATGAAGACGGTCACCTGGGACGTCATCCCGCGCGACTGGAAAGACCCGCCCTCTGACGTCATCGTCAGCCGCGTGCTGGACAAGGTGGAGCCGGGGTCCATAATCCTGCTGCACGACGGCGACAACACGAACCAGGGGACAGACCGCTCGGCGACGCTGAACGCGCTGCCCGGCATCATCGAAGGCCTGCGAGCTAAGGGGTACGACATCGTGAGACTGGACAAACTTCTCGGCATCCAACCCTACCTGCCTGCCTGCGACGGCGCCCAGGCGGTCCACTCATGACCCGGCGTGCGCTGGTCACCGGCGGCGCAGGGTTCATCGGCTCGCACGTGGCCCAGCGGCTGCACGCACTCGGCTGGGAGACGCACGTCCTGGACAGCCTGGCCACCGGCGCCCGCGCCAACGTCCCGGCCGGTGTCACGCTCAACGTCGCCGATATTCGCTCAGAGGCGGCGCTGCTGCCGGTCCTGCGCGGCGGCTTCGAGGCGATCGTCCACTGCGCGGCCCAGACCAGCGTCGAGCGCTCAATGAAAGACCCCGAGTTCGACCGCGACGTCAACGTCACCGGCACCCGCCACCTGCTCTCCGCCGCCCGCGACACCGGCGTCGGCCGCTTCGTCTTCATCTCCTCCGGCGGCGCCATCTACGGCGAGACCGCTGTGCCCGCGACCGAGTTGTCCGTCCCGGGTCCCCGCAGCTTCTACGGCATGAACAAGTACGTGGCCGAAGAGTTCGTCCGCGCCTCCGGCGTTCCGTTCGGGATCCTGCGGCCGTCCAACGTCTACGGCGCGCGCCAGCGCTCCGACGCCGAGGGCGGCGTGCTCTCCATCTTCCGCGAGCGGCTCAGCGCCGGCCTGCCGATCGAGGTCCACGGCGACGGCCTCCAGGAGCGCGACTTCGTCTACGTGAGTGATGTCGTCGACGCCGTCCTCCTGGCGATCGAGACGCCGATCGATGTGACCTGGAACGTCTGCAGCGGCATCGCGACTACGGTCAGCGAGGCCGCGCGGAGGATCGCGGCGGAGCTCGGATGTGAGCCCGTGATCGAACACGGGCCGCGCCGCGCCGGCGATATCGACAGGTCGCTACTCAGCCCGGCCCGCATCCTGGCGACGAACTCCTGGGGACCGCCCCTGGCGCTGGCGGAAGGCCTGCGAAAGCTCACCGCTGACGTTGCCGCCGTCGGCTAGCTGACAGACGGCAAGGCGTTCAGCCAGTCTGCTGCCAGCGCGATTACGGCCAGCATGATCGCCAGCCAGTGCACGCGCCCCACGCGCAACCGATCGCCGAGGATCGCCACGCCCAACAGCCCCAACGAAAGCCCTGACAGCAGACCCGGCGACCCAGCCAGACGGCCACGTCGCGACGGCCAGCACATAACCCGAGGCCAGTGCGCCCCAACAAACCAACCGCGCCCTGGTCTGGCCCAGTGACGCCACCAGGCCGTGCACGCCGTGCATCCGGTCGCTTTCGATGTCGATCAGCTGGTCGGCAATGTACACGGAGACGACCAGCGGCAGGCCGATCAGATAGACGAGCAGCAGCTGTTCACGGTACTCGTGGACCAGCTCGAACGAAGCGATCGCCATCGCGGGCAGAGCGACCCAGAACGGCACCCAGGCGAAAGCCGTGCCCTTGAGCCGCGCGTTGTAGGCGAAACCCGCGCCGGTTCCAATCGCCCCCAGCCCCACGACGCGCGCCCCGAGCGGCAGGGCCAGCGCCAGGCCTGCGACCGTCAGCACCGCCGCTAGCTCCAGCGCGAATTGCGGGCTGATGAGTCCGGAGGGGATCGCACGCCAGGGTTTCGCCTGCGCATCCAGGCGCCGGTCGCAGTAGTCGTTGTGCACGCTGATCGCCATCTGCGTGGCCAGTACGGCGAGCAGGTACGGGGCGAGCCGGCTGGCGCGCGGCAGCCCGTCGGCCGCGATGGTCGCAAAGGCGGTCGTCGCCAGCAGCACCATCAGGATCGGTGGCAGGTGGAAGAGTTCGATGTAGGCGCGCAAGGAGCTGGCCGGTCGTGCCACGAAGCCCGCGCGTCTCTCCGTATCGGTGTGTTCGCGCATCACAACAATCTTCCGCTGCATTCTACGCCTGCGAGGTCGCGCCGGACTCGGGCCATCGACCCAGCGGCCGGGGCGGCAGATACTCGAAGTGAATAGCGCGAAAGGAGATCGTCCGTGTTCAAGCATCCGGTCAACAAGAAGCTGGTAGGTGGGCGAACGATGGGACAGGTCGCCGCAGACGAGTTCACCAACGCTTTCGGGACGTGGACATACATCATCATCCAGAGCGTGATCATCGCCATCTGGATGGCTGTCAACGCCGTCGGGTTCATCTACCAGTGGGACGAGTATCCGTTCATCCTGCTGAACCTGGCCTTCAGTGCCCAGGCCTCCTACGCCGCGCCGCTGATCCTCATGGCCTCCAACCGCACCGCCACCCGGGACCGCCTGACCCTTGAGCACGACGCCGAACAGACGGAGGCGATCCTCAAGATCCAGGACCGCCAGATCGAGCTGCTGGAGGCGATCAAGGCCGAGACCTCGCTGCTGCGCCAGCTGGTCAAGCAGTCCGACACCGGCACTGGCTAGACCCGGATCGCCGGGCCGCGCCGGCCATGACCGGCAGAACTTTCGTGCGCCGCATCCACCGCGTGCCAACTTGACACGTTCCGACCAATTTCGTCCCTTCGCGGCAATACTCGTAACGAGCGACGCCCAAAGGCATCTTAATCATCGATTGACTTGTCGTTGGACGGGCAATAACGGCCCGCATTTAGAAGGGATCGCTCATATGTCGTTGAAGCGCAGGCTGATCACGCCGGCACTCTTGTCCGGCGCCGTCGCCGTAATGGCTGTACTGGCCGCACTCGTGCTGCCGACGCGGGGGACAAGCGCGACGCCGCTGCTTGTGGATGGACACGCATACACGTTCAACACCGAGTACAACGACCAGACGGCCAATCTTGTGAGCTACCCGCCGGACGCCAGCGCCGGCGCCGGCGCCCCTGTCTTCCTGGACGGCTATCGGACCTGGCTGGACGCTAATGCAGCCACGACGTCCTGTGATAGCGGACTCGGCGCCGCCAGCGTTTCTATTACCGTTACTTGCACGTCGGCGATGACCAATGTTTATGTTGAACCCTGGTGCCCATGTGGATTCCTTGCGCACGCCGACTCAATAACCGTGGTTTCGACGACGACCGACACCGGCTCCGGCCCTGTCAGCAGCAGCGAGGGGAGCACGTTCACCAATCTCTGCATCTACTACAACGGCACGTGCGGTCTGATCACGGAGCCGGGGACTTACCCGGTTAACCTCTTCGACATAGTGACAGGAACGGCGACCGTGTTGGGCGAGACTCCCAGCTCAGACCTGGGGGGCACGCCAGGTTCCGGCCTGATGGTAACCGGCATCACCTTCACCACCACCTTTTTCGATGAACCCCCGGAGACGTTTACGGTGGGCGAAGCTGACACTTTCGTCGAGAGCGTTCCAACCGCCACGCCGTCGCCAGAACCCACGGATTCGCCGACACCAACGCCTACTGCGTCGCCGACGGCCACGCCGACGGTGACTCCAACCCCGACAGCAACCCCGACGGCGACTCCGACCGAGGCGCCCACCGCGACCCCAACGCCGGTGCCGCACACCGTCCGGCCACTGACCCCCGCGCCGACCACCCCGCCAACCGCGGAGCCGACGCCGGAGCCGACCGCAGCGCCCACCGACGCACCGACGCCGCCAACGCCCACTCCGACATCGCCACCGGCGCCGCCAACGCCGGACGAAGGCTCACACGGCAGCGCATTCACCGTTCACGGCGTCGTCCTGGGCGAGTCTGTGGACCCGGTCAACGACACCGACCTTGACGACCCGGCCGGAACAGACTCGGCCGACCTCGACCTCGGTCCGGTATCGATCACCGGCGACGGCTCCACGGAGTGTGGGTACTCCGAGCCCGGGACTCTGCCAGTCTTCGTTGTCTGCGGGTCCAGGGTCGACAACTTTGGCCTCAGCATCGGCGGCGAGACCATCGTCGAAGCCGGCACGCTCTTCGCCAGGTCAACCAGCACCTTCGACGGGACCAGCGCCACGAGCGACTCTGACGGCACCACCTGGGAGGGCCTCTGCATCGTCCAGAGCTCCGGTGATGCCTGCACGCCGGTCACCGCGGCCGGCGACTACGACATCGCCGGCGCCTGCGACGGGACTGTCACCGTACAGGGTGAGGACGCCAGCGAGAGCGAGGACGGCAAGCCTGGCAGCGGCCTGACCGTCACGATGCTCCACGTGGACTGCGCGACCGCCCAGGGCGACATCGTCCTGGACATCGGATCGGCGCACAGCTTCGTGGCCGGCGCGAACCTGGCGCCGCCGCCGGCCCCGACCGAGACCCCCTCGGCCCTGCCGATCACCGGCGGCCCGGTCAGCGGCCCCGGCCCCGACGCCGGGTGGTACCTGCTGGCCGCGGGGTTGGCACTCCTGATCGGCTTCGTGCTCTACGCGCCTCGTTCGCGCCCCGTGGTGAACGGCGACAAGCGCTAGCCAAAGAGATCGCAATCAGCGGAAGCGGCCGGGTAACACCGGCCGCTTCTCTTACTACTCGCCGCGGCGGCGCATCAGCTCCTGGCGCACGAAGGGGTTCATCTCCTTCTCCGTGCCGATGCGCGTCTCCAGCATGTGGCCGGGCAGTACGACGGTGTCTTCCGGCAGCACCAGCAGCTTATCGATGATGCTGGCCATCTCCTGCTCGTAGTCGCCGCCGGGGAGGTCCGTTCGCCCGATTGAGCCGGCGAAGAGGGTGTCGCCGCTGAACAACAGCCCTTCCGTGTAGTAGGAGAGGCTCCCGGGCGTGTGGCCCGGCGTGTGGATCACGCGCAGCTTCACGCCTTCAACTTCGATCTCGTCGCCGTCCACCGGCGAAAAGTCGGGTGAGGGCGGGTCCTCGGCGGCCTGGCCGGTGAAGCGTAGCGCCGTCTGCGCCGCCATCGCCGCGATCCCGGCCTCGCCCTGGTGCATGTAGAACTTGGCGCCGGTCTGCCGCTGAACCTCGGCCACGCCCAGGATGTGGTCCACGTGGGCGTGCGAGTTGGCGATCGCCTTGATCGTGACGCCCATATCGCGCGCCATCGCCATGATCTCCTCCGGCTGGTCGCCGGGGTCGATGCAGATGCCTTCGCCGGTGCGGCGGTTGCCGATCACCCAGCAGTTCTCCTGGAAGACGCCGACGACGATGCCGCGGACGATGAGTTCGGTCACCTGTGATTCGGTCATACGAGCGCTATGTTATCGCACGGCTGTCAACGAATCGGGACCGAATTAACGAACCTTCCGCATTCGGTAATTCGTTGCGCCGCAGGCCATTCGTTGACAGCTACCCAACAAGCTGCGCCGCCAGCAGCGTCGCCATCGCGGCAAGGCAGGCCAGGTGGTCGCGCAGGATGCTGCGGGCGATGGCGCTCTGCCCGGACGGGGAGTCCGTCTGCCGGCCGAGGCGCCGCGCCCGGCCGAACACCCGCAACCCGGCCAGCCCGAACCCGACCAGCGCCGCGGCGATAGAGGCGGCGGTCACCCAGACGGCGACATCGGCCCGCGCGGCCTGGACGACGAGCGCGATCAGCAGCGTCAGCATCACGACGGCGACGAGGCGGCCCATTGGCGAGGCGGTCTCAGTCACGCGGTGGTAGTAGGCGGCGATGGAGTCCAGCGTCGGCTGTGGGACGTCCGGCTCGCGGCGGTGGCGGAACACCTGCACGTCGAACATCAGGTCGAACCAGAGGACGGCGATCAGGAACCCGGCGCCGGCGGCGATGATCTGTGCCAGGAACATGGTGCGCTGATCATATCGCGTAGATAGCAAAGCGCCCGCCCGATTCGCACCGGGCGGGCGCTTTCGTTGCGTTTCTGGCTAGAGCTGGAGCGACTTGACCTCGAG
This sequence comes from uncultured Chloroflexia bacterium, assembly GCA_963738925.1. Lineage (GTDB taxonomy): Bacteria > Chloroflexota > Dehalococcoidia > SM23-28-2 > RBG-16-64-32 > DATKKM01. The sequence continues at coordinate 19,084 of CAVTYE010000001.1, read as the reverse complement.
GTACTCCTCAAGGCCGTACTTGCCGAGCTCGCGGCCGTGACCGGACTGCTTGAAGCCGCCGAACGGGGCCATCAGGTTGAAGCCGCCGCCGTTGACCTCCACCTGGCCGGCACGAAGGCGCCGGGCCACTCGGCGTGCGCGCTCCGGGTCGCCGGACCAGACGCCGCCCGCCAGGCCGTAGATCGTGTCGTTGGCGATGCGGATCGCGTCCTCCTCGTCGTCGTAGGGGATGATCGAAAGGACGGGCCCGAAGATCTCTTCCTGGGCGATCGTCATGTCGCTGGTGACGTTGGAGAAGACTGTCGGCTTTACGTAGTAGCCCTTGTCCTGCGGGTTGTCGGGGCCGCCCGTGACCAGCTTCGCGCCTTCCGCCACGCCCTTCTTAATGTAGTTCTGCACGCGCTCGTGCTGGACGCTGGAGACCAGCGGCCCGAGGCGGCTCTCAGCGGCGAACGGGTCGCCGGTGGTGAAGGCGTCGGCGGCCTTGGCGGCGATCTGCTCGGCCTGGGCCAGCTTGTCGCGCGGGACGAGCATGCGCGTCAGGGCGCTGCAGGTCTGGCCTGAGTTCTGGTAGCACTTGGTGACGCCGTCGGTGACGGCGCGCTCGAGGTCTGCGTCCTCGAGGATGATGTTCGGGGACTTGCCGCCGAGCTCCAGGGCCACGCGCTTCACGGTCTGCGCGGCCAGCTCGCTGACGCGCTTGCCGGCGCGGGTGGAGCCGGTGAAGGAGACCATGTCGACGTCCGGGTGGGCGGCGATCGCCTCACCGACGACCGGGCCGAAGCCGGTGACCAGGTTGAAGACGCCGGCGGGAAGCCCGGCCGCCTCGATCACTTCGGCCAGGAGGAAGGCGTTAAGTGGCGCGACCTCGCTCGGCTTAACGACGACGGTGCAACCGGCGGCCAGCGCGGGCGCGACCTTCGCGGCGATCTGGTGCAGCGGGTAGTTCCAGGGAGTGATGCAGCCGACAACGCCGACGGGCTCGCGGACGACGAGCGAGTTGCCGATCGTCTCTTCGAACTTTGTCTGGTCGATCAGCATCTGGATGGAGCTGAAGGTCATGATCGGTGCGCCGGCCTGGATCAGGCGGGACATCATGACCGGCATCCCGACTTCCTTGGCGATCATCGTGGCCAGCTCTTCGCTGCGGGCCTGGAGGCCGGCGGCGATGGCGGCGACGTACTTGGCGCGCTCTTCCGGAGGCGTCTGCGACCAGGCCTCGAAGGCGCCCTTGGCGGCGGCCACGGCCTTGTCGATGTCCTCGGCGGTGCCCTCAGGAACGCGGCCGACGACTTCTTCGGTCGCCGGGTTGATCACGTCGATCGAGCCCTTGCCGGTTGATGGGATCCACTTCCCGTTGATGAAAAGCTTGTCCCTGGTCTGGAGGTCGGCAGCCTCGGGCGCTCGGGTTGCTTGCTGTGTCATGTTGTCTGTGCTCTCCTTCTGGTGGAGAGGCCCGCCGAGGGCCCGCTCCGCTGCGTTTATATCCAATCCTATTTCAGGGCCACCCAGACGGCCTTGTATTCAGTGTACAGATCGATCGCTTGCCTTCCTAGCTCGCGGCCGAACCCGCTGTCCCTGTAGCCACCCCAGGGCGCCCGTGTATCGGTGGCGCCGTATGTGTTCACCCAGACAGTGCCGGCGCGCAGTTTGTGGGCTACAGCATGCGCCCTACCCACGTCTCTTGTCCAGACTGCCGCGGCCAGCCCATACGGTGAATCATTGGCGACTTTTACGGCCTCATCCACGTCGCTGACAGGTATAACGGAGGCGACAGGCCCGAAGATCTCTTCGCGGGCGATCCGCATCTGGTTGTTTACATTGCCGAAGATCGTCGGCTGGACGAAGAAGCCGCGCTCGCCGATGCGGGAGCCGCCGGCCACCAGGTTCGCTCCTTCGCCACGGCCGATATCGATGTAGCTGAGCACGCGGTCGAACTGCTCCTCCGAGACGACGGGGCCCATGTACGTCTCCGGGTCCAGTGGGTCGCCGACGCGGATCGTGCGGGCGCGTTCGTTCAGCCCCTCCAGGAACGGCTCGTAGACGGACTTCTCAACGATGATCCGGGAGCCGGCGCTGCAGACCTCGCCCTGGTTGAAGAAGATGCCGCCGCTGGAGCCACGGACCGCGGACTCCATATCGGCGTCGGCCAGGACGATGTTCGGCGACTTGCCGCCCAGCTCCAGCGAGACTTTCTTCAGCGAGGCGGCGGAGGCGCGGACGATGATCCGGCCGACTTCCGGGCTGCCGGTGAAGGCGATCTTGTCCACGTCCGGGTGCTCCACCAGGGCCGCTCCGGTTTCGCCGAAGCCGGTCACGATGTTGACGACGCCTTCGGGGATCCCGGCCTCAAGGCAGAGCTCGCCGAGTCGCAGGGCCGACAGCGGCGACTGCTCCGCCGGCTTGAGTACGACGGTGCAGCCGCAGGCCAGCGCCGGCGCCAGCTTCCAGGAGGCCATCATCACCGGGAAGTTCCAGGGGATGATCTGCCCCACAACGCCGACCGGCTGCCGCAGCAGGTAGGTGAAGTTCGGGCCGCGCACGGGGACCGTCTCCCCGTGGATCTTGTCGGCCCAGCCGGCGTAGTACTCGAAGCAGTCGATGGCGGCCGGGATGTCGACGCGCAGGCTGTTGGTGACTGGCTTGCCGGCGTCGATCGCGTCGATCTCGGCCAGCTGCTGCGCGTTCTCCCGCACCAGCTCGCACAGCTTCATCAGCAGGCGACCGCGGTCCGCCGGATGCATGCCGGACCACTTATCGAAAGCGCCGCGCGCCGCCTTCACCGCGCGGTCCACGTCTTCGGCGCTGCCCTCGGCCACGTGAGCGATCGTCTCGCCCGTGCTGGGGTTGGGGTCGTCGTAGTACTTGCCGGAGGCCGGCGCCACCCACTCGCCGTTGATCAGGAGCTTTGTCGGGCTGGCGATGCCGGTGCGGTTATCGGTAACTTGCGTCATGTTTGCATACCTCTGCGTGCTACTGTTGCGGCCCGCGCGCGAGGTGTCAAGCGCTCACTGCGACTTTGGTGTCACCCGCACGCGTCTGCCGCAGTTGCCGCAGGTCCAGCGCTCGTAGGTCTTGCCCGGCCAGCCGGCGGACTCCGACTGGTAGATCAGGACGTCCGGCACGGCGAGTATCGTCTCAAGGAGCCAGCGGAAGGCCGACTTTGGGCGCGACTCCACGGACCAGTCGCGGGCGCCGCAGCGCTTGCAGGGTGGCGGTGGCTTGCCGGCCATGAAGCCGAGGCTTTCCGGCCTCGGGGTTAGCGCAACAGCTCGATGAGCTGGTGGAGCATGCGGGCGGTGGCGCCCCAGATGCGGTGGCCGTCATAAGAAAAGGCCGGGACTAACACTTCCCGGCCCTGGTGCTGTCGCACTTCCAGCTCCATGTTCCCTTCTTCAAGCAGGAAGCTGAGCGGAACCTCGACTACTCGCGCCACCTCGTGGTCGTTGATCTTGTAGGGGTAGGCGCCTTCGAACTCCAGCACGCCGACGCAGGGCGTGACCCGGAAGTTGCTGATAGTGACCATGTCGTCCAGGCAGCCGATCAGCCGCACGTGGTCCCTGGCGACGCCGATCTCCTCCTGGGTCTCGCGCAGGGCGGTCGTCTCGCAGCAGTCGTCCACGTCGTCACAGGCGCCGCCGGGAAAAGACATCTGCCCCTTGTGATGCTCCACGTGGTTGGTGCGCTCCGTGAAGATGACGTGCGGCTCGCCGCCGCGCGGGTGGATCAGGACGAGCACGGCCGCCGCTGCCGCAGTCGGAAGGTCGATCTTGCGGGGCGTGTAATCGGCGAGCGCCTGCTCGACTCGTTCGACCAGTTCGTCCTTGCCCATGAGTACTGACATTTTATCGCTCCACACTTGAGTTGTCGCTCGGCAACTCCGCGCGCGCTTTGATGATACGCTCCCTGAACCCCGAGATGTCGAAGTACGACCAGCCCCTGACGGCGACCCGGCGCAGGTGAAGATAGACCTCCGCCCGGACCGGGGCCAACCCCTCGAAGCCCGGCTCGCCGTCCTTGTCCTCGATCAGCTCGAGGAGTTCGGCGAGCGCTTCGGAGAGCCGGTCGTTTTCTGCGCCCAGGCTGGAGACGGTCAGACGATCGTCCCCGGCCTGAGCCAACACCCCGTCGATCTTATTGACGAGGGCGGCCGCAAGTTCGTTGCTTCGGTTAACTCGCGACAACGCATCGCGGGCCGAGCCCAGGATCTTGCGGAGGCGGGCGTTGTCGGCGCGCAGGTCTTCGGCCAGCGTGTCCCACTCCGCGAAGAGCGACTCAGCCAGCATCGTCGCCGCGCTGGCAGCCTCTTCTGCAAACAGCGACGAGAGCTCCGGAGTCAGCTGCTCGGCGATCGCGGACTGGATCGCGCGCAGGGACTCGCCCGGAGTCGGCCTCAAGGTCGCGGACTCCGCAGAGTGCAAAGGCGCGCCGACTTCCAACTCTCCAATCTCCAATCTCCAACGTTCACTGCGTTCCCCTCCCTCACCGCCCCATCAAGTCCATGACTTCCAGCTCCAGCCGGCGCGTGTTGCGACCCAGGAAGGCCATCATCGCGCTGCGCGTCCGGCCTTCGCAGTAGGAGCGGCCGCCGGTCAGGAAGATCGCGGCCAGCTTGACGTTGCCCAGTACCTCCCAGAACCGCACGGACTCCTCATCGATCTCGATTCCCGACGCTTCCGAGTACATGCGATAGAAGTCGGCGCGGTCCAGCAGCCCGCCGATGTGCTCCGTCCCGATCCAGCGCCACGGGCGGATGCAGGCCCAGGCGACGTCTTCCAGCGGGTCGCCGAGGTGGGTCATCTCCCAGTCCAGGATGCCGACGATCTCGCCTGAAGGCAGGGCCAGGAAGTTCCCGGTGCGGTAGTCGGCGTGGACGAGCACCAGGCGCTGCGCCGGCCTCGGCTGGTGGCGTCGCAGCCAGCGGAAGGCCGCCCGAAGCACCGGTTGCGGCCAGATCGCCTCCCGGGCCACGATCGCCTCCCACTTCTCGATCTCCGCCAGCCCGCAGCCCGCGGCGTCCGGCGGACCAAGGAATTCCAGCCCCGCGGCCCGCCAGTCGATCGCGTGAATTCGGGCCAGGATCTCCGAGAACTCGGCGCCCATCCTTGTGCGCCCGGCCATGAAAGCGCCGTCCATCAGCACTTTCTGCGGGCTGGCCTCGCAGCCGTCCAGCCGCTCCATCAGGGCGAAGGGGCGGCCCAGGGGTGCGGCGTCCTGCTCCAGCCAGAGCACCTGCGGGATCGGGATGCCGGTGCCGTGGACCGCCCGCATCACGTTGAACTCGGCCTCGCGGTCGCTCTCCAGGACGCTGGCATCGGGGTCGCGGCGAAGGATGAAACCGCGCTGCATCGGCGCGCCGTCTTCGCGCCAGGCCGCGTCGAAGGACCAGGTCTCGCGGGACTGGCCGCCGGGGATCCGGTAGAGGTTGCTGATCTCCACCTCGGTCGCCTGTGGGATGCAAGTCGGCAGGTAAGCGGCGAGCTGGTCTTCAAGCATGGCCAAGAGAGTAGCATGGGAGGTGATTATTAGCACAGGCTTAGATTTAACATTCGCGTAGTGTCGCCAGGCCGAAACGGGTGGTAAGATGTAGCCGCGCAAGCTTCGCGCGTCTTTCTTCAGCAACCTACTTACTTTCTCCCCTGACTCACATCAACCCGGGATGCCGGACAGAACGGCCCGCCGAGGCCGCCCGTTTGGCCTTATGCCCAGCAGGCCGGCGAGGAGGCTAACTTGGTCTACACGATGTCCACACCCTGGACGATTCAGGGACGTGAAAACGCCATCCAAAAGGCGGTGGCCGCGGTCTACGAACGCTACTTCTCCAAGGGGCCGCGGTGGGTAGCCAAGCACCTTCCCCAGCGCGCCCAGATGAAGGAGTGGGCCGACCGCGTCAGCCCAGAGTCGCGGGAGATCCTGATCGGCGACTTCGGCGTCGAGTCGTTCGTCGAAGACTACGCCCAGCAGGCCATCGCCGCCTCCGGCGACTGCCGCTCCACGGCGCAGACATACGTGCAGTGGGTCTACGACGAGACTCGCCACAGCAACGCGCTCTGGTACTGCCTGACCGACTCCGGGCTCTGCTCTGAAAGAGAGCTGGACGCCTACAAGGACGAGTGCGGCAAGGACACCTGGACCTTCGAGCGGCAGACGGGCCACGAAGGCACACCCCTGCGAGCCGCCGCCTACGCCATCGCCCAGGAGCGCCAGACCAAGAAGAACTACCACGAGATGCAGAAGCGCATCTGGGCCGAATACGGCTCACCGACAGACGAGTCCGAGCGCCCCGTCTACCCGGCGATCGCCGGCGTCTGCCAGACCCTCTCCATCGACGAAGGGTTCCACGAAGGCGTCTTCCGCCAGATCACCCGCGCCTACCTCAAGTTCTGGCCGGACAAGGCGCTGCAGGCCATGTGGGAGGTGTACGAGAAGTACCGCATGCCGATCGTTAAGCTGCCCAACGCCGAAGCCTTCATCGAAGCCGTGCTGACGACGGGCATCGATTCGCCGCGCTCCGTGATCAAAGAGGTGCTGGAGCCGACGTACGCAGCCATGGGCCTGGAGAGCCGCGGAGCGATGCGCCGCGCCGCCCGCGAGAGCTGGGACCTGCCCGAAGGCTCTGTCCTGCAGATCGGCGAGGACACGATCGAGGGCCTCTCTGAGGGCGCCATCGCCTACCGGATGGCCTCTGACGGTCACCTGACGCCGCTGCACCCGAAGCCTGCCGAAGAAGCCGCCGTCTAGCGCCAGTTTTGGTGGGCCCGGCTGGATTCGAACCAGCAACCAACCGGTTATGAGCCGGGCGCTCTGCCCTTGAGCTACGGGCCCGCCGCTACGCAGTTTACCAGCTAGCCAACGGCGTTCCCCGCATGGCCGTCCGTACCTGACGGCTCATGGGCCCATGCACCATCGCTTCAGTATTCGTTCCCCGTTCGCTGCCTACCTGTAACACGATACGTTCCCGGTCGTCTCATTAAGTAGCCGCACAATCCTCATGCGGGACTGGAACGACCTAACCTGGGGGAACTTTGAGCAAGCCAAGTGATTACACGGCGGAACGGGTGATAGAGGTGGAACAGCCGGGCCATCCGGACACGCGGAGCCTGACACGGCACATCTGGGCCACACGCCTGGTTGGTATCGTGCTGCTGGTGACCGCCCTCGGCGTCATCTCCACCACCGGCGGTTTCGGGACCTCCAACTTCTTCGTCAACTCCATCGCGCTCGTCGCCTTCGCCGCCTACGTCTTCATCGCGGAGACGCGGGCCCGGCGCATCGCCGTCAACCTGGAGAAGCGCCTGCGGCTGGGGCTCCTGGTCCACAACATGGAGCTGGAGAACATGGCGATGCAGGACGACCTTACCCAGCTCTTCAACCGCCGCTATCTCTTCGAGCGGCTGGAGCGCGAGCTGGAGACCGCCAAAGCGTTCAAGCGCCCGCTGTCTGTGATCGTCGTCGACCTGGACCTCATGAAGCAGGTGAATGACAATTTCGGCCACCGTGTGGGCGATGAGCTGCTGGCCTCCTTCGGGCGCTTCCTGCTGGACCACACGCGCGCCAGCGACGTGCCCGCCCGCACCGGCGGCGACGAGTTCGCCATCATCCTGCCTGACACCTCGGACAAAGCGGCCCTGGCGCTGCGCGGCCGGCTGCTCAAACGCATGGAGAACATCGACCTGATCGAGCGCGAGAACGTCAACATCAAGGTCACGGCATCGTTCGGCGTCGCCAGCTACCCGACGAGCGCCGACACAGTCGACGAGATCATGCAGAAGGCCGACGTCGATATGTACAACGAAAAGAGCATGCGCAAGGCCAGGGGCCCGGAGGCGCCGAAGCCTGTCCCGGCCAACGCCAACCGACCGCGCCTGTCCCCCGCCGACGCGGCCTGATTACTTAAGCGGAAGGAGCCGGTGTGTACCGGCGCACGGGCCAGGACGATTGTCCTGGCCCGTTTTGGTTTGCAGTTATTCTAGATGACTCCGCGTTTACGCCGCGCGTACCAGGCGGCCAGTAGCAGGGCCGACGCTCCCGCCAGCATGAATCCGGCGACGATGGCGATCTCAGAAGTTCCGTTCCCGTCCCCTCCGGACACGAGTAGTTCGCCCAGTCCGCCGACGGGTCCCGTAGGTACTGCTGAGGTCGGTGTAACAGGGAGTGGACTTAGCAATGGAGGAGTCGGACTTGGTGTGGGGGGTGGCGTTGGCGTGCAAGGGATGGGGTTGACCGGTGGGCAGCCAGTGTTGACGGGCGTCGGAGATGGACTCGGGGTAGGGGGTGGAGGAGAACTCGTCGGCCCAGGAGTGCCGGCCGCGAACACGCAGGCGTGCGGCGGCTGGTCGTACTCTGACACACGGTTGTTGCCGTACTCCACGACATACAGGTTACAGGTGTTATCGAAAGCGATTGACCAGGGATCGGCCTGGCTGTTGGCACTGAGGCCACCGGTGTTGTTACCGAAGGAGGTGAAGCTGCCACCCTGGCCGAAAACGACATCCGCCGTTGTGCCGTAGACCGACGGGTTGTCGTATATCAACGTGCGCTCTGTGCCGGTATCGGTAATGACGACGTTGCCCGCGGTGTCCGCTCCGATGTCGGTGGGCGACTCCAGGCTGTCAGCGTTGACGCCACCCAGGTTGACGGCCGCGCTGGTGAAGCTGCCGAACTGGCCGAATACCACGTCGGCCGTTGTGTCGGTTGTGGTCGGCGTCTTGTACATGAGCGCCCGAGAGTTGTTCGAGTCTGCCACGTACAGATTGCCGGCGGTGTCGACGCCGATCCCGTTGAAGTCCTGGAGGCTGTTGGCGCTGACGCCGCCATTGTTGGGCGTGCCTGTCGTGAAGCTGCCGAACTGTCCGAAGACCCGGTCGGCTGTGGTGTCAGTAAACGGCGGATTGTACTGCAGGATGCGGTGGAATCCGCGATCGCCAATGTAGAGGTTGTTCGCGCCGTCTATGGCTACGGATATCGGGTTGGCAAGCGTATCGGCGGTTGCGCTGGCGCTGTACCAGAAGCCGATGTACGTGTCGGTGGTGAAGCTGCCACCCTGTCCGAAGACCCGGTCAGCCACTGTGTCAGTGCTGAGCGGGGTCAGATATTCGAGGACCCGGTTGTTCGTGAAGTCAACGATGAAGACGTCACCGGCGGTGTCGACCGCAACGTCGACTGGGAGACAGAGACTGGACGCGCTGATCCCACCGAGGTTGCAGGTGCCGGAGGTGAAGCTGCCGCCCTGGCCGAACACGCGGTCCGCGATGAAGTCGCTAGTAAGTGGAGTGTCATACTCCAGCACACGGTTATTCGCTGAGTCGACGATGTATACGTTGCCGGCGGTATCCACGGCAACGCCGGACGGCGAGCACAAGGTAGATGCGGCGAGTCCGCAGCTATTGGTGACGAAGCTGCCGCTCTGACCAAACACCCGGTCGGCCGTGACATCCCCGGAAGCAGCCAGCGTCATCGACGCAAAGAGTATTAGGGCTGTGAGAGTCAGGACAGCTGAAATCGCCGGAACGCGTAATACGCGCGAGACAAAAGTAAACACGTCGCACCCCCCTTATTTGCCGGCATTGTTTGCCCAGGGGCCAGAAGTTGTCAAGTAGTGTCGGGTGGTTGCTCGCTATGCGAGTCCGGTCTTCTTGACCAGCGACTCCACGTACCCGATGTCTGAAAACACGCGCTCCTTCATGGCCGGGCGCTGATCGTCGGGCACCGGGGCGGAGGGCGCCGCGACCATCACGCCGAAGAGCACGCCGCGGATCTGGAACTCGGCGATCGTCGCCAGGTCGTAGCCGCGCCGCCACTCTTTGCGGTCTATCTTCTTGCCCAGATACCGCTCCAGTTCGTCCAGGTAGTAGGTCAGCATCCCTTCCAGGTCGTCCGGCTGCTGATAGACCATGAAGCGCACGACGTCTGAGCCGGAGATGCCGCGCCCCAGGATTTCCCAGTCGATCACCACCGTGCGCTTGCCGTCGTCTGAGATGCCGAGGTTGCGGTTGTCGAAGTCGTAGTGCAGGAGCGTCATCGGCATCGCCTCAGTCTCCCGCAAAAGAGGCTCCGGTTCGCGGTACAGCTTCTCTACGGCCTTGCTCAGGTTCGGGGGCAGCTCTGCAATTAGGTTGGTGACGCCTTCGGCAAGCCAGGGCCAGCGCTCGCAAACGTATAGCGTTGACTCGGACGGGTCCTTCATCCCGTCCATGATGTCCACGACGCAGCGGTAGAAGTAGTCCACCGGCCGGCGCAGGCTCATCAGCCACGGCTGGTCGATGATGTCTCGCCGCTCCCAGAACCTGGCGTGGAAGGCGGCCAGGTGGGAGAGGATCATCCGCACCGTCTCATCGGGGCACTTGGCGTGCATGCCCAGCGCGGCCATCTGCGGTCGCACATCGCGCAGCCAAGCCCAGTACTGGCCGCGCTCCGGACGCAGGATGACATCTATGTATGGGATCTCGAAGGTCTTCGGCACCTCGTCGAGGAGGCCGGACTTGAAGGCCAGCAGCTCGCGGTGCTCCGTGTCGCCGGTCAGCATCATCACTGCGTCCATCTCCGGCATCACGCGCAGGATGATCGAGGAAGCGCCGCCGCCGGAGCCGGAGTTGTACGTGAAGGGGATGTCGTAGAACTCCTTTTGGCCGAAGCGCGGGAACTCGAACGGGTCGTGGATCAGCTCGAATCCGGTAACCTCTATGGACGGATCGCCCAGCATCTTTTGCGCGACCTGCGAGAGGTACTCCGCGGAGATCTCCTCTACGCTGGCGGGTTCCTTGACGGCCATTTGCACACCCCTTGTATCCAATGTGTGTCGCGTGTGAACGGATGGTAACACGCGGCGTGGCCGGTGGCGCTGCCGCGGGGTTCAGGATGCGGAGGTCGTGGCGCCGGAGACGCGGCGGAACTCGACGACCTGCGTCTCCAGAAGTTCGTCCTGGGTGACGCCGAGGACGCGGGAGAGCGCCTTCGCCGCCAGCCTGTGGTTCCGCCGATAGTCCTCCAGGAAGGCGCGAGACTCCTCCGGCGGCAGGGCCCTTGCCAGCGCCGGGAAGCTGCGTCCGCCGACGGTGACGCGGACCTGCGGGTCTTTGAGGACGTTCTGGTACCAGTCGGCGCGGGGCGCCCAGGCCGCGGCTACGTAGTACGCCTTGATCTCGCGGCGGCGGCCGATCACCTCGATCACGGCGCGGTGGAGATCGCCGCTCTTGCGGCCGCGGTGCTCCAGCATCAGGAAGCGCCCGCCCAGGAGCCAGCCGGCGTGCCAGCGGTAGAGCCAGATGGGCGACCGCAGGAACAGGCGCAAGATTCCGGATGGTGGGCTGGCGCGGTCGATCATGCTAGCTCGCCAGGAAGTCCTCGACGTGCCGCATGAACTCGTCCAGGCGGTCGTGGTGGACCCAGTGGCCGGCCTTGTCGATGATCACGGACTTGTGGTCGCGGATGACGTCGGCGCGGCCTGTCGCCTCGGGGTCGACGGCCCAACTCTGCGCGCCCTTGACCAGCAGCGTCGGGGCCTGGATCTGGGACCAGATCACCATCGCGTCGTCCAGGTTGAACTCGTAGGGGGAGCGGATGCGGACGTAGTTATCGAACTTCCAGGTGTAAGTGCCGTCTTCGTTGCGGTTGGCGCCGTGGAGGGTCAGGTGGCGGGCCATCTCCGGCGTCAGGAACGGGTTCGCCTCCAGCATTCGCTTGGTGGCGTCTTCGATGCTGGGGTAGCGGCGCGGCTGTCGGCGCTCAACGTCGTGCATATGGCCGATCCAGTCCCGCATCCGCTTGTGGGCCGGGACGTGCTCCTGCATCGGCGGGCCCCAGCCTTCGACGGAGACGAGCTTCTCGACCCGGTCCGGGATCGTCCCGGCGTATTGAGCGGCTATCGCACCGCCCAGGGAGTGGCCGATGACGGTCAGCCTGCCTTCGATCGTGTTGGCCAGGGTGGCGATGTCCAGCGTGAACTCCGGGATGCTATACATCCCGCCGATCGCCCAGCCGCTGTCGCCGTGCCCGCGCAGGTCCGGGGCGTAGATGGTGTAGCGGTCTTCCAGCCGCTCCGCCACGAAGTCCCAGTTGCGGGAGTGGTCCTGGCCGCCGTGGATGAGGACCAGCGGCGGCTTGCTGCTCTGCGGGTCGCCCCAGATGTTGTAGTGCAGCCGGATGCGCTGCGATTCGTACGTCTCGGAGAGTGGCTCGGTCATGCGGGTCCTCCTCGCAGGTCACCCAGGGTGCCGAAGATGCCGACGTCGCTGCCGGGGATGATGAAGGCGCCAACGGCCTTCTCGTAGAACCTGGCCGGGCCGACGCCGCCGATGATCGCGTAGGCGTACCCCATCTCCCGCATGGAGCCGAGACAGGCCAGCAGCAGCGCCGCCCCCAGGCCGCTGCCGCGCAGGTCTTCGCGCACGCCGGTGGGGCCGAAGTAGTCGCGCCGGGTGCCTTCGTATACGGCGAACCCGGCGACTTCGTTGCCCTTGAGGCCGATGAAGCAGCAGATCGGGGTCGTGGCGAAGGCGCGCTCGGTCTCCATCGCCCAGACGTCGTGGAAGTTCTTGCGGACAAAGGCGATCACCGGGTCGCGGTCCCAGGGATCGGCCCGCCGCATCCGCAGCCCCGCCGCGGCGATCCGGGCGAGGCCGGGTGCTGGATCGGGCAGGTCGTAGAGACGCGCGAGCATGTCCGGCATGGCGGGTATGATAGCGCGGCCGTTCTGAGCGGTAGCGTGATACAGGCGGGCATGGGATCTTCTACACGACAGACCCGGAAGCAGCGCGGGCGTTCCTCCGCGACAAGCTTCAGCTTCCCCGCTTCGAAGCGATGCCCGGATGGCCGCTCTACGATGCACCGTCGGGCATCATCGGTTGCCACCCCGCTACGGAACCTGCGCACGGCATCGCGATCTCCTGCGACGACATCAAGCCACGATCAGAGAGCTAAGGGCCGCGGTGTTCGCTTCATCGGCGCAGTGGAGGAGCAGCAGTGGGGTTGGACAACCCAGTGAGTCCCGGCGCGGCACCGTCCAGCTCTACCAGGCGAATCGCATTGGAGCATGGGCCACCTCCGCGTCCGCGTCACACCCGGCGCCCGCGAGTCCGCCGTCAGCGAATGGAAGGATGACGTGCTGCGGCTGAAGGTGCGCGAGAAGGCGGAGAAGGGCCGCGCCAATGCAGCCGTCGCCAGGTTGCTGGCCGATGCGCTGGACGTTCCGGTGAGTGCCGTCGTCCTCAAGCGCGGCGCAACGTCCCGCGAGAAGCTCTTCGAGATCGACGGCCTGGGCGACGCGGAGATACGGCAGCGGCTGGGCGCGCCGATGATTTAGGCGCCACCCATGACCAGCTCGCGGAAGTTCGGGCGCGTCTCGACGTGGTCAGGCCCGCGCTGGAGCATGGCAATCTCCAGGAAGACTTCGGCGAGGACAGGCAACGTGCGGCCGCGTCGCGCGTCCGCTTCCGGGCCTGGCTCAAAGAGGAGGTCTGTCGCCGTGTCTTCCACGGACTTGAGGCGGCGATAGTACCCATCGTGGGCCTTCGCGTAGGCGCGGCCGGCGGTGTCCGGGTCGCCCGAAGCCAGGAGCTGATCTCGCAGTTCGCGCACGTCGCGCAGCGTCAGCGCCTGGCCCTGCCCGAAGTTGGGGTCAGTTGCCGCCGCGGCGTCGCCGACAAGTGCGACGCCATCCTTGTACGGGTGCTCAACCCAGGTGTCCGCGCCGTCGAAGGTGGCTAGCGGCCCGGCTGGCGTGGCGCCCTCGAAGGTCTGCGGAGGGATCCCGATGGCTATGGACTGATCGATGTAGCGGGGCACGTCCTTCTCTCCGGACGGTCGCGGGCTGTCCGGCTTGGACCAGGTGGCGTAGTAGGCCCGGACTCTCCCGCCGCCGGAGGGGAAGAGCAAAGCGTGAGCGTTGAGCATCGGGTTGATGCAGTGGACGGCGGTGTCGGCGGGAGTGTCCATGTTCTCAAAAAAGAGGCCGCTGATCTGCATGCGCTTGGGATCGTGGTTAACTTCGAAGCCACACCAGGCGCGAGTCGGGGAGTTGCGTCCATCGCAGGCTGCGACAAGCCCGGCTTCAATCGTCTGGGCGCCGCCGTCTCCTTCGACGGTCACCTTCGGCGGGGACCCGGGCTCGACGGCCGTCACGCGAACGCCGCGGCGCACCTCGGCACCCGCCTTCCCGGCGGCCTCGATCAGCGTCTGCTGCATCTGCGGGTGGTAGTAGCCGAGGTTCGGCAGCCCGCTCGCTCCGGTCACCTGGAGGTCCCGGTGCTCGAGCCGGGCCGGGCCGATGTACATGTCCCACCACAGCATCTCGTTGCCACACGACGAAAGGAGGTCGTAGATGCCGAGCTCGCGCGCCTCGCCGGCGCCCCAGCTGTTCAGCTGCTCGCCGCGGACGCGGTCCTTGAACTCCGTCGTCGCCTCGAGCACGAGAACGCGGGCGCCCTTCTCCGCCATCGACCGGGCCAGCGAGGAGCCGGCGAGTCCGCCTCCGATCGTCACGAGGTCATACTTCGGAGCCATCACGCGTACCTCCTGTTACGTGGCCGAATCGACTATGCCTACTCGAACTCCCAGGGGTTGCCCTGGCTGAACGACTGCAGCACCTTGCGCGCCACCACCATGCGGTGCACTTCGTCCGGGCCGTCGTAGATGCGGGCCGCGCGGGCCTGCCGGTACATCGACTCCAGCGGCGTGTCGCCGGAGACGCCGAGCGCCCCGTGGACCTGGATCGCGCGGTCGATCACGTCATGCAGGATCTTGGCGCCGTAGAACTTGATCAGAGATATCTCCACCCGCGCCTCGGTGCCCTGGTCCACCTTCTCGGCGGCGTGCAGGGTCAGCAGCCGCGCCGACTGGATGTCGGCGACGGAATCGGCGATCCAGTTCTGCACCGTCTGCTTCTGGGCCAGCGTGCTGCCGAAGGCCTGGCGGCTGAGCGCGCGGTTGCACATCAGCTCGAAGGCGCGCTGCATCTGGCCCAGCCAGCGCATGCAGTGGTGGATGCGGCCCGGGCCCAGCCGCTTCTGGGCGATCATGAAGCCATCGCCGGGGCGGCCCAACGTGTTCGTCACCGGCACCCGGACGTCGCGGTACATGATCTCGCAGTGGTTGCCGCGCGTCTCGCCCATCACCGGCACCGACCGTACGATGTCGACGCCGGGCGTCTTGAGCGGCACGATGATCTGGCTCATCCGGCGGTGTGCGTCGCCCTCCGGGTCGGAGACGCACATGACGATGGCGAACTCGGCCCCGATGGCGCCGCTGGTGAACCACTTGTGGCCGTTGATCACCCAGTCGTCGCCGTCTCGGGCGGCGCGGGTCTGCAGGCCGGTCGGATCGGCGCCGGAGACCTCGGGCTCTGTCATGGAGAAACAGGAGCGGATGTCGCCGTTGACCAGCGGCTTCAGGTACGCGGCCTTTTGCTCGTCGCTGCCGAACTGCCAGAGGATCTCCGCGTTGCCGGAGTCCGGCGCCTGGGACCCGAAGGCGCGCGGGGCCAGGTAGCTGCGGCCCAGGATCTCGTTCATGTAGACGTAGGGCATAAAGCCGATGCCCATGCCGCCGGCCTCCTTGGGTAGGTGGGGCGCCCAGTAGCCCATCTTCTTGGTGCGGGCCTGCAGGTCCTTGACCACGGACTCGATGTGCTCCGGCTCGCCTTCTTCGATGATGTTCTCGTTGGGGTAGATGTGCTCGTCCATGAAAGCGCGCACGTTGCTGCGAATCTCGCGGATTTCGGGGGTTATCGTGTACTCGGGCATGGGGCTCCTCCGTCAGCGCGGCGCCAGCGCCCGGAAGGCGGCGAGGCTCTGCTCTCGCTGACCTTCGGGGTCTCGCGCGGTAGGGATGATGTTGATGATCGGCGTCGTGATGCCGTTCTTAGCGTACTCCGTGATCTTGTCGCGGCAAGCGGCCGGGCTGCCCCAGACGAAAATGTCCTCGACGACTTTCGCCGGCACGTGGCCCAGCGCGCCCTGCCTGTCGCCGGCGTCCCAGGCCTGCTTCATCGGCGCCAGGAGCTCGCCGCGTCCCAGCCATTCGTGGAAGGCGTAGTAGTACGGCGTGGTCAGGTAAGCGGAAACGATGAACCGGCCGATCATCTGCGCCGCCTGGCCGTCCTCCGTCCAGATCACGAAGATACGGCAGCAGAGGTCCGTCTCCGGCTTGCCGGCGGCATCGGTCGCCTCCTTCGCGATCTTCGCCAGGCGCACTGCGTCGTAGGGCGCGATGTAGTTCGTGATCGCGCCGTCGCCTTCCGTGGCGGCCAGGCGCAGCATCTTCTCCCTTAGCGCGGCGATGTACAGCTTGGGCGGAACGACGGGAGCGCGGCCCAGCCGGAAGCCCTTGACGTCGTACGGGCCGACCTTGGTGACCATCTTCTCGCCGGCCCAGGCCTGCTTGAGGAAGGCGATCGTCTCCTTCATCCGGCGATACGGCTGCTCCAGCGGCACCCCGTTCCAGCGCTCGACGATGGCAGGTGAGCTGGTGCCGATGCCCAGGCAGAAGCGGCCCGGCGCCAGTTCTTCGATGGCGGCGGCGGTCTGCGCGAGCAGGGTCGGCGTGCGGGTGTAGACGCTGGCGATGGCGCAGCCCAGCCGGGTGTTCGGCGCCCAGGCCGCGAAGGCTGCCAGCGGTGTAAAGGCGTCGTTGGACTCGACCTCGGCCGACCAGGCGTCGGTGTAGCCCAGCTCCTCGGCCTCTTTGAGGATCGGGCCGTGCTCGGACAGTGAGACGCCCTGGAGCGGGTAGGTCAGACCCCAGCGACCGGTCATCTGCCGAAGTTCGGTTCGCGCTTTTCCAGGAACGCTTTGACCGCCTCGGCGTGGTCCGGTATGCCGCGCGCCGTGCGGATCGCGAAGCCTTCACGGGTGACGACGCGGCGCAGGTCAGTTTCGCCGGCGTTCTCGTGGATGATGCGCTTGGCCGCCCAGACGGCGGACGGCGGATTGGCGGCGATCTCTTCGGCCAGCGCCATCGCTTCGTCCATCAGCTTCTCGTGCGGTACGATGTGATCGATCAAGCCCCGGCGCAGCGCCTCATCGGCCTCGATGATGCGGCCGGTCAGCGCCATGTAGAGCGCATTGCCCATCCCGGCGACGAGCGGCAGGTAGCGGGTGCTGCCGCACTCCGGGGTCAGGCCGACCTTGACGAAGCGCACGGAGAACTTAGCCTTGTCGGAGGCGATGCGGATGTCGCAGGCCAGGGGCATGGTGAGGCCGATGCCGACGGCGTGGCCGTTGATCGCGGCGATGACCGGCTTGCTGCGGGAGAGCGCAATCGGTACTTCCGGGCTGCCGTCCTCGGCCGTCAGCGGCGAGGGTCCGTTGCTGGCGTTGCGGCCGCCCAGCGCCTCGTTGAAGCCGCTGATGTCGCCGCCGGCGCAAAAGGCGCGCCCGGCCCCGGTGACGACGATGACGTTGACCGTCGCGTCGCCGTTCAGCTGTTCCAGCGCGGCCAGGAATTCGCGCTCCAGTTTCCAGCTCCAGGCGTTGAGCTTGTCGGGCCGGTTGAGCGTGATCAGGCCGATGCGTCCCCGGTTTTCGACGAGCAGCGTTTCGTAAGAAGTCATACATGCACCCCTTTCTGGCGGGCGTTTCGCACTTTATCGCAGGTGGCAGGAAGATGGAAGCGCGGAGCCGTCCGGCCGGGGCCCGGATCACCGTTACGTTTTTGCAACCCGCCATGCCCGTTTTCCTAACCTGCCGTTAACGCGCAGCACCTATGGTGGGCATAACCGCACACACCACGCACGCTAGGAGGATGAGGGTGACAGGGATTCGCAGGAGCCTTGAGGCAACCGACGGACATCGGGTAGTAATCGTGGTCGGATACGAAGAGTCACCCCAGGAACCCGATGCCGAGCCTAAGACTAAGAATGCGCCCGGCCAGCCGATGACTTCTAAGGGAGAGGCCCGCCAGTCGGTGCCGGAGCCGAGTTCCGCGCGGGGCCGTTGAGGGCGCGCTAGGCGGTGGGCGACTTCGCCGGCTCGGCGTCCAGCATGTAGCCGATGCCCTGCATCGTCTTGATGATCACCGGCGTGCTGGGGTCCGGCTCAAGCTTGCGGCGGAGGCGGGAGACCCAGACGCGCAGGTACTGCACATCGTCGTGGTACTCCGGGCCCCAGACCTTGCTCAGCAGCTCTGCGTTCAGCATCACCTTGCCGGCGTTGGCTGCCAGGTACTGCAGCAACAGCCACTCCGTCCTCGTCAACGAGATAACTTCGCCGCCGCGGGTCATGACGCGGCGGTCCAGGTCTATCTCCACGTTCAGCACGCGGATGATTCGCTCGGCGTTCTGGCTGCCCAGGGCGCGGCGGAGGACGGCGCGGATGCGGGCGCCCATCTCTTCCGGGCTGAACGGCTTGACGATGTAGTCGTCGGCGCCCATCTCCAGTCCGCGGACCTTGTCCTGGTCGCTGTCCTTGGCGGTCACCATGATGATCGGTACGTTCATCTGTTCGCGGACGCGGCGCATCACTTCCAGGCCGGTCATCTCCGGCATGATCACGTCCAGGAGGACGACATCGGGCCGCTGCTCCTCGACGATCTTGAGCGCCTCTTCACCGGTTGACGCGGTGATCACGCGAAAGCCCTGGCCTGTGAGCTCCAGCTTCATCAGGCGAAGAATGCCGGCCTCGTCGTCGACGGCCAGTACCAGTGGCTCGGGCGTCATAGACTCTCCTCCGAAAGCGCCATATCTTTGGGGCGGCGGCGCTTGCCAACTACTCCCCGGGCTGTGGCCAAAACCGGGAACTATTGTAACTGATTGTTCAAGATCAGCGCTTTTCGGCGCTATTCACGCGCCAGGGTGCGCTTTACGCGCCCTTCCAGCGGCCGGCCGATGATCTTCTCTGCCAGCCAGGCCGCCTCCAGCAGAGCCGCTTCCTCGATCCCGGTGCTGATCCCCATGCGGTGGATCATCGCCACCATGTCCTCGGTCGCCACGTTGCCGGAGGCGCCCGGCGCGTAGGGGCAGCCGCCGAGCCCGCCGATCGATCCGTCGAACTGCGCCGCACCGGCCTGCATCGCCGCGACGACGTTGGCCAGGGCCATCCCCCGCGTGTCGTGGAAGTGCAGCCGCATCTCTGCCGCCGGCATCTGCCCGGCC